>NZ_JADIKE010000033.1 GCF_016904955.1 Dyella flava | reverse complement strand
GCCTGTCCAAGGCGCAGGATTTGCCGTTGGATGGCACGCTGCGCGGTTGAGATCGGGTGCGCCCGATGTGCTCCGGCCAACAGGACCAGTTTTTCGACCTTGTTTGGATGGCGCGCAGCGAATGCGAGGGCAACCATCGCGCCATAAGAGGAACCCACGAACGCAGCCACACTCATAATGCCTAGCGCATCGACCAGCGCAGCCAGCGCATCGGCCTGATCTTCGCTGGAAATCGCACGTGGGCTCTGTTCAAAGTCGGCGGGAATCAACCAATCGATACTCAGGACACGGCAATGTGCCAGGTCGATAGCTTGGCCATTGCCAACCAATTCGGACCACCAACCGGGCTTGTCCTGGTCTGTAGCGGCAACGTGACGATCTGCGGAAATCCCTCCCTGCACGATCACCGTCGGAGCATCCGGTGCGCCGGTCCATTGATAGCGCACGTCGACCTTGCTGAGGCCGAGGCCGTATTTGGGTTGCAGGTTCAACCGACGGCTGCTGCGCTGTTCGGCCAGCGTAGAACGCGAATGCAGAGGCACGACCACGGCAGTGTGGTAATCGTCGAGAGAGGAATTGGCGAGCTGCGGCATCTTGGTTCTCCGGATACATCGCCCTGCGGAGAACCATGGAGGAGTTGCCGCCATATCAATCATGCTGACGCATGGATTGACGACATCCCATCTTCCGGTCGACGCCTTGGGGCGCCCCGCAGGAGTTGGCACCGTTGCAGGTTTGAACCTGCAGGTTGCCCCGGCTTCAAAGGGCCTGTCCCTCAGCCGGTCTCGATGAGTATGGACGACTATACCCACGGTCTTTTTAAGCGTCAATGGACGTATAGACGTCTAAACGTCGATATTCTTTAAAATACGCCTGTTTTTCTGGCATATGTGAAATGACCATATCACTTGGCTCCAGGCACAGCCCGACTGGCAAGCCATCCCTGCCAACGCTACTCTCACGCTACGTTTGAATCCGGCGTATGACACTTCACCCATGACGATCAGATCCGACCTTTCCGCCGCTGTTGGAAATACCCCCTTGCTGCGCCTGCGCCGCGCCTCCGCGCTGACTGGCTGCCAGATATTGGGTAAGGCCGAATTCCTCAATCCGGGAGGGTCAATCAAGGACCGTACGGCGCTGGGGCTCATCTGCGACGCGGAGCAGAAGGGTTTGTTACGCCCCGGCAGTACGATCGTAGAAGGAACCGCCGGGAATACCGGCATAGGACTCGCGCTGATCGGGGCGAGTCGCGGTTACCGGTCTGTGATCTTCATGCCGGAGACGCAGAGCCAGGAGAAGATCGACGCGTTACGGATTGCTGGCGCAGAGGTGCGCCTGGTACCAGCTGTGCCGTTCAAGGACCCAAGGCATTACGTACACGTCGCGCGAGCCTATGGCCAGAGCTTGAACCAGCTCGAACCCGGCAGTGCCTGGTTCGGTAACCAGTTTGACAATACGGCCAACCGCGATTGGCACGAGGCAACCACTGCCATCGAAATCTGGGAACAAACCGGTGGGCAAGTGGACGGCTTCGTCTGTTCCGCCGGCACCGGTGGAACCCTTGCAGGGGTTGGACGGGCGCTGAAAGCGCGCAAGCCTGGCGTAAAGATCGCCCTCTCTGATCCGTCGGGTTCAGCTCTAGCCAATTACATCAATCATGGCGAGCTGCTGGCTGAAGGCAGCTCCATCAGCGAAGGGATCGGCTCCAGCCGCATCACCGCGAATTTCCAGGATGCGCCCGTCGATCTGGCCTGGTCTATACCGGATCAAGAGTCCGTTCCGCTGTTGCACGAGCTGCTCCGCGAGGAAGGCTGGTGCGTAGGTGGATCAAGCGGCGTGAATATTGCCGGCGCCATCCGACTCGCCAGGGAGCTTGGACCGGGGCACACGATTGTCACTGTGCTCAGCGACGCAGGAACTCGCTATCAGGCAAAGCTATTCAATCCACGCTTCCTCAGGGAGAAGAATATTCCTGTCCCCGAGTGGCTGGACAAAGCCTTTCCGGATTGATGCTCGATCGGGTTTCGATGCCGTGCTTTAAGTGACATCGCTTCAGCTGCAAATTTCAGCCGCACGTAGGCCGCCGAAGGAGATGCGAGTCGGGGTAAAGCAAAACGCCTTCCGGTGAGGGAAGGCGTTTTAAGGATAAAGCCCCTGGCGGTGACCTACTCTTGCATGGAAGTCCACACTACCATCGGCGCAGCTGCGTTTCACTTCCGAGTTCGGGATGGGATCGGGTGGGGCCACAGCGCTATAGCCGCCAGGGAAAGGGTTGAGGCAGCGCACGAGTGCGCCCGGCCTCAAGAGGGGTAAACGAGTGACAAGCGTCTGGTGAAATTCCGGGATGTTTCGTTGGGGGTCTGGCTCTTTCGAACAGTCCGGCCTTGGAGGGTCGGGTTCGTCACAGAGAGACCTGTCTGCGAAGCGTCTTGGGGTTATATGGTCAAGCCGCACGGCTCATTAGTACGCGTTAGCTCAATGCATTGCTGCACGTCCACACCGCGCCTATCAACCACCTAGTCTAGATGGGGCCTTTAGGAGAGTTGAACTCTCGGGAGATCTCATCTTGGGGCGTGCTTCCCGCTTAGATGCTTTCAGCGGTTATCACTTCCGTTCATAGCTACCGGGCAATGCCATGGGCATGACAACCCGAACACCAGCGGAACGTCCACTCCGGTCCTCTCGTACTAGGAGCAGCCCCCCTCAAATCTCCAACGCCCACGACAGATAGGGACCGAACTGTCTCACGACGTTCTGAACCCAGCTCGCGTACCACTTTAAATGGCGAACAGCCATACCCTTGGGACCGGCTACAGCCCCAGGATGTGATGAGCCGACATCGAGGTGCCAAACACCGCCGTCGATATGAACTCTTGGGCGGTATCAGCCTGTTATCCCCGGAGTACCTTTTATCCGTTGAGCGATGGCCCTTCCATACAGAACCACCGGATCACTAAGACCTACTTTCGTACCTGCTTGATCCGTCGATCTTGCAGTCAAGCACGCTTATGCCTTTGCACACAGTGCGCGATGTCCGACCGCGCTGAGCGTACCTTCGTGCTCCTCCGTTACGCTTTGGGAGGAGACCGCCCCAGTCAAACTACCCACCATACACGGTCCCTGATCCGGATTACGGACCTAGGTTAGAACGTCAAGCACTTCAGGGTGGTATTTCAAGGATGGCTCCACCGAAACTAGCGTCTCGGTTTCATAGCCTCCCACCTATCCTACACAGAAGAACTCAACGTTCAGTGTAAAGCTATAGTAAAGGTTCACGGGGTCTTTCCGTCTTGCCGCGGGAACGCTGCATCTTCACAGCGATTTCAATTTCACTGAGTCTCGGGTGGAGACAGCGCCGCTGTCGTTACGCCATTCGTGCAGGTCGGAACTTACCCGACAAGGAATTTCGCTACCTTAGGACCGTTATAGTTACGGCCGCCGTTTACTGGGGCTTCGATCAAGAGCTTCGCCTTGCGGCTGACCCCATCAATTAACCTTCCAGCACCGGGCAGGCGTCACACCCTATACGTCCACTTTCGTGTTTGCAGAGTGCTGTGTTTTTGATAAACAGTCGCAGCGGCCAGGTTACTGCGACCCTCTAACGCTCAGTCACGCATGTGACCACGTCGGAGGGCGCACCTTCTCCCGAAGTTACGGTGCCATTTTGCCTAGTTCCTTCACCCGAGTTCTCTCAAGCGCCTTGGGATTCTCACCCTGCCTACCAGTGTCGGTTTACGGTACGGTTTGCTGTAGCTGAAGCTTAGTGGCTTTTCCTGGAAGCGTGGTCTCAGTCACTTCGTCCTGATGGACTCGTCTCAGTGCTCGGCGTATGTGATCCCGGATTTGCCTAAGATCACCGCCTACCTCCTTTCCCCGGGACAACCAACGCCCGGTAGACCTAACCTTCTCCGTCCCCACATCGCACTACAGTCAAGTGCTGGAATATTAACCAGCTTCCCATCGACTACGCATTTCTGCCTCGCCTTAGGGGCCGACTCACCCTGCGCCGATGAACGTTGCGCGAGGAAACCTTGGGCTTTCGGCGTGCGGGCTTTTCACCCGCATTATCGTTACTCATGTCAGCATTCGCACTTCTGATACCTCCAGCATGCCTCTCGACACACCTTCACAGGCGTACAGAACGCTCCTCTACCGCGCACATTGCTGTGCACCCCGAGCTTCGGTGTAGTGCTTAGCCCCGTTAAATCTTCCGCGCAGACCGACTCGACCAGTGAGCTATTACGCTTTCTTTAAAGGGTGGCTGCTTCTAAGCCAACCTCCTGGCTGTCTATGCCTTTCCACATCGTTTTCCACTTAGCACTAACTTGGGGACCTTAGCTGCGGGTCTGGGTTGTTTCCCTTTTCACGACGGACGTTAGCACCCGCCGTGTGTCTCCCGTACATTCTGTCCTGGTATTCGGAGTTTGCCATGGTTTGCTAAGTCGCGATGACCCGCTAGCCATAACAGTGCTCTACCCCCAGGAAGATTCATACGAGGCGCTACCTAAATAGCTTTCGAGGAGAACCAGCTATCTCCACGTTTGTTTAGCCTTTCACTCCTATCCTCAGCTCATCCCCATCTATTGCAACAGATGTGGGTTCGGTCCTCCAGTGCGTGTTACCGCACCTTCAACCTGGCCAAGGATAGATCACGTGGTTTCGGGTCTACTGCCAGAGACTATGCGCCCTATTCAGACTCGGTTTCCCTTCGCCTCCCCTAGACGGTTAAGCTCGCCACTGACAGTAAGTCGCTGACCCATTATACAAAAGGTACGCAGTCACCCTTGCGGGCTTCCACTGCTTGTACGTATACGGTTTCAGGATCTATTTCACTCCCCTCTCCGGGGTTCTTTTCGCCTTTCCCTCACGGTACTTGTTCGCTATCGGTCAGTCAGGAGTATTTAGCCTTGGAGGATGGTCCCCCCATGTTCAGACAAGGTTTCTCGTGCCTCGCCTTACTCAATTTCATGCACCGTGCCTTTTCGTCTACGGGGCTATCACCCGCTATGGCCGGCCTTTCCAGACCGTTCGACTAAAACATGATGCACTTTTGGGCTGCTCCCCGTTCGCTCGTCGCTACTGAGGGAATCTCGGTTGATTTCTTTTCCTCCGGGTACTTAGATATTTCAGTTCCCCGGGTTCGCTTCCAACACCTATGTATTCAGTGCTGGATACTCCTTACGGAGTGGGTTTCCCCATTCGGACATTGCCGGATCAAAGCTTGTTGCCAGCTCCCCGACACTTTTCGCAGGCTGCCACGTCCTTCATCGCCTCTGACTGCCAAGGCATCCACCGTATACGCTTGGTCGCTTGACCATATAACCCCAAGTCGCCTCAGGGCTACTCCCGTTCCTCCTCAGGAACATTGGGAAGTCGCCAAACAACGCTTTCGCTTACTTCTTTGCCTCAACGACACATCTCGGTTTGGTTTCAAACCAAGACGCTTGTCACTCGTTTACATTTTCAAAGAACACGACACTGGCCTCAACGCCAGCTCGCTTCAAAATCTCTTCGTGTGCGCTACACATCCGGTGTCAAACTGGTGGAGCCAGTCGGGATCGAACCGACGACCCCCTGCTTGCAAAGCAGGTGCTCTCCCAGCTGAGCTATGGCCCCATAGTTCGGTCATTCAGTGGTGGGTCTGGGAGGACTCGAACCACCGGCCTCACCCTTATCAGGGGTGCGCTCTAACCACCTGAGCTACAGACCCATAAGCTTCATAGGCCTTATGGCCTTCGCGCTTGTTCAGCGCGCGGATGTGCAGGTGTCTTGTGTGGACGTCTTGCGGAGGAGGGTCTGTCGTTCTCGAAAGGAGGTGATCCAGCCGCACCTTCCGATACGGCTACCTTGTTACGACTTCACCCCAGTCATGAACCACTCCGTGGTCGTCGCCCCCCTTGCGGTTAGGCTAACGGCTTCTGGAGCAACTCACTCCCATGGTGTGACGGGCGGTGTGTACAAGGCCCGGGAACGTATTCACCGCAGCATAGCTGATCTGCGATTACTAGCGATTCCGACTTCACGAAGTCGAGTTGCAGACTTCGATCCGGACTGGGATCGGCTTTCTGGGATTGGCTCCACCTCGCGGTATTGCAACCCTCTGTACCGACCATTGTAGTACGTGTGTAGCCCTGGCCGTAAGGGCCATGATGACTTGACGTCATCCCCACCTTCCTCCGGTTTGTCACCGGCAGTCTCCTTAGAGTTCCCACCATTACGTGCTGGCAACTAAGGACAAGGGTTGCGCTCGTTGCGGGACTTAACCCAACATCTCACGACACGAGCTGACGACAGCCATGCAGCACCTGTGTTCTGATTCCCGAAGGCACTCCCGCATCTCTGCAGGATTCCAGACATGTCAAGGCCAGGTAAGGTTCTTCGCGTTGCATCGAATTAAACCACATACTCCACCGCTTGTGCGGGCCCCCGTCAATTCCTTTGAGTTTCAGTCTTGCGACCGTACTCCCCAGGCGGCGAACTTAACGCGTTAGCTTCGACACTGATCTCCGAGTTGAGACCAACATCCAGTTCGCATCGTTTAGGGCGTGGACTACCAGGGTATCTAATCCTGTTTGCTCCCCACGCTTTCGTGCCTCAGCGTCAGTGTTGATCCAGATGGCCGCCTTCGCCACTGATGTTCCTCCCGATCTCTACGCATTTCACCGCTACACCGGGAATTCCACCATCCTCTATCACACTCTAGCTTTCCAGTATCCACTGCCATTCCCAGGTTGAGCCCGGGGATTTCACAGCAGACTTAAAAAACCGCCTACGCACGCTTTACGCCCAGTAATTCCGATTAACGCTTGCACCCTTCGTATTACCGCGGCTGCTGGCACGAAGTTAGCCGGTGCTTATTCCTCAGGTACCGTCAGCCCCACCGGGTATTAGCCGATAGTATTTCGCTCCTGATAAAAGTGCTTTACAACCCGAAGGCCTTCTTCACACACGCGGCATTGCTGGATCAGGCTTGCGCCCATTGTCCAATATTCCCCACTGCTGCCTCCCGTAGGAGTCTGGGCCGTGTCTCAGTCCCAGTGTGGCTGATCATCCTCTCAGACCAGCTATCGATCGTCGCCTTGGTAGGCCTTTACCCTACCAACTAGCTAATCGAACATCGGTCCATCCAACCGCGCGAGGTCCGAAGATCCCCCGCTTTCTCCCGTAGGACGTATGCGGTATTAGCGTAAGTTTCCCTACGTTATCCCCCACGTCTGGGCAGGTCCCGATGTATTCCTCACCCGTCCGCCACTCGCCACCTATCGTATTGCTACGACTGTGCTGCCGTTCGACTTGCATGTGTTAGGCATGCCGCCAGCGTTCAATCTGAGCCAGGATCAAACTCTTCACTTAAGTTTTCGAATGTCCAAAGACACTCTATCTTTCTGAAGCGTTAGTCCTAACCATAAAACGTCAAGCTTTTGAATTGACTCTTAGGTTAGACGCTTGCATTTGTGGACAGATACTCCATCCACCGCAAGGCGCCCACACAAGTCACCTGCGCACACTGTCAAAGATCAATCACTTGCAACCTGTTCTTCAGATCGCCCCGTGAACATTTCGTTCCGGGTGAGCCGCCCATTCTACATCGCCTCTTCAGTCCGTCAACACCTTCAGCGAAAAATTTTTGCTTTCGGAGTTGCCGTCGAAGCGCGTTGCCAGCGGCGGGGAGGCGAATACTAGGCAGCACCCCATCCTTTGGCAAGCTTTTTTTGAATTTTTTTTCACGCTTCGCGTAAAGCATTGTTCTGCCGCGAAACTTATTTTTCGAACGCGTCGCGACGACATTGCGTCGCCGCGATCCACTCACGCTTGCGTCAACAACACGCGCGCGAAGTTGCGCTTGCCGATCTGCAGAACACCCTCGAAACCTGGCGCAAACATCCGCTGTGCATCTTCGACGACTTCCGCATCGATGCGCACGGCGCGCTCCTTCAGTTTGCGATTCGCTTCCGCGTTGCTTGGCGTAAGACCCGCGGCCGTCAGCAGCGCAGGCAAACGCAAGCCTTCCACAGGCACTGCAATTTCGGTGAGCGGCAGCAGACTGGTATCGCCTTCGCCGCGTACCACCGCGTGCCAGCCGGCAATCGCCTGCTCGGCGGCGGCAGCATCGTGGAAGCGAGTGGCCAGCTCCCGCGCAAGCTTGAGCTTGGCGTCGCGCGGATTGAGCGCTCCGCTGGCCACTTCCTGCTTCATGCGGGCGATATCGTCCAGCGAGGTTTCGAAGCTGAGCAGCTCAAACCATCGCCACATCAGCTCGTCACCGATTTTCAGGGTCTTGGTGACGATGTCGATGGCCGGCTCGTTAATGCCGATGTAGTTGCCCAGCGACTTGGACATCTTGTTGACGCCGTCCAGTCCCTCCAGCAACGGCATGGTCAGCACGATCTGCGGCGGTTGGCCGTGATGTTCCTGCAAGGCGCGCCCCATCAGCAGATTGAACTTCTGATCCGTGCCACCGAGCTCCACATCGCACTTCAGCGCGACCGAGTCGTAGCCCTGCACCAGCGGGTACAGGAACTCGTGGATGGCGATCGGCTGCTGGGCGGCATAGCGCTTGGCGAAGTCGTCTCGCTCGAGCATGCGCGCCACGGTGTGCTGGGCGGCGAGCTTGATCATGTCGGCCGCACTCATCTGGCCGAACCATTCGGAATTGAAACGCAACTCGGTCTTTTCGCGATCGAGCACTTTGTAGACCTGCTCGGCGTAGGTCTCGGCGTTGGCCAGTACATCGTCGCGCGTCAATGGCTTGCGGGTGACGTTCTTGCCGGTGGGGTCGCCGATCATGCCGGTGAAGTCACCGATCAGGAAAATCACGGTGTGTCCCAGATCCTGGAACTGCCGCAACTTGTTGAGGAGCACGGTGTGCCCCAGATGCAGGTCCGGCGCGGTGGGATCGAAGCCCGCCTTGATGCGCAGGGGGCGTCCAAGCTTGAGCCGTGCAGCCAAGTCTTCCTGCTTGATGATCTCGTCAGCGCCGCGCGCAATCGTGGCCAGCGCCTGCTCAAGCTCGCTCATGTCGTCCTCGTGAAGTGATTGTCTAGGCAGCCAATAGCGTGATGGCCGCCTTCTTT
>NZ_JADIKE010000030.1 GCF_016904955.1 Dyella flava | reverse complement strand
CGTCGAGGTTTAAGGTGGGTACCGGTGTTGGATCGTTGCGATCCGGAGGGCACGGCGGTGCCGTATGATCTTGGGAGACCATGGTCAACTCCTAGTAAGTTGGTTGTGGTTTAGCGGGTCGTGGGAGCCTCTAACTCTCACGACTCGCGTCTCTCCAAACATTGCTGCCTGGGCCATCGGTGTTGGCTGTTTCGCGAACTGCATCGATGGCCCGGCCACTTTATCGAGTGCGGTCACAGGTGTCATGTAGGATTTTGATGACATTTGCTGTGCTCCATCGGTCGCTAGCGACGTCGATGAAGATGTAAGGCGTGACGCCATGCGCCGGCCCATCCGGTGAGGCGGGAGCTGACAGCATTGTGAGGACAACTCTTCTCTTGGCGGCTATGAACGCATCGTTCTGGATGGTGTAGTCCACTTTCCGCATTGCGAAGCGCCGACGGCGGTTGTTCGGATCGATACGTAGCTGGGCGTATGTACCTCTCGCATGGCCGTCATCCCCGCGAAGGCGGGGATCCATGTTGCTTTAAGAGCAAGAGCAAAATGGATCCCCGCTTGACCAGCTTTGCTGTTGTGAGGCACCTCGCGGGGATGACGTACGGAAAAATGTGGGGGCGTCGGTTTCCGTGGCGTGGCAGCTGCACGCCGTACACTTAGAACTTACTGTGCTCCACCTGCCGATCCCGTCGCATAAGCGTCCATTCCGCATGTTCGGTCAGCGCAGCATCGCCTAATGAACGGAGAATGCCGCGCTTTTCAGCGGGATCATCAGTGCGATCAAGTGCGGCACGCGCGCCGGCGAAGATGCGCTGCATGAAGCGGTATTGCCGAATCAGTTCCTTGTCGGCTTTGCGATACGCATAGGCTTCGCGAACGGCGGCGATGATGGAGAAAAAGGCCATGATCATCACCAGCGTGGTCTTGGTGGTTTCCGGAAGCTTGAGCGCGAAGATGGCCAGGAACACGCTGATGGTGATGCCGACCCAGAGGCTGACGGAGCCGACTATTTCCGTGAGGTGATGCAGGCCCGCGCTCTCTTCGGTCTTGCGCTCGAAGTAGTGGAGCTGTCCTGATCGACCCGATTCGCCGACCCATTCGCTGATGACGCGGGTGAGCGCATCGGGTTCGGGCTTTCTGGGTGGTTGCAGGACCACGGCGCGCATCACGTTGCGAATCCAGCCCAGTTCGATGTTTTGCTTTTGCAGGAAGTTGTCGTGGGCGAATTCGTGATCGGTCTCTTTCAGGATGCCGGCGCGGCGCCAGTAGAGCTGGATGCGCAGGCCTTCGGCCAGGGCACGGTAGTCCAGGTATTTGCGATGCCATTCGCGGCGGCCGGCAATCGCCGCGACCATGCCGCCGCAGGCGAACAGCAGCAGGAAGAAGTAGATCATGTTGTCCTGCTGGGCGAGGTGGGCGTAGAAGGTAAACGAAATGCCCATCAGCGCTGCCACCGTGAAGGTGATGCGCAGGGCGAGCAGGACGCGCTTCTGGAAGTGCAGCGCCAGCCAGTCGGCGGATCGAAACAGGCGCTCGACGTTATCCGTTGCGTCCATGTCGGACGCCGCATCGGCATTCGCCGCTTTGATCTCGGCGGCGTGCCGGGTGCAATCGTCATTGAATTCGACCATGTGCCGGATCATCAGCGCGAATTCTTCCGGCATGCGGCTGTCCAGCGATACCTCGTCGCCGGTGCGCCAGTGGGTTCGTAATGGTGTCAGCCCTTCGGCAACCGAACAGCCTTCGCCTTCGCGCGAGCAGACGATGTGATAGAGCAGATGTTCGTCACCGCCACTGAGGATGTGCCGCGCCTGGCGTGGACGTTCGGTGATGCCGGGGAGTGAACCGTGCAGGTAGTACTTGACGATCTGGCCGGTGCCGCCGAGACGGCCGGAGTCTTTGCCGTCCCAGATGGTGACGAGGATATGCGCATGGCTGGCGATGAAGACGCCCGCTTTTGCGTATTGGCGGTTGCGCGCTTCGCCGTGCACGGCGAGTTCTTCGCGCGATTGACTCTTCAGCAATGGCAGGCGGATCACGTCGGCTTGTTGGAACAAGGCTTCGAACTGAGCGCGAACCGAAGGATCGGCGAAGTCTTCGATGTACATCTCGCGCGGCAGCGGAAGCGGCACCACCAGCCGGGCGCCGGCCGCCAAGGCTTCGGTTGCGAAGAGCTGATCCCCACCCTCGGCCAGTGACGAGACCACAACCAGCGGCAAGGACGGGAACTCGCTTTTGAGCTGCGCCAGAAAGGCGCGAACACGTTCGCGGATCGGCTCGATTTCTGAGGCGGCGATGTTGCGGTGACTCGTGACGCCGATAACCAAGGGTGTCATGGCTGCCTCTGCGCAAGTCGGAATCGAAAAGGCCTTGGAGGATGTTCACCCTAAACGGCTTAGCGTTGAGTGCCGTCGTTCTCGTGCGCCCTCGCCTTCATTCGCGCGCTTCCTTGCTGTCAGCCCTATTCTTCTCGGCCGTCATTCCCGCGCAAGCGGGAATGACGGCGAGGGTAATGCGGCCCCGTGGAATCAAGCGAGTGCCAACCCCAGTCCAGCCATGCCGTTGCTTCCAATCAGGCCCGGGCCAGCCTAGCACCAAAATGTGAACTGGATCACAGTTAGTGCTAGGCTCACGCGGTGCCGAGAGCCGGGCTAGGGACCCGCTCTCCCGTGACATTCCCGGCCAGGAGGGCTGCGCCTTTTCCTGGAGTGCAAGGCGTCATGAGGCAGCCCCCGGCGGTGCCGGACTACCGGTATCGCGCATTCATTAGTTATAGCCACCGGGATGCATCCTGGGCGGCCTGGCTGCATAAGGCGCTGGAGACCTATCGCGTGCCGGCGCGGCTGGTCGGCAAACAGACCGCCGCAGGAGTCACACCGCGCCGACTGGCCCCCATCTTCCGCGACCGTGATGAACTGGCCAGCGCCACTGACCTGGGGGCCAAGGTGCGTGAGGCGCTCGCGCAATCGGCCAACCTCATCGTCATCTGCTCGCCGTTTTCGGCGGCATCGAAGTGGGTGCAGGAGGAAGTGCTCGCGTACAAGCGGCTTGGACGCAGCGAGCGCATTTTCTGCCTGATCGCGGATGGCGAACCGGGCGCGGGGGTGCAGGAGCAGGAGTGTTTTGTTCCCGCGCTGCGTTTCCAGCTCGACGCGCAAGGAGGGCTGACGCAAGTACCGGCGGAACCGATCGCCGCCGATGCCAGGGCCGGCAAGGATGGCCCGCGCAACGCCAAGCTGAAATTGATTGCGGGCATGCTCGACCTCAGCTTCGACAGTCTGAAGCAGCGCGAGCTGCAGCGGCGCAATCGGCGGCTGAGTGTGATTACGGCGATGGCGTTGACGATCGCCGCCGTTACCGCGTCGCTGGCGATCGTGGCGATGCATGCACGCCACGCTGCCGTGGTGGCGCGCGCCGATGCCGAACGCCGCCAACGGCAGGCCGAAGACCTGGTCGACTTCATGCTGGGGGATCTCAACGACAAGCTGCACCAGGCCGAGCGGCTGGACATCATTGAGGATGTCGACGACAAGGCGATGATGTACTTCACGTCGATGCCAACCACCGACGTCACCGACCAGGTGCTCGCGCAGCGCGCCAAGGTGTTGGAAAAGATCGGATCGGTGCGCCAGGAGCAAGGGCATCTGGCCGAGGCGATTGCTTCGTACCAGGCGGCATCCACGCTTGCTTCATCCCTGGCGATCGAAGCACCGCACGATGCGGCGCGGCAATTGCAGTGGGCGCGCATCCTGACATTTATCGGCATGACGCATTGGCTGCAAGGCCAGCTCGATCTGGCGCAGGATGCTTTCGAAAAAGCGCGTGGCGTGCTGCTGAAGGCCGAGCCGTATGCGCAGCAGAATCTCGACTTGCAATTCGAGCTTGAAATGCTCGACAACGACATCGGCCATGTACTGGAAGCACGCGGCCAGCTCGATCAAGCACGTGCGCCTTACACCAGCGCATTGGATTTGTCCGGCAAGCTGGTGGCCGCACAACCGAATCGTGCGGACTGGCAAGTCGAGTTGGGCGGCGCGCACAACAATCTGGGCAAGCTCGCCCTGCTCCGCGGTGATCTGGTCAACGCGCTGGCCGAGTACGCATCCGATAACACGATCGAATCGGCGCTGGCTTCACAGCATCCCGGCGACCTTAGCCAGCGTGAAGCCGCGCTCACCGTGCAAGCCATTCTCGGCCGCACGCTCGCGCTGGCCGGCGCCGACGACGCGGGCATGCAACGCATGCAGCAGGTGGTGGACACGGCGCAGGACCTGGTCAAGAACAACCCGGACAACGGCGACTTCCAGCAGGTACTGGCCCGCTACGCCTCGCAGCTGGCACGGCTCAAGCGCCTCAATGGCGACCTGGTTTCGGCAAAAGTGCTCACCGCGCAATCACTCGCCATCGTCACCATGCTGGTGAAACAAAGCCCCACGGATACGGTGCTGCAACGACTGCATGGCGAGGTGCTGACAGAGCAGTCAGCAGAATCGCTCGCATCAGGGCACGTGCAAGACGCGTACACGCAGGCGCAGATGGCGGCAGATGCACTCAAACCCCTGCTGGCCAGGCAGCCGCATGAGCGGTCGATCGTGCTGGATAGCATGGCGGCGCAATTGCTGCTGGCCGCAACAAGCACCGATGCCGATGCAGCCAGGCAATGGCGATTGGGTGTGGTGGCAATCGCACAGGCGCAGCCCAGCGGCCAAGGCGATCCGCGCTTGCTGGCGATGGAAGCGCAGGCACTATTGGCGCTTGGCGATACCGCGAAGGCGCACCCCTTGATGAAAGAACTCTGGAACTGTGGTTATCGCGACGCGGAGTGGTTGGCGGTGATGCGGCGCGGGCACTGGACGTATCCGATCAATGCGGCTTTTCAGAAGCAAATGCTGGCGCAAAACCAAACGAATCATTCTTCGAGCTGACTTGGCTCAGTCGAACACAGGGACGCACGACCAGCTACGGAACCCATAACTGCTAGACACGGGAGTTCTCCATGAAGCACGGCAACCCCAAGAACATCGAGATGAGCGTAGAGCTTTACCGCGAACCGGGTGACGGATGGGACGACAACCTGCTGATCATCAACGGCGGAAAGCATCACCACGTGTTCGAAAAGATTCCCAGCGACGGCGAGCCCCATACGATCAGCTGGACGCTTATCGGCAACGCCAGCGGCGGCGAGTTCTGTGCACTGGATGATGCACAAAATCCAGGCTTCGTCTGGCTGGCCCGGCAGCCTGATGCAAAGGTCTTCCGGCAGCTTCGCCACCAGGGCAAAACGCTCAGCCTGCAAAACCATCACCATGACAAGAGCAGCGAAGGCATCTGGCATTACCAGCTGTTTGCGCGCTTTGGTGACAAGGTTTATGGCGTGCCGCTGACCTTCAGTTGCGGAAGGGGGATGGAGGACCCTAACCCATCCATCAAGAACACCTGACGTCGATCACGATGGGCTTGAACATACTGCCGTAACACGTGGCGGCAGTATGTATGGGCGCAGCCTTTGCCGATACGCGGTACGAGGCGGGCGTTCGGCGCGGGCATCTCTATTGCGCCGGGACGACCCACTGAGCACATGAGAGTGCCTCATAGTCAGAATACTTTTCGCCCATGGGGAAAGTGCTCCAAGCTTTTTCCTCTCAAGGCCAATCAGCCATCTCGTAAATCGGCCGAATCTCGATCTCGCTCGGCCCCGGCATGGGATTGGGGCAGCGCTTCACCCAGGCGACGGCCTCATCCATGTCCTTGACGTTCCAGATCCAGAAGCCGGCGACCAGCTCGCGGGTCTCGGCAAAGGGTCCGTCGATCACCGCGCGGCCAGTACCCTTGAACCCGACACGCTTGCCCTGCGCACTGGGCGTAAGGCCTTCGGCCATCACCAGCACGCCGGCCTTGCTCAGCTCGTCGTTGAACTTGCCCATGGCCTGCATCATCTCGGCCGTCCACTCCGGCGCGACAGTGCCCTTTTCGCTTTCCTCAGTCGCCTTCACCAACACGATCGCACGCATTGCCTGTCTCCTTGAATCAGGCGGGCCTCATTGGCCCGCGTTAGAACGACGAACGGGATTTTCGGTAATCGACATGGCCTCGCCGCCTACGCAAAGCAGCTGAAGCCTACCCTCGATCCGTCTTGGGCAAGGTGAAGGACTCGACCTATGGTCGGTTGGCATGGCCCAGTGGAAGGCTTGTCATCACGTCGCTCAGTTTCTCGAATAGAAAATCGGCGAAGACCGCTACCGCGGGTGGCACCGGTGGACGGCTCGTGTATACGAGCTGCATGGCGAGCCCTGTGCTTGCGCGCCGATAGGCGGAGAGCACGCGCGCGAGTTGCCCCTGCGCGATGAGTGGCTCGGCCAACAACTGCGGCAGCAGTGCGATACCGAGCCCCGCCCGGCAAGCCTCCATCAGCACGCGCATGTCGTTGACCGCAAACCGGCTGTTGACCGACACCTCCTGACTACCGCGAGGGCCTTGCAGGCGCCACATGTTGCGCCCATGGCGGTTGGAGATCGTCAAGCAGTCGTGTTCGGCCAGCTCGCGCAGTGTGCGCGGGGCGGGGCGCCGCTCCAGATAGACCGGACTCGCCGTGAGGATCATGGAACTCGGTGCCAGCCGGCGCACCTTGAAGCTGCTGCTGGTCTCGACGCCCATGCGCAAGGCGAGATCGATACGCTCGGCGATCAGATCGGTCGGCGCATCGTCGAGCAGGAAGTCGATGCTGATGTGCGGATAGCGCGTGTAGAACTCGGCCAGCCATTCCATGCCGAGGAATTCAAACAGGCCGGCCATCGCGGTCACGCGAACCGAGCCGGACGGTGCCTGCGCATCTGCATGGAGCCGCCCGATCTCAAGGATCTGGTCAAGCGCCGGCGCATAGCGCTCGAACAGCGCCTGACCTTCCGCGCTCGGCGCGAGTTTGCGTGTCGAGCGATGCAGCAGGCGTGTGCCGAGCTGCCCTTCGAGTTGGTCGATGCGCCGGCTCAGCGTATTGGCGGGCATCCGCAGACGCCGCGCCGCCTCGGAGAAGCTGCCAGCGCGAACGACCTGGACGAACATCGCCAAATCATTCAGGTCGATCACTCGATTTCTCCAAAAATGGATTAAACCATTCCTATTTTTCCATCTAGTGGGAAACGCCGGCAAGCCCCAGATTTGTATTGCCGCGCAGTGGACGGCCGTTTCCTGGCCGCCGGCATGGCAATTCAAATTCCGGGGGCATCCCATGAACAAGGAGATCGATTTGAAGAAGCATCTGATGATCGCGACCGGCGCACTGGCCGCCGCGCTGTCGTTTTCGGCATTCGCCGGTGTGTCGACGTACCAGCTTGATCCGACGCATACCTACCCGAGCTTCGAAGCCGACCACTTCGGCGGCCTGTCGGTCTGGCGCGGCAAGTTCGACACCTCGCAGGGCACCGTGACCCTCGATCGCGCGGCGAGGACGGGCACCGTGGAAGTGACCACGGACATTGCGTCGGTCCACACCGGCAACGCGAAGCTCGATCAGGCGCTGCAATCGAATCAGTTCTTCGATGCGTCGAAGTTTCCCGAGGCGACCTACAAGGGCACGATCAAGTTCGAGGGCGACAAGCCGGTCGCTGTCGTCGGCAATCTGACGATGCACGGTGTGACCAAGCCGCTGACACTGACGATCAACTCGTTCAAGTGCATGCCGCATCCGATGCTCAAGCGCGAAGTGTGCGGCGTCGACGCGGCCGGCGAATTCGATCGTAGCGATTTCGGCGTCGACTATGGCAGCGCATACGGCTTCAGCATGAAGACCAAGCTGCTCATTTCAGCCGAAGCACTCAAACAATAATTCCGTTCGGAGACAAGACTCATGAAACTGCTACACATAGATTCCAGCATCCTCGGGCAAGGTTCCGTCAGCCGTGATTTATCCGCGGATGTCGTCGCGAGCTTCCGAAGCCGCCATGCCGACCTCGCGGTCACTCGTCTCGACCTCGCCGCCACACCGATCGGCCATCTGACGGCAGCACACCTCGATGCCGCGCAAGGGGCTTCGGTCGACGAAGCATTGAAGTCCGACCTTGCCCTGGGCCAGCTTGCGCTCGAGGAGTTCCTCGCCGCCGACATCGTGGTGATCGGCGCGCCGATGTACAACCTCGGCATCCCCTCTCAACTGAAGGCATGGATCGACCGCATCTCCGTCGCCGGCAAAACGTTCAGCTACAGCGAACACGGCCCGGTCGGACTGTGCGGCGGCAAGAAGCTGGTCATCGCCTCGTCACGCGGCGGCATCTACAGCGAAGGCTCGCCCGCCGCCCTCTACGACCATCAGGAAACCTATCTGAAGGTGGCCTTCAGCCTACTGGGTATCACGGATATCACCTTCATTCGTGCTGAAGGTGTGGCGATGAGTCCGGAGGCACGCAGCGTGGCCATCGCCTCGGCGAAGAATGAGAGCGCCGCACTTACCGCGTGAGCTAGCGCCGCCCGAAAAAATACTCGCTGGAGAGCAACCATGTCGAACACCCCGAAACTCATCGCCGTCGTCGGCGCAACCGGTCAGCAAGGCGGCGCCGTTGTGCGTGCGCTGCAGGGGCACATTAAGGGATTGGTCGTGGACTAGCCATCAGCAAAATGCTGGTGGTTCGAGCCGCCCCTGTGGATACCCATTCCCCGCGCGCGATGCAAATGGGGGCGGAGGAAAGTCATGTCCGCTCTGGGTTGCGGGCGTGACTGGTCCGAAGAACCAGCTCTACCTGATTCCGGGTAACCGCGATGGAGTGACTACGGCGGGTTTACTTTTTAACCGGTGGCTTTTGAAGCATTGGAAGGGTTCTTTGAGGTGGCCGACGAAGCGCTTGCTGGATATGTTCGCCTCGCCTGGAATGTGCCCTCGGCCCAAAGCCCCTCTTCTTGCACCACATAGGTTGCGCAACCGCACCCATTGCAAAGGGCAACCGTATCTCCGGAGCTTAGCGAACGAACGATTCCGCGATGTGTTGCGCTGTCGGCAAACGGTGCTTTGCCTTCTTTCCATGCATTAAGCGTTTCGCGCGTCTTTGGATCCGGAATAGGGGTACTTAGATCACAAGCCACGCAAATATATGGCTGCGTACTACCTTGCACATGCACTGTGTAAATCGATGCAGCGCTCGCCGCGCCCGGCCCGAGTGCAAACAAGACGAGGATCATCCATAGCTGTTTCATAGTCTTTCCATTTACTCCGCGGGTATCCGGCAAACTTAGATAAAAAAGGTTGCAGAATATTTTCATCGCGGACAAGTAGATCCGAACACCGTCCTCGTATTTTTTTGCGGCCAACTGCCTGTCTTTCAGTGTCCACGCTGGCTTGCGATTTCAACCGGCCAATGTCTGACATGAGAGGCCTCACTCGGCCCAGGCTGCAGCAGCTGCGCGTGATGATTTTCCCTGTGCGTCATTTTCCATCACCGAAATTCTCAGGCATTTCACTGCTCAACTTGAATGCGCTGGCCCGTTCCTCTTCAATGGGTCGAACCTCGTAGGTCAAGCCGCAGGCCAGGCAAGGATTCTGCGCGGCAAGTGCGGCAGCTTCGGCCAGGCTGCCAGCCAGGAAGAACCAGTAGCCACCCACCACCTCTTTGCCTTCGGCAAAGGGGCCATCGGTCACGCCGCTGCTTGAGACAATCTTTGCCTCGCGCGCGAGCCGCTGTCCCGACTTCATCACCCCTTGGCTGACGAGGCGGTCATGCCAGCGGTAGAAGTCGTCGATCGCCCTCTGTATTTCCTCGCGCGTTCTGTCTTTGCTCCACTGCCCGCGAGAGATGACGAGGTACTCCGATAGCGAGGTCAAGTCGTTCATGGATTCTCCCGATGGCGCCAGTCGTTTGTCTTCATGGTTCCTGGGGCCTGACTACCGCATGGACGTGCAGGCACATCCGATTATCGGCCCCACATTGGAACGACGAACGGGGTTTTCGGGAATCGACACGACTCCGCGCATTTTCCAACCGTTGGGGCGCAAGGCTTGGCGGCGGATTTCGCGCTTGAAAGCGGACAGAGACTGAGGTCTCCCCACGTTTTCCCGGACGCCATTCCCGCACCTCCTTGCCGTTACTCCCGCACCTCCTCGCCGTCATCCCCGCGAGGCGCTTCACAACAGCGAAGCTGGTCAAGCGGGGATCCATGTTGCTTTAAGAGCAAGAGCAAAATGGGCTCCCGCTTGACCAGCTTCGCTGTTGTGAAGCGCCTCGCGGGAGTGACGGCGGAGAGATGGGAAGCGAGCGAGGACGCGTGGGAATAGCGTCGAGAATAGCGGGTGGATATCTCAGTGACAGAGAGCATTGCTGTGATTCCCCGGCAACAACGTGCAAACCTTTGGCGGAAGAATCAGCTGGAGCTACGCGTTGCATAAATCTGAACCAGGGCGATGGCGTAGACAAGGTACAACCCGGTAGCCGCCAGTGGCAGGGCATACCACCAGTACGACTTGACGCTGCCGCCATGCCGTTGCAGATACATCACGACGACGGCACTCAATACGCAGAGGGCGGGCAGCAAATACATGGAAAAGTTCAGTATGCCCAAGTGAAGCTTTCCGAGCGGCGCGGCATTGGCGATGCCGCCTGCGGAAAAAACGACAACCATAAACAGGAAGTACGCCAACACCAGCTGGGTGATCGTGCCCAGCACTGTCCATCCGAATGACATACCTGCCTCTCCCCATGAGCTGGTAACTGCCGGATCGTTGTTGAAGTATGCCCCTGAAGCCGGCATGTGCCATGTGTCGTGGATTAAACGATACCGTTATCGGTCTGCTTATTCTGCTGCAGTTTCGTCGCCCCTAAACCCAGCCAACACCTTTCAGCTTGTCTCTGAGCGAGATTAGTTCATCCATCTCTGGCGCTTTCTGCATAGCCACTCTGGCCAACTGTGTGGGTCAGAGCCAACCATCGTCCTGCCATTCCAGTGGCGCACCCATCGGCCCGATGAGGACGTCTGCGGCACCATCGACAGTTCGGATCTTCAACAGGAATCCTTCACCCTGAAAAAAAGCGAGAAATAAACGACCGCCACCTTTCGGATCGACACCGTAATAGCAAGGGTCTCCCACTGGCGTTATCGAGTACCGCGCAAAGAAGCCCGACGCCAATGATGCGAGCCTTGCTTCAAATCTGCGGCACTCCAGCGTGTTTATCTGACCCAAGTTCATCCCTTGCCCCTCTCAGGCTCGCTCCGGAAGCAGACACCAACTACCGACAAAACAGTGCCGTGGATGAGCCCAGCGGCACTTCAAAGTCCGACACCAGCCCAGCCTTACCGACTCTCCGACACCGGCAACAACACCGCACTCTCCCCATCCGCACCATGCATTACGCTGATCGTCTCCGCCCGGTAATCCTCCGGCTTGGCGAAGAAAATATTCGGGACATAGGTTTGCGGATTGCGGTCGTAGACCGGGAACCAGGTGGACTGGATCTGCACCATGATGCGATGGCCCGGCTGGAAGACGTAGTTGACCGACGGCAGGCCGAATTTGTATTCCTGCACTTCGTTCGAAGGCACGGCTGACGGCACGGCGAGATCCTTGCGATAGCGGCCGCGAAAAATGTCCATGCTGATCGGCAACTCGTAACCGCCCATCTCCGGCTGTTCGGCGAAGGAAGGCGGGTAGACGTCGATGATCTTCACCACGAAGTCGACGTCACTGCCGGTGATTTTCGCGAACACGTCCGCGACCGGATCGCCCTGCACGCTCACGGCATGATCCAGCGGAGCGGTTTCGAAGCTGATCACGTCCGGGCGGCTGGCCGCGAAGCGCTGATCCTGTACCAGCCAGGTGGTCCACTGCGCGCGATCGTCGAAGCGGATCGGTTGCGGCACAAACGGTATCGGCTTGGCGGGATCGGAAACATAGCTGTCTTCGCCGGCTGCCGGTTGAGCGAAACTCAGTTGATGATCCGCCGCCAGATACAGCGGCGTGAGTTGTCGCACGGCCGGCCAGTCAGAGAAGGATTCCCAGTGTTTTTCCGCCGGGTTGTAGACCATCACGCGCGGGAGCGGATGCGCGGGTTTTTCATCCTTCAGGTATTGGTCGAAGAACGGAATCAGCACGTTCTTGCGGAAGTCAGCGGTGGTGTCTCCGGGCCATAGCAGCGGACCCAGTGATCGCCCCTCGCGGTTGATCTGGCTGTGGTACCACGGCCCCATCACCAGATGGTTGTTGTCTTTGTCGCCCGCCTTGTCCAGCGCTTCGAAGGTATGCACGGCGCCGTAGATGTCTTCCTGATCCCATAGACCTTGCAGCCACATGGTCGGCACATGCGACGGATGGGCTACCTCCAGTTTATCGATGGCCTGCAATTGCCAGAACGCGTCATAGGCGGGGTGCGCCGAGAGACGGTTCCAGAATGGCAATTGCTGGAAGCCGTGCGCGTTGGCGTAGACGCCGGCAGCACCGCCATCCAGGTAGGTCTGGTAGTCGTCGTAGCCCAGGCGCGGTACCGGATTGGCAGCGCCGGCCACGGTACTTTGCTCGGTGAAGTAATCGAGATTGCCCTGGCGGAACGCGCCATTGTGGAACCAGTCGTCGCCGCGCCAGCCATCGACCATGGGGCTTTCCGGCGCCGCGACTTTCAGCGCGGGGTTCGGGCCGAGCAAGGCCATCGCTACTGTCCAGCCGTCGTAAGACGATCCGATCATGCCCACCTTGCCGTTGGATTCGGGCACGTTCTTCGCCAGCCAGGCGATGGTGTCGTAGGCATCCGTGGTGTCATCGGTATTGCTGGGATTGAGCGGGCCGCGCGGTGGGCGCGTCATCACATAGTCGCCTTGCGAGGCGTACTTGCCGCGAACATCCTGCGAGACAAAGATGTAACCGTCGTCGACCCATTCGCGCAGCGCGCTCCACACGGCGTCGCGCAGGATAGGCACGCTGGGCTTGACGTCGAACGTGGCGTCGTACGGCCCGCGCTCGAACAGCATGGGAAGATTCTTCGCGCCCTTCGGGATCACGATGACGGTGTGCAGCTTCACGCCATCGCGCATCGGAATCATCACTTCGCGACGGATGTAGTTCCATTGGTCTTTGGGCGGGTTCCATGCCTTGGGTATGTCGCTGCCTTGCTGGATCATGTCCGGCGTCACCGGGGTGACGGACTGGCCGGCGAGCAGCATGGCGAGGGTTACGGCGAACAGCATGGCAAAAACTCCCGCAAAAGCATGGTTAAGTAGCGGACAAGTCCGAAGGAATGCAAGTGCCAGACGGCGTCCTCCGAGCCGTCATTTCCACGGTTCCACGCCGTCATTCCCGGGAAAGCGGAATGACGGCGTGGAAAACATGGGGATACCTCTTGGCTCTTTTTGCCGTGCTCTGCTATCAATTTTCTTTGAGCAACGTAGTGATGAAGGCTTGGATTTCCGCCATGTCATAGGGCTTTTGCAAGACGGGAACATGACGATAGGCATCCGGCACCCCACTCTCGCCATAGCCGGAGGCAAACACAAAAGGCACGCCTCGCTCTTGCAAGACGTCCGCCAATGGAAAGCTGGGTTGGCCGGCCAGATTAATGTCGAGTATCGCCGCGTCAATCGTTTGGAAAGTGGCTATCTCAAGCCCCTTCGCCAGACGCGCAGCCATCACGGCACGACAACCCGCGTCTTCCAGCGTGTCTTTCAACAACATCGCGACCAGCATCTCGTCCTCGGCGACAAGAATGCATGGTGGTTCCGTCCGCGAATTCATGTGTCGGGGTCCAATTCGCTCAACGGGATAGTAATCGTGCACCGGACGCCCGTCGGCAAGAACTCCAATGTCGCTTCACCGTCCAGCTCATAGGCCAGGCCTCCGGTAATGAGGCGCGTACCAAAGCCATGCGTCGTTGGCGTAACCACTTCAGGCCCACCGCTCTCCAGCCAGGAGAAATGGAGCCAGGAGCGTTGATCGACCAAATGAACCTCCCAACTGATGTCGACCGTGCCTTGAGTATCCGACAGCGCGCCGTATTTCATGGCATTGGTGGTCAATTCGTGGAGCGCCATGCTTAAAGCGAGCGCAATCCTCGGCGACAGTTTCAGGTCCTCGCCATGAAGACGTACGCGAGAGGTACGCTGTTCGTCTTGATAGGGCGCCAGTTCCCCACGCACCAGCGTCGCCAGGCGCACCCCGTCCCACGCCTCCTTGGCCAGCAAATTATGCGTCTGAGAGAGCGCCTTCAGGCGCGCGAGAAAGTTGGCTTTAAATTCCTCCAGGCTTGGCGACGACGTCAGCGTCTGCAGCGCAATGGCCTGGACACTGGCCAGCGTGTTTTTGACCCGATGGTTGAGTTCACCGAGCATCATGCGGGCGTGCCTTTCGGCATCCCTGCGCTCACTAATATCCCGAGCAATCAGTGAACCGGCAATCACGCTTCCGACAGAATTACGGACCGGAGAATTTGCAACAGAGACGGGAATGGTTTGTCCACCTTGGGTCCGCCAGGTGGCCTCAAATTTGTCAGGGCGTGCACCGGGATCCCGGGACTCAAAGATGGCCTTTGCTTCGTTCGTCGCGTCGGCAGGCAACAGCATGGATAACGGCTGGCCGATGGCCTGTTGGGCCGAATAGCCAAATGTCCGCTCGGCACTTTTGTTCCAGCTACTGATGATGTCTTCCAGCGTATAGCCGATGACCGCATCCCGGGACGAGTCGATGATGGCAGCTAGCTGTCCACGTTCGAGTTCGTGGCGCAGGCTCTCGGTCACGTCGACAAAGGTCAAGACGGTACCATCGATAACGTCATCGAGCGTTCTGTACGGACGCACACGCAACAAATAAGTGCGCTCGTCGTCCTGGCCATAGAGCATTCGTTCCACCACGCCCAAATGCCGGATCACCTGTGCGACATCTTTTCTCAACTCGGGATAGTTGACACGTGCCGAAATCTCGGTAATTGGTCTGCCTACATCGCTTTCGCGCAAATGGAACAGCTCGGTCATGGCCGGCGTGTAGCTGCCAATCCGCATCTCGCGGTCCAGAAACAGGGTCGCGATCTGGGTGCTTTCCATCAGGTTGCGAAGGTCGCTGTTAAGACGCGTCAGTGCTTCATTCTTGCTTTGCGCCTCGGCATTGACGATATGCAATTCTTCGTTGATCGATTGCATCTCCTCCTTGGAGGTCTCCAGTTCCTCATTGGTCGATTGCAATTCCTCATTGACCGATTGGTATTCTTCGTTCGTCGACTGCAATTCTTCGACGACGGATTGATGCAATTCGACCGTCGTGCGCAGTTCGCTGCGGAGCAAATCCACCTCTTGCTCAAGCCTGCTCGGCGACTCACCGTCCGACCGCGCCGACTCCAGGGCTGACTGCGCATGGACCGTCGAATGCGAGCCCCATGCCTCATCAAAGGCGAGCACGCACCATTGAGCCTTCCCATCGCTGTTCATAAGCGGCTCCGCGATCAATCGGAGCATCTGAGGCCGACCGTGGATGTCCACGCTGAGGCCTTCTTGAACCACTGCCTTGGCGGCGTCAAACGCCTGACGTATCAAGACGCGCGCAGGTTCACGCAGCCTTTGGTTGAGCAGGTTGAACACGTTGAGGCTAGCTGACCCGGGGTTGGGTGAAAGGTAGCGTCCGGTATCTCCAGAAAAGCGCTCGATATCCCCATTCGCATTGATCACGAGATACGCGGGCGAATATTTTTCCATCAGACGGCGTGCACCCCGATCGATGCGTTCGTCGGCGCCGCCTCTGTGCGCCATGGATAGCGGTGCGGCGTGGGCGGTGGCAGGCCCTGGTATGGGAAAGGAGATTCCTCGATCGGCGAGGTTCGTTTGTCGGCGTGCATAGAGGCGGTGCTTTTTGTCCACCACGGTGAACAGCCCTGAACTTCGCGCGAGGCTTTCGGATGGCCCGAGCAGAAGAAATGCCCCCGGCCTCAGTGCATAGTGAAACGTATGAAAAAGGCGACTTTGAAGATCTGCATTGAGATAAATGAGCAAATTTCGACATGACACCAGGTCGAGGCGCGAAAAAGGTGGATCCTTGATGATGCTGTGCACCGAGAAAATGCACATCTCACGCACGGGCCTGATCACGCAGAAGTCGGCGCCATCCCTGGTAAACCAGCGCTGCTGACGCTCAGGAGACACACCTTGAAGCGGTGCGCGGTAGCGCCCCGAACGCGCTGCTTCGATACTTCGGTCGTCGATGTCGGTCGCGAAAATCTGTACTTTGGGTCCGCCATGCGGCCCGATGGCCTCGCGCAACAGCATCGCGATCGAGTAAGCCTCCTCACCGGTAGCGCAACCGGGAACCCATACGCGTATGGTGTCGTTCGCGCCCTTGCCGGCCAACATCGCTGCAATAGCTTTCTCCGTCAGCACGTCAAAGGTCGACGGATTACGGAAAAACTCGGTGACCCCAATGAGCATTTCCCGAAAAAGGTGCTGGTGCTCCTGCCGATCCTGTCGCAGGCGGGCAAGATAATCGACTACCGTCTCGGTCTGACATACCAGCATTCGACGCTGGATGCGCCGCATGAGCGTGCTGCGCTTGTACTGGCCAAAGTCGTGGCCGACCTCCGCATGCAGCAATCGCAGCACCGCCTGGAGCTGGTCGCCCATATCCTGCCCAAGGCCAACCCCGTCTTGCTGCTTACGCGTCACATCCAGTTGCTTGCGATAAGCCAGCAGTCGAGCGGGCATGTCCTCCACCGAGAGCACCACGTCCACCAGCCCGGTCGAAGCGGCATTCGCCGGCATGCCGCTCATCGCCGCATGATCAAAGCCCGCCTGGGCCAACGTTAACCCGCCGTGCTCCTTGACCGCGCGCAACCCGCGGGCACCGTCGGTCCCGGCTCCCGACAATACGATGCACACCGCCGAGTCACCCTGGTCCTCGGCAAGGGACGTAAAGAAGGTATTGATGGGCCAGCGCTGCGGCCGCGGAGGCGCTGGCGTACTTACCTGTAACTCGCCCTCGGCGATGGTCAATGTCGCGTCGGGTGGGATCACATAGACGTGCCTGGCCAAAACACGCTGGCCGTCGACAGCTTCCACCACCTCCATCGAAGTGCTGCGACTGACGATGTCCGCCAGTGCGCTGACATGCTCAGGCGCCAGGTGCTGGATGAGAACGAAGGCGAAATCGTCACTCGCCGGCATGTGGGAAAAGAAGGTGCGAAATGCCTCCAGGCCGCCGGCGGACGCGCCTATGCCGACGATAAGCGGGGAGTGGGCATTGACTTCCTGGCCGTTCATCTCCGACCGCAGCTCTTCCATTCCATCGGGCGAGCCTTGCTGTGGTGAATTCAACGGTGGCGATGGCGGCGTTGTCATCAAGCGATCCTGAACATGCAGCCTGCGACGCAACTAGGGACGGTAAGCCCAATTGACTGAGGCCTTTGTGAAATCTCAAATATCCGGACCCATAGCGTAACCGCAGTAGAGCGCACCTGGCGCCGTGGCTTGATGGGCCAGCCACGGCGCTGCTTCCTGGAAGCTCCGAGGTGCCATGCCGGATCGGTCCTTGACCCCTTCAGCGCCTGACCCGGTCGAGCTCTTCCCGGGATGACCGGATGGGCGCGTACCGTTTTCCGCTTTACGCCACCTATCCTTCCCGGCTGCATCGCATCGCGAAGGTGTGGGTGTTTATTGACTTCGTGGTGTAGATTCTTGAAGGCGCGTGGCTGGGTGTCGGCGGCTTCACCGCTCCTCACATTTTCGGAGCAGTCATCCCCATACTCCCTTGCCGTCGTTCCCGCACTCCCCTGCACCGTCATTCCCGCATTCCCTGCGCCGTCATTCCCGCGAAAGCGGGAATCCAGGTTGCTTTAAGAGCAAGGGCAACATGGATTCCCGCTTTCGCGGGAATGACGGCGGCGAGAGATTGATCTTTTTCTGCAATTCATGCCCATTCGTTTGAACTGCAAAAGCTCCGAGTGCCTCAGACTCTGACCTTTTCTCCAAGCTCACCGTTTGCTGCGCCCAGGTTTCTTCACATCCACCACCGTCTCCGCTCTCCACTCCGCCGTAGCGAGCCTTGAGATAAAGAAATCCGCCAACGCACTCACCTTCGCCGGCCGTGCACGCGTGGTGGGCGTTACGAAATGCAGGCCGCCTTCGGGCAGGTGCCAATCGGTCAGGACGGGCTCGAGCTGTTTGTCGCGGAAGTACTGCGTCGCGACAAATTCGGGAAGCTCGGTGATGGCGAGTCCGGCAAGGACCGTAGGCAGCAATCCCTCCACGCTGCTTGCGCGCAACGCTCCGCTCGGGGTGACCGTGCACTCCTCACCATTTTTGTGCGTGAAGCGCCAGACATCCCGCTTGTTCTTGTTGACGTAGGTCAGACACTGATGCGCAGCAAGATCGCGCGGGTGCTGGGGCCGGCCATGGCGCGACAGATACGCCGGTGATGCCACCACAAAGCGGCGCACGGGTGCGATGAGGCGGGCGACGAGTGACGAATCTTCCATGATGGCGATGCGCAGCGCCGCGTCGAAGCCTTCGCCAATCAGATCCACTTGCGCGTCCGCGAGATGAAGGTCGACGGAAATGTCTGGATAGGTGCGAAAGAATTCGGGCAATAGCGGCGCGACCCAGCGCGTGCCGAAGGAGATCGACGCTGCAAGCTTCACCAGTCCGCGCGGCCTGCTTGAAGTCTCGCGTGCGACATCCTCGGCTTCCTCGGCATCGGCATAGATTTTCGCTGCGCGCTCGGCGAGTGAGCGACCGTAGTCGGTGAGCGCGAGCCGTCGGGAGGTGCGGTTGAACAAGCGACCGCCCAGGCGTTCTTCAAGACGGGTCACCGCCCGGGAAACCGTCGCGACCGAGACCCCCATCGCGGCGGCGGCCCCAGCGAACGAACCCTCTTCCGCGACCTTCCCGAACATCGCGAGCCCTTCGAAATCCGGCAGCTTGGACATATCAATCCTGCAACGGTGGTTTTCAATCATTGCTATTTCGAAAACTAGCACGCGGCCTTAGATTTGTCCCGTGGCAGCAACACAACCCAGACATCAACTACCGAGGACATTCCCATGAACACCCAGACCTATGCAGAAACCGCGGTCGTTCCCTCGACCCTTCCCGATGCGCTCACCACGATCGTCCCCGCCGCGGGCCGCGTGCTGATCAGCACCCTCTTCCTCCTTGCCGGGCTTTCCAAGCTCGCCGCACCGGCGATGACGATTGCCTACATCCAGTCGGTCGGATTGCCGCTGCCATCGATCGCGTACGGCCTCGCCGCATTTACCGAGATCGTCGGCGGCATCACGCTGCTGTTCGGTTACCGCACCCGGACCGTCGCTGGTGTGATGTTCCTGTTTACGCTGGCAACCGCCGCGTTCTTCCACAACCACTTCGCCGACCAGAACCAGTTCATCCACTTCTTCAAGAACATCGCGATAGCGGGTGGCCTGCTGCACGTGATCGCGTTCGGCGGTGGCCGCGTAAGCATCGATGGCTACCGCTCCTGAGCTGTCGGCCGGAGCGGCGATGGCCGCTCCGGCCGCGACAGGCCGATGCCTTCAGGGCATTGCACCCCAAGGAGAAGTGTCATGAATCATCGTATCGATGAACTGCTGCATCGCAATCTGCAAGAGGTGTTCGGCGAGGGTGATGCAACGCGTCGCCGCGCGGCCATCAAGGAGCTCTACACCGAAGATTGCGTGGTTTACACGCCACCCGGCGCATTCGTCGGACACGATGCGCTCGATAAATTTGCCGGCAACCTGCGCGCCACGCACCCGCACTTCGTATACACGCCGCACGGCAAACCGCAGGTACTTCACAATGCCGGTCGGTTGACGTGGGGTTCTGGTCCGCGCGGTGAATCACCTGACTACACGGGCCTGGATGTGATCATCGTTCGCGATGGGAAGATCGCTGCGCTCTATGTCTTTCTCGACGGCAATCCCACGTGACAGAGTCAGAGGCTTTCGCTGAGCAAAAGAGGGCAGCGTACTTTTCCAAATTGGAAACTTACCCTAAGCATTTTTTTCGCGCAGCCTTCACAAATCACCACGCAGATACGGAAAAGCAATGGCGTGGTTCAATCAATGACTGCCACGCCACCGTCATGGAGCAACGATTCACCAAATATCCACGCGCCGACGGATGCTTACTTCAGATCGGAAGCGGACTTTTCTAGAAACGCCGTCTTCTGCGCAGCGCCCTGTCGCTCCCGGACTATTCGACCATACATATCTTGGCCAGTTACAGCGCTCGCTTCGCGCAGCAGAGCCTCCAGGGCGAGGTACTTGGCCCCGCCATCCATCCTCTTGCAGGCCATATACATGCAGATGGACCTGAGATTTGCAGTGAGATGGAGCATGGACTCCATGATTCGCGGATCACCGCCGGACTCAGCCATGGCCACCGAAGCAAGGCGAAACGCTTCCGCATAGCTCCCTGCATCGATGCATCGATTAATCTGCTCTACAACGCCCATTTTTCGGCCCCTTGCCGGCTAAGGCAAGTTAGTTCGCGACATAGCGCGACCCTATTGAAGGATCGCCGAATCACCGGATCAAACCCATCGGATGGTGATTGGGTGATGCCGTCAGCATGACGAAATGCTTCATTCATCTTGCACAACACGAAGCGACTTATGGCCTCGGTTGTTATACAGCGTAAGTGTTTCATTATTGTTTGATGGGAATGTTCATTTCCCGCACAGCGCAGGCAATGCGTACCAACTTATCAAGATCGATGTGTAGATAACGTTGCGCCAACCCAATCTTCACGCAGCGCACTTTGCCTCTTGAGACTTGCTGACGGCGCGCCTTATCTCACCACCAAGAAAGCGACACCTTGTTGTCACGCAAAGTGCCGGAAATGACGCACTGCCCTGCCTCAGCGCGCCTACATGGCCGCCCTCATACGTATACGTGAATCACCTACGTTGGGGTGTGCGTGTCGACGTGGTGATGCAGGAAGTGAGGGGCGGCGCGCAGGCCGTTGCGTTCGCCGGTGTGATGGGAGGTAAAGGCCGTGTGCGGCCGGCTGCCTTCCACCAACAGCATCGTAGGTTGGGTAAGCTCCGCGTAACCCAACGATGGTTGTCGCTTCGATGGAGTTCCGTTGGGTTACGCGGAGCTAACCCAACCTACGCGTCTTCGCACCGCGTGCGTAGCGGTTTGTTGTTGCGAAAAAACGGCACGTTGTTTCCCGCCAACGTGCCGGAAATGGCGCACTGTCCTTCCCTCAGCGAGCCAGCATGGCTGCCCTCATACGTACACGCGAATCCACCCTACGCTGGGGTGTGCGTGTCGACGTGGTGATGCAGGAAGTGAATGGCGGCACGCAGGCCGTTGCGTTCGCCGGTGTGATGGGAGGTAAAGGCCGTGTGCGGCCGGCTGCCTTCTACCAACAGCATCGTAGGTTGGGTTAGCGCAGCGTAACCCAACGATGGTTGTCGCTTCGATGGAGTTCCGTTGGGTTACGCGGAGCTAACCCAACCTACGCGTCTTCGCATCGCGTGCGTAGCGGTTTGTTGTTGCGAAAAAAACGGCACGTTGTTTCCTGCCAACGTGCCGGAAATGGCGCACTGTCCTACCTCAGCGCGCCAGCATGGCCGCCCTCATACGTACACGCTAATCCACCCTACGCTGGGGTGTGCGTGTCGACGCGGTGATGCAGGAAGTGAGGGGCGGCGCGCAGGCCGTTGCGGTTGCCAGTGCGATGGGATGTGAAGACGTTGTCCACTACCGACACGGCTAGCGCAATGTCAGCCTGCCTGGATGTGGGGATTTGCCGCATTTCCCGACCCAAACTCCGCGGTGGGAGCGTGCTGTCGAGGTTCAAGGTGGGTGCCGGGGTTGGATCGTTGCAATCCGGGGGCACGGCAGTGCCGTATGATGTTGGGAGATCATGAGCAACTCTCTTGTCAGTTGTTTGTGATTTAGCGGGTCGTGGGAGGTGCTAACTCCCACGATCCGCGTCTCTCCAAGCATTGCTGCCTGGGTCATCGGCGTTGGCTGTTCCGCGAACTGCGTTGATGACCCGACCACTTTATCGAGTGCGGTTGCAGGTGTCATGTAGGATTTTGATGACACTTGCTGTACGCGTAACGCCGTTGCCGCTCTCGACAGTCAATCACCGGTTCTCCCAACCGCCGCCTAGCGCGAGAAACACATTGGTCTGATCATCCGAGATCGCCACCTTCACTTGTGCCAGGGAAAGCTCGGCTGACGCCAAGGTGCGTTGCGCATCCACCAGTTCCAGCGATGTCGCCCGCCCACCGGCAAACAGACGCTCGGTTTCCTGCTCTGCTTGCGCTGCATCGTCGCGTGATGCCTGGGCACTCGCTTCGCGCTGCAGATCATGCGTGTACACGTTCAAGGATGATTCGGTGTCCTGCAACGCGCCCAGCACTACGCCATCGAAATTGGCCAACGCGCCCTTGGCGGTCGCCTGCGCTGCGCCGATCCTGGCGCGGGCGGCATTGCGATTGATCTGCCAATTGACGACCAGACCGAGACCCCAGAAATTGGTGGGCGCGCTGAAGCCATCCGCTGCCGAGCCGGCAGAGCCGGCTGAAGCGCCGATGGCGACGTCCGGATACAGCGCGGCAGTGGCGACACCGATGTTGGCGGTGGCGGCCGCCAGCTGACGCTCGGCCTCGCGGATGTCGGGGCGGCGCTTGAGCATCGCGGTGCCGTCACCGATGGGCAACGGCCTGGTCAGTCGCGGCGGTGCGGTGCACTGCTCAAGATCCGCCGCATAGTCCGCGGGCGGCTTGCCCATCAGGGTGGCCAGCCGATACAAGGCATTGCGCTGCGCAGCTTGCAGTGCCGGAACGCTTTCCCGGGTTTGATCCACCAGCTGGCGCGAGCGGGTTACATCGACATCCATGGCGCGGCCGCCCTGCATCAGCTGGCTCGTCAGCGCCAGGCTTTGCTGCTGCAAGGCCAGCGTATTTTTCGCGGCCTGCAGTTCCAGCCCGTAACCGCAAGCGTCGACATAGGCGCGCGTGGTTTCCGCCACGACATTGACCCTGACCAGATCGCGCGCTGCAAGCACGGCCTGGCTGTCGGCGGTGGACGCTTCGATGCCGCGACGAATGCCACCGAACAGATCGAGATCGTAACCAACGGTAAGGCCGGCCTGATAGTCGGTCGCGACCGGCGGCCGCACGGGTTGCAGGTATTGTTCGCCCGACTCCTGCGTGTATTCCAGCTGCCCATTGAACGACACGCTCGGTTGCTTCTCCGTACGCACGCTTTTGAGCTCGGCATAGCTGCGTTCCAGGTTGGCCTGGGCCACGCGCAGGTCGGTATTCGCCTTGAGTGCCTGGGCAATGTACGCATCAAGCTTGGGGTCGTCGTACATGTGCCACCACTGGGACGGCAACTGGTCCGAGGACAACGCGGCGTTGTTGCCCGATACGAAGCTGCCTTGGGCGGCAGGGGTATTGAACGCTGCCGATGACGGCACTTTGTAATCCGGCCCGACGGTGCAGGCGGTCAAGGCGGCCGTCATGAGCATGGGACCGATGAGTCGGCGGAAGACATTGATCTTGTTCATTAGATGGCTCCTTCCTGACGGCGGCTTTGTGGGACATCGATGGAAACCGTCGCCGTGCGGCCGGAAATCAGTCGGATGCCTTCGGGTGCGGGGTCGAGCTTGATGCGCACCGGAATGCGCTGCGCGAGCCGAACCCAGCTGAAAGTCGGATTGACGTTGGCGAGCGAGTTGGGACTGCTGTCGCGTTCGCGATCGGCGATACCCGCGTCGATGTCTTCCACGCGTCCGGTGAAGTTCTTTTTCACGCCCATCAGATGCACGGTCGCGCGATCGCCCACCTGAATCGCGGGAAGCTTGGTTTCTTCGAAATAACCGTCGACGTAGATCGAGTCGGTATTGAGCAAGGCCATCGCCTGATGGCCGACGCTGGCGTAGTCGCCTTCTTGCAGCTCCAGGTTGGTGACAACGCCGTTGACGGTGGCCTTGACGGTGGTCCGTTGCAGATTCAACTCGGCAAGATCGCGCTGCGACTTCGCCGCATTGAGCTGTGCCCGCAACTGATCGGCCTTGGACCGATCCTGTTCGGTTTGTTCGACCGTCACCAGCGTGCCCAGGGATTCATCGCGGCGGGCATCACGTTCGGCCTGGCCGAGATTGGCCTGCACCAGGGCGACTTCTGCTTTCGCCTGGTCCAGCGCCAGCTCATAGCGTGGCCGATCGATGACAAACAGCACATCGCCGACGTGAACAACCTGACCGTCTTTCACCATAAGATGGGTCACCAGGCCATCCACATCGGAGCTGACCAGCACCACATCGGCACGCACGCGGCCGTCACGGGTCCACGGTTCGACGTTGTAGTGAATCCACAACCAGCGGCCGGCCATGGCAGCGGCCGCCACCGTCACGATGGTCACCGCCACCGCACCTATTTTTTTCATGATCGCAAACATAAAGAATGGCCTCTCTTAAGGTGTGATGGACGAGGTGATGATCGCGACGCTCCACATCGCCAGTGCGTACAAGGCAACATCAAACAAACCCGAGTGCCATACGAAGCGGTAGAACTCCACCCGGCGCAGCACCTTCTTGAGGATGGCCGTGACGATGAATGCGCCGACTGCGATCATCAGCAGGCATGGGAGGAAGACGCCTCCGATATTGATTTCACCTTTCATACGATTAATGCTCCGGCAGGATGTAATTCGACTTCCGAACCCAGATCGAGCCTGAGTCCGACCAATGCGGTAATACCCTTGAGCGCGCTGTTATCCGTCGCGCGGGACGAAAGCTGGGCCAATCCATCGTCGATGGATGTCACGAGTTTTTCGTGGTGATCCGAGCTGGCACCGGCGGCTTTCGCGTCATACACGTCCGCTACCGCGTCCAGCACGTTGTTCAGCGCGCGGCGCTCGCTTTCGTCGGACGTGTTGCTCAGCGTGATCAACGCGGCAACGTCGAGGCCTACCCGCAGATCCTTCAGTCCGTCCATGCTGGCCGACACGCGGCGATCCACAGCCTGATGGGTCGACACACGCGCGGTAACCATTCCATGGCGATCGAACATCTGCATGGTCCAGGTGCGCAGGTCCGGTAGCTGACGGCGCCGGGCCAGCGCGCCGACTTCCTTCCATCCTTTGCGCGAGATCCGCAGCGCGTGCCGGATCGGATCGATGGTTCTGAAGACCACGTTCACCACGACCGCCATCAACAGCCCGGCGATCTCCGCCGAGTTGACGTTCAAGAAACTGGCAAAGTCGGAGGTGTAAGACTGCTGCAGCGCCAGCGATCCGGAGAAAGTGATGGCCAGGACCAGCGCAGCGCCTTCGAGCTTGGGAATGGTCTGCATGTAGCTAAACAGCAGGAGCATGGGTGCGAGTACCAGCGCCAGGCTGACAAACCCATCGATGCGGGGCAGCACGGCAAACTCGAACACCGCGCCGATGGGCAAGGCGACGACGATGCCGAAGATCGCCGAACGAATCAGTTTGGCCGGGTTATCCATCGAGGCGAACAACGAACATCCAATGGCCGCAAACTGCACCGCCACGCCACCTTCCGGCCAGGCTGCACCGATCCAGACGGCGCAAGCGATGAGGATCGCAGCCGCCACGGCAAGGCCGGACTGGAGGGCAAGTCCGCGATCAACGTGGAAGGGATGCCCTGCGGACGCTTTGATGTCACGTTCCAGTTGCGCATCGAAGCTGATGCGCTTGCCGTTGATGGCATAAGCCAGAAGCCGGCAATCGCGCAGTGCGTTCAACAGCTCAACCAGGTTGACGAGGGTGGCTTGTTCGACCTGACCTGCCCACCCCGCGCCGGCGAACGCAAGCTGGCTCGTGGCGATCGGTCCCGGCAGATCCGCCGCAGAACGCGCCGCGCCCATCCTGCGGGCGATGTCCGCAGCGCGCTCCATGTGCGCTTGCACGGATGCGTTGATGCCATCCGCGGCGGTGAGTTCGGCCAGTCCCGCCTGCACGTTCGAGAACAACGGCAGCAGCAGCGCCAGGCGATTCTGCAAGGTGCGAACCAGCTGGGTTGAGCGACGCACATTCGATGTTTCGTAGGGAATGTACGTATAGGCGGTGTGGAGGTTGGTCATGAGCTGCGTCAAACGCTGCGCGGCCGCGGCGTTATCCGCCTTGTTCGGTTCACGGATGGCAGCGTCAATCCAGGCGGTGATCGCGGTGATCGCCGTGTCCAGCCGATCGTTGAGCTCATCGGCGGTATTGCGCGGAAAGAACAGCGAATGGATCAGCGCGGCGCATACGATGCCTAGCGAGATTTCCTCCACACGCGACACGGCGGTGTCGAACACCGTGACCGGGTTGTAGACCACCGAAAAGGCAATGATCGCGACGGTGTATCCCGCCAACGTCGGTACGTAGTTGCGCGGGGTTCGATCCAGCACCGCCACGCATACGCAAAGGCCTACCCACACCGCCATCGCGGCACACAGCAATTCAGGTGACTGGACCAGCGGCGGGACCAGGAACACCGCCACGCTCGCGCCCACCAGCGTGCCGACCAGGCGGAACACCGCCTTGGATCGAACCGCGCCGGCGAGTGGCTTGGCGACGATGAAGACGGAGAACATGGCCCAATAGGGCCGCTCCAGGTTGCGCGCAAACGCGATGTAAAGCGCGAGGAAGATGGCTGCGACGTTGCCGGTGGCGAACGTGAGCTTGTTGAAGCATGCGCTTCGGCGTGGGGAGAGTAAGTGGCTCATGCGAGCAACGATAGGCGCCGGCGCCGTGGTGCTCTATTGCACGAAGGTATCGGCGATACCTTGGTATTGGTGGGATCTGAGGCATTCCCACATTTTCCGGACCGTCATTCCCGCGAAAGCGGGGATCCATCTTGCGTGAAGGCCAAGAGCAAAATGGGTTGACCAGCTTCGCTGTTGTAGAGCGCTTCCGCTTTCGCGGGAATGACGGCCACTTAAGATTGAGGTTTTTGCGCGGACGCGAGCTCGTTCCTGCTCAGGAACCGATACCCAGCCGCGCGGCGATGGTCACCAGCTCGGCCAGCGAGCGGACGCCCATCTTGCGCATCACCTGGCCGCGATGCGCCTTGACCGTGATCTCGCTGATGCCCAGCTCGCCACCCACCTGCTTGTTGAGCAGGCCGGACACCACCAGCGCCATCACTTCACGCTCGCGTTGGCTGAGCGAGGCATAGCGCGTCTGGATGGCGCGCAGTTCGCTCCCTTCGGACAGCGTCGCGCGGCTGCGCTCGATGGCGTGGCGGATCGCCTCCAGCAGCACTTCATCATCGAAGGGCTTGGTCAGAAACTCGACGGCGCCGGCCTTCATTGCGCGCACCGACATCGGGATGTCGCCATGGCCGGTGATGAAGATGATCGGCATGTCCCGGCGTTCACCGGCGACCAGGCCTTGCAGATCGAGCCCGCTGATATCGGGCAGACCGACGTCCAGCACCAGGCAGTTCGGTGTGTCCACCGGCGGGCGCGCCAGGAATTCGTGCGCAGAAGCAAAGGTTTCGACCGCGAACCCGGCAAAACCGATCATCGCTTCCAGCGATTCGCGCACCGAGATGTCGTCATCGACGACGAAGACCATCGGCATGGCATGTTCCGGGGTTGCTCCGGTTTGCGATCCGGCTCCGCGTGCTGGCGTCATGGGCCACTCCCGTTCGCGCTGGTGACGAGATTACCTCAATCAAGGCGCAGCGCAGCCTCCAGCGCCCCCAGCAGCGCGGTGTCGCTGAACGGCTTGAGCAGGCAGTCGACGGCCCCCTGCTCGATCAGGCGTGGCAGGACGGCCGGGTCGGCATGTCCCGTGATGAACACGATCGGCGGCGCCTGCTTACGTTGCAGCAGTTCCTGCTGCAGCTCCGGCCCCGTCATGCCCGGCATGGCGATATCGAGGATCAGGCAGTGCACCTGTTCCACAGCACCCGAACTCAGGAACTCTTCTGCGGATGCAAACGTTCGGGCCGAGAAGCCGAGCTCATGCAGCAGATCGGGCAGTGATTCGCGCACCGACTCGTCGTCGTCGACCACGGCAATCAGCGAGCGCGCGGTCATCGGGGTTCTCCGGTGCTTGCCGCCGTACCGCTCGCGCGGCAGGGAATGGAAAACGAAAACGTGGCGCCAGGACCGTCATTCGCGGTGGCCCACATGCGGCCGCCATGGCTTTCGATGATGGAGCGACTTACAGACAGGCCGATGCCCATACCTTCTCTCTTGGTGGTGAAAAACGCTTCAAATAATTTGGTCGCCTGCTGTGGATCGAAGCCCGATCCGGTATCGGTGACGGCAACCCGTACGCTGTCGCCGGCATCCCCGGCTTCGCGCGCGGTCTTGACCAGCAGCTGGCGCGGACGGCCCTCCACGTCATTCATGGCGTCGATGGCATTGGTCAACAGGTTGAGCACCACCTGCTGCAGCTGGACCTTGTCGCCATTGACCGGCGGCAGATCTTCGGCCCGCTCCTGCTGCAGCACGATGCGTTTGCGGCGCATCGCACTGCGCAGCAGGTCGACCACTTCCCAGGTGGCTTCGTTGAGGTCCACCGGTTCGTTGCGCACCTCCTTTTTACTGAACAGCGCACGCAGGCGCGTCACCACCTCGGAAGCGCGGCGGCCGTCACGCAGAGTGCGCTGCAAGGTCTGCAACGCGCCTTCCACATTGGGCGGCTCCGCGCCGAGCATCCGGACACCGGTGCTGGCGTTGGTCATGATGCCGGCCAGCGGCTGGTTGATCTCGTGCGCGATGGAGGCGGTCAAGGCGCCCAGGCTGTGGACCCGCGTGACGTGCGCCAGCTCGGTCCGCAGCTGACTGAGCGTTTCTTCGGAGCGGTGATGTTCGGTGACATCGCGCACCGCGCCGATGTACTCCAGGCGGCCCAGCGCATCGCGCGTGGAGTGCGCCTGCACGGACAGATATTTGACCGAGCCGTCCGGCATGAGCAGGCGATGGTCGTACTCCAGGTCCAGGCCGAGCTGCGCGCGCTCCAGCAAGTCCTGCAGTACATGTGCATCGCCGGGGTGGTAGCGTGCAGCGACCACTTCCTGCGTGACTGGCGTACCCGGCTCGACGCCGAAGATGCGGTAGGTTTGCGCCGACCACAACATCTCCTTGCTTTGCGGCCGCCAGGAGAAGCTGCCGCTCGAGCTGAGCTGTTGCGACTTCGCCATCAGCGCCTCGCGCCGCCGCAGTTCTTCTTCGGCCAGCCTGCGCGCGGTGATGTCGCGCGTCACGCCGAGCTGCGCGGTGATCCCGTCCATGCTTTCCATGGGCGCGGAATAGCTTTCCATATGCCGGCGCTCGCCGTGCGCGGTGATGATGTCGAATTCCAGGGTCCGCTTTTCGCCGGCACACACCCTTTGGTGGAAGTCGATATAGCGCTGCCGATGTTCGGGCACGACGAAATCGAAGAAGCATTTGCCGATCAGCACGTCCACCGACGGCACGCCCGCGATGGAGGCGCCGGCCGAATTGACTTGCAGCAAGGTGCCGTCGCCGGCGACCAGGGTTACGCATTCGGGCGTTGTCTCGACGATCGCGCGCAAGCCTTCCATGCTGCGCCTGACTGCCATGTCACTTTGCGCGCGCTCGATCGCGATGCTGGCGATGTGCGAGAGCTGACCGATCAGATCGCGCTGGAAAGCCGTCGGCGTGCCCGGCTCGGTCCGATAGACAGCCAGTACACCAAGGGCTTCGCGGTTGCGGGAGTGGATCGGCATCAACCAGCATGCACGCAGTCCTTGCGCCAGGCTCATGTCGCGAAAGTGCTGAGACCAGCGCGAATCGGCCGCCACGTCTTCGATGATGAGCGGCGCTCCGGAGAATGCCGCCACCGCGCTGGGCGCGGTCTGCGTATTGACGGGCGCACCATGCATGGCGTCGATATAGGCCGATGTGCGACTGGACGTACCGCCGCGCTGAAAGATCTTCCTGAGCGGGTCGATCAACAGGATGCCGCTGTGACAGCCGTTGTCGATCTCCTCGCTCAGTTGGCACAAGGCATCGAGCACAGCGTGCAGCGGTGCGGCCCGCGCGACCATTTCCAGCAGGCGATTTTCACCCGCCAGCAAGGCCTTGGCGCGCTTGCGCTCATCGATATCGGTGCAATGGAAATACCAAAGTACGATGCGGCCCTCTTCATCGCGCAGCGGGGCGCCGCGCGCGTGGAACCAACGGTAAACACCGTCTGCGCGACGATGACGCCAGTCGCCCTCGTAGGGTTCGCCGCCGGCCAAGGTGGCCTGGAAGTCGGCGAGCGTCGCCTGCCGGTCGTCGGGATGGATGCGGCTCGTCCACTCGGCGGCCTCCGCCAGGCTTGCACCGGCATATTCGAGCGCCTGGCGGTTGGCGTGCAGGACCTCGCCGTTGGGTTTGAACAGCACCATGATGGCCGGGAGGTTGTCGATCATCAGCCGGAACGACTGTTCGTGCACGCGTTCCGCCGCCTGGCCGCGCTTACGCTCTTCGATATCCGTACCGAGGATGTGCCACTCCAGGATCTTGCCGGCCGCGTCGCGCACCGGGTTGGCCCGCAGCAGGAACCAGCGGTACACACCGTCCTTGCGCCACATCCGCGCCTGGGCTTCAGCGGCCTTGCCTGAGTCCAGACCGCCTTGCCAGGCGGCGAGCAGCGCGGCGCGGTCATCCGGGTGCACGACCTGCAGCCAGCCATCACCCGAGGTTTGCTCGGCGGAAAGCCCGGCATAGTCGCGCCAGCATTGATCGAACGATTTGGGGCGGCCATCGGGACACGCGGTCCACATCAGGACCGGGAGCGCATCGACGGTACGATCGAGCTCGATTCCCATGGCGGCATTTCCTGGACGGCGCTTCATGACGCAGAGGATGCGCCGCCTGTGGGCCGGGCACCATTGTACGTTGGTGTTGGTTACGCATGCTGCACCACGGCACATGCTGGACAAGGCGAAATCCCGAAGTTTCCCGCGTTTTCGCCCGTCGTCCCGGCGAAGGCCGGACGGAGTGCGTAGCGCGGAGAACGTCCGAAGGACGGTCCCGAAGGGGTGAGCAAAGCGAATCACCTAGCGTCTTTGCTACATCCAAGTCACTAGGTCCCGGCCTTCGCCGGGACGACGGTGAGGCGGTTTGAAAAGTCGCGCGTGACTTGGATGGCTCCTGAATTTCGTCGGAGTCGTCGAGCAAAAGCGCGAGGGAATCCTGGGGTTGCATCGCCCTGGATTACGAAGCGATAACGCCAGCTGGTCACTAATACCAAGGTATCGCCAATACCTTGGTGCAATGGATTCCCCGGGGCTCGCGGCCTAATTTTGCGCCGTGTTCTTCCTTCCCCCAGATCAGGAGTCTTCCATGACCAGCAAGCAAAACACCGTCGGCGCCACCCAGCGCATGAAGATCGGCGACTTCCTTCTCCGCCGTCTTGAAGAGGCCGGCATTCGCCATCTGTTCGGCGTTCCCGGCGACTACAACCTCACTGTGCTGCAGCAGCTCTCCGACACCGGCACGCTCGAATGGGTCGGCACCACCGGCGAGCTGACGGCTTCCTACGCGGCGGACGGCTATGCCCGCCTGAACGGCCTGGGCGCGTTGATGGTCACCAATGGCGTGGGCGCACTGAGCGCGATCAACGGCATCGGCGGCTCGTATGCCGAGCACGTTCCGGTGATCTGCATCAGCGGCTCGATCCCGCTCCGCTCGGTCGAACGCGGCCTGGGCATGCACCACACCATGGCCGACGGCAATTTTGATCATTTCATGGATGCCTACTCGCATGTGACGGCAGCGCAAGCCCGCATCACCCCGCGCAACGCGGCCACCGAGATCGACCGCCTGATCCTCACCGCCTGGCGCGACAAGCTGCCGGTGTACATGGAATTTCCGTCCGACATTGCGTTTCTGGAGATCGAGGTGCCCACCGCGCCGCTCGTGCTCGCCGATGTACCGAGCGATCCGGAGCGGCTGGGTTCGTGCATCGCTGCGATCACGCAGCGGCTGACCGCCGCGAAGTCGCCGGCGATCCTGGTGGATGCCGATGCCGACCGGTTCGGCGTCGCACCGATGCTGATGGAACTGGCCGAGAAGATGCAGGCCCCGATGGCGGTGGTCAACGCAGCGAAGGGTGTGATCAACGAGTCGTTCGCGCAGTACGTCGGCATCTACGGCGGCAAGGCCAGCGAGCCGGGCGTGCGCGAGACGATTGAGAACAGCGATAGCCTGCTTGCCATCGGCTACCGTCCGATCGAAGTGACCACCGGTGATTTCACCGCCGTGCTGCCGGCGAACACGATCCATGCGCGCGGACACTCGATCGACGTCGGCGAGGACAACTATCAGGCGGTGACGCTGAAGGAAGTGCTGCGCGGTGTCATCGACGCCGTCCCGCAGGCCACCAAACTTGCGCCACGTCCGGCTGCCGCAGCGGCCATGATGGGCACACCCGCCGATGGTTCGGCCAAGCTGACCCAGGCGACTTACTGGCAGGCCATCCAGGACTATCTGCGTCCCGGTGATGTGCTGTATGTCGACAATGGCACCTCGTTCTCTCTGCTTGGCCTGAAGCTGCCTCCGGGCTGCACCTTTATCGGCTCGATCAACTGGGGATCGATCGGCTATTCGGTCGGCGCCCTGCTCGGTGCGCTCACCGCGGCACCGGATCGTCGCCATTTGCTGTTGATCGGCGACGGCTCGTTCCAGGTTACCGCACAGGAGCTGTCGACCATTCTGCGCCACGACCACAAGCCGGTGATCTCGCTGATCAACAACGGCGGCTACACCATCGAGCGCGGTTACATCGGCAAGACCGAACCCTACAACGACGTCGCCAACTGGTCGTATGCCGCGCTGCCGAAAGTGCTGCGTCCCGACACCACGGCGCGCTCGTTCCTGGTCCGCACCGGCGAGGATCTGCAAAACGCGCTTAGCGCACCGAACGATACGCTGATCTTCATCGAATCGATCATGGATTCCTGTGATGCGCCCGCACCGATCCTGCGCAGCAGCAACCTGGGCGCCGAACTCGACTACGGTCCGACCGGTCCGCAGCATCGCGAAGGCCTGCAGTTGCGGCCGGCCAAGGTGGAGGTAAAGGCATGAACGCGACCAAGCGCATTCGCCGCGTTGCCGTCATCGGCACCGGCGTGATCGGCGCGAGCTGGACCGCGCTGTTCCTGGCCAAAGGACTGCAGGTGGTCGCCACCGACATCGCGCCGAACGCGGAAGCCTCGCTGAGGGCGTTTGTGGCAAATGCCTGGCCCGCATTGCAGCGATTGGGTCTGTCGCCCGGCGCGTCGCTGTCGAACCTGACGTTCACCCGCGAGCTTGAGCAAGCACTGGTTGGCGTTGACCTGGTGCAGGAAAACGGGCCCGAGCGGATCGACTTCAAGCGCAAGCTGTATGCGCAGCTCGATGAAATCCTGCCGCCCGAGGTGATCATTGCGTCGAGCTCGTCGGGTTTGACCATGAGCGAGATCCAGGTGGGCGCCGCGTCGCATCCGGAGCGTTGCGTGATCGCGCATCCCTTCAATCCGCCGCACCTGGTTCCGCTGGTCGAGATCGTCGGCGGGGCGCAGACCTCGGGAGAGACGGTCCAGCGCGCCGAGGCTTTCTATACATCGATCGGCAAGAAGACCATCCGCCTCAACAAGGAAGTGCCTGGGCATGTCGCCAACCGTCTGCAGGCAGCCATCGGCCGCGAGGTGTATCACCTCGTCGCCGAAGGCGTGGTGAGCGCTGCCGACGTCGACACCGCCCTGTGCTGGGGCCCGGGTCTGCGCTGGGGCATCATGGGCAACATGATGCTCAACCACCTCGCCGGTGGCGCGGGCGGCATCGAGCACTTCTTCCAGCAATTCACCGGTCCGATGACGGCGTGGTGGAAGGTTCTGGGCAACCCGGAGCTCACGACGGAGGTGCAAAAGAAGCTGATCGACAGCGTTCGCGCGGAAGTCGGATCACGCAGCATCGAGGAGCTGGAGGCAGAGCGCGACGCGATTCTGCTCGGGCTGCTTGAACTACGTGCCAGGCAGCCGGAATCGGTGGCCGGCTATGGCGAAACACCGGCGAACTGTTCTTGAGTAGCCGCTTCCATGGCGACACCGCTTGAGCGCAGCCTTGCTCATTAAAGACGTATCACCTCGATGTGACGTGTTCAATCAGCTGGCTGAAGCGCTCAAGCGGGCAGTCGTATCCCGGCGTCGATTGACTGCAGCCGGGAATAAAGATCGGCGCCTGCTCCGGCGAATGTTGCAGATCCAGCGGCATGCTGTGCCGCATCTGTTCAAGGCTCTGACTGACGTAGTACGCGCGCACAACGTATTGGCCCGTCTTGGCGATGCGGCGCAGCTCGAACACCAGTGCGCCGCCGGTAAAGGTAGGATCGACGGGTTGTTCCGACAGCATCCAGTGCAGGTCGAGCAGGCCGCCCAATGTTTCGATATTCGTATCGTGGCCGACCAGGAAAATGAACTTCGTCCCCGGTTGTCCGATGGCTCCCGTTACCGGCTTTGATGCGGCACGTTGTTGCAGCGTCGCCGCAATGCGCGACGCCAGGGTTCCCGCGTAGGCCTTGGCCAGCACGGGAGTGCGCAGGCTTATATCGCTGTAGCTTGAGTGCAGCGCAAGCAGTTGCCCCAGCTTGACGGCGGTGATGCGACCCCAGGCCACGTCCGACATGGGCATGCCTTCGGCGTATTCGAGAAAGAAATTTTCCGCAAAGGTCGAGGCGTTATGCATCGGTGATTTGATGGCGATCAAGCCATCGCCGCTCGCCGACGTGACGGAGGAGTCCTGATCCATTAGAACTTTCTTGCCCGCCGTCTGCGCCGCCGTGCAGCCGCCCGGGGTGCACCCGAGCAGGACAGCCTGCATGTCAGCCAGCAAGCTTGCATGGACTGCAGCAAGACGGGCGGGATCATCGCCGAGACGGCCAAGCACGGCAGCGGCAGCCAGGCTTCGATCAGCATCACTCGCATTTGAAAAATCATGCGAGAAAAGCGCGTCTGGTCCGCGCTTCGGCGACGTGTGAACATCCAGCGAACAATGCGCATCGAAGCCATCCAGCAGGCCGCGGGCCGATTCCAGCGTGCGTTCTTCATCGTCGGCGGTGATATACACCGATGCCTGATCCAGGCAGCCCTTCGCCGGCAACAGCCCGGCATCGGCGTAGTAGGCGCGGTACCAGCTGCCCATCATCGCCATCAGCTGCTTGCCGTGCGGCGTGAGATAACCCGGCGCCACCGGCCAGCTTGGCCACGGCCGGGATGCGTAGACATCCAGTGCGCCGGGCTTGGCAGTGGGAGATCGCACGCCATGACGACTCAGCACGATCACCAATTGAAGATCGCCATCCGACGAGGGCGTTGCCGTGGCAGCGTTGCCAAATATCCCCATCGCCGCGATCAACATGATGTAGAGCGAACGCGCGCCCCAGTGTCGACATATCTTCATAGGTATCGATCTCCCCCAGTCATGCGCGTCAGCGCGCACCCACCACGAGCACGCCAAACGTTCCCTGCGATGCCTTGGCACCCGCGGTGACATCGGGTGCGGCCAGATAGACACGGTGCGAGCGGGTATCCACCGCCAGGGTTCGCGCATTCGTGGCCGTCGCAAGATTGGCGACGACCGAGTAGTGATCGGCGTCGGCCTGGTGGATGATGGTCAGGGTGCCATCGGCGTTGGAACTGAAAACCGTGGCGGTGCCGGCGTCGTAACCGGCCGCATCCGGATCGCTACCGATGGTTTGCACCGAAACCTGATGACCATTGGTGGCGTCCAGCACCACCATTTTCTGATTGGCGCACACCGAGAAAAGCCGCTGGTGCGCCACATCGATGGCCAGGCCGGTCGGGCCTTCGCAGGGTGCCAGCGACCAGGTTGCGAGCAACTTGCCTTCCTTGGCGTCGATTTCGGCGATCTGCGCCATATCTTCCAGATTCACGTAGAGGTGACCGCGATCGTCCGTCACCGCAAATTCGGGTTTCCCGGGCAAGGCAACAGAGCCGGTTTCCTTCCTGGAAACCGGGTCGATCACGCTCGCGCTGTTGCTGTGGCCGTTGAAGGTCCACAGCTTTGCAGTCGCCAGATCGAAAAGCATGGCATCCGGATCCTTGCCGCTGATGGCGATGGCCGGGAACGGTTTCAGGGTCGCCAGATCGAACGGCGTCACGCTGTTGGCATGGCCATTGGTGACAAAGCCCTGGTGCTGATCCGGCAGGATGACCACGCGATGCGCGCCGTTTGCGCCCGGCACTTCGCCGACGAGTTTGCCGCTCTGCGTATCCATCACCATCACGCGATCACCGCGCGCGATGTAAAGGCGCTGTGCGGCGCTGTCCAGCGTCAGGTAATCCCACTTGCCCGCACCGCCGAGTACGTGGCGCTCCAGAAGGGTGTAGTTCGCCGATGATGCCGTGGCCAGGCAGGCCGTCGTGGCAGCCAGGGCGATGGCGGTGATGAGAAATCGCTTCATGATGCGTCGTCCTTTTCGATTATTTTTCGTCATGGCAGAAGTGCGCTTGCCCAGAGCGCCCTGGCCGGATCGCGGCACGTGGGACGCGTCATTGGCCAGGCGTTTTGATGCAACGCGTGGATCAGAAATGCAGGCGGATGCCGGCGGTAAAGGTCTGATCGTAGAACTCACGCTGGATCGGCCGATCGAAGCTTGCCGTTTCGGTGAATCGCAGCTTGGTGTTGGTCAGGTTCTTCACTGCGAAGTACACCGACATCGTGTCATTGATCGTGTAGCTCGAACCGAAGTCCAGGGACGTGCGCCCGGAGGACCACTGGTCGGCGTAAATGCTGGACGGCGTACCGTCGGCATTCGTGTACAGCGGCCCGCCGACCGTGAAGAGGTTCTTGCTTTCGTAGTAGGCGCCCAGGTCCAGGCGCAGGCCCATGTAGTCGTAGGTGAGCGTGAGGTTGGCGGTGTCACGCGACGTCGAGGGAAGCAGCGAATAGACGCCGGGATGGATCAGGATGCGCGAATCGACGTAGGTGTAATTGGTGTTGACACCCAAACCGCTGAGCAAGCCGGGCAGCCAGCGGAAGCGATCGACGTACACCAGCTGGATGCCGCGCGCGAACGATGACTGGATGTTTTCAAAGCCACTGAACGTGACCTGCGTGCCCGGCGCGAATACGTCCAGGGCGCCGGTCGGATTGGTGAGCGTCTCGATGTTGCCAGTCTGCACGATGTAGTTGGTCAGTTGCTTGTCGAACAGTCCCGCGTAAGCCAGGCCGCCTTCCGGCAGGTAATACTCCAGCGACAGATCGAAGTTGTCGCTATAGGTGGGCTTGAGTGCCGGATTGCCCTGGGTGACGGTGTCGTTCACGTCGTCGATCTGCGTGGATGGCGTCACCTGCTGGAAGCCGGGACGCGCGATGGTCTTGGAGTAGACCGCGCGCAGCAGGAAATCCGGATCGATTTCATAACGCGCCTGCAAGGTCGGGAAGAAGTTTCCGTAATTCCGATTGATGATGTTGGGCGAGAACCTGACGAGGTTGCCGTTGCTGGTGATGATGTTGAGGCCTTCGTACTGCGCGTCGGTCTGTTCGTAACGCGTGCCGCCCAACAGGCTCAGCTTATCGATCGGCTGGAAGGCATATTCGAAGTAGCCTGCGTAGATGTCCTCGCTGTCGTGGCCGTAGGCTTGCAGGTCGGCAAGATAGTCGCTCGCGACATTTTCCGGGAACAGTGCCGGATTGCTATTGAACAGATTGACCAGGGACTGCGTGTTGATGTTGTAACCGTTGTTGTAAGCGCCGTCGTAATAGGTAATCGGCTGACCGGTGCTGACCTGCGACAGCGGAATCGCTGGCGGGTTGTAGTCGTAATTCATCTGGCTGTTGTTGCGCACGCGCATGCGGGCGCTAAAGCCGAACTTCACGTACTCATCATCGTTTTGCGTAAACAAGCTGGTCGGAATGGTGACGTTGTCGACTGCGCTGTACTCCATGTCATGGTCGTGCTCCGTGCCGTTGCTGAAATCCGTCAGCGCGTAACCCGCCGGGCTGGCCGGATTCGAACCCTGCACGATCGAGTAGGTCGGGTAGTTGGGGTTGCTGATGTTGTCGTACGCCACGATGGCCTGGCCCGAGCCATCCGGATTGTTCGGATTGGGCGTGTTGTTCTGAAAGGTCGAGCCGTAATCGAAGGGCTTGTTGTAGGAGCCGATCGACAGTGCGAGGTGATAATCGGTTTTCCAGCTTTCGAAGTTGTTTTGGCCGCCCACGGCCGCCACGCGCGAGTCGATCATTTCCTTCTCAAGCGTCGACGCCTTTTGATAGGTCGCGTCGTCAATGAATCCATTCGGATTGCTGGGGTTGACCACCGGCTGGCCGGCAAACTCCAGATAGAGCTTTTGCACGTTCTTCGATTCGGTGTAGCCGGCATCGTAGTAACGCGCATACCATTTGTTGTTGTTGTCCGGCTGGAAATCCAGCTCGAAGCCGTAGCCGTGACGGGTGCGCTGGTAGTTGTAGTAGCGCTGATTGAGGTCGGCCAGGGCCTTGTCGGGAATGCCCTGGCCTTGCTGATCGACGTAGCTTTCTTCCAGGTCATCGATGCCGCGGCGGTCCTGGTAGTACTCCACCGTTCCGATAAAGCTGAAGGGCTTGTAGTTGGCGCTGGGACCAAAGCGGAAGCCGCCGGTCATTTCATAGTCCTTGACCGGCGTGTCGCGCAGGTTTTCAAAGCCCGTGCCGAGCTGCAGATCGAGGAATTGATCGCGATCCTTCGGCATCTGCTTGGAGGTGATCTCGATGGTGCCGCCCAAGGCCTCGGCGTCCTGCTCGGGAAGGTTGGTGTTGGTCACCGTCAGCGACCCCACCAGACCCGCCGGTATCGAATCGAAGGCGACCGCACGGCCACCACCGGTCGGGGTGGAAACGTTGCTCGGCATCAGGCGCACGCCATCGAACGTGGTGCTGTTGAGGTCAGCGTCCAGGCCGCGGATGTTGACGAATCGCCCTTCGCCGGTGTCGGTCTCCAGCGAGATGCCAGGCAGACGACGCACAGCCTCGCCCGCATTGACGTCGGGCAGGCGCTCGATGGCAGCCGCCGGCTGCACGAAGATCATATTCGGTGCTTGCTGCTGCACGGCGCGGGCTTGCGCATCGTCGGTGATCGATGCCGTGACGTTCACCTGATCGAGCGACTTCGCATCGACGCCCAGCGCGAAATTTTCGACCGCCGGCGTATTGGCATCGACAATCACCTTGCGTTGCATCGGCCGCTGGCCTTTTACGGTCAGGACGACGGTGTAGACGCCCGGTGCAACGTTCGGCAAGGTGTAGTTGCCGCTTTTATCCGTCATGGTGACGGTTTTTGTTTCGCGAATTTCGATGCGGGCGCCGGCGATCGGCTGATGCCCGGTAGCGACTTCAACGTGTCCGGTCAGCGTCACCGGGTCGGCGGCCACCGCGAACAATGGCATGGAGAGCACCACCAAACCCAATCCCAACCTGCAGGCTCTTGCCAGTGACATTTCCGGATCCCTCGAATCAAGTGAAGTTATGCAGTGGCGCGGCGCGCTGAACGCCCGTCCGTGTTCGAGGAAAACTAGGCATGTGCCATGACAGTCAGAATGCAGCCGCCATACGGATCGGTAAGCTTCGTGCTGACCCAGCCCATGACGCCGCCGCTCAGGCGAAACGCAACATGACGGCAAGGCCGGGCTGACGATTACTCAGTGTCACCGGGATACGGTGCAACTCGGCGATGGCAGCGACCAGGGACAGGCCCAGGCCGCTACCGGGCGTGGTGCGGCTGCTGTCCAGGCGTACAAAGCGTTGGAAGACGCGCTTGTGTTCTTCAGCCGGAATGCCCGGTCCAGAGTCTTCAATGCATCCGACGACACCCTCCGCTTGCGCATTGAGTGACAGGTTGATGTGCGTACCGGCCGGAGTGTGATGGATGGCGTTTTCGATCAGATTGGACAGCATCTGGGTCAGAAGCGCGCGGTCGCCATTGAAGCCCAGGCCCGATTCCACGTGAGCGGTGACCACGTGTCCGCTATCTTCGGCAACGGGGCCGTAGACTTCGGCCATCGAAGCGAACAGTTCGGAAAGATCGAGCGGCGCGAATCCCGCCTGCCGTTCACGCGCGTGGATCCGCGATATCCGCAACAGGGCGCTGAAGGTGGCCAGCACATCGTCCACGTCTGCAATAGATCGCTCGATCGAGATGCGCTGGAATTCAACGTCGTTGCCGGGCGCAGAGGCGGATTCGAGTCGTTGTCTTAATCGGGTCAGCGGCGTTCGCAGATCATGTGCGATGTCACTGGAGACCTGCCGCATGTTTTCCATCAGCGTATGCACACGCTCGAGGATGCGATCCAGCCGGCCGGCCAGCCGCACGAATTCGACGCCACCCCGGTCCAGCCGCAGTGGCCCATGTTCTTCACCGGTCACGATGCGTTCGGCACGCGCGGTGATGCGATCCACGTTCCTCATGAAAAAGTGGCCCGCCACCCCGCCCGAGAGCAGTGCGAACAACATGGCCACGCCCACGCTCAGGAAGAAGTAGCGCGTGAAGTCTTCGTCGAGCTCACCGATATCGCGGTTGTCACGCCCCACCGTCAACCACCGGCCGTCGCTGAGCGGCGTGACGTAAAGATCAACCTGATGCGCATGTCCCTTGTGCCGACCATGTGCACCATGTATCGGCACACGTTGCCATCCGGGCACTTGCGGCTTGAAGATCAGATTGCCTACCACGCGGTTTCCTTGCGCATCGGATAGCAGGTAGTAGTCCGGCCCCGCGCGAAGCACGGCAATGCGTTGGCGGATTTGCGGCTCCAGCATGCCATCCCGTGCCGCTTCACGCAGGCTGGCCGTCTCCACCTCCACCGCTGTGCGCAGCTGGTCGGCGACGTAGGCATGGATCTCCTGCCAGACCAGACTGAAGAGTGCCGCCACCACCACGGCAAAGGCCAGCGCCTGCAGCGCCGCCACACGAAATGCCGCGGTGCGTAAAAAGTTAGCCGGGTGCACGCAGGCAATATCCCGTTCCGCGAATGGTATGCAGCAGAGGCAGTTCGTAGCCGCGATCGATCTTTCCGCGCAGACGGCTGATATGCGTCTCGACGATGCTGGTCTGCGGATCGAAGTGAAATTCCCAGACGTGTTCCAGCAGCATGGAGCGCGTCACCACCTTGCCGGCTTGCATCATCAGATATTCGAGCAGGCGAAATTCGCGCGGTTGCAGTTCGATGACCTGCTTGCCACGGGTGACTTCGCGGCTGATCAGGTCCATGTGCAGGTCAGCGACGCTCAAGCGGGTACGCGCTTCGGCCAATGGCGGCCGGCGCGCAAGCGCGCCCACGCGCGCCTTGAGTTCATTCAGCGCGAACGGCTTGCCCAGATAATCGTCGGCACCGGCATCCAGGCCTTCCACGCGGTAATCCGCTTCGCTGAGGGCCGAGAGCATCAGCACCGGCATCTTCTTGCCTTCCGCCCGCAGGTTCCGAATAAGCGAAATGCCATCCGTGTGCGGCAACATGCGATCCACGACGAGCAAGTCGTAATCCCCGTTGCTTGCCATGCGCCAGCCGGTCGATCCATCGGATGCCCATTCCACGTCATGCTCGGCACCTGAAAGATTGGCTTTCAGATAGCTCGCCGTCTCGTGGTCGTCTTCCACCACCAGGATTTTCATAGATCCCCCGCCATGGCCCAGCCCCGTTCTGGACCACACTTTTCGCCCGGCCATAGATGGCCCCGGCCGGGAAGTGTCACGCGGCCAAGACTGCAAACTGATGACAGCGGACCTTACGGATGCGGTAATAAACCGTGGCGATTGTTAAGGGAACGGCGGATCACCGGCCGAAAATTCCTGCGGATTGAAGCTACGCCGCCTTTTACCCGTCGTCGCATGGGACATGCAAACGGCGAGCTTCGTTACCGTCGCTGGAAAGGCGGCAAGCTGTGCGCGCGACGGCGCTGGTCGGCATCGACCGAACGCATTTGAATGTGGCGGGAACGATTCACCCACTGCATCTGGCCGATCAGCCCGATGGCGACGACTGATGCAGCGAACACAAAAAAGCGATACGTGATGGCGGGAAAGAGCAAGAGGTGAAGTGCGACGAATGCCATCGGGACCACGAAAACGGCGCTTAGCCGATGCATGTCCGAGGAAAGTGTCCTGGTTCCATGCCTCAGCAGAAACCAGATGGCCAGCGCGAAGATCACAAAATGCGGCTGCATCGTGAAGTCATAGGCCAGGGAAACGTACGGCCTGAGGTAATCGCCGAGCCTGTGCGAAGGAACCAGCGCAGCGGGATACGCCGTCTTGTGGATCAATGAGGTGTTGAACAAGGTCAACCAGCCGTAGGCGCCGTTTATCCTCACTACCAGCCCATACAGCATGCAGGCGACCAGCATGGATGCGAGCGCACACGTTCTTTTGCCGAAGATGAAGGCATGGGCACAAACCAGCATCGAGAGCAGCAGGAGATCCGTTCTGACCAATGGCAACAAGGCAGCGACGACGAACACCAGCATGCTTTCCCTGACCAGGGCATGGATCGTCAGGAGACAGCAGAAACAAGCCAGCGCATCCGGTGTTGATAGCCCGGCGACGTCAATGAACCCGGAGAACGCGACGACCAACGGCACGGCAGCGACCGGCGCGCCGATCTCGCGGCCGACCAAGGCAAGCAATACAACCGAAAGCGCCGCAAACGCAGCGCTCACGACATAGGTCGACCTGGGATAACCGAATCCGATGGCATGAACCATCCGGACCAAGCCGACATACAGCACCCGAATGCGATAGAACGGCAATTGCTGCGCCAGCGACGATGGGTCGCGGTAAACGGTTTCCCGATAATCGCCCTGCACCCATTGATCGAAGGTACTGGCGTTGACCTCGCTTCTCACGCTGTCGTACGTGGCCTTGTTCAGATCGACCCCGTGATAGCCCTCGGCGCTGAACGCCACCGCCACGTAACCGATCATGTCCCAGTTGTAGGAAGGCTTTTTCAAGCCCAAGGTCAGCACGATCAGCGCCACCACGGCCGTCAGGATCATGTCCCGCACGCGCATGGGCGACCGCGTGGGGCGCATGGTATGGGTTTCGCCGCTCGTTGCGCCAGACATGCAAAACACCGACAGGGAATCCGTGGTGAGTGCCGGTAGAACCTGTCTTGGTTGCTATGAGGAGGAGACAAAATCTCACCACGACAGGCACCGGCCGCGCCGGCGTTATCAAGCCATTGCGCCACTGCATTCCGAACCTCTTGCTCGATTGCGTCGAGTCGCTTTTGGGACACCCGACAAAATCCGTCGTGTTAGGCCACACAGCGCTGCCGGGCGTCAGGTCCACATCATCGAACGCGGGCAAGATCGCTCAGCTCTTTCATGACTTACCTCGTGTCGGCGGAACATGCGTGACTGCACGCCGCCTAGTCGGTCGTGGCGGGGAAAGCTCGGCGTCTTGGAGCTCGCGCCCAAGTTTGTCATCAGCCGCAATCCTGTCCAGGTCGGACGACAGGTTCAGCACGGAGAGGACACGAATCATGGTGGCCAGGCTGATAGTGGGATCGCCACCCTCAAGCTTCGCTAGCGTGGGAACGCTGACGCCAACGCGTTCGGCCATCACGGATTGGGTCATTTTTCGGCGAAGGCGCGCCATGCGCAGGCGCTCGCCAAGCGCCTTGATGGATCGTCGGGCTGCGGGATATGTAGGAGGGGTTCGCTTCGGCATACAAAATTAAACTGCATTCCAACCGGCTTCAGTACAATTTAATTTTGCATTAGCAAGATCGATTTGTTCAGGTTCGGGCTCGAACGGTTTGACCGACGCCCGAATGCCGGCCGCACTTTACGGCCCAGAGCAACCGACAACGTGCTCAAGTGTGCGAAGAGGCCAGTCGAACACTGTCGTCATTCATCAATCAGGCGACGCCCGCGACCCTGTTGCAGTCCTGTCGGATGACGAGGCACTGATCGGCAATCGCGATCACATCCGGCCGATGCGATACGACGATCAGAATGGTGTGTGGCAGCCGGCGCCTGAGTTGCGACAGCACCCGGATTTCCGAGGCGACATCGAGCGCGCTGGTGGCTTCATCCAACAAGGCGAGGCGTGGCTCCCGCAGGATGACTTGCGCCAGCAACAGCCGCTGCAACTCTCCTCCGGAAAGTTTGCTTGATGCGTTGTCGAGGGCTGAATCGAGACCTCTACCCGATGCGTCCAAACGCTTGGCGAGTCCCACATCTTCCAGTGCGCTCAGCAGCACGGCGTCGGAAGCATCGGGTGCCGCCCAGCGCAGGCATTCGCGGATCGAACGCTGCCAGGGTCGGACGCTCTGGCTGATGTACGCGCCGCGCCGCACGAACTGGCAGTAGGCATCGAAATCCATGGCTCGCCCGCCGATGCGCGCGGCAAATTCCCGGGGTGCAGCCATGCCGGCCAGCACATCGACCAGGCTGCTTTTGCCGATGCCGGAGTCACCCGACACCAAGGTCAGCTGGCCGGGCCAAAGCACGAGTTCGCCGATGTCGAGCGCATCGAGCGGCGGCAGCAGCTGTACGCGTTCGATATGCAGCGCTTGATCAGCCACCAACTCATGCGAGTGAGCATTGGATGACTGCGACGGATGCCGATGCATGTAGCGCTGCCACAGTTCGAACGCGGGCACCGCGGCGCGCAGCTGCTGGAAGCTTTGCCGGGTGGACACCAGATACGGCAGCAAGCGACCAAGCAGCAGGCAGACGGCGATCAGCGAGGCCTGATCGACGCCATGCAGGCGATAGGCCAGGATGAAGATGGCAGCAATGCCGACGGCCCCGAGCAGTTCCAGCATCAGCCGCCCGGATGCGATCAGGTACAGCTGCCGTTGATAACCGTGGCGGAGGCGTTCGGAAATATCGCCGTAGCTGTCCTTTTCCGCCTGTTCCTTCTCGAACGAGCGCACGTGACGCAGCCGGCGCGGAAAGTCCTCGCTGAGCCAGAACAGGCGGGTCAGATCCGCCACGTATTGCCGGCTCACCTGCGCCTGCTCGCGGCTGCTGATGCGCGACGCGATCAAACCAAAGCCTGCCAGCATTGGCGCCGCCAGCATCAGCGGCGGCGACACCCACAGTGCAAGGCCGACGCTCACGATGGCGGTCACGCCTGCGACCAGCAACAACAGCAACGCGTTGAAGCCCTGGGTGATGATTTCGATGTTGTAGGTGAGCACGTTGGCGATTTCCGCCGAGGTGGCGTCGGCCAGTGACGACAAGGGCGCATCGATCAGTCGCGCGTGCACGCTGCGCCGCAGATGCATGCCGTAGCGGCCGGCAAGACGCGCACCTTGCCGCGCGGCCTGCCAGCGCAGCAAGGCGAAGGCGATGGTGGCGCCGGCGAAGACGAGCGCGTGCACATCGGTGCCGCCCTGCACATCGAACAGGCCGCCGCCGATCGGCAAGGCGTGCCCCGGTTGCACCAGCGGCAACAGCAGGATCGCCGCGAGACTGCCGACCAGCGCCGACCCCAGCGACAGCAGCACGTAGACGGCAATGCCGGTCACGCCGACGCTTTTCAGCGTGCCGGCAAACGCGCGCAGCGAATCGTCCGAGGTGTGGGAGTTACCGGACATCGCTACACGTCCTCGCGGCCGCCTGGCCGGGACGGCCGCGATTCCGCCAAGACCTGGTCTGAACTCAGAACTCCTCTCCTTCCGCATGGCACGCCGCCATGCCGGTAAGTGCGGTGTGTGCGGATATCGGTTGCACGCATGGGACTATTCGCCGAGCAGTTGCAACAACGCATCGACGGATGCGCGTGGATGGCGGCCGCGATGCAGCTGGTACACACCCGCGCGCCGCAATTGCTGTTCGAAGCGGGACCAACCCGGCTGCCCGGCGGCATACGGTTGATCCGCCGCGAGCCGGTGGGCGATGTCGTGTTCCGGCAGTGGCTGCAACAACGCACGCCCGTCATCGGCGGCCTGGTTGGAAATGAATACCGCGCCGGCCAGCGCAAGCGCAGTGCCGGCAAGCCGGCCATATCCCTGCCTGAGGTCCGCTTCGAATTTCGCCACACCGCTACGGCGGCGTATCACCGGCGACCGGCTGATCCACCGCCACGCGCGTTCGTCCTCGACAAAGCGCAAGGCATCGGCTTGCAGATGCAGATAGTTGGCCACACCGGTTGCCAGCAGACTTTCCGGCTGGACGAACACCGCATCCTCGGCCAGAAATTCCAGCCCGTGCAGCAGGCTGTGCAGGGCCAGCGTCGATTTGCCCGAACCGCTCGCGCCGAGCAACAACACACCACGTCCATTGCGCCCCACGCATGCGCCATGCAGCGGAACCAGGCCCAACCCGCGCGAGGCCAGGGTGAAGACCGCGAATTCGATCAACTCATAACGCAGATGATAAGGACGCCGTAGCATGTCCTCCGATGCCACCACCAGCGCCTTGTGCTGTTCGGGCATCAGGATGGTGTAGTTGCAGGCATCCATGATGCCGCACAGCATGCCGCCACTGGACTGCATCTGCACCGGCAGCGGTTCGCCCGTACTCGCCACGTTGCGCAGGACCAGACGCAGCTCAATACGGAATGGCGGCGCGGATGGCGCCAGATGATGCGCCGGCAGGCCGCCATACGCCTCGTCGACCACATGCAGCAGCGCAACGCTGTCGCTCTCGAACAGAAAGCTGCCGCCGAGAATCTGCTTGTGCGCCGAAAAAGGCCGGCGGTGTTGCTCGCGAAAAGGGTCGGCATGGACGTCGCCCATGCGGGAGCTACAGGTCAAGGCCATAGGTGTCAGCCGATTCGGGTCCGGGCCTGCGCAGTGCGGCACGGGATGCATCCAGATCAATGTGCCGGTGAGTGCATGTCTGCGTGAAGAAGGTTGCGGCAGCCGACCATCCCGCACCACGCAACCGCACGCCCACTCGCAGGCACTCACCACCAAACAGCGCGGAACGATGGAGCCGACCCACCGGCGCCAGCGCCGATGCTGCTGCAGCTTCTCCCGCAGCTACGTTCAAGGCCCCTTGCACATGCTCAAGATCCAGGTAGGCCACTCCTACTTCCTCACATACGATCGGAAACAGTGGGAGCGCGGCAAGCCATACCCTCCCCTCGCCACCTTGCATGTTGCTGCGCTGCTGCGGGAGATGGGGCATGACATCGCCTTGTTCGACGCGATGCTCGCCGAGGGTGTCGAAGACTATGCGCCATCGCTCGATCACGCACGGCCGGATGTGGTGGTGATCTATGAAGACAACTTCAACTACCTGACCAAGATGTGCCTCGCCCGCATGCGTGAAGCAGCGTGTCAGATGATCGGTGAAGCGCGTGCGTTCGGTGCGCGGGTGATTGTCGCCGGCTCGGATGCCTCCGACCAGCCCGATGCGTTTCTCGCCGCGGGTGCACATGCGGTACTTATCGGCGAAGGCGTCGCGGCGCTGGTCGAGCTGATCAACCGGCTGGAACAGAAACCCGGCATCGATGCGGAGAGCTGGACGTCGGGCCTCACCGGCGTCGCCACCCTGGTGAGCGAGCGCACGCATGTAACGCGCATCGGCGTGCAGCCGCCCGATCCGCGCCTGGTGATTCATCCGGCGTGGGATCTGGTCGACATCGAGCGTTATCGCAAGGTGTGGCTGGCGCATCACGGCTACTTCAGCCTCAACATGGCGGCGTCGCGCGGCTGTCCGTTCCGCTGCAACTGGTGCGCCAAGCCGATCTGGGGCAACCACTACAAGCAACGCAGCGCGCAGGACATGGCTGCGGAGATGACCTATCTGAAGCGCACGTTCAAACCCGACCACATCTGGATGGCCGATGACATCTTCGGCTTCCATGTCGATTGGGTGGCGGAATTCGCCGAGCATCTGAGCGCCGTCGATGGCTCGGTGCCTTTTATCATCCAGACCCGCGCCGACCTGATCAGCGAACGCATGGCCACCGCCTTGAAGCAGGCCGGATGCGCCGAAGCGTGGATCGGCGCGGAGAGCGGCAGCCAGCGCGTACTCGACGCGATGACCAAGGGCACGAAAGTCGCCGAACTGATCACCGCGCGCGAACGGCTGGGCCAGCACGGCATACGCGTCGGCTTTTTCATCCAGCTCGGCTATCTGGGCGAGCAGCTGGTCGACCTGTTGGCGACACGCGAATTGATCACCACCGCGGCACCGGACGACATCGGCGTCAGCGTGTCCTATCCCCTGCCCGGCACCAAGTTCTACGAACAGGTGAAGGCGCAGCTTGGCGAAAAGACGCATTGGCAGGACAGCGACGACCTCGCCATGATGTTTCGCGGCGCCTACGACTCCGACTTCTATCGTCATGTGCGCGACCTGATGCACCAGCAGATCACACTCCAGCAATCGAAACATACCGAGCCGCCGGAGCGCTATGACGAAGCGCTGGCTGAGCTCGAGGCACGCTGGAACGCCCTGCTCGCGCTTGAACAGCAGCATCGCACCGAACACGCGGCATCGTCGCCCGCCCCCATAGCCAGCACGACCCGACAGCTACGTCATGTTGCCACCGCTCAAAACCGTTAAAGCCGGCTTGCATCGCACCACCGAAGCGCTGGCCGCCGAACTCGCACTGGCGCAGCCCGGCACACCGACGCCGGCGTGGAGCGAACTGGAATGGCGGCTGGCGTCGGCGGCGGCGGTCGCGCATGGCATCTCGCCGCTGCTTGCGCAGCTTTCCTACTGGCAAAAGCCGGGGTGGCAGGCGTTTCTGGCCGAGCAACGCGAGCATGTCGAGCAGCGCCAGCAACGCATCGCCGCGCTGCTGGCGCGCATCGATGCCGAGGCGCGTCTGGCCGGCCTGGCGCTGGTGCCGTTGAAGGGTTCCGCCCTGCACGCGATCGGTCTTTATGCGCCCGGCGATCGCCCCATGGCCGATATCGACCTGCTGGTGCGCGATGTGGATGCCGAACGCGCGGCCGCGCTGCTGGTAGAGCTCGGTTATGTGGAGTCGTACGCGCAATGGAAGCACCGAGTCTTCAAGCCGTCGGACGGCGAGGCCTTCGTCGGTCTTGGCGAACATCGCGATACGCCGATCAATATCGAACTGCATACGCGCATCCAGGAACGGCTGCCGATCTCCACCATCGACATCACCGAGCGCATCTATCCCAGGAAGCCGCATCCCGGGCTGAATCCCTACCCGTGCCTGGGCGCGCTGATGAGCCACCTGCTGTTGCATGCGGCCGGCAACATCTGCGGGCACAGTGTCCGCCTGATTCACTTGAACGACATCTCCCTGCTGGCAACGCGCATGACCGCGAGCGACTGGGAAGCGCTGTGGCATGAACGCGCTACCGAATCGCCCTGGTGGGCGTTACCGCCGTTGCGGCTGGTCGCGCGTTACTACCGGCAGGCGATTCCCCATTCGGTACTCCGGCGTGTCGAGCGTGATTGCAACCCGCTGTTGCGCGCCGTCACCCGCCGGCAGACGCTGACGCAGGTGTCATGCTCCGCACTGTGGCTGCATGCGCTGCCGGGCATCGAGTGGTCGCGCTCGATCGGCGAAGTGGGGCATTGCATCCGCGACCGCATCCGGCCCACGCATGAAGCGATCCAGGAACGGGCCGACATGATGCGCACGCAGGTCTGGCTGCAAGGACAAAGCTGGGTGAGCTTGAAGCACGGCCGGCGCATCCTGACCTGGCTGACCAGGCCGGTGCCGCGCATGGATACCTTGTACGTGGTACGCGCGGCGTTGGAATCGACCAAACTGGCCATCTAACGCGCTACGCGCAGACCGCTTGTGCAACGCGCCGCCGATAACTGGTGATAGAGCGCCTCGAACATCCCGGCGGTGTAATCGGCATCTTCGGCGATGGCGCGGCGTTGCGCCTCGCTGGCCAGCTGCAATCGAAGTTTGTCGTCAGCCAGCACATGCTGGATCGCACTCGCCAACGCTTGCCAATCACCCACCGGCACCGCGCGCGCAGCTTGCGGTGACCACTCGGCGATATGTCCTACCGCCGTGCCCACGGTGGGAACACCTGCGACCGCAGCTTCCAGCAGCACCAGGGGCCCGGCTTCGTGCAGCGACGACATCACCAGCAGATCCGCCGCTGCCATGATCGGGCGCAGCTCACGTTGCGTCTTGAAGTCGAGAAAGCGGATATGCGGCGCCAGTCCAAGCTGATCGGCGAGGCGGTCGATCTCGCCTTGCAGCGTATCCACGCCGACGATGTCCAGCTGGAAATTCACGCCGGCTTTCGCCAGGACGGCCAACGCGCGCAGCAGGGTCGGCTGGTCCTTGACGCGATTGAGGCTGGCGACATGAACGAGCCGCGCCTGCACACTGCTGCGACCGCGCGGGGCGATCGGCGGCCACCGCTGCAGATCGACGCCGAGCGGGATGCGCTCGGCTTGCAGGCCGAGCGCGCTTAGCGAGTCGATGATCGGCGCGCTGGCCGCGGTGATCGCATCGGCGGCGCGCAATACCAGCGCTTCGCGCATGCGCCCTTGCCACTTCTGCCGTCCGCCGTAACGGATCTCGTGCAACGCGACGAGCTCGCCGCCTGCGATGTGCACCACGCTCGGTAACCGCAACCACTTCGCCGCCGCCACGGCGACGAAGCTGCAGGAGCCCGAGAAGATCGCGTGCACGAGATCAAACGGAGCTTGCTGATGTTCGGCGACGATGGCCTTGGTGGCGCGCAGCCGCGTCCATCCGTCGCCGATGTTGTGAATGGTGGCGCCGGCCAGCGACCAGCGGCCGGGTGCGGCTTCCTGGCGCAGGGCAAACACATGCACTTCATGCACGCGGGCCAGGCGCTCGATCAGGGTGAGGAATGCCGGGATCACCCGGAATTCGCCGCTGCGATCGACGCCGCCGGGGACGACCAGGGCCAGTTTCATAACTCACTCCGCCGGATGTCGATGGTTTGGCCGTCATTCCCGCGAAAGCGGGAACCCATTTTTAAAGCCGCAACCCATTTTCATCGCTCGCATCAGAGCGAAATGGGTTCCCGCTTTCGCGGGAATGACGACGGAGAAAATGATTGCTGAGGAGTTGCGTGTATGCGTCGCTCCATTGCCGCCCGACCGCTTCGAACGAAAGCATGGCGTCGAAATGCGCACGCACCCGCTCCGGCGACTGGCGCTTCGTTGCTGCATGCACCAGTGCTTGCGCCAGACGTCGGGCGTCGCCGCACGGCCACAGATGACCGATGTCGCCGGTCAGCGTGCGGAATGACGGGATATCCGTGACGACCGGCGTGACACCGCAGGCCATCGCCTCCAACAGCGCATACCCGCAGCTTTCCCGATGGCTGCCAGAGACGAACAGATCCGCCGCACGCATCAGCCATTCGATCCGTTGATGCGCCACTTTGCCCAGCAAGTGCACCCGTCCGGACAGGTGCGGATCGCGATCGATGCGTCGTTGCACGGCGGGCAGCAGCGGCGCATCGCCGAACACGCACCACAGTTTCAGTCCCGGCAAGACCGCCGCCGCCTGCGCGACGCCGTCGAGCACGGTCATCGGGTCCTTGCCCGCGCTCAAATGGCCCACCCACAGGATGCACGGATCGCCATACAGGCCGGTTTCCGCACGCGCGCGCGCACGGCTGCCGCGGGTGAAGCGGCAACTGGATTCGGGAATGGCGAACACCTGTGCGTGCGGATCGAGCAAGCCCGCCGCGGTAAACGGCTGCGCGAGTTCCGGTGCGGTGAAGGCCACGCCCGCGGCGGCCCTGTACCAGCGCCGCCACTGCGGCCGCCGCCACCAGCGCGGCGGGCGGTTGGCGTGATCCTGGAACAGGATCGGCAGATGCGGCAGACATTGCGCGATGGCGAACGCATCCTCGGCGAAGTCCAGGCCGTGCACATGCAGGACATCCGCCTCGATCTGGTCGATCAGCTGGGCAAAGCGCCGTCCGCGGCTGGCTACGGTGTCCGTGTCATGAATATCGCTGAAGTGGTAACCGATGCCGCCGCGAACGACGTGAATCGGTTGTGTCGTCGCCTGGATCACCGACACCCGCGTGCCGGAACTGGCGACCGCTTCGGCGACATCCACCAGCGACGGCCATTGCCGGAACACCTCGGCTGCGCCAAGTCCTTCCGGGGCCGGAACGAAGTTGATCTGCGCAACATGCAGCGCCGTCATCCGCTCAGAGCCCCGAAACCTGTGGCATGCGCAGCTTTACCAGCCGGTTGGCCAGCTCCAGCTCCCATGGCCGGTTGTATTTGCGATGGCTGTAGCGCCACGACGCGGCCACACTGAGCGTACGCTTGGCCCAGCGTGGCGAGCGCAGATCCTGCGCGGTGGGATAACGGCAACGCAGCACGGTGACGAAGTCGCGGATGCGCCGGCGCATCTTGTCGGTCAGCCAGGGCGCATCGGCGTGGCAGGCGTAGTCGACCCAGCGTTGCTCGGTCCATTCTTCCGGTGTCCTGGGGAACACCACCGGCTCGCCGTTGACATCGAGCAGGGGCGCGGAAGGCCGCTTGCCACGATCTTTTTCGTGACGGCTGCTTTCCGGCAACGGCGTGTAGACGTAGACGATGATCTCGGATTGCGGATTGATGCGCTTCAGCTCGCGGATGAATTCGAAGGTGTGCTCGGTTTCTTCCTCGGTGTTTTCCGGCGGCCCGACCATGAAAGACAGTTCGGGAACGACGCCGTTGCGCCGGCACAGTTCGGCCACTTCCAGGGTTTGGTCCGGCCGCGTGCCCTTGCGGATCTCCTTGAGCATTTGCCCGCTGGGCGATTCCGCGCCGATGTAGGCCATGCGCAGGCGACTCTTGCGCACCAGCTTCCATGAGCTTTCCGACAGTTTCAGCAAGGCATCCGAGCGCGCGTAGCACCACCACGGCAGTTCAAGTTTCGCCATGACTTCCAGCAGCGGCACCATGTCTTCTTCGCGGTCGAAGAAGTTGTGGTCGAAGTACTGGATCGAATCGGCGCCCAGCTCATATTTGAGATAGGTGAGTTCGCGCTCCAGGCGCGTGGTGGCCGGGACGGCGGTCGCGCCGCCGAACATGGCCGCGACGCCGCAGAACGTACAACGAAAGCGGCAGCCCACCGACGCCTGATGCGCGGCGGTACGGCGGCCCAGGAAGGTGCGCGCCAGATAGCGGCGCGGATCGCCGAGCTTGTCGTACACCAGCACGGTGTTGGGATCGGCGAGCGAGAAACGCCGGCTCGGGTTGTGCACGATCTCGCCATCGACCTTGTGTGACAAACCGCCGATCCGCGCCAGCGATGTGTGCGCACCGTTGCTCAGCGCCGTCATCAGCTCCGGAAAACTTTCCTCGCCCTGGCCGCGGATGGCGTAATCGACATAGGGCGCGGCCAGCGCCGTATCCGTGTAGAGCGTCGGGAAATAACCGCCCCACACGATCGGCAGCTCGGGAAAGTGTTCGCGCACCGCCTTCGACAGCTCGATCGACGGCGCCATCTGCGGGCCGCCCATCACGCTGATGCCCACCGCATCGAAGCGGCGCTGTTGCAGCGCGCGCAAGCTGTCAGTGATGAAGTCGCGATCGACGTTGCCATCGATGATCTCGCTGCTGCCGGTCTTGTCGAGCGCGGCGGCCAGATGCAGCAGCGACAACGGAAACCGCGCGCTGGAGGGCGAGGTGATGGTCGGGTTGATCAGCAGCGTATGCGGGCGCGTCATGGGTGCCGGTCGAAAGCGGGAAAGGTCATGGCGTTCGCCGCAGCTGGAACACCAGCGCCACCGGGACTTCCAGCGCCATGCGGTCGAAGTGGGCGTCATCGGGAATGTCTTGCGGATCGAGCATGGGCTCGAGCACGTGCTCGATCTCCAGCCCGACCTTGGCGCAGGCGGCATGCCAATGACTGTAGTGATGCGCCTTATGCCGTACGGCGTAGCGCTGGCCGTCGCATTTGAAATCACGCAGCCAGCCGAGCGCGTAACCGATCGGATGCACGTCGCTGCACAGCACCGTGCCGCCCGGACGCGTCACGCGGCACAGCTCGGCCAGCGCCTGTTGCAGATCATCGAGATGCCCGATCACCAGGCCGCAAATGGTCAGGTCGGCCCAGGCATCCGGCGTCGGCAATGCGGTCAGGCTGCCCTGCACCAGGCGCACCTGCGCGTCGACGCGATGCCCGTGCAATTCCATGGCGGCGCGTTGCAGCATTTCCTGCGACAGATCCACGCCCTTCACGCGCGCCGCGCCGCGATCCAGCGCATGCAGCATGTAGCGGCCGCTGCCGCAACCGGCATCGAGCACGGTTTGGCCGTGCAGTCCTTCCGGCATCAGCGCGAGCATCGCGCGCTCTTCGGCCTGCATGACCGGGTTGTGGGCGCGCGCCGGATAATTCGGCGCCCACAAGGCATAGGCTTTCGCCGGAGTGAGGATGGGTGTGTGCGACATCAGTAGTACCGAGCCTCCATGGCGACATCGCACTCCGTCACCTTCCCATCGGCGGCGCTTTCCAGCCCGGGCTCAAGAGCGATCAATGCCGGCTCGGCGAGATGGCGGGCGAGCAGTTTCGGTTTGCCGTCCAGCTTGACCGGCACGGCTTCCACACCGGTCGCTGCGAACCATTCGGCGAAATCGGGATCGGCGATCTGTGGCATGCCGTCGCGCACCACGGCACGGATCTGGCTGCGTTCGATGCCTACCAAGCCGCGCACCGGGTCGCCGCCAAGGTCTTCCACGATCACCAGGTCGGCGTGCGCACCGGGTAGCAGCGCGCCGCGCGATGGCAGACGCAGGATGGCCGCTGCCCGCGTCGTGACGAGACCCAACAACTGCGCGGCGGTGAGGTCGCAGCGGTCGACGATGGCGCGCATTTCGTCGAGCAGGTCGCGCTCACCACTAAGCCGCGAATCACTGGCCAGCGCAAGCCGGCCGGCCGCGCACAGACGGCGCGGATCGAGCGAACGCCCAAGCAAGGCGCGATTGCTGCCGGGACACCAGATCACCGCCGCGCCGCTGGCGATCACGCGCTCGATGTCCGGCTCGGACAAACCCACGCCATGGATCAGCACGCTGTTCGCCGACAGGCAACCGAGCATGTCCAGCTGCGCCAGCTCTGCCTGGGCGATCGCATCGGTGCCTTCGGCCAGATGGATCATCCATGGCCATTCGGCCGGTGTCGCCGCAAAACTCTCCTGCACCGGCGGTCCGTATCCCGGCCAGCCGAGCGCATAGCTCCAGCCAAAGTTGCGCAGCAGTGCCACCGGAAAATCCGGCGCATCGAGCACCGGATGCCAGGGATCGTGATGCGCCACGCAGGTGGTGCCGGCAAGCAGGTTCTTCAGCGCGCCGTGGCGCAGGCGCAGGGCTTTCGGTATCGCCAGCGCAGCTGCGACGGCGGCATCCTGGAAATGCGCCTGGAATGCGGCGATCCAGGCGTAGCTATTGGGAAAAGGTGTCGGCGAACGCAGCGCGGGCACGGCATTGACGTGCAGATGATCGTGCGCATTGATCAAGCCGGGAAAGACCAGGTGATCGCGCAGATCCAGCTGATACGCCCACGCGGCCGTGGATGACCCAATGCGCCCCGCGCGGATCGGCAACGCCGCGCGCGTCACGCCTTCCACGCCGACCAGGGCCGCATGGCAAAGACTTGCGTTGGTTCGTACGGGCGCGTTCATGGATTCACCGCCGGCGCAGCACGATCAGAAAGTGATCGCCCATATTGCGCAGCAGCGGCAGCCCGCCGAGGCGATCGTCGAGCCGGCCCAGGCGCTCGCACGCCACAGGGTGACGCCGATACACATCCACCAGATAGGGCGGCGGCATGAACAGGCTCAGCGCCCGGTAGCTTTCGAGCGAAAAGTAATCGGCGAAGGCGCGATAGAACTCGCGCGGCGAGTAGTAATACGTCCAGATGGTGTGGCGATTCATGCCCACCGCGGTTGCGCCGCGCGCGGCACGCACGACCGCGCGCTTGAAGCGGCCCTTCAGCGCGTAATAACCGACTTCCCACGGGCAGATGCGCCCGATGACCGAGAACACCAGCATGCCGCCCGGCCGCAACAGCCGCGCGGAATCGGCGGCGACGGCACGCAGGTCGGGCGCGCAATTGAGCGGACCGAAGTTCGAATAGATGCCGTCGAAGCGGTCGTGCAGCTGACCGAGCTGATGGACACCGACATGTATCGGCAGCACCTGTGAGGTCAGTCCCGCTGCCTCGGCGCGGGCGCGGGTGCGCTCGACCATCTGCGGCGACCAGTCGGTGGCGACGACATGATGACCGCGCCGCGCGAACTCGGCCGCATCGATGCCGGTGCCGCAACCGAGGTCGAGCAGGCGCGAACCCGATGGAACCACGGCGCGCACGGTATCCCACAGCGTAACGCGCATGCGCTGGATCAGTTCGTTGTTGCCGCGCGGACCGTCGTAGTCGGCCGCGACGCTGTCGAAGGCGCGTTGCGTATCGAGCAGTTGTGTCTCGTCCAGCGTCATCGACCTGCTTCCGGTTTCAAGCTTGTATGCCTTGCTCACTTCGATCCTCGTTGCACCGGATGACACGCGCCGGCCTCTACGTTTTCTAGTCAGTGAGTGCGACCATCGGCTTTTTTGGTTGAATGCCTTTGGTGAGTGCGCGCTTGCGCGCCGTTGCCCGGCGCAAGGCGTTGCGCGCAATCGCCGCCACGGTGGCCAGGAACAGGCCGAACACCAGACCGACCGCCCACATCAGCACGGGATTGGGGAACACCGGGTTGGCCGGCGCGTACACCGGCCACATCAGCGAGGTGTCATAGGTGTAGGTGGCGCTGAGACGATCGGCGAGCTCGCTTTCTGTCTGCTGCAAGCTGTGGATCTCTTGGTTCTTGCTGGACAGCAGTGCGCTTGCCAGCACCGGGCCGGACGCACCACCGCCGCCAGCGACGGCTTGCTGCAAGCGGTCGCGGTCGGCCAGGGCGGCTTGCAGCTCCTTGCGCAGCTCATCCAGCCGCGCATGCCCGCGCGCCAGCGGTATCGCCTCGATGCGCTGGTGGATCGCCTGCAACTGGGCCACGGTGGCGGTGGCGAACTGGCTGACCTGTCGCTGCGAATACCCGCGCAAGGTCAGCTTGATCAGCGGCCCCGCATACGGCAAAGGCTCCGCCTTCAGGCTCCTGCGATAGAGCCCGGCGGCGGGAGCGTCATGCGAAAAGCCCAGGCTGTTGGCCACGTCGTCCTGAAAGGCGACGAGCTGCAAGCGTTCAAGCACGCGTTGCAGTGGCTCGGCTTTCGGATCCTGGTTGGTCGGCGCCGTGTCCACCTGGCCGATCTGGATCCAGCCCGTCGCCTGCCATTGCGGCCTGGCGGCATGCAGAAAGGCGAAGGTAGCGGCGAGCACCAGCAGCAGCACCGCCACGAACCATGTCCATTCGCGGACCAGCAGCCGCCACATATCGATCAAATAAACGTCATCGTGTTCCATCGTCTTGGACTCACTGGAAAGTTGGGGGAGACATCGTTCGAGCGGCGGCCGCGGCAACCGGCGATTCCGCCCGGCCCGGCAACCACGCTGCGAGTACCTGCATGACCAGGCACAGCAGCACAAAACCGAGGTTGGTCCAGGTAAATGCCTGTGGCGCGAACGGCGACATCAGGCAGACATACGACATGCGCAGAAAGATCAGCCATGCAAACAGCGAAACCGGTGGATGCAGGCGCCGCACGCTCCACCACAACATGGCGTACAAGGCGAGGATCGACGCCACCGCGCCCAGCGGTCCCAGCGCCATGAGGAAGGGGAAGAACTCGGTGCCGACGTTGATGTTGGGCGCATCCAGCGGGATGCCGGTGCCGGCGGTCGCGATGGAGCCCGCCATCGGCACCAGCTGGTTGATCAGGAAACTGGCGTTCGAATAGTGCTTGGCCAGCATTGCGCCGAAGTTGTACGGGCCCGCGCTGATATACAGCAGCAGCCACTTGATGCCCTGCGGTGCGGCGCGATACATCGCGCTGAAAGGCAAGGTGACGGTGTCCAGCGTGCCTGAGCGCAGCATGCCCAGCACCGAAAAGACGGTGCCGCCCGCCACGGCCAGAACGGCAACCGTCTTCCACGGCAACGGCCTGGATTCATCGCGGCGGAACAGCACCACCAACGCGAGTGAAAACAGCGACGCGAAGATCCGGTTGCGATCGATCACCAGCACCGGAAAAACCAGCCCCACGGCGATGAGCAGGTAGCGCAGCCACTTGCTGCGCGCGCAAAGCAACCCGATCGGCACCAGCGCCCAGCACATGTCGGAGATGTGCCGGATATGTTCGTGGCCGCCTTCCATGTTGGCGTAGGACGAGGGGTTATCGATCAGCGGAATGGGAAACAGCGCGAGATCGAGCAGGCAGAACACCATCACTGCATACGCGAAGGCCAGCGCAACGAACGACTCTCGCGTACCGAGGTAGTCACGCGCACGAAACCGCTCGAAGCGCGGCAAGCGTGCGCCGAACAGCAGATCCAGCAACAGGATCGCCACCGCGCTCGCGGCGAGCAGCAGCACGCCCTCCAGGTAGCTTTCGGGCAGGTCATAGGTAAGACAGGTAAGCCCGCAGGACAGCAGGATGGGCAGCGCCAGATAGGTGGAAGGAAGGCGCAACATGCGGGTCAGGCCTCCTTGACCAACGAATGCGGCATCGGAAACCGCAGCTTGGAAAAGGCGATCAGCAACAGATACATCACGATGTGAAACGCGAGCGGCGTCAGCCGCCGCTGCAGGAAGGCGATCTTGGCGCCGATGACATGGACCTGCGCCTTGAGCAGCGTGCGGTACGGCTCTTCGAACAGGTGCGTCCGGCGCATCGCGACATGCCGCGACTCGCGCAGATTGATAACGCGCGTGTCGCGGTGGGTTGTCCGGCTGAAGTTGTTGTCGTGGAGGCGATACGCGCACACGCTGACATCGATGAAGCCGAGCCCGTCGCAGGCCGCCAGGCGCAGGAAGAAATCCCAGTCGTCGATGCGCAGGCCTTCGGTCCAGCGATCCACCGTATCGAGCGCACTCTTGCGCACCATCGCGACCGGTCCGCCGATCGCCCACTGGCTGATGACGGCGCGGCGGATGCCTTCGTCGGAGCGGTAGAGTTTCTTGTTCGCCCCATGCAGGTCGTGCATGCCGCTGCCATGCAGGATCAGGCCGTTACCGTCCACGACGATCGAATCACCCACCACGGCCTTCTTGAACGGATGCATCAGCAAATAGCGAACCTGGGCCTCCAGCCCGCCCGGTAGCAGATAGTCATCGCTGGCGCCCAGGCGCAGGAATTCACCATGGGCGCGCGCGGCCAGTTCGTTCATGGTCGAGGCAATGCCCTTGTTGGCGTGGCGTGCGTATTCCACGCGCAGCTTGTCGCCGTGGCGGGCGATCCACTCGACAATGCGTTCGTGCGTGTCATCGGTGGAACCGTCATCGATGATGATGATTTCCTTCGCCGGATACAGATCTTCCAGCACGCTATCCAGGCAACGCTGCACGAAGCGCCCGTGGTTGAACGCAGGAATGAGCACCGAGACCAGCGGCAGGTTCTGCGCTCTCATCGGCAGGGCGTCGGCCACGGTCATGCTTCCCCCAGATAACGGCGTGCCACCAGCACGTTGAAGGCGAGATAGAGCAGATAGTTGATCGCGAAGGCGTACATCGCCCCAACCAGTCCAAACCAGGCGGTGAACAGGTAGACCAGCGCGAGATAGCTGACCGCGAACACGCATTCGGAAATCACGAACAGCCGCGTCATCGCCTTGGCCAGCATCAGATACGACAGCACGAACGAGGCGATCTTGACGACGTCGCCGATCAGCTGCGGACCGTAAAGCACATTGGCGGCGGTGAAGTCGGCGCTGAACAGAAGATGGGTCACCTCGTTGCGCATCACGTAGACCAGGGCCGCCAGCATGATGACCAGCGGTAACAGATGGCGGTACGCGCTGCGCAGCTCCAACACCAGGGAGGCACGTTCGTGCGTCGACGCCAGCTTCGGCAGGTAATAGATATTGATGGCCGTGGTGAGGAACAGCAGGTAGGCATCGGAGACCTTGCTCACCGCCTGCCAGTAACCAACCTGCTCCCAGCCGAACTGCTGCGCGAGGTGATTGCGCACGGCGATGTTGATCAGCGGCGGCAACAGCGCGGAGGTGAGTGTCATCACCGAAAACGCCGCCAGCCGCTTGGTCATCTCGCGATCGAAGTGCATGCGCAGCATGCTGCGGCGGAAATACGGACTGCGCCACCACGCCGGCACGCCCACCAGCAGCGTCAGCACCTGCCCCAGCACCAGGGCCAGCAGTACCCCGTACAGATGCAGCCAACGCGACAGGCCCACCGCCATCACCACGCCGATCACCGAACCGAGCACCTGCACGAAGGCGAGCCTGCGCACGTCCATGAAACCGTTGATCACAGCGAGGATGTAATTGACCAGCGCGATGCCGAGCTGCGCGATGGCCAGGATGCGGATCAGGCTTTCGTAATGGAAATCGCCCAGCAGCCACAGCGCGAGCTGGCGGCTGAACAACAAGGCCGCGCAACCCATCACGCACGATGCGCACAGCGCATACCAGAGTGCCGCCGCCAGCAGGCGCGACAGCCGCTGCGCGTCGTGGCGATACTCAGCCACGTACTTGACGATACCGGCGCTGATGCCACCACCGGCCAGCACCGCCAGCAGCGACATCAGGCTCATGAACTGGCCGAGCTTGCCGACGCCTTCCGGCCCCGCGAACCACGCCACGAGCTTGATGACCACCAGGCCCGCGAGCAGGCGCGCCGCGGTGGCGATGGAGGTGTAGAAGCCGGTGCGCACCAGACTCATGGCGGACACTCGAACGCCTGGCACGCGGCGATGACCCGCTCCACTTCGTCGTCGCGCAAGGTCGGACCCAGCGGCAGGCTCAGCACTTCGTCATGCAATTGCTCGGTCAACGGCAAGTGGACATCGCGCAAGGACCGATAGGCGGACTGCCGATGCGGTGGTATCGGGTAATGCACCTGGCTTTGGATGCCCAGCCGCTGCAGGTGCTGTTGCAAGGCGTCGCGCTGGGCGCAACGCACCACGAACAGATGCCAGGCATGCTGCTCTTCGCTGCGCACCTGCGGCAGGCGGATCTGCGGATGCCGGATGCCCTGGCGATAACGTTGCGCAACATGGCGACGGCGCGCGATGTCCTGGTCCAGATACTTCAACTTCACCCGCAGCATCGCCGCCTGCATTTCGTCGAGGCGCGAATTGACGCCCTGGAACAGGTGGCGGTATTTCACCTCGGAGCCGTAGTTGCGCAAGGCCGCGACGCGCTGGGCGAGCAGCGCATCCTGGGTGACGACCGCGCCGCCGTCGCCCAGCGCGCCCAGATTCTTGGCGGGAAAAAAGCTGAAAGCCGCCGCATCGCCAAACGCACCGGCTCGACATCCATGGCTGATCGCACCATGCGCCTGCGCCGCGTCCTCGATCAGCAGCAGCTTGTATCGACGCGCCAGCGCCAGCAGCGCCGGCATGTTGGCCAGCTGCCCGTACAGATGCACCACCATGATCGCGCGCGTGCGCGGGCCGATGGCGGCTTCCACCCGGTCCGGATCGAGATTGAAGCTGGCCGCGTCCGGCTCCACCGGCACCGGCCGCATGTGGTTTTCGGTGATCGCCAGGAAGCTGGCGATGAAGGTGTTGCCGGGCACGATGATCTCATCGCCTTCGCTGAGTGCGCCAAGCTCCTTGTAGCCGCGCAGGATCAGCGCCAGCGCGTCCAGCCCATTGCCCACGCCCAGCGCATGCTGCACGCCGCAGTAGGCGGCGAACTCGCGTTCGAACGCGGCCACTTCCTCGCCAAGCACATACCAGCCCGAATCGATCACGCGGGCGGCGGCGGCCTTCAGCTCGTCGGCATAGCGCGCGTTGATGTCCCGCGCGCTGAGGAACGGCACGTCCATCACAGCTCCCACTGGTAGAAATCGTGCACCACGGCGCGCGCGCCGAAGCGCTCCTTCTGCATGATCAGGCCGCCATTCAAATAACGCCCTTCCTGCTCGGTCGATACGCCGAAACTGAAATAGATGCGGTCGGCGTAGCGATGGCCGATCAGTTCGCCGAGCAGCAGGCTTAGCGCATTGAGCTCCCGCCCCTGCTCCGACGCCGCCATGTACTGGGTATGCACGGTGCGGCCGAAGTCGTAGACGAGCACGCCGGCGAGCAGGGTGTCCTCGACATACGCCTCGTGCAGCACGATGTGGTCGGGAAAGCGCGACTGCAGCAGCCGCAGTTCCTGCGGGCTGTGGGTCGGCACGACCTCGTGCTTGTGCAGCACCTCGGTCAGCAGCGCATGAAACGCAGTCAGATCGACACCGGTCCGGATTTGCACACCGGCCTTTTTCGCCTTGCTGATCGAGCGCTTGCGGCCGTCCGCAAAACGGAACGCTTCGCGCAACGGCACGACGGAAGAGATATCGCGCCGCGTCAGCGTCGCGCCAAGGCGATGCAGCGCGTACAGATCTTCTTCGGCAGGATAGGCATGAAAAATATGCGGGATCGCCTTGTAGACGATGCGCCTGACACCCTGCGCGCGATAGTGCTCGCTGATCTGCTCGAACACGGCGAGCGTCGCCTCGGCCCGCACATCCTGCGTGGTGATCAATCCGGCATAGGTCAGGCCGCCGTGGCTTACCACGACGCCATCTTTTCGGTTGGCGGGAAAGACCGCCTCCGGCTTGCCGTCGCGCTCGATCAGCAGCGACTGGTCGACGAAGCGATCCGCGTGGTAATCCATATAGCTGCGGCGATGCAGGAAATTGCCGTTCCTGGACTGCCCGACCAGCGCGTCCCAGGCCTGGGCATCAGCCGGCGCGTAGGGCTTAACGGTGTACATCAGGTTCCCCGTTGGTGGCGCCGTCACGTCGCTCCGCCACGCCAAAACCGTCGACGCCCATGTCGTTACCGTTGTAGAACATCAGCAGCTTGTCGCGATGGCGAATCAGGGCGGGATAGCAGATGACGCGCGAATCCCAGCCGCGCGGGGACAAGCTCACGCCAAGCGTCTCGTCGCGACGTTCCCAGCGGATGCCATCCGCGCTGTAGGCGACGCCGGGAAAGTATTCGCCAGTGACGTTGCCACGCGTGAAGTACATGACATAGCCATCGCCATGCCGATAGACGCGCGGCCGGCCGATCCGGTATTCGTTGCCGCGCGGAAGCAGGCATGGATGATCTTCGCGCGGCAGGATGCGCGGATCGTCCGTCTCCGCATAGCGAATGTGGTAGCGCGGAAAGGGCCGGCCGTCGATGATCTCCCAGTCGTCGCCCACCGCGTACCACAGCCGCCAGCGACCGTTTTCGCACATCACCGAATGCACCGCGCCGATGGTGCTGCGTCCGGGTGCGCGGTCCAGGATCGGCGTCTCCTGCGCCCGCTTGAAGTGCAGCCCGCCGTCGTGGGAGATCGCCAGGCCGGTGAAAGCCAGGAACTTGGCTTTCGCCACGCGCTGGAAACCCACATAGAACATGTACAGGCCGTCCGGCGTATCGACGATATCGCCGAGGATCATGCCGTTGTCGTCGAAACAGCCATCCCGGCCGATGTCCAGCACCGGCTCGGCACCGACCCGCGCGATTTGCGCCGGATCGTCCGCATGGACGTCCACATAGCCGATGCGGCTGACCCCATCCGCATCACGGAAGCCCGCATACACGCGAATCAACTCATCGCTGATGCGCCAGGGTGTCGGCGTGAGCGCCGAATGGCGCATCCAGGCGCCCACGCTATGGCGCGCGGTGTCGAACACCAGGCCTTTCTTGATCCATGCGCCCATGCGCGTTCAAAGCCTCACGGCTAGGCTGGACTTGTCCGGTATCGCACGCGCGGGCGAGCCCACATAGATGCGGCCGGGCTCGGTATCGCGCGTGACCAGGGCCCCGGCGCCGATCACATTGTCCGGCGCGACCTTGACCTGGTCGTTGAAGGTGGCGTTGACGCCGATGAAGCATCCTTCGCCGATCTCGCAATAACCGGAAATGACCGCGTGCGAGGCGACGAACACGTTGTCGTGCATCACCGTGCGATGCCCGACATGGTTGCCGCTCCACAGCACGCAGTTGTTGCCGATCGTGACGAACGGCTGGATGACGTTGTTTTCGAAGATGAAGCTGTTTTCGCCGATCACGGCGTTGTGCCAGACGAAGGCGCGCGAACTGATGTAGGTGGCGAAGCGGTAGCCTTGGCTTTTGGCATCGCGGTAGAAGCGCGTGCGCAGGCGGTTGAGCTGAGAGGCGGGGATCGCCACGTACACCTCGCAATCGGCCGGCGCGTAGTTCGCCGCCAGGGTCTCGTAGGCCACGATCGGACGATCCGCCAGTGTGGAGTGCGTGAGATATTCACGCTCGACGCTGAAGGCGACCACGTCGTAGTCGCTGTCATGCGTGAAGTATTCGCAGGCGATCCTGGCGAACTCGCCCGCGCCGATGATGACTAGCGGCCTGCGCATGCGGCCAAACCTTCCTGCAGCAGGGAACCTTTCGCTTCGCGCAGGAATTGCGCGTAGTCGGTGATGTAGTCGGAGGGGTCGTACAGCTGGTCGGCCAGCACCATCAGCACGCAGTCGTGGCTGAAGTTGTACAGCTCGCGCCACACCATGCTGCCGATCAGCAAGCCTTGCGCGGGATCGTCGAGCACCACTTCCATCGGACCGTTGCCGTCGTCCAGCAGCATGGTGACCGAACCACGCACCGGCACCGCCAGCTGATGCAGGCGGCGGTGTGCGTGCTGGCCGCGATGGACATCGTTGTTCGTCGCGAACAGGTAGTAAACGCGCCGGATGGCAAACGGCACGTTTCGATCCTGCTCCAACGCGATGAGCATGCCGCGGTCGTCGCCATGCTTCTGCAACTGGATTCGTTGGATTTCCATGTTCAAGGCCAGGTCGTGTCTGCGTGAAGGTGACCCACGTACCTGGGTGCCATACCAGCGGGGAAAGGTTGTGCCGGATCGCCGCGCTGTCACCGGCGCGCGCATCAGCGCCCGGTGCATCGATGCAACCTTTCGCGCCCCCACCGGCACCCATCCGCACGAGGCCGTCTTCGCAACGCCCTGCATTCTGCTAACGGCGTGAGGAAGGTCATGAGTGGGCATGAATCAGCCGAATGACGGCGACGCGCAGGCAGCTCGGGTATGACAGTGGACATCAAGGCTGGATCAAAGCAGGGGCACAACGTGGCATTCACCGCCGGCGCTGGCATCGAGCCAGGTCGCGCGTATCAGCCTTCACAGGCGGCCGCCGTAATGCGCCCGCGCAAGCTGGTGGTGATGCACTGGCTTACCGTTCTTTGCGTGTGCATGGCAGCGACCTTGATCCTGGTCCGCGAACTGGTCGATGGCCGCGCGCTGCGCCAGTGGCTGCTCGAAGGCCATCGTCACTTCGGCCTGTTTGTGCTGATTCTTTTCTTCTTGCGCGTGGCGCTGCGTTTTCGCCTCGGCAAGCTGCCATCGGTAAGCCATAACGCCTGGCCGATTCGCGTGGCCGCGGCGCTGACGCACATCGCACTGTACGCATTGATGCTCGCGCTGCCGATGCTCGGCTGGGCATTGAGCAATGCGCAGCATAAACCGGTGCACTTTTTCGGCCTGACCCTGCCCATGCTGGTCGGCGGCGACGCAGATCTCGCCGATCAACTGCAAACCTTGCATGTCGATGCCGCCTGGCTGTTACTGGCCCTGGTTGTGCTGCACATCGCCGCCGCGCTCTGGCACCACTTCATGCTGCGCGACGGCACGCTGCGGCTGATGCTGCCCAAACGCCGACGCTGATGGAGCGCGCCTTGTGTTCTATCGCCCCCAATCACGACAAGGAGATCGCATGTTGAACCGACGCCCGCTGCGCCGGATGCACAGGGTTTACCTTTGGTTGGCCGCCGCGTTGCTACTGATTGCCAGCACCAGCGCGCAGGCCATTCCCGCCTACGCGCGGCAGACCGGCAATGCCTGCGCGGACTGCCATGCAGGCGCCTACGGCCCCGCGCTCACGCCTTACGGCATGCGCTTCAAGCTCAACGGCTATACCGATACCGACAGTAACGGCGTGAAGATTCCGGTCTCCGCGCAGATCACCGGCGCGCGCAATGTCCCTGCCGAGGGCAAGAGCAGCGACGAGCTCACCGAAGCGGACGTCTATATCGCCGGACGCGCGACGGACAATATCGGCGGCTACATCAAGATCGCCACGGATAACAGTGGCGACAACAAGTTCAACAGCCACTTGAGCGATGTCGACCTGCGCTTCGTGCTCAAGGACGTGAACGTCGGCAAGAAGGAAGCCACCTTCGGCGTAAGTGTCAACAACAATCCCGGCTTCCAGGACCCGGTGAGCGATCTGTTCGCCTCCACCCAGCTCGGTCCGCCGGATGTCACCGGCTCGCTGCTCAATCCTTCCAGCCCCAACTCCCTGGCCGAGCGCGTGATCGGCGCGACCGTCTACGGTCTTTACGACTCCGACTGGTACGGCGAAATCGGTACGTACACCTCGCTGCCCGTGTCCGAGCAGGATCGTCTTGGTTACGCGCCATCGGGTGATCCGGGCAAGCTCGGCGATACCGGTTATGCCCGCTTTGCGTACATGAAGGATCTGAAGAAGCAGTTCTTCTCCGCCGGCGTGGTTGCCTTGACCACCAAGCGCGATCTGCCGCGCACGGGTCCGCCGGAAGACGTGACCGATCTCGGCTATGACCTGACGTACCAGTTCATCGGCAATCGAAAAAACATCGTGCAGGCGAGTTTCGTCAACATTCTGGAACTGCGGCACTACGGCATCCTGCCGGCCAGTCCGATCCCCGGCGTCACGGCGCTCACCCAGGGCGCGGTGCATGACCGGACACTCTCGCTCACGTATACCTTCCTGCAAACCTACAGCGTCTCGATTGCGCACCTGGAAAGCACGGCAACGCGCGACGTGGTTCGCTATGAGCCGTACGGCATTCCCGATACCACCAGCAATCAGTTCATCGTGTCGTGGGCGCCGTTCGGCAAGGACGATTCGTTTACGCACCTTGCCAACCTGAAGCTTTCGGCCATCTGGTTCCGCTTCAGCCAGTTCAACGGCGCCAGCCAGAACGTGTTCGGCGCGCCGCCCGGTTTCCCGCCGACCAGTGCGCGGGATCTGGACGCCTTTCTGGTCATGGCGAGTGTCGCCTTCTAAAGCATCACCTTCGAAAAACGTGTACAGGAGTCAGCAAGTGAGCAAGTTGTTTTCGGCATCGTTCCTGCCGTGCGTGGCTGCCGCAGGACTCTATCTCGGGGGCGCCTTGATGTCCCCTTTTGCCCTGGCCGGTGACGCCGGCGCCGGCTCGGATGTGTTCCAGACGGAATGTTCGGAATGCCACAGCGTGAAGGAGGGACGCAACAAGAAAGGCCCCAGCCTGTTCGGTATCGTCGGACGCGCGGCGGGCACCGCGCCGAACTACAAATACTCGGATGCATTGTTGCAGGCACACTGGGTGTGGACGGCGGACAAGCTGCACAGTTACCTGTCGCAGCCGGCCAGGCAGGCCAACCCCGGCACCAAGATGAAGTACGACGGCCTGGACGATCCCAAGCAGCTCGATGACCTCATCACCTATCTGAGCACGATCCACTGATGACATGGTTGCGCGCGATGGATGACATTCCCTTGTGTTCCCGGATCGTCTATAAGCCGGGAAGACCTGTTACAGGGCAACTTTCGTGCGTGTGAATGCGTAGATCCTCATGAAGGAGCGTTGCCCTTTTTGCGCTGAAGTCACTGTGCGCCGTGGCCTTGCCCGGCGTGCTCGGCGTGATTTCCGCAAGCGGGGTGCTGCGCTGATCCGGATCGGTCAGTTGTGTACGTTACTGGCGGTGATGGCGTGCCTGTCCACGCCGCTGCACGCGCAATCGTCCTCGATCAGCGGCACCGTGGGATTGAGCTCCCAACTGGTGGATCGCGGGCTGGCGGTGACGCCGGCCACGCCCATTGTGCAGGCGGCGGCAGCCTGGACGTCCGCGTCGGGCTGGTCGCTGGGCCTGTCCGGCGCCACCGAAGTGCGCTCGCCCGGGCATCTTTCCGAAGCGCTGGGCCAGGTGTCGCACTACTGGTCGCTGTCCAGCGCATGGCAGATGCAGGCCGACCTGCTCTACTACGACTATCCCGGCGATTCCCGCGCCCGGCTGTTCGATCGAACCGAAACCGGCGTCAGCTGGATATACAGGGACATCCTGTCGTTTGGCCTGTCCGCCTTCACCCTGACCCATGGCAACCACCATGATCCGCGCGGCGCCGCCGATGTCGACTTCCACTGGCCGCTGGTCCGCCATTTCTCCCTGTCGCTCGGCGCCGGGGTCGCCCAGCGCCTGTTTTCGCCCTATGATTCATACGCTTACAGCACCCGACCGGGTGCCGGCGTGTATGGCTACGGGCATGCCGGCCTGCTCTGGAGCTACGGCGCGTGGCGGGTGGAACTGGATCGCATCGCCACCGATCCGGTCATACCCCGATATGGGCGTAATCTGGTTACCCAGCCCTGGGTCGGCACGGTTTCCTGGTCGTTCTGATTCAACGGCAACCTTTCCCCGCCGATCCGGTACATACCTGGAAACCGCCGCTACCCGGCGACTCCTTTAGACCTATGAACGAAGCGACTCTCGACGCCGACGCCAATGACCGCATGCTGCTCCGGCGCATGGCGACGGGCGACCGCGTAGCGCTGTCCACCCTCTACCACGGCTATCACGGTCGCCTGTGCCGTTTTCTGTCGCGCCTGACCCGGCGCACGGACGTCATCGAAGAAGTGGTCAACGACTGCTTCTGGATTGTCTGGCAGAAAGCCGGCGAGTTCCGCGGTGATTCGCGCGTGTCGACCTGGATCATGGGTATCGCCTATCGCTGCGGACTCAAGACGCTGCGCTTGCATGGCGACGAACCGGTGGAGGACGACGCGCTGCCGGAAGACCGCATACCGTCGACGGATCCGGACGAGGATCGCGAATTGCGCGACTGGTTGGCCAAGGGCCTGGATCGCCTGTCGGCGGATCAGCGCGTGGTGGTCGAGCTGGTCTACGGCGTCGGCCATTCCCTGGACGATGTCGCCACCATCATGCAGTGCCCGGTGGGCACGGTGAAAGCACGCTTGTTTCATGCGCGCGTCAAGCTGCGCAACGTGCTTCCCGCGTTGGCGGGTGAATCCAAAGTTTTGAAAGAGAGCGTGTCATGACCTACCCCATGGATACCGGCCAGGATTGTCTCCGCGCCTGGGAGGCGATGCCCTGGGTATTGCAAGAAAGCGCCACGCCGGAACAACGCGCAGGGCTGGAGCAGCATCTTGCCCATTGCGCATCGTGCCGCGCGGAATTCGAGCAGCAGCGTCGCCTGCGGCTCGCGCTATCGCTGCCGACGGATCTTCAGCTCGACGCGCATGCCGGCTTGAAGCACCTGATGGAGCGCATCGATGCACCCGAACGCGAGCAGACCCCTCATCGCCTGCGTTACGGCGGCTGGCTGACCCGTGGCCTGGTCGCGGCCGTCGTGTTGCAGGCGATTGCCCTCGGCGCGCTGGGAGTGAAGTTTCTGGCGGCGGATCAAGCACCGGCCTATCACACGCTGAGCCAGGTATCGGCGCCGGTCGCGCCGGGCTCCATCCGGGTCGTGCCCGATACCGGCATGAGCCTGACCGACTGGAACGCGCTGTTGCATTCGCTGCGCCTGCAGGTGGTGGGCGGCCCCAACGATGTCGGCGCCTACACCGTCGCGCCGACCAGTTCCACGGTAACGACGCAACAGGCCTTGCAACAGCTGCGTGCCGTGCGAGGCATCCGATTGGCGGAGCCCATCGTCAGCACACCATGAAACACGGCTTCTTCCTTTCCATCGCTCTCGCAGCCTTGTTGAGCGCGTGCGCGCACTCGCCGTCCGAAGCGCCGCAGGATCCGCCCAGCGATGTCGGCCATGCATCGGCCCCCGACATATCGGCCATGGATCCGCAGCGCGACATCGTGCTGGCAGTGGCCAACCCGATCGAACCGCCGTCGACCCACGCCGGTTCCAGTCTGCTGGGCTATACCCCGCACGCGCTTTACGGTGCGGGCGAACGTGCTGTCTCCAATCTGGCGGCGCTGAAGCAACAGTATGGTTTGCACGAAGTCGCGGGCTGGCCGATCAAGGCGTTGCAGGTTTATTGCGTAGTGCTGGAGCCGCCGGCCGGCGTCGCGCGTGACAGCGTGATCAAGGCGCTGGCCAAGGACGATCGCGTACAACTGGTGCAGCCGCTGCAGGATTACGCCGTCTACTCGGACAACGCCCAGGACGCGCATCCGTACAACGATCCCTACGTCAACCTGCAACGCGGTTTCGTGGAAACCGATGCCGCGATCGCCCAGAACACCAGCCAGGGCGCGGGCGTGCATATCGCGATTGTCGATACCGGCGCGGATACGATGCATCCGGATCTGCGGGGCCGCATCAGCGATACGCATAACGAGGTCGATGACAACGCGTCGTCGTTCAACCGCGACAGCCATGGCACGGAAGTCGCCGGCATCATTGCCGCCGATGGCGACAACCACCGGGGCATCGTCGGCATCGCGCCGCAATCGATCGTCAGCATCTACAAGGCGTGCTGGTATTCGCAGCTGCCCAACAGCGGTGCGCGCTGCAATTCGTTCACGCTGGCCAAGGCGTTGGCGGCGATCATCGACACGAATGCACGCATCATCAATCTGAGCCTGGGCGGACCGGCCGACCCGCTGCTCGGCAAACTGCTCGATCACTTGCTGAGCCAGGGCCGCATCGTGGTGGCGGCGCTGCCGCCGAGCGGAGCGGTCGATGGATTTCCCGACAACGCACCGGGTGTGATTGTAGTGCGCACGAGCAGCGCATCGCCGGCACCGCCCGGGGTCTTGAGCGCGCCGGGCAACGACATTCTCACCACCCAACCCGGCGGCGGTTACGACTTCACCTCCGGCTCGTCCATGGCTGCCGCTCACGTGAGCGGCATTGCCGCGTTATTGCTGTCGCTTTCGCCCAGACTCGATGCCCGCACCGTGCACGATCTGCTGTTACGCAGCAGCAAAACGTCGCATGGCGTGCTGCAGGTGAACGCGGCGGCGGCGGTGACAGCGCTGGGCCATATGCAAAAAACCAATCGTTGAGCTGTCGCGCCATCCATCCGGAATCACCTCGTGAAAAACATCGCCTACACCGTCGGCCTGATGCCGGACGTCGCCATACAGTCGCAACTGCATCTGGCCGGCACGCTGGATTGGGTGGGCATGAACGGTATCGAAGCGCCGGTGCATTTCGATGCAGGCGATGGCGCAGTACAGCGTAGCCCTGCCCAGGTCGGCGCCTTCGTCAATCTCACCCGGCCGGACCGTCGTGGCATCCATATGTCGCGCCTGTACCTGCTGGTGGATCAGTACCTGAGCACCTGTACGGTCGACGCGGCGATGCTCGAAACCTTGTTGCGCGCCTTTCTGGTCTCGCACCAGGACCTGGCCGATCGCGCACGCATCAACATCCGCTTTCAGCACCTGGTGCGTCGCGGCGCGCTGCGCAGCGAACACAGCGGCTGGCGTACGTATCCGGTTTCGATCGAGGCCAACCTGGGTGCCGACGGCTTTCGCATCGAGCTGGGTACGGAAGTGGTGTACTCCTCCACCTGCCCTGCCTCGGCGGCGTTGTCGCGCCAGCTGATCCAGCAGCAGTTCACGCAGGATTTCGACGCCGGCCAGCCGCTGGATCACGCGGCGGTGCTGGCGTGGCTGGGCAGCGAGCAAGGCATCGTGGCGACGCCGCATGCGCAGCGCAGTGTGGCGCGGGTGCGGGTGCGCTTTGTCGACGGCGCACGGTTGAATCTGATCGGCCTGCTTGATCGGGTGGAGCACGCGCTGGGCACGCCGGTGCAGACGGCGGTGAAGCGTGAAGATGAGCAAGCTTTCGCGCTGGCCAATGGCGGCAACCTGATGTTCTGCGAAGATGCCGCGCGTCGCATCCAGCGTGTGCTCGATGCCGATGACAGCATTGCCGGCTTCCATGTGCGTTTGGAGCATCAGGAGAGCCTGCATCCTCATGACGCGGTGGCATATGTGAGCAAGGGTGACTTCGCCGCTGCGTGAAGTGGTTACTGGCGGGGATTCGGAGCAGCATGGGCGAACACCGCAAGGATGCTCTGACTTGCGTGGCCGGCATCTCCGCACCTCTTGGCCGTCATCCCCGCGAACGCGGGGATCCATGCTGCTTTAAGAGCCAGAGCAAAATGGGTCCCCGCTTTCGTGGGGATGACGGCGGAGAAGCGTGAAGGTCACGGCGAGGGGGAAGACGAGAATGTAAGGCCGCCTCACACCTCCGCAAACGCCCTATTCCGCCGCCGTCGATACGCTTGATAAAACCCCGCCGTGTGATGCAACTGCGTTCCAGTCGCCAAATTCTCATCCGAAACAATTCGGCACAGAAAAAAGGTGTGCGAACCGATCTCCTGACTTTGCACGATGCGCAACTCCTGAATGCGCAAGGCTTCAGCCACGGCAGGAATACCAAACTGTTGCGATAGCCGCACCGGCAGCGACAGTGCACTCCAGTCCATGAGCGCCTGCTTGTGATGCTCGCTAAGCTTGTACACCACCGACTTCATTGCGGCTGGGACACTCGACAGCACCACTCGGCGCACATCGCGCATCACCGGCTGGGACACGTTGGTGCTGCGTAGCGCGAGCGAAAACAGCCCGCTTCGTCCCAGCGGCCCAATCAAATCCATCGGGAAGATATTCTGGTGATCGGGTGCGCCGACCGAGACGAGCACGACCGGCCGTGGACACAGATAGGCAATCATCAGCTGCTGTACTGCGGCCGGCTCCATCGCCAGATGGTGCGGCGCGCGGCTTTTCAGCATGAGCCGATTCTGCAGCCATGCATTCCACGCGCGGCGCGGCCAGTGCAGGCAGCGATGTTGACCTGCCGCAATGCGATAAAGGAAAAGTGGCGTTCCTTCCACCGCGATGAAGGTCGCCCGCACCAGGCGCAATACGCCGAGCGTTGTTCCCGTCACGCTGTCGCAGTATTCGAGCACGGCGTGGTGACCGGCATCGACACTGGTGGCGATCAGCAGCGGCTTGAGCGACGCCACGGTGTGGTCCTGCGTGACATCGGCTGACTTGCCGTCCCAATGCAGGGTGGCGGTAACCCCTTGCGACGACGGCGCGATCGCAACGGTGGACCATTGCGGCAGCGGGCGCACGATCGGCCTGACCCAATCCCTCCACATCTCAGACCCTCCGCAAGAGCAGGAACATATAAAGCTGGGTGGCCCAGCCAAAACCGCTCGGCGTGAGGCGTTCCAGCCGGAAGTGCGGCGCGGCGGCCTGCGCTACCACGCGCGGCACAAAACGATGGATACCGCTTTCGCTGGTGATGGCGTAACGGCCACGCCGCACGAGATTCACCAGGTTATGGCGCCACCAGCCATAGCGTGCGTCACCGAGGTAAAAGGGATTGAGCATGCAGGCGAGTACAAAACCGCCTTGCTGGACCACCAGCGACAAGTCTTCAAACAGTGCGGTGTGATCGGCGAAATGGTTGAGCACGGCAAAGTTTGCCGTGACCGCCTGCACCTTGCAGTAGCGGGGCGAGGCAAGCTTGATCACGGTGTTGTTGGCGATTTCGTCGCAGCAATACAGCGCCAGGTAGTCGCGCATCGCCGCCATCGGTTCATAGACGAAGGTGGGATGGCCGTTAGCGGCATAGACTTTGGCATCGATACCGGTGCCCGCACCGAGATCGAGCACCTGCGCCCCTTCGGCAAGCAGGTTCAGTGCCATGTTCTGAAACCGTTCGCGCACCCGCCGATCGCGCGGCGAGGCCTGAATGATTGCGTGGTATTGCTCACCCGTATGCACGTCACCGACCACCTTGTGAATTCCTCCTGTAGGTGAGTGCGGGCCAGTTCTTAAAAGGTTGTTCAATGGACAGAACTGCATAGCGCGATGTCGCGTCTTACGCCTGGCGAGCCTTTCCTGGCACCGCCTTCGGATTGCCTGCACACCCAGTGCGGAATCGGCGTACCTTTGGACGATCGGCACATCGCCGAGCAGGGGGATCTGTGTGCAGTCTCACTCCTGTGGAGAAAGAACATGAGCTTGTTCAGCGCTTACGAGTACAGGAAACAACCGGGGTTCGACATGAACGCCTTCCATGGCGCGAATGAAGCCATCCCGATGAAGACGCTGGTGATCCACTGCTTTGACCCTCGGGCAGTCGAAATCCCAAAGGCCGTCGCCGAGTATTTTGGGGACGAGGTCTATCCGGGCGAAAACATTCTCGACGAAGCGGGCAATCGGATTGGCCACACACGGACACTATTTTCCGAGACCAACGCGGGTGGACGCGCCGCCTTCGCGCTGGAGTCGGTGGCGGCCATGGACTATCTATTCAGCGTCCAGAATGTCGTCGTGGTTCACCACTCGTTCTGCGGCACGACGACTCTGACGCCCGAGCTGCTGATCGGTGAGTTCCGTGATCACTATCACGCTGATATCGCGACGATGTTTGATCACGACAGCCTTGCCATCATGGATTACGAGGCGTCGCTCAAGCATGATGTCGCGTTGCTTCGCTCAAGCCCGGCGGTGCCCAAGCACGTCAAGCTTTATGGCTTCTTCTACGAAATCAGTACCGGCAAATTGACCGAGGTGGTGCGCGATATTCCTGCATAGATGTCGGTATAAGCGAGCGGGTCGAGCGGAGCTTGATGGTGATGCAGGAAGTGAGAGGCGGCGCGCAGCATCGTAGGTTGGGTAGGTTGGGTTAGCTCCGCGTAACCCAACGGAATTACATCGAAGCGATAACCATCGTTGGGTTACGCGGAGCTAACCCAACCTACCCAACCCACGCATCGCGTGCGTAGCGGTTTGTTGTTGCGAAAAAACGGCACATTGTTTCCCGCCAACGTGCCGGAAATAGCGCACTGTCCTCTTCCCAGCGAGCCAGCATGGCCGCCCTCATACGTACACGCGTAATCCACCCTACGCCGGGGTGTGCGTGTCGACGAGGTGATGCAGGAAGTGAGGCGCGGCGCGCAGGCCGGGACGACGGAAAACGGAACATCTGAACCCGGCCCTGTTCTTGAAGCCTTTTGCGGAGCCTTAATTTCGCCGGATTTGCCAGCACCATATATTTCGACTATTCTGGAAATATGAAATCAAAGATCGCCCTTGAGTGCCTCAGCGCCCTAGCCCACGAACACCGCCTCAATCTGTTCCGCTTGCTGGTGCAAGCCGGCGATGAAGGCATGGCGGTGGGTGAATTGGTCGAAGCCACCGGACTGGCCGGAGCGACGCTGACCAATCATCTGAACATCCTGCGTCGCGCCGGCATGGTCACGGATGAGCGACGTGGCCGGGTGATCCAGTGCCGCGCCGATTACACGCAAATGGATGCCCTGCTCGGCTTTCTCACCGAGAACTGCTGTACCGGTTCACCCGGCAAAAACTGCAAGCCGGCTTCCTCCTGCAAGCCCACCCGGAAAACGCCATGAAACGCTTCCATGTGCACCTGAATGTCGACCAGCTCGACGACAGTATCTGCTTCTACACCACGCTGTTCGGCGTCGCGCCCGACGTGGTCAATCCCGACTATGCGAAGTGGATGCTGGACGATCCACGCGTGAATTTCGCCATCTCGCAACGCGGTCGTCCTGCCGGCGTCGATCACCTCGGCGTGCAGGCGGACGATGAACGTGAACTCGCGGTCATCGGTGCGCGGCTGCACGCGGCCGGCGCCGTGGCGCTCGCCGAAAAGGGCACGACCTGTTGTTATGCGCAGTCCGACAAGTTTTGGGCGGAAGATCCGCAAGGCGTGCACTGGGAAACCTTCCATACCTTCGGTGAAGCAACGACGTATACGAAAGTGAGCTCGGAGGCTGCCGCACCGGCGAATAGCTGCTGTGGTCCTGGTGCGGCCGGAGCGTGCTGCTGATATGCACACTCAACCGTACAACGTTCTGTTTCTCTGCACCGGCAATTCCGCGCGCAGCGTGATGGCCGAAGCGCTGCTCAATGTGCTGGGCAAGGGGCGATTCAAAGCCTATAGCGCGGGCAGCTTTCCCAGCGGCCAGGTGCAACCGATCGCGGCCGAACTGGCCCGGGAAGCGGGCTATCACGAAGCGTTGCGCAGCAAGAGCTGGGACGAATTCGCGACGCCCGGTGCGCCGCACATGGATTTCATCATCACCGTCTGCGACAACGCCGCGGGCGAAGTCTGCCCGATCTGGCCCGGTCTACCGATCACCGCGCATTGGGGTGTCCCCGATCCGGCTGCCGTGACGGAATCGGAAGCCGCGCGGCGGCATGCTTTTCAGTCAGCGTGGGCGACGTTGCGTCAACGCGTCGAACTATTGGTTTCGCTTCCGGTGGAAAAGCTGGATCGCATCGCCATCCAGGGCGAGCTGCGCGGTATCGGTCAGCAGGGACAACATGAACGCTGAGTTGGTTGTAGCAGCGCCTGCATCGGGCATGGGTTTGTTCGCGCGCTACCTGACGCTGTGGGTGGCTTTGTGCATCGTGGCGGGGATCGTTCTCGGGCATGCATTTCCCGCGCTGTTCCAGACCTTGGCGAGCGTGGCGATTCAACAGATCAATCTGCCGGTCGCGGGCCTGGTGTGGCTGATGATCGTGCCGATGCTGCTCAAGGTGGACTTCGCGCAACTTGCCGGCGTACGCCGGCAAGTACGCGGCATCGGCATCACGCTGCTGGTGAACTGGGCCATCAAGCCGTTCACGATGGCCTTCCTGGGTTGGCTGTTTGTAAGGCATGTCTTCGGGACCTGGCTGCCGGCCGAAGAACATGATGCCTATATCGCCGGCCTGATCCTGTTGGCGGCGGCGCCCTGTACGGCGATGGTGTTCGTGTGGTCGCGGCTGTGCGATGGCGAACCCAACTTTACGCTGGCCCAGGTGGCGCTCAATGACACGATCATGGTGGTGGCCTTTGCGCCCATCGTGGCCTTGCTGCTGGGGGTGGCATCGATCACGGTGCCGTGGGCCACGTTGCTGCTGTCGGTGCTGCTGTACATCGTGGTGCCGGTAGTGCTTGCGCAGGTTTGGCGAAGCGCCTTGCTGCGTTCGGGTGGTCAGGCACGATTGGATCGCAGCTTGCAGAGGCTCGATCCGTGGTCGATGGGAGCACTGCTGGCAACTTTGGTATTGCTGTTCGGCTTCCAGGGCGAGGCGATCGTGGCCAAGCCGCTGGTGATTGCGCTGCTGGCGGTGCCGATCATCGTGCAGGTGTATCTCAATGCGGGAATCGCTTATGGCTTGAGCCGCTGGGCCAAGGTGCCGCATTGCGTGGCCGGCCCCGCTGCATTGATCGGGGCCAGCAATTTTTTTGAACTGGCCGTGGCCACGGCGATCAGCCTGTTCGGCCTACGCTCCGGCGCCGCACTCGCCACCGTGGTCGGTGTGCTGGTGGAAGTACCGGTGATGCTCTCTGTCGTTCACGTGGTGCGTCATTCAAAGCCATGGTTCGAACATCGGTATGAGCCGATAAACCAGCGCGATCCGACCATGTGAGATCGCGCATCGGCAACCGCTTGCTGCTCTCAGCTCTTCCGATCTTCAATCGACACGATCTGCTGCCGGCGGATGCGCGGAGCTACCACACTGGCTTCGCGCTTCAGATCTTGCTGGAACAGATAGAACGATACGGCGAGGTAAAGGATGTCTTTCATCAGGAAGGCGACCGGCAGATGCATCAGCGGAAAACCACCGGCTTCGGTTGCCCACGCATCCGGCAGGAACGGGATGATGGTGACGGTGCCGATAAAGGTGACGATGGAACCGAGCGCTCCCAGGATGCCCGCCCTGCGGCTCCAGAATCCAAGGAAAATCAGCGAGCCGAACAGCCATTCGGTGGTGCCAAGGAAGAAACCCGCACCGCGCAGGCCAAAGGCTGGAATCAGCCAGAAGACTACGGGGCTATGCTGGATAAGCGGTTCGATCTGGTGAACCTCGAAATTGAACCACTTTTGATAACCGAAGATCAGGAACGTAAAGACCATCGCCGCGCGAACGATGTGATAGCCGACGTTGCCGCGAAGCAACGATGTGTTCGAGAGACGAACAACGGCTTCGTCCAACAGTCCAGCGGCTTCGGGTTTTGCTTGCGTTGCGGCGAGCCGAGTGGGGCCGGCCTTTTGTAGATTGACGTTGCTCATGGTTGAGTACCTCAGATGAAATTCGGGAACGATCACAGGGAGAGGGAGCGCTGCGATGTTTGCGCTCCCCTCTCGGGCTAACGCACTTACTTCACCAGCGGAAAGTCGATGTCCGTGTCGTTGATGCGATTGAACACGTTGGTGAAGACGGTGATCGCAATGGCCAGGCTGATATCCGCCAGTTGTACGTCGGTGTAGCCGGCGCGCTTGATCGCGTCGAACTCTTCCTTGGCGATCGTGCCGCTGGTCTGGGTCAGGATGCGGACGAAGTGAGCAAGCGCATCACGCTTTGCATCACCGGTCGGCTGTCCGGCGCGGATGTTGGCCAATACGTCGGGCTTGAGGCCGGTCATCTTGCCGAGCAGCGAGTGTGCGGCGACACAGTAGTCGCAACCGCCGACGACGCTGACGATCACCTTGATGGTTTCCTGATCCTGCTTGCTCAGGCTGCCGGCGGCCAACACGCCGTCGGCGTTCAGCACGGCCTTCAGTGCGGTCGGATTCAGTGCGCCGATGGCGGCGAAGGTATTGGGCACACTGCCTGCGGCCTTGCGGATCTGCTCGAAGACTTCGGCGGTGGCGCCAGTGGCCGCTTCGACGGCCGGGGTGGTAATGCGTGACATGGGTGACTCCAGGGTTGTGTTGAGGTGGAGTCACTTTAGGATTCTGGGGTGATTCTTTTAATACTAAGAAATCTTGCTTTTATGCTTGAAAGTATCATCAAGCAATGACGCCCGTGGAGAGCCCGGGGAAGCGCCCGCGTCACTGAACCCGCTCACTTTTTGAGTGGCGGGTGGTGTGGCCAATGCTTTGCCTCCACGGGCAAAACCCGGCGGCACGGAGAGAAGCCCGCCACGCGCTCAACCCACGTGGGCATCCCCGAAGAGCGATGACGAGATGGCGCCGGTCAGGCCACTTACCAAACAGGATTCCGTCGAGAAGCGTTCGCTTCAGTAGGAACCGATGGGTCCTGATGCAAATTTTTGAAATGCTCGCGATCGAGCACAAATTGCGCGGTCGCCGCTTCGATCTCAAGCAGTCCCAAGGGTGGAATGTTGATGTCCCATTCGATCAACGTCGGCCGTTGACCCAACGCCGCGACGGTCTGCTCGAACAATCGCCACACTTGTGGCGCAACGGGAGATCCGTGATCACTCACATAAACCCTGGCGCCTGACTGTGCCGTGTAAACAGAGTGTCCGGAAAGGTGGATTTCGAGAATGGATCCCGCCGGGATGCAAGCCAGATAGTGCGCAAGCGTTTTCGCGGGGGCCTGCCCCCTGTTTCGCGCATTGACGTAGATGTTATTGATATCGAGCAGGACGCCACATCCGGTCCGGCGAACAAGCTCTGCCAGGAATTGCGGCTCGGACGCCGAAGATTCCGAGGCATTCAAGCACATCGGAGGGTTTTCCAGCAGCAGCTGATTTCCCAGGATGTCCTGGCATCGCGTGATATCGGCCGCGACAACGTCGAGCGCGCGCTTGATATTCGAAAGTCGAGCCAGGTTCGGTCCATGCAGCCCGCCGAACTGATTGCCTGACAAGTGAGCCGATATCAACGTCGGCCTGAAGCGGTCGATGAGCCCCGACAGCGCCGAAAGGTAAGATGGATTCAGTCCCGCCGACGACCCCAGTGATAGCCCTTCACAGTGAAAGGAAAGCGCGTACTCCTGGCGAATTTTTTCCAGATCATCGGATAGCGCACCGCGATCCAGGTAGCTTTCGGGATGGACTTCGAGCCATGCGCCAGCGCTCCGTCGCTCGATGATCTGTTGATGGTGCAAGGTGCGGAGGCCTATCCCCGCTTGCGTAGGGATAGGCCTCTCGCTGAACGTACCGCTTCTGCGGGGATAGGGGGGTTCAGAGAGCGGCACATTCGTAACTGGCTTCTTCGGCTGGAGCGTCCTTATCGGTGACATCTCTGTTCCTTCCATCTGGTGTTGCCGGAAAGGGACGCTCAAGCTGCCGAAATCGTTCGTTGCGCTGAACCATTTCGTCATTGAGTTCATGACGCCGCCGCACGCTTCGACGCATCGGCTTATCGTCACGCGTGACAGGCGTGGGCTTATTCGACGTGATTCAGCTTACGCAATGGCAGCTCCCGGCTCTTGAACAAAGACGGCGCCATTGTGCGAAATGTGCGAATGGGCGCGAACGCCCTCACTCAACCGGTGGCATTCCCCGTGCAAAAAGCCGAGGAATGTCCGGAAATTACGGCCGGAATCGACCCGTACCGCGATAACGCTATTCCACAGCCATCAGCTGCCGCTGTACCGGCTCAGCACCGGGAGCAAGTCTTCCGGCTCGGGGCGTTGCGTGTAATCGGGATTGACCTCCGCGTACACGATGGTGCCATCAGGGGCGATCACATAGCGCGCCGGAATCGGAAGTGTCCAGCTGTCGTCGCCATTGAAGGCTGGAAGATTGTTTTTCTTCTGCTTGTAGAGTTCGACGAGGTAATCCGGCAGCGCATAGCGCAGACCGAAACTGTCAGCCACCTGATTGTTCGGATCGCTGAGAATGGGGAAGGTGAGCTGATTGATGCGCTCCGACTTCTGGCTGTTAACCGCCAGCTGTGGCGAAATCGCCACAAGGTTCGCGCCGGCTTGTTGAATCATCGGCAGCGCGGCCTGCAGCGCCTGCAACTCGAGATTGCAGTACGGGCACCACACGCCGCGATAAAAGCTCACGACCAGGGGCCCCTTGGCCAGCAGCTCCCGGGAAGAAACCGCGTGACCGTGGCGATCTTGCAACACAAAAGAAGCTGCCTTGTCACCCACCTTGGCTGCCCGGGTGGTCTGGCCCGAAGCAATCAGCTCGTCGGTGGCACGGTCCATGATGGTAAGCATCTCGGGCGGTGTGTTGTACGGCGGCTTGCCTGCGCGGAAATCCGCTTTGAAAGCGTCTAGGGCTGCTTGAAGAGACATGGTGGTTTAGCGCTCTTGTGGGTTGACGCTATGGTCTACACAAGCCGCACTTGGGAGAACCCACGGGGTACACATAGCTCTCATTCCTCGCAGGAATTCATGCGCCCGGTGATGTATTTGCGACCGGGGAGCTTTGCACTCCCCGGCCCTCAGCGCGATCCAGGCTCAAGCCCTGTCGGCCTCGCAGGCCAGCGCGCCAACCACGTCTTCTTTCAATGGGTACATCAATACCGCCCGCAGTACCAGGCCCTTCATCAGGAACGGCACGTTGCCCACCATCGCCGGAAAGCCACCGGCCGAATTTGCTAGCATCTTTTCATCCAGCGAAAAGACGGATACGCCCATGCAAGACGAAGTCAGCGATCTTCGCCTCCTGGTGCACCTGGCGGCGGCCGGCAGCCTTTCCGAAGCGGCAAGGCGCTGGAACACCTCGACGCCCCAGATGAGCCGTCGCCTTTCCGCCATGGAGGCAAGGCTGGGCGTAAGGCTGATCAGCCGAACCTCACGCCGCTTCACGCTCACCGATGAAGGCGCCTTGCTGCACGAGCGGGCCTTGAAAATCCTGGTGGATATTGCCGAAGCGGAAGCCGAAGCCTCTTCCAATGCAGGCTCTCCCAAAGGCGGCCTGCGGATAGGTGCGCCTTCGCAGATCGGACGCCGGCGTATCGCTTCGATGATCACCCATTTCGCTGATAAATATCCGGATATCAATATTCACCTGGTGATTTCCGACTCGGGTCAGGAAGTGCTCGAAGACGAACTGGATATCGCGATACGGATCGGCATGCCCAATGAGCAGAATGTCATCGCCAGGAAGTTGCTGGGCGGCCGACGCGTGGTGTGCGCCACACCCGACTATCTGAAACGGCACGGCACGCCGCAGGTTCCGGAAGATTTGCTCGCGCACAACTGCATCCGGTTGGTACGCGGCCGCCACATGTTTGACCGGTGGATTTTCGAGGAAGACGGTCAACGGCGCGAGCTGCAAGTCAGCGGCACCTTGTCGACCACCAGCGGCGAGGTGATGTACGGCTGGGTTTTGGACGGCCGCGGCATCGCACTGAAGGCCAGCTGGGACATCAAGGAAGATCTGCGTGATGGCCGCCTGGTGGAATGCCTGGCGCCTTACGAGTGCGACGAGATAGCGCTATACGCCGTTTTCGCCACCCGGCTGCATATGCCGCCGCGCATGCGCGTCTTCATCGACTTCATCGCCGCAGCCTTGAACGGGGGCTAAGACTGCTACGGCGTGGTTCGGCACCTTAGAAAAACCACTGAAAACGAACATTAGTGCTGAAGCCTTCGGGTCGATTCTGGGCTCCAAACTCCTTGTAGGCGGCAAACAGCAGATTCCATCGTCCCCCGCTCCAGCGCGTCACCGGCCCGAGGGCGTTGACGCGTTGAAGCGAACCCGGGACAGCCGCTCCATCCACGGTCGAATCCGAAATCTGGCGCAACATGTATCCGCCGATGCCAAGCCGGGCTTGCGGCGTCACCGCATACGACGCGGATGCATTGAGCACCATGAAGTTTCCGGCGCGCAGCCGCGCGGGCACGTCATCCGCGTTAAGACCATTCACCGGGCTGCTCCAGTCATCGATGAATCGGCTGCTCACTTCCCACTTGTCTGTCACGCGCCAGGTCGCGGCGACATACGGGGAAACCTGCCATCCACCGTAACCGGCGTTGACCGCCTCGTTTGCTCGATAGTCACCCGTTGGCATGGTGAACTGAATCGCCGCGCGAACGGAAATCGATCCCTTGCCGGGGTTTTGCGGCATCCACTGCAGAAAGGGCGCAATGGTGATATCTCCCGCGCCGGTATCGGAACCGGTCCCCGGCACTGCAAAATTATTTTGCACATGTGCAAAAGGAATCAGCACCTCAACACCCGGATAGGCGCCGGCGATTTGCGTGTTCGCGATATACACCGGATGCAGAATCAACGAAGAGATCTGCTGGTGATTCCTTCCGTTGACGCTATTTCCCGATGCATCCTTGAGGGTATTGGCCGCTGCCCCGTAGCCGATCACCTCGAACATGGCTCCTGGCCCGGCTTCACCATCAAGGATATTGGTCTCGCCAAGATCCGCTGCGGGAAGTGCTATGGGCGTTGCTGCCCGGGCTGGCGGCGAACCGATTGCAGCCGCCGCGACCATGGTCATCGCTACAGCACTCAGGCTGCGAGCGGAAAAGCGGTCGCGGCCGGCGTAAAGCGCTACGCGCGGAAATATTTTCGATGCGAACATGCTGGCGTGATCTTGAGACGAGGTTATTGGCGGCGCGCAACGCCCATCCCATCAGCACGTGCTGCGAGCACCACGCCGAACAAGCCCACCTTGGCGATAAGCGGCAGCTACGGGAATCTGACCTTGAGCGTTGCGTACAGGACGCCTGCGCCAGCGGCAAGCGATAGGGGACATGCATTCATGGCGTGCGTCCAGCGAAAAATGCTATCTCGCACGACACGCAGTCTGTAGACGCCGATTCACAAAGCTACTTTACGATTTTTGCAAAGATCGAGTTCAAGGCGATCAACGACACTTGGTGATGGATAGGGAATCCCCGGTCAACCTGCACGAATGCTTGAATAACGCGAGCCAGGCCACGACATGTGGACGGACCAAAGATCATCGCGACACGCTACGTGGTTGTGACGAGAACAGCGTGTCCATGGAGGGAAACAGTGATATGACAAACTCATTCGGAGCGACGTCCACCGCAGACGACGTTCTTTCAGGCAAAGATCTCCGCGGAAAGCGCGTGCTCATCACCGGCGTTTCAGCCGGCCTTGGAGTGGAGACGGCGCGTGTCCTGGTAGCCCATGGGGCCTATGTAGTCGGGACCGCACGCACTCCCTTCGAAGCGGAGCAGGCAGAGGCTGGCATTCAACCGCACGCATCGCGTGGTGGCGGGTTGACGCTGATCAACCTGGATCTCGCCTCGCTCGAAAGTGTGCGCCGTTGCGCCGATGCGTTGATTGCGGAGGCACAGCCCTTCGATGTGGTGATCGCCAATGCCGGCGCGGTCCAGGCGCCGTTCGGACACACCACCGATGGCTTTGAGACACAGTTCGGAATAAATCATCTCGGGCATTTTGTCCTGGTGAATCGCATCGCCTCTTTGATCGCGCCCGGCGGGCGGCTGGTGGTCGTTGCATCGATTGGCCATCGCGCCTCCGATGTCGATCTCGACAATCCGAATTTCGAGCGCCAGCCCTACGACCCGATGATCGCCTATGCCCGCTCCAAGACCGCCAACATCCTGTTCGCGGTGGAGTTCGATCGCCGTCATCGCACGCGTGGGGTACGCGCAACAGCGCTGCATCCGGGCGTCATCAAGTCCAAGCTCGAGCAGCGCATGAGTCCTGAAGAACTGGACAAGGCGCTGGAACAGATCAACACGCAGTTGGCCGCCGAGGGGCGCGCGCCCTTCCAATACCGGACAATCTCCCACCGCGCCGCGACCTCGGTCTGGGCCGCTTTCGTTGCCCGCGCCGACGAGATCGGCGGCCGCTTCTGCGAGGACTGCCAGGTGTCGCCGGTCGTGAATCTACCAGTCAACTCGATGAGTCCTGGTGTCATGCCTTACGCCGTCGATCCGGAGCGCGCCGGGGTGCTTTGGGCCAGGAGCGAGGAGATGGTCGGCGAGCGCTTCTGATTCACCGTCGCGCCCAGAAGGCATTGCCAGAATGATCGTTACTTCTTGGCCGATAGCTTTTGCGTTTCAGCCACGAGCGACATGATCTGGGCATCGGTCAGTAGCTTTAATTCGGCATAAGCTGCATCCGTCAGGTGCTTGTCCCCCGTCCCTTCTCCGCGCAGGTTGTATCCGCCATCGGAGCGGTAGAAGAAAAAGTAAAAGGGTGTCGCGGGACTATTGGGTGCGGTAACGATGACCACCGACATGTGGTCGTCGCAGCTATACACCAGCCAGGGTGTATTTCCGTATTGTTTGGTTATCGGACCGACAAGGCACTGGAGGTTTGGAGGCTGAGAAGCCTCCGCGCCTTGGACAAACACCGCTGAGCATACGAGTGACAACACCAACAGCCACGCATGTGGTTTCATACAAGCTGCGCTCCTTCTCCGCCCCAAAAATAGCATTTACAAATGCAACTGAATAAGGCTTGCTTCGGATCGAAAGTTGACGCCACTCACTCGCTCAACAAATGAAAAATGACTGAAGCACACACCCCGCATCGATCACCATTCTCTAGCCACACGGATCAATACATCGACACATGTTTGTCGATCTGGAAGCCACAGCATTTGCACGGCAACGTCCGATCGGGATGTCGAAACAAGCTCTTCACGGAGTGATAAGGCTTCCTGCATTGTGGGCACGGCGAACGCAGAAAAGGTAATGCAAGAGGCACAAAGATTAGAGGTGCCGCTACGCGCATCGCCCAACGTACTGCATCGGGCAGATCCTCCATACGCGCTGACATATATAGACAGCCCATGGCAGCTACGAAACCGCCTACCGCCAAATTCCTTTTCTGCTTCATGCTTTCAAGAGCTGCGCGTAGCCGGCGACGCTCTTGCGCCGGGTCAAGATTCGTATCGCTCATTCCATTTCCCCCTCGTTTCCCGGGTTAGTTTGGGCGGGCGTGCTCATGCTCGTCAAGGATGCCTCCAAGGGAGATAAATTCGACATACAAAAAAGGGACGGAGTACTTTTCCAAATTGGAAACTGACTCTGAACCTTCTTTCTTTAGCCGGGAATGCAGGTCACCCAAGCATTGCGCGGTTACAAAACAGGAGTATCCCTCTCCTTGGCCGCACGCAGCGGAAACAGAAAGGACGCGGCAGTCAGGCCCAATACACCGCCCAAAACCGTCTCCCACGCTCTTGCAAACAGGACGGACGTCGAATGTTCACCGGAAACAGCAAGCGTCACCATCAGCACGAATGCGAATGCACCGCAGGCGACGTCGTAACGCTCAGGCAGCGCCATCGCGTAAATAATCATGGCGAGCGAGGCGGCACCCCACAGCAACAACGGCACATTGGCCGCAAGCGGAAGGCACACCAATCCAAGCGGCACTCCGATAAGCGTGCCGATGATGCGGCGCCGGACACGCTCCATCGTGCCGCTGGAGGTGCCGGCAATGACATAGACGCACGCCGTGATCGCCCATTCCGATTCGAGCAGTCCGAACGTGCCGTTCAAGATCACCACGACGAGCGCAGCCACGGCGGCCTGAAGTCCCATGACGATCTCGGCCGTCAAGGTGCGATAACGCGGCGCCATCACCGACACCAGCGGCGATTGAAGTATCGGCTGTTCGGCCGGCCCGCTGAGCAAGCGAGGTACCACGGATGAAACGATGGCAATGCACATCGCGATGCCAATGGCTTGCATATCCATCGGCGTGAGTTTTCCGCCGTATGCCAACAGCTGTCCGATATAGATCTGCGAGCCGATGCCCGCACCGGTGATGCCGTAGCGTTTGAGGTATCCCGCCATAAATGCGCCCACGACCAGAATGATTTCCGGCCACGCATGCCCGTAGGGCTGCAACCACGGTGCGCATAACGCATAACTCGACGCGCCCACGGCGGCCGCGATGCAGAGAACGGTCAGATCGCGACTCGATGTGTAACGCGTGGAGCGCGCTTCAGACACGCTGGCCCACAGGGCGAAATTTCCGGCGAGCGCACCGAGTGTCAGCGTCGATGGAATGTCGCCGGAAACATCCCTGAGCGCGCCAAGCGCCAGCGCGATGCCGTAAGCGGTGACCAGCCGAAGACCCTTGATACGGCGATGCGTGCCTGGATCGATGCGATCCAGCCATGTTTCCAGCTTCGCCATGATCGTCCGCATAACAACCTCGCCAGATTGAGCGTGTGATGCTGTCGGGTGCGCTGAAGCCTAGAACCGAAAGACCTTTCCCCTGCCTGGCCGGAATCACCTTCATACGCGCTCAGCGCTTGAAAAGCCGCGTCTACGGGTAAGCGCATGCCGACATAGGCGTCATTTTGTCCCAACAAGTTCAGTTTTCACAATGCACTTCACAGGCCGTCAATCGGCCTGTCCGCGCCGCGTATTTTCTGTGAGGTAAATCATCAATTCACATTTGCCGCTTCACGTGTTGGTGACCCATCGTACACACGCCGTTGATCCCAAAAAAATAGACGGCTTTTCTTCCATGTGTAGTCGACGCATTAGCGTTACAGGGGTCCAACATGCAGTACACGAACAACGCTCAGGTTTCCAACCTGAATCTTCGTCGTAAGCTTCTTATCGCCGCCGCCACCCTGGCGCTCGCCGCAGTGGCCCGCCCGGCTTCCGCAACCAACTGGTGGACGACGACGCCGACCGTGTCGATCGGCTCCACGGTTCTCGATGTCCGCAACTTCGGCGCCATGGGTAATGGCGTATCGGATGACACGGCTGCCTTCCAGGCCGCCATCGATGCACTGCCGTCCTCCGGCGGCACGATCGTGGTGCCCAATGGCAACTACATGATCAATGCGCTGCAGGGCATCAACCTGCGCTCGCATACGCGCCTGTCGCTGTGGGGTGGTGCGTACCTCAAGGCCATTCCCAATAACGCCGAGCGCTACTGGATCGTCAAGGCGTGGAACGTCAACAACGTCGAGATCGAAGGCGGCTACTTCGTCGGCGATCGCACCCAGCACCAAGGCAGCACTGGCCAGTGGGGTTATGACATCAACATCGAGGGATCGAGCAACGTCTACGTCCACGACACCACGCTGTCGAACTCCTGGGGTGACGGCATTCTGGTCGGCGGCACCGGATCCGGCAACACGGTGGTGGTGTCGACCGGCGTGACGCTCAACCGCGTCACCTCCACCAACAATCGCCGCCAGGGCCTGACGATCGCACCGGCGACGCAGGTGTATGTGGTGAACAGCAGCTTCACCGGTTCGAACGGCACGGCACCCCAGTCCGGTATCGACATCGAACCGCAGACGCAGGGCGACACCCAGCAGGTACGCCTGGAAAACACCACGCTGTCCAACAACGCCGGCAACGGCCTGGAAGTGCATGAAAACGTGTCTATCCTGGCGCTCAACGGCGTCACGGCGGAGAACAACCACGGCTATGGCGTATTCACCGACGGCCCGAGCGGCGTCACCATCACCCATAGCAACCTGAGTGAGAACTACCTGTTCGGCGTGGATATCGGCGGCAATAGCAGCAATGTACAGATCACGGGCAACACCATCGAATGGAATGGCGACACGTGGTTCTACGCGCACAACGTGTCGATCCTCTCGGAAGGCTGGAATCTGCGTGATGTCACCATCGCCAGCACGGCGACGGATGTGACGCAGTCCAATAACGTTATCTCGCCGCTTAAGTAATCGACAGCCACCATGGATAGTGCAAAGCCTCCCCCTCTTTTCGGGGGAGGCTTTTTTGACTGACAAGGCAATTACTGCGCAGAAACAGGACCAGCTCAGGGAAATTCCAAATGGGGGCGGTTCTTCCAACCCTCTTAGCCAGCTCGCGCCAGCACCGCGACATCGCCTTCCGTCCGCAGACGAAATCCAAGCTGCTCGTAGAGCGCAATGGCCGGCAGGTTGTTTTTCCACGCATGCAAAAACGGCTGTTCGCCCCTGGCCTGAATACTTTCGGCCACGAGAGCGGAAAGCATGCGCGCGAACCCGCGGCCACGGAAGTCCGGATGGGTGCACACGGCACTGACTTCCGTGTAGCCGGGCATGCGCATGCGTTCCCCGGCCATCGCGACCAATTGACCATGGATGCGGATGCCGATGAAAGCGCCCATTTCATGCGTGCGGGTCAAAAACGGGCCCGGCTCGGTGAGCGTGGCCAAGGCCAGCATGTCGGCGGCATCGGCATCGGTCAGCGCGAGGATTTCTTCGTTGCCTGGTTTGTGATGGATAGGGCGCGTCGCGACCATCTGCACGCCTTTGGCGGCTTTCACCAGGCGCAAACCGGGCGGAACAACGATTTCCGGTATCTGCAACACGTAGACGCTTTCGCCCGGCGATACCAGCGCTGCCAACGCGGCCAGGGATTCGGGCCGGTCATCTCCCGTCGCGGCAAATACGTTGATATGGCGCCGATAGCGCTTGGCCAGCGCCCCACCTTCTGACAATGGCGCCTGGCTAGTCGTGAGGCTGTGCCAGATCGGCCGATCAAGTACGGACACGTTTACGTTCTCCAGCAGTGCTGCCCACGCGTGATAGCAACGGGGCGGCTTCCAAGGCGTTTTCGAGTGCTTCCAGTTGGGCGAGCAAAGGTCCTGAAAGTTCTTTGCAGGCATGCGCGACCGCCGCTTCCACCTGCGGCCACGCGATGTTCTTGGCGTTTTCAACCAGCCGACGGCCCGCTGGAGTCAGCGCGATGGTTTTCACCCGCAAGTCTTCCGAAGGCTGTTGCGCTCGCACCAGACCCAAAGCTTCCAGCTTGCCCACCATACGCGTGACGCCCGGCTGGCTTACGCCAACGGCTTGCGTGAGATCCCCCACACTCAGCGGACCAAGCCGGTCCAGGGCGCCGATCAGTGGGAAGTGGGAGGAAGGAAGATCGATGCCGGTGGCTTCCAGCACCGCTTGCGTCTGCGCCTGCAGGCGCTCGCCGATGCGCTTGAATCGCGTACCAAGGGTCAAATAACCCAGTTGCTTGACGACGTCTTCGGTCATGGCGACAAATACATGTGTATTTATATAACGTGTTATAGGTTAGGCCGAAACGATGGGTGATGGCAAGAAGCTCGGCGCCCACGCCAGCGGCGTAGGTTGGGTTAGCGCAGCGTAACCCAACGGATCTTCATCGAAGCAGCGAAACACCGTTGGGTTACGCTGCGCTAACCCAACCTACGTACGGTACGGCCTTAAGTTGTTCTCCCTGATGCCGAAATGACGGTCACATAGACAGGGAGACAGCACATGATCAAGGCGAAAACCTTGCTGCTACACGCAGCCGGCCTGGCCGGGATTTCAATAGGCGTGGCGGCGGAATGGTATGTCGATAGTGTTGGCTACGCACGCTTGTTCGAATTGGTCCTCGCGCTTCTTGCCATCGCGGCAGGCGTTCTCGCGTATTTCCGCCAATATTCGTCATTGCGTAGTGCGAATGGCGATGACATCAAAAAACTTATCGCGAAGAAAAAGTTTGAGATAGAAATCGCATCAGCCTTTGCGGTTCTATCGTTCATCGGCCTGTATTTTCATATCGGTTACGACATGGACGCGCGCAACCTTGATGCGCGCCTGCAACATATCGCTTCGGCACGAGCGTCGATGAACTCCCAAATGACCGATACATACTGCAATCCGACCGGAAGTTTCCTATTTAGAAAATACTTGTGCCAAAAAATGCAAAAAGATTTGTCGGATGCCGCCGCGGGTCTGGTGCTAGGCGATGAAAGGAGTGCCCGCAGGGCCATCGACGACGCACTACGTGGTTTGCAGTTTCGGGTCATGCGTGACCCGGGGATCACCAGGCAAAGCGCCATATCCAAAGCGATCGCGCAACTGGAAGATGCCGAGCTTAATGACGATAAACAGTTCCTCTTATTTGAGTCCTTTCAACTGTTGCTGCTCATCAGTGCCATTTATGCCGTGCCAAGAAAGATCGCCATCGCGAAATACGAACGCGATCGCGCAATAGGAGCTGCCACAGCATCGTAGGCTGGGTTAGCAACGCGTAACCCAGAAAATCCCCGCCAAACCGCGAAAAAGGGCACGTTGTCGCCAACCAACGTGCCGAAAATGGCGCACTGTCCTAACCCAGCTAGCCAGCATGGCCGCCCTCATACGTACACGCGTTGATCCACCCTACGCTGGGGTGTGCGTGTCGACGAGGTGATGCAGGAAGTGAGGGGCGGCGCGCAGGCCGTTGCGGTCGCCAGTGCGATGGGAGGTGAAGGCATTGTCCGGCCGTTCCATCACCAGCACCGCTAGCGCAATGTCAGCCTGCCTGGATGTGGGGATTTGCCGCATTTCCCGACCCAAACTCCGCGGTGGGAGCGTGCCATCGAGGTTTAAGGTGGGTACCCGTGATGGATCGTTGCGATCCGGAGGGCACGGCGGTGACGTATGATCTTGGGAGACCATGGGCAACTCCTTTCAAGTTGTTTGTGGTTTAGCGGGTCGTGGGAGCCGTTAACTCTCACGATCCGCGTCTCTCCAAGCATTGCTGCCTGGGCCATTGGCGTTTGCTGTTCCGCGAACTGCGTTGATGGCCCGATCACTTTATCGAGTGCGGCTGCAAGTGTCATGTAGGATTTTGATGACACTTGCTGTACGCACGATCGCGCCAGCTACTGGGGACGACGTCGGAAACCGGCGCCGTCCCTGACCCGCCCTACGAATCAGCGCACATCAGAACGGCGGTGTCAGACCGGTGAAGTCGCCGATCTCTTTGGCGTCATACGGTCCATCGAGTTGATTGAAGCCGTCGCCGGGGACGTTGAGTTCGCCCTGCTGGAAGACGATCTTGCCCGCCTTGGTGATTTCGATGACGCGATTATTGAATTGGTCGCTGATCAAGGTATCGCCGTTTTGTAAACGTACCGCGCGTGTCGGCAACGGGTCGGGATTGCTGCCCGCCTGCGTGTTGGTGAAGTATTGCCAGACGATTTGATCGCTGCCGTTTACTTCCACAATGCGGTTGTTGTTGGAGTCGGTGATCAAGGTGTCGCCGTTGGACAGGCGGCTGGCAAAGGCCACGCCGCTGAGCGTGCCGCCGGCGGTGAATTGCATGACGAGTTGCCCGTTGGATTTGATTTCGATCGCGCGATTATTGTTTTCGTCGGCGATCAGAATGTGTCCATTGCTCAGCACTTCCGCGCTGTTGGGGCTGTTGAGCTGATTCGGTCCGTCGCCGCTGACGCCGGTGGTGCCGTATTGCCACAGGATCTGGTGATTGAGATTGACCAGGATGATGCGCTGGTTGCCTTGGTCGGTAATCAGCACGTTGGGCCCGAAATGACCGGGAAAGCTGACCAGGAACAGCGATTGCACCGGTGTATTCAATTGATCCGGGCCTGCACCGGTGACGCCGGCCTGGCCGTATTGCCAGATGATGCCGCCGGCCGGATCGACGATAAATACACGGTTATCAGGGCAACCGTTCACTGTGTTCGAGCAGCCAGGCAGACCGGGTGGCGTGCCGGTGCCGGAAATCAGCGTCAGCGATCCGAAGCGTTCCGCATCATTGACCCCCACCACGCTGTGCGGACCGGGTATGTCCGAACCATTGCCGAATTGCCACAGCACTTTATGCGTGGCGGGATCCACCTCGATCACGCGGTTGTTGAACTGGTCGGAAATCAGCATCGGTCCGCTGTCCTGGGCGACGGCGGCGCGGGCGTACAAGGCGCCGCTCACAATGCCGGCGATGGCGAGTGCGAGGGCGGTGACGTGGACAAGCTTCTTTGTGAGCGGCGTGGGTGTCATAGCAAATCCCTCCTTCAGGGACGTGACGATGCAAGTTGAAGGCGCAAAAGCTCCCGCTCCCCACCAAGCACGTGGGAAGTGTGTGAAACGTGTGCAGCGGATTCAGATCAAAGCGACGTAAGCGTCAAAGACATCACCATGCATACGAGATGCTCAAGACCCAGGCGTTGCGCGTCGCGCCCGCAGCGGATGGATAGCCAACCACGGCATCGGGTGCACCGTGCGAGGTATTCCAGCTCAGCCGGACGTTGCACGGTTGCAGGGAAAGACCGATGCCGACCTGAAAATCGGAACGAAAACGACTGACGTGATAATCGCTCACGTCACCGCTGCGCCGCAGATAACCGGCGTGCGCGAATGCATACCAGTGACCGCTCAAGGTGTGGCTGTCGTTGAGTTCGGCGTACCACACGGGATAACCGTTGCTGAAGTAATTGGGCGCGTAATACACGCGGCCGACCAACTGCCGATACGCAAAGCCGGCATAGGTTTCCGCGTACGCGTAGGACTCGCTACCGGTGAAGCGCGTGTAGCGCACGCCACCTTCCACGCTGAAATCCGTACTGAAGCGGTGCACATAACCACCGTAGACGAGCAGCTGCGCCGCGTTTTCAGGATCGAGTCGGACGCTAGCCATCATGCCTCCGGCGTACCAGCCGCTGCTCGGCCAGTCGTAATCCAAGGCCAATTGTGCAGATGGTTGATCGTTGCTGAGGGAGGTGCCGCGAAAACGGTAATCGGAAGCGAGCGTGGCACTGCCCGTCATTTGCGCGTGGGCCTGCGCGGCGAACAACACGACCAGAGCGACCACCACGATCCGGAACACGAGGCGTACTCATCGGCGCGGCACTCCCAGGGAGGCATGCGCTGTCACGCAGTCACAGGTGCAACGCCGGCTCACCTGCGCCACGGCCGCGCATGCGTCGATCGCCATCGGCCGCATCGAGGCCAAGCCTAGCGCAGTCCGCGCGGCCAAGGCGTCGTGCAGCGTGGTAGGTGTCATGTCAGGTGACAGTGCCCTGAGCAGGGCGACCAGCCCGCTGACTTCCGCCGCCGCAAACGAGGTGCCGTTGACCATGTTCCAGCGCGCGCCGGGCAAGGTGGTGGGGATGTCCTCGTCGGGTGCGATCCATGCATCGGTGCCGTGGGCCTGGGCATGCTCACCGGCAACCGCCAGCGTGCCGGGGTACGAAGCCGGAAAACCGCCGTCAGCCACGCTGGCATCCACCGCGCCGACGACGGTGACGTGGCGGCTCAGCGCCACGTCGAGCAGACGCTGCAACAAATGATCGGATGGTCCGCTAAGGCTGAGGTTGATGATCTGTACGCGCTTTTCGAGTGCGTATTGCAGGGCCTTAGCCAGCGTAAAGCTGTCACACGCAGACGCGGCGTCGCCATCCGCCAGCTGCCAGCAGGCACGCAATGCGAGCAGGCGTGCTTGCGGTGCGACACCGGCAATCCCTACACCGTTGCCTTCGCGCGCGACGATGATGCCGGCGACTTCGGTGCCGTGCAGTTCGGGGCGGTAGCCACCATCGTCGACGAAGTTCTGTCGTTCGACAACCTGGCCGGTCAGATCGGGATTGGCGGTGTCGACGCCACTGTCGATCTCCGCCACGGTGATGTTGCGCCCGGTGGTCAGCGCATGCAGCTCGGCGAGATGCCAGCGGGTGGCGGTCGGTTGCAGTGCGTAAAGTGGATCACCGCCCAAGGTGTGGAACGCCTGCCTGGGCTCGGCCGATTCCACCCGCGCATCGTTCGACAGTGCACGGGTGATGTCGCCGGTGGACTGGCCGGAGGCGATGCGCATGACAAAGCAATCCACGCCGAGCGCGGGCATTGGCCAATTGTCGACAAGCTGCAGGCCGTATTGATGGGCGAGTTGGCGCGCGATGCGCAGGCGCGCGGTTTCGTCCGGGGCAGCAGTGTAGCCGGCGTCATAGCCATCTGCCGCGCGCAGATGCGGTGCGGCGACGCGCAGCATCACCAGCACTTGCGGTGGTGCCTGCGTTTGCGCGTGGGCGGCCAAGCATCCGACCACGCACAGTGCGGCGGCGATGGCACGCAGATACTTCATGGATTGCCGCCCGAACCGAGGTCTTCGACCAGCATCACTTGCCGTGATCCGTGCAGAGCCTTGCGCATGGCAGCCGCGCGTCCATTGGGTACGCGCAGGATGTAGACGCCGCCTTCGGTGGGCCCACCTACGAAGTGCGCGTCGTAGGCGCGCACCAACTGACGCAGTTGTGATTCGGGTGTACGCGGATCGAACGTCACGACCAGCAGCGCATCGTTATCGCCCGGTGCGCTCAATGTGCGATACGGGGCAAGCTGCGCGCGGAACGTGAAGACGCTCAGCGCCAGGATAACGACGGCCTGTATCGCGGCCAGCCCGATCAGCCAGCGTTCGCGGCGTCTGCGGACGGGTGATGCGCTGCGCCGCATGGCTGCGTGGCGCGGCGGATGTGCTGCCGGCGAGAGCTCATCCTGCTGCGTCTGTTCGACGAAGCCCTCCTGCAAGGTGCGCAACCACTCCACCTCGCGCCGGCAGGCCGCGCATTCGGCCAGGTGCTGTTCCACCTGCACGCGCTCGCCTTCGTCGAGCGTGCCGTTGACGTACCACGGCAGCAGCCGATCAGCTTCCGCATGCACCGAGCCTTCGAACTTGATGATTCGACCATTCATATGGCCTCCCGGCACGATGCCAGCGATGCCTTGAGTTTGCGTCGCGCATAGAACATGCGCGTTTTCACCGTGTCGACCGGACACGCCATGATCTGCGCGATTTCGCTGCAGGCGTAGCCGAAGTAATAGGTCAGCTCGATCACCGCGCGCTGTTCGGGCGAGAGCGTGCCGAGCGCGTCGTCCAGATGCTTGCGCAGTTCCTGATGTTGCAGGACATCATCCGGGCCAGGCGCCAGCAGATCGGCGCGCTCGCCGGACTCGGGCTCTTCCGGCTCACCCAGGCGCCGGAGTGCCTTCAGCGATTGCCGGTACGCGATGGCGAAAATCCAGGTGGATACTTTCGAGAGGTGGTTGAAGGTGTAAGCCTTGCGCCACACCACCATCATGGTGTCGTCGAGGATCTCCCCCACCGACCCCGGCTGCTTGGTCAACCCGCGCAAAAACCGCTGCAGGCGCGGTCGATACAGGCGATACAGCGTGTCAAAGGCGTCCTTTTCCTCGGCCGCCACGCGCTCCAGCAAGGCGGTCTCCTCGTCTTCGGAGACGCCGCCCCCGGCCGGACCCGCCCGCTGCTTGCGCATGGCCGTTCCTCACGCATGGTGTCTGGCTGTTCATACCGCGGCGGGGTGGTTTGGTTCAATGGGGGTGAGGGGCAGAGTGGGCTTTTGCTGAGGGAAAGTGCTCTGTGGCTGAGGTATCCCAGCTTTTTGGCGCTCAAACAAAGGGATATGTATTGCAAAAAAGATCAATCTTGCGTGGCCGTCATTCCCGCGAAGGCGGGAATCCATGTTGCTCTAAGAGCAAGAGCACAATGGATTCCCGCCTTCGCGGGAATGACGGCTCGGAAAATGTGGGGATGCTTCATCTGTGCGCGCATGACGTGCACTGATCACCAGCTACCATTCAAAGCGCTTGCCCCAACAGCTTCTCCAGTGTGCTGCGATAACTGCGACTTGCGCGTGCTTTTCCACCACCTTTGAGGATCACGGTGAATTCCCCGTGAGACAAAGCTTCCAGCCGGATCACACTGTCGATATTGACGATGGCCGAACGGTGGATGCGCACGAAGCGCTGCGGGTCGAGCTGTTCTTCCAGGCGATTGAGCGAACTGCGATAAAGCCATGCCTTGCCGGCCACATGCAGGTTGACGTAAACGCCGGCGCCTTCGATCCAGTCGATCTCGGCCACGTTGACCAGTTTGATGTTGCCCGGCGATCGCAGCGGTAGCCGCTCCACATGGGTTTGCGCACGTGGCATTGCGGACATCATGCGCATCATGTTGTCCGCAATGTGGCTGCCGCGTCGCTCGCGCAGGCGCGTCTTGGCACGTTCCAGCGTGGCGTGCAGCCGTTCGTCGCTGAACGGTTTCAGCAGGTAATCCATCGCGTTGGATTCGAATGCGCGTAGCGCGTGCTGGTCGTAGGCGGTGACGAACACGGTCAATGGCATCTGGGCCGCACCAATGGCCTCCACCACACCGAGCCCATCCAGTTCAGGCATTTGCACGTCGAGGAATACCAGGTCCGGCGGATCGCTTTCGATCGCTGTTACCGCCGCCACACCGTTACTGGCTTCGCCGATTGAAGCGATCTGCGCATCCTCGCGCAACAGGTCGATCAGCCGCTGACGGGCAGGCGCTTCGTCATCGACCACCAACACACGGATCCGTTCGTCGGATCGCTCAAGCATGCGCGGCCTCGCTCCAATGCAACGGCAACAGGATCTCGACTTCGGCGCCGCCCTGCGCGAGCGCACGCACGGTCATGTGCGCCTGTTGCGCATACAGGCCGGCGAGGCGCTCACGGGTAGTGGCCAGGCCCAGGCCACCGCGCTTCTCCCCGCCGTTCGCGGGCAGGCCGACGCCATCGTCACGCACGCTGATGCGCATCGCCTCACCGACGCGCACGACATCCAGCCACACCTGCCCCAGGCCAGCACGCGGTGACAATCCGTGGCGAATAGCGTTCTCCACCAGCGGCTGGATCATCAGGCTTGGCACCAGCGCGCGTTCCAATCCCGGCTCAACACTGATGTGTACGCGCAGATCGTCACCAAAGCGGATTTTCTGGATCGCCAGGTAATGCTCCAGGAAGCTGAGTTCTTCTGCCAAAGCAGTCGTTTGCCGTTGCTGTGAGGACAGTGACATGCGCAGCAGGTCACCGAGGTGCTCGATCATCTTGCGCGCCAGCTTCGGCTCGCGCTCGGCCTGGGAGGAAATGGTGTTGAGCGCGTTGAACAGAAAATGCGGATCGAGCTGGGCGCGCAGGTTATGCAGACGGGCATCGGTAAAACTGCGCTCGATCCGCGCCATGTGCAGCTCGGCCTGGGCGTAATGCCGCTGGTAACGCTGCGCCTCACCCACGCCGACGATCAGGCCGTACACCAGCAGGCTCCAGAACATGCCATGCATGGCATCCAGCCACATCGCCGGATCCACGATGCGCGACCATGCATCGGCACGCAGCAATGCGGCCAGGCAAGCCTCCAGCAGCGCATACAACAAGGTGCAGACCGCGCCGAGCAACAGTTGCGCGGCGATGCGCCACAACCACTGCCGGCTGGAAAACGGCAGTCGCGCATTCACCGCCAGAATGATCGGCGTCAGCAGACCCCACGCCCACCATTGCGCCAGCGCCGCCGGTAACAGACTTCGCCACGTTGCGCTGCCTGACAGGTGTGGCAGCACGAAGACCAACGCCACCGCGGTCCAGAAACCGGCCAACACGAGCGCCATGCGCCAACCGGGTGGGCGAGGTTCGTAGGGGTCGGCGTCGATGCGGGTCACGGTCGGGAACAACGGGGCGGATACCGGTAGAGGATAGGTTGGCGGCGGCCATCCATGGCTGTCGATGTTACGACGCCGCACTCAGCCGCTTATCGGCCGAAAGTTACGGGGGCTCAGTCACCGCCGCTTAACCCGCTGGCATCATCGATATGGAAACGGAAGCCGTAACCATAATGGTCGCCCATCTCCGGTGTATTGCTGCGCAGCGCCACGACGATCTGGTTGTCACCCTTTTTCAGCGGCAGCTCGAAATGGCCGTTTTCCAGACCCAAACGCCCATCCGGGGGCTTGCGCTCGCTCGGCGTGTTGTAGAGGTTGTCCCCGCTGAAGACGCGTTGCCCGTTTACGAAGACCGTCACCATGCGCAGGTAAGCCAGCGAAACCTGTTTTACCTGATCGCGCGGGGACTGCACGTTGGCCTTCAACCAAGCGTAGTTCGGCGTGGTGCGGTCGCTGATCGGATCAACGCGGCGCGCGAGGTTCACCAATCCCAGGCGCTCGGCCTGGATCGGCGACCAGGCGGCATGCGTGTCCGGCAAATCGTCGATGCCCGGCTCAGGATGCCTAGCCAACGGCAGCGGCCCGACCATTTGCCAACGTCGTACGTAGCCACGATCGCCAGCGGTGGGATCGGGCAGCGGCCTGGGCGACAAGCCATCGGTTTCCCCCGGTGCGATCACCACGTTGGCGAAGACCGCCGGCCCTTGCAGTTCGATGCTGCCGGCGCCGCCCGCGCCTTCCAGTTGATCGACCGCGAGCGTGGGTTGCATCGCATGGTTGATATACACATTCATGCGCTGGCCCGAGATCACCAGCTTGACGTGATTCCACTCGTTATCGCGGAACGGCGCCGCGCACTGGTATTGGTAGTTGCTATCCCACAGCATGCGACCACGGATTTTCGGCGCATATTGCAGGCAGTCGATCGCCACCGCGCAGTCCGGCCCCGGACGGATGTAGAACTCTTCGGCATTGCCGCTATCGTGCTCGCGAAAGCGCACAGTGGGCCACTCGTCGTTGAGCGGCTTGACGTCGAACTCGATGCTGCCATTCTCGAACGCCACGTCCTTGAGCCGTGCGTAGGCGTCGTCATTCCCCTTACCTGCCTTCATCACCATCATGCCCTGCGGGAAAGCCTCCTTCTGCACGAAGCTCACATCGCCGGTCACTTGCCAGCGCGATGCCGTCAGTGGGATGGCCGTCGGTACGTCGGCCATCGCTGCGCTCGCCATGCCAAGACATAGCATCGCGGCCATACGGCGCCGTGCCATCGGGTTCGTTCTGTTCACCGTCACCGGCTTTAGCCCCGTCAGGGATCTGATCGATCCGCCGCCGACTCTAGATGCGGGGTTCCGGTTCACTAAGTGAAATGTTGCGAAGCGGACCAACGGTGTTGCTAGCCGGACATATCGATACGCTTGGGCAGGGCCGCTACAAAATAATCCGTCACGCGGCGCACTCGCGCCGGCACATACCGGCGTTTCGGCCAGATGAGGCTGATGTCTCGGGCATCGCCGATAAATTCATCGAGAACGGTGATCACGTCCGGATGCCGCAGTTCATCGGCAAGCGAGACCTTGGCAAACAGGCCAATGCCAACGCCGGCCAGCACGCCGGCCCGGATCGTTTCGACGCTGTTGGACGAAAGATTGCCGCGCACCGTCACGCTGAATCGACCTTCCGGCCCGACAAACGGCCAATTCACCGACTCCATCAGGCCACCATATAAAAGGCAATTGTGATCAACCAACTCGGCCGGGGTCTTGGGTATGCCGTGTTGCTCAAAGTAGCGACGCGATCCGACGCATACGAGCGGCGTGCTGGCCACGCGCCTGACGATCGCGTCGGGATCATTGACCGGGCCCAGGCGGATCGCCAGATCAATGCGATCTTCCACCATGTCCCGCATGGCGTCCGATAGAACCAGATCGACCTGAAGGCCGGGATTGAGCGATAACAGCTCGGGTATGAGCGGCAGCACATGCAGGCGGCCGAAGGTGGAGGCAGCGGCGATTCTGATCAAGCCCGGAACATTGACTGTGCTGGTCGCCAGTTCGCTGTCGGCTTCATTCATGTCGTCGAGCAGCGGTTTTATCCGCTCGTAGTATCGCTGCCCCTGGTCCGTGAGGGTCACGCTGCGTGTGCTGCGATTGAACAGCACTGCGCCGAGGCGTTTCTCCAGTGCACCAATGGCCTTGCTGATGGCCGATTGTGATTCGCCGGTTCGACGCGCCGCCGGGGAAAAACCACCCGCTTCAACCACGGCGATGAAAGCATTCAGTTCGTGAAATCGATCCATGGTCGTCTTCCGCAGAATTCATCACGCGCGATGGCGTGAGCTTGATAGGTCATTCGACCCATTCTCTTGCAGCATAAGCCTTATGAACGATCTGCCAATTATCATCATGGGTAACGGACATTATCTTCATGGTTCCCCCCACGAACAGATTGAAGTTTCCCATGTCCACTCTCGCAGGCAAGATTGCCGTCATCAGCGGCGGAACGACCGGTATCGGTTTGGCGACCGCCCAGCGATTTGTCGCCGAAGGCGCTCACGTATTTATCTTCGGCCGTCGGCAAGCCCAGCTCGACGAGGCCGCCAAACTGATCGGACGCAACGTCACCGCGATCCAGGCCGACGCCGCGAACCTCGATGATCTCGACCGTGTCGCGGCGGCGGTAAAGGCCGAAAAGGGTGTCGTCGACATCATCGTGTCGAATGCAGGCTATACCGAGCAGGCTTCGATCGACACCCTCACGCCTGAGCATTTTGATAAAGCATTCAACCTCATGGCGCGCGGCCCGGTCTTCCTGGTGCAGAAGCTGCTGCCGCTGATGACGGGTAGTGGATCGATCATCCTGGTTTCCTCGGCCATGCACATCATGGGCATTCCCGGCCACACCGCCTACGCGGCGACCAAGGCGGCGTTGCGTTCCTATGCGCGCACCTGGGCGGCGGAGTTCAAGGATCGCGGTATTCGCGTGAACATGCTGAGCCCGGGCGTTACCGACACTCCGATTCTCGACGCTCAATCGGCGCCACGCGAAGATCTGGTCAGCATGTATCAAGGCATGGTGCCGATCGGTCGACTCGCCCGGGCTGAGGAGATTGCCAACGCCGCGCTGTTCCTGGCGTCCGATCAAAGTTCCTACGTGACGGGTTCGGATTTGATGGCCGACGGTGGCATCGGCCAGGTCTGAGGCCCCGCGAGCCGCCTGGAGGCGGCTCCCTTTCGCCAGGACGACGAGCAACAAAGCAGGTGGAAACGTCAAACGCCGTCACGCTTTTTCTCCATCGCCACGATGCGCACTTTTTGTGTGACGCGGCGGCGATAACGGTAGCACGGCTCTATCCATCGATCGGTATTCATCTAACACCGACTCGTCGAACAAAGCACACGGTTGAACGCATAGGCCCTGTTCCAGCGTCCAAACCCTGCAGGAAGCGCGATCTAATGATGGCTCCTTCCCATGAGAGTTACCTCGATGAAACAAGCGTTGATGTACTTATCCGTCGCCTTGATGACCTTGCCCCTGGGCGCGATTGCACAGTCGTCTGCGCCAGCACCCGATCAGCTCAGCCAGGACACCGTGGATGTGCAGCATGTCATGAATGCGTACCACAAAGCCGTCGAGACGCACGATGGCGCTCGGCTGGCGAGCCTGTTCGTTCCCCAGGGCGGCGCTTGGTTGAATGTCCTTTCGGACCCGGCGTTTGCACATATGCGCGTTGTCAAACCCGGCACGACCAAGATCCGTGTCAGCAGCTATCAGGACTTCGTCAAATACGTTTCGCAATCGAAGTCACACCTGGACCCGCAGCACGACCATCTCACCATCCAAAGCGATGGCACGATCGCGACGCTCTATTTTGATTACGTCTTCATGGTCGACGGCAAACCCACCAACAAGGGCAGTGAAACCTGGCAACTGGTGAAGGGCGAGAACGGCTGGCGTATTGCCACGATTATCTATTCGTCGAACCCGGTAGGGGTGTAGCGCCCAGTCACCGCAACGAGACATATCAGCACGCCCTGCGGCTGAGGGCGTGTGTAAACCAGACAGGATGGCTGTGCATCAAATCAGCAATGCCGTTCAAGAGTGATTGCGTACCAGCCGAGGACGCTGTTTTCGATGCTGTTCGGCATTTCCTTGTATCTGGTCGGAGGGGAACGTCGGACCCGGGACGCAGCCGCATACTTTGGCGTCGTTTGGGCGCGCTCTTCCTGTTTGCCATGCTGCATGGCTTCGGCATCTGGTGGGAAGATATCCTGTCCCTGTATGCCGCGACTGGCGTCATCATGCTGTTTTGCCGATCGCTGCCACCCAAAACCTTGTTGTTGATCGGGGTCATTCTGTTTGCCGTAACGACCGCCCGAGACATGCCGCCGGGCGCCATCCCAAGCCTGGCTCCCGATGCAAGCAGCCGCGCCGTGCCGCAACATGCTCCGGATGCCACAGCGGCGGCGCAGAAGAAGATCGCGATAGCGGCTGATTTCGCCGAAGCCAAGCGCTCGTGGCGCGGAGCGTATCAGGAGAATGCCCGTGAATATCTGCATCAGTTGAGCAAGGGTTGGAGGGGTATCCCGGACACGCTGGGGCTGATGATGATTGGCCTTTCGTTGTTCAAGTCTGGATTCTTTGCAGCACGATCATCCCGCCGCAGGTATCGGGCGGTGATGGTGATCGGAACCGTAGCGCTAGCCATGGTCGCCTGGATCACGTGGCAGGCGGATGTGGCGGAATCGCCCACTGTTTGGGGGCACGTCATTGGCCTGCTGGTGACGCCGTTCGTTTCACTTGCCTATGCGGCCAGCCTCATTCTGCTCTTGCGAGGTGATGCGTCTCGCCTGCTTGCACCGTTTGCAGCCACCGGGCGAATCGCATTTACCAACTACCTGACTCAGTCGATGCTCATGACGTCCATTTTTTACGGGGGCCGTGGTGCGCTGATGGGCGAAGTGGATCGGCCGGCGCTTTGGGGCATCGTGATTTGTGTTTGGGTGCTTCAGTTGATCTGGTCGCCGTTGTGGCTGGCGCGCTTTGAGATGGGGCCGCTGGAATGGGTGTGGCGTTATTTGACTTACGGGCACAGGGTGCCGTTTGTGAAGCGGGCATAGAACGCGAGGGAGCAGAATCGGGTTCTGGTTTGAAAAAGTACTTTGCCTCTAAGTGCATCCCGTTTTTTTCTTGACGACTCCAATAAAAAATTGAAAGCCGCGCTGGCATTGCGTGACTTGTCAAACCGCCTCATCGTCGCCCCGGCGAAGGCCGGGGCCTAGTGGCCTGGATGTCGCAAAGACGCTGGGCCCCGGCCTCCGCCGGGACGACGAGCGGAAAACGCTGAGGCACATTTTGCCTCCCTCTTTTCAATAATGTCCTCAACTTGGGACTGATCAGCCCCTGGCACCAAGCTTGCGCAGCGCCATGGCCGCATTCCCATCACCCTGCTTCAGCACAATGTCCATAGGTGTATCACCCTTATAGTCAGCGTGATTAAGGTCAGCACCTTGCCCGGCGATCGTCGACAGAAACTCCAAACGACCGAACAGGGCCGCAAACGACAACGCGGTTTCGCCTGCATTGTTCACGCTATCAATCGGGCAATGCGTCTCCAGCAAACGCCTGGCGATGCCGGTATTGCCTTTATAGAGCGCGCCCATCAGCGCGGTATTGCCATTGCGATCACCCAGGCACGGGTTGGCGCCGATACTGAGCAGGTAGTCGAGCGCCGCCGGCTGTTCGTCGTAGGCGGCGAGGATCACCGCCGTGTAACCCTGGCTGGTGCGGCTATTGATCGGGTAATGCGCTTCGTACAAGGCGCGAAGGATGTCCACTCGCCCTGCCCGCGCGGCATCAAACCAATCCTGGTCGTACTGATGCGCGTTGACCCAATGCGCCTGTGAAATGCCGCTTACTTCACGCTGATGAAAGGCCAGACGCAGTGAAGGGAGGCATGCGTAGGCGGCAAGGGCGAACGCGACGAGAGCGGCAAAACCCGAAAAGATCAGGCCGGGTCTGGATAGCGAGTATTGAGGCATGAATAGGCGCCGAAAAAAGAGCCGCCCCGAGAGAACATCCCGGGGCAGCAAACCATGATCAATCCACCAGCTTTGCAGCCATGGCCTTCACGCGGCCCACGTCGGTATGGGTAGCCTCCGCGAGGCGCGTCCCGTAATCCGCATCGGCCTTATAGAAGTACGACACCATGGTGTACTTGTTGCTCTCGTCCGTGACCCGGTTGAGGTCGGTACTCAGCGCCAGTATCAGGTCCGCCTTGTCCTGCGCGGAAAGTGAGCGGTAGTACTCACCGGCCTGCATAAAGTCACGCGTCTTGGCGATAGCCTGCTGCTGCGTGGTTCCCACCAGCGTGGTTCGCACCGCCTTGGCGCCGGGATCTTCCGCCACTTCATCAATACCGGAGGGCTCGTAGTTGGTCTCACCTTTCCGGTCGCCGCCATTCATCTTGCCGTCCTGATTGTCATTGGTCACCGACACCAAGGGGCGATTGATGGGCAGGCTTTGGTAGTTGGCGCCGAGGCGATACATCTGGGTGTCGGCGTAGGCAAACAGACGGCCTTGCAGCATCCGGTCTTCCGACGGCTCAATACCAGGGACCAGGCGTGATGGCGCAAATGCCACCTCTTCGGTCGTCTCGAAGTAATTGTCGGGAACGCGATTGAGCGTCAACGTACCAATCTCGCGTTCCGGCACACCGGTCCAGACCTTGGTGTCATCGAGCGCGTCGAAATTGAATTTATCCAGGTCCTGCGGCTCCAACACCTGGATATACAGATCCCACTTCGGATAGTCGCCCTTGCGAATCGCGGCGTAGAGATCGTTGGTGTTGAGGTTCCAGTCCTTGCCGATGGCGGCAGCGATATCCTGCGGTCGAATACCGTGAATGCCCTGCTCACTCTTCCAATGGAACTTGACGTAGTGAACCTGGCCGTTTGCGTTGACAAACTTGAACGCGTGCACCCCATAGCCATCCATATGCCGATAGGAATCAGGCATGCCTTCATCCGTATACAGCTCGGTCAGCATGTTGGTGGCTTCGGGCGAATGCGCGAAGAAGTCAAACGCCAGATTGGGATCCTGCACGCCAGTCACTGCGCTCGGTTTGTTCGCGTGCACAAAGTCGGGGAACTTGATCGCGTCGCGAATAAAGAAGATCGGCCAGTTGATGCCGACAATATCCCAGTTACCTTGCTGCGTATAAAACTTCACTGCAAAACCACGCGGGTCACGCGCTTCCTCGGGCGAGCCGCGATAACCCATCACCGTAGAAAAGCGCACAAAAACAGGCGTTTGCGTGCCCGGGGTAAAGACCACCGCCTTGGTAAGATCGGAAATGTTGGCGGTAGGCTGGAACACGCCAAAAGCACCGGTACCACGTGCGTGGACGACGCGCTCAGGAATGCGTTCGCGATCAAAGCGTTGCAGCTTTTCGATCAGATGCGAATCCTGCAACAGGACGGGGCCTTCCGGGCCGGCGGTTTGCGAGTTCTGGTTATCGCCGACAGGCGTCCCGTTGTCGTTGGTGAGATGTGCATTCTGCGCGTACGCGACCGTAGCGAGACTGGTGGATAGCAATGCGATTGACGTATACGTCGACAGCTTTCTTTTTATCACTCGGGTGTCCCCTTATTGGATGTTGCGGCTGAGAGCGCGCATATATGTCGCAGCTGGTGCAGCAACCGTCTAATCGTTTGTCTCGATAGAGTTGATAGGGGATTTCTATGTGAGTACGCGAGGTGGCTACGGACGGCGTCGTTGCGATAAGCGTCCAATGTGAAAAATTTCCGGGATAGTTGACTACACGCAACGAGCTTCGGCCTGTTCTTCGAAGTCATCAAAATGCGGCACGCGCGCAAAATAAATTGCTTGCCGCGTATGCAATCACCTCGTGCGCTATCACATCAAAAAGCAAGTCCATCTTCGTTTTATATTCGCGCGATAAGCAGCCGGAGATAGGTCATTCGACACAATCACCTCCCGCCCTTTTTTGCCGCATAATCCCCTCCGGTCCCTTTGCCGGCCGACACCTAGACATGTGGGGAACAAAGCCATGAAGACGCGTTTGGTAGGAACGACCTTGCCGGTCCTGGAAGTGGGTTTGGAACAAGGTGACAAACTTGTTTCAGCGCCTGGCCGGTTTTCCTGGATGACCCGCAACATCGTGTTGCAGACGACGGCGCAAACAGCCGGTGCGAAAGGTTTCTTCGGCGTCGTAGGACGCGCCCTTTCCGGCGGCGGCCTGTTCATGAATGAATACGAGACCTCCGGCTCGCCGGGCATGGTCGCCTTCGCGGCGAATGTGCCGGGCTCGATCGTCGAAGTCCAAGTGAACCCCGGTCAGACCTACTTCATCCATCGCCACGGTTTTATGTGCGGCACTGAAGGCGTGGATCTAAGCATTGGTTTTCAGCGCTCGCTCGGCGCAGGCATTTTTGGCGGCGAAGGCTTCATTCTGCAAAAGCTGGCCGGCAACGCCCGCGCCTGGGTGGAACTGGGCGGCGAAATCGTCACCTACACCCTCGCACCCGGCGAAACGCTTCAAGTGCATCCCGGGCACATCGGCATGTTCGAAGGCAGCGTCAACTTCGAGATCACCCTGCTTCCCGGATTGAAGAACAAACTCTTCGGCGGGGATGGGTTGTTTATTGCCCATCTCACCGGGCCGGGCCAGGTGTGGTTGCAGACGCTGACCATGCCGAATCTGGCGCATGCGTTGCATCCGTATCTTGGGCAGGAGAATGCGCGGGGTTCGTCTATCGGAGGCGATTCGGCTGGGATCGGTGGAGCGATTGCCGGGGGAGTGATTGGGTCGGTGCTTGGGGGGCTTTTTAATAAGGACGACTAATCGCTCACGATGAGTTGTCTGTGGCCATTAACTTGACGTAATCACCGTCGTTTTTTAGTGCGGAGCGTCGATAGGCCATTTAGATGACGACAATTAAACGTTGCATGCCGGTGCAATCAGTTGAGTCGGAGGGTCAATGGAAGAAGCGGCGGGCGTCGAATATGAGGATCAGGAAGACCCTGCGTTCAAACGTATATGCGCTAGGTACGGCCTCGCGATGTACTTTGTTCAAGTATTGGAACATGGCATCGCGAATGCGCTGGTGTGGATTGATCTGTTGAAAAAACCAATGGGCGCTGGACGCCCAAAGAATACGATGCATATTACAGGAGCAGATTTGCGGAGACGCTGAGGGAGTTGTCTACGCGGTTGGAGAAAGTCGCTGGTATCTCGCCAGAGTTAAAGTCCCGATTGGAGGAAGCCAATCAAAGGCGGCGTTATTTAGCGCACCACTTTTTTAGAGAAGAGATCGACCACGTCGCGTTGGGTGACGTGACCGCGCTCCTTCGCCAGCTGGAACAGGATCGGCGCTTTTTCACGAGACTGACAGGATGGTGGACGCATTGGTTCAGCCGATCTTCGCTCGGTAAGGACTTACCCCGGACGTCCAGGAACAATGGAAGCAGCTCTATGTGGAGCAACTTCGCGAGAACTACGGCAGCAGCGCCGTTGTGGAAAGTAAATAAAGCGCGTCGTCGCACTGATTGCTACGGCCCGGGCGGGACAATTAGAAATCCTGCATCTCTGCTTCTGGTTCTGGCGTGGCCTTGCGCCAACTTGTCGACAGGTCGCAGCGAGCTCGCGCCTCTTTCGCCTCTTTGAGCGATCCGTATTCGGTAGCTACAGACACGTCAGCCACGGCGTATGTGTCATTTGGATTCGGAAGTTTGCCTCATAGCACCCCCGGCAGCCCTAGCTTGTCGTTAATAAAACCGAAAAATTCAACGACAAACTGGGTAGGTGGCTATGGATGAACGACAAACCCGTTCGTCCTTCATCGATGGAGAAATCTTGATAACAAGCCGGCTAGACCTCGTTCCATGAACGACAAGCTTGCTTGTTGTTAATGATATGGCATATTGTTAACAACAACAAACTTAGATGTTTACGGACGCTCAACAATGAGCCTAGACACCAGCCAAGCCGTCCACTACCACCTCGGTAAGTTTCCCCCTGGCCAACTGGACTTGGGACGGCTGATGCCGGGGCTGCTGAACGCTACGGCCGCGCTGGCCCGATACGATCAGATGCTGCGCAGCCTGCACAACAGCGAACTCTTTCTTGCCCCCTTGCGTGGCCAGGAAGCGGTGGTTTCCTCACGTATGGAAGGCACCATCAGCACTTTGGACGAGATCCTCCAATTGGAGGCTGAGTACGACGACGACGACGCGAGCGCGTCTTTAGAGTTCCGCTCCGATGCGATAGAAACTCTGCTATATCGGCGTGCGCTGAACACCGCGCAATCTCGATTGGAACAGGGACAATCCCTATCCGAGTCGCTACTCAAAAGCATTCATCGCCAATTGCTTTCTTTTGGGCGCGGTGCTGGAAAGTCGCCTGGTGCTTACAAGCACGAACAGAACTACATCGGTGAGCGCGGAAGCCGCAAAGTGAGCTTTGTGCCCATAGCACCCGAGCACCTTTCAGGCGGCATGGAAGCACTGTTCCGACTCGTCGGCGACGGCGCGATGCCAGTGCTGCTACGCACCGCGCTAGCACATGCTGAGTTTGAGGCTCTACATCCATTTGAGGACGGCAATGGTCGCGTTGGCCGAATGTTGATTACCCTGATGCTGTGGCAGGATAAGGCCATTGCCGCACCACATTTCTATATCAGTCGTTATTTCGAAGATAACAAAGACGAGTATCTAGATCGCCTCCGTCATGTTTCTTCCCAGAACGATTGGGATGGCTGGTGCGAGTTCTTCTTTGTCGCCGTTGAGAAGCAAGCCATCCGCAACCTGGACGCAGCTCAGAGCATCAGCGACTTCTATGATGAGATGAAGCCACGATTCACTGATTTGTTAGCGTCTAAATACGCGGTTACAGCCTTGGATTATTTGTTTACGAATCCGGTGTTTAGTAATAGCCGTTTTACCCGAAGTGCCGGCATTCCACCGCAGACCGCTGCACGTTTCACTCGCGTCTTGCTGCATGAAGGTTTGCTGCAGGTGGTACGCGAAGCGGCCGGACGTCGTCCGGCAATATATCGCTTCGAATCACTTATGAAACGGGTGCGAGTGTGACCCAGCTGCTTGGTTAGCTTGCGACTTGAAAAGACAGCGCGCTCTTGTGGTCAGCATGCCGTCGAAGGCACCAAACTTCCCCACCATCAATGCGTCTGTGCACGCTCTACACAAGCTTCACTCTGCGCCACCGCATCCACCACACCAGCAATCTGAAAACTCAGCTCACCAAACAGCTGCCCGATCAGGCTGCGGCGGACGAAATGGATGACGTCGTTGTCGCCGTTCATGCCAGCGGTGCCGGCGAGTTGGGCCATCAGGAGGAGATGGTCGCGGATCATGCGGAGTTCGTAGTAGTGCTCTGCGGATAGCAGGTAGGTGGTGGCGTCGGTCGGGGTTTGGGTTGGTTTTTTCATGGGCTTGTTCCATCAGGTTAGGTCGCCCGCGCATTGCGCGCGGGCGAAGGGACTGCAGGAAGAATCCTGCTCGCTTGGTCGGAATCTGTCCTTCTGACCGAACGATTACCCACTTGGGCCCGACGCCGCGCAGTGTGAGCGGCGGTGAAACAGGTTGAATGTCGGCGTGGCGGGGGCACGCGTGAGCGTGCGTGCCGTAAGATCGGGGATAACCATGGCTAACTCTCTGGTAGTTGGTTGTGGCCAGCGGATCGTTTGGGTTGCCGCCCAGGCGATCCGCGCTGTTTCACTCCTGTCGGACGTGTCGGCTTCATCTTGCCGGATGGGCACGTTCAACGCATCCAAGATCGCATATGTACGACCTGGGTGGTGCGAAAGGATGCGAAATTTCTGGCAACGGAAAATTTGCCGTGTTTGCGCCGCACAATTTACCTGCGCCGCTTTGGCTCGCTCTCCCTTCCGGGTGACGCAAAGCTAGTCCCTCTGGGAGAGAAGGCCTGCGCCGGACTTGATCTGGGGGCTGGGGTGAGGGGCTGGGCTTGTGGGGAGATTGAGAACTGCATTGATGTTTCTCTGTTGGTTCTCCGCGAGGCTGGCCCCTCACCTCGGTCCTCTCCCCCTAGGGGAGAGGAGGAAAAGCTTGGGGCTCACGCTAGATTTCAAGCTCTACGAAAATTCCGTTGCATCCAGAAGGCCGAGTTGCACGGCTTTGAGTGTTGCAGCTGCGCGGGTTGTGCAGCCCAGTTTGCGGAAGACGCTTTCGACGTGGGTGCGGACGGTGCTGGGGCTGATGGCTAGTTGTTGGGCGACGGCTTTGTTGCTTGCGCCCATGCTGATGCAGCGTAGGACGTCTCTTTCGCGATCGGTGAGGGGGCAGGCGTTGGTGACGACGGTGTTGGCTTGCACTGCGCAGCGCCGCACGTCGAACGGGAAGAGCGCGCGGACGGCGGTGTTGTCCAGGCGTCCTTTTCTTGCTTCTTCAAACATGAACTCGCGTACGTCGTGATCACTCATGGCGGCTCGCCAGGGTCGATGTCGCGAGAGTGCGGTTTTGGTGATGGCTGCGGCTAACACGCGTGCTTCGAGTGGGGTTTCGTCGGCGGTGAGGCCGCGGTAATAGCCGGAACCGTCACACCGTTCGTAGGCGAGTGAGGCGAGGCTGACTTCGCTTTCGAGGGAACGCAGCAGTCGGCCGGCGCGGCTGGTCCAGTAGGGCACCAGGCGTACGCGTTCCCAGGCGGATTCGGTGAGCGTGGATGGGGTGTCCCAGATCATGTTCGGTACGGCGGCGCGGCCGATGCCGTGAATAAGGCCGGCGCGATAGAGGCGATCCTGCGTGCGTTTGTCCAAGCCGAGTTGTCGTGCGGCGTTTCTGGCGTGGGTGGCGACGAGTCTGGAGTGGCCGGTCATCCAGGGCATTTTGAGGTCGATGACGTCGGCGAGAATTTCCAGCGGCGCGGTGTGTTCGAAGCCCATGCGGCTGACGCTGTCGATGCATTCGGCCATTTTCATGGCTTCGAGTTCTTCGAACCATGCGCGTGCATGGGCGATGGCTTGCTCGACCATGTGCAACGGATATTGGCGTTGGGCGCGTTGGCGCAGTAATTCGCGGGCGCGCTCAACGCCGTACAGGCGCGTGAAGATTTCCAGGTCGCTGGCGAGGGTGGCGAGGTAGACGGAGGGTGGGACGGCGTCGCCGGCGAGGCCATCGGGTGCGCCGCTGCCATCGAAGCTCTCGAAGAGATGCCGCAATGCAAATTGCACATCGGCGCTTAGGCCGAGCAGCCCAGCCACGTCACCGGCTATTTCGCAGTGAATCTGCGATAGCGAGAAGAAGGCGGTCTCCTTTTCCCGGCTGGCGTATCTGAAGCCGCTTTCGGAGGACTGCATGGCCAGCAGCGATTTGCGCTGGGCGATGTCGTCGCCGAAGGTCTGTGCGAATTCGTGGGCGTTGGCGGTGCAACCGGACCAGCGCAGCATGGCGACGATAAATGCCTCGGTGCATAGCTCCGCATCGTCTTTGGTCGCGCTGGCGAGTCGTCTGGCGAGCCATGCCGTGCGTAAGGAGTGATCGGTCGGTTGACCCATGGCCAGGTCACCCACGAAGGCAATCGCCTGGATCGCATCAAGAAGTGGCACTGCGGATAGGGTGCTCATTCAACTGGTTATAGCCCCACGAAATGGAACTGAAAAGTCTATGGGGCGTGCGCGGCGCGACGGCATCGGATATTTGACCGATGCCGCACAAGCGCCCTGCCCCGCATGCTTGCGCTCACGCCAAGGGGTAACGGGGCGCCTTTCATGGGCCACATGCGGACAGCGCAACAGCGCCGTTGGCCGCGTGCATCTTGTCGCGCTGTGGGAGCTTGGCATATGAATCTAAGTAAGTATCTGGCGGTGGGTATCGTCGGTTGCGCGATGATGGCGAATGGTGGGGCTCACGCCGCCGGTACGCGTCCCTCGGTCGTGTTGGTGCACGGTGGATTCGTCGATGGCTCGGGCTGGCAGAGTGTCTACGACATCCTCAAGCACGATGGTTATGCGGTGAGCATCGTGCAGAATCCGACCAGCTCACTCGCGGACGATGTGGCCTTTACCCAGCGCGTGCTGGAAAAGCAGAGCGGCCCGGTCGTGCTGGTTGGCCATTCGTATGGCGGTGCGGTGATTACCGAGGCGGGTAATGCGCCCAATGTGAAGGCACTGGTGTACATCACGGCGTTTGCGCCGGATGCCGGTGAATCGGTGCAGACCTTGATCAAGGATCCGCCGCCGGGTGCACCGGTGCCGCCGATCCTTCCGCCGCAGGATGGCTGGTTGCTGCTGGATAACGCGAAGTTCGCGGCTTCGTTTGCCGCCGACGTGCCGCCGAAGAAAGCGCAGTTCATGGCGGACTCGCAGGTGCCGTGGAATGTGGCGGCGCTCGCCGGCACGATCTCGACACCGGCGTGGAAATCCAAGCCGAGTTTCTATCTGGTGGTCGATGGCGATCACATGATTCCAGTGGAAGCGCAGCGTGCGATGGCCAAGCGTGCGCATGCGACGGTGATGAATACCAAGGGTAGTCACGCGATTTATGTGTCGAACCCGAAGGTGGTTGCGGCGCTGATTGAACAGGCTGCCAAGAGCGTGGAAGTTGCCTCGAACTGAGTGTCTTTCGGTGACACTGAAGGCCCCTTGCGGGGCCTTCTTTTTTCCTGACTTGCTCGCTTTCCGTCGCCCCGGCGAAAGCCGGGGTCCAGCCTCATCGCTACATCCAAGTCACTGGGCCCCGGCTTTCGCCGGGGCGACGGTGAGGCGGTTGAAATGTGGTGGTTGAATGCGCCCTTTTGCTGGGTTACCCCGGATCAAGTCCGGGGCAACCCAACCTACGCATCTGACGTGTGGATTGGGTTAGCGCAGCGCAACCGTATCGTGCATGGACCCAGGATGTGGCTTTATGCACGAGTGGGGCTCATTGGTTGCGCTGCGCTAACCCAACCGGCACATGTGCTCGCTTGCCGTCGTCCTGGGGAGGGCCGGGCCCAGTGGCTGGGGTGGAGCGAAAGCGCAGGGAGGGGAAGTCGCTTTGCTTCGCACTTTTGGGCCCGGCCCTCGCCGGGACGACGGTATGCAACATGGCATTCGAATGGACCTTCTGTTGGGTTACCCCGGATCACGTCCGGGGTAACCCAAGCCACACGCCAGTTCATCATTTGCCGATGCGGACAGCTTGTTTTTGCTTTGACCGGTGACGATCCGCTTCTGACGTGCCAATGGCGGGATAGCTAAAGGTCGGCGCCCTTTTTCCGCTCACCATGCTGGCGAGCACGCCGTCACGGCGAATCAGGCCGTGGTACAGCGCGGCGGCCATGTGCGCCAGGAAGGTGATGAAGAGCAGGAAGGCCAGGTAGGTGTGCAGCTGACGCAATACCGCAAAGGCGATTGGATTGACGGGAACAATCGGCGGCAGGCGCAGCGATTCGCTCAGCATGACGGGAAAACCACCGGCGGACAGCATCGCCCAACCGATCAGCGGCATCGCGATCATCAAGCCATACAGCACCCAGTGGGATGCATGGGCCGCCAGTTGTTGAATCATCGGCAGGTCCTCCGGCAACGGCGGCGGCGGACGGCGCAGACGTATGGCGAATCGCACGATGGCCAGGATCAGAATCGCGATCCCGAGTGGCTTATGGATATGCAATAGCCATTCGTGCAGCGCGGATACCGATGCCACCATCGCCACGCCGATGAACAACATGGCCAGGATCATGGCCGCCATCAGCCAGTGCAGCACGCGGGCGGCAAAGCTGAAGGCGCCGGTTTTTTCCTTCATGACGGGGGTGTGCTTCATGACTTGATCTCCGACTTGCTCTTCACGGACGCCTCGGCGCTGCCGGGCAGATGGGCTTCTTCACTGGTGCGGCGCAGATAGGAAGTGGCGTAGGCGGCCGAGCGCGCGGGAAGCAGCGGGTCGTCGGAAATCTCGATACCGTCGGGCAACACGGTGGGGTCGTAATTGATGTCGCGGCAGGGGCCGCTTGCCTGTGGCTCGGTGCTATCCACGACGAGTTCACCGGCGTCGATGGTGGTGCGGTCGGCAGGCCATGCCTTGGTGGCGTCATTGGTGGGATCGCCCGGGTTGGCGAGCGTTACCATCAATTTCCAGCGCAGAGGGCCTTGTGCAAGGCGTTGTTCCAGATCGGGGGAGAGGTAATTTTTACTGCCGGCCGGTGCCGTGGGCGTGCCGTCGGCATCGGTGGTCTCCGACATCATTTCCCAACGCACCGGATGACGCTTGCCGGCGGCGTCGACGAACTCGAACGCGTTGAGGCTGTAATAATTTTGGTCAACGAAACTGGCTGAGGGATGTGCCGTTTTCGCCCACGCGCGGAACGCGGCGGTTTCCGGATGGCTGGCGAAGAAGGCGGCCAACTTTTTCGGATCGGGTTTGCCGGTGGCCGGGTCAGGCTGGCCGGCTTGCAGCTGCGCGAAGAAGGCCTGCGGGGTCGACACTGCGAATACCGGCGTGTCGTTCATGCCGGTACGCCATTGCTGGCCGTTGGCCTGGGCAAAGCGCAGCGCCATGCTGCGGATCGGCACGCTGCTGTCGGGCGCGTAGGGGTTGCTGCCGGGGATCGCAAAGCGGCCAACCACCGGGGTGCGCTGGCCGGAGGCAAAGACCTCGGCCACCGAATACGGCGCGGCCCCACCGCTGCTCTGGAAGTAGCCGGAGATGCAGACGCCCTTGGCGTGATTGCGACGGTAGCCTGGAAAGACGCCGGCGTTTTTCTGGAACTGGTTGACGATGCGTCCGGAGGTGAGCCGATCCGGCGCCAGCCAGCCGCCGACGTAGCCAAAGGCGAAGGCCACCACGACAACTAGCCCGACAATGAATGCCCAGGCGACAAAGTGATCAGCCGGCGCCATGGCCGAGGGTGGATTGTTCATAAGCAACTCCTGGCCGTGCGGCCACAGGTGGTCTAGTGGCTGGCAGACGGGTGGTGGCGGCTTTTATTCCATCGCCGGTGGAGGGAATATCTGGGTCCGAGCGGCGTCCTCCTGCAGGACTGTCCCTGAAAGGCTTCGACCATGCCCTATCACGCCATTGACGCCCAACTGCGCGAATTGCTGCCGCGCCTGCGGCGCTTTGCGCTTTGGCTGACCCGCGAAGCGACCAGCGCCGACGATCTGGTGCAGTCCACGCTGGAGCGTGCGCTGTCGCGCTGGGATAGCCGGCGCGACAGCACAGCGCTGCGCCCGTGGCTGTTTACGATTCTGTACCGCCAGTTTCTGGACGCGCGTCGCAGTGCCAAACGCTATGCGTCGATGCTTGAGCGCTTTCGCTTCGGCGATGAGGAGGAGCACCCGTCGGTGGAGCGCGAGGTGATCGCGCAGTCGGTGCTCTGGTCGTTGGAGCGTCTTCCGCCCGATCAGCGCAACCTGCTGCTATGGGTGTCGGTGGAAGGTCTCAGCTACGAGGAAGTCGCGCAGATACTCGATGTGCCCATCGGTACGGTGATGTCTCGCCTGTCGCGCGCACGGCAGGCGCTGCGTCGGCTCAACGATGGTGAAACAACCACCCCTGTCTTACGGTTGCTCAAATGAATACAACAATACCCAGCGAATACGAGATCCACGCTTACATCGACGGCCGCCTTGATGAGTCGCGCCGGCAGGCGGTGGAATTCTATTTGGCGCAGCATCCGGAACGCGCGGAAGAAGTGCGTGCCTGGCAGCGTGATACGCAGCGGCTGAGGGCGCTGTACGGTGCCTTGCCCGCGATGGCGGATAACCCGGCGCTGGATCCCGCGCATATCCGCGCGCGACGCTGGCAGCGCTTCCGCGCACGACTGGCGATTGCCGCGATGCTGGTACTCAGCCTGTGCGTAGGTGGTCTCAGCGGCTGGCAAGTCCATGGCTGGCGATTTGCACGGGCGATGCCGCCGATGGGCGACGCCATGGCGGCGTATCGCATGGTGGCGGTGAATCAAAGCGTTCCGCTCGATGTGGTATCGGAAGAAGACAGCGTGTTGCAGGCGTGGCTCGACAAACACATCGAACGCACGGCACGTCTCCCCGACCTGCACGATGCCGGGTATCACCCGATTGGTGGGCGGTTGTTCGCCACGGATCAGGGACCGGCGGCGATGGTGCTGTACAAGGATGCGGAAGGGCACGCGATCAGTTTTTACGTGCGCCCACCGGGACCGATGCGCGATCTGCTACCTTCCGGACAACGCGCTGACGGAGACCTGCTGGCGCAATACGGTTCTGACCGGTCGTATAACTACGCGATGGTCAGCCGCGTTGATGGCACGGACAAGCGCCTGGTGGCGCAAGCGCTGGAGCGTGTTATTTGAATGTGGTGGGCGCCGGGATGAGCTCGCCTTTCTACCATGGCGTGGCGAGGCTTAAATTCGCCCTGATCGCCGGGCTCATCGCAATTTCACTGAATACCGGCGCGTTGAAGCTGGCGGATTGCTTTTCGATTGCCACGGCGCATGGCGGGCTGCTTCGACTGCTGACGTCCTGGTTTGGTTTATTGATGCAGCGGTCTGGCGGGTCGCTGCAGAAGCCGTGGCATCTACTTGCCGATCCCTACTTTCAGGTTGGCTTCCATTTTTTTATCGGCATGCTGATGGCACTGGGCTATGCGTTTGCGATCGAGCCGTGGTGGCGTGCCAAGGCCTGGGTGAAGGGGCTGTGGTACGCGCTGGTGGTCTGGCTGTTGAACGCCGTGGTCGTGCTGCCGCTAACCGGTGAGGGGTTTGCCGGCACGGCTCACCTTGGTTTTATCGGCGTTGCATGGTTTGCAGCAGCACATACGCTGTACTTTCTGGCGCTGGCCTTGATCTTTCAGCGGCTTATGGCAGGGCACGTATCGCGGGGCCGGCGGCCGGTTGCCACACCAAAGTGAGTGACATGCTGCAGTGCGTAGGTTGGGTTAGCTCCGCGTAACCCAACGATGTTCATCGCTTCGATCGGATTCCGTTGGGTTACGCTGCGCTAACCCAACCTACCCAACCTACGCGTTTGCTCGCTTGTCGTCGCGCGGAGGCGACGGTGAGGCGGTTTGAAATGTGGCGCTTTTTTTGAATGACGTTGCGCGCTTCAATAGACCAGATCATTCGCGCCTGGGCTGCCGGCCTCTTCGGCTGCGCGTGCGTTCAAAGCGATGTGCTTCAAGCAATGTCGAAAAATGGCCAGATCGCCGTCACTGATGCCATCGGTCAGCGACCCGATCGATTTATCAAAGACAGCCTGCAATTGAGCCGCCAAGGCTTCGCCTTCACTGGTGGCGCGAAGATAAGCGACACGCCGGTCGTCGTCGCTGGGAACGCGCAGCACCAGGCCCTTCTTGACCAGGCGGTCGACCAGTCCGGTGATCGAGCTCGGCTGCAACTTGTAGAGCCGCGCGATTTCAATGGACGTAACACCCCTGCAGCTGGTGACCAGCTGGAGCACACTGGCCTGCATGCCGGTGATGCCGCCGAGCGCTTCGGTATGGTGGGTGATGAACAACCAGATGGCCATGTTGGCCCGACTTGTAAGATGCGCCAGGCTTTGCGGTTGGTCAGAAGCAAGGTCGGCGATTCGTAATAGCGTCATCATCGTTACTCCAATCAAACGCTTTTTTTGCGATGGGTGGTGTGGTGGGATCCGTGAAGATACGAATCAGATCCCGCGCTCGTGCGTGCTATGGATCCCTTCGGCTGCCATTTCACGCAAGACCTGCCGAAAGCTGTTCATGTCAAACGGTTTGATAAAGAGCGGCAATGACGCATATGGAGCCGGCAACTCGATCGATGGCGTCGTGGAGACGCATACGGCCGGTATTCCGTGGCCGCGAAGCAAATCCAGCAGCGCGTAGGTCATGTCGCGTGGTTGGCTCACATCCACCACGGCGATCGCCAACAAGTGGCCGTGCCGGATCAGTGCCTCGGCGCCCATGGAGTCATTGCCGGAAACAAGCAGGGTGGGCAAGCCCTCTGACTCGATCACATCGCACAGCCCTGCCGCGACCATCAGGTCGTCTTCCAGCACGAGAGCGCAGCTCATGGAGAATGAAGAAGGTGCACTCATACTATTCAGCGCGTACGGGTTGGCCTGTGTCATTTCTTTTCCGCCGTTTTCGTTGCGGGGCGCGGTTTACGTACGACCACTGGCGCGGAGGCACTGGCGCCGTGCAGAAAGAGATCGACGGCCGACGTCACATGCTTGCGGATGTCTTTTTGACTGGGCCGCGGGCTAAGACCAAGGACAACACGCAGATGCACGTTGTCGCGCAGCATGCCGAGCAGATGGCACGCAGCGGCGTCGCAGTCTTCCAGGCGGATCTCGCCGCGATCTTTGGCGCTGTTTAAAACCTGCGCCAGGCGGTGTTGCGCTTTACCCGGTCCGTTGACGTAATACGCCTGGGCCAGCTCCGGAAACCGCAACGCTTCGGAGAGGACGGATCGATAAGCACCGATGAAGCCGGGGCCGAGTAATGCGCTCGTCATCGCGCAGCCGAATTCAATCAGGGTCTCGCGCAGATCGTGGTGTTCGACGTACGCATCGTCCAACGAAGCCAGCAGCAGGTTGGAGCCTTCCGACACGAAGGCGACGAGCAGCCCTTCCTTGCTACCGAACTCTTGATAGATCGCGCGTTTCGATCCGCCGAGGCGCTCGATGATCGAGTCGATGCTGGTCGCGGCGTAGCCCTGCAGGAAGAACGCTTCGCCGGCCGCTTGCAGAATGGCGGAGCGTCGTTCGGCCTTGGTCTGGCGCTTTTTGGGGGGTTGAGTCATGGCTGGGGAGGCCATTGGGAATTGGTAATGTACGTTACCGTACCATCATCAAGAGGCCGATGAAAAGGGGGGCTCCGTGGCCATTACTGATTTGAGCGGGTGTTCACGCATGCGCTGATGCGTGCGCTCGTAAACATTTTGTTTAGATCACCGAGCGCCTTCTCCAAAGCAAAAGCGATCAGCGAAGGCATCGCCAAAGAAGCTGGTCTTGCGAGAGGGACATCGCTCAATCACTTCCCACGTAAAGACGACTTTGTGGTGGAAGTCATCATGGAGCGCATTTCGCGCTCTGCTCGTCGTCCCGGCGAAGGCCGGGACCTAGTGTCTTTGCTACATCCAAGTCACTGGGTCCCGGTGTTCCTCGCTCCTCAAAGCTGGCGCATCCATGTGCCCCCGCGCGCGCCGGGACGACGGTGAGGTGGTTTGAAGCGGCGCAGCTGACTTGGATGGCTTCCTAATTCCGTTGGACGCTTCGAGCAGAGGCGCCCGGATGCCTCAGAACCCGCCCCTCACCCGGGTCAAAAATTTTTATTAGGGGCTATTGCATTTATCTGCATAATCAGATATTGTGTTTGTCAGCAATACGGCAACCCACCCTGGCAACCGGTCAATCGAGGACCACCCTCCTTTGCCCAACCATGTGTTTTGCCGTTATTTTTTAGCTATTTATCTGACATGTCAGATAAATAGTCGAAACCCCCGACCCCTCATCCCCATCGACGCAGTAGGCACTCTATGAACTCGGTAACCACCCCCGCGGCACCGGCTCCCCTGACGGGCATGCGTTTCGCGTTGGGCGCGTTCGCGGTGGCGCTCGCCACCTTCATGAACGTTCTGGACTCCTCCATCGCCAACGTCGCTATCCCCACCCTGTCCGGCGACCTGGGCGTATCGGTGGACGACGGCACCTGGGTGATCACGATGTTTTCCGCCGCCAACGCGGTCTCGATCCCGCTGACCGGCTGGCTGACGCAGCGCGTGGGTCAGGTGAAGCTGTTTGTGGCGGCGATCCTGTTGTTCGTGATTACTTCGGCCATGTGCGGTATCGCCCCCAACCTGCCGGTGCTGCTGCTCGCGCGCGTGTTGCAAGGTGCCGCGGCTGGTCCGCTGGTGCCGCTGTCGCAAGCGTTGCTGCTGACCACGTTCCCCAAAAACAAAAGTGCGAGTGCATTGTCGTTGTGGGCGATGACTGCCACGGTGGGCCCGATCGCCGGCCCCTGGCTTGGCGGCTGGATCACCGATAGCTACAGCTGGTCATGGATTTTCTATATCAATGTGCCAGTCGGTATCTTTACCGCCGCGGTGGTGTGGGCGCTTTATCGCGACCGCGAAACACCCTCGCGCAAGCTGCCGATCGACACCGTCGGCCTGCTCTCGCTGGTCTGCTGGGTCGGCTCGTTGCAGGTCATGCTGGACAAGGGCAAGGATCTGGATTGGTTCAACTCGCCGGTGATCTGCACGCTGGCGGTGGTGGCCCTGCTCAGTTTTGTGTTCTTCCTGATCTGGGAATTGACCGCGGAAAAGCCGATCGTGGACCTGCGTCTATTCGAAAGTCGCAACTTCCTCGGTGGCACCGTGGCGATTTCCGTGGCCTATGGCGTGTTCTTTGCGAACCTGGTGCTGCTGCCGCAGTGGATTCAGGAATTCCTGGGCTACCGCGCCATGGATGCAGGCAAGGTGACGGCGCCGCTGGGTATTTTTGCGGTGATCCTCGCCCCGGTGATGGGCAAGATCATGCCCAAGTCGGACCCACGCGTACTGGCCACGCTGGCGTTCCTGGGCTTCTCGGCCGTGTTCTTCATGCGCGCCAACTATGTACCGAATATTGACGAGTACACACTGGTGCTGCCGACGCTGCTGCAAGGCATTCCGATGGCGCTGTTCTTCGTGCCGCTGACCGCGATCATTCTCTCGGGGCTTCCGCACGACAAGATCCCCGCTGCGGCCGGTTTGTCCAACTTCGTTCGCATCTTTGCCGGCGCGGTGGGTACGTCCCTGCTGACCACCGGCTGGAGCGACCGCACGATCCTGCATCACGCCCGGCTCATCGAGCAGGCCAATCCCTACAACCCGATTTACACGAGCGGAATCGCCCAGGTTCAGTCGACGCTGCATGTCGCTACCTCCAATGCGCTGGCCTTCTTCGAGCAAGGCCTGACCGCACAAGCGGCCATGCTTGGACTGAATGACATCTTCTGGCTTTCCGCGATCATCTTTGTCGTAATCATTCCGTTGATCTGGATCACCCATCCAAGCAAGGACGCCATGGCCGAAGCTTCGACGGCTGGCGGTCACTGATCCCCGCGAACCGATATTCAAAAGCATCGAGGACATCCCATGAACCACTACACCAGCAAAAATTTCGCACTCACCAAGAGTGTCGGCTTTCTCTTGAACAAGGCCCGCAACCTGGTCGTGACCGAGATTGACGCGGCGTTCAAGGAAGTCGACATCACCGCTCAGCAGATGGGCGTGCTGTTCTCCATGAAAAGTGGCATGGCCTCGACGCCGTTTGAATTGTCGAAGCTGCTGAGCATCGATACCGGCCTGATGACGCGCCTGCTGGACAAGCTCGAAGCGAAGCAATTGCTGGAGCGGTTCCGCAGCGTCGACGACCGCCGCGTGGTCAACCTCAAATTGACCGCCAAAGGCAACGCGATCGCCGATCGCATACCCGAGATCTCGCCACATGTGCTCAATGCACGGCTGAAGAACTTCACCAAGGAGGAATTTGAGGAGCTTATCCGTCTGCTCGGCAAATTCATCGGTGACAGCGAGTAAGGCCAGGTCTCAAGACGCACCACTCGCAACATTTATTTCAACCATGAAGCGCATCGCCGATGTGCTTCACCGAACCACTCATTCCTTTAACTACCAGAGATTGAAATTTATGCGTGTACATCTCCTAGCGGCTGCGGTCGGAATGACCCTCGCACTGGCGGCTTGCGCCAGCAGCGGTGGCCTGCGTCCGGACGGCACGCCGATCAATCCGAACTCCCTCAAGAGCGAACAAAGCCTGCCGAATGTGACGGTTTCGCCGGCAGCCTGGCCACAGAACGATTGGTGGAAGTCGCTCGGCGATCCGCAGCTCAACAGCCTGATCGCTGAAGCCTTGCAGGACAATCCGACCCTGGCCGAAGCCGATGCACGCGCTCGCGAAGCGCAGGCCGAATCGGGTATTGCCGACTCGGCACGCAAGCCGACGGTGAATGTCGGCGGCAGTGTGCAGGAAGCGCGCATCCCCACCACCATTCCCAAAATTGGCAACGGGCACAACGAAACCTTCAAGTACGCCGATGTCAGTTTCAATTGGAACCTCGACCTGTGGGGCGGTGAGCGTGCCGCATGGCAAGCGGCGCTGGGCCAGCAACGCGCCACCGAAGTTGATGCCCAGGCGGCGCGGATCGAACTGTCGGCCAATGTTGCGCGTGCCTATGTGCAGCTCGGCTACGCCTATGAAGATCAGGACGTCTCCGCGGCGGAACTGAAGCGCGCGAGCGACGTGCTTGCACTGACCCAGCAGCGGGTGAATGCCGGTATCGACAATGATGTGCAGCTCAAGCAGAGCGTCTCGGAAGTCGCCGCTGCGCAGGGTGAGAAGGCTTTTGCCGATCGCGAGATCGACGCCGCCCGCTCGGCACTATCGGTACTGCTCGGCAAGGGCCCCGATCGCGGCATCGATATCGCCCGTCCGACCCTGCTGCCGCCGAATGCGCTGGATATTCCGGCTGATCTGCCGGTGGAACTGCTTGGTCATCGCGCCGACCTGGTCGCTGCGCGCTGGCGTGTAGAGGCCTCCGCCAAGGACATCAAGTCCGCCAAGACCCAGTTCCTGCCGAACGTCAACATCAGCGCGCTGGCAGGGATGGCGATGGTGGGTGGCGGCAATCTGTTCCAGGGCAAGTCGACCTTCTACGACGCTGGCCCGGCTTTCAGCCTGCCGATCTTTGATGGCGGCCGCCGCCGCTCCAACCTGGATAGCAAAGACGCCGAATACGACCTTGCTGTCGCCAAGTACAACGAAACGCTGGTGCGCGCGGTCAACGAAGTTTCCGACGACAACGACGCCCTGGCTTCGGTCCGGATTCAGATCGGGGCGCAGCAGCGCGCGGTAGACGCCGCCAGTGACGCATGGACCTTGGCCGAGCAACGCTATCAGGCGGGTATCGGCAGCTATCTGGAAGCACTCAGCGTGCGTCAGGAGCTACTGGTTGCTCAAAAGCGCATGGCCGAACTGCACGCGCAGCAAGCGGATACCGACATTCAATTGATCCAGGCTCTTGGCGGTGGCTACCGCCCGAACCAGGCCGCACCGGACGCAGCAGCGTCCGCGGCCGAAGCAAATTCCCGTTCTCTTATCAATCATTCCTGAGGCACCCCCAATGTCTACTCAAACGACAACTGAAGCCGAGCGCCCGGCAGAGCAGAGCAACGGCAAGAAGCGCGCGGTCATGATGAAGCTCTTCGGCGCCGTCACGCTGGTAGGCGTAATCGCCTTTGGCGCGTGGTATTTCCTCGATGGCCGCTGGTATGAAGGTACCGACGACGCCTACGTCAATGGCAACGTGGTGCAGGTTACGCCCCAGATTCCCGGCACGGTGGTGTCGATCAGCTCCGACAACGGCGATCTGGTGAAGCAGGGCCAGGTGCTGGTCACGCTGGATCGCAATGACGCCGACGTGGCTCTGCAGCATGCCTCGGCCAATCTCGCCAACACCGTGCGCCGCGTACGCGGCCTCTACACCACGGTGTCCGGCGCGCAGGCGATCGTGGCTGTGCGTCGCGTGGCGGTGGAAAAGGCACAACTCGATTACAACCGCCGCCGCGACCTGGTCAAAACCGGTGCGATCTCGGCAGAAGAACTGTCCCACGCCCTGGATGCACTGACCGCCGCGCAAAACGCGTTGAGCGACGCGCAGCAACAGTTGCAGACCAACCAGGTGCTGGTTGACGACACGGTGGTGGCTTCCCATCCGGACGTGAAGGCCGCCGCCGCCGCTTACCGCGCCGCGTATCTGGACGATGTGCGCACCACCATCGTGGCGCCGGTCACCGGTTATGTCGCCATGCGTACGGTGCAGGTCGGCCAGCGCGTGCAGACGGGCACGCCGATGATGGCCGTGGTGCCCCTGCATGACATATGGGTGGATGCGAACTTCAAGGAAACGCAGCTCACCGACATGCGCATCGGCCAGCCGGTAGAAATCACCTCCGATGTCTATGGTTCTTCCGTGAAGTACAAGGGCAAGATCCTTGAGCTGGGCGTGGGCACCGGTGCCGCGTTCTCCCTGCTGCCGGCGCAGAATGCGACGGGCAACTGGATCAAGATCGTGCAGCGTATGCCGGTGCGTGTCGTCTTCACCGACCCGGACCAGCTTGACCAGCATCCGCTGCGCATCGGCATGTCGATGGACGCGTCAGTCAACCTTCGCGATCAGAACGGCGCCATGCTGGCCCAGCAACCGCAAGTCGCACCTCGCTACAGCACCGATGTATTCCAGAAGGAGCTGGCCAATGCCGATGCCAATATCGCGAAGATCATCCACACCAATATGGCGGGCAGCGAAGACAGCGCGATGGCTTCTTCACTGAAGGCTCCGTGAACGCTTTCGATTAGTCAACGCGCAGATCGCGGCAGGCTGGGTTAGCGCAGCGTAATCCAATCATCCGCTGATCTTGGACAAGGGCCCATCTCTGCAAGAGTGGGCCCTTTTTGTTGGGTCCAACGAAACACATCTCCGCGGCGCCCCGATCGTGCAATCGGCCACGTCAGATGGTGGCTGCCGAATGCAGCAATGACTGACAACCTTTGTGCAAGATCGAGGCTAGCGCCGTCCTCGCGCTATCGCCTTATTCGACCCAACACGCTGGTTCTAACCGTGGAGATGTCCTTCCTCGGCTGGAGCCGGCCTTGGCGTAGCGTCTGATTTCCTACATAACGACGAAACGTGGGCCGAAAGAAGTCGCAAGCTCACAAGCTCGCCTTCTGGCGTTTACGACTTAGGGGTTCCCTGCCATCCGCCTCCCAATGCGAGGAAGATGTCGATCTGATCGTGGTTGAGTGTCCGTTCGATATCGGCAAGCGCGAGTTCAGCCGTCCAACTGTCTCGTTGGGCCGCCAGCATGGTGAGGGCATCAATCCGCCCGCCCCCATATAGCTCTTCCACTTCCTGCTCACGCTTGACTGCGCCATTCAGGGCGGCCTGCAGCTGTGTCCGGCGATCCCTGTCTGCGGCGTAGTTGTCGAGCGAGGTTTCCACCTCCTTAAGCGCCTCAAGCACGGTTTCGTCAAAGATGCCGAGCCTTGCACGGCTTTCGGCGTTAGCCTCGGCAATGCGAGCGCGCACTGCCTTCCTGTTCAGGTCCCAACTAACGCTCGGGCCAATGCCGTATTGATTGGTATAACCCGTAAGCGCATCCCCGACTACACCGGTTGAACCTAACGAAACACCGAATTGGATGTCTGGGTAGAGGGCTGCGGTCGCTACGCCTATTTGCGCAGTAGCGGCTGCCAGACGGCGCTCAGCCATTCTCACGTCCGGACGGCGCCGGAGCATGTCTTGTCCGCTTCCAACGGGAAGCTCTTGATCCAAATGCAGCGGCGCGTCACACGTCAATAGCGATGGATCGTAGTCCTCCGCTACTTTTCCCTGTAGAACAGCTATGCGAATCGCGGCGTTGCGCTGCGATGACTCCAGCATGGGAAGCTTTGCTTTCAATGAAGCCACAACGTCCTGCTGTCGCGCATTCTCCGTAGGCGAAACGCGGCCGCGCGAAACCGTCTCGCTCGTAAAACGCGTGAACTTTTCCTCGATCGCGATTTTTTGTTTCATCAAGGCGATTTCGTGCCCCGCATTGCAAACATCCGCATACGCGGACGCCGTCTGCGCAACGACATTGATGCGGACCAAGTCGCGTGCAGCAACGACCGCCGCATCATCGGCCTTGGCGGCCTCGATGCCTCGACGAATGGCGCCGAACAGATCCAGGTCATAACTTATTGAAGTTCCGACCGCATAGCCCTGAAATGGCGTGATACCCGTCCGTTGCAATACCGCTTCTTCGGACGGATGTTGCCAGCCTTCCGCGGCGTTGATCGACCCGCTGAAATGCTGAGCCTCGGCCTCGATCACCATCGCCTGACTGCGCTGGAGATTGGCTGCTGCCACACGCAATTGAATATTTTCGTTCAATGCATTTTTGACCAGGCGATTGAGCACGGGGTCATCGTAAAGACGCCACCATTGATCAGCCGCCGGGGTCGAGCTGATGTTTGCACCGGCGAAAGTGAAGTTGCGTTGGGCATCCGGCGCATTAACCAGCGCCGCAGCCGGCACGTGGTAGTTGGGGCCAACCGTCATGCACGCCGGCATCGAAGCGCAAATGCCGACGATGAGCAGGGGTCTGAGTTTCACCATAGGAAAACACCCCATGGCATTTTAGCGGGCTGCACGACCACCGTGGCGGTCTGCCCCGGCACGAGGAGTACATCCGGTGGTACGTGGTCAAGTTTTATGCGCACGGGAATGCGCTGGGCAAGCCGCACCCATGTGAATACCGGATCAACACCCGCGAGCTTAGCCATGTCCCCGGTTCGTTCGCGATCTTCGATCGCGCCGGCAATGCTTTCCACGTGCCCATGCAGTTCCTCGGGAACGCCCATCAGATGGATGCTGACTGGATCGTTGACGTGGATTTTCTGGAGCTTCGTCTCTTCAAAGTAACCTTCGACGCGCATCGACGGGACATCGACCAGCGCGAACGCTGGCTTGCCGGTCGTCAAGTAAATGTCCGGCTGCAATGTCATGTCGGTGACCTTGCCATCCACCGGAGCACGGAGCTTTGTGCGATCCAGGTTTAGCTTGGCCAGATCCAGCGCGGCCGCTGCATCCGCTACGGCCATGCGTAGATGCTCTACCCTCGTTTGCTCTTGCTGGGTCAGCTCGGTGGCTACCACGTCCGGCATGGACAAGCTGCGCTGATATTCGCGTACTGCCTCGGTCAGATCTGCCTGCAAGCCGCCGAGATTGGCCTGTGCTTGCCGCAACGCAATCAGGTAACGGGACGGATCCACAACAAGCAGCACTTGCCCCTTTTTAACGTACTGGTTGTCCTTGACGCAGACTTGGACAATGAGTCCGGCGACGTCCGTCGAAACCGGAACAATGTCCGCAACCACCTTGCCGTCTCGCGTGACGGGATCCACCTGATAGCGAACCCACAGCGCGCGTGTGAAATACAGCAGCGTGCCGATCGCCAGCAACGTGAACAGTGACCGAGCCAGGCTCGATAGCCTGTGGTTTGAGAATAAGTTACCCATGTTGCGGATACATATCGGCAAGGATGGTGATCAACCACCAAAGTGCACTCAACAGCGCAAGCTCAAAAATGCCCGGGTGCCCAAACAGGACAAACCACCTGAAACGCCGCAAGTAACTGCAGATGACGTGCGCGGCGATGCCGGCCAGAACGGCCCACACCAGCGCGGCAGGCATATACACGCCAACGATGTGCAGTTCTTCAAGCAACGCGTATCCCTCCCGGTGGTCGTGCGTTTGGAAAGAGATTGCAGCGCATGCTTACTAAGGCCATTAAGGTTGGATGGGTCGCCTGGACACCCTCGGATGTGCATAGGCCTACCAGCGCCATATCCAGCGAATTGAGCAATGCGGCGGGTGGCAGCAAGGACGAACCTTTTGCAGCCTGTGTTGCAAACAGCGTCGACGTTTGATCGAGCATGTCGTGCAGGATTGCCTGAACGGCAAGGGGCGCCGTTTTGAGCGACCGGCGCAGCGCGATGATGTTTCTTCCCAGCCGTAGCTCACCCAGTCCATCGGTCTCGTGCAACGGGTCGCTGTCGTGCATGGTCGCCATGCGAGCGGCAATCTGCCCGAGGCGGTCTATGGCCATTTCCGTCCAGTGCAGGGCATGCGACGGGCTGCCCAACTTTGCAAGCTTTCCGATATCGCTCCAATTGCTGCGGATCATGCGCCGGGAAGTCCATTGCACATTCACGGAACGGAACAGCTTGGCAATGGTGATGGACGTCACCACGCCGCTGAGTTGTGCAAGACCCACGTTGACGAATGAGGCAAAGTCCGCGTCGTATCGATCTACCACCATGATGGCGACAATCAGACAGGAGAGCATGGGCAGCGCACGCGCGGTGTACGCTGGCATGGCTTGCAAATACCCAAGAAAGATCAGCGCCGGCGCTAGGGTGATCACGAACATGGCGTAGCCGTCCACGCGCGGCTGCACGGAGAATAGATAAAAGGCCCCGAGGGGAAATGTCACCAAGGTAGCGATCAGATAGCGCCGGAGCATCGGAAAAGGATCATCCAGCGCGCTGAAGGAACAGCTAATCAGCGTGGCAAAGGCCGTGGTGGCTGCACCGGCCGGCCACTCAAGCGATATCCAAACGAAGCAATGCAGGAAAATCGCCGCCGCGGTGGCCAAACCCGCCAGCGCAGCCACGCCGTGATCGCGTGCGAAAGGAAAAGTGCTGTGCTGTACGCGGTTGCCACGTGCTGGGGCGCGAAGTTCCTTGCCACCCATGGTGCTGACCAGGCGGCAGCATTCGACATACGAATCAAGAAATTCCGCTACGCGGATGCCGACGCTTGCGACGAGCAGGTCGCTCCAGGACGGATAGAAAGTCCGGTTGGCGGCCATTTTTCTACTGCGCTCCACCAGCGCGTAGCCGCTTGCACAGTGCTGCTCATCAATCGAGGTCCTGTCCAGCCAGGCACGCGTGTCACGCATCAGTTGAACCAGCACCGGATCTTTCAAAGTGCCGGCATCGAGCATACCCAGCCGATCAGCGACGGCTGACGTAAGCGGAATCATATTGGCCATCTGCCGCTGCAGGCATCTCACGGTCTTGCGTCCGACTATCGCCGATGGCTGGTCACTGGGGAGATGAATGGCCATCGTGCCGAGTTCGGCAATATCCGCCGCCAGCTTGCGCCGATGCTCGTGCACTTTTCGGCTATGGCTTTGGCTGAGCACATCGCTCATCCACCGACCTGCATCGGCCAGAAAGGCTTCCGCGCGATCACGTATGACCGGTGTGACGCTCCATGGCTGCAGGATCATATGCACGACACTTACGCACACAATGCCGAGCGTCATCTCTTCGACGCGCGCCATATCAATGATGAAGATATGACCGGGATCGTCGAGAAAGGGAAAACTGCTGATCACCGAGCTGAATGCCGCCATTTGGAACAGGAACGCGCGTGGTGTCCGATCCAGCACGGCCAGATAGATGCAGAAGCCCGTCCATGAGGCCAGCATCAGTACCAGCAGTTCCGGCGCATGCTGGAAATTGGGCACCAGCGCGACGGACACGGATGCCCCCAGGAGAATGCCGCACAAGCGGTGAAACAACTTCGGCCGAAATGCACCGGCCATGGGTTGTGCCGCAATATAGACCGTCAACAATGCGTACCAGGGACGCGGCAAACTCGCTTCGAATGAAATAACCAGGGTTAACGCCGCCGCGAGAAAATTGCTGAAGGAAAATAGCAATTTTCGCGGTTCCGGCAGAAACAGGGGACGACTTACCGTAGCCGCCTTGCTAATGGGGCTCATGACACGTGGTTACCAGAAGTGGATGCATTAGACGATGTGGGCGGTGCGGTAAATCGCGCCGCCCCGTCTAACGACGACAATTATGCAAGACGACTCGGCAATTGATGAATTCAAAATATTGTTGGTTGACAGCAATATAAGTACGCTTGAGATCAGGCCTATACAACGTGACTAGTCGTCAAAGTCGTGGTAGGTACTGGCAGACTACAATCAAATTCTTTATAGATCCGATAAGAAAATTTGCTTTATGGATATCGCTCAAGCACGCACATTTCTGGAAATAGTCAAGACTGGCAGCTTTGTCAGCGCCGCCTCCAACCTAAATCTCACCCAGACGGCGGTGAGCGCACGCATACGCGTGCTTGAGGATGAACTTAATCAACCTCTTTTTGTTCGCGGTAAAACCGGCGCGCGACTGACCCCCGCCGGCGAGCAGTTCTTTCGTTTCGCTACCACCATGGTTCAAACATGGGAGCGCGCACGAAAGTCCGTGGCGCTTCCGCAGGGAAGAGAAACAGTCGTCACGGTAGGTGCCGAGTTCAATCTATGGGATCCGTTTTTGCGTAACTGGCTGGTATGGATGCGTGAGAATTGTCCCGAGTTTGTGGTCAGTGCAAGGATTGATGACGCCAGACAGTTGATAGAGCGAGTGCAGGAAGGTGTTCTCGATATCGCTATCGTCTATCTGGCGCCCCAACGTCCTGGTTTGATCGTCGAATTGCTCTATGAAGATAAGCTCGTCATGGCGCGCGCCACGTCTTCGGATGGAAAGCCGCCCTCGCATCCCGAGGACCACATCCGTATCGATTGGGGTGATGCGTTTGCCGCCAGTCACCAGGCCGCCTTCCCTGATCAGCCGAATCCTGCCATTTCGATCAGTTACGGTCCGCTTGCGCTCGACTACATTCTGGCGTTGGGCGGAAGTGGTTATTTCCGCAAGAGTTTCGTGCAGCGCTATATCGACAGTGGAAAACTCGAGCTCGTGCCTGGCAGTCCCGAGTTTTCCTATTCCGCGTATGTCGTTCATTCGACATCCGCTGACACGGCATTGATGGACCGCATCCGCGTCGGTTTGCGGACCGCCTCACCCAAGGCGTCGTCATAGCAAGCCCGAGATATAAGGCCGTCAACCCGCCGCGGCGTCGGCGATCGGCGTTGCAGTCACGCCGGGATGCTCTGACAGCGCCACGAACTGCGGCCTCGCGCTATCGAAGGCATCGATGCGGCCTGACCCAATGTCATACACCCATCCGTGCAGATCCAGCTGACCTGCGCAAGGGCACGCGCAACGGACGGATGCGTCTTGAGGTTATTGAGCCGAGCGACGACGTTTTCGCGGATAAGCGCATCCGGGCGCGCGCACTCCGACACGTGTTCATGCGTTTCATTGACCAGCTTTGCCGAGTCCGCGTAGCGCAACCAGCTCTTGACCGCCGGCATATGGTCGAGGCATTTGCACGCTGCAATCGGAGTCATCGCGCCACAATCCGAATGGCCGCAAATAACGATGTCGGTGACACCCAAGGCGGCCAACACGTATTCGATGGTGGCATATACCCCGCCGGGCTCGGGACCAAATGAAGGCACGATGTTGCCGGCATTACGAATGACGAACAGATTACCTGGCTCGCTCTGGGTTACCAGTTCCGGAACCATCCGGCTGTCCTGGCAGGAAATGAAGAAGGTGGTCGGCGCCTGGCTCGCGGCGGCCTGTCACTGCTGCACACCATCGGCACGAATCACGCACCGAACCGTCCCGATCCGAGGATCGAGCGTTGCATTTTCCCCAATTCACAGGTGCCGGCGATGAGCCAGGTGGCCGACGCGCTGGAGCGCCGCTTCGTGGTTGAGGATTGGCATAACTTCGGTGCCGACTACGAACGAACCCTGCTTGCATGGCTGGACAATTTTGATAACGCCCGGCCGTCCCTCGCCAAAGATTACGACGAGTCATTTCGCCGCATGTGGCGTTTTTATCTCGCCGCTTCCGCAGCAACCTTCCGCGCCCGCCGCGATCAACTTTGGCGGATTGTCCTGTCGCCGAACGGGGTTTCCGGTGGCTATCGTTCGCCACGCTAGGGTGTAGCGGTTCGAATCCGAGCGTTGCCTGGCCGATGACTTCGTTCCCCTTCAGCGGGACCGACGCCGATACAAATCGTCGACGGGCAGTCGCCGGACCGTTTGATTTTGTGAAGGCTTCGTCAACGCTACGTCAAGCCACAGACGTCTAGACGTATACATCTTTACAAACATGCAAAACATTACGGACATGCGCGGTTCTGTCAGCTGACACGCCCAACACCGCGGTGCAATACTTTGCCGCGCCCGTTCATTCGGAAGTGAACTACGCGGGCAATCAAGGGGGCAAGCGTATGAAGCGACCTGTTCTGGCCGGAGATCTGGCCAGGTTCCTGGGAACGTTCTTTGTTCTGTTCGCCCTGGGTGCACTGGTGCTCGTCATCGTCGCCATCGTCGAGCGGCAATTCGCCGAACACCGGCTCGATCAAGTCAATGCGAATGCCGTGACCGTGGCCGGCAACACGTTGCGCGCGGACGTTGACACGGCAAAGGGCGATGCCAGCCTGCTCCGCTCGATTCCGCTCGTCAGCCAGTTCATGTCCTCGCCAACGCCCGCATCGCGTGAATCGGTCGAGCACCTTCTTACGACGCTGGTGGCTACGCGTGGCGATTATCTACAAGCCCGGCTGATCGATAACCACGGCATGGAAGTGCTGCGGATCAATCACACCACGCAGGGCGTGCGTACTACGCCGATGGACAAGCTGCAGAACAAGGCGTCACGCCCGTATTTCATTGCGACGGCGAATCTACCGGTCGGGGCCTTTTACGTGTCACCGCTGGATCTGAATATCGAGCACGGTCAGATCGAGCGACCTTTCGTGCGTACCTTGCGCGTCGGCACACCGGTGTTCGGCAACGACGGAAGCCGTCTGGGCATGATCATCATCAACCTCGACGGCAACCAGTTGCTTAACCAGTTCGGGATGGATGCCAGGCTCTCGCAAGGCTCCATGTGGCTGGTCGACCGGGGCGGCAACTGGCTGATCGGTCCCGATCCCGATCGGGAGTGGCGCTTCATGCAGCCGGATGCGGCGCAGGCGACCGTGGCCACTGACATGCCCTTGGTCTGGAAGGCCGTCCAAACCCAGGTTAAGGGCCAGGAACAGGGCAGCTTCGGCTATGTGGTGTTCGATACGATCGACTTGAATCCCGATGCGGGACCCGACTCGCCACAGCTGCGGATTATTTCCGTGACCAAGATGCCTACGGTGACGGGCACCCTGCTGAGTCGCGGCTACCTCCTTTGCCTGCTGCTCCTGCTTGCACCGATGCTGATACTGGCGGCGTGGCTTACCCGCCTGCGCATCGGCTACCGCGCGATCCATGAAGAGATGCGAACGAATGCGCGTCTGCTGGAAAACATTCTTCAGCACTCCAGCGTGGCGATTAAAGTGAAAGATACCGACGGTCGGATCGTGCGCATCAACAAAACTGCCGCCGAACTGATAGGCCGCCCTCCTGAAGAGTTGATCGGCAAGGATGTGGAGAGCATCGCCACGGCAGAGAGCGCGGCGATGGTGCGCGAGCACGACCGCGAAGTGATCACCAAGCGCAGCGTCACTGCCTACGAAGAACAGGTCAATTACCTGGGCGGTTTCCACACCTTGCTTACCAGGCGCTTTCCGGTCACCGATGCACTTGGCGAGATTGCCGGCGTCGGCGTGATCTCGATGGACATTACGCAGCGTATCCATATGGAACAGGTGCTGCGGGTGGCGAAGCTGGAGGCCGAGTCCGCCAACCGCGCCAAGTCGCTGTTCCTGGCGAACATGAGCCATGAATTGCGCACACCGCTCAACAGCATCATCGGCCTGAGCGAACTCACCCTCGAACAGGCCTACGATCGCGAGGACAACGAAACCGCCGAAGTCATGCAGCGTGTCGTCAATGCCGGGCGGCATCTGCTGTCCTTGATCAACGATGTGCTGGATATCTCGCGCGTCGAATCCGGCCGGATCGAGCTGCACAACGAAGTTGCAAGGGCGGATACGCTGGTCGAGAGCGTGATCAACGCGATGCAGCCGCTGGCCAGTGCCCACGCCAACAAGCTGCTGCTCGAGGTGGCGCCCGACGTGGGTCTGGTGTGTACCGACGTCACCCGATTGCGGCAGATCATGCTCAATCTGATCGGCAACGCGATCAAGTTCACCCGCAATGGCGAGGTGAAGGTCGCCCTGTCCTGCGACGACGACCGCTTGCAGATCGTGGTGTCCGACACCGGCATCGGCATGACCCCGGAACAGCTGCAGCGCGTGTTTGAACCGTTCGAACAAGCCGACCGTTCGATTGCGCGCCGCTTTGGCGGCTCGGGACTGGGTCTCACCATCTCACGGCAACTGGTAGACCTGATGGGAGGCCAGATCAAAGCCACCAGCGATATCCACTGCGGCAGCGTATTCACCGTGTCGCTACCGCTGGGCGATATCGACGGCTTTGAGCCACCTGCCCCGCCGGTGATGGGCGAAGGCTCGTTTGCGCACCGGCGCCGCCCGGTCGTGCTGGTCGTGGATGATGATTCGGATGCCTGCGAGCTGGTGCGCAATGCACTCGAGCGCAATGGCATCAATGTGGTCAGCGCTTCCTCCGGACGAGAAGCGCTGGCGCTCACCCGCTCGCTGCGGCCCGCGGTGATGGTCCTGGACATCATGTTGGGCGATATGACCGGCTGGGATGTGCTGGCTGCGCTGAGGGCGGATCCCGAGCACGCCGAACTCCCGGTGATTTTATGCACGGTCACCGATCCGGAACAGCGCACGGGCGTACTCGGCGTGATCGAGCATCTCACCAAGCCGTTCGATCGCGATCACCTCACCCGGCTGGTGCAGCGCTTCGTGGGCAAGGTGAAACGCGGCCGGTTGCTGGTGGTGGACGACGATGATTTTTATCGCAACAAGATTGCGGCCGAGTTGCGCGAGGAAGGTTATCAGGTGGAGACCGCGCCGAACGGTCAGCACGCGCTGAGCGTGATGCGCGAACAAGCACCTGACCTGTTGCTGCTGGACATGGTCATGCCCGGCATGGACGGGGTGGCGGTGGTCGAGGCGATGCGCGCCGAGCAGGCGCTTGCGCTGGTGCCGATCATGCTGGTGACGGCGGCGGACATTACGCCGGAGATGAGCCGCACTTTGTACGAACGCGCCGCGCTGCTCGTGCGCAAAGGCGAAGCGGACCTTACCGATGTGGTGCGGCAGGTACATCACTTGCTGGACCGGTTGCAGCTGCCGATGAGCGAGGTGAAGGAGGCGACATGAATAGCGTGCTTTACGTCGAAGATGACGACAACAATGCCTTCATGCTCACCCGTCGATTGGGGCGACACGGTATCCAGGTGCGCCACGTCGAGGATGGCGAGAAAGCGCTTATCGCTGCCGTCTGGAAGCGCCCCGATGCCGTGCTGTTGGACATCAACCTGCCGGGCATCAATGGCCTGGATGTGTTGCAGCGATTGCGCGGCAATCCGCAAACACACGACATACCGGTGATCGTGCTCTCCGCGCACGTGATGGAGCACGACATCCTGAAGGCGATGGAAGCCGGCGCCAATGCCTTCGTGCCCAAGCCGATCGAGTTCCCGTCCTTGCTTGACGCCTTGCAGCGCGTGATCAAGAACAACAGCGAAAGGAGTAGTGCATCATGACCCAGGACGCGCGCATCCTCATCGTCGACGACGACGAAGGCAGCCGCTTCATGCTGCGCCGACGACTGAAGCAACTTGGCTTTCTAAATCTGGGTGAGGCCCACGATGGCGCGACCGCGCTGATCGAGGCGCGCCGGCAGCTGCCGGATATCATGCTGCTGGATGTCATGATGCCCGGCACCGACGGCTTGACGGTGTTGTGTGCCATGCGCGCTGACGAATATCTGCGTGACGTGGCGGTGATCATGGTCTCGGCCAACGACAAGATGGATCTGGCCGCCCACTGTATTGAGCTCGGCGCCGAAGATTATCTGGGCAAGCCGGTGCTCATGCCGATGCTGAACGCCCGTATCGCTTCCGTGCTGGAGCGTCGTCGCCTGCGTGCGGTGGAGCGCGCCTTTCTCTCCCGTTTCGACGCGGAAACCGAGTTGCCCAACCGCATCGCGCTGCTTGAGCGTACCGAGCGCCTGATGGCATCGGGCCGTCCTCTTGCCTTGGTGGTCGTGGCGTGTAGCAATCATGCCAATATCGCGCTCGGCACCGATGAAGACGAAGCCGCCGACTCCCTGCGCAAGCTGGCCGCTTACGTGCAGGCGCGCTGGGCACAGGTCGACACCGTGGCGCGTATCGCCGAAGACATGCTGGGCTGGCTGATACCGGAAACACGCGACAGCCGGCAAATCGTCATGGAGATGCAGGCAGCCCTGGGCATGTCCGCGCGTGATTCGTCACGCATGCTGGGCTCGGTGCGTGCGCTTACCGCCGCTATCGCGATGTGGCCGGCCGGCGATGGCGCGCCGGTGGAATCGGCGGAATTGCTGCGGCTTGCGATGAGCGAAGCGGCGCGCATCGATCCGCTGGGTGATGAGCGCGTGATCCTGGCCGATCCGTCGCTGCGCACGCGTGCGCGTGAGTCGCTAGCCGTCCATCAACAATTGGAACACGGGCTTGATCGCGGTGAGCTGGAGCTGTATTTCCAGCCGATTTTCGCGGTCGCCGGCGATTTGTGTCCGGTCGGCGCCGAAGCGCTGCTGCGCTGGAACCATCCCGAGCGCGGGCTGCTTGGTCCTGGGGCGTTCCTCGGCGCGGTCGAGCACACCCCGCTGATGCACCGCCTCGATGCATGGGTGGTGGAACAAGCCATTGCCAGCCTGATCGCGTGGGGTGACGGCCTGCCCCCGGCGTTCCGCCTGCATGTGAACGTCACGGCGCGCAGCCTGGCGTCGGGCCGGCTGACGGAAATCCTTATCAACGGCCTGCCCAAAGCATTACGCAAGCATCTGGCCGTGGAGCTCACCGAACGCATGCACGTGCCGGATATGCCTGCCTGCGCGGCTGCGTTGCGTTGTCTGCGTGAGCTGGGAATCCATGTGGCTCTGGATGACTTCGGCACGGGGTTCTCATCACTCAGCCATGTGAGTTTGCTTCCCTGCGATACGATGAAGATCGACCGCAGCTTCGTCAGCGGGGTCGACCATGACGCGAGCATGCGCTGCCTGCTCGAATCGCTGATCGGCATGGCCAAGTCGCTTGGGCTGACAGTGATCGTGGAAGGCGTGGAACAAAACGGCGAGCTTACGGTACTGCGCGAGGTCGGCTGCCCGCTGGTACAAGGCTATCTGCTGAGTGAGCCGCGGCGCGAGGCGGAATTTCTGCGTTATCTGCATTGAATTTGACGGGCTTGCAAGCATCGAATCCGCTGGTTGAACCGGCGGACTGTTGCATGGCCAGAAACCGCAGGCTCATGATCGTCCCGGCCGAGATTTCCCAGAACCGAGCGTGCCGGTGACGTGCAGCGGGATGACGGCGAGCGGTACGCCTACGCTTGGATAAGCGATAAACAGCACCAGACATAGGTGTACCGCGATGAAGCCGTCGTTCCCGCTTTCACATGGCGTCACGCCGCCGACGAGGCCAGGTCTTTCGAGCAAATCCACGCCGCCATGACCCGCTCGCGCCACTTCAAGGATGGCCCCATCTCGGCAAATCTCAGCGGCATTTTTGGGACGCTTAGAAAGTGAGCGGGAACCTCATCGGCGAACGCGTCCCGCAGCATCCCCTTGGTCGTCCCGTCCACCATCTTTGTATCAAGCCGCAGGGAGGCGGCAAATCTGACGAGATCCTGGTCCTGGAAGACCGGCCGGTACTCGATGCCGATATTTGAGAAACAGGAATCCAGCCTTGGATTGTGGAGTTGGCTGAGCTCGCATAAATCATAGACAAAGCCCGGGTCGGCATACCGTGCATCCCGCGCGCATTGAATAAAGAGCCGATACGGGCCCAGACCATTATCGTCATGCTTGCCTATCCACTCGCAGAAGTAATTCCGCTCCAGCACGACATTCGACAACGCTCCCCTGCGATAAAGCTCCAACCGTGCGGAATGGCGCCGGTAACCGCCGAATAATTCATCGGCGCCGGAGCCGCCGAGGACGGTAACGGCTCCCTCGGACCTGCAATAGTCGGCCAGTGCAATCTTGGGCAGCAAGCTCCCGCCATCCAGGGGCCAATCGATGCGCTCAGCAAAGAGCTTTTGCAGTTCTGCCCGGTTGGGCATGACAAATTTCACGACATCGAGCGGGCAACCGTAGTGATCGGCAACCTCCGCGGCGTGCGCCAGCTCCGCTTCGTTCTCCCCATCCGGGTAAGCCAGAGTGACCAGGCGTGGGCGTTTGCCGGCTTCGACGGCACAGTGAAGAATCAGCGTGCTGTCCACCCCGCCGGAAAAGAGTAAAAACGGCGGCTTATCCGCTTGTAAATTTCGTCGAACGGCCTGTTTGACGAGCCGTTTGGCGGCCTCCAGATACGACTCATCCAGCTCGGGATGGCGCCAGTCGAAGAACGGTTTGCGCGAACGCACGACGCCATTGCCGAGGTTGACCTCTACCGTTGTTCCCGGCTGAACGGACTGAATGCCGTTGAGCAGCGTTTTGGGGCCAACGGAATAGCCGCAGGAACGCCATTCCGCCAATGCAGCGCGATTCAACGATGGTGAGTACGGTATTTCAAAATAATCGGCCAGAGCCGGGAGCCACGAAGCCTGCGATGAAAACAGGACGTGCTCCCCAACAGACGCATAGTAAAGCGGAGTGATGCCACTCGCGTCCCGGAAAAGGATTGCCTTGTTTTTATTTTCATCGATCAGGACACCGGCGAATTGTCCCCGCAACTGGCCGAGTGCCGCGGTCCCGCCTTTTAGATACAGCGAAAGAATGACCGAGCAGTCTGATGGGCGCGCCGCCCATCCATGCGACGCACGAATCTCCTTGTAATTCGATATGAAGCCATTGACGAGAAGCGACACGCCGCTATCGAAGAACGGTTGCGCAACGTCGAGCGCACCGGTGCCTACGACCGCCAGCCGGCTATGGCATACGGAGAAATTCTCGCCTACACGCGTAGCAAAAGCATCCGGGCCACGACCCGCCATGAGGTTGCGAAAACCGGACAGTTCCTTCAATCCAGGGCCAAATCCACCGGTAATTGCGCACATTAGAGGCGTCCCTCCGCTTGAATGTGCTGGACCATCAGCTCAAGCGCCCGCCAGCGGTGAGAAAACGCACGTTCGCCGATTTCGACCTGCATGGCGGCGAGGCTTTTGTCGTGGTGTTCCGGATAAAAGCTCGCGCTACAGGTCTTGTCGGCAAGCCGCGCGTTTTCGCTGAAGTCCATGACGCCATTCAGCTCGCCCTTGGCGGTCAGCGTGCAGGATTTCAGTGCCACCGCGACAGCGGCAACCATGGTCGATCGTGACTGTTCATTGAAACTCACCGAGGATGACAGCGCCTTCAGCAAGCCGACACCACCTTTCTCAAGGATGGGTTTCAACAGCGCGCCAGGGAAGCCATCAAGCCCATCGACTTCCAATCCCGCGTCATCGACGATGAGCGGGCGATGCGCGCATCGCTCCGCCGCAATTGCCAGTTTCTGTTTGACAACCTCCTCCACATCGATGGATTGGATTTCTGGTATATCCAAAACCACCTGCTCGACGGCAAAGCCGTGGCCGGCAAAAAAGGCTTTGAATTGCGCCAGCTTGGATGCTGATGTCGTGCAAAAGTAGATGGTGCTAGCCATATTTTCTCCACGTTCAATGATCCCTCCGATGAAGGGATGGCTTGTGTTGTCGGATTCAATGGGATGCTGGCGCTGCCAGGCAGCGCCAGCGCTTGCCTTATGCAGAAACGACTTCAAGATCCAGAAGTTCTTGAGCCTTATCCGCGTCGGTTTCGTAGATATGCGCGGATGCTATATATCCGGATAGCGAACCAATGCCGACGTCGAGCTCTCTGGCTGCGTGCCGCGCAATGGCCAGGATCGCCAGGTTATCGGCGTAATTCTTATTGAATGCATCCTGGCTTCTGGCGAAGTAATGCGTGTCCAAACGACCGTTGCGGAGTTTGAAATCAATTGTCGTGATGCAGGGGACGTGTGAACCAAGGTGATCGCCCGAGCGTAACAGCGACATGGTTGCGCTCTTTGTTTCCGGTTTCCTGCGCAGAATTGATATGAGACTCGCCAGACCGGCATGCTCATCTGCGCAAAAAATCCGCGCGCCGTAGCTGAACCTGAAACCGAACTGGGGCTGATCGGTGGTGAAGTTCTTGATCATGGCGGCGATCATTTCTTCACTTCCGTGGCGACGAATTCCTTCGTCGTCGAGTCGTGGCTGGCTGATTGAAAAAGCGACGCCGCCGGCCTCCCTGATTTTTACTTCGCCGTCATGCCACTGTTGACCATCCAGCACGCAGGCTTTCACGGTCTGGACCCAGGCTTCAAAGATGGATTTGGTTTGGACCTGATACATATGCTTCTCCATTCGCTGCGGGTGCGTTTGTGGGAGCCTTTGCTTCGGTGTCGATGGAGCTGTCACGACGAAAGTTCACATCGTTCGAAGAAAAAGTTCTGCAAGCATTGCTGCGGATGCCATCGACATTGGCGGATGCGCGAGTGTGCCGACGACGTCATCAACTTAATGCTCAGCGCCATCGACGTATGTAGGCGTTATCCGGCAAACGTTGTGCGCGGCTTTACTTGATCTAATAAGAAAACCCATGCGAGCGCTTCTGTTTCGCCTTGCTGCACCGCAAAAACCTCAGGCAGGCACAGCCCGCTTTCGAATGCTCTAGCCCAATGAAAATCAGCCTGTTTTGATTACCTCAGAGGTAATTGGCCGGCTGTACTCGCGCGCATAAGCTTCGTTTCAAGTCATCCATTCCGATGCTTATTCAACGAGGACACCGCCATGGCGACCTTCCCTATCCATACGATCGAATCCGCGCCGGCGCAGTCGAAGCCGTCACTTGAAGCCCTGCATCAGACGTTCGGTGTGATTCCGAATCTCGTCGCCGCCATGGCGACCTCCCCGGTGCTGATCGCCAGCCTGGTAGGACTGTTCGGCAAGGTGCATGGCGGCAGTTTTTCCGAGCCGGAGGTCCAAATTGTCTTGCTCACCAACGCGGTGACCAACCGATGTTCCTGGGCGGTAGCGTTTCATTCCTTTCTCGCGCTGCAGGAAGGCATCGATGCTTCCGACGTCAACGCGATTCGCGAATGCCGGCTGCCCAGGAATGCGAAGCATGCCGCGCTATCCAACCTTGCACGGACGCTGATCGAGAAGCGAGGGAATCTCGACGACCAGGATGTATCGGTCTTCCTGGCCGCCGGATACGGCCAGGATCTTCTGCTTGAAGTCATCGGCATCGTGGCCGCGTCGACCATCACCAACTACACCGGCAATGTCACCCGTCCGCCGCTGGAAGAGGCCTTCCAGGCGCATGAGTGGCGCGCGGCGTAACATCATCGCCAGTATCGATGACGGGATGGACGCAGGAGAGTCACATGACTGCTGTGGGTACCGATCGGGGGCGTTCTGGTGACGGTTTGGGATCGCTGCTGCGTCATTGGCGAGAAGTGCGGAGCGCCAGCCAATTGGGGCTGGCGCTGGATGCCGGCATTTCGCAACGACATTTGAGTTTTATTGAAAGTGGCCGGAGTGTGCCAAGTCGCCCGACCTTGACCAGCATCATGCAGGCGCTGGATGTGCCGCTGCGCGAGAGAAACGCGGCGTTCCTGGCGGCCGGCTATGCACCGGTTTATTCAGAGTCCGCCTGGAATGCCAAGGAGATGCAAGGCATTACGCGGGCGCTCGAGCGCATGCTGCGGCAGCACGATCCGTTTCCCGCTGTCGTCATGGATCGCTATTGGAACGTGGTGAGTGCCAATGCGTCATCGCCGCGCTTTTTCGGATCGTTTATCGACATGGCGGCGCGCAAAGGGCCGCGCAATATGCTGCATCTGATCTTCGATCCCACCGGCATGCGGCCATTCGTGGTGGACTGGGAATCGGTAGCCAGGAGCCTGGTACAGCGCGTCTATCGTGAAACGGTCGGGCGCGTGATGGACCAACCCACGCAGGCCCTGCTCGATGAGTTGTTTGCGTACCCTGACGTTGATGCGTCTTGGCGGTTGCGCGGATCGGTCGCTGTTGCGCCGAACCTGCCGATGATCCCGCTGGGATTCAAGAAGGACGGGAAGACTCTCAATTATTTTTCGATGGTGACCAGCGTGGGTGCGCCGCAAAGCGTTGCTGCGCAGGAACTACGCGTCGAATCGCTGTTTCCCGCGGATGACGGAACAGAAGCGTTCCATGCGACGTGGATGTCGAGTGGTTAGCTGGCGCCGACATATTGCCTGTACGCCAGGTCCGCCCTGTCCTCGCTCTACCTGCAATCAAGCCTTGTCATGATCTGGCAAACGCCAACAGGGTCGTCAGGTCATGTCCGTCAGCCTTGCGCAACGCCTGGATATAGCTGGTCCGCAATTCGCTCGCGCGGACCAATTGGGTACGACCCCAGGTAAACCGTGGTTGACCCAGGCTCATTGCCAAGCAATCAGCCATCAAGCGAGACAACCTGCCGTTGCCGTTTGGAAATGGGTGGATGAAAACCAGGCGATGATGAAATCGCACGGCAAGCTCATCGGGCACATAGGTTGAATGTTCAATCCAATAGCGGATGTCATCCAGAAAGGAACGCATCGCGGGGTGGATCTGATAGAAATCCACCCCGATGTTGCGGTCGCTTTTCCGAAACGTGCCGGCCCAATTCCACACGTCTCCATACATCCGCTTATGCATGTCGCAAATGAACCCTTGATCCGCGAGATCCTGTGGCGCCAGTTTCCGCCTTCCGCCAAATAGCCACCGCTCCGCTTTGAGGATATTCGCTTGCTCCGCCTCATTCAGCTCGGAGCGGTAGGTGATGTAGGTGGGCTTCAGCCCCTTCCTTTCCTCGGGGGTCAATAGCGTTTGACCCTCCTCCGCGTCGAACAGATCAGTCATTGGCCCCTATCGCCACAGTTTGGAGAGATCGAGTTCGTTTTCGATGTAGCTCTTCAGGAATGCGTCGCGTGCGGCCTTGTCGAGTGACTGGTTCTCCAATGACATCGTATGTTCGACCGGCGCGAGCTGTTCGGCAGCGACTTTTTTGGCTTGCTCTTGAACGATATCTTCCAGAGAGGTGTTGGGAACGATGGCATAGACCAACGTGCAATTCATCGCCTCCGCCGCCCTTTGCAGCGTGGCCAGCCGGACCGAGCCGTTGATTTCAGAGCGCTCCAGCGAGCTCAGCGTGCTTTGGGTGATGCCCATGCGCCGCCCTAACTGCGTTGTGGTCATACCCAAGGCCTGGCGGATCGCACGAACCCACCCGTGGTTCGGACGCGCCAGCTTCCGGCGGCCCGCACTGAGGTCGATCAACCGGGGATCCAAGTGTTTTCGGGCCTTGGCGGCCCTGGTCGCTGAGGTTTCCATCGAGTTTACTCAATAATTTTCAAGATTAATATTGATCATCTTCGATTAAATTTCAATATTTGATCGAAAATGATCAATTAATTTGCATGTTTTTATCGAAGATGGTCAATATAATTGCCGGCGGTGGCCCTTCCGACGGGCTCGGATCTTCCCGGGATGGCGATCAGGATTGGCCGGTAATGGGCCGCCTCACGTCCACGCAAGAGCAATGACCCTGAACATCCCGCTGTTTGGCAGGACTGCTACGCGACCGGCGCTCTGACGGCTCCGGCGATGGTGTTGCGGCCGATACAGGCGTGAACGGGCATGCGCCGAATCCTCTGATCGAGGTGGCATGCATCAGCGTTGGTGATGAGGACTTTCGCCTAGTCCCACATCACCGGCACTTGGTGAGTGTGCGTAAAGAAGGCACGAAGTGTTTTTCAATGTGACCTGGAAGTATTGGATGTGCCTGTGCAAACCATCGCATCGAGTATGGGTGCGCCGCCGATTACGGCGTAGGGTCACGTCCACGATGCCGCGCGACGCGTAAGCATCGGCCCACATCCAGCTTCAAACTTTCCCGAAAAAACCGGCACGCTGTTCCTACGCAACGTGCCGAAAAGAGGCGCACTGTTCTGACGCAATGCGCCAATGGCCACCCTCACACGAACACGCGTGTCTTATCCACCCCGCGGTGGGGCGAGCGTGTCGACGTATTGACGCAGGAAGTAGAGGGCGGCGCTGAGGCCGTTGTATTGCATCAGGCTAAGCGGCACGCGGCCGCGGTGTTCGCCGATGGGGTCCGACGTGAGCGTGCTGCGTGAGTTCAGCACGTCTTCGATCGCCTGCATGGCGAGCTTGATGCCGGCCCGCTGGGGGGAGTGGAACAACCGCCTTTCCTGATCCGAACTCCGCGAGGGGAGCATGTCGTCGATTGGCGGGGTGGATGGGGAAGCTCCGGTGCGAACCGAAGGGCACGGCTGTGCCGTATGATTTGGGGAGGCCATCATCAACTGTCCTAGAGTTGGTTTTGGTTTAGCGGGTCGTGGGAGTGTCCGCTCTCACGGCCCGCGCTTTTCCAAGCACTGCGGCCTGGGTCATCGGCGCTGACGCGTTTACGAATGACGCTGATGACGGGGCACACATTAATGGTTGGCGCCGTTTGTTGTATGTAGGGATTGGATGACTTTTGCTGTGCGCAAAGCACTGCAATTCGGGATCGGTGGGTGCGTAACAGGATGCCGCCAACTCCGACACCATCGCGCCTTTTGCTTAGAACGACATACGGATCCCATCCATCCGAACCCGTCATTTCGTCCCGATGCGCGTCAATTCAACGTCGACGCGCGAAGACGTTTTCACGCGGAGACGACGTTTTGTCCGCCTGAGGCACCGACGAATCGTCCCAACACGCGTCACTCCGACACTTTTTACGCACCCCCGCTATACCTGACTTCGACACCTTGCTTCCGATACTGGCCGCACGACAGCAGCTTCGAGAGGTAGACGCGCTTTGGCACGGCTTGTGCCAACTCTGGCGCTTCGGCAAGAGAGGCACAGATGGAGAGAGCTACGCAGAGGTTTCCAGATAGTGTGTTCGCTACATCCCTGATTGAACCGGGGATGAGAACCACCGCCTACCGACGCTGGCTTCGCTCCATCGCACTGATCGAGCCTTGCCATAACGAGCCTTTGGACGCCTCGGTCGTCGCCTATAGCCTGGGCCAGATGACGCTGACCCAATCGACTTCGGGCGTGGCGCATTACCTGCGTGACGCGCGCATCATCGCGAAAAGCCGATTCAATGACTGCCTGCTGCTGCGTCTGCTGCTGGAAGGCAGCGTGAACGCCCGGTTCGACGCCGGCAAGGTCGACATCAAGCCGGGCGATATCTATCTGGCCGATCTGGCAAACACATCGGAATTGTGGGTGCAGGAGGAAAGCAAGCACATCAGTGTGATGCTGCCCCGCGAGCAGGTCCGCGATGTGCCGCTGCACGGACGCATCCTGCGCGCCGAGTGGCTGCCCTGCCGCATGCTGCGTGAGCACCTGCTCAACTTCGTCGAGGTCTTGCGCCATTGCCGCGCGGACGACGTCAAGGAAATGGTCAAGGTGACGATGGAGTTGCTGCGCTTCTGCCTGCGCACCGATGAAACGCCCCATGGCGCGTCCCATGCCTTCGATGACACCAGGGAGCGCGTCGTGCACTACATCGACCTGCATCTGGGCGAAAGCGACCTTGGTGTGGTCCGGCTACAAAAGGTGTTCGGCGTGTCGCGCTCCCAGCTCTACCGGCAATTCGCCGAACTGGGCGGCATCCAGCACTACATTCGCAACAAACGCCTGCAGGCCGTGCTGCACGACCTGTGCAACGAACCGCAGCGAAGCATCACTGAAATCATCGAACACTGTGGCTTTTCCACCGAGCGGCAATTCCAGCGGGCGTTTCGGGCGCGCTTCGGCATGACGGCGAGCCAGGTTCGTGCTGAGTGGATAAGCAAAGCCATCGCCGACTAGCCTCAATCGGACCGAACGGCATCCGTGGCAAGTGCGGAGGTGGCCGGTAACGCGTTTACATCTCGGCACGCATACCGGCGGCGTAACCATTGATTCAGCGGATCGCCGAAGCATCGGGCAGTCGCCCATGCCAGCGCGGCGGATAGCACGAGAAAGATCGCAAGCATGGGCAGCTTGTGCGTGACCGGCATCGCTGACCTCCGCACCAGTTCGACCATGATTCCCAGCACCACGATATGGAACAGGTATAGCTCGTAGCTATGTGAACCCAGCCATGCCAGGGGGGCTCCCAATCGGCGGATGGCAGCGCTTGCCGATAAGCGCGAGACGACTACCAGGAAGATCGCGGCGGCGAGGCCGAGAAACGTCGCACCGAGCGCTTCATGGTCGTGGATGCCTTGCATGTAAACCCAGGCCATCGCGATGCACGCCAGTGCGGCAAGCAGGTAGCGCGGCGCATTCGTCAGCCTAACTCTGTTGACCAGCACGGCCGCGACGCAACCGTACGCGAGCATATCCACGCAAGCCAGGTTGCCGTACATGAAAAACAGTTCGTCGTCCTGGTGTATGCCGCGATAGATGGGCGCGATCACCGCGCAGATGCAGGCCAGCAACACCAGCTGCCAACGCCGGCGCGCCATCACCAGCACCAGGGGATATAGCAGGTAAAACACCTCTTCCACCGACAACGACCAGTAGATATTCATGGCGTAGTTGAAATAACCAACGCTCTCCATCAGCAGGTTATGCCAGAACGTGAGTACCGACAGATCCGCGATCAGGAAGAACCCACTGCCGAGATTCGTCTGGTGTGCGATGTTGGAAAAATGGGAGAAACCGGTGAGGCCCAATACCGTAATCACGGCCAGGGCAAGCACGACCAGCGGATAGAGCCGGAAGAAACGCAGCTTGTAGAAGTGCATGACATCAATGCCGGCGAGCGATCCGTAGCGGGCGAGCATGTTGGACGTGATCAGAAACCCTGATATCACGAAGAAGATGTCGACGCCGTAGTTACCGTTGTAGAAGATCGCACGCAGGGTCGGTACCGACATCCATGCTTGCAGCGGACTGGTTTGCAGCCGGTAGGCCAGGCTGTAGTGCAGCAGCATCACGAGCAGGATGCAGGCGCCGCGCAACATGTCGATATAAAGATTACGGCCTTCACCTTCGATACGCGCAACAATGCGTGGATGCATCGCGTGTTCGTTCCTTGCCTGGCATTGAACAGGGCCATTCGCTGTGCCCGCTTGCAACGATGATACCGATTCACCCACGCATTTACCGCCGGCGTCGCAGGCCTCAGCCGATTCGCATGGACAGCTCGACGTCTTCAGCAAACGGGGTGGATAGGTAGCCGTTCGCCGGCTCGCGCACGCGCGCCAGGTACTCGGGGCTGAAGTCGGCGTTGTCGGCGACGATCCACGCACTCGGCCTGAGCCGGCTTTCCACCAGGCTCAGGATGTCTGGATAGAGCGCCTTGGCACCGTCGAGCAGCAGCAGGTCGATCGTTTCGGGAAGATCGGTGCGCAGCGTTTGCAGCGCATCGCCCTCACGGATCTCGACCAGGTCGATAAGGCCGCCATCGGTCAGATTCTTGCGCGCACGCACCAACTTGGAAGGTTCGAACTCGCTGGTAATCAGGCGGCCGCCGCCGTTGTCGCGCAGCGCTGCGGCGAGGTGCAGGGTCGAGATGCCGAACGAGGTGCCAAACTCGACGATCGTCCGCGCCTTGCTGTTGCGCGCCAGCATGTACAGCAGCGTGCCGGTTTCGCGCGATACGGGGAGCGCAAAATCCTTCAGGCGTGCGTAGTAACCAAGGTAGTCGGTCTTGCTTTGCATCAGGCGCGCCCGCTCTTCGGCCGAGAGATCGGCCATGGCCGGGCTCGTCACCGGCGACGCCGCGGCGGCCTCTTCAAACAAGCGATCCAGCAAGGGTGCAAGTGGGGTGGTGGTCAGGGTGGTCATGCGTGGCTCCGGCAAAAAATTGCGTATGTCTTCAAGCCGGATTAGATTGCGACCAATTGATCACGTTTTCTATTCGCGTTCTCAGGCCCCTTATGACCGAGTACCGAAATCCTAGAATTTCCGTGCGAAAACAGCCTAAACAGGCGCGCTCGACCGAACTGGTCGCAGCGATTCTGCAGGCCGCTACTCAGGTTTTGGCGAAGGAAGGCGCGCAACGGTTCACCACCGCGCGGGTGGCGGAGAAGGCCGGGGTCAGCGTTGGATCGGTGTATCAGTATTTCCCCAACAAGGCGGCGATCCTGTTCCGGCTGCAAAGCGACGAATGGCGGCAGACCACCGACCTGCTGCGCGGCATTCTGGAGGACGCCGGCCAGCCGCCGCTTGAGCGGCTGCGCATCCTGGTGCATGCGTTTATCCGCTCGGAATGCGAGGAGGCGCGGATGCGGGTGGCGCTTAATGACGCTGCGCCGCTCTATCGCGATACACATGAAGCGCGTGAGGCGAAGGCGGCGGCCGGTCCTACGGTGCGCGTGTTTATGCGGGAGGTGCTGCCCAATGCCTCGGAAGCGATACGTGCCTTGGCGGGTGAGCTGATCACTGCGACGCTCAGTGCCGTAGGAAAGGGGTTTTCGGAAAGTGCTCACACGGCCAGGGAGATTGAAATCTACGGCGATGCCATCAGCGATATGTTTTGTGCTTATCTTAGGGAGCTTGATCGTTGAGGTAACGCGCGATGGCTGTTTCGTATGAGTGGCCACGCTTTTCTTCCTCTCCCCGGAGGGGCACGCGGGGAGAGCACATGGATGTGCTCGGCTCTGAGGAGCGAGGAGAGGACTGAGGTGGGGGGGCAACCTCGCGGCGAATATCCAAAGAGGCATCTAGGAAGTTGTGAATGTTCCGGCAAGCGCAGCCCCTCACCCCAACCCCCGGATCAAGTCCGGGGCAGGCTCTCTCCCCGGAGGGGAGAGGAAGTAATGCGGTGTCGGCGTGGAATGAAACATAGAGTCTTCCACGTAGCGGAAGTCAGAATTGCAGATTCAGCGGCTATGGCTGACCCTCAGAAAGAACCATCTTTGCGTTACAGCGCTCACCGGGCACCTCGTTGAGCGCGGTCGAGCACGAATTCAAGCGCCATCAAGCTGACGCAAGAGGAAGAGAACAATGAAAACCCCCACTTTCCTTACACTGGCATCCGCGATGATCATCGGACACGCTGCACAGGCGGCTCCAGTGCCATCGACCTCTGCAACGACCACCTACCATCGTGTAACGGTGGATGGCGTGGGAATGTTCTATCGCGAAGCAGGTCCGAAGGATGCGCCAACGATTGTGCTGCTGCATGGATTCCCTTCGTCGTCGCGCGAATTCGACACGCTCATTCCCCTGCTCGCCACCCGTTATCACCTCGTCGCGCCGGATTTTCCGAGTTTCGGCCAGAGCGACACACCATCGCCGTCGACCTATACGTATACGTTCGATCACCTCGCGCAGACGACCAATGCTCTGCTTGAGCAGCTGCAAATCAGGCACTACACCCTGTTCCTGCATGACTACGGCGGACCGATCGGCTTCCGCATCATGTTGGCGCATCCGGAGCGGGTGCACGCGCTGATCGTTTCGAATGCGAATGTCTATAAGGAAGGCCTTGGTGCCAAATGGACGAAAATCGCCGAGTACTGGGCTGATCCCAAGGCACATCCGGAGGTCCCGGCTGCCTTCCTCTCGTTCGCGGCGACCGAGCAGCGCCATACCGGCGGCACCTCACATCCGGAGCGCTACAACCCGGACACCTGGACTGACGAATTCAACCATTTGTCGCAACCAGGGCAGCACGAGATTCAGACAACGCTGCTCTATGACTACCGAACCAATGTGGCGGCCTACCCGAGCTGGCAAGCATGGCTGCGCCAGCATCAGCCGCCGACGCTGGTGGTGTGGGGACGGAACGATCCTTCGTTCATTGCGCCGGGTGGAGAGGCGTTCAAGCGCGATGTGCCGAACGCGGAGATCCATATGCTCGATGCTGGTCACTTCGCCATGGATGAGAAGAACGACGAGATGGCCAGTCTTATCCTCGACTTTATGGCCAGACATCCCGACTGATGGATGGAAACAGACGGCTGTATTTGCATGCTCGTAATTAGCGGCGGCCTACGGCGAACCAGCGTATGCCGCGATAGGAATCGGCCACGACCCAGCCGCTTGCCGTCAACGTCCAGGAAACGACACTCTCGCTCCACTGGAAGCCGGTGGGACCGGCCAGCACGATCGGTCCCCACACCAGCAGGGTGAAGGCACCCATCTGTAATGCGGAGAGCGCGGCGGCCAACCGCGCACATACGCCCGCAAGTATCGCCACGCCCGCGACGAGGTACGCGCAGCCAGTGAAGTACGCCCACGCCAGATGCCACGGCAACCAATCGGGCACCAGCGCGACCGTTTCCTTGAGATAGGTGAAGTGGCCGATGCCGAATGGAATCATGGCCAGGCCATAGATCACTCGTGCGATATGCACGCCTTGCTCACCGGTCGCGAAACGAAGGACGTAGCGCCGGTCCTGATCATTGGCGAACCAGGCAAACAGCACCCAGGCGCCGGCCAGATACACGGCATCCTCGCCACAGCCCGACCACGCATCTTGCGTCGTGGGCGCAAGGTAAAGCGTGGGCACTCTGAGCACCAGCAGCCAGACCAGAAAATAGACCAGTAGCACGCGTGCAGCCATGGCGCGTTGCCAGAGCAGACCCAGCCCCGAGAACAACGAAATCAGCGCACACAGATAAGCCAGTGCCTTGATCGCGGGCGCACCTACGGGTATTGGCCACCATAGCGGCGCGAATTGGCCTTGGATCAAACCCAGCACACCGAGCGCGATCACCGTTGCAGCGAAAACCGCATGACCCAGGCTTGCGATGCGCATCACCCTGCCCTCCGGTTGTGTTGCTCAGTGCGCTGTGTTTATTGGTCTTGATTCATGGGATGGGTGCAACACAACCATCAACACACGCAGATGCATGCCTCAGGACAGCGCAATGGTGCCCGCAACGATCGCCGTGATACCGCAGGCCCACAGGCCGATCACGCGCAGGTAGTAGGGCGTCTGCTTGATGCCCACCAGCAGGTAACCCGGCACGACCAGCGATGCGACACCCTTCATCGGATTGAGGCCAAAGCAAAGCGCGGAGGCGATGATCTGAGCCATCACCGTGAGGCCCAGACCGGTAACGACGAGCATTCCCCAAAACCCGGGCATAGCTGCCTCCATTGCGTTATCAGGCGTGCGTGGCGGCTATATCTACGCTTCATCCGATGAAACAACAAGTTCCTCGCTGCGCAGATGACGGCGCAGCGCCTGCGGCGGTTGTCCGAACGCGCGCAGGAATGCCCTGCGCATGCGTTCGCGATCGGCGAAGCCGGATTCCCTGGCCACCACTTCGATTGGATGCCGCGTTTGTTCCATCATCAGGCGCGCCGCTTCCAGGCGCAGGTTCTCCACGGCTTTGGCCGGCGACTGGCCGGTTTCGGCGCGAAAAGCGCGGCTGAATTGGCGTGGGCTGAGATTCGCCGCCGCCGCCAGTTCCTCTACCGTCAGCGATGAGCGCAGATGACTCTTGGCATAAGTCAGCGCGTTCTGGATGCGATCCGATTTCGGTTCAAGCTCCAGCAATGCGGAAAATTGCGACTGCCCGCCGGAGCGCCGGTGATACAGCACCAGCTTCTGCGCCACCTCGTGCACCACTTGCGCGCCAAGATCTTTCTCGACCATGGCCAGTGCCAGATCGATGCCGGCACTCATGCCGGCCGAGGTCCAGATCTGTCCATCGATGATAAAGATGCGGTCTTCTTCCATCTTTACCTTGGGAAAGCGCTGTTGCAGTTGCCGCGCAAGCAGCCAATGCGTGGTGACGCGGCGGCCGTCGAGCAGGCCCGCTTCGGCAAGCACGAACGCACCGGTGCAGATCGAAGCGACGCGTCGCGATGATTGCGGCGCTTCGCGCACGTAATCCAGCAACGCGGGCGTCGACGGCGGAACGCCCACACCTCCGCAGACCAGCACGGTATCGAACGGCTGCCGGTCGAAGGGCTGCGTTTGCATGCTCATGCCGAACGAACCGGCCACCGCGCCGCCTGTTTCGGAAAAGTAGCCCACCTCATAAACGGTCTCCTCCGCCACCAGGTTGGCGAATTCGAAGGCGGACGCGGCGGCCAGGCTCATGGACTGGAAACCGGGAAAAACCACGAAACCCATGCGTTGCATGACAGCCTCCGGGCATGGCCTAAAAGGTGGCATCTATGACATTTCAGTCTACGTGTGGCCGACGTACAACTATCTCAAGGCGCCAGCACACCGCCGGCGCATGATCTCGGAGATAACGACATGAACACCTCTTCCAAGGGCACCGCCCTGATTACCGGTGCTTCCAGCGGCATCGGCGCCATTTACGCCGACCGCCTGGCACGCCGCGGCTACGATCTGATCCTGGTGGCGCGCAATCGCGAACGGCTCGACCAACTCGCCCGCCGTCTGTCGGATGCCACGGGCCGCGCCGTGCAGACCTTCCCCGCTGACCTGAGCAGCGCCGCCGGTGTCACCGCCGTCGAGCAATTGCTGCGCACGGACAAGAGCATCACCGCACTGGTGAACAATGCGGGCTTCGGCGCAGCCACGCCCCTGCTGGGTTCGGACATCGGCAGGATGGACGAGATGATTTCGCTCAATGTGAGCGCGCTTACCCGCCTCACCTATGCGGCGGCTCCGGGCTTTGTCGAACGCGGCCGCGGCACCATCATCAACATCGCGTCGATCGTGGCCATTGCGCCGGAGCTGCTCAACGGCGTGTACTCCGGCACCAAGGCGTTCGTGCTCGCCTTTACGCAATCGCTGCATCACGAACTTGCCGACAAGGGTGTGCGCGTGCAGGCGGTGCTGCCGGGCGCGACCGCCACGGAATTCTGGGATGTCGCTGGCGTGCCGATCACCGCGTTGCCGGCGCAGATCGTGATGCCTGCGCAGGACATGGTGGACGCTGCGCTGGCCGGGTTTGACCAGGGCGAACTGGTGACGATCCCCGCGCTACCGGAAGCGGCGGATTGGCAGGCATTCGAGAGTGCGCGGCAAAAGCTGTCGCCCAATCTTTCACGTTCGCAGCCGGCGGCACGCTATCGCGTAGCGGGTTGATGCGGCTACTGGACGGCGTTGCAGCCGGATCGGGGAATGGGTGCCTGTTACGAGCACCCATTCCTTCCGCAGGCCGACTTCTTCCATCGCTGCGGAACCGGGTTAGCGCCGATCAAACCGATTTGACTTCCCCACCATCCATGCGCAGTGCCGAACCGGTCATCCAGCGCGCGCCGGGCGACACCAGGAAAGCCATCAGTTCGGCGATTTCTTCCGGTTCGCCATAGCGCGCGATGCCCGCCTCCTGCGGAAAATGCTCGGTCGCTTCGGCCACCGTCATGTTGTGCAGCGGTGCCCAGTGCTCCAGATAGGAGCGCCGGCGTCCGGTCATCACCGGGCCGGGCAACACGCTGTTCACCTGCACACCGTCGGTAATGCCGCGATCGGCAAAGGCCTTGGCCAAGGCGACGATGGCGGCATTGATGGTGCCGACCGCGGCATAAGGTGCCTTCGGAAAAATTCCCGAATTGCCCGAGGTCAGCACCACCGATCCCTTCGCCTGCTTGAGCGCCGGCCACGCCTCGATGGTAAGGCGCCTGGCGCCGTGCAGCTTCAGCGCCATGCCCGCATCCCACTGCTCGTCGGTCATCTCGAACAGATCAATCTGCGGCACCGCTCCCGCGATATTGACCAAGGCATCAATGCGTCCGAATGCAGCGAGAGTCTGCTCCACCACCTGTCTGGCTGCTGCTTTGTCTGCGAGATCCAGATCCAGGACCAGGGTCTTCGCACCGTTGGCCTTGACCGCTTCGGCTGTTTCCAGCAGATGCTCACGATTTCTCGCAACCAGCACTACCGCACCGAAATCCTTCGACAGACGGATGGCCGTGGCGCGGCCGATGCCTTGACTCGCGCCAGTGACGATGACGGTTGACTGTGACATGGGATGCTCCGGATGGGCGTGGGAGAGGGATCTCAGTTAGCGAGGAAATCGCGGATGGCGTCGGCGATGTCTTTCGCATGGGTCTCCAGCGCAAAGTGCCCGGTATCGAAGAAGCGAACCTGTGCCTCGGGAATGTCGCGCTTGAAGGCTTCCGCACCCGGCGGCAGGAAGAACGGATCGTTTTTCCCCCACACGGCGAGAAAACGCGGGCGATGGCTACGGAAATAAGCCTGGAAGGTCGGATAGAGCGCGACGTTGCTCTGATAGTTCAGGAACAGATCCAGCTGCACGTCATCGGCGCCCTTGCGCGCGAGGTAGTAATTGTCCAGCGCAATGCCATCGGGTGAAACCAGTGATTCATCCGCGACACCGTGCGTGTACTGCCAGCGCGTTGTCTCCGGCGACAGGAAACCGCGCAAGGCTTCCCGGTTGGCCGCTGTCGGATTTTCCCAATAGGCCTGAATCGGATTCCATCCCTCGCTCAGTCCCTCCAGGTAAGCATTACCGTTCTGCGAAATGATCGCGGTGATCCGCTCCGGATGCTTGACGGCGAGACGAAAACCGGTGGGCGCGCCGTAGTCGAACACGTAGACGGCGAAGCGATCAAAACCCACGACGTCGGTAAAGCGGTCGATCACGTTCGCGATGTTGTCGAAGGTGTAGGTGAACTGGTCGCGCGAGGGCATGTCGGAGAGACCGAATCCCGGCAGGTCGGGCGCGATGATGTGGAAGCTGTCGCTCAGCAGCGGGATCAGATCACGGAACATGTGACCGGAGCTGGGGAAACCGTGCAGCAGCAGCAGCTTGGGCTTACCCGGCGAGCCGGCTTCGCGGTAATGGACCTTGAAACCATCGACGTTGGCATAGCGGTAGTGGATAGCGGACATGATCGTTGTCTCCGTAGGGTGAGAAATGAATGGGGCAATGAAGAGGGTCAGGAAGCGGTTGTGATCAGCCTTTGATCTGCTGTACGGCGTCGACGATCAACTGCTGCACCAGCTCAGGGGCGCTGATGCTCGGAACGTGATCAACGGGATGCACACTGATGCGTGCCTGCATGCGCTCGGCCATGAAGCGCTGGGTCTGCGCGGGGATCATGTGATCGTGCCCGGCCAGCAGGTACCAGGACGGCAGATCCTTCCAGCGCGGACGCCCAACCGGAACGGTGATGCATGCGGGGGAAATCGGCGGCTGCGTAGCGGCCAGTACTTGCTGTTCTTCCGGCGAAGCATGTTGTGCAAACGCGCTGCTGAATGCGTCCTGCGGCAGGCGGATCAAACCGTCGGCACCCGGCGCGAGCTGCGGCGCCTTGTTGTCGTGCTCGTAGCGATTGAACACCTCGGCCACGGTCTCGCCCTCGTCCGGCGCCAACCCAGCGACATAGACCAGGGCGCGCACCTTGGCGCTCTGCGTCGCGGCGATCACCGCACCCGCGTAAGCGTGGCCAACCAGAACCACCGGACCATCCACCTTGGCGAGGACGCCGTCCAGTGCTGCCACATCGTCGGCCAGGGACGAGAGCGGTAACGGGAAGGTAACTGTCTTGATGCCATCAGACTGGAGGAGATTGACCACCTTGCCCCAGCTGGCCTCGGCCGCCCATGCACCATGGGCCAGGACGACGGTTGCGGATTTCTTGCTCATATTACCCTCACTTGGCTAGTCGGACCCCTGGGTGGGAGGCGGTCACGGGCTTGAAATTCAAAGTAACTGCCTCAACGTTGATTTGGAGGTTATTGCCAGCAAGGTAACTTGTCAAGCACTTTTTAGGCGGTTACTGTGAAGACAAGGAGACACCCATGACCCAGCCGATGCCCGCCCTTTTCCTCGCCGATTCCCCCGGCCTGGACTTCCTCAATTCCCTGGCTACCCCGGTGGACACCCCGGTCGATTGGCTGGACGACGGAGAAGGCCTGTTGAGCTGGCTCGGCCAGGCGCGCCTGGTGCCCGAAGACGTGCTGGGGACAATCCGCGCGCGCGCGATTCCCGGCGAAATCGATCGCCTGGCCGCGCAGGCACGCAGCCTGCGCGAGTGGTTCCGGACCTTTGTGCGCAGCCACAAGGGCCGCCCGCTGAAAGCCGCGGATCTGTCTGAGCTTGAACCGCTTAATGAGCTGCTCAAGCGCGATGACGAATTCCATCAGGTTGTCGCCGGCGCAGACGATGCATCGTCCGGTTTTCGCTTGTTGCGGTCGCGGCGCTGGACCTCGCCGGAAACCTTGCTGATTCCGATCGCGGAATCCTTGGCTCAGCTGGTTTGCGATGAAGACTTTTCGTATGTGAAGGCTTGCGAAGGTCCGACTTGCACCTTGCTGTTTGCTGATCACACGCGTGGGCATGCGCGCCGGTGGTGCAGCATGTCGCTGTGCGGCAATCGTGCGAAGCAGGCGGCGCATAGGCGCCGGCTCAAGGGTGAAGCGGCGGATCATGCTTGAAAAAACGGTTGTGTTTGACGCTCAAAGCGACACACCTAAGTTCGCGCCGTAATTCCGCCATCTTCAACGCCGTCATCCCCGCGAAAGCGGGGATCCATGTTGATCTTCGGCGGAAAGCAAAATGGGTCCCCGCTTTCGCGGGGATGACGGGGCTGAGGTGACGGGGAACGACGGGCTGAGGTGACAGGGAACGACGGGCTGAGGTGACAGGGAACGACGATGCGGAGGTAACGGGGAACAACGGCGCTGAGATGACGCGGCACTTCCCGCTTGCATTCCGTCGCTCAACTTTGACAATACAAGCGCAAGCCGTCGCGTATCGGGGGTCACCATGGCGAAACGTCTTTCAAGCCTGCTTGGTGTTTGCGCGCTGTGCGTACTGACACCTGTAATGGCCCAGCAATTTCCGTTTTGGGAACGTCTGCTCCACGATTACGGCGGCAAGACCGACGAAACGCCGGTGCCCTCGATGAAGATGGGCAATCACATGCAGATGTCACTGAAGGGCGATGCGCAGCCGGGTGACCAGCAACGCGCGGAGGCGATCGTTGCCACCGCAAAAAAAGTCGTGGCGCACTACGCGGATGTGAATACCGCGCTCGCCGATGGCTACAAGCCATTCCACCCTAGCGGCAAGATGGGCGAGGAAGTTCATTACACCAGCCGCCACTACGCGCAGTTGGAAAAGCAGCACATTGACTACGATCACCCCGGATCGATCCTTTACAAACGTACCCCGCAGGGCATGCAAGCCGTGGGCGTGATGTACAGCGCCCCGCAAGATTCAACGCCGCAGCAATTGAACGCGATCGTCCCGCTCAGCATTGCGACCTGGCATCGGCACGTGGACTTCTGCGGTGCTCCGCGCAGCGCCCCCTTCACCGAAAAATGGGGCCCGCAAGCACAGTTCGGCCCACAAGGCAGCATCCATACCGAGCAAGCCTGCAGTGCCGCGCAAGGCCTGTGGATTCCGGTGGTGTTCGGCTGGATGACCCATGTCTATCCGAACGCCGACGATCCCAGCAAGGTGTGGGCGGGCATGCACATGGAAATGGATGCTGACGCGGGCAGCGATACGCCCAGGAGCTAGGCGTGAGCGGCCCCTGGCGTATCGCGCGAGCTGAAGGTCTTCGCGCAGATTGGCATTGCGTTGATCCAGCATGGCAACATTTGTCCGCGTCAACACTGCATAGAACGCATGCGAATGCGCACCACGGCTCGTGCTTCTCGATAAAAGAACACCGGCCGATTCGTGGCATGATGACCCGGCTGGGTGAGGATCCGCACCACGCCCGGAGAGCATCACGACATCGCAGGAGATCAACGGAATGGCATCTTTTCAAAGCGACCGCGACAGCGACGGCGCAAAGCCGGCGCGCACCGCGTTCGCACGGCGGCTTCGCACGGGCACGGGCCCGATGGCCTCACGCAACCTGCATGGGCATGTGGTCCAGCTGTTGGGGCAGCGCATCGTCAGCGGAAAGCTGCAGCCGGGCGAGGTCTTGCCGCCGGAAGCGGTAATCGCCGAAGAGATGGCTGTAAGCCGCACCTCGCTGCGCGAAGCCATGAAAGTGTTGTCATCCAAGGGACTGGTGGAAGCCCGCCCGAAAGTCGGCACGCGCGTGCGCGATGCGCGTTTCTGGAATCAACTGGATGCCGATGTACTGGCCTGGCGCTGCAGCTCGATGCCGACCATGGACTTCGTGGAAAAGCTTTCCGAAATGCGCGAAATCATTGAGCCGGCAGCGGCCGCCAGCGCGGCGCACCGTCGCTCCGCGGCGCAACTGAAACGCATGCAAGTCACGTTGGATGCGATGGAAGCGGCGGCTGATCCGGAATCATGGACCAGTGCCGATCTTGATTTTCATGAGGCCATTCTGGTGGCGACAGGTAATGAACTGCTGATCTCGCTGTTTTCGGTGATCGAGGGCGCGCTCAACAGTTACTTCACCATGTCGGCGCATACCGCGAGCAATTTCAAGTATTCGCTGCCGCAACATCGTGCGGTGCTTCACGCCATTCGTGACAAGGAGCCTGAGGCGGCGCGCAAGGCGATGTTGAAGGTGATTGCTGATGCTCGGGCTAGTTTGAGTAGCAAGCCACAGAATGAAAAAGCACGCTGAGTTGCTCCCAAGCTTTTCTCCCTCTCCCCGCGTGCCCCGGAGGGGAGAGGGAGCAAAGCGGTGTCACTCAAGACTTCACATTACGCCCACTATCGGTCGCAAAACGGTAGACGATCGTATTGCGATAGGTCTCACCAGGCGCCAAGCGGGCGGAGCCGAAGTCCGGATGATTGGGTGTATCTGGAAACAGCTGCGGCTCCAGCACAAACGCATCACCCTTCCGGTAAACGTGATGATCCTTGCCAACGGGAGTGCCGTCGAGGACGTTGCCCGAGCAGAACTGCAAGCCCGGCTCGGTAGACCATAGGCTCATCACCCGCCCAGAGTGCGGATCCATCACGCGCGCCACCATGCGCGATTCGACTGCCTTGCGGCTGCTCACCCAGTTCATGTCATAGCCGTGGCCGCCGATGAGCCTGCCGGAGCGGAAGTCATACGGTGTTCCGGCCACCGGCACGATGTCCCCGGTCGGATTCAAATGCGCATCGACGGCAGTGATGGCGTTTCCGGGAATGGTCAGCACCTGATCCTTCACACTGCCTGCGCCTTCGCCAGCAAGATTCCAGTAGGTGTGATTGGAGAGATTGACGATGGTCGGCTTGTCGGTGGTGGCGACATAGACGATCTTGAGCTGGTTGTCATCGCCGAGGGTGTACGTCGCCGTGACCGTCAACGTGCCCAGGTAACCCTGGTCGCCATCTGGACTGACATATTGCAAGGTGACGCTGGCGGTGGAGCCTTGGTGTTTGACTTCGACCACGCTCCACACCTGCTGATCCAGTCCTTTTGCGCCGCCGTTCAACGAGCCCGTAAGGCTGTAGGTCTTGCCATCGAGCGTGAACTTGCCGTGCGCAATGCGGTTCGCGTAGCGGCCGACGGTGGCACCGGCATACTGGCGGCGTGCGAGGTAGCCCTGCAGGTTGTCGTAGCCGAGTACGATATCGGCAAGCTTGCCGTTGCGATCCGGCACCAGCAGGGACTGCAGCGACGCACCGTAGCTCATCACCCGGGCCTGCACACCGCGATCGTTGGTCAGCGTCACGATCTCCACCTTCCTGCCGTCGGCGGTCTGGCCGAACGGTGCGCGCGTCGCCTGGGTGGCCATCGCCGTCACCGGCAACATCACTGCGCTCGCCATGCCGATGGCGCCAAGCAGGACAGCATGTTTCATCAAAGGAACCCCTTATACGGTCCGGCGATGACGCGCACCATCGCCTTTGCACCCATTATGGACATATAAACGCAAAGCCTGATCGGCACTGCACCGAGGTCAGGTGATATACGCAAAAGATATGACAAACAGATTGGCCGACCTGCGCCATGGATGCATGTCAGCGTTATGGACGGGCGTAAAAGCTTTCGCTTTGCGAGCTGAGGCTGCCAATCGGGGTCGGGCTGTTGTTCTATCGGCGGCGCACGGGAGCGCGTGTGCTCAACTGATCACGCCGCGAACTCCGCTTGCAGATGCAGCGCAAATCCAGTGCGTTGCTCGGCGAGTTCGGGCTTCAGGGTCAAGGATGGAATCTCGTAGTCGCCGTGGTTCTGGCGGCGGTAGGCGATCGGCTGATCCAGCATGGCCCGATCCAGGCGCGTGCCGAGTGCCGCCAGCGTTTCGCCGTAGCGCTGCTCGTTCATCTTGCTGGTGCGGTAGACCAGGAACGGCGGCAGCACATCGAAGCCCGGGTAGAACAGCATGCCGTGCTGGATCGGGAACAGCACATCATCGATCGGGCCATTGATGCCGCGTTCGCTGTAATGCTCTTCCCAGCCGCCGGTGGTGACGATCAGCATGGCGCGCTTGCCCTTGAACACGCCCTCGCCGAAGCGCTCGCCCCAGCGACGATCCGAATGTTCGCCGACGCCATAGGCAAAGCCGTAGGCATACACGCGTTCGAACCAGCCTTTGAGAATCGCCGGCATGGAATACCACCACATCGGAAACTGGAAGATCACCAGATCGGCCCAGCGCAGCTTGTCCTGTTCCGCCGCGACATCCGACGTCTGCGTGCCTTCAAGGAAGGCGAGCTTCGAGTCGGCGCTTGGATTGAAACGCTCGGCGGCATTGCGCTGCGGGAAATCCTCCGCATCCAGGGTAGCCTTCCAGCGCATGGCATACAGATCGCTGACTTTCACCTCATGACCGGCGCTACGCAGACGCTCGACGATGAAATCGCGCATGCCGCCATTGAGTGAACGCGGTTCGGGATGAGCATAGACCAGCAAGACGTTCATACCTGTTGCTCCAGGAAAAGATGCGAACAGGCTAGGCGCGCTCGGGGCATAATGGAAATGAATAGACACTATGCCAGGTATAGTCATGCGTAATATCCGCGGCATCGATCTGGAATTGCTGGTCACGCTGGAGGCGCTGCTCACCGAGTGCAATGTCACGCGGGTGGCGCGACGGCTGCATCTGAGCCAGCCGACGGTCAGCGTGCGGCTGGGCAAGCTGCGGCGGCTGTTCGACGATCCCCTGCTGGTGTCCGGTCCGCGCGGCATGCAGCCCACGCGGCGCGGCTTGGGGCTATTGCCGCACTTGCAGGATGCATTGGGCGGCGTGCAACGCATGCTCAACACCCAGACGCCATTCGATCCGGCTACGGCCGTCTTCACCTGGCGGGTCGCCGCTTCTGACAACGCGCAATACGCGGTCCTGGCACCCACCATGCGGCGCCTGCGCCGTTTTGCACCCGGCATTTGTGTCGCCGTGCACGCGCTGGTGCCGAATGCCGTCGCCGGCCTGACCGAGCGCGGCGATATCGACGCGGTGCTGATGAGCGCCGACATGGTGCCGGAAAGCCTGCGCAGCACCAAGCTGTACACCGAGCATTACTGCATGTTGGCGCGCAAAGGACATCCGCGGTTGCAGGGGCCGCTAACCCTGGCAGCGTTTTGCCAGCTCGAACATATCGTGGTGTCGCCGGAAGGCGGTGGCTTCAAGGGACCCACTGACATCTTGCTGGAAGCGCGCGGGCGCAAGCGCCGGGTAGTGCTTTCCGTGCCGCACTTCCTGCTGGTGCCGGACCTGGTGCGCCAATCCGACATGGTGGCACTGTTGCCCTCACGCCTGCTGCGCGGACACCTGCAAGGCCTGCAGATATGGGAAGCCCCAGTGCAGCCGCCCCGCTTCGACATGATGATGGCCTGGCATGAACGCGTGCATGCCGACCCGGCGCAGGCATGGTTGCGCGAGCAAGTCGTCAACGCGGTATCCACGCCGCGCTGACGCAAAACGGATGCTCAGCGCGGCAGGGCGGACTTTAAATCGAATCCCGCCGCCCCATATCCGAACCCTGCCACGACAAGTAACCGCGCAGCGCGGAGAACTGCTTGCTGCCCGCTGTGGGCTTGGAATATGTTGAATCCGCGCTTGTTACATATTGAATCCACAGGGGATCCATACCATGCAACGTTCGCTCACCCCACGCACGACTTCAGCGAGATATCGTCACCTGCTGCTGAAAGCTTCCTTCATGCTGCTTGCCGGCGCGGCCGGCTTCTCGTTCGCTGCCAACGCCACCGATACCAGCAAGCAGGCGCTGATTCAAAAGGTGACGATCGATTCGATGAGGAATACCGTTTTCACGCCGGATTCGCCGCTGCTGGACAATATGCTGGCGCCGGCCAAAACGGCCAATCCCAACGTACCGGCCGATACCTGGACCGCGGTGCGCACCGAAACGGCGGCGGCGATGACCGAAGTGCTGTTTGGACCCGACAGCAGCATCACCGCGGCGATGGAGCAATCGCTCAGTCAGCTTTCCGTGCAGGAACTGCAACATCTGGATGCGTTGTTGACCGATCCCGTACTGATCAAGTTTCAGCATACGATGGCCAGCCCGGATACGCAGCGCGCCATGATGCAAGGCATGGCCTCCAGCGCGGAGAAAATGCAGGCCGCGATGAATGACGTGCTCAAGCGGCACGGCTTGAAGGTGCCAAGTCCGTAACCGCGCTTGCGTACCCCCGGCAAGCTTATCGAGGTCTGCCATGCTCGTCGCACAAAACCTGCTTTCCGCCTTTGACCGCGTGACCGAATACTGGTCGCCGAAAGTCATCGGCAAGGTCAACGATCAGCTGCTCAAGGTCGCCAAGGTCAAAGGTCAACTGGTCTGGCATGCGCATGACCTTGAAGACGAACTGTTTCATATCGTCAAAGGCGAGCTGCGCATGGAACTGGAAGATGGCGTCGTTCACTTGCGCGAGGGCGATACCCTCACCATTCCCAAAGGCGTGCGCCACAATCCGGTCGCCGACGAAGAATGCTGGCTGCTGCTGATCGAGCCTGCATCAACCAAGCACACCGGCGATGAGATCACGCCCTTGACGCGCAGCCTGGCAGAACAGCTTTCCTGAAAGCATCAGGCGGCCCGGGCCCCTGATGCTTTCAATGCCACCGGAATCGACTTGTAGCATGGCGTGCCCGATTGCTCATCGTGGCTGTCCAGGCTGACCAGGCCGTTGCCTTCGGGGTAATACATCGCCACAGTGCCTTGCGCGATCGGATATTCGACCGCGGTGAAACCACGCACGGCGCGTACCTGTCCGTCATCGCGATTAGCCGTCGGCCCCACCACTTCGACGTCGATGCGGTCGCCGTGGCGCAAACCGTAAGTCGCCAGATCCGCCGCATTGATAAACACCACGTCACGCCGCCCCGTGATGCCGCGATAACGGTCGTTGAGGCTATAGATGGTGGTGTTGTACTGGTCGTGCGAACGGATGGTGGTGAGGGTCAGGTGCTCGGTGTTCAGCAGCGGATCTTCATCCAGGCCCCGGCCGATCAGGAAATGGGCCTTGCCATCGGGGGTCAGCCATTTACGTTCGGAAGCGCCGATAAACAGGCGAAATCCGCCGGGCTGACGAATCTGCTCGTTGTAGTTGGCGAAGGCGGGATACACCACCTCGATTTTTTCGCGGATGCGGTCGTAGTTGGCGACCAGCCCATCCCAATCCACGCGCGTGTTGGGCAGCGTGGCCTTGGCCATGTGGGCGACGATCCACGGCTCGGAACGCAAATGCTCCGATGCAGGCTCAAGGCTGCCTTCCGAGGCGTGCACCATCGACATCGAATCTTCCACGGTAACCGACTGTGCGCCTGTGGCCTGCAGATCCAGCTCGGTGCGCCCGAGGCACGGCAGGATGAACGATTGCTTGGCCAGAATCAGATGCGAACGGTTGAGCTTGGTGGCGATATGCACCGCCAGGTCCAGCTTGCGCATCGCCGCGAAGGTCGCATCCGGATCGGACATCGCCACCGCCAGATTGCCGCCCAGGCAGATCAGCGCCTTGGATTGACCATCGCGAATCGCCCTGATCGCGGCCACCGCGTCATGACCGTGCTTCTTGGGGAAGGTGAAGCCGAAGGCCTTCTCGATGCCTTGAACGAGATTGTCGTCCGGCTTCTCGGTAATGCCGACGGTGCGATTGCCTTGCACATTGGAATGCCCGCGCAACGGACAGATGCCGGCACCCGGCTTGCCCATGTTTCCGCGCAACAGCAGCAGATTGGCGAGCTGATGCACGTTCTGCGTGCCATGCGAGTGCTGGGTGATGCCCATGCCGTAGCAGATGATCACGCGCTCGGCCTTGGCGTAGATCTCCGCCAGATGAATGATTTCATCGCGCGACAAGCCCGATTTCGCGGTGATCGCATCCCAGCTGGTGGCCTGCAGGTCGGCGATCAACGCCTCCACACCCACCGTATGCTCGGCAATGAAGGCGCGATCCAGCAGGCCCTTGCCGCCGTGCGAAAGGTCGCTGGCATCCAGCTCCAGCAACCACTTCATCATGCCCTTGAGCATGGCAGTGTCGCCGCCGCATTTGATCTTGTAATACGTGGACGCCAGCGGCGTGGCGCGGCCGGCCACCATCTCGACCGGATCCTGCGGCGAGGTGAAACGTTCCAGTCCGCGCTCGGGCAGCGGATTGATCGCCACGATCGGCACGCCGCGCTTGGACACTTCACGCAGCGTCGCCAGCATGCGCGGATGGTTGGTGCCGGGGTTGTGGCCGATGCAGAACAGCGCATCGCAGTGATCGAAATCCTCCAGCGTCACCGTACCTTTACCGACGCCGATGGATTGCGGCAGGCCGACACTGGTCGCCTCGTGGCACATGTTCGAGCAATCGGGAAAATTGTTCGAACCGAATTCGCGCACGAACACCTGATACAGAAACGCCGCTTCGTTGGAAGCACGTCCGGAGGTGTAGAACTCGGCGGCATCCGGATGCGGCAGCGCATTGAGCGCCGCGCCGATCCGGCGCATGGCTTCATCCCACTCGATGGCGACGTAGGTGTCGGTCGCCGCGTCGTACGCCAAGGGGTGCGTGAGCCGACCAAGACCTTCCAAGGCATAGTCGCTCAATTGCCACAGCGACGACACAGGATTGGCGGCGAAAAATTCCGGACGCACGCGCTTGCCCGTCGCTTCCCACGACACCGCCTTGGCGCCGTTTTCGCAAAACTCGAATGAGCTGGTGTGCTTCGGATCAGGCCACGCGCAACCGGGGCAATCGAAACCTTCCGGCTGATTCATGCGGCGCAATGCCAGGCTCTCGCGGCCGATCGCCATCTGCCCGCTCAGCGCTTTCGCTACCGCACCCAGCGCACCCCATCCACCGGCGGGGCCTTCGTAGGTGCTGACACCTTCGATGTCGCGCTTGTCACTCATGGCGAGGCTCCTGCCTGAATCGAGACAAGTAGGCTACACCTTCATGCAGGGCTAGAGGTTTACCCGGCGTTACGGACTGGCTGCCGCTCCGCGCCGAGCTTGCCCCGGATTCGATCCAGGACAAGCCGCTGCGTCGCTGCCTGGTTACGCAGCGATGGCTTCTTCTTTTTCTTCGACTGGCAGGCGGATCAGGTAGTCGAACGCGCTGAGCGACGCCTTCGCGCCTTCACCCATCGCGATCACGATCTGCTTGTACGGCACGGTCGTCACGTCGCCGGCGGCAAACACCCCGTGCACCGACGTTTCACCGCGCGCATCGACTTCGATCTCGCCGTGCGGTGACAGCTTCACCGTGCCTTTCAGCCATTCGGTGTTCGGCAGCAGGCCGATCTGCACGAAGACGCCTTCCAGCTCCACGCGATGGCTGGCGCCGCTGCTGCGGTCGGTATATGTCAGGCCGGTGACTTTCTGGCCGTCGCCGAGCACTTCGGTGGTTTGTGCGCGGACAATCACGCTGACGTTATGCAGGCTGCGCAACTTGCGCTGCAACACTTCGTCCGCGCGCAGCTTGCCGTCGAATTCCAGCAAGGTGACATGACCGACGATGCCGGCCAGATCGATCGCCGCTTCCACGCCAGAGTTGCCGCCGCCGATCACCGCAACGCGCTTGCCCTTGAACAGCGGACCGTCGCAGTGCGGGCAGTAGGTAACGCCCTTGTTGCGATAGTCGTGCTCGCCGGGCACGTTGATGTTGCGCCAGCGTGCACCAGTGGAGAGCACCACGGATTTCGCTTTCAGCGAAGCGCCATTGGCCAGCTTCACTTCGATCAAGCCGCCCGGCTCAGCGGCCGGTATCAGCTGCTCGGCGCGCTGCAGGTTCATGATGTCCACGTCGTATTCGTGTACATGTTGCTCCAGCGCGGTCACCAGCTTCGGACCTTCGGTGTAGGGGACCGAGATGAAGTTCTCGATCGACATCGTATCCAGCACCTGGCCGCCGAAGCGCTCCGCGGCCATGCCGGTGCGGATGCCTTTGCGTGCGGCATAGATCGCTGCCGCCGCGCCGGCCGGACCACCGCCGACCACCAGTACGTCGAACGCGGCCTTGGTCTTGATCTTGTCCGCGGCACGCTGGACAGCGCCGCTGTCGAGGCGGGCGGCGATCTGTTCGATCGACATGCGGCCCTGGTCGAACGGTTCGCCGTTGAGAAAGACGGTGGGTACGGCCATCACCTGACGCTGCTCCACTTCGTCCTGAAACAGCGCGCCATCGATCGCCACGTGCTTGATGTTGGGATTGAGCACGCTCATCAGGTTGAGCGCCTGCACCGTATCGGGGCAGCTATGGCAGGACAGCGACATGAAGGTTTCGAACACGTATTCGCCTTCGAGATGGCGCACTTGGTCGATCACTTCCTGTTCTACCTTGGGCGGATGACCGCCGACCTGCAGCAGCGCCAGCACCAGCGAGGTGAATTCGTGTCCCATCGGAATGCCGGCGAAGCGCACGCCGACATCGGTGCCGATGCGGTTGATCGCGAACGAGGGCTTGCGCGCATCGTCGCCGTTGAGGCGCAGCGAAATGCGCTCGGACAGCGATTGGATGTCCTGCAGCAAGGCCAGCATTTCCTGCGCGGCGTCGCCACTGTCGAGAGAGGCCACCAGTTCGATCGGATGGACCACCTTCTCGAGGTAGGCCTTGAGCTGGGTTTTCAGGTCGTTATCCAACATACGTGATGGCTCCTTGGGATGTTTTTAGGTGAGCGCCGCCGCACCCGCACACGGCGAATGGGCGACGACTCGGAATAAGGGGGGCCCGCCGGAGGGGGCGGCGGGCCCGGCGGTTCCGCAGGGGATAGAACCGCAAAGCGAAGCAGAAAAACTTAGATCTTGCCGACCAGCTCAAGCGACGGCTTCAGCGTGGAGGCGCCTTCCTTCCACTTGGCCGGGCACACTTCACCCGGGTGGGAGGCGACGTACTGAGCGGCCTTCACCTTGCGCAGCAGTTCGCTGGCGTCACGGCCGATGCCGTTGTCGTGGATTTCGCACAGCTTGATCTGGCCTTCCGGATTGATCACGAAGGTGCCGCGCAGGGCGAGGCCCTCTTCTTCGATCATCACGTCGAAGTTGCGGGTGATCGTGCCGGTCGGGTCGCCGACCAGCGGGTACTTGACCTTCTTGATCGCATCGGAGGTGTCGTGCCACGCCTTGTGCGAGAAGTGCGTGTCGGTGGAGACGCCGTAGATCTCAACGCCCAGCTTCTGGAATTCGGCGTAATGATCGGCGAGATCTTCCAGTTCGGTCGGGCAAACGAAGGTGAAATCAGCCGGGTAGAACACTACTACGGACCACTTGCCCTTCAATGCGGCATCGGTGACTTCAATGAACTTGCCGTCCTTGTAAGCGGTGGCCTTGAACGGTTTGATTTCGGTGTTGATCAGCGACATCTATATCTTCCGTGCTGTTGTGAATGAAGCCACGAAGATTAGAGTGTTTGGCGTGAAAGAGCCAATTGATAGACAGGATGGCTTTCATTGGCCAGGCCTATCGAAAGTAAGACGGCGGTCACACCCCGTGGCAGCGCGCAATGGATGACACGCGTTTGATTTCAAAGAATTTTCTGCGGCGCGGACGCGCCGATTGGCCGGCCGCGGCCGCCATGCGCGACCTGATTCAAGTCATCTACCCGTTACACACCGGCCACGAAAGCCGGATGCCTTCACGTCGAGGCGGCGAGCGACTCGCGATAGGCGCGGCGAATGATTTCGTGGAAGTGGTGCACGGCGTTCTCGCGCAGCGGATTCAAGCGGCCGGCCTCATACGATCCGGAAGCCAGTCCACGCTGCACGTCTTCGCAAATGGTTACATCCTCGTCCTGCACTTCATCGCTGAATTGGATGTCTTTCGCACGCCGTGCCTGGGCTTCGTTACTGCTATCGGGCGCGTAGTAGAAATCGAATTCGACCCGGCAGCGATCCACCCCCACCGGCAGCACGCGATTGGTCTGCAAGCGCCCGGGCAGGATGTTGAGCATCGCGTTCGGATACAGGAAGTAATACAGCGCCTCGCCGCTGCCGTAGAGATCGGACGCACTTTCCAGCGGGCTGTACTGGTAGGAATACCATTCGGCCGTTTCGGTGATGTAGCTGCGGTAATCGAGCAGGCTGTTCAAGCCGGGATGGATGTGCGGTACGTGGTAACCCTCCAGGTAGTTGTCCACGTAGACCTTCCAGTTGCAGGCGACGTTGTAACTGACGCGATGATGGAATTCATAGCCGTGCAGCGAGCGCTGCGGACCAAGGCGCGCATCGATGCCGGCCACAAACGCACCGAACGGCGGCGCGGCACCGATCGCGACAAACACCAATCCCTGCCAGACGTGCACGCGGACTTCAGGCAACCGGATATCCGCCGGATTGAAATCCGGGGTCCGGCCCATTTCCGGCGCGCCACGCAACACGCCATCCAGACCGTAGGTCCAGCCGTGATAACGGCAACGCAGGTTCTGCGCGCCCTTGCCGTCGCAGCTGGCGATCGGCCCGGCGCGATGCCGACATACGTTGTGGAAGGCGCGAATCGCCGCTTCGTCGCTGCGCACGACCAGCAAGGGCAGCCCCGCGATCTCGGTCACCACGTGATCGCCCACGCCGGCCAATTGCGATTGGTGGCAGACCAGCTGCCAGCTGCGCGCGAAGATCGCCGCGGCATCCAGCGCCGGCATACGCGCATCGGTGTAGAAACGCGCAGGCAGGGTCAATGCATGATCGAGCTGTTGCGGGCTGAGGGTGTCGGCGGAAAGCAGCTCGGTCATGACGCAATCTCACAGCGATGATGGCCGAGTATTCCGCGAAAGGGCGCCGATGGGTAGGGGCGGAGCCATCGCCGGTGATATTCCCGGTTGCCGTGAAAACACGATCCACCGGCCTGGCGTCCGTCGCATGCACATTTATTGCGAACATCATCAAGCCTGCCAACACGGCCGGCTCCATCGGCACCTTCCTCGCAGTTTTTCAGGATTCGACCCGCCCCGGCTGCAGCACGCTGCGTTCCACAGACTCACTGCCTTGTAGCGTTCTGATCAGCAGCTGGTAAGTATCCCTGCCCGCCGCCTTGGCCATGTACAAGGCTTCATCGGCCAGTTTCATCAGCACATCGTCCGACACGTTGCCTTTGCAGATTACGGCGCCGATGCTCATGCGCACCTCCACATTGCCGGCGCCCACGGCAACGGCCATATGCAGGCGCTCCCATAAAGAATGCACGAAGGCTTTGGCGCTGTTTTCGTCGATGATGTTGTCGCACAGCACCACGAATTCATCGCCGCCGATGCGCGCGACCACTTCACCTTCCCGCACCATCCGCTGCAGGCACTGACCTACTTCGGCCAGCACCAGATCGCCGGTGGCGTGGCCATAGGAATCGTTGATGGATTTGAAGTTGTCGATATCCACCAGGGCCAGCAGCACCGGCTTGTCCAATTGGGCTGCCTGACGCAGCACGGACGACACGCGTTCGTTGAAATAGCGGCGGTTCGACAGGCCCGTCAACGAGTCCTGGTGCGCCAGGCGCAGCAATTCCCGCTCGACATTCTTGATGTGGGTGATTTCGGTGGTGAGCGCGTACAAGCCCCGGATGCGCCCCTCGGCGTCCCGGTCCGGCACGTAGTGCGCCTGGAATTGCAGCAGACGCCCGCGGTAGCTGGCCTCGTATTCGAACATCACCGACTCGCCGGCATAGGCACGCTTGAGATAAGGCTTGAGCCGTTCGTAGATCAGCTCACCGCGCACTTCCTTCATCGTCCTGCCGACCATCTGCGCCGGAATTTCTCCCGACACCTGCTCGACGAAGCGATTGACGTAGGTATAGCGCTCGGACATGTCGAAGCGTGCAATCACCGCCGGCACGTTGTCGGCAATGGTGCGCAGGTGGTTCTGGCTTTCCACCAGCGCCTGCTCGGCCAGCACGCGCTGGGTGACGTCGCGCCCGGTGTAGATGATGTCCATGCTGCCATCGCTGTCGGGGCTGGCGACCAGCCGCGCGAATGCCTCGATCCACAGGTAATGGCCATCCTTGTGCTGCAGCCGATAAGTCGCCGTGACCGTGCCGCCGTGGGTGCGCAAGCTCCTGACGACGTCCGCGATGCGCTCACGGTCGTCCGGATGGATCAGGTCCGGCCGCGGCACCATGAAGTCTTCCACCTCCCAACCGAGCAGTTCCTTGACCGACGGCGACACATACTGACGATCGCCGTTGGACTGGATGCGCATCACCAGGTCACCGCTGTTGTCCGCCAGCATGCGATAGCGCAGCTCGCTGTCGCGCGCGCGCGCCTGCAAGCGGTCCTGCTCGGCCAGCGCCAGCACCACCGGCAAGGCGACCAGGCAGGACACGCCGATAAACACCTGCGCCATCATCACCCGCAGATCCGCCGTGGCGCCCGCGACCATGTTGAAGGGCCCGACATCCAGCATCGTGGCACCCGTGGTGATCAAGGCAATGATCGCCATGCCGATGACCAGGCCGGCGAAGCGATGGCGAAACACCAGCAACAACAACGGCGGGTAGACCATGAACAGCAGCGGGAAGCGCTTCGCGGAAAACACCGCGACGGTGATGACCGCCAGCAGCAGCAAATCCCGGATCAACCGCCACGGCCGACCGCCCGGTTCGGACAGCCGCCAGTCCCTGGTCACCACGATCAACGAGGTGCTGCCGGCGATCACCATGCCCAGGAAATGCGAGCGGAACAGCGTGTTGAAGCTGTAAAGGAATTCGCGCATCGGCCAGAAATGCAGCACCAGGGCCGTGCCGAAGGTGCACAAGCCACAGGCGATCAAGGCACTGATCAGCCCCACCCGCGCCACCTCCAGAAAGCGCGTTGAGGAAGTGATCCTGGGAAAGCGGCTGCGGATCGCCACGCTGACCATCAATGCTTCCAGCATGTTGACCATGCCGAGCAACAACGAGGAGAGAAAAGGATCGCCAAGGATTTGCTTGGCCACTACGAAGCCAAGAAAACCGGCGAGCAGCAGCGACCGCGCCTGGACCAGCGGCCTGCGCGTGAGCACGCCGACCATGACGCCGTCGACCAGCCACAACGAGGTTGGCGTATGGGTCGCGCGCGCCAGGCTGATCGAATACAACGACAAGCCGCCCGTCAGCACGAACAGGCCGATGCATTGCCACACGATTTCCGGATAGCGCCGGAACGGCATTTTGAGACCCCTGAGTCCAGACCCGAGCTGACGCAGTACGTAGCGTCTCCACAGGCCCAGCTAAGCAAGACTCCTGCCAATAGCACGCCAGGCGCCGTGGCAAGCGCCTGACTTATAGATACAACAGCATCGGCTGATGCGCTACGTCATTTTTCTGACACTTATTTCAGCAGGGGCGCGCTTCCCCACTCGGTATGCGTGACCGCTTCGGCGTTTTGCCACCAGCGCTCGCCGGCGCGCGGTGCGGCCAGATCCAGCCGTTCGCCCATCCGTGGCGTGGCCAAGGGAATGCTGCGTTCGGCGGCCAGCGCGAGGACGCGTTCGAACGGTTCCTGCCAGGCATGCATGGCCAGGTCGAACGTGCCGTTGTGGATCGGCATCAGCCAACGGCCTTCTAGATCGATATGCGCCTGCACGGTCTGTTCCGGCTGCATGTGCACATACGGCCACTGTGCATCGTAGGCGCCGGTTTCCATCAGCGTGATATCGAACGGTCCCAGCCGTTCGCCGATGGTCTTGAAGCCATCGAAATAGCCGGTGTCGCCGCTGAAGAACACGCGCAGCTCCGCATCGGCGATCACCCACGACGCCCACAGAGTACGGTTGCCATCAAACGGTGTGCGGCCGGAAAAGTGCTGGGCCGGCGTGGCGGTCATGCGCAGGCCGTCGATCTCGATGCTGTCCCACCAGTCCAATTGATGCACCTTCGCCGCTGCCACGCCCCACTCGATCAGGCGGTCGCCGACGCCCAATGGCGTCAGAAACAGATCCGTAGTGTCAGCCAGGTAGGCGATCGTGTCGCGGTCGAGGTGGTCGTAATGATCGTGCGACAGGATCACCCCGCGGATCGGCGGCAGCTCATGCAAGGCCATCGGGGGTTGATGGAAGCGCTTGGGGCCCATCCAGCGGAACGGCGAGGCGCGCTCGGCAAACACCGGATCGGTAAGCCAGTAGGCGCCACGCAGCTTGATCAGCATGGTGGAGTGGCCAAGCCGGAACAGGCTGCGATCCGGCGCGGCGTCCAGTTGCGCGCGGGTGATCGCTTGTACCGGTAGCGACCCCGTAGGCCGGGTTTGAGCGGGCTTGTGGAAAAGCGCGTTCCAGATAATGCCGAGGGTCTTGCCCAGGCTCTGCACCGGACGCTGCGCGGGATTCTGGAACCGGTCGCCGTGGCGCTGCGGCGAGGCCTGATAGGGGTCGGCCATCGATGACCGGGGCAGCTTGGAGCGGCGGGCGAACATGACGGCCTCCGGAGGGGGCATCTTTGTAAACTACACAGTGTAGTTTCTTTCGTTCAAAAGTAAACCGTCAGTGTAAAATCGAGGCATGTCCGAGCTTTCCAAGCCCCTTCGCCTGACCGACCGCAAGCGCAGCGCGATCATCGAGGCCGCCATCGATGAATTCCGCGCCAGTGGCTACGAAGCCACCAGCATGGACCGGATCGCTGCCCGTGCCGGCACCTCCAAGCGCACGGTCTACAACCACTTTCCCAGCAAAGAAGTGTTGTTCGCGGAAATCCTGCATCAGCTTTGGGAAGCCGTGGGCGGAGGCGAGGACCTCGCTTACCGCGCCGATCGCCCGCTGCGCGACCAGTTGCTGGCGCTCGCCATGCAAAAGTTTCGCCTGATCAACGACGAAGCCTTTGTATCGCTGGCCCGCGTGGCAATCGCCGCCGGTATTCATTCGCCTGAGCGAGCGCGCGAGATGATGATGCGCATGAGCGCGCGCGAAGCAGGTCTCACCGCATGGATTCGTGCCGCCGCGGCGGCGGGACGCCTGAAGGTAAGCGACCCCGTCTTCGCCTCGCAGCAGTTGCAGGCACTGATCAAGGGTTTTGGACTCTGGCCGCAGATCATGCTGGGCCAGCCGCCGCTGGACGCCGCCATGCAGAAGCAAGTGGCCGAATCGACGGTGGATATGTTCCTGGCGTACTACAGCTGATCAAATATCCGGGCTTGCCGCGTACCGAATGCACTGCCCGCGATCTTTCCCATCAGGACACTCCCATGTCGAAGTCACCGCCTGACGGCCTGCCGCGTTATCGCCTGCTGACCGGCAAGGATGATGCTGCATTTTGTCGTCGTGTCTCCGAAGCGCTGGATCTGGGCTATCAGCTGTATGGATCGCCTGCCGCGACCTTCAACGGCGAGCATGTCGTGGTCGCGCAAGCGATCGTCTGGCCCGAACAAGGGTCCTGACGTCTGCCGACGCGCCAAGAAAAAAGGGACCTGTGCGCAACACAGGTCCCTTTGCTTACATCACGCAGACGACATCAATGCACGACGTTGCCGCGTCCATCGCGCATTTCGTTGCCGTGGAACGAACCGCCCGGATGCGGTGCCGGCGCCTCGCCATGCTGCGGGTACGGCCCGTGATAACCGCCACGCGCATCAAAGCGATTGTCGACGTGGCCACGGAAATGCGCCGGGCCGCGATACCACGGGCCCGCACCGATAAACACGCCGCCGGCAAACCATTCCGGACCGTAATAGCCATACGGCGCACACGCGTAAGGCGCGTAATCGAAATAGCCGTACGGACAAATCGGCGCCGGGCCGATGTTTACGCCAACTGCCACTTGCGCTTCTGCACGCGGTGCAGCCACTGCAAGCAACATGGCTACAACCGCTGCGAGACCGAGACTTGCCATGCTTTTCATGGGCGAACCCTCCTGGTGATGGGTGGGAGTGCGGAGCCATCGTCTGCTGCGAAACCTGAAATGGCTGTGACCAGACCGGCCTGGGGCTTGGGCCTGGTTAGGCGCGCTTCATGCAACCAACTTTTCGCCAAACAGTTTCGACAAAGCCTGCCAATGGCGTTCGGCGGCCTGCGGGTTGAACACCGGATGATCCGGCACCGCATAGCCATGCAGTGCGCCGGGATAGGTTTCCACCAGGTGATCCACCTTCGCTTCCGTCAGGGTGGCTTCGAGCTGCTTTTTCTGTTCGTCGGTGAAATGCGAATCCTGGTCCGCACCCGCCACATAAACGCGGCCGGTGATGCCTTTGACGAAACGATGCGGGCTATCAGCCTGGTCGGTGACCAAGCCACCGGCATGGAACGAACCGATCGCCGCAAAGCGATCCGGATAAGCGCCCGCTGCGGTCAAGGCGAGCTTGCCGCCCATGCAATAACCGGTGGCGCCGAAACGATCACCCTTCACCTCCGAGCGCGAAGCAAGAAAAGCCATGAAGGCTTTGGCATCCGAGACCGTGCGCTCGCGATCGAGGCTGCCGACCAGCTTCATCAGGTTTTCGCGCTTGACCGGATCGGCGAAGGTCTGCGCCGGGTCCATCACTTCGTACGGACCGCTGCGGTAAAAAAGATCTGGCAGCAACACCGCATAACCATCATCGGCCAGGCGCTGCGCCATCTCCCACATGGCCGGACGGATGCCCAGCGCATCCATATACAAAATCACGCCCGGCCACGGTCCCGTGCCGCCGGCCGGTGTGAACAGCGAAGCCGGGCAGCTTCCATCACGGGTCTTGATGCTTACGTCGATGCGGGGCATGGCGGGGTCTCCAGATGCGGGGAACAGAACAGCCCCGCACCATATATGAGGATGGCCTCATATACAAGAAGACCCGGCCGTACTTATTGTTGGCTGCGCCACGCGCCGACGATGGTGCCATCGGAGTCGAGCACAAAACTCACTTCCTCCGTGCCATTTTCGTGGCGCACCACATATTTGTCCCATCCCTGGGGGTTGACTCCAATGAACTCGTGCGACGTCACCGGGCCGAGCTTGGCATCCATGGCGCTGATGGCGGCTTGCTGCTCGCGTCTCGCCTTTGCAAGCCCCGGGCCCAGGCGCGGCGAGTCGTCATTGGGCGAGAGCACGATCTGTAGAACCTGTTCGCTATCGGGCAACGGCTGCTGCGCGCTCACCCGCTTATCGAGTGCGTTCTGGATCTGCTGCGCGGCGGCCGCGTCGATGCGCGGAGCCGTGACGTCTCGACCATTCTGATGCAACACCAGGGCAGTAGGATGACCTTGCGCATCCACCACAAAATCCAGATGCGCATTGACCGCCTTGTAGAAGAACGCGGTATTGCTGCTGGGATAGATCGGAACAGCCCGCTGCCCGGTCAGCTGCGCAGAAAGCTGAGAGCCATCCAGCGTAATCGACATCACCGCATACGGGCCCATGAACTTGTAGAAGCCCACATAGTTGGTGAGCACCGCAGGGCTTACGCTCACCGTCGCGCCGGTGTTATCCGGAGGCGTCACTTGCGCAGCGAATGCCGCCGTGCCGACCGACACCACAACCATCGCCAGCGCCGAAAGACGCGCCCACTTCCCTGGTTTCAGCAACATGATTTTGATCCTCTGCTCAAGAAACGATCCGGACTCCGACATGGCAGCCACGGCACCGATATAGCTGGACTGGTTCTGGCCGACTTGAATCAGCGTTTCGCAGTACCCCGTCATGTCCCGTCCGCTGCGCAGGACACGCGCATCGCAATCCACTTCAATCGCGCGGCGCAGACGACGCAGCTGCCACCACAACGGCAGGTTCCACGGCATGGCAAGCAGCAGACACAGAGCGATGGTGAGCATCTGCGGATCGCGCGCATCCAGATGCGACTGCTCGTGCGCCAATACAAACTGCTGGCGCGCGGCCGATTCCTGCAACAGCCACGCGGGCACCACGATGCGTGGCCGCAACAGGCCGACCACCGCCGGGCCCACGTCCGGCGCGATAAATACCGGCGTATTGCAAAGCGCGCCGGTCGCCCAGCTGCGCTTGCGCGAGTACAACAAGCCGCCGCTGAGGATCAGCGCCGCCAGCATGGCCAGCGAAGCGCCGAGCCAGATGCGATGAAACAGCACGTCAAACCGGTGTGGCGTCGCATCCAGTTGCGGCATGCCCAGATCCAGCAAGGCGGGCGGCATCTTTACCGAGGTGGCTTGGCGCAGCGCGATGGACTGCGGTGAGTTCGTCGGCTTGATCAGTTCCGGCACCTGGACTGTGACCGACGGAATAATCAGCGGCAGCGCGATCGACGCGACAATCGTCACCATCCATATCCAACGCCGGGATCCGCCCCGCTGCCTGGCAGCGTATTCGGCAATCAGTGCCGCGATGCTGAGCAAGACACCCACCACCAACACATAGATCATCATGGCAAGCATTACGGCTTCTCCTTGTCCGATCGTTCGGCCAGTAATTCGCGCATGCGCTTGATCTGCTCGGGGCTGAGCTTCTGGTCCGAGACCAGATGCGAAAACAACAGCTCCGCCGAACCCTTGAACAACTTGTCGGTCAGATGTTGCAGAGCGTTCTTGCGCGCCGCCTGTTGCTTCACGCTCGCGAAATAGCGGTGGCCACGGCCTTCTTCGTCGTGACCCACATAGCCTTTGGCTTCCAGCGTGCGCAGCACGGTAAGCACGGTGGTGTAAGCAAGCTTATCGTCCAGCCGCTCGCGCACTTCGGCGACGACCGAAGGGCCGTGATCCCACAGCACCTGCATGACGTCCGCCTCACGATCAGTAAGGGAGATCTTCATCGCACCGGCCTTCCTGCCAACTACTATGGATTTAGTAGATGGTAGCGTGATCGGGCGGGTTGTCAACTATGACTTTAGTAGGAAGGAAGTTTGGGTCTCAGCGGTATCTCTACATTTTTGTGGATCGTCGCCCCGGCGAAGGCCGGGGCCCAGCGTCTTTGCCGCATCAAGTCACTGGGTCCCGGCCTTCGCCGGGACGACGGTGAGGCATCTCGCAATAAGACTGCATGCCAACTCAACGTGACCACACAAAAGTGGAACGCATCATCGCCAGCTAGGCGCCCTGGCCTTTCGCGACGCGCCGTGACCAACGGCTCGATATCCTTGGTGGCCAACACGCTGAGCTATTGCAGTGCGGCATGCGCATCCCCTATGCCTGCTGTTAGTGTCGGCCCGATATAGATCGATCTAAATGTCCGCCATCGATCCTCGGGGGCGCGCCCTGGCTGTGCAAGCCACGACGCGATCAACATCCATCCATTCCATACGGCTCAGCAGCATGCTTGAACGAATCAGCTTGATCGGCGCACGCCATCCATTACGCCCGCTGAAAATCGCCGCGCTCTTGTTGCTGCCACTTGCCCTGAACACCGCCCTGGCGCAGACCACCTCGCAATCGCTCGACGGTAACTGGCGTTTCCGGCTTGCCGATGGCGACACCCACGCCAAGGATCATCGCGACGCGACGCACTGGCACACCGCCACCATCCCGGGCACGGTGCAAACCGACCTGCTCGCCGCCAAGCTGCTGCCCGATCCGTTCTATCGCGACAACGAAGCCAAGGTGCAATGGGTCGGCCTGTCCAACTGGCAGTACCAGACCAGCTTCACCGTCGACGTGGCCACCTTGCAGCGCGGTCATGTCGATCTCGTGTTCGACGGCCTCGACACCTTCGCCGACGTCTATCTCAACGGCAATAAAGTCATCAGCGCCGACAACATGTTCCGGCGCTGGTCGGTGCCGGTGAAAGGCGTGTTGCATGCAGGCCAGAACACGCTGGAAGTGCGTCTATATTCGCCGATTGAAAAGCTGCAACCCTGGTTGCTGAAACAGCCCTATGCCTTGCCCGGCGAGTTCGACTCCGCCTTCGGCGACGAACCCAAGGGCAAGCAGACCGCCAACTACGTGCGCAAGGCCGCTTATCAATACGGCTGGGACTGGGGCCCGCGCATCGTCACCGAAGGCATCTGGCAGCACGTCCACCTGGATAGCTGGAACGCGCTGCGCGTCGACGATTTCCACATCGAGCAAACCTACTTGAGCAGCGAAGCGGCACAAGTGGCCGCGCAGCTGGAGATCAACGCCGACACCAGCGAGACCGTGCACGTCAGCGTCGATGCGATCGGCCCGGACGGGCAAAGCGCCGCGCACGTCGAACAGGATGTCACCGTTGACAGCGGCAAGCAGACCATCAGCCTGCCGCTGCGCATCGCTCATCCAAAACGTTGGTTCCCGGCCGGCTACGGCGCGCCGGACATGTACACCTTCAAAGCCAGCATCCGCGATGACAGCGGCGAGCTGTACAGCGCCCAGCATGCGATCGGCCTGCGTACCGTCGAGCTTCGCCGCGAGAAGGATGCATGGGGCACCAGCTTCGCCTTCGTGGTCAACGGCATCCCGGTGTTCGCCAAGGGCGCCGACATGATTCCGTTCGACAGCTTCCCCACCCGCGTGGACGATGCGCAGATGCAGCACATCCTGCAATCGGCCCACGATGCCAACATGAACATGGTGCGGCTGTGGGGAGGCGGTTATTACTTCCCCGATGCGTTCTACGAGATGGCCGACCGGCTCGGCATCATGGTCTGGCAGGACTTCATGTTCGGCGGCGCGATCCCGCCCAGCGATGCCGCCTTTGTCGACAACACCCGCCAGGAAGCGATCGAACAAGTGAAGCGCCTGCGCGATCATCCCAGCATCGTGCTCTGGTGCGGCAACAACGAAGTGCAGACCGGCTGGGAATCCTGGTCGGATCGCGAAGCGTTCAAAGCCGGCATTGCGCCGGATGAGCGCGAGCGCATCGTCACCGGCATGGTCAACCTGTTCGGCAACGTGCTGCGCAACGTCGTCACCCAATACGACAACGGCGTGCCGTACTGGGCCAGCACGCCCAGCACCGATTACGAAGGTCCGGCCAACGTGCTGGATAACGGCGACTATCACTACTGGAACGTGTGGTCCGGCGAAGCCAAGCCGGTCGAGGAATACCTCAACATCACCCCGCGCTTCCAATCCGAATACGGCCTGCAATCGTTCCCGGACATGCGCACCATCCGCGCCTTCGCCGAACCAGGCGACATGCAGCCGGAGTCGCCGGTGATGCGTGCGCACCAGAAATACGACAGCGGCAACGGCAACAAGCGCCTGCTGCTGTACATCACGCGCAGCTACGGCCAGCCGAAGGATTTCTCGTCGTTTGTCTATCTGAGCCAGGTGATGCAGGCCCACGGCATCCAGCTCGCCGCCGAACATCTGCGCGCCTCGCGCCCGCAGGCTATGGGCTCGCTGTATTGGCAGCTCAACGATGTGTGGCCCGGCGCATCCTGGGCCAGCATCGATTACTTCGGCCGCTGGAAAGCCCTGCAATTCCACGCACGCCGTTTCTATGCGCCACTGTTGATCGCCGCGCTGCGCAGCAACGGCCAGACCACCGTGTCGCTGGTATCGGACCGCACCGCTCCGGCGAACCTGAGCTGGCGCATGCGCGTGATGGATTTCGCCGGCAAGACACTGAGCGAACGCAGCGAAACCGCCGCCGTGCCAGCACTCAGCAGCGACAAGGTCGCGACCTATACCGACGCCCAGTTGCTCAACGGCGCTGATCCGCACGCGACCTTCGCCGTGTTCGAACTGCTGGATGGCAACCAGGTCGTCTCGCGGAATCTGGTGTTCTTCGACGATGCCAAGAACCTGCAACTGCCGACACCGCATATCCAGGCCAAGCTGGAAGCAGGCGCCGATGGCTACACGCTAACCCTCAGCACCGACCAACTCGCACGTGACGTCTGGGTTTCCTTCGGCGCACTGGATGCAGACCTGTCGGATAACGCGTTCAATCTGCTGCCAGGCCAGACCATCACCTTGACCATCCACAGCAAGGCATCGCTCCAGCAGTTACAGCACGCAATGCAAGTGCAAAACCTGGCCGAAGTCATGACCAACCCGTAATGCGAACCGTAGGTTGGGTTAGCGCAGCGTAACCCAACGAAACCACCACCTGCCTTGAACCACTATTTGCTGGGTTACGCTGCGCTAACCCAGCCTACGATGGATATCGGCGAGACCGAACGTCCCATTGCAGGAGAAACTTTGCACCATGCCGACGCGCCGTGATTTCCTGAAATGGTCTGGCCTCGCCGCCAGTGCAAGCGTGTTCAGTGCAGCGCTGCCGCGCAACGCCTCGGCACAGAGCAACTACATCAGCAAGCGCCCGCCCCTCGCCAAGCGCAAGTTCGTCAGTGAGGCGGTCGAACGCCAACTCGCCAGCGTCAAAGCCGCGATCGGCGATCCCAAGCTCGCCTGGATGTTCGAGAACTGCTACCCCAACACCCTCGACACCACGGTTGAACTCGGCACGCTCGACGGTAAGCCGGATACCTTCGTCATCACCGGCGATATCGACGCCATGTGGCTGCGCGATTCTTCCGCGCAAGTGGTGCCGTACATCCCACTGGCGAAAAACGATCCCAAACTGCAACGGCTGTTCCACGGCCTGATCCAGCGCCACGCGCGCTGCATCCGCATCGATCCCTACGCCAACGCCTTCATGCCCGACCCGCATGCGCCGCCGCTGGTCTGGGCGCGTCATGACGTGACCGACATGAAACCCGGCGTCGGCGAGCGCAAATGGGAAATCGATTCGCTGTGCTATCCGATCCGCCTCGCCCACGGTTATTGGCAAGCCACCGGCGACACCGCGCCGTACGACGATGATTGGCGCGCCGCCATGCATCTGGTGCTGAAGACCTTCCGCGAACAGCAACGCAAATACGACCACGGGCCATATCACTTCCAGCGCACCTCCGACGTACCCACCGAAACACAGATGCTCGGCGGCTACGGCAACCCGACCCGTCCGAACGGCATGATCCATTCCATGTTCCGGCCGTCCGACGATGCTTGCGTCTATCCGCTGTTCGTGCCGGCCAACCTGTTTGCCGTGTTGAGCCTGCGCCGGCTTGCACAGATGAGCCGCGCCATCCATCACGACGACGCCTTCGCCGCCGACTGCGAAGCGCTCGCCAGCGAAGTCGAACAGGCCGTCAACCGCGACGCCCGCATGCGCGACGCCGACGGCCGCGAATTCTGGGCCTACGAAATCGACGGCATCGGCAACCAGCTCTTCATGGACGACGCCAACATCCCCAGCCTGCTCGGCCTGCCCTACCTCGGCTGCTGCGATCGCAACGATCCGCTCTACCAGAACACCCGTAACCGCGTGTGGAGCGCGCACAACCCCTACTTCTTCCACGGCCGCGCCGCCGACGGCATCGGCGGCCCCCATGAAGGCCTGCGCATGATCTGGCCGATGTCGATCATGATGTACGCGCAAACCAGCAGCGATCCCGCGCAGATTCGCCAATGCCTGAAGTGGCTGCGCGATACCGACGCCGGCAGCGGCTTCATGCACGAAACCTTCGATCAGGACAATCCCACGCACTTCACCCGCAGCTGGTTTGCCTGGGCCAATTCGCTATTTGGTGAATTAATCGTGGACGTGCAGCACCAGCACCCCGATTTGCTGCGACCCGGCGCTCTACGCTGACATCACCCGCGCAGCAATCTCACCCAGAGATGCCCACATCACCGTCGCCCCGGCGCAGGCCGGGGCCCAGCGTCTTTGCGATATAGAACACACTTCGCATCCAACAGCATCATGGCCCACACCAAATGTCATAGAAATCCTACACGCCGGAGTGGCACCGCTCATTAGTATGGCCCCGTCATCAACGTCACTCGTGAACTGCGGAACGTCGATGACCCAGGCAGCAATGCTTGAAGGCGCGGATCGTGAGAGCTGGAACTCCCACGACCCGCTAAACCAAAACCAACTTATACGGAGTTGATGATGGCCTCCCCAAATCATACGGCACAGCCGTGCCCTTCGGTTCGCACCGGAGCTTCCCCATCCACCCCGCCAACCGACGACATGCTCCCTTTGCGGAGTTCGGATCAGGAAAGGCGGTTGTTCCACTCCCCCCAACGGGCCGGCATCAAGCTCGCCATGCAGGCGATCGAAGACGTGCTGAACTCACGCAGCACGCTCACGTCGGACCCCATCGGCGAACACCGCGGCCGCGTGCCGCTTAGCCTGATGCAATACAACGGCCTCAGCGCCGCCCTCTACTTCCTGCGTCAATACGTCGACACGCTCGCCCCACCGCGGGGTGGATAAGACACGTGTGTTCGTGTGAGGGTGGCCATTGGTGCATTGGGTACCAACACTGCGCCTTTTTCGGCACGTTGCGTAGGAACAGCGTGCCGGTTTTTTTGGAAGGAAGGTGGTTGGTCGCGAGGTGATCAGTTGTAATGACCCAGCGGTTTCTGCGCAGGTCATGCCGCTAATGAAGCTTCAGCAGGCGTCTTCATGCCCGGCGCCTGGTGTGGGCGTCGGTGGTTACAGAACTAGATCCAGTCGCCAATGCCGCGACCGGCATGCAAATAGTGGCTACCCGGTTTCTCACAACGACCCGACAAAAAATCGGCGCCCACCTACAGCAATGGAAGACCATTTCGGATGACTTCCAAGCGCTTACGTTGTTTGCTTAACCGATCGCGCAAGAGGCCTTGCCTCGCCAAATCGGGGAACAAAAACAATGTCGAACATCGGCAAGCACGGCGACTCCACCACCACCG
>NZ_JADIKE010000031.1 GCF_016904955.1 Dyella flava | reverse complement strand
CACGTCTTTGGAACCCTCAAGGCCTGGATGGGATCAACCCATTTCCTCATGCGAACCTTGCCAAAGGTCGCTACTGAAATGAGCTTGTATGTATTGGCTTACAACATGAAGCGGGCAATCAAGATCATGGGCGTAGCGAAGTTGATGCAGGCCATCGCAACCTGACCGCAATCATACACATGAGTCTGCTTCGTAGCGAACCAATGCGGATCGCGACTCCAGTTTCTGGTTTTCACACAGCCTCGGTCAGAAGCTGACCTTTCACCTTGAGCGAATAGCTTGCACCGGTGCAATCCGCGCAGCGCGCAATGCGGGGGCGAGAGCGGCCCCCTGGCTTAACATCAATAGCATTGCCGCGCCGATCAAGACGTAGGTTGGTGGAAGCCGTGCCAGCTCGAACTGCTTCATCAACCACCCGTTGAACTCGAACGCAAAAAGTATTCCGACGATGATGCCGATAGCGCTAATCAGTGCGTTTTCGATAAGAAAGTAACGAGCGATGTCACGCCGAGTTGCGCCGAGCGCACGGCGCACTCCGATATGCCGCCGACGCTGGCCGACCCAGAAGCTGGAAAGTCCCGCGATGCCGCAGCCAGTTACCGCCAGCAGAATAATACTGATGATGCCCATCAACATCGCCAGTGTGCGATCGCCCTGGTAGGCCTCGGAACGAATCTGCGCGAAACTGCGAACGCCTGGATCGTTGTCGTCTGAGCCATCAGGAATGATGCGCTGCGGATCTTGGACATACAGGGCTTCCGGCACACTCTGCATGGCCGCGTCCAGCCGACCTGATCTGACGCGCACCACGTAGTAGCGGGATACGCCCACCAGGCGCATAGGCATCAAGGTCGTGTCCCATGTTCTGTTGTCGGTCCCGCCATAGGTTGAACTTGTTTGCATGCGCTCGACGATGCCGACGATGGTGCTGGGTTTTGTGGCGCTAGTGAAATAAACCGACTTGCCCAGTGCCTCACCGCGCGGGAACAGATTATCTGCCAAGTGCTTGGATACGATGATGACCGCTGGCTGTAGAACACCGGAATCATCATCCTCACCAATCTCATCGCTGCGAAAGTTGCGCCCCGCCACCAGTCGCAGGCCTAAGGTCGCCAGGGTATGTTCATCAGCTTGGAAATAGGTGGTGTGCGAGACATAAGCGCCGTTGGGCATCAACCTTATTCCGAGCCCCCAAAGGCCACCCGTCAATGGCAGCGATCGGGTTTCGTAGGCATCGACCACATCTGGCAGCTGCCGCAGGGCGGCAAGGTCAGCTTTAATCGATGCGTCGAGTGTCGACTTGCCGTCGTCCGTGCTGCTATCGATGCCGGATTGTGTCGTTGCAACGACGAACAGATTGTGTTCATCGAGCCCCGTGGGGCGGCCCATCTGCTCGAACTGCGTCTTGATGATGAGCAAGGCATTGCAGACGATCGCCAGGGTCAGCGCGATCTGCAAAGCAATGAGGACCGTTCCCGTCTTGTGCCTGCGCAAGGCAGAAAGAATAGGGTGCATCGGCATGCGTGGCTCCTCAATCTTCCTTGAGCTGCAAGGACGGACGCACGCACATGGCGCGCCAGACCGGGTACAGGGCCGCCAGGATGGTAGCGACAACGGCGAGTAGTAGCGTCTGCCATAGAAGCAACCAATCAATGTGGGCCAGGTCGGCGATCTGCCTGGGCAAGGCAGCGCGTGTCACTTGTATACCTAACCAGGTCAACATTAATCCAAGTAGTCCTCCCGTCACGCCGATCGCGCCCGCTTCCACGCCGAACTGAATAGCAATGGCGATGCGATTGGCACCTAGTGCGCGACGCACTCCGATTTCGCCAGATCGCAGCAGAAATTTTGCCAGCAACAAACCCACCGTATTGACCATGCAAACAAGTAAAAGGCAGAGCGCCACGACAAAGGACATCTTGGTCTGCGCAGGAACAACTTGCTCGAAATCTAACCACGCCGACAAATCGCGCAAGCGATTATTCGGCTCCCAACCGAAGCGGCCGGAGGCCCGCTGTTCCCGTGCGTAGCTGTCCAGATAGCTGCGATAGTCGCGGACTTGCGAGGGCGTATCCAGCTCGACCATATAGCCGATCCAGACACAACTTGAGTTCAGCATGGCGGCGTAGCCAGGGCTGGGAAGATTGATGCAAAAAAAGCCGCTTTTGGTAGCGAGCTGAGCATCGGTGGCCGTCGTAAATGGGAGGAAAACTTGATCGGTGGATCCAAACGCATCAGTAGTGGCCAAGTCATAAAACTTTGGCTGTGGATGCCAGTCGCCCAGCACACCGATCACCCGATAACTATGACTATTGAGCTGGATGCTTCTACCTACGCTGTTTACTCCCCGGAATAGCCTTTGATTCAAGCTTTTGCTGATGACCACGACCTTCGCATGCTGTTCGTCATCGGCTGCTGCCCAACTACTGCCATACAGAAATGGGACATCGAGCATGGGAAAGAACTCGCTAGCTACCGCTTGTCCGGGTGCCTCCCGCGACTTTTGCGCTGGATCGTCAGAACGGACAGTCGGCGCAATCGGGTAAAGTGCCGACTGCCGGTGTGCTCGATGGTCGCGCATCAATGAAACGGCATCGATATACGTCATGGCATCGGCAGGCTCATGGCCATTCCGATGGGGATTGGGCCCCCATGCATCGATCTGGGGAAAGAACAATTTGTTCGACTTCCATGGGATGGGATCGCCTGATAGGGCATGCAGTACGGCATATGTCGTCATCGATGACGCCACGCCAAAACCGATCGCTATAACCATCAGCGCAGTGAGTACTGGGTTGCGACGCAGACTGCGAAGGGCCAGCTGAAGGTAGTACTTGATCATGCGATCGCCTTGGACTCCCAACTGTGCAATATCGGTATATCGCCCCTGCCCAATTGCAAGCTATCTGCCTCAATCCTCGAAATATGGCTCTCCAGCGTCTGGGAAGAAGAACTCATATCTGCGACGCAGGCGGCGCAAATAAGCCTCCATTGCCCCCACGGCTAGCTAAACCACGTCGATACATGCCTTTCTCCCCTTGGAAATATCGAGCTCGCGCTCCTGAGTTGGCTGATGTCCGCTCCGGGTTGGGAACTGACCTTTTCAGAAGGTAACCAGTGGCACCTGACAGCAGCGGGCCGTCGATCCTTGTTTTGCACGAGCGGGTTGTTGAGGGGGGCGGAATCACTGCTCGCCCTGATCGGAATCCGCGCTTGACGCCCGGTACTACATGCTTAGCTCACTGTTGGATTTCGTCCCTCGACCTCACCCAAAAAGCCCGGCGAATCATCGCCGCGCTTTTTGTTTTGATGCTGGAGGAGGCGCGCCACCTCGCCATCTCTTGTCAATAGGTCGGACAAGATCCCTTGATAACCAATTCCGGCACGCCGCCGCCTCTGTAAAGCAACGTGATGGCCTGTCCCTCCGCGCTGGTGCCACGGTAAATGCCGTACAGGCTGGAAGGCGAAATGGCTACTGCAGTTGGCGTGGTGCGCACTACGTACTGGTATCCCGTGCGAACCGAATAGACATTCACTAAGGCCGGTCGGCCTGTGTCACGGCTGAGGCCTTCGGTGATTTGGATGTGGAGCCCGTCGCTTACTGACTTCAGTTCCTCATTCGTTGCGGCTCTAAGCGTGACGCCTCCCGCCAGAGGATTGTGCTCGTCAATCATTTGATACGTGCCGGCGCCGTTGGCGCGCACTTCGACGGATGAGCCATAGTTATTGCCGGTGCTGGAAGCAAAACAGCCCACGAAATGGCTTGAGCCGGGCGCATCGACGTGGGTAGCCTGTACGTCGGAATCCTCGCAGGGTGCGTCTTGATACGTGGTTGTTCCACCTTTGCTGCATTTGTAGATGTCTGCCCGAGCGCTAATGGGCAGCAAGGCGATCAGCAACAAAAGCATGGCGCAACAAACCTTGCGCCGGCCAGATCCAGTCATTGAACCCACGACGTGCCCCCTGTGGCAACGGATGGCCGCAGCTGTCCGGCTGCGTTGCCTAGATGTCTAGGCCAGCGACTAAGCTATCAAGCCGAAGTTGGGGATCGCAATAGTCGAAGGTTTTCGTTCTTCGCGTTCCGGAAATGAAAAACGCCCGGTGATTTCTCGCCGGGCGTTTTGCTTTGATGGTGGAGGTGGCGGGAGTCGAACCCGCGTCCGAAGGCGCTTGACGCCCGGTACTACATGCTTAGCTCACTGTTGAATCTCGTCCCGCGACAGCACAGAGTGCGAGGCGCATCGAAGGACCAGCCCGCTTGATTTAACCCTGGCCGGCAGGCGGCAGCTTTGGGCGATCCCGTGATAATGACCCTACATCCACTAGCACAGGCACACGTGGGTTCGGGGCTAGGCCTTAAGCGGCCAGAGCGTAGTTGTCGTCGTTGGCAACTATAAGTTTGCTGCTGGATTAACGAGGAAAGCTGCCCCCTCGGCATGCACCAAGCTATCTCACTACCCCCGTCGAAGCCAGGACACCCCCGGGGAAAAGATGGCTTAAGCCTGTGAATCATAACACCTTGAATAGGAGAGAGTGGAGAGGAGTGAGGAGTAAGAGAAAGCCTTGCGAGATGGGTTCTTCTCTCACTTCTCACTCCTCTCCACTCTTTCTTCGCTCTAGCTCATACGATTGTGCGAGCGCATCGTGCGCTGTTTCTCGCGCTGCCAGTCGCGTTCTTTTTCGCTCGTGCGCTTGTCGTGTTCCTGCTTGCCGCGCGCCAGGCCGATTTCCACTTTGACCTTGTTGCCTTTCCAGTACATGGCGATGGGTACCAGGGTGTAGCCCTTGCGTTCCACGGCGCCGATAAGCTGGTCGATTTCCTGCCTGTGCAGGAGCAGTTTGCGGGTGCGGCGGTCGACCGCGACCACGTGGGTGGAGGCGCTGATCAGTGGGGGGATGGAGGTGCCGACCAGGAAGATTTCGCCTTTCAGTACCACGGCATAGCCGTCGCCGAAGTTGATCCGGCCGGCGCGCAGGGCTTTTAGCTCCCAGCCTTGCAGGGCAACGCCTGCCTCATAGCGCTGGTCGATGTGGTATTCATGCCGGGCGCGCTTGTTGAGCGCGATGGTGCCCCCGGCATTTTTCTTGTCCTTGTCCTTCGCTTTTGCCATGTCCGTTAAACTTCGCGCTGGCCGCCCCGTGCAGGTTTCCTGCGGGCGGGCTTGAGCTGGTTTCTTGTAAAGGGGTTACTGTGATCGAAATCCGCCGCAGCGCTCTGGTGAAATACTCGCCGGCGCAAATGTTCGACTTGGTCAATGACGTCGAAGCATACCCAAAGCGCTTCAGCTGGTGTGCCAACGCCGAGGTGATCGAGCGTGGGGAGAACATGCTGGTGGCGCGGCTGGATCTCAAGTTTGCCGGTTTCCATCACAGCTTTACTACCCGCAACGTTATCGATCGTCCGCGCCGTTTGCAGGTGAGCCTGGTGAACGGGCCTTTTCGTAGCCTGGACGGGCTTTGGGATTTCATTCCACTCGGCACGGATGGCTGCAAGGTCGCCCTGGAACTGGATTTCGACTACGCAGGCCGTCTGGGTGGTGCAGCGTTGAAACTGGGCTTTCAGGGGCTGGCCACTCGCATGGTCGATGATTTCTGCCGCGAGGCGGACCGTGTCTATACCTGAGACGGTGACCGTGGAGGTGGTCTGCGCCACGGCGGATCGGCAATACCTGCGCCGAGTGACCCTGCCGGCCGGCAGTACGGTGATCCAGGCGGTGGAGCAGTCCGGCCTTTTGCAGGAGATGCCGGAAGTTGATATGGACCCCTCGCGCCTGGGGATTTTTTCCCGTCGCGTGGCACCGGATGATGTGTTGCAGGATGGCGACCGGGTGGAAATCTACCGGCCGCTTAGCCTTGATCCGAAGGATGCCCGCCGGCGTCGTGCGGGCTAGGGCAGGTCATGCCTCCGTAGAGGCATGACGCAGGTAACGATCAGTTGGAGCCGCCGCCGCCACCGCCGTTATCGCCGCCACTGTCTCCGCCGTTATCGCCGCCGCTATCACCACCACCATTGTCACCGCCACCCGAGCTCTTGTCGCCGGAGGTGTCGTTGACGTTGTAGTTGGTCTTGTACTTGTTGCTCTGGTTGACCAGCTTCTGCGCATCCTGGAAGTAGAGGCTGCCTTCGGTGCGCACGAGCACGTCGTTATTGAAGAACAGACTCATCGACTGCATCTTCATTTTCTCGCCACGGTGCGAGTAGGTGGACACGTAGTCCCAGCGGTTCTGGTCGAACGGGGTGGCGACGGAAGGGGTGCCCAGCAGCACCAGCACCTGGCGCTTGGTCAGACCCGGCTTAAGCTGATCGGCAAGGTTTTTGTCGATGGTCTTGTCGAACAGATTGCCCTGGGCCACGTCGGGGGTATACACGATATGGCAGCCGGCCAATGAAAGTGCCAGCGTGGCGAAGCCCAGCGTGCGAATCAGCTTTTGCATTCGTAGTGCATCCGGATCGTGAAGGTGTCGGATGATACACTATGGGTCGATTCCACAGTGTACACCCGGGAGCTTGTTATGGAGCAGGAAACTCAGGAACTCCGTAAGGCCGGGCTGAAGGTTACTCATCCCCGTATGCGTATCCTCCAGATCTTCGAGGAAGACGGCGTGCGGCATCTGACTGCCGAGGACGTCTACAAGAAGCTGTTGGCCCACCAGGAAGACATCGGTCTGGCTACGGTGTATCGCGTGCTGACCCAGTTCGAGGCCGCCGGCATCCTCAGCAAGCATAATTTCGAGGGTGGCCAGGCGGTTTATGAGCTGGATCGCGGCCAGCACCACGATCACATGATCGATGTGGACAGCGGAAAGGTGATCGAGTTCGTCAGCGAGGAGATCGAGCGCCTGCAGCGTGAGATTGCCGCCCGCCATGGCTACGAGATCCAGGATCACAGCCTGGTGATGTATGTGCGGCCGCTCAAGGCCGGCCCTCGTAAGTAAACAGCGTAGCGGGAAGGGCGGCTGAGCCCGCCGGCGTTAACAATTCCTGGCGCTTGACCGCCCATTACTAAACCTTCGGGCATAAAAAAAGCCGCGGGAGGACTCCTGTCCACCCTACGGCTTACCGTTGTCTCTTGACTGCGTGTATCCGAGTTGCTCGAGGTACACGCGTTTGTCCAGACTCCGGCAGAACGGCATCCTGCCATTCTTCGGGTCAACCGTCCCCACGGCCGACCCGTGCTCACCATCTTGCGATGGCGGCTCCCCCACATCGATTGACTGATCCTAACGAAGCCTTTACGAGGCCGGTATTGGAAAATTTCCTAGTTACAGTGTCACAAGTCACTTGTTTCGCGCTGGGAAATGGTGCTACGCAACAATATGCGCAGGTGAACACCTTGTTGATCGGGCCGTAAGCGGAACAATCCGCCCAATGACGTGACGCGGTCGCGCATGCCTTGCAGCCCGCGGCCGCCACGCGGCACACGCTCGGGCAGGCCGATGCCGTTGTCGCGAATATCCAGCAGGGCGAGGGCGGTACCGGCGCGTTCGCCAATGCGCAGGCGCAGGCGGAATTCGCTGGCCTGGGCATGTTTCACCGCGTTGGTGGCACTTTCCTGGGCAAGGCGGTAGATCGCGGTGCGGATGTCTTCCTCCAGCAAGCGGGGATCGCCATGCAGTTCGGTGTGGTAGGCCATGCCGGCGGTGGCCATCAGGTCGCGGATCGGGCCTTCGTCCAGCGCGCGCATCAGGCCGAATTCGTCGAGTACGGCAGGGCGCAGGTCATCCAGCAAGCGATGCAGCGCGCGCCGCATATGGCCGAGAATGCTGTTGATCGAGGTGCCGATGTCATCCAGTCCCGCTTGTTGCAGGCGGTTTTGCGCGAGCTTGACGTGGGTCTGGATGGCGGTGAGGTTCTGGCCCAGCTCGTCGTGCAGCTCGGAGGCCATGTGGCGGCGCTGGTTTTCTTCGGCCTGCATGTTGCCGCGTGCGGCATCGCGCAGTTGCCGGGCGAGGTGATCGAGGCGCCGATTCACGGCGGCCAGGTAGACGTTCTGCTCGGCGACGCGGGCGCTGCTGCGGCGAAGTGCATCGGTCGCCGAGCCGAGCATCAGCGCGCCGGTGCCGGCGACGGCGAGAAACATGTGTGAGGAGGCGGTCGGTATGACGTGTGTGAACACACGATCGACCAGCGCCATCCCCAGGCTGGAAAGCAGCATGGACAAACTGGCGCCACGCCAGCCGTGGCGGAACGCGAAAAACAGCACGGGCGCCAGCGATAGCACTCGAGCGAACTCGCGCTGCGGGGCGGCTTGTTCGGTGAGGATCAGCAGGATAACCAGGGCCGGCAGCATCACCAGCAGGCCATCCATCAACAGCTCGGACATCTCCTGCTTGGAAGGGCGTGCGCGCCAGATCATGATCAAGGGCGGCACCAGCAATAACAGGCCTACGTAGTTGCCGAGCAGTTCATCGCCCAGCGCATGCAGCAGGCCCACCGGCGGCAACTGGTGGACCAGGGCCAGCATCAGCGCATCGGTGGCGGTCGCCGCCACCACGGTGAAGCCGGCGGACAGCAGCAGGCGCGACACCTCTTCCGGATCGCGCAGGCTGGGGCGCAGGTTCGCGCGTCGCAGCAAACCCAGGCAGAGCGCCACCACGATCGGTTGCGGCACGTCGCCGTAGACGAACGCGCGCCAGCCCATCGAGTAGCCGTGCAGGTAATCGATCAGCCCGGTGGCAATCAATTCACCACCGATCAGCCAGCCCCAATAGCGATAGGGTGAGAGCAGCAGTACACCGAAGCGCAGGCCGAATTGCAGCGTCCAGTCGGGCTGCGCAGTCGGCCAGAGCAAGGCCCAGAGCAGGGCGTAGCCAAGTCCAAGGAGTGGACCGGAGGTGAATATAAAGGCGGGTTTCAGTCGCATCCGGAAATGGTACATGTGGACCGCTTCCGTCCGCCGTACAGGCTGCTACAGTGCGGCCATGCACAGCATAGTTCTGGTCGACGATCACGCCATTGTCCGCGAGGGGTTCAAGCGGCTTATCCAGATGGAGCCCGACCTGGAGGTCGTGGCGGAGTGTCGTAATGCCGATGACGCGGTCGAGGCGATCAGTCAGCGCCGGCCGGATCTGGTGGCGCTGGATTTGTCATTGCCCGACGGCAGCGGCCTGCCGCTGATCGAGCACTTGCGCAGCGTGGCCACCGGCACGCGCATCGTGGTGCTGAGCATGCACGATGGCGAACCTTATGTATCCGAAGCGCTGCGCCGCGGCGCGAGCGGATATGTGACCAAGGGCGCGGCGCCGGAAGAACTGGTGGCTGGCTTGCGCGCGGTGATGCGTGGCGAGCAATTTCTCAGCTCCGATTTGCGCCAGCGGCGTGCGGAGCGGCCCCACGATAACCTGGATCCGTTCGATCGCCTCACCGCGCGCGAGCATGAAGTGTTTCTGCTGCTGGCCGCCGGGCGGGCGCCGAAGCAGGTGGCGGCGGAGTTGGGCATTGGACAGAAGACGGTCTATATCCATCGCGCCAGCTTGATGGGGAAGCTGGGGGCAGGGTCGGAATTGGACCTTTACCGGATTGCCACTGAGCGCGGACTTTTGCAGATTCGCGGCTGAAACCGCGCAGATGGCAGTAGGTTGGGTAGGTTGGGTTAGCGCAGCGTAACCCAACGATGTTTGTCGCTTCGATGGAATTCCGTTGGGTTACGCTGCGCTAACCCAACCTACCCAACTACCCAACCTACGTAACCGGGTTTATGGCTAAGCGGTTTGCGCCTGCTCCAGCATCTTCTTGGCATGGGCCCGGGTTTCGCGGGTGATTTCTACGCCGCCCAGCATGCGCGCCAATTCATCGCGACGCCCCTCGGTATTGAGGGATTCGATGCGGGTCTGGGTGGAGTTGCCTTCGCTGTGTTTGCTCACGCGCAGGTGCGCATGTCCTTGCGCAGCCACTTGCGGCAAGTGCGTTACGCATAGCACCTGACAGCGAGAACCGAGCGCGCGCAGTTTTTGGCCAACCACTTCAGCGACGGCACCGCCGATGCCAGTGTCGACTTCGTCGAAGACCATGCAGCCAATGGTGTCCTTGCCTAGCGTGGCGACTTCAATGGCAAGGCTGATGCGGGCGAGTTCGCCACCGGAGGCAACCTTGCGTAATGCACGGGGCGGTTGCCCGGGATTGGCGCTGACCAGCAGCTCGCAGCGCTCGCGGCCTTGCGGATCCGGATCGTCGTTTTCGGCGGGTTCCAGGGTGACTTGCAGGATGCCGCCGGCCATGCCCAGTTCGCCCATGAGTGCACTGACTTCCTTGCCCAATTTCTTGGCCGAAGCCTGGCGGGATTTGCTCAGCGCCTCGGCGGCTTTGGCATAGTCGCGCTGCAACTGGTCGCGTTGTGCACCGAGTCGTTCGAGCGCGTCGCCCGCGTTTTCCAGTTCGGTCAGTTCGGCCTGCACAGCGTTGCGCTTGTCGTCGAGTTCGGTGGCGGGCAAGCGGTGTTTGCGCGAAAGTTCGTGCAGACGGGTGAGGTGGGTGTCGACTTCGGCAAAACGTTCGGGATCGAGATCGACGTCCTGTGCGTAGTGCTCAAGGCTGTCGACGGCTTCGTTGAGCTGGATCTGTGCGTTGTCGAGCAGTTCCAGCATCGGCGCCAGCCGGTCATCCAGCGCAGCCAGGCGCCCCAGTTCGGCGTGCGCGCGGCCCAGCGATTGACGCAGCGCGAATTCGCTGTCGCCATCGAGCAGTTCGACCACACCGGTGATGCCTTCGGTGAGTTTGCTGGCGTTGGCCAGGCGCTTGTGGCTGGCCTCCAGCTCGGCCAGCTGGGCGGGTGGCAGCGCCCACTTTTCCAGCTCGGAGAGTTCGTGACGCAGCAGTTCGAGGCGATGCTCGCGATCGTCGCCGCCGCTCAATTTGCGGATGCGTGCGCCGATCTCGCGCCATTGCACGGCAAGGTCACGGACCTGGGCAACTTGCTTGTCGTTTTCGGCGTAAGCGTCCAGCAAGTTCAGTTGGTGCGCGCGCTCCAATAGCGCCTGATGCTCGTGCTGGCCGTGGATTTCGACCAGCAACGAGGCGAGATCACCCATCTGGCCGATGGTGGCGGGGCGGCCATTGATCCAGGCGCGCGAACTGCCTTCGGCACGGATCACGCGACGCAGCTGGCAAGCGCCGTCTTCGTCCAGCTCCTCCTGCCTGAGCCAGTTGAGGGCATCGGGCAGGTCCTTCAGATCGAACTCCGCCACCAGCTCGGCGCGATCGCTGCCGGCACGCACGATACCGCTGTCCGCGCGGGCGCCGGCCAGCAGCATCAGGGCATCGACCAGCAGGGATTTACCCGCGCCGGTTTCGCCGCTGACCACGGTCAGGCCCGGGCCAAAGCTGATGTCTGCTTGTTCGACGACGGCGAGATGGCGGACGTAGAGAGAGGTAAGCATGGGTGAGGGCGGCAGTGTTTCGTGCGATTGTAAGGTGAGAGCCGGGGGAGGAACGAGGGGCCAGTGATAGGTAGCCAGAGCGGAAGTTCGTATGTCTGCCCCGGCGCGTCGTCGACGCCTCCCAGGCTTGCCCTCTAAACCCTAGCCCCGCTTTCTTGCATTCTTACCCCTCAAACCTTATTTGTTTAGCGTCTCACGGATTGCCACAGCGCATGCCCAACCACCACGACCTCGACATTCGCGCCCGGCGTCTATTGCGCACACTGATTGCGCAATATTTAGCCGATGGCGAACCGGTGGGATCGCGCACGCTGTCACGTTCGTCCGGGCTGGATGTAAGCCCGGCGACGATCCGTAACGTCATGGCGGACCTGGAAGAAGCCGGCCTGGTCGCCTCGCCGCATACCTCGGCCGGGCGTATTCCCACGCCACGCGGCCTGCGCCTGTTCGTGGACAGCCTGATCGAACTGCAGCCGTTGCCGCGTGAGGAGATGGTGCGCCTGCAGCGCGAGCTGCCGCCCGGCCCGACGACGGTACGCGATCTGATGGGCAACGCCTCGGCGTTGCTGTCGGCCATGACCCATTTTGCAGGGGTCGTCACGGTGCCGCGGCAGACCGATTTTCCACTGCGCCATATCGATTTCGTGGCGCTGCCGGATGCGCGGGTACTGGTGATCCTGGTGTTTTCAGACAACCAGGTGCAGAACCGCGTGATCCAGTTGGCCAAGCCGCTGGGCAGCCGTGAGCTGGAACAAGCCGGCAACTACATCAATGAGCATTTCGTCGGCTTGCGCGTGGACGACATCCGCGCACATCTGCTGCGCGAACTGCGCGAAGCCAGCAGTGAGCTGCATCAGATGCTGTCCAGCGCGGTGGAACTGGCCGCCGCCTCCTTCGCGCCGCAGAACGAGGATGTGCTGGTCAGCGGCCAGACCAACCTGATGGCCTATTCGGAATTGGCCAATCTGGATCGCCTGCGCGAGCTGTTCGAGGCCTTCCAGAAAAAGAACGAGCTGCTACAGCTGATGGAAGTCTGTGCAAAAGCGCCGGGCGTGCGATTATTCATCGGTGAGGAGTCGGGCTTCGCTGCGCTGGATGGCTGTAGTGTCGTGACGGCCAGCTACGGTGCGCAGGGCCGATTGCTCGGGGCGGTGGGGGTCATCGGCCCAACCCGGATGGCGTATGAGCGGGTCATCCCGGTGGTGCAGGCCACGGCAGGCTTGCTCAGCGAAGCCTTGAATCGCGCCGCTACGGCCTTATAAACCCCCAGGGAGGCGGTAGAACCTGCTTAGGGTTTCTGCGTAGCCTGCGCCTGGGGGCGTTTGTAGCGGGGTAAGGAGGCGCGAAGCGGTGTATGTCGATACACGACTGAGCGAGGCACAAACCCCGGGGCAAACAAACCCGGCCCGGAGGGTTGCGATCGAGCAGCCGCCATCTGGTAGCGAGTGGAGTGACTCAGACGCTGCGCTACACGCTACCATCTGAGGGCTGCTCAATCACAACGTGAGCTACGCGGAACCCGTAGGCAGGTTCTTTAGCCCGCAAGTTTTTGGAGGTTGGTACCTGTACCGACCACGGATGATGTTTGGAGTTATTCATGCATAACAGCGATTCACCGTCGCCGAACGAGGCACCTGAGAGCGGCGCGCAGACCTCCGCTTCAGGTGGCGAGCTGGAGGCCCTCAAGGCCAAGCTTGCCGAGCTTGAGGCAAGCAACAAGGAGTTGCGCGAAGTCGTGCTGCGCGAAAAGGCCGAACTGGAAAACCAGCGCCGCCGCCTGCATCGCGATCTGGAGCAGGCCCGCCGTTTCGCCAATGAAAAGCTGCTCAACGACCTGCTGCCGATTTACGACGGCCTGGAGCGTGGACTTTCGGTGGAAGGCGGTGATGTGGCTTCGGTGCGTGAAGGCATGAGCCTCACCCTGAAGGAGCTGTTGCGCATCGCTGGCAACAACGGGTTGGTGCAGGTCGATCCGCTGGATCAGCCGCTGGACCCGGAACGTCATCACGCGGTGAGCATGGTGGAAGCGCCGGGCAAGGCGCCGGGCACCGTGGTCACCGTGCTGCAGAAAGGTTATGTGTTGAACGATCGATTGCTGCGCCCGGCATTGGTGGCCGTGGCCAAGGACGACTGAACGGCACCTGCAAATTCAGTACCGTGTGGTTTAGCTGATATTGAACGCTTTTCAGCAAAGCCCCATCTGATATTCATTCGCGGCCGAGGGGCCGCCTACGAGATTCCGGAGCACACATATGGGCAAGATCATCGGCATTGACCTGGGCACGACCAACTCGTGCGTTGCCATCATGGATGGCAGCACCACCAGGGTGATTGAAAACGCGGAAGGCGATCGCACCACGCCTTCCATCGTGGCGTTCACCAAGGACGGCGAAGTACTGGTCGGCGCACCTGCCAAGCGTCAGAGCGTTACCAACCCCAAGAACACTTTCTACGCGGTGAAGCGCCTGATCGGCCGCAAGTTCACGGATGCCGAAGTGCAGAAAGACCTGCACATCGTGCCCTACGGCATTGTCGCCCACGAAAACGGTGACGCCTGGGTGCAGACGTCCGACGGTAAGAAGATGGCGCCGCAGGAAATCTCTGCGAAGGTGCTGATGAAGATGAAGAAGACCGCTGAGGATTACCTCGGCGAGACGGTGACCGAAGCGGTGATCACGGTGCCGGCCTACTTCAATGACAGTCAGCGCCAGGCGACCAAGGACGCCGGCCGCATTGCGGGTCTGGACGTCAAGCGCATCATCAACGAACCCACCGCGGCCGCGCTGGCCTACGGCATGGACAAGAAGGGCGGTGACCGCAAGATCGCCGTGTACGACCTCGGTGGCGGCACGTTCGACGTGTCGATCATCGAGATCGCCGAAGTCGACGGCGAGAAGCAGTTCGAAGTGCTGGCCACCAACGGTGACACCTTCCTGGGTGGCGAAGACTTCGACATGCGCGTCATCGACTACCTGATCGAAGAGTTCAAGAAGGATCAGGGCATCGACCTGCGCAAGGATCCGCTGGCGCTGCAGCGCCTGAAGGATGCCGCCGAGCGCGCCAAGATCGAACTGTCGTCCTCGCACCAGACCGAAGTGAACCTGCCGTACGTCACGGCCGATGCCTCCGGTCCGAAGCATCTCAACATCAAGCTCACCCGCGCCAAGCTGGAAGCGCTGGTGGAGGACCTGGTCAAGAAGACCATCGAACCCTGCCGCACCGCGCTCAATGACGCCGGTCTGCGCGTCTCCGACATCGACGAGGTGATCCTGGTAGGTGGTCAGACCCGCATGCCCAAGGTGCAGGAGTCGGTGAAGGACTTCTTCGGCAAGGAGCCGCGCAAGGACGTCAACCCGGATGAAGCCGTGGCCGTCGGCGCGGCGATCCAGGGTGGTGTGCTCGGTGGTTCGGTGAAGGACGTGCTGCTGCTCGACGTGACTCCGCTGTCGCTGGGTATCGAGACGATGGGCGGCGTGATGACCAAGCTGATCGAGAAGAACACCACGGTGCCGACCAAGGCTTCGCAGATCTTCTCCACCGCCGACGACAACCAGACCGCGGTCACTGTGCATGTGCTGCAGGGTGAGCGTGAACGCGCCAATGCGAACAAGTCGCTGGGCAAGTTCGACCTCTCCGGCATTGACGCAGCTCCGCGCGGCATGCCGCAGATCGAAGTGACGTTCGACATCGACGCCAACGGCATCCTGCACGTGTCGGCCAAGGACAAGAAGACCGGCAAGGAACAGAAGATCGAGATCAAGGCCGGTTCGGGTCTGTCGGATGATGAAATCCAGCGCATGATTGCCGACGCTGAAGCCAACAAGGAAGAAGACAAGAAGTTCCACGAGCTTGTCGCTACGCGCAACAAGGCCGATCAGCTGGTGCATGCCACGCGCAGCGCACTGAAGGAACACGGCGGCAAGGTGCCGGGCGATCAGCTCAGCTCGATCGAAGGTGCGCTGTCGGATCTCGAAAAGGTGAAGGACGGCGACGACAAGGCTGCGATCGAGTCGAAGATCCAGAAGCTGGAGCAGGTGGCGCAGTCGTTGTACGCCGCTGCCCAGGGTGGTCCGGCCGACGCGGGCGCACAGCATGGCCCGGGCCCGGGCGGCTCCGCCCAGCCGGATGACGTGGTCGATGCCGAGTTCACCGAGGTCAAGAACGACGGTAAGTCGTCCTGATCACAGGTTGACGTCTGAAGCGGGCGCCCCTCGGGGCGCTCGTTGCCTTTGGAGGGTGGGCCATGGACAAGGGGCGGCTAGAAGCCTTCAGTGATGGCGTACTCGCCATCATCATTACCATCATGGTGCTGGAGCTGAAGGTGCCGCACGGCGACGGTTGGGACGTGCTCGTCGAGCAGTGGCCGGTATTCCTGAGTTATGTGCTGAGCTTTATCTATGTCGGCATCTACTGGAATAACCATCACCATTTCCTGCATGCTTCCGAGAGGGTCAACGGCGGCGTGCTGTGGACCAACCTCCATCTGCTGTTCTGGTTGTCGCTGATGCCGGTGACGACCGGCTGGATGGGCGAGAACCACTTTGCGCGGCTTCCGGTGGCGGTATACGGCTTTGTGCTGTTGATGTGCGCCATCGCCTGGAGGCCGTTCCAGTACTGCCTGATTGATGCGAATGGCGGCAAGACCTCCGCGCTGGCGCAGGCGGTCGGTCATGACTGGAAAGGCAGGGTTGCCGTCGCCATGTATCTGGGGGGCATCCTGCTGGCGTTCGTGGCGCCGTGGGTGTCGTGTCTACTTTATGCCACGGTGGCGGCGATCTGGTTTATCCCCGATCGACGGATTGAATCGCGGATCAAACATGAGCAAGCGTGACTATTACGAAGTCCTTGGTGTTGAACGTTCGGTTACCGAGGTCGAGCTGAAGAAATCTTTTCGTCGCCTGGCGATGAAATACCACCCGGACCGTTGCCCGGACGATCCGCACGCGCAGGAAAAATTCAAAGAGGCCAAGGAGGCCTACGAAGTCCTGTCCGACACGCAGAAGCGCTCGATGTACGACCAGTACGGCCATGCTGCTTTTGAAGGCGGCATGGGTGGTCGCGGTGGTGGCGCCGGCTTCGGCGACATGGGCGATATTTTCGGGGATATCTTCGGCGACATTTTTGGCGGCGGTGGACGTGGGCGTGCGCGCCGCGGCGCGGACCTGCGCTACATCATGGAACTGGATCTCGAAGAAGCCGTATTCGGGGTCGAGAAGAAGTTCGATATTCCCACGCAGGTCAATTGCCATCACTGCAACGGCAGCGGTTCGGAAGATGGCAAGACGGTGCAGTGCAAGACCTGTAACGGGCACGGCCGTGTGCGCATGCAGAACGGCATTTTCTCCATCCAGCAGACGTGCCCGCATTGCGCGGGCAGTGGTCGTGCGATCGAGAAGCCGTGCAAGCAATGTCATGGTGAAGGCCGTCTGGAAGAAACGCGCACGCTGTCGGTACGCATTCCGGCCGGGGTCGACAATGGCGATCGCATTCGCCTGACCGGGCAGGGCGAGGCGGGTCCCACCGGCACTGAAGCAGGCGATCTGTATGTCGAAGTGCGCGTGCGGGAGCATGCGATTTTTCAACGCGACGGCAGCAATCTTTATTGCGAACTGCCGATTCGCTTTGCGCAGGCCGCACTGGGCGCCGAGTTGCTGGTGCCCACGCTGGAGGGCGAGATAGGCATCATCATTCCGCCCGAAACGCAGACCGGCCAGCAATTCACCTTGCGCGGGCGCGGCGTGAAATCCGTTCGCGGCGGCCGCACCGGCGACCTGATCTGTCGGGTTGTGGTGGAGACCCCGGTACGCCTCACTCGTGAGCAGCGCGATCTGCTGGAGAAACTGGAAGCCACCTTTGCCGACGGCAATGCCGATCAGCACACGCCGCGCGCCAAGACCTGGGTGGATGGCGTAAAGCAGTTCTGGTCGCGTGTAACGTCCTGAGTCTTCTACGTCGCCTTACTCCCTCTCCCCTCCGGGGAGAGGGTTGGGGTGAGGGGCCAATCTTGCGAAGATGTCTCATCCAGGCGTCACTTCGATAAGTGGTTTGTCAAATAGATTGGCGTCACCCCATGCCTTATCCACCAAGAGGATAGGGAGACAAAAGCTCAAGGAAGCACACACAATGACGCATGCCATTCGTCTTGCCATCAACGGCGCCTCCGGCCGCATGGGCCGGGCTTTGCTCGCGCTGGTGCGTGAAGACCGCCGTTTTGAACTGGTGCATGCGGTCGTTTCCGCTGGCTCGGAACATGACGGCATCCCGGTTTTCAGCGAACTCTCGACATCAGCGCGCTACTCACATGGCTGGGAAGCCGCGCCAGCTGTCGACGTTGTGGTCGACTTCAGTGGTCCGCAGGGTCTGTCCAGTGCGCTGGCGCATTGCGCGGCTCATGGCATCGCCCTGGTAACCGGAACCACCGGTATCGATGCCTCGCTGGAGGCGCAGCTGGATGAAGCTGCGAAACATGCCGCGGTTTTGCAGGCGGCCAATTTCAGCCTTGGCGTCGCCGTGCTCACGCGCTTGCTGCGTGAAGCTGCTGCATCCTTGCCAGACTGGGATCTGGAAATTGTCGAAGCTCATCATGGCCGCAAGGAAGATGCGCCATCCGGTACGGCACTCGCGCTGGGGCATGCCGCGGCCGATGCGCGCGACACCACGCTGGCCAAGGATGGCGTGTTCGTACGCGAGGGGCGTCCCGGTGCACGCCGTAGTGGCAGCATCGGCTTTGCGGTGGTGCGCGGTGGCGATGTGGTCGGCGAGCACACGGCTTTGCTGCTTGGTCAGGGTGAGCGGGTGGAGCTCAGCCATCGCGCCACGGATCGCTCGATCTTTGCTCGCGGTGCGCTGGAGGCTGCCGCCTGGTTGGCGGGCCGCAAGCCAGGTGCCTACAGCATTGACAGCATGTTGCAGGAGCGCGGCCGTACCCATAGGCATGGATGACCGGCGGCTTGTCCGCAGACCTTTGCGCCTGTACCATGCGCCGCAACGTCATTGGGGAGTAGCCATCCTCAGCGCATTCAACCGCCAGGTGATGCCTTGAGGAGTTCGCGTCAACATACTTGAAGCCTTGATGCTTCATGGCGCGAACAGTTATCGCAGCTGCACTGCCTGCGATGGTCCGGCGAGACCTTTGGCCACCACACAACTCACCCAGGCCGGGCGAGCAGTGTGCGTGAGCCATTGGTTTTTTCGCTCGCCCGGCCCGGAATGCTCCATGCTCTCTACGCTGCTGCTGTTCCTGCTGTCCGCCGGGGTCATTTATCTGGCGTGCGAGTATTTCGTCAACGGCATTGAGTGGCTGGGGCAAAAGCTCAATCTCGGCGCGACCGCCACGGGTACCGTGCTGGCGGCGTTTGGTACGGCGTTGCCGGAAAGTGCGGTCACCTTTGTTGCCGTGATCACAGGGCGAACTCCGGAGGTTCGCGATATCGGCGTGGGTGCGGCGATGGGCGGGCCATTGGTGCTCGCCACCATTGCCTATGCCGTGGTCGGCGTGGCGCTGTGGATCAATTGCCGCAAGCTGGGTCGCAACGACGCCCGCGTGCAAGCAGGTGAGTCGCGGTTGGCGCGCGATCAGGTGTGGTTCCTGTCGATCTTTGTCGTGAAATGCGCCTTGGGATTGATTGCGTTCGCGCTAAAACCCTGGCTGGGCGTGCTGTTTCTCACTGCCTATGCGCTGTATGTGTGGCGCGAATTGACGCATGAAGATGACACGTCGGTTGAAGAGGCGCTTGAGCCACTGAAGTTCCAGCCGCGCGCCGCCACACCGTCGTTCATCGCCGTTGCATCACAGGCCGTGCTGTCACTGCTGGTGATTGCCATTGCGTCGCACATTTTTGTGTCGCAGCTTGAAACGATCGGCATTGCGATGCATCTGCCGCCGCATCTGGTTGCGCTTGTGTTGAGCCCGGTGGCCACAGAATTGCCCGAGACGATGAATGCGCTGATCTGGGTTCGTCAGGGCAAGGAGCGTCTGGCGTTGGCGAATATTTCAGGTGCGATGATGATTCAGGCGACGGTTCCCAGTGCGCTGGCCCTGTTCGCCACGCCGTGGATGTTCGACAAACCGTTGATTGCGTCGGGCATCATCACCACGATCGCGATCATCTATCTGTGGCGGCTGTTTCATCGCGGCAACGTGGATGGGCGCACGTTGGTGCCGGTAGGTTTGCTGTACGGCGTGTTTGCCGTGTACGTGGGTTGGAGCCTTTTGGCTTAGCAGCAGCTATGTCTGCCGGAATTTACCCGCGCACTTTTCTTGATGCGCGCCGCTCAGTCGTCGCGTGTCTTGTGTGACGCGTTGCGGTCACGGCCTGCACCCACCTTGCGATCGATGGCGCCGAACAGCTTCTTGAACGCCCGCGAAAATTTCCCGCGTTTGGTCTTGCGCAGCTTTTCCTCTTCGCTGGTAAGCCAGGCGACCTGGATCACGCGGCGTTCGCCTTCGTAGGGCAGGTGGCCGTGAAAGGAGTTCTCGCAGCGCTTGAATACGGCGAATTCTCCGTAAAGCGGCTTCAATTCCGGTGCCGCGAGATCGTCGATGTTGTCGATCTTGTTCAGGAAGCGCAGGCAGCCATCGCTGGTATCCGGCCACTGCGTGTTCAAGTAGAGCAGGGCGGTGGCGACCTTGGAGCGGCTGTCCGTATGGATGGTGCCGTGGCGCTTGTTCAGAGCACGGCACAGGGTCACCAGCGTGGGGTACTGGCCCAGGTTATCGATGCCGAGATAGCGGCCGATGGCGCTGGCAAAGGCCGGGGTGGTCATCTGCGCGACGAGCGTGTTCACCGTCGGACCACAGTCGACCGGGTCGTAGGGAAAGAAGCCGGCGCTGGTGTACTTGGGGAAGTCCCGCTCCAGGCCGCTGCGTGCTTCGTCGGGCAGTTGGCCGTGCGCGATCATGAACGGAAAAGGTTGCTGCCGTACGTCCGTATCCGGGCGATCGAGTCGGATGGGATCAAGCAGAACGGTTGCATTCATGAAGTTTCGTAGCTTGTCCGGCCAAGTGGCTGCCAGTCTAGCGCGAGACCGCAGCTTTGGTAGGGCGTGGTGACATTTTTCACAATCCGTTGCGGTGGACAGAAAGCGTCTTGCCACCTATCATTTCAACCCGCCCGAGACTTTCTTTGACCCAAGGTCCACAAGCCTGCTTCGACGCGGCTTGCGGACTTTGCTGCACCTAAAAGGCGGCCCCCATGCCCATTTCCGCTCTGCTTGCCCTCGAAGACGGCAGCGTGTTTCACGGCCAAGCCGTGGGCGCGACTGGTGAGACCGTCGGCGAGGTGGTTTTCAACACAGCGATGACGGGCTACCAGGAGATCCTCACCGATCCTTCCTATGCCCGTCAGATCGTGACCCTGACGTATCCCCATATCGGCAACACCGGCTGCAACGCCGAGGATGAAGAATCCGCTGCGGTGCATACCGCCGGCTTGATCGTGCGTGATGTACCGCGCCGGGCCAGTAACTGGCGCAGCAGCGAGAGCCTGCCCGATTACCTCAAGCGCCACGGCATCGTGGCCATCGCCGGCATCGATACGCGGCGCCTGACCCGTATCCTGCGCGACAAAGGCGCACAGAACGGCTGCATCGTGGCTGGCGAGTCGATCGACGTCGACGCCGCGCTGGCCAAGGCGCGCGCCTTCCCTGGTCTTAATGGCATGGATCTGGCCAAGGTGGTCAGCGTCGACAAGCCGTACGGCTGGAGCGAGGGTGTGTACAACCTCGACAGCACAACGTTCAATCAACCGGCCAAGCGCTTCAAGGTGGTGGCTTACGACTTCGGCGTGAAGCGCAATATTCTGCGCCTGCTCGCCGAGCGCGGCTGCGAGATTACCGTGGTGCCGGCACAGACCCCGGCGGCCGACGTGCTGGCGATGAAGCCCGATGGTGTGTTCCTTTCCAACGGTCCCGGCGATCCGGCTGCCTGCGATTACGCCATTGCCGCCACGCGCGAATTCCTCGCTGCGAAGATCCCGCTGTTCGGCATCTGCCTCGGTCACCAGATCATGGGCGCGGCGGTGGGCGCGAAGACACTGAAGATGAAGTTCGGCCACCACGGCGCGAATCATCCGGTGAAAGACCATGATGATGGCCGCGTGCTGATTACTTCGCAGAACCACGGCTTCGCGGTGGACGGTGCAACGCTGCCGTCGAATGTGCGTGTCACCCATACCTCGTTGTTCGACGGTTCACTGCAGGGCTTTGCGCTCACCGATCGTCCGGCCTTCTGTTTCCAGGGTCACCCGGAGGCAAGCCCAGGGCCACACGACATTGGTTACCTGTTTGACCGTTTCGCCAAGCTGATGCAGGAGGCCCGCTGAGATGGCCAAGCGTACCGATATCAAGAGCATCCTCATCATCGGCGCGGGTCCGATCGTCATCGGCCAGGCCTGCGAGTTCGACTACTCCGGCGCGCAGGCATGCAAGGCGCTGAAGGAAGAGGGTTACCGGGTCATCCTGGTGAACTCCAATCCTGCCACGATCATGACCGATCCGGAGACGGCCGATGCCGTCTACATCGAGCCGATCAACTGGCAGACGGTGGAACGCATCATCGCCAAGGAACGCCCGGACGCGGTGCTGCCGACGATGGGTGGCCAGACCGGCCTCAACTGCGCGCTCGATCTTGCCGACAACGGTGTGCTCGAAAAGTACGGCGTGGAATTGATCGGCGCATCGCGCGAAGCAATCCGCATGGCGGAAGACCGCGAGCTGTTCCGCGTGGCGATGTCCGACATCGGCCTGGAATGTCCCAAGGCCGCGGTGGCCAGGTCGTTCGAGCAGGCGGTGGAGATTCAGGCCACCGTCGGCTATCCCACCATCATCCGCCCCAGCTTCACGCTCGGTGGTTCGGGTGGTGGCATTGCCTACAACCGCGAAGAATTCGAAGAGATCGTCAAGCGCGGCCTGGAACTGTCCCCGGTGCATGAAGTGCTGGTGGAAGAATCCGTGCTCGGCTGGAAGGAGTTCGAGATGGAAGTGGTCCGCGACAAGGCGGACAACTGCATCATCGTGTGCTCGATCGAAAACCTCGATCCGATGGGCGTGCATACCGGCGATTCGATCACGGTCGCACCGGCGCAGACGCTCACCGACAAGGAATACCAGCGTCTGCGTGATGCATCCATCGCGGTGCTGCGCAAGATCGGCGTGGATACCGGCGGCTCCAACGTGCAGTTTGGCGTGAATGCCGAAACCGGCCGCGTGGTGGTGATCGAGATGAATCCGCGCGTGTCGCGTTCGTCTGCGCTTGCTTCCAAGGCCACCGGTTTCCCGATCGCCAAGATCGCAGCAAAGCTCGCCGTGGGCTACACGCTGGATGAGCTCAAGAACGACATCACCGGCGGTCTTACCCCGGCCTCGTTCGAGCCGACCATCGATTACGTCGTCACCAAGATCCCGCGTTTCGCCTTCGAAAAATTCCCGCAGGCCGATGCGCGCCTCACCACCCAGATGAAGTCGGTGGGCGAAGTGATGGCGATTGGCCGCAGCTTCCACGAGTCGCTGCAGAAGGCGCTGCGTGGGCTGGAAATCGGCAAGACCGGCCTGAATCCGACCGGTCTGGATATTGGTACCGAAGACGGCCTGGCCACGCTCAAGCGCGAACTCCGCGAACCGCGTCCGGACCGCGTGTTCCATCTGGCCGATGCGTTCCGCGCTGGACTGAGCCTGGAAGAAGTGCACGAGCTGAGCCGTGTCGATCCATGGTTCCTGGCTGCGTTCGAAGACATCGTGCTGACCGAGAAGGAAGTTCAGGAGCAGGGCATCACTGCGCTTGACGCCGCACGCGTGCGCGAACTCAAGCGCCTGGGCTTCTCCGACGCGCGCTTGGCCGAGCTGATCAAGACCGATGAAGCCGCCATCCGTCATCTGCGTCGTACGCTCGGCGTGCGTCCTGTTTATAAGCGCGTGGATTCCTGCGCGGCCGAGTTCGCCACCACTACCGCCTACATGTATTCGACCTACGAGGAAGAATGCGAGGCCAATCCGACCGGCCGCAACAAGATCATGGTGCTGGGTGGTGGTCCGAACCGTATCGGGCAGGGTATCGAATTCGATTATTGCTGCGTGCACGCCGCCTTGGCGCTGCGCGAAGACGGGTTCGAGACCATCATGGTCAACTGCAATCCGGAAACCGTGTCGACTGACTATGACACGTCTGACCGCTTGTACTTCGAACCGCTGACGCTGGAAGACGTCTTGGAAATCGTCGACCTCGAGAAGCCCAAGGGTGTGATCGTGCAATATGGCGGCCAGACCCCGCTGAAGCTGGCGCGCGCGCTTGAAGCCGCCGGTGCGCCGGTCATCGGCACCTCGCCAGATTCGATCGACCTGGCCGAAGACCGCGAGCGCTTCCAGCAGATGATCAACAAGCTGGGCCTGACCCAGCCGCCGAACCGCACTGCGCGCAACGCCGACGAAGCCTTGGCGCTGGCGCGCGAGATCGGCTATCCGCTGGTGGTGCGTCCGAGCTACGTGTTGGGCGGCCGCGCGATGGAAGTGGTGTACGACGATGCCGATCTGTCGCGCTACATCCGCGAAGCGGTGCAAGTCTCGAACGATTCACCTGTGCTGCTGGATCGCTTCCTTGATCACGCGGTGGAAGTCGACGTCGACATCATTGCGGATCAGGACGGTAACGTGCTGGTCGGCGGCATCATGGAGCATATCGAGGAGGCCGGCGTGCACTCGGGCGATTCGTCGTGCTCGCTGCCGCCCTATTCGCTGACGCCGGCCATTCAGGACGAACTGCGCCGCCAGGTCAGCCTGATGGCGAAGGAACTGAAGGTGGTGGGCCTGATGAATACCCAGTTCGCCATTCAGGGCGACACGGTGTTTATTCTGGAGGTGAATCCGCGTGCTTCGCGTACCGTGCCGTTCGTCTCCAAGGCGACCGGCGTGCCGCTGGCCAAGATTGCCGCACGTTGCATGGCCGGGCGCAGTCTCGTCGCGCAAGGCACCACGCGTGAAGTGATCCCGGCTTACTACTCGGTCAAGGAAGCGATCTTCCCGTTCCTGAAATTCCAGAACGTCGACCCGATCCTGGGTCCGGAAATGCGTTCCACCGGCGAAGTGATGGGCGTGGGCCGCAGCTTCGGCGCCGCGTTTGCGCGCGGTCACGATGCGGCTGGCATCAAGACGCCGCCGAAGGGCAAGGTGTTTGTTTCGGTACGCGATGCCGACAAGGATCGCCTGCTGTCGGTGGCCAAGGACATCGCCTTGCGCGGTTTCACGCTGGTCGCTACATCCGGTACGGCAAGCTATCTCACCGGGCATGGTGTAGCGTGCGAGCGCATCAACAAGGTGCTTGAAGGCCGGCCGCATATCGTCGACCTGATCAAGAACGGCGAGATCGTCTATATCGTCAACACTACCGAGGGCAAGCAGGCGATTGCCGACTCGTTCTCGATCCGGCGCGAGGCTTTGCAGCATCGCGTTACGTATTCCACCACGGTCGCAGGCGCGCGTGCGCTGGTGCATTCGCTGGATTTTCACGACACCGGCGAAGTCCATAGCCTGCAGGAACTTCACAAGGAGCTGAGCGCATGAGTCGCGCCCCCATCACCAAAATCGGTTCGGAGCGTTTGCGAGGCGAGCTGGATCGGCTGAAATCGGTCGAACGCCCGAAGATCATCGCGGCGATCGCCGAGGCACGTGCCCATGGCGATCTCAAGGAGAATGCCGAGTATCACGCCGCGCGCGAACAGCAGAGCTTTATCGAAGGCCGCATTGCCGAGCTGGAAGCCGCGTTGTCGACCGCCGAAGTGATCGACGTATCGCGCCTGAGTGCGGGAAGCAAGGTCGTGTTCGGCGCGACGGTGGCGCTGGAAGATGAGGACAGCGGTGAAGCGGTGACTTACCAGATCGTGGGTGACCTGGAAGCCGACATCAAACAGCGTCTTATTGCCGTTTCGTCGCCCATCGCGCGTGCCTTGATCGGCAAAAGCGCCGGGGACAGTTTCGAGTTCAAGGCGCCCAATGGCATCAAGCGCTACGAAATCACGGCCGTCAGCTACGGGTGATGGCGTAGTGCCCGTCATTATCTCGGCTGGGTCATGAAAACGAGAAGCCCGGGCTTGCTATCGCAGTCCGGGCTTTTTCATGCGCGAGTGGCCAGCGGCGCGAGTGTTAGTGATCCTGCAAACGAAAGCCGCTGATGAGCACTGTGGCTTCTTCCGGCGCATCCTGAGCCGGGTGATAAGTGAGAAGGATGCGCAAGTCGACCAGGCTATGCAGCGCGATCGGCAAAATGAGGTTTCCGGTAAAGATGGCAAGCAGGCCGAATACCCATCCGGCAACCGTCGTTTCCACGACGCCGCGTGCGCCTTGATAGAAATGCCCGGCCCCGAAAGCCAACGAACTAAGTAGCCACGCAAGCGTAAGGCCAAGTGCGGGACCGCCCGAGAGATGGCCGCGCAAATACTGCAGCATAAAGCCGCGATAAAGAAGCTCCTCGCATACACCCGCCGTTACGCTCAACACCACCCACCAGGTTCGCTCCTGACGCGAAACAGGTAGCAGAAAGCGGATAAAAGACGAACGGTAGGCCTGGAAGTACTGCTGCCGAATACCTCGGTTGAGTGCGCATTGGACACTTGGCCAGAGAATCCAGGCGAACAGGGCGACTAAGCCGATCGCGACGACTGCATGCATAACGGCGTTGCCGTCCAGCCAGGGGAGATCACCAGGCTGTCGTGACACCACCAGCAGCGAGCCCAGCGAAGAGAGAGCTATGGCGGTAATCGTGAAGACCCACGTCGAAAAAACACTCCGACGGTAAAGTGCCAGTCGGGCCGGTCCGCTGCTGAATTGCTTCAGGCGCTGCGTGGCCGGCAAATCGATCAGCGGGAATATCGCCACGAGTGCAATGGCGAAGATGTCCTGCGCAAGCCCGATATACCGCTGTATATCCATGACGCTTCCCCAGCAATGAGGATCGGCGGCTCGAATGTATCCATTAAGGATGCTCTGATCAATTCTGCGCGGGCGTCACCGGTCCTGTCTGTTCGCAGGCCATAGGGACGTCGGCGCACGCGGGGAGGGTACATGGAGCCCGGCCTTGAGGAGCGAGGAAGGCAGACTGTCTGGCTGTCGAGACGACGGACCGCACGCGGGGAGAGTACATGGATGTACTCGGCTTTGAGGAGCGAGGAAGGCATGCGGACAGACAGGACTGGCCCCAACGTATTGAATTTAAAATGACGGGGTGATGTCCAGAAGGCCCGCAGGCTGTACCGCGCGGCTTGGCAAGACAGCCAGTCTTCCCTGCGCCACGCGCCACAGCCTGCGAGCCTTCTGGACATCATGCCGCCCACGCAGAATTGATCAGAGCATCCTTAAGAACGCCGCGATAAAGCGGCTTCGCCGCAAAGAGGGGTGGCGGCCGGCGCGTCCATCAAAGGCCGGTTCATGGCCGCCGAAACGCGGCCATTAAAAAAGCCGCTTTGCAGCGGCTGGAACAGGCTCAATAAAAAAGCCGCTTTTCAGCGGCTCTTTTAGTAGTTCGCAGCTGCGATCAACGCTGACGCGCCTTGAAGCGCGGGTTGCTCTTGCAGATCACGAACACTTTGCCGCGACGGCGCACAACCTTGCAGTCACGGTGCCGCTGCTTGGCGGTCTTCAAAGAGGAAAGCACCTTCACGGCAGGCTCCTGAAACGAGATGAGTCAAAGAAAGCGCGCAAGTATAACTATTTGAACGACTTATCACAAGCCCAGGGCCGCTTTGGCATCAGCGACCGTTTCCAGGAACTGCAAGACCACCGGCGGTGGGTTTTCAGCCCGGCTGGCCACCGCGAGCAGGAGGTAGGCATCCGGATCGGCCAAAGGCACATAGCTTACGCCAGCCAGCTTGACGACCTGCATGCTGGCGGGAACCAGCGCCAGGCCGATACCAGCCGCCACCAGGGCAATCAGGCCGTTGATCTGCTGGGCCTGCTGACGCACAACCGGATGGAAACCGGCTTTGGCGGCGAGCTGAACCAGCCGGTCATAAAGCGTGGCGGCCAGTTCGCGTGGCTGAATCACAAAGGGTTCGCCGGCGACCTCACCCAGTTCCAGGCTTTTGCGCCCGGCCAGGCGATGGCCGGCGGGCAGGGCAAGCAGCAGTGGTTCGTGATCGATGATATCCAGCCGCAACGCGCGCGCGTCGTCTTCATGGCTGGGTACATCACGTACGAAGCCCACGTCGATCTGGCCCGAACGCACGGCGGCAAATTGCGGTTCGGTATACATCTCGCTCAACCACACCCGGATGTTGGGCGCTCTTTGCCCAAGCCGGAGCAACGTCTGGGGCAGGGCCGGGTGGAATGAGACCGACACGGTATAGGCCAGTTTCAGGTGGCCGCTGAAGCCGGCGGCGGCTTCGGTCACCAGGGAGCGGGCATCTTCAGCCATCGCCAGGATCTGGCGAGCCTGTTCAAGGAACATTCGACCTGGCTCGGTCAATGTCACGTTCCGCTTGTCACGCTCCAGCAGACGTATGCCCAGATCTTGCTCAAGGGCCTGAATCTGCTGGGATAGCGGCGGCTGTGAAAGGTGCAGGCGCTGCGCGGCCCTGGTGAAGCTCAATTCTTCCGCGACGGCGATGAAATAACGGAGTTGGCGAAAATCAAACATATATGACTTTCGTATAAATGGAGCTCCAAATATATATTTGATTCTGTATCGCGTCGATCATAATATAGTCCCTGTCGCGGCACTGACCCCCTCCCCCCGAGTGCCGCTGACCCTCGCCCCGCAGCGACGCTACCCCCGCGGTATTCGGCATCCCTCCCCAGAGCCAATACCGACGCGTCGCTGGCGGGGCGCTTCCTTTTCTGATTCCCGTTAGATACTTACAGCGCCTTGTTAAAGCGTTGTGGCAAGTTGTGTGCCCTGGGCGATGGCGCGTTTGGCGTCGAGTTCGGCGGCGACGTCGGCGCCCCCGATCACGTGGACTCGCTGGCCTTGGGCGACGAGTGCGTCCGCCAGGCCTCGATTCGGTTCCTGCCCGGCGCAAATCACCACGTGGTCGACAGCCAGTACCTGGGCCGCCCCGTCCACCGTGATGTGCAGACCATCGTCATCGAAGCGGTCGTAACTGACGCCGCCAAGCATGGTGACCTGCTTGTTCTTTAGCGTGGCGCGATGCACCCAGCCGGTGGTTTTATTCAAGCGTGCGCCGGGACGGCCTTCGCTGCGTTGCAGCAGCCAGACTTGCCGTGCCGGTGCTTCGGGTTGCGGCGATTTCAGGCCGCCGCGTTGTTCCAGTTGCATGTCGACCCCCCATTCGCGTGTCCAGCGCTCCACCTCGGTAGAGGGTGAGGGGGTGTGCTCGATCAGGAATTCGGCGACGTCGAAACCGATGCCGCCGGCACCGATGATCGCTACGCGATGACCCACGAGCTTGTTGTAGGCGAGGATGTCGAGATAGTTCAGCACGCGTGGATGCGTGCTGCCCGGAAAATTCACTTTGCGCGGCGTAATGCCGGTGGCGACGACCACGTCATCGAAATTCGCCGCCGTAATGGAGGTGGCATCCATCACTTCGCCCAGACGCATGCGCACGCCGACGTCGGCAAGACGGTTGCGGAAGTAGCGCAAGGTTTCATGGAACTCTTCCTTGCCAGGAATGCGCTTGGCGTAGTTGAACTGGCCGCCGATGTCGCTGGCGCCATCGAACAGCGTGACGTCATGGCCGCGTTCGGCCAGCGTTGTGGCGCACGCCATGCCCGCGGGGCCGGCGCCGACGACCGCGATCCGTTTACGCGTCTTGGTCGGAGCAATCTGTAATTCGGTTTCGTGGCAAGCGCGTGGATTGACCATGCAACTTGCACGCTTGTTTTGGAAAACATGATCGAGGCATGCCTGATTGCAGGCGATGCAGGTATTGATGCGTTCACTATGACCGCTTTTTGCTTTCGCCGCCCAATCCGGATCGGCGAGTAACGGACGTGCCATCGATACCATGTCGGCTTCGCCGCCGGCGAGAATCTGCTCGGCCACTTCCGGCATGTTGATGCGGTTGGTGGTGATCAGCGGAATCGACACTTCGCCTTTCAGCTTCTTCGTGACCCACGCAAAGCCGGCGCGCGGCACGCTGGTGACGATGGTGGGTACACGTGCCTCGTGCCAGCCGATGCCGGTGTTGATGATGCTGGCGCCGGCCGCTTCGATCGCTTTGGCCAGCGTCACGATTTCTTGCCAATCCTGTCCGCCTTCGACCAGGTCAAGCATCGATAGCCGATAGATGATGATGAAATTCGGACCAACCGCCGCGCGCGTGCGGCGTACGATTTCGACGGGGAAGCGCATGCGCCGCTCGGCATCGCCGCCCCATGCATCGCCGCGCTGATTGGTGCGCGAGGCGATGAACTGATTGATCAGATAGCCTTCCGAACCCATCACTTCGACGCCGTCGTAGCCGGCGTCCTGCGCGAGTCGCGCGCAGCGAACGAAATCGTTGATCGTGCGTTCGACGCCACGTGCGCTGAGTTCGCGCGGCGTGAACGGCGTGATGGGTGACTTGATCTTGGATGGAGCTACCGAAAGCGGGTGATAGCCGTAGCGCCCTGCGTGCAGGATCTGCATGCAGATGCGGCCACCTTCGGCGTGCACGGCGCGGGTGATCTTGCGATGCCGCGGTTTGTGCCAGGGCTGGGTCATCCTGCCACCAAAAGGCTTGAGCCAGCCCTCGATGCTCGGGGCGATGCCGCCCGTCACCATCAGGCCGACGCCGCCGCGCGCGCGTTCGGCGAAGTAGGCGGCGAGCTTGTCAAAGTCGGCGGCTTTGTCCTCCAACCCGGTATGCATCGAGCCCATCAGGATGCGGTTGGGCAGGGTGACATGGCCCAGCGGGAGCGGGGCGAACAGATGGGGGTAGTTCATACGAGACCGTCTTCAAACGATCGTATGAATGTGCCCGCTAAGCGACCTGGGCGCAAGTGGCCCCGATGGGGCAGATGAGGCTCAGATCAGCAATTGTCGTACCAACGCTATGTATTGGCGTTTGGCTTCGTCCTGCGACATGCCTTTCAGCAGCGTCCAGGCTTCCTTTTTGGCGGTGCCGATGAAGTCGAAAAAGCCGGGATCGCAACCATGAACGTCGCCGTCGATGCCTTGCTTGTAGAGCGCGTACAGCCTGAGCAAGGTGTCGTTGTCGGGGCGTTCGCCCAGCCGCTTGATGTCCGTAACGGCTTGCTCGAACTCGCGTTGGAGGTCGTTCATGGCGGGTAGTTGGTACGGGATGATCGTTGATGCAGAACCGGAAAGCATGTGCTTGGAACCCCCTGTAAACACGTTAAGCTAAGCACTTCCCGTGCCATCAGGTCAGTCCATGCAAACAAGTCCGCCTGTGCCCGTACTCACCATTGACGGACCTTCCGGATCAGGCAAGGGCACCATCAGCCGGCTCGTCGCCGAGCACTTGGGCTGGCGCTTGCTGGATTCGGGTGCCTTGTATCGCGCGGTGGGTTATGCGGCAGGGGCAGCCGGACTGGACTTGTCCGACGCTGCTGCGGTCACCCGCTGTGCTGAAGCCATCCGGATCCAGTTCCGGGGGGCGCCTCATGATGGCGAAACGCGGGTGATCGTCAATGGTCATGATGCCACAGACGAGCTGCGGACCGAAACCGCCGGTGCGGCGGCGTCGGCGATCGCGTCGGTGCCTTCCGTCCGTAAGGCCTTGGTGGACCTGCAATTAAGCTTCCGTAAGCCCCCCGGCCTGGTGGCCGATGGACGGGACATGGGCACGGTGATCTTTCCGGATGCGCCGTTCAAGGTATTCCTCACTGCCAGCGCTGCCGAAAGGGCGAAAAGGCGCTATAAGCAGTTGAAGGAAAAGGGGCTAAGCGTTACACTTGCGTCCCTTCGGAGCGAAATTGAAGCGCGTGACGCCCGCGATGCCTCGCGAGCCGTTGCGCCGCTCAAACCCGCCGACGATGCAGTGCTGGTCGATACCACCGGCATGGGGATCGAAGACGTGGTCGCGAAAGTTTTGGCCGTCGTGAAACCGTAAAACGGTTGCGGCGGCTTTGGTGCTTCATGCCGCGGCATGAGGTTTTGGGTCAACGGTGCCAGGGAGCGATCCTGAAACACCCACAACTGGTGGGCCTGCCCACGCGCAAACATCCGACGGCGCGCAGTGGGTCGAGGGCCTTTTCTTATTTCTGGAATCAACATGACTGAAAGTTTTGCCGAGCTGTTTGAACAGAGCCAACAGGCCATCTCTAAGCTGAAGCCGGGCGCCATCGTCACCGGTATCGTTGTGGAAATCCGCAACGACGTCGTTGTGATCAATGCGGGCCTGAAGAGCGAAGGCATCGTCCCGATCGAGCAGTTCAAGGACGAGAAGGGTGAGTTGGAAGTGCAGGTAGGCGATGAGGTGAAGGTTGCCCTCGACGCCCTGGAAGACGGTTTCGGCGAGACCAAGCTCTCCCGCGAGAAGGCCAAGCGTTCCATGGTATGGGACGACCTCGAGCAGGCCTTCGACAAGGAAGAGACCATTACCGGCATGATCTCCGGCAAGGTCAAGGGTGGCTTCACCGTCGACATCAAGGATGTCCGCGCGTTCCTGCCGGGCTCGCTGGTCGACGTGCGTCCGGTGCGCGATCCGGTGTACCTGGAAGGCAAGGCACTTGAGTTCAAGATCATCAAGCTGGACCGCAAGCGCAACAACGTGGTGGTCAGCCGCCGCGCCGTCGTCGAGACCGAGTTCTCCGAAGAGCGCGAGAAGCTGCTGGAGCGCCTGACCGAAGGCGCCGTGGTGAAGGGCACGGTCAAGAACCTCACCGACTACGGTGCGTTCGTGGACCTGGGCGGTATCGACGGCCTGCTGCACATCACCGACATGGCGTGGAAGCGCGTGCGTCATCCGTCCGAAGTCGTCAATGTCGGCGATGAGCTGGACGTGCGCGTGCTGAAGTACGACCGCGAGCGCAACCGCGTGTCGCTGGGCCTCAAGCAGCTGGGCGACGATCCGTGGGTGAACATCTCGCGTCGTTACCCGGTCGGTAGCCGCCTGTTCGGCAAGGTCTCCAACGTCACCGATTACGGCTGCTTCGTCGAGATCGAGCCGGGCGTCGAAGGCCTGGTCCACGTCTCCGAAATGGATTGGACCAACAAGAACGTCAATCCGGCCAAGGTCGTGCAGGTTGGTGATGAGACCGAAGTGATGGTGCTGGACGTGGATGAAGAGCGTCGCCGCATCTCGCTGGGTATCAAGCAGACCCGCTCGAACCCCTGGGAAGCTTTCGCCGCCATGCACAAGAAGGGCGACAAGGTATCCGGTCAGATCAAGTCGATCACCGACTTCGGCATCTTCATCGGCCTGGACGGTGGCATCGACGGTCTGGTGCACTTGTCCGACATCTCCTGGCAGGCTTCCGGCGAAGACCTCGTTCGCAACTTCAAGAAGGGCGACGAGATCGAGGCCGTGGTGCTCGCCGTGGATCCGGAGCGTGAGCGCATCTCGCTCGGCATCAAGCAGATGGAGCAGGATCCGTTCGGCCACTTCATGGCTTTCCATCCGCGCGGCACCATCGTCAACGGTACCGTGAAGGAAGTGGACGCCAAGGGTGCAGTCATCGACCTGGGCGACGGCGTCGAGGGTTACCTCCGCGCCAGCGACATCGCCAAGGAGCGCATCGACGATGCTACCCAGCATCTGAAGCTGGGCGACAAGGTCGAGGCCAAGTTCACCGGTATGGACCGCAAGGGTCGCCAGCTGTCGCTGTCGATTCGCGCCAAGGACGAGGAAGAGCTGCAAGACGCCATGGCCGAGTATTCGTCCGCGTCGGGTGGCACGACCAAGCTTGGTGCGCTGCTGAAAGAGCAGCTCAACAAGGCTGACTGATTAGTGCCTGCAGTGGGGCGGCGTTTCGCCGCCCCAACTCGTTCCACGTCACGGACATTGGGGACCCATGACCAAATCCGAGCTGATTGAGGCGCTGGCAAGGCGCCAGACCCATCTTGCGTTTGGCGACGTTGAGCTGGCGGTCAAGAACGTCATCGAACAAATGAGCCAGGCTCTGGCCAGCGGCGAACGCATCGAAGTACGCGGTTTCGGCAGCTTTGCCCTGCATTACCGGCCTCCTCGCATGGGACGCAATCCCAAGACCGGCGATGCCGTGGCATTGCCCGGCAAGCATGTTCCGCACTTCAAGCCCGGCAAAGAGTTGCGCGAACGCGTCAACATGCATCTGGAGCAACGGCAGGAAGGCTGATCCTTCCTCGCTTAATTCTTATCCGACAGGCAGGCGGCCCTTGGCCGATCCTGCCTTTTCTTTTTCGTGGGCATCGAGAAAGGGCGATTTTGGCTGAATTGTTTGCATCGACCGCCTGTGCCGTTTACGGGCAATCAGGTAAAGTCTCGCGATGCGATTGATCGTCATGCTGCTATTGATGCTGTTCATCGCCGGGGGAGTAGTGCTCGGGGCGCTCAATGCGGACCTCGTCGGCTATGACCTGGCCTTTGCGCGTGTCCAAGTCCCCAAGGGCGCAGCCCTGCTGGTGGCGCTTGCACTCGGCTGGATTCTTGGCGGCCTGACCGCCTGGCTCGGTGTCACCACGCAACACCGTCGTGAGCGACGGCGCGCCGGGAAGGCCGTGGGTGCGAAGGCGTCGAAAACCCCATGAGTGCTCTCTATCCGCTGCTGGCTCTCCTCATACCGGCGGCTTTTCTAAGCGGCTGGTGGACCGCTCGGCGTGCCGGTGTACGTCGTTCCGGGGCGCAAGTGAGCGAGCTGTCCTCCGACTATTTCCGCGGCCTGAACTACCTGCTCAATGAGGAGCAGGACAAGGCGATCGAAGTCTTCCTGAAACTGGCCGAATACAACCGCGACACCGTAGAAACGCACTTAGCGTTAGGCAATCTTTTCCGGCGTCGTGGCGAAGTGGATCGAGCTATCCGTCTGCATCAGCATCTTGTCTCCAGGCCGGGTTTGTCCGAAGGCATGAAGACCGTGGCCCTGCTGGAACTGGGCGAAGACTACATGCGCGCCGGTCTGCTTGACCGAGCTGAAGCATTGTTCTCCGACCTGGTGGCGATGAATGCGCATGCGCCTTCGGCCTTGCGCCACCTCATTGCCATCTATCAGCACGAGCGTGATTGGCATAAGGCGATCGAGCACGCCCGCCGCCTGGAAACCATGACGGGTGAAGAGGAGGTCACCACCATCGCGCAGTTTTATTGCGAGCTGGCGGAGCAATCCCGTCAGCATGGTGCGCGGACCGAGGCGCGTGAATACCTGCAACATGCGTTCGCCTGCCAACCCGATTGCGTGCGCGCATTTATGCTCACCGGTCGCTTGCATGCAGAAGAAGGGCAGCATGCCGATGCGGTCGATGCGTACGAGCGTGCGGTCAGCGCGGACATCGCCTTCGTGCCGGAAATCCTGCCGCCTCTGCTCGACAGCTATGCGCGTTCGGGGCAGATGGAGCGCGCCGAGCGTTTCCTGCGAGACATTCTTGCCCGTTATCACGGCATCTCGCCGGTATTGGCGCTTACCCACCTGTACCAGAAGCGCGATGGCGAAAAGCCGGCGATCGAGTTCCTTACTTCGCAGCTGCGTCAGCGTCCATCCGTGCGCGGCCTGATGGCATTGATCGATGCCACCATGGACAAGATCGAAGGCGAGGCAAGAGAGAATTTCTTGATCCTGCGCGACCTGACGCACAAGCTGCTCGAAGGGCAGGCGATGTATCGATGCAGCCATTGTGGCTTCGGTACCAAGGCGCATCACTGGCAATGTCCAAGTTGCAAAGGCTGGAGCACGATCCGGCCGATTCATGGTGTAGCCAATGAGTGATGCCGTCGTGGCCATGTCTGCCCCGATCGCGATCGCCATTCTCATTGCCTTCCTGATTGCCTTGGGCGTGGTGCGTGCTGCTATTGCCTATGCGCACCGGCGCGGTATGTTCGATCAACCGGGACAGCGTCGTTCCCACAAGATTCCGACGCCGCGTGGCGGAGGTATTGGCATCGTCGTATCCGTGCTGCTGACGGTACCAATCTGTTTGCTCTATGCGCCGGCCGCCTGGCCTCTTCACATAGTCATCACATTATTGGTGGCATTTGTGCTGGTCGCCTGGATTGGATGGTGGGACGACCACCGCTCTTTGCCGGCGTTGCCCCGCTTCGGGGTGCAGATTCTTGCAGCAGCCCTGCTTTCGGCGTCCTTGCTGCTCCATGGGCCGAGTTGGTTGTGGCTGCCGCTGCTGGTTTTAGCGGGGGCGTGGAGCATCAACCTGCACAACTTTATGGATGGTATTGACGGCTTGTTGGCGCAGCAGGGCATTTTCGTCGCCGGTGGCCTTGGCATAGTGGGGTGGCTTGCTGGTCAGGCGGCCCTGGCCGGAGCATCAGCCTGCGTGGCCGCGGCCTGTCTTGGGTTCTGGTGCTACAACCGGGCCCCGGCCCGGATCTTTATGGGAGACGTAGGAAGCGGCAGTGTGGGCCTGCTCCTGTTCGCGTTGACCGCCATGCTTTGGCGGGTGAACTGGCTGCTGCTCTGGCCCGCCCTGATCCTCAGTTCAGCTTTTGTGACGGATGCCACCCTTACTCTGCTTACTCGTATTGTGGGTGGACGCCGCTGGTACACTGCGCACCGCGAACATCTGTATCAATGGATTGTGCGCAGGGGCCATACGCATGCCGTAGCAACGGCGTGGTATGGGGGGTGGAATCTGCTGGTGGCAGCGCCGTTGGCGGCGTTGGCCTGGGAGATGCCAGGGATGGGGCTAGTAGCCTGCATCGTCACATATGTGATCGCAGCGGTCGTTTGGTTGTCTGCCAAGCGCCGCATGATCCAGCGAGATCGATACAAGGTTCGTTATGTCCGTACGTAAATGGGTCGGCATAGTTCATCCGCGAATTGCCGTAGTCATGCACGATCTGCTCATCACGGCGCTTGCCTGGTGGGTGGCAAAAGAACTGCGCTACGCGCTGGATCCTCAGCTGCCGGTGACGTTCGAAGCTTTTGAATTCCCGATCGTGCTGCTGGTGCAGGGATTGGTCTACGCGTGGACGGGCCTCTATAAAGGCGTGTGGCGTTTTGCCAGTCTGCCGGATCTCTGGAACATCCTGCGCGCAGCGGTGGTGGGTGCCGTAGCGATTGGCGTTGCACTGTTCTTTTATGGTCGCCTCGAAGGCGTGCCGCGTTCGATCCTGCTGCTGTATCCGTTTGTGCTGGCGTTGTTCCTGGGGACGCCTCGGCTGGCCTACCGCTTCTGGAAGGACAGCCGCATCGATCTTTTCATGAATGCGAAGACCCAGCGCGTGCTGATCGTCGGTGCCGATCGTGCCGGCGAGGCGCTTGCTCGTGATCTGCATCGCGACAGCCGTTACATGGTGGTGGGGTTCGTCGACAATCAGCGCTCCTTGCGTGGTGCGCGCATCAACGGCAAGCCTGTATTGGGCACGCTGGAGCAACTTCCGGATGTGGCCAAGGAGGCGGCCGTCCAGATGCTGTTGATTGCATTGCCGGGCGCCAGCGCGCGTGAAATGCGCAAGGTCGTCGAATTATGCGATCACACCGGTCTGCCTTATCGCACTGTTCCCAAGCTTGAGGACGTTGTTGCCGGCCGCGCCCAGTTCAATCAGATCAAGGAAGTATCGATCGAGGACTTGCTTGGCCGCGACGCGGTGGAACTGGACTGGACCCGAATTCGCGAGACCTTGACCGGGCGGCGCGTCCTGATCACCGGTGGCGGTGGCTCGATCGGTTCGGAGCTATGCCGCCAGGTGGCCCGGCTCGGTGTGCATGCGCTCACCATCGTGGAATCGTGCGAGTACAACCTTTATCAGATCTCGCAGGAACTTCGCGCGGCTTATCCGGAGCTGTTGCTCAACAGCATCCTGGCCGATTGCGGGGACGCTGTCGCCATGCGCCATGTATTCACGGATGTCATGCCGCAGGTGGTTTTCCATGCTGCCGCGTATAAGCATGTCCCCATGCTGCAAGGTCAATTACGCACCGCAGTCCGCAACAATGTGCTGGCGACTCGCACCGTGGCCGATCTGGCCAGTGAGACGCGGGTGGAATGCTTCGTACTGATTTCCACCGACAAGGCCGTCAATCCCACCAGCGTAATGGGAGCTTGCAAGCGCATCGCCGAGATCTGGTGCCAGAACCTGAATGCGCATTCGAACACCCATTTCATCACGGTGCGATTCGGCAACGTGTTGGATTCGGCTGGTTCCGTGGTGCCGTTGTTCCGTCAGCAGATCCAGGCGGGTGGCCCGGTAACGGTGACGCATCCGGAAATCTCGCGCTACTTCATGACCATTCCCGAAGCCACCCAGCTGATTCTGCAGGCTGCGGCATTGGGCAATGGCGGCGAGATCTTCGCGCTCGATATGGGCGAGCCGGTCAAGATCCGCGATCTGGCCGAACAAATGATCCGCCTTGCCGGCAAGAAACCTGGCACGGAAGTTCCGATTGTGTATACCGGCTTGCGCTCGGGCGAGAAACTGTTCGAAGAGTTGTTCCATCCCTTGGAAAACTACAGCGCGACGACCCACAACAAGATTTTCCTGGCGCAGCACCGTCCGGTTTCCTGGGATTTGCTACAGGCACAGATGGCCAAGGCCACTGACGCCGTAAGCCGTTATGACGAGGAAGAACTTCGGAACTGCGTGTCCAGCCTGCTTCCATCATTCTGCTGGAGTGATGTTGCCCAACCGGGCAACGTGGTCCCGCTTCGCCGTAACGAAATTGGAGAGAAGTGAGTGAGTAAGCCATTGCGTAAGGTGGTCTTCCCGGTAGCTGGCCTTGGTACGCGTTTTCTGCCGGCTACCAAGGTCGTCGCCAAGGAAATGCTGCCGGTACTGGACAAGCCGCTGATCCAGTACGCCGTCGATGAAGCCGTTGACGCGGGCGCCGATACGCTGGTGTTCGTCACCAATCGTTATAAGCACGCCATCGCCGATTACTTTGACAAGGCTTACGAGCTTGAAGCCAAGCTGCAGGAAAAGGGCAAGGATGAATTGCTGGCCCTGGTGCAAGGCACGTTGCCGCGCCATGTGCGCGCGATCTTCGTGACTCAGCCCGAAGCGCTTGGCCTGGGGCACGCTGTGCTGTGTGCCAAGCCGGTGGTGGGCGATGAGCCGTTCGGCGTCGTACTGCCGGATGACCTGATCTGGAATCGTGGCAAGGGTGCGCTGCGTCAAATGGCCGAGCTGGGCGAAGCCGAGCAGGCCGGCGTGATCGCCGTGGAAGAGGTACCCCAGGATCAGACCGACAAGTACGGTATCGTCGACGCCGACCCGATCAACGAGCGCAGCGCGCGCATCCGTTTCATGGTCGAAAAGCCCAAGCCGGCCGAAGCGCCTTCGAATCTGGCCGTCGTCGGCCGTTATGTTCTGCCCGGGCGCATTTTCCAGTTGCTGGAACAGACCAAACCGGGGGCGGGTGGCGAAATCCAGCTCACGGACGCCATTGAGGCCTTGCTGACGGAGCAGGGCAAGGTGCTGGCCTACCGCTTCGAAGGTACGCGCTTCGATTGCGGCAACAAGGCTGGTCTGGTCCGGGCGACCATGCATATGGCGCTGCAGGATCCTTCGCTGGCCAAGGTTGTTCGCGAAGTCGCCAGTACGCTCTGACAAGATGTCAGGTCAACGAATCAAGCACTTGACGTGCTTGATTCAGGCCTGTTCATGCGTGAGCGATTAATCCCTGTCGCGCTCGGCGATCCATCCGGTAAGGCACAGAGTGCACCCGGCGCGTGCAGCGCGTGGTCCCATGCTTTTCCGCCCGAGCGTTGTCGTTCGGTACGCGCTATGCTCGGCTGCCCACCGCCCGGGGCATTTCACGTCAAGACATGAGGCAACCACAGGGTCCTTCCTATTACCGTGCTACGGCAACGCCGTACGTACCCTATGCGCCGCTGCAGGGGCGTAGGGAAGCGCGCGTGGCCATCATCGGCGGCGGTTTCGCCGGGCTGAATACCGCGCTGAGCTTGGCCGAGCGAGGTGTGCGCGATGTCGTGGTGCTGGAGCGCGAGCAGATCGGCTTCGGAGCTTCCGGACGCAATGGTGGCTTCGTATTCGGCGGCTATTCGCTGGGCGAGGAGGCACTGCATCACCAGCTAGGCGGACAGCGCGCTCGGCGGATCTTTGATCTGACTACGGCGGCGGTGCAGCGCATACGTGAGCGTGCTGCGCGCTATGCCATTCCCTGTGACGTCGTGGACAAGGGCATTATCTGGGCCAACTGGTTCCGCGACCCGGAGGTATTGCGTAAACGTCAGCGATTGCTGGCCGACCACTACGGTGCGCATTGGGACTGGCTGCCACAGGAAGAGTTGCGCGAACTGGTGCGCAGCGAGCGTTATACCGATGGCCTTTACGAACGCAATGCCTTGCATCTTCATCCGCTCAATTACGCCATCGGACTTGCCGGTGCAGCAGCGGAGCAGGGCGTAAGCATTCATGAGGACAGCGATGTATGGCGGCTGCGCCGGGAGAACGGCCATTGGGTGATAAGCACGCCGCAGGGTGAACTTCAGTCCGAGCACGTGGTACTCGCATGCGGCGGTTACCTGGCGGGTTTGCGTCGGCAGATTGATCGTGCGGTGCTGCCGATTGCCACCTATGTGATGGTGACCGAGCCGCTGGGTGAAAGGCTTGATCAGTGCCTGCAAACGCACGCCGCGATCTACGACACCCGCTTTGCCTTCGACTACTACCGCCCGTTGTCCGACAAACGGTTATTGTGGGGTGGTCGCATCTCAATTCGTAATCGTTCAGCTGCTGCAGTACAGCGTGTTCTTACGCGCGATCTGTTGCGTGTATTTCCTGCCTTGAAAGGTGTGCGTATCGAATACGCCTGGTCAGGACTGATGAGTTATGCGCGTCATCAAATGCCACAGATCGGCAGCGCAGGCGATGGTTTGTGGTGGGCTCAGGCCTTCGGTGGTCATGGCCTCGCTCCGACCTGTGCGGCTGGCGAGCTACTGGCGTCGGCGATCGCCGAAGGTGACGAGTCCTGGAGGGAATTCGCCGATTATGGTTTGCAGCACACCTACAAGCCTTTTGGCTTTATCGGCGCGCAAGCCAGCTATTGGTGGCAAGAATTCAACGATTGGTTCAAGACGAGTCTGGAAGGATGAGCGAACAGGCAGCTATCGAAGAAATCAGTTGGGCTGATTTCCAGAAGGTGTTGATCGTGGCGGGCACCGTCACGCGTGTCGAACCTTTTCCCGAAGCACGCAAACCGGCGTGGAAAGTCTGGGTAGACTTCGGTCCCTACGGCGAGCGCAAGACCAGCGCCCAGATCGCTGCGTTGTATACGCCGGAATCCCTGATCGGCCGGCAGATTGTCGGCGTCATCAATTTTCCGGAAAAGCAGATTGGTCCCTTCCGTTCACAATTCCTGTTGACCGGTTTTCACACTGACGAAGGTGTCGTTATCACTGCGGTTGAGCGCCCCGTGCCGAACGGCACGAGACTGGCCTGATATGACCGGTGCGATAACGATACGGCCGGCGCGCGCGAATGACGCTCCGGAGCTCGCGCGGCTCGCCGCCGAGCTGGGCTATCCGACATCCGTCGAAGCAATGCAAGATCGCCTCAGTGTCTTGCTGCCGCATCCAGATCACCGCATTACGGTGACCGAAGCCGATGGTGTGTTATGCGGCTGGATAGCCGCCGAACGCCGCCGCACACTGGAGTCAGGCGAACGTGTCGAGATCGTCGGCCTGGTCGTGGATGCCAGGCATCGAAACATCGGTGTCGGCCGGATGCTGGTGACGGATGCGGAGCACTGGGCGGTTCAAATGGGCTTTGATTCGATCTCGGTCCGCTCCAATGTCACGCGCGAGGCTTCGCATCCGTTTTATGAGCAATTGAGCTATGTCCGCCGTAAAACCCAGCATGCTTATATAAAGCACTTGGCGTGAATCTAGCGGCGTTCGCGATCCAGCCACACACCAAGGCCTTGTGCATTGAGCTCGATATCCATGCCGAGCAAGTGCAGCAGTGACTCGCGGTCACCCTGCCAGCCGTGTTCGGCGAGGCGCGCGGCATACAAGTTGGTCAGTGCTCCGGTCAGCCGGGTGTGCCGATCAGGCGGGTTTTCGACGCGCTGCGCGATGGTGACCATCGCATCAATCATCTCATGCAGCTTGCCTGCCAGGTGTTCCACCTGTTCGACCGGGCCATAATGTGTCAAATACATCGCCTCGGGCTTCAATGTCAGTAACCGGCGGATCGATGCGTGCAGCGCATCAGGATCGAACTGCACCGGTGTGGTGGTAGGCAACATAAAAGGCCCTTTGTCGGTGTCGAACTCCCGATAGGAAAGGCCGAATGTATCGCCGGTAAAACACACGTTGGCATGCTGATCATGGATAGCCATGTGATGCTTCGCGTGACCGGGTGTATCGAGACAGCGTAGCGAGCGGCCTGCCAGATCAACTGTAAAATTATCAGGGGCCTCCACCACGCGTTCGGCAGGCACCGGGCGAAGACGGCCATAGGCCTTCTCCATGACCTCCTCACCGTACACCGCCAGCGCACCTGCCCAAAGTTGGGATGGGTCAATCATGTGGCGGGCCCCGCGTGGATGGACAAGAAGCCTTGCATTAGGCAGATGCGTCATCAGCTCGCCCGCACCGCCAGCGTGGTCCAAGTGCACGTGGGTCAGTATCAGCCAGTCTACTTGGGAGGCTTCGATGCCGGCTTCGGGCAGCGCTTGCAATAAGCGTGGGACTGCATGATTGGTGCCGCAATCGATGAAAGCGCCATGTCCCTCGTGGACCAGTAAATAAGCTGCATCGAATCGAGGGCGAACAAAACCAGTGTCGATGGTGTGGATGCCTGGATGTGTCATAAGCGTGGGGTTGTCCGAAGCGGCAATGAATATGGATCGTTCTAAGGGCGCAGGAGGTTATTCCAACCTCCATTTTTAAGGTGAGTCCGATATTTCTCCAGGGGGTGGGCTCTTACGATCACTAAACCGCGTGTAAGTCCGTCCAACGGTGTTTGCCCTCGGGCCGACAAGGCCCGAGGGAATTTTCTGATCCTCGGGTCAGCGTTGCACCGTGCGGATCGACTCGTTCCTGCTGTCCGAGAGCCTCGCGGCGGTAAATCGTTCGTCTAGGGTGTGCTGCAGCCAGCGTTTTTTGCCCCCGTTTCATACAGCTATTTGCTTGCGCACTCGGTGTCCGTGCTGAATGCCATCCAAGAATCATCGGACGAACATGATGACGAAGCCCGAGCCTGTCAACGAAAAAAATCCTACAGGCCAGCGCGATATTTCCGCCTTGGAGCGGCACCAGCGACGCTTGCTATACGGCGGCGGCGTATTTCTATCCCTGATCATCCTGCTGACCATGCTGGCATCCATCTTGCTGAGCATCGATGACTACAGATCCGGTCAGCTGGATGGTTTTCGCAAGGCAAAGCTGGCGCTTGACTCCGCCTTTGTTCAGCGCGATGCAGGCTATATCCGCACGCTGAACATGATCGAGTATGTGTGGAAGAGCAAAACCGATGAGCTGATTGCCAAAGGCGATCAGGATTTTCGAGGCTTTGTTTCGCACGATAGCGAAGTGATGGTCCAGGCGGACAGACAAAGCGTGCCCTGGCTGGTGCTTGGCCGCGGCGTCGAAGCGTGGCCCAGGGAAAAAGTCGATCGTTATCTTGGTTTGATTCGTGAGTTATCGGTGATCAGCGGCACCTCTTTGACGATGCGCAGTGATCACAGCGGCCGGCCGTCAACCACCGCGAATTTCTACGATCCAAGCCAGGCGCTGTTCGCATTTGGCATGAATGTCGATAACACGGGCTCCGACACCGCTTTGAAAAACGACAGCCGTGTCGACTTGTTCAACAAGCTCGCCATGCCGACGGTCGATTTCCAGAATCTGGAAGCGCTCAAGGCATTGCGCCACGGCAACCCTAGATTGTCATTCTATGGCCATGGGTTGCCCAAGATTCCGACTTCCCTGGGCAAGAACCCGCTGACAGGTGAGCCTTCCATTCTGGGGGCGCTGGTAGCGATGGATGGCGATGAGCCCATCGGCGCATTCATTGTTTATGAGCCGATTCAGCCCTTCGTTGACCAAATCCGAAAAATGTCCGCGCTTGAAATGACTGTCGTGAGCGACGACGGTCAGATGATTTTTGGAACCGGATCGACGGCGCACGATGAGGCGGTTGCTGCGGCCATCAAGCCCTTTCTGATCTTGCAGCCCGACGAAGCTGGTGCGGTCAAATACCGCCGTGGCGGCATGTTCTTTATTGCCGAGCGCATCGAAGGAACGCCGTGGACATTGGTGCGTGCCTACGACGGGCTGGATATCCTGCGCGGCGAGCGGGTCCCCATGCTCGTTGCGATCACGCTGGCCATCCTGCTGCTCGGCACGCTCTGGCTACTGTTGATTCGACAGGATCGCAGCGTGTTTGCGCCGGTTCTGGCTCGGGCGAAGCGCGTCTATCAGAGCGAGGTGCTTAATCGCACCATGATCGAAACCTCGCCGGTCGGCTTATGTGTACTCTCGATGAACGATGCCAATCCGATCCTGCAGAATGATCTGGTGCGTAACTACGCCGTCGATATCCACGATCCAGAGAGCACGTTTTATAGGCAACTTTTGCGCGAATTCACCCGTGCAGAAGGATCGTTGAGCGGTCGTCCGGAGGCCCGCGAATTCAGCGTCACTTTGATGAGTGAGCACGGCGCTGGCACGCGTCATTTGCTGGTCGCCGCCATGCCCATCGTTTACCAGGATCGAGACGCACTTTTTTGCGTAGTGCGCGATATGACGGCACGCATCGAGCTTGAAGAGAATCTTCGCCGGGCCAGGCGGAATTCAGAGAAGGCAAAATTGGCGGCTGAGTCGGCCAGTCGTGCCAAAACATCGTTTGTGGCGATGATGAGCCACGAAATTCGTACGCCATTGAATGGCATTCTTGGGCATCTTGAACTGCTGGGCCGCTCGCGTCTTGAGCCTGCGCAGCGTGAACGGCTTGAACGCATTCGCCTTTCTGCCGGGGTCTTGCTGACCATTATTAGCGATGTGCTGGATTTCTCGCGCATCGAGGCCGGGCAATTGGATATTGATCCGCTACCGTTCGAACTACGATCGCTGATCGAACAGACGACGCTGCTGTTCGCACCTGCCGCGCAACGCAAGGGCTTGCGACTTTATTACGGTGTCGAAGCTGGATTGGCGACCGCCTACATCGCCGACGCGCACCGAATCCGGCAGGTGCTCAATAATCTGGTAAGCAACGCCGTGAAATTTACGGAGTCTGGACGCATTACCTTGCGTGTCCGGGGCGTGCCTCGGCAGCCTGATGAACAAGTCCGGCTTCGCTTTGAGGTCATCGATTCCGGTATCGGTATGACCGAGCAGCAACGGCAGCAGGTGTTCCAGCCGTTCTCGCAGGCGGACGCAAGCATCTCACGCCGCTTTGGCGGAAGCGGGTTGGGGCTGACCCTTTGCCGGCAGCTCAGCGAACTGATGGGTGGCAAGATCGAGGTGCACAGCACGCCTTCGGTCGGCAGCGTTTTCTCGTTCGAGTTACCTGTTGTCGTGGATGAACTTGCCGAAACGCAGGACCGGACACTGTTGGCGCGGCATCGTATTGCACTGCTGTCTGCCGCCACGGAATGGCGTACCGAGGTGTCCGCCCTGTTGGCGGGTTGGGGCGCCGAAGTGATGACGGCGGCATTGCCATCGGAGCTGGATAGCAACTGGCTGCTGCAGGCAGATGCTTTGGTCATCTTCGGCTCGTGGTATGTGTGGTCCGATGATGAGGAGCGCACTCTTTTGGCGAGTGCGAGGCGTGCCATCAAGGCAACCACGGATGGCCCTCTCTTGCCGGAGCTCCGTGAAGGTGTCCGTTTCATCTCGTGCTACTCCAGCAATGCCTTGTTGGGGGCGATCCTGGACGCTGATGCGGAGGTCGATCTGCAAGCCCAGGAAACCGCGCAGGACTATCCGGAGCAGCGTGTAACCGAAGCCCCTCGTTCGGTCCTGCTTGTTGATGACAATCCCGTCAATCGCGAACTGATCCAGCAACAGCTCGAAACACTGGGATATACGGTCGACGCGGCCGAGGACGGTGCCGTAGCCCTTCGTCTCTGGCATGAAGGGAGCTACGAAATGGTGTTGACCGATATAAACATGCCCAAGATGAATGGCTATGAGTTGACCGAAGAACTACGCGCCAAGGGCGTGGAAGTGCCCATTCTTGCCGTGACGGCCACCGCCTTGACCAGCGAGAAGATGCAATGCAAGCAGGCTGGTATCAATGAGCTTTTGCTTAAGCCATTGTCCTTGCAGCAGCTGGGTGAGGCCATGTCGCGCTATCTTCCCCGGACAAGCCAACCGCCTGCTTCGCTTGTCAAGGCAACGTGGGCTGGCAAGTACCCTGAAAAGATTTGCCGCATCTTTATCGAGTCTGGTACCCGCGATCTGGAAACCATTCTTGACGCCGCCGACAGGGGCGATCGGGATTCATTGCTTGCGCGGATTCATTCCTTGAAAGGGGCGTTGCTGATGCTGGGTGAACGAGCGGTTGCCAGGCATTGCGCCAAGCTCGAAAGATGGATCGATGCCGAGGGCGTTGAGGCGGCGCGCCCCGGTATTGAAAGCCTGGAGTCGACCATGCGTGAACTCTTGCGTGACTATGCCGAATCCACTTGACGGTTTTTTAAAACCGCCTTCAAGGCTGGCCTGAAGGCGGTGACGGGATGGGTCTTTACATGTCTGGCGGTGAGGGCAGGGGTGCCCAATAAGTTGTTGAGCCGCCCCCTGCTGCGGGGATAAGCTTGTCCCCCATGTCACAGTCGTTCTTCATGCGTAGATGCTGCGCCTCGCGTTTCATGCGTGCGATGGCCTTGTTCGCATGGTTGATGTTGGCGATGGCATCGCTACCTGCTGCGGCGATGAGCTTGGCCGCTGGTTCGGCGGATAACATGATGCCGGCAGCCGTGAGTTCGACGATGGGGCATGACGCGCATCATGCCGCCCAGTCGGGCGACTGCTGCGGCCACACTGCTCATTCGACCTGTCACTGCGATGCACTGTGCGGAAGTGTGTTGCTGTTGCCTGCCGTATCCGCTTTGCCCGGTTGTAGCGCACCTGCAGACAGCTATGCGTCGTTTCACGATATCGATGCGCCTGCGCTAGACCCGACTCCTCCCCTAAGGCCACCGGTAGCCTGATCGCTCCCTCGGATCTGCCTTCCTGCACGGCCGCTCTTCTTCGACGCGGGCCGTGGCAGGTTGTTCTGCCTGGTTTGGAGTCATCCCATGAAAACGTTCCACCCGTCGTCTGCGACGAATCTGTCGCGGCGGCGATTCGTCCAGGGCCTGGCCCTGGGCGGTACGGCGGCTGCTTTCGGGCTGTGTCGGCCCGCTCGCGCGTCCGCCATGCAACCGGTCGTGCCACCCATCACGCTTGCGGGCAACGACTTTGCGCTGGAGATCGGAGAAACCGCCGTCAACTACACCGGCAAGTCGGCTGTAGCGACCACGGTCAATGGCAGTCTTCCTGGCCCGATCCTGCGCTGGAAAGAAGGCGACACCGTATACCTGCGTGTTACCAACCGGCTGCGCGTGCCGACATCCATCCATTGGCATGGCATCGTCCTGCCATTTCAGATGGATGGTGTACCCGGCATCAGTTTCGACGGCATTGCGCCAGGCGAAACCTTTGTCTACCAATTCAAACTGCGGCAATCGGGCACTTATTGGTATCACGCCCATTCGGGTTATCAGGAACAGACCGGCTTGATCGGCGCCATGTTGATCGAGCCGGCGGGTGGCGAACGCATCGCCACCGAGCGCGACTATGTCGTGATGCTCAATGACTGGACCGACGACAACCCCGCCAGCATCTTTGCGCGCCTGAAAAAGCAAAGCGATTACTATAATGTTGGCCAGCCCACTGTGGCTGATTTCATGCGCGATGCGCAGCGGGTAGGGCTGCGTGAAGCCCTCGCCATGCGCAAGATGTGGAACACGATGCGCATGAATCCCACCGATCTGAGCGACGTTTCGGCCTACACCTATACCTATCTGATGAATGGGCGCGCGCCCACCGGCAATTGGACGGGCCTGTTCAAGCCTGGCGAAAAAATCCGGCTGCGCTGCATCAATGGCTCGGCCATGACGATCTTCGATGTGCGCCTGCCCGGTTTGAAGATGTCGGTCGTCAGTGCCGACGGACAGGATGTCGAGCCGGTCGAAGTTGATGAATTCCGTATCTACCCCGCTGAAACCTATGACGTCATCGTCGAGCCGCAGGAGGATCGTGCATACACACTCTTTGCGCAGTCTATCGATCGCAGCGGCTACGCACGCGGTACGCTGGCGCCGCGCCCCGGCATGGAAGCTGAGGTACCGACCATGGACCCGCGCGTCTGGCTGAGCATGCAAGACATGATGGGCGCCATGTCGTCTGGTGAGCACGCTATGCACGGTATGGCGGGCATGCAGGACATGGATCATTCGGCCATGCCGATGATGCAGGATTCAGCGGCGTTACCCGGTCATCCGCTTAAAACCGGTCCGGGCGTGGACATGCGTGTGTTGCATCCGCGGACCAGCCTCGATGACCCCGGGGTGGGCTTGCGCGATAACGGTCGGCGCGCACTGACTTACGCCGATCTGCACACGGTTGGCGGGCCGCTTGACAAGCGTGAGCCTGGACGGGAAATCACGCTGCGGCTTACCGGCAATATGGAACGCTACATCTGGTCGTTCGATGGCGTGAAGTTTTCCGATGCCAATCCACTGCGCTTCAATACTGGCGAGCGGTTGCGCATCGTGCTGGTCAACGACACCATGATGAATCATCCGATTCATCTGCACGGCATGTGGAGCGAAGTGGAAGATGCCGATGGGCATTTCCAGCTACGCAAGCACACCGTCAACGTGCAGCCGGCGCAACAGATCAGCTATGCCGTGACCGCGGACAATCCGGGGCGCTGGGCGTATCACTGCCACATGCTTTTCCATATGGAAGCGGGCATGTTCCGCGAAGTGGTGGTGGCATGAGTCGATTCAGGCACAAGGCCGCGCTTTGTCACTGCCGCTGGGTGGCCATCGGCTGGCTGGCTTTGCCGGCCTTCGCCGCGGCGCAGGATTCAGGCATGAACATGTCAGACATGCAGTCCACGCCATCGGCCGGCAATGCCGATTCATCGTCATTTGTCATGTCCAGCCAGGCTTCCATGCAAAACATGGATATGCATGACAATGCCTCCTACGCGATGCTGCTGGTCGATCAACTGGAATATGCCGACGGCTATGGGGGACGTGGCCCCATGTGGGAGGCAGAGGCCTGGTATGGCAATGACGACAATAAGCTCTGGTTGCGCAGCGAAGGCGAAGGCAGCCAGGGGCGTATCGACCATGCCGATATCGAAGCGTTGTGGAGTCACCCCGTATCAGCCTTCTGGAGCACGCAGCTCGGTGTGCGGCATGATCTGGGGATCGGGCCACAACGCAATTGGGCGGCATTCGGCCTGGAGGGGCTCTCGCCATACTGGGTGGAGTTGGAGGCGACAGCGTATGCCGGTGAGTCGGGCCGGTTTGCTGCGCGCACGCGGGCCGAATATACGCTGCGCTTTACCCAGCGCCTGATGCTTCAACCGGAGCTGGAAGTGAATCTGTATAGCAAGGATGATCCGGCGCAGCAGGTGGGTGGCGGTCTGTCCAATGCGCAACTTGGGTTGCGTCTTCGCTATCAAATCTCGCGGCAGTTCGCGCCTTATTTCGGCGTGGTATGGACGCGCCGTTTCGGTACGACCGCGCGTTTTGCGCGTGAGGATCAGTTTCCCGTTTTTGACCGGCAGTTCGTCGTCGGTATCCGTATCAGCTTATAGTGCTAACAGTCCCTAGGACATCCCATGAAGCGACGTATTGAATATCGCACCAGCATGGTGGCCGGTGTCGTGGTGCTGGGCTTGCTGGCCTACGCCTATGCCTGGTCCGGCTTCTACAACATCGGCGCCGATTCGCCGCACGAGCCGCTTACCTATCGCTTCCTCACGATGGTGCGTGAGCACTCCGTGCAACGGCATGCCAGGGACATCAGCGTGCCCAATCTGGACGATCCCACGCTGATTCTGAAAGGCGCCGGGCAGTACGCCGCCATGTGCACCGGTTGTCATCTTGCGCCAGGCATGAGCGATTCGGAAATTCGTGCGGGCCTGTATCCGCAGCCACCCAATCTCTCGCAGCAGCGGATCGAGCCGCGTGAGGCATTCTGGATCATCAAGCACGGCGTCAAGATGAGCGGTATGCCGGCGTGGGGCGCGACGCATGATGACCCGACCATCTGGAGCATGGTGGCCTTCCTGCAAAAGCTTCCAGGCATGACGCCGGCGCAATACAAGGACGTCGTTGCCAAGGCGCCGCCGGACAACGATATGGACATGGATATGGGCGCAGGCAAGCAAGGGGCGCACGACGGCAGTGGCGAAACATCGCATTGATCGCCAGTGTGGACGGCGGCAGTTTCATGCGAACGCTCCGCGACAGGCCAACTTTGGGACCAGGGTGCGGAGCTTCGGTTTAGGGTTTAATGGCCACTTGGTTCGTTGATGCACCACACCATGGATCCGACCCTGTTGCACCATTTGCTAGCCATGCTCTGCGGTTCCGCAGTGGGTTTTTCGCTTGCGCTGATTGGTGGCGGCGGATCGATCCTGGCCGTACCGTTGTTGCTTTACGTTGTCGGGCTGCGCGATCCGCATGTCGCCATCGGCACCAGCGCACTGGCGGTCGCCGCCAACGCCTTTGCCAACCTGATTCCACATGCCAGGGCAGGGAATGTGCGCTGGCCGGCGGCTTTCATGTTTGCGGCCACCGGTGTACTGGGTGCCTTTCTTGGGTCCAGTCTCGGCAAGATCATCGATGGCCATCATCTGCTGGTGCTGTTTGCATTGCTGATGATGGTCATTGCCGCCTTGATGTTGCGGGGCAGGCGTGGGCACGACGGCACCGGCTATCCACGCAGATACATGTTTCCCCGCCTGGGTATCGTTGGATTGGGGGCAGGAAGCCTGTCTGGATTCTTCGGTATTGGCGGTGGCTTCCTGATCGTGCCAGGACTGGTTTTTGCCAGTGGCATGGGGATGATCGATGCGATCGGCACGTCACTGTTCTGCGTGGGGGCCTTTGCTTTTACGGCGGCGGTCAACTATGCCGTTTCGGGATGGGTGGCCTGGCCGGTCGCACTGGAGTTCATCGCCGGCGGCATCGTGGGTGGTTGGCTGGGCATGTTGGGTGCTCAGAATTTGTCCAGAAAGCGCGGTGCGCTGAGCATCCTTTTCGCGGCCATCGTCGTGGCCGTTGCCCTTTTTATGCTGGTAAAAAGCGTGCTCCGCTAGGCTCCGGGGCGGTCCAGCAGCCGCTGAATGCACCTTTTATAGGTTTTTTTGCATTTGCTAGTTGGCGACGCCATAAATTTCCCCTACATTTCAGCTCGCCGAGAGGCAATTCAACAAACCAAATAACGATGGGGTAGTCCATGGCAAAGAAGGCAGCAAAAGGCAAAACGGCATCCAAAGCCGCCGCAGCTCCGAAGCCGATCAAGGAAGCACTGAGCAAGTCGGGTCTGGTTGCACACCTGGCTGAAACCACCGGTGTTGCATCCAAGGAAGTGCGCGCGGTGCTTTCCGCGCTCGAAGGTGTTGCACACGCGTCGATTCACAAGAAGGGTGCCGGCGTGTTCACCCTGCCGGGCCTGCTGAAGATCACTGCCGTCAACGTTCCGGCCAAGCCGAAGCGCAAGGGCATCAACCCCTTCACGAAGGAAGAGCAGTGGTTCGCTGCGAAGCCCGCCACCGTGAAGGTGAAGATCCGTCCGCTGAAGAAGCTCAAGGACGCGGCGCTCTGATCCTCATTCCGGGCCGGGCGCATGCGCACCGGCCCGGAAACCTCGGGATGCGTTACTGCGAAGCGACGCATCCCGGTTTTACGCAGCCCATGTCGTTATCGACGTTGTAGCGCTGCCGCCCTCTGCACGATAAAGATCACCGAAGCCGGCTTGCCGGTGCCCGGATGCAGCGGTTCGCGCATTTCGCATAGTTGCCAGCCCGATTCCGCAAACAAGGCCATCCAGCTTGCCAGTGTCCTGAAGTACCACGGCGCAGGCGAGGGAAACGCCGAGCCGAATCCCACCCATTCTTCCCGTCTCCAGCCGTCAACGTAGGCGTGTTCGCCGCAGGCCATCAGTGGGTGCACGGTCTGCACGACCAGGCGGCCGCCGTCTTGCAGCATGCGCGGCAGAGATGCCAGCAGCTGCTCGACGGAAGTCTTGCCCAGCAAGGCGAAATTGCACACCAGCACATCGGCCTTGAGCGATAGCTGTCCAGCCACGACATCCTCGTAGGAAGCGAGGCGAAAGTCGCCGCCCAATTCGCGCGCGCGGTCAATCAGCGCCGGTACGGCATCCACGCCGATGGCCGAAATCCCGCATGCGCTCAGCGCACGCACCAGCCAGCCTTCGCCACATCCCAAGTCCAGCGCCGAGCGGGGCCGGCCGGCAAGGACGGCGTCGATGATCGCCCGGTCAGTGACCAGACGCCGGCTTTCAATATGGCCATGACGCACGGTGTGCGTCCATGCATCGGCATTTTTATGCCAGCTTTCCAGGATGCAGGTTTCAGGGTTCGTATCGTTGTGCATGCCTGGCGTGCCTGGAGGTGCGGTGACTGGATGGCCATCCTAGGGCCTGTTAGCACTATTGGCGTAGCTCGCGTTGCCAATAGCGCTAGCGGGCCCTAGACACGACGGCAGGGTATTCGCGGCTTGGGACTCGGGCGGGCTTTATCCGCCATAAGCAGGGCGCACACGCCACAGCGCACTTTTCACCTCGTACTCACAAAACTTAGCTCGCGTGTTGCAGTGCGAATAAAGGCTTCCGCACCGCATGACCGCGTGGTATTACGCGTTCTGCCACCGCGTGGATCGCAGCGTGGCCTCCGGGGGACAGCAGACGTCGCAATAAAGAAATTGGCAGCCAACCTCGCATTGCGTGATGCGCTCATCATTTCTATTGATTCGGAGACACTCATGTTCAAACGACTCAGTGCCGAGTTTTTCGGAACGTTCTGGCTGGTACTTGGTGGTTGCGGCAGTGCGGTATTTGACGCCGCATTTCCTCAGCTCGGTATCGGTTTTCTTGGTGTTGCGCTTGCGTTCGGCCTTACGGTGGTGACGATGGCCTATGCCTGTGCCGGCATTTCCGGGGCGCATTTCAATCCAGCCGTGACAGTCGGTCTATTCTTCGGCGGGCGCTTCAGCGGCAAGGATGTCATTCCCTATATCGTCGTGCAGGTCCTTGGCGCCATCCTCGCGGCCGCGGTGATCTACGTCATTGCCTCGGGCAAGCCTGGCTTCGATGCAACGGCCAGCGGATTCGCTTCCAACGGCTACGGCGAACATTCACCGGGCGGTTATTCGCTGCTGGCCTGTATGGTCAGTGAGTTCGTACTCAGCGCCATGTTCGTGATAGTGATCCACGGTTCAACCGACCGCCGTGCACCGCCCGGTTTCGGCCCGCTGGCGATTGGCCTGACGCTGACCATCATCCACCTGATCAGCATCCCGATCACCAATACCTCCGTGAACCCGGCCCGCAGCACTGGCGTAGCCCTTTTCCAGGGCACTTGGGCGGTCCAGCAGCTGTGGATGTTCTGGGTGGTGCCGTTGATCGGCGGCGCGGTGGGCGGCCTCATCTTCCGTAGCCTGCTGGCGGAAGATTCGCCCCGATAAGTCTTCAAAACATCTTTTTCGGCAGGGGCTCGCGGTTTGGCCGCGCAGCCCCTGCTTGCTGCTTGCAATCGGCGCCGATTGCCCCAACGATGCGCACACCGACATGGTGGAATTCTATCGAGGGACGGTCCGGTGACCCATGCGATTATCGAATTGATCGCGGAATACGGCTTGTTGCTGGTCTTCCTCAACGTGCTGGCGGAGCAGGCCGGTGCGCCGATTCCAGCTGTGCCCACCCTGGTGATAGCCGGGGCCTTGTCCTCGATCGGCAAGCTGCCGCTGGGCGCGGTGGTGCTGGTGGCGCTGGTGGCCTGCCTGCTGGCCGACCTGGCCTGGTATTGGGCCGGACGCTACTTCGGCGCAACGGTGATGCGCACGCTCTGTCGCATTTCGCTTTCGCCGGACTCTTGCGTGAAGCAGTCCGAGCTGCGCTTCCAGCGCTGGCGCGGGCAGATTCTGCTGGTGGCGAAATTCGTGCCGGGATTGTCCACCATCGCCCCGCCGCTGGTGGGCGCGATGCGGCTGCGGCCACAGATCTTTGTGCTGATGGATGGCCTCGGTTCGCTGCTCTGGATCGGCGTGATGGTCGCCCTGGGCTATGCCTTCGCTCATCAGATCGATCATCTGCTGCTCATACTGGCCAGCGCGGGTACTGTCGCGATCGAAATCATTGTGGCCGGCTTGCTGGCCTATATCCTGGTGAAATGGTGGCAGCGGCGGAAGTTGCTGCTGTCGCTGCGCCTGGCGCGCATCACGGTGGAAGAGCTGAACAAGCTGATGGAAGACGAGCGCAAACCCGTGGTGGTCGATGTGCGTTCGCAGGCGGCGCGCGTGGTGGATAACCGCATTATTCCCGGCGCCCTGATGGCGGATCTGCGTGGCGTCGACGAGGACCTGCAAAAGGTGTCGATCGAGCAGGAAATCGTGATCTATTGCAGTTGCCCCAATGAGGTTTCGGCCGCGAAGGCCGCCAAGGGGCTGATGATGCTGGGCTACCGTCGTGTTCGTCCCTTGCTGGGTGGATTGGATGCCTGGGCCGATGCCGGTTACGACATCGACCGGCTGTCGCTGCCGGACGATGTTGCGCTGAATCCATCCCCGATAGCGTCAGGCCACGCGCACTGACGCTACCGGAGGGCTATTCAGCCTTCCAGAATGGCCGCCACGCTCAGGCCTCCGGCGGCACAGACCGAAATCAGCGTGCGCCCGCTGCGGCCGGTGGCGGCGCGGTGTTCCGCCAACTGCTTGGCTGCTGCCGCCACGATACGCGCGCCGGTGGCAGCAAACGGGTGCCCCAGCCCTACCGAGCCGCCGTTGACGTTCAGGCGTGAGCGATCAATGCTGCCGAGCGGCGCAGCCAATCCCAGGTGCTCGCGGCAGTACTCGGCGCTTTCCCAGGCTTTAAGGGTGCACAGCACCTGGCCCGTGAAAGCCTCATGGATTTCGTAGTAATCGAAATCGCCGAGCGTCAGGTTGTTGCGTGCCAGCAATCGTGCAACGGCATGCGCGGGCGCCATCAACAACCCTTCGGATTGCTGGGTGAAGAAATCCACTGCAGCGGTTTCGGCATCGACAAACCAGGCCAGCGGCTGATGATGGCTGGCGGCGGCCCAGGCTTCGCTGACCAGCAGCACGCTCGCGGCGCCATCGGTCAACGGCGTGGAGTTGCCGGCCGTCAGCGTGCCCTTGCCAGAGGTCTTGTCGTAGGCAGGCGCAAGCCTGGCAAGGCGTTCCATGGAGGTGTCCGGGCGCAGGATGCCGTCACGCTCCAGACCGCCAAAGGGCGTTACCAGATCCTTGTAGAAGCCGCGTGCATAGGCGGCCAGTCCATTGCGGTGACTGGCCAGCGCCAGCGCATCCTGTTCCTCGCGGCTGATGTTCCATTCGCGCACCATGCGCTCGGTATGCTGCCCCATCGACAGGCCGGTGCGTGGTTCGTCGACATCCGCCACTTGGGGACGGAGCATGGATGGCCGCAGCTTGCTCCATGCCTTGAGGCGGGCAGTGGTCGTGCGTGCAGCGGAAAGCTCGCGGAACAGATCGCGCTGGTCATCCGATACCGCCAGCGGCAGGTCTGACGCCGAATCCACGCCGCCGGCAATGCCCACGTCGATCTGTCCGAGCGCAATCTTGTTGGCAACGGCGACCGACGCCTGGATCGAGGTGGCACAGGCTTGTTGCAAATCATAAGCCGGCGTTTGTGGCGACAGGCCACTGCCGAGCATGCTTTCGCGGGTGAGGTTGAAATCGCGGGCATGCTTGAGTACGGCGCCACCGACCACTTCGCCGATGCGCTGGCCTTGCAGGTCGAAACGGCGCACCAGCTGCGTGAATGCCTGGGTCAGCATCTGCTTGTTGGACAGATCCTTGTAGGCGGTGTTGTAGCGCGCAAAAGGAATCCTGTCGCCGCCCAGAATGGCGACGCGTTGAATGGTTTTCATAAGAGTCACCGTGGAAGAAATATCAGCCGTTCTGGGCAGCGAGATAGGCCGGGGATGGGAGCGCAAAACTCGCTTTTACCTGTTGGGACGTCGCGTCGGCCAATACTTCCTCGTCACCAATGAGCAAGCCTGCGATCACGCGCTGGGCGATGTCTTCAGGTTTGCTCTTGGGTGCGCCGACGTGGCGAACCATATCGGTATCGATAAATCCGGCATGCACCCCGACGACCAGGGTTCCCTGCGCGCGCAGCTCATTGCGAAGCCCGTTGGTCAAGGCCCACGCCGCGGCTTTGGACATGGAGTAGGTAGCGCTGGTTGGCAGGCTCAGCCAGCTCAACGCAGACAGCATGTTGACGATGGCGCCGCCACCATTGGCACGCAGCACCGGTGCAAACGCGCGGCTCATATGCAGGATGCCGAATACGTTGACATCAAGCTGATCGCGCAGCGCCTGCTCGGCGTTGCCTTCAAGCAGCTTGACGCCGCCAAGCGCAATGCCGGCGTTGTTGATCAGGATGTCGACATCGCCGCATTGCGCCGCGGCGGCCGCGACGTCGTCCAGTGAGGTGACATCCAGCTTTACCGGGATCACGCCGGGCAGGGTGACCGATGAAGGGTCGCGCGCGCCCGCATACACCTTGCCTGCGCCGGCGGCGAGCAACGCTTTTGCATAAGCCGTGCCCAGGCCGCGGTTGGCGCCGGTCACGAGGGCGGTTTTGCCTTGGATATTCATAGTGGTCGTCTCTTGGTGGGGAGGGAAGCCGGGCCGCCCAAAAAGTGCGTCCCGGGTCTTTACATGATGTACGTCATACAATATGATGACCATAATTTAATTGCAACCTTTGCAATTTCAACCCTTCGGAAACCCGCTCATGCGTTACGAAAAAGGACACAAGGAGGCCACTCGTCGCCGCATCGTCGAAACGGCAGCAGAGCGCTTCCGCAACGAAGGCATCGCTGCCGTAGGCGTTGCCGGGCTGATGAGCGACATCGGCCTCACCCAGGGCGGCTTCTATAACCATTTCGAGTCCAAGGACGACCTGGCGCGCGAAGCGCTGGCCCTTGGACTGGAAGGCATGCGTGCGCGCTTGCGCAAGGCGGGCACTCAGTCAGAGGGAGCTCGCTTGGGTAGCGTGGTCGACAGCTACCTGAGCACGCTGCATCGCGACAACGTCATCCGCGGCTGCATGCTGGCCACGCTGGCTGTCGAGGCTGGTCGTAGCGAAGGGCCGGTGCGCGCGCAAATGTCTGATGGCATCACGGAAATGGTCAAGCTGGTGAGCGAATTCCTGCCGGAGTCGATCAAGCCCGCGCAGCGCGAAACGAAGGCGATGGCGGTGGTGTCCTGCCTGATCGGCACGATGATTCTCTCGCGCACTACCGATGATCCGAAGATGTCCGACCGCTTTCTGCAGGCTGGTCGCCGCGCTGCCGGTGATCTCGTCGAGTCCTCCGCCTCATAGCGCTTATGCCGGTATACGCCCGTGACTACTTCAAAGACCAGCAAGAACACATCTGACGCACCCATTCGCGGTGCACTGGCTGTCGTCGACGAACGGGACAACAAGGCGAACAAGGCCAGAGCGCACCGGATGGCCGCACGCAGTCATCACGACAACGTCGCGCATGCGCTGGTGCGCACATCGTCGGCGCTCAAGCGACTGACGACTCAGCACATGAGAAAAGAATTCGACATCTCCGGCATCCAGGCGGAAATCCTGATGTTGCTGGCGACCGAGCCGGCCATGCTGGGCAATGACCTGGCTGCCGTGGTCGGCGTCAATGCCAGCACCATCAGCCACGCGCTGGATACGATGGAAAAACTCGGCCTGCTGACACGCAGGCGCTGCACGGAAGATCGCCGCGTCGTACGCATTGCGCTGACCGGACAGGCCCGGCGCATCGCGCAACGCACCATCCAGATCACGCAGCAGATTCTTGGCGCGCTTACCACGGGCATCAGCAAGCCTGACCTGCAGACCTTGCAGCGTGGCCTCAAGCGCATGGCAGACAACTGCCAGACCGATGCTCGTCCTTCCGCGCGACACCGCGACGTCCGCCGCATGCGGACAGCATGAGATCGCCAGCCCCGTTTTGTCATTCCTCAGGTACATCACTTATGAACGCCTCTACTTTCCACCGCTCCAAGTCGCCGCGCCTACCCTTGCGCGTGATGGCCGTGGCGTTGCTTGCTACCGCCCTCAGCGCGTGTGTGAACTATCGCGGTATTCACAGCGATAGCCATCCGGCCGCAGTGTCCGAATATCCGTCTGCGGTGAGCATTCCCACCCAAGGTGGCGTGTGGCCATCGATGGACTGGTCTGAACGATTCGGCGATCCGCAACTCACCGCGCTGATCAACGAAGCGGTCGCCAATAGCCCGACGCTTGCCGAAGCTAAAGCACGTGTGGCCAAGGCATCGGCTTATACGGAGCAGGCGCACGCCGCCATTGGCCCCAATGCCGATGTGAAGTATGCCTTTACCCACGAGCACTTCAGCGGCAACACGTATTTCCCGCCGCCGGTCGGCAACAGCTGGCAGAACGAAAACTCGCTGATGTTCGGCGCCTCGTATGATCTGGACATCTGGGGCAAGAATCACGAGGCGCTGCGTTCGGCGATTTCCGATCGCAAGGCTGTCGAGGCCGAAGAGCAACAGGCGCGCCTGATTCTTTCGACCTCCGTCGCGCATGCCTATGTGCATCTGGCACTGCTGTACGCCTTGCGTGATATTGCGCAGAACGAGGTTGTCAGCCGCAAATCGATTGGTTCGCTGACACAGCAACGTGTGCAGACTGGTCTGGACAACGAAGTGGAAAGCCGCACGGTGGATGTCACCATCGATGCGACCCGCACCGACGTATCGGCGCTGGACGGCCAGATCGCCACCACGCGTTACCAACTGGCCGCCTTGCTCGGCAAAGGCCCCGATCGCGGCCTGCAGATTACGCGGCCCGTATTGCTGGACGCCCCGGACGATGCCTTGCCGAACAGTCTGCCGGCCGATCTGTTGTCCCGTCGTCCCGACATCGTGGCCGCGCATTGGCGCATCGATGCAGCGGGCCATGATGTGAAGGTGGCCAAGGCCGACTTCTTCCCGGATATCAACCTGGCCGCCGCGTTCGGTTATGACGCCTTCGGCTGGGGCCACCTGTTCAATGCCAGCAGCCGACAGGTGCAAGCCGGGCCGGCGATCCATCTGCCTTTGTTCGATGGTGGCGCCTTGCGCGCGCAGCTCAAGGATCGCTATGCCGATTACGGCACGGCGATCGACGCCTACGACCAGACCTTGATCAGCGCCTTGAATGATGTGGCCACGCAGGTGGCGACGATCCGTGCGATCGAACAGCAGCAGACCACCGCGCAAAGCGCCTATGACGCGAGCCGTCGCGCCTACGACCTGGAGATCGTCCGCTACAAGGCCGGCCTCGACCCGCAACTGCAGGTGTTGTCGTCGGATGTGGCGCGTCTGGAACAAAGCCAGCGCGTGGCGACGTTGCGGCTGCAGCGGCTGGATGCACAGATTTCCCTGATCCAAGCGCTAGGCGGCGGCTACACAGCGCCCGACAACATCGCCATGGCCGATCGTGTGGCCAAGTCACCCTGATCAAGCGAACCCGTTTCTTTCTCTCTGACTTCTCACATCTCCTGGAATCTGTCATGAACGCTCAAGCCTCATCCATTCCCGTCGAAGACGGCGGTCAAGCGAGTAATCGCCGCCGCCGCGGGGTCCTCGCCCTCATCACCCTTGGTGTGGCCGCCCTTGCTGCCGCCGCCGCGGCGTATTACCTGCTGGTCGCGCGCTACTACGAATCGACCGATGACGCCTATGTCAACGGCAATGTCGTGCAGGTGACGCCGCAAGTGACCGGCACAGTGATTGCCGTCAACGCCGATAACACCCAGACCATCCAGCAAGGCCAACCGCTGGTGAAGCTCGATCCTGCCGACGCGCGGATCGCCTTGCAGCAAGCCGAAGCGACCCTGGGGCAAACCGTGCGCCAGGTGCACACGCTCTACGTCGACAACTTGCAGTACCGCGCCGTGCTGGCACAGCGCAAGGCCGATCTTGCCCGTGCGCAGGAAGACTATCGCCGCCGTATGGACATCGCCCAGTCCGGCGCTGTTTCGACGGAAGAAATCACCCATGCCCGCGATGCCTTGAGCAATGCCCAGGCCGCCTATGACGCCGCCAATCAGCAGCTGGCAGCCAACCAGGCGCTGACCTGGAATGTCTCGATTGCCAATCATCCGGATGTACTGGCAGCGGCCGCCAAGGTGCGCGATGCCTACCTCGCCTATGCGCGCAATACCTTGCCCGCACCGGTCACCGGTTATGTGGCACAACGGGTGGTGCAAGTCGGCCAGCGCGTCGCGCCGGGCACGCCGTTGATGGCGGTGGTGCCGTTGAATGAAATCTGGGTGGATGCCAACTTCAAGGAAGTGCAGCTTGAACATATGCGCGTCGGCCAGCCGGTGACGTTGCATGCCGATGTCTATGGCTCGTCGGTGACCTATCACGGTCGTGTAGTGGGCTTCTCTGCCGGTACCGGATCGGCCTTCTCGCTGCTGCCGCCGCAGAACGCCACGGGCAACTGGATCAAGATCGTGCAGCGCCTGCCGGTGCGCATTGCGCTCGCCCCCAAGGAGCTGGAAGCGCATCCGCTGCGGATCGGCCTGTCGGTGATTGCAGAGGTCGATTTGCATAACGAAAACGGCGCTGCGCTGGATAACGCACCGAATACCGTCTATCAGACGCCGGTGTTCGCCGACTACGGTGTGGAAGCCGAAGGCGAAATCGCCCGGATCATTGCGCAGAATGCCGGTGATGATGCCGAGCAGACGGTGGTGGCTGCGGGCACGTTGCGTGATACGCAACACGTTGCGATGGCGCGCTGAGGGCGGGTGTCATGAGCGACAAGCACATCGATCATCCGCCCATGCAGGGCGCGAAGCTGGCGATCGGCACCGTGGCGGTATCGCTGGCGACTTTCATGAACGTGCTCGATACGTCGATCGCCAACGTCTCCATTCCCACGATTTCCGGCAATCTTGGCGTGTCGTCGGATCAGGGCACGTGGGTGATCACCTCGTTTGCAGTGTCCAACGCCATCGCCTTGCCGCTGACGGGCTGGTTGTCACAACGACTCGGTCAGGTGCGCCTGTTCGTGAGCTCCACGGTGCTTTTTGTGATTGCATCGTGGTTGTGCGGCCTGGCTCCAAACCTGCCGTTCCTGTTGTTTTCGCGTGTGCTGCAAGGTGCAGTGGCCGGCCCGATGATTCCGTTGTCGCAGTCGCTGCTGCTGGCGGCTTTTCCGAAGAACAAGGCGCCGCTGGCCTTGGCATTGTGGTCGATGACTACACTGACGGCGCCGGTGGCGGGCCCCATTCTCGGCGGCTGGATTTCCGACAATTACACCTGGCCGTGGATTTTCTACGTCAATATTCCGGTGGGTATTCTAGCCATCCTCGGCACATGGGCCATTTTCCGCGACCGCGAATCGGCCACGCACAAGCTGCCGATCGACAAGGTTGGCCTGTTCCTGCTGGTGGTCTGGGTGGGCGCGTTGCAGATCATGCTGGACAAGGGCAAGGATCTGGACTGGTTCAACTCGCCGGTGATCATCGCGCTGGCGACTACTTCCGCGCTTGCCTTTGTGTATTTCGTGGCGTGGGAGTTGACCGATCGTCATCCCATCGTTGATCTGAGTCTATTCAAGCTGCGCAGCTTCAGCGCGGGCGCTGCCGCTTTGTCAGTGGCGTATGGACTTTACTTTGCCAATATCGTGCTGCTACCGCTGTGGTTGCAGACCAATGTCGGTTATCGCGCGACGGATGCGGGCCTGGTGCTGGCGCCGGCGGGCCTGGTGGCGGTGGCGCTGACGCCATTCACCGGCAAGTTGGTCGGACGTTTCGATCCACGGCTGATTGCGACCGTATCGCTGCTGGCTTTCGCAGCGTGCTTTTTCTGGCGCGCCAATTACACCAGCGATGTGGATCCGTGGTCGCTGACCATGCCGACGTTGGTCCAGGGTGTCGGGCTGGCCACGCTGTTTGTGCCGTTGCTTGGGATCATCTTGTCGGGCTTGCCGGCGTCGCGCATTGCTGCGGCATCGGGCTTGTCCAACTTCCTGCGCATTTTGTGCGGCGGCATTGGTACGTCGATTTTCCAGACCGCCTGGGATCACCGTTCCATTTTGCATCACGCGCAACTCAACGAAGTCACCACGAACTACAACCCGGTGTTCCAGCAATTTACCACTCAGGTGCAGCACGTCGGAACAAACCAGCAGCAGGCCTATGGCATTTTCAATTACGTGCTGGACCAGCAGGCGGCGCAGTTGGGCGTGGATGATCTGTTTTACATCTCCGCGATCCTGTTTCTCGTGTTGATCGGCTTGCTGTGGATCGCCAAACGGCCCGGACATGGCGGTGGCGACGACGCTTCGGCTGCGGCTTCCGGTGCACACTGAAAACCATTAATGATTGGACTATCGTCATGACCATCACTTCTTCACAACCCATCACTGTTTCGCACAGCGTCATCGACCTAAAAGCGGCTTTCGATAGCTTTACCCACGAGCTCGAACGGCTGGCCGGCCGCTTCGAACCGCAGGCTCTTCGCCAAGGCACCGACGCCGCGTCGGTGTGGGCATTGATCGAAGGCATGCAAGGCGAGCAGGGCCTGATGATCTTCGGTATGCAGGATCATGGCCGTCTGCCGACCTTGCATGGACAGCCGCAAAAGGCGTTCCGGTATCACATCGGCAATCCGCTGGTGGCGTTTTCGATGACGCGTCACGATATCCGTGCCGCGCTGTATGCACCACTGACCGTGCTGGTTTACGCCATCGATGCACAGACGACGCGGGTGGAGTTTGATCTGCCGTCCTCGCTGTTCGGGCAGTTCGGTCATCCGGAGGTGACCGAGGTCGGTTTGCAGCTGGATAAGAAGCTGACCACGCTGATCGAAAAAGCAGCCGAGGCGGCCAAGGCATAGCTCCAGGCTGGACGTGGAATGACTGCGTCCAGGCCATGCCATGCGTCACATTGTTATGTTGTAACAGCTATCTCATACTGGTGGGGCGCAAAGGCACATACCGTGGCCTTTGCCCCACGAGGGGAGATCGCTATGAAGCAGATGTGCGGTTTGGTGCTGGCCGGTCTGTTCGTGGCCGGGGCAGGCACGGCCATGGCCGATGAAGGCATGTGGACGATGGACCACCTGCCGGTCAAGCAGATGCAGCAGCAATACGGGTTCACTCCCACCCAGCAGTGGATCGACCTTGTGCAACATGCGGCGTTGCGGTTGGCGCAAGGTTGTTCGGGTTCGTTTGTGTCGGCCAATGGGCTGGTGATGACCAATCATCACTGCGCCAACGCCTGCCTGTCCCAGCTTTCCAAGGGGCATGAGGACTACATGTCCAACGGCTACATCGCGCTCAAGCAGGAAGACGAACCGAAGTGCCCCGACGTCGAACTCAATCAGCTTGAATCGATTACCGACGTGACCGCCCAGGTGAGCGCCGCGACCGCCGGCAAGAGCGGTGCGGATCGCGTGATGGCCGAACGCGCCATTGACAGCAAACTGGAACAGCAATGCGTGAACGGCGATGCCAAGACCTGGCGTTGCGATGTGATCACGCTCTACAACGGCGGCCGCTACGCGCTGTACAAGTATCGCCGCTACCAGGATGTGCGCCTGGTTTTCGCGCCGGAACAAAGCATCGCGTTTTTCGGCGGCGATCCGGACAATTTCAACTTTCCGCGCTATGACCTGGACGTCACCTTCTTCCGCGCCTACGTCAATGGCAAGCCGGCGAATACGCCGCAGTTCTTCAAGTTCGATACGCAGGGACCGAAAGCGGGCGATATGACGTTCGTGGTCGGCAATCCCGGCTCGACCCGGCGCGGCTTGACCTGGCCGCAGTTGTCGGCCTTGCGCGATTTCCAGATCGTGCCGGGTTATGCCTTGCTGTCGGAATTGCGCGGCATGCTGTGGGAATACGCTCGCGGCGGCGCGGAGCAGGGCAAGGAGTCGCAGGAGCTGCAGTTCGGCATCGAGAACTCGATCAAAGCCTATAACGGCTGGTTGCAGACGCTGGCCGACGACCATTTCGTTGAGCAAAAGCGTGCTCAGGATGCCGCCTTGCGACAATGGATGGCGGCGACACCCGAGCGGCGCGCCAAGTACGGTGATCCCTGGACGGAGATCGACCGCGCCCAACAACGCGGCAAGGATCTCTACATGCGCTACGCCATGCTTGAGCGTGGCATCGGTTTCGGCCAGTTCGGCGAGCTGTTTCACGATGCGCGCACGCTGGTGCGTGCCGCCGCCGAGCGTGTGAAGCCAGACGCCGAGCGCTTGCCGGATTACCGGGATGCGAATCTGCCGGCCGTGCAGCAAACGGTGGAATCGGACGTACCGGTTTATCCGCAGTACGAGGAAACCCTGATGGCCTGGTCGCTGGGCAAGCTGCGCCAGACGCTTGGCGCGGATGATCCGACCGTGCATGAAGTGCTCGGCAAGGATTCGCCCGAGCAGCGTGCGCAGCAGCTGGTCAGCGGCACCAGGCTGGCTGATCCGGCGGTGCGCAAGCAACTCTGGGATGGCGGCGAAAAGGCGATTGAAGCATCGAATGATCCGATGATCCTGCTGGCCCGCCAGGTCGATGCCGAGTCGCGCAAGATTCGCAAGGCGTATGAAGACGAAGTCGTCGCGCCCACGGACAAGGCCAACGAAGCCATCGCCAAGGCCCGGTTTGATCGCGATGGGTTGACCAGCTATCCCGATGCGACGTTCACGCTGCGCCTTTCCTACGGCAAGGTAGTGGGCTGGAATGAAAACGGCGAACCCGTGCCGCCCTTTACCCATTTCGACGGCTTGTACAAGCGTGCCACCGGCGCCGATCCGTTCAAGCTGCCGGAGAGCTGGGTGAAGGCGCAGGGCAAGCTCGATATGTCTACACCGATGGATTTCGTCACCGACAACGACATTATCGGCGGCAATTCCGGCAGCCCGGTGATCGACCGCGAAGGTCACGCCGTCGGTCTGATCTTTGACGGCAACATCCATTCACTGGGCGGTGACTTCGTCTACGACGGCAGCAACAACCGTGCGGTTGCCGTGGACACCGCCGCGCTGGTTGAATCGGTACGCAAGGTGTACAACCTGCCGCGTCTTGCGGACGAGTTGACCCAGGGACATCTGTAATGCTTCTGACGGGTGCCTGCCTCCGTTTTGCGAGGCAGGTACCCTCAGGTTCCCATCAACTCAATCCACGCCGCGCTATGAATCCAGAATTCCTTGCGCGACTGGATCCAGCCGGTAGCGTCTTCGTAAGTCAGCCATGCGTTGACGACATCCACCAGGTTCTGGTCCTCGCTGCGTACCGCAAACGCATGCGCGGTCTTGCCGTACGTACTCACATCGAGCGTGTGAAGCTGATCGGGGTAGGAACGCGCAAGCGCATCCGGCAGTGGCTGTTCGGCAATCAGGCCATCCAGCGTGCCATTGCGTAGGTCCTCGATCGCCTTGTTCTCATCGTTGATTTCCAGCAGATCGCTATTGCCGAGATATTCCTTGGCCGTGGCCGCGGTGACTGTGCCCGAAAGCACGGCGACCTTGTGTTTGCCTTCGCCGGTTTCCAGTGTCAGCAGATCATCCTTGCCGAGGGATTTGCGGTTCACCACCAGGCCCAGCGCGAACGCGCCATATGGATGGCTGTATTTCAACAGCAAGGCGCGCTGGGGCGTCACGCTCAGGCCTGCGGCGAGCACGTCGAAACGGCCGGCGCGCAGGTCTTCGATAGCCGTAGACCAGGTAGTCGGCACCAGTTCGATCTGCCAGCGCATGTCCTGCGCGAACTGCCGGGCCAGATCGATATCCAGCCCGATCCACTGACCGGCTTTGTCTTGCAGCACCCAGGGCGCGTTCACCGCGACACCTACACGTATCACGCCGCGCCTTTGAATGGTTGACAGTGTGTCGCCGGACACCTGCGACGTATGGGGTGATTTTGCCGCTGCCCCGGAAACCATCGGCGCCTTGGCCAACGCACCCACCAGCACAAGAGAAACCAGACAGCCCATTACCTGAAGCAAGCGCATGTCTATCCCCAATGGTCGGCGACCGCGGTGTCAGGCCGTCGGCCCGATCTTCGTTCGAACACCGATTCGGCGCAAGCCTCGATGATGTAAGGGAAATGTGAGCGCCATGAAATGTCCGGCGAGCCGTGTCCGCTGGTTGCGATTCAGAGCATTGTGCGCGGCGCAAACAAGGGTGCTGATCAGCACACGACACGGCTGGCCGTTAATTTATCGCGATATCGCTTTTGACCCGGATAAGCCGCCGGGGTGGCATACTGCCCGGGCTTTATAGCGTGGGCCAACCGCATCGGGCAGCCAAAGACCGGATGCCGCCTGGCCCGCCAGGGCATGCGGAGCCGCGCCGCATCCCGCTCATTGGCTATGGATCGTTATCGATAGCCGATGATCGATGACGGCGGCGAACATGACGTGGACATCAGCTGTGACCCAAGCCGTAAACGCATCTTCTACCGTATTTCTGTTGGACGTCGATAACACCTTGCTGGACAACGATCGTTTCGCGTCGGATCTGCGTGCGCACCTCGTGCAGCAATTCGGGCAGGAAGAGTGCGATCGTTACTGGTCCGTCTATGAGCAATTGCGCGATACCGTGGGTTACGCCGATTACCTCGGCGCACTGCAACACTTCCGGCGCGATCAGGATGCCCGCCCGGGCTTGCTCGCCACCTCCGCCTGGCTGCTGGATTATCCGTTCGAAGAGCAGGTGTTTCCCCATGCGCTGTCGACCATCGAGGCCCTGAACACGCTTGGCCGCGCGGTGATCCTGTCAGACGGCGATATCGTGTTTCAGCCGCACAAGATCGATCGATCCGGCATCTATGGCGCCGTGCGTGGCGAGGTGCTGATTTTCGTGCACAAGGAGCTTTCGCTGGATGCGATGCAGGCACGTTATCCGGCGCAGCATTATGTGATGGTGGATGACAAGCCCAATTTGCTGGCGGCGATGAAGCGCAGTCTGGGCGACAAGCTCACCACGGTCTTTGTGCGGCAGGGGCACTATGCTGCAAAGGCCGATCTGGCCAGCATCCATCCCGCGCCGGATCACACCATCGACACGATTGGCGATTTGAAAGCGCTCGCTGCGACACTGGTGAGCGGCGTGGCGGTTTCCTCGGCCTGAACAAACCGCGACCGGTAAACATCCCGTGTACAAAAGGGTTATGGGCCGTCGCGGATAATGCACGGCCATAACCATGGTTGAGGGCCGTACGTGAACGCCAAAGTCGACAAACTGGCCGGTAAGGTCGCACCGGAATCCCTGTTGGTGGACGTGTCGAAACTGCTGGACGCCTATGCCGCCCTGCGGCCGGATCCCGCGGCGCCCGCGCAGCGCGTGGCATTCGGCACTTCCGGTCATCGCGGTTCATCGTTCGACCGCAGCTTCAACGAATGGCATGTACTGGCCATCAGCCAGGCCATCTGCGATTACCGCCGGTACAAGCACATCGACGGTCCCTTGTTCATCGGCATCGATACGCATGCGCTGTCTCGCCCGGCGTTCGAAAGTGCGCTGGAAGTGCTGGTCGCCAATGATGTACCGGTGATGATTTCCGCTGGCGACGAATACACGCCGACGCCGGCTGTCTCGCACGCCATCCTGGTCTATAACCACGGCCGCCAACAGGGATTGGCCGACGGCATTGTGGTGACGCCTTCGCACAATCCCCCCAGCGATGGCGGCTTCAAATACAACCCTCCCAACGGTGGTCCGGCCGATACCGATGTCACCGGCTGGATCCAGCAGCGCGCCAATGCCTTGCTGGAAGCCGGGCTGGATGGTGTAAAGCGGATCAGCTATGCCCAGGCGCGGCGCTCCGGCCTGGTGAAGGAGCACGATTACCTCGCGCAGTACGTGGATGATCTGCAAAACATCGTCGACTTTGCGGTGATCCGCAACGCCGGCGTGCACATGGCGGTCGATCCGCTGGGTGGCGCCGGCGTGCATTACTGGCAGCCGATTGCGCAGCGCTACGGTATCGATCTGACCGTGGTCAGTGAAACGGTGGATCCCACTTTTCGATTCATGACGGTGGACTGGGACGGCAAGATCCGCATGGATCCTTCTTCGCCGCATGCCATGCAGCGTCTGATCGGGCTGAAGGACCACTATGACGTGGCGTTCGCCTGCGATACCGACCACGACCGTCACGGCGTCGTCGCACGCAGCAGCGGGCTGATGCTGCCGAACAACTACCTGGCGGTGATGGTGGATTACCTCTATCGGCATCGTCCGCAATGGAACGAAAAGGCCGGTGTCGGCAAGACGGTGGTCAGCAGTTCGTTGATCGATCGGGTAACGCAACGCCTCGGTCGCCGGCTGTACGAAGTGCCGGTCGGTTTTAAATGGTTCGCCGATGGCTTGTTCGAAGGCTCATTGGGCTTTGGTTGTGAGGAAAGCGCCGGCGCCTCGATGCTGCGCCACGACGGCGGGGTGTGGTCTACCGACAAGGACGGCATCGTGCCGGCCCTGCTTGCTGCCGAGATGACCGCGCGTACTGGCAAGGACCCGGGCCAGCTTTTCGCCGACCTCACCGACGTGCTCGGCAAGCCGTACTCCAGCCGTATCGATGCACCCGCCAGCGGGGCGCAGAAGGCGAAGCTTTCCAAGCTTTCGCCGCAGCAGTTGCAAAGCCAGGAGCTCGCCGGAGAGAAGATCGAGCAGGTGCTGGATCGCGCGCCGGGCAATAACGCGGCCATCGGTGGCATCAAGGTGATGGCGGCCAGTGGCTGGTTTGCGGCGCGCCCATCCGGCACGGAAGAGATCTACAAGATCTACGGCGAGAGCTTCCAGAGCGAGGCGCATCTGCAGGAGATTCTGCGGGAGGCGCAAAAGATCGTCGATGCTGCGCTTGGCGCGTAATTAAAGTTTATATAAAACAATTAATTGGGAAATAAAGTTAAACTTTATTCCAGTTGTGGATAGCGCCGTCGGGGGCACTGTCCAGGTCTGCCGATTCGTCGACAACATCCACTTCCTGACGACTTCTGCTGCGCTAAGCTCGGCCCCTGAAGGGGCCAGGCAAGGTTGCGAGGGGATGTCATGGCGCATGTCGAGTTGAGGCCGGTTGTCCACGTCGATAACGAGTGGCGCCGCTGGATTGCGGAAAACCTGTTGCTGGATGGGCCGCCGCAAAGCATCTACGAACAGATGCTGCGCGCCGGCATCCCGCATGAAGAAGCCGTGCACGAGCTGCAACAGGCCATGGCCAGCCCGTACATCGCGGGCGCGCAACGACTGCGCAATCGCCTGGCCAAGCACGACTGGGTGCTCGAGACACAGCGCCATATGAATCGTCTGCGCGACGTCGAGGTGCCGCGGCGCCACCAGTTGTCGCGCGAAGAATTTCTCAATGCCTATTACACCGCCGGACGCCCGGTGATCATCACCGGCATGATGGAAGACTGGCCGGCGCTGACGAAGTGGGGACTCGATTACTTCAAGGACCGCTGCGGCGATCGTGAAGTGGAAATCCAGTTCGGCCGCGATGCGGATGCCCAGTACGAATTGCGCAAGACGGCACATCGCAAGACGATGCTGTTTGGCGATTACGTCGAGCTGGTGCGTAGCGCCGATCGCAGCAACGACTTCTATATGACGGCCTACAACGAAGGGCAGAATCGCCAGGCCCTCGATCTGTTGTGGCAGGACATCGTGCAGATTCCCGAGTATCTGAGCAGCATCGGCTCAAGCCAGGGATTCCTGTGGTTCGGTCCGTCTGGCACGATCACGCCGTTCCATCACGATCTCACCAACAATTTCATGGCGCAGGTGATGGGACGCAAGCGCGTGCTGCTCATGCCCGCCTGTGAGATCGCGCATGTCTACAACCACGAGCATTGCTTTACTCATGTCGATGCGCGGCAGATTGACCTGCAACGTTATCCGCAGATGCGTGACGTGCAGGTGCTTTCCTGCACGCTGAATCCCGGCGAAGTGCTGTTTTTGCCGGTGGGCTGCTGGCATTTCGTGGAAGGGTTGGAAATCTCCGCCACGGTGACGTTCACCAATTTCCTGTGGGATAACGACTTTACGGCCGAGTACCCGCCGCAGACCGCGTTCTGAGGTTTTGCAGCAGCGTAAAATCCCACTCCGCTGTACATGCACCCTCTCCCTTCGGGGCACGCGGGGAGAGCACATGGATGTGCTCGGCTCTGAGGAGCGAGGAGAGGGCTGGGGTAAGGGGCTGCGCTTGCCACGATGATCATGGTTACCGCGCGTTCGCTCCGATGCTCTGGTGCACGAGATTCACTTCCGCACAGGACTGCTTCTCACCCTCGTCCTTCTTTCACGAGAAGCAAAAGTCACACTGGCATTGCACCAAGCCGTCCCCAGATAGGGAGCTTCCTTCCGAGGCCCCTCCATGATTCCCTTTTCCGTACTCGATCTCGCGCCCGTCACCGAAGGCAGCACACCAACCCAGGCTTTCGCCAACATGCTCGACCTGGCGCGCTGGACCGAGCAGCTTGGCTATACGCGTTACTGGCTGGCCGAGCACCACAACATGCCCGGCATCGCCAGCGCAGCGACGGCCGTGCTGATCGGACATGTGGCGGGCGGAACCTCGCGGATCCGGGTAGGGGCGGGCGGCATCATGTTGCCTAACCATGCACCGCTGCAGGTGGCCGAGCAGTTCGGCACACTCGCGTCGCTATACCCGGGACGTATCGACCTTGGCCTGGGGCGTGCGCCGGGCACGGATCAACCGACTGCGCGCGCCTTGCGCCGCTACCACGACGGCGCGGAAACCTTTCCCCGAGACGTGCGGGAGCTGCTGGCGCTGTTCGAGCCCGCCGTGCCCGGACAGGCGGTGCGTGCGGTGCCCGGTGCAGGCGTGGAGGTGCCGGTATGGTTGCTCGGTTCCAGTCTGTTCAGTGCGCAGCTTTCCGCCGCGCTCGGTTTGCCGTTCGCCTTCGCCTCGCATTTCGCACCGGATGCGATGGACGAGGCCCTGCTGCTGTACCGCCGTGACTTCAAGCCGTCGGCCCGCTTGAGCAAGCCCCATGCCGTGCTCGGCGTGAACGTGGTGGCGGCCGAAAGCGATCAGGAGGCCAGGCGTCTGTTTACCACCCAACAGCAGAGCTTCATCAACTTGCGGCGCGGCCGCCCGGGATTGATCCCGCCGCCGATCGACAATATCGAAAGTTATGCAGCGCCTGCCGAGCGATATAGCGTGGACCACGCGCTCGCCTGTGCGGTGGTGGGTAGTGCAGACACGGTGCGCGAAGGGCTGGCCGCATTTATCGAACGGCATCGTCCGGACGAGCTGATGCTGACCGCCAACATATTCGATCACGCCAAGCGCAAGCGTTCGTTCGAACTGGCGATGCAGGCGTGCGAGTCGTTCGTCGTCAAGGCTTGAGCTTCGCCGGCGCGATTCATCACAATGCACGGCAAGATGAAACTTGCCATTTTCGATTTCGATGGGACGTTGGCCGACACGTATCCGGTCTTTGCTGATTCGGTCAACGTGCTGGCGGTCAGGCATGGCTTTCGATGCGTGACGCAGGAGCAGCAGGGCAGGCTGCGCGGCATGAGTGTTGCCGAGATCATGCGTGAGCTTGAGCTGCCGTTATGGAAAGTACCTGCGGTACTTGCCGATTTTCGAAAGGTAATGCATCAGCGGATCGATGAAATACGGCCGTTTTCGGACATGATCGACGTCTTGGGCCAGATGCTGCAGGCCGGCATCCGGCTAGCTCTCGCCACCTCAAACTCCACTGCAAACGTCAAGGCGGTACTGGGCGAAGCGCTGGTCAGCCGTTTCGTGGCGCTGGAATGCGATTCGACCGTGTTCGGCAAGGCGCATCGCCTGCGCCGGATCTTGAAGGTGACGCGGACTGACGAAGCCGAAGCGATCTATATCGGCGACGAGATCAGGGACGCCGAAGCGGCCGCCAAGGCGGGCGTCACGTTTGGCGCCGTGGCGTGGGGATATACCCATCTGGACGCACTGCTGAAGATGAATCCCGGTCAGGTATTTCGGTCGCCCGGGGACATGCTTCGCCTGGGGCGTACCACGCACCATCGCGTTACACCGTAAACAAGCGCCGGTCGAGGCAACCTCGAGGCTGGCTCTCCCGCTGCTGTCTGATGCTACAGCCAGAATTCGTAATGCAACATATTTACAAATAAATATTACACTTATATATTATCTATAACTGTAATATCTTGGTTCCGCAGGGGCGTTCCATGCGCGATTTTGCATCCACTGAGCAGCGCCTGGCAGTGACCTGCCGCCGTTATCCGGATTTCCCGCGGCGCCCGGCTACGCTGGTAAGACTGGTGAAACATATCCATAAGTTGGTGCACGACGAGGCCAACACCATGCTCAAGCCGTATGGCATCAATCATCCGGAGTACAACTTGATGATGATGTTGTACGGTACGGCCAGCGGTACGATGTCGCCGTCGGAATTGGCGGATGCAGCGGGCGAAAAGTCAGCCAACATCACCCGGTTGACCAATGAGTTGTGTGACAAAGGGTTGATCGCCCGTTCGGCCAGCGCTGACGACCGACGCAAAGTCGAACTTAGTCTGACGGCGCAGGGACTGGCCTTGATCGATAGCTTTCTTCCGGACATTTGCGTCATGCTGTTAAGGCAGACGCGTCACCTGACGGTTTCCGAGCAAGCTCAGTTCGAAAAGTTGTTGAAGAAGCTCCTGAGCGGATTGGCTGATTGAGGAACGCAGCGTCATGTCCGTAACCGAGGCCAATGCCGCCACACCCAGCCTGCGCGAGGTCTTCAAGACGGCCTTGCGCCAGGAAAGCGCGACCTTGCTGTTCGTGCTGAAGACGCTGCTAGCCCTTTACATCACTTGCTGGCTGGCAATGCGCCTGGCCTTGTCGCAACCGTCCACCGCCATGCTGACCACGGTCATCGTCGCCAACCGGCAGACCGGCCTGGTGCTGGCCAAGAGCTTCTATCGCGCCATCGGCACCGTGGTCGGAGCGCTTGGCGCGTTGCTGATTGTCGCGCTGTTCCCGCTGGAGCGCGTGCTGTTTCTGGCGGCGTTGTCGGTGTGGATCGGTCTGTGCGCCGGCGGCGCTACGCTGTATCGCAACTTCAAGGCGTACGCGTTCGTGCTGGCCGGCTATACGGCGGCGCTCGTGGCCATTCCGGTGGTTGATCATCCGCTGGGCGCATTTGATTCGGCGGTGGCGCGCATGAGCGAGGTGTTGCTTGGGGTGGGCGTCTCCGGTGCGGTGCACGATCTGGTTTTCCCCAGCCGCATCCGCGACAGCATGCGCCAGTTGTCCCGGGCGCAGTTCGCCAATTTTATCGAATTCGTGCAACGGGCCATGTCCGGCAAGGTGGCTCGCGCGGACATGGAAAACGCGCACCTGCGTTTCGTACGCGATGCGGTGACCCTGGAAGACCTGCGCAGTTCGGTGATTTTCGAAGATCCTGAAGCGCGGGCGCGCAGCGGCCACCTGATGCTGCTCAATCAGCAGTTCATGGCGGCCTCAACCACCCTGCAATCGCTGCACCACTTGATCAATCGCTTGAAGCGCAGAGCCCACCATGAGCCGGCCGATGCCCTGATCGAGCTTTACGCGCCGATCAGCAAGGCGTTGGATGCGCCGATCGAAGCCGGCGCCGCGGCGCGCGTGCTGTTGCCGAGGTTGCAAAATGCGCGCAAAGCGATGGATCTGCATAGGCCCGCGCTGCGCGCTGTTCTGCGCTCGGATGACGATCAGCTCGATTTCGATACCGGCGTTACCCTGGCGGAGCAATTCGTCGGCGAGTTGTACGACTATGTCGACACGGCGTCCGCGTTGCAGGCGCCCAGGCTTGCCGGTCCTGCCGAGCGGGTGCATTTCGAACGAAGTAACGATTTTGCCGGCGCAGGCCTCGCGCTGGTGCGCACCACGCTGGCGATCGGCGCACTGAGCTTGTTCTGGATCGGATCGGCGTGGCCTGACGGGCCATTGGCCCTGATCCTTGCGACCGTCTTCGCGGGCCTGTTGGCTTCGGCACCCAATCCATCCCGGGCGGTGAGCCAGGTCTTTGTCGGTTTTCTGATAGGCACCGTGGCGGCTTTTGTCAGCCTGTTCTTCGTGCTCAACCAGATGGATGGCTTTCTGTTATTTATAGCCGGTACCGCGCCGTTCTTGATTGTCGGCTTGGTGATCATGGCAAGTCCGACGCATACCCAAGTCGGTGTCGGTTATTGCATAGCCTTTATCTTCCTCCAGGCGATCAAGAATCAGACCGACTTCAATATCCTGAGTTTCGCCAATGACACGGTTGCCCAACTGGTCGGCGTGGCTGCCGCAGGTGTTGCCTTTGTCTTCGTTCCCACCGGCTTCGGTACGATCTGGTTCATTCGGCGTCAGCTCGATCGGCTGCGCCGGCAGGTAAGTTTTGCGGCTACCGCACCGTTGGCCGGCTTGCGCAGTCGCTTCGAGAGCGTGAATCACGATCTGTTCGGGCAGATCGTGGCGCAGACCCAACGTGGCAGCCAGGCTTCACGTACGCTGGTGGCGTGGACGCTGTCGGTGCACGAAATGGGGCGCACGCTGATCGAACTGCGCAATGACATGGCAAGCCGTCCACCGCCCGGCGACGTGCATGGCGCCATCAACCGCGCGATCGATGCGGTGGCCCGGCTATATGAGCAGCCGGGCACGATCACCTACGAACATGCCGTGCATGCACTGGCTGCGGCAACCGTCTTGACCAGCCGGGATGAATCCTTGCGCACGTTGCTGGATGACCTGCACCTGCTGCGCCTGGCGCTGGTGGACGACCAATCCGTGCTTGCAGAATTCATGCGATCCAAGCAACTCAGCCAAGGAGAGAACCATGCCGCGTGAAATAGCCGTCGGGGGCATTCTGTTTCCGGGACTGCTGGTGTGGTTCGTGCTTTCGCTGGCACTGCTGCTGGTGTTCGACTGGCTGGTCGGGCGCTTCGGGCTGTACCGCTTTGTCTGGCATCCGGCACTGTTCCGGCTTGCGTTCTTCGTCTGCATCTTCGGCAGCCTTGCGCTGCTGCTTTATTGATCCGGCGACGGCTATTTCGACTTAGACCCTTATGAAAATTGCCCAATACATCCGTTTCGCCATCACCGCCTTCGTCGTGTTGCTTGCTGTGCTGATCGGTGCGGCACTCTGGCGGCACTACATGTATTCGCCATGGACCCGCGACGGCCACGTGCGCGCCAATGTCGTGCGCATCGCGCCGGACGTGTCCGGCCTGGTCACTGCGGTCAACGTGCTCGACAACCAGACCGTCAAGAAAGGCGATGTCCTGTTTGTGATCGACCGCGAGCGCTACACGGATGCGGAGGAGCAGGCGAAAGCCAATTTTGCCGCCGCGCAGGCCGCCGTGCAGGCGGCCACCGCCAATATCGATGCCGCCAAGGCCAGCCTGGCGCAGAGCAAGGCGAACTTTGACATGTACGCCGCACAGGCCAAACGCCGCCAGGATCTCAAGGACGTGGTATCCAGCGAAGACCGCACCAACGCCGTCGCGACGGCTGATGCGGCACGCGCCGCAGTGAGCAAGGCGCAGGCCAGCCTGGAACAGGCCACCGCTGCCAAAGAGCAGGCCTTGGCAGCCGTGAAGCAGGCGCAAGCGGCGCTGTCCACGGCCACACTCAATCTGCAACGCACCGAAGTGCGCGCAACAGTCGACGGCTATGTCACCAACCTGCTGGTGCGCGTGGGCGATTACGCCACCGCGGGCTCGACGCGGCTGGCGCTGATCGACCGTCATTCGTTCTGGGTAGACGGCTATTTCGAGGAAACCAAGCTGCCGCATGTCCACATCGGCGATAAGGCGGACATCCGCCTGATGGCCGGCGGTGTCGTCCTGCACGGCACGGTGGAAGGCATTGCGCGTGGCATCGCTGATGCGGTGGATCCCTCCACCTCCGATCTGCTTGCCAACATCAATCCCACCTTCAACTGGGTGCGGCTTGCCCAGCGCGTGCCGGTACGTGTGCGCATCGATGCAGATCACCTGCCGAAAGGCACCGTGCTGGTCGCAGGACAGACCGCAACCTTGATCCTGCATCCGGACGACCACGCCGATAACGGCGGGACGGCACAGTGAGCCTGCCATGCGTTCTCAGCTGATCAACTCCAAACGTTTTCCGATCGCGGCGACCGTGCTGGCGCTGAGCCTGGCGCTGGCTGGTTGCGTCACGTCGCGCGGCTTGCACACGACCGGCAAGACGATCGATGTGAACAGCCTCACGAGCAGGCAAAGCCTTGCTGGCGTGACGCTCAGCCCGACGGCCTGGCCGGCGCAGGATTGGTGGGTCGGCTTTGGCGATCCACAGCTCACTACGCTGATCGACGAAGCGCTCAAGAACAACCCCACGCTGGACGAGGCCGAAGCGCGCGCGCGTCAGGCGCAGGCAGTGGCAGCCGGTATCGATGCGGCCCGCATGCCGCAGGGCGAACTGAACGCAAACGCCCTCGGTTCACGCATATCCGAAAAGGATCCGCTGTATCCCGCTTATGACCTGGGCTTCTTTGCCTGGGCCAAGTCGGTAACGGCCGGTTTCTCCTGGGATCTGGATATATGGGGCGGCAAGCGTGACGCCTGGGAAGCCGCGCTGGGCCGCAGCCGCGCCGTGGAGATTGAAGCCCGTGCCGCACGTATCCAGTTATCGGTGAACGTGGCGCGTGCCTATGTGAGCCTCGGCTACGCCTTTGCCGAGCAAGAGGTGGCCGAGCGCGAACTGCAACGCGCCAACAAGGCTCTGGAATTGACGCGCCGCCTGTTGGAAGGCGGCCTCGGCACGCCGCAGCAGGAGTTTCTGGCCGATTCGCAGGCAGCGAGCGCCGAGCAGCAGAAAGTGCAGGCGGATCGCGCCATCGATGCCGCACGCAGTGCCTTGTCCGTGTTACTGGGCGAAGGCCCCGATCGCGGCTTGAGCATCACCCGCCCGCATTTGTTGAACGCCGACCGGCTTGCGTTGCCCGAGAACATGCAGGTCGACCTGATCGGACGCCGCACCGATCTGGTGGCTGCGCGTTGGCTGGTCGAGGCGGCGTCCAAAGACATCAAGGCAGCGCGGACCGAGTTTCTGCCCGACGTCAACCTGTCGGCGATGGCCGGTTTTGTAGCCGTGGGCGGCAGCGTCAACGTACTGCAGCTGCCGGCGCGCACGTATGCCATCGAACCCGCGTTGAGCCTGCCGATTTTCGATGGCGGCCGTTTGCGCGCCAACCTGGCCGGCGCCAATGCCACCTATGACGAAGCCGTCGCCCGCTACAACGGCTTGCTGATCCACGCCGTGAATGAAGTATCCGATATCGTGTCCGCGCTCAATTCGGTACGTGCACAGATCGCGCTGGAGAAACGTGCCCAGCAAGACGCCGCCAAGAGCTACGACGATGCTCTGTCCGAGTACAAGGGCGGTATCAGCGGACAACTCACGCCGGTGGTCACACGTCAGCAACTGCTGCTGACCGAGCAACGGCTGGCCGCACTGGAAAGCCAGCAGGCGGATCTGTCCGTACGTTTGATCGACGCGCTAGGTGGTGGCTACGATACTCAGGACGTGGCCAAACGCTGATTCACGGTGCGCCTGGGTAAACAGGCCCCAGGTTTCCTCTCCCCAGTGAGGAGAGGAAACCGGTGTCAGTGAAGTTGGAGCTCACGCTCAGAAGGTGTACATCGCGCTCAGGTTCACCTGGTTGCCGCTGGTCGACAGGCGCGTGTGGCCATTGGTCGTGGTATCGAGCAGGGCGTGGATGGCTTCCAGCGCAAAGGCATAGCTACCGACCGTATACCGCACGCTGGCGGATACCTGACGGTCCTTCAACAAGCCGGTAGAGCCGTTGTTCAGCCATTCGATCACTTGGTGGCTATCGGGCTCGGCCACGGTATAGGTCGTGTATGCGCTCCAATGCGGCGTGAACTTGTATCCGCCTTCCAGGTAACCACCCTTGTCCCTGATATCGCCGAATTGCGACAAGTCGCCAAAGATCTGGCCAATACCCTGGCCGTCGTAGATCGCGCTCTTGAACACCCATGGGCCCGGCGTCCAGCGACCGCCAAGCTCGATGGCCGTGCTGGAGAACTGACGCCTGATCGGCGTCGGTTCGGTATCGCCTACACCGGCCAGATTGATCTGGCTCCAATGCCCGGCGAGGAACGCCATCCATTCATTTTCCTGTAGCACATGCAGTTTGGCTTCGATCTGCGGACGGAAACCGGCGTTACCCGCGCTCACGTAGTTGATCGGACTGCCAGGCCCGTCCCATGTTCCTTCGAACGCGCCAAGATCAAATTCCCATTGCGGACCGCCCGTGGGCTTGTTGAGCAGTTGCGAGTAGATGATGCCCGGGAAGCGCCAGCCGATAATGCCGGTGCCGTAGCCGAGCGGGAAGGCTAGATGGCTAATCGAATCGGGCAGGTTGTCCAGCGGGAAGATCAGATCCCACATCTGGCCGATCTTGATCGTGCTGCCCGTTACCGGGTTCTCCATCACCATATAGGCTTGGCGCAGCCGCGGCAGCGGCTGCTCCACCGAATAACCGCCGGTGCCGTTGTTGCCGCCGAAGAAGTCCATTTCCAGATGGGCGCCACCGGTCCAGTTACCGGCGATCTTCGCGCCGGTCAGATCGAACATGAAACGTGTGTTGCGGACATCGACGCCGCTGAGGTCGCCGGGCGTTCCTGGTATCGGAAATTCGGCGTTCTGGCCGTTGCCATACGTAAAGCTCCTGGTCTGGCTGAACGCGGTGGCATCGATAAAGCCGTGGAAGGCTACCTGCAGGCCCGGTGCCGTCGTAAAGGTCGGCGTGGTGGCGGCGGGAGCCGCGGCAGCGATATGCGCCTGGGCCTGTTGCGTCTGCTGAATCTGCGTCTGCTGTTGCGTCTGCTGACTTTGCAGCTGGTTCAGCGCAGTGTGCAGCTGTTGCAAATCCTGCTGTTGCTGGTTGAGTTGAGCCTGTTGCTTTTCGACCAGCGCTTTCAGTGCCTGGATTTGGGCATCCCGGCTATCGGTTTGTGCAAACGTCGGTGCGGATACGGTCAGGCCCAAGGCCATCAGGGCCATAAACAAGGCATGTCGCTTCATGATGTTCTCCCTTGTTATGCATTAACGGGCAGCAGTTGGCGCACCAATCGGTAGAACCACCCGTTGGTGCGCTTCATTGATGATCTCGGCCGCGGACAGATAGAACGCGAAGGCGGCGGTGAGCAGGCCCACGTAGCCGCCTGCCACGTGCAGTACGCTCATGCCGGTCCACTCACCGGCGGCAAGCAGGAAGAAAGTGATCGACAAGGCGAGAAAAACCATTTGCAACACGCGCGCGGCGGCGAGGCTGCCGATCCACATGTAGAACGTGAAGACACCCCACATAAACAGGTACCAGCCCACGAAGGCGCCTGGCACCTTGTCGTGCAAAAACAACACGAATAGCGCGAACGACCACCAGAACGCGCCATAACTCAAAAAGGCGGTCGCTCCGAAAGTATTGTTGCGCGGTAACTCCATGATGCCGGCGATCATCTGCGCCGTGCCGCCATAAGCGAGGGCGACGGCGAGCACGAGGTTCATGCTGTCAGCGGTAAACCAGCCGGCGTTGATCATGCTCAACAGCCACGTCGTCAACGCGAAGCCAGCCAGGCCGAGCGGCGCCGGATTCGAGAAGCGCGTGGATGATTGTTCGTTGCTCATTGCAGGAACCTCCCCAGAGATAGATGAAATGCTTGCTCCGCGTGGTCTGCAGCTATGGCTCCCTGTTTTTCAAATGCCGGTACGCCGTTCTCTCCCCACGCGCGTGCCGGAACGTTGTCTATGCCAACAACAAAAGCCGACCTGACTCGTCAGGCCGTCAGTCAAGTGAGGTGTTCAATCGCATGGACACCTCTGATGAGCGGGTGTCAGGTTGGTGGAGATAGGATGAGCGCGCACAAACAAAGGCCGACGCAACGCGCCGGCAGTTGTGCTGTCGTCATAAGGGCTCGCACCAATCTCAACATGGGCTCCTCCCTTCGGATGTCCAAAAAAAGCAAAGCTTTTTTGATCCGTGTGCGCGGGCAATCCTGTTGCAAAGCAGCAAGCATATTGCCCGGCGATGCGCTGACTTTACCGAATTGCGGCAGAAAATATAGGTCTTATCGCGACAGAATTGTGCGTTGCGTGCCTTTTATGTAAAAAACCGGAGGTATTGGGGGCCGATCAGAGCATCCCTAGTACTCCGGCTTTTCGCCCTTCACCGGCACGGATGTTGGCTCACCCGGTGTTCCCGCATAGGTAATGATCAATACCGTCGGCTGATCGCCGCTGATGCCGCGATGCACATCGTTCACCGATTCGGTAAACGCCTGGCCGGTGTGGAAGGTTTGCTTCTTGCCGGTGGCCCGGTCTTCGATCGTCAGCTGGCCGGACAACACGTACCCTGCGTTGGGCATGGGATGGATGTGCCACGGCAAGGCGGTGCGCGCGGGAAGGGTCATTTTCAGCACCGTCAGCTGCGGCCTGCCGTTGGGATACGCGGTGTAGGCCTTGCCATTCCAGGAACTATCGCTTTTGACCAGTATGTCGGCGTGGGCGGAGGAAACCGTTTGCGCATGCACCGGCATCGCAAGCGGAACGAGAAGAACGAGCAGTGCAGAAAAGCTGCGTTTGCGTGCCGTGGGCATAAGCGTGACTCCTTGAAGCAAGACCAAGTAGACGATGGCTCCTGCCCCACGCGGAGTGGGGCAGGGAGCATGCGCATCAGGCTTGCGGCAAAGCGGGGCCGCTGCCCGCGCGCGTGGCGGTGATGGCTTCGGCAATCTCGTGCATATCGTCTTGCGACAGTTCGAGATCTGCCGCCGCCAACCAACCATCGACTTGTTCGGGGCTGCGTGCGCCGACAATCGCGCCGGTGATACCTGGCCACGCCAGCGTCCAGGCCACTGCCACCGCGGCGACGGATACGTCATGGCGTTCGGCAACGGGCCGCAGCGCATCCGCCAGCTTGAGATTGGCAACCAGCTTGTTGCCGGTGAATTCTGCATTGCGCGAACGCCAGTCATCCTTGGGCAGTGCCTGGGCGCGCTCGACGTTGAAGCGGCCGCTCAACAAACCCGCCTGCATCGGGCTATAGACGATCACGCCAGTCTGATGCTGGTGGCACCACGGCAGTTCTGCCGCGCCCACGCCGCGACGGATCAGCGAGAACGGCGGTTGCAAGGTATCGACATGGCCCAGGCTTTCGGCGAGCTCGAGCTGGGCGGCGTCGTGGTTGGAAAGGCCGACCGCGCGCACTTTGCCTTCTTGCTTCAGATCCAGCAGCGTCTGCCAATAGGCTTCCAGCAGCGTGCCATCCTCGGCCGGCCAGTGCATTTGATACAGATCGATGCGCTCCACATTCAACCGCCGAAGCGATGCTTCCACTTCGTGCCGGATACTCGCGGGGGCGCCAACCTGGCGCGGTGCGGCGTGGCGATCGGTTTCATCCCACACCAGGCCGCATTTGGTGAACACGTAGGGTCGTTGGCTGTGCGGAATGCCGGCCAAGGCGCGGCGCACGATTTCCTCGGAATGACCAAGGCCGTAGATCGCGGCCGTATCGACCCAGTTGATGCCGCGCGCGATCGCGTGGCGAATCGCGGCGATGGATTCGTTGTCGTCCTGCGCGCCCCAGCCGACGGCCCAGTCCCCACCGCCGATGGCCCAGGCGCCGAAGCCGACGCGGGTGATGTGCATGTCAGTGAGGCCAAACCGGCGCGTGGGGAGCGGGGTGCTTGGCGCAGTAATGGTGGAGGGATGAGCAGCCATGGCATTTGTCTCGGGGGGAGGGGTACGGCGAAGGTAGTCCCCACCAGCTGATCGTTCAAATGGAATATTTTGATACAATTAATCTATTAAATGAATGAAATGTGAGAGTGCACCATGGAGCTTCGACAGCTGCAACATTTTGTCGCGCTCGCTGAAGAGCAGCATTTCACGCGCGCAGCGCGCCGGGTCAACATCGTGCAATCGGCGCTGTCCACCTCGATCCGCCAGCTCGAAACCGAGCTGGATGCGCAACTGGTCGTGCGCAACACACGCCAGGTGCGCCTGACCACGGTCGGCAAAATTTTTCTCCACAAAGCCAGGGCGGCGCTGGAGGCGGTCAACGATGCGCGCGAAGCGGTGGCGGCCATCCAGGGCTTGAAGCGCGGCACGCTGAGCATCGGCACGGTGCAAAGCCTTCCTGCGTTCCTCGATCTGCCGTCACTGATCGAGCAGTTTCATGCGCAGCATCCGGATATCGAAGTGCGCTTATGCCAGGGCAGTGCCTCGCCCTTGCTGGAGAAAGTGCGCAGCGGAAAGCTGGATCTGGCATTTCTTCCCTTGACCTCCGAACCCCCTGCGGACGTACAGACCACCATGATTGCGTGCGAAGCGCTGGTCCTGGTTTGTGCGCCGGATCATCCCCTGGCAGGCCGTACCGATGTGCCATTGAGCGCACTGCGCGATCAGCCTTTTGTCGATTACGAACAGGATTGGGGCACGCGCAAACTCATCGACCGCGGCTTTCTGGAGGCCGGCATTGACCGGCACATCGCATTCGAAGTCAGTGACATGGACACGTTGCTCGAACTCGTGCGCCGCGGATTGGGCGTCGCATTGCTGCCGGAAGCGGGAGCGCGGACACGGCTGCCGGCGATCGGCATCGCGGAACTGGCGGGGCCGGAGCTGTGCTGGGAACTGGTCGTGGCTTATGTGGGTGATCATGGCGAGGAGCCGAAGCCGGTGGATCATGCTCCTCGCGCTTTCTTCGAGCTGCTGCGCAATGCCAATAGCATGCTCTGACCAGGTTATCGCCAGGTCACGCTTACACCATCACGAATGCTTTGCTTCGGCAGCGTCACCGTGGCCACGGCATCCTTGTCGTCCCAGCTCCATTGCGTCACCGGCTGGCCGTTCGCGCTGACCGATTGCGGCTTGCCGAGTGCGTGGATCTCAATCACGTAGCTGCGCGCAGCCGGCTGATGCTTGTACGTGCCCTTGGTGGCCGCGACCGTCAGCACATGCGAGCCATCCGGCCTGGTTTCGTAGTTCATCGGCGTCACCGCATAGCTGCCTTTTTCATAGTCGAGCGAAAGGCCGTCGTCCTCGTACAGGTCGAAATGTCCCTTGCCGCCGCCGTAGACATTGAGGATCAGCGTATCGAGCGGTTTCGCGTCGGAGTAATCGCTCGGCTCCTGCTCGGGGATGATCGAGCCTTCCCGTACGAATACCGGAGTCTGGTCGACGTCGTAGTGCGCGGTAAAGGAACGCCCGCCGTCGTAGTGCTTGCCGCTGAAGAAATCCACCCACGCTCCGGGTGGCAGGTACACCATGCGATTGCCGCTGGCCTCGAGCACCGGCGCAACCAGCATCTCATCGCCAAAGAAATATTCGTGGGAATGCTGGTAGGCCTCTGCCAGCTCAGGATATTGCAGGTATAGCGGCTGCAGCAGCGGCACTGACTGCGTGTGCGCCAGCCAGGTGTAGGTGTAGATGTAGGGAATCAGCTGCGTGCGCAAGATGAAGTACTTGCGCATCAGGGCGATGCCCTGGTTGCCGTAAACCCATGGCATGCGCACGTTGCCTTCGCGCGGATTGGCGTGCGCGCTATGCATGCGCAGGATCGGACTGAACGCGCCGAACTCGATCCAGCGCGCGTACAGATCGAAATCGATCTTTGCGCCATGGAAGCCTGCGATGTCGTGGCTGATGTACGGCACCAGCACATTGCCACCGCGCGCGGTGAATGCCACTTCGTAGGCGAGCACCGGCCATTCCGAATACGTATCGCCGGTAAAGAAACCCGGATAGCGTTCGCTGCCCCAATCGCCGTAGCGGCCAAGGATAAAGGCGCGCTGGCCGGTGAGCTGCTGGCTGAAATCGTAGAAGACCTTGTTGGTCCAGAACTGCGGATTGAGCCCCGGCATGTTCGTCGCGCCGCCACCGCCATCCACCCACCAGGTACTCACACCGGCCTGCATCAGCGGACCGTGCAGGTCATGCATAAAGATGTCGGCCTGCTGCTTGTCGGCCAGGTCGAAATAGATCCGTTCCGGCGGCTTCACGTTGCGGATTGCCACCGGCCCGCGCAAGATGCCGCCGCCTTGTTCGCCAGGCACCACGCGCAGGGCAATCTCGTTGCGCTGACCGGCGTGCACATAGGGCTTGATGTCGGCATAGGTGAGGCGTTGCGGCCACGGCACATGGGTGTGGTCAACCTCCTTGCCATTGACGAACAGCCGATACGTCTGACCGACCTCACCGAAGTACAGATACAGCGTATCGGGCAGCGTTGCCGGCAAGGACACCGCAGTGCGATACCAGCCTACACCCGAATAATCCGGGTAACCCTGCTTCTGCCACGACTGATCGGTATGGATCGGCTTCCAGGCATGGTCGTCATAGCCGGCAGCGAACCATTGCTCACGCACACCCTGGTCCCGTGGATCGGTGGCAAATCTCCACTGCGCCGAAAGATCCAGATCGAACGACGGCTTCGGCGGCAGTGGCCGGCCGAGCGCTTTCAACACCTCCGGTGCATGGCTGTCGTCGTAGGAAAGGATTTCCTCCTGCGTGCCGGCATAACCAGGGTGATCATTGAGGCTGAGCTTGATGCCACGTTCGTGCAACCACGCCAGGAACTGCGTGGGCTGCGGAATCAACGGGCTCCAGTCATAGCCGCCTTGCCAGCCATAGTTATGCCAGGCGAAGTCCAGCACCAGCGTGTCGAAGGGAATATGGTTCTCGCGCAGACGCGACAGTTCGTCTTCGAGGTATTGCTGGTTGTAGTGCTCGAATTGCGGATCGTGCGCATCGGCGGTGTTCGGGAAGTATTCGAAGTTGAAATCGGTGACCCAGTTGCCGAGCACGTAGCGCGGAATCATCGGGATGCCACCGCACAGTTGCGCGTATTCCTGCAACACGTGCTGGTAATCGTGATCGTAAGTGAACAGATACCAGTCCTGCCCATAAGGTTTGTCGCGCGGCGTGATCCATTGCATCTTCGCGTCCCACAGCGGCGTCTGGCTGTCGTCGATGAAGGCGTAGCCGCTGCGGCTGAGCAGTCCGGGCTGGGCCGGCTGCAAGGGAATCTCGATGCCGGGAATGATGTCGTTCACCGGGCTTTCCAGATCCTGCTTGCCCTTGGGCAGATTCGTCCCGCTGACGTGATCGAGCGAGTAGGTGAGTCCGCCCAGGTTCTGCGTGTCGACCTGACCCGGATGCCAGGTATGTGGCGCGTTGCCTTGGCGAGTCCACGTCACCTGCAGGTTATCCGCGGTGAAGGGGCCGGAATTCAATCGGTAGCGCAAGGTCATGTCGGCGGTGTGCACCACCAGCCAGCCGTTTGCCCTGGAGGATGGGGCATTCACCGCCGGCCAGTCGCGCTTCAGCACCACAGCCGAGGGTACGTCGGCGAAACGCCCGCTTGACGCATATTCCATTCGCACCAGCGATGGCGTCAGAAACTCGAAGCGCGCATCGCCGGCGATGACGATGCTGGTGCTCTGCGTTTGTGCATACGAGGCAAGTGGGGCCGAAACGAATCCGACGAGCGCGAACAGCAAGATGCTGCGGAATACTTTCATGCGGATCTCTTGCCGGTTGCGGAAAGACCTCGCACTTATACTCGCCGAAGGGCGTCAAAAGAACCCCTCGAAAGGCACAGGACATTTCGGCACGATGAGACGATCTGTCGGGAAACGGTAGCTCACGACGGCCGTACTTTATGTTGATCGTTTGGCGAGCAGTGCCTGTAATCGTTGAAGGTCTCGCGGGGTGTCGACGTCCATGCCGTCGTCCATGGCGAGCGTGTCGATGCGCGAGGATTCCCGCTCAAGCACCGAACGCGCGCCGCGTGCCCCGGACAGTGCGCTCAACGCGTCGAGGCAGTCACGCGGAAACAGGGTAGGCGGTCCCTGGATGTCACCGTGTTGCGTAACAAGAATGCGATCGGGAGCAGCCCGGTGCCGCTGGAGCATGCGTGCGATGGACGCGTTGCCTAGCATGGGCTGATCGGCCAGGCAGATCAGCATCGATGAAGCCTGTGGAAAGGAACGAACCACTTCGCGTGTGCCGGCGGCGAGCGAGCTTCCCATGCCCGATGCCCAATCGTCGCAGCGGACCATGCGCAACGGCAGATCGTGCAGTACCGCTTCCACCTGCTCGGCGTAAGCGCCGGTCACGACGATAACGGGCAGCTCCGTTTCCAACAGGTTGCGGGCGACACGCCGCACCATCGGCTCGCCGGCGATATCGGCCAATTGTTTCGCACCACCAAAACGGCTGCCTTCGCCAGCGGCCAGCAGCAGGATCACGGGCAATGATGGGGGGCGCGGCGTCATCATCAGTGGATCGCGCCACCGTTATTGCGCAGAGAGCCGCCATTGCGATGGTTGATCACCGCCATGATTTCCGCGGCAATGGCCAGGGCAATTTCCTCCGGTGTTTCAGAACCGATGTCCAGTCCCGCCGGCGCGTGCAGATGCAAGCCGGCCAGCGAAGGCGTGTCACGCATGCGCGCGACCCGATCGCGTGAGCCCAAGGCGCCGATATAGGCCATCGGGATATCTTTCAGCGCCTGCAGATAAGCCACGTCCTGTTCCAGGTTGTGCGTCATCACCACCACGGAACTATGCATATCCAATGACAAGGCTGCCGGCAGATTCGCAGGTTCCGCGCACACCGTATGCAGTCCCGCGGGCAGGTCGGTGGCGCGCAAGCGGGCAGGGTCGCTGTCGACCAGCGTCGTCTGCCAGCCCAGGGCGTTGGCTAACGGCAGTAGCGCACGCGCAGCGGCGCTACTGCCGATCACGAACAGTGCATGCGGCGGTGAGATGGCTTCGATCAGTACGTCGGCGTTGCCGCGCACGGAAGGCAGGCTTAGCGTCGTGGCGTGCCGTGCATTGGCGGAAGGCGCCTGCGCGGCGATGGTCTGGCTGAGGGCGTTGTCATGGATGGAGTCATGCAGGATGTCATGCTCATCCCATAACAGCCTGCCAGGCATGACGGCCGTGTCATCGATGGCGAACAAGGTGGCCAGTCGAATGCTCCGCCGGTCGTCGAGGCAGCGTGACAGAGTATCGATGAAGTCGGTGTCGTGCGTGGTGAGCAAAGGCTCAATCAATACTTCCAGTTCGCCGCCGCAGCCCATCTCGATCAGCACGTCCAGTGCGGATTCCGCGTTATAGCGAGCCAGCTTTGGGCTCCCGCTGGCGATGACTTCCAGCGCACGGGCCACGATATCGCGCTGCGGGCAGCCACCGGACAGCTCGCATACGACCTGCCCATCACCGAGTACCAGCATGCGCGTGCCGGGACGGCGAAACGTCGAGCCGCGCGTGCGCGTCAGGGTGGCCAGGGCCGCCTTGGGCGATCCATCGCGATGCAAGTTGCGCAAAGCGGCGATCAGGGTATTTAGCTCGTGGGCCGAATTCATGTACGGCTGTCGCGCTCCTTCCAGTCTTCGCCCGGTTCGCGCCGGCATGACGGGAAAATATCAAAACCTGACCGGCCTGCACGTATCGCCATGGTGTTGGCTATATATCGCTGAATGCCAGAATGATCCATTGCAGCGCAAACACCGGCAACAGGCGCTTGCAGTTGGGGCCGACGTACACATTTTTTAACGGATGTTCTGCTGAGATAGCCATCTTGGCACGGTGCGGAGATAGCCATGCTGTCCTTGTCCGTCAACGGTCAGTCGCATTCGGTTGATGTCCCGGACGACATGCCGCTGCTGTGGGTGCTGCGCGATGTCATCGGCCTTACCGGCACCAAGTTCGGTTGCGGCATTGCCCAATGCGGCGCGTGCACCGTCCATCTGGATGGCCAGCCGGTACGCTCGTGCGTGCTCCCGGTCGGGGCCATCGGCAATCGCGCGGTCACCACCATCGAGGCCATCGGCAATACGCCCAGTGGCCAGAAGATCCAACAAGCCTGGCTTGATGTCGACGTGGTGCAGTGCGGTTACTGCCAATCCGGCCAGATCATGTCGGCGGCGGCCTTGTTGCAGCGCACGCCCAATCCCAGCGATGCGGATATCGATGCGGCCATGTCCGGCAATATCTGCCGTTGCGGTACGTATGTGCGTATCCGCGCTGCCATCAAGCAGGCCGCCACCGGCAAGCAGGAGATCCTGCAGACCCTGGTCAGCGCGCCGGAGGGAACCGCGCCATGAAACCGGTTACCGAAGGCCCGCAGAACACGCAAGAGGGTGTTGATCTCGGTCGGCGGCATGCCTTGCAAGCCGGTGGCCTGGCGATCGCCTTTCTATGGCTGGGCGGCGTGGGCCCGGTCTCGGCGATGATCAATGCGCGCCGGCAGCCGGGCGATGCGGCCGCGGCGCTGGCGGACGGCAATCCGCCGTTTGCACCCAATGCGTTTATCCGCATCGATACCACCGGCAAGGTGCGCCTGGTCATGCCGAGCGCGGAAATGGGGCAGTCCATCTACACCGGTTGCAGCATGCTGCTTTCCGAAGAGCTGGGCGTGGGACTGGATCAGATCACCGTCGAGCACTCCCCGGCCAGCGACGAGCTGTACGGCATTCCCTTGCTGGGCGGACAGATCACCGGCGGCTCCACCAGCACCCGCGGCACCTGGCAGGTGTTGCGCGAAGCCGGCGCGGTAGCGCGCACGATGCTGGTGAGTGCGGCAGCGACGCGATGGCAGGTGGATCCGGCCAGCTGCACGGTGGAGCGGGGTGTCGTGCATCACGCAGCGTCGGGACGCAGCCTCGGTTTTGGCGAACTGGCGGTGGCGGCGGGCAAGCTGCCGATGCCGGACAAGGTGCAGCTGACCGATCCCAAGGACTTCAAGCTGATCGGCAAACCCATGCGCCGGGTCGACGCGCCCGACAAGATCAACGGCACAACCCAGTTCGGCATCGACGTGCGCATGCCCGGCATGAAAATCGCTACCGTGATGGCGTGTCCCACCTTCGGCGGCAAGCTTGCTGCAGTGGACGACAAGGCCGCGCGCGCCTTGCCTGGTGTGGTCGACGTGTTGCGCCTGGATAACGCGGTAGCGGTCGTCGGCGAACATTTCTGGGCCGCGAAGCAAGGCTTGCAGGCGCTGAACATCAGCTGGGACCGGGGCGAAAACGCCACTCTCACCACGCCACAGCTACGTGCAGGGCTGGCCGAGAGCGCACGCCATGGCAAAGGCATCGCGGCGCGCGATGACGGCGACCAACCGCAAGGCACGCTCGTCCAATCGGAATACCAATCGCCGATGCTGGCGCACGCGACGATGGAGCCGCTTAACGCCACCGTCCATGTCACGGCCGATCAGTGCGATGTCTGGACCGGCACGCAGGTGCCCGCGCGCGCGGCGAATGAAGCGGCCCGGATCACCGGCCTGCCCGTCGACAAAGTCGTGGTGCACAACCAATACCTGGGCGGCGGCTTTGGACGGCGCCTGGAAACGGACTGGGTGGAGCAGGCCGTAGCCTTCGCCAAGCAGGTGCCTTATCCGCTGAAAGTGGTGTGGACCCGCGAAGAAGATATTCGTCACGACCGCATGCGGCCGATGTACCACGACCTGGTTTCCGCGGTGCTCGATGCGGATGGCAAGCCCATCTGGTACGGCTATCGCACCAGCGGCAGTTCCGTGCTGGCGCGCTTCGCACCCGGTGCGATGGGCAAGGACGGCATGGATAGCGATGCCGTCGAATGCGTCGCCGAGATTCCGTACGACATTCCCAAAGGCAAAGTGGAGTGGATTCGTCATGACATGCCTACCGGCCTGGTGACTGGCTGGTGGCGTGGCGTCGGACCCACGCACAACTTGTTCGTGTTCGAAAGCTTCATGGACGAACTGGCCCATCATGCCGGCAAGGATCCGCTCGACTATCGTCGCGCCTTGCTGCAAAAGAGCCCGCGCGCCCTGGGCGTGCTGAATCTGGCTGCGGAAAAGATCGGCTGGGGCGGACAGCCGTTGCCGGCGCGGGTCGGGCGCGGCATTGCGCTGGGCGAACCGTTTGGCAGCCACGTCTGCGCCATCGTGGAAGCTGAGGTCACGCCACAAGGTGAAGTGCGCCTGCGCCGTGCCGTCGTGGCGATCGATTGCGGCGTGGCGGTCAACACCAGTTCCATCGAAGCGCAAATCCAGGGCGGCATCATCTTCGGACTCAGCGCGGCGATGTACAGCGGCCTTACCGTCAAGGAGGGCGCTATCGAGCAGGGCAACTTCAACGACTATCGCAATCTGCGCATCAACGAAGCGCCGATGGTCGAAGTGCACCGCGTGATCAACGCCGAGCCACCGGGTGGCCTGGGTGAAGTCGGCACGGCGATCGCCGCGCCCGCGCTGGCCAACGCCATCTTCGCCGCAACCGGCGTGCGCCTGTACAAGCTGCCGGTGGATCGCGGCCTGCTGGTGCAGAGCCCGGATGCGCTCAAGTCGGTCACCGTGGAGAGGGCGAACGAGGGGAGGGCGATGGCATGAAACGCTTGCTTGTCATCGTGATCATCGTAGTGCTGCTCGGCGTCGGTGCGTATGTCTATTTGAACCGCGCCGACACGTCCGACGGCACCGCTCCTGCCCTTGCTGGCGCGCCTGCTTCGGCCGAAGTGCTGGCTCGTGGTGAATACCTCACCAAGGCGGCCGACTGCACGGCTTGCCACACCGTGCCCGGTTCCCATAAACCTTTTGCCGGCGGCGTCGCGTTCAAGCTGCCGTTCGGCACGATCTATTCGTCCAATATCACGGCAGACGAGGCCAACGGCATCGGCAGCTGGAGCGATGATGATTTTGTCCGCGCGCTGCGCCAGGGCGTACGCAAGGATGGCCAGCATCTTTATCCGGCCTTTCCCTATACCTCGTACACGCAGCTGAGCCGCAGCGATGCGCTGGCGATCAAGGCGTATCTTTTCAGCCTGCCAAAGATTTCGCAGCCAAATAAAACAAATGATCTGAGCTTTCCCTACAACCAGCGTTGGGCGATGGGTTTCTGGAACGCGGCCTTCTTCAAGAGCGAGCGCTTCCAGCCCGATCCGGCGCAATCGCCGCAATGGAACAGCGGCAAATACGTGGCCATTGCACTGGAGCACTGCGGCGAGTGCCACACGCCGCGCAACCTCGGTTTTGGACTTGAACACGGCAATGCGCTTGCCGGCGAGGAGCTGCAGGGCTGGCGCGCCTACAACATCACCTCGGACAAGGTGCACGGCATCGGCGCGTGGAGCGATAGCGACCTCATCAGTTACCTGGCCACCGGTCATGCCGATGGGCGTGGCACGGCTGCCGGCCCGATGGCGGAGGCCGTCGAAAACAGTCTGCGTTTTCTCAATCCTTCCGACACGGCGGCGCTGGTGACGTATTTACGCAGCGTGCCCGCGCGCGCAGGCAAAGATCCCATCACCATCGATGCGCAGGCCGCGCCGGCGCTGGCTTCCAACAACGCCGCCCCGGGCGGCGACAGCGTCGACACCAATCATGCCGGTTTGAAGCTTTTCGAAGGCGCTTGCGCAAGCTGTCATCAATGGAACGGCAAAGGCCAGCAGACGCCGTATGCCTCATTGCTCGGCACGCGTGGCGTCAACGATGTGCGCGGTACCAATGTCACGCAAATTCTCTTGCATGGATCGAATCTTCACGCCGAAGGGCCGAGCATTTTCATGCCGGAATTCGGCGATGCGTATTCCAATACCGAAATCGCCGCGCTCGCCAACTACGTCATTGCCCACTTCGGCAACAAGCAAGGCACCGTCACGCCGGACGATGTGGCCGCACGGCGCAAGCAGTTCTAGCGCATGCGAAGGGCCGCTTCCTCCCCTGCGAGCAGGGGAGGGCTGCAATGGGATGAAGTCGCCGCCACAAAGTCCCGCTCATCGCCGCCAGCGCGCCGGGAACCAGGGAGCAAGCCGCTTAACCCGATTTTCCCGCTTCGTGCGCGCTCACCGCGTCCATCACGCGCGCGGAATAAACCAGTGCGGCACCTGCGTTGAGCGCTATCGCCACACCCAGCGCCTCGGCAATTTCCCCGTGACTTGCACCATGCTTCACCGCTTCGCCGGTATGCACGGTGATGCAGCCGTCGCAGCGCGTGGTCACTGCCACCGCCAGTGCGATCAGTTCGCGCGTCTTGGCGTCCAGGTGCCCGGTTTTCTGACCGGCCTTGGACAGCGTTTGATAGCCGGCGAGCGTATCCGGACTCAGCTTGCCGAGGTCGCCAATGCGACCCATTAACTCCTTGCGATACTCCAGCCAATCCAGCATGGGATTTCTCCTCAACGGTCTGCCGTGGTAGCCGGGATGACTGCGCCCGGCGGGGATGTTCATGATGCGCCGCCGGGAGGGCGGACGTCATGCCGATCGCAAGGCTTGCGACAGGCTCGCTGTGCGACCGGGTTGATAACTTGTTGTTACGCGGCATGGCACGAACCGCGGGTCGCGCGATCAGGCGCACGCCGCTGGCAAGACAAAATGTCGTAGCCCAGAAGTCATGACTACAAGCTGTCCCCGTCGGACTATCTTTGGAAATTACGTTTCGATCAGGGGTTTTGACCATGCATGTTTTCCGGCGGCTGCTCACGGTTGCAATGCTCGGCGGCCTCACCGCCATGGCCGCTGTGCCCGCCGCACAAGGTACCGATCCCGCCGCGAAAGCCACCGTGCAAGACGACAGCGGCATCGACCTCACCGGCATGGACCATGCGGTAAAACCCGGCAATGACTTCTTCAGCTACGTCAACGGCACCTGGGTCAAGAACACGCAGATTCCTGCGGATCGCTCCAGCACCGGCCCGACCCAGGATCTGGAGGAGCTGACCGAGCAGCGTACCGCCGACCTGATCCGCAACATGGCCCAGACCCATCCCGCGGCGGGCTCCAACGACCGCAAGATTGCCGATTACTACGCGGCCTTCATGGACGAAGCCACCATCGAAAAGCGCGGCCTCACGCCGGTGAAGCCGGAACTGGCGCAGATCGATGCGATCCAGACCCGTGATGACCTGGCACGTGTACTCGGCAGTGAAATGCGCGCCGACGTCGACCCCATCAATGCCACTAACTTCCAGACCGAAAACCTGTTCGGCCTGTTCGTGACCCAGGCGCTGGAAGATCCCACCCACAATATGGCTTACCTGCTGCAGGGCGGCCTGGGCATGCCCAGCCGCGATTACTACCTCTCGCAGGATGCGCAGATGGCGGCTTTTCGCGCCAAATACCAAACCTATGTCACCGCGTTGTTGAAGCTGGCTGGTACGGCCGATGCGGAAGCGCAGGCCAAGGCGATCATCGCGCTGGAAACCAAGATCGCGCAGGCGCAGGAAAACCTGGTCGACAGCGAAGATGTGCATAAAGCCGCTACCGTCTGGCGCGCAAGCGAGTTCACGCAAAAGGCGCCGGGCCTCAACTGGACCATCTATTTCCAGGCCGCGCATCTGGGCAATCAGAAACAGTTCGACGTGTGGCAGCCGCAAGGCATTACCGGTTTGGCCGCGCTGGTCGGCAGCGAGCCGATCGATAGCTGGAAGCAATTGCTGCGTTATCACGCGCTGGACAATGCTGCCTGGCTGTTACCCAAGGCCTACGCGAATCTGCATTTCGATTTCTATGGGACCACGCTGGAAGGCACGCCACAGCAGCCGGATCGCTGGAAGCGCGGCGTGGATGCCACCAGCACCGACCTGGGCGATGCCGTCGGGCAGGTCTACGTGAAGCATTACTTCCCGCCGTCATCCAAGGTCAAGGTACAGGCGATGGTGAAGAACCTGCTCGCCACCTTCAACGAACGCATCGACACCTTGGCCTGGATGACGCCCGCGACGCGCGCGAAGGCCAAGGAGAAGATCGCCACCTTGCGCGTTGGCGTGGGTTATCCGGATACCTGGCGCAGCTACAGCGCACTGGTGATCCGTCCCGATGATGCTTTGGGCAATCACCAGCGTGCGGTGAATGTGCAGTATCAATACGCGCTGGCCAAGCTCAACAAGCCGGTCGATCACGGCGAGTGGTGGATGACGCCGCAAACCGTCGATGCCGTCAACCTGCCATTGCAGAACGCCTTGAACTTCCCGGCGGCGGTGCTGCAACCGCCTTTCTACGACCCCAAGGCCGACGATGCCGCCAACTACGGTGCCACCGGCGCCACCATCGGCCACGAAATCAGCCACAGCTTCGATAACACCGGCGCTGACTTCAATGCGCAAGGCAAGCTCGAAAACTGGTGGACGCCGCAGGACGCCGCGCACTTCAAGGCCGATACGCAGAAACTGGTCGAGCAATACAACCGCTACCAGGCCTTGCCGGGTCTCTACGTCAACGGCCAGCAGACGCTGGGCGAAAACATCGCCGACGTGGCGGGCCTCGCGGTGGCCTACGCCGCCTATCACAAATCACTGCACGGCAAGCCCGCACCGGTGATCGATGGCCTGACCGGCGATCAACGCTTCTTTATCGCTTACGCCCAGAGCTGGCGCGCCAAGATCCGCGATGCCGAATTGCGTGAGCGGCTCGCTACCGACGTCCATGCGCCCGACATGATCCGCGCGCAAGCCGTGCGCAATATCGATGGCTGGTACGACGCGTTCAACGTGAAGCCGGGCGAGAAGCTATACCTGGCGCCGGATGATCGCGTAAAGATCTGGTGATGCAGCACCCCCAGGCCCCATAAAACTCACCGTCCCCGTCAAACAACCGTAGTGCTAAGTTGCACTGTCATTCACCCGCTTGTTGGAGTTGCTCATGTCCCGTGTCCTTTCCGCTGCTTTGGCGGTTCCCGCGCATCGCACGTTTTCGCGCCTTGCCCTGGCCGTCGCGCTGGCGCTCGCGGCCGGCACTGCCGGCGCCGCGCAGCAGTCGCACACGGACGATGTGCCGCCGCCGCAGGACACGCCCTACCTTGGCACCGTGTCGCTGCATGTCGATGCCAACGACACCGCACAAGGTATTTTTCGCGTGCATGAAACGATTCCGGTGAAAGCCGGCCCGCTGACCTTGCTGTATCCGCAATGGATTCCCGGCGATCACTCGCCGACCGGCCCGATTTCCATGCTTGCCGGCCTTAAGGTCAGCGCCGATGGCAAGCCGCTGATGTGGAAGCGCGACGAGTACAACGTCTACGCGTTCCATCTCGACGTGCCCGCCGGCGTTTCCAGCATCGACGTGTCCTTCCAGTACATGTCCGGCCGCACGGACAGCGAAGGGTTCGAGATGACCGATCGCATGATGGACATGGAGTGGAGCAAGGTGACGCTCTATCCGGCCGGTTATTTTTCGCGCGGCATCACCTTCGCGCCCAGCATGACGTTGCCGCAGGGCTGGCAGTTTGGTACCGCGCTGGAGACGGCTTCGCAGTCGGGCGACACCACCACCTTCAAGCCGGTCACGCTCAACAACCTGGTCGATTCGCCGGTTTACGCAGGCGAGTTCTTCAAGCGTGTCGATCTCAATCCGGGTGGTGACGTGCCGGTGCATCTGGACATCGTCGCCGACGCGCCGAAGTACCTGGAGATGACACCTGAGCAATTGCAGGTGCACCGCAACCTGGTCACCCAGGCGGTGAAGCTGTTCGGCTCGCATCACTACGACCACTACGACTTCCTGTTCTCGCTCTCCGATCAGCTGGGCGGCAATGGCACCGAGCACCATCAGTCCAGCGAGAACGGACTGGGCGCCGATTATTTCACCGCCTGGAACGAAGCCGCGCCGGACCGCGACCTGCTGCCGCATGAATACACCCATTCGTGGAACGGCAAATTCCGTCGCCCGGCCGATTTGTGGACGCCCAACTTCAATGTACCGATGGGCGATTCGCTGCTGTGGGTCTATGAAGGGCAGACGCAGTACTGGGGTTACGTGCTGACCGCACGCGCCGGCATGTGGACGCCACAGCAATTCCGCGATGCCCTGGCGATGGAAGCCGCCAACTACGATCGTAACCGCGAAGGTTTCCAGTGGCGGACGATCGAAGACACCACCAACGACGCCACCGCCGCCCGCCGTTCCAGCCTGCCGTACCGCAGCTGGCAGATGAGCGAGGAGTACTACAGCGCCGGCCAGATGATGTGGCTGGAAGTGGACGCCAAGCTGCGCGCACTCACTCACGATCACAAATCGCTGGATGATTTCGCACGTACGTTCTTCGGCGTCGACAACGGCAGCTATGTCACCAAGACCTACACCTTTGACGACGTGGTGGCCGCGCTCACTAGCGTAGCTCCCTACGATTGGGCCGGCTTCCTGCATGCGCATGTCGACGCACTCAATCCGCCGCTGGAAGACGGCATTGCAGGAACCGGCTGGAAGCTGGTCTATACCGACAAGGAAAGCGAATACGAGAAGGAATACAACAGCCGTCCGCAGTCGCCCCGCCATTTGTATAACTTCGCCTGGTCGATCGGCATGACGATGGGCGACAAGGGACAGATCAACGACGTGCGCTGGGATGGACCGGCGTTCAAGGCCGGTGTCAGCACCGGCGCCACCGTGGTGGCAGTGAACGGTCAGGACTATTCGACCGATGTGCTGAAGAACGCCATTGCCGAAGCCAAGAACAGCACCGCGCCGATCCACCTGCTGCTGAAGTACCAGGGCGGTTACCGCACCGTGTCGGTGGATTACCACGATGGTCTGCAATACCCGCATCTGGTGCGTGTCGATGGCACGCCCGATTATCTGGACGAGATCATCGCGCCGCGCAAGTAAGCGCTGGGGAGGCTTTGCGTTAGGCTCCCTCTCCCCTATGGGGCACGCGGGGAGAGCACATGGATGTGCTCGGCTTTGAGGAGCGAGGAGAGGGCTGGGGTGAGGGGCCGCGCTTGCCTCGAAAGTCATGGCCACGGGCGTGATGTTGTTCCACGGTGTTCACGCTGAGAACCAACTTCGTCGCGAGGTTGACCCCTCCCTCGATCCTCTCTCCCACAGGGACTAGCTTTGCGTCGCCCGGAGGGGGAGAGAAAAGCACCAACGCTGCGGATCTCTCATTAGTGCCGTGCCACGCACACACGCATTCACCATCATCAATAAACACTGGCAGGCACAGTTAAAGTTAATAACAAATCAGAGGGAATCATCATCATGGCGATCGACAAGCCGCAATCGAGGATTGGCCTTTATTTGCTGCTGGTGTTGTTGTTCAGTTCGGTGTTCTACGCATTGATCATCGGTTGTGGCCATGTGGCCGGCGCCAGGGGCATGTACGTCACTGGACTGATGTGGTCGCCCGCCATGGCCGCCTTGTTGACCTGCCGGCTGAGCGGCAAGTCATACACCGAGCTGGGCTTCAACTGGCCACACTCGCGCTGGATCCTGATGGCCTGGCTTTTGCCGTTTGCGTATGCGGGCTGCGCATACATCATCGTGTGGGTCAGCGGCCTGGGTAGTTTCGGCAATCCCGCCTTCCTGGCGGAGATGGGCAAGAGCCTCGGCTGGCCGAATGCGCCGGCGTGGCTGATCGAAGCCGGTTCATTGCTGTTGTTCGGCGTGTTTGGCCTGGCCGGCGGCGTGAGCACGGGCCTGGGTGAGGAAATCGGCTGGCGCGGCTTCCTCACGCCGGAAGTGACACGTGCCTGGGGTTTCACGCGCGGCACATTGTTTACCGGAGTGATCTGGACCAGCTGGCATCTGCCGGTGTTGCTGTTTGCCGACTACAACGCCGGCACGCCGTGGTGGTTTGGCATGCCGTGCTTCGCGCTGATGGTGCTCGGCATAAGTTTCGTCTTCGCCTGGCTGCGACTGCGCTCAGGCAGCGTGTGGCCGGCGGCGATTCTGCATGGCAGCCACAACGTGCTCATCCAGGTATGGCTGACGCCGATCACCGGCGCCCGTGGCCACATCACGCCTTACGCCATCGACGAATTCGGTTTCATGCTGGCGTTGGCCGGGATCGTGGTGGGCATGGTGTTCTGGCGTAAGCGCGCAGCGTTGCCGGCCTTGGCCTGAAAAATAGTTAGCGGTTTCCTGCAGCGGGCGCATCCGTACGATGCGTCCGCCAAGCCATCCAGTCTACGGAACAGCTGAAAGCGCCGCCGCCAGCAGCATGCAGATCGCTGCGCAAATGGATGCAACTCAGCGGGGAGCTGCCACCGCCGACACCTTCTGCGATTTCGCCGCATCCGCCGCCATTTCCGGCTTTGCCGGCACTTTTTGTCCGTTGCCCGGACGCGTCCACACCGCCACGTAGTCCACCACCATCGAATGGCCTGGTTCGGTCTCCGGCGTGGGCGTGGGTTTCCAGCCAGCCATCACGAATGAGAAGCCACCGCCCATCGCGACATCCAGCAACAGGAAGTAACCGCGCTGCTGGGTCAGTTGGTTCCAGGTCTCCGCGGCCATCTGGTTTTCCGCCACCTGGTTGATCAGCTGCCCATCGACGTACCAGCGCAACTGTTCCGGCGTCACGCTGCGATTCCACTCGAAGGTGAACGTATGCGGCCCGGCCGTGCATGCTTCATGCGGGCAGGGCAGGCGGCTGCCGATGCCCATCGGTTCGCCGCACGGGCCGCCTGGGTTGATACCGCAGTGCAAGATGCCCCACACCGAATCCAGTCCGTTGACGCTCTCCATGATGTCGAGCTCGCCGGACGCCGGCCACGCCCTGGTCGTGCGGTAGTTGGCACCCAGGGCCCAGAACGCGGGCCAATAGCCCAGTGCTTTTTCCCCCGTGATATCGGGCATCTGGATGCGTGCTTCCAGGCGCAGCATGCCGCCTTCGGCAACGGTGAAATCATCGCGAACGGTCTCGGCGCGCCCGGAGGTCCACTCGCCGCTCGCATCGCGTTGCGGCGTGATCAGCAAATGCCCCTTGCCATCCAGATGAATATTGGCCGGATCGGTGGTGTAGCGCTCGATCTCGGAGGTTCCCCAGTTGGCAGGGCCATTCGGATACGAATGGCCGGTGTCGATGCGCCAGTTGGCCGAAGAAGGCGGCGAGCCCGCCGCGCCGGCGAAGTTGTCGCCCCATTGCAGCACCCAGCCCTTTGGCGCCGGAATGTCGGTGGCCCAAGCGGGGTTGGTGAACCCCATCAACCCCACCGAAATGGACAGTGCTGCGATGGCAGCGGGGCGGGTGACGAATGTTTTTATCTGCATAAACTTCAAACTGTCATGGGCCGCGAAAATGGCCAAATGCGGGAATCGGGGGGAGCCCTGTGCGCATGTTTAATGTGTTCGGCTTCCAGAAGCAAATCTGTAGCACAGGTCTCATGGCTGCAATGCCGCGCTGAGCGGCGGTTGCTGCGCTGCGGGCAACGCAACGCCGAGCAGTTTGGCGATCGTGGGGGCAACGCGCAGATTGGTGATCGAACCCAGATCGACGCCCTTGCGGATATGCGCGCCCGAGGCAATAAACAGCGCCTGCATGTCCGGATCGGTGTTCAGATAACCGTGTGCGCCCTTGGCTGGCATGACGTCCACCACCAGCGGCGGCTCGGTACCGCCTTGAAACGCGTAACCGGGTTTGGCGAGCAGATACAGATCCGGCGCCTGATCCGTGCTGGCTGGCGCGGGAATACCTAGCTTGCCGGCTTGCTCTGCCGTATAGACCGCAGCAATGCCCGGCTGGGTCTCGAAATAGTTTTTGAGCTTGGGCACCAGCGTGGCGCGTTTGGCGGGATCGTGAATAAACAACGATGCCTCACCGCCCTCCGGCAGAATCCACACATCACCACGATAACTTCCGCTCTGCTTCGTCAACAGGCCAAGTTGCGCGAGTGCCACATTCGGCCGAATGGAATGCGTGTAATCGGTGAAGCCATGATCCGAAGCGATCACGAAGGTAATACGGTCCAGCACACCGGCGGCGCGCGCGGCGTCGATCAGGCGTGCGATGCAGCCATCCGCCTCGGCGAAGGCCGCGTAAGCAGGGGGCGATAGCGCGCCGTACTCGTGTTGCAGCGTGTCGGTCTGCAACAAGTGGAACAACAGCAGATTGGGTGTGTGTCGGGTAAGAATGTCGATCGCCGCATCCGTCCAGATCTGGTCGCGCCAGGCCGGGCTGCTGTCGTTGAAGTCGGCAATCTGTTCCTGCGTGACCAGACCCTGTGCGATCAGATCCTGCGTGATCGGGCTATCCATGCGGGGAAGTTCCGCAAACGACCAGCGCACATGCTCTGCACCGTAAATCGCAACCCAATCCACCTGGCCGGTGCTCATGCCGTGCTCGGCAAGCGCGTCATACAGCGTGCGCGCGTGTACCAGTTGGTCCCTGGGCACCCACGGCTTGACCTGGATCGCGCTGCCATCGGCGGAAAAGGTAATCAGGCCGTTGGCCAGCACGTGGTGTTCGGCCGCATTCACGCCGGTAATCAAGGTGGTGTGGTTGGGCCAGGTGACTGAGGGATTGATCGGCTGCATGGCCTCCGCATAAGCGCCTTCCGCCTGGAGCTTGCGCAAGGTGGGCATCGGCAGGCGCGGGTCTTTCAGCGCGCGGGCGGGAAAGCCGTCAATCGTAATCAGTACAACGATCGATCCCTGTTTCGCGGCCGTACCGTCATTGGAAGCAGGGGCTGCGTCCGCGGCGTGCAAGGCGGCGCTACCGGCAAACATGGCCAATACAAACGAACTCAGAGCAAGGATTTTTCGCATGGATCGGGGATGGGGCGGATCAGCGGCCGACACTAGCACCATTTTCAAATTGACCGCGATAAAGACGGCTGCTGCTGTTTTGACGCCGGCCGATCCCCTGTTAACCTCTCTCCCGCAACACGCTGGGGTCTGTATTTCCTGTAGCGACGGCTTTCCTTATGGGGGACTGCCATGCCGACGATGGGCGTGCCTGCCTTGATACGCCGCGAACGCTTTCTTGCGCTCAGCGTATTGACCACCTTGGCGTTCTATCTGTTTGGCGATTCGCTGTTCAGTGGTTTGTCCAGCGTGTACCGCCTCGGGCTGGTTTTCTTCTGGTTGTTCGCCGTGGTGCTTGGATCCGCCCTGGCCGTGGTGCGTCACGCCGAGCACTTGGCCGAAAGATTGGGCGAACCCTATGGCACGCTGATTCTCACCTTGTGCATCACCTCCATCGAAGTGGTGAGCATCACCGCGATCATGCTGCACGGGGCCAACAATCCAACCCTGGCGCGCGATACCTTGTTTGCCGTCACCATGATCGTGCTCAACGGCATGGTCGGGCTCTCACTGCTGCTCGGCGGCTGGCGTTACCGCGAGCAGTATTACAACCTGCAGGGCGCCAACACCTATCTCGGCGTGATCATTCCTTTGGGCGTGTTGTGCCTGGTGCTGCCCAACTTCGTCATTCGCACGACATCCGGTCCGCCGATGATGTCGATACCGCAGAAGGCGTTCGTGGCCATTGTTTCACTGATTTTGTATCTGGCCTTTCTGGGTTTGCAGACCAGCCGGCATCGCGCCTATTTCACAGTTCAGAGCAGTGTGGCCGAAGTAGACGGCGCGTGCGTGCCGGCATCCGGATCATCGCTGACGGTCCATGCGGCACTGCTTGCCGTGTATATGGCGCTGGTGGTTTATCTGGCCCAAAAACTGGCGCCGCCGGTCGATTATGTGGTGGAAACCATGGGCGAGCCAGCCGCGTTGGCCGGGTTGGCGATGGCGGTGCTGGTGGCAACGCCGGAAATCATCGGCGCGGTGCGTGCCGCAGGCAACAACAACCTGCAGCGCTCGATGAATATCTTTCTTGGCTCGGTGCTGTCGACCATTGGCCTGACCATACCGGCGATCATCGTGGTCAGCGAGCTGACCCGGCACCCGATCAGGCTTGGCCTGGACCACACCGATCTGTTGCTGTTCGTGCTGACCCTGGTGCTGTGCACGGTGACCTTTTCCAGCGGGCGCACCAACGTTCTGCAAGGTGGCGTGCACCTGGTGCTGTTCCTGGCCTATCTGTTCCTGATCTTTCAGGGCTAGATACACGCGTATGGCGTTGGCGCATTACGGCGACGGAGCCGTTACGCTTATCTCTTCCCTATGCAAAGTCCTTCCGTAGCGATCACTGAAACTCAGCTGATATTTACCGGGACGAAGATACAGATTTCCGGTCGGTACCCCTTGATTGCTGTTGTACACCGGTATGTGGGACGAGTTATCCGTCATCATGACCAGCTCCAGCATCAGGCGATCGGCCGGAATGGCGTCCGGCCCTTCGCCGTTGTAACGTGCTTCGATCAGGCAGGGATAATTGTCATCGCAATACTTGGCGCTGACGCGACGCGGCACGCGCAGGCCACCCAGGTTCAGCCAGGTAGGGCGTCCACCTTCGATTTTTTCCGGCGGAAAGAACACGCTCACGTCATAGCCTGCGCGTAACGTCCAGGGCTTGCCTTGCGCATTGACAAACACCACCGGTGCATCGGGGTGCAAGCTGTTCATCACCGCCGTGTAATAGGGGTGATTGCCATCATCCGACGGACGCGGATACAGCATGGTCTGTTCCACCGCCAGCATCGGCAGGTGCGTGAGCTTGTACAGATGCTCGGCCATGGATGAGCCGCCGAGGTAGGAGCCGGATTCGATGATGTGGTCATAACCGGCATCGACCACCAGCCGTGCATTGGGATCTTTTTCGAACACCTGGTGGTAAAGATTCTTTGCCTGTTCGGTTTCACGCTGATCGCTGTTCACCGTTGCGCTGGTGGCTTCGTAGGCAACCACCTTGAAGCCGAGTTTCAGCGCGGTGCGCACCATGTCCGCATAGATCGGTTCTTCGGTATAGAAGCCGCTGTTGTCGGTGGGATAGCCACGCGTCTGCAAGCCGGTATCGGTTTGCGAGAGCGTCTCCGCGGCGAAGTAATCAAAGCCCTGCTGACGCAATCGGCTGAGCAGTTGCACGGTCAGGCTGCGGGTAAGCGCCACGTTGTGCGCCTCGTTGAACAGCACGATGCGATCGTTTTTCGCCAGCTCCGGTATCGCATCCAGGGCAGGGCGTGCCGAGTAGCCGCTGCCTGGCGTAAGCGGCGACGGATTGTCGCCCGGCTGCAGTGGCTGCGTGATGCAGAAGGATCTCACCGCATCGGGATAATCACCAAGAAAACTCAGGTACCAACTGATGTACTGGCCGAAGATCAACCGAAACGCGTCCGAGTGATCGCTGTCATAGGCCTGGCGCAGCACCATGAATTGCGCCAGCACGCCTTTTTGCGCACTGGCTTCAAGCAGGATCTTGTCAGCCTTGGTACCGGCAGCATCCTGCTGCGCCTGCCAATCGGCCGCGCTTTGGGCATGGCTTGCCGCGGCTGACATCAACCATAACGCGCATCCAGCAATCATGGCAGCGTAGCGTGCGGGCATCGGCTTGACTCGTCAGTGCAGCCCCAGGGTCGTTTTCAACTTGATGTCATGCGTGTATCCGTCGCAATCCAGTTCACTTCCCAGGTTTTGCCGCCATCCGCGGAAAACGCCTGTTCGAAGTGACAGGAATCGGGTTTGATATCCGAAATCACGAAACGCACCAGAATCGCGCGTCCGTTGAAGATTTCCTGATCCACAAATTCGCCACGGCCGTTGCTGAATCCGCCGACGGTCGGTACACCCAGCGCACCACCCTTGCTGCTGGCGACATTGAGGCTCCATTGATGCGCATCCGGGTTGTACAAGCGTAGCGAGAGCAATTCCAGGTGACCGCTGGGACCATCCGCTTCCAGTTCCACCAGATTCGCGCGGCCATCCCAGATTTTGCGTACGACCGAAGTGCCCTCGTAAGTCGCCCAGGCATGCGAACCGCTGAGTGGATGCACCAGCCGCTTGACCTGGGTTTTCCAGCTGCCGATTTCAAAATCGAAATCCTGCTGGCCGTCGCGATGGCTGGACGGCGTCAATGTGCCGTCGGCGTACGCATGCGCGGTGGCCGGGCTTGTCACAAACCACGCCATCGCAAGTACACCCAGCAGGCCGATCGTTGCGCGCATTGTCATGGCTCACCCCCGTGATAGCCGCTGATGACACGCTACGCCGCTTGCTTGCGCAGCGAAATAGCCACTTTCGCGCCGCGCCATATAGCCATTTCCGGGCCATATTTGTTCATTCTTGTTAATCTTTGCTTTTCAGCTCGACCGCTTTAGGAGTTCCGCCATGAAATCACGTGCCGCCGTTGCCTTCGCCCCGGGCAAGCCCCTGGAAATCGTCGAAATCGACGTGGCGCCGCCCCAGGCGGGCGAGGTTCTGGTGAAGATCACGCATACCGGCGTGTGCCATACCGACGCCTTCACACTGTCGGGCGACGACCCGGAAGGCATTTTCCCGGCCGTGCTGGGCCATGAAGGCGGCGGCATCGTGGTGGAAGTGGGCGAGGGCGTCACCACGCTCAAGCCTGGCGATCACGTCATTCCGCTTTACACCGCTGAATGCGGCAAGTGCAAATTCTGCCTGTCCGGCAAGACCAACCTGTGCCAGGCGGTACGCGCCACCCAAGGCAAGGGGCTGATGCCGGATGGCACCACGCGCTTCTCCTATCAGGGCAAGCCGATCTATCACTACATGGGCACCAGCACCTTCAGCGAGTACACCGTGGTGCCGGAGATTTCCCTGGCCAAGATCGATAAACACGCACCGCTGGAAAAGGTGTGCCTGCTTGGCTGCGGCGTCACCACCGGCATCGGCGCGGTGCACAACACCGCCAAGGTCGAACCGGGCGCAACGGTGGCGGTGTTCGGCCTGGGCGGCATTGGCCTGGCGGTGATCCAGGGCGCGGTGCAGGCCAAGGCCGGGCGCATTCTCGCCATCGACACCAATCCGGCCAAGTTCGAACTCGCGCGCGAACTGGGCGCAACCGATGTCGTCAATCCCAAGGATTACAACAAGCCGATCCAGGACGTGATCGTGGCCATGACCGACGGTGGCGTCGATTACAGCTTCGAATGCATCGGCAATGTCGATGTGATGCGCGCCGCGCTGGAGTGCTGCCACAAGGGTTGGGGCGAAAGCATCATCATCGGCGTGGCAGGCGCCGGCAAGGAAATCCGCACGCGTCCATTCCAGCTCGTCACCGGTCGCGTGTGGCGTGGCAGCGCGTTCGGTGGCGTCAAGGGTCGCAGCCAATTGCCGGGCATGGTGCAGCAGGCCATGCGTGGCGAAATCCGCCTCGATCCGTTCATCACCCACACCATGCCGCTGGATCGCATCAACGAAGCCTTCGACCTGATGCACGAAGGCAAGTCCATTCGCACGGTCATTCATTTCTAAGCGCACAGCGATCATGTCACTGGAACGCATTGAACATCGCGCCTGCTTCGGCGGCTGGCAGGACGTCTATCGGCATCGCTCATCGGTGCTGGATAGCAACGTGCAGTTCGCGGTTTACCTGCCACCGCAGGCCGCGAGCAAAGCCGTGCCCGTGCTGTACTGGCTCTCCGGCCTCACCTGCACCGAGCAGAACTTCATCACCAAATCCGGTGCGCAGCGTTACGCCGCCGAACACGGCGTGGCGCTGGTCGTGCCTGATACCAGCCCGCGCGGCGAAGACGTCGCCGACGCCGACAGCTACGACATGGGCAAAGGCGCCGGCTTCTACCTCAACGCCACCATGGCGCCGTGGTCGCGTCATTACCGCATGTACGACTACATCGTCAGCGAACTGCCGGCGTGGATTGAAGAACATTTTCCGGTCACCGATGCACGCGCCATCAGCGGCCACTCCATGGGTGGCCACGGCGCCTTGACCATCGCCTTGAAAAATCCGGGACGTTATCGCAGCGTGTCGGCGTTTTCGCCGATCGTCGCGCCCAGTCAGGTGCCGTGGGGTGAAAAAGCCTTCTCGGCCTATCTGGGCAACGACCGCGAAACATGGAAAGCCTACGACGCCACCGAACTGGTGAAGACCGCAACCCAGAAATTGCCGCTTTTGATCGACCAGGGCGACGCCGACGAATTCCTGCACACCCAACTGCGACCCGAGTTGTTCAAAGCGGCCGCCGATGCAGCCGCTTATCCCATCACGCTACGCATGCAGCCCGGGTACGACCACAGCTACTACTTCGTGGCGAGCTTTATCGGCGAACACATGGCGCATCACGCCAAAGCATTGCTTTTCCCCCTCTCCCCTTCGGGGCACGCGGGGAGAGCACATGGATGTGCTCGGCTTTGAGGAGCGAGGAGAGGGCCGGGGTGAGGGGCCGCGCTTGCCCCAAACATCATGGCTACAACGCGATGTTTCTCTAAATACTCACGCTACGCATCAACATCGCTGCAAGATTGCCCCTCACTCCGCTGCAATTCTTCCTCTCCCCTCCAGGGAGAGGATTGAGGTGAGGGGCCACTCTTGCGAAGCAGTAGCTTACGTAGCCTCAACACATCAAAGCGAAGACGTGTCGTAACGACGACGTTTATGGCAAGCCCAGCCACTCACCCCAACCCTCTCCTCGCTCCTCAAAGCCGAGCACATCCATGTGCTCTCCCCGCGTGCCCCGGAGGGTAGAGGGAGCAGAGCATGCCCTCGCAGCGAAAGGGTCACGGTACGCGATGCCGTCCTCTTCTACCGGCGCTGCGCGCCGCTTTTCATGGGGCCCCTGGGGCGCGGTGAAGGGGTGGAGGAAAAGCCCGCAGGGAAGCCGGCATGGATGCCGGCTTGTTTTTCGTCAGGGCAGGAAGCCCTGTCGAAAAACCCCGTAACCCCTTCACGGACTTGCCGGGCATGGATGTCCGGCAAGCGCGCCCTCGGGGGGTGCCTTTCTCTTTGGTTACGTTCTCTTGGGCAAGCAAGAGAAAGTGACTCAGTCCTTTCAGGACCGAAAGCTCTTAACGCTCTAGAACATCAACCCATCAACGCAAACAGCAATATGCGTCGAGTTGCGCATCGTCAACGACATTGACGCGCCACAAATTTCGCCGCAGCCTCAATGCCCCATCAACGATCCCAGCTTGCCAGTAGACGACCCACCACCCACCATCGACTTACCCTGATTAAGCACCACCCCACACGCCTTCGTCGTGAGCTTCGACTTCAAATCACTATTCCCACCGCCCACACTATTCAGATCCGTGCTCTGCCCATTCTTGCCATGCAGAACCCCCTTCGCGCCACTCAAGTAGTCAGAGTTACTCGAACCACCCTGGGTCTTGCCAAGCAACTTGCCCGCAATACCCGACGCACCCGAATCACCGCCCAGATAATTGTTCTTCACGCAATACTGCAGAATACCTGCCACGTTACCCATGCTGCCGGAAGCACCGCCACCAGGCAGCATGTTGCCAACGCCATTGCCGCCCAATGAGCTGCCGATATTGCCCAGATTCTGTGCATGGATGACCCCGCAAGCGAGGCTGAGGGTCAGGGCTGCTGCGCAGGCCGTTGCGACTCCACCGATTCGTGTCTTCATGAGCACCCTCCTTAGTTCCGGTGCGCACATTCAACAACGAAGCGTGTTATGGATGCGTCAGTGTCTTACGCGGTGAATCGGCTTTACGGAAAAAAGCGAGTCCCCATCCACGCACACCAATCAACGGAAAACCCCTACATTTTTCAATGCTTCGTTTCGATACATTAGACCCCGTCATCAGCGTCAACGCGAACCAGCCCAGCGCCGATGACCCATGCAGCAATGTATGGAAGGCGCGGATCGTGAGAGTTACCAGCTCCCACGACCCGCTAAACCAATCCAACTTACGAGGAGTTGAAATGGTCTCCACAGATCATACGGCACCTGCTTGCCCACCGGTTCGTACCGAACCCCAATCCCAATCCGTCCCCTTCGCCGACTATCAGCTTTATCCCCTGAGCCTTGCGCAGGAAAAAAAGCTGACCGACACCATGCGACTCGCCGGCACCGCGCTGGCCGGTCAAGTGATTCAGGACCTGCTCGCGTACAGCGACGCCTACCAGCGTGCTTTTCCCCGAGCCCGGCGCAACAACGTCAGCCCCTGGCCACTAACCCCCGCACAAGCCAGTGGGCTACATGCCGCGCTGTACTACCTGCGTCAGTACGTCGGCACGCTTAGAACGGAGACGGATGGATAACACGCACGTGCCGTAGGATCGCTTCCCGGCACACTGCGTGAGGAACAGTGTGCCGTTTCTACGGCGGAGCGATGGGGTGGCGAATGTGGCAATGACCAGCAAAAATGCACTGCCGCTCGCGCCTTGGTGGCATCGCTGGGGCAGCAACTTTCTGCGGCCGGGAGCACAGCGACGTGGACCGGAATTGGATTGGTCACTGCATCCGGGATCGGCGCGTTCTTCGCTCCGGAGGCGGGACCTGTTGAAGTAGCAGGCGCAGAGGGGGCGCCGGATTGATCGAGGTTGGCGGAACTGTGTCAACGATAGGCAGTACGCTAACGGGGTACGCTGGCGGGGGCGCTCTGGGTGCGGCAAAAGCGCTTGGTACTAGCTACATTCTTGGTCAAATCAATAAAGTTGCCGCGGGTTTGGGGGCTTCTAGCGGCGTGGGTGAGTCCAGCATTAAGGCCGTTGGGGGCTTACTTGATCAATCTACAGATGGGATTTTAGAGATGGAGGCGGCATGCGGTGTCAATTAATGTGCTAGAGCAAGATTTGTTGTTTTCAGCTGTGGCTGTGGTTGGCCTATTTAATGTGGTAAATGGTTTGAGGACGGGCCGTGCCAGTAATTTTGTCCCCGGTGGATTTAAGCGATCTGAGCAGCCTGTACTTTATTGGACCGCAATTGCTATGTCCGGCGTTGCTGTCGCGGCATCTCTTTTCGTCTTGATCAATTCTTTATGAAAACGGTCGCCCGAATAAGGGAAATTACGGGGAAATCGGGCCACACATGAATGAAATTGGGGGCGCCAGGAGTGAGCGGGACTCGCTCAGGCTGCACCTGTCTTCATAGGAGTGATCTCTATGTGGTGTAAGTACATTCTGATCATGATGATCGCTGTTTCAAGCACTTGCTTTGCATACGAGTCAGTTAAAGCCGTGCCGTTTTACGCGTATTACGATGGTAATAGCTACGAATATTTGATTACGCCGGACATGGTGGCTAAAGCGCCAAATTGGGATCCTGGCCAGTCGCCGAATCCGACGCTCTTGGCTTCTCAGGCGCCAACGTCATTTATTTCAATGATTTTCCGGTTCGTTCCGTAGGCCTTTTGCTATTGGTCGTTGGGGCGTTCTTAGTAAAGGCTTCCAATGTTCGCAGCCTGAAGGGAGTGAGCGCCATTAACGGCTCGTACTTAACTTCAGAAGTTTGCAAATCACCAGGACCATTGGCCTGGGCTGTAAGCGTGGCCTCTGTAGTGGCACTGGGAGTTTTCTATATTTGCATGTGGCGGGCGCAAGAAGCCGGCGGTCATGAAGTTTGGCCTGCCTACGCGTTTGCGGCGGCTGGGCTTTTCGCCGCGGCTGCCTGGGGTTACGTTCTCTCAAAGTTTTTTTAGTGGGAAATCGGCAAATCGGGGCCAAACCCGGGTCAGAGTCTGAGGTTCCCCACGTTTTCATGTCATCACCGTCATGTGATCGAGCACACGTGATGATGGAAATCGTAATCGCTGAAGCGAAAGCGGAAGAGGCTCAAACGGCCAGCTTCTGACCAACGCTTCACGACCTACGCGCAGGATTGAGTAAAGCCTGCGCGCGGTCAATATGGGCGACAACCAATGTGTGATGCCCTTTGCTTCGCAACTCATTCCCGCTATCGAGCACGAGAAAGCAGCCAGCGCGTTGACCAATAGAAGGACTTCCAGGCGTGACCCTATGCGCGTGAGACTGTCTTCGAAGCCCTGTCCATAACAGTGTGATTTCAGGTCGCGAAATGAAGCTTCGATCTGCATACGACACTCACACAGTAGCGCCCGAACTCCACTTCAACGAATCGACCCCTTCAACGCCTTGGCAACTTCGCTGGCGATATCGTCCTGAATCATCAACTTGTCGTCCCAGGATCGATCATAAGTCTGCGACCACACCACAAAGCCATCGTCGGCACGCACCAGCCTCGCTGCCACACGCAAGGTGTTGCCCGATTTGCGCACGCTGCCGTCCAGTACATAAGCCACGTTGAGGGCTTTGCTGATGTCGGCCACGGTGACTTGCTTGCCCTTGAAATAAAACGACGACGTGGGTGATGCGACGTGCAGTTCCTTCGATTGGCTCAGTCTGTCGATCAGTTCTTCGGTCATGCCGTCCGCGAACGGCTCTTCGTTCATCGTATCGGTGAGATCGAGGAAGGGTATGACGGCGATGGATTTGGGATCTGGCGTGACAGCGGCCGCTGCGGTTTGCTGTAGCGGGCGCTGCTTGGTCAAGAAATAGAACGCCGTGCAGGCAGCGATCAGCAGGCAGACGATGGCCAGCAGTTTTGTATACAGGCGGCGTGAGCCGGAGCGCGGCTTAATGGCCTGGCCTGGCGGATGGAAGGCTTCGTTCGCCGCGGTCTGTGCGATCACGGGCAGGGCGTGTTCGTCGCCGTGACTGACCTTGGCCACCATTCGATAGCCGCGTCGCGGCACGGTGGCGATATAAACCGGTTGCTTCGGGTCATCGCCCAGCAGCCGTCGCAGGGAAGTCACCGCCTGGTAGACGGAGTCTGGCGTCACCACGACGCCTTGCCATACCTGGTTGAGCAGATCATCGATGCTGACGACCTGGCCGGCGTTCTCGGCCAGGCATAGTAAAAGCCGCATGGTGCGCGCTTCCAGCCGCACGGTTTCATCGCCGCGGGTCATATGGCCTGCCATCGGGCTGACGATCCAGTCACCGATGCGCAACGTTCCCTTGGCCGATTGCTCCACACCTGATGACATATAAGCCTTTGTTTATACGGCAAACGATCAGCTGATGGATCTTCGCATCAAGCCCGCTGAGCGGCAACCACAAGAAGTCATTCAGAGATCTTCAGAGTGTTTCAGGGGCTTTTTCAGGACTTTCTCGCGGCGCCTGCGCAAGGTGACTGGTGTTCACCCCACAGGAGTTGTCCGCATGATTCGCCGTATCGTTCTGGCCGCCGCCCTGGCTGTCGCCTGCACCCCGCTCTGTGCCACCACCTATATCCTGGAGTCGCAACATACCGAAGGGGTGATTCGCTGGGACCATCTTGGTTTCTCCCATCCCACCGCGCAGTTCACCCTGGTCGAGGGCACGCTGGATTTCGATCAGGCCGATCCGACCCGCTCCAGCGTGATGGCGACGATCAAGCTGGCCAACCTCAGCAGTGGCGTGCCGGATCTGGACGATAACCTTCACTCGGTCGATTTCTTCGACATCGCCAAGTACCCGACTGCGACCTTCAAGAGCACCAGGGTGGAGAAAGGCAGTGCGCCGAACATGCTCAAGGTCACCGGCAACCTTACCCTGCGCGGCGTCACCCGGCCGGTCACGCTGGACGTCACGATCAACAAGGTCGGTACAAATATTCGTAGCAACTTGCCTTCCGTAGGTTTCGAGGCGACCACCACGCTGAAGCGTTCCGACTTTGGCCTGGGCATGTATGTGCCGCAAGTGAGCGACGAGGTAAGCATCCAGATTACTTGCCAGGCGGATGAGGCGAAGGCCTATGCGAAGCAATTGAAACAGGAAGCGGATGAGGCGGCCGACGATGCCAAGGCCGCGGCGAAGAAAGCGGCGGCTGCGGCGGCTGCTGCGCAGCAGTAGTGGTGGTTGGGTAATGTGTGCTTGCTCGTCACGCTGGTGGTTACCGGTGTGACGAGCCATCGTCGTTTTGTCTGCGGCGTGTTCTCCTGCATGTGATACAGACCCGTAACGCAAAAAGGTGTCTAATGGGCGGATGGGGAGGCTTCTAAGGAGAATCTGCGTCATGTCTGAAGTGGTTGCATCCGACTGGGAAACACCCCTCAAAGTCCGCCTGACCGGCTACGATCTCGTCACCAAGCCGATGTTGAACAAAGGCCTGGCTTTCAGCCAGCAAGAGCGTGACATTTTCCGCTTGAATGGCATGCTACCTCCGCATGTCGCCACCATTGACGAGCAGGCCGAACGCCGCCTGCGGGTGCTGCGTTCCTATAGCACGGATTTTGAGCGCTACGCCTTCCTGCGCGATCTGCAGGACACCAACGAAACCTTGTTCTATGCAGTGCTGGTGCGGCATATCGAGGAACTGTTGCCGCTGGTTTACACCCCTACCGTGGGTGAGGGCTGCCAGCACTTCAGCGAGATCTACCGCAAGCCGCGCGGTGTGTTCATCAGTTATCCGAACAAAGATCGCATTCGCGAAATTCTTGCCGACCCGCGCTTCGATTCGGTGCGCGTGATTGTGGTCAGCGACGGCGAACGCATTCTCGGCCTGGGTGACCTGGGTGCAGGCGGCATGGGCATTCCGATCGGCAAGTTGTCGCTGTATACGGGCTGTGCCGGTATTCATCCGGATCTGACGCTGCCGGTGCTGCTGGATGTCGGCACCAATAATCGCGAACGTTTGACCAATCCGCTGTACATCGGCTGGCGGCACGAGCGCGTCGTCGGTTCCGAATACGATGCGTTTGTCGAAGAATTTATCAGTGCCGTGATCGAGCGTTGGCCCGATGTGTTGCTGCAGTGGGAGGATTTTGCCGGCTCGAACGCGGGCCGCCTGCTGGCCAAATACCGCGATCGCCTGTGCACCTTCAATGACGACATCCAGGGTACGGCGGCGATTGCCGCGGGCACTTTGCTGGCAGCGGTCAATGTCACCGGCGTCAAGCTGACCGAACAGCGCATCGCGGTGCTGGGTGCGGGCTCGGCCGGTTGCGGTATCTCGTCGTTGTTGTTGCGGGCGATGGTGGATGCGGGGCTTACCGAGGAAGAAGCTCGCAGGGCGTTCTATCTGGTCGATCGCAATGGCTTGCTGGTGGAAGGCATGGAAGGTATTACACCGGCGCAGATGCCGTTTGTGCAGAAGCACGATGCGGTGGCCGATTGGCTGGTCGACGAGTCCGGTCATATCGGCTTGCTGGAAGTGGTTCGCAATGCCAAGCCGACCGTATTGATCGGCGTGTCGGGCCAGACGGGTGCCTTCAGTGAACAAGTGGTGCGCGCCATGGCCGAGGGCGTGGCGCACCCGGTGATTTTCCCGCTTTCCAATCCGACCTCGCGCAGCGAAGCGGTGCCACAGCAGATCATGGAGTGGACCGGCGGGCGCGCCTTGATCGGCACGGGCAGTCCGTTTCCGCCGGTGCAATGGCAAGGCAAGCAGATTCCGGTCGATCAGACCAACAATTCCTACATCTTTCCCGGTGTGGGTCTTGGCGTGCTGGCGGCCAATGCAAAGCGCGTTACCGATGCCATGTTCATGGTGGCAGGCAAAGTCGTTGCCTCGATGTCGCCCACGGTCACCGACCGCAAGGCACGTTTGCTGCCGCCGGTCGATCAGTTGCGCGCGGTATCGCTGGCGGTCGCGAAGGCTGTCGCCATCCAGGCACAGGCGGATGGCGTTGCGGAAGCCTGCGATGAAGCGACGCTCGATCGATGGTTGAAGTCGCTGGTGTGGGAGCCGAAATACCGGCCTTATGAGCTGGCGAAAGCCTAGGGCCGTTTTTCCGTACATGATGCCTCCGTCATTCCCGTGCATGCGGGAATGACGGCTTTGCGCTATTCCTTATGCAGCGTAATGGACGGCAAGTGCACCCTGTCAAAGCGCCGAATGCAGATGCGCAACGCCGCACTGGATCCAGCTACCGCGAAAACCACCGGGAACAGGTAATCGTGATTCACGCGCGTCAGTTCCAACGCCATCACGATGGCCGTGATCGGCATGCGCATGGAGGCGGCAAGAAACGCCGCTGCGCCGACGACGGCATACGCGCTCAGCGGCACGCCGGGAAAGGCATGATTCCATAGTCCACCAGCTACGATCGCCAGCATGGCGCCGATCGACATGCCGGGCGTCAGCAGCCCGCCGTTCGCACCTGCGCGCAAGCTGAGCAGCAGCACCAACACCTTCAACACCAGCAGCGTGGCGGCCAGTTGCAGGCTGACATCGTCATTGAAGCCGAGCTGGATTGGGCCTTTGCCGTTGCCAAGCAGTTCGGGATAGAAAATCGCCACCAGTCCGATGATCAGAAACGCCGCCAGACAGCCAGGAAGCAGTCGCCAATCGTGCGGCGCGTGGCGGCGCGCGGACTGCTCCAGTCGCGAAAACCCATAGGCGGCAAACCCAAAGATCGGGCCAATCATGATCGACCAGGCCATCAGCGAGTCGCTGAGCTCGAAGACCGGCACGCTGTATTGCGCGTCGTTGCCCAGGCCGACCCATGCCACGGTGGCGGCAATCACCGAGGTGAGCAGGGCAGGGATGGCGGCCGGGCTGGCAAAGGTGCCGAGCAGCACTTCCAGCGTAAACAGCGTGCCGCTCAACGGCACGTTGTAAACGGCCGCGAGTCCCGCGCCGGCACCGCAGGCCACCATCACGCGGCTTTCCTGTGGCGTGAGTCCGATGCGATGCGAAAGCCAGCCGGCAAACGTGGCGCCCACTTCCCGCGGTGCGCCTTCGCGTCCAAGCGGCGAACCCAGGCCTACGGTGATGATCTGCAGCAAGGCATTGGCGATGGTGGAGAAGATCGGTGTGCGCGGATCATCCGACTTGAGCGCCGTGGGCACGTTGACCAGCGGCCGGGCGAAACGGTACATGGCCCACCAGCCAAGGCCGGCGATGCAGCCGCAGATCAACAGCACGATCACGCGCCGCTCGGGCGTTGATTCGGCGACGCCTTGCAGGAAGCTCTGCATGCTGAGCAGCCGGTGCATGCTGTAGCCGTAGGCCCAGTGCTGGATGAAGTGCAGCAACAGGCCCAGGCACATGCCGCTGAGCCCGGCGCCGACGCCGACACATACCGTCACGGCCATCAGCATGGGCATGGCGGTGCGCCGGTGCACCAGGCTGCTTGCGTCCAGGGGCTGTACGGCATCAGTCACGGTGCTGCGTCCTGTCGTTACTGCGGCAGGCCGGACATTCGCATAAATGTTCCGCCAGAACAATCGACTATGAACGCCCTCGATGATCGCATCGGGGGCGTTCGGCCACGGCACAAACGGAGGATGCAAGTCACACAAAAAGTGCCATGATGAATACCTCCAAGGCGAATGACGGCTACCGGTGCATGAGGGCCACCTGCATGTCCAGTCATATGCGTCACCTGCGCGCCGTGCCGGGTTTACTGGCGATGGCGGGGTTGCTGCTCTTGCACGGCTGCGCCGTCACGCCATCGGAACAGGCAACCAAACTTTCCGCCCAGGAGGCCTTGACCAGGGCCCAGTGGTGGCAAGAGCACGCGCCGCATCAGCAAAACGACGACGCGCGTGCCGATGCGTGGATGACGTGCGCCATGTTGGCCCACGATGCGATGGTCAGTCCGCAAGCCGAGGTGGACCTCGCCGCCGCCGCGCTCGCCACGCGCTGCAGCCGTGCGTACCTCGAAACTTTGGTGCAGGGCACCACCCTGAATGTGCATCCCGGCCGCATGGACTTGAACGGCCGTCGGGTCGATGTGCAGTTCCGCGGCCTGCCGGACAGCCTCGGCAATCGCCTGCACCTTGAGCTTGCCAATCAGCTGTCGATGGAAGCGCTCAATGGCGTGCGGTTTCAGCAGCCGGGGTTCGGGGTTCCCGTGGTGGCTGGGGCGCCGCCGTGCATGGATCGTCCGATCTGCGCGCTTTACCCGCCCGAAGGCGTGTTCCGTCCGGCCACTGTCTGGCTTGAGGAAAAGCCCGGTAAGCAAGGCACCGGCAAGGCGCCGGTGCTGGTGGTGCAAAGTCCTGACTCACAACCGCTGCACGCGGTGGGCGCGGCGAACTATCGCCTGGCCGAGGATCTCTCCGCGCCTTACGAGCAATTACTGGAGCGCAGCAAGCTGCGGCGCCTTGGCTGGTGGGGCCTGATCGGTGGCCAGGCGGTTGGCCGCCGTTCGGGCTTGTTCCTGATCGACGATTACGATCCCGGCAAAATCCCGGTGATCATGATTCACGGTCTCGGCAGCAGCCCGATCATCTGGGCGCCGATGACCAACGCGATCCTCGGCGATCCCGAATTGCACCGTCGCTATCAGATCTGGCACATGGTGTATCAGACCAACGCGCCGTTGCTGATTGAACGCCGTCGCGCACAAGCCTATCTCGATGCGACATGGAAGATTGTCGATCCCGGCGGGCATGCACCGGCAAGGCAGGGCGTGGTCCTGATCGGCCACAGCATGGGCGGCGTGATTTCGCGCTTGCTGTGCGCGCAAAGCACGCCGGCGCTGTGGAGCGCCGCCTTCACCGTGCCCTACGACAGCCTGCATGGAGATAAGAGCGACCTTGCGGTGCTCAAGGGGATTTTTCAATTCAGCCCTTATCCGGGTGTTGACGAACTCATCTTCATCGCCTCGCCCCAGCACGGTAGCCCCGTCGCCGGCGACTTGCTCGGACGATTGGCGCAGGATCTGGCCCTGCGCAACATACCGGAGATGTCCGATGTGGAACGCATCAGCAGCGAAAATCCCGGTGCGGTGCAGGCCAGCCTTTTGTCCGGGGAGTACCGCCTCGGCCACTTGAGCAGCGTGGCGAGCCTGATGCCGGATGAGCCAGTATCGGAAGTCGATGAAACATTGATGCCGGCCGCTGGTGTGCGTTACGACTCCATTGCCGGTTCATTGCCGGGCAGGCAGCCGCCGAGCGACGGCTGGGTGCCCTTGAGCAGCGCCTTGTTGCCGGGTTCGGCGTCGACGCTGGTCGTGAACGCGCGGCATCACGAAGTGCCGCGTGATCCAAAAACCATTGCGCACGTGTTGGCGATACTTCGCCAACACGATACCTCGCACTAAGCGCGGTGGAAACCGCGCAAGCTCAGGCGATCGAGCGCACCACGCCGCCATCCACGCGCATGGCCGCGCCGGTGGTGGCCGAGGCCTGTTCCGAGGCCAGGTAAACGCACAGGTTGGCCACTTCTTCCACCGTCGCCAGACGCTTGATCAACGACGACGGGCGATGCGTGGCAATGAAATCGCGCTCCACGTCTTCCTGCGGCACGCCTTTTTCGGCGGCAATCTTGCCGAAGAAATCGCCCACGCCTTCGGAGCGTGTCGGCCCCGGCAGCACGGCATTCACCGTGACGCCCGTACCGGCCAGCGATTCAGCCAGGCCGCGCGACACGGCCAGTTGCGCCGTCTTGGTCATGCCGTACTGAACCATTTCCGCAGGAATCTGCAGGCCGGATTCGCTCGAAATGAACTGGATGCGGCCCCAGCCACGCTTGATCATGCCTTGCGCGTAGTGGCGTGAAAGACGCACGCCGCTCATCACGTTGACATCAAAAAAGCGCAGCCAGTCTTCGTCCGGAATATCGAAGAACGCCTTCGGCTCGAAGATGCCGAGGTTGTTGATCAGGATGTCGGCATCCGGTACTTGCCTGATCAGATGCTCGGCACCTTCACGGGAACCAAGGTCGCCGGCTACGCCGCTCAGGCTGGCTCCCGGTACTTGTTTGATGATGGACGCCATGGCTTCGTCGACGCGAGCCTGGCTGCGTCCGGTAACCACGACATGTGCGCCGGTGGCGGCAAGCCCGGTGGCAATGGCCAGACCAATGCCGGCCGTCGAACCGGTGACGATGGCGCGGCGGTTTCTGAGATGGATGTGCATGATGAGCTCCAACAACTAGAGATGAGCGAAGTGAATGAAAGTGGTGACCGGCAGCAGTGGTTCAACCGGACATGCTTGTCAGATACTGCAGAAATTCTGCCTGATCCGCCGTGCAATTTATGTTGCGTGCTGATTGAGGAAGTTCACCAGCGCAGGGATGGTTTGCCCAGGCGCCTCGCTCATCAGCCAATGGCCGGAACCCTTGATGATGGTGCCGTGCACGTTGGTGCCGATCAGCTTGGCCTGGTCAATCAGGAATGTGCCCGAAGCCTTCTCGCCGGTTAGCACTTGCACCGGCATGGTCAGCGGTGTCTTGGCAAATCCGGCGAAGTCCTGTGCGTCTTGCGAAAACGCGTGGAAATATTCGAAGCCAGCACGCATGCGACCGGGGCGTGCGTATTGCGCCGTGTAGTATTCCCGGTCCGCTTCGGAAAGCGAATGATTCGGATCGGCCGCGAAGTCGTTCCAGAAATGCTCGAAGTAAATCCGCTCGCGCCCTTGCACCAGCTTCAGCGGTGTATCACCGTAGAAGTTGAAGTGCCACTTGTCGCGCAGCAGCCACACTTTCTGCCAATCGCCGACGCCAGGCAGGAAAGCATCCATCAAGGTCAGGCTTTGGACTTCCTGCGGGTATTGCGCTGCGTAGGCATACGCCACCATCAAGCCGATATCGTGGCCGACCAGTTGTACCTTCCGATAACCCAGCGACTGGGCGAGCGCGTGGACGTCCTGCGCCATGGTTTTCTTGTCATAGCCAGAGGCCGGGATGGACGAATCGCCGGCGCCGGGGAGATCCACGGCGATCACCGTGCGGCCATCCAGTTTGGCCATCAACGGCAGCCACATGTGACTGGTCTGGGTGTAGCCATGCAACAGAATGATCGGGGTGCCGTGGCCGTCACCGGATTGCAGGTAATGCAGTGTCACGCCGTTGACGGACAGGTCATGGCTTGTCACAGGCGCGGCGCTGTGCGCGCCGGCAGGTAGTGCGGCCACGATGCCAAGCGCGAAAACCGCCTGGCGCAGCAGCGTGCTGAAGCTATTCATGGTGATGTCCTCGGAAGTCGCCCCGCCGGTTTGGCGGGGCGAAGGCGTAGAACAAAATCAGAGCTGGCTCATGCCGCCGTCGACGATGATTTCCGTGCCGACGATAAAGGCCGATTCCGGAGCGGAAAGATGCAGCACGGTAGCGGCAAGCTCCTCGGCGGTACCGAATCGACCCAGTGGAATCTGGGATTGGATCTGCGCCGCAGTCGTTTCAAGCGTGGCCGCATCCATGCCCAGCTTGCCGTAGATCGGCGTGCTGATCGGTCCGGGGCTGACCACATTCACGCGAATGCCGAGCGGCAGTAATTCGGCGGAAAGCGTCTTGGCAAGTGAAATAAGCGCCGCCTTGCTTGCGGCATAAACCGACGAACTGGCCATGCCGATACGCGCATTGATGGAGCCGTTCAAGACAATCGATGCGCCGGTATTGAGCTGTGGCAACAGCGCCTGGATCTGGAAATACGCGCCTTTGACGTTGATGTCGAAGGTCTGGTCCCAAAGTGCTTCGTCCACGTCGGCCAGCGGCGCGAACTTGGCGATGCCTGCGTTGATGAACAACGCATCAAGCTTGATCTGGCGTTGGGCCAATTCGCCGGCCAGCTGCCTGGCGGCCGCAACCGAGCCGGCGTCGTTGCGCAACACCAGGGCCTGCGGCCCCAGCATCTGCCGGGCTTGCTCCAGCGTGACGGCATCGCGTCCGGTGATGACCACGCGCGCGCCTTCTGCAGCAAAGGCTTTGGCGGCGCCCAGGCCAATACCGCTGTTGCCGCCGGTGACGAGTACGGTTTTGTTGGTAAAACGATTCATGGTGTGCTCCGCGAGTGTCGAGGGTGTTTGCGATGGGTGTGATCTTGAGCGTCCGCGACCCGCTTGCCGTATCATCGTTTCGACGTACTCGTTCGAAGAGGTCGAACATGTTGTCCGAGGACGAATTGGCCCTGCTTCAGGCCATAAACGCTAGTGGAAGCCTGACCAGAGCGGCCAGCCGGCTGGGCAAGGCGCCATCAACCGTTTCACACGCCGCTCGCCAGTTGGAGGCGCGTTTCGACGCCTTGCTGTTCGACCGCCGCCGTTACCGACTGCAACTCACGCCAGCCGGCCAGTTGCTGGCGGAGGAGGCCGCACGCCTTATGCAGGATGTGTCGCGCTTGACTCGCCGAGTCAAACAGGTGGCGGGGGGGTGGGAGGATCGCTTGTGGATCGTCACCGATGAAGTGATGGAATTCGAAACCTTGATGCCCTTGATTCGATCCTTCGATGCCTTGCAATCGGGCGTGACCTTGCGAATCACCCACGAGGTGTTGAGCGGTACCTGGGAAGCACTGCACGATGGCCGGGCCGATCTGATCATCGGCGCCACCAATGCACCGCCGGCCATGCCCCGCTTGCAATGGTTTGAACTGGGTACGATGGAGTGGGCGTTTGCCATCTCGCCTCGACATGCACTGGCCAAGGCCAAGGAACCGTTGCAGCAGGAACAGCTCGCGCCCTACCGGGCGGTAGTTGTCGCCGACACCGCGCGCACCATGCAGGCGCATGGTTATGGCGTATCCAGCGGGCAGCCGACCCTGGCGGTGCCGAGCATGCGCGCCAAGATCCTTGCGCAATGCGATGGCCTGGGTATCGGCTGGCTGCCCAGGCAACGCATCACATCGCTACTGAAACGTGGTGAGCTGGTGGAGAAACGCGTTGCCGATGCGCGTGAGCCGAACGTGCTTTACGTGGCATGGCGCAGCGATCATCAAGGGCGCGCGCTGAAGTGGTGGCTGGATCAATTGCGGCTACCACGGCTTGCCAAGCGGTTGATACATGGCATCGATGTCGGTGCTTAGATACCGCGCCAACTTTCACCAGCCCGCATAATGAGGCCATGAAGGCTTCCAGAAAAAGCACGCGCCCGCTGCCCCGATCGTTCTACCGCCGTGACCCGCTGGTGCTTGCGCCGGAACTGTTGAACAAGGTGCTGCGTTGCCATGACGGCCGTGCCGGCCGCATTGTGGAGGTGGAGGCTTATCGAGGCGCAGACGATCCTGCCGCGCATTCCTATCGTGGCAAGACACCGCGCAATGCCGTGATGTTTGGGCCCGCCGGGCATATGTATGTCTACTTCACGTATGGCATGCATTGGTGCAGCAATGTGGTCTGCGGTACAGAAGGCGAGGGCGACGCAGTACTTATTCGCGCTTTGCAACCGATTACCGGCCTCGATCTGATGTATGCCGCGCGTCCGTTGGCGAAAAACGACCGGCAGTTATGCAACGGCCCCGCTTGTCTTACCCAGGCGATGAGCATCACCAAGTTGCAGGATGGTGTGGACCTGGTTGCGGGTGAAACCTATGCGCTGGTTGATGATGGCATGCCGCCGCCGGATCGGCCGGTGCAGACGACGCGTATTGGTATCAGCAAGGCCGCGGAGTATCCGTGGCGGTGGTATGTGGGTGACAACGCTTACATATCTAGGAAGTGACCCGCTACAGCTCTCTCCCTCTCCCCTTCGGGGAGAGGGTCGGGGTGAGGGGCCGCGCTTGCCATACACGCCGTCGTAACGAAACATCTTCGCCTAGATGTTTCAAGCAGCTTCCTCGCAAGAGTGACCCCTCACCCCAACCCTCTCCTCGCTCCTCAAAGCCGAGCACATCGATGTGCTCTCTCCGCGTGCCCCGAAGGGGAGAGGGAGCAATCTTCGGGACTGCGTCCACATTTTTATGGCGTCATGTCATGAATGCACGATGTGCATGTCAAATCACTGCAACTTCATAAAGTTCGCGTTCGCCCAAACCGACAGTCTGCTTAACTATCCACGAACATCCGCCCCGATAGTCTGGATCTCCGCGACGAAGACCGAGGGCTTGCTTATGAAACCCACCAGCCTTGATGCGCTATTGGATAGTGTGGAATCCCGTCAGGATGTTCGGCGTACGTCGCCGGATCCGCTTGATGGTTACGTTCTCGACCCGTGGTCCGGGTTGTATCAGGAAACCGAATCCACCTACCGCGACCGACTGCGTATCGCTGAAGCCCTGCCGGCTTAGCGCCCCTACACAAAACCCCGCCTGGCGCGGGGTTTTTTATCGTTTCGATCTTTTTCCGCGCATCACCGACTGGGAATTCGCTCACGCAAGTCACGCGCCGCCTGCCGAGGATCGGGCATGCCGCAAATGGCCGACACCACCGCCACGCCATGTGCGCCGGCCGCAAAGACTTGCTGGACGTGTTCTTTCTTCAATCCGCCGATCGCCACCGTAGGCACCGGGCAGGCAGCGACCACCTGGCCCAGGCCTTTAAAACCCAGCGGCTTTTCGTGATCCGGCTTGGTTGGCGTCGCAAACACCGGGCCGACGCCCGCGTAATCGACAATTGCCGGATCGACCAGCCGGGCGCCGCCCTCGCTGTTCACCGATAAGCCCAGGATCATCTCCGGCCCGATGCGGGCGCGCGCCAGCGCGGGTGTCATATCGCCCTGGCCGATATGCAAGGCGTCAACGCCAGCTTCGATGGCGGCTGCAACGTCGTCATTCATCACCACGATGGCACCGGTGTCGCGCAACGCTTCCATCAGGGCGCGGCCCAAGACAATGCGTTCGTCGGTGGAGGCGTGCTTGTGGCGCAGTTGCACCATCGTTACGCCGCCTGCCACGGCCTCGCAGGCGGTTTCGATCATCGAGTGTTGCTGGCAAAGGTCAGGATCCAGCACCAGGTAAAGCGATAAATCGAAATGTTTCATGCAGCCACTATGCGCGCTTGAGTTTGAAGGTGATGTGTATCGAGTGCGGCCAGTGCATCGATAAAGCGCCATGCGAACGAGCCAGGCCCGGATGATTCCTGCGCGGCCTGTGTGCCGGCGGCACTGAAGCAGGCGAGGGCGGTTACGCTGGCGAGGAAGGGATCCTGCGGGGCCATCGCTGCAAACGCACCGACCAGGCAGGTGAGTGCGCAGCCCATGGCCGTCACGTGCGGCATCAACGGCGAGCCGCCACTGATGCGCACGCTCTGCTGCCCATCAGTCACAAAGTCCACCGCGCCGGTCACGGCAACCACGCACTGCGCGCGGCGTGAGAGCGCCAGCGCCGAGGCTTCGGCTTGCTCGACGCTATCGCCGGCATCCACGCCACGCCCCGAGCTCACGGTACCGGCCAGCGCCATGATCTCCGAGGCGTTGCCGCGAATCACCGCCGGGCGAAGTGCAACCAGTTCTTCGACGGCCTGGCGGCGAAACGCGGTCGCGAAATGCGCAACCGGATCGAGTACCCACGGCCTTCCGATGTTATTCGCCGTCCTGGCGGCGTTGCGCATGCCGTCCAGCCAGGGCGAGGACAGCGTGCCGATATTGATCGTGACCGCACTCGCGAGCCGGGCAAACTCGCCCGCTTCTTCCGGCGCGTGCACCATCGCCGGCGAGGCGCCGGCAGCCAGCATCACATTCGCCGCATAGTTCATCGCCACGTAGTTGGTGATGCATTGGACCAGCGGCGAGGCGTGGCGCATCCGTTCAAGCAGATCGCCGCAAAGCGCGGGGGTGACGGAAGCTTTCGTAGGTGTATCGGTGGCCATGACGCGATCCTGGACTTGCTGCGAGAAAATCCGGTTCAGGCAGGCGCGATGGGATCAACGATACGGCAGGTGTCCGCACCATCCCTACGCCAGCATGAACTGGATCAGGTTCAACGGGTCGCTGCGCTGAATAACACGCCAGCAGCATCTCAGCCTCTTGTCGAGGCACCCCGGGTGAATGCCGCAAAGTGCCGGTCGGGGCGTGGCTTGTCAAGCCGATGCCGGCCACCCCAAGCCTATGGCTCCCTCTCCCTTCCGGGGTACGCGGGAAGGCGTCAGGGATGGCGCCGGCTTTGAGGAGCGAGGAGACGGTTGGGGTGAGGGGGCAAGGCTTGCCGTGAGTTGCATTAAAGCGACGCTTCCAAAGACATTAAACATGTCTTTCGACCGCAGGAAAGCGTAATTTAGGCAATACAACGACGGTAGTCGTCAATGTCACCAATGCGGATACGCCTATGGCCCTGGAACCTGCACAGCCACCGCTGACCGTTGCGAGTCAACGTGCGATGACCATCATCGCCACCGCGGTGATTCTGGCCTTGCTCTATTTCGGCAAGGATGTGCTGGTCCCGGTCACACTTGCATTGATACTCGGCCTGCTGATGGTGCCGGTAGTGCGCGGATTGCAGCGCGTTGGCTTCAGCCACACACCCGCCGTATTGGTCGCCGTACTGCTGCTGACGCTTCTGCTCGGCGGGCTGATGACGGTGATCGGTTCGCAGGTAGTGCATCTGGCCAGAAGCCTGCCGCAGTACGAGGCGACCATTCACACCAAGCTGCAGGTGCTGCATGACGCCACCCTGGGGCGGGTCGAGGCGGTATCGGGCGAGGCGGGCAAAGTGATCGGTCTGGACGACGAATATGCCGGTGCGCCTACTCCTGAAGGCGTCATGGCCGTATCCACCGCCGCCGCACCACCGATGGTCAACAACACCAACAACTCCCTCAAGGCCGTCTCCAAGGTGCTGTCCTCGATCTGGGGGCCGCTGGAAACCGGCGGCATTGTGTTGGTGGTGCTGATTTTCGTGCTGCTGGAGCACGAATCATTACGCGATCGTTTTATCCGCCTCATCGGCGGCAAGGATCTGCGTGCCACCACGGCGGCAATCAACGATGCGGGCGAGCGCCTGTCGCGCTTTTTCGTTTCGCAGTTTTCAGTCAACTTCGGCGTGGGCGTGGTGATCTGGCTGGGCCTGATGATCATCGGCTTGCCGAACGCGTTGCTCTGGGGCGCTTGTACGGCGGTACTGCGTTTCGTGCCCTATGTGGGCGTGTGGCTGGCGATGATTCTGGCGAGCCTGCTGGCGGCAGCGGTTGATCCCGGTTGGTCGATGCTGCTGCTGACGTTGGGCCTGTTCGTGGTGGTCGAGGTTATCGTGAGTCAGCTGGTCGAGCCGAACTTGTATGGACACACCACCGGTCTGTCGCCGCTTGCCGTGGTGGTGGCGGCGATCTTCTGGAGCTGGTTGTGGGGCGCGGCCGGATTGATCCTGTCGACACCGCTGACCTTGTGCCTGGTGGTGGCGGGACGCCATGTGAAGGCGCTTGCCCTGCTGGAAGTCCTGCTGGGTGACCGGCCGGCGCTCACCTTGCCGGAGCGGTTCTATCAACGCGCGCTTTCGGGCGATGCACAGGAAGTCATCACCTCGGGACGCGAGTTTTTGAAGCGCAAATCCTTTGCCAAATACTGTGATGTGGTGCTGCTGCCAGCCCTGCAACTGGCGCTGGTCGATCTTGCGCATGGCGCGATTGGTCCGGAGCAGCGGCTCAAGGCGAGGCGAGCCATCGTGCGCGCAATCGAGACGCTGACGGGCGAATCGCGCGCACGCTTCGGCTGGTGGCGTAGCACCTCCGTGCTCAGCGACGGCAGTCTCGCCTTCAGCCTGCGGCAACGGCGCGAGAATGTGAGCGGCCGCTGGCAGGGGCCCTTGGCCGTCGCGCCTAAGTCGATTGCCCTGTGCGTGGAAGCGTGCACGCAGGATGATGAATTGGTCACCGAGATCCTGGTGCGGGTGCTGCGTGATCTGAATATCGATGCACGCCACTTCACCATTGAAGACATCAAGGCGTTCGAGTCGGAGAAACATCCCGAGGCGACGCCGGATGCCGTCTCCATGGTCTACATCGTCGGCAGCACGCCTGCCAAGGAAGAAGAGCAGATCAATGCCATGGCCAAGGACATGCGCCGCCGCTTGCCGAATGCCAACATTGTTGCCGTGCTTTTGCCGCAATTGCTGGAAACGCCAGAGCCGATAACGACTGGCCCCTGCATCGATCGGGTGGCGAACTCGTTTGAAGAGGCCGCGCAATTTGCGATCAGCACGGTGCCGGTACTTTCACCGACCAGGACCGAGCTCAAGCGCAGCAGCAAGTCAGTGGCGTGAACCGTTGGCCGTCCGTCCCTGTTCATGGATGATTCGGGCGCCAACGAGTCTGGTGCTTTGTTGCGGTTCGCTAGGGGAGGGGAGTCACAATGGATCGGCGAAAAACCGCGCTGGTGCTGTGCCTGTTGCCTGCTTGTGCCATGGCGCAACGCGCCATACCGGAGAACGACTACAACATCTGGCTGCTGGAAAAACCCGTGCCCGCGGCACCGCTGTTGACCGCACGCATCGCCGGCGTCGCCAGCTACCAGCATTTCCAGTCAGGCGCCACGCTGGCCTTCAGTTGCCGGCCCGATGGTGCCGGCATCGGTGTCGAACTTGCGGTTGGTGCGCAGGCATTGGGATTCGATACCGATCCTTATGAAGGACCGGATGCCACCACGAATGGACCGGTAACAGTGATCAGCGGCAAAGCGCGGGGCGTTCAACTGCGCGTAAGCGGCTTCTACGGTGACGGCGGTTCTTTTGATACCGGCACACCGTTTGTATTTGCTTTCCGGCCAACGACGGCGCAAGTGCTTCCGTGGACAGCTGACACGGTGCGGGGCCAATCCTTGCGTGTGCTGGTACCTGCGGCAAAAGCTGGCGCGCCGATGACGGCGGAATTCCGTTGGCCGGTGGACAACAGTGTGTTCAAGCGTGTGGTGATGCCTTGCGTGGATGCGGCTGCGCTTAAAAGAGCACGCTGACGTCGAGACACGCCTCGCCTCAGCTCGTCATTCCGGTGAATTGCGCCAGTATCAGCATGCCGTGCTGAAAGGCATGCTTGTGCCATGCACGATGCTTGTGTATTTATTCGCTTGGCAGTGCGGCAAATTTTTTTGTCTCGCAATTTAGATCGATATAAACAGGCTTTTTCTTCTTTTAAGTCATAGAGCGTTGAAGTGCATGGATTTTTCGCGGCAGTACCAGGGGCTCAAGTTCAAACTGTATCTCGTGCTTTTTTGCGCCTTCATGTCGATGTTGGCGAGTGCAGTCACGACACCGCAGGATGCTGCGCCGGATCCTTTGGCCGGCGGTCAACATCACCGTCATGGCTTTGCCGACAGCGCGGTGCCGTTTAGCACTTTGTCCGAATTTTTACGCTAGAGCACACGTATCCGACCTTTGCCAAAGAGCATAGCCATGTTCAAACCGCCATCCCTGGCTGCGATCACCGCCGTTTTCGTGGCTTGTCTTGCGCCTTCCATCGCTGCTGCCCAGCAAGCCAATACGCTCACGCCGCAGGAAAAAGCGCAAGGCTGGCAACTGCTGTTCAACGGCAAGAACCTCGACGGCTGGCACTCATACCTGCAGAGCGCGCCGGCCAAGGATTGGAAGGTCGATAACGGCGCGATCATGCTCGAGCGCTCCCGCACGGGCGACGAAAAAGATTTCGCCGACCTGGTCACCAACGCCGAATACAGCAATTTCGATCTGAAGCTGGAGTGGAAGATGACGCCGTGTGCGGACAGCGGCGTGATGTTCTATGTGCACGAATCGCCCAAGTATTCGGAGACCTACGAAATCGGACCGGAAATGCAGATCGCCGATCTGGTCTGCACCCAGCCCGACAGCCAGGTGCTTTACGAGCGTTCCGGCGATCTGTTCGATCTCATTTCATCGGACGTCGAGCGCGTGCACGAAGCCGGCAACTGGAACCAGTTCGAGATCATCGCCGATCACGGGCATATCCAGTTTTTCCAGAACGGTCACAAGGTGGTCGACACTTATTTCTGGAATGATGAGTGGCGAAAGCTGATCGCGCACACCAAGTTTACCCAGTGGCCGGATTTCGGCACGTTTCACACCGGCCATATTTCCTTGCAGGGCACCGAAGACAAAGGCCAATTGCCAATACGTATCTGGTTTAGAAACATCAAGTTGCGGCAGCTTCAGGCCGGTCGCAAAAATACGCATGATCATGCGTGATGCATAACCCACAGGATATGTTGAATGCGAGGCGCCAGTCGTGGATTGGTGCCTTTTTTGCGTCTTCTTGCATGACTCATAACCAATGAGTAATATGTTGACGCATCACCAGCAGGTTATCGATCCCCGATGTCGAACGCCCACGATGTGCTGTTCAGGACGCTCGCCGATCCGACCCGGCGGGTCATCTTCGAGCGGCTGTGCCGCGAAGGTGAGCAGACGGTCGGCGCGCTGACCGCGCGGGCCGGCATATCGCAACCGGCGGTGTCCAAGCATCTCGGGGTTCTGAAACAGGCCGGGCTGGTGCGCGATCGTCATGCCGGTCGCCAGACCCACTACAGCGCACAGCTCGGCGCGCTGGCGCCACTGGTCGACTGGACCAGCCAGATGGCCAGTTTCTGGCAAAGCCGGTTCGATCATCTCGAAGATCTGCTCAAAAGGATGGACCAATGAACAATCCCGCGACCGAAACGCTTTCCGTCATTGTCGAACGCGACCTGCCTTTTCCGCCTGAAAAAATCTGGCGCGCGCTGACCCAGCCGCACCTGATCCAGGAGTGGCTGATGAAGAATGACTTCAAGCCGTTGGTGGATCATCGGTTCAAATTCAGCGCCGACTGGGGCGCAGTCGATGGTCAGGTGCTGGTTGTCGAGCCGAACAAAACGCTGTCTTACACCTGGGCGGCCTATGGCCTGGAGAGCGTGATTGTCTGGACGCTCACGCCGACGCACACAGGCACGCATTTGCGCATGGAGCAGTCGGGATTCCGGCCGGATCAGCAGCAGGCTTACCATGGCGCGCAGGGCGGCTGGCAGCGGTTCTTTGCGGCGCTGGAGCAGGTCTTGGCGCGGGTGGATTGAATTCGATGCCTGGCGCATGAAAACGGATCCACAGGCGAGGCACGAAGGTCCCATGAATCCATCCGAACGCATTGACCAGCTGATTGCCGGTATCACCGACTGGCGTGGCAAAACGTTCGCCAGCGTTCGTGCGGCGATCCTCAGTGCCGATCCGGAAATCATCGAGGAATGGAAATGGATGGGTAGCCCGGTGTGGTCGCGCGATGGATTGATCGCGGTTGCCAATGCCCACAAAGGCAAGGTGAAGCTCACCTTCGCTTACGGGGCGAGCATTCCGGATCCTGACAAGCTGTTCAATGCCGGTTTTGAAGGTAATGCGCGACGCGCTATCGATTTTTTCGAGGGCGACAAGGTCGACAAGCGTGCGCTGAAAAATCTCGTTCGTGCGGCGATTGAATACAACCAAAGCAAATTGAAGAAGAAAGCTGCAGCCGCCGCTCAAGTGAAGGCGCGTAAAAGCAAAAGGACGTGAAGCCCGAGGTATCCCCATGTTTTTGTCCGTCGCCCCGGCGAAGGCCGGGGCCTGGTGACTTGGATGTAGCAAAGACGCTGGGCCCCGGCCTTCCTCGCTCCTCAATGCCGGGCACATCCATGGTGCCCTCCCCGCGTACGCCGGGGCGACGGTGAGGTGGCTTGAAACGTTGCGGATGACTTTTATGGAGCGCTAGCGATAATCCTTCACCGCTTCCAGCAAGGTCGCCAACTGCGGCTCGAAATGCCTCCAGCGCGCTACCGAAGACTTGTATACCGGTCGGCGCACCTGCGCCGCGCTGGCGGTCCTGACCACGCGCTTGTTCTCATGGAAGTTCAGGCAGCGCGGATCCCAGGGCAGGCCGAGGTAATCGAGCAATCGGCGTGCCTGTCCTTCGGTGTCCGCCACCATGTCTTCGTAACGCAGTTCGAGTATCGAGTCCGCGGGCAATACGCGCTGCCAATGCCGCATCAGCTCGATATAGCGCCGGTAATACCGGCCAAGGCCGGCCAGGTCGTAGGCGAATTCAAGATTGTTCTTGGCGAACAGCGTGGCATAACAAGAGAAGCACGAATCCATCGGGTCGCGCATCGCATGGATGATTTTCGCGTTCGGAAACATCACCCGGATCATGCCGACGTGCGCGAAATTGGACATCATCTTGTCGGTGATGTGCGTCGCTTGCGGCGCCAGTTTCCACACGCGGTCGATATAGGTATCGCCCAGTCGCAGCAGCGCTTCGGTTGAAAGGCTTGCCGCCACGTCCGGATAGCACTCCGCCGGCTTTCCGCTTCCGGTGGCCAGCGCGAACACGACGTTTTCCAGCTCGGACAGTTCGCCCGCGCCGTGCACATCCGGATGGGTGGAAAGAATCTGCTCGATCAGCGAGGTTCCGGAGCGTGGCATGCCCACGATAAACACCGGTGTCCGATTCAATATCCCGGACACCGACCGGCTGGCGAAGAATCGTTCGTCGAAGACCGCGCGCACGTTGTCGATCAAGGCAATTTTTCCGGTCTCGTCGGGTGAGATTTGCGCGTGCTTGAGGCGATTGCCCTCGGCATAGGCGAAAAACGCGCCCTCGTAACGGCCCAGGTCTTCGCGCATCTTGCCCAATGCGAACCAATAACGGATGCGCGAGTTTTCATTGAGCGACGGTAGCTTGTGCGCCAGTTTTTCGAGCCGCTCCGGTTCGGGATGTTCCGTGGTGAACGTGCGCAGCGAGGCCAGGTTGAAATAGGTTTCGATGGTGTCCGGATCGATGGTCATCGCCACATCGAAGCATTCGCGCGCTTCGTCAAGCCGTCCCTGCCGACGGATGCTGCGCCCAAGGTTATTGCAGGCTTCGACGTAGTCGGGCTTGAGTTCCAATGCGCGGCGATAGCTCTGCTCGGCGTCGACAAAGCGTTCCTGCATATACAACAGGCCGGCGAGGTCGAAATGTGCTCTGGCGTACCGCTCATTCAACGCGATCGCACGGTGATAGCTGGCTTCGGCCTCGGGGTAGGAGGCCATCTCGCGCAAGGCGTTACCGAGGTTGGCATGCGCTTCGGCGTCGTTCGGCAGCAGCATGGTGACGCGACGGAAACTCTGCGCCGCCTCTGCCATGCGCGCCTGACCGTACAGCACCACACCTATGGCGTTATGAATCGGCGCGCTGTTCGGATGCGCGCGCAAGGCTTCGCGCAGGTGCGTCTCGGCGTCGGCGTAGTCGCCGGCGCTCATCTGGGTAAAGCCGAGATTGGCGTGGGCTTCGCTGAATTGCGGGCGAAGTGCAAGCACCTGGCGATAGGCCTCGATCGCCTCCGCGAAGCGATTCTGCATGGCAAGCGCATTGCCGAGCTTGAAGTGTGCATCGACAAAATCCGGCTTGATCGTACGCGCGCAGTGAAAGCTTTCCGCCGCCTTGGCCAGTTGCTGCATGCTCATCAGGCTTTCGCCCAGCACGTAATGTCCCATCGCATCCCACGGCAACAGCGCGACGGCATGCCGTTGTGCATCGACGGCTTCGGCGATGCGCCCCTGCGACCGTAGCGATGCGCCGAGTGCCTGCCAGGCCGCACCGTGCGACGGATGCTGTTCGACCAGCTGGCGTGCCAAGGCTTCGGCCTGGACGTGCTGCTTCTGCTTGATCAGGCCGACCAGCGCTTCGATATCCCGCTTGTCGGGAGCGCTATCCGGGTTGGGCAGGGCGTTCTGTGACATGGATCAAGGCACCGTCTTGGCTGTGGATGTGGCGGGCGTGTAGATCGAACATCAAATGCAAAACAAGCAAGCTGCTTTATTACGGCAGGTGTGAAGTGTGCGTATATGCGCGGCGCAACTTACGCGGCGCTTACGTTAGCGCAAATCTCGTCAGTGCGCCGAAAGCCTGCAAAACAAGGGGTTTTTGCATCATCCAAATTTCACGTACCCCTTCGGTATAAGTTGCGGGCCATGCAAACGGGGCAGCCGGAAACGAAATACAGGGGATTCAACCTTACGGCACGGAAAAGCACATCGTCACCGGCCTGGCATGGTCATTGAAGCCTGTTCGTGCCTCACATTGCTCGAATTATTTAGGGAGATTGCAACATGCATGTGTCGTCTTCTGTTACCAAGTTGTCTTCGGTAAGCAAGCTGTCGCGCTTCAAGCGCACTTTGCCGGCGCTGTTGATTGCCGGGGCCCTGGCGGTGGGAGCACCAGCCAGTTATGCGAGCGCCGGCACCGGCGCTTTTTCTTTGCAGATGCAGGACCACGTACCGGTCGCGGTTCGTACCGGACAGGCCATCAGTGCGCAGGCCCTGGATGCCAACAAGCAACTCAAGCTTGGGCTGGTGCTACCGCTGCGCAATGAGAGCGAACTGGATAGCCTGATCGCGCAACTCTACGATCCGGGCAGTCCGTTCTATCACCATTACCTGAATTCGAAGGAATTCACCGCCCGTTTCGAGCCGAGCCAGGCCGACTACGACAAGGTCGTGGCATGGGCCAAGGCCAATAACCTCAGCATCACCGCGACCACCGCCAATCGCCATATTGTCGACGTGCAAGGCAAGGTGAGCGATATCAATCGCGCGCTGCATGTGACGATGCGCCAGTATCAGCATCCGACCGAGAACCGTTTGTTCTTCGCGCCGGATCGCGAGCCCACGGTGGATCTTGGCGTGCAACTGCTGCATATCAACGGCCTGGACAACTACGTGCGCCCGTTCACGCACATGCGTCATCGTCCGGCGTCGGAGCAGGCGCAGGTGGCGCATGCTTCCACCGGCTCCGGTCCAGGCGGCAACTACCTGCCCAGTGACATTCGCGCCGCCTATTACGGCTCCGGTTCGCTAACCGGCAGCGGCCAGACGGCGGCGATCTTCTCCTACGATGGCTATCAGGCCAGCGATCTGAGTGGTTATTACTCGGCCACCGGCGCCACCGATCCGGGCGTGGCAGTAAACAATGTACTGGTGAATGGCTTTAGCGGCGCCTGCACCAATCCGAGCACCGGTTCCAGTTCGTGCAGCGATGGCGAGCAGATTCTTGATATCGCCAATCTCGCCGGCATGGCGCCCGGCCTGACGCAGATTCTTTTCTACGAAGGCAGCAGTGCGGGCGACATTCTTAACCAGATGGCCAGCGACGACACCGCGTCGGTGATTTCCAGCTCCTGGGGCGGCGGCGACTTCGGCAGCAGCGACGATTCCATCTACAAGGAGTTTCAGGCGCAGGGTCAGACCTTCGTCAACGCCAGTGGTGATGCCGGTTCGTACACCACCAGCAACTGGGCGCCGCCGTCGCTGGATCCGTACATCACCGATGTGGGTGCGACCGATCTCACCACCAGTGGCCCAGGTGGATCATGGGAGTCGGAAACGGCGTGGTCCGATAGCAGCGGTGGCTATCTGTCGTCGGCAGGTTATTCGATTCCCAGCTATCAGCAACTGGCCGGCGTGATCAACAGCAGCAACAAGGGCTCGACCCAATATCGCAACGATCCGGATATCGCGCTCGAAGGCAATTTCGACAATCCGACCTACAGCAACGGCCAGCTTGAAACCGATGTGGGCGGCACCAGCTACGCCGCACCGCGCCTGGCCGGTGTGATTGCCCTGGCCAATCAGCAGGCCGCGGCAGATGGCGTCGGCAACATCGGCTTTCTCAACACGGCGCTGTACAACTTTGGCGTGGGTTCGAACTACCACAGCTACTTCCACGACATCACCAGCGGCAGCAACGGCGGCTTCAAGGCCGTGGCGGGCTATGATCTGGTGACGGGATGGGGCAGCCCAGTGGGGCCGGCGTTTATCTCTGCCCTGGTCGGCACCAAGTAAGTGCTGCAAGCAAACCCTTCTCTTGCACCGAGAAGGGTTTGCGCAGCAGCACATCAGCTTTCAAGCTTCAGTGCGTTGGTCAGATCGCCCATCGGCGTTTGCCCGCGGGCGGTCATCGCACTGTCGCGGTCGCGGATGCCGTCCAGTGTTTCCAGATCGAACACGCGGGTCATCAGGCGCAGGATCGAGGCCGAGTCATACGTCGTATGGTCGACATGGCCTTTCTTGGAAAACGGCGAAATCACCAGCGCCGGAATGCGCACACCCGGCCCCCAGCGATCACCCTTGGGTGGCGCGACGTGGTCCCACCAGCCGCCGTTCTCATCGACCGTGACGATAACGATCATGTTTTCCCATTGCGGACTGCTGCGCAATGCCTTGACCGCATGCACGATGTGACGATCGCCCGAGGCCACGTCGGCATAGCCGGCATGCATATTCAGATTGCCTTGCGGCTTGTAGAACGTCACCGCAGGCAATTTGCCGGCGCGTGCATCGGCCAGGAAATGATTGCTGCTTTCGTCGTCACCCAGTCCGCCGTCACGCAGGCGTTTCGCACGTGCCGCGGTGCCGGGCGCCAGATTGCTGAAATAGTTGAAGGGCTGGTGGTGATACTGAAAATTCGGCACCACCGGCACGCCGTTGGACGTGTTCGCGCCGTGGGTATCCAGCGTTTCCTGATAAGCGCCCGCGTACCACGCCCAGTCGACGCCGCGCTTGTCGAGCTTGTCGCCGATGTGCTCGTGGGTTTGCGGCGGAAGGGCCATCGCATTGGCAGGTTGGGTGAAATCCACCACACCATTTGCACCCAGCTTGATCGGCGTGGGCGCATACGGCGGGAACATGGTGTTGACCGCGTAACTGAGTTTCTTGCCGTCGGCAAGCGTCTCGACCGGCGTCAAGGCGCTGGGCCCAAAGCGCGGAATGCCATCCATCGCGCTGGCCGGAGAATGATCCAGGGGCTTGAGGTTGGGATCATCCGGCCGACCGCTGACCGTATCGGCGATCTGCGATTGCGCAATGCTGGTGTCCGCGTCGGGGTAGCGCGGCACCGCTGCCGAGATCAGGTATTGATGATTGAGAAATGAGCCGCCGAAAGCGCCCTGGAAGAAGTTGTCGCACAGCACGAACTCGCTGGCCAGATCCCACATGCGCAGGTCGTAATGGGTATTGGCGTAATGCCCCATGGTGAAGGCGGCGGAGTCGGCCCAGGCGACGAACATGTTGTTCTTGCCACCGTTGATCTGCATCTGGTTCTGATAGAACACATGCCACAGATCGTGCGTGATCAGCGACAGCGGCAGATGTTCGCCCTTCGGGCCTTTCAAGGCAAAAGGTGCGTTCGGTAGTTGGGTCTGGTATTGCTGGCCGGCCGGGTAGGTGATGCCACCGGCCACCTGATCACTGAGCAGCCAGCCACCCGGCACTTCCGGTAAATGCGGCAGCGCAGTCTTGCCATCGCGATCGAGCTGCAGATAGTCCTGCGGGCCCAGCGAAGACAGCGGCTTTTCCACGCCCGGGAAATCACCGAACAGATTATTGAAGCTGCGGTTCTCGGCAAAGATCACCACAATGTTCTTCACCTTCTCGCGGAGCAGGTGATCCAGTTCGGCGCCGCTTGCGCTGCTGGCCGCCGATGTGGCGTTGCCGGAAGGTTGGGAACCGCTGCACGCGCCAAGTCCGCCACCCACGGCGACGGCAGCGACGCCCAGTCCGGTCAGGAACGTGCGTCGGCTGAAATCGGGAGCGTCGTTGGAAGTTGCGTTGGTGTCGGCAGGCGTTGCAGGCGGGGCAGGTGGCTGTTGCTTCATGTCGCGTCTCTTGCTGGCACTTAACCGGGGCAGTGTAGCGCGGGATTGTTGCGATTCATGCGCGAGAACATGAAGCCGAACGCGCTGCCGGAAAGGACTTGTGACGTTCGGTTGAAGCATCGCTCGGCGATGCGCCAGGCGGTCCACGCCGGCCATTCATGAAGACCGTTCGATCGTGCAGTATGATGCCCGTCATTCAAAAAGGCAGGCCATCATGCGCTACGACACCGAGCAAAAACAGCGGACCCGCGAAAAGGTCTTGCAGGTTGCCGCCAAGGCCATACGCGGTGACGGTCCGGATCGGATTGGCGTGGCCGGCGTGATGGCCGAGGCCGGTTTGACGCATGGCGGGTTCTACGCGCATTTCAAATCCAAGGACGAGCTGATTGCTGCGGCTATCGGCCAGATGTTCCTCGAAGCATCGGCGAAGCTGGATCACGAAACCAATGGTCGTGAGCCGGCAGCGGGATTGGCCGCCTACATCGATTTCTATCTGTCCAAGAAACATCGCGATGCGCGCGACGTGGGTTGCCCGATGGCTGCACTGTCGTCGGATCTGCCACGCTTGAACGAAGAAGCGCGTGCGGAGTTCGCAGCGGGTACGCAACGGCTCGCACAGGTCATCCAGGGCAAGTTGTCCGAACTGGGACATGAGCATCCGGAAGCCGAGGCCCGTTCGATGATGTCCGAGCTGGTTGGCGCACTATCGCTGGCCCGCGTTGAAACCAGCCCGACGCGCTCCAATGCCATCCTCACGGACTCCAGGCGCCTGATCAAACAGCGCCTTGCCCTGGAAAGCTGAAACGCGCCAGTTACACCCAGATACCGGCAACCTGCGTTTGGCCCTAAGCTTGCCCCTATAGGGGGATGCGATGGCTGGTAAGCGAAAGGGCCTGCCCGATTGGGCGTATTACTTGTTGGCGGTCGCGATGACCGCCCTCACCATTCCAATGTACCGCTACATGCATGTGCACGCTTCGGACGGCAACCTTCAGCCGGTCGACACGGCACTCACGCAAGCTTCTTTTTACGACACGGCTTCGCAACCAGCGGCAGACTCAAGCCCGGGACGACGGCGACTGCGCCCAGGTGAACTTTGTAAAGCTGGCTACGTGATACTGAAACATGGCAACACGTATAGCCAGGGCTTGGATGCCGAAGGCCAGCCGCTCCGCTGCGCGGATGGCCATCTGATCGATGGATAACTTTGATGTAACGATCACGCCGGCCGCAGCGAAGCACGAACAGGGCGTGGCTTGATGGCTGTCGTAACCTATCCACATGACGCATTTGATAAAGAGGGCTGCAGGAATGAAAAAGTATCTTCTGGGATCGATGGCCGCCGGCACCTTGGCCGCCACCCTGTGCCTGGCCATGCCAGCCTTTGCCGCACTCAACCAGGGCGCCTCAGCACCTGATTTCACCGCCGAAGCCAGCCTGGCCGGAAAGGATTTCACCTTTTCGCTGAAGCAGGCGCTCAAGAAAGGGCCGGTCGTGGTGTATTTCTATCCCTCGGCCTATACCGGCGGCTGCGATATCGAAGCGCACACCTTTGCGACCGACAAGGACAAGTTTGACGCAGCCGGCGCCACCATCATTGGTGTTTCCGCCGACAGCATCCAGCGTCTCAATACCTTTTCATCCGATCCGAACTACTGCGCCGGCAAGTTTCCGGTCGCTTCCGATGCCGACGGCAAGATCGCGGCTTCCTACGATCTCAAGTTGACGGCAGCACAGCCCGGCCTGACTGATGTGCGCGGCAAGACCATCGATCACGGCTTTATTCCACGCACGACCTTTGTCATCGGCCGTGACGGCAAGATCGTCGCGATGTTTTCCTCGGAAGCCGATCATCTGCATCCGGAAGATCACGTGAAAAAGTCGCTGGCCATCGTCGAGCAGATGCAGGGCAAGGCGCCGTAATCCGCAAACGTGTCGGGTTCTGCCATCTGCCTGATGCAGAACCCGTCAACCGGATCGCCGCCCGGCAGCAGATGCAATGCGTCGGGCGGCGCGTCGCGAGAGCTATTCGATCAACAACGCATGCTGCTTGCGATAATCAGCAGGCGTGACGCCGACATGCTTCTTGAATGCACGGCGTAAGGTGTCAGCGTTGGCAAAGCCACATTTGCTGGCGACTTGTTTCGGCGTGTCGTGCCCATTCTCCAGCAAGGTTCGCGCTGCGGCGACACGGGCGCTTTCCACCCATGCTGCGGGCGTTATCCCGACTTCCGCGTGGAAAAGTCTCGCGAAGTGGCGCGGGCTCAAGCCTGCGTGTTTTGCCATGCCGGCAATGCTGTGATCGAGTTCCGGGTTGACCGCCACCCAACGCTGAACTTCCTGTAGCACCGAGCGCCCCATCGGCCGGGTTTCGCCTTTTCGGCTGAACTGCAATTGCCCGCCCGGCCGCTTGAAGAACATGACCAATTGCGCGGCGACACGCTTGGCGATATCGCGGCCCAGATCTTCCTCGACCAGCGCCAGCGCCAGATCCAGACCCGCAGTGACACCCGCCGCCGTGCGCAGTTTCCTATCCCGGACATAGAGTGCGTCCTCGTCGATGTGCACCGTCGGAAAGGCGCGTGCCAAATCTTCCGTCGCCGCCCAATGCGTGGTGACGCGATGTCCATCCAGCAAACCGGTTGTCGCAAGCACAAATGCACCCGTGCAAATCGAGCCATAACGCCGGCTGCGCATGGCCGTCGCGCGCAGCCATTTCACGGTAGGCGGTGGCAGGACCGCCATTCCGGCATGCGGGGCGCCGGCCACCAGCAAGGTATCGATGCGCTCGCCCAGGTCCTGGCCCGCGACGCCGTCCGGCAGCAGCCGTACCCCGGATGAACTGCGCAGCGGGCCGGGCTCGCAAGCGATAACCCGCAGCGCGTAGAACTCCTCGCCGGTTTCGATATTCGCCTGTGCAAACACGTCCAGGGGGCCGGAAACATCGAGTAGCTGAACCCCTTGCAGGGCAACCATGGCGATTGTCTTGGTCATGCTGGCGTTACCCGTCCCGATGAACTTTCCGCGTGTCCGCATGCGGCGCGAAATGGCAGTATACGACGTATTACGCCTGTTGAGGACATGGGGTGGGAGGCCGAGAATGGGGCTCCCCCCAACCCATGGAGATCAGCCATGTCTCTGAACGTTAACGGCATTGCCGTCCCCGACAGCCAGTTTGCCCGTGAAATCACCGACGTGGTTCGCGACACGGTCTCCCCGCTGCTGTTCCACCATTCCAGCCGCGTGTACTACTGGGGCGCGCTGGCCGGCAAACATCGTGGATTGAAGTTCGATCCGGAATTGCTTTACTGCGGCGCGATGTTCCACGACATGGGGCTGACGGAAAAACACAGCAGCGCCACCGAGCGTTTCGAGGTAGACGGTGCCAATACCGCGCGTGACTTCCTCAAGAGCCACCGCATCAATCAGCAAGATATCGACACGGTGTGGACGGCCATCGCGCTGCACACCACGCCCGGCATCCCGCAGCACATGCATCCGCTGATTGCGCTGGTGACCGCGGGCGTCGAAATGGACGTACTTGGCATTGCCTATGACACGTTCAGTGATGTCGACCGTGAAGCAGTGGTGCGCGCGCATCCGCGCGGCAACCAGTTCAAGGAAGACATCATCCAGACCTTCTACAACGGCATCAAACACAAGCCCGACACCACCTTCGGCAACGTCAAGGCCGATGTGATCGCCGATAAGGATCCGCATTTCCATGCAGGCAACTTCTGCAGCGTGATCCGCCGTTCGTCCTGGGCTGCGTAAAGCCTTCGCGTTAACGAACGATATTGCTTACACGGGTGAATCCGCGCCGGCAGGGACGCCTGCCGGCTTGGCGCAGGTGTATCCCCACGCAACCGACACAGAGCGGTGCTGCTTCGGCCGACCTGATCCATAACGGGATCGACAAGGCGAACAACAACGACATCACATGTCGGGGTATTCCTGAGCCACGTTTTTCTCAGTGACATCGATCAGATACGCGCCAGTCTCCTTGAGCACCGAACACACATCATTGATGGATGCGTGATCCCTTAGCGCTACGGCAAGCGTGGTGCTTGTGCTCAATTGAGGCGCTTCCTGCGGTTCTTCCGAGCGCAGGTCGTAGGAGGGCTGGGCAATATGCGGATGCACAAGCGCCTCATCGGCAGCAGGCGCGGACTTCATATTGTCGAGCCTCGTCGCAGGCTCCCCCGGCACGTGGAGAATGACCTTGTCACGCTCCACACCATAGGCCAGCAACTTGTTTGCCGAAGTGACAGCTTCCCGCTGGGTATGAAAGTAGGCCACGAGGAAATCGCTCATGGTGACAGCTCCATTGGGCTGAACGTGAGGCGATCACCATAAGTTCCGCAAGATTATGTACGTGTGACGAATTCACGAGGATCTCATGGACTTATCCGCCGCGTGAACCGGCTTGGCGTCTCATTCGCTTTATGCAGACACGCGGGTTACAAAACCGCTGCTAGCGTCGAAGCCGCTTTCATAAGCGGAGATGCGAATCATGAATGGCTTGAGCAAGAGTGCAATGCTGTGGTCGCTGGCGGGCGCCGTCGCGTTTTCCGGCGCGCTGTGGGCGCAATCATCGCCCGCGCCATCATCCACCGCCAGCCCGGCGATGTCCGCAGGCGGTGACGCCCATTTCGTCATGGCTGCCTCGGCGGCGGGAGATACCGAGGTCATCGCCAGCCGGATGGCCATGACGCACGCGCAGTCGGCCAAGATCAAATCGTTTGCAACCAGCATGGTGCGTGATCACGCCGCCGCCAATGACAAGCTGCGTACGATCGCGCAACGGAATGGCTTTACCCTCGCCGGTACGGCGATGGTCGAACAACAACCGGATCTGGCCAGGCTGGATTCCCTGAAGGGCGCTGATTTCGACAAAGCCTATGCCGACATGATGCGTAAGGATCACCAGGACGCCGTGGCGCTGTTCACTGCCGAGTCCTCCGGCGGCTCGAATGGTGATCTGAAGACCTTTGCGACGCAGACGCTGCCGACGCTGCAGCATCATCTGGCGATGGCGCAAACGCTGTAGGGTGTGCATGCCTGGGGCACGGGCGGTATATCGCTGCGATCGCCGATCACGGGTGGCGCGGGCTGCGGATTCGTGAGCGGTGGTCGCTGCGGCGAGGGATCGGAAATCGGAATAAGCTTCAGCATCACGCCGCTCTCGTTGCAGCGTGTGCGAAGTTCTCATTCATTGGGAGGACGGCATCATGCAAGTCGACCATAAATGCGTTTATGCCCGTGCGAATGCATGATCAAGCAGGACCAGGAATATTGCAGCGATTCCTGCCGCTATAACGACAACCGGACGGGTGCGCGCGTTACCGAGGAAGAATGCGACTGCGGACACCATGCCTGCACGGAAGAGATGTCGAGCCATACCAATGGCGTGGCGATTTAGCAATTCCTGAAATTCGCGCCGACATGGCGTTCACCTGGGTAACTTCCGGTAGATCATGCGATCACGATCAAGTAACCGCAGGTAGGTCAGTCTGGCCGCCATTGGTTACCGTCGTGACGGCTAACTCCCATGTCAAAGATTGATCAGCAGTGCATCGACACCGTGCGCTTTCTTGCCGTGGATATGGTGGAGGCGGCCAACAGCGGCCATCCGGGCCTGCCGCTGGATGCCGCGCCCATGGCGTATGTGCTTTGGTCGCATTTTCTCAAGCACAACCCGCATAACCCGCAATGGCCCGATCGCGATCGCTTTGTGCTTTCCGCCGGACATGGTTCGGCCTTGCTCTACAGCCTGCTGTTTCTGACCGGCTACGACCTGACCCTGGACGACTTGAAGCGATTCCGGCAATGGGGCAGCAAGACCCCCGGGCATCCCGAGCGCGGACACACGCCCGGTGTGGAAACCACGACCGGACCCTTGGGGCAGGGTTTCGCCAACGCCGTCGGCATGGCCATGGCCGAGGCGCATCTGGCCGCGCGCTATAACCGCGGTCGTCACAAGGTTATCGATCATTACACCTATGTGCTGGCCAGCGATGGCGACCTGATGGAAGGCGTCGCCTCGGAAGCGGCGTCGCTGGCCGGGCATCTGAAGTTGGGCAAGCTCATCTGCCTGTACGACGACAACCGGGTCACGCTGGCCGGCGACGCCAATATCACCTTTACCGAAAACCGCATCCAGCGTTTTGAGTCGTACGGCTGGCACACGACCACCCTGGAAGATGGCAACGATCTGGCCAGCATCGAGCAGGCGTTGCGTCAGGCGCGCCGCGAAGTCGCACGTCCTTCCTTGATTCGCGTGCGCACGCATATCGGCTTCGGCTCGCCGGTGCAAGACAGTTACAAGGCGCATGGTGCGCCACTAGGCAAGGATGGCGTGCGCGAAACCAAGGAGAAATACGGATGGCGGCTTGATCCTGATTTCTTCGTACCGGGCGAGGTGTTTGCCTATATGCGCGAAGCGGTAAAGCTGGGCCAGGATCTGGAAGACGACTGGGTCAAGCGGATGCGGCGCTATCGCGGCCTTTATCCGGATTTGCATGATGAGCTGCTGGCACGCTTGAACGGCGAACTGCCGATCGGCTGGGATCACGATATCCCGTCTTTCGATGCCGATGCCAGGGGGCTGGCTACGCGCGAAGCCTCCGGCAAGATCATGAATGCCATCGCGCCGCGGCTGCCGGCGCTGGTCGGTGGCTCGGCCGACCTGGATCCTTCCACCAAGACCGCGCTTGACCAGTTCGGTGATTTCGATCCACCGCCCACTGGGCAGCTCGAGCCGTTGCGCGTACCGCAAAGTGATTGGGCCTATACCGGGCGCAATATCCATTTCGGCGTGCGCGAACACGCGATGGGTGCGATCGTCAACGGTCTGGGTGCACATGGTGGCTTTATTCCTTACGGCGCGACCTTTCTGATCTTTTCCGATTACATGCGTCCGCCGATTCGGCTCGCGGCCTTGATGGGTCTGCATGTCATCCACGTGTTTACCCACGACAGCATCGCCTTGGGCGAAGATGGTCCGACCCATCAGCCGATTGAACAGCTCTCGGGCTTGCGTGCGATGCCGAATGCCATCGTGATTCGCCCGGCCGATGCCAATGAAACCGCCGAGGCATGGAAGCTAGCCATCGAGACCAAGGGCCGGCCGGTGCTGCTGGCATTGACCCGTCAAAAAGTGCCAACGCTGGATCGAGCCGATTGCGAATCCGCCACAGGCCTGCGCCAAGGCGGCTACATCCTGCGTGATGCGGTCGACGGCCGGCCGCGTGTACTGCTGATCGCCAGCGGTTCCGAAGTCGGCCTCATTCTCGATGCGTCCAAGCGACTGACCGAAGAAGGCCTCGCCGTGCGCTGCATCTCCATGCCGTGCCAGGAGTTGTTCGACGCATTGTCCAGGTCAGAGCGCGACGAGGTACTGCCGCCGGCGGTGACCGCACGCGTTGCGGTGGAGGCGGGTGCAACCCAGAGCTGGGAGAAGTACACCGGGAGCGAGGGCATCGCCTTGGGTATCGATTATTTCGGAGCATCAGCCAGTGGCGACGTGCTCTTGCGCAAATACGGCTTCACGGTCGATCGCGTTTGCGCTGCCGCACGAAGCCTGTGCAACGCATATTGATTTGCTAAAACGGCAACCAGGATATAAGCATGAATATCCATGACAGTGATATCGGCATCCTCAATACCCTGATAAGCGCCACGGCCGATAGTGCCGAGGCCTATCGTGCGGCAGCGGATGGCGCGGATGGCCATGCTCTGCGCACCGGGTTTGCAACCATAAACGCGATAGCGTTGATGCCGGCTACCAGAAAAGCCGCCGTCGGCCGCGTAGCCGGTCTTGCCTCTTCATGACGCAAGGCGCGATACGCGCCGAACAACAGGAACAGGCAGAGCACGACGATGAATATGATCAAGGCTATTCGTTTCTGCATGGTTGGCTCGTCGTTTGCTTTAAGTGGCCAATTAACAAACTAAGCAGCCTGTTGTTCTCCGCATGTGAATAAAAAAGCTTGCGCGTGCGCTGAAACTTCATATACATGCCATCTTCACACTGCATGCAGGAAGTCGTCATTAAATTTCCCGCTTGTGGGACGCTTAAACCTCAGCAAAGAGGTTCCGATGGCAACGACAGTGCTACTGGTTGAAGATCAGCCCGACGTCCTCGAAGTCACCGCTTTCATGCTGGAGGATGCCGGCTACGACGTCATTTGCGCCAATGGTCCCGAGCAGGCGAGGGATAAGGCCGCGGGCCGCCACGATATCGGCGTCATCGTTACCGATCTGCATTTGCCGCAAGGCGTCAATGGGATCGAAATGGGCATGGATATGCGCCGAAAAGGGCTTGATTGCCCGTTGTTGGTCATGTCGGGAGGCGTGCCTCCGGGGCAGATAAGCCAGCATGCCTGGATGGGCTATTTGGCCAAACCATTTTGTAGGGACACGTTGCTGCAGAAAATCACTGCGCTCGCTCATGGCCACTAGCGCCCAGCACGCCGGTTTGCGCCAATATCGGATGTAACCCAAGTCATGGCTGACGTCGCGCAACGGTTTCAGTCAGGCAGAAAGGTGTTACGGCGCACCATCAGCGCCGACATCCTTTGCAGTATCGCCCTGCTCGGGCTCATTTGCGCCTTTGTATTGGCCAGCATGCTTTCCAGCGAGCGCGCTGCCGAGCTGGTCAATCACTCCTGGCAAGTCAGGCAGGCCATTACGCAGCTTGTCGGCACCGTGAAAGATGCCGAGACCGGGCAGCGCGGTTATTTGCTCACCGGTGATGCGCGGTACCTCAAACCTTATTTCCAGGCCAGAAGCGACATTGCCGCGCAAAAAAAACAGTTGTCCGAACTGGTCGCCGATAGCCCCACCCACCAGAAACAGCTGAGCGACCTTTATCCCTTGATCGACGCCAAGCTGGCTGAACTGTCCAGCACGATCGCCGATCGCACCGCGCATCGCCCGGATGCTTCCATGATCCTGGTGCGTACCAACCTTGGACGCAACCTGATGGACGACATTCGCGCTGATGTGGATGAGTTCATCCGGGTCGAAAACCAGATGCTGAAGGAGCGTAGCCAGGCGGCGGCACTGCGCCGCAACCTGATGCTGTCGTTGGTGCTGGCGATGATTGTCCTGGCCGGCGGCGTTGCGCTGGTCATGGTGCGCAGGGCGCAGCGCTACGCCGATGACATGCAAGCGACCAACCTGGCGCTACAGGCGGAAATGTTGCAGCGGGAAACCGCCGAATCACAGTTGCGCCAAGCCCAGAAAATGGAAGCGCTCGGCCAGCTCACCGGCGGCGTGGCGCACGATTTCAACAATATGCTGGCGATTATCGTCGGTAATCTCGAGATGCTGATTCGCCGTCTGCCGGAACACGAAGTGCGTTGCCGCAAGATGGCCGATAACGCGCTCGGCGGCGCCATGCGCGCGGCCGAATTGACCCGCAGCCTGCTGGCCTTTTCACGCCAGCAGCCGCTCAAGCCCAAGTCGGTCGACGTCAACCAGTGCGTGCGGGATATGTCGGTAATGCTGCATCGCATGCTGGGGGAAAATATCCAGATCGAGAGTGTGGAGGGCGATGGTCTTTGGCATGCACACGTCGACCGGCCGCAATTGGAAAGCGCCATCCTCAATCTCGCGGTCAACAGCCGCGATGCCATGAACGGCACCGGCCGCATCATCATCGAGACCGCCAACGCGCTGCTGGATCAGTCCTATGCAGACGTACACGACGAAGTGGAGCCGGGTCAGTACGTAATGGTGGCCGTCACCGATACCGGCAAGGGCATGACACCCGACGTGATCAGCCGGGCCTTCGATCCTTTCTTTACCACCAAGGAAGTCGGCCGAGGCACGGGACTGGGGCTGAGTCAGGTGCACGGTTTTGCAAGACAGTCGCGCGGTCATGTAAAGATCTATAGCGAAGTAGGTGTTGGTACCACCGTCAAAATCTACTTGCCGCGCGATGTGTTCAACATGGCTGATGCGATCACCCTCGATGAAGTACCGCTGGAACTGCCGCTTGCGCAGCGGCGCAAGGTGCTGGTGGTCGAAGACGATGCCGATGTGCGCGCTTTCGTACTGTCCGCGTTGCAGGAGCTCGGTTACGAGACGGTGGAAGCCGACGGTGCCAGCACCGCACTGGACATGATCGACAAGGATCCGCAGATCAACGTCCTGCTTACCGACGTGGTGATGCCCGGTTGCAGCGGCAAGGAATTACTGGACGCCGTCAAGGACAGCCGTCCGGATATGCCGGTGTTGTGCATGACCGGCTACACGCGCAATGCGGTCATTCACAACGGTGTGCTCGATCACGGAGTCCGCCTGATCAGCAAGCCGTTTACCCTGGATGAGTTGTCGCGGGAGCTGCGCGCGGCCATTTTCGAGAACGCCCCTCCTTTGTCGCCTTCCGCTGACACATCTTCGTTCCAGCCTTCCACCGACTCATCCGCCTGAACGTTGCGCAGGCGTTCGGGTTTCTATGCGGCGCCGTCATCCGGCGTCGACATGTTGGCTACTGTGGCTATGACACGTTTACCGGTGTCGACAGCCGAAACGCAGAGGTGAGGCGATGCGTCGTTTCCATGACAACGTGGCTTTGGCGGCGGGCGTGGCGTTGGGCATCGGCCGTGCGCTGGCTTGCCTGATCGCATGTGGCAGTGCTGGCGGATTGCATGCGCAGACCGGTGTTATGCATCCGCTGGGTGTGGTGTGTGAGACGGTCAGGGTGCCGGGGCCACCGAAAGATAGCCAGCCGATTGCCGGGCCCACTGTGGGTACGGCGGGTGGCGGTTCGTTGGGGCACACCGCCGTCGGTACCGGGCAGGGTAGCGAGTTGGCAACGGCGGGTGGGGTGGTGGCCAGTGGTTATCCTGGTAAACCGGTGCAGGAGAATTATCAGGCCGCGCATCCTACTTATCATTACGAGCAGCACTGTCATCAGGATCAGGGCTAGGTGGTGTTTCAGTCTCGCCGTAACAGCTCCCTCTCCCCTCTGGGGAGAGAGCCTGCCCCGGACTTGATCCGGGGGCTGGGGTGAGGGGCCGCACTTGCCGGGAAATTCAGAACCTCGTCGATGTTTCTTTGAAAGTTCACCGCGAGGTTGGCCCCTCACCTCGGTCCTCAGAGCCGACAGCGACTCGCAAGCGTACGCAATCGCCGCACACGTCTGCGTCGACGTGTTGCAAGCGATCGCTGTGGTGGCTGTCCTCGCGGTCCAGCGAGCCTTGCGGAGGCGGCTGCAATGTCTGACCGTTCAGCAGATACAGCCATAGGGGGTTCTGGTGACGCTGGCCGCGAGGGCAGGGTGGCAGTTTGCATCAGCAAGCGTGATCAAAAAGACTTCTAACAGTGATGAAATGAGGCGTTTTCGGTTGGCGTTTCTTTCACACATTTTGTGCGTCGGCGCGCTCAAGCTGAGCCGTCACGTAGTGAAGAAGCGTGTTATGAAGAACCGTAAAACCGAGAAGCTGCCGCGCAAATCCGGTTATGCGGAGCCGCATCCGCAAACCAGTAAGCGCGATACCCAAACGCCTGACGCCGATACGCCCCACGAGCCGCAGAACGTACCTGAGCGCAAGCCGCTGCCTTCGAACGGTTAATCCCGTGCAGCAGGTGCGCACCTTTCTGCTTGCTGAAAACGGCTGGGTGCCGAACAACTCGCGTTTACCGGTGATTCTTTATCTCAATGTGTTTGAGCGGCGCAAGGACATCGCGCCGCAGGAAATGGAAACGCTGTTCCGGCAGAACGGCTGGTTGCCGCGTTGGCGTGCCGGCGTCTACGCCTATCACCACTACCACACCACCTCCCACGAAGTGCTGGGCATTGTTGACGGTTATGCGCGGCTGGTATTGGGTGGGCCTGATGGTCCGGAAGTGCCGGTGCGTGCCGGCCAGGTGCTGCTGATCCCGGCAGGCGTGGGGCATCGGCGCGTGTTCGCTGACGAGAACTTCCTGGTGGTCGGTGCTTATCCAGGCGGACAGGATTGGGATCTGTGCAAGGGCCCGCCGGTTGATGCCATGCGTGAACGCATCGCCAATCTACCGCTGCCGGATATGGATCCTGTCGAGGGCGCCAACGGTTTGCTGAAGCATCTTTGGCATACCTGAGCAGACGTGGGTGCTCATGACGACTCCCTCTCCCTGCGTGCCCCGGAGGGGAGAGGAGGAAAAGCGGCAACGCTGCGGATCTTTCACTTGTGCAAACGCTACGCAAAAAAAGAGGGAGACCCGGCTCCCTCGAATTCAAACAGACCGTATCAAAATGCAATCGCTTAAAGAGGCATGGCCCTTCCCTTAGCCGGCTCCGACACTACGAGTGGCCAGATCACGGATCTGCGAAGGCATCATCAATGAAAAGTGTTTTTGATTGGGCGGTTGGAGCCCAATCCATAGGGTTCACCGAACGTTTATTCGTCACCCCAGCGGGGATATTCGTGCTCACCGCGAACGGTAAGCCGGTTGCGAATTTCGTTCACGTCAGGGATCAGTTCTATCGCTTGTTCGATTCCACTGCGCAGCTCGGCTTCGTTGACGGCGCCATCGAGTATCACTACGCCGTTCTGCACCGTGATGTCGATCGAAGTGGCGTCGGCATCCCTCAGTCCGGTGATGATGACGTTGATGTCATCGAGAATGGCCAGGTCATTGCGCGCGCTGCTTTCGTCCACTTCCTGTAGCGGGTCTGATGGATCGTCTGCCGACAGGCTTTCGAGCAGGTCGTGCGGTGCGTCCTCCTCTTCCAGGTAGGACGCTTCATCGTTGGTGTACTCGTTATAGGCGCCCTCCGCAGGCGTCAGGCGTTCGATGCTGTAGTTGGGGGCATCGAGGCGCAGCGGACCTTGCGATGGCTCTTCCGGATCGCGCAGGCCGAGCCGTTCGGAGGTTTTTTTCATGTAGGCGCCGAAGGATGCGTGTGCCGCTGCCGCCCGGCGCTTGGCCTGACCCTGTGCCGCGTGGGTTTTTGCATGGGCTTTCTTTTTCACCGCACTGCTGCTCGATATCAATCGGATGAAGCACGTTATCAAGCGTGCTGTTGCCGTGCGGTGAACCAAATGTAGGTATCGAACACGGCAACCATGGATAACGTGAATGCCGCTGTTGACAATAGTTATCCGATGTTTTCACAGCGGCAGGTCTAGCGTATCTTCTGTGCGGAATTCATGCGCCAATGGCCTGCCAGGCGAGGGGCTTCCACGGTCGAAGCGGTGTCCTGGATGGCAAAAGCAGGCTATGCGGCGTCGTTGCGCTGGCTGATTTGGAACGCTCCAGGTCGCATTCGCTCAAGGCGCCTATTTCCCAGCAGGTGTCCGGTCTTGACTGATCGCTGCGACGCGAGGCATCGGTAAATCAACCTATAAACAGTGGGCCGGTCGCCGGTTTGGTGTCCCGGCTGTGCAGCGTTGGAGCAGCGCGTGAACACATCGTCAGAAGAAGGCGCATACTTGGAACCACGTCGCGAAACTGTCGATGGGTCCCGGCCGGCGATTCTTTTTAGGCATCAGATTCACAGGCATTTCACCAGTGAACTGGGCATCGTTTCTCGTGAGAAAACGATGTCCAAAACTCCTGCGGGAGGCACCAGCGTGATACGAAAAACGCCGCCCATCGCATCTGCTGACCGCGTGTTTCAGACGATTCCCGCGCAAGCATTGCTGGAGGTTTTGCCGGTACCCGTCTATGTCACTGATGCGCAGGGACGCATCATTTTTTTCAATCCCTCCGCGCAGGCGTTCGCCGGACGCGAACCCGCATTGGGCGAGTTATGGTGCGTAACGTGGCGCATGTTATCGCCCGATGGAACGCCACTTCCGCACGATCAATGCCCGATGGCGATGGCCTTGCACGAACGCCGGCCGGTGCGCGGCATGGAAGCGATAGCAGTGCGGCCGGATGGATCACGCGTTCGATTTATGCCGTATCCGACACCGTTGTTCGACGAGCAGGGCGAACTTGTCGGCGGTATCAATGTTCTCATCGAGCTGGCCGAACAGGAGCATGCGGAGGCGGCGCTCTTGCAGTCGATGTCGGTGCGCCAACCAGCCACGCCCGAGCAACTGCTGCAGGAAAACACGATGAAGGAAAGTCTTCACCGCTCCGAGCGCGACTTTCAGCTATTGGTGCGTAGCGTCACGGACTACGCCATTTTCATGCTGGATCCAGATGGCCACATCATCAGTTGGAACAGCGGCGCGGAGAGGATCAAGGGTTATTGCGAAGAAGAAATTCTCAACCAGCATTTTTCGCGCTTCTACACGCCCGAGGATCGGGCCGCCGGCGTACCACAATTTGCGTTGGCCAAGGCCTTGCATGATGGGCGCTACGAAGCGGAAGGCTGGCGTGTACGCAAGGATGGCTCACGCTTCTGGGCCAACGTGGTGATCGACCCGGTGTGGGATAAGGATGTGCTGGTGGGCTTCGCCAAGGTCACGCGCGACGCCACCACGCGGCGCGACACGGATGTGGCGCTGATGGAGAGCGAGCGCCGGGCTCGCGGCATCATCGACACGGCGCTGGATGCATTCGTGCAGGTGGATGAAACCGGCGGTATCACCGAATGGAATCCGCAAGCCCATGCACTGTTCGGTTGGTCACGGGAGTCGACGCTTGGAAAGAATCTTCCGCAGCTATGCTTTCCGCCCGGCGATCGATCCACCGTCGAATGGTTTGCCGCCGCCTTGCGCGGCGAGGTGCGGCATCCGACCCATCAGGTGATGGTGATCGATCGCGTCAAGCGCCGTTTTCCGGTGGAGTTGAGCATCAGTACGCTTGCGCTCGCCTCCGGCCGGCTGATGAATATTTTCATCCGTGATCTGACCGACAAGATCCAGATGGAAAATCAATTGCGACAGGCCCAGAAAATGGAAGCCATGGGCCAGCTGACCGGCGGTATTGCGCACGACTTCAACAACATCCTGCAAGGCATCAGTGGTTCGCTGGAAGTGATGGGGATGCTGGGCGCGCACGGGCAGCCGGAGCGTGCCGAAAAACATTTGCGCAATGCCCTGGAAAGCGTCAAGCGGGCCGCATCGCTCACCCACCGGTTGCTGGCTTTTGCGCGCCGCCAGTCGCTGGATCCACAACCGATCGATGTCGTCGCGCTGCTCAGCAGCATGACGGAGCTGCTACGGCAGACCATGGGTGAGCAGATATCGCTGGAGCTTGGTCTGTCGAGCGATTTGTGGGGGGTGCACTGCGATACCAATCAACTCGAAAACGCGATCCTCAATCTTGCCATCAACGCGCGCGACGCGATGCCCAACGGTGGCCGTCTGCGCATCGATGCTGAAAATGCACTGGGCCACGACCCTGAGAAGATCGATACGGAAGCCCCCGAGCAACCGTACGTGCGGATAACCATCACCGATACCGGCGTCGGCATGAGCGATGAGACCAGGCAGCGCGCCTTCGATCCGTTCTACACCACCAAGGCGGCCGGAGAGGGAACCGGGCTGGGTCTGTCCATGGTGTACGGTTTCGCACGTCAGTCGCGCGGCTACTGCACCATTGACAGCGAACCGGACGAGGGCACCAGCGTCAAGCTGTATCTGCCGCGCTATATCAGCAAGGTGCAGCATGCTCCGGTGCCGGAGCGTGTCAACAAGCCGCACTTCGTGCAAGGCGAGCATATCCTGGTGGTGGAAGATGAGGCGGTGATTCGCGGCGTCATCACCGAGGTGCTTTCCAATCTCGGCTACGACATTACCCAGGCGGTGGATGGTCTGGAAGGCGTGTCGATCGCGGTATCGGACTATCCCATCGACCTGATCGTCACCGACATCGGACTGCCCGGCGTAAATGGCCGCAGCGTGGCGGAAGCGGCGCGCGAGCGCCGTCCCGGCTTGCCGGTGCTGCTGATCACCGGGTACGACGCGAGCGCCGCCAGCAATCCCCTGGATCTCGCCCCCGGCACCGCCTTGCTTTCCAAGCCGTTCACCGTCGACAAGCTGCGCGAGCAAGTCAGCCGGCTGCTTGAATGGCGGCGTGAGCAAACATCGTCATCGCAATCCGACGGAGAAGTCGTGCAAAGTTGAATGCTCGATACATCGGTGGACGAATCCAGGCAGTACAAGCTGGCCGGCGCGCGTGAAAAGGCCGGCGGTGGCGAGCATGTGCGCCAGGAACAATATGTCGCGACAGGTAAGCAAGGTGGCGACGAAACCCACGAACAAGCGTGAAGACTGATCAGCAGTGCCATAAAAATCGCTGAAGAATCGGCCTTTATTCCCCAGGGGCGGGAAACCGCTCCTAACCATTTTTTTGTATTTATTACACGTTACCTATGCGTGCTCATCACACAAGACATGCGGTTGCGGGGCTAGGCTTGACCTTCCGGTGACATAAAATCTGCGAGGGCGTTATGTTTCGTTCAGAAGAACATACGGGAATATTGCTGCTTATCGAGGATAGCCGTGAAGTCGCCGAATCCGTGGGTGACTATCTGGATTGCTGTGGTTATTCAGTCGACTTTGCCGCCGACGGCATCAGCGGCCTTCACCTTGCGGTAACCAACAGTTACGACGCGATCATCCTCGACCTGCGCATACCGGGCATTGACGGGCTGGACGTCTGCCGCAAGCTGCGCGGCGACGCCAAGAATTCCACCCCCATCTTGATGCTCACCGGCCGCGACCAGCTTGAGGACAAGCTGATGGGCTTGCAGGCCGGCGCCGATGACTACCTGGTCAAGCCGTTCGAAGTACGCGAGCTGGAAGCGCGGCTGCGCGCCTTGATTCGCCGCGACCGGCGCCAGGTTTCCAGCGAGATGCTGGTAGTGGGCGATCTGGCCTTCGATACCTCCACCTTGCGCCTGATGCGCGGTGGCAAGGAACTCACCGTATCGCCGATCGGCCTGCGCATCCTGGGCATTCTCATGCGCGAATCGCCGCGTGTGGTCAACCGCCGCGACATCGAGCGGGAAATCTGGGGCGATACCTTGCCCGATTCCGACACCTTGCGCTCGCATCTCTACAATCTGCGCAGGGTGATCGACAAACCGTTCAACCGTCCGCTGTTGCATACCATTCATTCGGCGGGTTATCGGCTGGCGGATCTCAATGACGAAGGCGGTGCCAAAACCTTCGCCGCCGCTTGATTGAAAATCGCTGCCGCCGGCAGCGTGGCTAGAGCCCATCAGGTACGTCTCCGCGGTTGGAACGGAAACGTACTTGATGGGCATTTTGTTTTTACAAACAGCTTATTCCTCACGCTGGCGTGCTTCACTCACTACATGTTCACTTGTTTAGCACTCGTCATGAACGCTTGTTACGCAGAATTGTGTCTTTCCACAACACGCGGAGAAAAGCGGACATGGGACAGCGGCACTATGACATTCGTGTGCTCAATCGTCTGATCAGCTTCACGCTGGACAGCGCGGCGGATTGCCGAAGGGCCATGAGCGACGTAAGAAGCGCCGAGTTGACGTACGCATTTCGCGGCCGATGCAGGGAGCGGCTGGTTGTCTCAAGCATGTTGCGCGAGCAGGTCGATGCGATCGGCGGCGATCCCAGCGACGACGGAACCCTCAGGGCTGCCTTGCAGCGCGCGTTGAGTAATCTCTATTACGCGCTTCACGGTGGCGACTGGGTGGTCGTCAGGCAGGTCGAGCACCAGGAAAGCAAGCTGAGAGAGAAGTACGACAGCGTACTGAATAGACGACGGCTTTCTCAGAAGCCCTACCAGACAGTGTTGCGCGCCTACGAATCCCTGCGGGCCGCGCGCGAAGAACTTGCGATACTCAAGCGGGTATTTCCGCCAGGCCGACATTGAAGGTCAGAAGAGGGAGGAGTTAGAAGTGAGGAGTGAGAGAGCATGCTGTCAATCTCCGCAAGGTTCGAGCTTGCACTCTCACTCCTCACTCCTATCTCCTCTCTCTGGCCTTCGAGACTTCAGGCCAAGACGGGTGGATGCACTTTGTAAAGCATCAAGCTGCGCCCCTCCAGCATGACGCTGTTGTGATCCGATGAAGTTGATTTGCGCGAGCCGGTCGCACTGCTCAGCAACAGCCGCCATTCGGCACGTGGCGGAAGTTTGGGCAGCTGGAATGACATCGGCTCGTAATGCGCATTGACCAGCAATAACAAGGTGCTGTCCGCGCCCGGTTTTTTTACACCGGTGGGCTTGGCCCGTCCGTCCAGCAACATGCCCAGGCAATACGACCTGGGATCCTTCCAGCGTTCTTCGTTGAATTCCTGGCCGTCGGGCGTCAGCCAGGTGACGTCTTTCACGCCGGTTTCTTCTTCGGCGACGCCATGCATGAAGCGGTTGCGCCGTAGCAGCGCATGATGCAGGCGCAGGCGCGTGAGGCGCCGCACGAAGTCGGTGAGCTGATGGCATTCGGCGGCGGATTCCCAGTTGAACCAGGTGATCTCGTTATCCTGGCAATACGCGTTGTTGTTGCCACCCTGGCTGCGTGCGAATTCATCGCCGGCCAGCAGCATGGGTGTGCCCTGGGCGAGCAGCACGCTGGCGAGCATGTTGCGCATCTGCCGGTTGCGCAGGGCGTGAATGTCCGGATTTTCGGTCGGACCTTCTTCGCCGTGGTTCCAGCTAAGGTTGTTGGAGGAGCCGTCGCGGTTGTCTTCGCCGTTCGCTTCGTTGTGCTTGTCGTTGTAGCTGACCAGATCATGCAGGGTGAAGCCGTCGTGCGCCGTGACGAAATTGATCGATGCATACGGCCGCCGGCCGCGCTGATCGAAGATATCGGCCGAACCGGTCAGGCGCGTGGCGAAATCCGGCAGCCGGCCTTCGTCGCCGCGCCAGAATGCACGCGTCGAGTCACGAAAGCGGTCATTCCATTCGGACCAACCCGGTGAAAACTTGCCGGACTGATAACCGCCCGGTCCGATATCCCACGGCTCCGCGATCAGCTTCACGCGTCCCAGCACCGGGTCTTGCCGGCAGGCATCGAGAAAGCCGCCACCCTGGTCGAAGCCGTGCTCTTCGCGCCCGAGAATGGTGGCCAGATCGAAGCGAAAACCGTCCACGCGCATCGCGGTGGTCCAGTAGCGCAAGGAGTCCATCACGGTCTGCAGCACGCGCGAATGGCTCAGGTCCAGCGTATTGCCGGTGCCGGTGTCATTGACATACAGGCGGCGATCTTCGGCAAGTCGGTAGTAGGTGGCGTTGTCGATACCACGCAAGGACAGTGTCGGGCCCAGATGGTTGCCTTCAGCGGTGTGGTTGTAGACCACGTCGAGAATCACCTCCAGCCCCGCATCATGGAAATGCGCCACCATTTCCTTGAATTCATCCACCGTATTGCTGGCCATGTAGCGCGGATGCGGCGAAAAGAAACTGAGCGTGTTGTAGCCCCAGTAATTGCGCAGCCCCTTGCCAAGCAGGTTCTTGTCGTCGATGAAGGCATGCACCGGCATCAGTTCGACCGAGGTCACGCCGAGTGAACGGATGTAATCGACCACGTCCTGATGCGCCAGCCCGGCGAAGGTGCCGCGCAAGACTTGCGGCACGCGCGGGTGCAGCATGGTGTAGCCGCGCACGTGCATTTCATAAAGGATGGTGCGGTCCCACGGCACACCCGGCCAGTAGTGCGTGCCCCAGGTAAAAGCCTGATCGATCACGCGCGACTTGGGCATGTAGGGCGCGCTGTCGCGTTCGTCGAAACTCAGGTCCTCGTCGGGATGGCCGATGGTGTAGCCGAACAAGGCGTCGTTCCATTCCAGCTCGCCGACCACCTGCTTGGCATAAGGATCGAGCAGCAGTTTGTTCGGATTGAAGCGGTGCCCGGCATGCGGTTCGTAAGGTCCGTGCACACGGTAACCGTACAGCTGTCCGGGCCGCGCATCGGGCAGGTAGCCATGCCAGACTTCGTCGGTGTACTCGGGCAGGGTTATCCGCTCGGTTTCCTTGCCGTCATCATCGAACAGGCACAGCTCTACCCGGGTCGCGTGCGCGGAAAACAGCGCAAAATTCACGCCAAGACCGTCCCAGGTGGCCCCCAGCGGGACGGGGAGTCCCTCTCTCAGAGTGGCGGCATGTGATGCCGTTACGCTGTCCCGGCTTGCACGCATAGGTTTGCTCATTGTCGATCAGTCATGCGTCTTTGTTTTGGCCTTTGCCTTTGCTTTTGGCGAAGGCGGCGCTTTTTCTTCGTTGTGCTGGTTGCGGAGTTCGGCCTGTCGCTCTTCAGCCAGCACCAGTTTCTCTGCCATGTGCCAATGACGCAGCGCCTGGCCCGAAGGACAGCCCTCGGATTCCCAGATCCGATGGGCGATTTCACTGATCCGGCGTTCTCGTTCGGCGGGGGAGGGTTTGACACTCATCGGTTTGACTCGCGGGAATCAGCACGGCGACCGGCCATTCGGAAAGCAATTCGGCGATACGCCAACCGGATGCCTGAACGTCGTGCTTCCGGTAGGTAAATAGATCAATGTAGGTGCAGGCGACGTCATGATCGGCCGCTCTTACACGCGTATTTTTCCAAAAGCTTGCATCAACCAGAGGCAGGTCGCGTTTATCCATATACTGCGCGCACAGGCGCGGCACAACCACCAGCAGCCGCTGGCCGCCATGCTGCCGCACAAACGCCAGCACATGCCGGCGCCGCGCGCCGGTCACTGCCAGCGGCAGATAGGAGCCCTTGGCGAACAGCTCGGGCGACAGCTTGCGCAACTGCAGCAGGCGATGAATCCAATGCTGCTTGATGATGCCGTTGCGATAGTCGCGCAGCAGTGCGGCCGGATCGTGCGTTTGCGCCAGCGTGTCGGCCCGTGCGCGATAGTCGACGGCGCGCCGATTGTCCGGATCGACCAGCGATTGATCCCAGTATTCGGTGCCCTGATAAAGATCGGGCACACCGGGTGCGGTATGGCGTAACGTCACGGCAACCAGTCCATTGAGTGCGCCGGCCGCATCGAGTGCGCGGGCTGCGTTGCACAGTTTTTGCCGCATGTTGATGTACGGCTCGGAGAGCAGCAGATCCTCCACCAGCCGTTCGCAAGCCGCTTCATAAGCCGGGTTGGGCGAGATCCAGCTGGTCAGCAGTTTTGCTTCACGCTGCGCCTTTCGCAGCCACTCGGTGATGCGGCAGGCGAACACGCGCATGGCCGGTTCATCATTGCGATCCAGCGTCAAAGGCCACGCAGCGAGTATCGTCTGCAGCAGCATCCATTGCACCGGCGGCGGCACCTGCGTCCGATCGCGCAGTTCGCTGGAACAGGCGCGAACGAGCGTCACGTATGGCCGCGGCTTCTCGCCAAGCGCATCCAGCCGTGCACGCGTGTCTTCGCCGCGCTTGTGATCGTGCGTGGCGGTGGCGAGCAGCGCGCTTGGCCAGCGGATCGCGCGATAGCGCATGGCGGTATGGAAGCTTTCCGGTTCCGGCTGCTTCTGTCCCGGTGCGCCGCCCACTTCGTTACGGGCAAGCAAGACGCCATAGCGATAGAAGGCCGTGTCCTCCACCGCCTTGGCGCTCAGCACGGTGGAAAGCTGTTCGAAGCGATGTCGGAACAGCTGCAGCGGCTGGGCCTGCGCGGGCGGCAGGGTATGCTGGTCAATCTCGAGCAGATAGCGTTGCAGCAGGGCACGGACCGCCGCATAGTGCGACGCGCCCGCTTGGTCCGCATGCCTGAAAGCGAGTTCAAGCATGCAGCGGTCGATCTCGTTCAGCTCGCCATCGCCCAGGTAACTTCGGTAGACCGGCATGCATTGGAGCAGCTCGCCCAAGGCGTATTGCAAGGCCGCCAGGGTGATATCACCGTGTACTGCGGTGGCCGCCAAGAACTGATGAAAGGCGCGCACGCAGCGCGACAGTTCCGATACCAGCGAGGTTTGCAGCAACTGCCGTCGCGCAATGCTTTCTTCCACAGCGAAGTCGGCCGGGCGCCCGCTCAGCCGCGCCCACGCCTTCTCCAGGATGGCGTAGCCGACCGGGTCGTGCAGCAGGCTTTCCAACTGCTGCATGAAGTCATAACCGGTGCTTCCGTCCACCGGCCAGTCCCGTGGCAGGCTTTCGCCGGGGATCAGGATCTTTTCCACGTGCACGGTGGGGCGACGATGCAGGTCGTGTTGCGAGCATTGATCCAGTCGCTGGCGAAGTCGCTGCAGATAGTGTCCCGGCTGGCTGAGGCCATCAATATGATCGATGCGCAGGCCGTCGATGGCGCCGCTTTCCATCAAGCGCAGGGGCAGCGCATGCACGGCGTCGAACACCTCATCACGCTCCATGCGTAAGGCGACCAGCGCATGGATGTCGAAGAAACGCCGATAGTTGAGCACCTGATCGCCACTGCGCCACCACGCCAGCCGGTAGTGCTGCCGATCGAGGAACTTGCGCATCAGCAAGGCATCGTCATTCACCTCGCGCAGCGCGTAATCGAGTGCGGCCTGGGTCGATGCCTCCTGCATGGAGCGTCGCACGGCGTCGAAAACGTCGCTGCCTTGAATCGGCGCGGGCAGGGTCACGCCGGCGCGCTGAAACAGCCATTCCAGGCCGGCTGCGGATATCGGCAACATGCTGTGGTCGAGCCATAGACCCACGCAGGTGCCGCCGATGTGCCGCGCGATCTTCAGCCGCTGGTTTTCAATCGCCTCGCCCAGTGGCACGTCGAGCCAGGGCAGCCACAGTTTCCCTTCGGTCTCGGGAGCGTTCCATTCGATATCGAAGTAAGCGGCGTAGTGGCTGCTTTCACCGCGCGCCAGCACATCGTTCCACCAGACATTGGCGAGGTCGGCCGCCATGTGGTTGGGCACGATGTCGAGAATGGCGCCCATGTCGTGGGCATGCAGTATTTCGACCAGGGTGGTGAGACCCGCTTCACCGCCCAGCTCGGGATTCACCGTCATGGGATCGATCACGTCGTAGCCATGCGTCGAGCCCGGACGGGCGGTGGCGATCGGCGACATATATATGTGACTGATCCCCAGTGCAGCCAAATAAGGGACCTGGGCGGCGGCGGCCGCGAAATCGAAATCGCGATTCAACTGCAGGCGCGCCGTCGCCCTTAGCGCCGTCACGGCGGCATGCCTCGCTGCGGTTTTCGCTCCATCCGCTGCAAGGCCGATTGCAGCGTGGCATCACCGGTGACCGGCAGGCGATGCCGCCAGTTGGGATAGCCATGCACGGTTCCGGGCAGATTGGGCTGTTCCTTTCTGCCCAGCACGTCTTCGACCGGAATCAGCACCAGCTGCGCGGGCGTGTCGAGCACGTAGTCCATGCAGGCCTGATTGGCGAGCACGGGCGAAGCTTGTAGATGATCGTCTCGCCATAAGGCCAGCGCCTGGTCGAGCTTTTCAACACTGGCAAGGCGCTCCTGTTGTTGTTTGATGCGCAAGCTTTCCGGCCATCCCTGCACCACGGCGCGTTGCTCGATATCCAGCGCCGCACGCCAGCCGAGCAGGGGCGGAAGATCGTGCGTGGTGGTGGTGGCGATGGCGTCCCGGCGCCATTGCGGCGGCGGGAGAAATTCACCGGCCGCGTCGCGCATGAACAGCAATACATCGGTACCGAGCACGCCGCGTGCGGCCAGCTGATCGCGCATGCCTGCCGGCACGGTGCCGAGGTCTTCGCCGATCACGATGCATTGATGGCGCCATGACTCCAGTGCCAGCAATCGCAGCATGTCTTCAGCGGGATACCGCAGGTAGCCGCCGTGCATGGCCGACGCACCCTGCGGCACCACCCAAAGACGGCACAAGCCCAGTATGTGGTCGATGCGCAGGCCGCCGCCCCGGGCCATGTTGGCGCGCAGCAGGTCGATGTAGTGCTGGAAGCCGGATGCCTGCAAACCCCAGGGCGAATAGGTGCTGATGCCCCAACACTGGCCGTCGGCATTGAAGGCATCCGGCGGCGCGCCCAGCTCAACCCCTTTGAGCATGCTGTCGCGATAGCTCCATGCTTCGCTGCCGGTGGCGTCGCAGCCTACCGCCAGATCGTGGATCAGCCCGATGCGTTGCCCGGCATCCAGGGCAAGGTGCTGTGTGTCGAGCCAGCATCGTGCGGCCAGCCATTGCGCAAATATCTCGAACTCCATTTCGGCGCGAAACGTGTCGGGAAGTGCACGGGCCGAGAGCGTGCGCGGATCGTCTGCCCGCGTACCCTGGAGGATTTCACGTGCAACCGTTCGTGCATGAGCGCGCAGCGGTTCGCCTTGGCGCTCCGTGAAGGTGAGCAGGTCGTCATGCAGGGGGCCGGGCGTTTCCGTGAATTGCGCATGCAACTGTTGCCAAAGCATGCGCCGCAGCGCGTACGCCAACGGCCAGTCGACCAGGTTGGCGGATTGCGCGTGTTCCCATTCCGCGACAATGCCCGCGCGCGCCAGGGCATCACGCACCGCATCCGGGCCGAGGATCTGCGCGGGATCGGCGTAGACCCAATCCAGAAAACCACGATGCGACGGCGTATACGGGCTGTAAACCGCAGCCGTGCGTTTTGTGGCATGCATCGGGCTGAGCGACAGGGCATGGCCACCGGCTTGCGCCAGTGAACGCGCAAGCGCGGCGACGGCGCTGCTGTCGCCGAGGCCGCCGTCACCATCACGGCGCAAGGCATAAACCTGTGCGCTGAGTCCCCAGCTACGTGCATGCTTGGCGGCCAGGCGATCCGCCACGCCGAAGCATCGCGGAGGCGCCACCGCCAGCCGCATCTGGCTGGAGGCGTAGTGCAGGTCGTAATAGCCATGCCGATGCGGCGCCTGAAAACGGCCATGTTCGTTGATACGCACGGCATGCTTGCTGCCCATTTCGTCGCACAGGATCGCCGATATCACCTGGCCGGACGGCGTCGGCACCTGCACGCTGCCGCCCATATCCGCCGTCAGCATGCCGATGTTTGCGTACTTGCGTGCTCGCCCGCGCTGACAGCTTTGCGGCCACTGCAAGGCATCGAGCAAGCCTTGCAGCGTATGCTCAGGAAGCTGTCGAGATTGGCCGTAAGCGTCGGTCCAGCTCAGTTCGATACCGGCCGCGCGGGCGCCGGCTTCAAGCGTCAAGCTCATGACCCTGATCACGCATGAGACTGGCCGATACGATCGCCGAATGAGCGGGCAATACCTCCGGTTGCCTGAGCGCATCCTGAGGTTCGATCCAGATCGTCTCAGTGTCGGCAGCCCGGCTCCACGGCACGTCACGCGAGGACACGTTCAGGGCAATTTCCCAGATGCAGCCATCGGCAAGACGCCAGCGCGCCACCAGGGCGCGGTCGGCCAATACCGTGCAGCCGATCGCGCGGCTGTGTTCCAGGCGACTGATCAGGTGCGCCTTGCGCAGATAGAGCAGATGGCCGAACCAGCGTTTCCAGATTCTGGCCAAGGCGGGATTTTCCACGCGCGGAACGGACGCCTCGAAGGTGCCCAGCGCATTCGGGTCGGGAATGCGTTGCCGGCGCTCCCGGTCGGTGAAGCCGGAAAAATGGGCAAATTCCTTGCGCCGTCCTTCGCGCACCTGTTCGGCCAGTTCATCCTGATAATCGGTGAAATAAAAGAACGGTGACTGGCAGCCCCATTCTTCGCCCATGAAGAACAGCGGCACCATCGGGCAGAGCGCGATCAGCACCAGCGCCGCGCGCAGATCATCTTCCGCCACCAGGCTGGCCATCCGTTCGCCAAGCGGACGATTGCCGATCTGATCGTGATTCTGCAGAAACAGCACGAACGAGGTGGGTGACAGACCATGGCCGGACTCGCCGCGCCGGATGCCGCGCCGGTCGGGCTGTCCCTGGAAAACGAAACCCTCGCTCAGCACGCGCGCCATGCTGGCGGTGGGATCCGGATGAAAATCGGCGTAATAGCCTTCGCGCTCATTGGTCAGCATGACGTGCAAGGCGTTGTGCCCGTCATCGTTCCACTGCGCGTTGTAATGCTCGCGCAGCAGCGATGCGCGGTTGTCTTCGTTCTCCACCACCAGGAAAACCTGGCGTTCCGGCGGGCACGAGGCGTGCACCACGACGCTCAATTCATCCAGAAAGCTGCTGGGCTTGATCGTATGCACCGCGTCCAGGCGCAGCCCATCGAAGCGGTATTCATGCAGCCACATCAAGGCGTTGTCGATGAAATAACGCGCCACCTGCGGCCGGCGGAAATCGATGGTGGCGCCCCACGGCGTCTGCACGTCATGACGGAAAAAAAGGCTGGCGTAGTGGGGCAGGTAATTGCCGGCCGGGCCGAAATGGTTGTAGACGACATCGAGCATCACCGCCATGCCCAGGCGGTGCGCTTCGTCGATCATTGCCTTCAAGGACGCCGGCGAACCGTAGCTGGCATCGGGCGCATAAGGCAGTACACCGTCATAGCCCCAGTTGCGCTCGCCTTCGAAAGAGCCGATGGGCATCAATTCGATCAACGTATAGCCGCAGTCCGCCAGGCCCGGCAACGCCCTGCGCACGCCATCGAATCCGCCCATGGCACCGACGTGGATTTCGCAGATCACGGCGGTATGCCAGGGCATGCCTTGCCAGGCGTTTTGCTGCCAGGCGTAGTCGAGCGGGTCGACCACCAGACTGGAACAATGCACACCTGCCGGCTGGGCGCGCGATGCCGGATCAGGTACCCGATGCTTGCCGTCGATCAGATAGTTGTAGCGCGTTCCCGCCTCGGCGGTGACCACGAGCGAGTAGTTGCCGTCGCTATCGGGAAGCATGGGATGCACTGAGTTGCCGATCACTACATCCACGCTTTTGGCATCGGGCGCCCACAGGCAGAACCGCACCAAGTCGTTGTCGAGCAGCCGGGCGCCGTACATGGGGCCTTCGTAAACGGCGCCGGTGGCGGGTCGAACCTGAGTTTCGTGCATGGCGTTCATGCGGGGCTGCCCTCCGCCCGAAGAATCAATGTGGCTAGCGGTGGCAGACGCAGATTGAGTGAAAAACGGTGGCCTCGGCAGGGCATCTCGTCGGTGTGGACCTCGCCGGCGTTGCCGACATTGGAGCCGCCGTAATAGCTGCTGTCGGTATTGCAAACCTCGCGCCACGCGCCGGCTTCCGGCACGCCGATGCGGTAATCGGAGCGAACCTGCGGGGTGAAATTGCACACCACCAGTATCGGGGCCGCGCCCTCGCCGCCGTAACGCAGAAAGGCGTACACGGAAGCATGGCTATCGTCGCCGACCATCCAGGCAAAGCCGGCCGATGCATGATCGCAGCGGTGCAGGGCGGGCTCCTCGTAGAGCAGGCGATTGAGATCGCCGACCAGCCGCTGCACGCCCAGATGCAGCGGATCTTCCAGCAGATGCCAATCCAGCGATCGATCGTGCTGCCATTCGTTGCGCTGTGCGAACTCGCCGCCCATGAACAGCAGCTTCTTGCCCGGATGGGCCCACATGAAGCCGAAGAACGCGCGCAAGTTGGCGAATTGCTGCCAGCGATCACCAGGCATGCGCGAAATCAGCGAGCCTTTGCCATGCACCACTTCGTCGTGCGACAGCGGCAGCACAAACTTTTCCGAATAGGCGTAAATCAAGCCAAACGTCAGGTCATCATGGTGATAGCGCCGGTAGAGCGGATCATGTTGGATATAGCGCAGGCAATCGTGCATCCAGCCCATGTTCCATTTGAAGCTGAAGCCAAGGCCGCCGTCTTCAGGGGTGTTGGTGACGCCGGGCCACGCGGTCGATTCTTCCGCGATCACCATCACGCCGGGGTGCTCGCGCGCGATAAGGCTGTTCAGGTCGCGCAGGAAGGCGATCGCCTCCAGGTTCTCGCGACCGCCATGCGCATTGGGGATCCATTCGCCCTCGGCGCGGCTGTAATCACGGTAAAGCATGCTGGCCACCGCATCCACGCGCAGCCCATCGATATGAAAACGATCCAGCCAGGCCAGCGCGCTGCCCATCAGGTATTGGCGTACCTGCGGCTTGCCGTAGTTGTAGATCAGGGTTTTCCAGTCCTGATGGAAGCCCTCGCGCGGATCGCCGTGTTCGTATAGCGCCGTGCCATCGAACATGCGCAAGCCGTGTTCATCGGCAGGGAAGTGTCCGCTGACCCAGTCCAGGATCACGCCGATGCCCGCCACGTGACAGGAATCGACGAAGCGGGCAAAGGCATCGGGCTCGCCCATGCGTGCCGTCGGTGCGTACATGGCGGTGGGTTGATAGCCCCACGAACCGCCGAACGGGTATTCGTTGACCGGCAGAAATTCGATATGAGTGAAACTCTGCGCTTGCACATACGGAATCAACTGCTCGGCCAAGGCATCCCAGTCGAGCCTTCCGCCTTCGGCATCACGTCGCCATGAGGTGGCGTGCACTTCGTAGATGGTCAGCGGTGCGGTCGCAGCATGCATGGCTTTGCGATGCGCCATCCACGACGCGTCATGCCAGGCGTGCCACAGCGGCGACGCCACCATCGAAGCGGAGGCCGGCGGACACTCGGTCTGCTTGGCGTACGGATCGGCCTTCAGGGGCAGCAGATGGCCATGCTGGTCCAGCAGTTCAAACTTGTAGACGTCGCCGGCCTCGATATGCGGAATGAAGATTTCCCAGATGCCTGCATCGCGGTGGCGATACATCGGATGGCGCCGGCCATCCCAGCGGTTGAAATTGCCCACCACCGACACCCGGCGCGCATGCGGAGCCCATACCGAAAAATGCACGCCCTCAATGCCATCGACTACTTTGGGCTGTGCGCCAAGCAGATCGACGGGCTTGCGCAGCTCGCCGAGGTTGAAGGCGAGCAGCGCCTCTTCCTCCAACAAGGGCTCGAACGCGTAAGGGTCCGCGATGGTTTCCCAGCCGTGCGGCCAGCGCAGGTGCAAACGATAGCTCGCCGGCTTCGCAGCAAGCGTGATCAGGTACACCCCTCCGCCGACACGCGGAACCGTCACGGCCTGTTCGCTGCCTTCCACCACGACTTCGACCGACAAGGCGCCATGGGCAATCACTGCGATCTGCCAGCGGCCCTGGTATTCGTGCAGGCCAAGCCACTCGAACGGCGCCTCGCAGCGTCCATGCTCGAGAGCGGCCAGCACATCCGCGGGAAGGTGGCCCTGGCGCGACGCCGGTGCGAGCGTGTTGTCGCTGGCGAACCTCACGCCGCCGCCTCATGCGTGCATAGCTGACGATAAATGCCCGTGTAGCGCTGGCCGGAGCGACTCCAGTCATGCCGTTCCAGCATGGCGGCGCCACGCATGGCCTCCAGCAGCAAGGGCTCGGCAAAAATCCGGAAGGCGCGCTGCAGGCAGCTGCGCAAATCGCTGACGCGGGCATGTTGGAACAGCAGTCCGGATACGCCGTCCTCGATCGTGTCGATCAATCCGCCGGTCGCATGCGCAATCGGCAGGCAGCCATAAGCCTGCGCATACATCTGGCTGAGGCCGCAGGGTTCATAGCGCGAGGGCATCAGCAGGAAATCCCCGCCGGCAAACATGCGATGCGCCAAGCCCTCCTCAAAGCCGATACGCGCCACGATCCGTCCCGGATAGCGTTTGGCCAGCGTGGTCGCCATGCGCTCGAACAGCGGGTCGCCGCGGCCGATCATCGCCAGTTGGCCACCCGCCGCGATGATCTGCGGCGCCGCCTCGTACACCAGATCCAGCCCTTTCTGATGCACCATGCGCGACACGAAGATGAACAAGGGGCCGGGCACCGGGTAAAGACCTAGCTCCTCGCGCAGCGCCACGGTGTTGTACTGCCGCCGTTCCCATTCGCCGACGGAAAAAGGTGTATCGAGCGCATCGTCCTGTTGCGGACGCCAGCTTGGATCAATCCCGTTGAGAATGCCGACCAGGCGTCCTTCATGCCGGCGTCGTGCCAGCAGCCGGTCCATGCCGCAACCGTGAACCGGATCGACGATCTGCTGCGCATAGCTCTCGCTGACGGTAATCAGGAAATCCGCCTTGGCGATGCCGCCGCGCAGATACGAGACCTGGCCATGGAAATCCAGTTCGGGTGCATGCTCAGGCACACCGATCCGGCTGACCGCCGAGGCTGGAAAAATGCCCTGGTAAGCAAGGTTGTGGATGGTCAGCACGCTGGGCGTGGACTGATGCCGCCAGTGCAGGAAGCAGGCGGCCAGCGCGCAGGTCCAGTCATTCAAATGCAACAAATCCGGTCGCCACTCGAGGCCGGCACGACCGGCGGCGATATCGGCGGCAACCGAAGAAAGGGTGGCAAAACGCAGATCATTGTCCGGCCAGCCGATGCCCTTGGCGTTGACGTAAGGCGAGCCCTCGCGATTGAACAGGACCTCATTGCAGACGACCAGCACGTGCAGGCCGTCGTCGGTTTCCAGTTCGCCGATCTCGCAAGCAGGCAGCTCGCCATGTTTGCGGGTGGCGCCCACCTTTTTCATCCGTGTTCCCGCCTCAAGCACCGCGCGATAGCCGGGGATAAGCACACGCACGTCGTGTTCGTGTGCGAGCACGCGCGGCAACGCCGCCGAGACATCGCCCAGTCCGCCGGCCTTGATGAAGTCCCGCATCTCCGAGGTGACGAACAGTATTTTCTCGCCGGGGTCGTTATCCGGACGCCGCATCGGTTCCGGCGACGTGCCGTTCGCTCGAGGTAGGCCGCTACCGTTTTTTTGAAGCGCAGCTTGCTCGCGTGGCAGCGCCACGCGTAGGGATTTGGCGTGATTCATCCAGATCGTCTCGTAGTCTTCCGCGTGACGTCCTAACGTCTTCCGGATATGCCGAGTGGCTTATGCAAAAGATATGCGCGCATACATCAAGCATTTGTACAGTGAATGATGTGGCAAAGTGAAAATCGCGCTGTCTTGCAAGGAATAAGCGGGTTTGACGTGCCTGACGAGGCATGTGGCACGACATGTTGTGTGTTCACTTCGCGCTCATACATAAAATCGCCAACCACTTTTAATCAACACAACCTTTACGCTCATCGGCGCAACGATAGATGGCGATAACTGCCGAATGCGCCATGAATTGAGACATTTCCTGCTGACGCTGCGTAAGGTCATCGCTTTGGCCGCATGCAGAGGATGTGCCATCGGGACATCGCTGTTTCTGGCCATGGCGATCGCACATGCGCAAGCGCCGAGCACTGCGACGACGCATGACAGTACTGTTGCGGCGGCATGCCCATCATCGTCCGGCCACGCATCAACATCTGGTGGAGGTTCTCCATCGGGCGCGCAGGCGGCCGTCGCATCAACCACTGCGACCAAGTCGGCGGCGACGCCGGCAGGCAAGGTTGCGGCCAGCCCGTTGCAAGCCAATGGACTGATCGCGCGCACGCTTCGGCAGATTGACCGCTGGATGAGCGGCATCGGCGCGCAGCTCGATGAGCTGCGCACCGCCTTGCTTGGCTTGTTCGCTTTGTTGGCGCGCTCGGGTGGCCGCATCAGCGATACCAATCGCCAGTTGTTGCTGCAGGTCGCCACCGCGCTGCTCGGCAGTTTCGCTGGTGGCCTGATCGTCGAATGGGGCTTGCACCGCGCGCTGAGACGCCCGTTGCGCTGGTTGACGGCGCGTGCCGATCGGGCCGAATCGAAAGGCATGGCCGAAGATGCGCGGCATGAACGGCTCCGCGCACGACGGCATCAATCCGTCACCCGGCCCAAGGCGGACGATGTGCTGGCCGGTACGCGCCCGTCACGTGACGACGTGGCCATGGTCTCCGTCATGCGCAATGGCGTCGAGCGGGTGGAGGAAGTACCGGTCGGCACCAAAAACACCGGCAACGATAAGTCCGCGCCCGGGGAGGCAGCGCAAGCATCGTCGGAGCAGGCGCAAACCGCCGCGAGGCGCCATCAGCCTTCGAGATATGTGCACGCGCTGCGCCGCATGATGTATGCCATCGGCAGCTGGGCCATGGATCTGTTTCCGCTCGCCATCTTCATGCTGGTGGCCGGGATGCTGTTGCACTGGCTGGCCGGCGGCGACGCGCGGGTTCATGCGGTGTGCAGCGATTTCATCGATGCCTATGTCACCACGCGCATCACCATGGCCACGCTGCGCTTGTTTGTCTCGCCGCTCAGCAACGGCATGCGCGTTCTGCAGACGACGAAGGACATCGCCCTTGTGCTGCAGCGCTGGGGACGGTGCATCGTGGTGCTGGTGGTGTTTGGCAACGCGATCGGCGACGCCGCGCAAACGCTTGGCGCGACGCCGCAAGGACGCGAGGCCTTCATCAAGAGCGTGGCCTTGTTCGTGCATATGACGGCGGTCGTGCTGGTCCTGCGCCTGCGTCGCCCGGTGCAGCGGGCCATTGCGGCGGCTCCCGCTGCATCCGGCGTGATGGCGGCGACGCGCAACTGGCTGGCACGGGCCTGGGTTCCATTCGCCGTGGTGCTGATCCTGGGGGAATGGATGGTATGGGCGCTGGGCGTGGAAGACGGCTTTCCGAAGCTGATCCATTTCATGGTCGTGAGCGCAGTCATCCTGATTGCCGCGCGCATCGTGACCGTGTTCCTGCAAGGCGTGCTTGGCCGTGCCTTTCATTTCGACGCCGACGCCTCGGCAACCGATGGCAAGCCTGATGTGCGCGTACGCCTGACGCAAACCTATTACCCGTTTGTGAAGTCGCTGGTGTCGACGCTGATCACCATCTGTGCGCTGGTCGTGCTGTTCCAGGCCTGGGGCCTGGACGCGTTCGGCTGGTTCGCACGCGGTGCGATCGGCCGCGGTTTGATGTCGGCCATCGTTACGATCCTGGTCGCGGCAATCATTGCCATCTTTATTTGGGAGGCGTCCAGCATCAGCATTGAACGGCGCATCGACCTATGGTCGGAGCGCGGCGACAGCATGCGCGCGGCGCGTCTGCGCACGCTGTTGCCGATGCTGCGCACCGGCCTGTTCATCGGCGTGGTGCTGGTCGTCGGGCTCACCGCGCTTAACGAGATCGGCGTCAACACCACACCCTTGCTGGCCAGCGCAAGCATCGTCGGCGTGGCGCTTGGCTTCGGCTCGCAGAAGCTGGTGCAGGATTTCATCACCGGCATCTTCCTGTTGATGGAAAACGCCATGCAGGTGGGCGACTGGGTCACCGTGGCCGGCGTATCCGGCACGGTGGAAAACCTGTCGGTGCGCACCGTTCGCCTGCGTGGCGGCGACGGCTCGCTGTACACCGTGCCTTTCAGCTCCGTCACCACCGTCAACAACACCCATCGTGGCCTGGGCAATGCCGTGGTCAACGTGAGCGTGAGCCAGGAGAACGACATCGAGCGCGCCATTGCCGAGCTGAAAAGCATCGGCGCCGACATGCGCCAGGATCCGGCCTATTGCAACCTGATGCTCAAGGACATCGAGGTGTGGGGCGTCGATTCGATGGACGGCTTCAGAATCACCTTGATCGGCCAGATCCAGTGCACCGACAGCGGACGCTGGGGCGTGCAGCGCGAAATGAATGCGCGCATCGTCAAGCGTTTCCGCGAAAAGAATATCGAACTGGCCAATCCGCGCCTGAATCTGCTGCTGACGCCCGATGCATTGAAGCCGGCCTCGCCGGGTGAGAAGGAACCGGAGCCGGACGCAAAACTTTCATGAGCAATCTTGTATCGCAAAGGAGATGACATCATGAGCATGCTAGAAGTCGAAACCGATATGCTTGGCCGCCCCGTTGAACTCTATTACGAAGACGTCGGATACGGCTTTCCAGTCGTGTTGACCAATGGCTGGTTGCTTGACCACAACATGTGGGAGCACCAGGTGGCCGATTTGCTCGACAAGGGTTGCCGCGTGATCACCTATGACCGCCGCGGCTTCGGCCAATCGTCACAGTCGCAGGGCAGCTATAACTACAACCGTTTCGCCGACGATCTTGCCCTGCTGTTGCAGGGCCTCGATCTGAATGACGTCACCCTGGTGGGTTACTCCATGGGAGTGGGCGAAGTGGTCCGCTACATGGCGCGCCACCTTGGACAACGTGTCGGCCGGCTGGCGCTGGTGAGCGGCGTGGCGCCGTCGCTGGTACGTTCGCCGACCAACCCGGATGGCGTGGACGAGTCCGTTCTCGAAAAAATGGAAGCCGATATCCGGGACGATCGCTATGAATTTTCATCCTGGTTCGCCGATCAGCTGTTCGAAGGCGACGGCGAGCCGGCGGTCAGCGACGCCACCAAGCGGTGGATCCAGGCGCAAACCCGTCATGTCTCGACCGAGGGTATGCTGGCCGGCATCCAGCTGTGTCGCGAAACCGACTTCACCGAAGAGTTGCGCGCGATCATCAATATTCCGTCCCTGGTCGTCCACGGCAGCAACGATCACCTTGCGCCGATTGCCGCAACCGGCGACCGCCTGGCCAAGGCCTTGCCGGACAGCGTGTACCGGGTCTATGACGACGCGCCGCACGGCCTGTTCGTCACGCATGCCCAAGAGCTCAGTTCCGACCTGGTGGAGCTGGTCAAGACCCCGCCCAATGTCACGCTGCCGGCCGCCAGGGTGTAGTGTACCGGCGATGCGCATCATTCCCGTTGCCAATCTGCTGGTCGAGATCACCACGGCGCAATTTCGCGAAGGCGACGATGCCCGCTGGCGCGGGCATTGGTCGGTTCATCCGGGGCCGGGCGATCTGCAACAGACCGCGGTGGCGGAAGGAGATACCGATCTCTACACCAGCGAGGAGCACGCGTATCTGTTTGCCAGCACGGAAGGCGTGGCGATCGCCAAGGACATCGCCGCCAGGCTGCCGGGGCATTAGCCGCTCAGGTCGACGCAGCGCGCGCGTGATTGACCGCATGGCGCGGCCGTTCATGCAGTAGCCGGCGGGTCACGCCATTGGTCCAGCCGAAACCGTCCTGCAGCGGATACTCGCCGCCGCCACCGCCGACGGTGCCACCCGGCGGTGCGTCGAGCACGTATTTCTCGACCAGTTTGCTTTCGCGCTGATAAAGGCAGCCGACCGTGCACAGCCATCGATGCGCGATGTCTTCGGATAGATCGCATTGGCCATAGCGGCGCAAGCCGCCGATGGCCAGCCATTGCAGCGGCGCCCAGCCATTGGGCCGGTCCCATTGCTGGGCGGTCTGCACGGTCGTCGCTTCAATGCCGCCGGCACTCAGCAGCTGCGTGCGCAAGTTTTCAGCCACCAGCCTGGCTTGCTGTTTGCTGGCCACGCCGACATACAGCGGCGTGCTGACGGCCGCATTCAACCGCTCGCGCGGCATGCGGCGCTGCCAGTCGTAATCCAGATAAACACCTTGCCCGGCGTGCCATAGCACGCGGTCGATGGCTTCGCGGCGTGCCTGTTCGTGCCGCTCGAACTGTTGCGCCTGCTCAAGCAGCCCGGACTTGCGGCTGAGCAGGGCGATCTGCTGTTCCAGCTTCCACAGAAAGCTGTTGAGATCGACCGGCACAATCGCGGTCGTGCGGATACTGGCCAGCGGGCCGCCGTCACACCAGCGCGAGCTGAAATCCCAGCCGGATGCGGCGGCTGCGCGCAAATCGCGATAGACCTCGGCGGGCGAGCGTGCTGCTTCCTGGGCGGTCAGTACATCTTCCAGGAAGGCTTCCTCGCGTGGCGTGTCGCGTGCATCCCAGTAGCGGTTGAGCAGGGTGCCGTCGGCGAGGCGCACCACATGACGATAAGCCTCACCCGGCTGCAGTGTCGCCGCGCCCTGCATCCACCAGTCGTATTCCTTGCGCAGTTGCGGCAGGTAACGGATGGCTTTGCAGATCTCGTGTTGCTCGAACAGCTCCACCATCAGCGCGAACACCGGCGGCTGCGAGCGGCTGAGATAATACGTGCGGTTGCCATTGGGGATATGGCCGTAGCTGTCGATCAGGTAGGCAAAATTGTCAGCCATGGCATGCAGCAGGTCATGCCGCCCGCTTTCGGCCAGGCCGAGCATGGTGAAGTACGAATCCCAGTAATACAGCTCCGCAAATCGGCCACCCGGCACGACATACTCACGCGGCAGCGGCAGCAACGAACACAGTGTCGAAACCTGATCGGGCTGTCGCGTGAGGAATTCCCACAGTCCGTCGATGTGGTCGCGCAGGGGCTGTCCAGGCACCGAGACATAGTGGCTCTCGTGCACACTGGGGACATCGAAATGCGTATGCGCGAAGGTCGAAAGATCAAACCCTGGCCGTGACTGCTGGCTGCGGTAGTCCGCCAGAATCTGTTCGGGATCGTCCTGCGGCACGCAGTCGACAAAGGTTTTGCTGTCTGCAAAGACGCGCTGCAGCTGCACCGCTTCAAACAACTCCTGATATTGATCAGCGGGTGTCTGAAAATCGGCAGAAGAGGTTATTGCACTTGAATCGTCAAAGCGTTTCATGGGCAAGCTTCATTAATGGTTTGAATATTACCCATTGCCACGCGGATGGACGTTCAACTTCAGTGAAGGGGTCGTGATACAGGCACGCCAGACGATTTTCTTGCGAATGCGCGAGAAAATCATGCTGCATTGGCTTGGGCATTGCGCCGGATGCAACTGCCCTGCTGGAGCAGGGCAGTCATGGCCGTTACGGTGTCGCGTTGATCTGCTCTCTGGCGAACGCTGCGTTGCCGACCAGGCTTGAGAGCGGCACCAGCTGACCGAGGAAGCGGCCCCATTCGGTAATCGCGGCTGGACCCACAAACACCACATCGCCCGGTTCCACCCGGAAATTGTCGGCCAGGGCGAACGCGGCAGGTGAGCGGGCATTCAAGTGATAGACGGTGGCGGGTTCCTTGGCCAGGTCTTTCACGCCACGTATCACGTATACCGATTTGCCGCTGGCGGTGACCGGATTCAATCCGCCGGAGCGGCCAAGGGCCTGGGTGAGACTCAGGTCGTCGGTGGTGAAGGTGATGGCGGCAGGGCGCACCACTTCGCCCATCACATAGATTTCCTTGTTGTCGTTATACGGCAGATAGATCCGATCGCCGGGTTTCAGATAAATGCTCTGCTCGGTGGCCTTGCTGATCTTGTTGAGATTGATGTGATAGGACATCCCATCGCGCGTCAGGATCAGATTGGACAGATCCGCATGCGTGATGTCGATGGTCGCCGAGCCAAGCGCCTGTCCCAGTGTCAGGGGGATCGAGGTGATCTGTTGCGGGTCGGTTTTGGTGAAAGCGCCGCTGAACGAAACGAGCTGGCTGCCATAACTGATCACGCTGACATCCACCTGCGGGTTTTTCACATACACGGTGAGCTTCTGCGCGATCGCGTCGCGCAGCTGATCAACCGTCATGCCCTCCGCCTTGATCACCCCGACATACGGATAAAACAAGGTGCCGTCTGAGCGCACCAGGCGGCTATTGGCGGCAGCCTGTTGCTGTGCGCCAGCCGGCGCGGTCAGTTCCGGGTGATCCCACACCGTAATGTAGAGCGTGTCGCCGGCGCCGATGTGATACTGCTGCGGCTGATAGTTAAGCAGCTCCGGCGCAACCGTCTGCGCGGTTTCCTGCGGTTCGTTGGCCATGATCCATTGAGGCGTGATCTGCACAAGCTGAACGCGTCCTTTGTCCGGATTCGACAACGCGCTTTCCGACATATGCTGTCCCGGAACGATTGCGCAGCCCTGCACGAGCAGAACGACGAGTACTGCTGGCAAACCAAGCGACGATTTCATATGCACTCCACTGCGGTGGTGTAGCCAGAGGGAGCGCCTTGGGCGGTGAAGCGCTGGAGTACAACAAAAAACTCAATATTTCTGCATTTCATTAAACTCGATAAGACTGTCAATAACGCGTAAATGAACCATTGCCGCTACCGCGCTATTTTCGTCACAAAGTTAACTCAAACATTTTTTTGCACTTTCATCCGCGAAAAATGCATGTCAACTTGACATAAAAAGACTTATAAACGGACTCGCGTGAGGCATGCGGGCTGATTAGTTAGGCGTGGAGAACTGTTCAACTACTTAAACGTCAAATCATCAGCGAGGCAGCAGGGGTGCTTCCATTTTTTCCATAAAGAACGGCGGGAGTGCCTCTGTAACGTGTTCAAGCATGTTCTTGTTGTTTGCATTGGTAATATCTGTCGTAGTCCAACGGCAGAGTTTCTTTTTCGCCAAGAGTTGGGCCATCGCAATAATGTCCATGTCAGCAGTGCCGGTTTGCGGGCACTGATTGGCCGCCCCATGGACGATCATGCGATGGAGATCCTGCGTGAGCACGGGATCGATGCCGCCACGCATCGTGCGCGCCAGCTTGAGCCAGAGATGTTGCGTGAAGCCGACCTGGTGCTTGCGATGGAACGCAGGCACCTGAATGCGGCTTCGCAACTGGCGCCTGAAGCCAGCGGCAAATTGTTTCTGCTCGATAAATGGCACGACGACAGCGATGTACCCGACCCTTACCGCAAGTCGCGGAGGGTATTCGAAGACGCCTATGCGTTGATCGAACGCGGGGTGAGCAGCTGGCTGCGTTACCTCGAATGAGTCAATTGGAGCGGCCCCATGACTACCAAGCAGTCCTTCTCCATGCACGACGATGATATCGATCTGCGTGCTTTGTTCGGCACCGTCGCCGATCACAAATGGTTGATTGTCGGGATTACCTTCGTTTTCCTGATCATCAGCATCTTGTATTCGTTAATCGCGACACCGGTCTATCAGGCCAGCGCATCGGTCCAGGTAGAGCAAAAAACGCCGACGCTGCCGGGCCTGAACGATCTGACCGACACGCTGGGTATTTCCAACTCGGAGGCCGTCACCGAAATCCAGGTCCTGGGTTCTCGCGCGATCATCGGGCCGGCGGTGGAAAACCTGAACATGGACATTGAAAGCACGCCCAAACACTTCCCGGTGGTCGGCGGCTTCCTGTCACGCTGGTTTACCCAGCAAAACCCTGGCACGGTCGCGCCGCCACTGATTCCGGGCCTTGAGCGTTATGACTGGGGCGGTTCGGAGCTGAGCATATCCGTACTTAAAGTGCCCGCGGGTCTGCTTGATGAGAAATTGCAACTGGTCGCCGGCGAGCACGGCACCTACACCCTGCAGGACATGGACGGCAATCCGCTGCTGAGCGGTCAGGCCGGAAAGTCCGTGACGGGCAACGGCGTCACGATCCTGGTGAGCACGCTGCGAGGCAATCCCGGCACGCGCTTCCAGGTTATCCGTCGTACGCATATGGATACGATCGCGCAATTGCAAAAAGATATCCAAATCAGTGAGCTTGGCAAGGACTCCGGCATCATCCAGCTCACCTACAACAACAAGGATCCGGTGCTTGCCACGCAATTGCTCGACCAGGTGACCGGCCTTTACGTGCACCAGAATGTGGAACGCAGCGCCGCCGAAGCGGCGAACAGTCTCAAGTTCGTGCAACAGGAGCTACCCAGGGTCAAGCAGGAGCTGGAACATGCAAGCCAGGCCTTGAATACCTTCCAGCTGCACACGCACACCGCCGATCTGAGCATGCAGACGCAGTCGATGCTGGATGAGGGTGTGTCGATTGATAGCAACCTGCAGCAGCTGCGCATGCAGATGTCAGATGTGGAACATCGTTTTACGCCCGAGCATCCCGAATACCGCACCCTGCAACAACAGATCGGTCAGTTGGAGAGCGAGAAGGGCGCGCTGCAAGCGCAGATTGGCCATCTGCCCAACACCCAGCAGCAACTGCTCAAGCTGACCCGCGATGTCACGGTCAGCGATCAGACCTACACCAGCCTGCTCAATCAGGAACAGCAATTGGATATCGCGCGTGCCGGTTCGATCGGCAACGTGCGCGTGATCGATCATCCGGCAGTCAATCTTGCCAAGCCGTGGTGGCCGCGTCCGATCTGGGTGATTCCGGGTGGCATGGTGCTTGGTGTGATCTTCGCCCTGGGGTTTATTTTCCTGCGCCAATTGCTGAGTCGTGGCGTGGAAGATCCGGAAGCGATCGAGCGCCTGGGTCTGCCGGTGTACGTGTCGATTCCGTTGAGCGACATGCAGCGCAAGAGCAGCGTCGGCCTGCGTCATCACTTCAGCTCCAGGGGCCGTCAGCGGCTGCTGGCCCTGAACGCACCGGGTGACATGGCGACCGAAGCCTTGCGCAGCCTGCGCACCAGTCTGCACTTCGCGCAGCTGGGCGGCAAAAACAATGTGCTGATGATTTCCAGCCCCAGCCCGGAAGCGGGCAAGAGCTTCGTCGCAGCGAACCTCGCCGTGGTCATGGCGCAGGCCGGGCAGCGCGTGCTGCTGATCGATGCCGACATGCGCAAGGGCCTGCTGCACAAGGCGATCGGCGTCGATGCCGAAGATGGCCTGTCCGAGGCGATCGCTGGTGAGACCGATAGCATCATCCAGACCATTCGAGCCGTGGACGGCATGAGCGAGTTGTTCTTCATGCCGCGCGGAAATATCCCGCCGAATCCGTCGGAACTGCTGATGCATTCCAACTTCGGCACCTTGCTGGAGATACTGAAACCGCAGTTCGACCTGATCATCATCGATACGCCGCCGATTCTTGCCGTGACGGATGCCGCCGTGATCGGTCACTACGTCGGCACCAGCCTGATGGTGGTGCGCTTCGGTATCAGCCAGGGGCGCGAGATCGCCTTGGCCAAACAGCGGCTTGAGCAAAGCGGCGTGCTTCTCAAAGGCGCCATCTTCAATCTGGTTGAAAAGCGCAGTGCCGGCTATTACGCCTATGCCTATACCGCTTATGCACCTACCGAGGTGTAGCGCTGCGCTATCTGGCGGGCGGCCGGCAGTAGTGACTTGGCTGCCGGTCGCACGGGATGCGGCATGGTGAGGCGCGCCTATCCGGCCACCGCGGACGAGGTGCGCGTGGACGCGTATTCGTCGCAGAGTGTGCGTCGCGCGCTCGGCGCGGTGTCCATGCTGTGGATCGCCACTGCCGTCGGTGCCTTGCTCGCCTTTGTCACGCAGGCCTTGCTGGCCCGCGAAATGGGGCCCACCGAGTTCGGCCTGTTTGCCTCGTCGCTCGCCACGGTGACCATGCTTTCGCCACTGGCAGGCTTTGGCTTGCCGCAATACTGGCTGCAGGCCTATGGCGTGGAAGGGTGGGGCGCCAATCGATGGCTGCGCCCTTCCTTGCGTTTCGTCACGGCCAGCACGCTGCTGACCATGTTGACCATCGTCGTCTGGGCCTTGGCCGGTGCACCGGCCGACGCCAGGCCGATGTTGCTGCTGCTATTGCCGGTTGTGCTCGGCTTGCTGGCGGTGAACCTGATCGGCAGCCAATTGCGTCTGGAAGAACGACATCAGGCATTGGCCTTGTGGCAATTGACCACGCCGGGCAGCCGCGTCCTGGTGGCGGTGTTGCTGTTGCTGATTCCATCGCTGTCCGGGCAATTCGTCGCGGCAGGATTTGGCTTGATTTCCTGCGTCGTGGCCGTGCTGGCCGTGCCGCGACTGCTGGCCATGCTACGCGGCGGCATCGCGCTGCATGGGCATGGGCCACGTCCCGATGCGCCGCTCATGCAGGCCGCTCCCGGGGTGGGTTATCTGCTCTCGCAATCCTGGGCCTACGGACTTGAGGCGGCGCTGTATCCGATTTTTTACCAGATCAGCACCGTGCTGCTGAAATACCTCAACGGCAATGCGCAGGCAGGTATTTTCGGGATCGCGCTGGGTATCATGACGGCGATCTACCTGATTCCTTCCACGCTTTACCAGAAATTCCTGCTGTCGAAATTGCATCGCTGGGCCGCGCACGACCAGCACAAATTCTGGCTGGTGTACCGGCACGGCAATATCGCCATGCTGGTTTCCGGGATCCTGGTCGGCCTGGCGTTGACCGGGGTGGCGCCGTGGCTGGTGCCGATACTTTTCGGTGAAAAATATCGTCCGGTGGTCAAGCTGCTGGCGGTGTTGGCGCTATGTGTGCCGCTGCGCTTCCTGACCACTGGCGTCGGCTCCGCCTTGCTCAATGAGCGGCATATGCGCTATCGCGTCTTCGCCATGGGCATGAGCGCCCTGGTTGCCGTCGTGCTCAACGCGGTGCTGATTCCCGGCTACCACGAAATGGGCGCGGCAATGGCCACGGTGATCGGCGAAGCGACCTTGCTGCTCTCCTTGTACGCCGGCGTACGCCACTACCATGCAAACGGCGATGGTTTCAGCAAGCAGCCGTGAAAAGGTCGATATAAAAAGGGCGAGCGTTTGACGCTCGCCCTTACTGCTTCCATCAACGGGTCACCACGGCAGTGACTCGTTCATGAAACATCAGCGCTGCGGTGAAATCGTATTGCCGGTCACCGTGATGTTGGTGGCCCCGCTTTCGATACTGATGTCACGCGGATCCCAGCCTTCGGTGAAGATGGATTCGTTGTTGTCGTAGAACCACAGATCGTAGTTGTAGGTGATGGTGTTGTCGGTGATCTGGACGGCGTTGGTATCGGTCGCGATGTCCACCCCGAACAGGTAGTTCTGGGTAATGTTGTTGCTGGTGATCTGGACGTTGTCCGCCTGACCGTCGAACACACCAAAGCCCTGGTTGTTCTCGGCGGTAGTGCCGGTCAGTACCACACCGCTGACATTGGCGTGCATTTCCAGGCCGTTGCCGACGTTGTTGGACAGCGTCGAGTCTTCGATGCGCACGTTCGTGACGTTGCCCTGCGTCTGCGGCTCGATATCGATGCCCGCCTGCGGCGCCACACCGTTGGAGCCGGTGAAGCTGCTGTTGACCACGTAAAGCTCATTGACCGGGCCGACCGTCATGCCCTGGCGGCGGTTATTGCTGGATTGCACGCGATTGATCGTTACGCCCGACGACAACACCGCCGTGCTGCCGCTGCCGGTCGCGCTGACCAGCACGCCGTCGCCGAAGCAGTTCGAAACGGCGAGATCGTGCACGTAGATGGTGCTGGAGCCTTCGATATCGATGCCGTAGCCCCACTCACCCGCCGTGCCCTGGTGGTTGACGCGTTCGCCGACGAAGTGACCACCCAGGACTTCAACGTTGTTCACGTTGTAGATTTTCAGGATCGAGCTGCGCTCGGAGCTGTTCGCGATTTCGTTGATCGAAGCATTGCCCTGCAGCGACAGTCGCGTGTTCGACTTCATCGAAATACCGGTCAGGCCGTTGATCATGTACGTGCCGTTCGGCACCACGATGGTGCCGCCGCCGGAGGGCAGGGCATTGATAGCGGCGTTGAAAGCAGCCGTATCATCGGTCGAGCCATTGCCGATGGCTCCAAAGTTCTGCACATTCAGCGTGGTGGGACCGACCGTAATCGTCGGCGCGGGGTTCCACCAATTCGTTGCCGAGGCCGGTAAGGCCACCGCGGATAGCGCTAGAGCCGCTCCAGCGATCGCCAGATATTTTTTTGGGCTCGTGTTCAGGTTAGTATTAAATTTCCGTATAGCGTTGGAAGTAGCCACTTTGTCAGTCCGTGCGGTGGGCTTCAGCGCTTTTTTTAGCATTACGTTCTCGATGGCCTCATAGCTGCGTCAAAACGGCGGCTACGTTCTCTCATTTTTCCGTGATGCCGCAAGGCCGAAAATGTGACGCAGCGCACACTCATGGTCATGATGCGTGGTTTCGCGAAATTTTGCGGAAAAACGTGAATCGCCCGTAAATTGCCGGGAATTTGCCTCTGTTTTTGCAGAATTGTGTGCGCTGTGGATTTCAATCTGGACGTCTAGCCGTCCAAATGATGGTCACTCATTGCGAAATGACAGTCCTTCTTGCACGTGAGGCAGGGGCTTCTGGTGCATGCTTCAACGCACCCGGGTAAAGCAGCTCGTCATAGACATCGAGCGTCTGCTGAATCACCCGGCGCTCGTCAAAATGGGCCAGCGCTTTTTGTCGTGCACGCAGTCCCAATTTCGAAAGAAGTTCGCGGTCGTCGTCGAGCCGCGTGATTTTTTCAGCGAGGTCACGCGCGTTGCGAACTTCTACGCGTAAGCCATCGATGCCATCCTGCGACACCACTTCGCGGCAACCGGGCCGATCGGTGGTTATCAAGGCAAGCCCGCATGCCGCGCCTTCGATCAGGCATTTCGGAACCCCTTCGCGGTAATAGCTGGGCAGCACCATCACGTCGACGCTGTTGAGCAGGGCAGGCATGTCGTCGACATGACCCAGCCAGCGCACCAATCCGGCATCCGTCCAGTTCTGCATTTCTGCGGCGGCCACCGCATGCGGGTTACCGGAGTCAGGCGTGCCGGCGATCACGAATTCGATATCCCGCCCCGCCGCATGCAGTAACGACGACGCATCGACGAATTCCTTGACGCCCTTTTCCCACAACAACCTCGACGCCATCAGTACGCGCAGGCGGCCGTGTTCATTCTGCTCATGTCGGTACACCGGATGAAACCGGGCTGTGTTGACGCCGGAGCTGCGAATGACTCGGATTTTCTCCGCGCCGATCAGTCTGGCATCGAGGAAAGCCGAGGCATCGTCGGGATTCTGCAGGATCAGCAGCGAGCGTTTGCTCCCCAGCGTCGCCCGCAACATCAGCTTCAATAACGGGCGCAGAACACGTGCCTTCGCGCTGTCGCTGGTAAATACGAAACCCAGGCCGGCGACCGCATTCACCGTGGCCAATATGTGGGCCAGGCGCGCCGCGAGCGCGCCATACACGGCGCATTTCAGAGTGAAGTTGTGCAGCACATCGGGGCGCTCTTCGGCCAGTACGCGCACCAGCGCATGCACCGTCAGCAATTCGCGCAGCGGGTTGAGACTGGCACGGTCCATGCCCAGGCTGATCCAGCGAAAACCTTGGCTGGCAAAGCGCGCACCGAATTCACCCGGTGGCGACAACATCACCACTTCGTGCCCCTCGGCCTGCAGGCGGCGCGCGGTGGATAGACGAAAGTTGTACAAATACCAGTCAGTGTTGGCGAAAAAGACGAATTTCATCGACCTCATTCCTGAGCGATGCGTCGCGTTTCGTGTTTACGTCGCTAAGACGAGAACGTGTTGCCGGAAACCGTCACGCCACGGGTGGAGTCGTCTACCCGCAGTTCGCGATTTTCTTCATCTGTGCTCTTCGACGAAAACATCGAGGCAACGCGGTGGAAAAAGCGCGCGCTGTTGCCGATCAGCTTGTTGCCGGTCACCTGCGCACCGTCGGTGGCGCCCGCAATGGTCACGCCGGTCAAACCGTTGCTGCTGATGACATTGTTCGCCACGGTGACTTGCGCCGTGCCGACGGTCATCACGCCGTAGCCGGCATTGCCTTGAATGGTGCAGTTCTTCACGACCACGCCGGCCACGTTGTCGTGCATTTCCATGCCGGTGCCGTGATTGCTGCTGATGACGCAGTGGTCAATGGTGATGTTGCGCGCCGGACCCTGCGCCTGCGGTTCAATGTCGATACCCGCTTCGGGCTTGGTGCCATTGGTATTGCTGAAAGTGGAGTTGGTGACGACGACGCCGTCGACCGGACCGATCGACATGCCCTGGCGGCGGTTGTTGGTGGAGACCACCCGATCGATCATCACCTGGGTGGCGGGCACAGCGTGAAAATTCGGCCCAAGCGCACCCACCCAGATGCCGTCGCCCCAGCAATCGGAGATATGCATGTCGCTGACGCTGACTTGGTTGGACGCTTCGATATTCAGGCCGTAACCCCATTCGCCACCGGCGCCAAGATGACCGTTGCGCTCCCCGACGATGCGTCCGCCGGTAATGCGCACATTGCTGACCTGCCACACCTTGATTACGTGATAGCGCTGCAAGTTATTGGGGATGGCGGTGAGCTGCGCATCAGGCGCCATCTGCAGCAGCATGTTCGAGCGCAGGTTGATCGCGCGGGTCGCATCGATCATGTAAGTGCCCGACGGTATCGTGACGGTGCCGCCGCTGGCCGGCAGTGCATCGATGGCCGCCTGGATGGCGGCGGTGTCGTCATGCGAACCATCACCCTTGGCGCCCTTGTCGCGCACATTGATTACCGGGCCACCGGCGCCGGGCATCACCTGCGCAAACCATGCACGCGCGGCAGCGGGCCATATCGGCAGCAAGGCCAGCCACAACGAGCGGCGCAGAAAGTCGCGGCGCGCGGTAAACGTGCGGCTGGCGGCGGATGGTTTCGTCATGGCCGGCACTACGCTCAGGCTGCCCGTGGCGTCGAGCGGCTGCGACTGATCAGCCAGGGCAGGGTGATAGCCAGCAAGTAGAACTTCGACGCGAAGTATTTGTTGTCCAGTCGCTTACGATGGGTCTCCAGCCAAAGTGGCGCGCCCGGCAGCACCCCTTGCATCTGCGAGGCAAACGCATGGACCTGGTCGAAGCGCCGGCGGGCCAGTCCGCACAAATCAAAGCGGAACGATCCCTTCGCCTGGACATACGGCAATTGCCTGAAGTGCTGCGCGATGTAATTGCGCATCAATACCTTGTTGACGCCGCCGGAGCCAATCAGCTGTTCATCGGGAACGTGATGGAAAATCCAGTCGCGCAGGCGCTCATCACAATAGGGGTAGACCAGGCGCAAGGACATCGCGTTGCTTGCGTACATGCCTTTCGCCAGCGCGGCGGATTCCGCGATGATGATGGAAATGCGCCGCACCGCTTCGGCCGAATCGGCCGCGGCAATATCGGCGTGATACGTCTCCATGCGCTTGCGCGAGCATTCGGAGATCGACCAGCCGAACAGCGCATCCACTTCCGTATCGCTGAAGCGCGAACCCGGGAAATAACGCTCGAACTCGTTCATCTGCAGCGTGGAAAGGGCAAAGCACAGCTTGAAATTGCCCCGCACCAGTGGTGATTCGAACACCTTCTGCGGCAGCTTGAGTCGGCGCGCAAGCATGCTCAGTACGCGTTGCCGGCTATGCAGCGGCACCCCGAAGTACTGATCCGAGCCCAGTGCATCAATAATGCCGTCGCCGCCGTTCCGGCTGATTTCCGTGGCCAGATCGGCATACGACAAGACCGCGAAATCCGCCGTCAGCAGCGGCATGCGCGGCAGCATGGCCAGATAGCGATCGTAGGCACGCCCGGGATCGCACTCCAGCGCTTCATGCCGAAGACCCAGTTGCTGCGCGACGAAGCGCGCCGAAGCCACTTCGTTTTCCTCGTTGCCGCCCAGGTAAGTCAGGCAGGTGGTCTGCGGACGCGCATCGGCCACCGCAATCGCCATCGAGGTGGAGTCCTTGCCGCCGCTTTGCAGCAGCCACGGTGAGCGCATCTCCTCGGTGGAGCGTGCGACCGCATCGCAAAGCAGTTCGTGATACGTGCTCAACAGCTCATCGCTGTCGACCGAACGGGTGGAAGGCCGCGGCTGTGCCAGGGCCGACTGAAACGGATAGTGGAAACGTGGGTGGTCATGCATGTCCTGGCGTGGATCAAAGCCGGAGGCGACGACCTTCACATCTTTGTAGATCGAGTGTGGCGGATAGACGAAGGTGTTGCGCAGCAGATCGGCAATCGATACCAGGTCCAAGGGCGTCTTCGCGCGCTCAAGTCCTTCCAGTGCCGAAAAATCCACTTCATCCTGATACGGTGACGTGCTGACCTGGATCCGCGAGCGTGTGCTGGGGTTTTGCGTTGTTTTTGAAAGCGTGGCGGGAATCATAACGATCACCTAGGGCGGGGCGTGGCATCGAACGGTAAAGATAGCCATGAAACTTTTTGGGCCGCGACGCCGGCACATGCGCCAGTTACGTCGCGGCCAGCGGTGATGCCGCCATCGATACATCGACCTCGCTCGCTGCGTCGGCAGCGTAGCGTTTGTATCGACGGTTGCCGATGAAGGGTCAAGACACGGCACTCACGTCAGGTGTAACCGCCGCCGCCGCACCTGGATGCATGCGGCTAAGCAGCCACGGCAGCGTCATGGCCAGCAGATAGAACTTGGAAGCAAAGTATTTGTTGTCCAGCCGGCTGTGGTGTGCTTCCAGCCAGCGCGGCGCGCCAGGCAGCAGCGCCCGTGTCTGCATGGCAAACGCATGCACCTGTTCAAAGCGTTGGCGGGCCAGCCCGCGAAGGTCGAAACGGAAGCAGCCCTTGGACATCACATAAGGCAGCTGCTCGAAGTGCTGTGCGATGTAGTTGCGCATCAGCACCTTGTTGACTCCGCCCGGGCCGATCAGGCGATCATTGGGCACATCATTGAATATCCAGTCGCGCAGGCGCGGATCGGCGAACGGATAGACCAGGCGCAACGACATCGCCTTGGCTGCATACATGCCCTTGGCCAGATGGGCCGATTCCCCGACCACCAGCGAGATCCGGCGCACTGCCTCGGCCGACGCCGCGGCCGAGATATCCGAACGGAACGTCTCCATCCGCTTCCGCGACTGCGCGGCGACCTGCTGGCCGAACAGCTCATCCACTTCCGTGTCGCTGAAGCGCGAGCCGGGGAAATAACGCTCGAACTCATGCATCTGCAAGGTGGCCAGCGCAAAGCACAGCCTGAAGCTGCGGCTCACCAGGCGCGAGTTGAAGACGCTCTTCGGTACCCGCAATCCACGCGCCAGGATCGCCAGGATACGGTCCTGGCGATGCAGCGGCACGCCGAAATACTGATCGGAACCCAGCGCATCGATAATCCCGTCGCCGCCGTTCTGATAAATCTCGGTCGCCAGGTCGACGTAGGAAAGCGCCGCGAAATCCGCGGTCAGCAGCGGCGTGCGCGGCACCATCGCCAGGTAACGGTCGTAGGCGCGGCCCGGATCGCAGACCAGGGCCTGATGGCGCAAGCCGAGCTCGCGCGCGACCAATTGCGCCGACGCCACTTCGTCCTCTTCATTACCGCCCAGATAGGTAAGGCACTGCGTCTCCGGCCGCACCTGGGCCAGCGCGATCGCCATGGTGGTGGAATCCTTGCCGCCGCTTTGCAACAGCCAGGGCGAGTGGATGCCGGCCGTGGCGCGCTTGACCGAGTCGCACAGCAGCTGGTTGTAGATGGCCAGCAATTCGTCATCGCTGATCGCGTCCGCCGGTGGGCGCGAGTGCGCCAATTCCGCCTGAAAAGCGAAGTGGAAGCGCGGATGTTCATACATATCCTGCTGCGGATCGAAGCCGGTGGCGGCGATCTTCACGTCCCGGTAAATCGAATGCGGCGGATAGACGAAACCGTTGCGCAGCAGATCGGCCACCGACACCAGGTCGAGCGCGGCAAAATCCTGGCCCAGGTCGTCGCGGTGATCCCCTAGCGGTGAAAAATCCACCTCGCCCGCATTGGGCGAGGTATTGATCTGGATCCGCCGGTCCGGGCTGGCTTGCACGGACGCATTCGAGCGCTGTTCGAGCGACGCATTCATACGACCACCTGATGGGTGACGTAGTAGTAAAAGGCCGCGCAGGAAAAGATCAGCCCCGCGCGGAGCAGGATGGGGTTACGCAGAATGGAAAGGCGGTTGAAGCAAAAGATGGCAGCCACCATCAGTGAGATGGCGAGATAAGCCGGCAGCAGATAGCGATTGGAGAAATTGCCCCAGCCCACCGCGAAGAATGGCAACAGCATCACCAGATAAACCGCCGTACTGTCGTTGATGCGGGAGCGGATCGGTTTGCGCACCATCGGCGCCATGATGAACGGCAGCGCGTACCAGAAGATCGAAAACACGGCGAAATCGATACGCACGCCCGAGCGATACTTCGAGCTCAAGCTGTAATCCATCACCGTGTTGTAGATAAACGGCGAGGCGGTGCGCACCACGATCATGGTCAGGCCGGCGACGTAGGCCAGGAACGCCACCACCGCGATCACCCGCAACAGCTTGAGATTGAGCAGCAGCGGCGCGAACACCAGGTACATCAAGGACGAATAGTGGAAGCTGGTCGCCAGCACGCCATAGATAAAGAAGGTCCGCCACTGGCGCTGCTGAAAGGCGAGCAGGGCGGTGAACACCAACAGCGCGGCAAGTCCCTGGCGTACCGCATTGATCGACGCGTTGACGAACATCGGCGAAAACAGCAGGAACATCAGGCTCGCCGTCAGCAAGGTCATCAGCCCATGCCTGGCACCCAGATAGTCGAAGTAATGCCGCACGGCGACGATGGCGGTCGCCAGCAAAATGCCGAACAACACCATCTGATAGGCCTCGACGCTGAAGCCGATGACGCTGAGCACGCGTGTCACCAGCAGGAATCCCGGTTCGAAGCGGGTTTCCGGCGAACCGCCATGCAAGGTCCGGAAGAATTCCGCATACACATAGGTATCCGTGCCCACGTCGATGCTGCGCGTGCCCACCAGCAGGTCGGCAAACACGCAGGCCGCGCCGATCAGGATCAGGCTCAGCATGATGCGTGCGTTCGACGTGATGTTGGACGGGCCGACGAAATCGACGTAAGGCGGGTTGGGGGAATGCGTATTCATAAGATTGCGCGGCCTAGGTGCTGCGCTTTGCCTGGAATTGGGCGACCTGGCGACGCTCGAAAGTCAGCAGGCACCGCCGTGCATAACGAATCACCCCCATGGCGTTGGCCAGGTGCATCTGCGAACTGCTCAGCAGGCCCTGCTCATGCAGGGCCCGGCGCACATCGTTCGCCGCCTGGAACATGGCAACAAGGTCGCCGCTGAGGCCGCCCGCCCCGAACGGCGCCTTGTGCCATGACGCCAAAACCTGGTTGATTTTTGCGCAGCGATAGCCGGAGAGCAGGATCTGCGCCCACAGCAGAAAATCCTCGGCACGCCGGCGTGTTTCATCGAAACGGAAGGGCAGGTCGCGGCGCAGCATGATCGACGCGGTCGGAAACGGGCTGCGCAGCATCAACAAATGCGGTGGAAACACCCGCACCCGCAGCGGATGGTGAATCGCCGGAGGCGGCTCATCGCGCGTCTGCACGTTCATCTCGTGCGCAATCAAGGCGATTACCCGATCAGCGGCGACGGCATCCATCTGCAATTGCAGTTTCCACGGATGCCAGGTGTCATCGGCATCCAGAAAAGCGATCCATGGCTGGGTCGCGTTCTCCCAGCCCAGATTGCGCGCCGCCGACGGCCCGCTGTTGCAGGACATCGTCAGCACCCGGACCCATCCTGGCGGATAACGGCTCGCCACCTCGTACAGGCGTTCCAGCGTACCGTCGTTGCTGCCGTCGTCCACCAGCAACACTTCCATCGGCCATGCGCTTTGCGCGGCGATCGACGCCACCGCGCTACCGATCGTGTCCGCGCAGCGGAAGCACGGCACCACCACGCTGACTGGAACTCGGTTGTGGCTGTGGGTCGTGCGCATGCCTGGATAACTCCCAACGGCTGCTTGCCATGTGACGGGTGGTTTCATCGAGTTACCTGATACGGTGGCGTTTCCACCGCATGCTGGGTTCGCCTGCGTGCGGACGCATCGACACGCCAGCAACATGTAGCGATCGGTGCGGTGAAGCCGTCGCAGGCATCGTCCCGCGTGATTTGCGCGCCACCTGGGCACGCCGTATGCGTCCGACGATGGCGATATAAATGATGGTCAGCGCCGTGAACGCCATCAGGTTGCTGCCGGCGGCCAGCCGGCGGGTCAGCGTGCCCATGAAAACCAGGCCAATCGCCAGTCCGACCAACGCAACCAGCGTGGTATGCGGCCCGAATCCCGCATCCATCATGATGTGATGAATATGTCCGCGGTCCGGCTTGAACGGCGATTTGCCTTCGCGCATGCGCCGCACCATCACCGCCAGCGTATCGAGCACCGGCAGGGCGACGCACCACAATACGTCAACGGTCGACAGGTGCGGATGCGGTTGCTGGCTAAGCTGGATCAGTGTCCAGGCGAGGAAATAGCCGAGCACCATGCTGCCGGCGTCGCCCAGGAAAACCTTGTGCTTGGCCAATCCCAGATTGGCGGCGAGATCGGGCAGCAAGGCGGCCGCGAGCCACAGCAACAGGATCACGCTATGCCACTGCGAAAAACCCTGGAATATGTTGATCGCACCGATACTCACCAGGGCCAGCATGCCGGCCAGCCCATCGATGCCGTCCATCATATTGAAGGCATTCAGCAGGCCGATCACGGCGATCAGCGTGAGTGGCATGCCTAACCCACCCAGCTCGAACTCGTAACCGAACATATGCCCCAGCGTGTGGATATACACGCCCGTGCAATACACCACGGTCAGTACGGCGAGGGCCTGCACCGTCAGCCGCGTGCGCACGCTGAGGTTGAAACGATCATCCAGCGCGCCGACCAGGACCAGCACCGCCGCGGTGCCGAGCACGGCACTCACAAACGAAGGCGTTGGCCCCGCAAAGCAGACGCCGACGACCACGCCGAAAAAAGCGCCTAATCCGCCGATTAAGGGAACGTCACCGATATGCCGCTTTCGTCCACTAGGGTGATCCACGAGTCCAATCGACTCGGCGTGGCGATAAAGAAAGATTAATGCTGCACCAGACGACAGAACTGCAAGGACACACGAAATCAGCATTCGATACTGCATGAAGCCCTCCTATTTGGCATCGCGAGCGCAAACAGCACGTTAGCGATCGGGCGTCACATGCTTTACGCACGTGACGTGCGTTCCCCTGATAGGTGGCCGGCTCCTGCAGTGAGTCGATCCGTGATGGATGCTAGGTGGCTAGATGTGTATTCGTTGTCGAAAAATGTGATATGAGTCGCACATTTATGTGAATGAATGCTTGCTTTAATGTGTGCGTTGTGAATGGCGGAAACGGCATTGTTTTTGACGCGCAACAGCAGCGCTTTTCTTCCCTTGCGGGGCGCGCGGCTTTCTTCCTCTCCCCTCCGGGGCACGCGGGGAGAGCACATGGATGTGCTCGGCTTTGAGGAGCGAGGAGAGGATCGAGGTGAGGGGCCAACCTCGCGACGATATTGATGCGTAGCGTGAGCATCTAAAGAAACATCGCGCTGCAGCCATACAGTTCGAGGCAAGCGCAGCCCCTCACCCCAGCCCTTTCCCCGGAGGGGAGAGGGAGTAAACACGACACGATTGATAGATCCGCAGCGCCGCCGCTTTTCTTCCTCTCCCCTCCGGGCGACGCAAAGCTAGTCCCTGTGGGAGAGAGGATCGAGGTGAGGGGCCAACCTCGCGATGATATTGATGCGCAGCGTGAGCATCTGGAGAAACATCACGCGCAGCCATGAAGTTCGAGGCAAGCGCAGCCCCTCACCCCAGCCCCCGGATCAAGTCCGGGGCAGGCTCTCTCCCCGGAGGGGAGAGGGAGCTGTTACGGCATGAGTGAGAGATCCGTAGCGCCGACGCTTTTCCTCCTCTCCCCTCCGGGCGACGCAAAGCTAGTCCCTGTGGGAGAGAGGACCGAGGTGAGGGGCCAATCTTG
>NZ_JADIKE010000032.1 GCF_016904955.1 Dyella flava | reverse complement strand
CGCACGCCCAAGTCGAACCGAAGGGGCCGTATCAAGGGCGTTACAACGGGGAGTACGTGAGGTTGAATCCAGAGATCAAGGATTACCTCAAAACCCACGCCATCCCCTATGACTCCTGGAAATGCCCGGACATGTAACCGCACACCATGGAGATCATAGACACGACCTTGCGCACCGTTGAAAAGCCGGTGGAACTAAACGGCGACCTGTATATGCCATTCCCTGGCAGCACCCGGGCCTGCCAGCTGGCCGAAACCGAACGCCAACGCTGGGTAGCACGCCTTGGCAACATCGATGAGGGCTCTCTCACCGTGGATGGCTGGGTGCGGATGGAATCGCAGCCACCCGCACGCGGGAGCGTGGTGAACACTCGACAGCCGGTGGCCTACGCCACGGTATGCCTGAACCGGCCCATCGATTGGCGTTATCAGCTGATTCCGTTGCGGGTGATGCACAGACTGGCGCGAGAAGCAGGTGTGTCTTTCAAGCCAGTGCCTGCCGACGAAGATCACCGGTTGCCAGCGGAATTGGAGGTGATTGCTGACAAGCTGCTGGCCAACCAGCCACTCAATCAAGACGAAGAGGCCATATTGGCCAGGGGGTATTTGCATCAGTCCGCCAACTGGAACCTCGCCGACGACAGCATGCATGAAGGCGACGATGGCAAGGCGCCGCATCACAAAGGCGGCCGCTCCATCAATCTGTTGTACGTCAACCGTCCGCAGCCTCCCGCAAAGGATAGCGATATCAGCCAACGCAAAGTGCTACGCAATGAGAATCACTGACACGCTCAAACACCTGCTGCCATGGCTGGCGCTGTGGCTCGCAGGATGCGCGCTGACACAAAGCACTCCCCGCAACGGCCTGCCGTACGACAGTTGGTATCTGGGCTTCCAGGCACCTGCACGCATGGAGGTATGGCTGGAAACAGCCGATATCGAAGACACACAAGGAAAAATTTTGGTCGGCATGATGCAGGGCACCGTCGCACTGGCATACCACGACAATCCGGAAGGATGGGGAGACAGGATTCCTTCTGGCAAAGGCCGTGATATCTACAACGCAGGCTTGCCCAAGCGTATCTATGTGCGCTGGCAGTCGTTGGTGGAGCCAAAGACATATCGGGCGATCATCGAAATACCGGAACAAGCGCGCCAAATGATGTTGACCAAGGTGCAATCGGTGTTGCGCGCGGATGACTACGAATACCAGAGTGACCTGAGCATTGGTTTGGCACCAGGTGGTTGGATCAAGGTATGGATAAAGAGCCCGGCCAGTCGAGCCGTAGAAGTGCTTTGCATGCGCGCCCAAATCGAGCCGAAGGACCCACGAACGAATGGGGACTATGCCTATTCATTCGATCAATTGGAGCCCGAGACACAGGCCTACCTCAAAACCCACACCATCCCCTACGACTCCTGGAAATGCCCGGGCATGTAACCGCACACCATGGTGATCATAGACATGCTCAAACGCATGCTGCCGTGACTGGCGCTACTGCCGGCGCAGCTCCGAACCCGATGGCGCCCCACCCCAACGCCTTGATGACAGGCTCAACCCGCAGGCCAGTAACTTAGTATGGATATCGACATGCAAAACAAAACGGAATACATCTCCCCTGTATCGCTCTGGTTGGTCGTTCGCAAAGTATTCCATCATAAAGGGCTATTTGTGGAACCCGCCTGGGCGGGCGATGCTGAATTGTCAGGACCTGCGATCTTCGTATCCCGCATGCTGGCGGAAGTGTATGCGCAGTTGCGAAACACGTATTACGCCAAGGACGACAGCAACAACTGGAAAGTCATTCCCCTGCATGAGTTCAACCTGTTGGAGCACGCGCACGGTATCGACGGCCCGATGAACTGCATGATGACTTTCGGCTTTGGGATGGAAGATGCCGAGTCGGTCATCTGCATTCATTGCCCGCGTCTTCGCATGGTGCCGCTGCCTTTCACCATCCCGAGGGAGATAGAAGGCATTACCTTTTCTTTCAACCAGGGGGCATTCGACTTCATGCGAGAGGAGTGGGCATCCATTGGCCTGCCTGAGTTCGAGAAGGAACTGGAATCCACCGATGAGATGGATGCGGCAACTTTTGATCGGTGGTTTCAGACGGCTATTGCGAGGCTGAAGGTATGCCGTGCGCCGGTGATGGGCCATGAGGGACCGTGGGCCGTATTCAGCATGCTGCGCGACATGTGGGTGACTGGAAACGAGATACCGGCCATGACGGATCGTTCCCTGCATTGACTCCCTGCGTTCGCACGTAGCATTTGCACACATCGTGGCAAGAATGTCCCCTCACCCCAACCCTCTCCCCGGAGGGGAGAGGGAGTAGGAAGCATCAGTCGTGCTTGCGGAACACCAGATGGCCGCCTTCCGCGCCTACCTCGATCACGTTGCCCGGTGCAAATCGCCCTTCCAGGATTTCCCTGGCCAGCGGGTTTTCCAACTGTTGCTGGATGGCACGCTTGAGCGGACGCGCGCCATACACCGGATCGAAGCCGACATTGCCCAGCAGATCCAGCGCCTTGTCGCCGACCTCCAACTGCAGCTCACGCTCAGCCAGGCGTTTCTCCAGATAAGCCAGCTGGATGCGGGCAATCGCGCGAATCTGCGTCTTCTCCAGCGGACGGAACACCACCAGCTCATCCAGGCGGTTGATGAATTCCGGGCGGAAGTGCGCCTGCACCACGCCGAGCACGGAAGCCTTCATCTGCAGGTAATCGGCTTCCGAATCGCCCGCCTGTTCCTGGATCAGCTGCGAACCTAGGTTGGACGTCATCACGATCACGGTATTGCGGAAATCCACCGTGCGGCCCTGCCCGTCGGTCAGGCGGCCGTCGTCCAGTACCTGCAGCAGGATGTTGAAGACATCCGGATGCGCCTTCTCCACTTCGTCCAGCAGGATCACGCTGTATGGACGGCGACGCACGGCTTCAGTGAGGTAACCGCCTTCTTCATAACCCACGTAGCCGGGCGGTGCGCCGATCAGGCGGCTCACGGAGTGCTTCTCCATGAACTCGCTCATGTCGATGCGCACCATCGCGTCCTGCGTGTCGAACAGGAATTCGGCCAATGCCTTGCACAATTCGGTCTTGCCGACGCCGGTGGGGCCGAGGAACAGGAATGAACCGTAAGGACGGTTGGGATCGGACAGCCCCGCACGCGCACGGCGAATGGCATCGGATACCGCGCGCACCGCTTCGTCCTGGCCAACTACGCGCTTGTGCAGCGACGCCTCCATGTGCAGCAGCTTGTCGCGCTCGCCTTCCAGCATCTTGTTGACCGGAATGCCGGTCCAGCGCGACACCACCTCGGCGATTTCTTCCTCGGTGACGCGATCCTGCACCAGCTTGAATTCCTGCTGTTCGGCGGCCTGTGCAGCGGCAAGCTGCTTTTCCAGTTCGGGCAACTTGCCGTACTGGATTTCGCTCATCTTGGCGTAGTCTTGCCGGCGCTGCGCGGATTCCAGTTCCTGACGGGCTTGCTCGATCTGTTCCTTGATCTTGGTCGCGCCCTGCAAGGCCGCTTTTTCGGATTTCCAGATTTCGTTCAGATCGGAGAATTCGCGCTCCTGCTTGCCGATCTCCGTATCAAGATCGGCCAGGCGCTTCTTGGACGCCTCATCGGTTTCCTTCTTCAGCATCTCGCGCTGGATCTTCAGCTGGATCAGGCGGCGTTCCAGGCGGTCCAGTTCTTCCGGCTTGGAGTCGATTTCCATGCGGATGCGCGAAGCCGCCTCGTCCATCAGGTCGATGGCCTTGTCGGGCAATTGGCGATCGGTGATGTAGCGGTTGGATAGCGTGGCCGCGGCGACAATCGCCGGGTCGGTGATTTCCACCCCGTGATGCACGGCGTAACGCTCTTTCAAACCACGCAGGATCGCGATGGTGTCTTCCACGCTCGGCTCGCCGACGAACACCTTCTGGAAGCGGCGCTCCAGCGCGGCATCCTTCTCAATGTACTTGCGGTATTCGTCCAGCGTGGTAGCGCCGATGCAATGCAATTCGCCGCGCGCCAGCGCAGGCTTGAGCATATTGCCGGCATCCATCGCGCCATCCGCCTTGCCGGCACCGACCATGGTGTGCAGTTCGTCGATGAACAGGATGATCTGGCCTTCGTTCTTGGCCAGGTCGTTGAGCACCGCCTTCAGGCGCTCTTCGAATTCGCCGCGGAATTTCGCACCCGCGATCAACGCGCCCATGTCGAGCGCGAGCACGCGGCGATCACGCAAGCCCTCGGGCACTTCGCCCTTGACGATGCGCTGTGCGAGACCTTCGACAATCGCGGTCTTGCCCACGCCCGGTTCGCCGATCAGTACCGGATTGTTCTTGGTCCGGCGCTGCAGCACCTGGATCGTGCGACGGATTTCTTCGTCGCGGCCGATCACCGGGTCGAGCTTGCCGCTCTCGGCGCGTGCGGTGAGATCGACGCAGTATTTTTCCAGCGCCTGACGTTGCTCCTCGGCGTTTTCACTCTGCACCTTTTCGCCGCCACGCAGCTTCTCGATCGCGGCTTCCAGATGGGCCTTGGTCGCTCCGGCGGCTTTCAGGGCCGTGCCCAGTTCGCCCTTGTCTTCCAGCGACGCCAGCACGAACAACTCGCTGGCGATGAACTGATCGCCACGCTGCTGGGCGAGTTTGTCGGTGAGGTTGAGCAACCGCGTCAGCTCGTTGCCCGCATGAATATTGCCTTCCTGCCCGCTGACCTTGGGCAGTCGATCAAGCAGCTCAGCCACCCGCTGGCGAAACGCCGGCACGTTGACATGCGCCTGGGTGAGCAGCGGCGCAGTCGAACCGCCCTGCTGGTCGAGCAAGGCCGCCATGACGTGCACGGGTTCAAGCATGTTGTTGTCGCGTCCGACCGCCAATGACTGCGCATCGGCCAGTGCCTGCTGAAAACGCGAGGTGAGTTTATCCATTCGCATCGGAGTATCCCCAAAAAGGTTTGGCGGACACGCCGCCACTGCCCGGAGAGATGCGGACAGCGCGGGGCGATTCAAGCAACGCCAAGGATGGCACCGTTGCGCAGCTTCAGCCAACGGCAAGCGAAAACCGGGGGTAGCTCAATTCGGTCCAGATCTGCGCAAGAGCCATCAAGGCGTACGCCGTCCGAAACCCCGGGCATTCGCCAGTCATGACTCCTTTTCTACCTCAGTCGAGCAGCCAGATCAGGCTGGCGAAGCGGCCGCTGCGCGCGCCCTCTCGACGATACGAATAAAAGCGCGCATCCGCGCGGGTATCGAATCCGCCGCCGTAAATGCGCGTGACGCCGGCGGCCTGCAAACGCTGCCGTGCCAGTGCGGCCAGATCACATAGCCAATGTCCCGGGCGCGTCGCTTCAAACGCGCTTGCGGCAGCTTCATGGTGGGACAGGAAGGCTCTGCGCACTTCATCGCCCACCTCGTAGGAGGGCGCGCCGATGCAGGGTCCGATCCACGCCATGACGCTCGCCGCCGGCTGCTGCATTTGCGCAATCGTCTCTTCCAGCACACCCGCGGCCAATCCTTTCCAGCCAGCGTGTGCGGCACCGATGGTGCTGCCGTCCTGGGAGCAGAACAACACGGGCACACAGTCAGCCGTGAGAATGGCCAGTACCGTGCCCGGCAGATGCGACACGGCCGCGTCGGCTTCGGGTTCTTCGGGGCTAGGCAAGGGGCCAAGGTCAGCGACGGTAGTGCCATGCACTTGCCGCAGCCAACGCGGCTCGGCCGGCAATCCCAATGACTGGCGCAAGGCCCCGCGGTTGTTGCGCACGATCTGGGGGTCCTCGCCACTGCGCAGACCGAGATTGAAGCGTCCAAAGGGTGGTTGCGAAACGCCCGGACCATCGCGTGTCGTCACCGCCGCATGCACCCGGCTTGGCGCCGGCCAGTCGGGAAAGATCCAGGCCTCGCTCATCGGCGGCATCATTCAGTACTCGTCCGGGCCGTTGACGGCCAGATCAGCGCGCAAGGTCGAGATCAAGGCATCCATGTCGGCCGGCCGCTCTGCCTGGAAGGCCAAGGTCGCTCCAGTGGCCGGGTGTTCGAACGCCAGACGCTCCGCATGCAGCGCCTGGCGACGGAAGCCGCGCAAGGCCGTCGTCAATTCAGGCGTGGCGCGCTTGGGCAGCTTCAGGCCACCGCCATACAGCGGATCGCCGATCAGCGGATGACCGATATGCGCCATGTGCACGCGAATCTGGTGGGTGCGCCCGGTTTCCAGGTTGCACTGGACCAGGGTGTGGGCCCGGAAGCGCTCGCGCAGCCGGTAGTGGGTGATGGCGTGCTTGCCGTCCTCTTCGTCACGCACGGCCTGGCGCAGGCGATCGGTCATGTGCCGGCCGATCGGTGCGTCGACGGTACCGCCGGCAATCAGGGGGCCCAAGACGATGGCTTCGTACTGCCGCTCGACCGCGTGCCGAGACAGCATGCTGACCAAGGCGGTATGCGTAGCGAGCGTCTTGGCGACCACCATCAGGCCGGAGGTGTCCTTGTCCAGCCGGTGCACGATGCCGCCGCGCGGCAGTTCGGCCAGTCGCGGGTCATGATGCAGCAAGGCATTGAGCACGGTTCCGGCGGGATTGCCGGCTCCCGGATGCACCACCAGGCCGGCCGGCTTGTTCATCACCAGCAGGTGCTCGTCCTCATGGACGATGTCCAGCGCAATATCTTCCGGAGCGCTGACCACCTCGGTCTCCAGCTCGGCCTCCAACTGCACCCGTTCCCCCCCGCGCAGCAAATGGCGAGGCACCGCCGTGGCGCCGTCCAGGGTGATCGAACCGTCCTTGACCCAGGCAGTGAGGCGCGACCGGGAGTAGTCCGGGAACATCTCGGCCAAGGTCTGGTCGAACCTCCGACCTGCGGCCGCCAAGGGGACGATCGCCTCATGACGAATGATGGTCATGCCGGTTCCCCCGGTAGGACGCCGGTTTCGGCTATGATCCCTTTTCGCTCAAACATCTGAACCTCTTACTCATGCGCGTAACCAAGCTGCCGGTCGACCCGACATCTGCCCTTAAAGTACTGATGGTGCTCGTTCTGGCTTTGACGATGAGCGCCTGCTCGTGGTTCCGGCACAACGGCGACCCACTCGACACCTTGCCGTTGCCGCTGCTTTACGCCAAGGCTCACAACGATGTGGTCCACTCCGATTACTCGGCTGCCGAGAAAGCCTTCCAGCGCCTGATCGCCCGTTTCCCGTCCGGTCCGTTCAACGAACAGGCCCAGCTGGAACTCGCGTATGCGCAGTACAAGAACAACAAGCCGGATGATGCGTACTCCACCGTCAACCGCTTCATCAAGGCCAATCCGCTCAATCCACATGTGGATTATGCCTATTACCTGCGTGGTCTGATCAACTTCGATCGCACCAGCGGCTTCATCGAACGTACTTTTGCCAGCGAACAGCTCAGCGCCCAGGCGCGTCGCGACCAGGGCTACAACCTGAAAGCGTTCGACGATTTCGCCGAACTCAGCCGCCGCTTCCCGGATAGCGCCTATACCGCGGATGCCCGCCAGCGCATGATCTACCTGCGTAACGTGCTGGCCCAGTTTGAAATCAACGTGGCCAAGTTCTACCTGCGCAAGAAGGCGTATGTAGCTGCGGCCGATCGCGGCCAGTACGTGATCGAGCACTACCAGGAATCACCGCAGGCCGGCGATGCGCTGGCGATCATGTGCCGCAGCTATCTGGCGCTCGACCAGAAGCAACAGGCCGATCAGGTACACCAGGTGCTGGCGCTCAACTACCCGAACCATCCCTATCTGAAAGACCCGAAGTGGCCGCATCCGCCGTCGGTGCTGCGCAAGATGATTCCGTTCTCGGGTCACAATTGAGCGAGCGCTTACGCTGATCGCAGAAAAGCCGGCACGCCTCAGGCGCGCCGGCTTTTTTTATGGATCAATTGCGATGCCCTGGATGACTGGATGACACCATCAGGCAATAAGCCGCCCGAGACCGATTACTTCCATCCCGAGGTAATCGGATAACGCCGCTCGCGCCCGAACGCACGGGTGGTCACGCGCGGTCCCGGCGCAGCCTGGCGGCGCTTGAATTCGTTCACCAGCACCAGTCGCACGATGCGATGCACGGTGTTTTCGTCGAATCCTGCCGCGATGATCTCGGCCTGCGACTGCTCGTCTTCGATAAAGCGAGCCAGGATGGCGTCCAGCTCGTCGTAAGGCGGCAGGGAATCCTGATCGGTCTGGTTGTCGCGCAGTTCGGCCGAAGGCGGACGCTCGATCACGGCAGGCGGGATCACCCAGTCGCCATCACGGCCGGTTGTACGCGTCTGCGCCTCGTTGCGCCAGCGTGAGAGCCGGTAGACCTCGGTCTTGTAGACATCCTTGAGCGGCGCGTACGCCCCGCACATATCGCCGTAGAGCGTGGCGTATCCCACGGCCATTTCGCTCTTGTTGCCGGTAGCCAGCAACAGGCGTGCATGCTTGTTGGACAGCGCCATCAGCATCACGCCGCGCGTGCGCGATTGCAGATTCTCTTCGGTGGTATCGGGCTGCTTGCCCTGGAACAGTGGCGTGAGCGTCGCCATGAAGGCGTTGTAGGTCGGCTCGATGCTGACCACATGGTAGTCGACGCCAAGTTGTTCAGCCTGTTCGCGCGCGCCATCCAGCGACAGCTGCGAGGTGTAGCGCATCGGCATCATCACAGCTGTGACACGCTCGGGGCCAAGCGCATCCACCGCCAGCGCCAACGTCAATGCCGAATCGATGCCACCGGACAAACCCAGCAGCACACCGTTAAAACCGTTCTTGTCGATGTAGTCGCGAATCCCGCGCACCAGGGCGGCGTAGAGCGTTGCCTCGTGCGAAGCGTCCGCTACGGTCGGCCAATCCTGGGCATGCAAGCTGCGCGTCGCAGGATCGAAATCGGCAAACAGCAAAGCATCGACAAACGACGGCGCACGCGCCGCAATGCTGCCATCGGCATTCACCAGCAAACTGCCGCCGTCATAGACCACTTCGTCCTGGCCGCCGGTGAGATTGAGGTAAACCACCGCGCACCCCGTTTCCTTCGCGCGCGCAATCAGCACTTCCTCACGCGCCACCTGCTTGGCGGCGTCCCAGGGAGACGCATTGATCACCACGATCAGTTCTGCGCCCGCCGCCGCAGCTGCCGCAGCGGGTTCGGCCTGCCAGATGTCCTCGCAGACCAGATAGCCGACCCGGACCCCATCGACCACCGCAATCGCACTGGTGCGCCCGGGACGGAAATACCGCTTGTCATCGAACACCCCGTAATTGGGCAGGATCTGCTTGTGGGTGATCTGCATGATCTGGCCACCGCGCAGGAAGGCGGCCGCGTTGTAGACCTCGCCCTGGCTGTGCGGAAAACCGACGATGGCGGCCAGGCCATTGGTACGCGCCGCCAGCTCCTCGATGGCTTCCTGGCACGCCGCCAGAAAGCTGGGACGCAGCAGCAGATCCTCGGGCGGATAACCACTGATCGTCAGCTCGGGAAAGACCGCCAACGATGCCCCGCCAGCTTGCGCCTTGCTCAGCAGGTCGTGAACTTTGGCGGCATTGGCGGCAACCGCGCCAACCGGGAAATCATACTGAGCCAGTGCCAGGCGAAGAGCAGCCATCGTCGTGCTTTATTCGGGGTGATTGGCGGCAAATGGTAGTCGAACCGGCAAAAAACAAGACAACACCGGGGTACACGGATGAGAACTGGCGGGTGGGTTGCTTCGCCAGGCGCATGCTGCCGTCCTTTCCACACCGGCCTCAGACGCGCAAACCGGGCCATCAGATAACCCCGTACCCCCACCAGATTTACCACGCATCGCCGCTGGCACCGGTGTACCATCGCCCAACGCAGACTGACTAAAGGGGCAGCTTTGCGTCTTCACTTGCACGCATGGAAACCCGCGCTACCGCGGTCGTTCGGCCCTGGGGTAGTCGCTGCGCTTTTGTTTGCTTTCGCTTTGCTGATTCACCCGACCTGCTGGGCTCTCACACCCTACCCATTGTTCGGGCCGCCGCCACAAGAGCCCGCGGTCACAACCTACAAGGCAGTCCCAGGCGAACACGCGCCAGCCACCTACGGTGAACTGGATAACTGGCTTGCCCAGCGTGCCCGGGTCCCGTCCATCAACATGCTGGGTGGCGATTTCTGGCTGGTCTCCCGCTTCAGCCCAGGCCGGACCGTTTCCGACTGGGTGGTGATGTTCGACAACACCTATTACGACAACGCCACCATCCTGGTACTGGGTGACGATGGTCTATACCGGCAATTCGAAAGTGGCGCCGACACCGGCTTGAACGACATGCCGCGGGGCACCGCCGCCGTGACGTTGGCGCCGGGACATCACTACGCGATCGTGATTCATGTGATGTCGAAGTTCTACACCGCGCTGCCGCGCATCGATGTGCAGACGCGCCTCCAGTATCACAAGCGCCGCGCCAGTGAATCCGCCCTGATGCTTGGTTCGCTAGGCGTGTTGTTCGGACTGGGGATCTTCATTCTGTTCGTGGGCCTGTGGATCAGGGATCGCAGCTACACGCTCTACGGTTGTCAGGCGCTGATCCTGGTCGTGGGCTGGAGTTTCTTTTTCGGCGTGCCGCAAGGCTGGCTGGGCATCAATACGGAACCGATCAATTTTGCCCAGTGGTTCATTCTGCTGCCCGTGGTGCATGCGCGTTTCACCATCCGTTTTCTGGATCTGCGGCGGCACGCGCCGCGCATGGCAAACGTCGGCTACGGCATCGCCCTGGTTTCGATCATGGCGTTGCCGATCTCGCTGTTCTTCCCATCGCTGGCCTTCCTGATCGCGACCTTGCTGGTGTCGGCCGTGGTGCTGTTTTCGGCGAGCATGGGTGTGTGGTCGTTGCTGCATGGCGTTCGTCGCGCCCGCTTCTATACCCTGGCGTTCATGGCGGTGCTGCTCCCCGGCACGATCATTCTGCCGGTCAATTTCGGCCTCGTTCCCAGCATGGTCGACAATGCCGACCTGCTTACCCTGATCGGCAACAGCTGCGAAGCGATGCTGTTGGCTTTTGCACTGGCGGACCATGTGAAGCTGGTCGAAGACGGCCGCGAGCGCTTCCGCCGCGGCATGCAGGAAGCCATTGCGAAAGCCTCCATCGATCCCTTGACCGGACTCGGCAATCGCCTCGCGTTCAACGTGATGATCGAAGAAATCACCCGGCGTGAAAACACTGACCCGGCACTGGGCACGTGGCAAATCGCGATGATCGATCTGGATGGGCTCAAGCATGTCAACGACAACCAGGGCCATGAGCGCGGCGACGAACTCCTGCGCGCTGTCGGTGAAGGCCTGGCCCGGCTTGGCGATCTGATCCGCGCTTTCCGCCTGGGCGGCGACGAATTTGCGCTCATCGCCTATGGCGATGAGCTCGGCCAGCAGCGCCTGGCGCGCGCGCTGGCTGAGCTGGACCGGACACTACGGGAAAGCGACTATCCCGACGCCGGCATCAGCTTCGGTATCTGCAGCGCGTCAACCGACCAGCGGCAATTCAGCAGTGCGGATTTCGCGGAGCTGATACGCGAAGCGGATCGCATGATGTACGTGCACAAGTCACGGCGACGCATGGAGAGAGTGGCGGACCGGCCACTGTCGGAATTGCGCAGTGACTAGGGCCTGTCAGCACTATTGGCGTCGCCCGCGTTGCTTTTCATGAAGCGCCTGGCGAACTCGCTTCGCCTTGCTCGGCACGCGAAGAGCAGTGCTCGGCCAGAAGGACGCCGGTAAAGCGTCAATCGCTACCAACCCTTTTCTCCCTGGATCGTTGCGGGTACTCCGCAAATCGCCCGGCTGGCCTGCATGCCGCCCATCACCGCCGCTTCCACACATCCGGCGTCCAAGCCGGTCTTCAACCAATCCCCTGCAAGATACAGGTTGGAAAAACCGGACTGATCCGTGCGCAGACGGTATCGACTGGTGTCGACCAGCGAGAGCACATAACGCTCGGAAGGATCGATATTGGCGCGCCAATACTGGCTATCGAAACGTGCTTCTCCAGTGCCATTGTGCGGATCCACCAGCCATGTCCATGGGAGTCCGCCGTCGCCAGCGCTCGTCCACAATGCACCGATCTGCGTTTGCAGTTGATGAATCGCAGCGGTCTTGACCAACTTCGCACAATGATCGGGAAAGCCGTTATCGCTCGGTGGCGGATAGACATCCAGCGCCAGGGCGTTGCAGAAGTAGGCGATGTTCTTCGGCTGCTGATCGGCAGGCCACGTCTCGCGGCATAACAACTGGTCCATCGAAGCCCAGGTATCGAAGGGCTCGGTGAATCCGGACAACACCGGCTCCTCACCCTGATCGCCCGGATAGTTCCAGCCGATGCCTTGCAGATCCTGGTTCAACCACAGCTGATAAGCCTGCGTGGCGACCGTGGCAACAAGCTGGCTGCATTGTTGCAGCGGCGCACTGATCGCAAGCAACGGCTGCGCCACCTGCGCGAGGCTCGCCACCGACAAGCCGAAAACCACCTGATCAAAATCGGTACCCAGCCGCAGGATCTTCCCCGGCAAGACATGACCGGTGGCTTGCCGGTACACCTCCGGCCAGTTCGACCAATGGCTTTCCAGGTTGATCTGATGGTTCTGCAACAAGGCCGCCTGCTGCGGATCAAGCTGCGCGTACAGCGGCTGCGATGGCCAGCAAGGCAAGCCTTCGACATCGACCAGCGGCGCATACGTCTCGCCGGACAGCGCGACCTGCTGCTCCAGTTCGATTTCATCGACGCTGTCGCCTACCGCATTGGGCCGCAGTGCGCACAGCTTGTGGAAGTAATGAAAGCGCACGCCGCGCCGCTCGAGCACTTCGTACAACGGCGCGAACACCACGTCGCCCATGCCCGCCTGCATCTTGTACATCAATGCGCCGCGGTAGCCCAGACCAACCTTGAGCATGCCGCGCAACATGGTGCCAGCTTCGATATTCGGCTGACCGGGATCGCCGTTGCGGTAGGCAAACACCAGGTCATAGAAGCCGCGCACCGGCGCGCCATCCACACTCACCGACTGCGCGCCATGCCGCGCCAGCCACACGCGGAAGTCGAGGTTATTGATGACTTCGAATCCCTTGCTCACCACATCATCTGCCAGCATGCCGATGCCGACCGCGAGCGAAAGATCCATCGCCATATAGAGCCGGCGCCAGTCGTCGGGCCAGGTATCGGGATGGCCAAATGGCGCGGCAACATCATGCAAAGCCTGCTGCAAGTGCTGCAGCAGGATCAGTACCGACGGCCAATCGGCTGCCGCGGGTGACTGTGCTGCCGCACGCGCCAGGTCGCGCGCCTTGCGTGCCACTACCAACGGATCACCCACATCTTCGAATGCGGTGAGTCCCGCGCGAGCAGCTGCCAACCATTCACGCAAACGGCTTTCATGCTGCGCGCCCATGCGGAATGCCGTACCCGCATGCTCAACATAGGTTATCGCCCACGATTCCAGCCACGAACGCTGCCAGTCGAGCAACTCCGCCATCGCCGCCTCCACGCCTTCGGGAGCGCGCGGCATGCCGGGTGTCCCCGGCAATGTCGGCGTTTCGATCGGCCAGACCCGCCAGCTTGCCTCGATCAGTTCGGCCAGACAGACGTAGTGCTGGGGCTTGAAGGCGTCAGTCCAGTTGGCCAGTGGACTGCCCGCCGGACGATTCAATTCCGCATAGGCCTGCTGCATCAGGTTGAATGCGTTGTCGTAGAAACCAAACCAGATGTGCAAACCGTGTTCTTCGATACGCTGTGCGATCGCTGCGTTGCGGCCGCTGGCACCCTTGCCGCCAAGACGCCAGCCCATCTGATACACATCAATCTGATAGCGCTGCTGCCAGTTCGCTGCGCTGGTCAACCAGAACGCAGCCGTCATGGCGCCGACACCGCCACCAAGAATGGCGATGCGCTGAGGTTGTGCTGTCATCAAGCCGATTCCTCGTCAACCTGCGAGTTGTCCACCAGCTCTACGCCGTCCCCTACTTCAAAGTCGAAATCGATGCAGAAACCACAGTGCGCCGGCTGCACACCCAACTGCCAGCCGAGCGTCATGTTGAGGGGAAAACTGTCAAAGGGATGCAAACGAAGATCGTAACGGCCGCTCAGTAACGACAAGCCGTGGATGGCCTTGACCTTGGCCGGTGCGGCCACGATCGCCTGGTACACGGCGCGCTCACCGCGGCCATCCGGAAACTGCTTCAGGAAGACCTGATCGACACCTGGAAAAACATCGAACCATTCGTCGAACTTCTGCCGCCACGCCGGATGCGTATCCCAAAAGCCCGGCGTCTGGTGCATGCAGGCGATCAAGCCTTCGCGCCAGACGACGACATCCCTGGTGGGCTCATCCATCACACCCACGGTTGCATCGAGATCGAGCAAGGGATGCATGCCCAGTTCGGTTTCCGGTGAAAACGGCTGGAATCCCTTCGTCGCCAACCGGAAGGTCGTGGGCGGCTCGCCCCGTCCGGGCATGGCATACAGGCATTCGTATTTGGGGTAGCCGTACAGTTCGCGCCCGTTGATCAGCGCCATGCAGTCGTCGACCCAGATATGCAGCGGATAGGCGTAGAACGTCGGCCACGGATTGTCCTGCCTGATGCAGCCCACCATCACCCAGGTGACGATGTCGATCTCCTTGCCCCAGCCTTTGCCGATGTCGTCCTGATTGGCGCTGTGGGCATGACTGATCTCGGCGAAGCTCAGCAGCACGTAATGGGTCAGCACGGTGAAATGCATGAGTCCGCGATTGCAGGTATTGAGCGTGCGATCCACGCTGGCCTGCAAGGCGGCCAGATCGCCCGCCACCCAGAAGCCATAAAGACGCGCCTGATCCAAGGCCAGGGGCGGATGCATCAGCGGTGAAGCCGGCGGATAGAGGAACGGCGGACGTCTCATGCAAGCACCCCCCAATGCCATCATGCGCGGTTCCATAACGCTGGCACGAAACGAGAGGCTTGTCGATTGACTTTCCATGACAGGCCGGTGGCATCGCTGTCATATCTGCGGCACGAATCCTGTCGTGACAGGAAACGGTTATGCGAGTTGGCGCAACGGTCCGCACACACGAAGATTCGTCGCCACGGCGAGGGGTGAAGGATCTGCCGCACAGCTGCTCGTGACAAAAGAAAAGGGCCGCGTCACCGCGGCCCTTTCAAGATCGCCGAAAGCGACCGGATTACTTCTTGAGCAAACCAGCAAGCGTCTTGCCGAGATCGGCAGGCGACTTCACCGTGGTGACGCCGGCCTTTTCCAGCGCGGCAAACTTCGCCGCCGCCGTGCCCTTGCCGCCGGAGATGATCGCACCGGCATGGCCCATGCGCTTGCCGGCCGGAGCCGAAGCGCCCGCGATGAACGACACCACCGGCTTCTTGACGTACTCACCGATGAACTCGGCCGCTTCTTCTTCGGCGCTGCCGCCGATTTCGCCGACCATGATGATGCCTTCGGTCTGCGGATCGTCCTGGAACAGCTTCAGGCAGTCGATGAAGTTCAGGCCGTTGATCGGGTCACCGCCGATGCCGATACAGGTGGACTGGCCCAGGCCTTCATTGGTGGTCTGGAACACAGCTTCGTAGGTCAGCGTGCCGGAACGCGACACGATGCCGACCTTGCCCGGCTTGTGGATGTGGCCCGGCATGATGCCGATCTTGCATTCGCCCGGGGTGATGATGCCGGGGCAGTTCGGTCCGATCAGCACGGTTTCCGGATGCTGCGCCAGCACGTTCTTCACGCGCAGCATGTCCAGCACCGGGATGCCTTCGGTAATGGTGACGATCACGCGCACGCCGGCGTCGATCGCTTCCATGATCGAGTCAGCCGCAAACGGCGGCGGCACGAAGATCACCGACGCATCGGCGCCGGTTTCGTCGACCGCTTCGGCCACGCTGTTGAAAACCGGCAGGCCGATGTGCTCGCTGCCGCCCTTGCCCGGCGTCACGCCGCCGACCACCTTGGTGCCGTAGTCGATCGCCTGTTCGGCGTGGAAGGTGCCCTGCTGGCCGGTGAAGCCCTGCACGATCACCTTGGTGTTCTTATTGACTAGAACGGACATTTCAAAAAGTCCTCTCAAATATGTGTGATACAGGCTTCGATCACCCGCGGCACATCGCTACGCGACGTGCCGTGAGACATGCCCCCACAACCCCGCACCATCGCAAAGCGATGGTGCCGCCCCCTTAACTTAAGGGGGCTGTTGCGGCGGAGATGAAGCACCTGCATGGGATTAGGCTTTCGCGGCAGCCACGGCTTTCTTCGCCGCGTCGTTGAGATCGTCGGCCGGCGTGATCGCCAGACCGGAGTTGGCCAGCAGTTCGCGGCCCTTCTCCACGTTGGTGCCCTGCAGGCGCACCACCACCGGAATCTTCAGGCCCACTTCCTTCACCGCGGCGATGATGCCTTCGGCGATCAGGTCGCAGCGCACGATGCCGCCGAAGATGTTGACCAGGATGGCCTTCACCTTGTCGGAGGAAAGGATCAGCTTGAACGCTTCGGTCACGCGCTCCTTGGTCGCGCCACCGCCGACGTCGAGGAAGTTGGCCGGCTCGCCGCCCGCCAGCTTGATCACGTCCATGGTGGCCATGGCCAGACCTGCACCGTTCACCATGCAGCCGATGTTGCCGTCCATGGTCACGTAGTTGAGGTTGTGCTGCACGGCAGCCGCTTCGGCGGCGTCTTCCTGCGTGAGGTCGCGCATCTTGGCCAGGTCCGCATGACGGAACTCGGCGTTGTCATCGGAGTTGACCTTGCCGTCGAGGGCGGCGAGGTTGCCGTCTTCGAGGATCGCCAGCGGGTTCAGTTCGACCAGCGACAGGTCCTTCTCGTTGAACAGCTTGTACAGGCCCAGCATGATCTTGGTGAGCTGGGTGACCTGCTTCGCATTCAGATCCATCGCGAAGCCGAGCTGGCGGCACTGGTACGGCTGCAGGCCTTCGACGAAATCGACCACGATGGTGTGGATGTCGTCCGGCGTTTCGCGGGCCACCTGCTCGATGTCCACGCCGCCGTGCTTGGAGGCGATGAAGGTGACGGCCTTGCTGTCGCGATCGACGAGGATCGACAGGTACAGCTCCTTGGCGATGTTGGTGGCATCGGTCACCAGCACCAGGTTCACCGGCAGCGCGCGGCCGGCGGACTGATAGGTTTCCATGTTCTTGCCGAGCATGCCCTTGGCGGCGGCATGGACGTCATCCAGGCTCTTGCAGAACTTGACACCGCCGGCCTTGCCGCGGCCACCTGCGTGGATCTGGGCCTTGACCATCCATTGCGAACCACCAAGGTGCTTGGCGGCGTCGACAGCGGCGTCGGGGGAGTTGGCGACTTTGCCCGGCGGTACGGCGATACCGTAATGCGCGAACAGCTCTTTGGCCTGGTACTCGTGGAAATTCATTCGATACCTCGAGTGAATGGGGAAGAATCGAGCCTGCGCGGTAGCCACAGCACAGACTAGGGAGAACGGACGGCGGTGGAACGCACTACCGGCGTGCAGTGCGCCGCGGCCATGAGTCAACATGGCAAAAACCGCGCAATACGGCCCGGTATTTTCGCGGAAGCGGCCCCTGATGGAAAGGGGCCAGTAAGCATGACGCTTTGCGTTCGCCGCCTTTCTCCCCGGGGAACAGGATTGAGATAAGCGGCCATCTCGCTGATCTTCATGGCTCTTTGCGTCCGCGCCGGCTCCCTTCCGGGGTGCGGATCGGGATCAGGCGCACAAATCCTGGGAGGGCAAGATTGCAGGAGGATTGAGGTAAGGGACCAATCTTGCGAAAGTGGCGCATCGAACATCGTTTCGATGCCGCCCGACCGCAAGATTTAGCCCCTCACCCAGCCTCTCTCCGGAGGGGAGAGGGAGATACCACTTCCATTGGTGAGCCCTGAAACCCGTGTCCAGCCGCGCGATGCCTGACTCGCCCAACAGCACGACGACCCGCCACGAACTGTTGTTTCTGAATTATTTCAGGCTGGCCCAGGCCCTGGTTTACGTCGGACTGGCCTTCACGCCGGCCGGCATGGGCTGGCCGCACCTGGACAACATCGAGCTGGCACGCCTGGTCGCCTCGGCGTATCTGCTCTTCGCGCTGGCCATCGTCTCCATCACCCACGTGACCCGCTCGCTGGGCTGGCTAGGCATTCTGGGTACGCTGTTCGTGGACATCTTCGCCGCCGTACTGGCCAGCGCTGCCATGAATGATGCGCGCATCGGCATCGCCATGATGCTGGCGGTGAACCTGGCCACCGGCGCCTTGCTGTTGCCGTTACGACTGGCGTTGTTCCTGGCGGCGCTCGCCACCCTCGGGGTCCTTGGCCGTACGCTGCTATCCCTGCCGCACCTGGGCGCGATCGATGATCGGGATTTTCTCGAATCGGGCCTGTTCGGCATGGCATATTTCGCGATCGTCGTGCTCTGCAATGTGCTGGGTCGCCAGCTGCGCGCCAGCGAGGCGCTGGCCGAGCAGCGCAGCATTGACCTGGTCAATCTTTCGCAGGTCAACGAACTGATCATCCGCCGCATGAAAACCGGCGTGATGCTGGTGGACGATGCCAACCGCATCCATCAGATCAACGAATCGGCCTGGATGCTGCTGGGCAATCCGTCTTCCGACCAGCGCGACCTGGGCCGCGTGGCGCCGGAGCTGTCGCGCCGCCTGTATCACTGGATTACCTCGGGCAAGCTGGACGAAACCGCCACCCAGCTGGCCGACGGCATGCCGGAAGTGGTTCCACGTTTCAGCCGCCTCGCGCCGAACGACGATTCACTGGTGCTGATTTTCCTCGACGACACCTCGCTGGTGTCACGCCGCGCCGAGGAACTGACCCTTAGTTCGCTGGGACGGCTTTCGGCCTCGATCGCGCATGAGATCCGCAACCCGCTCGCGGCGATCCGCTACTCCGCGCAATTGCTGGCCGAATCGGAGGAAATGAATCCCACCGACCTGCGCATGGTCGAGATCATCAACAACCATTGCAGCCGTCTCAACGAAATCATCGAGAACATCCTGCAGCTGTCGCGGCGTGAACGCTCCCGCCCGGAAACGCTCAATCTCGGCGATTGGGCCCATGGTTTCGTCGACGAATATAAGCAAGGCAACGATCTGGGTGGCGATTCGCTGCGGGTGATCGACAACAGCGCCGCGCCCGTGGCGGCGGTGGCCGATCCGCAACAACTGCAGCAAGTGTTGTGGAACCTGGTACAGAACGCGCTGCGCTATGGCCGCATGCCGGGCGAACCGGCGCGCGTGATGGTAGTGGTCCGCCACGGCGAACACGGCGTACCGATCCTGGAAGTGGTCGACCGCGGCCCCGGCATCGCGCCGAAAGTAGCGGCGCAGATTTTCGAGCCGTTTTACACCACGCATGAATATGGCACCGGGCTTGGGCTGTATCTGGCGCGTCAGATGGCCGAAGCGAACCAGGCGGCGCTGGAATATGTACGCGTGGCGGGTGGCGGCAGTTGTTTCCGACTGGTGTTGACGCCGCCGGCACGCATCGAACCGGCGGTTTAGATGCAAGGAGAGAGTGGAGAGGAGTGAGAAGTGAGAGAAGAGCCGGCATGCTCTTGCTCTCTCTTATTCCTCACTCCTCTCCACTCTCTCTTAGCTTCCAGCTCTTAGCTTCAAGTCAAGCGCACCACCAACGCCGTCGCCATCATCTGCGACTGCACGGGCTGCCCAGCGATGCTGTCATCCGCGCATCGTTTCTGGCGAATGAGCAAACAGCCATAGCCCGCTATGTGTACACGGCGTGAGCCGTGCCATGGCCGAAGCATCTGCCCATAACTATCCGCCACCACTCCTGTGCGGCGCGGCACATGCTGTCGCGCAGACTCGCGTTTTTTCGCTTAGACAGGAGTGCCACCCATGTTAGGAATCAAAATCCACCCCGAGCCTTCCGTCCACGCTCCATTGCGGGAGTCGGACGCCAGTGAAGGCAGCAGTTCCCGCAAGCCCGCTCCGGCATCGGTGACGTCGAGCGCCACCGGCTTTCCCGCTACGCCGGCGAGCGGAAAACCCTCCGGACTGCTGGCGCATCTTCCACCCGCCGAACTCACTGCCGTGACGTTGCCGGGCGATCCGGCAATCTATTTCATCAAGAGCACATCCAACGCGAGCGGAGCTCAAGCGCTCTATACGCGCGCACCCCAAACGGGCGTGCTCAAACAGACGTCCAAACAGGTGCTGCCCGATGGGCATGGGGGCTGGAAGCTGGATGGGGGCTTGCCGGGAGGCGGTCAAGGTTCCTCGCGCGCCGCGATGTCGAACCCAGCCACTCGCCGCCCGCTTCTTTCCGAGGAGCAAAAACAAGAAGCCATAGCCAGGGCGAATTCCGCCTATAAAACGGCTCAAAACGAACTCGGTGACGCCAAGAAAAGACTCAACGATGCCGAGCAGGATCTGAAGATGATTGAACGAACTCACGGGCCCAGCGGTGACCTATGGAGCGCCGTCCGGCCACCTAGCCCGGGGCCACTCCATCACCCAAGCCCGCAAGAGTATGCGCTTCATGAACTAAGGCGACCTGGCTACCCGATAGAATGGGCAGCGTTACGCGAGCTTCAAATTCCGAATGATCCAAACTGGGTAACCAGCTTCAAACCGGGCAAGGAACGCGCGCAAGCCGAAGACGCAGTCGCGAAGGCGCAACGACAAGTCGAAGCGGCGCAAAAAAAGGTCGATGACGCTGATCAGTCCCTGCAGGAGGCCATGCATGCGCCCTCAGTGGCCGTGCGGAGCTCGGGCGAGGAGAGTGTGGAGAGGAGTGAGAAGTGAGAAGGGGCAAGAGCGTGTTGGTTCTTCTCTCACTCTGCCCAACTCTGTCTTGCAACGTCGTCGCCAGGACACAATTGGTAGTCGCAGAGCGACGCTAAAAAAGTGGGTGACGCGATCAGGCTCTGTGGAAGGCCATGCATGCGTCCTGCGTGACAGTATGTAGCTCGAGCGAGGAGAGTGGAGAGGAGTGAGAAGTGAGAGAAGAGCCGACACGCTCTTGGTTTCTCTTACTCCTCACTCCTCTCCACTCTCTCTTAAGCTCTTAGCTTCAAGTCGAGCGCACCACCAAGGTCGTCGCCATCATCTGCGACTGCACCGGCTGCCCATGAATCAACGCCAGCACCTTGCGCGCCAGCAGCACGCCGCCTTCCTGCCAGTTCTGGCGCACGGTGCTCAGCGGCGGCAGAAAGCTGGCGCCGAGCGGCGTGTCGTCGTAGCCGATCACCGAGACATCGTTCGGCACCGTCTGCCCAAGCTCCACCAAGGCGCGGATCGCACCCATCGCGAGCAAGTCGCTGCAGGCGAAGATCGCATCGAAACGCACCTTGCGCTCCGACAGGGAACGCACCGCATCCACGCCCGATTCCAGGGTGAAATCGGCGCGCCGCAGCAGCAGCGGCTTGATGCCGTGACCGGCCAGTTCATCGACAAAACCGAACAGGCGCTGGGCCATCTCCGGATGATCCGGATTGCCGATAAACACCGGATGGCGACGCCCGATCGATAAAAAGCGCTCGGCCGCGCTGATCCCGCCCTGACGGTTATCGCTGCCCACCACGGTGTGGTTGTCGCCGCCCTGCCCAGCCGCACCCCACACCACCATCGGCAGGCCCAGCTTGTCGTACAGGCGCACGGCGTCCTGACGAGCGCCCTGCCCGAGCAGGATCAGGCCATCGGCCGCCTGCACCGCCGCATTGCCGGCATCCTGGCGGGTGGTCAACAGCACGCTGTAGCCGGCCGAGGTCAGCTCCTGCGTGATACCGCCGAGCAGGGATAGCGGGTACGGATCCCACATGGTGCGCCCGGACGACGGTTTCATTTCAACGATCACCGCCACCGTATGACTGCGCCGCAGACGCAGATTGCGCGCGCTCACATTGAGCTTGTAGCCGTGCTTGCGCGCCAGCGCCTGGATCCGCTCCCGGGTCTCGGCGTTGACCAGGGTGCTTTCACTCAGCGCCCGGGAAACGGTGATCTTGGAAACTCCCGCCAGCTCGGCCAGATCAGCCATGGTCAGGCTGGGGCGTTGCGCAAGTGGTTGTTTCTTCTTGATACCCGACAAGAGACGCCCCTCAGTGATGCTTTTGATGGAATGTCATATAGACGTAGGAAGTGTGGACCGACCCTACCTCCATCGTCCAATTCACTTGCCTGTGTCATTCGCCGCAACCGCAGGATGCTGCGTCGCCGCATATGATATCGATATCTTGATATCGATATCACTCGCACTTTATGCTCCGCCCCACGACAGGCCCACTGGGCCGATGAGAAGACCAAGCGAGCACATGCCAAGGGGAGAAAGCGTGCAAAGCCACGACGCGCCAACCGCTGCCATGGACCCGGCAAACCGTGGATCCCTCGATCCGTGGCGCCTGGTGCATGCGCGTCGCCCGACCCAAACCGAGCAGCCCACCCTGGAAAGCCTGTATGCGCTGTCCAACGGCCTGCTGGGCGTGCGCGGCGGCCTGGAAGAACAAGGCAGCCCCACCCAGGGCACATTTCTGGCCGGCGTGTGGGAACGCACCCCGATCGAGTATCACGAGCGCTTCCCCGGTTTCGCCCGCACCAGCGACACCCGCATTCCGGTGCCCGACGGCACCCGCATCCGCCTGCGCCTCGGCGAGGCGCTGGTCGACCTCGATGAAGGCGAATGGCTGAATTTTGAACAGGCGCTGGACCTGCGTGCCGGCTGCCTGCAACGCACGCTGCACTGGCGCTCCCCCACGGGTGTCAGCTTGCAGATCGACGCGGAGCGGATCGTGCCCCTGCACACACCCAACCTGCTGTGCATCCGCTACCGCGTCACCTCTCTCGACTACATCGGCCCAATCACCCTCGAATCGGCGCTGGTAGCCAGCAACACCGCCACCGAACAGGGCGACGATCCGCGCATGGGCGCGCGAGTCGCCGGTGGCCTGAGCATCACGGCATCCGACGCGGACCACACCCTGGCCTCGATCTGCCAGCGCACCCGCAACAGCCACATTCGCCTGGCCAGCGGCCAGCGTCACCGCATCGCCGCACCGCTCGCGTTTGCCCGCGCCATCATCGAAGACGCCGAGGGGGTCCAGCAGCACTACACCGCCGAGCTGCATCCCGGCGGCAGCGTCGTGCTGGAAAAATACATCGCTTACGCATGGAGCCGGCCGGAAGGTGGCGACACCGAAGCCTCGCTGCTCGATGCCGTCGCCATCACCCTGGAAAACGCGCTGGAGCACGATTTCGATGCTCACCGCGCGGCGCAAGCCAGCGCTTGCGATGCGTTCTGGCAAGAGGCCGATTTGCACATCGATGGCGATGCCGCCGTCGAGCAAGCGCTGCGCTTCAACCTGTTCCACCTCCTGCAATCGACCGGTCGCGACGGCAGCGGCAGTGCGGCCGCGAAAGGCCTTACCGGTGAAGGCTACGAAGGTCATTATTTCTGGGACGCGGAGGCATTTATCCTGCCCGTGCTCGCGCTGACCTCGCCGGAGCAGGCGCGCAGCATGCTCGAGTATCGCGTTCACACGCTTGAGCGTGCGCGCAACCATGCGCGCGAGATGAATCACTCGGTCGGTGCCCTGTACGCGTGGCGCACGATCAGCGGCGACGAATGCTCCGCCTACTTCCCTTCCGGTTCGGCGCAATACCACATCAACGCCGCGATCGCGTTCGGTATCCGCCTGTATGTCGATGCCACCGGTGACTTCGACTTCCTGGTGCGTGGTGGTGCGGAGGTACTGTTCGAAACCGCCCGCCTGTGGCTGCAAGTGGGCAACTACAATCCGCGCCGCAACAACGCATTCTGCATCTGCCAGGTCACCGGTCCGGATGAATACAGTGCGCTGGTCGACAACAACTACTACACCAACCACATGGCACAGCAGCACCTGCGCTATGCCGCCGTGGTTGCCGCGCAGCTGGCGAAAGAACAGCATGGCGATTACCTGCGCATCGCCACGGCGATCGGCCTTTCAGATCAGGAAATCGCCGCGTGGCTGACCGCGGCTGACGCCATGTACCTGCCGGTCGATGCGCAATTGAACATCTTTCCGCAGGACGATGACTTCCTCGACAAGCCGCGCCTGCCGCTTGCGTCCCACGGCGAACACGAACATCGCCCGCTACTGCTGCAGATGCATCCGCTGACGATCTATCGCCATCAGGTATGCAAGCAGGCCGATGTGCTGCAGGCCTTCGTGCTGGCCGGCAATGCGATCGACCACGACGCCAAGCGCCGCAACTTCGATTACTACGAAGGCGTCACCGTTCACGACTCCACCCTGTCGGCATCGACCTTCAGCATCGTCGCCTCGGAAGTGGGCTATGCCGACAAGGCCTACCGCTACTTCCTCGACACCCTGCGGGTAGATCTGGACAACCTGCACGGCAACACCTCGCACGGCCTGCATATGGCGGCCATGGCCGGCAGCTGGTTGTCGCTGGCATGGGGCTTCGGCGGCATGCGTCCGGTCAACGGCCGTCCCGCTTTTGCGCCGGTGCTGCCCGCAGCATGGCGCAGCTATCGATTCGGCTTGCGCTGGCAGGGGCAACACATTCGCGTCACGGTTGAGGCCAACGGCGTGGCCTACACGCTTACCCAGGGTGCCGGCGCGGAAGTCCTTCACCATGGCAAATTGCTTGCATTGCGCGCCGGACAAACCATCCACATGCCGCTGATGCCAGCTTCATCGGCGCATAACTTGAAGGGCGTCATCTTCGACCTCGATGGTGTCATCGCCGATACGGCCGTGGTCCATCACGCTGCCTGGAAGAAGCTTGCTGCCGACATCGGCATCCCGTTCGACGATGCGGTCGGTGAGCGGTTGAAAGGCGTGGATCGCCGCGCCTCGCTGGACATCCTGCTGGAAAAGGCCTCGCGGCCGTATTCCGAGACAGAGAAAGAGGCGCTGGCGACCCGCAAGAACGAGTATTACCGGCAGCAGATCGAAGGTTTCGGACCGCAAAACCTGTTGCCCGGCGCGCGCACCGCGATCGAATCGGTGCGCCGCGCAGGATTGAAGACAGCGCTGGCTTCGGCCAGCCGTAACGCACCACTTTTGCTGGAAAAACTCGGCATCGCGAACTTGTTCGATTATGTGGTCGACGCTAATCACATCAGTCGCGCAAAGCCCGATCCGGAGATTTTCCTGGCCGCCGCACGCGGCCTCGGCCTGGCACCGGGCGAATGCCTCGGCGTGGAGGACGCCGCGGCGGGAATTGCCAGCATCCACTCTGCGGGAATGACAGCGGTAGGAATTGGCCAAGCAGAGGCCTTGGCCGGGGCGGATCTGCTGTTGCCGAACGTCGCCGCGTTCGACATCGGCCGATTTACGAGGATGGACATAAGAAGCGGCTAAGCGACGTGGCGTGCCACGCAAACATCTACAAAAACCGTTTGGGGAGAACGATCGATGAACAGCAAGTCTTTAACTCGTTTAGCATTACCTGCGGCGATCGCGGCCACGCTGATGTCCGGCGCCGTGTATGCGCAGCAAACCAGTCAGACGACGCCCACGCAAAGCTCGACCACCACGGCGCCCACCAGTCAGGCAGCACCCGCGAGCCCTGGCGCGCAACAAGCTGCGAATGCCAAGAATGCGTCGACCTTGCAGCAGGTGGTGGTGACCGGTACGGCCACGTTTGGCGGCGTGAAGAAGATCGATGCAGCCTACTCGATCACATCGCTGTCCAGTCAGCAGATCAAGGAGGCAAATCCCAAGAGTGCGGCGGACCTGCTAAAGGCATCGCCCGGCATCTATCCGGAATCCTCCGGCGGTCAAACCGGCGCCAATATCGAAGTAGCCGGTTTCCCGAGCGGCGGCGATGCGCCATATGTCACCTTCCAGCTCAACGGCACGCCACTTTATCCGCAGTCGTCGTTGTCGTTCCTGGACAACTCATCCATGTTCCGCCTGGATGACACCATTGACCGCGCAGAAATCGTGCAAGGCGGCTCTGGCGTTCTGTACGGCAATGGCCAGCCAGGTGCGACCGCCAACTTCCTTCTCAAGGAAGGCACGGACGTTCCCTCCGGTGAATTCGGCTACACGTACGGCTCGGAGGACATGAATCGCATCGACGGATTCGTCGGCTTCCCGCTGGGCAAGGACACCGGCTGGTATGGCAGCTTCGGTGGCTTCTGGCGCCGGTCCGACGGTGTGCGCGACCCGCAATTCGCCGCCGACGACGGCGGCCAGCTCACTGGCACGATAAGCCGTGACTGGGATAGCGGCTCGCTGATGTTTTATGCGCGCGAACTGAAAGACCACAACCAGTTCGTCACCGACACGCCGGTCCTCAACCCCAGCATAGGCAACTTCTCCGCCTATCCGGGTTACAGCCCCTTGACCGGCACCTTCGGCAGCAAGGCCGATCAATACGAGACCATCGAAACCACGCCCTGCAATACCCCAGGCTGCACGCCCGGTGGCATACCCGTGAATCTGGCCAAGGGCCGCGGTGCGGACATCCATCTTTTCGGCAGTAATTTCGATTGGGATTTCGGTAACGGCTGGTCACTCTCGGACAAGCTGGGTTTCACCGGCGGCCAGATGAACACGATCTCGTTCTTCAGCACGGGCGCCAATCCAACCTCGCTGTCGTCGTACATCACCAGTGAGGAAACGGCCGATGGCCTGCCGACCGACCTGACCGCCACGGCGAAATACACCAACGGCCAGTCGGCCAACATGAACCAGAGTGTCACCACCCAGGGACTCTGGTATGTGCACAAGCGCATTGCGTCGATCAGCAACGAGTTCCACATCAGCAAGGAGCTGTTTGACGGCAACACGCTGACCCTGGGCAACTACACCGCGGTCTACAACGATCACGACACCTGGTACCTGGGCAACAACATGCTGCTGCAGGCGATGAGCAACCCGAGCCCGATCGTGGTCGACCTCGAAAACGCCGCCGGCAACGTCTACCAGCTGAGCAGCAGCCAGGGCTTTGTCAGCGGACCGAGCACGGCGATCTACGAACGCTGGAACGGCTTCAACACCGCCATGTTCCTGACCGACACCTGGAAGCTGGACAACTGGCTGTTCGACGCCGGCATCCGCGACGAGCGCGAACAGGCGAGCGGCGGCATCCAGAACACCATGACGCTCGATCTGGATAACAACCCGTACACGCTGTACAACAACAATTCGCAGGTGCTCGCGCCGGGTCTGAACTACATCAAGTATCAGAAGTCCGCGCCCTCGTGGACGATTGGTGCGAACTATGAGTTCACGCCCAACATGAGCGCCTACGCACGACTCAACGACGGCGTGTACTTCCCCGGCTTCGACGATCTGCGCAATATGCCCGATACGCCGGTTGAAAAGGTCCACAACCAGGAAATCGGCTTCAAGTATCAAGCCGACTGGGTCTATGTCGATGCCAGCGCCTATCACCGCCTGTTCTTCGGCGTGCCTTACTCCTACGTGGGACCGACGGGCCAGATTTCCTCGCTGCTCTATGGCAGCAACACCAAGGGCGTGAATCTGACCACGACGTTCAAGCCGTTTGAGCACTTCACCATGACGTTGAGCGGTGACTACATGGATGGTCACTACACCAACACGGGGCTGGAGTCATACACCACGCAGTCGGGCGAGACGGCCTTCGCCAGCTTGTACGGCAAGATGCTGCAACGCCAGCCGCGAGTACAGTTCCGTCTCACGCCCGCTTACACCCTTCCAACCAGCTGGGGCAGCCTGCGCGCGTGGCTCACTTATGAGTACGTGGGCAATCGCTACGGCGACCTGCTTCAACAGCAGCCGCTGGGTTACTACTACGACCTGAGCTTCGGCGTCGCCGCCAACGTTGGCCAGCACTGGGTGTACAGCGTCACCGGCACCAATCTGACCAACCAGATCGGCATTACCGAAGGCAACGCGCGCCTGTTCGGCTCCGCCAGCAGCGAAGGCGTGATCCTGGCCCGTTCCATTGAAGGCCGCGAGGTCCAAGGCCAGATCAAGTACCAGTTCTAGGAGTAAGCAACGAGTAGTGGGAAATGAGAGAAAGGCCCGGAAAGCATTTGCCTTTCTCCCACCACTCACTCCTCTCCACTCACTCCCCGCAGTTAGTCGCCCTCCCCTCCCTGGGGCACCCATGGCCGGGTGAAAACCCGGCCATGGACTTTCCGCCCGGCGCAAGTTGTAAAGTCTGGCTGGCAAGGGATAGCAGCGTTTCCAAGTGAGTGCTTCCGTTTCGCCAAAAATCCGACCTTGCCGCTATACCGGCCAAGGTCGGGACGACGGCGAGACACGGTGGAAACTCAATCCCAAACAAAGCGGCATAAAGCAGGTTGCCATGAACCGATTCCGCATGATCACCGCGCTGGCCCTGATCTACATGGTCTTCGCGATCCTGCTCAACAGCGTCGGCACGGTGATCCTGCAATCGATCTACACCTTCGGCGTCGATAAACCGCAGGCCAGCCTGCTAGAACTATTCAAAGACCTGCCGATTGCGATCACATCCTTCCTGGTCGCTTCTTTCCTTCCCCTGCTCGGCTATCGGCGCGCGATGATACTTGCGCTGACCATCGTGGCCTGCGCCTGCGTGCTGATGCCGCTTTATCCTGGTTTCCGCACCGCGGAACTGTTGTTTACCTGCGTCGGCGTTTCGTTCGCGCTGGCCAAGGTCGCGGTTTATTCGTCGATCGGCCTGTTGACCAGCGACCGGAGTGAACATGGACGGCTCACCAATACCATCGAAGGCCTGTTCATGGTGGGTGTGCTGATCGCGGGATGGCTGTTCAGCGCCTTCGTCGATCGCGATGCACCCGCCAATCCGTCCTGGCTAAACGTGTACTGGGTCCTGGCGGTCGCCTGCGTGCTGGTGATCGTGCTGCTGGCGACATCACGCATGGATGAATCGGCCGCGCATGCGGATGAAGCCAAGCCGGTGCGCGGCTCGCTGCTGGAAATGCTGCACCTGTTCCTGCGGCCGCTGGTCTATGTGTTCCTGGCTTCCGCGTTTCTCTATGTGCTGATCGAACAGAGCTTCAGCACCTGGCTGCCGACCTTCAACAACGAGATCCTCAAGCTGCCCAATGCCATGAGCATCCAGCTCGCGACGATTCTCGCCGCCACCTCCGCGATCGGGCGCATCGTCGCCGGACAGGTCCTGCGGCGCATGCCGTGGTACGCCTTGCTGAATATCTGCGTGGTGGGCATGGGGCTGCTGGTCACGCTGACCTTGCCGCTGGCGCATGGGATCACCGCGCAGGCCGATGTCGGCTGGTTCGACGCGCCGATTGCCGCCTACCTGATTCCGTTGATCGGCCTGCTGATGGCGCCGATCTATCCGGTGATCAATTCGGTGGCGCTCAGCTCGCTGCCCAAGCCTTCGCACGCGGCGATGACCGGCTTGATCGTGATTTTCTCCGCGCTGGGCGGCACGCTCGGCTCGCGCATTACCGCCATCGTGTTTTCACGCTTCGATGGCATCCATGCGTTCTACTTCTCGCTGGTACCGATGTTGCTCATCCTCGTCACGCTGTTCCTGTTCAAGCGCGAGACGGACCGCCACGGCAACGGTGAAGCAAGCATCAAACTTATCGCCAAATGACGCGCTACGGGATGGGGCGCGCTACGCGTCATTGCTGGAGTTTCCATGAGCTTTCGCAACATCGGTTTGACCGCACTTTTCCTCGCCGCCAGCACAGCCGCTTTCACGGCCCAGGCCGCCACCGATCCAAGCTTTCTGCTCACTGCTTCGTCGGATAACTTCGGCAGCTATTTCCCCAGTTATCTGGCGAATGGTTATTTCTCCACCATGACCTCGCCACGCGGCACGGAGCCTGCCCGCGCCTACATGGTCGCCTTCATGGATTACAGCAAGGGCGATATTTCGCGCCCTGCCGCCATCCCCGGCTGGAGCGAGATCGATTACAACCCGGGCGGTGGGTGGATCAATTCCACCCGCCTGGACAAAAAGATCTTTGCCGATTACGCGCAGACGCTGGACATGCACGACGGCACGCTCACCACGAGCTACCGTTTCGATTACGCGAACAAATCCACTGACGTGAACGTGGTGACCTTCGTCAGCCAGGCCGACAACCATCTTGCGGCCACGCAAATCTCGATCACCCCGCACTTCGACGGCAGCGTGGAACTTACCTTTCCGATCCGGTTGTGGTCGGAATATCAGCCGCGTTTTCCGATCGGCAGCATGACCGAAGACCAGATGACCGCTGCCGTGATCGCCAGCGGACAGAACCTGGACAACAAGCCGATCCCCACTCCGGACCGCGCCGCCGTGTGGTATCCCGGCTACACCGAAGTGTTGTCCAGCGACGGCAGCACCAAGGACCTGACCCTGTGGCTCGACGGCCGGGCCAAGCAGGGCCTGAGCATGGCCGAAGCCGCCGCCATCCAGCTACCTGCTTCGCTGGACGTGGAGAGCGTAAAGCTCGACAAGACCAGCGATTTGCTGTCGCTGCACATCACCGCCAAGGTCAGGCAAGGCAGCACTTACGTCTTCACCAAATACCTCGCCGCATCCCGCCAGGATTGGGGCGGCAAGGCCAACGATGACGTCGCACTCGCCAAACAGGCGCGACAGACCGGCTTTGCCACCCTGCTCGCGCGCCATCAGGCCGCATGGCATCAACTGTGGACCTCGGACATCGTGATCGATGGCGATCCGCAGGTGCAGAAAGCGGTTCACTCCGACCTCTACTACCTGCTCTCCAACACCACCGTCGGCACGGCATGGCCGATGGGCGCCTGCGCGCTCACGCCCAACTATGCCGGGCATGCATTCTGGGATAGCGACTCCTGGGTGTTTCCCGCACTGCTCCTGCTGCATCCGGAACGCGCCAAGCCGATCGTGATGTTCCGCAACCGCACCATGCAGCCGGCGCGCGACCGCGCGATCCAGTACGGCTTCAAGGGCACGATGTATCCATGGGAAGCCGATCCGCAAACGGGCGTGGATAACACGCCGCATTTCGCCTACCACGTGTACCGCGAAGTTCACGTCGATGCTGATATCGCCATCGCGCAGTGGCAGTACTACCTCGCCAGCGGCGACGAGGCATGGCTGAAGCAATACGGTTGGCCGGTGATCCGCGAAGTCGCCCGGTTCTGGACCAGCCGTGTCACCTATAACCCAGCCAAGGATCGCTACGAAATCCTGCACGTCACCTCGCCGGACGAGGCCTACGAAGATGTGCCCAACGACTCCTTTACCAACGCTGCCGCGCGCAAGGCGCTGTTGATAGCGATCGAAGCCGCCAGGCAGGTTGGCGAACCTGCCGATCCCAAGTGGAACGAGATCGCGGCAAAGATGTACATCCCGTTCCTCGACAAGGAACAACGTCATCTCGATTTCGACGCATCGGTGCCGCACGACAAGATCACCTGGATGGGTTCGTCGCTGGCGTGGCTGATGTATCCCAACCTCGATCTGGCCATGTCCGATACGGTGCGCCGCAACGATTTCGACTTCCAGCTGCATGAGCTGAAAGTCCACGGCGACGATCCGAACGAGATGATGATGGCAATGCTCGCCGTCGGCGCTTCCGAACTGGGCGATGCCAAGACGGCCGGCGACTGGATTCAGCGCAACTTGGTCGGATTCCTGAAACCGCCCTTCAACGTGCGCACTGAAACCGTCGCGAACAACGCGGGCTATATTCTTGCGACGTCGGCAGGTTTCGTCCAAAGCATGCTGTACGGACTTACCGGCCTGCGCATTGACGACAAGGGCCTGGATGCTGCCTATGCGCCACAACTTCCACCATCATGGAAATCGCTGACGCTTCGGCACATCAGTTTCCAGGGCAAGCTGTACGACATCACCGTCCAGCGTGATGCGTCGGGCAAGCCAGAACTGATTCGCCAGCCGTTATAACAACCATCCTGACAGGCGCTGATGTCCACCGTACCGCCCACTGTTATCGACGCGATGAGGCACGTAGGCACGCTGCTGCAAACCGGCGATTTTCGCGGCGCGCATGCGCGGCTCCAGAGCATCGTCGAACAGCACCCCGACTACGCGGAGGCGTTGCGCCTGCTCGGTGGCGTGCAATTGGCACTCGGCGATACCGTTGGCGCCGAAGCGCTGTTGCGTAGAGCCGTAACCGCGGACCCCGGCTGGGCGCCCTCGCTGGCGACACTCGGCGAATTGCTGTTGAACAGCGGGCGTCAGGATGAAGCGGTGCCACTGCTGCGACGCGCCGCCCAACGCCTGCCGCATGCTGCTCTATTGCTCGCACGCCATTACAACGACACCCAGCGTCCGGCCGAGGCCCTGGCCATCGTGGCACCGTTGTGCGGTTCCGCACAGGCACCGGCAGAACTGGTCGCGCAGCACGTCGTGGCACTCGCTGCGCTCGGGCGCCAGGATGAAGCCGTCACCTTTTATCGCACACTGGCGGACGCGTCGCCCGATCATCCGGCCGCGGCACACGCACTGGCCATCGCCTTGGCCGCAGCTTCCCGGCACGCCGAAGCCGAGCGCGCCACCCAGCATGCGCTGGCGCGAGGGCACAAGTCGGCAGCCGTCCATTTCACCCATGCAAACAGCCTGATCGCACTCGGCGAGTTCGAGCGCGCAGAAACGTCCCTGCGCGAATGCCTGCGACAGGAACCTCGGCATATCGACGCGCACAATCACCTGGCGCAACTGGTGTGGATGCGCACGGGTGATAGTGCACAAACCACCGCCGTGCTCGACCAGGCCTTGCAGATATTTCAGGGCGATGAAGCCCTGCTCGCTGCAAAGGCCTCGATCCTGCAAGGTGCCGGCGATGTGCGCGCCGCCTATGTATGCCTGGCAACATCGGCTTCACGCGCACAGGCCACCCCTGCGCTGCTCGTGCGCGCAGGACTGGCCGCATTGGAATTCGATCCCGCGACGGCGCTGACCTTGGCAGAGCGCGCGCTGCGTATATCGCCGGATAACAACGCCTCACGGAATCTGTTGACCGCGGCCTTGCTTGGTACTGGCGATGCGCGCCGGGCATTGAGTCATTGCGAAGCGCTGTTAGCCATGACTCCCGACGACCAGTATCTGATCGCCCTGCAAACCACGGCGTGGCGGCTGCTGGGTGATGCGCGCTACGACGCATGTTGTGATTACACGAATCTGGTGCGTCCGTACACCTTGCAGGCACCTTCGCCCTGGACGGATCTGGCCGGTTTCCTCAGCGATCTGAAACAAAGTCTCGAACGCCTGCACAATCCCCATGGCCATGCGCTGCTGTTCCAGTCGCTACGCCACGGCACTGAAACCACCGGTGATCTGACGCGTGAAACAGACCCGGTCATCCAGGCCCTGTTCAAGGCGCTCGACGCGCCCATCCGCGACTATATCGCCTACATCGGCCAAGGCTCCGATCCGCTGCGTCGTCGCAATCGTGGTACCTACCGGTTCAATGGCGGCTGGTCGGTGCGCCTGCGCAGTGCGGGCTATCACGCCAATCATGTGCATCCGCGCGGCTGGATTTCTTCGGCCTTCTACGTCGACCTGCCCGAAGGCATGGCTGAAGCCTCCACCCAGGATGGATGCCTGGCGTTCGGCCAGCCCAGCATCGCCACACATCCACCCTTGCAGGTGCAACGCGTTGTCCGCCCCGAACCGGGCAGGCTGGTGCTGTTCCCTTCGTATTTCTGGCATGGCACCGTACCTTTCCATAGCGAGAAAACCCGGCTTACGGTGGCGTTCGATGCGGTGCCGGAGCCGGAGCCGTCGGCATGAAAGCGCGATGCCATGCCCCATGACATCCCCAAGCACTTTATCGGCCCGCCGCATCCGGACCGGCCGAACGCATCACGATGGAGAAGCGACATGAAAACCACGATCCGAACCCTGGCGTTACTCCTGTCTGCAACGCTCGTTGCGACGGCCTCGGCCGCGCAGCCCGATCCGGCCAAGACACGCACCTACATCGATCAGGCATGGACCACGCTCACGCGCTCGATGGATAACTGCGCGTCATTGACCGATCCGAAGATCCATGCACGCCCGGTGATCTATATACCGGCACAATTCAACATGCCCGCGGACCTTGCCCAGACTGCGAAGCGCTGCAATGTCGACGTGCATGTGCTGCCGCAAGTGATCGATAAATTGGGCGATGTGGATGCCACCAAGCTGCCGGTGCAGGGTCTGCTGTACCTGCCGCATCCGTATGTGGTGCCGGGTGGCTTCTTCAATGAAATGTACGGCTGGGACAGCTATTTCATCGTACTGGGGCTGGTGGCCGATCACCGCACCGAGCTGGCGCGCGACATGACCGACAATGCGCTGTTCGAAGTGCAGTACTACGGTGGCGTGCTCAACGCGAACCGCAGTTATTACCTCAGCCGTTCGCAGCCACCGTTTCTCACCGGCATGATGGTCGCGGTGCTCAACGATCCGGCCAGCTTCCATAGCGCGGAAGAAAAACGTGCATGGCTGGAGCAGGCGTATCCGCTGGCCGTTCGCAACCATGACATCTGGACCCGCCCTGAGCATCAGGCCGGCGACACCGGCTTGGCGCGCTACTACGACTTGGGCAGCGGCCCGGTGCTGGAAGCGCAGGACAGCGAGTTCTACGACGGCGTGATCAAATGGTTGATCGCGCATCCCGCGCAAAACCCGGGCTATCTGATCAAAGGTTCCGAGCATCCGGATGACGCCGAGGCCGCACGCCTGAAAACCGAGAGCTGCGATGTGCGTGCATCGAAAGTCTGCGCCGGCAACTGGGTGGATGGTTATCGCTTGACCGCCGACTACTATCACGGCGATCGCGCCATGCGTGAGTCCGGTTTCGATACGAATTTCCATTTCGGTCCGTTCGGTGGCTCCACGCACCACTACGCCGCGGTGGATCTCAACAGCCTGCTGTATCGCTACGAACTGGATCTGCACGATTTCGCCCTGCAACTCGGCAAGACCGCCGACGCCGCGCGCTGGGCGCAGGCTGCCGCGGCACGCAAGGCGGCGATGGACAAGTATTTGTGGCGCCCGGAACTGGGCATGTATCGCGATTACGACTTTGTCGCCGGTAAACCGTCCGACGCACCGTATCTCACCACGTTCTATCCGCTATGGGCTGGCGCGGCCTCGCAGCAGCAAGCCGAAGCGGTACGCAAGACCCTGTCCATCTTCGAACTGCCCGGCGGCCTGACCATGGACAACCGTCCCAGCGGCACGCAATGGAACAACCCCTTCGGCTGGGCGCCGACCAATTGGCTGGCCGTGTCGGGATTGAATGCTTATGGCTACCACGACGATGCACGCCGCATCGCCGGCAAATTCGACGCCACGGTGGATCGCAGCTTTGCGACGGACGGCACCATCCGCGAAAAATACAACATGGCGCTTGGCAATGCGGATGTGAAAGTCAGCGCTGGCTACACCGCCAACGTCATCGGTTTTGGCTGGACCAACGGCGTGTATCTGAAGCTGCGGCAGATCTTGAGCGCCACACCTCCCAAACAACCCGAAACAGTGAAATAAAACAACGTAGGTTGGCGGTAAGCGAAGCGCACCCCAACGTTGGGATGCACACGACGTTGGGATGCATATGACGTTGGGATGCACATGACGTTGGGATGCACATGACGTTGGGATGCACATGACGTTGGGATGCACATGACGTTGGGATGCACATGACGTTGGGATGCACATGACGTTGGGATGCACGTGATGTCGGGGTGCGCTTCGCTTACCGCCAACCTACAATCTTGCAGCTGGTCACGAGGGGAAAGCAGCATGCGTGTGTCACACCTGGCTTATGTTTTAACCGCACTTTTGTTGTCGGCAACCGTTTCCGCCCAAACTACCGCGCCCGGCTTCAACGCCGACGGCAGTGTCACCTCGCCCGCCGTGACCGTGCCCTATTCCAGCCTCGCTTCGCCCGAAGCCCGCGCGTTCTTCCCCAAGATGCTCGCTGCCGGTAGCAAGGCGCCGCCGATCACTGCGCCGATCGAACAAAGCCGCAGCTTCTACGACCGCATGAACAGCGACCGCGCCGCGCGCATGGAAAAGCTGTACCCGGTGAAGATCCACAGCGAGACGATCGCCGGCGTCAGGACGGATGTGGTGCTGCCTGCGCAGGCGATCGCGCCGGAGAATCGCGATCGCGTACTGATCAATCTGCACGGCGGCGCCTTTCTGTGGGGCGCACACAGTGGCGGGCTGGTGGAATCCATCCCGATTGCCAGCATCGGCCGCATCAAGGTCATCAGCGTCGACTACCGGCAAGGTCCCGAATACACCTTCCCGGCCGCCAGCGATGATGTGGAGGCCGTCTACAAGGCGCTGCTCAAGCAGTACAAGCCGGCCAACATCGGCATCTACGGCTGCTCGGCCGGCGGCATCCTCACCGCGGAATCGGTGGCCCGCATCATTCATGACCAGCTGCCGGTGCCGGGCGCCATCGGCACCTTCTGCGGCTCAGTGATGGATGTCGAAGGCGACTCCGCCTATATCGCCCCGTTACTGAATGGCCAAGGCGTACCGGCGCATCTGCTGACGTTCGCCTCCCTGCCTTACTTCCATGGCGCCAATCCCAAGGATCCGCTGGTGCAGCCGGGCATGTCGCCGAGCCTGCTGGCCAAGTTCCCGCCAACCCTGCTGATCACCGGCACCCGCGACATGACGATGAGCTCGGTGATCGACAGTCAGCAACGGCTCGACCAGGCCGGCGTACAGACCGAGCTGCACGTGTGGGAAGGGATGTGGCACTCCTTCTTCTCCGACCCTGAGCTACCCGAATCCAAGGACGCCTACCGCGTGATCGTGCAGTTTTTCCTACGCCACCTCGGGCATTGACGCGACGTATACATACGGCGCTTTGCCACTTGCGAGTGCGGCGAGTATCCTGAACGTTAACCCACCTTCGCCTCCGAATCATGAGCCAACAGACCGTCCTGGTCATCGACGACGAACGCGACATCCGCGAACTGCTGACTATCACGCTTGGCCGCATGGACCTGAAGGTCGATGCCGTAGGCACCGTGGCTGAAGCGCGCCATGCCTTGGCCGAGCATCACTACGACCTGTGCTTCACCGACATGCGTCTGCCTGACGGCAGCGGCCAGGAGATCATCGAGCTGATCGCGGCCGACTACGACGACACGCCGGTAGCGATGATCACCGCGTACGGCAACGTCGATGCCGCCGTCACCGCGCTGAAGGCCGGCGCCTTCGATTTCGTCTCCAAGCCGGTCGACATCCAGATGCTGCGCCGGCTGGTGCGCACCGCACTGAAGCTGGCCGAGGAAAAGCGCACGGGCGCCAGCCCGAGCAGTGCCACGACCGCCGCCGGCAATCGTCTGATCGGCGACTCGACCACCATGCAGCAGGTGCGCAGCACCATCGGCAAGCTGGCCCGCAACCAGGCACCGGTGTACATCGCCGGTGAGTCGGGCGTGGGCAAGGAACTGGTGGCGCGTTTGATCCACGAACAAGGCCCGCGTGCCAGCGGCCCGTTCGTGCCGGTCAACTGCGGCGCAATTCCTTCCGAATTGATGGAAAGCGAATTCTTCGGTCACCGCAAAGGCAGCTTCACCGGCGCGGTCGCCGACAAGGAAGGCCTGTTCCAGGCCGCGCATGGCGGCACGCTGTTCCTCGATGAAGTCGCCGAGCTGCCGCTGCACATGCAGGTGAAACTGCTGCGCGCGATCCAGGAAAAAGCCGTGCGCCCGATCGGTGCGCGCGAGGAAATCGCGGTCGACGTCCGCATCCTGTCGGCCACGCACAAGAACCTGGCCGCGCTGGTCGACCAGGGCCAGTTCCGCCAGGACCTGTTCTACCGCATCAATGTGATCGAGCTGCGGGTGCCGCCACTGCGCGAACGCCGCGGCGACGTACCGCTGCTGGCCGATTTCGTGCTGCGCCAGCTTGCTGTCAAGAGCAAGAGCGACACCCCCGCCCGCCTGCTGCCGGAAGCGCGCCAGGCGCTGGAGGATTACGACTTCCCCGGCAACGTGCGTGAACTGGAAAACATCCTCGAGCGCGCCGTGGCGATGTGCGATGGCGACCGCATCGACACCAGCGACCTGATGTTGCCGCAACGCCCGCCACGCAACGCGGACGCACCAGCCACTTCAGGGCATGCCCATGCGCCAGCCGGCTTCGCCCAGGCAACCGCTGCGCCAGCACCACCGGCTCCGGCACCTTCCAGCAGCGAACTTGGTCTGGACGACTACATCAGCAACCTCGAACGCACTGCCATCATGAAAGCGCTTGAAGAATCGCGCTACAACAAGACCGCTGCGGCGAGAAAGCTGGGCATCACGTTCCGGGCGTTGCGGTACAAGCTGAAAAAGCTGGGTATCGATTGAGGTGGGGGGCGTGGCGTAAGTTAGCTTGTTTTGTGGTGCGTGGCGTGGGTGGGTGTTTCGTAATCCGAACCATTGCCTGCGGCGCTTTCGGTCCCTAAAGGGCCCGAGTCACTTTTCTTTGCTGGCCCAAAGATAAAGTAACCCAAAGAAATGGCCTCAAGAACTCGTGGCACAGTGCAGGTTACAAGCCTGAACGATTACGCCATGCCCTGCTGGTTAACGGGCCACGCTTACACAACGCCGCTATACCGCGAGGCGTCGAAGCGGTGAGGCGACAAAACAAATACGGGAAAGCTCGACTTATCGCCGCGCGAGCTTTAAGCCCTCAGCGCCTCGATGCTCGCGGTATAGCGGGAGCGCATAACCATGGGCGATTAAGCATTTCATAGCCGCCATCGCTCAGGCTTTTATCCCTCCCGCGCACGAGCCTTTCAGGCCATTTCTTTGGGTTACTTTTCTTTGGGCCAGCAAAGAAAAGTGACTCGGCCTTTAGGCCGAAAGCGCCGCAGGCAATGGCCCAATCAGCGAAATGCACAATGTTGCAAAAATACGCCAAATTACGCCGCGATCAACCGAACAGGCGTACTACGGATTCTTTAGGTTACTTTTCTTCGCGCCAGCAAAGAAAAGTGACTCAGCCTTTAGGCCGAAAGCGCCGCAGGCAATGGTTCAAACTACGAAACACCCATCCACGCCACGCACCTCAAAGCAAGCCAGGCCACACCCCACCAACCATCCTCAACTCTTATGCAGCGCTTCACGCACCGCCTGCAACAACACCTTCGTGCTGACCGGCTTGTTCAAACGGCGCAGGCGCCCAGGTACCTGGAAAATCGATCGATCAGCCGGATCATCCGCACGACTTAGCACCAGCACACCCTGGCGATAGCCGTATTCACTCAATGCGGCCAGCGTGCGCTCGCTGGTGAACAGGCTCATGTCGGCGTCCATCACCACCAGATCGGGCAGGCCGCAGGCTTCAATCCATTGCAGGGCCGCCGTACCGCTCTGGCTGGCATGGACTTCATAGCCCCAGGTATCCAGCGTATCGGTCAGCAAGGTGAGCTGACCGGCTTCCTCCACCACCAGCAACACGTGCTCGGCGTTACCGTGCAGGCTGATGTCGTCATCGACCAGCGCCGATGCGTCGGTGGCCAGGCGCACTATCGGGATGTAGAGATCAAAGCAGCTGCCCTCACCCGGAATGCTGTCCAGACGCATCACGCCGCCATGGCTGTAGACAATGCGGCGGCAGGAAAGCAGGCCAAGCCCGGTGCCGCCCTCCTTGGTGGTGAAGAAGGGTTCGAACAGGCGCTTGCGCACGTCTTCGGACATGCCATAACCGGTATCGCTCACCGACAATCGCACATAGTCGCCGGGCTGCACTTCTTCGTGCTCGAGGAAGAAGTCGGTATCCAGCCTCACCTTGCTGGTCACCACCCGCAACACGCCGCCGTCCGGCATCGCCTGGATCGCGTTGAGACAGAGGTTGAGCAGGCATTGCTGCAATTCGGTGTGATTGCCTTCGAAGCTCAGCTCCGGATCGACCACTTCGATATCCAGTTGCACGGCGCGCGGCACGCTCCCTTGCAGCAGCAAGGCCAGCGCATCGACCAGCGCCTGCGCCCGCACCTGCTCTGCACGACGCGCGCCGCGCGCGAACGACAACATCGACTGCACCATCTCCAGCCCGCGGCGTCCGCAGTCGCGCACCAGCGTGCCCAGCCGCGCCAGACGCGGATCATCCTGGTAATCCTGCAAGCTGTCGCCGGCCAGCAACAACGGCTGCAACAGATTGCGCAGATCGTGGCTCAAGCCGCCGGCCAGCATGGCCAGGCTTTCGAAGCGCTGCACGCGGATCAGCTCGGCCTCGGCATGCGCGCGGGCACGTTGTTCTTCTGCTTCGCGCAGGGCGCGGCGCACCGCGCTGGCCAGGCGTGCCGGGTTCTGCTTGAGGATGTAGTCGGTGGCACCTTCGCGCAACGCGGCAATCGCCGCTTCTTCGCCTAGCGTGGCCGATACGTAGATAAAAGGCGTTTCCGGACGGTGTTCGCGCAACAGCTCCAGTGCGCGCTGCCCGGAAAACCCGGGCATGCTCAGGTCCGATAGCACGATGTGCGGCTGGAACACCTGCAAGCTTTCGACGAATGCGGACTCGTCATCAACCAGCTGCACATCGTACGCAATACCGTCCGCCTGCAACTCGGTAAGGATCAGCTCGGCGTCGAGCGAACTGTCCTCGACCTGCAGGACACGTATGCGCGGCAGTGATCGTTGATGGTTGGACTTGTCCGGCATTCCTGCGCCTTCTTGGTTGATCCCCGGTGATCATAGTTCAGGGCCGAGCGAGGAGGGGGCGCGCGCTTGCAAAGGCCCCCTACCCCTGTTCCGGCGCCTGGTTCAACACCGCCCAGAACTGCCCCAACGTGCGTACCGCCTGAAAAAACTGGGATACATCGACCGGCTTGATGACGTAGGCATTGACGCCAAGGTCCCAGCTGCGCGCCAGGTCGCTGTCTTCACGCGACGACGACAAAATCACCACCGGCGTACGCCGGAACCGTTCGTCCGAGCGCATCTGCTTGAGCACATCCAGGCCGTTCATGCGCGGCATCTTGATGTCCAGCAGCACGACGGCCGGATCGTCGCCCTGACGATCGGTGAATGCGCCACGTGCATACAGCCAGTCCATGCATTCCTCGCCATCCTCGACATGCGTCACGGGGTTGGCAAGATTGGCCTCGCGCAAGGCGTCGATGGTCATTTCGGCATCCACCGGACTGTCTTCGGCCAGCAGGATCGTGCGCAATGGACCACGGCTCATAGCGACAACCATCCGCTGGATGACGGTGGTTCAACCCCCGATATCGTGAAATGAAACCGTGCGCCGCGCCCGGGCTCGCCTTCTGCCCAGACCCGGCCGCCGTGGCGCATCACGATGCGCTGCACGTTGGCCAGGCCGATGCCGTTGCCGGGAAATTCGCTGGCTTTGTGCAAGCGCTGGAACACGCCGAAAAGCTTGTCGACGTAACGCATATCGAATCCGGCGCCATCGTCGGCAATGGTGAATTCGTAATCACCGGCATCGTCGTGCCGCACCGAGACATCGATGTGTGCCGTCTCGCGCTGGCCGGTGTACTTGACCGCATTGCCGATCAGATTCTGCCAAACGGTGCGCAGCATGTTTTCGTCGCCGACCACCACCGGCAGCGGCTCGATCTGCCACACGATCTGGCGCCCTGCCGCCTCCGTTTCAGCCACCGTGCGCGCATCCTCCACCAGCGAGCGCATATCCACCGCCTGCAGCCGCAACGCGCCGCGCCCCAGGCGCGAGAACACCAGCAGATCCTCGATCAGCTGCGCCATGCGCTGGGAAGCGTCGCGGATCACGCCCAGATAATGGCGGGTGGTCGTATCGGCCTCCGTCCCCAGGTACGCCTCCAGCTTCTGCGCGAAGGCCGAGATATGCCGCAACGGCGCGCGCAGATCGTGGGATACGGAATAGCTGAAGGCTTCCAGCTCCCGATTCACGTCGGAAATCTGTGACACCTTGCCTTCGAGCTGGTGATTGAGTTCCTTCACCTGTTGTTCGACCAGGGCGCGCGCCGTGACGTCGCTCACCGTCAACAACAACACCGGATTCTCACTGTCCTGTTGCTGCAGACGCCGCGCGTTGATCACTACGTGCCGCTCGACACCGTCCATGGTGCGCTGGTTGAGTTCGTAATCCCACAGTTCGCGATCGCGCAGCAGCACGTCGCGCAGGCGCTGCTGCAAGACTTCATCGGCCCACGCGCCCTGGCCGATGTCATCCAGGTATTCCGCGCGGCTGTCTTCGGAGACGCCGTACAACTCGCTGAAAGCCGCATTCACCAGCAAGGTGCGCAGATGATTGTCGAGCAGGGCGATCGGTTCGCGTACCGCTTGCAGGATCATCTGCGAACGCTGCACCGCCTGGCGTTCGCCGACTTCGGCGCGCAGGCGCTTGCCGATCTGTCGCTCGGATACCACCACCACGATCGTCAGCATCAGCAACTGTGCAATCGCGGTCAGCGCCAGCACCGCGCGGTTGTCATCGGACTGCTTCCTGGCACCCTCGCGGCGCAATTCCAGTTGCTGCTCGGCATGGGTGGCGATCTTGTCGGCGATGTCATCGATGCGAAACAGTCCGCCCGCATCACGCAATGCCTGCCGGGCGCCCGCGAGATCGTTCTGCTTGTAGCGCTGCATGGCCTGGTGCAACAGCGCAAGCCGGCCGTTTTCCATGGCGCTGAACTGTTCGACCAGATGCTGCTGCGCCGGGTCGTCCGCCGCCACGTGTTGCAGCTGATCCAGCAACTGCGGCACCAGCCTTTCGGTGCCGGTGACAATCGCCTCACCTTGCCTGGCGGGATCGTCTGCCAGCAGATACTGGATCGCCGATTCGCTGTCATGGGTCAGATCGGCGATGCGGTAGACCAGCGTCTGGACTTCGGCCGAACGGGTAACCAGTTCGCCTGCCGCCAGGGATTGCTGCGAGCCGCCGCGGGTGATCATGTAAGGCAGCGCGACAATGACGACTACGGCAAACAGCAGACCGCCCGTGCGCCAACGTAACGCTGCTACTTGTCGCACCCTCCCCCGGATCATCGACCGCCCTTGATGTGCATGCGCCCTGGCACGATGCCTGCATTCTGCGCATGTTTGACCTTACTGACCAGTCTGAGGCGATCAATACTCGATAGCTACCCTGCATTTGGAGATGTCATCGCACTGCGTCAGTGCGATAGAAACGTCCCTCCCCCGCGCAATCGGGGGAGGGAGCAGCAAGCTTAGTGCGAATACTGACTCATCGAGGTCGGACGGGCCGAAATCGCCGTACCCCAGGTCTTGTTCGGCTCGGCCTGCATGGTGAAGTGCAGTTCGCCGCCGGCAAGAATGTCGGCGTGACGCAGATACACACGATCCAGCGGCTTGCCGTTGAGCGTTACCGAGCCCACGTAGGGATGCGCCGCATCCATCGGCGATGCCGTGATGGTGAAGGTGTGTCCATTGCTGAGGTGGATGGCTGCGCGCGGCACGAACGGCCGGCCGATGGCGTATTCGACGCTGCCCGGCGTGACCGGATAGAAGCCGAGCGCAGTAAAGATGTACCAGGCAGACATCTGGCCAAGATCATCATTGCCGATCAGTCCGGCCGGACCGGGACCGTACTCGTTGTCCATGATCTGCTTGAGGCGCGCCTGCGTTTTCCACGGCTCACCGGCGTAATCGTACAGATAGGCGATGTGGTGGCTGGGCTCATTGCCGTGCGCGTACCAGCCGATCAGACCGGTGATGTCTTCCACATCCTTGAAGATGGCCGGATCGACCTTGGCGTCGAACATCTGATCGAGCTTGTCGGTAAACGCCTGGTCGCCGCCATATGCCGTGATCAGGCCGGCCACGTCCTGCGGCACGTACCAGGAGTACTGCCAGGCATTCGCCTCGGTGTAGTCATCGCCATAGCCGGCGCTGGTGGGATCGAACGGCTCGCGGAACTTGCCGTTGCTCAACCTCGCGCGCATGAACTTGGTCTGGGGATCCCACACGTTGCGCCAGTTGGTGGCGCGCTTTTCAAAGGTCGCGTAGATGTCCTGCTTGCCCAGCGCCTTGGCCATCTGCGCAATGGCCCAGTCGTCGTACGCGTATTCCTGCGTCTTGGAACCACCCTCCACTTCCTTGTCGATCGGCACGTAGCCAAGCTTCATGTAGTCGGCCAGGTCGCCGTAGTCGCCATAGGTGGCGGTGTGCACCATGCCCTTCATCGCCTTCTCGGCGTCGAAGCCGCGAATACCCTTCACGTACGCATCGGCGATGATCGCCACCGCGTGGTAACCGGTCATGCACCAGGTTTCCAGACCCTGGTAGGCCCACACCGGCAACATGCCGAACGGACTGGCCTGTTGCGCGGCAATCAGCGAACGGACGAAATCCACGGTGTGATCCGGATGCAGCAGGATCAGCAGCGGCTGCTGCGCACGATACACATCCCACATCGACCAGCTTGAATAGAAATTGAAGCCGTCAGCGTGATGGACCTGATAATCCGGCCCCCGGAATTCGCCGTTGACGTCCATGGCCAGGCTGGGCGAGATCATGGCGTGATACAGCGCGGTGTAGAACTGCGTGCGCTGCGCCGGCGTGCCGTCCACGTCGATCGGCGCCAGCGCCTTGTTCCAGGCCGCCAGCGCATCGGCGCGCTGCGCATCGAAATTCCAGCCCTGTCCATCCTTGTCCAGATTGGCGATGGCATTGGCTTCGCTGACCGACGAGATCGCCACCTTCACCAGCAAGGGCTGCTTGAGTTCGCCGAAATCGAACACCCCTTCCAGCGCGCGGCCGTTCTGCGCATTGGCATCTTGCGCTTGATAGCCCGGGCCCTTGAAACCCTTGTAGGTCAGATCCGTCTCGCGGTTGTACAGCTCATGCGAGGTCATCGGCTGGTTGAAGCGCATGGCAAAGCACAGCTCGCGACCGGGCGCCCAGCCTCGCGTGGTACGGCAGCCGACCACGGTGCCGTCGGCCTGCACCTGCAGGTTCGACCACAGCACCTTGCCCGGGTAGTCGTAGATGCTCGGACGCAAGTCCAGCAGCAGATGCGCCGGCTTGCCGGCCGGGAAGGTGTAGCGGTGCCAGCCCACACGCTGGTTGGCGGTCAGTTCCGCGCGCACGCCGTAGTCGGCCAGGGTGACCGCGTAATAGCCCGGCTGCTCCACTTCGGTGGCGTGGTCGAAACGCGAGCGGTAGCCGCTGCCGGGGACCTTTTCATCGCCCGGATCCAGCTTTACGTCACCGGCGACCGGCATCACCAGCACATCGCCCTGGTCCGAATGGCCGGAGCCGGAAAAGTGGGTATGCGAGAACCCCATGATGGTCGGGTCGTTGTACTGGTAGCCCGCCGCCCATTTATAGGCGTGCTTGAAATCCGGCATGTTCGTGTCGGGCGACAGCTGGACCATGCCGAACGGCACCACAGCGCCCGGAAACAGATGCCCATCCCCCCCGGTACCTATGCGAGGATCAACTTCCGAGGCGTGCGGCGCACCGGTCGAGGTCGCGGCAAGCGCCCCCAGCGGTGTCATCATCAGCACGGAAAGGCAGGAAAACAGCAGGTGACGACGATTCATGGGGCTCTGATCCGGGAGGTGGAGGTTTGGATCGTTACAAACGCTGCAAGCTAGCATCGGCGCGAGCGCTTGGCATGCTGCACTGCGTGATCCCATTTTTGCTGATTCGGGTAAATTTGGATCGTTCCAAAAGTAAGGGGTGGGGCCCAAAACCCCCCTTTATGGTCCACACGGCCCGCCGGTATCCGTTTGCATACGGGGCAAGGAAGAGTGAGCAAGGTGTATGTCGATACCTAAGCAAAAGATGGCACGACCATGTGGGCGGGACCCGGCCTTTCGGGCTGCCGCCGAGTGGCCGTTAGGTAGTCGTATGGGGTACCAGCCAGACTGGCGGTCTGGCCGGGCCACGGCTTACCCGCTAATGGCCGGTCAGCAACAACGCGGACCACATGGACTATGAGGACGGGCTCTTAATGGGGAATACACCGCCGGTCGGCCGCAAGGTCACCCTTAGCGACATCGCCGCAGGCTGCGACGTCTCGCGCGCTACCGTTTCGCTGGTTTTGCGGGGCAGCCCGCTGGTCAACAAAAACACACGCGCGCGCGTCGAAGAAGAGCTGCGGCGGCAGGGTTATGTGTATAACCGCGCCGCCGCCAATCTGCGCCGCCGCACCTCCTCCAGCATCGCGCTGGTGCTCAACGACCTGGCCAACCCGTTCTTCGCGGAATTTGCCGCCGGCGTCGACGAAGTACTGGGCGATACCGGCTACGTCACCCTGCTCGGCAGCAGCAGCGAATCGACCGAGCGCGAACTTGCCGTGCTTGGCTCGCTGATGGAGCACGGACCGGCCGGCATCATTCTTTCGCCGGCCGAAGGCGGCGATGCGGAACAGATTCTCAGCGCGGTCGGCGGACAGACGCCGCTGCTGCTGTTCAACCGCGAAGTCGGCGGCGATCTCGCTGCCTGCGATCACTGGGACCGGCTGTTCCTGGATAACCAGCGCGGTGCACGCCTGGCCACCGAACATCTCATCGCGCAAGGCCACAAGCGCATTGCGTTCTACGGCGGCCACAGCAGTTCCAGCTCATGCAAACAGCGCCGCACCGGCTACATGGATGCCATGCATGCCGCAGGCTTGCCGATCGAAACGCACTGGATGGTGGAGTGCGCCCCCAATCGTCTCGATGCGGTCGCGCAAAGCGATCGACTGTTCGCCAACAACAGCGCACCCACCGCTGCCGTTTGCTACAACGACGCGGTCGCACTGGGCTTGATGCTCGGACTCCATCAACGCGGCCTGCAACCGGGCCGTGACTTCGCACTCACCGGCTTCGACGACATCGCCGAAGCCGCGGTAAGCGCCCCGCCGCTGACGACCCTCGCCGTCACGCCGCGCGCGCGCGGACGCCAGGCCGCAGAGCTGATCCTGCAACGGTTGCAGGACCCCTCCGCCGCGCCGCGCCAGACCATTGTTCCGGTGCAATTGCTGGTGCGCGCCAGCAGCTGTCCGCCCTGATCCACTGGAAATCATCATGGCTTTTACCGCACCTTCCATACCGTCTGCAGGCTCGACGACGGGTTCCGAAAGCAGCCGTTACACCTATTACCCGCTGGCGCTAAGCGTGATGACGGCGGTGTTTTTCATGTGGGGCTTCCTGACCTGCCTGAACGACATCCTGATTCCGCATCTCAAAGCCGTTTTTGAATTGAACTACGCACAAGCCATGCTGGTGCAGTTCACCTTCTTCGGCGCGTATTTCCTGATGTCACTGCCGGCTGGACGCGTGGTAGCGCATCTGGGCTACAAGAAAAGCATCGTCACCGGGCTGATCATTGCCGGCATCGGCGCCGTGGGTTTCTGGCCCGCCGCCGGCCTGCGCCTGTATCCGGCCTTTCTCGGCGCACTGTTCGTGCTGGCAACCGGCATCACGCTGCTGCAAGTGGCGGCCAATCCCTATGTCGCCCTGCTGGGGCCGGAGAAAACCAGCTCCAGCCGCCTCACCCTGGCGCAGGCGCTCAATTCGTTCGGCACGTTTCTCGCGCCGTGGTTTGGCAGCCTGCTGATTCTTTCCACCCAGGTGAAGAGCACCACGGAAATCGCCGGTCTTTCCGCCACCCAGCAAATGCTTTACCGCACCCAGGAAGCCCAGTCGGTGCAGATGCCGTACATCGGACTGGCGGTGGTGCTGGTGTTGCTGGCGGTGTTCGTGTGGGTGTTCCGCATGCCCTCGCTCGAAGAAAGCACCGAAAAAGCCGACAGCAGCAAGCACAACCTGCTCGACGCCCTGCGTTATCCGCACGTGTTGTTCGGCGTGCTGGGCATCTTCTTCTACGTGGGTGCGGAAGTATCGATCGGCAGCTTCATGGTGAATTACCTGTCGCAGCCCAGCATCGGCCACATGAGCGAGCAGCAAGCCGCCCATTACGTCTCGCTGTATTGGGGCGGTGCGATGGTGGGCCGTTTCCTCGGATCCTGGCTGCTGGCCAAGCTTTCGCCGCGCAAGCTGCTTGCGATGTTCGCCACCATCAACATCGTGCTGCTGCTGACCACCATGTCGAGCAGCGGTGTCACGGCGATGTACAGCATCGTCGCGATCGGCCTGTTCAACTCGATCATGTTCCCCACCATTTTCGCGCTCGGCATCGAGCGGATGGGACCGCTGACCGGCAAGGCGTCGAGCCTGCTGATCATGGCGATCGTCGGTGGTGCGCTGGTGCCTTATCTGCAAGGCGTCCTGGCTGACAACATCGGTATCCAACATGCGTTCGTACTGCCGCTGCTGTGCTACGGATACATCGTTTTCTACGGCATCAGCGGATCAAAAATCCGCAACGCCCCCGTTCACACCGAATAGCGTCAATCCCTCTCCCGCAGGGAGAGGGCTGGATGATCGGCCGAGCTTGCGAGATGAGTGATTCAAGGCGCGCCTCGACACCAGCCAAAGCAACCCTACTTCCTCACCCCAAACCTTCCCCACGGGAAGAGAAAGCAAAACCATCTCCCACTATTCACCCGCATTTACCCCAAGGGGTTTCTTGATGACACGCTCCATCCTCTGCTTCGGCGAGGCCTTGATCGACATGCACGGCGAAGGCAGTGATGACCACGGCTTTGCCCGACACTTCCTGCCCTTCGCGGGCGGTGCACCGGCCAATGTGGCGGTGGCGCTCGCCAAACTCGGATGTCACGCGCGCTTCGCCGGCATGCTGGGACTGGACCGCTTCGGCGATTTCCTGCTGCACAGCCTGCAACAGGCCGGCGTAGACACCGTCGACGTCGCACGTACCGGCGAAGCGAATACGGCACTGGCCTTCGTGACGCTGGATGCGCGCGGCGAACGCAGCTTCAGCTTCTATCGTCCGCCGTCCGCCGATCTGCTGTTCCGCGCCGAGCACTTCCGCATGGAAGCCTTCGACAACACCGCCATTTTCCACATCTGTTCCAACAGCCTGACCGATCCGGGCCTGGCCGCCGCGACGCTGGCAGGCATGCAGCGCGCGCGCGACGCCGGCGCGCTGGTGAGCTTCGATCTGAATCTGCGCCCGGCCTTGTGGCCGCGCGGCAGCGAGCCCCGCCCGCAAGTGTGGCCGGCGTTGCTGATGGCCGACGTGGTGAAAGTGAGCGCGGAAGAATTCGACTGGCTGGCCACCGACGGCGAGCAGGCGCTGCTCGATCGCCTGTGGACCGGCAGCGCGCGCCTGCTGGTGGTGACCGATGGCCCGCATCCGCTGCGCTGGTATCACCCGGACGCCGAGGGCGAACTGCCCTGCTACAACGTGCCGATGGTCGACAGCACCGGCGCCGGCGACGCCTTCGTCGGCGGACTGCTGCAGCAGCTGGCCGAACAGAACATCACCCGCGACAACATCGACGCCTGGATCGCCACCCTGCCGCGCCTGCATGCCGCCCTGCGCTATGCCAGCGCCTGCGGCGCGGTGGCCGTCACGCGGCACGGCTCGTTTGCGGCGATGCCCAATACCACCGAGGTGGAACAGTTTATGGAGATCCACGCATGAGCACGCCCGCTTTACCCGACGTCCGTTCCGAAACTTTCCTGCGCGAGCACATCGCCAAGACCATGGCGTTCTATCATCCGCGCGCGATCGATCCGGCCGGCGGCTTTTTCCACTACTTCCGCGATGACGGCACGATTTACGACACCAGCCATCGTCATCTGGTAAGCAGCACGCGTTTTGTCTTCAACTACGCCATGGCCGCGATCGAATTCGGCCATGAGGACTACCTCAAGGCCGCACACCACGGCCTGCGCTATCTGCGCGAGGTGCACCGCGATGCCAACACCGGCGGCTACGTCTGGACGATCCGCGACGGCAAGCCGGAAGACCGCATGAATCACGCCTACGGCGTGGCCTTCGTGCTGCTCGCCTATTCAACCGCACTGAAGGCCGGCATCCAGGAAGCCAAGGCGTGGATGGATGAAACCTGGGATTTGCTTGAGCAGCGCTACTGGGATGCGGACGCAAACCTGTATCGCGACGAAGCCGATGCGCAGTGGCACTTCAGCAGCTACCGCGGCCAGAACGCCAACATGCACATGTGCGAGGCGATGCTGGCGGCGTACCAGGCCAGCGACGAACCGCGCTATCTCGATCGCGCCCTCACGCTCGCCCACACCATGACGCAGCGCCAGGCCAAGCTGGCCGATGGCCTGGTGTGGGAGCACTACAAAACCGACTGGAGCATCGACTGGGATTACAACCGCGACAATCCCAAGCACCTGTTCCGCCCCTGGGGCTTCCAGCCCGGCCACCAGACCGAATGGGCGAAGTTGCTGCTGATCCTCGAATCGTTGTTGCTGGAACGCAATCGCGAGGAAAAATGGCTGGTGCCGACCGCGCAGCATTTGTTCGATACCGCATTGGCGCACGCGTGGGATCCGGTGCATGGCGGCATCTGCTACGGCTTCGCGCCGGATGGCAGCGTCTGCGACGGCGACAAGTATTTCTGGGTGCAGGCCGAATCGCTGGCCGCCGCCGCGCTGCTGCACGCGCGCACCGGACAGGCGAAATACGACGAGTGGTACGGCAAGCTCTGGGCCTACGCCTGGGAACACTTCATCGACCATAAGTACGGCGCCTGGTATCGCATCCTTACCCAGGACAATCAGAAATACGACGACGAAAAGAGTCCTGCCGGCAAGGTCGATTACCACACCATGGGCGCCTGCTACGAAGTGATGGCGCTGATCCGCGACGGCGGAACGCCGTAATCGTTGGTAGCTGTCCACGCTGCGCGGTGCAGCGTTTCACATCACCGCCGCCCCGGCTTTGAGGAGTGCGCAAGGCCGGGGCAAACGTCTTCTATGCCATAAGTCATGATGCCCCGCTCCACGCCGGGGCAAACTGCAAATAGACGGCCAGTTGCAGCGCAGCGATCAAGTTGCACCACTGGCATCGCTTTACAGGCTTGCAGTATCGTCGATCGCTCGATGCCAGGATGGCGCGCTCCCCATCTTACAGGGCCACTCATGAAAACCTTCCCGATGCTTTGCGGCGCGGTGCTATCCGCACTATGTCTTTCCGCCAGCATGGTTAGCGCTACCGATGCGCCGCAAGCCGGCTACAACCCGTTCGAAACCTTCGCGCCCTTCGTCTATCCGCAACCGGCCACGGCCTATCGTTCGGCCAGCGGCAAGCCCGGACCGTTGTTCTGGCAGAACCGCGCCGATTACCAGATCAAGGCCACGCTGGACCCGGACACGCGCAAGCTGACGGCGGACGAAGTCATCACCTATGCCAATCACAGCCCCGACGATCTCGACGTGTTGTGGCTGCAGGTCGAACAGAACCGTTATCTGAAAGATGCGCGCGGTGCGTTCGGCGCCGGCCACTTCCCGAAAGAATTTACCGATGGCGAGCACATTGCGTCCGTCGCGGTGGAAGGCGCCGACGGCAAGTTGCAGAAAGCCGGCTGGGTCATTTCCGACACGCGCATGCAGATAAGCCTGCCGCAGCCGTTGAAGGCCCGCGATGGCAAAGTGCGCGTGCATATCAGCTACAGCTATACCGTGCCGGGCGAATTCGGCGGCCGCACCGACGTCAACCCGACCAAGAACGGCGACATCTTCGAGATTGCGCAGTGGTATCCGCGCATGTGCGTCTACGACGACCTGCGCGGCTGGAACACCGATCCGTATCTCAACAACGAGTTCTATCTTGAATACGGCGACTACGATTACTCCGTGACCGTGCCGTGGAACATGATCGTGGTCGGCGCGGGCGAACTGCTCAATCCGCAGGACGTACTCACCAAGACTGAAATGCAGCGCCTGGACCAGGCACGGCATAGCGACACCACGGTGATGATCCGTTCGGCCGACGAAGTGAACGACCCCAACAGCCGTCCGAAGCAGAGCGGTACGCTGACCTGGCATTTCCGCATCCAGAACAGCCGCGACGCCGTGTTCGGCGCTTCCAAAGCCTATATCTGGGATGCTGCGCGCATCAATCTACCCAACGGCAAAACCGCGCTGGCCGAATCCGCCTATCCGGTGGAAAGCGCCGGCAACGGCGCCTGGGGCCGCGCGACCGAGTACGTAAAGGCTTCGACCGAATACTTCTCCAGGCAGTGGTATCCCTACCCTTATCCGGTGGCGATCAACGAAGCCGGTTCGGCCGGTGGCATGGAGTACCCGAGCATCACCTTCGACTCGAAGGAGGCCAAGGGCAGTGACCTGCACGCCCTGATCGCACATGAGATCGGCCACACCTGGTTCCCGATGATCGTCGGCACCGACGAGCGCCGCAACGCGTGGATGGACGAAGGCTTCAACACCTTTATCGACGTGTATGAAGCGGACAACTTCAACCACGGCGAATACGCGCCCAAGCGCGATCCGGAATACGCGCCGGGCCACGGCAATCCCGCCGACGAGATCGTGAAAGTGCTGACCGATCCGGACGCGCCGCCGCTGCTCACGCGTGCCGACGAGATCCAGGAGAAGTACCGCCACCCGGTCACCTACTTCAAGTCCGCCTACGGCCTGATCCTGCTGCGTGAGCAGATCATCGGCCCGGAACGTTTCGACCCCGCTTTCCGCAAATACATCCAGACCTGGGCGTACAAGCACCCCAGCCCCTCGGATTTCTTCCGCTTCATGGAAAGCGAAACCGGCGAAGACCTGAGCTGGTTCTGGCGCGGCTGGTACGAATACAACTGGAAGCTGGATCTGGCCGTGCAGAACGTCACGGCATCCGACGGCGACTGGCGCAAAGGCGCCGAGGTGACGGTCGCCAACCTCGACAAACTGGTGATGCCGTCCACGCTGGAAGTGGTGTACACCGATGGCAGCAAGCAGGACGTCCGCGTACCGGTGGAAACCTGGATGCAGCATCGCAGCTTCGTGATCCACGTCGATGGCAACAAGCCGGTGAAATCCGCCACCATCGATCCGCAGCATGTGATTCCGGATGTCGATCGCAGCAACAACACGTTTACTGTGAAGTCTTAGCTTTGTAGGTTGGGTAGGTTGGGTTAGCGCAGCGTAACCCAACGATGGTTGTCGCTTCGATGAAGATCAGTTGGGTTACGCTGCGCTAACCCAACCTACCCAACCTACCCAACCTACGGCTCCGGCGGTGTGCGGATCGCCTTCGAGAAATCACCGTCGGGCCCCACCGCCCGCGCACGCGCCGTAATATCGCCCTGCCCGGTCAACACCGGTAACGGATAGCGCTTGTCCAGCGCCCCGACTTCATACAGATATCCCGGCAAATACGCCGTCAGCAGCAACCGGTAGTCATACGGCAAACCGGGATCGATCTGCCTGGCCATGTCGTACACGATGCTCACGCAGTTCGATGTCGCCGTGTTGTAGAACGCCGGCTGCGCCGCCAGTTCGTTGGCTTCTTTCACATAAGAGAGGAACAACGCGCGCATCGCCGGCCGGCTCATCTGCAACCGGTACAGATGATCCGTCTCGCCGCGCACATTGGTACGCACACGTATCACGTCGCTCTCATCGGCAGCGACGATGGTGCGCTCGTAATCCTTGAAGAAGCCGCCAAGCGCCGAAAACGACTGATTGCGCTGCCGGCGGATTTCGACCGAAAACACCACGTGCGAGCCGTCATCGAAACCGAACGACAGCAAGGCATGCACGATGCCGGGCACACCCCATGAGGAAAGAATCAGATCGGCGGAAGCCAGCTGATCGAGGTCGTAGCTGCGCGTTTCCCAATGCGCATCGTAATCTTCGTCAGAACGCCAGTTGAAATGGCGCACGTTGTACAAGGTGACACGATCGCCCTCGACACTGCCGGTCAACAGGCGCGCGACATCATCGGCCCAATCCCGATGATTGGATGCCGCGATCGTGCTCCACCACGCCAGCAGCACCAGGAACGCCAGCGCGTAAACGCCGACCGGCAAGCCGCTGCGGCGAACGAAAGTGAGGACCAGGGCGGCCAAAACACCCAGCGTCCAGATCACACTGACCGCCCAGCGGGCCGCTATGCCGCCGGGAAACTGGTACCACAGCGCCAGCGCACCCCAGCCACCCGACAGCACCACCACCAGAACGATCAGCACGTAGAGCATCCATCGCAGCACCACGGACATCTCCCCAGAACCATCGCGACATGGATAATAGAACGGCAACGACCGCTCATCCTGCTTTCTTGCCAGAGAAGAACCGATGAAGGGCCGCACGCCAATAGGGATCATTCGCGTCGTTTTGCTGGCCATCGCGCTGCTGGCCACCGGCTGCAGCATGGTGGGCGTCAAGCACGTCACACCCAAGGAATACATCGCCCAGCGCCGCAGCGATGTGCTCAACACGCGTGCCCTGAGCGACAGCACCGTCCAGACCTTGAACGTGGTGGCATTGAGCCGTGACGGTTGCGCCGCCGATTTTCCACACTGTACGCAGACCATCCTTTATTCCGAGGGCCTGGACGACGAGCGCCGCCTGTCCGCCTTGTCCGAACTGTGGCTGGCGTACGGCTTGCAGCAGACCGACAAGAACACGCCCGTCAGCGACCAGGCCTTGAGCGCTTACCTGCAATCGGCGCGCTACGCCTACGCGTATCTGTTCTACACCGCCCGCGATCCGGGCGAGCGCGCTTTCGAAACCCGCCAGTCGCAGGTGCTGGATTTCTATAACTACGCCGTGCAGCAAGCAGTCGGCAGTTTCTTCCAGCGCTTGCCGCAACTGGGCACCAACTGGACCAGCGCGCCGGTGGCAGGATGGAACCTGCTCAAGCCCAGCACCGATGTGTATCTCGGTTCGGGCGATTACATTCCCAAGGAATTGATTCCCGCCGAAGGACTGCGCTTCAGCGGCCTGCGCAACATCTATCGTCGCGATGGCTTCGGCTCGGAATTCGTCGCCATCGGCGCCACCCCGGCCGACACCGGCCAGCCGTGGCGTGAACCCAACTATGTGCCGCTGACGGCGGTGCTGGAGTTTCCCGGTGACAACCTCGCCAGCGTACTCAGCACCACCGATGTGCGCCTGTACGCCAAGAATCCTTATCTCGACAACAGCATCCTGTTCGACAACCAGACCATTCCGCTCGCCGCCAACTTCACCGCACCCTACGGCATATGGCTGGCACGCTCCGGTTTTGCGCAGCAATCCATCCGCTCCCTGTTCGGACGCGGCGGCCTGAGCAAACCGGAAGTGCTGTTGATGCAGCCTTACGATCCCAATCGGCTGACCGTGATCATGCTGCATGGCCTGGCCAGCAGTCCGGAAGCGTGGATCAACGTCGTCAACGAAGTGATGGGTGACGAACAACTGCGCCGCACGTATCAGGTGTGGGAGGTGTACTACCCCACCAATGTGCCCGTGGCCGTGAATCTGGCGCAGATCCGCCGCGCACTCGATGACACCTTGCATCACTTCGATCCATCCGGCACCGCCGTGGCGTCCAACCACATCGTGCTTATCGGTCACAGCATGGGCGGCGTGATTGCGCGCCTGCTGGTGTCCTCCAGCGATGACAAGCTGTGGGGCGTTGTGCCGCAACGCGCGGATCTCTCCGCCGCCGACAAGCAGAAACTGCGGCAACGCCTTGCGCCTTATCTTCAGTTCTCGCCCATGCCGCAGGTAACACGCGCCATCTTTCTCGCCGCGCCACATCGCGGCACACCGGTGGCACGCTGGAAACTCGCACGCTGGATCGGCAGCCTGATCCGCCTTCCGCTGACCCTGCTGGAAGAAGGCAAAAACATCACCGACAGCATGCAGGGCAAAAATGCGGTGCCCGGCACGCCGACGCATCTGCCTAACAGCATCGACAACCTCAGCGATACCGATCCCTTTATCAAGGCCTCCAGCACGCTGCCGATTTCGCCGAACGTTCACTATCACACGATCGTCGGTGTGTATAAGGCGAAGGGGCCGTTGTCTGATTCCGATGATGGTGTGGTGCCTTACACCAGTTCACATCTCGACGGGGCTGATTCTGAACTGGCGGTTCCGTCGTGGCACGATGTGCAGGAGACACCGCAGGCGATTATCGAATTGCGTCGCATCTTGCGCGTACATGCGAACGCATTGCATTGCTTGCAGCCAGAAAGTGGCCCGCAAGTTCAATGCTCCAGTGCGCCGTGAGTTAAAGCTTTTCTTCCTCTCCCCTCCGGGGCACGCGGGGAGAGCACATGGATGTGCTCGGCTATGAGGAGCGAGGAGAGGACCGAGGGGAGGGGCCAACCTCGCGATGAACTTACAAAGAAACATCGAAGAAACTACGGAGATCACCGCAAGCGCGCCCCCTCACCCCAACCCTCTCCCCGGGGGGAGAGGGAGTAAAGCTAGATGAGGGGCAAGCCTCGCGACGAGCCCCAAAAGAAACATCAAGCAAGCTGTGGATTTTCCCGCAAGCCCAGCCCCTCACCCCAACCCTCTCCCCGAAGGGGAGAGGGAGCAAAGCGGGATCGCGTCGATTCAACCTGTGCGTTCGTGTTTACGAAATGGTCTACGCGTCGGCCTGCAAAAAACCATCCTTGGCGCGATTCAACAAGTTCTGAAACAACACCAGCTCTTCCGGAGAAAAACCGGCGAGCGCCTTTTCGACGCGAACCGCGTTGCGCCCCATGGCCGCCTCGATGATTTGCTTGCCCTCTTCCGTAATCGTTGCAAGCAGGCGGCGACGATCCTTCTGATCGCCGATCGATCGCACCAGCCCCTCTTTCTCCAGCGAATACATCAGCGCCGAAACGGTCGCGCGTTTCACCTGCAGCGCCGTGATGATTTCCTGATGCGGTAGCGGCGTGTCACCGGAAGCCCACAGCAAGGCCAGCGTCTGGAATCTCGCCGGCGTACCCGCCGTGCCCTCCAGCCACCCGTTCAACACATTGGTGATCTGCTGGGTGGCGGCCTTCAGGGCGAACACCGTCTCCAGCCGCAGCACCGCCGCGGCGTCGAAGCGACTCAGGTAGGCATCCCGCAAAAAGCATGGGGGAAAGGGCGGCTGCTCGGTGGAAATCTGTTTTTCCAAGAACTATCCCTCTTCAGAACGATTTACGACGCGGATTGTATGGTAATTGACAGTTAGCAAGGAGCCAATAGCTCATTTAAAAACAAAGACATACAACATATGTATGTTGACTGATAATTTACTTGTTGACTTGTTTGTTGACGAACATTATTGTCTGCCGCCATACAAATGGCAACGCGGCTCGCGGTCGGCGCGGGTCCAGCCCCAAAAGTGAGGAGTCAGACATGAGCAACACAGCACCCCAGGAGGGCGAGGTCCTCCCCACCCGGAAGCCCTTGTCCCGCAGAACCCGTATCACAGTAGCCGTCGCCGCCGGCGCGCTGCTCGTCACCAGCGGTATCGCCTACGCGATGGTCGGCGACCGCAGCGTATCCACCGACGATGCCTACACCGATGGCCGCGCGATCGTGGTCGCCCCGCATGTGGCCGGTTACGTCTCCAGCCTGGATGTCACCGACAACCAGTTCGTCCACCAGGGACAGGTGCTGATACGGATTCAATGCACGGACTATGTCGCCGCGCGCGATCACGCCCAGGGCGAACTGCAATCGACGCAAGGACAGCTGGCCGCGGCGCAATCCAGTCTGGCGCTGGCCAGGATCACCTACCCCGCCAAGTACGCCGAGGCTCAGGCCACGCTCGCCACGCAACAGGCCGATCTGTTCAAGGCGCAATCGGAATTCCTGCGCCAGCACGACATTCCCAAGGAAGCCACCACCTCGCACGATGTCGACTACGCCACCGCCGACCGCAACGCCGCCAAAGGCGCGGTCGACCAGGCCCAGGCGCAGGCGCGTATCGCCCAGCCGGTCGAGCTCAATATCGAGCAGGCGCAGGCGAACGTCGAACAGCTGCAGGGCGAGCTCAAGCTCGCGCAGGCCGATCTGGATCAGGCCAAGCTCAACGTCGGCTGGTGTGACGTGACCGCGCCGCAGGATGGATGGATCACCAAGCGCGGCGTGGAGAAAGGCAACTACGTGCAGGTGGGCCAGCAACTGTTCTCGATCGTCAGTCCGGAAGTCTGGGTCACCGCCAACTTCAAGGAAACCGAGCTGACGCATATGCGCGCCGGACAGCCGGTGTCCATCGCGGTGGATGCGTATCCGAACCTCAAGCTGAAAGGCCACGTCGACAGCATCCAGGCTGGCTCAGGCGGCAAGTTCACGGCGTTCCCGGCGGAAAACGCCACCGGCAACTTCGTCAAGATCGTGCAGCGCGTGCCGGTGAAGATCGTGATCGATTCCGGCATGGATCCGAAGCAGCCGCTGCCGCTCAATCTCTCGGTGGAACCCACGGTACAACTGCAATGAGCGCCGCGGCCGACACCCATGACGCAGCATGGAAGCCACGCGCCAATCCCTGGCTGATCGCGGTGGTGGTGACACTCGCCGCCTTCATGGAAATTCTCGACACCACCATCGTCAATGTCGCGCTACCGCACATCGCCGGCAGTCTTTCCAGCAGTTCCGACGACGCGACCTGGACGCTGACCTCCTATCTGGTCGCCAATGGCATCGTGCTGACCATCTCCGGCTGGCTGGGCGCCGTGATCGGCAGGAAGCGTTACTTCCTGATCTGTATCGCCATGTTCACCGTGTTCTCGCTGCTGTGCGGTCTGGCGCAAAGCCTGCCGCAGCTGATCGTGTTCCGTTTGCTGCAAGGCTTCTTCGGCGGCGGTCTGCAACCGAATCAGCAGGCAATCGTGCTCGACTCCTTTGAGCCGCGCAAACGCGCCGCTGCTTTTGCCATCACGGCGATTGCCACGGTGGTTGCGCCGGTGATCGGTCCCGTACTCGGCGGCTACATCACCGACCACGCTTCCTGGCGCTGGATCTTCTTCATCAACATTCCGGTCGGTGCGTTTGCGCTGGTGGCGATTGCCGCGCTGGTGGACGATCCGCCGTGGGCGAAGAAACAAAAACGTTCCATCGATTACATCGGTCTTGCCCTGATTACGCTCGGCCTCGGCTGCTTGCAGGTGCTGATGGACCGTGGCGAGGATGACGGCTGGCTGCAATCGCCCGTTATCGTGCATCTGGCCATCCTGGCCGGCCTGGGTCTGGTTGGCGCGGTGATCTGGCTGTTGACGGCCAAGAAGCCGGTGGTCGATCTGCGGGTGTTCAAGGACCGCAACTTTGCCGTCAGTTCCATACTGATCTCCGGCATGAGCATCGTCCTGTACGGGACGGCCGTGCTGATCCCGCAATTCGCGCAAACCACGATCGGTTACACCGCAACCTGGGCAGGGCTGGTACTGGCACCGGGTGGCGTCGCGATCATTCTGCTGATTCCGCCGGTTGGACGACTGATCAAGGTCGTGCAACTGCGCTACGTGATCGCCGCCGGCTTCGGAGTGATGGTGTTTGCGCTGTGGTACTCGAACAAGCTGGTGCCGCAGATCGACTTCCACACGCTGGCAACCATGCGCTGCCTGCAAAGCGCGGCGCTGGGCTTCCTGTTCGTGCCGATCAGCATCATGGCGTATCACAGCTTGCCCAAGTCGCTCGGCGCGGATGCCGCCGCCTTGTTCGTGATGTTCCGCAACGTATCGGGCTCGATCGGCATTTCCATTGCCACCGCCACGGTGACCGAACGCACCCAGGCCCGGCAGGCGCATCTGTCGACGTGGCTGACGCCGCTCAACCAGGCGTACAACGCGCTCGTCGCGCAGAACGAAGCCGCGCTGCGTTCGCTCGGCCGCGCAACCAGCACGCTGCACCAACAGGCGGTCTCCTACACCTTCCAAATGCTCCAACAGCAGTCCGCGGTGCTTGCCTACGCCGACACCTTTATCTACTTCGCAGTGCTGGCCGCTGTGATGATCCCGCTCGCCATGCTGCTGTCGCCCATCAAGGACGGCGGTCACGCATCGATGCCCGTGCATTAACAGCCCCCAGATAACTGAGGATCAAAACCATGAACATCTTCAAATATCAGATTGCGGCGGCCACGATTCTGCTGGCCGGATGCACTGTCGGCCCGAACTTCACCAAGCCCGACGCCAAGTTGCCGGGCAACTGGTGCGCAAGCAACTGCCAGGCGACAAAGAGCAGCGTGCCCAGCGCACCGACTGCCGCGCCCATCAACGCGGCATGGTGGACGTCGTTCAATGATCCGGAACTGGTCGCGCTGGAACAGCGCGTCGCCAGTTCCAACCTGGATCTGAAAGTCGCCTCCCTGCGGCTGGCGGAAAGCCGCGCCGAACGCTCCATCACCGCCGCCGACGAATACCCCACCGTCAATGGCAATGTCAGCGCCACGCGCGAGCAAGCGAGCTCCAACGGCGTGCTGGGCCTTGCCGGTGCGATCGATCCGGCTTCCAGCCAAGGCACCGCTGCCAACGGAACCGGCGCCGGCGTGGCGGCGTTTCCAGCCAAAGGCAAAGGTTCGGGCATCGCGCCGTTCAACCTGTTCCAGGCCGGCTTCGATGCCTCCTGGGAACTGGATCTGTGGGGCCGCGTGCGCCGCGAAGTCGAAGCGGCGGATGCTTCCGTCACCGCCCAGGAAGATGCGCGCCGCGATCTGTTGATGTCCACCATGGCCGAAGTGGCACGCGACTACATCCAGCTGCGCGGCACCCAGACCGATTACGCCATCACCATGGACAACCTCAACGCCGCCAAGGACATCGAGCGCGTAACCCGCGAGCGCAAGGCCAACGGACTGGCGAGCGAGCTGGACGTAGTGCAGGCCGCCTCGCAGGTATCTGCCGAAAGTGCCTTGCTGCCGTCACTCACCCAGCAGGAAGACGAGACGATCAACCGCCTGAGCTTCCTGCTCGGCGAAGCGCCCGGTGCCTTGCGCACGGAGCTGGAAGCGACCAAGCCGATTCCGCCGGTGCCGCCTGCCGTTCCGCTGGGCATTCCTTCGGATCTGGCCCGTCGCCGCCCGGATATCCGCGAGGCGGAAGCCAACCTGCATCAGGCCACCGCCGAGATCGGCGTCGCCACGGCCGATTTCTATCCAAGCATCACCCTCTCGGGCAGCGCCGGCTTGCAGGCATTGCAATTCAGTCAACTGGGCAACTGGGGATCGCGCCAGTTTTCCTTCGGCCCTTCGCTGAGCCTGCCGATCTTCGAAGGCGGCCGGCTGAAGGCGACGTTGAATCTGCGCAAGGAACAGCAGCAGGAAGCGGCGATCAACTATCAGCGTGTGGTGCTGTCCGCCTGGCATGACATCGACAATGCGCTGACTGAGTATTCCTCGCAGCAGCTTAGCCACGATCAGCTGCAAGCCACCGTGGTGGACGATCAAAAGGCACTGAAGCTGGCGCAGACGCAATACACCGCCGGGACGGGTTCGTTCCTGCAAGTGCTCGACGCCGAGCGCAGCCTGCTTTCGGCCCAGCAGAATCTGACCGATAACACCACGCAGATTTCCACCACCCTGGTGTCGCTCTACAAGGCGCTCGGCGGCGGCTGGGAATCCACCTACCCGGAAAGCACCACGGCCGACAGCTCTTCCACACCCGCGCAGGCTCAAACCAGCGGCAAGCCATCACACGCGTAGTTGAAGGCAGGAGCAGCGACCGATGAAAAACCGTTCCTACCATGAACCCGATGGGCAAACACTTCATCCACCGGGTGCCTCGCACGCGCCGGCCGGCACAGCACTGCAAGACGCGTGCAAAGGCATCCTCACCATGGCCAGGCTCGGCCGGGAGCTGAGAAACGCAACCAATGCACTGGAGAAAACCGTGCATGCGGCTTCCGGAACCGACGATCTGACGCTGCTTCATTGGGCGGTCCTGGCTCACCTGGCATGCGAGTCGTCCAGCAAGCAGCTCGATGTGAAGTCCACCACCGGCATCGCTCCTGCTCACTTGACGAGACTGTTGGATGAACTCACCGACCGCAGGCTGGTACGCCGGCATCGGTCCCCCTCGGATCGAAGACAGATCGTACTGGCGCTTACGCAGGCAGGCCGGGAATCGGCGCGCCGGCTGCTCACTTCCCTGGGCGAACGGATCGACCAGACCCAGCTTGATGCCATGAACTGCCTCGGTTTATCGCTGGAGCAATTCGTCGACCGGATGGCCAGCAACGATAAGCCATGGCAGGCACCACGCATGTAAAGCGCATGCCGCCGCAACCGACAGCCATCGCAACGCTGTCTTGGCTCCAAAAAAAAAGCCTGCATGCATGCAGGCTTTTTTATACGCGCCTATGTGCCTTCACTCCCGCGTCGGCAGCGAACCTGACACATCCGAGCGATTCGCCCCAAAGCTGGTAGCCAGATGCACGATGCCCAGCACCACCAGGTTGATGACCAGCGCCAGCAGGCCGGTATACAGCGACACCGAGAACGTACCCAGGGCGACATGGTGAATCGGCTTCAATCCATCCGACCAGATGAACCACGTGCCGCTGGCCAGGCCGGCAATCAGACCGGCAAGCAGCGAAGAGGCTTTCAGGCGCTGCATGAACAAACCGAACACCACCGCCGGCAGCGTCTGCAAGATCCATAAACCGCCCAGCAGTTGCAGCTGCAGCGCGAACTGTATCGGCAAGTAGAGGATCGCGAGCAGCGCACCCACTTGCACCACCAGCGATGCGATCTTCGCCACGCCGGCCTCCGCTTCCGGCGAAACGGACGGATTGACGTAGGTTTTCCAGAAGTTGCGCGTGAATACGTTGGCCGCACCGATGCTCATCACCGCCGCCGGCACCAGTGCACCGATACCGATGGCCGCGAAGGTGAAGCCGGCAAACCAGCTCGGGAACAGCGCCTTGAACAAGGCCGGCACCACATCGTTGTTGTTGGTGATGCTGAGGTGCGCGGCATGCCCCATGTAGCCCAGCAGCGCGAGCAGGCCCAGCAACAAGGTGTACGCCGGCAACAGCATGGCATTGTGTCGTACGGTGTTGGCACTCTTGCTGGCAAAGACACCGGTGAGCGTATGCGGGTACATGAAAGCGGCCAGCGCGGAACCCAGTGCCAGCGAGGCGTACGGCACGAATTCACTGGGCTTGAGCAGAATGCCGCCGGCGGCCTTCGCCTTGAAGGCCTGCTCGGCGGCGGCAAACACCGCACCGTAACCGCCGAGCTTGCCGGGTATCACCGCAACGGCCGCAATCACGGCGATGTAGACCATCACGTCCTTGAGCACCGCAATCAACGCCGGGCCGCGCAAACCCGATGAATACGAATAGACCGCAAGCACCAGGAACGCGATGATCAGCGGAACTTCACCGCGCAGACCCAGCGCGCCGAGCACGGTGATCATGCCGACCAGCTGCAGCGCGATGTAGGGCATCGTCGCCACCACTGCGGTGAGCGCAACCGCCAGTTCCAGTGCCCGCGAACCGTAATACCCGTACACCACGTCCGCCGCGGTGACATGACCTTGTTGCTTGGCGGTCTTCCACAGCAACGGCATGATCAAGAAAACGAACGGATACACGATGATGGTGTAAGGCAGCGCAAAGAAGCCGTACGCACCCACCGCATACACCAGCGCCGGCACCGCGATGATGGTATAGGCGGTATAGAAGTCGCCGCCGACCAGGAACCAGGTGATCCACACCCCGAAACGGCGCCCGCCCAGCCCCCATTCGTCGAGATTCGTCGCCTCGGACGACCGCTTCCAGCGAGACGCCCAGAAGCCCAGCACGACGACCAGCAGGAAGAACGCGACGAAAATACCGATCGCCACATAGTCGGGCTTAGTCGTCATGAGGAGTACTCCGGTAGACCACCCACATCAGCAACACCGTGATCGGCACCCATAGCAGCTGGTACCAGTAGAAAAACGGGAATCCGAGCAGCAGTGGTTCGTCCAGGTTGTAGAAGGACACATCCAGCAAGCCCAGGAAGGGCACCAGCAGCAGCCATTGGATGGGATGTAGCCTGAAGCGGTTCGTGGTCATCAGCAGCACTCCCTACGTTCATTTCGGAACGTTTTCGGTGACGAAAAAGGGATAAGGGCAGGATGGAGGGAAAGCCCGGGGGTGGCCTGTGCAGCCTGAGTGAGACAAATGTACGCCGGTTCGGCCGGCGCGCGAATAGGCAGTTTCGATAATCATTTTTTTGCAATGCGGAAAAATTTCTGCGACGCCCCTTTTATTCAACGCTTGCCGGGGGTCCGCCACGCCCCGTCACCCCCTGCCCATCACGACGGCCGCAACGGGATATTCAACCGCAACGTGGAAGAGTGTCTGCCGCCTGGCGGGGATTCGCAGCGCTACCGGCATCGCTTAGCCTGCCCTCCACATCGATCATCAGGTCACCAGGAACATCCCCATGCAAGATCAGAACGCTTTGACAATCGGCATCGACCACGTTGGGCTCGCGGTGAGCGATCTGGAGCTGGCGCGCCGCTTCTTTGTCGAATGCCTGGGCTGGAAGGTGGTAGGCGGGCGGCCGGACTATCCGGCGGTATTCGTAGCCGATGCACACGTTCGGTTGACCCTGTGGCAAGTCGACAAATCCAGTGGCTACGTGGAATTCGATCGCAGAAAAAACGCGGGACTGCATCACCTGGCACTCAAGGTGGCCAGCCTGGCCGAGTTGGAAGACCTGTTTGCGCGCGTGGCGGCGTGGCCCGGTGTGGTCGTCGAGTTCGCGCCGGAGCCGGCCGCCGGGGGACCTCGCATGCATTTCATGGTGCGTGAGCCCAGCGGCCTGCGCATTGAATTCATCTTCATCCCGGCGGCCTGAGCTTTTTCTACGCTGTCCATAGCCTTGCGTGACCAACATGAAGCACAGCGGCAACAAAGTCTTCCTGATAACCGGCGTAAGCAGCGGCTTCGGCCGCGCTTTTGCTCAAGCGGCGGCCCGTGCCGGCCATACCGTGGTGGGAACGGTGCGCCGTGAGAGCGATATCGCGGCGTTCGAAGCGATCGATCCACTGCGTACGCTCGCCGTGTTGCTCGATGTCACCAACTTTGATGCCATCGAGGGCAAGGTCGCCTCGATCCTTGCCAAATTCGGGCGGATCGATGTACTGGTCAACAACGCCGGCTACGGCCACGAAGGCATCCTCGAAGAGTCGCCGCTGGAGGCCATGCGCCACCAGTTCGACGTCAATGTCTTCGGTAGCGTCGCCATGATCAAGGCCGTGCTGCCGGGCATGCGCGAGCGCCGCTCCGGGCACATCATCAACCTTTCCTCGATGGCCGGTTACACGCCGCTGGCCGGTATCGCGTATTACGCGGGCAGCAAGTTCGCAGTCGAAGGTATCTCGGGTGTGCTGGCCAAGGAAGTCGCACCGTTCGGCGTCAAGGTGACCTCCCTGGCGCCCGGCTCCTTCCGCACCGACTGGGCCGGCCGTTCGATGATTCGCAGCGAACGCTCCATTGCCGACTACGACCCGCTGTTCGATCCGATCAGAAAGGCGCGCCACGACAAGAGCGGCAAGCAGGCTGGTGACCCCGCGCTCGCCGCGCAGGCGCTGCTGGAACTGGTCGATATGGAAAATCCGCCCGTGCATCTGCTGCTCGGCGACGATGCGCTGTCCATCGTGCGCAAACAGCTCGCTGCATTGAACGATGAAATCGACGCCTTCGAACCTCTCAGCCGTTCTACCGACGCTTCATCGACGCTTTCATAAGTGCCGCGACACATCATGTTTAACTACGCAACGGTCGCATCAGCGAACCGTTGCGCAAGCTTGTCTCTGTCCTGATCGAAAGCGTCAGTCGCAGCGCGCGTCGAGCCACGTGAGAGAAGTCATTGCGGAAGCCACGCAAGGCTTGCTGCGCATCGCACTCACCGAGCAATAACGCCCATTTTCTTGGTGCATCCTTTCCGTACTCAATGTCAGTGCGTTCGTCGATGTCACGCTGCCGTGCCTGCGCGCGGCATTCGCGTGTCTGGCAAAACAGGCAAAAAAACAAGGCAAAAACATTGATTCCACCGAAAATCGGAAGAGTGTCTGCCGATTAGCAGGGATTCGCATCGCCACGATGCACGCCTAAATTACGTCCATCGGCGCCGCCGGCCCGATCAGCATCCCGCTGGCCCCCATTAACTTTTTCATCCCCTAACTTTTTGAGAGATACACATCATGAACAGCCCACGTAAAGTCGTCATCATCACCGGTGCCTCGCAGGGTATCGGCGCCGCCCTCGTCAAGGCCTATCGTGACCGCGACTATCGCGTCGTCGCCAACTCGCGTTCCATCAAGCAGTCCAACGATCCGGACGTGCTGGCCATCGCCGGCGACATCGGTGACCGCGCCGTGGCCGAGCGCGTCGTCAAGGAAGCCCTCGCGCGCTTCGGTCGCATCGACTCGCTGGTAAACAACGCCGGCATCTTCATCGCCAAGCCGTTCACGGCCTACACCGCGGAAGATTACGCAAGCATCCTGTCGGTGAATGTCGCCGGCTTCTACAACATCTCGCAGCTCGCCATCGCCGAGATGGAAAAGCAGGGCAGCGGCAACGTCGTCAACATCACCACCACGCTGGCCGAATCCGCCATCGACGGCGTGCCGTCCGTGCTGGCTTCGCTGACCAAGGGTGGCATCAACTCCGCCACCAAGTCGCTGGCGATCGAATATGCCAAGCGCAACATCCGCGTGAACGCCGTGGCGCCGGGCATCATCAAGAGCCCGATGCATGCGCCGGAAACCCACGGTGCACTGGCTGGTCTGCATCCGGTCGGTCGCATGGGTGAGATGAGCGACATCGTCGACGCCGTGCTGTTCCTGGAATCCGCCGGTTTCGTCACCGGCGAGATCCTGCACGTCGATGGTGGCCAGAGCGCCGGTCACTGATGAGCATGGGGGCGAGCGCCATGCTCGCCCTGATGCAACGACGTTGCCCCCTAAAAAACCCCCTGAATTTTCGGGGTTTTTTTATTAGATTGCGCCATTTGGTAGCTGGCGTCCCAAACTTAGACGCTTGGACGGAAGCTACGCTTCGGCGATCTGTGTGGACCGGGCACATGGTGGACAGGTGTGCGAGGACATGGCTAATAGACATCCGAGAGTTACAGAGTGATCTTCACTTAAATTCTCGTTCGGCCTGAAAATCGCACAATTACTTGCACTCCATATCAGAAAAACCCTACAGAACTTCAGGCAATCCACCTACATAAATCGTGAGCCTGGCTTCACAGATCAGTGACACTTCCAAGCGCTCAATTGGCGCCGCTGCCTTCGTAGCGGGGGCAAGCCGAGTCACATGGACGCGTCTTGTGACGCGAAGTAAGGGGAACTGTATGTGTTTCTTATGCTTTGCGATGGTGGTGTTGGGTCTGGTTACAGGCGCGATCGGGATGTCGCAGGCCCAAACAACCTTTGAGGTTTCCCCCAATTACGGGCCGCCTTATTTCGGCTTCACGAACCTTCAGTGCGGGCAGCCAGAAGATACACCCGCTCAAAGCACACCCGATGCCGCAATTAAAGCCGCGTATTACGCTGATAGCTATTATTGCCTTGGCGTTAGCAACTGCTCCTATACGTTATCGCCTGATGTGTATGGGCCAAATTATTGGCCCTACGAGGCCACATCGACCTGTAACAACACTCAAGACGCACGGGTCGAAGAAACGGGCTACTCCTACGGTCCAGGAAAAAATCTCGGTGATCCGGGGTGCCAGTGTGCCGGTGGCTTTCACAGCTGGGGAGGCTGTCGAAGGGGACCTTTTTGCAGTGGAGAGTCAAGAGCTAGCGCGTATACATCGACGCCGATCTGACACTTTCAAAAGCGGAAATCGCGCCACCGAGTCCATAGCCATACATTCGCGAACTCTACGTCCACTGATGCACCTGTAAACATCAAGCTGTTACTGCCACCCCGGCACAAGCGAGGGATCTCTCTTAAGTATTTTGGAGGTAGTCAATGGATTTGATTCAACGTTTAGAACTGATGTTGTGCATATGCACGTTTAGCATCATTTGCGCTGGCAATGCTCGTGCGCAATCTGAGCCGTTCTACACAGGGTGGGGAGCTCCGTATTACGGTGCTTGTTCTCTTCCCAATTCACCTTCGCCTGGTGAGCCATTCCCGACGCTCACCCAAGCGGCAGCGTGCGATGTGTCTGAAATGGCGGAGGGTATTAATGCCAACACTATTCCAGCAACAATCTGCCAGCTTGGCGGCGTACAAATGATGGATCCGCCATTAAATGACTTCGACTACGACAATGACACAACTTATCTATGGGTGGCGAAGACTTTGGATGTGGGCCCTTATGCAACGGGCGAGACCTACCAGCAACCGGCAGGCGAACAAGCCTGGTGCACCACAACACCTACTTGGGATCGCATTACTCTACGAGCAACCATTTACAGTTACGACCCCGGTATGAATTTAGGTAATGCCGCAGGTTGTGATGGTGGAGAAGGAACCAACGGAGGTGGTAGTGGCAGCGGCACTGGTGGTAATGGCGCAACCTCCGGGCCATCATGTCCGGATACACAAGGTGCGCCCATGGTGGGGGATCCGATTAATGTCTCAACAGGCAACAGATTCCTGCAGGATGACGACTACCTCGGCAGTCCGTGGCTGACTTTTCGACGCTTCTACAACAGTTCGAATGCCGTGGAGTCAACCGCCATGGGTACGCAATGGCGCCATAGCTTTGATCGGTCACTTGAATTTCTAGGCACTCCGATGACGATCATTCGGATGTACCGTCCGGATGGTAAAGAGGAAACATTCACCAACTCGAACGGCGTCTGGACAGCCCCCTCGAACATTTCGGATGTGCTAACCGCGAACACCAATGCTCAAGGCACCGTTACGAGCTATACCGTCTTTATAGCAGCACTTCATCAGTTCGAAACCTATGATGCCTCCAGCGGTCTTCTGCTTTCGGTTGCCGATGACACTGGCCAAGGCATCACACTGACTTATAGCACCACATCCACGCCAGCAACCATCGCTTCGAGTCCAGGACTCCTGCTGACAGTGACCGATCCCAATGGGCGAGAACTAAACTTCAACTACAACAGCGCTGGTCAGTTAAGTCAGGTCACACTCCCGGACGGTGGCATACTACTTTACGCGTACGATAGCAATGGCAACCTATTATCTGTGCAGTATCCTGACGGAAACACGCGCCAGTACGTATATAACGAATCAGCGTTGACAGGTGGAGCTAGTCTTCCAAACGCGATGACTGGGATCATCGACGAAGCGGGGGGCCGTTATGAAAGCACGACGTACAACAGTGCTGGCTTGGCTACGTCATCAAGCTTCGCCGGAAATATTGGCACGACAAGCATTAGCTACCCCTACGGTACAAATGCTAGCAACAACAGCGCATCGTCGACCGTACAGTATCCGTTAGGTGCCACGGTCTCCATGGGGATTGTGACTGCAGGACCGGGGGTTGCTCGGGTGGGCACCATCAGTCAATCCTGTGGAAATGAGTGCAATCAGCCATGGGCAAGCCGCAAGTATGATTCGAACGGCTACCCATCTTCTTATACAGACTTCAACGGTAATGTCACGACCCCCACCTACAACAGCATTGGCCTTCTGACCCAGCAGATCGACGCGCAAGGTTCGACCAGCCAACGCACCACCAACCTCACCTGGAACACCACCCTGCGCGTCCCGTTGACCCGCACCGTCAGCAACGCCAGCGGCACCCTCATCAGTTCCACCCAATGGGTCTACAACACCCTCGGCCAAGTCCTGGCCCGCTGCGACATCGACCCGACCAACGGTGCTGATAGCGGTTATAGCTGTAGCAACACCGGCACCGTTCCCGCCGGCGTACGCCGCTCGACCTACACCTACTGCACCACCGTCGGCACCGGCTGCCCGTTGGTCGGCCTGATGCTCACCGCCACCGGCCCACGCACTGACCTCACCCAGACGACGAGCTACAGCTACTACACCAGCAGCAGTACCACCAACTGCGGCACGCCCGGCGCGGCCTGCTACCAGCCCGGCGATCTCTACCAGATCACCGACGCCCTCGGCCACGTCACCACCATCGCCTCCTACGACGCCGATGGCCGTCCCACACGCATCACCGACGCCAACGGCGTCAACACCGACCTGACCTACACCCCGCGCGGCTGGCTGGCCACGCGCACGGTCGGCGGTGCACAAACCAGCTTCACCTACACCGCCTACGGTGCCGTGCAAACCATCACCGACCCGGATGGCGTCACCACCACCTACGGCTACGACACGGCTCACCGCCTGATCAGCATCACCGATGCGCTGGGCAACTATATCCAGTACACCCTCGATGCCGCTGGCGATAAAACCGCCGAACAGATCTACGACTCAAGCGGCACCCTGCACAAAAGCCTCGCCCGCACCTTCAACACCCTGGGCCAGCTCACCACCGTGGTCGACGGCCTCAGCAACACCGTCTTCAACGCCAGCGCCACTGGCAGCTACGACGCCAACGGTAACCTGATCCAGAGTAGCGATGGCTTGGGCATCCAGCGCCAGCTGGGTTATGACGCGTTGAACCGCCTGGTGCAGACCATCGACAACTACAACGGCTCCGATCCGGCCACGCAGAACACCACGACCGGGTATCAATACGACAGTCTGGATCGCCTGACGCAGGTCACCGATCCGAGCAATCTCAGCACGACGTATCAATACGATGGCCTGTCAGACGCTACCGGTCAGAGCAGCCCGGATACCGATGCGACCAGTCGCACCTTTGATGCGGCCGGCAATGTGCTGACTCGCACCGATGCCAAGGGCATCACCGCGACGAACACGTACGATGCCCAAAACCGTCTCACCAGCACCAGCTATCCGGATAGCACGCAGAACATCACCTACACCTACGACGAGGGCAACAGCATCACGGGGTGCAGCACCAGCGATCCGATCGGACGGCTGACCCGCATCGTCGAAAACAGCGTCACCACGGTGTTTTGCCACGACGCCTTCGGCCGGGTGATCCAAAGGCAGACCATTACGGCGACGGCCACCGACACGCGCGGATACAGCTACACCACAGCAGGACGACTCAGCGGTGTCGTGTATGCCGATGGCTCGATGGTCAGCTACACCCGCGACGGCGACGGGCGCATCCAAAGCATCAGCGCGACGCCAGCGGGCGGCACCGCGAGTACCGTCGCCAGTACCTTCACCTACCAGCCCTTCGGGCCGGTGAGCGGCTACACGCTGGGCAATGGGCAGGTCATCGTTCGAAGTTACGATGCGAACTACCGGCTCACGGACCTCACAAGCCCAGTATTCAATCTGCACGTTGCCCGTGATGCGATGGGCGACATCACGGCGATCGGCAGTGCGCCCGGTGCGAACCCGGCAATTGAAACCTATGCGTACGATCCGCTGTACCGCTTGCTGAGCGTCACCGAAGCCAACGGTTCAGTCCTCGAAAGCGTCACGTACAACCCCACGGGCGACCGCCTGACGAAGACGGGCTCCGGCTTGGATGCGGGTACGTACACGTACAACGCGAACACGCACCAACTCAATGCCGTCGGCAACAACGCTTTCAGCGTGGACGCCGACGGCAACACCACGGCGATGACCCAGGCCGGTAGCACTTACGGCTTCGGCTACAACGACCGTAACCGCATGACCGTCGCGCAGTTAGGTGGCAGCACGATCGCTACGTACCTTTACGACGCCCTCGGGGAGCGTATCCAGAAGGTCACCGGCGCGGCGATGGAACGCTACGACTACAACGAAGCCGGTCAATTGCTCGGTGAATATGGTGCGACGAACCGTGACTACATCTGGATGGGTGGCATCCCGGTGGCCAATATCGATACGGTGAATGGCGTAAGCACGATTAGCTACGTGACGGCGGATCAACTCGGCACGGCCAGAGCCATCGCTGACGTCAATGGCAACACCATCTGGCAGCGTCCATACCAGGGCAATCCGTGGAACGAGGTTGCGCCGACGTCCAACGGTTATGTGTACAACCTGGGTTTCCCCGGGCAGTACTTCGATGCGGAGACGGGGCAGTTTTACAACCTCAATCGCTACTACGACGCCGGTCGTGGCGGCTACGATCAGCCCGATCCGATCGGTCAGTTGGGTGGTATCGGTCTGTACATCTACGGCCTGAACAATCCACTTTTGCATAATGATCCAATGGGTCTGTTTCCTCCTCCGGGTGAAGAGGGGGAGGAAGGGATGGAGACCGTTTTTCCAAGGCAGCTTGGTGCGAATGAGGCCATGAGTCCGCCTGATTCGACGGAGCAACAAGAGGCGAAGCAAGGACAGTGCTATAGGAATGAGTTGCCCTCTGATCCTTCCCAGTTGGGCCATATTTTTCGGGATAGTGGTGGGCATATTCCTAATACACTGGACAATCAACAGCTTCTCTTGGAGACGGCGAACAATCCTGATTACGAACTCGGCACAGACGGCAATGGCAATACGTGGAGTGCACAGACGCTACCTGACGGAACGCAGGCGTGGACTACTACGCAAAATGGCACCATCCAAAATGGTGGTGTAAATCAAGTTCCGTGGAATTTCGTTCCTGGGCGTGGTCTCGTGAGGCCATAAAATTTTTGGGTGACTTATGTACAACATGACAAATAAGCATGCTTACGCAGCGATGTTCTATTTTTTAGACATGATGCACAGCAAGTTTGGCTGGAAAGAGCTTGGGCCTTTGCTTGGAAGTATGTCGTTAATTGATGGCATTCCTGCTGACGAGGCTCTTTTAGAAGATTGGGAAGAGTCGGTTAAGCGTTCTGCTAATGGCATCGATGTAGGTCAAGGCACATTAACGGAACAACAGGCTTACGCAGCGATGTCTAACTTCTTGAATCAGATGTATCAGGCCAATCAAAGGGATGTTGGTAGTCTGATAAAAAAGATGTCAGTGTTGAATGGAGATCCTTGTGATGCCGCAATTGTCGAGGTGTGGGAAAAAGCGATCGAGTTTGCGTCAAGGGGTGGAGAGGCGCCATCGCTTATATTGAAGAAAGGTGATGTCTCCTATGAGGTTCACCGCGGGTCACCGAAATCGAACAAAGATTGAGGCGATGACAACGCGTTTAAGGGGCGTGACAGATAACGGTTTCAGGTTCCGTTTTGTGTTTGGCAAGCCATGATGAAGTGAGGCGATACGCTCATGAGAGCCTCGAAAACCATCGCGATCGGCGTGATGCCGCAAGCCAAGCTGCGCGAACGTGTGCTGGCGATTGCACGTAGTGACTATAGGCCCAAGGCAAGCGACCCCAAAATCTGGTTCACGTCGATGAAGGCGGCGGCCGGCGTGCTAAGTGATGAAAACCGCACCTTGCTCCGCACGATCGCCGCGACCTAGCTGGCCTCCATCGCGGCGCTGGCTGCCGAAACCGGGGCCAGCGTCCGCTGCATGTTGCGGACGCTGACCATCCTGTCGCAACAAAGGGGTCAGAACACTTTTCTAGGACGGCCGCGAGGGCGGATTTTCGCAACGCGCCCCAGCTCGGCCTCAATAGCAGCTTGAAAACGGTGGGTTCCCAATGCTCGCTGTTGTTGAAGGTGTGAGCGGATATCAAGTAGTTGGTCATCGCTGAGAGCGGTTTTGAATAACTCTCGATAGGCTTCCAGCCTTTGCGTGGCGTCGGCGTCGAGAGCCAGGTATTCGCTGTGGGGATGTATCAATGGGTCGCTCGCGCCCAAAGCGTTAGCGTGGAAGCTGCTCCATGGGTAATCCTCTGGACTGGCAACCATGGCGGCTCTCACTGGGTTCAACTCGATATATCGGTGGCATGTCAGTAGATACGTCTGGTTATCGACCAGCCCAGCCTTGTATCGACCTTCCCATAATGTGCCGGTACGGTGGTAGGTTCTATTGAAGTAGGTAACGTATCGTCGTCCTAGCGCTTGCATGCATCGAGATAGCGCACTCTTGGCTGTCGGAGTGATGAGTAGATGCACGTGGTTGGTCATCAATACATAGGCATGGATTAGGCAGCTTTCTTGTTTAGCGGCTTCGCGCAAAAGCTGTAGATAGCAGCGATAATCCTGTTCGCGAAGAAAACAAGGATGCCGGTTGTTTCCACGTTGAACCACGTGTTGCGGGAGGCCTGCCAGATCAAGACGAGGTTGGCGTGGCATGATGGGGGTGCCGATAGGGGAATGAGGCAGCTTTACCGGTTCCGTTGTGGGGCGTAAGGCGGCGGACACCGTGACTGCTTGTAGGAAAAGTGTTCTGACCCTGAGGTTTCAGGAAAAGTGTTCTGACCCTGAGGTTTCGGGCATCATCAAGAGCCCGATGCATGCGCCGGAAACCCACGGTGCGCTGGCCGGCCTGCATCCAGTCGGTCGCATGGGCGAGATGAGCGACATCGTTGAAGCCGTGCTGTTCCTGGAATCCGCCGGCTTCGTCACCGGCGAGATCCTGCACGTTGACGGTGGCCAGAGCGCCGGTCACTGATGACTATGGGGCGAGCGTCATGCTCGCCCTCATGCAACGGCGTTGGATCCATACCCCCCTGAACGTTCAGGGGGTTTTTATTTGGTTGTTGCCATTTAGTCGCACATGCCCCAAGACAGTCGTCGCCATGCCGAACTGTGTTGATGGATCGCCTTTTTTGTTCAATTGGTATTCGCTTGGTTGCCGCTCTTCACACCATGGGCCCGGAGCTCGTTAGCAATGGCCAGATCGCCGGGGTCTTCCGAAGGTGCGACCAAATCGAGAAGTGTGTGCCCTCCAACCAATTTACGATTCAGTTGGGGATCTTGAGAGATGAGTAATTTCACGGTTGAAAGTTGACGTTGACGCACTGCTACTTCCAAAGGTGTGCGTCCCAACGAGTCAACAGCGTCTATGAGCGCACCATGTTGCAGGAGAAAAGTAGCCATGATGGAGTTTCCGTTTCCGGCAGCGATAGCGAGCGGACGGAAATCTGGGGAGCCATTAACGTCAGCACCTTCATTAACCAAGGCTTTTGCGATGTCGCTTTGGCAGCCCACAAGCGCAAGGCCCAGCAGCGACATCTTCTTATCTGACCCTAAATAAAAAGTGGTATTGGGATTTAGAACTCCTTTACTCATGACCTCCTTTACGTCCGCTGTGCGCCCAGACAAGATTTCTTGAGCTAAAAGAAGTTCATTATTGGTTTCAACAGGGTTGCTCGCTTGTAGATGGCTCTTGAAGTAACTCATGTAGTGTTGCACTTCATCCTTGCCCTGCAGGCAGGAGGCGGCGGAAGCGTTGAGATACATCGCCGCGCAGGCAACGCCAGCAAGCGCTGTCCAAAATCTCTTTACGTCCGTATTCACGTAGCACCTCCCATGGATTAGCACCCTGTTGGTTTAAAACCTTCCTGCCATGCAAATGCGGCTATTATTTGTAAATCTTGAGCTGTTGTTAGATCTACTAATTTTGTAGCCGAAGCTGTCGCGAAGACATATCGAGGCCGAAGAGTGTGTTTGACAGAGCTGCAGAGCTGTTGGACGACCAAGTTTGATTAATTGTGATACCGAATAGTAGGCGAGAGTGTATTGGCTTAAAGAATCTAGCACTACGTCGAGCCCAAATGTGAGGTTCGGAAATTCGGCAAAACCTCCCACATCGCCAAATTCGCTGGCAGATGCAACTGGCGACCCATAACTAATGTCGATCGGATTGTCTGCCCGAATCGGGATCGCCAATGCTGTGTTGTTTGGTTTCGGCGCAGCTGACCCCGCAGGGCCTAGTCGTAATTGAGCAGCCGTATAGTTAGCAGTGGCACTAACGCCATAGACGCATTCGCGTGGCGTCAGGCGCTGGCATTCAACACCGGCAACACGTGTTCACCAATTTCATCGATGACCTCCGCCATGGGCCTATCGCCCCGCGACAGGTTGAGGATCGTATGCCTGACGCCCATGCTGGCGAGGCGTTGCAGATACGCAAGCAATCCGTGCCGCCCCGTGCGCATGCCCAGCTCAATCGGCTCCGGAACCGCATCGGGATCTTTGAGCAGAACCAATTGCAGCGATTGCACGAAGGGCTTGTATTCACCGGGCGACGCGGTCCGCAGCGCGGCTTTCCATAGGTTGATGCGTCCTTCCTGGCGATCTTCTTCGCGGTGATAGGTGGCCCATGCTTCCGAGTGGGAGGCGATCCATTGCAAGGTCTGGCGACTCGTCCCCACCACCAGCATGGGTATGCGCGCCGGCGGTGGTGCGAGTACATCTACGCCAGCTGTCGCCTGCAACAACGGTTCGCGGTCGGCGGCCTTGGTCATCAAGGCGGCGCGCACGATAGGCCAGGCCTCGCGGAACTGTCGTCCGCGTTCCTCGACATCGACGCCGAACGCGGCAAATTCTGCCGGTCGATCGCCCGAGCCCATGCCCAGCAAGAAACGGCCGCCACTCAGTCGATCCATCGACAGCGCAAGTTTGGCGACGTGGAGTGGATGTCGGACTGGAAGCACCAGCGCTGCCGTGCCCAGGGCAATCGTCTTGGTTGCGGCGGCCAAACCGCTGAGCCAGACAAACGGATCGTCCAGCACGGCGGCTTCGTTGTCGCTACCTTGCGGCAAGATCAGCGGCACGTCCCGGGTCCAGAGTGCGGCGAAGCCCAGACGATCGGCGCGTGCCGCCAATGCGTGTTCCTGTTGCATGTCGGCGGGTGCGTCGAGTGCGCGTGCAATGGGCGTCATGATGCCGAGGCTGATGCCTTCGTTGAGAAACACCCGGTGATAGCCCGCATTGAACACTGTCATGACGACCTCAGGTCTTCGCTGCCGGTTTCGCCAGCATCACGCTTAAGCGGCCCGTTCCGCCGGCATGCGGCGAACCGGCAAATGGTTGCCGATCGCCCTGCCCTTCATCCATGACGACGATGGTCGGTGCGTCAACGGTTGATTTTGCGCGCCAAGCGAAGTCAAGCCGTTAAAAGGATCTTGCTGCGCCTGTGTATGTTTGCGTGGTGGAACCCGTTGGGCCATCTGCACAACCGCGCCGTGCAGATGGCCCCGGCTTGCTATCGCCCGATCAAACCTGGACGAGGCCGCCGTCGACCTGCAGGTCGATGCCGGTGATGTAGCTGCTGTCGTCCGAAGCCAGGAACAGCGCAGCCTTCGCCAGCTCTTCCGGACGGCCAATGCGGCCCATCGGGGTAGCGGCGGCAAACGCATCCTTCGCCGAGTCGGACTGCTCCTTGGAGGTGAACTGACCGTCGATGATCGGCGTATCGGTAGCGCCGGGGCTCAGGACGTTGACGCGGATGCCGCGATCCTTCAACTCAGTCGTCCACGTACGCGCAAACGAGCGGACGGCAGCCTTGGCGGCACCGTAGACGCCGTGTGCGGCAAGACCCTTCACCGACACGATGGACGAGTTCAGGACGATCGCCCCGCCGCTCTTCATCAGCGGCAACGCCTTCTGCACCGAGAAGAGCAGACCGCGCACGTTGATGTTGAAGGTCTTGTCGAAGTGTTCCGGCGTGACGACGTCGATGGTCTGGTGTTCGACGAAGCCGGCATTGGCGAACACGATGTCGACCTGGCCCTTGGTGTCCTTGACGGTCTTGTACAGGCGGTCCAGATCTTCCAGGGATGCCACGTCGCCCTGCACCGTGGTGACGTTCTTGCCGATGTAGGCCTTGGCCTTGTCGAGTTCGGACTGGCGGCGTCCGGTGATGAATACATGGGCGCCCTCCTCGACGAACAGCTTCGCCGTCTCCAGACCGATACCGCTGCTGCCGCCGGTGATGACTGCAACCTTGCCATTTAGCTTGGACATGATGTGATCCTCAAAGTAGTTGGAATGTGCTGCGACGCGATTGCTGCAGCTGTGACCAAGTGTGGTTCCGCGCTGCTGCGCCAAGAAGTGGGCACGGCAGCATAGGCTTTATTCTTTGCCGGCATGCCAGCTGCTGGCATCGCCTCGCTCGGCGTATCAGGGCAAAGCGTTATGCAGGAATGAGTGCCTCGACGATGCTGATCGAACGCGCCACCGCCGGGCGTTGCAGCATCTGCGCGTACCAGCGTGCGAGCCCGGGCATGTCTTCCAGTTCGACGTTGGCAAAGGCACGCCGCCACAGCCATCCGAAATGCGCGATATCGGCGATCGTGTACTCCGGGCCTGCGGCGTATTCGTTGCGCAGCAGGATGTCGTTTAACAGCCTGGCGGTACGCAGGGCTTCGTCATGAAAGCGCTTGATCGCCAGGGGAAGCACCTCCTGCGCAGTTTTTTGAAAGAATCCGGATTGTCCAAAGGCCGGGCCCAGACCCGACGCGTGGAAGAACAATTGCTCGAACACGCGCGCACGGAACGGGCCGTTGGCGGGCAGGAGCTTTCCGTGACGCTCCGCCAGATGTACCAAGATCGCCGCGGACTCCGATAGAACAAAATCGCCACCCGGCATCGAATCGTCGACCAGCACCGGGACCTTGCCGTTGGCGTTCAACGACAGGAACTCGGGTTTCTTTTGCTCGCCGACGCGCACATTGACCGAATTCAACTGATAGGGAACACCGAGTTCCTCCAGCGCGATCACCGGCTTGATGGAGTTGGGTGTCGCGAATGTGTAGAGATTGAGCATGGGTTTTTATCGTCGATACCGGACATCCCGGCGCGCGTCACTGTGCCAAACCGATTGCGGCGGCGGCAGATTGAGGGCGGGGATAACATTCATTCCCGGGTGGAATGGGTGTGCTGGCCGACGGGGGAAAATGGCAGGGTTCGGGATTGGGGTATCCCTGTGTTTTTGAGGTTGAATCGTTGGGTTACGCGGGGCTAACCCAACCTACGCACCACACACCGTTCGGAGACATGGGTAACACATGCGACCGGTGTAGGTTGGGTTAGCGAAGCGTAACCCAACGGCATTCGGCCGGAGCGATGAACATCGTTGGGTTACGCGGGGCTAACCCAACCTACGCACCACACACTGTTCGGAGACATGGGTAACACATGCGACTGGCGTAGGTTGGGTTAGCGGAGCGTAACCCAACGGAATTCGGTCGAAGCGATAAACATCGTTGGGTTACGCGGAGCTAACCCAACCTACGCATCACACACCGTTTGGAGACATGGGTAACACATGCGACTGGTGTAGGTTGGGTTAGCGAAGCGTAACCCAACGGAATTTGGTCGAAGCGATAAACATCAAGTGGGTTTGATGGCGTCGAGGATCTCGTGCAACTGCCTGGCGTGGTTTTCGTAACACATGCCGAGCAATGAGCGGGTGATCTGCAAGGGCTCGTCGTTTTCGCTTTGCGTGGTGACAAAGGCGATTTCGGCCATCAGGTAAAACTGATCGCGCAACATTTCCAGCTGGCGACGACCTTCTCTCGTCAGCAGATAGCCGGGGCCCGGCAAACCCGCCCGCTTTGCTTGATTCATGGCATCACTCCATTGTTAATGACGCGATCGGCTCACCGGATCCACGTGATCGGCCGATACGCCGCACGCATCCATGGCTTCGGCGATGCCCACGGACATCTCCAGGAAGTACTGCGAAAACGCCAACGAGGTCATGTGCATGCTTTCATCGCATGAGCAGGCGCACAGGATGAGTTCGGCGAGCATGTCCAATTCGTGGCGAATCCGGCCCAGCTCGGCCATGGCGGATTCGGGGAGACAGTAGTTCGGCTCGCTGGTGTACGGCGAGGTGTGTTTTGTTGGCATGCGATCTCTCTTGCAAGTGATGAAGTCCCGGACAGCGGCCCCAACGCGCAGGCGCCTGGACGCGGCCACGATGTATTCGCCATCGCTGGCTTCAGTAGTGGGATGAACGACGGCCGCCGCGATGGCGAAGCATCGATGGGCATCGATCTTCGAATATTTCTGAAAAAGGCGGCACGCCCCGTGGGGGCAGCGTGCCGCAAAGGGCCGTCATACGGACACGCGCGGGTTATCCACCCTGCTCAGAGCGGAGCGTGTCGACGTAGTGACGCAGGAAGTAGAGGGCGGCGTTGAGGCCGTTGAGCTGGGCCGGATCGAGCGGCAGAAGGCCGCTTTTTTCGTCGTTTTGATGGTTTTTCTGGAAGGCACGATGCGTGTGCAGCATCCCTTGGATCACCGTCGCGGCGAGGGCCGTGCCGGCCAGTCGCTGGACGTGGGTCAGCCGCCGTTCCCGCGCCAAACTCAGCGGATAGAGCGTGCCGTCGATCGATCGGGTGGAATTAGTACGAGGCTCGTTGCGAACCGAAGCGTGCGCGCGTGCCGTATGATTAATGGAGGCCATTATCAACACTCTCTCTGTTGGTTTTGGTTTAGCGGGTCGTGGGAGTTGGTAGCTCTCACGATCCGCGCCTTCAAGCATTGCTGCCTGGGTCATCAACGCTTCCTACTTCACGAAGTGCGTTGATGACCCCACCACTTTATCGAAGTGCAGCTGCAGGTGTCATGTAGGGTTTTGATGATACTTGCTGTACGTGTAACACCACGCGCTGACATCGATGGCTGTTCGACATCGCACCTGCGCTTGATGCCTCTCCACGTTTTCCAAACAGTCATTCCCGCTTGCGCGGGAATGACTAGCACTCTGATCCATCACGCCGCTCAGGCTGCTTTCACTTCCGTGACCAGATTGGTCAGCGACTGCTTCGCATCACCAAACAACATCGACGTCTTGGGTGCGAAGAACAAATCGTTTTCCACACCGGAGAAGCCGGTTCCGCGTCCGCGCTTGAGCACAATGGTGCTCTTCGCATCGCTTACCTTCAGGATCGGCATGCCGTAGATGGGCGAAGCCGGGTTGGTACGTGCCGCCGGATTGACCACATCGTTGGCGCCCACCACCAAGGCCACATCGGTTTCCGGGAACTTCTCGTTGATATCGTCCATCTCGATGAGCTTGTTGTAGGGAACGCCCGCTTCCGCCAGCAACACATTCATGTGCCCAGGCATGCGGCCCGCGACCGGGTGAATCGCATAACGCACCTCACCACCGCGCTTCTCGATTTCCTCGCCCAATTCGCGTGCCTGATGCTGGGCTTGTGCGACAGCCAGGCCATAGCCCGGAACCACCACCACCTGCTTGGCGAACGCCAGGCGCAGCGCGGCATCATCCGGCGCCACCGCGGACATTTCACCGCCCGCCGCCGACTGAGCACTGGCTTCCGGTGTCGAGCCAAAGGCGCCGAACAGCACATTGGCGAACGAACGGTTCATCGCCTTGCTCATGATGATGGACAGGATCAGGCCACTGGCACCGTCCAACGCACCCACGATGATGAGGATGTTGTTGTCGGTAGCGAAACCCGTGGCACAGGAAGCCAGGCCCGCATAGGAGTTGAGCAGGGACACCACCACCGGCATGTCGGCACCGCCGATCGGCAGCACCATCAGGATGCCCACGGCCAGTCCGATGCCGACCATACCGAAGAACGCACTCTCGGCGGTCGGTGCCACGATCACCCAGACCAGCGCTGCAAAACCGGCGGCGAGAATGCTCAGGTTCATCACGTTCTGCCCGCGAAAGGTGATCGGGCGTCCGGGCAGCACTTCCTGCAATTTGCCGAAGGCCATCAGGCTTCCGGTGACGGTCAGCGAGCCGAGCAGCACTTCAAATCCCAGCGCGCCGACTTGAAAGGTCTGCAGCGTGCCCGTGTGCAGGCTGTGCCAATACTCGCCGACACCTACCAGGGTTGCCGCCATGGCGCCGAAAGCATGGCTGAGTGCAATGCGTTGCGGCATCGCCGTCATCGGCACCCACATGCCAAGCGGGTAGCCGGCGATGGCTCCAATCGCCGAACCCACGGCGATCCATTCATAGGAAACGATGCGTTGCTGCAGCAGCGTTGCAACGATGGCGATCGCCATGCCTGCCGCGGCGAGATGCATGCCGCGCCGGGCGGTTTCGGGGCGGCCGAGGCTGCGCAGGGCGAAGATGAACATCACCGACGCAGCGAGATAAGCAGTTTCGATCAGACTGTTCATGACTTGTTTGCGCCTTCGGCGCCCTCCGGGTTGGAAGTGATTGACGAGGTGGTGACTCGTTTGAGGCCCGCCAGCATGTTGATCAGGATGCCCCCGACCACGAAGAGCCAGCCGGCTGCGGCCGCGTATGTGATATCGATGACGTAGTTCATGACTTGTTCGCGCGCGAAGCGCCCTTCGTGTCGTGTTTGAACATCGCCAGCATGCGATCGGTGATCAGGAAGCCACCGACGACATTGGTCATGGCACAGGCCACGGCGATCGTGCCAAGCACGGTCGGCAGTACGCCAACTTTCGCGCCGGCGAGGATCAGCGAGGCGACCAGCGAAATGCCCGATACGGCGTTGGTCGCTGCCATCAACGGCGTGTGCAGCAGTGGGGGGATGCGGCTGATGGTCAGGAACCCGGTGAACGCCGCGAGTACAAACACGTACATCTGGATGATGGTCATGGTGGACATGGTGGTCTCCTTAAGCAGTCGTGACTTCGCTTGGCTTCGGAAGACCAAGCAGGGCTGAGGTAATCGCATCGGAGGGGTCGAGCTTGAGCGCACCGTCCTTGGTGCCAAGGTGTTCCAGCAGATGGCGGATATTTCCGCCGTACATGCGGCTTGCATCGCCCGCCGCATGACTTGGCAACTGCGTGGGGCCCAGGACGGTGACGCCGCCGAACGAGACCTCCACATCCGGCCGCGTGCGTGACGTGTTGCCACCGGATTCGGCCGCCATGTCGACGATGACGGTTCCCGGCGCCAGGGCGGCAAAGGTTTCGTCATCGATCAGCAGTGGCGCGGGGCGGCCTGGAATCTGCGCGGTGGTGACGATCAGATCCATCGTGCGCAAATGCTCGGCCAGCGCGCGACGCAGTTGCGCCTGCTCATCCGAACTCTGCTCGCGCGCATAGCCGCCGCTGGTTTCCGCCGAGGCCAGCGAGACGTTCGGCGCGACAAAGCTCGCGCCGACACTCTCTACTTGTTCGCGAGCGGACTCGCGCACATCGAAGCCATGCGTGAGAGCGCCCATTCGGCGCGCCGTCGCCAGGGCCTGCAAGCCCGCCACGCCGGCGCCCAACGCCATCACATTCGCCGGCTTGATGACGCCCGCTGCGGTGGTGAGCATGGGCAGGATGACCGGCAAGTGGCGGGCGCCTTCCAGTACTGCCGCATAACCGGCAATGCTGGCCTGCGAGGACAGCACATCCATGCTCTGCGCGCGGGTGATGCGCGGGAGCCGCTCAAGTCCAAGATGGACGACCGACGTTTCCGCCAGCGCCTTGGCCAGCGACAAATCGCGTGCGCCGAGTGAAATCAGGACGCCGCCTTCCTTGATATGGGCGATCCATTCGGGAGCGCGGACGCTCACGATGACACTCGCTTCTCGCTGCAACACGCTCACATCCGCGATGCGCGCGCCGGCCTGGACGTAGTCGTTATCGGGAAATCCAGCGAGCGACCCGGCGCCGGCCTCGACGATGATGTCGAAGGCCGGTCCCAGGCGCTTGATATCAGCCGGGGTCAGGGCAACGCGCCGTTCGCCGGGCAAGGTCTCGCGCGGCACACCCATGACGACGGGCGGCGACGGCGCGGTCTTTTCATTTGCTACTGCATTCATGGGAGTCACTCCAAGTCGTTGGGTGTCGGTCAGTACTGCGCAGCGCCGCCGTCGACAAACAGCTCGACGCCAGTCACGTAACTGCTTTCATCCGAGGCGAGGAATACGGCGGCCTTCGCCAGATCCTCGGGTTGGCCCATGCGTGCCAGCGGAACGGTGGGAACGACACGCTCACGCGTCCCTTCCTGCCACAGGTTGGCCAGGCCTGGCGTTTCCGTGTGACCCGGGCTCAACACGTTGACGCGGATGCCGGTGCCCTTGAGATCGAGAATCCAGCTGCGCGCGAACGAACGTACCGCTGCCTTGGTCGCCGCATACACCGAGAACGAGGGAAGGCCCTTGAGCGATGCGATGGAGCCGTTGAGGATCACGGACGCTTCCTTGCTCAGCAGCGGAAGCGCTTCCTGCACGGTAAACAGCAGACCTTTGACGTTGGTGTTGAAGGTCCGGTCGAAGTGATCTTCGGAGATCTCGCCGAACTTGCCGAATTCGTAGAAGCCGGCGTTGACGAACAACACGTCAATGTGGCCAGCCTCGTTGTCGACGACTTCGTAAATGCGCTGGATGTCGTCAAGGTTGGAGGTGTCGCCCTGGATCGCGGTGACGTCGCCATGTATTTCGGCTACCGCCTTGTCGAGCTCGTTTTGACGACGACCGGTGATGAAGACCTTGGCGCCCTCTTCGACGAAACGCTTGGCCGTGGCCAGACCGATGCCGGCACTGCCGCCGGTGACGACTGCCACTTTGCCGGATAATTTCTTGCTCATGATTAACCTCGCTTGGATTGGGATAAGTGCCGCGTATCGATGGAACTTTGGCTGCGCGGACGGGATGACTAAGCCGAGGTCAAAGATAAATACACACAGAAAACCCACCAGATAGGTGAGGCGACTAACGGATATTCTTGAGAGGAATGCCCCGGACCGATGCGTGATTTACGCGGGAGCGGATACGCCGATGGCGCGATGCAGTGGCCGCGCGGGCGGGATACGCCGATGGGCCTTCGGCACGACATTCATCTTTCTGTGCCATGCGCCGCCGACACTGCTACATTATTTTGAACGACAAAGACGCCAACCAACGTCGTGACGTCGCCCTCCACCCCACGCCCTTCAACCCACGCGAGAACGAGGACTATGGACCGATTTGCAGTCATGGAAACCTTTATCTGTGTGGTGGAAACAGGCTCGTTTTCCGCTGCGGCAAGGCGGCTTAATGTCGGCCAGCCGGCGGTTTCCAAGTCCGTCGCCCAGCTTGAAGATCGGCTTGGCGTACGCCTGATCCTGCGCTCCACGCGCGGCCTGACGCCCACCGAGGCCGGCCAGCACTATTACGAACGGGCGAAGCGTTCCATCGAGGAAGCGCATGAAGCCGAGTTGCTCGCGCGCGGCAAGGGCAAAGGCTTGTCCGGCAAGTTGCGGGTGAGTGCGGCCGTCACGTTTGCCAGGTTGTATATCGTTCCGCGGCTCAATACCTTTTTGAGCGCACATCCGGATCTGCAGATCGACCTGCGGATGGACGACCAGAATATCGATCTGGTCGAGCAAGGTATCGATGTGGCCTTGCGCATGGGCACACTGCCCGACTCAAGCATGACCGCCAGGCATCTCGCCCAAACCAGACGTCACGCCGTGGCAACGCCACGTTATATCCAGGCGCATGGAAAGCCCAAGACACCGGCCGAGCTGGCTCAGCACGAAATCGTGGTGTACAGCCCTACCGGCGGCAATACCGCGTGGGACTTTCAACGCGGCGACACGGTCGCATCCGTGATGGTCACCGGGCGCGTCCAGGTCTCCGCGGCGGAAGGTGTGCGCGCGGCGGTGCTGGCGGATATCGGCATTGCCATCGCCTCGGAGTGGATGTTTGCCTCGGAGATCCAGCAAGGCGAAGTGCAGATGGTGCTCGAAGATTGGACGCTGCCGCCGATCGACATATGGGCGCTGTTTCCCACCGGGCGCATGGTGAGTGCCAAGGCGCGCGCCTTCGCCGATTTTGTGGAGGCGACCTTGCAGGAGATCACTCCACCTCATGACGAAGGCAACTCCTGATCAGGGATTACGGTATTGCTTGAGCACCGGCAGCAGGTCTTCCGGTTCGGGACGTTTGGTGTAATCCGGATTGACTTCCGCATACACGATGGTGCGATCCGGCGCGATCACGTAACGCGATGGCATCGGCAGCGTCCAGCTGTCGTCACCATTGAAAGCTGGAAGGTCGATTTTCCGGCTCTTGTAGAGATCCACGAGATAACTCGGCAAGGCGTAACGCAGGCCGAAACTGGCGGCCACCAGATTTTGGGGATCGTGGAGAATGGGGAAGCTCAGATGATTCACGCGCACTGACTTCTGGTTGCTGGCCGCCAGCTGCGGCGAGATCGCAACCAGGTTCGCCCCAAACTCTCGAATCATCGGCAGTGCGGCCTCTAAAGCCTGCAGTTCGAAGTTGCAGTAAGGGCACCACACGCCGCGATAGAAACTCACTACCAGAGGCCCTTTTTTCAACAGCTCCGATGAAGACACCCAATTGCCGTGGCCATCGCGCAAGGAAAACGTATGTGCGATGTCACACGCTTTCGCCGCGCGGGTTGCCTGACCCGATGCAATCAGCTCGGCCGTCGCGCGCTCCGTGATGGCATGAATCTCGGGTGCTGCGTTGTAAGGCGGCTTGCCCGAGCGGAAGTCCGCTTTGAATGCGTCTAAGGTGGCTTGGAGAGACATGGCGTTGCTGCAACGTATGAATGAGTTGACGCTATGGTCGATGCGCGGCACGCAGCGCGGAACCCACGGCATACACATAGCTCTCATTCCCGGCAGGAATTGTCGGCGCAACAACCAGCCTGGCGGGTTACACACGCAAACGGGGAGCCATAGGCTCCCCGGCGTTCAAGCTGATTCAGGCTCAGGCGTGTTCGGCCTCATAGGCCAGGGCGCGCACCACGTCTTCTTTCAGCAGATAGACCGATACCGCCAGCAACACCACGTCCTTCATCAGGAACGGCACATTGCCCACCATCGCCGGGAAGCCACCGGCCGAAGCCGCCCAGCCATTGGGCATGAACGGAATGATGGTGACGGTGCCGACGAAGGTAGCCACCGAGCCGAGCGCGCCGAGCACACCCAGGCGCTTGTTAAAGAAACCGGCCAGGATCAGTGCACCAAACGTCCATTCGGAGACACCGAGGAACCAGGTGGCTCCGCGTACGCCAAACAGGGGGTACAGCCAGAAGATGAGTGGACCGTTGCTGATAAACGGAATGAGCGTCTGCGCCTCATATTCAAACCACTTCTGATAACCAAAGAAGAAGAAAATGATCACCATGGAGGCGCGTACCAAGTGGTAATCCAGATCCTTCTTCAGAAGACCTGATTTTGCGAAAAGCTGGATGAGCGTGTTCATGATTTTTACCTCGATAGTCAGCTGGAAGGCATCGAGCGAACACCAGGACATCGATCGGCGTTGCACTGACGCGGTGGAAGAACTGGCTGTCACTTTACGAGGCAGAATTGAGCATGTTAATGTCGTGTTCGCTCACATTTATGCCAATAAGTCTCACCGGAGAGCCTTATGTCCCCGCCCCTGGATTGGTTGAGTCGTCTGCTGGAAATGACGCCGGTGCGCGGCCAGCTGGATCTGCGCTGCCAATACGGCGCGCCGTGGCGCATCGATCAGGAAGCATCGGCCGCCGGCGAAATGCCCTATCACATCGTGCTCGATGGCTCGGCCTTGCTGGACGATCCAGCCGGTGGACCGCCGTTGCAGCTGGCCGCCGGCGACATCCTGCTGCTGGCCAATGGCGAAGCCCACGCGCTGCATGATGGCAGCGGCAAACGGGCCAAGCCATCGATGGTGCGAACGGCGGCGAACGTGGTGTTCAGCGAAAACGCCGGCGCCGGCGCGCGCCTCGACATGCTGTGCGGCCGGTTTGCACTTGCCCCTTCGCATGCGCGGCTATTGCGACGTTATCTGCCGTCGCATCTGGTGATACGCGTCGGCGACGACGCATCGGTGGAGACGCATGAAACCGGTCCGCGGTTGGGCGGACTCATCGGGCTGATGCGTTCGGAGAGCGGCGTCGATGGCCTGGGTGGCCGCGCCCTGCTCAATGGGCTGTCTACCGCGCTGTTCGCCTTGACCCTGCGCTGTGCCAGTGAATCGCAAGAAGCGCCGGCGGGATTACTCGCATTGGCCGGTTACCCGCGCCTCGCTCCCGCACTGGAAGCCCTGTTTCATGATCCGGGCCAGCCGTGGACGCTGCCGCTGCTCGCACGCAAATGCAACATGTCGCGAGCCACCTTCGTGCGTCTGTTCCAGGAGAAGCTTGGGTGCTCTGCCAGTGACTTGTTGACCGACATCCGCATGACCATGGCGGCGAATGAATTGCGCACTTCGTCGGCATCCACCGGTGCGGTGGCGGAGAGCGTGGGATATCAATCCGAAGCGGCGTTCCAGCGTGCGTTCAAACTCCACATGGGTGTGACGCCGGCGCACTGGCGCCGTGCGGCGCACCTGCAGGATGACGCGGGAGCGCCGTAGTTCCAGCGCTCCCGGACAACGGACTTACTTCACCGGCGGAAAGTCGATCGCCGTATCGTTGATGCGATTGAACACGTTGGTGAAAACGGTGAGCGCAATGGCCAGGCTGATGTCCACCAGCTGCGCGTCGGTGTAGCCGGCCTGCTTGATCGCGCTGAGTTCGGTTTCGGCAATCGTGCCGGAGGTATGCACCAGGGTGTGAACGAAGTGGGCCAGCGCATCGCGCCTGGCATCACCGGTCGGCTCGCCTGCACGGATCCTGGCCAGCACGTCGGGCTTCAGCCCGGTCAGCTTGCCGAGCAAGGAGTGCGCGGCCACGCAGTAGTCACAACCGGCGACGACGCTGACGATCAGCTTGATGGTTTCCTGATCCTGCTTGCTCAAGCTGCCGGAAGCCAGCACACCATCGGCATTCAGAACGGCCTTGAGTGCGGTCGGGTTCAGTGCACCGATCGCTGCAAAGGTATTGGGCACACTGCCGGCGACTTTACGAATCTGCTCGAAAACGTCGGCAGCGGGACCGGTGGCCGCTTCCGCGGCGGGAGTGAGGATACGAGACATGGTGGACTCCAGAGATGGCGTTGAGGTGGAGTCACTTTAGGCGGCGAACTCGATTCTTTTAATACTGTTAAGTTCATCTTTTATGCTCAAAAGTATCACGCCGTGGTAGCGCGGACGATGAGCCCGCGTACTCGCATCTTTGAACATTCCATTTCCCTGGATGCGCGCATGCTGTCCGATGGCTTCCCTATGGATGGGCCAAGAAGAACGTGCAGCGCAGGTGTCCCCTATTCCCCTTGCGACTAATTGGTATTCCCCGCTGCCTTCTAGTTGAAGAATAAGGACTCATCCAAAGTGCGTTCCATCCAATTCCTCACTTTGACGGAGTCGATACATGAATACCAAAGTCGTTCTGATCACGGGCGCCCTGGCTGGCATTGGCCGCGCCACGGCAATTGCCTTCGCGAAAGAAGGCGCCCGCCTGGTCGTGAGTGGCCGCCGCGAAGAAGCCGGTCATGCGCTGGCAGGCGAATTGCGTGCGCTCGGTGCAGAAGTCGAATTCGTCCGCGCCGACGTGCGCCACGAAGCCGATGTGCGCAACCTGATCGACCGGACGATTGAACGCTTTGGCCGTCTCGATGTGGCCGTGAATAACGCCGGCACCGAAGGCGAGCTTGGCCCGGTGGTGGATCAAACCCCCGAGGCCTACGAAAACACCTTTTCCACCAACGTGCTTGGCGCGCTGCTCTCGCTCAAGCACGAGATGCGTGTGATGCTCCCGCAGGGTGCCGGCTCGATCATCAACCTCTCATCCATTGCCGGCCATGTCGGCATTCCGGGTGCTGCGATCTACGCGGCCAGCAAGCATGCGGTCGAAGGTCTTACCAAGAGCGTGGCGCTGGAAGGCGCGGCCGCCGGGGTGCGCGTCAACGCCGTGGCACCGGGTCCGGTCGAGACGGAGATGCTGGAGCGTTTCTCCGGCCACGATAGCGACGCGAAGGCCAATTTCCTCAACTCCATGCCGGCCAAGCGCGCCGCAACGGTCGATGAAATCGCCCAGACCATTCTCTTCCTCGCCAGCGACAAGGCTCGCTATCTCACCGGTCAATCCATCGCCGTCGACGGTGGCTATACGGCGCAGTGATGCGACCCGTTACACAGTAGCCCTGCACACCAAGCTGATCGAAGCACATTCAACCACCACTCTCACTACCAGCCTACAAATCTGAGGAGAAATCCCGTGACTATCAATGCATTCCAGGTTCATGACATCGCTACCGCTCCTGCCGGTTCGGCAGACATCCTGAAGGGTGTCCAGGAAGCCTGGGGTTTTGTCCCGAATCTGCATCGCGTTCTGGCGGAGAGCCCCGCTGCGCTCGAAGCCTACGCAACGCTGTGGACGATCGCCGAGAAGACCAGCTTTACGCCGGTGGAGCGCAATATCGCGTACCTGTCGGTGATCTATGAAAATGAGTGCGTGTACTGCATGGCTGGTCATTCCAACCTGTCACGCATGGCCAAAGTGGAAGACGCCGCGATCGCCGCGGTGCGTGAAGGCCGTCCGATTGCGGATGCCAAGCTGCAAGCCCTCCGTCATTTTGCCGCTCTCGTGACGCGCAACCGCGGCGTGGTGAGCCAGGCCGAGGTGGAAGCGTTCAAGGCGGCCGGTTATGACAATCGCGCGGTGCTGGACGTGCTCGTGATCGCGGCCACCAAGCTGATCTCCAACTACACCAACCATCTTGCTGAAACGCCGCTCGACGACTTCATGAAGGGCGCCGAATGGAAAGCCCCCGGCAAGCTCAAGGCCGCGGCCTGACCAAGCTGATCGAGCGCTCTCGTGACTGATTCCCCTCAGCTACGGGAGCGCTCGAATTCTTTTGCACGCGCGGTTCTCGAAAAACCCGCGCCTATCTCACGTCGAGTTCAAATTTCATGCATCGAAGCATTGTTGTTACCGGAGCCTCCAAGGGTATTGGCCGCATCGCAGCCGACATGCTCGCCACCGCCGGCTGGCACGTCATCGGCGTTGCGCGTCATGCGGCCGATAACTTCCCCGGAGAATTTCTGAGCTGTGATCTGGCCGACGTCTCCGCGACAGAACAATTGGCCAAGCAGCTGGCGGCCCGACGCGACGTGGTCGGCATCGTGAACAATGCCGGGATAGCCCGTCAGGAGCAGTTCGGCGCTATCGCAGCGAGCGATTTCAGCAGCATGCTCGATATCAATCTGCGCCCTGCGCTGGTCCTGACCCAAGCCATTCTTCCCAACATGCGTGAAGCGGGCTTTGGACGAGTCGTGAACGTCACCAGCCTGGTTACCAAGGGCCTGCCGTTTCGCACCAGCTACGCCGCCTCGAAGGCAGCACTGGAGAGCATGACGCGCACGATCGCGGTCGAACAGGCTGCGCGTGGCATTACCGCCAATGCGGTGGCACCCGGCCCTACCGAAACGGAACTGTTTCGTAGCAACAACCCGGTTGGCAGCGAAGGTGAAGCGCGTTATCTCGCGCAAATTCCGATGAAGCGTGTGGGCAAACCGCAGGAGATTGCCGCGCTGATTGCGTTCCTGTGTTCCGATCAAGCGGGCTTCATTACCGGGCAGACCATCTATGCCGACGGCGGGGCCAGCCTGGGAGCCAGCAACTCCGAATAGCCTTCGCCCCGATGGTTCGGTGGTACAGTCGCGTACGCGCTTACCATAAGGATAGTCAGTCATGCCTACCGAACATTGGTTTGTCACCGGCATTTCGCGCGGCTTTGGAAAGACGCTTTGCGAGGAACTGCTTAAGCGTGGTCACCGCGTGGTGGGCACCACCCGCAATGGTTCGTCCGATCTGGCACACGACAACCTGACGGTGATGCAGCTGGATGTCACCGATGAGCAGCAGACCGAACACGTTATCAAGCGAGCCATTGTGCAGCTCGGCCGTATTGATGTCGTCGTCAACAATGCGGGATTTGGCATGGTGGGCGCGGTTGAAGAAGTTTCTGCTGAAGAAGCGCAGGCCACGTTTGCCACCAACTTCTTTGGGACACTTCATGTGATCCGTGCGGTATTGCCGCACTTTCGCGCGAACCATGCCGGTCACATCGTGAACTTCTCCTCCGTCGGGGGTATCACCGGGTCGCCGGGATTCGGGATTTACAACGCCGCGAAGTTTGCCGTGGAAGGCTTGTCGGAGGCACTTGATCTGGAACTCAAGCCATTCGGCATCAAGGTCACCATCGTTGAGCCCGGATACTTCCGCACTGAATTTCTTTCGTCCGACTCGATTAAAAAAGCCGGCAAGCTGGTTGGCGCTTATGCCGAAACCGCGGGGAAAGCGCGCGACAATATTTCTTCCCGCAGCGGCAATCAACCCGGTGATCCCGCAAAAGCCGTGCGCGTCATCATCCAGGCCGTGGAGTCCCCTTCTCCGCCTTTGCGCTTGCCGCTTGGACCAGACTGCTATGCGCGCATTGACGTCAAGCTGTCGCGACTGAAAAACGATATCGACAGCTGGCGGGAGATCGCATCCGCGACACAATTCGATCAGTAAGCACAGCCAACGGAAGCAGGCGCCGCGACACATGCCTCACCTCACTCAAGAGGGTTTCGCATGAATGGCAATGCGCACGATATACCCGGCTATACCTATGGCGCGTCCGCCGTCGCCTCCGCCACGCTCGATGATCTGCGGCGGCTAAGGATATCGGCGGGTTTCACCGAGCAGGACGAGCACTATCTGCGGATGGCCGGAGCGGTGCTGGAAGATCAGGTCGAGAAGATCGTCAATCACTGGCGCGCCAACATCATTGCCGGCATCCCGCATCTCGCCCGGCATTCGCGAAGCCTCGACGGCTCCCCCTTGCCGGACTACCTGGCGCGGAGCAATCGCCGCTTCCAGCAATGGATCCTGGATACCTGCCTGCGTCCCTACGACCAGGACTGGCTCAACTACCAGCAGGAAATCGCGATCAGGCACACCAGCCTCAAGAAGAATCAAACGGACAACGTCGTTTCCACGCCGTATGTGCCTTACAGCGATATCGTCGCCTTCGTGGCGGTTCTGAACGAGACCATCAAGCCCTATCTGCAAGCCAAAGAGCATCAGGAATCCGATGTCATTCCCATGCACAAGGCCTGGTGCAAATCGATGCACATTCAGATGGCGCTTTGGGCCAGGACGTATATGGAAGTCGAAAGCACCGACATGGAATGGTGATGGCGGCATCGCACGTTCGCACTACTCATCGCGCCCGCTCCACGTCCCACCCAGCGCTTTGATCAGCCGTATATCCGCCGCGAACCTGCGTCGCGACAGTTCCACCTGCGCGCGCGTCTGCGCGAGGTTCACGCTTTGCGTGGACACCACTTCGAGGTAATCGGTAGCGCCATCCTGATAGCGCGTCATCGCCAGTTGCGCGGCCTGCGAGGAAGCATCGACCGCGCGTTGCTGGGCGACCGATTCGTCAGCAAGCACGTGCACAGAAGCGAGGTTGTCTTCCACTTCCTGGAATGCGCTCAGCACGGTCTGGCGATAGTCCGCGGCCGCTGCATCCTGCCGCGCTTCCGCAGCGGACAGCTCCTCGCGCCGGCGGCCACCGTCGAACAAGGTGCCGACCAGCGCAGGTCCGATCGCCCAGAAACGGCTGGGCAGCGTGGCCCATTGCGCGAACTTCGACGACTCGAAACCGCCGCTGGCGGAAAGCACCAGGTCGGGAAAGAACGCCGATGTCGCCTCGCCCACATCCGCATTGGCCGCAGCCACCCTGCGTTCGGCCGCGGCAATATCGGGGCGCCGTTCCAACAAAGTGGAAGGCAGGCCCGGTGGAATGACCGGCAGCGGCAAGGGCTGCTGGACCGGCGCCAGCGTGAAATCCGCCGGCGGAATACCCATCAATACCGCGATGGCATGTTCGCGCTGCGCGCGGGCTTCACCCAGGTCGATCAGCTGCGCCTTGGCCACTTCCAGTTGCGTCTCGGCTTGCTGCAGTTCCGACTCGGAAGCAATGCCGCCGTCGAACTGTGTTTGCACCAGCGCCTTGGCCTGCGTGTAATCGTTCACCAGTTGCCCGAGCAACGCCGCCTCCACATCCAGTTGGCGCAGGTCGGCGTAATCGAGCGCAAGCTCCGCATGCATGCTCAGGCTGACCGAGGCCAGATCCTCTTCGCTCGCCTGCTCGCGCGCCTTGGCGGCATCCACCGCGTGTCCGATGCGATCGAACAGGTCGGGCTCCCATGAAGCGGTAACGCCCATGGCATAGTCCTGCACGGTTTTTCCGGCCAGCGAACGTCCGACCACGTCTTTCGAGGTGTGATTGACGTCAGCGCTGACGTCGGCGGTGACGAACGGCATGTAAGCGGACCGCTCTACGCCGACCATCGCCTGCGCCTGCTGCAAATCGGCCAGGCTCTTCTTGATCGTCTGGTTGCCAACCGTGACCTTGGCTTCCAGCGCATTCAAGGTAGGATCGCCGAACACGTCCCACCATTCACCGCGATCGGCGTCGCTCGGCTGCGCGGAAAGCCAGCCTTGTGGCGGCTTGGCATCAACCGGCGATACCTCTTTGTAATGCGCCGGCACACTCACCGATGGCCGCACGTAGGCGGGACCGGGCGTGCATCCGGCCAAACCCGCAAGGCTCAGACCTGCGACGAAAAGGCATACACGACTGATTCGTTGCTTGCGCATGTTCATGAGTGTTCTCTCCGCGCCATCAGGCTGATGGAGAAGGCTGGCGATCGATGCTGACCGCCTGCCCTGCGCTGATCGCATCACTGGGATTGACCACCACCTGCTCGCTGCCGGTCAGACCGCTGCGGATTTCCACGCGCGTGCCGAAGTCACGCCCCAGCGTCACCGTGCGCAGACGCACCACGCCACTGGCATCGACCACCGCGACTTGCACGCCCTGCGGGCGGAACAGCAAGGTATTGGCCGGAAGTGAAAGACCTGGGCTGGCGCTGGTGAGCGTCAGGCTGACCTGGGCGAATGCGCCGGGCAGCAGCGTGCCATCGGGATTGGCCATGTCCACTTCCACGCGCAGCGTGCGGTTGCGCGGATCGATCGCACCGGCTGTGCGCGCCACCGTGCCGGCAAAGCTGCGTCCGGGATACTGCGGCAACGTGAGTTGTGCCTTGGTGCCCGGCGCAATGTAGGCGGCATCGTCCTGAGGCACGTCGACGAAGATGCGCAGGCGATCGGTTTCCGCCAGTTCGAACAACGCAGCGGGTGGACCGCTGTTGCCCGCATCGATCAAGGCGCCGACGTCGACGTTGCGCACCGTGATCACGCCATCGAATGGGGCATACACCTTTTCGTACGACTGCAACTGTTCCAGCCGCTTCACATTGTCGAGCGCCGCCGCCAACGTGGCCTGCTTGGCCTGCATGATGCTCTCGTTCTCTTCGGCCGATTGCTTCGACACGGCGTTCTTGCTGAGCATGTCTTCCCAGCGTTCCGCCGTGACCTTGGCGATCTGATAGTTGGCCGATGCCATGGCCGCATCCGAACGTGCCTGGTCGAGCTGCGCGTCGATCTCGGGGGCTTCAATGTCGGCCAGTAGCTGACCGCTTTTTACGTGAGTGCCGATATCGGCGTACCAGTGCTTCAGGTAACCGCTGGTACGCGCATAAATACCGGCGCGCTGATAGGCCTGGATATCACCGGGAAGCACCAGCAGTTGCTGTGCAGGCGCACGCGTGGGCGTGACCACCGAAACCGTGGGTTTGCTCAGCATCTGGGTCTGCCTGGCAACCTTGCCGCGCGCTACCAGGCGCGGCACGCCGCCGATCACCAGCGCCGTACACACCACGACAGCGGCAACGAATACAAACTTTCGGGGACGTAAGCGAGTCATGAGCGTCTGCTCCAATCAAACCGACGGATGCGGTGCGGGAAGTGCCGGCACGCCACCTGGATTGCCCTGGCGCGCACGCAGCCACTGATGGACGGCGGCGAATGCCACCGGCACGAACACCAGCGTGGCAACGGTGCCGAACATCAGGCCGCCGATCACGGCGCGCCCCAGCGGTGCGTTCTGTTCGCCGCCATCACCCAGGCCCAGCGACATCGGCAACATGCCGATCAGCATGGCGAGCGCGGTCATCAGCACGGGGCGGAAGCGCGTGCCACCGGCCTCGAGTGCGGCCTCCAGCGGCGAGGCGCCGGCGGCCAGGCGTTCGCGCGCAAAACTCACTACCAAGATGCTGTTGGCGGTGGCGATGCCCACGCACATGATCGCGCCCGTCAAGGCCGGCACGCTGACCGTGGTGTGCGTGACATACAGCATCCAGGTGATACCCGCGAGCGCGCCCGGCAAGCCGCTGATGATCACCAGCGGATCGATCCACGACTGGAAGTTCACCACCATCAGTGCGTACACCAGCATCACCGCGAACAGCAGGCCAAACAGCAAGCCCTCGAACGAGGACTGCATGGTCTGCACCACGCCGCGTACGACGATGCTGGAACCGGCCGGCAGATGCGTCCGGGCCTGCTTGACCAGGCAATCGACATCACTGGCGACTGAGCCGAGATCGCGCCCCTGCACACCGGCGAACACATCGATCACCGGCTGCACGTTGTAATGCGAGACTACGGCGTCCTGTGCGGTACGCGACAAGGTGCTGAGCGAACCCAGAATCGGTGGCAGCCCTTGCGGGCGCGCACCCACAGGTGTGCTCAACGGGATATTGCGCAGCGCCTGCAGGGAATCGATCGTGTATTGCGGCGCCTCCGTCATCAGCGGATAGCTCACGCCGTTCTTGGGATTGAGCCAGAAATTGGGCGAGGTCTGCGAGCTGCCGGACAGCGCGATCAACAGATCCTGCGCGATCGTGCGCTGCTGGAAACCCGCCTCGATCGCCTTGACGCGATCGACATCGACATTGATCGACGGTGCATCGTCCGGCTGCTGGATGCGCGGGTCGACCAGGCCGGGCACGGTGCGGAACGAACGCAGAAGACTGTCCGCCACCTCCCGGTTGCCGGCGCTGTCCTTGCCGACCACTTGCACGTCGATTGGTGCCGGCAGGCCGAAATCCAGGGTCTGGCTGATGATGTCGGCGGGCAGGAACGAAAAGGTGATGCTGGGGAATTCCCGGTTGAGACGATCACGCAGCAGCGTGACGTATTGGTCGGTCGGTCGGTGATTGGCCTTCAGGCTGACCAGGATGTCCGCATCGGACGAGCCGACCGGCAACGACGAATCGTAGGTCATGTTGATGCCGCTCACCGGCAGGCCGATGTTGTCCAGCACGGTGTCCAGCTCGGAGGAGGGAATGACGCTGCGGATGCGCTGCTCGACCAGATCGACCAGGCGCGCGGTCTGTTCGATGCGCGTGCCGGTACGCGCCCGCATGTGTAGCCGGATTTCGCCGGTATCGGAGGTTGGGAAGAAGTCGCGACCGAGGAAGGGAATCAGTAACAGCGAGCCGCCGCACACCAGCAAGAAGGTCAGCACCACGCGCTTCGGATGCGCCATCGCAAACTGCAAGGCTCGCTGGTACTTGCCGTGTATCGATTCGAAGCCGTGCTCGAACCGCTGCTGCAGGCGGCTCAGCGCCTGGAATCGCCCTGCCCGACCTTCCTTCTGCAGCGATTCGTGCTTGAGCATGTACATCGCCAGCGTCGGAATCAGCGTACGCGAGAAGAAATACGACGCCAGCATCGCGAACACCACCGCCTCGGCCAGCGGCACGAACAGATAGCGCGCCACGCCGGAGAGCAGGAACATCGGCAGGAACACGATGCAGATCGACAGCGTCGATACCAGGGTCGGCAAGGCGATCTGCGCGGACGCATCGATGATCGCCTGCATCAGCGGCTTGCCCGATTCGCGATGATGGGTGATGGCTTCGATCGCCACCGTGGCATCGTCCACCAGGATGCCCACCGCCAGCGCCAGGCCGCCCAGCGTCATGATGTTGATGGTCTGGCCGAGCGCGGACAGCACGATCAGCGAAGTCACCACGGACAGCGGAATGGTGATGGCGATGATCAGCGTGGAACGCCAGCTGCCCAGGAACAGCAGGATCATCACCGCGGTCAGGCCGGCCGCGATCAAGCCTTCGCGCACGACGCCATCCACCGCGGCACTCACGAAGATCGACTGGTCGGATACCGGCTTGATCTGCAGCGCCTTCGGCAAGCCCGCGGCGATCTGCGGCAACAGGTCCTTGACGTTGCGGATGATGTCCAGGGTCGACGCATCGCCGCTTTTCTCCACTTGCAGCAGCGCCGAACGCGTGCCGTTCACGCGCACGATGTTGGTCTGCGGCGCGAAGCCGTCGCGCACCGTCGCCACGTCGTGCAAATAGATCACGCCGCCCGGGGTCGCCTTCACCGGCATCTGGTTGAGCTCGGCCACGGTGCCCGGGCTGGCGTTCATGTTGACGTTGTATTCCAGCGCACCGATCTTCGCCGTGCCGCCCGGAAGAATCAGGTTCTGCGCGTTGACCGCGTTCACCACATCCAGCGGCGAGAGGTCTCGCGCCTGCATGGCCTGGGTGTTGATGTCCACCATGATCTGGCGCACCTTGCCGCCGAACGGCAGCGGCACCGCCGCGCCCTGCACCGTGGCCAGCTGGGTGCGGATGAAGTTGTTGCCGAGGTCGTAAAGCTGCTGCTCGGACAGCGTGTGGCTGGACAGCGCCAGCTGCAGGATCGGTACGGTGGACGCGTTATAGGCGATCACCAAGGGCGGCAAGGTGCCCGGCGGCAGCACGCGGATGATCGACTGGGCGCTGGATACCGCTTCGGCCACCGCGCGATTGATGTCCGCGCCCTGATGGAAATACACCTTGATCACCGCCGTGCCGTTGACGGTCTGCGATTCGATGTGCTCGATGTTGTCCACGTCGGAAGTCAGCGCGCGCTCGAACGGCGTGGTGATCCGGTTGGCCATGTCATCGGCGGAGAAACCGTTGTAGGTCCAGACGATGCTCAGCACCGGGATATTGATGTTGGGAAAGATGTCGGTGGGCGTGCGCCGGATCATCAGCGGGCCGATGATCGCCAGCAGCAGGGCCAGCACGATGAAGGTGTACGGTCGGCGTAAGGCCAGTAAGACAATCCACATGGCGAACCTCGTTGCCGGCCCCTGGGGCCTGGTGAGTCGGAGGACGCTTGGAAGGCTAGGCTCCGGGCGCTTGCCGGATACTGACGAGCACCTGACAATTCTGTAATCGTGGCGCGCGGCGCATGTGGCTATGATGCAGCTCAAGCACGATGAGGACTGCCATGCGTCTGCTTGTAGTCGAAGACGAAAAGAAAGCCGGCGAGTACCTGAAGAAAGGCCTCGAAGAATCCGGCTTTACCGTCGACATCGCCACCAACGGCGTCGACGGCCTGCACAATGCGCTCGAGGAAGACTATGCGCTGATCGTGCTGGACATCATGCTGCCGGGCATGGACGGCTGGGAGGTGCTCAAGCGCCTGCGCGCGAAACGTGACACACCGGTGCTGTTTCTTACCGCAATGGACGAGCTGGAAGAACGGGTGAAGGGCCTGGAACTGGGCGCCGACGATTACCTGGCCAAGCCGTTTGCTTTTGTCGAATTGCTGGCCCGCATCCGCACCCTGCTCCGCCGTGGTCCGCCGCGCGACATCGAGCACATGCATATTGGCGACCTGGAGATCGATGCGGTGCGCCGGCGCGTGCGGCGTGGCGGCCAGCGCGTCGATCTCACCCCGCGCGAATTCTCGCTGCTGCAACTGCTCGCACGCCGGCGCGGCGAGGTACTCAGCCGTACGCAGATCGCCTCCTTCGTGTGGGACATGAATTTCGACAGCGACACCAACGTGGTGGAAGTCGCGATTCGCCGCCTGCGCTCGAAGATCGACGACGGCTTCGAGGTGAAGCTGATCCACACTGTACGCGGCATGGGCTACGTGCTCGATCTCGAACACGAGGAGGAATGAATGCGCCACTCGCTCACCGCGCGGCTCACCATTACCTTCGTGGTGATCACGGTGACCTGTTTCAGCGTGGTGGGCTTTCTGCTGTTCCAGGCGGTGTCGCGGCGCATCTATATTCACGACCAGACGAATATCATGCTGGACGCGCGGCATTTGCGCCGGCTGGCGGAAGAGATGGCATCGCCTGCCGACGTCGTCGCGCATAAGGACCGCCTGATAGCGCTGGTACTGGGTGACAATGCCGAAGGACTGCACGTCACCGATCGCGACGGTCATGCGCTGGTCGATCATGTGCCCATGGGTTACGAGTTGCCCGCGCAACCCGTGGTTCCGGCGGACCAGCGCATCGTTCCCGAGAGCATCCGATCCTGGAAAGACCACGACGGCAACGAGATCCGCGGCGTCGCCACGGCGGCCACGCTGCAAGACGGCGAATCGATCACCATCACCGTGGCGCGCTCGCTGGCCGATCGCACAGCCTTGCTCGACAAGTATCGCGTCGATGTCGCGCTTTCCCTGTTCACCGGTTTATTGGTTGCCGTGCTGCTGAGCTATCTGCTGGTGCGTCGCGCACTGCGCCCGCTCAGAAGCATGGCGGAAAGCGCGTCGGCCATCACCGCCCAGCGCCTGAGCACGCGCATGCCGCTGCAGGATGCGCCGACGGAATTGCTCGCACTGGCGGCTTCGTTGAACGACATGCTGGCCCGTCTGGAACAGGGCTTTGCGCGCGTATGGCAGTTCACGGTGGACCTGGCCCATGACCTGCGCACGCCGATCGGCAATCTGCGTGGGGCCAGCGAAGTGGCACTGAACCGACACCGCTCCACCGCCGAGTACGAAGCGCTGCTCGGTTCGAATATTGAAGAATGTGATCGCGTCAGCCGCACCATCGAAAGCGTGCTGTTTCTGGCCCGCGCCGAGAGCCCGCAGTTTGCGTTGCAGCGTGTGAAGCTCGACACCGAACAGGAACTGCATCGCATCGCCGACTATTTCGAAGGCCTGTCTTCCGAAGCCGGGGTCGCCATTCGCGTGGATGCTTCAGCTATCGTCCACGCCGACCGCGACCTGTTCCGCCGCGCCGTGAACAATCTTCTTTCCAACGCGCTGCGCTACACGCCATCGGGTCAGACGATTGATCTGCGCGCAGCGAACACCGAACAGGGCGTGGATGTCATCGTGGAAAATCCAGGCCAGGGTATCGACCCAGAACACCTGGACAAGCTGTTCGACCGCTTCTATCGCGTGGATCGCTCACGCAGCGATTCGGCCAACTCCACCGGGCTGGGTTTGTCGATCGTCAAAAGCATCATGGAATTGCATGGCGGTTCGGTGTCGGTGCAAAGCCAGGCCGATTGCACGCGTTTCACGCTGCATTTCCCGCACATCCAGCGTTCCGTGTAGTTGCACGGGATATGGAATCACTGACGGGCACAGTGGAAGGCTAGTCACGGTCACGCCGGAGGGAATTGACGCGCTCCTCATCCAGGGCAATACCAAGGCCGGGACCATTCGGCAAATGCAATTGGAAGTTCTCGTAGCGCAACGGCTCGGTGAGAATTTCTTCAGTTAGAAGTAGCGGCCCGAATAACTCCGTTCCCCATTGGAGTTGACGGAACGTCGAGAAAAGCTGGGCTGCGGCGATGGTTCCAATGGCGCCTTCCAGCATTGTCCCGCCATACAATTCAATGCCTGCCGCATCTGCAATAGCCGCAACCTGCCCTCCAGCAAACAGGCCGCCCGACTGCTCAATCTTTACGGTAAACGCGTCCGCCGCTGCAGCACGTGCGAGCTCAAATGCACTGTCCGGACCATGCACCGACTCATCAGCCATCAGAGCAATCGGAAAACGTCGCACCAGCCGCGCCAGGGTGAAAGCCGACTTCACGGGTTGCTCGACCAACTCACACCCAGCGTCGACCAACCCTGCCATACCCCGTATAGCCTCGGTTTCACTCCAGGCCATGTTTACGTCTACGCGTACGCTACCGCGCGAACCTAGTGCGCGTTTTATCGCAGCCACGTGAGCCACGTCGGCATCCACCGTGCGCAAGCCAATCTTGAGCTTAAAAATGTTATGCCGGCGCATCTCCAACATGTGCTCGGCCTCTTCGATATCACGACCGGTGTCGCCCGATGCCAAGGTCCATGCCACTGGCAGGGTGTCACGGCGGCGGCCACCGAGAAGCTCGGACAACGGCACGCCAATCCGTTTGGCGCGAGCGTCCAGCAAGGCCGTCTCTATCGCACATTTGACGAAGTTGTTGCCTTTGACCAACTTACCAAGGTGATCCATCAGCGCCTGCACTCGATCGCTGTCAGCACCCACAAGTTGTGGCGCGATGTAGCGATCGACGGTCAGCTTCATGCCTTCCGGGCTTTCCGGCCCATAAGCAAGTCCACCGATAGTTGTGCCTTCACCCAGGCCGACGATTCCGTCGGCGGTGTATACGCGAACCAGCATCAATAACTGACCGTGCATCGTGGCCACGGACAGGCGATGCGGGCGGATGGTGGGGATATCGAGCAACAACGTTTCAACGCGCTCGATGCGCGATGCGCTGCTCGTCGTCAAGTTGTGAGAGGTGTCGTTCATGGGGCCAATGATTTGAGCCCATGGGGAGAGGGTCCAACTCTATACCGATCTCAAACCGTACCTCAATGGCATGGAGCGGCTCCGAACCTGGGTGGTAAGAAGGTGAAGAGGGTCGAATGGAAAAGGGATACGTCCTCGCTTTCAGGTGTCCGTGAAATCAGGACTAGCCCACGCCGTCAGCTGATCAACCACTAGCTGATATCAACACCCACGACATAAGCATTTGATCATTGGCCGCATTTTTTCTAAAGATTTTAGAAATTGCGTACTTTTGTCATGTTTAGTAACACGTAGGGTTAAATAGGCAACGCTTTGGTTTCGTCACGGCCAGCACTGGCGTCTTAGTTACAGGAAGATCGCCGATCTTCAAATGGCACCATCAGGGCGCCTGTGAACCCGAGGCCACGTACGTGAGGTTTGGTACAGGGGCTCCCTCCAATTGCGCACTTACCGCTACAGGCCATGAAAAAGAGAATCAAGCACTCACCGGGAAGAGTTCCGAAACGACTGTCCCTGATCTTTGACATATGCGCTTCATTCCTTCTCCCGCAAGGTCCAACTCGTTACGCCCGAGGTATGCGCCTGAGACTTGCCTGACTCAAGCATGAGCAACAGACGCACACACATGTGCGGCATGCGCTGATTTCGAAGGGCCTGTCCTGCCCCGATCATGATCCGAACGTTGCCCGTTACAGCCGGCCGGTGAGGATTCCATATGCCTTGCAGATTCATTTCTTCGTTGTTCGCGATCACGGTGCTTATCAACATGTCCATGTCGACGGCTCACGCCACCGGTTACTCGCGTCCGTCACATACCACGGCTCAGGTCACTCCGACTGCAATCGGTGTCAAGAAGCCACCTTACTTCTGGCAGCTATTGGACTGGAATTGGCATCCTACAGGAGCCGTGCACGGCCCCTTTCAGGGCGTGCAGGAGGCGGTAGACGACTACGTGCTCGCGGAAGCGCCAGATGTGCCCGATATCTGCGAAATAATATGGGAAGATCGATGGATCAACTACAGCGATGGGACGTACAAAGCGCTGTTACAGGTGTATCCCGGCATTGATGAAACAGGCTTTGACGGTTTTTTGTGCCGTGACACTTTCTTTTCATATCCAGGTTTCCCAGGGTATCACGATGCTTACATTCTGATGCTCGAATCCCCCGATGCGTCGGACCCGACACATCCGTCGGATCCGGCGGATACAGCCGATACCGGCGAAAACCTGGGCAGTGGCAGAGATTGTGACGGTGGCGTCGGTGACAATAGCGATGAATCCACGCCATCTGGGAGCTTCAACAACACCGCATCCCGCTGTCGTGATGGCGCGCCCATGGAAGGGGATCCGATTAATCTGGCCATCGGTAATAAATTTCAGCAAGACACGGATCTTGAGTTGGGGCCCTGGCTGACCTTTCGCCGTTTTTACAACAGCAATGATGGCGTGATATCCGCCACGTTAGGTGCTCACTGGCGCCACTCCTTTGACCGATTCGTTCAGGTGGCCAACGGCGATGCAGGGCAGCGTGCGATCGTGACCCGGCCGGACGGCAAGCGCGAGACCTTTACCAAGCAAGATGGGTGGTGGACGACGAGCCCTATGGTGTCGGACGTACTGGTCGAGCTCGAGGATGCGGACGGCAAGGTCAGCGGCTATAGCCTGTTCGTGGCCGGAACTCGACAATTTGAGACGTATTCCTTACGGGGCTTCTTAGAATCGATTCACGACGAATCCGGGCAAAGCATGTCGTTTAGGTACAGCGTAGCAGACACACCCAAGAGTCGTGCGCCAGCGTCGGGCTTGTTGTTGACAGCGACAGACCCGTACGGGCGTTCCCTCGCGTTTTACTACGACGATCAGAAGCGCGTCTCTCGTATCGTCCTTCCCGACCGCGGGGCTATCGAGTATGGCTACGACGCGAGCAACAATCTCAGTAGCGTTCGCTATCCGGATGGCAAAGGCCGCTCGTATCGCTACGACACCCAACGCATCCATGCACTGGTTGCCGTCATCGATGAAGCGGGAGAGCGATTTGAGGAAACGAACTATGATGAACGGGGCCGCGCCACTAAGACGAGTTTCGCGGGAAGCGCAGACGAAACATTTATTTACTACAACGAAGACGGCTCCGCGTCACTACAAACGCCACTCGGTGCAGGGACGGATATTTCGTTCACAAACGCCTTCGGCCGATATCAAGTCAGCGCAAGTTCCCGCCCGTGCAGCACACAGTGCCGACAACCCTGGAAGAAACGTACATACGATACGTTGGGCTACCCAGCCACCTACACGGACTTTAACGGTGGCACAGTCGCCACGCGTTACAACGAGGAAGGGCTGCTTGAGCAGCTCAAAGAAACCAAGGGGACGGCGAGCGAGCGAACGACGACCTGGGAATGGGATAGCGTCATGCACGTCCCCACGTCGCGAACAGTGAGTGACGCCGCAGATCGCCCCGTTAGCGCGACGCATTGGCGTTACAATGCCAACGGCCAAACGATTGCACGATGCGACGTTGATCCGACGAATGACGCCGCGGCACATTACAGTTGTGCGGATGCAGGGGACGTACCCGGTGGCGTCCGTCGATGGACCTACTCGTATTGTACGGCTACCGATGCGATGCGATGCCCGTTACCCGGATTGTTACTCGCCGCGACCGGACCTCGCACTGACCTCCGTCAGACCACGAGGTACAGCTACTACTTGACGAGTAGCGCAGTAAACTGCAGCACACCCGGCGCGGCGTGCTTCCAAGCTGGCGACCTGCACACCGTGACGGATGCTCTAGGGCACGTCACCACGATCGTGTCGTACGATATCAACGGAAGGATCAACCGAATCATGGACGCCAACGGCGTCACTATCGACCTTACGTATACTCCACGTGGCTGGCTAGCCTCGCGCACGATTGGTGGCGCGACCACCAACTTCACTTACACACCCTACGGCGCCGTGCAAACCATCACTGATCCGGATGGCGCTGTCACTACCTACAGCTATGATAAGGCCCATCGGTTGACCAAGGTGACTGATCCGTTAGGTAACCACGTTCAATACACCCTTGACCTTGCCGGAAATAGAATCGTTGAATCTACCTATGCAAAGAATGGTCAGCTCAAGAAAAGCATTGAAAATTACTTCAACTCACGTGGTCAACTCTTTACCGCCTTAGATGGTCTGCAAAATGAAGTGTTTAGTGCTCCGTACGACAATGGTTACGATGCCAACGGAAATTTGGTCTGGAGTTGGAACGCGCAAGAAGTCTCCAGCCAGCACAGTTACGATGCACTGAACCGACGCGTACAAACCATCAATACATACGTCGACAGAGATAACAACTGGACCGAGACTCGAAGCACGTTTAACATCGACACCCTGGATCGCCTGGATCGCGTCGTTGACCCCGATGGCTTGGCAACCACGTACGCCTACGATGGGCTGGACAACCTCATCCAACACACCAGTCCGGACAGCGGCACCACTACCAACGTTTACGACTCCGCCGGCAACCTGACACAGAGCGTCGACGCGCGCAGCATCGCGCGTTCATATACATATGATGCGCTCAATCGGGTGACTAGTTTCAGTACCGGCACGGCCAGCGACGCGGTCACCTATGTCTACGACGAGCCCGATACGCTCACCGGATGCACTGGCTCCTATCCGCTTGGTCGCTTGACCCGGGTGGTGGAAACGGCTGTCACAACCTCGTACTGCTATGACGCACGCGGCGCGGTGATCGCCAAGCACCAGACGCAAGGGGCACACGCCGACATTACCCTCTACGCCTATACACCCGCAGGTCGTCTACGCGCCATCACTCAACCGACTGGCAACCAGATCAGCTACACGCGCAATGAGGCCGGGCAAGTGACAGCCATGACCGTGACGCCTCCTAATGGCGCCCCCACTACCGTGATCAGCGATGTCACGTACCTACCGTTCGGCCCGATCGCCAGCTATAAGCTCGGCAACGGCCATCGCGTCACCCGCGATTACGACGCCAACTACCGCCTGACGGATGTAGTCAGCAATGCTCTCTCCCTGCGTTACACCCGCAATGTGGCTGGCCAGGTCACCAGACTCACCGAAGGTGACCGGAGTGGCGCCTTCACTTACGATAAGCTGGGTCGCCTGACCGAAGTCCGCGATGCCAACAGTCAACAGTTGGAAAGCTATAGCTACTCCAAGGCTGGGGACCGCCTGAGTAAAATCGGCGGCGGCTTGGCCACCGGCACCTACAGATACGCGCCTAACACCCATTGGCTCACTGCCACCGGCACAAGTACTCGCCATTACGATTTGGACGGCAATACTTCTGGCGAAAGCGTGGCGGGCGAAACCTGGGGCTACGAGTACGATGGCAGGAACCGCGTAGCTGCAGTCCGTCGCAACGGCAGCACCGTCGCCACCTACTCCTACAACGCCTTCGGCGAACGAGTGGCGAAAACCGTGGCGCTGCCGCAAATGGTAAGCGCGCGTTTCATCTACAACGAGCAAAGCCAACTGATCGCCGAACGCGGTAGCACTGACCGCGACTATCTGTGGTTGGGCACGTTGCCGGTGGCAGTGATCGACCTCGCCGGCCAGGGCAGCAGCATCGGTTACGTCATCGGGGATGAACTCGGCACCCCACGAGCCGTAGAAGATGCACACGGCAACACGCTTTGGAGCTGGTCGGTGCTGGGCAGTCCCTTTGGTGAGCACCAACCGAACGCGACAACCGGCTATGTCTATAACCTGCGCTTCCCGGGGCAATACTTTGATGTAGAAACGGGACTGCATTACAACATCCAGCGACACTATGACCCGGCGATCGGACGTTATCGACAAGTAGATCCGCTCAGCTTCGCCGGTGGGCAGTGGAGTCTGTATGGCTATGTCGGTGCCGATCCACTTTCAGCGACGGATCCCACGGGCGAATTTGGGCTTGTGGGGGCAGCGATTGGCGCGGCGGTGGAACTTGGTCTGCAAGCGGCCGGTAACTACATGGCCGGCAACGACGCGTTCGACGTCAATAATTACAATTGGACGGACGTGGGCATCGCTGCTGCAGCCAGCGCCATTGCGCCTGGCTGGGGCGCAGTTGCGAAAACCGCAAAAACCTCCGGGCAAGCACTTAAGACGTTGACCGCCCAATTAGAGGGTGCACGAGCCGCGGCTCGTGTCGCGAAGTTGGAGTCACGCATTGCCAACCACCAGTCGGCCATCGCAGACGTTGTCGGCACGCAGCTGGGTGTTCAGGGGGTTAAAACACTCGCCAAATGGGCAAGCCATGCCCGGGAGAACGATGATTGCCCATGAGAAGGTATTGGATCTATCTCATCGGGATTGCGCCTTTTGGGTACTTCTACGATACCGTCAGAGCGCATACGAGTGAGCCCGTCTTCTTCGTGAGTGCGATCCTCTATCTGGTGGCGCTACGCTTACTTGCCGAAAGACTCGGCAAATAAGCACAGCCTACAATGCAGGTAAACGCCGATCGTAAACTGTGATAGTTCCGGTTTTGGTGCAATTTGTGGTGGCTTAACCTGAACTGCCCACAAGAACTAAGGCTCCCAAAACGTCATAAGGTACTAACCCGAGACTTTTGAAGCTATTGGGAGATTTCCGTTTCGTGGCGATCACGTGTTCCAAGGTAACGACGACCCATTCGGTGCAGTGGCCGATAAGTGCTGATGGTGTTTGCTTGACGTCCGGCATTCCGAACTCATGTCGTGATGAAAAGCGCCGGAGAGAAAACGGGGATAGTGGAACGCCGGCCAATCGATCAACGAGTAAGCCATAGTGCTCCCATGGGCGCACGAGCGAAGTGTGCAGCTTCGGTTGATCGAACCAGGCAAGCCCAACCAGAACGCCTACATTGAATCGTTCAATGGGCGCTTCCGCGATGAATGCCTCAACGAACACTGGTTCCCTAGCTTGCTTCATGCACGCACCGGGATCGAAACCTGGCGTCGGGAGTACAACGAAAAGCGACCCAAGAAAGCGCTGGGCCGGCTGACACCTTCCACCTACGCAAAGCAGTTAAAGGATGCGTGACATCCGGGGCTCCATGCGTGGGTTGAACGGGAGTCACTTCAGGGTCCAGCTGCGATTCGTTGAATTCGAAAAGCCGCGTTTTATACCCAAAAGTACCGGCTTGGGAACGCCCACGGCCTACTAAACCGATTATTCAATTTTAGAATAGTACTTACTAAGTTATCCGGCTTGAGATGGCTGCCGTTTGAAAACACACTTCGTCAGGCCGTAGCTCGCAAGCGGCAAGAGGGCCGGACGTACATACCGTAGCGCCTGGCATCGGCACGCTTCACATTCGTTTCTCTGCGGGGCCTCTGCCCCCTCACGGCCAGGTTGTGGCTAGAGCAGAGGCGTCGATAGTTACGGAGGATAAAATGAAATTTGCAGTGAGTCCCGCTCCCATCTACACGCTGGCCATCGCGGGCCGAGCCGAAACATTCCCGGTCAACCGAGTTTTCTGTGTCGGACGCAACTACGCTGCGCACGCGCGTGAGATGGGCAAAGATCCTGAACGTGAAGCACCCTTTTTCTTCATGAAGCCGGCGAATGCGGTTGTCCAGGCTGGAGACGCCGAGATCCGCATTCCCTTTCCTCCCCAAACGACCAACTTCCACCACGAAATTGAGCTGGTTGTTGCCATTGGCAAGGGCGGCACCGACATCCCGGTCGAGCGGGCGCTTGACCATGTGTACGGCTATGCGGTTGGCCTGGACATGACTCGCCGCGACCTCCAACTCGAAGCGCGCGACAAGGGACGTCCCTGGGAATTTGGGAAGTCGTTCGCCAAGTCGGCTCCCATCGGGCCGATTCACTGTGCAGCGGATCTAGGTCATTTCTCTTCGGCCGCCATCACGCTGACCGTCAACGGACAACCGCGCCAGTCGTCGGACATCTCGAAGCTCATCTGGTCTGTGGCCGAAGCTATTGCGTATCTATCGCAATACGACGCGCTTGAGGCAGGCGACATCATCATGACCGGTACGCCGGAAGGTGTGAACGCTGTTAAGGAGGGCGACGTGATGCGTGGCTCCATCGACCGTCTGGGCGAGATTGTCGTGCGCGTCGGGCAATAGGCAGCCGGCAAGCGGACAGGAAACGAGGAAGCGCTGCCGGCTCGAGGCACAGGCGAGCTACGGATCCGGGCGCGAGCCGATTTCTTTCCGCCGCCCGCGCGAACAGCCCAAATGGCCAGGCGTTGGCCCACGGGTATTCAACATGACGGACCAAGATGAAACTCTATAGCTACTTCCGCAGTTCGTCGGCGTATCGCGTGCGCATCGCATGCAATCTCAAGAACCTGCCCTACGACTATGTCGCCATTCATCTCAACCGCAATGGTGGCGAGCAATATTCGGACAGTTTCCTCGAGGTCAACCCGCAGCAAACCGTGCCGGTGTTGCAGGAGGATAGGCTCGCACTGTCGCAGTCGCTTGCGATCATCGAGTACCTGGACGAACGCTATCACGACCGTCCGCTGCTACCTGACTCCATTGAGGGGCGCGCGCGAGTCAGGGCGCTCTCGCAGTACATCGCCTGCGAGATTCATCCGCTCAACAATCTGCGTGTCCTGAAATTCCTGACTGGTCCGCTGGGGTTGTCCGAGGAGCAGAAGCTGTGCTGGATTCGTCACTGGCTTGAGACCGGACTCACCGTGCTTGAACGGGAACTCGCGGTGGAGGAAGGCAGCTTCTGTTATCGCGATGCACCAACGATGGCCGATTGCTGCCTGGTGCCGCAGCTCTACAACGCGCGGCGCTTTGGCGTTGACGTGGCGCGCTTTCCGCGGCTTCAAGCGATCGATGAACGCTGCCAGCTGATCGAAGCCTTCCGCGCCGCGCATCCTGACCGGCAACCCGACTCCGAATAAGGGTCAGCAGATTCAGATTCCCGTTACGCGCACACCCCTGGCCGGCAGTTGGGAATCAGCATGCATTGTTGCGAACCTGGATCACTCTGAGGCGTGACCGAACCCGCTGAAGCCCGAGGCGAAGATGGGCTTCATTGCGCGCGGCAGAAGTTCGCGCAGCCAGCGGGCAGCCATGTCATCGTGTAGTCGCTCATGCCATAGGAGATCAATGGTCAGCTTCGGCAGACGAACGGGCGTCGGAAAAATCTTCACTGGTGCGACACCGAGCATCACCTCCGCCAGTGGTCGCGGGATGGTTGCGATCATGTCGCTCGACGTGATGATGAACGGCAGTGCCAGGAAATGCGGCACCCTGGCGCCGATCTGATGGACCAGACCGAGGCGCTGTAGCGTCGATTCGACCGCGTGATGGCCGGTTCCCTGCGCCTGGGCTACCGCATGACGTTCTCGCATGAAGTCACTGCGCGAAAGCCGGCGTCCGATACGTGGATGTTTCGCGCTGACGATACACACGTATTCGCTCTTAAATAGCGGCTTGTGAAGCAGGCTCGTGTGAAGCGCAGGATTGAACTCGACAGCGAGATCAGCAGTGCCTTCGCGCAACGTCGACAGCACCGATTCGGTCGGCAACTCAATCGCCTGGAAGCTGATGAAGGGGGCTTCTTCACGGCAGATGTCGATGATCCGGGGCAGGATGATCGCGGTGGCGATGTCCGTCATGACGATCGTGAACCGCTTACGGCTGGTACGCGCATCAAACTGATCGCGCATCTCAAGCCCCTGTTCGAGCGATGCCAATGCCTGCGCGATCCGGTTGGACAGGGATTGAGCCAGCGGCGTCGGCATCACGCCACCGGCGCACCGCACGAATAACCGGTCATTGAAGTGTTCTCGCAACGTGCGCAGAGCGTGACTGACGGTCGGCTGTGACACACCGAGGGCCTCTGCAGCCCGGGAGACATTCCGGTGATCCCATATCGCGCGGAATACGACGAGCAGATTCAAGTCCAGGGACTGTGGGCGCTCATTCATTTTCTGAATAGTGAGAACTAAGTTATGTGCATTGTGCCACGAGGTCACGCCAGTGACACTTGAGACCACCGAGACAAGGGTTAGGTATCCCCATGAACAGCAGCGATATTGAGCGACTTTCGTTTCCAAATGGCGCGTCATGCCTCCTTCTGCGGCCAGTCCAGACCACGCAGGTTGCGCCGGCGTTCGTGGTGATGATGGGGGCCATTGCAGGCGTCAACGACTACCTCGTCACGCGGGCGCGAGCCCTCTGCGCGAAGGGTTACACCGTTGCGGTGCTCGATTACTTCGGACGGGAAGGCGTGGCCCCGGATATTTCCACGCCGGAGCTGATTGGCGTGGCTGTGGCCACGCTGGACGATCGGCGTGTACTCGCCGACCTTGGTGAAATCCTGGAATGGGCGCGTACCCAGGGCTTTCCGCTTTCGAAAGTGGGTCTGTTCGGTTTCTGTATCGGCGGAACCTACGCAGCACTGGGGAGTGCACAGTATGCAGTCGGTTGCGCAGTCGACTACTACGGTCAGCTCAACTATGCATCGCGCACCGAGCGCAAGCCCATGGCGCCGGTTGATGTCGCCGAGTCCCTTAAAGCGCCGTTGCTGTGCCACTACGGCGACTGGGATCGCCTGGTCAGCCGCGAGGAAATTGACGGATTTACCGGCAAGCTGCGCACGGCCCAGAAGCCGTACGAGCTTTTCATTTACAACGGCGCGCCGCACGCGTTCGACGAGTGGTTTAGGCCCGCAATTTTTCGGCCAGCTGCGTCGAGCGCCGCCTGGGAGCGCACACTGAATTTCCTTAACTGGCACCTGCGCGGCGACATCGGCACGCACTAGGCAAGCCACTTTCGCTTTACCTGAGGTAAGGAGAGCAACATGAGTGATGGCAACGCAGTTAAACACAAAACGGCACCGGTGACTGAAGTGGTGGACCGGACCGAATGGGCTCAGATGATGACGGACGACGAGTACTATCCGTTCCTCGTCAAGAAGGATCTGCGCCCCGCCATCTGGCGCTGGCAGGACGTGACGGAGCGGTTGGACGTGGTGTTGAAAGATCCGTTGCGCAATGCGGATCGCCGCTTCATTTCGTTGGTCCACGGCGATACCGGCGAAGCGGGTGGCGTGTTCCCGTCAATCTTCCTGGGCATTCAGGGGCTCAACCCCGGCGAACACATCGTTGCGCATCGTCACAACTCCTACGCGCTGTATCACATCTTGCAGGGAGAGGGCTATTCGGTCCTGAACGGCAAGCGCTTCGATTGGAAGCGTGGCGATACGTTCGCTTGTCCGCCGATGGCCTTCCACGAGCACATCAACACCGGCACCGAGGTCGCGATCCAATACGTGATTCAGGACATGCCCGCACGCGCGATGGAGCGGAACCTGATCTGGGAAGAACCCGTTGGCAACATCTTCCACATGGTCGAGGGCAAACGCCCGCAAGAACCATGACGTGGGGCGGCATCCCGGCGAGTACATAAGCTCAATAGTACGAGGGAGGGGCCCACGCCGGGCATGCCGTTTTCCGACTGCAGCTGGAAGCTGATGTGTTCCGGCAGATGGTAGACAACGAGGATGTGGGCGCCCAACTCCGATGGGCAAGCTGTTGTAACGCGCAACGGCTTCATCGCAACTCGCGTTGGCGGCAGCCAGGTTGGCACGCAGGCGACCACCGCCGAAAATCGGCAGGCTCAGCGCGGGTCTGACTTCATACATGCGTGACGGTAGCTTCAGGCACGTTAGCGTTGTCGCCTAGCGCTTGTGTATTCGCACTTTCTGATCAATTTTTGTGTTGCGCAAAAAGTAAGCAGCACGTTTATTGACGTTGCCCCGGCGTCCATGGAGGAGGCGGAGAGCGATCTATTTCTGACCCGGCTCGTGATGTAGAGATTGGGGTTGAATAAGGGCATCTCGGTTTCGCGATCGACGGGGAGGTGATACCGCTCTCTGGATCGCAAAACAATCCCGCGTTTTTTTGTAGCAAAGACACATCTTTCGTCACCACAAACGCACCAAATCTCAAGGTGCATCAGAGGTGAAATTAGTTCGACCCCAGGAACAAAAAAAGCAAGTTTTGAAAATAAATAAGCCCCCGATTATTCAGGGGCTTATTCCTTGAAACCTTACAAAAGGTTCTTAGGTGTTCACTAGAACGGTATATCGTCATCATCGAAATTGTTGTTGAAGGCAGGGCCGCTGTCCTGCGCAGGCGCTGGCTGACGCTGCGGCGCATTGCCGTAGCCACCGCCGCCGCCGCCGCCGAAGTCCTCACCACCACGACGCTGCGCGCCGCCGCCCTGTGAACGCTGATAACCACCGCCGCTGGCGCCGCCGCCTTCACCACCGGTGCCGCCGAGCATCTGCAGATCGCTGGCGATGATGTCGGTGGAGTAGCGTTCAACACCGTCCTTGCCGGTGTACTTGTCGGTGCGCAGCGAGCCTTCGACGTAGACCTGACGGCCTTTCTTGAGGTACTCGCCGGCGATTTCCGCCAGGCGGCCGAACAGCTTCACGCGATGCCATTCGGTGCGCTCCTGCTTCTGGCCGCTCTGCTTGTCGGTCCATTGCTCGGACGTGGCGATGCTCAGGCTGGCGATCGCGGTGCCGCCGCCGGTGTAGCGGACTTCGGGATCAGCGCCAAGGTTACCGACCAGGATGACTTTATTGATACCGCGTGCCATGAATGACCTCAAAAACTGAATCTGGACAAAGGTTTTCGAAATGGGAGCCGGTTCTTTTGCCCCTCGCTCCGGCAACCGCCGGGGCCCAGCGTCCCGGTGACAGGGACGGCCACTGGATCCCGGCCTTCGCCGGGACGACGCGGGGCAGGATCAGTACTCGACGCTTGTTCGGACCCGCTGGAGCTAGCAAGCATAAGCTCCTTGGGCCCCATCATACATGCCCGCCCCAAACGCCGGCTTGGAATTTGACCACCGGCGACAGCCCCGCCACGGCGTCGTCGTTTTGAGCGCTGCCGCAGCCCGGCAGCCGGGCTGGGCCACCTCCCTGCTATCGAACAGATCCGCCTGCTCGCTCGTCACCATGAACCTCAAATCTTGAAGGCCATGGTGGCCTCCACCGCTTGCTTCCAGCCTGCGTAGAGCGCCTCGCGCTGGCTTTCCGGCATGGCGGGCTCGAAGCGATGATCGACGGCCCAGTGACGGGCGATAGCTTCGCGACTGGACCAGAATCCGGTGGCCAGGCCGGCGAGATACGCGGCGCCGAGCGCGGTGGTTTCAGCCACCTTGGGGCGCAGCACCGGCACGTTGAGGATGTCGCTCTGGAACTGGCCGAGGAATGCGTTGGCAATCGCGCCACCATCCGCGCGCAGTTCTTTCAGCTTGATACCGGCGTCGCTTTCCATCGCGGCCAGCACATCGCGTGTCTGATAGGCCATCGACTCGACGGCGGCGCGAACGAAGTGCTCCTTGGTGGTGCCACGCGTGAGACCGAAGACCGCGCCGCGCACATCGCTGCGCCAATACGGCGCGCCGAGGCCGACAAAGGCCGGCACCATGTAGACGCCCTCGTTGGTGCCGGCACGTTCGGCGTATTCCTGCGAGTCGCTGGACTTGCCGAGCATGCGCAGGCCATCACGCAGCCACTGGATCACGGATCCGGCGACGAAGATCGCGCCTTCCAGCGCATATTCCACCTTGCCGTCCACACCCCAGGCGATGGTGGTGAGCAGGCCGTTATGCGAGGCGACGGCCTTGTCGCCGGTATTCATCAGCATGAAGCAGCCGGTGCCATAGGTGTTCTTGGCCATGCCCGGTTCGAAGCAGGCCTGGCCGAACAGCGCGGCCTGCTGGTCGCCGGCAACGCCGGCGATCGGCACTTCGTGGCCGAAGAAATGCTGCCCCAGGGTCTTGCCGTAGATTTCACTGCAGGAGCGCACCTCAGGCAGCATCGCCTTCGGTACATCGAGCATGTGCAGCAGGTCGTCGTCCCAGCGCTGCTCGTGGATGTTGTACATCAACGTGCGCGAAGCATTGGTGTAATCGGTGACGTGGACCTTGCCGCCGGTGAGATTCCAGATCAGCCAGCTGTCGATGGTGCCGAACAGCAGCTCGCCACGCCTGGCACGTTCGCGCGCGCCGTCAACGCGATCGAGTATCCACTTCACCTTGGTGCCGGAGAAGTAGGCGTCGATCAGCAAGCCGGTCTTGGCGCGCACCATTTGCTCATGACCGGCGGCGATGAGTTCGTCGCAGATCTCGCGGGTCTGTCGCGATTGCCACACGATGGCGTTATAGATCGGTTGGCCGGTCGCCTTGTCCCACACCACCGTGGTTTCGCGCTGGTTGGTGATGCCGATGCCCGCGACGGCCCTCGCATCCACCTGCGCGTTGTTCATCACTTCGGTAATCGTGGTCAGCACGCTGGTCATGATTTCGCGCGGGTTATGTTCCACCCAGCCCGGGTGCGGAAAGATCTGCCCGAATTCGCGCTGGGCGACGCCGACGATGCCTCCCTCACGATCGAACAGGATCGCGCGTGAGCTGGTCGTGCCCTGATCGATGGCCAGGATGTAAGACTTGTCCATGAAACGGCTCCTGTGAAGGAAGGTCAGTCGCGGACCGCAGCATGCGAGGCCCGTGTCATCGATGAATTCAACGGGTGGAATCGGCCGCTACGCGGTCGCCGGTGGTTTGCAGCGCGCGCTGACGCGCCGGCAGGAATGGATAGATGAGCCACTGATACGCCGCGCCACCAACGACACCACCGATCAGCGGACCGACGATCGGAATCCACCAGTAGTTGTCCGGTGCCGGCAAGGCAGACGAACCCCAGCCGGCGACGAACGCAAACAAACGCGGGCCGAAGTCACGCGCAGGATTGATCGCCCACGCTTCCAGATAGCCCATGCATGCACCAATCGTGGCGACCAGGAAACCAATGATGAGCGCGCCGGAATTCGCGCCCGGCGCCATTTCGTTGTACTGCTCGGTGATGGCGAAAATGCCGAACAACAGGAAAGCGGTCAGTACAACCTGATCCACCAAGGCGTGCATCGGGGTGATGGCCAATCCGGGATGGGTGAAGAACACACCCGCTGCACCGCCTGCTGCACGCGTGAGCTGATGCACCTGGTTGTAGTGATCGATGACCGGTGAAAACAGCAGATAGACGAGGGCCGCGCCGAGAAACGCGCCAATGACCTGCGCGATGCTGTAAGGAATCACCTTTTTCCACGGAAAGCCGCGAAACACGGCCAACGCCAGGGTCACCGCCGGATTGGCATGGGTGCCGGATACCGAACCTGTCACGTAGATGGCAAGCGTCACGGCCAGCCCCCATGCGATGCACACGCCCCAATACGCATTCACGTAGGGGCTTGGGTCGTACAACACGTACATGCAGGCCACCGAATCGCCGAAGGCGATGATGATGAACACGGCGATCGCTTCGGAAATCAGCTCACCGATCGCTTGGCGGCTCATGGCTGCACCTCCGGCCATCGCCACGGCAGCACTGCACTGCACGGACTCACTGCATGGTTCAACATGACGCTCCTCCCGAGGTGACCCTGTAGCCGGCTGTGTACCTGGCCCGGCCTTGTGTTGTTCGCTGCGTCCCTTTGTGCAAGGGAAAAGTTAGCTTAGGTAAATGACGCCCGGCGTAGCGGCACATCGGCGAGATACGCACTCAACCGCAGCACTTGCTCCGGACTGAAGCGCAGACCGAGCTTGCTGCGGCGCCATAGCACGTCGGTGGCATCCACAGCCCATTCGAGCGCGCGCAGGTAATCCACTTCGGCCTGATACAGATCCGCGCCGAAATGTTCACCCAGGTCCTGCAGGGAACGCGCTTGTCCAAGGATATGCATGCTGCGGCTGCCGTAGCTATGCACCAGACGCCAGACCAATGTCTCCGGCAGCCACGGATGCGCCGATTGCAGTTCGCGCTGCAGCGTGTCGACATCCTGGCGTTCACCGCCGGGAAGCGGATGCCCTTTGGACGTCCAGGCTTCCGATGCATGCGGAAACAATGGCGCCAGGCGGTCCATGGCTTCTTCCGCCAGCTTGCGATAGGTGGTGAGCTTGCCGCCGAACACGTTGAGCAGCGGTGCGCCTTGCCGATCCAGCTCCAGCAGATAATCGCGCGTCACTTCGGATGCGTTGCCTTGCTCGTCGTCCAGCAGGGGACGCACGCCGCTATAACTCCACACCACATCGGCAGGCCCAATGCTGCGCTTGAAGTAGCGATTGGCCGCATCGCAGAGATAGCGCGTTTCGTCGATGTCGATGTGCGGCGCGGACGGATCACTGCGGTAATCGACATCGGTGGTGCCGATCAGGGTGAAGTCGTGTTCGTAGGGAATCGCAAAGACAATGCGCCGGTCAGGCTGCTGGAAGATATAGGCGTGCTGGTGATCGAACAGACGTGACACGACGATGTGGCTGCCCTTGACCAGACGCAACGCGTGATCGTGCCCCACCTTGGCCACCTGGTCGAGAAACTGCACGGCCCACGGACCGGTCGCGTTGGCCAGCACTTTGGCCCTGATCGTGGAACGTTCGCCACGCGGCAATTCCAGCTCTGCCGTCCAGCCGTCATCATCGCGACTGGCGCTCACGCAGCGGGTGCGGGTGTAGATCGTCGCGCCACGCTCCATCGCGTCCATCGCATTGAGCACGACCAGCCGCGCGTCCTGCACCCAGGCATCGGAATAGACAAAGCCGGTATGGAATTCATCGCGCAGCGGCGGGCCGGACTCATGGCGTTTCAAGGACACCCGCCGCGAACCAGGCAAGGTGCGCCGGCCGCGGCCGAGGTTGTCATAGAGGAACAGGCCCAGACGGATCATCCAGGCCGGCCGCAGGTGCGATTGATGCGGCAGGACGAAGCGCAACGGCCAGATGATGTGTGGCGCGGCGCGCAGCAGCACCTCGCGCTCGGCCAGGGCCTTGCCGACCAGGGCGAACTCGAATTGCTCCAGATAACGCAAGCCGCCGTGGATCAGCTTGGTGCTGGCGCTGGAGGTATGCGCCGCCAGATCGTCGCGTTCGCACAGGCAGACCGAAAGCCCGCGCCCGGCCGCGTCCCGGGCGATGCCAACGCCGTTGATACCACCGCCAACGACCAGTAGATCGAAGTGCTCAGTCATCGTTCGTCCCTTGACTTGCTTCCTGACCTGCCACGGATGGGCCTCGTTAGATTGTCCAGCAAAGATGACCGAATTCACTCATATAAGGTCAAAATCGAACATTTCTGTCATAAAACTCACGCAAATACGCTCTTCAACTCGAATATTTGAGCGTATTCAAACATTTCCAGGTAGTGCACGCCGCGACGCAGCGCGGCATCAGGAGGCGTCAGCCACGTGCAGCTGGGTGCCGGCCTGATCCAGCACCACCACCATCTCCGGCGGCGGTGCACGGTCGGTAAACCACGCATGGACCGCCGAAATCGGCGCCAGGCGAACCAGCGCATTACGCCCCAGCTTGCTGTGATCGGCGGCCAGGTAGACCTGCCGCGAGTGCTCGATGATGGCTTGCGCCACCCGCACTTCGTGCAGATCGAAATCAAGCAGGGTGCCGTCCGGATCGATACCCGAAATGCCGATCACCCCGAAATCGACCTTGAACTGACGGATCAGCTCGATGGCCGGCTGGCCGGTGACGCCATGGTCACGGCCGCGCACCACACCGCCTGCCACGATCACTTCGAAACTCGGGTTCTCGCTCAGCATGATCGCCACGTTGAGGTTATTGGTGATGACCCGCAGACCCTTGTGGTTCATCAGGGCGCGCGCCACGTCCTCGTTGGTGGTGCCCAGGTTGATAAACAGTGAAGCGTCGTCCGGAATATGCGTGGCCAGCAGCGCGGCGATCCGGGTCTTTTCCTCCTGCAACAGGTTTTGCCGCTTGGCGTAGGCCAGGTTCTCGACACTGGAAGGCATGCTGACGCCGCCGTGATAACGGCGCAGCAAGCCCGCATCGCACAGGGCGGCCAGGTCGCGGCGAATCGTCTGCTGGGTAACGTCGAAGTGTCCGGCCAGATCCTCTACGGTGGCGAAGCCCTCCTCGCGTACGCGCGACACGAGTAGTTCCTGCCTGCGATTGAGTACCAGGTCACTCATCATGGCTTCCATCCGGACAACTGGCCTCATGGTAGCGTGACCGCCAAGAGGCGCCGCCATGGCGCATGAGGGCAACCGGCGATCTGTGCGCTAATTCCTTGATCAAGGAGCCCGTGCCGCCTGGAGCCTACCCGGGCCTTTCCGCGAGGCTTGACCGGGTTTACCCACCCCGGCGCCGGACCTTGGCAAGCCATCCGCACCTCCCTGTGAGGACCCGTGGGAGGCGCGAGGGGCGAACGCTATGTTTCTACTCACACGTAAAGCGGCCGCGGCCTCTATAATTGGGGATCTATGTCCAGTTCCAGCCGCATGAGCTCATCTGTTCTCCAGACCATCGATCCCATACGCGACTTTGCCAGCGTGCGTGCGCTAGCCGAAGGCGATATGCAGCGTATCGATGCACTGATCCGTCAGCGGCTGGCGTCGGACGTGGTGCTGATCAACCAGATCGCCGATCACATCATCGCCGGTGGCGGCAAGCGCTTGCGCCCCATGCTGCATGCCCTGGCCGCCCGGGCCGCAGGGTACGGCGCGGACAAGCACATCAAGCTGGCGGCGGTGATCGAATTCATCCACACCTCCACCTTGCTGCACGACGATGTGGTGGACGAATCGGACCTGCGCCGCGGCCGCAAGACCGCCAATGCGCTCTGGGGCAATGCCGCCAGCGTGCTGGTGGGCGACTTTCTCTATTCCCGCTCGTTCCAGTTGATGGTTGAACTGGATGACATGCGCATCATGCGCATCCTTGCCGATACCACCAACACCATCGCCGAAGGCGAAGTGCTGCAGTTGCTGAATATCGGCAATGCCGACGTGGACGAGGCCGCTTATCTCGCGGTGATCGAACGCAAGACGGCCGTGCTGTTCGCCGCGGCCACCGAACTGGGCGGCCTGCTGGGCGGCCTGCCCGACACCCAGGTCGCCGCGCTGCGCCGCTACGGCATGCAGCTCGGCTATGCCTTCCAGATCGCCGACGACCTGCTGGATTACGTCAGCGATGCCGGCACCCTGGGCAAGAACATCGGCGACGACCTGGCCGAAGGTAAACCCACCCTGCCGCTGATCTATGCCATGCAGCGGGTCGGCGCGGAACAGGCGCGCGAAATGCGCCACGCCATCGAACACGGCGGCCTGGATTCGCTGGATCACATCCTCGCCGCGATCCGCGACTCGGGCGCCATCGAGCGCACGCGCGAATGCGCGCTACGTCATGCTTATGCGGCACGCGATGCACTGGCCTCCTTGCCGGCATCTTCTTATCGCGATGCGCTGGCTACGCTGGCGGATTATTCGGTGCAGCGCACGTTCTGATCGTGCAGAAGGTCCGATCGATGGCCTGCTCGCCTTCACAGGGCGAGTAGCTTTCGCATCTCGCCCCGCCTTTGACAAAGGTCAATCGCGCAAAGCCGTTTCGACGGGAACATTCGGCCGGTATTCGATACGTCGGAGAATCGCCGATTTGGTCGAAACCAGCAGATACTCGCCTTCGATACCGCGCACCCATTCATAGCCCAGCATGGGTTTGTCCAGGTGATAGTGCTGGTAATTCAGCACGACATTATCGTCGGCAAGCATGTAGGCAGGCACGGGTTGGCCGGTGTGGTAGTACTGCAGATCATCGCGCCCCGACACTTCCCGAGGTTGCGCAAAAGTAGCGAACGACACGAACGCCAAGCTGACCAGCGATACTCTCGCATACACGTTCATGAACATATCTCCTTGTGACTGTCACGACGTACTAGCTAGCGAACCTATCCGGCAAATTCATCTCTACGTTATGGTTTGGACTGCTTGCTTATCTCTGGCGGCGTCAGCCTATCACCCCTGAAATCTCAGGGGGTACCGCTGAATGCCGCACCCAGCCAATCGTGCATCAGGCGGTAACTGCGCGCCGCGGCACCCGCGTCGTATTTGCAGCCCGGCGCGTTTTCGCCGACCTCGGTAAAACAATGCACGGCATGCCCGATCACGACAAACTGCCATTCGGCCGGACTGCCGCGCATTTCGTCCATGAACTTGTCGGCATCGGGCATGGTGCCCTTGTCGTCAGCACCATTCATGGCCAGTACGCGCGCCTTGATGTTCTTGGCCAGGGCGGGATCGTCGGTCGTCAGACCACCGTGAAACGAGACCACCGCCGCCACATCGGCGCCGCTGCGGGCCAGGTCAAGCACGGCGGTGCCGCCAAAACAGAAACCGATGGCGGCGAGCCTGGCAAGGTCGACTGGCGCCGTTCCAGCCTGTGCTTTCAATTGCGCCAGCGCTTCGTTGATACGCTTGCGCATCAGGGTGCGATCCGCATAAAGCGGCTTGGTGGCGGCCTTCGCCTGATCAGCATTACCGGGCTGCGGTCGCACATTTTCACCGTACATATCGGTGAGCAGGATCACATAGTCCTTGCCCGCGATCATGTCGGCCTTCTGCACGGCGGCATCATTCACACCGTACCAGTTCGGCACCATCACCAATCCCGGACGCTTGGCGCTGCTGGCATCGTCATAGACCAGCACGCTCTTGAAGCGCGTGCCGTCCTGCGTCCATTCCACCGTGCGATGAACCATCTTCGCCTGCACGGCCACACTGAAAACGGCAAGCAACGCGAAACAACCCAGTCGAACGAAACGCATGATGTGATTCCTCAGTTTGGGTCATCAGATGCAACATCGGGGTGGCGGACGATCAGCTGCCGGCAGCGTGCGCAGCAATCCGCCGCTTCAACGGCACCAGATGATCGAGTATCCGCACGCCTAGTCCCCGCGCAGTCACCAGCGGCAGCGATTGCCAGGCATAGATGCGCGCCAGCGCATCAAAACCGTAGGCATCCAGCGTATCGGCGCTGCGGCGGCGACGCGCATAACGGCGCAGCACATGCGTGCCGGCGATGTCGCGTTCCTGCTCGCGCGCAGCGACCAGCGTGTCGCGCAATTCGGCCACATCGCGCAAACCGAGATTCACGCCCTGCCCCGCCAAGGGATGCACGACATGCGCGGCATCACCGAGCAAGACAAAGCGATCAGCCTGATAGGTATCGGCGAGTTGCAGTTTCAAAGGAAAGGCGGCGCGTGGCGTGGCCGCGGTGATTCGGCCCAGGCGGAAGTCACTCGCGATGCTGAGCTCGTTGCAAAATGCAGCGTCATCCAGCGCCTGGATGCGCCTCGCTTCCGCTTCCGGCAGCGACCACACCACCGAACTGCGGCCATCAGCCAGCGGCAATAGCGCGAGCGGGCCGGTGGGCAGGAACCGTTGCCATGCGGTATGCGCATGAGCGCGTTCGGTGTGGACGTGCGCCACGATCGCGCGTTGCCCGTAATCCCGTCCGCGTGCAGCGATGCCCGCACGTTCGCGCAGCGGCGAACCGGCGCCATCGGCGGCCACCAGCAGACGAACCGTCAGGCTTTCGCCATCGGCAAGCTCCAGCACGACGCGATCCGAACGGGTCTCAAAATCTTTCACCGTGGCCGGACACAGGCGTTGCACGCCGGCCGCTTCCAGCGACTGCCACAGCGTCCACTGCACCAGATTGTTTTCGACGATGTAGCCGAGCAGATCGCGACCTTCGTCGGCGGCATCGAAATCGATCGCTGCGCCGTTCTCGGCGTCCCATACATGCATATGCGCATAAGGGCAGGCGCGCGCGTCGCGAATGGACGTCCAGACACCCAGATCATCCAGCAAGGCGATGGAAGAGGGCGCCAGACCGACGACACGCAGATCCACCTCATCCTGTGCATGCCACTCGCTGGGCGGACGCGCCTCAAGCAAGGCCGTTTTGAACCCAGCCCGGCTCAATGCCAGCGCGGCGGCTGCGCCCACCATGCCGCCGCCAACGACGGCGATATCCAAGGCCGGGCCGCGGCGTTGGGTGGTCGGTACGGTTCTCATGGCAGGCGCTCCAACACCGCGCGTGGCGGCTCACCACGAAAACCCATGCCGCGCCGCGCCAGCGCCCGTTGCAGCGGCGGCACCCGGTCATAAGCCAGCAAGGCGAGGGAGCGGAATGGCGCCAGCAACGGTTGCGGCATGCAGGCGAGACGCACCAGGTCGTGACTCATCGCCATGGTGCCTTCGCGATCCGGCGCACGACGCGCCGCGTAACGTTCGAGCAACGCCACGGAACCCGGATCGGCGGCATCCGCCACCAGCTCGGCGAGTGTCAATGCATCGCGCAAGCCGAGATTGAAGCCCTGCGCGCCGATGGGATGCACGGTCTGCGCCGCGTTGCCGACCAGCACGGCACGCGATGCGATCAGCTGGCGCGCAGCGACGCGCCGGATGGCATAGGGATGACGCTTGCCGGGACGAGTGAGCTTTCCCAGGCGCCAGCCGAAGCGTTGCTGGGCCAGTGCGAGAAAGCCTGCATCATCCAGTGCCGTAACGTCTGCGGCCTGATCCGACGCCACGGTCAGCACCAAACCGCAGCGGCGCTCTGCCAGCGGCAGCATTGCGATGGGGCCTTCATCGGAGAAGCGTTCCCAGGCGCGATGGGCCGGATCGCGTTCCGGCGTTACCGTGCAGACAAATAAGGTCTGCTGGTAATCGTGCGTATCAACGTCGATACCGAGCTGGGCACGCACAAAGGATTCGGTGCCGTCGGCGCCCACTAATAAGGCCGCATCGATGGACTGGATACCTTGACCGGTCTTGACCTGCGCGCGCCAGCCTTCGGGGTGCTTTTCCAGGCCGATGAGGCTGGCGGGAGCAAGCCGCACGAGACGTTCGCACCTATCAAGGCGCCGCAGCAGGCCCGCGCCCAGCTCGCGTGCCGGCAAAGTCCAGCCCAGTGCATCGACGCCATGCCGTGCCGCATCCAGGCGCGCGCTGCCGAATTCGCCCGCGCGACTGACATGGATATGACGAATCGGTGTGGCTTGCGCGGCAACCAGCGGCCATACACCAATCGCTGTCAGCCCATTCACGGTGGCACGCGCGAGCGCAAGATTGCGCTCGTCGTAACTGGGCTGGGCATCTGCGCGAGGTGCCGCGGCTTCGACCAAGGTGACCCGGCAGCCGGCGGCATCCAGTGCAATGGCGAGACTGGCGCCGACCAGGCCACCGCCGACGATCAGGATGTTGCCGTTGGCATCAAAGGGAGCGGAGGGATTCATGCGCGAGATGATACGCGGTAGGACGGCATTCTTCGCATGTCGAGGTGGCGCTGGGCTAAACTTGGCACCTTCGATTGGTCGTCCGTTTCTCAGGGAGTTTCTTATGACTACGACACAGACCCGGCGCTTCGGCATTTTCGCCGGGCTAGCCCTGGTGATGGCGGCGACCCGCATGCATCACTTCAACGCCCTGCCCGATGCAAGCTGGGGCATTTTCTTCCTGGCCGGCTTCTGGCTTCGCGGTTCTGCCCGCTGGGCGTTTCCGCTGCTGATGGTCGCGGCCGTGCTGACCGACTACGTCGTGATCACGCACATGATGGGCATCAGCTTCTGGACCCAATACTGCATGTCGGCGGGTTATTGGCTCCTGATCCCCGCTTATGGCGCACTGTGGCTGGGTGGCAGCTGGCTGGCCAAGCATCAGATGGGCCTGCGCCTGTCCACCTTGGCATTGGCTGCGGTGGCGCTGCTGGTCAGCGAAAACCTGTGCTACCTGATCTCCAACGGCAGCTTCTATTGGCTGAGCAGCCATGTGCCGACCCCGCGCAGTTTCGGCGCCTGGTTCGAGAACCTGGGTGACTGGTATCTGCCGTTCCTGCAGACCACCGCGCTGTATGTCGGCCTTGGTGCGGTGCTGCATGTGCTGGCGGTACAGATGGCGCGCATCACCCAGCATCATCAGGGCCAGGCCCTGCACTGATGGGCAACCGGCTTTCGAAGATTTACACCCGTACCGGTGACGATGGCACCACGGGTCTTGGCGATGGTTCGCGGGTACCCAAGGATTCACTGCGCGTCGAAGCCTACGGCACCGTCGATGAGCTCAACAGCACCATTGGCATGGTGCTGGCCAGCGACAACGTTGACGATGCCGTCCGCGAAACGCTGGTCCAGGTGCAGCATGAGCTGTTCGACCTGGGTGGCGAGCTGTGCATTCCCGGCATGGCGATGATCGAGGATGCGGACATCACCCGCCTGGAAAACTCGCTCGACAGCTTCAACGAGCCGTTGCCGCCACTGAAGGATTTCATCCTGCCGGGCGGCGGCATGGCGGCATCGTGCTGCCATCTGGCACGTACGGTATGCCGCCGCGCCGAGCGGCAGGTGATTGCGCTGGGTCGGCAGGAGGAAATCCGGCCGCAGGCACAGCGCTATCTCAACCGCCTGTCGGACCTGCTGTTCGTGCTGGGACGTGTGTTGGCTCGCGCTGGCGGACATGGCGAAGTGCTCTGGCAACACGAGCGCCGCCGCAAGCCCAAACCCTGAGCCGCCACATGCTGCAGCTCTATACCCACGCCGTTTGCCTGCAGCACGACCCCGGCCCGGGCCATGCCGAATCCCCCGCACGGCTTCGCGCGGTACTACATGCCCTGGATCAGGACCGCTTTGCCCTCGTGGATCGGGTGGAAGCGCCGCGTGCTACCCGCGAGCAACTGCTCCGGGTCCACACCGCGGCCCATGTGGACCGGATCCTTGCCACCACGCCGGAATCGGGCACGGTCCGGCTGGATGAAGACACCTTGATGTCGCCGGCCTCGGCTGAAGCTGGACTGCGCGCCGCCGGTGCGGTGATCGCTGCCATCGATGCCGTCATGAAGGGGCCCGTCTCGCACGCTTTTTGCGCGGTCCGTCCGCCAGGCCATCACGCCACGCCCGATACCGCGATGGGCTTTTGCCTGTTCAACAACATCGCGGTAGGTGCCGCCCATGCCATCGCGGCGCATGGTTTGAAGCGGGTAGCGATCGCCGACTTCGATGTGCATCACGGCAATGGCACCCAGGATATTTTCCAGCGCGAGCCGCAGGTGCTGTTCATTTCCAGCCACCAATCCCCGCTCTACCCGGGCACCGGGCGCGAGGATGAGCACGGCGCAGGAAATATCATCAATGCCCCGCTTTCTCCTGGCGATGGTTCTTACGAATTTCGGGAACTGTGGGACGGCGCGCTGCTACCGCGATTACATGCGTTCAAGCCGCAACTTGTGCTGGTGTCGGCTGGATTCGATGCGCATCGCAACGACCCGCTGGCCGATATCCGCCTGCAAACCGAAGATTACGCCTGGATTACCGAGCGGCTGGTCGATGTAGCTCGCGCACATGCGGGCGGCAGGCTGGTGTCGACCCTGGAAGGCGGTTATGAGCTGAGCGCGCTGGCCGCTTGCACAAGCGCCCATGTGAGCGCGCTCTTAGACTCATAACAAACCGGCGCAGAGCGCCGACCTTCGCTTCCTCTCCCCTTTGGGGAGAGGATTGAGGTGAGGGGCCAGTGCTTGCGCAAATCTGTATCGAAACCGTGACCATGATGGTCAGTCCCTGCGCGCCGCCCCAAGCCGCCCCAAGGGGAGAAGATCCAAAGCACCCTCTCCGCAAACATCATTTCAATGGCACAAAATCCAGCGCCAGCGAGTTGATGCAATAGCGCAGACCGGTGGGCTTGGGGCCGTCCGGAAAAACGTGTCCCAGATGTGACTCACACGCCGCACATCGCACTTCCGTACGATGCATACCGTGGCTGTCATCCTGCAACAGGCTGACGGCGGAACGTGTCACCGGCTGGAAGAAGCTGGGCCAGCCCGAACCGGAGTCGTACTTGGTTTCGGAAGCAAACACGGGGGCCTTGCAGGCCACACAGATATAAGTACCCGGCTCCTTGTGCCGATACCACTTGCCGCTGAAAGGCGGCTCGGTGGCTGAGCAACGGCACACCGCATATTGTTCCGGGCTCAAGCTTTCTCGCCATTGTTCGTCGGTCTTGTCAGGCTTGTGCTCGCTCATGTTGAATCTCCATCCAGAGCCCGTGCCGATTGAAGGGCCTTTCTGTTAGCTTAACGCCCCTTCGCCTCCGATTGACTGCCTACGTGAAGCCTACGCCGCCCTTGCGTTATCTGCCTCCACGCCGCCTGCTGGCAATCGCCGCCTCTGCTGCGCTGCTCAGCAGCAGCCCTGCCGTTTATGCCGGAAGCCAAAACAGGAAGCCCAAGGCCAGCCTGGATGGCGCGGAGGTGGTCTGCCCGCTGGGCACCTTTCTCTGCCCCCCTCGCCCGGATAACTTCGCCTTGTGCCGGCCCAACGGCCTGCTGGAGTTCTACGATCCGTTCCTGAGCAAGGACTCGTCGCTGCGCGAAACCGCCAAGACCTATGTCTGGGCCGACCATGTGCAGAGTCCGGACCAGACCATCTACCACCTGACCGGCAACGTGAAGACCGTTCGCGCCGATCAGGAGCTGCATGCCGATGTCGCGGACTACAACAGCGATACGTCGGATTACGATGCACGCGGTCACGTGCACTACCAGGAATACGACAACCTGGTGTCGGCGGATCACATCGTCGGCAACACCAATAACAGTACCGGCGTCGCCACCGGCAACGTGCGTTTCCAGATGCTCGATTCGCACGGCAACGGCACGGCGGTACGCGGCCAGATGCTCGACGCCAATCGCAGCCGCTATAGCGTAGCGACCTATTCGACCTGCGATATCGGCCGCCATATCTGGGAAATACGCGCCAAGAAGATGGACACGGACCAGAACGTGGGCCGCGGGGTGGCGCACGATGCGACCATGAATCTCTACGGCGTCCCGTTCTTCTATACGCCGTACATGTCGTTCCCGTTGAACAACGATCGCCAGAGCGGTTTCCTCTACCCGTACTTCGAGCATACCGGCGAGGCGGGCTATCAGTTCAGGATTCCGTATTACTTCAATCTTGCACCCAACTATGACGCAACGCTGATTCCGCGCTACTACTCTTTGCGTGGCGCCATGCTGTCCGGCGATGTGCGTTATATGTTCCCCAAGACGAAAGGCGAATTCGATTTCGAGTTCCTGCCCAGCGACTTGTACAACGACCAGAAAATCACGCCCTCGTCTTTCGACACGCAGGGCCAGCAACGCTATCTCTACAGATTCGTCAACAGCTATTCGCTTTGGCCTCAATGGTCGCTCAACACCAATATCACGCGTGCTTCGGATCAAAACTACCTGCACGACTTTGGCGATGACCTTTTCTCCATCTCCACAGAACTGCTGTACTCAAGCGTTTATTTGAACGGCTGGGGCAACTGGTGGAGCGCTTCGGTCGGCGGCGACATGTGGCAGAACGTGGATCCATCGGAACCGAACTCTGTGGAGCCGTACAAGCGACTCCCTCGCGCCACCCTCAATCTGGATATCCCTTTCTGGCACTGGTACGACTTCGGACTGAACAGCGAAGCGGTATCGTTCCACAGGTCCCAGAGCGTGGAAGGCAGCCGTCTGGATCTCTATCCCTATGTCGACGCGGACTACCAGGGCTCATGGTGGTTCATCAGGCCAAAAATCGCCTATCGCTATACGGATTACTGGCTGGACGCGGGATATCAGGACTACACCTACGCCATCACGACCCCGACAACGATAAGCACCTACAAGTACACCGACGCCAATCCGAGCCGCTCGTTGCCGATCGTCAGCCTGGACGAGGGCCTGATCTTCGATCGCAGCATGTCGATGTTCGGCACAAACTACACGCAGACGCTCGAACCGCGCCTGTACTACCTGTACGTGCCCTACCGCAACCAGAACAACCTGCCACTGTTCGATACAAGTCTGATGGACTTCGACGACTGGATGCTGTTCGCGCCGAACCAGTTTGCGGGCGCCGACCGCCAGATCAATGCCAACAACCTAACCGCCGCGGTCACCAGCCGACTGCTCGACGAAGGCGGTGTGGAGCGGCTTACGGCGACATTCGGACAGATCCGTTATTTCACGCCACAGCTGGTACAGCAGACCTATACCCCACCCACCTATTGGGCCGGTTCCGACTACGTGGCTGAATTGAGCAGCCAGCTAAACGACCAATGGACGATGAGTTCGGAATACCTGTGGAATCCAAACACCCGCAAGACCGAGCTAGGCACGTTCACAATCCAGCGCCGCCTCGGCTTCGACGGCGTGCTCAATTTCTCCTACCGCCTCCGTCAGAATCTCGCACTCGTTGCCCCCTCTGCCTCAACGGCCGAGACCTACCAGAAAACGGTGGAACAATACGATATCTCCGCGGTCTATCCGCTCACGGACCGCTGGCGCCTGATCGGCGACTGGACGTATTCAGTCCTGGACAAGCGCACGGTGGAGGCTGTGGCCGGCGTGCAATATGAGGGTTGCTGCGTAAAATTGAGCGTGATAGCGCGCCGCTATGTGACGGGTTACGACGGGATCGTCACCAGCCTGCTGCCAGGCCAAATCCCGCCAGGCAGCGACACCGCCGTCATGTTCGAGTTGGAATTCAAGGGCATGGGTGCGTTCAGCGGTCAGACGGACAGCATCCTGCGGCGTGATATCCTTGGCTATCAATAAGCGCGCCCAGGCAGGGTCGGGCGTGCACTGAACGGCGGCCGGCCCGGCCGCCATTCGGACTTACCATTCATTTCCTTCGCCACCGGCGACAGAAGGCTGTTCACTGATGAAGCAGATTTTTGCGTTGTTCCTGCTGACGATCGTCACGGCGATCCCGTCGCTCGCCCAGGCTCAACTCTTGTCGCCGCAGGACTCTTCCGGTCCGCAGCCGATCGACCGGATCGTCGCCGTGGTGGAAGACGATGTCATCCTGCAGAGCGAGCTGAACGACGCCGTCGCCGCCATCCAGCAGCAGTACGCCAGTCAGCCGGGCCAGCTGCCTCCCCTCGATGTGCTGCGCCGACAGGTACTGGATCGCCTCATCCTGATGAAGCTGCAGTTGCAGCGCGCTGACGACCAGGGTGTTCGCGTGTCCGACGCCGAAGTTGACCAGGCTGTGCAGAATGTCGCGGCTCAGAACAAGATGACGCCCGACCAGCTACACGCCGCGGTGGAGCAGAGCGGCCTGAGCTTCGAGGCCTTCCGCCAGCAGCTGCATGATCAATTGGTGGTGCAGAAGCTGCACCAGAACGTGGTGCGTGACTCGGTTTCGGTCACCAACAGCGAAATCGACAACCTCCTCAACAGCCCCACCTACAAGGCCGGCGAAGTGCATCTGGCGCATATCCAGGTCAGCATTCCCAGCGGCGCCAGCGCTGCCGATATTCAGGCGGCCGAGAACAAGGCTGAGCAGGCGCGTGCCGCAATCAAGGGCGGCATGAACTTCAAGGCCGCCGCCATCCGCTTCTCCGACGCCCCGGACGCACTGGACGGCGGCGACCTGGGCTGGCGCCGCATGGACGAAGTGCCGCCGGCTTTCGTGGACACCATTGACTCCCTGAAGCCCGGCGAAGTGAGTGGCATCCTGCATGGTCCGACCGGTTTCCACATCCTGCAGCTGATCGGCACACGCGCACCCAGCAAGCAGATGGTGACCGAATACCACGCACGCCAGATCCTGATCCGTCCGAGCGAATTGCTGTCTCCGACCCAGGCCCAGCAGAAAGCCGAGGATCTCTACAACCGCATCGTCAACAAGCACGAGGACTTCGCCAAGTTGGCGAAGGACAACTCCAATGACGACACGACCGCCAACGCCGGCGGTGACATGGGCTGGTTCCAGCAGGGCGATTGGGGCACGCTGATCGGCCAGAAAGTGGACCAGATGAAAGATGGCGAGATTTCACAGCCGTTCCAGAGCGAAGCCGGCTGGCACATCCTGCAGCGCCTGGGTACGCGCAGCACCGACATGACCACGGAAGTGGCTCGCGATCAGGCCCGCCAGGCGATCGGCAACCGCAAAGCCGACCAGGCCTACGACGACTTCCTGCGCCAGCTGCGCTCCGACGCCTACGTAAAGATCCTGGTACCGGAACTGCAAGAGTCCAACGACTCGAACAACAACGGCCCGGTCGAAAAGGCGTCTCCGTAATGGCCTCGCCATTCGCGAGAGCGCCGTGAACGGTTCCGCACTACCGCGGCTCGCCCTGACTGCAGGCGAGCCGGCTGGGGTGGGTCCTGAGTTGCTTGTCCGATTGGCCGCCACCTCGCTGGCGGCCAATTTCGTTGCGATCACCGATCGTTCGCTGCTTGAACGCGCCGCCGCGCGCTGCGGCACCACCATCACGCTGATCGATGATGACGGTGCAGATACCGCAACACGTGCCGCAGGTAGCCTGCGCGTGCGGCATATCCCGCTGGCCGCTCCAGAAGTCCCTGGCACACCCGATCCAAGCAATGCCCAGCACGTGCTCGCCACGTTGTCCGAAGCAGCGCGTGGTTGTGCCGAGGGACGCTATGCCGCCGTGGTCACGGCACCGCTGCAGAAGTCCTCGATCAATGAGGCGGGCATCCCCTTCAGCGGTCACACTGAATTTTTTGCCGCGCAGAGCCATGCCGACGTGGTGATGATGCTGGCCAGCCCCGAGCTGCGTGTCGCCCTGGCGACCACGCACCTGCCCTTGCACGCGGTCTCCGCTGCCATTGACGCGTTTTCGCTGGAGCGGACACTGCGTATCGTGCATGCCGAACTACGCGCGAAGTTTGGCTTCTCCGAACCGCGCATCGCCGTTCTCGGCCTCAATCCGCATGCTGGCGAAAACGGCCATATCGGACACGAGGAAATCGACACGATCATCCCCGTGCTGGAAAAGCTCCGTGGACAAGGCATGCAGTTGCTTGGCCCCTTGCCGGCCGACACCGCCTTCGTGCCCGCCCAGCGAAAGCGCTACGACGCCGTACTCGCGATGTATCACGACCAGGCGTTACCGGTACTCAAAAGCGAAGCGTTCGATCGCACCGTGAATCTCACGCTGGGCCTGCCCTTCATCCGCACATCTGTCGACCACGGCACCGCCCTGGACCTGGCCGGTAGCGGCAAGGCCGATCCATCCAGCCTGATCGCTGCGGCCAATCTGGCGCTGGATCTTGTCGCCCGCAGCCGTAAAGTCATCCAGCCGTAATCCCATGAGCGCCCGTCCCAAAAAAAGCTTCGGCCAGCACTTCCTGCACGAACGTCGTTACATCGAGCGCATCGTCAATGCCATCTCGCCACGCCCCGATGATTTTCTGGTGGAAATCGGCCCCGGCGAAGGCGCCCTGACGTTCCCCTTGTTGGCTGCCGCAGGCAAGCTCACCGCAATCGAACTGGATACCGACCTCATCCCTAACCTGCACGCCCATGCCGCCGGCATCGGCGAACTGGCCATCGTGCACGCGGATGTATTGAAGGTTGATTTCACCGCCATGGCGCATCGCGAAGGCGTTTCGCGTCTGCGTATTGCCGGCAATCTGCCGTACTACATCTCCAGCCCGATCCTGTTTCACTGCATCGACCATGCAGCGGCCATCACCGATATGCATTTCATGCTGCAAAAGGAAGTGGTCGATCGTATGGCGGCCGAACCGGGCAGCAAGGTGTATGGACGGCTATCCGTCATGCTGCAACTCGCATGTCGAGTCGAGCCGCTGTTCGATGTACCGCCTGGCGCTTTCCGTCCACCCCCGAAAGTCGATTCGTCCGTGGTTCGCCTGGTGCCGCTTGCGCCCGAGGCACGCCACGATGCGGATCCGGAACGGTTATATGGGATTGTAAAAGCCGCCTTCGCTCAGCGTCGCAAGACGCTCAGCAACGCGTTGCGGCAATGGATGGATGCTGACGCGATCCGGCAGGCCGATGTCGATCCCAAGGCGCGGGCAGAGACACTCTCGCCCCAGGATTTTGTGCGACTCGCCAAAGTCGAAGTGGCTTCATGACACCCTAGTCGGGCCCGAGCAAAGCGGCGTGAGCCACGCTGCCCATGAGCATGCTTAGCCCTTACAATGGCATCATGAACGAGAAATCCCCCTACTCGATCGACGTGCGCGTCCAGACTCGCTTCGTTCCGGACCAATCGGCTCCTGGCGAGAATCGCTACGTCTTCGCGTACACGATCAAACTGCATAATGCGGGCGTTCTTCCCGCCCGCTTGCTCACCCGTCATTGGGTGATCACGGATGCCAACGGCAAGATCGAGGAAGTGCACGGAGAAGGCGTGGTTGGCGAACAACCATGGATGCGCCCCGGCGACGATTACGAATACACCTCCGGCGCAGTGTTGGAAACGGCGGTGGGCACCATGCACGGCAGCTACCAGATGGTCGCCGACGACGGCACGCGTTTCGAGGCGCCTATCCCGACCTTCACTCTTTCCATCCCACGCACGCTCCATTGAGAGGAACCGACATGATGCGCGGCGCGCAGCAGACCTTTGAGGCGACGCGCTGATGGCTACCTATGCAATCGGCGATGTACAAGGCTGCTATCCGGAATTGCAGCGGCTGCTGGAGAAGCTGCGCTTCGATCCGACGCATGATCGCCTGTGGTTCTGCGGTGATCTGGTAAATCGCGGAGGACAATCACTGGATACCTTGCGCCTGGTGCATTCCTTGCGCGAGAGCTCCATCGTGACGCTCGGCAATCACGACCTCAGTTTGCTCGCCATCGCTTTACGCAAAGAGGACGCACAGGCGCGGGTCAACCCCGAGCTGCGCGAAGTGCTGTTCGCCGCGGATGCGCCCACGCTGTTTGAGTGGCTGCGCAGCCAGAAACTGCTGCATCACGACGAAACCCTGGGCTGGACGATGGTTCATGCCGGCCTGGCCCCAACCTGGACACTCAAGCAGGCGCAGCGTTGTGCGCTGGAAATCGAACGCGAGCTTTCCAGCCCGCGCCACCCCAGGCTGCTGAAAAACCTGTTCGGCAATCGTCCGGCTGCATGGTCGAGCCGGCTGCAAGGCATCGAACGCATGCGCGCCGCGATCAACACTTTGACGCGCATGCGCTTCTGTGACGTCAACGGGCGCATCGATTTCGAAGGCAAGGGTGCCCCCGGCACGCAAAAGCCGGGCATGTATCCCTGGTTCGAAGTACCCGGCATGCGCCGCCGCGACATGCGCATCGTGTGCGGACACTGGTCCGCGCTGGGGCGCTTCGCCGGCCTGGGCGTCTACGGCATCGATACGGGCTGCGTATGGGGCGGCAAGCTCACTGCGCTACGCCTTGATGGTGAAGAACCGCAGTACATCACCGTGGATGCCGAGCCACATCGCAAGCGCCTGGCAGGCGACGGCGACTAAATCCACACCCGGCCCGGCACTGACGTAAGTCGGGCTAACCCGACCTACATCAAATTGCGCACGGTCAGCTCAACTGACCGTGGCAGTGCTTGTACTTCTTGCCGGAACCGCACGGGCAAGGGTCGTTGCGCCCCACCTTCGGACCATTCACCACCTGCTCGGGCGACGCAGGTTGTTGCTGCACCGCCGCTTCCGCGCCCAGCGCTCCCACCGGCGCGCCACCGCCACTGGCCAGCATCTGGCGCTGCATGCGCTCGGCCATGCGCTGTTGCTCGGCTTCCATCGCAGCAACTTCTTCCTCGCTGCGAATGCGAATGCGCGCCAGCATCTGGGTGACCTCGGTCTTGATGCGCGCCAGCATCTGCGAGAACAGGTCGAACGATTCGCGCTTGAATGCCTGCTTGGGATCCTGCTGCGCGTATCCGCGCAGATAAATGCCCTGACGCATGTAATCCATGCTGGAAAGGTGTTCCTTCCAGGCATTGTCCACCACGCTCAGCATGATGTGCTTTTCAAGCTGGCGCATGGTTTCGGGGCCGATCTGTTTTTCCTTGGCCTGGAACATCTCGTTGATGAGTGTGCGCACGTGCTCCAGCACGGTGCCGGCATCAGCCTCGGATTGGTGCTCAAGCCAATGCTTGAGCTGGGCCGAGAGACCGAAATCGCTTTCGAGCTCGCGCTCCAGGCCAGCCACATCCCACTGCTCATCGATGCTGTCGGCCGGGACGTAACGACGCACAAGACTATCGACCACGTCTTCGCGGATATCGGCCACCGTCGCGGAAACGTCATCTTCTTCCAGCAGCTCATCGCGCTGGCGATAGATAACCTTGCGCTGATCGTTGGCGACGTCGTCGTATTCCAGCAGGTTTTTGCGGATGTCGAAGTTATGCTGCTCGACCTTGCGCTGCGCCTTTTCGATCTGGCGGCTGATCATGCGGTCTTCCAGCGCCTCGTCTTCCTTCATGCCGAAGCGCTTCATCCAGCGCACCAGGCCTTCGCCACCGAAGATGCGCAGCAGGTTGTCCTGCAGCGAAAGGTAGAAACGCGAGGATCCAGGGTCACCCTGACGACCGGAGCGGCCGCGCAGCTGATTGTCGATACGGCGGGACTCGTGGCGCTCGGTGCCGACGATATGCAGGCCACCGGCGGCCAGCACCTGCTCATGGCGCTTCTTCCACTCGGACTTGACGCGGGCGCGATCGGTCTCCGCAGCATCTTCCGGCAGCGCTGCCAGCGCTGCTTCCAGGCTGCCGCCGAGCACGATGTCGGTACCACGTCCGGCCATGTTGGTGGCAATGGTCACCGAACCCGGCATGCCTGCCTGAGCCACGATATGCGCTTCGCGTTCGTGCTGCTTGGCGTTGAGCACTTCGTGCGGAATCTTTGCCTTGCGCAGCAGATCGGACAGCAGCTCCGACACATCGATCGAGGCGGTGCCCACCAGTACCGGCTGACCACGCTTGTGACAATCCTTGATGTCTTCGATGACCGCCTTGTACTTCACTTCCTGGCTCAGGAACACCATGTCCGCGTTGTCCTGACGGATCATCGGCTTGTGCGTGGGGATCACCACCACTTCCAGGCCGTAGATCTGCTGGAATTCGTAGGCTTCCGTATCGGCCGTGCCGGTCATGCCGGCCAGCTTCTTGTACATGCGGAACAGGTTCTGGAAGGTGACGGTGGCCAGCGTCTGGTTCTCGCGCTGGATCGGCACGCCTTCCTTCGCTTCCACGGCCTGATGCAGACCATCGGACCAGCGGCGGCCCGCCAGGGTACGGCCGGTGAATTCGTCAACGATGATCACCTCGCCATCGCGCACGATGTAATCGACATCGCGCTGATAGATGGCGTTGGCGCGCAAGGCGGCGTTGAGGTGGTGCACGATGGCAAGATTGCGCGCATCGTAAAGGCTGCTTTCCTCGTCGATCACCTTTGCCTGCTGCAACAGCTCTTCAGCATGCTGCATGCCTTCTTCGGACAGGTGTACCTGTTTCTGCTTTTCGTCGACCCAATAATCGCCCGCGCCGTCCTCGACTTCCTGCCGCGCCATGCGCGGCACGATCTTGTTCACAGCGATATAAAGCTGCGGCGAATCTTCGGCCGGACCCGAAATGATCAGCGGCGTACGCGCCTCATCGATCAGAATCGAGTCCACTTCGTCGACGATGGCGTAATGCAGGCCGCGCTGGCAGCGCTGGTCCTTGGACAGTGCCATGTTGTCGCGCAGGTAATCGAAGCCGAACTCGTTATTGGTGCCGTAGGTGATGTCGGCGGCATAGGCGGCAAACTTGTCGGCATGATCCATGCCCGGCCACACCACGCCCACGCTTAGGCCCAGGAAGTTATACAGCTTGCCCATCTGGGCGGCATCGCGTTTGGCCAGGTAGTCGTTGACCGTGACCACGTGGGTGCCCTTGCCTTCCAGGGCATTGAGGTACACGGGGGCAGTCGCCACCAGGGTCTTGCCCTCGCCGGTGCGCATTTCGGCGATCTTGCCCATGTGCAGCACCATGCCACCGATCAGCTGCACATCGTAATGGCGCATGCCGAGCACGCGCTTGGCGCCCTCTCGCACCACGGCGAAGGCTTCCGGCAGCAGCTTGTCGAGCGCTTCACCACCAGCAATGCGTTGCTTGAATTCGGCGGTCTTGCCGCGCAAGCCTTCGTCGCTAAGCTTTTCCAGCTCGGGCTCGAGCGCATTGATGCGCGCGACGGTCTTGGAAAGCTGGCGCAGCACGCGGTCGTTACGGCTGCCAAAAAGGCTCGTCAGGGCACGGTTGAACATCGATCTTCCGGATCAGGAAACTTAGGGAAGCCCATCCGGACCAATCCGGACGGACAAAGATTTGATGATACTAGGGTCCTGCAGGTATCCCAAACGTGGGAACCTGCGGCGCCCCTGCACATCGTTACCGCCTGGCCAAGGGGTGGCGGTAGCGTGTTGCGCTTTCAAGGGCGCGGTGAAGGCGCGCTCAGCGATGGTTCTTCACATACGCCAGCGGGTTGACCACGCGGCCGTTGTACCAGACCTCAAAATGCACGTGGGAGCCCGTGGAGCGACCGGTGGACCCGGCCTCGGCAATCTCTTCGCCTACCCGCACATGCTGGCCGGGATGCACCAGCAGCTTGCTGTTGTGCGCGTAGCGGGTCATGTAGCCGTTGCCGTGGTCGATCTCGACCACGTTGCCATAGCCACTGCGAACGCCGGCATAGGTCACCATGCCTTCAGCTACGGTCCGCACCGCACTGCCGTAGGGCACGGCGATATCAAGACCGGTGTGGATCGCGGACTTGCCGTCAAAAGGGTCGGCACGCACGCCAAAATACGAGGAAATGTAGCCATCCGCCGGCATGCCGGTCGGTTTGAGATTCGAGTCGATACGGGCGTTCATCAACAGGCTTTGCATCGCACTGAGCTGGGCCTGCTGGGTATCAAACTCGGCGGCCAGCTGATCGATGCTGACGTCGAGGTTTTGCGGCAAGGCATAGGCGCTGCCGCCACTGCTGACTTCCACGCCACCGACCGGTGGCGGCTGGTCGAAATTGAATTCGCCATTGTCGAGCTTGCCCACCTGCGCCAGCCGCTCTCCCAGGGCATTCAAGCGGGTGGCCTGGGCCTGAAGCTGACCGAGCTTGATGGCCAGGGCATCGAGCTGCCGGTGCGCGTCTTCGCGCAAATCGCCCAACTGCTTGTCCTGCTGCCTGACCTGCTGATGCAAGGCATCGATTTCGGCAACGGCGCGGCCGCGAGGACTGGCTACTGCCAATGCCACGCCAGCGCCCAGGCTGGCCAGTGCCAGCACCACGACAGCGACAGTACCCAGAACGCGCCAGCGCAGCCGCTGGTTGGTTAGGTCCAGTGTTTTCGGCACCTTCCCTGCGCGTGAGACGAGTATGATTTGCATGTCATTACCAATTTTGTAGTTTTTACTGATGCAGCGCGACGCTCCAGTACCCCACCGCACCGGCCATGGACCACAGTCCATTACCGATGTCGGCCCTGTCGCTGCCCTGTCCAAGAAAGCCAGCAAGCTGGAAGCCTTGGACCGCGCGCTACGCCAGACGTTGCCGTCGCCCCTGCGTGAGCAGGTCAGATTTGCCAATTTCCGCGACGACCGCCTTGTGTTCCTGGCCTCTTCCCCGGCTTGGGCATCGCGGCTTCGCCTGCAACAGGCGCAGATCCTCGCTGCCGCACGCGCCATTGGCGCGAATGCCGGCTCAGTTACCGTGAAAGTGGCCCCCCTTCCTCCGCCCGATCCCCAGCCGGAGCAATCAAAACCGCTTTCAATCGCGGCGGCGCTTCATTTGAAAGCTGCCGCGAAATCGATCCCGGATCCCGAATTGCGGGCCCTATTTCTGGAGCTGGCGTCCGTCGCCAAACCTGCGGATTCCACTCCCGACGGAACGCCCTGAGCTGAAGCGTCTACCCGGGCAGTCAGCCGGCCAAAGCCAGCCCCCGAGGCGGGAAGCCGGATTTATACCACGCATACCCCCACCCAGGTCTTTAGGGCCTGTCTCGGCGGCGTGAAGATGATGTCAGCAAAAATGTGATCTACGTCACAAAACGAACAAGCCGGACCCGAAGGCCCGGCTTGCGAGGGGGTAGACGGGCGATTTTCAGATCGCCTGAGCTGGATGGGCGTAGGAGATCGGTGCGGTCGCCGGATCGTCCTGATAGCTGACTTCTTCCCATGCAGAAGCATCAGCCATGAGTGCACGCAACAGTTTGTTGTTCAACTCATGACCCGACTTGTGTGCGTAGTACGCACCGATCAGGCTGTGACCGAGCAGATACAGGTCACCGATCGCGTCGAGGATCTTGTGCTTGACGAACTCGTCTTCGTAGCGAAGACCGTCTTCGTTCAACACGCGGTAGTCATCCAGCACCACGGCGTTATCCATCGAACCGCCAAGCGCGAGGTTGTGTTCGCGCAGCATTTCAATGTCACGCATGAAGCCGAAGGTACGCGCGCGACTCACTTCCTTGACGAAAGAAGTGGTCGAGAAGTCGATCTCGGCGCGCGAGGTGCGCTTGGAGATGATCGGATGATTGAACTCAATCGAGAAACCAACCTTGAACCCTTCAAACGGCTCAAAACTGGCCCATTTATCGCCTTCCTGCACCTTCACCGCCTTCTTGATGCGGATGAAGCGCTTGGCTACCGGCTGCTCTTCAATGCCGGCAGATTGCAGCAGGAAGACAAACGGACCGGCACTGCCGTCCATGATCGGCACTTCCGGTGCAGACAGATCGACATAAGCATTGTCGATGCCCAGACCCGCCATCGCCGACAGCAAATGTTCCACCGTCGACACACGAACGTCACCATTCACCAACGTAGTAGACAAACGCGTGTCACCTACGTGATCGGGACGAGCATGTATGTCGACCGGCGGATTCAGATCTGTACGACGAAAAACGATGCCGGTGTTCGGTGCTGCCGGACGCAACGTCATGTAGACCTTGTCGCCGGTATGCAGCCCGACGCCGGTAGCACGGATGATGTTTTTAAGCGTACGCTGCTTGATCATTTATTGGGTACCTGTAGGGGCAGCAGCCAATTCGAGCCAGGATGCTAACACAGTCTTAACCTGCAGAAAAACAGACCATACCGAACCGTCCGGTCAATCCTTCATTTTCCTTTCATCATCAAATGCGATTCATTCGCATTTTGTGACGCTGCAAGCACTACAGATAGATCAAGTACTTGCGATGTGACACGAAACCCACTGCCGGAGACGGGAAGATCCGGCAGCGGAATTTCAGACTGGCAGGGCGACCATCCGCGCCACACTGGCCAATCGTGGGCCATCCTTAGGCCGCACTGTCTATCGCATTCAACGCACGAATACGACGTCAGCCGACATAGCGATGTCCCCTATCTTTGCCGTACCCGGCTTCGGCGACGGCGAGACAGCGGACAGGAGGATACCCTCCTCGTCCGGCACGGGGAACTATGACAAGTTAATACGTCGTTAGTTCATAGCATTCACATTTCTTTACGCATTAATCCGCCTGACGGCGCAAGAAAGCGGGGATGTCCAGGTAGTCGAAGCTCGGATCGGCACTCTTGGCCTGGCTGTCGCCGCCGCGGGGATTGCTGGCCACCACTTCCGGCTGAGCGTAATCCACCACCTCGTTGCCGGTACCGGTACGCAGCACCATCGGACGCGGACGCTGACGCATCTCCACCTGCTGGGTCGCAACCGGGCGCATCGGCTGACGGGCAGCGACGCGGTTCAGGCCGGTGGCCACCACCGTCACGCGCACGTCATCCTGCATTTCCGGATCGAGCGAGGTGCCGATCACCACCGTGGCGTCTTCGCTGGCGAAGTCGTGGATGATGCGGCCGATTTCGTCGAACTCGCGCATGGTGAGGTTCGGACCGGCGGTCACGTTGACCAGGATGCCGCAAGCGCCGTTGAGGTTGACGTCTTCCAGCAGCGGGTTGTTGATCGCCGCCTCGGCGGCAGCCTGGGCGCGATCGTCGCCACGGGCCGTGCCCGAACCCATCATCGACAGCCCCATCTCGCTCATCACCGTACGCACGTCGGCAAAGTCGACGTTGATCAGGCCCGGACTGGTGATCAGGTCGGCGATACCCTGCACCGCGCCCTGCAGCACGTCGTTGGCGGCCTTGAAGGCATTGAGCAGGGTCACTTCGCGGCCCAGTACCGACAACAGCTTTTCGTTCGGCACCGTGATCAGCGAGTCAACGTGCTGCGACAGGTCCTCAATACCCTTCAGCGCGACCTGCATGCGGCGGCGTCCTTCGAACGGGAACGGCTTGGTCACTACCGCCACCGTCAGGATCCCCTTCTCTTTGGCCAGCTGGGCGACGACCGGGGCCGCACCCGTACCCGTACCACCACCCATGCCGGCGGTGATGAACACCATGTCCGCGCCTTCGAGCATTTCCTCGATGCGCTCGCGATCTTCCAGTGCAGCCTGACGGCCCACTTCCGGATTGGCGCCCGCGCCCAGGCCCTTGGTGACATTGGCGCCGAGCTGCAGGTGCATACGGCCACCACAACCCTTCATCGCCTGAGCGTCAGTGTTGGCGACGACGAAATCGACGCCTTCAATGTTGGAATTGAGCATGTGCGCCACGGCGTTGCCGCCGCCGCCGCCCACGCCGATGACCTTGATCACCGCATTCGGTGCGAGTTTTTCGACCAGTTCAAACATTTCCCGTCCTCCGTAGAGCTTTCGTTGTCGTTGTAACCGCGATACGACTCCTGTCATGCCGTGGTGGTGAGCGAACCTCCATTCGCCCATGTCGTGCCTCCTGCACGACCAAAACTTTTAGAAATTCTTGGTGATCCAGCTGCGCAACTTGTCGACCAGTCCGCCGACACTGCCTCCAGTCGAACCACTGATCCGCATGCCGCCCGACCGCGCGCCATGCAACAGCAGGCCCACGCCGGTCGAATGCAGCGGGTTGGCAATCACTTCGCCAAAACCATTCACATGCTGCGGTACGCCGATACGCACCATCTTGTGGAAGATCTCTTCAGCCAGTTCCAGCGCGCCTTCCATGCGGGAAGCGCCGCCGGTCAACACCACCCCGGCAGCGACGAGGCTGTCGTAACCCGAGCGGCGCAGTTCGTCCTGCACCATCTCGAAAATTTCCTCGTAGCGCGCCTGCACGCTCTGCGCGAGCGACTGGCGGGCCAGGCGGCGTGGCGGACGATCGCCCACGCTTGGCACCTGGATGGTTTCTTCTGCATGCGCCAGCTGCGCCAACGCGCAGGCGTACTTGATCTTGATTTCCTCGGCATGCGCGGTTGGCGTATGCACGCCGTAGGCGATGTCGTTGGTCACCTGGTCGCCGCCGACCGGCAGTGACTTGGTGTAACGGATCGCGCCCTGCGTATAGATGGCTATATCGGTGGTACCCGCGCCGATATCGACCAGGCACACGCCCAGCTCGCGCTCGTCATCGGTCAATACCGATTTGGCGCTGGCCACGGCTGACGGTACCAGCTCATCCACCGAAAGGCCGCAGCGCTGAATGCACTTGCTGATGTTCTGCACCGCCGCTGCCGCACCGGTGACCAGATGCACCGAGGCCTCCAGCCGCACGCCGCTCATGCCGACCGGCGAACGGATACCGTCCTGGCCGTCAATGCGGTATTCCTGCGATTCTTTATAAAGAACCTTGCGGTCAGCCGGGATCGCGACCGCACTGGCCGCCTCCAGCACCTGATCAAGATCACCCGGCGCCACTTCACGATCGCGAATCGCCGCGGTGCCGTGCGAGTTGCGCGTTTCCAGATGGCTGCCGGAAATCGAGGCATACACCGAACGGATGTCACAACCGGCCATCAGCTCGGCTTCTTCCACCGCACGCTGAATCGAATGCACGGTGGACTCGATATCCACCACCGAGCCGCGCTTCATGCCGCGCGAAACATGCGAGCCGATGCCGATCACTTCAATCGGTTCACCCGGTTCGTACTCGCCTACGATCGCCACCACTTTCGAGGTGCCGATATCCAGGCCGACTACCAATTGCTTTTCGTTTTTGCCTTTCATGTGCGGGGCGTGCCTCCGGCTGTCGGAGCGGTCGGGGCGGCCGGCGCTTGCGGCCATTTCACGGCGAAGCCGTTGGTATAACGAAGATCGGCGTACACAAAACCTTGGTCGTGGCCAGTCATCACTTGCGGATACACGTCGAGGAAACGGCGCAAGCGCCGGCCGGCCTGATTGCGGTCACCGATCACGATCTGCGCGCCGGAATCCGTCGCGACGCTCCAGCTGCCGCGCTCGGTCAACGTGACGCCGGTGATCTTCAGATGGGTGCCGGTAAAGGCTTTCTGCACATCGGCAAAGAAGCTGACGACTTCAGCGAGATGATCATCCGGCCCATGCAGGTCGGGCAGCTGACCGTAATCGGCCGCATCCGGCACAGAAAACACCTTGCCTTCCTGGCTGATCAGCTGATCGCCATTCCAGCGTGCAAACGGCTGACGTTCGTAAACACGCAGAAGCAAGGTATCGGGCCAGCGCTTGCTTGCCTCCACCGACTCCACCCACGGCAGCGCGGCGACCGCCTTTTGTACGGCATCGAGGTTCAATGCGAAGAAGCCTTTACCGAGACGCGGCAGCACGGTGGCGCGGATCTGATCCGCACTCACGTGCTTGAACTCGGCCTGCACCGTCAACTGGGTCACCGGCCAGCGGTTGGCGGCAAACCAGCCGCACAACACGCCGACAATCGGCATCACCACCAGGGCGATGGCCAGACACCAGGCGACGAGGCGAATGCTCCCCCTCATGCATCCCCCCTGAAACTGGTTTCGAGCACGCGCCAGCAAAGCTCCTGGTAATCGATGCCGGCGACGGCTGCCGCTTTCGGTACCAGCGAGTGCGACGTCATGCCCGGCGCGGTATTCACTTCCAGCAGCCAGTTGCGGCCCTGGCGGTCACGCATCACGTCAACGCGCCCCCAGCCGTAGCAACCCAGCGCGTCGAAAGCCTCCAGCGACAGCGCGCGCAGCGCCGCCTCGGCATCGCCTTCCAGACCCGGGCAGATGTAGCGCGTGTCTTCGGCAATGTACTTGGCGTTGTAGTCGTAGAACGCACCCTTCGGCACGATATGGATGCTCGGCAATACCTGGCGGCCGAGAATGCCGACGGTGAGTTCATCGCCCTCGATCAGGGTTTCCATCAACAAGTCACCCGGATACTTCTCAGCCAACGCCACCGCGGCATCCAGATCCTTTTCCTCGAAGACACGCGTGACACCGACGCTGGAGCCTTCGCAGGCTGGCTTCACGATCAGCGGGAAGCCAATTTCTTTCGCAGCAGCATGGACATCCGTGCCGCGCGGAAGCGCCACGAACTTCGGAGTCGGCAAGCCCAGCGATTGCCATACGCGTTTGGAACGCGTCTTGTCCATCGACAAGGCGGAGCCCAGTACACCTGAACCGGTGTACGGCACATGCAAGGACTCCAGCGCCCCCTGCAGCACCCCATCCTCGCCGCCGCCGTGCTGGCCATGCAGGATATTGAAGACGCGCGCGAAGTGGCCCGCGCGCAATGCATCGAGCAGCGCCGGTATGCCATCGATCGCATGCGCATCGACACCACGCGCCTTCAGCGCGGCGAGTACGTTGCGACCGGAGTCGAGCGACACCTCACGCTCGGCCGAGCTGCCGCCCATCACGACGGCAACACGACCAAATTGGGCGGGGTCCTGGATCTTGCTCATGTTTCGCTCGTCCTCAAATGGCCCAGCTGAGCCAACTCCACCGCCGCGGCACCGATATCGCCGGCGCCAAGCAACAGCAACAAATCGCCGTCGCGCAACAGCGCCGGCAGGGTGTCTTTCAACTCACGCGGATGGCCGATCAGCACCGGATCCACCTTGCCGCGTGCACGAACAGCACGAGCAAGCGCACGACCATCGGCACCGGCGATCGGCGCTTCGCCGGCCGGATAGACCTCGGTGAGCACCAGCACATCGGCCTCAGCCAGTACGTTCGCGAAGTCATCGAGCAGGTCGCGCGTACGGCTATAACGATGCGGCTGGAAGCCCACCACGAGGCGACGATCCGGCCAACCGCCACGCGCTGCCGCGAACACTGCGGCAAGCTCGCGTGGATGATGACCGTAGTCATCGACCAACATCGCCTTACCTTTATCCAGCGCGATCTCGCCGCGACGATGGAAACGGCGACCCACACCCTGAAAGTGTGCCAGCGCATGAGCGATGGCATCGGCCTCGACACCAAGCTGCCAACCCACCGACGCAGCGGCCAAGGCGTTCAGCACGTTGTGCCGGCCCGGCAGGTTAAGCCTGACCGGAATCGGATGACCAACGCCCGGCAGCAGCAAATCGAAATGCATTTCGAAGCCGCGCTGCTCGACGTTGATCGCGCGCACATCCGCATGCTCGGCATCGATGCCATAGGTCATCACGCGACGCGCGGTGATCTCGGCTAGGTCTGCCACCTCCGGATCATCCACGCACAGCACGGCCAGACCGTAGAACGGCAAACGGTGCAGGAAGTCGCTGAAGGCTTTGCGTACCAGCGCGAAATCACCCTGATAGTTTTCCAGGTGATCCGCATCGATATTGGTGACTACCGCGATGACCGGCGAGAGCAGCAGGAATGAACCGTCCGACTCATCCGCTTCGGCCACCAGATACTGCCCCGTACCCAGGCGCGCATTCGCGCCAGCAGCGTTGAGCTGTCCGCCGATCACGAACGTCGGATCGTAATTGGCTTCCGCCAGCACGCTGGCAACCAGGCTAGTGGTGGTGGTCTTGCCGTGGGTCCCGGCAATCGCGACGCCACGGCGAAAACGCATCAGTTCGCCCAGCATTTCGGCACGCGGAATCACCGGAATGCGCGCCTCGCGGGCGGCGACCAGTTCCGGGTTGTCGCTTTTGATTGCACTGGAAGTCACCACGACATCGGCATCGCCGATATGCGCAGCGGCATGACCAATGTGCACATCGATGCCCAATCCGCGCAGACGCAGAGCTGTCGGCGACTCACTGCGATCCGAGCCGGACACGGCATAACCGAGGTTATGCAGCACTTCGGCAATACCACTCATACCCACGCCGCCGATGCCGATGAAATGCACGCGGCGGAAGGTGCTCATCAAATCTTCGTGTGCAAGCAGGCGACGCGGCGTCATGCGGCCACCTCCAAGCAAGCGCGGGCGATGTCTGCCGCGGCATCCGGCTTTGCCAGCGTCCGCGCGGCTTCTGCCATCGCCAGCATCGCAGCGCGATTGCCCAGCAAGGTACTCAGTCGCTGCGCCAAATCCTTCGTATCCAGGTCTCGCTCCTGTATCAATTCAGCCGCACCGGCCGCGACCAGCGCCTCAGCGTTGCGGGTTTGGTGGTCGTCCACCGCATGCGGGAACGGCACGAGCACTGCACCCAGGCCACTAGCGGTGAGCTCAGCAAGCGTCAGCGCGCCCGCACGGCACACAGCCAGATCGGCCCAGGCATACGTGCCGGCCATATCCTCGATAAACGGCACAATCTGAGCCTCGACACCCGCGTCCGCGTAAGCCTTGCGCGCCTCGTCGATGCCGCGGCTGCCGCACTGATGCAGCACTTCTGGCCGCTGCTCCATCGGCATGCTCGCCAGTGCCTGCGGAACGGAAAGATTCAAGGCACGCGCACCCAAGCTGCCACCCAGCACCAGCAAGTGCGGCTTGCCGCTGCGTCCGGCCATCCGCTGCGCAGGCGACGGCAACGAGGCGATAGCTCCGCGCACCGGATTACCCACCCACTGCGCATTCGGCAAACTGTCGGCGAAGCCGGCCATCACGCGACTGGCGTGTGCCGCCAGCTTGCGATTGGTGAAGCCGGCCACGCGATTCTGTTCATGCACCAGTAGCGGACGACGCAACAGGCGCGCAGCGATGCCACCCGGCCCTGCTACATAGCCTCCCATCGACAGCACACTGCGCGGTTTCAAGCGATGCAGCACTGCCAGCGAGGAAAGCAAGGCGCGCAACAACATCCACGGCGCCAGCAAGCGCGTTTTCAAACCCTTGCCACGCAGACCACCCACAGCGACCGTATGCAATTCGATCCCGTGCGCCGGCACCACCTTGGTTTCCATGCCGCCGACGGCGCCCAGCCATACCACCGGCACGCCTTGCGTGCGCAGCGTTTCCGCCACGGCCAGCCCGGGGAAAATGTGGCCGCCGGTACCACCGGCCATGATCAGTACGGGTGACTGCGCGTTCATGCCGCCACCGCCTCGCGCTCGCGCGCGTTTGCCGGGTTCGCATCGGATGCACTGGCCGCCGGGACGCGGGTCGCCATATGGCGTGCATCGAGCGCGCGATAAATCTCGAAGGTGGCGCGCAGCATGACGCCTGCCATCGCGCAGGTCAGCACGATCGACGAACCACCATAGCTGATCAACGGAAGCGTGAGGCCCTTGGTCGGCAATGCACCAAGGTTCACGCCGATCGACACCATGGTCTGCAGACCGAGCATCAACGCGATGCCGAACGCGATATAGCCGGCAAAGCGCTGGCCGATTTCCACGCCCTTCAGCCCCACGTGCAGACCACGCCAAACGGTGAGGGCAAACAGGCTCATCACGGCAATGACGCCGAACAGGCCCAGCTCCTCGCCGATCACCGCGAAGATGAAGTCGGTATGTGCCTCGGGCAGATACGACAACTTCAATACGCTCGAGCCCAGGCCCACGCCCATCCACTCACCACGGCCGATCGCCATCAGCGATTGGGTGAGCTGGAAGCCGTCGTCGAACGGATGCGCCCACGGATTCATGAACGAGGTCAGGCGCTTCATGCGGTAGCTTTCGCTGGTCGCCGCGATCGCCAACAGCGGCATCAGCGGCAAGCCCATGATGAACAGAAAGATCGGCCGCGCCCCGCCCAGCCAGACCATGGCGATCGTTACTGCGATGATCAGCGTGGCCGAACCGAAGTCTGGCTGCGCCAGCAACAGCAGCACCATCACGCCCGCTATCGCAAGCGGCTTGATCAATCCGAGGAAGCGCGTCTCGATGCTTTCGCGATGACGAACCAGATAGCTGGCCAGATACACCACAAGTATCAGCTTGACCGCTTCAACCGGCTGGAACGAAGTCACGATCAGGTTGAGCCAGCGTCTGGCGCCGTTGAGCTTCATGCCGAAGTGCGGCACAAAGACTGCAAGCAGCATGATGAACGCCACCAGCATCAGGAAGAAGGCGTGTTTCTCTATCACCTTCAGCTCGGTGCGCATGGCGACACCGGCCGCCACCAGACCGATCGAGAGATAGAGCAGGTGACGCTTGAGGTAATAGAACTGCCCCAGGTGCGAACTGTCGGCCACCGAAATCGAGCTCGATGCCACCATCACGACACCCACGCACGCAAGACCGACCAAGGCCACCAGCAGCGGCAAGTCGAACTTGCCGCGCGGGCCCTGCCGGCGCTTTGCTTGTGTGGAGTCAAAGCCAAACATCGCTCAACGCACCTTCAACGTAGCCAAGCCAATGAGCACCAGCACCACGCTGATGATCCAGAACCGCACGATGACCCGAGGTTCGGGCCAGCCTTTCAATTCAAAGTGGTGATGGATCGGCGCCATGCGGAAGATGCGCTTGCCGGTCATCTTGAAGCTGGCGACCTGCAACATCACTGAAGCGGTTTCCATCACGAATACGCCGCCCATGATCAGCAGCACGATTTCCTGCCGCACGATCACCGCGATGGCAGCCAGCGCGGCCCCGATGGCCAGCGCGCCGACATCACCCATGAAGACCTGCGCGGGATAGGTGTTGAACCACAGGAAACCCAAACCGGCGCCGGACATCGCGCCACAGAACACCGCCAGTTCGCCCGCACCCGGAATCGCCGGGATGCCCAGGTATTCGGAGAACACCTTGTTGCCCGCAAGGTACGCGAACACGCCCAATGCGCCCGACACCAGCACGGTCGGCATGATCGCCAGGCCATCCAGGCCGTCGGTGAGATTCACCGCGTTGGAGAAACCAACGATCATGAAATAGGTGACCACGAGGAAGAACACGCCCAGCGGAATCTCCACGTGCTTGAACAGGGGCACGAACAACGACGTTTCTGCCGGATTGACGGCGGTGTGAAAAAGGAACCACGCCGCCACCAGACCAAACACCGACTGCCAGAAATATTTCCAGCGCGACGCCAGTCCGCGGCTATCCTTCAGCACCAGCTTGCGGTAGTCGTCGTAGAAGCCGATCGCGCCAAAACACACCAGTACCGCCAGCACCAGCCACACGTAGCGATTGTTCAAATCCGCCCATACCAAGGTCGCGACGACAACGGACAGCAGAATCATCACGCCGCCCATCGTCGGCGTACCGGCCTTGGAAAGATGCGACTGCGGGCCATCCTTGCGTACCACCTGGCCAGCCTTGAGCGCGGCAAGCTTGCGGATCAGCGCAGGACCGAACAGCAACGACATCGCCATGGAGGTCAACGCCGCCATGATCGTGCGGAAAGTGATGTACTGAAAAAGATGCATGGCGGTGAAATGCCGTGCCATCCAATCCGCCAATTCAAGCAGCATTGGGCGCACCCTCCTTCGGCTGGCCGTTTTTCAGCGCAGCCACAACGTGTTCCATACCCGCCGAGTGCGAGCCCTTCACCAGACAGGTAACACCCGCATGCAATTGAACCCGCAAGGCGTCGATCAACGCCGTCTTGTCTTCGTAATGGACGCCACCTGCGCCGAATGCCTCAACGGCGGCGGCATTCAACGGCCCCACCGCGAACAATTTCTGGATGCCGCGCTCGCGCGCGTGGCGGCCGACACCGGCATGCAAGGCGCGTGCATCCGTTCCCAGCTCGGCCATGTCGCCCAGCACCAGCCAGCGCTCGCCTTCTGCCAGGGCAAGGGTATCGATCGCCGCATGCATGGAACTGGGGTTGGCGTTGTAACTGTCGTCGATCAGCGTCCAACCCGCCGGCATCGTCATGCGCTTCAGACGGCCTTCCACCGCCGATGCCTGCTCCAGCCCCTCCACGATCGTGTCCAGCGGCACATCCAGCGCGAGCGCAATCGCGCTCGCAGCCAGGGCGTTGGCGATGTTGTGACGGCCAGGCAGCGGCAATTGCACATCGGCATCGCCGTGCGGCGTGCTCAAGACGAAGTGCGAGCCATCGACGCGTTGATCGAGGATGTCCGCGCCAATATCCGCCTTGTGATCCAGGCCGAAGCGCAGCACTTTGCGAGCACCGGCCAGCCCCGCAAAAAAACTGGCAAAGGCGTCGTCGGCGTTGATGATCGCCACGCCATCGGCCGGCAGGGCGTGATACACCGCACCCTTGGTTTCCGCCACCATCTCGATCGTACCCATCCGCTCAAGATGCGCGGGCGCTATGAGATTGACGAGCCCGATATCGGGCCGTGCGATGGCAGCAAGGTATTCGATATCGCCCGGCTTGCCGGCGCCCATCTCTAGCACGGCGTATTCCGTGTCTTCCGGCATCCACAGCAAGGTCAGTGGCAAGCCGATCTCGTTATTGAAGCTGCCGGTGTTGAAATGGGTACGGCCATGGCGCGACAGGATCGACGCCGTCAGCGTTTTCACGGTGGTCTTGCCGTTGGACCCGGTAATGCCAATCACCCGCGCATTGCGCTGAGCGCGCACTGCGCTGGCAAGATCGCCCAGCGCCAGTTCGGCGTTCTCCACTTGTACTTGCGGCAGATCGATATCGATCCGGCGCTCGACCAGGGCAGCCGCCGCGCCATGCGCTTTCGCGTCGGCAAGATAATCGTGGCCATCCACGCGCTCACCCTTGAACGCAACGAACAGGTCGCCGGGCTTGACCTTGCGCGAATCGATCTCAACACCCGTGATGCTGGCGTCGTCACCCAGCAAATGCCCGTGTGTCCACATGGCGATGGCGCTCAGGCGCATCATGCGTGTCCCTCCAAAATGGCTCGCGCTACCGCCATATCGTCAAACGCACGCTTACCGCCCGCGCCCTCCTGATAGGTCTCGTGGCCCTTGCCTGCAATCAGCACGACGTCGCCGCCGCGCGCCATCTGCAAGGCCGCACGAATCGCGGCTTCACGATCCCGCTGTACACTCGCCGCCTGGGGTTGCTGCATGCCGGCCAGGATCTGCGACACGATCAGATCGCCATCCTCGCCGCGCGGGTTGTCATCGGTGACGATGACGATGTCGGCCAGCCGCTCGGCAATCTCGCCCATTTGTGGACGCTTGCCCGGATCGCGCTCGCCACCGCAGCCGAACACGCAGATCAGCCGCGCTTCGCAATGCGCACGCAGCGCGGTCAACGCCTGCTCCAGCGCATCGGGCGTGTGTGCGTAATCGACCACCACCAGCGGCAAGCCCTGCACGCCACCGATACGATTCATGCGCCCGTTGACCGGTTCGAGCGATTCAACGGCGTCGATGATGCGCTCGAACGATTCACCCAAGGCGCCAAGACAACCGACCAGGGTCAGCAGATTCGCGACATTGAAACGCCCCAGCAGACGACTGCGTACGCGGTGCTCGCCCCATGGTGTGCGCAACTGGAACGCCACGCCTTCAGCCGAGGTGACGATATCGCCAGCGGCGATGCTGGCCTGCGCATCGCCGGCACTGCTGAGCGTCAGCGCACGCACGCTCGGCGCAAGCTTGCCGACAAGCTCATGGCCAAACGCATCATCGGTATTGATCACCGCAGCTTGCAGCGTCGGCCACGCGAACAGCTTGGCCTTGGCCGCGCCATAGGCTTGCATGCTGCCGTGATAGTCGAGGTGGTCGCGGGTGAGATTGGTGAACGCTGCCACGTCGAAATCCATCGCCGCCACGCGCCCTTGTTCCAGCGCATGCGAAGAGACTTCCATCGCAACATGCGTAGCGCCGTCACGGCGGAATTCCGCCATCAGACGCTGTACCGCAATGGCGTCCGGCGTAGTGCGTTCACCTTCGCGCAACTGACCGTGCAAGCCGGCACCGAGCGTACCGATGGTGGCAGTACGGTGACCGAGCTTTTCCAGCGCCTGCGCCAGCAGCTGCACGGTCGATGTTTTGCCGTTCGTGCCGGTCACACCGATGACGCGCATCGACTCGGACGGACGGCCAAAGAAACGTGAAGCGATTTCGCCCACAAAAGTGTGCAGGCCGTCGATCCACAGCACCGGCACGCCGGGATCACGCTCCAGCCCACACGGCGGCGCCTCGGCCAGCACCACGCTGGCGCCGCGCTGGATGGCGCCTTGTACGAATTCAATCCCATGCCCGCGCGTGCCACGCAGCGCGAAGAACGCATCGCCACGGCGCACCGCGCGCGAATCGAGCGCAAGCCCGGATACAACAATCGGCCCTGCGGCCGTCGTCTCTGCGATACCTTGCAACAGATGGTCCAGGCGCTGGCCGCTCATGGATCGACTACCTCCTTGGAGGCAGTGTCGTCATTGCCGCTCTGCACCGGCGCATTGCCGGCCAGACCGCCACCCGCCTGCAGCGGACCACCGACGTACCAGCGGCCGATGTTGTCCGGCGGCACATCAAGCAGACGCAGGGCGCCATCCATCACACGCTGGAATACCGGCGCAGACACCGCGCCGCCGAAGTAACCATTCTTCGGATTGTTGATCACCACAACCGCCACCAGGCGCGGATTCGTGGCCGGCACGATGCCCGCGAACAACGAGTTGTAGTTGTTCTTGGCATAGCCGCCAGCCGCCGCCAGGTGCGCGGTCCCGGTCTTGCCAGCCACGCTGTAATTGGCGATCTGCGCGCGCGTGGCGGTACCACCCGGTGCCGTCACGGTTTCGAGCATGGCGACCAGTTCGCGCGCAATTTGCGGCGACACGATCTGCTTGCCCGTGTTGTCCTCGCCCTTGATAAAGGTGGGGGAGTGCATCACCCCGTCGTCGGCCAGCGTGGCGTAGGCGTTGGCCAGCTGCAGCGGTGTGACGTTCATGCCGTAGCCAAACGCCATGGTGGCTTTTTCCAGCGGACGCCAGAACTTGCCCACTTTCAGGTAACCGGAGGATTCACCCGGGAAACCGCTATCAGTACTCTCGCCAAAGCCGAAGGCTTTGTACGCGTCATAGACGAACTGTGTATCCAGCGAAAGCGAAATCTTGGCAGCGCCGATATTGCTGGACTTGGTCAACACGCCGGTCGGTGTGAGCAATCCGTTCGGGTCGTCGTCGCGAATATCGTGGCCGTAGAACATCCAGTGGCCGTTGCCGGTGTCGACCATCGGCGAGGTCGGCGTGTACTTGCCGCTGGACAGGCCCGCAGCGAGAGTAAATGGCTTCATGGTCGAACCCGGCTCGACCACGTCGGTCACCGCGCGATTGCGGCGCTGCGCCCCGTTCGAGCCGGTGACCGCATTCGGGTTGTAAGTCGGCAGGCTGACCATGGCCAGGATTTCGCCGGTGTGCACATCCAGCACCACCATCTCGCCCGAGTCCGCGTTGACGTCATCGAGCTGTTTCTTCAACTCGCTGTAGGCGAGGAACTGGATGCGGCGGTCGATGCTGAGGGTCAGGTTCTGACCCGGCTGCGGCGCACGCACCTGCTCCACGTCTTCCACGATGTGGCCCATGCGGTCGCGGATCACGCGCTTGGCGCCGGGCTTGCCGGAGAGCCAGCTATCGAAGGCGAGCTCCAGACCTTCCTGCCCGTGATCATCGATATTGGTAAAACCGAGCACGTGCGCGGTCACTTCACCGGATGGGTAATAGCGCTTGTATTCGCGCTGACCATTGACGCCGGGCACCCCCAGGTCGAGCACCGCCTGCGCTGCATCCGGACTCATCTGCCGGCGCAGATAGGCGAATTCGCGATCGGAACGCTGCTCGAGATAGTTCTTCAGGTCATCGGGATTGGTACCGAGTGCCTGCGCCAGCGCGGGGATGCGGTCGGCGTTCTCCAGCACTTGCGACGGCACCGCCGTGATCGACACCATCGGCGTGGATACCGCCAACGGTTCGCCGTTGCGATCGAAGATCGTGCCGCGCGACACCGGAATCGGCACTTCGCGCAGGAAGCGCGCGTCACCTTGATCCTGATAGAACTGTTTGCGCACCACTTGCAGGTCGAACGCCCGCGCGACCAGGCCAACCGATGCGGCCCCCAGAATGCCCACGACCAGCAGCATGCGACGGCGCGCGCTGGGGCCTGCGCCTTGGCGGCGCGCGGTAGATTTGGCGATGGGGCGCTCAAGCCGGTTCATGGCTGCTGCACCAATTGCACGTCCTGCGGACGCGGCATGAACATGCCCAGCTTGGTGCGCGCCTCGTCATCGATGCGGCGCGGCTCAGCCCAGGTCGCCTGCTCCAGTTCGAGCTGGCCATATTCGATATTCAAGGCGTCGCGCTGCCCCTGCAGCTGGGTCAGCTGTATGAACAGCACGCGGCTCTGATGCCGGGTCCACACCACGGCAATCGAGCTCACCATCACGGCGAGCAGCACGACCATCAAGCAGAAGAGGCCTATCACTCTCATGCGTGGCCTCCCTGTGGCAGCTTTTCCGCCACACGCAGCACCGCTGAGCGCGCACGCGGATTGGCGGCCTGCTCGGCCTCGGAAGGAAACTGTGCCTTGCCGACTGCGGCCAGAAGTGCCGGTGCGGCAGCCACCGGCGGCCCGCGGCGACTGCCTTGCACGCGGCCGGAGTGATCGCGGATGAACAGCTTCACCGCGCGATCTTCCAGCGAATGGAAGCTGATCACCGAGAGACGGCCGCCGACGTTGAGCCGCTCCAGCGCCGCATCGAGACCGCGCTGAAGCGCATCCAGTTCGCCGTTCACGCGAATGCGCAGCGCCTGGAAGCTGCGCGTCGCCGGATGCTTGCCGGGTTCACGGCGGCCCACCACGCGCTCGATCAACGCCGCCAGTTCGCCGGTACGGGTGATCGGCGACTCGCCGCGGCGCTCAACGATGGCGCGGGCAATCTTGCGACTGAAACGCTCTTCGCCGAAGGTCCACAACACATCGGCAATCTCGCGCTCGTCAGCATGCGTGAGGAAATCCGCCGCACTCTCGCCCTGGGTGGTGTCCATGCGCATGTCCAGCGGCGCATCAGCCATGAAGCTGAAGCCACGGGCAGCCTCGTCCAGCTGCGGGGAGGAAACCCCCAGGTCCAGCAACACGCCGTCCAGACCTTCGGCGGTCTCGTCCCATTCGGCCAGGGTGGAGAAATTGGCGTGACGGATCGACACGCGCGGATCGTCGGCAAACGCCTTCTGCGCCGCGGCGACCGCCTGCGGATCGCGATCCATCAGCAGCAGGCGACCGTGGGGGCCCAGGCGCGACAGCACGGCGCGAGCGTGGCCGCCGCGTCCGAAGGTGCCATCGAGATAACGCCCGCCTTCCCGCACGGCGAGACCCTCCACCGCTTCATTCAGCATCACCGGGATGTGCCGCAATGCTTGCTCGGCCATGCCGCACTCCCGCTCTTGTTCGCATTCATCCCGCACCTGACCGTTACCGGTCAGAGCCGCAGGTCCGTCATGTCGTCGCTGATCTCGTCTTCGCCGATGGTCTGGCGGATCTTGGCCAGGTGGGCCTGTTCGCTCCACAGCTCGAACTTGTTGCCCATGCCCAACAGAACCGCCTTTTTCTCGATCCCGGCCGCCATGCGCTGGCTGGCCGGCAACAGAATGCGCGCCGCACTGTCCGGCTCGACCATCGCGGCCGCACCGACCAGCTTCATCTGCAGGGCACGGTGTACAGCCTTGACATTCGGCAACGCATTCACCTGGTCGCGCACCCGCTCCCATTCGGCGTACGGGAACAGCCAGAGGCAGCCCGACTCGAACGGGTTGTACGTAATCACCAACCGATTGGCGCAAGCGTCGGCAACCAGCTCCCGATACGCAGTCGGGATAGCCAGCCGGCCCTTGTCATCGACGGTGATGGCGGTTTCGCCCTGAAACACGACCCAGTGAACTCCACGAAATCCCACGATTTCACACTGGGGCCCACGATAGTCTCGCCCCCTGAGACTGTCAAGGATTTTTTGCTTGTGAATCAAGGAGAAAGGCAACAGTGTGGCCAAATTTCCAGCGATTTCTAGGAAGCTCGCAAAGGTGCTTGATCGCTGTGGGTTTTTTGCCTACAAAACCGTTCCGCAAGCAGCTCCGCAAGAGCTTCCGGAAGCGGCCCGCATGAACCATTGTTCATGCGGGCCGAGACGCTGGTGATGTAGTACTGACCCGACACACTCGGGCAGTAATGCCTACTCAAAAAGGAGGCGGAGTCGGCCTGTAAGCCGGGTTCTGTACGCCTTGCGGCGTGACAGTCATTCCTCTCGGCCAGGCGTCACCGCCTGGCTCCAGCAACCTACCCGGGAACAACGCGGGCCGCGTTATCGTTCCCCTATTCGGTCTTGCTCCGGGTGGGGTTTACCGTGCCACGCGACGTTGTCCCCGCGCGCGGTGCGCTCTTACCGCACCGTTTCACCCTTACCTGTGCCCTTGCGGGCCATCGGCGGTTTGCTTTCTGTTGCACTGGCCGTCAGCTCACGCTGCCCAGGCGTTACCTGGCACCCTGCCCTGTGGAGCCCGGACTTTCCTCGATGCGCTTGCGCGCGACGCGACTGTCCGGCCGACTCCGCGGGCAATTATAGCGGGCCCGCAAGGATCAAGCTGAAAAAATGCAGCGGGTGGGCACGAATGACACGCAAGTGCAGGTCGGCGTTGCTAACCCTCGCCCTTGTCGCCATAAAGCATTTTCCTCGGCGCCCCCGTAATGGCCGCGGCCAACTTGGCTGCCTTCGCCGGCGCAAGCTCCTCGCGCAGAATCGCGAAGACACGCTGCCCCTCGGCCAGTTTCGCGTCGACTTCCTCACCACGGCCTGCCACCAGGATCACGCATTCGCCGCGCTGCTGATTCGGGTCCGCCGCAACACGAGCCGCCAGCTCCGCCAACGGCTCGCCGATCACCGTCTCGAAGACCTTGGTGAGTTCGCGCGCCAGCACCGCTTCGCGCTCCATCCCGAAAACATCCCGCATATCCGCAAGACTTTCCGCCACGCGATGCGAGGATTCGTAAAAGATCAAGGTGCGCGGATCGCCCGCAAGCGCTTCAAGCCGACTGCGGCGCGCGGCGGATTTCGGCGGTAGAAATCCTTCGAACACAAAACGGTCGCTGGGCAATCCCGCCACCGAAAGCGCGCTGATCGCCGCGCAGGCACCGGGCACCGGTATGCAACGGATACCGGCCTCGCGTGCCGCGCGCACGAGGCGAAACCCCGGATCACTGATCAACGGTGTGCCCGCGTCGGAAATAAGTGCCACCGATTCGCCCTGCTCCAGACGGCGCACGACCGCAGCCACCGCCTCTCGCTCATTGTGTTCATGCAAGGCGATCAACGGCGTGCCGATGTTGTGCTGAAGCAACATCGGCCGGCTGTGCCGCGTGTCCTCGGCAGCAATGACAGTGACATTGCGCAAGGTTTCAATGGCACGCGCGGAGATATCGTCGCGATGGCCGATGGGTGTTGCCACTACCCACAGGCAGCCGGTTTGATCAGAGGACATGGACGAAAACCTTTCGCGACGACGCAACGATGCGATCGGCTATGATCGCCCAATTGCCCCTGCCCGATAAGAAAAGAATCGAGGAAGCCCATGCGCTCAAGTCGTCTGGCCCTGTCAGGACTGCTGCTTTCATTGGCATTGAGCGCCTGCGCGCCGTCGGTGGTGCCACGCTCGCCGGCCGAGATCGCGGCAGCCCAGAATGCCGACGACCTGGCCAGACAAGGACAATTCGACCGGGCTGCGCAAGCGTATCTGACGCTCGCCGCGCAATCGCCGAGCCGCGCCGATCATTACAATCTGCTTGCCGCCGAAGCGTATCGCCAGGAAGGCGCACTGGACCGGGCTGCGCCAATCGTCGCCAGCATCCGCCGCAAATCACTTGCCGATGACGAACCCGTGCGCCTCGATCTGTTGCGTGCGGAGATCGCACTACGCCAACGCGATCCCGCCATGGCATTGCAGCTGACCACGCAGCCCGACCTCAACGTGCCTGCTTATCTGCAACCGCGCATGCTGACCCTGCGCGCGGATGCCTTGGCTGATACCGGTGATCTGTGGGGCGCCGCACACACCCGCGTGAGCATGGACAATCTGCTGCAGGGCGCCGACCGTTCGCAGAATCGTGATCAAGCCGTGTCGCTGCTGGCACGTCTTGGTGCCGATCCGCTCAAGCAGCGTGCGGCAGCCATGCAACCCAACGACCCGATGTTGCCCTGGGTCAATGAGGCGCTGGGCCGGCTCGGCGTCACTGTGGCGCAGACACAGGCCAATCTCACGCAAGCTGTCGGCACCCTGGTTCCGGGTAGTGGCGCCACCGTGCGTGAAGGCTACAAGATGCCTGCGCAGATCGCCTTGCTACTACCGAACAATGACGGCCTCGCCGCTGCCGGCGCCGCGATCCGCGAAGGCTTTTTCACCGCCTATTTCCAGGCTGCGGATACGCATGCGCCGCGCGCCGCCATTCGTGTCTACGACAGCGGCGGCAATGCGGCCAGCGCGATCAAAGCCTATGACCAGGCGGTCGCCGACGGCGCGCAACTGGTGGTGGGGCCACTGACCCGCACCGAAGTCATGGGCGTACTAGGCCAATCGTCGCTGCCGGTCCCGGTGCTTGCGCTCAATCATTCGGACAACAAGAGCCTGCCCGCCGGCACCGCCAGCGAGTTCGCCCTGATGCCTGAAGCCGAAGGCGCGCAAACCGCCGATCACATGATCGACAACGGCATGCATAACGCCTATGTAGTGATCTCCGGCGATGACTTTGCCAAGCGTGCCGCCGCCGCGTTCAAAGCGGAATTTGCCGCCAAGGGTGGACAAATTGCGGGCATGGCACAAATCGCTGCCGGCAACGTGAACTACGGCGATGCCATCAACGCGTTGAATGCAGGCAGCGCCGGCAATGATGCAGGCATTTTTATCAGCATGCGGCCCGAACAAGCCCGCTTGCTGTTGCCGCAGTTGCGTGTCGCACGCATCAACCTGCCGGTATTCGCCACCTCGCATATTTATGGCGGCAGCGACAATCCCACCGCCGATCGCGACCTGGAAGGTGTCGAGTTCTGCGATGCGCCATGGCTGTTCGATGCGCAGACCGGCCTTCCCAGCTATCAGGATGTCGCCTTGCAATTGCCCGCTGCGCGTGGCGCGACGGCGCAGCTGTTCGCCTTCGGCATGGATGCCTGGAATCTTGTCCCGTACATCGACTGGCTGCGCAGCCATCCGGGCAGTTATTTGCCGGGCGCCAGCGGCCAGCTCACCGCCGACACGTTCGGACATGTCAATCGCGTGCTGAGCTGGCTGAAGTTCCAGGACGGCGTCGCCCGTCCGATCAACGGCAGCCTGCAAATGGATAACGCCCCGGCCGGCCCCGCACCGGCCGGCAGCGCTCCCGCACCAGCCAGCAGCGCCCCTGTGCCCGCAGCCGAACCGGTCAACGGCTGATGCGTGCGGCGGGAGCCGCGTTCGAGCAACGTGCATGCCATGAACTCGAACGCGCCGGACTCAAGCTGCTGGCCCGCAACTACACCACCCGCTATGGCGAGCTGGATCTGGTGATGCGTGATGGCGACACGCTGGTTTTCGTCGAAGTGCGGCACCGGGTTAGCGCCAGCCACGGCGACGCGCTGGCATCGATCACGGCGACCAAGCAAACCCGCCTGATCCAGACCGCACAGCTATGGTTGTCCGCACATCCGCAGCATGCCCATCGCAGCTGCCGTTTCGACGTCGTCAGTTATGACGGACCCGCCGAGCATGCACGCATGAACTGGCTGCAGGGCGCCTTCGAGGCCAACTGACGGGCCACGCTTGGTGGTGGGATACTGCGCGGATGAAACTGCCCGCTGCCCTGCTCGACACGCTGCACACCACCTTCGGCGCCGATGCGTGCTCCACCCACGAAGCCGAACGACTTGCCTACGCCTACGACAACTCGCGCCGCCACGCATTGCCGGATGCAGTCGTCTTCGCCCAGGAACACGCTCAGATCGAAAAACTGGTGCAAGCCTGTCGTGAACACCGGATACCGGTCATCGCGCGCGGCCGTGGCACCAACACCACCGGCGCCACTGTTCCAGTGGAGGGTGGCGTGGTGGTCAGTTTCGAGCGCATGAATCGCATTCTGCGCATCGATCCTGACAATCGCTTCGCCATCGTCGAACCAGGCGTATTGAATGGTGATTTGCAACGCGCGCTGGCGCCGCATGGTTTCTTCTGGCCGCCGGATCCAACGTCCTCACCCTGGTGCAGCATCGGCGGCAACCTGGCCTGCAATTCGGCCGGACCACGCACCGTGAAATACGGCAGCCCGCGCGAAAACACCCTGGGCTTGCGCGCGGTGGCCGGTACGGGCGAAGGATTCCGCTGCGGTACCTACACCAGCAAGGGGGCCACCGGTTATGACTTCACCCGCTTGCTGATTGGCTCCGAAGGCACGCTCGCGCTCATCACCGAAGCCACCTTGAAGCTGACCCCGAAACCATCCGGGCTGCGCACGCTGCGCGCCATGTATCGTGACGTAAGCAGCGCAGCACATGCGGTGGCGCGCATCATGGCGCAACCCGTCACGCCCTGCGCACTCGAATTCATTGACGATGTGGCCTTGAAGCTGGCGCATGACCATGGCGGCGACAGCGTGCCGCTGGCCGGCGCCATGCTGATGATCGAAGTCGATGGCGAACCGGAGACACTACCTTCCGCGGTCGATGCCGTTTCGCGTGCTGCGCGCGGTGATGGACTGGAAGAATTGCGCGTTGCTCAGACCGCGGAAGAAACGCAGGCGCTATGGTCGGCGCGCAAGGCGCTCTCGCCGGCACAACGTACGATCTCGCCGAACAAGATCAATGAAGATGTGGTGGTCCCGGTCAGCCGTTTGCCCGAATTGGTGAACGGCATCCGCCAGCTGTCGCACAAGCACGATGTATTGATCGTCACCTTCGGCCACGCCGGCAACGGCAATCTGCACGTCAATCTGCTGCCGCGCGATGAAGCCGAACGCGAGCGCGCACACGCCTGTCTCGCCGAAGTGTTCGCGCTGGTCATCGCCTTGCAAGGCACGCTGTCGGGTGAACATGGCATCGGACTGGTCAAGCGTGAATTCATGCCGCTGGCCTTGGCGCCGAGCACGCTCGGACTGATGCGCAATGTCAAACAGGCTTTTGACCCGGATGGCATTCTGAATCCCGGCAAGTTGCTGCCATGAGTCGTCATGACGCCGTCACGCCACTGCTGGCAGATATCCGCGCCTGCCGGCTCTGCGCCGTGCACTTGCCGGAAGGACCACGGCCGGTCGTGCAAGCCAGCGCATCGTCGCGCTTGCTGATCGTGGGCCAGGCGCCAGGACGCAAGGTCCACGCGAGCGGAATCCCCTTTGACGATGTCAGCGGCAATCGCCTGCGTACCTGGCTGGCGATCGACCGGGACACGTTTTACGATGCACAACGCATCGCTCTCGTACCCATGGGCTTTTGTTTCCCAGGTAGCAGCCGTAACGGAGACCTGCCGCCGCGCCCCGAATGCGCACCTACCTGGCATCCACGCCTGCTGCCGCTGCTGACGCGCGTGAAATTGACGCTCGCGATCGGGCAATACGCGCAAGCCGGCATCCTCGGTACGCGCTGCGGACCAACTTTGACGGATACCGTGCAGGACTGGCGCGCGCATCTTGCCCAAGGCGTGCTGCCGCTGCCACATCCAAGCCCGCGCAACCAGGCGTGGCTCAAGCGCAATCCGTGGTTTGAACTGGAATTGCTACCGGTGTTGCGCGAGCAGGTAGCGCAGCTGCTGCGAGCCTGAATCAGACACTGCGCTGCGAGAAGATCAGGTGCAAGCCGAACGCCATGAACACGGCGCCCGCGCAACCGTCAATCCAGCGACTGATGCGCAGATAACCACGGCGCATCACCGGCAAGGCAAAACACCCCGCCACGAACGAGAACCACAGAAAGGTCTCGGCCACCACCATCGCCCACAATGCCCAGCGCGCACCGGAACTGACGCCGGTGCCGACAAAGGCCGAAAAGATGCTGCCGAAGTAGATCACCACTTTCGGGTTGGAGAGATTGGTGAGCAGGCCATTACGCATGGAACGCCATGCTCCGACGAATACCTGCACCGGCTCCGCCGCCTCGGTGGGTGCGGGCTTGGCGAATGCACTGCGCAGCATTTTCAGCCCCATCCAGCACAAGTAAAGACCGCCGGCGACCGCAATCAGATGCTCCAGCCAGATCAGCCTGTGCAGCAACAGTTGCAGGCCAAGCAGCGCCAGCGCCGCCCACATCGCCACGCCCAGCGTGATGCCGGCCACCCCGGCCATCGCCTCGTGACGCGAGCGGCTTACCGCAGTTTGCGAGACGAAAAAGAAATCCGGCCCTGGCGTCATCAGGGCGATGATCTGGACGATCGCAATGGTGATGAACAAACTCATGGATGGCTCCGGGCAAACTGGGGCAAGTGTAGCCGCGCCCTGCACCCAGGGCACGCGCCACCCCGCACCGCGCCTTGCCCGCCGGCGCCCGGTTCCTCTACGCTGATCGCGATTGTGGCCTAGGGATCGTCCCCGGCCAGACACGGGGACAATCCATGCGGGAAACCAGCCCATGAGCCTGAAGTTGCGACTCATCGCGATGAACTTCCTGCAGTACTTTGTCTGGGGCGCCTGGTTGATCACCATCGGCGCCTACTGGTTCCAGAACCGTCATTGGTCGGGTGAGCAGTTCGGCGCGATCTTCTCGACCATGGGGCTGGCCTCGCTGTTCATGCCCTCCATCACCGGCGTGATTGCCGACAAGTGGATTCGTGCCGAGCGCCTGTACGGCACCCTGCACATCCTCGGCGCCGGCGTGCTGTGCGTCGTGCCGATGATCAACGATCCGGGCACGCTGTTCTGGATCATGTTGATCAACATGATGTGCTACATGCCGACGATCTCGCTGTCCATTACCGTGGCCTACAACGCCCTGAAGCGGGATGGCGTGGATGTGGTGCGCGTATATCCGCCCATCCGCGTGTGGGGCACGGTGGGCTTTATCGTGGCGATGTGGATGGTAAGCCTGCTGCATCTGGAAACCACCAGCGGCCAGTTCTACGTGGCAGCAGCCGCCGCGCTGATACTCGGCGTCTACGCCTTTACGCTGCCGCCCTGCCCGCCGCGATTGCGCGGCAAGGATCATCGTTCGTGGGTGGATGCGCTCGGCCTTACTTCCTTCGCGCTGTTCAAGAACGGGAAGATGGCGATCTTCTTCATCTTCGCGATGTTGCTCGGCGCGGCGCTTCAGCTGACCAACGCCTACGGCGACACCTTCCTGCACGATTTCTCGCATGTCGACGCCTTCAAAGATCTGGTCGCCGTGCGCTATCCCGCGATCATCATGTCGATTTCGCAGGTGTCCGAAACGCTGTTCATCCTGGCCATTCCGTTCTTTCTCAAGCGCTTCGGCATCAAGATGGTGATGCTGATCAGCATGATCGCCTGGACCTTGCGCTTCGGTTTGTTCGCGTTCGGCAATCCGGGCCCCGGCCTGTGGATGATCGTGCTGTCATGCATTGTCTACGGCATGGCCTTCGACTTCTTCAACATTTCCGGTTCGCTGTTCGTGGAAGGCCAGAGCGACCCGGCGATCCGCGCCAGTGCGCAAGGCTTGTTCATGCTGATGACCAACGGCGTCGGTGCCGTGCTGGGCAGTTCCCTCAGCGGCGTGATCATCGATACCTATTTCACCCGCGCCGACCATACGCTGGAATGGCACGGCATCTGGATGACCTTTGCCATGTATGCGCTGGCGGTCGCGGTGCTCTTCGCGGTGTTGTTCCGGCACAAGCACCAACCTGAGGCGCGTCAGGCTCATCCGGTGCATTGAACGCCGCCAGCGAGGGTCCACGCCCCCGGCTACAATAGCGGGATGCAGATCGGACCCTACCTTATTGACCCACCGGTGGTGCTGGCCCCCATGGCCGGTGTCACTGACAAGCCGTTCCGCCTGCTGTGCAAGCGGCTCGGCGCGGGCCTTGCCGTGTCTGAAATGACCGCTTCCGATCCGCGCCTGTGGCAGACGCGCAAGTCCATCAAGCGCATGGACCACGAAGGCGAGCCGGAGCCGGTCAGCGTGCAGATCGCCGGCTACGACCCGGCCATGCTGGCCGAGGCAGCCCGCTTCAATGTGGCCAACGGCGCGCAGATGATCGACATCAACATGGGCTGTCCGGCCAAGAAGGTGTGCAATGTCTGGTCGGGCTCGGCATTGTTGCAGGACGAGCCACTGGTGACGCGCATCGTCAAGGCGGTGGTCGATGCGGTCGAGGTGCCGGTCACCCTGAAAATCCGCACGGGCTGGGATCGCCAGCACAAGAACGCGCTCACCATTGCGCACATTGCCGAAGACAATGGCATTGCCGCACTCGCCGTGCATGGCCGCACCCGCGCCGACAAGTACGAGGGCGAAGCCGAATACGACACCATTGCGGCGGTGAAATCGGCCGTGCGCATTCCGGTACTGGCCAACGGCGATATCGTGACGCCGCAACAAGCCAGGCATGTGCTCGATGTCACGGGCGCGGATGCGGTCATGATCGGGCGTGGCGCACAAGGACGCCCCTGGATCTTCCGCGAGATATCGCACTACCTCGCAACCGGCAAATTGCTTCCTGCGCCCTCACCGACCGAGGTCGCAAGCATTCTGCTCGGCCATCTCGAGCACTTGTATGCGTTTTATGGTGAGCAAGCAGGCGTACGCATCGCCCGCAAACATCTTGGCTGGTATGCCAAGGATCGGCCGGAAAACGCAGCCTTTCGCGATGTCGTCAATCGCGCCGAGAATGCGCACGACCAACTGCGACTAACCCACAGCTATTTCGAAGCCTTGCAGCAAGAGTGGTCGCTCGCTGCATAAACATCGCAAACCCTTGCGGCGCGAATGCAGGCATCATCGCGGCGTTGTGATGGTTTCAGGCAACGATGAATATCCGGTCCCGCCTCTCTCTTCCGTCCCCACTTTTCATTCGTATCGCCTTGCTGGCGATCGTTGTGTTGCTTGGCGGCTGCCGGACCACGCTGTTTGCCGGGCTGAACGCGACCAATCACCACGACGGCATCGAGCTGCGACGCGGCCTTGTGTTCGATCCACAGCATCAGCTCAAGCTGGATGTCTATGCACCGGAGATGGCTGAACATGCACCGGTCGTGGTGTTTTTCTACGGTGGCAGCTGGACGCACGGTGAGCGCGACTGGTACCGCTTTGTCGGCATGACGCTCGCTGCACACGGCATCGTGACGGTGATTCCGGATTACCGCAAATATCCTCACGTGAAAATGGACGGCTTCATGCAGGATGCCGCCAAGGCCGTGGCGTGGACCTATCAGCATGCCGCCGAATTCGGCGGCGCAAACAACGACCTGTTTGTGATGGGGCATTCGGCCGGCGGCCAGATCGGCGCCCTGCTGGTGACCGATCCATCCTGGCTCGCCCCCTACCGCTTGCAACCTGCCGACATGGCAGGTTTTATCGGACTGGCCGGCTGCTATGACTTCATGCCGATTCCGGCGAGCGAAAAAGACATGCTGGGCATGTTCGGACACGACCCCGCTTCCCAGGCGCGCGCCCAACCCGTGCGCTTCGTCAGCAGCCACGAACCGCCGATGCTGTTGTTGCAGGGCGAAGCCGATCATGAAGTGGATCCTTCCAACGCCATCTCGTTCGCGCATGCCCTGCAGGCAAAACACGACGATGTCATGCTGCACCTGTATCCGGGTGTGAGCCATAACGCGCTGGTCTTTGCGCTGTCCCGGCCGTTCCATGACGATGCGCCGACGCTGGGTGACGTGTTGCGCTTCATCAGCGCGCATGCCAAGGGCGGTGACATCACGCAATAAGGCGCCACGCACTCCCCTCCATTCGCAGGGAGGAGTAAGGTGGGGAACGAAAAACGCTCCATTCCAAGGCCCTATCCCCAGCCCGGCGGACCCGGTATGAACAGCATCGCGACCGGCGATTTTCCGTATATCCACGGATTTTCCGCGGACGAGCAATCGCGACTGATCCGTCAGGCGCGCATGTTCGAATCCACTCTGTTCAGTCATATCGATTACGGCGGTGCCACCCGTTTGCTGGAGGTGGGCTGTGGCGTGGGTGCGCAGACTGAAATCCTGCTGCGCCGTTTTCCGGAATTGCATGTCACCGGCGTCGATCGTTCACCCGCGCAACTGGCCGCTGCCGAGCGCAATCTGAGCGCGACTGCCTGGTGTGACTCACGCTACGCCCTGCGTCAGGCCGATGCGGCGGACCTGCCATTTCCCGAACGCAGCTTCGACGCCGCCTATCTGTGCTGGGTGCTGGAACACATGCCAAGCCCTGCGCGCGTGCTGAGCGAAGTGCGCCGGGTGCTCAGCCCCGGCGCGACGGTGTACGTCACCGAAGTGCTGAACTCCTCGTTCTTCCTCGACCCCTACGCGCCCAATCTGCTGCGCTATTGGATGGCGTTCAACGATCACCAATATGACAACGGCGGCGATCCTTTCATCGGCGCCAAGCTCGGCAACCTGCTGTTGGCCGGCGGTTATCGCGATGTGCAGACGGAAGTAAAAAACGTGCACCTGGACAACCGCCAACCAGGCCGCCGCAAGCAGATGATCGAGTTCTGGGAGGAGGTGCTGCTCTCCGCCGCCGAACAGCTGATCGCGACCGGCAAGACGGATGTGCCCACGGTTGAAGGCATGCGCGGCGAGCTGCAGGCGGTGCGCAACGATCCCAACGCGGTGTTCTTTTTTGCCTTCGTGCAGGCGCGGGCGACGGTTTACTGAATCGCGCCACCCCACTCTCAACCCCACTCCGTCGTTCCGGCGAAAGCCGGGACCCAGCAGCTCAAAAGACACCAGGCCCCGGCCTTCGCCGGGGCGACGGGGAATGCGCGATCGCCGGATTGACCCCGGCTGTCCGTGCGGCTATCGTTCGTCCGCCGAGGTTTTCATCTCTTTATTCGAATAGAGAGATGAAATTAAAAGGGAAGCCGGTTGGAATCCGGCGCTGCCCCGCAGCGGTGTGTGGAAACGACCTTCGCCATAGGCACTGGGTGCGAATCCGGGAAGCGGCGAACAGTAGGTGGCGTACTGCCAGGTCCACGAGCCCGAAGACCTGCCCTGGCCGGAGTGTTCCGTTCGCAGCGGCGCACTTTGTACGACCTGGATCTCCGCGGGGAGACCGGCGCCGCGTCCACCGACGCGGCGTCAGCCTGCCCGCGGTTCATCCAGCTCGCCCGCGGGGGCGAAGGTCGACGGTGCGCACAACGGACCTGATCCCAAGGGCACGCCTGCCTTCGTTCCTCTTTGCCTGCTATCGCAATGAGGAATACACATGACACACACAACTTATCTGGGCTTTCCACGTATCGGCCGCCGCCGCGAGCTGAAACGTGCGCTGGAAAATTACTGGCGTGATGGCGACGCCGCGCCGCTGCTCGATACAGCAAAGGAACTACGGCAACGCCATTGGCAACTCGCTCATGCAGCGGGTATCCAGATCGTCGCCGTCAACGACTTTTCCCTGTACGACCATGTACTCGATACGGCGGTTCTGTTCGATGCCGTGCCCGATCGGTATCGCGCGTTGCTGCATAGCGATCCGCTTGCCGGGTACTTTGCGATGGCGCGCGGCAATCGCGAACTGCACGCGCTGGAGATGACCAAGTGGTTCGATACCAACTACCACTACATCGTGCCCGAGCTGCACGCCGGCCAACGCTTCCAGCTCAACGCCAACAAACCGCTGGCGGAATGGCTTGAAGCGCATGCGTTGGGATTGCACGCCCGGCCGGTGGTACTGGGCCCCGTTTCCTTCCTGCTGCTGTCAAAAACGATCGATGGCAGCGATGCCTTGCATCTGCTCGACGCATTGATTCCCGCGTACGCCGAACTACTGGAGCAATTGGCCCAGGCCGGCGTCACCTGGATCCAACTGGACGAGCCCTGCCTGGTTCAGGACCTGGACGCCGCCACCCAGCAGGCTTATGTTGCCGCCTACGGCGCGCTGGCCAACGACATATCACCCAAGCGGCTGCTGGCCACTTACTTCGGTGGCCTTGGCGAAAACCTTGCACTCGCCGCGAGCCTGCCGGTAGATGGCCTGCACGTGGATCTGGTGCGCGCACCGGAACAACTCGACACGGTGTTGTCCACGCTGCCGCCACATCGTGTGCTCAGCGCGGGCGTCATCGACGGGCGCAATATCTGGCGCAGTCATCCCGAGCAGGTGCTGCCGTTGCTGGACAAGATCACTGCGTCGCGCAGTACGGATCATTTGTGGCTCGCTCCATCCTGCTCGCTACTGCACGCCCCCATCGACGCCTCGCAAGAAACTTCATTACCGGCTCATCTGCGCAGCTGGCTGGCCTTCGCCCAGCAGAAGCTGGAAGAGCTGAGCCTGTATGCCCACACGCTGGATGGCAATGCTCAGGCCAAGCACGCGCTGAGCGAACAAGCCGCGTTGCTGGCCGCGCGCAAACAGACGCCTGGCGTCCATAAATCCGATGTCCGCGCCCGTGTAAATGCCTTGAGCCCCCAAGCCACGCAGCGCCGTTCCAGCCTCGCGCACCGCCGCCGCGTGCAAACCGATGCGCTGTCGCTACCGCCCCTGCCGACCACCACGATTGGATCCTTCCCGCAGACCGAAACGCTTCGCCACGCGCGTGCGGAACATCGTGCCGGACGCGTCGATGACGGAGCCTATGAAGGCGTTTTACGTGAGGAAATAGAACGCGTGATCCGCTTCCAGGAAAGCATCGGACTCGACGTACTGGTGCATGGCGAGCCCGAGCGCAATGACATGGTGGAATATTTCGGTGAGCAACTGGATGGCTTCGCCTTTACCCGCCACGGCTGGGTGCAAAGCTACGGTTCGCGCTGCGTAAAACCACCGATTATCTGGGGCGACGTAGCGCGGCCACAGCCGATGACGGTGCGCTGGTCGCGCTATGCACAATCGCTGACCGACAAACCGGTCAAGGGCATGCTGACCGGCCCCGTGACGGTGCTGCAGTGGTCGTTCGTGCGCGACGATCTCCCGCGCGACCAGGTCTGCCTGCAATTGGCGCTGGCGTTGCGCGACGAAGTGCATGATCTCGAAAATGGGGGTATCGGCGTGATCCAGATCGACGAACCGGCATTGCGCGAGGGCCTGCCCATCCGCCACGCCGAGCACGCAGCCTACCTCGACTGGGCGGTGCGCTGCTTCCGCATTGCCGCTGGCGGCACCAGCGATGCCACGCAGATCCACACGCATATGTGCTACAGCGAATTCAACGACATCATTGAAGCCGTCGCCGCGCTCGATGCCGATGTGATCTCGATTGAAAGCAGCCGTTCACGCATGGAGCTGCTGCACGCCTTCGAGGATTTCCGCTATCCGGGCAGCATTGGGCCCGGCGTGTACGACATCCATTCGCCACGCGTGCCGTCGCAAGCCGAGATGGTTGATTTGCTCGAGCGTGCGCTGACCGTGCTGGAGCCCGGCCAGCTCTGGGTCAATCCCGATTGCGGACTCAAGACACGTGGCTGGAAGGAAACCGAACCCGCCCTGCTGGCCATGGTGGAAGCCGCAAAGCAGTTGCGCCAATCCCTCGCGTAACGGACCGCATCGGTGCCGATGACGGCTACCGAGGCCAGCTGCTGGACGCCCGGCCACCGCTGGTTTCAGCCGCCCCCTTGCCCCGGCTGAATCCGGCCTCACTGTCATGTGGATCTGCCAGACTTGGCGATGAAAAACGGGGCGGCTGCGTGTATGATGCGCAGTCCCCCTCTTCTATCTCTTTATCCGTAAAGAAGGATATAAGCCACGATGAGTAACTACCTCTTCACCTCCGAATCGGTCTCCGAAGGCCATCCGGACAAGGTCGCCGACCAGATTTCCGACGCCGTCCTCGACGCGATCATTGCGCAGGATCCGCGCGCGCGCGTGGCTTGCGAAACCATGGTGAAGACCGGCGTGGCGATTGTCGCCGGCGAAATCACCACCAGTGCCTGGATCGACCTGGAAGCGCTGACCCGCAAGGTCATCGTGGACATCGGTTACGACTCGTCGGACGTCGGCTTTGACGGCGAGACCTGCGGCGTGCTGAACCTGATCGGCAAGCAGTCCCCGGACATCAACCAGGGCGTGGACCGCAAGAAGCCGGAAGAACAGGGCGCTGGCGACCAGGGCCTGATGTTCGGCTACGCCACCAACGAAACCAAGGATTTCATGCCGGCGGCGATCTACTACTCGCACCGTCTGGTGGAGCAGCAGGCCAAGGTCCGCAAGAAGAAGAATTCCCCGCTGCCGTGGCTGCGTCCGGACGCCAAGAGCCAGGTCACCCTGCGCTATGAAGACGGCGTCGCGACCGCCATCGACGCGGTGGTGCTGTCCACCCAGCACGATCCGGATGTGAAGCAGAAGGATCTGGTCGAGGCCGTGCGCGAGCACATCCTCAAGCCCGTGCTGCCGGCCAAGCTGCTGCACAAGAACACCAAGTTCCACATCAACCCGACCGGCAAGTTCGTGATCGGCGGCCCGGTGGGCGACTGCGGCCTGACCGGCCGCAAGATCATCGTCGACACCTACGGCGGCTGGGCCCGTCACGGTGGTGGCGCGTTCTCGGGCAAGGATCCGTCCAAGGTGGACCGTTCGGCCGCCTACGCCGCCCGCTATGTCGCCAAAAACATCGTGGCCGCCGGCATTGCCGACCGCTGCGAAGTGCAGGTGAGCTACGCCATCGGCGTGGCCGAGCCGACCTCGATCTCGGTGACCACCTTCGGCACCGGCAAGCTCAGCGACGACAAGATCGAGAAGCTGATCCGCAAACACTTCGACCTGCGCCCGTACGGCATCATCAAGATGCTGGACCTGATCCATCCGATGTACCAGCAGACCGCCAGCTATGGTCACTTTGGCCGCACCCCGTACGAAGTGAAGGGTCCGGACGGCAAGACCTACACCGCGTTCTCCTGGGAGAAAACCGACAAGGCCGACGCGCTGCGCGCCGACGCCAAGCTGTAAGCGCCAACCGCTTACCGGCACAAACAAAAACCCCGCGGTGAACCCGCGGGGTTTTTGTTTGCCAAGATCGCTTTACTGACTAAAGTCCAAGGCGTCCGTGGCGGAACGCCTCGCTACATCGGGTTATTCCTTGTCGTCCTTCGAGGCCGCCAGCATCACCGGCTTCTTGGTCGTCTTGCGATTGCGATGGGCCAGACGGGTCGTACCGGTGCCATGCTTGGCCTTGGTCGACTTGGCGACTTGCGGAGGACAGGTCTTGCCGCGACGGGGCTTGCACACCGGCGCATGTGCCTCGGTGCATGCTTTACCGCTGCAGCGGCGATGCGTGACCGGAGCGTCCTCGGCATCAGCCGTCTCGATCGGCGACAGCGCCGCCAGCACTCGATGCGCCGATCCACCCATGCCGGCCTGGGCGACCAGCGCCTCGGGCGTGGGGCGATGGTCAAAGCCGTCATCGAGCAGGCGCGCCATCAGGTTGTCGCGGGCGCCAGCCGTACGGCCGCCCATCACCACGGCAAACAGACGGTGCCCGTCGCGAACAGCCGTTGAAGCGAGGTTGAAGCCGGAGGCATCCGTAAAGCCGGTCTTCAAGCCATCCATGCCCGGATAGCGGTCCATCAGATTGTTGTGACCACGAACCAGGCGACCGCGGAATACAAATTCCTTGGTGGAGAAGTAATGCGAGTACTGCGGGAAGTCGTGGTACAGCGCCATGGCCAGCTTGGCCATGTCCCGCGCCGTGGTGAGGTTCTGCGGGTCCGGCAAGCCGTTGGCGTTATCGAAATGGCTGGACGACATGCCGAGCAGCGCGGCCTGGGCATTCATCATGTCGGCGAATTGCTTCTCGGTGCCGCCCAGACTCTCGGCGACCACGGTGGCGGCATCGTTCGCCGACTTGGTCACCATGCCGAGAATGCAATCGTTGACCGAGATGGTCTGACCGGCGCGCAGATCGAGCTTGGTCGGTGCGCGGGAGGCGGCCCAGGTCGACACCGGCAGCTCCTGGTCGATCTTCAGCTTGCCGCTTTGCAGGGCTTTGAACGTGAGGTACAGGGTCATCATCTTGGCCAGCGAGGCCGGGTAGTTCTGCTCGTCGGCGTTGACCGCGCTGAGCACCTCACCGGTGGCCGGATCAATGACGATAGCGGCATAGCCCGCATGGGCCACACCGACAAAGCCGCCCAGGCCAAGCACGAACACCGCCGCAAACAGGCTCCATAACCGGCCCAGCAACGGCCGTGGCTGCGTGCGCTTGACGATGTTCACCACGGCCTCCTCACTTCCCAAACCGCGGTCTACCCCCGCGTCGCGCAACCTTAATGCATAGCCATCGCAATTTCCAGAGGAAATACTTTAATCAGCCATGCTAAGTGCATGTTTTTGTAAATTTTAACTTCTTCATGGGGCGCAAGATCTTGTTACGTCCCCGTGACGACGATCTGAACAGTTTATCGTCAATCCGGTCCCCGTCTTTAGACCAGTTCGCGATTCGCGGCTTTCGGCACCCCAGCCGCTAGAATGACGGGATGTCCCTGATCCAACTTCAGCGCGTCGACTTCAGCATCGGCGGCCCCCTCCTGCTCGAACATGTCGACCTCTCGATCGAGGCGAACGAGCGCGTGTGCATCGTCGGTCGCAACGGCGAAGGCAAATCCACCCTGATGAAACTGATCGCCGGCGAACTGCATGCCGACGATGGTGAAGTACGGGTACAAGGCGGCGTGGTCGTCGCCCGCATGGCACAGGAAGTACCGCAGGCCACCTCGGGCAGTGTTTTCGATGTGGTCGCCGACGGACTCGGCGATCTCGGCCATCTGCTCGCGCGCTATCACCATCTGCTCGCGGAAGGTGATCTTGAGGCATTGGGCGATGTGCAAGACCAGATCGAGGCACAACATGGCTGGGATCTGGATCGGCGCGTCAGCGACGTGTTGACCAAGCTGGAACTTCCCGCGGATACGGATTTCGCTGCATTGTCCGGCGGCATGAAGCGCCGCGTATTGCTCGCACAGGCACTCGTACGCAAACCCGATGTGCTGTTGCTGGATGAGCCCACCAACCATCTGGATATCGAAGCGATTGGCTGGCTGGAAGGTTTCCTGAAGCAGTTCGAAGGCAGCATCGTTTTCGTCACGCATGACCGCAGTTTTCTGCGTGCACTGGCGACACGTATCGTCGAGATCGACCGCGGCCAGCTCACCAGCTGGCCTGGCGATTACGACAACTACCTGCGCCGGCGCGAAGAGCGCCTGCACGCCGAAGCACAGGCCAATGCCTTGTTCGACAAGAAGCTGGCGCAGGAAGAAGTATGGATACGCCAAGGCATCAAGGCACGCCGTACCCGCAATGAAGGTCGCGTCCGCGCGCTGAAGGCACTGCGCCGCGAACGCGCGGAACGCCGTGAGTTGAGCGGTTCGGCCAAGATGTCACTGGCGAATGCGCAAGCGTCGGGCAAGAAGGTGATCGAGCTGCAACAGGTGCACCAGGCCTACGATGGCCGTGTACTCATGGATGCGCTGAACACCACCATCATGCGTGGCGATCGTGTCGGCATCATTGGCCCCAACGGTGCAGGCAAGAGCACCCTGCTCAAGATCCTGCTCGGCGACCTCAAGCCGCAGCGTGGTGAAGTCACCTTGGGCACGGGCCTGCAGATTGCCTATTTCGATCAACATCGCGCCCAGCTCAACGATGCATTGAACGCGCTGGACAACGTTGCCGAAGGCCGCGAATACATCGAGCTCAATGGTCAGCGCAAGCACATCATCGGTTATCTGCAGGATTTCCTGTTCTCGCCCGAACGGGCACGCGCACCGATCACGCGCCTGTCCGGTGGCGAGCGCAACCGCCTGCTACTGGCCAAGCTGTTCGCGCAACCGTCCAATCTGCTGGTGATGGACGAACCCACCAACGACCTTGATGTCGAGACGCTTGAACTGCTGGAAGAACTGTTGACCGAATACAAAGGCACGTTGTTGCTGGTATCGCACGATCGCGAATTTCTCGACAACGTAGTGTCAAGTACGCTGGTACTGGAAGGTGACGGCACGGTAGGCGAATACGTTGGCGGCTATAGCGACTGGCTACGACAGAAGGCCGCCGGGCGCCGTCCAGGCGAGAACACACTCGCCGCAACCGCGCCCGCCCAAAAGGTCGAAGCACCAGCTCCCGCCGCAGACAGCGACAAGCCAAAGCGCAAACTCAGCTACAAGGATGCACGCGAGCTGGAGCAACTGCCGGCACGCATTGAACAACTGGAAGCTGATGTCGCCGCACGCGCCGATGCCATGAACGATCCATCGTTCTATCAGCAGGACAACGCGGCCATCCAGCGCGCGAATGAAGCCCTGGCCAAGGTACAGGCCGACCTCGACACGGCCTATGCGCGCTGGGCCGAACTGGAAGGCTAAGCGCGACGCCGCCTGCTCTGCGCAGAACGGCGCCTTGCTCACCTATTCGCGGCGTCGCGAATCACCAAAACACCAATCCATCCGTTGCGGCCCAAAGGCGGCTACTCATACACCGCCGGGTCACGGGTATAACGACAAGGCCGCTGCCTCGTGATGGTCTTGGGGCTGCCTTGCCGGCGATACCAGGCCCATGCGTTCTTGCTATTGATATCGCTACCACGATCCGGGCAAACACCGTCGAAAATATCTTCGCGGTAAAGCTGGTGCACCACGCGCGCACGACGACACCGCCACACCCGATACACCGCCCAGCACATCTCCACGCCCACAAAAGCCCTGTACGGCCAGATGAAGTAAGGAACCTCGCTCATGGGACCATCCGGCCAATACAGCGGGATACTCAACAACACCCCAAGCGCGATGATCAGCCAATCCGCCGCAGGGGCGCCAGCCCAGACCCGGCCTAATAGAAGCCCCTGGCGATGATTCTTTGCCATGCTAGTCGCCTCTTGCATACATCCTCTCCTTATCAACGGGTTTCATCCAATCTCACGACAGGGATGCCAGCCACGCGGATGCGCGGCTCGCTTCGATCAACGTGTCATTCATAGAACCGCGCGTGGAACTGGCGCGTGATATGGCGCCGCGAGCACCAAGAGCCGATCGTATTCAAAACAATCAGCAGCGCGGCGACGATCATGGCAACCACTAAGAATGTATCCCCGTCTTCCCACGGTGCCATGCCCGTGTAGACGAGAACCATCAGGGCGAGAAGCAACACACTCACACTTATAAAAAACGAGTAGGAAAAAATGGGAACATGGACCTCTTTCGGCCAAACCATCGGGCCGGGCGATATCCCCACCAGATTGAGCGCGACACCTGCCCGATAGGGTGAAGCGACAAGCTGGGCACCCTGTCCGTGTTGCACCATCTGACCGGCCATCGCTTGCAATAACCATGCGTTCGCCGGCCCGGGATGGCCTAATGCACGATCCACATCCTGTGAGGCAACATTCAAGGCCGCCTCCCTGACTGCAAACGTCGTGGCATTGCGCACCCGCCGATCCAGCCGGCTAAACCAGACATGCCGAATTTTTCCAGGCGGGATCTGCTCCGAGCCCAGTAACTTGGCAAGCGCATCGTTGACCGTATCCGATTCCGCCACGATGGGGCGAAAGACGCAGGCTTGCGGCTTCAGCGTCAGCCGGGCGTGTGCCACAGCGCTGGGGCTGCTCAGCAGCAAGGCCACCGCCACTTCGGAGCAAGGCCGTTCGCTTTCGTCCGCCTGCAGTTGGCAGGCGATCACCAGCCGGCACCCGGGCATCTTCTCCGCAAACCAGCGCTCGGCCAACGGCGACTCTGCATTAGGGGCCAGCCATGTCACCGTGAGCTGATCCGGCAACGCTAGGCGCTTCCAGGCATTTCGTAAATCCGCGCAGCAGTCATCGTCGCCGACCTGCAAAACGACCTGGGGCTTTTCCAGCCTCGCCAGGATTCGGATGCTCGTTTCCAACGGCTTGAGCAACTGTTCGAAAAGACTGTCCAGCCGAGAGCTGGCTCGCGTAGCTTCCGTCTGCTGCAATAACAATGTCTTGTCGGGATTTGTCGGCGGCGAACCCTCCAGACCCAGCATACGCTCGGCGAGCGGATCCTCCGGTGTCAAGGTGACGCTATCCATCAAGAGTAAATGCGATCGCGCCCAATGGCGCCAATGTGCTGCGCGCCATTGGCGCAGCACGTTCCACCAGCCGGATTTGTTTGTCGCCTCCTCGCAGTGGGTGAAGGAGCCAGCCCCAAGCGCCACCCATATCAGAAACGGCAATAGCAGCACACTGATCCAGAATCGGCCCGTCACCGTTGATTGTCCCGCAGGCCAGTTGAAGACGGTCAAGCCGATAGCCGCGAGTTCGAGCAGGACATACAGCACCACAAAGAACCACACAGACGGGCCTTCGAGATCATCCTCATCGAAAAATTCCGGCCTGTCCGGCGGCTCCGGCATATCCCATTGCATCCTCATCGGATCGTAACCCCCGCATCGCCCGGCAACACGACGGCGCCGCAACGCGAGCGGCAACCGCTGACGACCAGCGAGCGACCCTCATCGCTGAAACCATCGCCCGACTCGACGATGGGGTTGTCGCCGTGGATCGGACATGACACCAGATCGTCCAGCACCGCGGCCTTGCGGCTGTGAAACACATACGACGACGATGCCGTGATGATCTTGCCACCGTGGCTGGTGGGGTCGCCTAGGCAAGCAGGTACTTTCATGGTGTTTTCCCAGGAAGATTGGACGGCCGAATCGACTCGTCGCAGGTGAAGTGATCCTGACCGGATGGGGTTTTCAATCCCGCCAAAAAATCCGGCTTCTCCGAAGCCCAAAAGCCGGAATCGTGCAACCCTGGCGGGTAAGGCTTCGAAAGATCGATGCCGTCAACAAGCGGACATCTATCTACTGACGCGTCATATTGGAACTGATGAGCGACATAGATGCTGTCCTGTGTTACGGCAATTGTGTAACTCGCCGAGTCCCTGGTGGGGACAAAGCTGTGCGTCATGTATTCCAGCCAATGAAAGGTCCGGCCGCTATCGGTTGAGTAGGCCATCGACGCGGAGCAACCCCGGTCACCACAAGGCCAGGCTCGACCGTTGGAATGGCCACATTCACGCCGGACGAATCGGCGTTAATGATATGCCCGCGAAAATAGGTAGGGTCACTTTGCAGCAGCTTGTTATGGATGCTTTTTTGCGTATCGTTGTAATACACATCGCCGTAACACTGGTCGTAGTTCTCCAGCGAGAGGAAGCGGCGATCATCGATCCGATACACCACTTGTGCAGGTACGTTCCAGTACGGGCGGGGAGCCGCTACTGCATCGTCAGCGGATGACGACGATGTTTGCGTGCAGCCACCGATCATGGTGGTGAATAGCCCTGCTATGGGCACAACCCGAATGAGGATGGAATCACCTAAGCAGGCGGGCTTTTTCATGGCATTTTCTGCGGCCAATTGGAGGGTTCAATCGATTCATCGCAGATGAAACGATCCTGGCCCGAGGGTGTTCGCAGGCCATCCAGGAAATGCGGTCTTTTTGACTCCGCGAAACCGCTGCCATGCACACCGGGCGGATACGGCTTGGTAAGATCAATCCCGGGCAAGAGCGGATATTCCCCTACTGACGGATCGTGTATACCCCACAGCTTCTTGACGTAGAAGCGATCTTTCGTCACGGCAATCGTGTAGTCCTCCGAGTCCCTTGGAGGGTTGGTACTTCTTTCAATGTAGTACATCCATGTAAATGTCTGGCCGCCGTCGGTGGAATAGATGGCGGGCACCGCGCACGTGTGGTCGTCGCACGGCCCGGGATCTGCGGTGGGAATGACGATATTCATGCCGCTCGGATCATCGATGATCAGATGACCACGATAGTTCGTAGGTCTATCCTCAAATAAATGGGTGTGAAGATGCTTCTGCGTGTCGTTGTAGAAGACATCGCCGTAACACTTTCGATAATCTTCCAGCGATACAAAACGATGACCATCGATCCGATAGATCACCTGCGGCGGCACATCCCAGCGCACACCGGGAACGCGCAAGGTATTATTGTCGTAATATTTAGGTTCCTCGGGTGAGCAGCCGCCGATCATCGCCATAAGCAGCCATGCGCCCAGGATGATCCGTAGTGAATAACCTGTCATTGCAGACCCCGGCCATATGTCTGTCGAGACAGCTCTGCCGCCTCTTGCTTTTCCTCAGCTTCCTCAACCGTTTCGGGGTCGATCTCTAGCGGAATGGCGGGTACATCGAGCTGGCAGGCGGTAAAGTACGTATCCTGACAGTAGGTATTCAAGCCACGTCCTTGCTGGGTCCAGTCGGCGGATACCATGAGTTCCCGCCAAAAGTCGAACGACTCGTAGCTGTCGCAAAAGCCGATCGGCACATCGTAGGCCACCACCTGACGCATGAACTTGGCATGCTTGGGGAGCGTGCTGTGGTTGGTGGGCCACGGCTGGTAGCTTTCGAGTCGCTTGTGCAACTCGTCTACCGTTTCCATGCGAGTAGTGCGCCCGGCAAAAGGAGACATGCGGTTATCCCACACCCACCGCGGCTGATAGACCGACGCGAAATAGGGGAAGCTCGGTTCGTAATACTTACCCGTCTTATCCCTGCCCCCCCATAAATATTGCGAGCTGCGCGATTGGTCGAAATACATCACTACATCCTTGGGGGTGCCATCTGCTTGCCTAAACTGGCGAATTTCCACTGGCTGCGACATAAAGTGTGCCGTGATAGGCTCCGGCACCTTTTCCGCGTTGATGGTCACGATCTGGTTGACATTAGGCACGGTCCATAGATCACTCCCCATCGTGGCATCGTTACCGTTCCAGAAATCCGTGGCTTTAACCGAAGGCGCGGGATCGGGGATCGGCGGCAGCGTGCCGAACTTCCGCACCCCGGGTTCGTCACCGCATGGGGTGCCGCGCGCGAGCATGCGCTGCTTGACGTTATCGCCCAATTGCGCCAGCACGTTGTCGTCAACGCCTTGCCAGCCGATGCTTTGCAGCGGGCTGGTGCCCATGACGCGGTCATGCGGGTTGAAGTAGACGTAGAGCCGGCCATGGTTGTCGCGCTCCGGCACCCCGTTTTTCAACATGGTGTTGGGCTGCCATAGATGCCTGTCTTGCGTTGCGCCGCATTGCAACTGCTTGAGTTCGTTCTCGGTGAACACTTTCTGGTCTTGCTTGAGGCGCGCCGCGACAGCCTTGAGCGTGTTCACGCGGGCCGCCGTGGTCTGCCTCTGGTCGCCGCAGGTCACCTTGTCGATGAGCCGGTCCTTCATGGCATAGGGCGAATTCATCACGATCACGGCATCCGGCGCACGCCTGGTACACAGGAGCGTCGCCGCCATCGCAATCATGGTGCCCTGGCTGTGGGACATGATGGTCACAGTGTCGCGCGGGTTTTCCTCGCGAATCCGGTCGACCAGCTTCGCCAATCGATGCGCCGCGTGCGCGTAATACTGCCGGGACGGTGCATTCTCAAGATCGCGATCCCATAGGTCGTTGAGCGACTGGATGTCGAAGAAACCGAATACGCGCTGCTTCATGCCCTCCTTGCTCCACAACTGCAACAGGTTGTTGGTGCCGTTCTGGAACGGACCGCCGCCCCAATACCAGGGACCCGCGTGTTCTGCACGCTGGGGGTTCCAGCAGTCGGCTCCTTCTTCGTTGCGCAACGGGATGCTCCAGTTCTTTTCCTGGCCATCCGGCGCCCGGTAACCCCAATAAAAGCGGATGACCGGCGATCGACCTTCTACTTTAGGGTCTGTCTGGCGGGCGACGGTTTGCTCTGCGTTCGAATCACTCGTGAGATACCCATTCGGCGTTAGATCAGTCCGATTCAACCGATCATTCAAACCATCACACAACGCCTGCTCGGCATCGTCATACCACTCCCCCTCCGAGTTAACCCCGTGCACAAAGATGATGATGCCCGGCAGATGCGGTGGCAGTTGCACCTCGGCGCGCACTTTGTAGCTGTTGGGTGTCTGGTAAGACGTCCAATAGGGATTGCCGTGCACATCCCTTTGCGCCGGCACCACGCGCGTGGGTTCGTCGTGCCGGTGGCGGGGCGGCACGGTACCCGCATCGTCGGCAGGGGTATCGGCGGCGTTGCCGGTGCCGCGAGTGTCATTGGTATCGCCGTGGTCGCTCATGTCATGCCTCCTTGCGCTTGGGCAACGTCAGGGTGAGTCCCTGCGCCACATCGCTCTTGCTCAGCGAGGTTTCGCCCTTGTCGTTGGTCTCCCCTTCCACGATCTGCCCGTTGTGCAACTGGATGCGATAAGGGCGCTGGGCGAGCGGGTGGCCGGTCAACTGGTCGCTGAGAATGAATTTTTCGTCATGATGGCTATCGATCTGCGGGAATCTCGGTTGCGGCAGGGTCATCGCGGCGGGGCCGGATTTCTGCACTTCGACCAGCTTGAGGATGAGGTTGCCGTTGCCGCCCAGCTCGATGTCGTCGCCGTGCACCTTGATGTAGGCACTGCCGCCGCCCTGAATCACCACGCCGTTGGCGGCGTTGGCGGTGAGCGTGCCGTTGGCGCTGGTCAGCTGCATGTTCTGGTCGGCGATCAGTTCCATCGCATCGGACTGCGCCTGTATCTGCACCTTGCCGCGTGCGGCAAGAAGCTTGATGCCCAGCTTGTGCGCGAACAGCGATAGCGTATCGGCCGCGGCCACCGCGATGCTTTTCATCGCACTCAGGTTGAAGCCGCCGCGCGTGGAGAGGTTCATGTCCTTGCCGGCCGCCACGGACACGCGATCAGGTGTGACGGCGGCTATCCCGTGGGGTGCGGACAGGGCGATGACGGCCTGGTTCAGATGCCCGACACTGTCTTTCAGCCATTGGTTTTCGGCTTTGAGGTCGGCGACTTCCGCGTGGGCAAGCCGGGCGGCATCGGCCAGATTCTGGACCAGCGCCAGCGTCATCGCCATCTGGTCGAGCGCGGCGGTCATGTCGGTGTGCTTGCCGCTGGCGCGCTCCTGCTTGTCGGCCGATACCAGCACGCCACCGCCCGCGCGCACAGCGCCTTGTGCGTCGGTACGCAATTCCAGGCCGCTGCCGCGATGCTGGCGCTTGCTGTCGACCAGATAGCCGAGGTTTAGCTGGCTTTTACCCGAGTGATCGGTGGAAAGCTTGACGCCCTCCTGCCCTTCCCAGTCTTCCATGCGCAGCTTGTTGTTGCTTTGGGTACGGATGACATTGCGCGAGAGCCAACGGTTCTGAGAGTTGATCGGGTCGGGGTGCTGGCTGTTGTGATGGAATCCGGCGATGTAGGGCGCGTTTGGATTGCCGTTATGAAATTCAATGATGGCCTCGTCGCCGTCCAGCGCGGGCATGTGAAAGCCGGTTTGCCACTTGCCGGCAAACGGCTTGGCCAGTCGCAGCGGCACGCATTCGCCGCCGGGGTTCCATTCGGCGAAGTCCAGCATCAAGCGCACCACGTAATGGCCTTCCTTGGTCAGGTAGGCGTATTTGTACTGGCCGGGTGAGGTGACCCAGGCGGTCAGGCTGCCGGCGATCTTGGGCCACTGGTCTTCACGCAACGGCAGGCGGAAACGGCGGTCGGACGGAATGGCCTTGTAGGTGTTGCGATAGTCGCGATCGCGCGCACCGCTGTGCACGACTTCGACCATCAGCTGTCCGTACGGCGCATCCGGCAGCGCCAGATCCATGCGCAGCACCCTCGCGGGCTGCAGGGTCGGATCGGTGCTTTCACCGGCGTACTGGATTTGCCAGGCAATGGCCGCCTCATGCCGCAGCTGCGCTTCCCAGGTGGCTTGCGCCTGATCCCCATGACCGGTGCCGTAGACGTAGGACTGGCCGTAGGTCGTGGTGTCCTGGCGCGCGACATTGGCCTCGGCCTTGGAACGCACCGGTGCGGTGTCAGGATTGTAGTCGGCGACCAGGAAGGATTGCGGCACGGTACGCGTATGCATTTGCAGTGACAGCACGGCCACGTCGCCGGTGGACAGCCCCGAGTTCTCGCGGTACGGCACGATGATGCCGGGCTTGACCAGGTAGTGATCGATGTCATCGGCAAAAACCAGCTCATCGCCGTGTTCGCCCGCCACGGTGTAGCCGTAAAGGCCTTCCTGCTCCATCAGCACGCGGATATACGACCAGTCGTCGATCTGGTACTGCAGGCGAAACCGATGCCGCGGATACTCGCGGCGCAGCTTGAAGACGAACTGATACGCCTTGAAACCGTGGTGGCGCAGGATCGCCTCGATGATCTCCGGCGCGGTTTTCTGCCGGAACACGCGGCTGTTGCGGGTAAGCCGCAGGCGTGCGACGTGCGGCTCGATCACAAACCGGTAGTGGTGCCCGTCCTTGGTTTTTTTGATGTTGCTGAACTGGGTGAGGCAGCCGCTGAACACACGTGGCTCGCCATCGCGTGGCTGCATGCTGAAGGTAGCGTCTTTGCCAAGATAGTTGGCGCGTTCCAGCTCGACCGGATGGGTGACTTCAACGGTGATGCAATAGGGCTCGCCCATCCGCTCGACCGCTTCGAAAGACACGACGGAAGATGCGTCGTTCCTGGCCTTGCCCATGACTTTGACGAAGTAACACTGCTTTCCGGTGACAAGCCGGTCCGGAATTGACGTCGTACTGGCGGCGCTATCGGCCATGCTCACGCTCTCCCTCGTGGTTGCCGGATGGCCGAGGTGCGTCAACGCCGCATACTGGCCATTCTTGGCCGCCAATTCATCCACAATGACGCCGCGATATTCATCGGCCCTCTCACAAAAAGAGCCGTTTCAGAAGAGGCCTACACAAAATAGCGAAGAGCCCTACTCAACGGTGCCGAGTGGAAAGCGTCATGGCGGTGGCCGAACCGAAGAGCCTTTGCTACCGCCCAGCCTGTGGCGCGCACTTTCGCGCTAACAACGCTCGATCTGCTTACCGAGGCCAAGCGAACGAATGCGCCCGCGTTGAATGCATCCGTCTATCGCGTTGCAATTCCATGAGCGCTCGGTAAGCCGCGCAGCCGCCTGGCACGCGGCGGCACAAGAAACGCCATCAAAGGACAGTTCGCGAACAGCGAACATTCAATGCGCGCGCTCCGCACTTTCGACATGCGCATGCATCAGGCGATCCGTCCAGGCGATGCCGATCGCCGAAAGAATAAACACCACGTGGATGATGGTCTGCCACATCACGCCGGTCGGCGTCAGCGTGGCGCATTTGAGCATGGCGCCGCTGCCATCATTCTGGGCTATGGTCGCCAGCATATCCGGCGAACAGAACGGCAAGCCTTGCAATGCACCGGCCGCGATAAATGTCTTGAGCAGATGAATGGAAGAGATGCCGATGATCGCCATCGCCAGCTTCACCTTCAACACTGACGCATTCACATGCGACAGCCATTCCGGCTGATCCGGATGATTCTCCAGCCCGAGCCTCGATACGAAGGTTTCGTAGCCACCCACGATCACCATGATCAGCAAGTTGGAGATCATCACCACATCGATCAGGCCAAGCACGATCAGCATGATCTCCTGCTCGCCCAGCGTCGGCGCTTCATGGATCAGATGCCACAGCTCTTTGGCGAACAGGTACACGTAAACGCATTGCGCCACGATCAAGCCGACGTATAGCGGCAATTGCAACCAGCGCGAGCCGAAGATCAGGATCGGCAGCGGGCCGAGACGGGGTGGCTGGGGCTGGTCCATGGTCGCTGATTCCTTTGCTATTTCCCGCAGCCTAGCGGCTCCGCCAGAATCCAGGCAAGCCGCCGCCCCCGGATTTCAGCCTGTATTCTGCAAACCTTGTGCCACGCCGTTGACGCACGCCACCAGCGCGCGTAGCAGTTGATCGTCGCTGCGATCAGTCGCACGCCAGCGTCGCAACAAGTCCACCTGCAGCAGGCTCATGGGATCCACGTACGGATTGCGCAGCCGGATCGACAGGGACAAGCGTGGATCGTCACGCAACAGTTCCTGGCTATCTTTCAAGCGCAGCAACCAGTGCCGGGTGCGCTCGAATTCCTCGCTAACCATGCGGAAAAACGTGCCGTGCAGCGGGCCGGACAATTTCGAAAAGGCCTCGGCGATGCCGAGATCGCACTTGGCCAGCACCATCTCCACGTCGTCCAGCAGGTTGGCGAAGAACGACCAATCGCGCGCCATCTCGACCAGAACCGCTTCGCCATGTCTGGCGACGGCGTGTTCGAGTGCCGTTCCCAAACCGTACCAACCCGTAATGATGGAACGGCACTGGGTCCAGGCAAATACCCACGGGATGGCACGCAGATCTTCCACGCCACGCATGCTGCGCCGGCGTGACGGGCGTGAGCCCAGCGCCATTTGCTCAATCACATCGATGGGTGTGGCAGTACGAAAATAATCGACGAAGCCCTCACGATCGACCAGTTCGCGGTAAGCGCGGCGGCTATCCGCGGCGAGCGTGTTCATATGTTCACGCCAATCCCCTTCGCGCGGCTCATCCTCACGCGGGCGCAGACTGGAGCGCAACACGGCGCTCACCGTCTGCTCGAGATTACGCAGCGCCAAGGCACGAATACCGTATTTGCGATGGATGACTTCGCCCTGCTCGGTTACACGCAGCACACCAGCGACCGATCCGCGCGGTGATGACATCAACGCCGGCAGAATGCGCGCGCCACCACGGCTGGCCGACCCACCACGGCCATGGAAAAAGGCCAGACGAATGCCGGCTTGCTGCGCCACGTCAAGCAATTCAACCTGTGCTCGCTGCAAACCCCAGCGCGAGGCGAGCGTGCCGCCATCCTTGCCGCTATCCGAATAGCCCAGCATGACCCACTGGCGATCATCGCGCGCACGCAGATGAGCGCGATATACCGGATCGTCCAGCAAGGCGCGCAGCGTGTCGGGCGCATTCTTGAGATCATCGACCGTTTCGAACAGCGGCGCGATATCCAGTGGAACAGAGCCGCCGCCCTTGCCATCCATAGCGACAAAACCGCCGTGCCTGGCCAGCGCCAGCACCGCCAATACGTCAGCAGCAGAACGCGCCATGCTGATGATGTACAGGCCAATGGCGTCCTTGCCATAGCGCGCATGGGATTCCTGCAGCGTTGCAAATACCGCGCGCAAGGACTCTGCCTGCGCATCGTCGACCCTTTGCAGGGTTTTCTCGCCACTGGCATAAGGCCGCAGTGTGACAACGCGCTCGGCAGGTTGGCGTTGTGTCCAGGTTTCGTCGTGGAGCAAAGCGCCCAACGCGTCGTCATGCACGCGCGAATCCTGTCGTACATCCAGTCGCGCCAGATGAAAACCAAAGGTACGCACACGCCAAATCAGGCGACGCACGGCGTAAGCACCGGCATTAAGGCCCCGATGATCGATCAGGCCGTGCACGATCAACAGCAAGTCGTCGAGCAATTCGTCGGCGGATGCATAACCTTCGGCATGCCCCTCTTCCAGCGTGGCGTCCAGGCGCGCGCTCATCAAGGCCAGCAGACAGCGATAGGGCATATCGGTGTGACGCGGGCGAATCGTCGCGGCAGCACGCGGAAATTGTTCGCGGTACAGCTCAAGGCGTTGCAACAAGGCCGGGTCGAAGTCGATGCGATCGTCGGTCTGACTCAACAGGCGCGCGAGCCCTTCAACATCGGCGATGTAATGCTCAAGCACATTCGCGCGTTGCGTCGCCAGGCTGCTGGCAATGGTCTCGGCACCTACATTGGGATTGCCGTCCATATCGCCACCGACCCACGTGGCGAAACTGAGCAAGCGTGGTAGCGGTACCGCTACGCCGTAGACGGCCTGCAGGGCATCGGCCAGCGCTTCATAAAGCGCCGGCACGATGCGATAGATCGGATTGGCCAGATAGAAACCGACGTGATGATGCTCGTCCTGCACACTGGGACGGATGGGCGACGCTTCGGCCGTCTGCCAACCGGCGGACAGGGCCATGAAGATGCGGTCGTCGTCTTCCTTGCGTTCCTGTGGTGTGCGCGTGGGATCAAAGTTGTCGACCAGCGCGCGCACGATGGCCTGTTCCTTTTCGAGCAGGGAGCGGCGCATCGCTTCGGTGGGATGGGCTGTGAATACCGGCTCCACCTTGAGCTTGTACAGCCACTGAAGCAGTTCGTCGGCGCTCACACCCTGCTCTTTCAGGCGCTGCAGCGCATCGAGCAGCGATTCCGGCTGCGGCTTGTCGCCTTCGCGCTGGTAATCGCGCCGGCGGCGGATGCGATGCACGCGCTCGGCGGTGTTCACCGCCTGGAAGTAGGTGGCGAAGGCGCGGGCCAGCGCTTCTGCCGCCTCGGCATCCAGTCCAGCGAGTGAATCGGCCAGATCATCTACTGCCTGCCCCTCGCGGCGGCGGCGGATAGAGGCTGTGCGCACCTGCTCGACGCGCTGATAGAAGCCATCGCCCCCCTGCTCGGCCAGCATGCGGCCCACCATGGCGCCAAGGCGGTGTACGTCCTCGCGCAGCGGGCCGTCGTGGGGCAGGAATTCAGGGTCGCGACTGGCTTCCATGGGGCCTCCATTTGATGAGCTTCGTAGACTAACCAATTTATAAGGTTTCGCCCTTTCCAAGTCGTCATAAGCACTGCTCTGAGGCTAGAATGGGCGTCTTCGCCGAGGGGCGCTGCGACCGTGCCATGATCACGGCCAGGCTCGGTGGATGCTTCGACTGCAACGGCGCTCATGACGCGAAGTTCTCGCGTCGATCTGGTCATCACGACCGGATTTTCCCCATGAGACTCGGAGACATCCCGAATGAACGCTGTCACTCAAGACACCAACACGCACGATTACAAGGTCCGTGATATTGCGCTGGCCGAGCTTGGCCGCCGCCGTATCCGCATGGCCGAAGAGGAAATGCCTGGCCTGATGCAGATCCGCGCGCGCTACGCGCCGAGCAAGCCGCTCAAGGGCGTGCGCCTGTCCGGCTCGCTGCACATGACCAAGGAAACGGCGGTGCTGATCGAAACGCTCAGCGCACTCGGCGCCTCGGTGCGTTGGGCTTCGTGCAACATTTTTTCCACCCAGGACGACTGCGCCGCCGCCATCGCTGCCGCCGGCATTCCGGTATTCGCATGGAAGGGCGAGACGCTGGAAGAGTATTGGGATTGCACGCTGGACATGCTCACCCACCCGGGCATGCTGGGTCCGCAGCTGATCGTCGACGACGGCGGCGATGCCACCCTGCTGATCCACAAGGGCGTGGATATGGAAAACGGCGACAACTGGGTGAACACGCCCAGCAGTAACCATGAAGAGCAGGTCATCAAGAATCTGCTCAAGCGCACCGCGAAGGAGCGTCCCGGTTTCTGGAAGAAGGTCGCCGCCGATTGGAAGGGCGTTTCCGAAGAAACCACCACCGGCGTACATCGCCTCTATCAGATGATGGAAGCGGGCAAGCTGCTGGTGCCGGCGATCAACGTCAACGACTCGGTGACCAAGAGCAAGTTCGACAACCTGTATGGCTGCCGCGAATCGCTCGCCGACGGCATCAAGCGCGCCACCGACCTGATGGTGGCCGGCAAGGTCGCCGTGGTGTGCGGCTACGGTGACGTCGGCAAGGGTTGCGCGCATTCGCTCAAGGGCTTCGGCGCGCGCGTGATCGTTACCGAAATCGATCCGATCAACGCCCTGCAGGCAGCGATGGAAGGTTTCCAGGTCACCACCGTGGAAGACACGCTCGGCATTGGCGACATCTACGTCACCACCACCGGCAACAAGGACATCATCACGCTGGAACACATGGCGGCGATGAAGAACAACGCGCTGGTGTGCAACATCGGCCACTTCGACAACGAGATCCAGATGGATCGCCTGAACACCGCCAAGGATGTCACGCGCGAGAACATCAAGCCGCAGGTGGATCGTTACACCTTCAGCAAGACCAGCCACAGCATCTACATGCTGGCGGAAGGCCGCCTGGTGAACCTGGGCTGCGCACATGGCCATCCGAGCTTTGTGATGTCCAACAGCTTCTCCAACCAGACCCTGGCCCAGCTCGACCTGTGGACGAACAAGGATAAGTATGAGAAGACGGTCTATCGCCTGCCGAAGCAGCTGGACGAGGAAGTGGCACGCCTGCACCTTGAGCAGATCGGCGTGAAACTCACCAAGCTGACGCCGGAACAGGCGGCTTACATCGGCGTACCGGTGGAAGGTCCGTACAAGCCCGATCACTATCGCTACTGATCCGCGTTGCACGCAACGAAAAAAGGCGCGAAATTCGCGCCTTTTTTCTTGCCTCGCATACAAGGAGCAAGAGAACCGAAGAAGAGAGAGAAAGCGACCCGCTCGCACACACCCTCTCTTAATCCTCACTCCTCTCCACTCACTCCTGTTTGTTTCACACCGGTTCCAGCCAGCCCCACTTGTCCTGGGTCTTGCCGTTGAACAATCCGAAGTAGAGCTCCTGCAGACGACGCGTGACACGTCCGGCCTTGCCGCTACCGATCTGCTTGCCGTCGACTTCGCGGATCGGCGTGATCTCGGCAGCCGTGCCGCACATCAGGATTTCATCGGCGAGATAGAGATATTCACGCGGGATGTCGCGTTCAATGACTTCGATGCCATCTTCGCGTGCGAGCACCCGCAGCGTGTCGCGTGTGATGCCACTGAGAATCGATGCGCTGGCCGGCGTGGTGTGCAACACACCATCAAACACCAGGAACAGGTTTTCGCCGGCGCCTTCGCTAAGCAGACCGTTCGCCGCCAGAGCAATGCCTTCGCCAAAGCCAAGACGGCGCGCTTCGCGTGCAATCAACTGACCGGAGAGGTAGTTGCCACCGGCCTTTGCGCCGGCCGGAATGGTGTTCGGCGCGAAGCGCTGCCAGCTCGACACGCAAGCCGTGATGCCGACTTCCAGAGCCTCCGGCCCAAGATACGGCCCCATCGGCCAGCTCGCCACGGCGACGTCGATCGGCGTTTCCGCAGAAAGGCCGAAACCGCCCAGGCCGCGATAAGCCACCGGACGCAGGTAAGCAGCATTGAAACCATTCTTGCGGATCACTTCGCGACATGCGGTGGCCAGTTCGTCCTGCGAATAGGGCAACACCATGTCGTAGATCTTGGCCGAGTGATACAGCCGCTTGAGGTGATCAGTCAGGCGGAAAATCGCCGCGCCTTCAGGCGTGACATAGCTGCGTATACCCTCGAAAACGGATGAGCCGTAATGCAGCGCATGCGACATTACGTGTGCGGTGGCTTCCTTCCACGGCTTGATTTCGCCGTTCTGCCAGATCCATTCGGGGTACTGCTGAGCCATGGGAATTCTCCGTTGGGGACTCCTTATGATACCGCAGAGGGGTTTGAGCGCCCGTTACGCCACAGATGGAGCGTGACGAGCGGCCGGGACGGCGCAAGGGAAATCTTGGGCATTCGAGGCGAGCCGATGACCTTCGCCCTATGGCCACGCCGTCGTCTCGCTAATGGCACTTAACCTTGCGGGCGCAGCCAAAGACAACCGGCGTGCCGGATGACGTCGAAACGGACTTGCTCGTTTTCGCCACTACCGTCGTCGGATTCGGTTTGCACCACCAGCGCTCCATGCGCAGGCGCATTGGACGCGGCGTGGGAAGCGTCACCGTCCTCATCGTCATAAGTTGACGCATCGGCATCGGTATCCACATCGACCAGCGGGCGGGCCATCAGCTGGGCAAAGGCACGGATATTGGCCACCACGGTCTGTTGCCCTGCTCCGTTCCACAACATCAATCCGGCCAGGCGGTTGGGATTATGGGCGGCAAAGGCATCGACCACGGCTTGCTTGAGGTGCTTCATATCCGCGGCGCAAAGCACTGCTGGCGGCGACTTGACCGTTCCTTCCAAGACAGGCGCAGAAGCGGTCGACGCCGAGGCCGGCGGCAGCGCCGGCTGGGCGTTCACATCGGAACAAATGCGATCGGTAAACACCGTCTGGCCATCTGCCCCCACGCAGCGATGAATATCGCCCTGCGCCCCGGCCGCGGTGATGGGCAGTAGAAGTAAAAGGGACAGTGCTCGCAAACGCATCGGGCAAGCATAGCCCGATGCAGATAAGTGTTTAGTTCAACTGATCGATAACGGCGCGGGTCGCTTTCGCACGGTTCAGCGTATAGAAATGCAGTCCCGGCGCCCCCCCCTCCAGCAAGCGCCGGCAGAGTTGTGCGACGACTTCCGCGCCCATCGCACGAATGGAATCGACATCGTCGTAGTAGGCCTGCATGCGCTTGGCAATCCAGCGAGGGATCTCTGCACCGCAGGCGTCGGAAAAGCGTTTGAGCTGCGCGTAATTGGAAATCGGCATGACGCCCGGCACCACCGGCACCGACACGCCCAACCGACGGACGTCATCAACAAAGCGGAAATATGCATCCGGGTTGAAGAAGTACTGAGTGATGGCACCATCCGCGCCCGCCTCGATCTTGGCTTTGAAGTGCCGCAGATCGGCCTGGACATCCTCGGCCTGCGGATGCATCTCCGGATAGGCCGCGACTTCGATGTGGAAATGGTCGCCGCAGTGCTCGCGAATGAAACGTACCAGTTCCGCGGCGTAACGGAAATCGCCCGGCGAGGCCATGCCCGATGGCAGGTCGCCACGCAAGGCCACGAGGCGCCGGTAACCGGCTGCGCGATAGGCATCAAGCAATTCGGCAATTTCCTTGCGCGTACCGCCCATGCAAGACAGATGCGGCGCCACATCCAGCCCGTGCTGCTGGTGCAGGTGCGCCACCGCATCGCTGGTGTAGCTGAGGGTGGAACCGCCGGCGCCAAAGGTCACCGAGACGTATTCAGGTTTGAGCGCCTTTAATTCCTTGGCTGCCCGATCAAGCTGGGCACGTTGTTCGTCGGTCTTGGGCGGGAAGAATTCGAAGCTGATGGCCGGCATTGTGCGGGTCCTTGGCGGCGGATCGCCTCAGTATATATCTCTTATTCTTGATAAAGCGATATATCACCATCTTCCGAAACCCCACACGGCAGACGCGGCGTCCGCCTAGGCAAATCAGCGGCACTCGCCGGCTGACACCTGCCGCGCCGGTCTGTCATCATCGTGTGCTTATGCCATCGAGGTATGGCTGGCCCGCCCGTACGCCTTCAAGGAGCCTGCATGTCTTCTTCCAACGCCATTCGCCGCGATGTCGGGCCGTTTGCCCTGATGCTCACCGGGCTGGGCTCGATCATCGGCTCAGGCTGGCTGTTCGGCGCATGGAAAGCGGCCGGCCTGGCCGGTCCCGGGGCGATCTGGGCATGGGTACTGGGCGCAGCCATCATCCTGACGATTGCGCTGACCTATGCCGAGCTCGGCGCGATGTTTCCCGAGTCGGGGGGCATGGTCCGTTACGGTCATTACTCGCACGGTTCACTGGTCGGCTTTATCGCCGCCTGGGCCAACTGGATCGCCATCGTTTCGGTGATTCCCGTAGAAGCCGAGGCATCGGTGCAATACATGGCCTCCTGGCCGTGGCAATGGGCTCATGACCTGTACCACGTCGCCAACGGCCCGGGCGAGCTAAGCGATACCGGCCTGATGATCGCCGCCGTACTGGTAATCATCTACTTCCTGCTCAACTTTTGGAGCGTGAAGTTGTTCGCGCGCTCCAATACCACTATCACCGTGTTCAAACTGGTAGTGCCGGCTGCAACGGGCCTGGCCCTGGTCGCCAGTGGCTTTCATTCGGAAAATTTCTCCGTCGGCATTCACGGCGGCGGCCACGCCATCGATTTTGCCGCCGTGCTCAATGCGGTCGCGACGGCAGGCATTGTGTTCAGCTTCAACGGCTTCCAGAGTCCGGTCAATCTTGCAGGCGAAGCTCGCAATCCGGGCAAGAGCATTCCTTTTGCGGTGGTCGGCTCGATCCTGCTTGCCACGGTGATCTACGTGATCTTGCAGGTTGCCTATATCGGCGCGGTGCCGCAGGACATGTTGGCGAAAGCGGGGTGGCACGGCATCGATTTCCGCTCGCCGTTCGCCGAACTGGCCATCATCGTCAACCTGCACTGGCTGGCGATGCTGCTGTACGTGGATGCGTTCATCAGCCCGAGCGGTACCGGCATGACCTATACCGCCACGACGGCACGGATGATCTACGGCATGGAACGCAACGGTACGCTGCCGAAATTTCTCGGCCAGATCCACCCCAAATGGGGCGTGCCGCGCCCGGCGATGTGGCTGAATCTCGCGGTGTCCTTCTTGTTCCTGTTCTTCTTCCGCGGCTGGGGCACACTGGCGGCGGTGATCTCGGTAGCAACGATCATTTCCTACCTGACTGGCCCGGTCAGCGTGATGACCCTGCGGCGTACTGCTACGGAGCTGTACCGACCGCTGCGTGTCGCAGGTCTTCCCGTGCTGGCCGGCGTTGCCTTTGTCATGGCAACGGAGCTGCTCTACTGGGCGAAGTGGCCACTCACCGGCGAAATCATTTTGCTGATGGTCGTGGCCCTGCCGATCTATCTCTATTACCAGGCGAAGTCCGGCTGGCATGACTTTCGGCGGCAGCTCAACGGTGCCCTGTGGCTGATCGTGTATCTGCCGACGATTGCCATCGTGTCCTGGGCAGGCAGCACGACCTTCGGCGGGCAAGGCTACCTGTCTTACGGCATCGACCTTGTCGTCGTCGCCGTGATTGGCCTGGTGTTCTATCTATGGGGCGTAAAGTCCGGCTGGCGCACGCCGGCAGTGGAAGCCGCACGTGAAAATGCCCATCTCCATCCGGATCAGCCGGTCGTGCCGCCGGATGAAGAAACCGCCGAGCGCATCGTCAGCCACCGCTGACGATGCGTCCTGTTCGCTAACCGAGTGCAAGTACATCGCCGAGCAGCGCCTGGGCGGTTACTTCCGGTCCGGCTCCAGGACCCTGGATAACCAGCGGCTGCGTGTGATAGCGCGTCGTCGTCAGTGCAAATTGGTTGTCCGTGCCATATAGACGTGCCGCCGGATGCGTAAGCGGAACTTCAGTCAAACCCACACGCGCCCGACCGCGCTGATTGAGCCGGGCCAGAAAACGTAGCACCTGACCACGCGCACGAGCGGCCTCGTGAAGTGCTGCCAAAGGCTCGTCGAGTTCTTCCAGGCGATTCAAGAACGCCTCGGACGAAATGTCACGGAGCGGCTCTGGCACAAGACCTTCCACCACCACCTCATCGCTACCCAGGGCGAAGCCGGCATTACGGGCGAGGATCAGCAGTTTGCGCGCTACATCCTCGCCGGATAGATCAGCGCGTGGATCGGGCTCGGTATAGCCCAGTGCGCGGGCGTCGCGCAAAAGCGCTGAGAATGGACGACTGCCATCGTACTGATTGAACAGATACGACAGCGAGCCGGAAAACACGCCTTCCAGGGTCAGCAAACTGTCACCGCAATCGCTAAGACGGCGCAGCGTGGAGAGCACCGGCAGACCTGCGCCCACCGTCGCGGAATCACCGTAGCGCCCGCCCGCGGCACGCGCGGCCTGCAACGCACGCCAACCTGCAAGCTGGCCGCCGGCAAGCGATTTATTCGCCGTCACGACGTGGTAGCCGTGGGCAAGCCACTCCGCGTGGCGGGACGCGAGTTCGCTCGATGCGGTCGCGTCGACAATGACCTTCAACCCGGCATGATGCACATCCAGCGCTGACAGTAATGCAGCATCATCACGAGCTCCGCCTTCGCGTTTGAGCCTTTCACGCAAGTCGCGCGCAGCGAGCTGTGCCGGATCAGTCTGCTGCTTGCGCGAATTTGCCGCGCCCACCAAATGCAGGCGCTTTGCTACAGGCGTGCACAGCAACTTGAGGAAAGCACCGCCAACCACGCCTGTGCCAAGTAGCACGACGGCTATCTCAGCCTTTGTCGTCTGCGCGGCCTTTTTGACAGGCTCCTCGGCCAATACCGCACTCATGCTGTCACCCGTTGCTTCGTCGCCGCTTCCGAAACGGATTGCGCGCGCTGCAAGGCTGACTCCAGGTCCCTCAACAGATCGTCGCCGTCCTCAATGCCGATCGACAGTCGTAGCAGCGTGTCGGCGATGCCTGCAGCGCGCCGGGCTTCCGAAGCCATCGCCGCGTGCGTCATCGAGGCGGGGTGAGCAATCAGGCTCTCCACGCCACCAAGCGATTCGGCCAATGAGAAGTAACGCAATCCGTCGACGAAGGCTTCTATTTGCGGAACATCGCCTTGCAACTCAAAGCTTAGCATCGCTCCAAAGCCCTGCTGCTGACGCGCCGCGAGCGCATGCCCTGCGTGATGATCGAGACCGGGGTAATAGATTTTGCGAACGGCGGTGTGGCGATCGAGATACGCGGCAATTCGCTCGGCATTTTCCTGATGTTGGCGCAGACGCACGTTCAAGGTGCGAAGGCCGCGCAAGGTCAGGAAACTGTCGAACGGTGCGCCGGTAAGGCCATTGCAATTGCCCCACCATTTGATCTGCTCGGCGACGGCCGGATCACGGGCCACCACTGCGCCTCCCACCACGTCGCTGTGGCCATTGATGTACTTGGTGGTCGAATGCACCACCACATCCGCGCCCAATGCCAGCGGTTGCTGCAACGCTGGGGAAAGGAACGTATTGTCGACCACCACCAGCGCACCGACAGCATGAGCTGCGTGCGCTACATGACGAATGTCCGTGATGCGCAGCAGGGGATTGGATGGCGTTTCCACCCAGACCAACGAGGGCTTGCTGGCCAGCCCTTCGGCCAACACATGGTTGTCGGTTAGATCGACGAAACGGACCTTGAAGCGCCCCTTCTTCGCCCACGCATCGAGCAGGCGCCAGGTGCCACCATAGCAATCATGCGCGGCCAGAACCGTGGAGCCGGCCGGCACCAATTCCAGTGCCAGCGCGACAGCGGCCATACCACTGGCCGTTACTACGGCGCCGGCACCCTGCTCCAGCTCAGCCAGCGCGTTTCCGAGCAGGTCGCGGGTTGGATTGCCGCTACGGGAATAGTCGTACGCGCGCTTGCCACCCAATCCGGTAAAAGCATAGTTGGTGGAGAGATGCAGTGGCGGTACGACCGCGCCATGCTGCGTATCCGATTCGATTCCCGCGCGTACGGCGCGAGTGCTGGCAGCAGTTCCGTTTACGACATCAGCGCACATGATTCAGGCTCCACAACGACAGGAAATGGCTTGGCGCAACAACGGCGCCAATTGCTGGGCTTCTTTAAGAAATGCATCGTGTCCGTACGGCGAATCGACCACTTCCAACGTGGTTGAACCGCGCAGTCGGCGTTGCAATTCACATAGGTCAGCGAGCGGCACAAGGCGATCGGAGGGAAAACCGATCAGTGTGGCTGGCACGTGAATCTCTTCCGGTGCCACATCGTGCAGATCAATGGATTCAGACAGCGCGAGAAAACGCTGCGGATCAAAGCGCTGTACAAAGCGTTGTCCGGCGTGTTCCAGATAATCCTCCACCGGAAAGTGAAAACGTCCTTCGCGATAGTCCGGCGCGCCAACAAAACGGCGCGCAAATTCCTCACTACCGCGATAAGTGGTCATCGCAAGCTGACGTGCAAGCGAAAGCGCTTGCTCGATCTGACCGGTCGCCTGTCCAAGGCGCAGGATTTGCCGTTGGATGGCACGCTGCGCGGTTGAGATCGGGTGCGCCCGATGTGCTCCGGCCAACAGGACCAGTTTTTCGACCTTGTTTGGATGGCGCGCAGCGAATGCGAGGGCAACCATCGCGCCATAAGAGGAACCCACGAACGCAGCCACACTCATAATGCCTAGCGCATCGACCAGCGCAGCCAGCGCATCGGCCTGATCTTCGCTGGAAATCGCACGTGGGCTCTGTTCAAAGTCGGCGGGAATCAACCAATCGATACTCAGGACACGGCAATGTGCCAGGTCGATAGCTTGGCCATTGCCAACCAATTCGGACCACCAACCGGGCTTGTCCTGGTCTGTAGCGGCAACGTGACGATCTGCGGAAATCCCTCCCTGCACGATCACCGTCGGAGCATCCGGTGCGCCGGTCCATTGATAGCGCACGTCGACCTTGCTGAGGCCGAGGCCGTATTTGGGTTGCAGGTTCAACCGACGGCTGCTGCGCTGTTCGGCCAGCGTAGAACGCGAATGCAGAGGCACGACCACGGCAGTGTGGTAATCGTCGAGAGAGGAATTGGCGAGCTGCGGCATCTTGGTTCTCCGGATACATCGCCCTGCGGAGAACCATGGAGGAGTTGCCGCCATATCAATCATGCTGACGCATGGATTGACGACATCCCATCTTCCGGTCGACGCCTTGGGGCGCCCCGCAGGAGTTGGCACCGTTGCAGGTTTGAACCTGCAGGTTGCCCCGGCTTCAAAGGGCCTGTCCCTCAGCCGGTCTCGATGAGTATGGACGACTATACCCACGGTCTTTTTAAGCGTCAATGGACGTATAGACGTCTAAACGTCGATATTCTTTAAAATACGCCTGTTTTTCTGGCATATGTGAAATGACCATATCACTTGGCTCCAGGCACAGCCCGACTGGCAAGCCATCCCTGCCAACGCTACTCTCACGCTACGTTTGAATCCGGCGTATGACACTTCACCCATGACGATCAGATCCGACCTTTCCGCCGCTGTTGGAAATACCCCCTTGCTGCGCCTGCGCCGCGCCTCCGCGCTGACTGGCTGCCAGATATTGGGTAAGGCCGAATTCCTCAATCCGGGAGGGTCAATCAAGGACCGTACGGCGCTGGGGCTCATCTGCGACGCGGAGCAGAAGGGTTTGTTACGCCCCGGCAGTACGATCGTAGAAGGAACCGCCGGGAATACCGGCATAGGACTCGCGCTGATCGGGGCGAGTCGCGGTTACCGGTCTGTGATCTTCATGCCGGAGACGCAGAGCCAGGAGAAGATCGACGCGTTACGGATTGCTGGCGCAGAGGTGCGCCTGGTACCAGCTGTGCCGTTCAAGGACCCAAGGCATTACGTACACGTCGCGCGAGCCTATGGCCAGAGCTTGAACCAGCTCGAACCCGGCAGTGCCTGGTTCGGTAACCAGTTTGACAATACGGCCAACCGCGATTGGCACGAGGCAACCACTGCCATCGAAATCTGGGAACAAACCGGTGGGCAAGTGGACGGCTTCGTCTGTTCCGCCGGCACCGGTGGAACCCTTGCAGGGGTTGGACGGGCGCTGAAAGCGCGCAAGCCTGGCGTAAAGATCGCCCTCTCTGATCCGTCGGGTTCAGCTCTAGCCAATTACATCAATCATGGCGAGCTGCTGGCTGAAGGCAGCTCCATCAGCGAAGGGATCGGCTCCAGCCGCATCACCGCGAATTTCCAGGATGCGCCCGTCGATCTGGCCTGGTCTATACCGGATCAAGAGTCCGTTCCGCTGTTGCACGAGCTGCTCCGCGAGGAAGGCTGGTGCGTAGGTGGATCAAGCGGCGTGAATATTGCCGGCGCCATCCGACTCGCCAGGGAGCTTGGACCGGGGCACACGATTGTCACTGTGCTCAGCGACGCAGGAACTCGCTATCAGGCAAAGCTATTCAATCCACGCTTCCTCAGGGAGAAGAATATTCCTGTCCCCGAGTGGCTGGACAAAGCCTTTCCGGATTGATGCTCGATCGGGTTTCGATGCCGTGCTTTAAGTGACATCGCTTCAGCTGCAAATTTCAGCCGCACGTAGGCCGCCGAAGGAGATGCGAGTCGGGGTAAAGCAAAACGCCTTCCGGTGAGGGAAGGCGTTTTAAGGATAAAGCCCCTGGCGGTGACCTACTCTTGCATGGAAGTCCACACTACCATCGGCGCAGCT
>NZ_JADIKE010000029.1 GCF_016904955.1 Dyella flava | reverse complement strand
ATATCTCGGTGGCGTTCGTCGCCGCGCTGGGCTTTGCCAACGCCATGATGTGGCCGGCGATCTTCCCGCTGGCGATCAAGGGCCTGGGCAGCCATACCGAACTGGGCTCGGCGCTGCTGATCATGGGCATCGTCGGTGGCGCCCTGATGCCCCAGGTCTTTGTGCATCTGAAGCAGTACATCAACTTCCAGCTCGCGTTCCTGATGGTCATCGTGCCGTGCTATCTGTACATCCTGTATTACGGCGTGCGCGGCCACGCGGTCGGAGCGCAACCGTCCGGCATCCACAAATAACGCGACGCACGCTTACTTGTTGCCGGCGTAATAGCCGACCGATGCGTCGATCTCATCCGGCGTCATGTTGCGCGCGATATTGCGCATCTGGGCGCTTATATCGTTGTGGCGCGTACCTTGCGCAAAGGCCTCAAGCTGATCCTTCAAGTAGGAGCGCGGCTGCGGACTGAGCCAGGGAGCACCCAGCTTGTTCACCATGCCACCGTGGCAGGAACCGCAGGGAGCGATGTTGCGCATCGGTGCTCCGGTGGCGACGATATCCGGAGCGGATGGCGCGCTGGTCGAGTTTGCGCGCGGTAGCGACGCATAGTAGTTCGACAGGTCGCGCAGATCCTGGTCGCCCAGTCCAACCACCATCGGCGCCATGACGGCACTCGTGCGTGCACCGCTTTGAAAATCGCGAAGTTCCTTGTAGATCGACGGACCGTATTGTCCAGCCAGGTTCGGCGTGTTGGCGGCGCTCACCCCGCGCGCGCCGTGGCACATGGTGCAGCGTAACGCCAGGGTGGCGCCGCGCCCGATCGAACCGCGCGTATCCGGCCCGATCAGCATCTCGGGGGTCAGCACCACGCTGGACACCGGCTGCTGCGGGGTAACCGGCGGACTGGTTTCACTCAGCCAGGCCCGGGGCACGCCGGCGGCGCTGCAAATGGAATCCAGCAGGCCTTTGAACAAGGCGTCGTTTTGCGCGGAAGGGAGCCAGATGAAGCCGACGAACATCGAAAAGAGCAACACCACCAAGGTGCCCCCGACGCTGGCGGTGAACCACGGGTTGCGCAGCGATATAAGGCGTGGGCGCTCGCTGTTCATCGCTTCGCTCCGACAAAGACCGCCGGTACGTCGGCATTGTGCAAACCGATGAGCTGCACAATCGGATAGCCGTAGTTGGTGATCGTCAACACGATCATCAGGGCGACCCAAAGTCCCAGGCCATTCAACGCCAACGGCAGCGAAGTGGGCTCATGCACGGCCTTGCTGAACGTGAAGGGCGCCGGCTCAACCCTGGTTGCCGAATGATTGCGATACAGGACCGTAAAGAACAGGATGGCGGAAAGCACCAACAACGCGCCGCCAATCACCGACATCACGACCGTAATGCCCTCGGCGGCCATGCCGGGCGCGGTGTAGTCGTAGTAAGCCATGCGCCGTGGCATGCCGAGGATGCCGGCGTAGTGCCAGGGAAACGTCAGCACGATCATGCCGACGAACCATAGCCATAGTTGCGCACGGATCAGGCCGAGGTCGAGCATGGCGCGCCCGGTAAGGTGCGGCCACAGGTCGTAGGCGATGGCGAAATACATGATCACGATGGCGCCGCCGAAGATCAGGTGGAAATGGCCGGTAATCCATTGCGTGTTGTGGATGGTCGAGTCCAGCTGATAACTCATATTGATCAGGCCGCCGGCTCCGCCAAAACCGAGCAGCACAAACGAGAACGCCAACGCGAGCATTTGCGGGTTGTCCCAGGGCAGCGCCTTGAGCCAGCCGAAGGCACCCTTGCCACCGCGCAGGCGCGCGGCGATTTCAACCGAAGCGCAAATGGTGAACACGGTCAGGAAGGTCGGGACCGCGACCAAGGCGGTGAACACCGAATGGACGAATTTGAAGCCCGCGCCCACTTGAGGATCGGCAAACAGATGATGGATGCCGATCGGCATCGCAAAGACGAGAAAAAGCGCGAACGAGATGCGCGCCATGGTGTCGCTGTACAGGCGGCCGCCGATGGCGCGGGGCACGATCGTGTAGAAGGCGATGTACGTCGGCATCAGCCAGAAATAGACGATGGCATGCAGCGTCCACGAAAACAGCACGCGCGAGAGCCCTGCGTTGATGGTGCTGGTGAAGCCAAGCGCCACCGGCAAGATCTGAAACAGCAGCTCCAGCGCCGCGCCGACCGCCGTCCATGCCCATAGATACGCCCCCGCCACGTTGGCGAACATGGCCAGTGGCACCGGCGCGCCCGGATGCGCGCGTTTCCACACGTGCAGATTGATGCCCATCAGGGCGACCCAGATCCACGATCCGACCACCACCAGCACCACGCCGATGTAGTAGAAGGCGTTGCCGATCATCGGTGGATAAAAGGTGTAAAGCACCGAATCCAGTCCCATCGCGACCGGCACGACCGCGGCGATCGAGCCGATAATAATCAGCGCGTACCCCACCCACGCCCAGCGCCGACCTACCAGCGGTTGGTCGAGCGCGAGTTCGGAAATGGCATAGCCGAGCCCCATGGCGATAAGCGTGGGGAACACGTAGCCCATCACGGTGCCGTGCGCGGTGACCGATCGATAGTACAGATCGGGGTCGCGGATCCAGGCGTGCAGCGGGCTGCGGATGAACATTTGCCACTCGCCAAGCAGAATGGCCAGGCCGAATACGCCAAACGCCAACCAGAAGTGGGCAAGCACGAGACGCTTGTTAGAGATCACAACTCAGTCTCCTCGTGTTGGCCGCCATCTTTGCGAAAACGTCCTTGTCCACGACCTTCACATTGGCCCACATGGCTTCATGGCCGACGCCGCAGAACTCGTGGCACGGCATCAGGTGATTGCCTGGCTGATCAAACTCGGTCTTGAACGTCGCGATGTAACCAGGCTCGACCATCGAATTGATGTTGGTCCCGGTAATCAGCATGCCGTGCACCACATCGGCACTGGTCACGCGAAATACGATGGGCGTTTTCGCCGGCACCACGATGCATTGCGGCGTGAATGAATACTGTTGGCCGATGATTCGCACCGTCACCGATCCATTGGCTTCGACCGCACTGCCGAGGTTGCTTTCGACGAATTCACCCGATACGTGCAACGTGGACGGATCGATGGTTTCGACTCGCGATGGGGGCATCATCGCCCAGTGCAGGCCGGTGAAAATCGTCACCGCCACCAGCAAGGCCATGATGCCGACGATCACGATGGCCCAGCGCTTCTCGATACGCGCAGCCTGTTCGGCGCTATCGTGCGGATCGGCGGAAGACACTTGGGCCATGACAACTCCCCTAATGAATCACACCACGTGGAAGGAAGACCAGGAAGTAGAACAGGAACCATATCGCCGTAACGATCGCCACCGCGATGCCGGCGACCGTCAATGCACCGCGCGGCCCGGCGCGCACGATTTCTTCGACGCGCTCGTCTTCACTTTTGGCGGATTCATCGTTGTTGCCACTCATGGAGATCTCGCCCCTTTCAATTTAGCGGAGCCGGACGCAGCACATTCACATCGTGGGCCTGGATCGCCGCACCATGGTTGTGCCAGGCCGTACGAATGTAGGTCACGACCGCCGCCACTTCTTCGTCGGACAGCTGTTGCGCGAAGGGTGGCATGCCGTAGGGTCTGGGATTGCGGATCGTCCCCGGTGGGTAACCGCCGTTGAGCACCATGCGAATCGGATTGACCGACGACGTCATCTGGATCGACTGGTTTCCGGCGAGTGGCGGGAAGTCCCATCCACGGCCTTCGCCATTCAAGCCATGGCACATGGCGCATTGCGCTTCGTAGATCTTCTTGCCGAGTGGAAACAGGCGAAGCTTGTCCTGCGTCTCGGTTTCCGTCGGAGCTGCCGTCTCACCCGTCGATGGCAAGGCCTTGAGGTAGATGGCCATCGCGTGGATGTCTGCATCGGACAGATATTGCAGACTGTTGTAGACCACTTCGGCCATCGGTCCGTAGACGGCGCCTCGCTTCGACACGCCGGCCTGCAGGAGGTCGGATATGTCCTCGATGCTCCACTCGCCAAGCCCCGCTTCGCGATTGGACGTCAAGGATGGCGCATACCACTCCTGCATCGGAATCAAGCCGCCTTGGTAAGCCGATGACGCCGAGCTGCCACCCAGCGCATTGATGGCGGTGTGGCACATCGAACAGTGTCCGAGTCCTTCCACCAGATAGGCGCCGCGATTCCATTCGCTCGATTTCGATGGATCGGGTTTGTATTCGCCTTCCTTGAAGTACAGCGTGCGCCAGCCCATCAGCAGATTGCGATTGTTGTACGGGAACCGCAGATCCTGGTCCTGGTTCTGCTGATGCACCGGCGGAACGGATTTCAGGTAGGCGAAAATGGCATCGTCGTCGGCGCGGGTGACCTTGGTATAGGCGGCAAACGGCATCGCTGGGTAAATCAGCTGCCCCGATGGCGAGCGTCCGGTGCGCATCATGTTGTAGAACTGGTCGGACGTCCAAGTACCGATGCCGGTCACCGGATCCGGCGAAATGTTCGGCGAATAAAGCGTACCGAATGGCGTGATCATCGCTCGCCCCCCGGCAAAGGGTTTGTCGCCGGGATTGCTATGACAGGCGATGCAATCGCCCGCGCGCGCCAGATACTGGCCTTGCGCAATCACCGATGCATCCTGGCTTCGTCCGACCTGCGCCAAGGCAAGCAAGCCAAACGCGATGCAAAGCATCCACCATGACGTGCCTGTGCGTCGCCCCATGTACGTTGAAGGTGGCGATGCTGTGCTCATCTCGTCTCGGCGCTTTCGCAAGTGAGCGCCAACTTCACCGAACCGGCCGGTGCCGGTGCGGAATTTTCCGGCGCGGGAAGCGACGACAGCCATGCGGATACGGCGGCAATGTCCGCTTCGGAGAGCAGCACCACCACCTTCTTCATGCATGTGGATGTTGCGGCAACGCGCGTCCCGTAACGCGATGCCCCGAGTTGCGCGCTGATGTACTTGCTGTCCAAACCGAGCAAGCCTGGAATGTCGGGCGACACGCCGGTCAGGGATGGGCCGTGGCAAGCAACACAGGAGGGAATGTGCCGGGCAGCATCACCCTGCAAGCCCAGCTGCTTGCCTAGTGCCAGCACCTGTGGGCCGACATTGGGTTTAGGCAGCACCGGAAAAGGCACTTGTTGTGTCGCAAAGTAATCGGCCATTTCCTGCAGATACGTATCCGGCAGATACGCGAGCAGATAGTTCATCGGCGGGTATTTACGCCTGCCGTCGCGAAAAGCGACCAGCTGGTTGAACAAATACCCGGCGGGCTTGCCCGCAAGCCGGGGAAAATAATTGTTGCCGCTGCCCTGCCCTTTCTCGCCATGGCAGGCGGTGCAGGCCTGCACGCGTGTCGCGATCGAGTCAGGTGCCGTCACCGTGCTCTGGACCTGCGCATGCAAGGAGCCGGTGGCCATGGAAAAGGTAGCGAACGCTACAAAGACAGCGACGTAACGGGCCGCTCTGAGAAAATCGCTGTGATCGCAGTCGACTTTCATGAATCAACCCGCTGTTGATGGTGGTTGGCTAGACCAACGCCGATCTTGGGATTGCTTCTTCCAATATACAGGCATGGGGTCAGCGTTCAAGTCGAACGCCGTCGGATCACACAACGCGACACAAATACTCTGCACGCGCTCCGATGTGGCACGGCGGTTGCATTGTTTGGCGCCCGTGACGATGCCTCTCTTGGGGGAACGTCCCGCCGTCCCTTTTTAGGCGAAACTTCGCTCGCGGCACTCCAACCCCGTTGCTATGGAGTCAAAGCCATGGACACCGCTTACGCTTCCGCGCTTGCCGCACTCGCCGGATCGGCGATAGGCGGCCTTACTTCCTTGACGGCGTCCTGGCTGACGCAGCGTGTCCAGTTCACGGCACAGCAGCGAGCGGCTCAGCTAGGTCGACGCGAAGAACTGTATCGAAACTTCATTGAAGAGGCGTCGAAGTGGTATGCGGATGCCTATGAACATGACACGCCGAAGGTGTCGAACCTGGTTGGCCTGTACGCCATGGTGAGCCGCATGCGCGTCTTGTCGGCGCCGAGTGTGGTCGAACAGGCCGATAACGTCGTGCGTGCGATTATCAAGGCGTACCTGTCACCCAATAAAACCTTTCGTGACATCGGCGAGGTAATCGATGACAAAGCGATGAATCCGCTCAGGGACTTCAGCAACGCATGCCGCGATGAATTATCGGGAGTGTGGAACGCTCCGTTGTAGCGGCCGGGCAAAGCAACGCCCTGCACAAGCCTACTTGGGCGGAATGACCGACAGGTATGCCGCCACATCGTCAATCTCGGCCTCGGTAAGTTTGGAGGCCACTTCGGTCATCGATCCCGGCTTGGGCGTGCCGGCGCGCGCACGCGCCTGAAATTCGTGCAGCCGGTTTACGAGATAGGTTTCCGGTTGACTGGCGATGCCGGGATAGCGCACGCCATTGCCCCTGCCATTCATGGCGTGGCAACTAAAACAGGCGGGAACGCCGTTGCCATCTCCGTGCAGCGCCATGGCTTTGCCAGCAGCCACCATCTCCGGCGAAGGCGCTTGTGGGGAGACTATGAGTGGCGTTTTCTGCGCGGCGAAGTACTTGGCAAGCGCGTCGATATCCGCGTCAGAAAGCGTGCGCGCGATCGGCTGCATGATGTTGCTGGGACGCTTGCCGTTCTTGAATGAGTTCAGGCTGTGCGCCAGGTAGGCAGGGTCCATGCCGGCAAGGCGCGGTGTGCCGGAAGCGTTGCCGGCGCCTTGTGCGCCATGGCATGCCGCGCAAACCTGCACGGCCGCCGGCGCAGCGGGCGATGTCGATGCAGCGGCGTTAGCGGAAAGACAGACCGACAAGGCCAAGAGGACGAACAGCCGCCAGTAGACGCCGCTTAGTAACGAATGGAGACGCGGATACTGCAACGTCCACGTCGAGGCGGCAGCGTAGAGGCTGGCAAGCATGGCTAAAACTCGACATCGAGAGTGGCTGTGGTCAAGTGTCCGGCACAAGGCGATCGATGTGAATTCGTTTTTTTATATCGGCGTCATCAGCAAGGGCTATGGCTTGTGTCCATTCCTCCAACCGTCGGTACGACCGCCGTCCTGCGCCATGACTTGCGCGGAGGCGAACCGATCTCGATCAAATGGATGCCATGGCGCAGCGCGTGTGCACCGCGCTTATACCACCAGCACGCGACGCGGATTGAACGCCGGATCCAGCCAGAACACGTCGTTTTCGAAACGACGGAACACATCCGGCGGCAGCACGCTGGTGCGCTCGCGCACGGCGACCTGCTTGCGCACCGCATGCAGTCCCGGGGTGCCGGCGCGCAGGTCGAATTCATCGGCCTGAAAGCTGATGTCGTTGAAGTCGTGCTGGTAGGCCGGTTCGCCGATGAAGTCATAGACGGCGGCCATCGCGCGCGCCGGATCGCTGGTCAGCGTCTCGTAGCGCAGCAGCATCAGATGGGACGTTTCGTCGCCGTAGAACGCTTCTTTCAACGCGTTGTAGGCGTAGCCCACCATGCCTTCGGCGTTGGCCAGGCCTTCGGCGCGCGAATACACCGTGCCGCCGGGCTGGTAGTTGAAGATGGACGAAGGCTGGAACGCATTCTTGCGAATCAGCAGCTCGATGCTGTCGATGATCCACGACACATGCCGCACGCAGGCAATCACCTTGCCCTGCGGGAACAGCTCTTTCAGCTGGCGCATCCGGGTGCACCAGGCGCGGTGGGTGTCGAACACCACCTCGGCGTTGTATTCCGGACCGTAGTAGTTGTCGAACAGGCCCTTGAGCATCCGGCGGCGTTGCGCGTCGGAGATGAATACCGAGTATTCGTTGCGACCGCTGAGCTCGCCCAGCATGGTGCTGAAGGCGCCGCCGAGTGGCCCGCTCATGCCTGCATGGAAACGCGGGTTCTGACTCAAAATAGCCGCCAGCAAGGTCGACCCAGACCTGGGCAGACCCGAGATAAAGTGAAATCGGCGATCCATCTGGCCCCCGGGGCGCTTGCCACTGACCATGGCACGACGAACTCCGCTACGTTACGCCACTTACATTTGTCCGTGTGGGTTTTCTCATCTTGAGAAAGCGGCCAATGCTATGGGCTGTGCCAGGGGCATGACATGTCGGTGTGTTGCATGTCTGGAACACTGTTACAAGAAAGCGCACTCGAACCGCGGGTCACTGCATTTCGGTCAGACGGCTGTTCCAGTCACTCACGATCTTGGCGGCCGCTGGATCTTGCAAACCGCGAATGCTTGCCGAGCGGTAAGCACCCGGCGCGATGCCGAACGCCTGCTTGAACAACCGGCTCGCATGGCTTTCGTCGGCAAACCCGAGCATCGGCGCCAGCTCGGCCAACGACATGCCATCGAACGCGCGGTTATCCAGCCGATCGCGCAGCTGCTCCAAGCGACACAGCTGGATAAAGCGCGCAATGCCGCCAAACGATTCAAAAAGACGATAGAGCCCGGTGCGCGAGATGCCCGTGGCACGGACGATGTCCTGGATGGAGAAGTCGGACACTTCGAGGTTGGCCTCGATCAGCCGCCGCACGGTTTCGAAGCGCGCCTGCTCGGGCCGATAAAACTCCGAACGCGCGCCCGAACCGAAGGGATTGACCGCCACCGACAACAAGTCGATCAGCGTACGCGTCACCGCCGCGTGCGCCGCGAATGACAAATGGGGCATTTGCTCGATCAATGCGCGCAACATGGCGCCGAGCAAACCGCCCTCGCGCTCACCAATCAGATAACCATGCAGATCCTGCACATCGCCGACCGCCGCACGCACGCCGTCGCGCGCCAGCCCCACGGTGATCAGCACGACATGGTCGGCACTGGTCTCGGCCGGCTCGCAGGTATCGAGCAACACGCTCTCGCCCGACCGGATCGTCATGACCTTGCCGTCCGGACCGGCGAACAGCTCGCCGCTGACCACATGATTGAGCACGAAATGATCGAAGCTGCCCGCCTTCACGCGCTCACGGCGGCGATGACGAATCCCGCCATATTCGCGCGCGAACAATAAGGTGCGATCCAGACGCCAGCCGTGCACGCGGGCGAAAAACGGCGCGTCGGTCCGTTCGACATCGGCGCCATGTGCATACAGATCGCAGTAGCGCGTAAACGCCTCGTCGGCATCGAATGCCGTGCTGTCGAAGGCCGCGATCTCGCTCATCGGGCGGTCCTCACAACGGCGCGATGCCAACCCTTATGCGCAAACGGTATGAGCATGCCCGGGAGAGCCATCGACCTATTCCTCGGATTCGGGGGGAAACCGGACAGCGACGTATGGCGCATAGCGAGTGATCGATTGAATGGATGGAGCGAACCACTTCGTCCCACTCCCTGGCTCGATGCCAGAACGACCGATCGAAGCAACGTTTATGCCACGTGACAAAACACTGCTTAGGCGCTCTACGCCGACACCTGCATGCAGAGATTCGTGAATCGCCGGACGTTTCAGGTCACCTTATGACCTGACAGCGACGCAGTTACGCACCGGATGGGAACATGCGTGTTGCACAAAACGTTGCGCTCATGCCGCGACGTGCAGCCATCACCGGAGCTGCTGGCTTGCGTGAACCTTAAGCGGCTAACCGTGGCAAACGCCCCGGCACGCCAAAACGTTTCAGCCCGGTTGACGCCGTCTACATGCCCGCTTTACACGCTGCGCGGATAATTGGTGTCTTGCTGCAAAGATGCGCCACAGGGGGGGCGAAGCCCTGGCGTTGGGTTACGTGGGTTTTGCATCGGGGACACAGCAGATCGGTTTTATCGCTTTGCGCACGCGGTGGTGACGAGTTCTTGCGTCTTGCCCACCCGTGCAGCTGCGGTCCAATACCGCCCCAAAGCCTGCCACGCACGGTCGCAGTGAGCTGCGGCCGTGCGTGGCGCTGTTGCGCCTGGCGCGCTGGGGGTGGGTTATGGCGAAGGTCATCGTTTTTTGCGCGGACGGCACCTGGAATGGACCGGGGAAACCCGATGACAGCGGGCAGTCGTCCGGAACGACCAATGTGCTGAAGCTGTTCCTATCCCTGATGGGACAGGACACGCCGGACACCGTCATGTTGGGCGACGAGCAGGAGAAGACGTACAGCGATGACACCGGCCTGCGGCAGGTCGCCAAATACCTGCACGGCGTGGGGGATTCGCGGAATCCTCTCGTACGCTTGATGGGTGGCGCGTTCGGCGCGGGAACCATTACGCGCATCGTGCGCGGCTATACCTATATCTCGCGCCAGTATGTGCCCGGCGATCGCATCGTGCTGGTGGGATTCAGTCGTGGCGCTTATACCGCCAGAGCGTTGGCCGGATTCATCATCGGCCAGGGTTTGCTCAACCCCATCATCGGCCTTACGGACAAGGAGCGCGCCTATCGTCTGGGCGCGGCGGCCTGGTACGCCTACCGCAAGAAAATGAACACCGATGATTCCTGGGCCGAAAGATTCGACAACATCATGACCAACCTGCCCGGCTTTGTGACGAGCACGCTGCCTGCAGGCAGCCTTGTCGCGAATGTGGATATACATGCTGTCGCGGTGTGGGACACCGTCGGCGCACTGGGCATTCCCGATTACGCGGTGAACGGCGAACGGCTCGATATCTTCCAGTTTGCCTCCAAGGATTTGAACGCCCGCGTCGCCTATGGCATCCATGCGATATCCATTGACGAACAGCGCCGCGACTTCACCCCAACGCTCTGGAATGATCGAAACAGCATCGTGCAAGCGCTGTTTGCCGGCGCGCATGCGGATGTCGGCGGCGGATACCCCAACGGCGAAATCGGTTTGGCCGACGCATCGCTGGCCTGGATGCGCACGCAGTTAAGCGACCCGAGGATTGGCGTGATGATGAATGGCCCCATCGCACCTTTCAACGCCAATCCTCTGGACGTATCGCATCAACCCTGGACCGAAATGCCGTGGAATATTCCCGATCCAAGCGGCAAGCCGACCGCCGAGCCACGACAATTCACCGGCTTGACGCCTGCCATCACCCTTGGCCTTCACACATCGGTGCTTAAACGCTGGGGCCAAGATGTCCGTCGTATGCCGGACCCCGCCAACGCGCCCTACCAGCCCCCGAACATCGCGCACCTCTTCAACGGTTCTGGACAGGTTCTACCTACCGTTCCGGTCTATCCATAGCGCATCGGCAGCGTCACTACACAGTCACTTGCATACGTCATCGCCACATCGATCACTGCGAGGAGATGAACCATGAATATCGCTGCCCTCTGGAGGCTCATCATCCTCTTGACGCTGGTCGTCCTCACCACGTTGATATTGGCATTGCCGGTCTTTCGCTATCTCAAGAGCGGCTGGAACGCGCGGCGCAATGACATCATGGATGCGCTCAGCCCCGAATCCAGCCTGCGTTACTTCGAGATGTTCGCCCGCAATAAGAACATCGACATCACCAATGCATTGCCGGAGCTCGACGCGTTCTATATCAAATGGTACGGAAAACGGTTTTATGCGTTTCCCGTGATCCTGTTAATGGCAACGGCGCTGATTGTGATCTACCTGAGCGTCAGCAGCGCCTTGGCACTCTACGTCGACGGCGCACTCCCAAGCGGCCCGCATGCGTCTCGTGAAGGCTTCGCCGCCTTTACCTGGATACCCATCCAGCAACTGGGGCTTGCAGCGCAGGCCGGTGCATACATGTGGGTGGTCAACGACTTAACGTCGCGTGCGCGGCGACTCGACTTGGCCCCATCGGACGTGCACTGGGGCGTGCTGCGCCTGGTGATTGCGCTGCCCTTGGGTTGCTTCATGTCCCAGATCATTCCAGACGTCACCGACGCATGGCGTTCGTTTATTGCCTTTGGTATTGGTGCCTTTCCACTCAGCGGCTTGCTGAGCATGATCCGCCGCATCACGCTAAAGCGTTTTGGCATGAAGGAAGACACAACCACCGACAACGACATCATCAAACTACAAGGCATCAACGCCGAGATTGCCGAACGACTGGCCAACGAAGGCATCACCACCATTACGCAGATGGCCTACTGCGACCCCATTCGCATCACCATGCGCTCCAGCCTGTCGTTCAACTTCATCATCGACTGCATGGGCCAGGCGCTGGCCTGGATCTACCTTGAGAGCAAATTGAACACCATCCGCTCCTTCGGCTTGCGCGGCGCGGTGGAAATCAACCATCTGTATCGACAGCTCAACGACACGGATCCGGATGAGAAAGCACACGCCGAAAGCATCATGAACTGTGTTGCCGAAGCGCTTAATCAGAAGGAGCCGACGCTGGAAATGGTGTTCTTCGAAATCGCCTACGACCCGTTCACGGAATATCTTTCCACCATTTGGGAAGGGCCCAAAAAGAATCGGCCGGCAGCGCCGCATCCATGGCGTGGCCCGGGCCGTGGCAGGGTTGCCAAGGGGAAGAGGCAAAACGGGGCGGACCGTGCCGCGGAGGATGTCGCGTAGGGCGCATCAAGCTCACGGGGAGTTGAGCATGCCTTGACCCAAGGCGATAAGACTTTTCCGAAAAAACCGGCACGTTGTTCCTACGCAACGTGCCGAAAAAAGGCGCAGTGTTGGTACCCAATGCACCAATGGCCACCCTCATACGTGCACGCGTGTCTTATCCACCCCGCGGTGGGGCGAGCGTGTCGACGTATTGACGCAGGAAGTAGAGGGCGGCGTTGAGGCCGTTGTATTGCATCAGGCTAAGCGGCACGCGGCCGCGGTGTTCGCCGATGGGGTCCGACGTGAGCGTGCTGCGTGAGTTCAGCACGTCTTCGATCGCCTGCATGGCGAGCTTGATGCCGGCCCGCTGGGGGGAGTGGAACAACCGCCGTTCCTGATCCGAACTCCGCGAGGGGAGCATGTCGTCGATTGGCGGGGTGGATGGGGAAGCTCCGGTGCGAACCGAAGGGCACGGCTGTGCCGTATGATTTGGGGAGGCCATTATCAACTCCGTTCAAGTTGGTTTTGGTTTAGCGGGTCGTGGGAGTTACCGCTCTCACGATCCGCGCCTTCAAGCATCGCTGCTTGGGTCATCGGCGCTTCCGGATTAACGAACCACGCTGATGACCCACATATCCTATCCAGTCGCGTCATGGACACGTGTAGGAATTCGATGACTTTTGCTGTGCGTGCTGGCACCGATTTTGATGAGGCCGACTTACCTGACGGCCCGAGATCTCAGCAATAACGCTGACAAACGGCAGGAAAATTCCTAGGCATGAAAAGAGGCGACCTTGTCGAGCGTAGCCTTAGGATTGAATGGCGCGACCATCTCATCCGATTGGCTGCGCAGCACATATGCGTTTAATAGCAGTGCGATGACGGCTGAAAGGGCGTCGGCTGAGATAAGTGTCGATGATGGTCTGTGGTCTGTGCCTCAAAAGCCGTCATGCAAAACAGCGCAACTAAAAAGATCGAGAGCGAAATGCGCGGGCGAACCAACACTATTGCTGCCTGAGAATGCCAGCAGCAATTCCAAAGGTGGACTCCTCGTGCTCAATCCGACCACTCAACCACGACCGTTTTGATCTCATGCTCGTTATAAGCAGTTAACCTCGCCAAAGCATGGTTGCCAGCCCAGCTAATCGCATTCGGCGCGTACTGATATTGATCCCCGTACTTGGCCTTCGCCAACTCAATAGCCTTGCTACCCGCGCTGCCACCGAGCGTGAAATGAAAGACCACAGTCAGGAATATCGTAATTACTGCACCGAGGCCGAAGGCTAATTTGGGAGGAGCCGTAGGCTGCCCTGCCCTGCCAAGCGCCTGAACGACTGAATCGACGCGCAGCTGTCGGTAAACCCAAATGAGCAGCACAAACATCACTACGACTGTTACACATCCCACGATCGTTCGAATCGGATTGATCTCGAACTCCGCTAGCCACAAGCCAGTAGGCTGTAGCATCGGCAGAAGAAACACGAACAACCCAAAGGCTACTGCAATCATTAGAGCCGTGAACCTGGTGACGATGCGAACCGCACCGAGATGGCCTCGCCACAAGAATATGCCCGCGATCACAGCGAAGATATTCAAGCCGGATGAATAGCCCTGTTTATGGGCTATGCAGTACACCATGTAGGCGATATCGATCAGGCCAGCGACGATTAGAACCCTGGCCACTCTTTTCAATACATCAAGATAACTATCCATTTTCTCCCCCGATCCCTTTGCAAAGCGTATCAGTTAGCGTCCCGGGAAAATCTTTGCGATGCACCTACGTTGAACTGAGCGCGTTACTAACGACCAAATCGATTCCAGCGTCCACCAATGACGACGGCGAGCCCAGCAGATAGAAATGTCATGAATGTTCCAAACGATGAGGAGCAGCCAAACGATCTTGTTCGGGCATAGTGGCACGCCGCGACAGGACCGTGGAGCATCGGCACGCCATAAAACGAAATCAGGAGTCCAGCGGCCACCAGTACGATCACAGTCCATCCATAGAATGCGAACGGGTTTCTCATTCGCCACCCTCCATCGTCCAGGGCCCCGTTTCGGAGTTCATGCTTGATCCGCCACGAAGTAAACAATTCCCGGTGGAGTGTTTAGTACTGGAGGCGGCTCTCTCCAGTCGAGCCTTCGCTGTGAAATGATCACCTGGCTCGCATCGCAGTCGGCCTTAACCAAGAAATTCTGCCTCCAATTGAGCGCAACGATCTCACCACTTGGCAGTTCGACCACAGTTGGAGCAAAACCCATACGAATTTCGTCGGCCCTTGATGTAGCAACCCTGATCTCATGGCTTAGCGCAAAGGGACTTGGGCGTACTTCCTTGATGTCACTCGCTAGATAGCAATGGCGCCACTCCTCGAAAGAGGCGTGCTCTTGAATTGAAACAATTGCCAGATCAAAGGAACTGCCGTGAATGGTGGTTATTGCACATGGAGTTTCCCGGTATTGCCTTCCGTTGCCATAGACATCCGGCGGAGTTGCTCCTATAGCGTTGATTGCCGACAGGTGTTCTTCAGTAAGGGCGATTTTTCTTTCATTCCATTGACGAATTAGATCAACTCGCTCAGGAGGAACGTGATTCATAAATGCAGGCTCGCCAGATAAATACCAGTAGTGCTGACAGGCCCGACATTGATACAGCACCCCAAATCTAAGGGCCTCGGGACATTCAAAGACAGACAAGTCACGACGGAACTTTGGGTCCTTTGCACTTTGTGCGTGTTGCCAGTTAAATCCAAGGATGCCTCCGGCACCGCACTGTGCACAGTCCGCCGATCTCCCCAGCCGCTTGACGAGATTTGCACCATTGACATCCGTTATGTCCTTACGTGGATTACCTTCGAAAGATCCGGCTTGGGTTGCGGACAGTTCTGCTTACGCAAAAATGGACCGGAGGTGATTAAACGCCCTTAACTACCTCCGGTCCATTGTCGGGACATGCAATGCCTGGACTTAAGGCCCGTGCAGATATATCCGCTATTTCAAATTCAAGGCCGTAGGATGCTTCGGCTGATAGAGCCCAATCTCACCGCCACCAGGGAGCCTAATCTTTGCGATGGAACCCCATCGAGCCTCCTGTATCTCTGAGCATTCAACATGCTTTTCAGCGAGTGAGGCCACTTCGGTCTTCAGGTCGTCGCACATGAGATAAAGCTCATGGGCACCATTCTCATCTGATGGATGCAGGGCGACTTCCGCTGGCGGCAACGCAAAAATCAGCCAACCATGGCCTGCATCAATCGATTTAAAGCCCAAGACGTCCCGAAAAAAAGCCCGATCCGCATCGGCGTTCTTACTGTAGACAACCGTATGAGCACCAAGAATCATTTTTATGTCCTCCTCCCAAAATGGACCGGAGGTGGCTGAGCGCCCTTAACTACGTCCGGTCCGTTTTCCGCAATTTATTCCGAGCGAGTCCGTGTACGTACGTCCTACCCATGCACATTCGCAGCACAATCAGAGGGGCGAAACCACACTTGCTGCCCGGTATGGTCATACACCAAATGCACGGTTTGAAGTAGATCCGAACCCAGCCACATGACGGGTTTACCGGCATCCACGTCGGCCATCACGGGGAGGTCGACCACCTGTGCATGGACACCGTCCAATTGAATGCTTCCAAATTCAACCCGCCCAATCGGGCCCACTCGCGGAACCATGGGTTTGAGGTTCGCACCCTCGATCGGTGCCTCATCGTGAAACGAGGCTGCATTCGTATCCACATGCGCCAGACGCGCGAAGGTGGAATTTATTTTGCTGACACGGTTGCCGGTATCCAGCACCGCTATACCCAATGCGCCGTTGATTTGCACCGGAATTTGCAGGAGATCCGTTTGGCCAGCGTGCTCGGCATGAATCGCCGCGCCCGATTTCGCAGTTACCCCCGCCACATCACCGGTCCGCGGATGCACTTCCATCCGATGGCACGCGAAATCGAATACGGCCAGCGTACCGGCCATGAAATCCAAGCCAAGCACGCCCGCCTGGACACCCTTATCCTTGCGATTGGGCAACGCATCGAGCTGAACGTTGCGGAGCGTATGCCCATCCATGGTTAGACTTTCTATACGGTAGCGAGCGACCTGCGCTGAACCCGTCATACCGTTGAGGCTTTCACTGCCTGCACGCGGAAGATGAAGTTGATCCGCGAACCATGCATAGACATCCGATATTTCAGCGCCCGTATCGAAAATAAAGGGATACGGGCCTTTGCCATTAACCCAGGCAGGAACCGTCACGTGCCCACCATCCCCTGCTGGCGCAGTGCGAACCGCCGCGTACGCACCTACACTTACAAAGGCCATAAACATCAACAATAAGCGTCGCATGTCATCTCCTTGATCCCTGCGCCGAGCACGAACCACCACCGGTGGGCGAATCCCTATCGGGCCTGATTCGACGCGTGGTGTAAATGCGGCGGAAGTAACGGCTGGAGGGCGTCTTGGGTCAAGAAGGAACAAGGGTCAGGAACGGGAGCCGCCTGCTCAAATTCATGACACAAAAGCTATTTCGGATCATTGAGCGATATCTGTGTGCGCATCCAGGCTGAAAGATTGACAAGACGATGCGTGGACATTTCCCAACACGCCCGGCAAGAGCGAGGGCGCCGGCAAAACGTAGCCGCCTCAGTGGCCCTTCAGTTCACCGCCCGCAGAGCTACTGGATGCCGGTGCACTGGCAGGAGTGCTGGCGGGGGCTGCTGCGCTATCAGTTGTTGGATGCTTGTGCGACTTCTTGTTCTTGCGCTCGGCTGAAGCCTGTTTCTTCGCCGCTCTTTCATTTTGCCTGGCGGCCTTGGCGGCCTGTTTGGCAGCTGGCGATTCCTTTGCGGGCTTCATTTGTGACTTCTTGCGATTGGCTGAAGTCTCTGCTTTCTCAGCTTTTGCCTTCTGCTTGTTGGCACTGGCGGCCTGTTTGGCGGCCTTTTTCGCCTGTTTTGTGACTTGTTCCTGGGCCTTTGCGGCTTGCTTGGCAGCCTTGCTGGCAGCTTTGGCTTCCGCTTTCGCAGTGGTTTTGGAGGCGGCACTCGTTGCAGCTGCTGGTGCCTTGGCGGGAGCTGGGGTGGACTGAGCTTCCTGGGCCAGCACGGAACCGGAAAGAGCTACTCCTGCGACGAGCAGAGAGGCGATTACAAGTTTACGAATCATAATATTGGGGAGGAAAAGAGTCGGAGTTATTTTCCCTGTCCTGATTCCGTGTTTTTAAGGTCCGCCTTGGTCGAAAGCGGACCTCGCGACATTCAACACGGGAATGCCTACAGGTAGTGCCGCACCTTATTCCCGTTGCCCTCTTCAATCAAGGAAACGGGCACCCTGCTGTCCAGCGAGGGGGTGCCCATTCGCCTTGGTGAATGTCGCTGTCGTCGCGAGCCCCTAACTTCATCAATCCTGACGAAGCATCCCCATCAACGCTTCCGCTGCGTGATGAAGACTCTCGTTTGGGTTCTTTTGGCAATACTGATCAAGAAATACCTGCATCCCGTGCGCGTCCGTGGGTTTGTACCTGTGGACATCGTCCAGATCGAGCACGGCGCTGACAAACCCGGTGACCCAGCTCGACATCATCATTTGCAGTTCGCTTGATGCGCCGTCCGGCGTCACTGCTTGACGTTCTGTGCGCCATTGGCCGCATGAGGACAGACCCACGCCATACACCACCTGTTGCCGCGCGTGAGCCACCTGAGTAACGCCTAAGCCTGCCACCACAAGGGCGGCCATTATCGCTTTCATATTTCTCCCCCTACGAAATAGCTCTCGTTGCTCAACAAAGCAAAACTGCGGCCATGGCCACTAGTGTGGCTGCCCGTTCGCCGATCTGATTTTTGTTCTGTGTTTGGGCGCCGGCAACTGCCTCTGCGCCCGCCCGTTTATCGGCAAGGTAGTGTCTTTCTTGATGCTGGGATCGTCCAGTATTCACTACTGCGGTTTTCGTCAGCGCGGAGACAGCTTGGCCGGCGTTGCTGTCCAGGGTGGACGCCAAAACAATCAACTTTGGGTTCGTATTGGGTTGAACGCGGACATTGGCAGCTATTCCACATTCACGACTCCGGGAGCGCCATGGTTAACGCGCCCCCGGTAGATGCTTCGTAACTAGACTTCCCTTCTGGGGAGCTGAAGTGTGGCGTGCACTGCTGCTGCCCTGCTTATCCGATGCAGCGCGAGCAGCCGAAACGCCGCCGGCAATACGACCATCGACAGAATGGGTGCCGTCAGCATGCCTCCGATCATAGGCGCTGCAATGCGCTGCATGACCTCTGAACCGGCACCGTGACCGAGCAGGATCGGAAACAAGCCTGCCAGGATGACGGCTACCGTCATGGCCTTGGGACGCACACGTTGCACCGCGCCTTCGCGAATCGCCATGTCGAGCTCGGCGACGCCCGCATGAGGATTTTGCTCAAGCTGCCGATCCCATGCATGGCGAAGATACAACAGCATCACGACGCCAAATTCAGCCGCCACACCACTGAGTGCGATAAAACCAATCATGGTGGCCACGGATACCGCATGGCCGAGCAGCCAGATCAGCCACAAGCCGCCGACGAGTGCGAGCGGCACGCTTGCCATGATCAAAGCCGCCTCACTTGCGCGGCGAAACACGAGATAGATCAGCGCGAAGATGATGGCGAGTGCGGCCGGCACGACGAGCTTCAAGCGTTCCATGGCGCTCTCCAGATATTCGAACTGCCCGGACCAGGCGATAGTCACGCCGGGAGGTAGTGAAACCTGTTGAGCCACGACGCGCTGCAGGCGACTCACAACGGTGCCCAGGTCGCTGCCGGACGTGTCGACGTAGACATACGTCGCCAACTGACCATTTTCGCTTTTCAAATCGGACGGCCCTGCATCCAGATTGACGTCGGCGACCTGAGCCAGCGTGAGCTGGGTGCCGTTGGCGAGAATGGGCAGCTCTCGCAGCGCTTCGACCGAATCACGCTCCAGGCGTGGGTAGCGTACGACGATGGGATAACGCTCTCGTCCTTCGACCGTCTGCCCGATGGGATCGCCACCGACCACCGTGGCGATGAGCTGCTGCACCTGGTCCTGCGTCAGCCCATAGCGAGCGGCGGCATCCCGCCGAACATGCACGTCGAGGTAACGACCGCTGGTTGGGCGTTCGGCAATCGCGGAGCTCACGCCGGGTACAACCTTGGCCACGGTCTCGATACGGTCCGCCACAGTTTGCAGCGTCATCAGATTCGTACCCAGCACCTTGATGCCGATTGGACTCTTGATGCCGGTGGATAGCATGTCGATGCGGTTGCGAATCGGTGGCACGAAGAGATTGGTCAAGCCCGGTACGCGCACGGCCTTGTCCAGCTCGGCCTCGATCTTGGGCATGGTCATCCCTGGACGCCATTGATTCTTGGGTTTGAAGGTAATCGTGGTCTCGAACATCTCCAGGGGTGCGGGATCGGTGGCGCTTTCCGCGCGCCCGGCCTTACCGAAAACATGATCGACTTCCGGAACGGTCTTGATCATGCGGTCGGTGAGCTGCAGCAATTGTGAGGCCTTGTCTGCTGACAGTCCCGTCAGTGCCGTGGGCATGTACAGCAAGGTGCCTTCATCCATAGGTGGCATGAATTCGCTGCCCAATTGGCTCATCGGTATGGTGGCGCTAAGCAGCAGCGCCCCGGCTAGCGCGAGCGTGACCTTTGGATAGCGAAGCACCACGTCCAGAATCGGCCTATACAGTGTCATCAGGCCACGGTTGAGCGGGTTGTCGTTTTCATGACGAATACGCCCGCGCACGAGATAGCCCATCAATACCGGTACCAAGGTGATGGCCAGTCCGGCCGCGGCAGCCATCGCGTAGGTCTTGGTGAACGCGAGCGGCTTGAACAGCTTGCCTTCCTGTCCTTGCAGCGCAAATACCGGCACGAACGACAGTGCGATGATCAAAAGACTGATGAAGAGCGCAGGCCCCACTTCGGCCGCCGACTCCGCTATGAGCGCCCAGCGTGCCGCCCCTTGCGGCTCCTCGCCGTCATGCGCGTCACGCCAATGTTCCAGGTGCTTGTGCGCGTTCTCGATCATCACGATGGCCGCATCCACCATCGCGCCAATGGCAATCGCAATGCCGCCGAGCGACATCAGGTTGGCCGATACGCCCTGCCAGTTCATCACGATGAAAGCGGCGAGCACTCCTAGTGGCAGCGTGATGACCGCAACGAAAGCCGATCGCAGGTGCCCCAGAAACAAAGCGCACACCAGCGCGACGACCAGAAACTCCTCGAGCAATTTGCCCCAGACGTTCTCTACTGCCGCATCGATCAGCTGCGACCGATCGTAAGTCGGCACAATCTCTACACCAGCCGGCAGACTTCGCTGGAGTTCAGCCAGCTTGGTCTTGACGGCGGCAATAGCGGCCCGTGCGTTCTTGCCGGAGCGCAGCACGATCACCCCGCCGGCCACCTCACCCTGACCGTCCAGTTCCGCAATGCCACGGCGAAACGTGGGGCCGCGCCGTACGGTTGCAACATCACGCAAAAGCACCGGTATACCGGCGTTGTTGGTAACGATAGGGACATTTTCGAAATCAGCGCGTGTTTTCAAATAGCCTTCGCTGCGCACCATTACTTCGGCTTCGCCTTGCTCAATCACCGAACCGCCATTCGCGCCGTTGGCCGCACGGATCGCGTCAATCAGCTGGGTGACGGTGATGCCACGAGCAGCCAGTGCTTGAGGATCAGGCATGATCTGCCAGGCGCGCTCCATGCCTCCGATACTCGCCACTTCTGCAACGTCAGGGACAGTTTTCAACTGGTAGCGAAGGAACCAGTCCTGGATCGCGCGTAACTGCCCGAGGTCGTGTCGTCCGGTGCGATCAACCAGGGCGTACTCGTAGATCCAACCCAAGCCCGTTGCATCGGGCCCCAAAGCAGGATTGACACCATTGGGGAGACTGCTGCGGACCTGGCTCAGGTACTCCAGGACACGTGACCGTGCCCAATAGAGATCCGTGTTGTCGTCAAACAGCACATAGACGTAGGAATCTCCGAAGAACGAATAGCCACGCACCACTTTGGCACCAGGTACGGAGAGCATGGTGGTGGTCAGGGGATAGGTGACTTGATCCTCCACGACTTGTGGCGATTGGCCCGGCCAGGTCGTACGGATGATCACCTGCGTATCGGAGAGATCGGGCAACGCATCAATCGGCGTGTGAGTGGTGGCATACACGCCGATGACGGCCAGGACGAAGGCTGCCAAAAGGACGAAGACGCGGTGCGCGATGGCGGCACGAATCAGCGCGGCAATCATGGCTGATCTCCCATGTGCATCCCTGACATCGGCGTGCTCGCTGCCGAGGCAGGTTGAGGCGGGGGGATATCAAGTCGATCGAGCGCACCCGACAAGCTTGCTTCCGAATCGATCAGGAATTGACCAGACACCACGACTTTTTCGTTGCCTTGCAGGCCGGCGAGAATCTCCGTGTATCCCTCCGAAGAACGGCCGGTGCGTACGGCGACGGGGCGGAAATGCCCGTTTCCTTCGACGACGATCACGCGCGCTTCAGCACCCGATGTAATGAGCGCCTCGCTTGGGACCACCGGCACAGCCTCGCCGTTTGCCGGTGCGATGCGTACCGAGGCAAACATGCCCGGACTCAAGGCCCCGTCCTCATTACCAAGCACGATGCGCGCACGCTGCGTGCGTGTCATGGCGTCGATGTCGGGCAGCAAGGTTTCCACGGTGCCGTGGAATTCACGGCCTGGCAGTGCGTCCACCGTAACGGTTACAGGTGTGCCATGACGCACGGTCCCGGCAACGGCCTGGGGAAGTGCGGCTTCGACCCATACGGTGGACAGGCCATTGACGGTCATCAGGGTCTGACCGGCAGTGACGCGTTGCCCTTCCCGAACATCCAGCATGGTCACCACACCGCTCGCGGGTGCATGCAGTGTTATGCCGCCGTTCGAACCGCGGTGAGCGCTGCGGATATCGGCGTCGCTCAGGCCCATGACATCCAGGCGTTGTCGTGCGGCGGCTCGCAGTGCCTTGGCGTCGGTGGATTGTGCCTGTTGAAGTGCGCTGTATTCAGCGAGCGCGGTATCCCACTCCGGCGCCAGTATGGTTGCCAACGGCTCACCTTCCGTAATGGCGGTGTACGGAGCGCGCACGTAGAGTTGATTGATGACGCCGTCGACGCGAGCACTCACCGTCGTGGCTTGCCGCAGGTCCCAGGTCACGGTACCGGGAACCTGGCTTGCCGAAGCCAAGACCCGATGCTCCACGGGAGCGGTTCGTAATCCAAGGTTTTGAACGGTAGCAGGATCAATCCGGACAATGTTCGGATCAGCGCCTTCATCAGCGTACTTGGGCACCATTTGCATGCCCATGGGTGACAACCCCGGATGCTCGAAATGCTGCTCCGGCACCATGGTGTCGTACCAATACAGGACTTTTTTGCCCTGCGTTGCAGGTGTCGCGGCAACCGATGGCATGGAGGACGATGACGTGTGCCGACCGCCGAGGTAGCCGATAACAAGCAAGAGCACCGCGATGGAGACGGCAGCAAAAGTAATCAGCGCGCGCTTCATGGCATGGCCTCCGACGTAGGTAACAGATAGGCCAGCGATGCCCACAACCGTGCGCGTGCCGTAAGTGCATCGACGTAGGTCATGCGCAACTCGATTTCGTCGCGACGGGCATCCAGCCAGGGTTGCAATGCAGCGCCACCCCGATAGGCAGCCAGTGCGGTTTTCGTGCGATCACGATCAAGCGGAAGCAGCGTGTCCTGATAGCGCTGGATCTGGCCGGCCCATCCCTGCCAGCTTGCGACGGTACGCGCTACGAGCGCACGTTGTTCGCGACGCGCGTCTTCATGGTTGTCTTGAGCTGCTTCCCATTGCTCTTCTTTCGCACTGATGGCCCGATCCTGCCGATTGCGTGTGAACAGCGGCAAGGTCACGCCAAATTGCAACATCACCATGTCCGAGAGAGGGCCCGCGCGTTGGCCGTAAAGGAAACTCACACTCCAGTCAGGATGTTTGCTCGCGCGCGCCCGATCCAGTGCGGCCTGTGCGACTTGCTCGCGGGCCTCCCAGACTTGCATGGGGGCTTGCTGGTCGATGGCTTGGTCCAGGTGGTCGGGTGTGACCGGCAAATGTCCGAAGTCGGGTGCATCGCCCAGATCCGTAGCGGTGTAGCCCAGCCATCGCTGCAAACCCGCTTGAGCTACGGCGATGTCCGCATCGGCAGCTTCCAGACGATTGTCAAGCGCTGCCGCCTCGGCACGAGCCGCGAGCGCATCGGTAGCGCTGCCGCCACCACCTTTCAATCGCGCTTGCGCAATTTGCACCGCCAAAGCATTTTCAGTCCGCAGCTCGGAAAGTAGTGCGCGCTTTTGCTGCGCTGCCCACAGGTCGATCCAGGCATCGGCGATACGCTCCTGGATCGACTGGATGATGTCGGTGCCTTCCGCATCGGCCGCTTTGATCTCGGCCTCGGCCGCTTCGCGATCGGCAGAACGTGCGGCACGGGAAGGAAGCGCCTGCGTAAAGCCGATCACGCGCATCGTCATGGGGTCAGAGCGAACGCTGAAAGCCCCCGGCCCGTCGATGGGCAAAAACTGGGTACCAAAATCCAATGTGGGATCCGGCAAACGACCGGCGCGAGCCGCTTCTTCGTGCATCGACGCAACATGTTCGTGGTGCGCCATGAGTGCGGGCGCTTGGGCCATGCCCTCTTGAACGGCCGTTTCCAGGGTCAACGGTGGATCTGCCGCATAGGCAGTGGAGACCGACGTCCCGCCCAGGACGACAGCCAATCCCGACGCCACCGCGCGCCGGGTGAACAGAGAAATCAACATGAAGGGTACTCCCAGGAGCCAACGGGTATCGCGCCCAGGCGGGCACGACGGCGCTTCAACGAAAAGCGCGGCTCGCTAGATCAACAGGGAGCAGAACAGCAGGCTTGCCGGTGGTGGCGGTGCTCGGAGACGATCACGTTGCCTCTGGCCGAACGTCATCGGCGATAACAGCGCGACGGCAGTTGGCAGCAAGGGAGGTAAAGCTACGAGAGCACTGGGTGGAACCGACAATGGATGAATCGCAGTGGGAGCGGATGCATCAGACGCACAGTGCTTCGCACACAGCGCCCGGTCTGCAGCCGTATGTTTCATCTGCGGGCAGGTCGAGGCCATGGCCCGGTCGGCCGCCGATGCACCCATGGCCATCGTCGGACCCAGCGCATCGTCCGGCATGGTGCAGACATATGTGGCCAGCGCCGACTGCAACCCGAGCATGAACAGCAGCCCCCCGAGCAGCAGCCAACGCGTCAGGCGCGCGCGACGGATATCGCGCAAGCGCCAACGGGCAGGGCCTAGCTTCGGGATCGACAGGTGCCTCATGGAACAGGCCGCACTACGGGTTGAAGGGGGCTGATCATACCCCCGGTTCGCTCGCGAACGCGAATGGTTACACGTCAGCTTTTCTGCAGCGCCGGCAAAGGAGGAAGCCGGTTCCTGCAGTGTACGGGGTGTTTATCCGTAGCAATAAGCAAGGGTACTGAGAACCCAGTGGGCGGTCTGTTTGGGGGCGGACAATCATCGTTTCCGGGCACTCTTTGTCACGACTGCCTTGCGAACCGCAGGCTTAGCCTGCTTCTTCGAGCTTCTGGTTCGCGAAATCGTCGCCGATGACACAAAAGTATAAGCATCACGCAAGAGTCGACTGAGTTCGGCAGGCTTGATCTTGGATAACCGCACAAGCACGGTTGGGTGAGGCTCGTAATGATCGGTGATGTAATAGATTTCGGGACTCTGCTCCAGCAGCTGAGCGCGGCGTTCAAAATCGATATACACGACGACGCTGTTTACTTCTGCGGTTTTGTTGGTTGGAACACAAGCAAGCAGCCTGGTCCCAAGCTTCAGCGCAGGTGATCCATACACAGTGCTATCAACTACGCCCGAAAGAGAGAGGCCAAGTTCCCGTACCGCTTCAAAGTTGAGAATTCCCATTGGCAACGTCTTCACTGGTTTATGCCTCGGGTCGAAAGCAGACAGCTCTTTTTACATTCTCGCTCAACTTTCAGGTAAAGACCGTCGAACCTCAAACGCGTCGCCAGTTTGTTCTTCCCAGCGCCTGGTGACATCAATAACGTTTGACATGAGGGACGAAGTCCGCCTGTGAACGCCTCTCGATGGAAGGGTCAGGCCTCGGGCTTGTGGCAAACCACCTCGATGTTGTGCCCGTCCGGACCAATCACGAAAGCTGCATAGTAGTTCGCGTGGTAGTTCGGGCGCAGACCAGGCCCACCATTGTCCTTGCCACCCGCATCCAGCGCCGCGCGATGGAAAGCGTCGACTTGCTGGCGACTCTCCGCCACGAACGCCAGGTGAAGATGCGCCGGTTTCTCCTCGGTTTGTAACAGGCACAGTGAAACCTTTCCGTCTGAACTAAGCTCGATACCGCCCTGCCGCTCCTGGACGATCACTATGCCGAGCGGTTCGAGTGCCTTGAGGAAGAACGTTTTGCTCGCTGCATAATCGCTGACACCGAATACGATGTGGTCAAACATGAGTTCTCCCGAGTGTGCGGGCCAGCGCGTCGCCTAACGGCGATTCAGGCGCCCCGTGGGTCCGTTCTTATACAGACCGAAAAGAACGGTCTTACACATTAGATTTTTAATGGGCTCACTCCGCCCGATCCCTATACGCAAGCACGGGAGGAGTGTCGAGCCAATATTAGCGTGCCTCCGGTTGCGTATTTCATACCTCCTCTGACGACTGATTTCCCGTCCTATGGCGTGTTTCGCGACGCGTGCGTCTTGAGTCGAAAGCAGACATTCTTTATTTCATCCTTGGTTGCTTGCTCCCATTGATGGGCGCTCCTCCCGATTATCAACGCAGGTCACGGAACGCCGCGGAAGTAAAATCCTTGAGATCAGCATGGTCGCCGTCGCGGATTTTTATCGCCCACCGCGCATCGTTGAGAAGGGCTCGCCCGACCGCAATCAGATCAAATTCGTTTCGTTCCAGGCGCTGGATAAGATTATCGAGACTTGCCGGCCGGGAACGTTCACCCTTGAAAGCATTGAGGAAGTCGCCGGAAAGGCCTACCGAGCCGACGCTGATCGTCACGGCGCCGGTGAGTTTCTTGGCCCATCCCGCAAAGTTGAGGCCGTCTTTGCCGTCCAGATCGGGAAATTCCGCATCCCAGAAGCGTCGCTGTGAACAGTGCAGCGCATCTGCTCCGGCTTCGACAAGTGGCCCCAACCAATCGCGCATGGCGTCCGGCGTCTCGGCAAGGCGTGCGTTGTAATCCTGCAGTTTCCATTGGCTGATGCGCAGGATGACGGGAAAGTCTTCGCCTACTGCGGCGCGGACGCTCTTGATGACTTCGGCCGCAAAGGTGACGCGCTGCTTGAGTGTTGCGCCGCCGAAACGATCATTGCGCACGTTGGTCCCGGCCCAGAAGAACTGATCGATCAGATAGCCGTGTGCACCGTGGATCTCCACCGTGTCAAAACCCAATCGCTTGGCGGCCCCCGCCGCTCGCCCATATGCAGCGATGGCGTCGGCAATATCTTCGTCCGTCATCGCCACGCCGTGTGGTTTGCCCGGCGAGTAAACGGCCGAAGGGCTTTCGAACGGCGCATCCGGAGCCCATTCCGTAGCGCCACTGGAGATAGCGCCGACGTGCCAAATCTGCGGCCCCATCTTGCCACCCGCCGCGTGGACGCCATCAATCACCCTCTTCCATCCCGCCAACGAATCGTCGCCATGAAAGAACGGAATGGCGGGGCGGTTGCGCGATGCCGGGCGATCGATGACCGTACCTTCGGAAAGAATGAGGCCAACCTCGGCCTCGGCCCGACGACGGTAGTAGCTGGCAACGTTCTCGTCCGGCACGCCTTCGGGCGAAAAGTTGCGCGTCATGGGCGCCATGACGATGCGATTTTTCAGGCTCAGCGATTTAAGCTGCAGAGGCTTAAAGAGAGATTCGGTCCGTAATGAACTCACGAGGCGCTTCTCCACATTTGAGCAGGCCGCTTTTCACTCGATCGTCAACTTAACAGCCTATTATTAGCAATCATTTATGCCACTGATGGCTTGCATCGTTTCCGCTGTGGACGATACACCTTTGAAAGGCCGGCTTTGGGTCGCACGGACACGCCGTTTCGGCATCAGCCAGCCTCGCGCGACTATCCTTGAAAGCGGATGAGACTGGAGGTGCCGCCATGTCCGAGGATGCGAAGACTCCGCTCGAACACGTCAATGATGTCCTTGCGCAACTCAAAGAGATGCGTCACTACGCCAAGAATAACGTCGAATCCCTGACGGCGCAGTGGCTGCTGTTCGACGGCGAGCTGAAGAAACTCAAGCGAGGCGATTCCATTGAGACGTTGATGACACGCCAAAGCGAGTTGCACGACGCCCTGAACGAGGAGATCACCGCGCTTGAGGAACTGGCGGCGACGCTACAGCCGCCTCCGGAAGAGGCTTAGCCGGCAACTCCTACCCCATTCGCAGTGGAAGCTGGCTGCTGCAGGATCACCTGCTTAAGATGCCCGATACCCGCGAGCATCACTACTCAGCAATGCTTTCGCATCTTCGTAAACAGAAAAGTCTCGTGGCAGGTTCTGAGCGCGAGAAGTTTCTTTTTGCCATGGCGTGCATGTTCTTTGGCGATGCGCTCGTGGTGCCGCTCCTTTCGCAATCAGCCGGGTAATGCCGCGTTATCGATATCGATGAATCGCGAAAGCCAACGCTTCCGCGCCTGATGCATGCAGGGCTGATGTTCGGCGATTAAATGGCGGTCGCGTCGATCGCCATATAGCGCGACCGCGCCTGTCGTTTTCCAATTTTCGTCCACTTGCGAGTATCCGTTGCCGGGCCTAAACGAACGTTTCCAGCAAGCCATGGCTGATAGTCCGGCCAGCAAGATTCAAGCACCCCATCCATAAGGAATCCCATGCTGCCGGCGATGGCGCCGGGCATTTCTGGGTGCGTGACTCCCCACGAATTGCTCTTTAAATCAAAAACTTGCGAGCGCCACTCTTGCCAACGCGGATTGCGCGCATACTGAGAGGACTTCGCCCGCCCGAAGTGATCAGGGGCCTCAACTCAACCATGCTGGGCAGCAGCCCTTTGGGAGGTTCTTATGAACAGCACCACACCCTGGCTCGTGTTGTCGTTCGCGCTGTTATGTGCCACCGGAGTTCAGGCGGCGGATACCAATACTTCAACCATCGTACGTGACTACACCGATATCGTGGCACCCGCAGATCAGCAGGCGTATGAAGCCGGTGTCAAAAACTTCAATCAATGCCTGCATCAACACGGCTTCAAGTACACGTGGACGGCATGGCTGCACGAGACCGGAGATACCTACACTTATTCGTATACCTCCGAACCGCTTCCCTGGGAAAGCTTCGACGCGATGGATGCCGCGGGCAAGGCATGTGATCAAGCGCTCAGGGCGGCGATCAATCCGCATTTGAAAAGCGAGACAAGCACATTTATCGAAATGATGCCGGATTTAAGCCACATGCCCAGCGGCATGATGCCGGCATCACCCCTGATCGAAGTGACGCTTTTCACGCTTAAGCCTGGGCATGAACCAGCAGAAGCGTTCACGGCAGCGACGAAAAAGATCGCTGCTGCTGCCGCGAAGTCCAATTGGCCTGTTAACTACATGATTGGCAGAGTTCGCGAAGGCGGTGACGGCGCACCCGACTTTATCCTGGTCGCCCCTGCAAAAAGCTGGGCGGATCTCGGCAAGGATCCCGACCCCGATGTGTGGAAGATGGTCGAGAATGTTTACGGAAAGGAGAGTGGCCAGGCGATCCGTAAATCCATTAATGATGCACTCCAGAACGTATCGCAGCATGTCGATAGCTACAGCGCCGATTTGACGTATACGTCGGCGGGTAAGTGATAAGCAGCCTTTGACTTGGGCGGCCCGCGCCGCGGGCCGTTTTTTTGTTTGTGATTTCGAGTGGACACCTAATGGGTAGAAGCATGGCCTGCTTCGATCGAAACGGGCCCTTGACTAGAAATTACGGTTATTTCGCGCCACAGGTAATGTGAAGTTTTCGATATCCGGAACGGACGAATCACCGGAATTTCTTGCGCCAAGCTCGAATGGAGGCGCAGAATTCGAGCCGCTAATAATCGAAACCGGATCTTATGGCGAGTTGCACGCTGTTCCGGAATGCGATTGGGGGAACACTCACATAATCGGAGTGTCAGCCATGAATATGGCACAGCACATCAGCTTTCTGAAGATCGTATTGCGGATCGTGGGCATCCTTTTCTTCTGCGTCTATCCCTTGATGCTTGTATGGCCGTCGGGATGGACATGGCATAGCGGCTACTCCGATTACCCGATGATGATCGTCGGCATTTACGCCACGCTAGGAGTGTTTCTCCTCCGCGCGGCCAACGATCCGCTGCATCACCTGAGCCTGATCTGGTTTACGGTTTGGTCCAGTATCGTTCATGGCCTGATTATGGCCGTGCAATCATTCGCCACGCCGGGGCACATGGGTCATCTTGTCGGCGACATACCGGCACTTTTCATCATTGCAATCGCGCTTGCCTGGCTGACACCTCGACACCAACAACGCGATCGTTTGAGCACGGCATCTTAGCCGGAACTTGTCCGTAAATATTTAGGCGCTCAACGAGCGCAGAAGTGTCGCGCCCGCCGGCTGAAGTCGCAGTCGAAAGCAGACATAATGGAAAAGCGGCAGCGACCCATGCCGACCTATTTTCCCGCCCTTTTCCCGGAAGAAACAGCATGATACTGAGTCTTCTCGATTCCATTGAGCCGCACCGCCAAGCGTTGGCTGACCTGCTCATCGATAGTGTACATAGCGGTGCGTCCGTCGGCTTCGTACCCCCACTCAGCCATGACGAGTCCATCGAGTACTGGAATGGGATCATGGTCGACATCCGTTCTGGCAATAGGCTGTTGGTGGTGGCCTTCGCCAACGGTGTGCTCACCGGTGCCGTGCAGCTAGCACTATGTGGAAAGAAAAACGGCTTGCACCGCGCCGAAGTCGAGAAGCTTTTAGTGCATACGTCCTACCGTCGCTCCGGTATTGGACGCGCGCTGATGGAATACGTCGAGCAACTTGCCCGAGACAACGGTCGCAAGCTACTCGTCCTGGACACGCGTTCGGACGATGTGGCTTCAACGCTTTATATCCGGCGAGATTTCGTCGAAGCCGGTCGAATTCCAGGCTATGCCCTCAGCGCCAACGGCGAGCTTGAAGGCACTACCTATTTTTACAAGTCACTATGATTGCCTTCGTTAGGCGACTCATCGAGCGGGACGCCTGGTCAGCGCTGTGTACTCGTGGGCCATTCGATGGGCGGCAAGGTGACCCAGTTGATGGCATCTCGTCACCCCAGCGTCGCCGGCACCGGCCGCCATTCCCGAAGAGCAACGCAGCTTCATCTCGCATGCCTACGATTCACGCGAATCCATCTTGGCGTCGTGCGAGCAGGTCCTGACCGGCAGGACGCTATCCGCGCGCGACCTCGAGCAAATCGTCGAGGACAGCCTGCGCGGAGCGCCGGCTGCAAAGATCGCCTGGGCGATGAGCACCATCATGGAAGACATCACGGCGGCGGTGGCGCATATCGCTGTGCCGGTGTTGATCATTGCCGGCGAGCTGGACAAGATCGATCCGGTTGGGACGCTGAAGTCTGACGTACTTGCGCGCATCAAGGGGGCAACGATGCAGACGTTGCCTGGAGTCGGCCATCTCTCGCCGCTCGAAGCGCCGAGGGACATTGCGGACGCTGTCGCCGAATTCGCGAGAGGCCTGTAAGTCGCATGCGTGCCAGCAAGATCAAACGACGCAATTTTCAAATTTGCGCGTTGAGTTGATCTTGCTAGCCGAACCTGACTTCGGCGTTGGGAAGGAGCCTCCCATCATTACCGGCGGGACGGCTTTTTCTCGACCTTGGGTTTCTCAGGCGCCTGCCCCGAATGCGAGGCATCGCGCATAAAACGGTTCGTCGATTTGAAATCTTTGGCTTGCTCGACCGCAGAAGTAATCTTCGTGCCTGAATAAACCGAATGAATGGTCGATGCCGACAAGGGTTTGGGTGTGTCGTTCATTCGAATGTCTTCATGGTTAGAGGCGGTACTCTCCACAATACTCTTAAATCGTCCGTCTCGCAGGCATTCTTTTCAGATCGCGTACGTAACTGATTACACTGAAGTTCCTTCTACCTTGCACTCAACGGATTGCCTCTGCCCAGGGTTGCGACTTCGGCCGGCCGAAGCGGACACCTTGACCGCGTCTCTTTATCGGAAACGCACTTATCTGCCACCTCGGATACCTGCCCCGGCCCCACAGCATTACCCCTCACTCTGGCGCCGGGTACTCCGCACGTGTTTAACCATCGGCACACAGACGAGGCTCACCCCAAGAGAAGACTGATAGGTGCTTCTGGCTTCTCCTTCAAATCCTAGTGCCCGGTAGAACGCGGCAGCATTCAACGTGGCATCCAATTGAATGACGCTGAGTCCAGCGCTCATCGCCAGGTCTTCCAGATGATCCATCATGGCCCGCCCAACGCCGCGCCTCATGTATTGGGGGAGGACAAAAATAGCGTCGATTTTTCCTGTCGCGAGGTCGATCATGCCGGTGCCAACAACCTGGCCATCCACCGTCGCAACGTGAAACTCGTCGGCGACACGTTTGGCGAATGTTTCCGACATTTCTCCCGAGGTCCAGATATCCAGATCACCCGCGGGATAATGATCGCGGCACTGCTCACGAATCGCATCGCGACGAATGGCGAAGCTGATGGCCGCGTCCTCGATGGTGGCCTTCCTTATGTGCACGATATTCACCCGATCTGATCCCACCCATTCCGCTTAAAAGACGCACTTCGGTTCCAAGGCGGACACTTCCAACTGGATGACTTGCCAAGTCGAATCAACAAATTCGTTCGCGAAGATGCATCTTTTTGTTGTCATCACGTGGATGGCGTCGCCCCCACGGATGTCGCCCGGATAATCCGGTGGTGTATCGCCGGCAGTCATGTGGGCCTGCGCCATGGTCATGCACAGCCATAGCGGCATGGCGAACAGACAGCGTTTGAAAAATGCCGCCACGCTTTCTCCCTGAAGTCGCACCAGACGCTGAATATCGTATCGGGTTTCAAAGCGACGCGGGACGGGGCTGGGCCGGTTGCCTTGGCTTCTGCGTATATGGCGAGGAAATCAATGGCCTTCCCCTTACTTTTCTTACGAACAAGCTGCCGGTACACAACATTGCTGTAAACAATGCATAAAGCAAATACGGCATTCGCCCGGTGTTCTGCTTCGGCAGAAATGACCTTTCTGCCATCGCGAATCCAACTCATCTCTCGACCTGGCGTCGCAACATCTGGCGGGCGTCAATGTCGGCCTGTCAAAATGCGCCGACTTTCTTCGCGATAAAGCAGCAAGTTTATGTTCGACTTCTTCCGGCAGTTCGTATTGTTTGTTCTCACCGCAGTTGCTGAAATCGTTGGCTGCTACCTGCCCTGGTTGGTGTTGAAGCAGCAAAAGAGTGCCTGGCTACTTCTACCCGCACTGATGTCGCTCAGCGTATTTGCATGGTTGTTGACCATGCACCCGACTGCCGCTGGCCGTACTTATGCAGCCTATGGTGGCATCTACATTGCGGTGGCGCTGGCTTGGTTGCGCTTTGTCGACGGCGTCAGGTTGACGTCTTGGGATATCGGAGGCGCGTGTATCGCGCTGCTGGGAATGGCGATTATTGTCGCGCAGCCGCAACCTTAGAGGTCTGCGCAATGGCGAAAGGATTTATCGGCTCAATAAATCGCGCCTTCGTTTTCGAAGGAGCAACTTCACCAGCAACCCGGCCACCATCACCACCGCGAAACCACCGTAGCCGTATAGCGCCGGCATGACTTGCTTCCAGATGCTGCCGCTTTCCCGTCCAAAGTTCCCGATGTTTTGGGTGGCGATGTCATCATAGGCGGCCAGGGCACAGCCGTAGGCCGTGGCCAATGCAACGACGATGACTGTCATGTCATACGCCTTGTGCTGCCAGGTGCGGCGAGACCGCTTCCATGCCGCCCAATAGATCCAGGCCAACAGCACGAGCCACGGGCCGAGAAGTAGCAGAGATAAGTAGCGCATGCGATTCTAGGTTTGGCGGGACAGGGCCAATTCTATGTCGGCATGGGGTTGTGGCTTCAAGCGGTGTGCGCTGGATCGTTACCAAGCACGCCCATGTCTGTGAGGTTGATCATCAGCGTGCCGTGTGTCGCGGCGCCGTTTGGCCCCAGGTAGCTGACGTGCTCGCCGTCTTTGAGCTCCACCACGAGCTCACCCTCTCTTATTACGGGGCGTAGCGAGATTTCGCGCACCGATCCATCCGACATCGTTACCGCTCTTGTGTAGCTACCGGAAAATACGTCGCCGAAGGCGAAGTTTTGTTTTATCTCGTCGATGGATACGGCGAACGTTCTTTTTGGTGTCACGTCTGGCGCTCCTTGGATAGTCAACGACTCGAAAGCAGGTTCTTGCCAGGTACGACGGGGAACCCGGTGCCTTGGTAACGGTCCTACGCTAAACGCGATTCAAAGGGACCTTGCTCGTGCCGGCCACGTCGACCAACACGCTGCGGAGTTTGATCGCAAATTGGCGGGGATTCCTGATTCGCAGCATGGCCCTGGCACTGACCATGCTGTTACATCTGGGACTTATGCTATTTCTGATGTGCCCACCGACACCATGGTCGTTTCGTCCATCACGGTCCAGTGCCGGAGAGCCTGCACTACGGATAGAACTGCTGCCACGCCTCCGGCGCAGCGTAGCAGCCAGGAAAGCCGGGCACTCTGTGTTGCGCGTCCCGCATATCAAGCAGGCCACGTCTGCTTACGCTCACTCGCAACCCGTCTTGTCCGCCCATCCTGCGAGCATCACGCCGCCAGTCGTTGAGAGTACACCCCCTCCTCCCGCGCCTCGCATTCCTTACGGAAATGCGGCTTTCGCACGGGCGCTGGATGACGCTCAATCGAGCGGACTTCCGGCAATCCCTGGCTCGAATCTCGTTTCCACCGCGCCAGGTATCCGTGTCGTCCCGCCACCTAGTCTTAAGAGCGTTCTCCGCGCGACCGGGAAATTACTTAATTGCAAGAATGCCCTTTTTAAGGGCCGCATGACCGACGAGGAGCTGCTTAAACGCGGGCTTACAGAACAACAAATGCAACAGGCGTATACCGAACTGGGTTGTTGACCCTAGCTATCCGGACGTTCCGACTCTATTTTGCCAGCCCCCGAAGCGTCGACCCGATACGCAACAAAAGCGGCTACCGGGCATAACGAAACACAGTGCTCGGTGATACCGCCCTCTGTTCGCGTGTGTCAGCTCAGAGCTCGGTATAAGCCTCGTCTTCGCCCGCGGTGTAGAGCCGGACTTTCTTATGCGGGTAGTCACATACATCTTGTTCCAGTCGTTGCCCAACCACGAAAAACACCAGGGGATCGTTTCCTGTATTGATCAGGACGTGAGCCGGACCCTTTCGGGGGAAACCAAGAAAATCGCCCGCGCCGATGCTGTAGCGCTGTTCGTCGATAAGTGCTTCCCCATCACCAGAAAGAATGTAGACACACTCTTCCTCATAGAGATGGCGGTGATATTCGGAAGATTCGTGGCCAGGCATGATCGTGATGATGTGCGCGCCAAGCTGGGTCAGGCCGACGGCATCGCCAACCCGCTTTCTCAGCCGAATTGCATTGGGATTCAAGGTGTGGACTGACCGCGTGACGCTCATGGCCTCGATATCCGCCGCCTTCAACAATTCACTTGGTTTTTTCACGGTGCTTACTCCGCCTTGACGGTTATCCGAGTTTTGCGCGAACACGGGGGAATGCGAAAATCAATTCTGTATCGGAGGGAAAACACGCAGGTGATGCATGGCAGATCACCCAGCTCTTTCGATCAAAGCCATGGCTTGGAAGCTCTCAACTGATCCGCGCGCTCGCTGTTGAGAACGGCCTCGCATGCTTTGCGAACATCCTCGGCGCCGTTTCCTTTGGAGGCGACAGCAGCCTGAAACGCACAATGCTCGGTTCGGTAGAGCTTGAAGGCATTGCTGGCAGCGTCAAGGTCCGCCAGCGCGTCAGTCTGATACGTTGGAAAGGCCGGATCGTAAGTGCCGTCCCGGATGGCCAGGCGGATTGTGTTCTCGGTGTTGGTGAGATCCTGCAGGGATGCTTCGGCTTGATCCGCCACGCATGCGCTCATGCCTGCATGATCATGCCCTTGCCAGCAAGTATTGATGACGGCTTGCGCATCGTGAGCCGCAAACGCGGGGCCCGCTGACAACAACAGTGCAAAGGCCAGGATGGTTCGCATACATTTCCCTTCATGCTGTATGGACAACAGGGATTTTGAAATGCAACGCCCGCTTCGTCTCGGGAGTGGAAACCCAGCGTGTCCCCCGCGCAGGAAGCAGCGATGTCATGTCACAAAGCTGCCCCGTCTTGACGCTACTACCTGCCCCTCAACTCTTCTGTGACGGCGCCTGCCACGGGGCATACTGCCAGCAGCTCTGGTAATACGTATTCATGATGCGATCGAGCCCGTCCAGCTCGAATTCAAAGCCGTAACGCAGCGAGCTGCTGCGGTCGCGCACCCAGGCGCCGATGGTGTGCGCACTGATCAGGCTGCCTAGCTGTGACGCCGGATAGGTGCGGGTGACGACGACGGATTGATCATCCACCGTGGCATTGTCCTGCTGTTGCGGCTGGCTCTCTACGCGATTGATTTCGAAGAATGAGCGCGCGCTGCGCGCAACGATCTGCCTGGCGTGGTCGGCACCGATGGTGTTGTAGGCGGTGAGGGTGACACCTTCTTTCTTGCATTGCAGGGTCATGCGGTGTTCGCCGCCGCGCTTCACTTCATCGAGCACGAGATACGGCGCGCCTTCTTGAAGCTGGTAGGTGGCGACAAGCGGAAGGCGCCCATTGTTGGCGAGCCGCGATGCGATCATCTGATCGGCGGTCAGCCAGACCATCTCGCCATGCCCCGCAGCCAGCAGCGGCATGAGCGCACTGGCGTCGATGTCCATGTCTTTCAAATAAGCGGTGAATTCATCCGGAGTCTGCGGTGCCTGGTCGGCGCTGGCCGGCTTGGGATCGTTCGCGGATGCGGAAGGGAAACCGATGCGATCCGCACCGGTGGGCGCCCAGCGGTAAAGGCCGCCGAGAAAGGCGTAAGCACAGGCGCCGGTGCAGGTGGCCGGCTTGCCGACCATGCCGGTGTGACGAGGCAGGCGCGGCGTACCGAGGTGGGTCACCATCGAGCCCTGGCGGAACAGCCGGCCCAGGGCGATGCCGGCGTGGATGTCATCGCCGGTGGCATTCAAATAGATATCGGAACCGGGCGCGATCTTGCCCGTCTGCACCATGGTGGCAAAACGTTGCGGCGCATTGGCGTCGATCACGCCGGTGAGATACACCTGCGGTGCTTTGGCCACGGTCAGGGTCAGCCGGTCGTTGTTGACCTGAATGGCGAGGCTGGAACTCGGCTCGCTCGACGTGCTCTTGTGCGAGGAGGTCGTGGTCTTGGCCTGAAGATCCCGCATCGGCGCCACGCACGCCAGCAGCAGCAAGGCCCCACCCAGGATGTAGCGACTGCGGGAAAGACGGTTAACAGCGTGACGGTACGGCACTACGACTCCTGGACCCGGAATCCCGGTGGCTTGCGACCGCACAGTTTCCTGCCCAGCGGATGTCCTACAGGTGAACGCGTGCTTGCTGACCGCGTCCGTTCCTCGCGGCCTACAACCCCACGCGCCCTGGCCTGTCTGGGACCGATAGTCCGGGACTATCGACAGCATAGGAACAATCGAATTCATTGAAGGCAAGGCCCGGGATTAGAGTGGTTCTCATTCCGGTCCTTGAGCCGCCTGCCCCGTCCTACCATGAAAGCCACCCGAGCCACGCCATGAACACCCGCGTCCTGGACGGCACCCTGCCCGTCGCCGACAGCGCGGTTGTGTCCATTCGCCGGGCGCTCGAAGGGCAGGTGCCGGGTTGGAGAGCGTGGTTGAAGTTCGTCGGGCCCGCGCTGGTCGTTTCGGTGGCCTATGTCGATCCGGGCAATGTCGCGACCAATATCCAGGCCGGCGCGGGCTATGGTTATAGCCTGCTGTGGGTCACATTGGTCGCCAGCCTGATCGCCATGCTGTTCCAGGCCTTGTCGGCCAAGCTGGGCATTGTGACCGGGCGCAATCTGGCCGAACTCAGCCGGGAACATTTCCCGATGCCGCTGGTGCTGACGATGTGGGTCGTCAGCGAGATCGCAGCGATGGCGACGGATCTGGCCGAGTTCCTGGGTGGTGCGATCGGCTTGTCGCTGCTGTTCCACCTGTCCTTGCTGGTCAGCATGGTGGTCACCGCGATAGCGACGTATGCGGTGCTGATGCTGCAAAAGCGCGGCTTTCGTCCGCTGGAAATTCTCATCGGTGCCTTGGTGGGCGTGATTGGGCTGTGCTATCTCGCGGAACTGCTGATCGCGCATGTGCAGTGGCCCAGCGTGATTGAAGGGCTGGTGGTGTACCAGTTGCCCGATGCGCAGGCCGCCAATCTCGCCGTTGGCATGATCGGCGCCACCGTGATGCCGCATGCGCTGTTCCTGCATTCCGGACTCACGCAGTCGCGGGTGCCGGCAAGAAACGAAACCGAGCGCCGGAAGTTGTTGAAGTATTCGCACACAGAAGTCGGCGTAACGCTGACCATCGCCGGCCTGATCAATGTGGCGATGATCGTGATGGCTGCCGGCGCCTTTCATCATGGCCATGCTGGTGTGGCGGAAATTCAAACTGCCTATCACACGCTGCAACCGGTGCTCGGCGCCGCATCCGCCGGACTGTTTCTGCTGTCGCTGATGGCGTCCGGCCTGTCCAGCTCCGTGGTGGGCACCATGGCGGGCCAGCTGATCACGCAAGGATTTACTCGCCGGCAGATTCCACTGTGGCTGCGGCGCGCGATCACCATGGTGCCCAGTTTTGCCGTAGTCGCCATCGGCGTGAACGTCACGCAGGCGCTGATCGATAGCCAGGTGGTGCTGAGTCTTGCGCTGCCTTTTCCGATGGTCGCGCTGGTGTGGTTCACCAACCGGCGTGATGTGATGGGCAACTATCGCAATGGCGCGGGTGTTCGCACGCTGGCCATCGCTGCGGTGGCGGCCGTGATTGGCCTCAACGCCATCCTTGTTGCGCAAACAGCCGGGTTCAACGTCTGACAGCTGCTGTAGTTGCTCTCTCTGCATGCACGCTGCATGCACAACACAAGCTCGCATGTGAAAGCGATCATCACATAGCGCAAGAAAGTCCGCGCAATGTTGATGAGTTTTCCACTGCAATAGCGACGCTGATCAGAAAACGCAACTTGTCCCGTTTGCCCCCCGTTGTTTGATACGGGTTTTCACTCGGCAACCACAAACCTGCGCCTACGCTTCCGCGGCCACTCGGCACCCCTGGGGAGGGGAGCACTAGTCTAGATTCCTCGCAATCTCTTCTTTTACTTTCACTGACTACTTGGGAGTAGCTCACGATGAATAGAACAGATTCGACGGGAAAAAATCTCACTAAAGGAATTTCCGGCCTGGCACGCAAAACATGCGGCCTGTCATTTGCCATTGCCCTGGCCTTCGGCGTCACGAGCGTCGCGCAGGCGGCACAGTTCGAAACTCACCATGTGCGGGACGTGGTGAGCCAGTCGACCGCCAAGCTGGTAGGAAGCCTGCCTGCCACCAAGCTGATGAGTATCGACGTGGTGTTGCCGGTACGCGACCAGGCCGGCCTTGATCAGTTCGTGGCGAACGTCACCAATCCGCTCAGCCTGCAGTATCGCCAATACCTCACGCCACAACAGTTCACCGCGCAATTTGGTCCGACGCAGAACGACTACGACACGGTGGTGCAATATCTGAAGCAGTATGGCTTCACCATCACCGGCGGCAGCCGCGATGGCATGGACGTGCAGGCGGTGGGTCCGGTCTCCGCGGTGCAGGCAGCCTTCAACGTGCAGATGCGTACGTATCAGCATCCCACCGAGAATCGCGTCTTCTTCAGCCCCGACCGGGAACCGACCACTTCGCTAGCGATTCCGCTGTGGCACGTGTCGGGTCTGGACAACTATTCCATTCCGCATCCGCTGTATGTGAAAAAGAGCGACGCCTTCGGAGCGCAGTCGGCAGACGCAGTCTCGCACGCCACCACCGGTTCGGGTCCGTCGGCTTCGTTCCTGGGTAGCGACATGCGCGCGGCCTACTATGGCGGCACCGCGCTTACTGGCTCCGGCCAGACCCTGGGTCTGTGGGAATACGAAGGCATCAATACGTCGGACGTGCAGCTGTACTACACCGGGGCGAAGGAAACCAATCCGAACAACCTCACCCTCATCTCCACCGACGGCACAGCCACCAATTGCACCGGCAGCTGCACGGATATCGAACAGACCATCGATACCACGCAGGCACAAGGCATGGCGCCCGGGTTGAGCCACGTGCTGATGTTTGTCGGTTCCACCGACACCGCGATCATCAGCGACATGACCACCTACAGCCCGCTGCCACTGACCATCAGCTGCTCGTGGGGTTGGACGCCGGACGATCCGACCACGCTCAATCCCTATTGGGAGAAGATGGCGGCACAAGGACAGAGCTTCTATACCGCGTCCGGCGACTCGGGCGAGTGGACCGCGACCGGCGCCGCGGCCGCCTGGCCGGCCGACGCCGACTATGTCATCAGCGTGGGTGGTACCGACCTCACCACGGCCAGCGCCGCCGGCGCCTGGAAATCGGAGACCGCATGGGCCGACTCCTCGGGTGGCGTGTCACCGGACAAAATCGCCATTCCCACCTGGCAGTCTGATTACGAAAGCAAGATCATCACCTCGGCCAATGGTGGCTCAAAGACCTATCGCAATGGTCCGGACGTAGCGGCCAACGCGAACTACACCTACTACGCCTGTGGCAACGGCAGTTGCACCGCCAACGAGTACGGCGGCACCAGCTTTGCCGCGCCGCTGTGGGCGGCCTTCACCGCGTTGATCAACGAGCAGACGGTCGAGAACGGCAGCACCGCTTATGCTGGTTTCATTAACCCGACCATCTACGACAACAACGCCACCAACAGCACCATCTACGCCGATACTTTCCACGACATTACCAGTGGCAAGAACAAGAAGTATTCGGCTGAAGTGGGCTACGACCTGGTCACTGGCTGGGGCAGCATGCAGGCCGCCTTGATCTCCAACCTGGCCAAATAATCGCGACCAAAGTGGTTGCCGGAACGGTGCAGGCCCGGGTTTATACCCGGGCCTGCGTCACGCACGGGATGGGTTCATTCGCTACCATGCCCCGACATCTATCGAGCGGGCTGCGGGGCGATGCCATCCATCTTTGTCGTTTCTTTCAGGCAAATCACTCCTGGAAAAAAAGCGGACCGCTCCAGCCGCTGGCATTCGTACCTAAAACGCTCGCTTTCCGTCGCCCTCGTTGCATGCCTTGTTGCCGCCGCAACGCACGCGGGCACGCCGGAACAAGCCCGTTGGCAACGCGAAGCGCAGGCCGTCACCATCACCCGCGATGACTGGGGCATAGCCCACGTACACGGCAAGACCGACGCCGACGCGGTGTTCGGCATGGCCTATGCGCAGGCCGAAGATGATTTCAATCGCGTCGAAACCAATTACCTCAATGCCATGGGACGGCTGGCTGAAGCCGAGGGTGAATCGGCGATCTGGCGCGATCTGCGCATGCAGCTGTTTATCGATCCGGCCACCTTGCAGCGCGACTACGCCAACAGTCCGGACTGGCTGAAGGCGCTGATGAATGCCTGGGCCGATGGACTCAACGACTATCTCGCCACGCATCCAGACGTGCATCCGCGGGTGATCACGCATTTCGAGCCGTGGATGGCCCTAAGCTTCAGCGAAGGCAGTATCGGCGGCGATATCGAGCGCGTATCGCTCGATCAACTTCGGGCTTTTTACGGCGCAGACGATCACGCCGTGGCAAGCATCGACACGCCATCGAGCTGGGTGGAGCCATCCGGCTCCAATGGCATCGCCATCGCGCCCAAGCTGACCGCCGATGGTCATGCCCTGCTGCTGATCAATCCGCACACTTCGTTTTACTTCCGCTCCGAGCTGCAGATGAGCAGCGATCAGGGCCTGGATGCCTACGGCGCGGTGACCTGGGGACAGTTCTTCGTTTACCAGGGCTTCAACCCGCATATCGGCTGGATGCACACCTCGACCACCGCGGATAACGTCGACCAGTTTGCCGAGACGATCGTGCATCAGAACGGCAAGCTGTTCTATCGCTACGGCGATCACCTGCGGCCGGTGCTCACGCGACAGATCAGCGTGCCTTACCGCCGGCGTGACGGCTCGATCGGCGAGCGCAGCTTTACCGTCTATGCCACCCATCATGGCCCGATCGTGCGCGCCGACGACGGGAAGTGGATTGCCGAGGCGCTGATGAACAGACCCGTGGCCGCGCTGGAGCAAAGCTGGCTGCGCACCAAGGCCACCGATTACGCCAGCTACATGAAAGTGGCCGCATTGAAAGCCAACTCGTCGAACAACACCATCTTCGCGGATGACAAGGGCGAGATCGCCTATCTGCATCCGCAGTTCATGCCCAGGCGCGATAACCGCTTCGATTACACCAAACCGGTCGATGGCAGCGACCCCGCGACCGACTGGCACGGCTTGCACGCGCTCGACGAACTGCCGCATGTGCTGAACCCGCCCAACGGCTGGGTGATGAACACCAATGACTGGCCCTATTCCGCGGCCGGCCCATACAGTCCGAAGCGGGAAGATTTTCCGCGCTACATGGACACGGTGGGCGAAAACCCGCGCGGCGTTCACGCCACGATGTTGCTGACCGGCAAGCAAGGTTTCACGCTGGAGTCACTGATTACGCTGGCCTTCGATTCCTATCTGCCGGAATTCGCGCGGCAACTGCCGATCCTGATCGGCGACTACGATGCCCTTCCGGCCGGCGATCCGCTGAAACGCAAGCTGGCCGGCCCGATCGCCATGCTGCGCAGCTGGGACTACCGCTGGGGCATCGCCTCGATGCCCACCACGCTGGCGGTGTTCTGGGGCGACACGCTGTGGGACACGATGGACAAGGCCGACAACGCCGAAGGCCTGTCCATGTATGACCGGATGGCCAAGACCGCCGGCGCGCAGGTGCGCCTGCAGGCATTGGCCGATGCGGTCGATCGTTTGCAACAGGACTTCGGCAGCTGGGGCATACCCTGGGGCGAGGTGAATCGCTATCAACGTCTCAACGGTGACATCGTGCAAGCCTTCAACGATGCCAGGCCGAGCATCCCGGTGCCGTTCACCTCGTCGCGCTGGGGTTCGCTCGCTTCCTTCGGCGCGCACCGCTGGCCCGGCACCAAGCGTTACTACGGCACCAGCGGCAACAGTTTTGTTGCCGTGGTCGAGTTCGGCGACAAGGTGCGCGCCCGCGCCCTGACCGCGGGTGGGGAGAGCGGTCATCCGGACTCACCGCACTTCAACGACGAAGCCGAGCGATACACCACCGGGAATCTGCGCGAGGTTTACTTTTGGCCCGAACAATTGCAGGGACATATTGAACGGGTGTACCACCCGGGGGCGTGATGGGGCGTCGTTCCATCGGCCAGTCGGTGGGGCGACACGGAAGATCCGGCTGGGCGAAGGTGTTAACTGAGGTGAAGAACTTACGCCCGCTTGCACACGCCGCGCCGACCTTGCTGAAGATGCGCGATCCGCCGCACGGTCGACCTATGAGAGCCTGACAATTTCTAAACACCTTTTGAACTTCCCAAAGTTCAGATTGATGGCCAAGGGGGAGTTCCCTGTTGATGCGTCAGGTCGGGATAGTTATGCGCAAGGTCAGCTGGTTCGGGTACATATCGACATTGATGATGGTCATGCTGCTGACCGTGGCGCCCGAGCTGACTCGTGCTGCTGACGACCATCCGTCGCTAAGTCCCGAAGAGCAGGCCTTCCTGTCCCAGGCCATGGCGGATAACGCCGCGCAGATCGCGATGGCCACGCTGGCCTTGCAGAAGTCGAAGAATCCGCAAGTGCTCGACCTGGCCAATACCGTTATCCGCGAGCGCACCACACTGGACGCACAGCTTGCGTTGCTGCTGGCTGGCACCGCGAAGTCGGTGGTCAACGAGCACGCCATCCCCGCTTCGTTGCAATCGTTGAACGGCGAGGCCTTTGACAAATCGTTCGCTGGACTGCTGGTACGCGATCACAACCGGATCATTTCGGCTTACGAGTGCATCAAGGCCACGTCCAGCAATCCTGCGTTGCGCGACCTGGTCCACGACGCCGTGCCCCAATTGCAGGGCAACCTGATGGTGGCGCTGATGGTGCTGCGCTCGCCGAAGTGGGCGCACCCTGCTCACCCGCAGACCACGGTAGCGGACAGCGAGCCACGCACCAACAAGGCAGCGCCGGTATTTTTTGGCGAGCCACTCTCTTCGATCGTGACTGCACCGTGGTGATGCGCCAGTCACCTTAGTTTCAACGGAAACAAGACCGCCGCGACCTCGCGGCGGTCTTGTTTTGCGCTCCCCGCGATCGATGTCGTCTCGTTGGCGGCATTGCATGGTCGGGGCACCGAGCCCCGGATAACCGTCCATCTCCACATCCTCTTCACACAACACGGCGCGTTCTCGCAACGACAACGCATTTCTTCCAATGAATACGTATGCATACGCTGGTTGCTGCACCGCGATGCTTCCTACTATCCGCCGCACCAGCTGACGCATCGCCAAAACTGCGTGCATCACGCGCAATCGATGGGGAGATCGATTCGGCCTACGACAACAGCTGCGGCTGCAGGCGGTCGCGCCTGCATGCACTTCAGGGAAATCACGCTAAGCACGTCCATTGAACCTGTTCACTCATGAAGCAGGATGGAGGCATGCCCGAATGAAGTGTCCGAAGTTTCTCGCCGCCTTGCTGATTTGCATCAGCCTGTTTGCAGCGCCTGTGCAGCCCGCGCACGCTGCGATCGACAGCATGAACCTGGGCGCAAGCTACAACTCGCAACAGACGCAGATCACTTTCCGCGTCTACTCCGCCAATGCCACCTACATGGTGTTGTATCTGTACAGCGCCGGCTACGGCGTGCAGGAATCGGCAACCTATGCCCTGAGCAATGTCGGCAACGGCGTGTGGCAAGTGTTGGTGCCGGTTTCGTCGATCCAGGCGGCCGGCATTACCGGCGCGGTGTATTACGGCTATCGCGCCTGGGGACCGAACTGGCCGTATAGCTCAAGCTGGACGAAAGGCTCGTCGGTCGGCTTTGTCTCCGACGTGGACAGCAACGGCAATCGCTTCAATCCGAACAAACTGCTGCTCGATCCCTACGCGCGGGAAATCAGCCAGGATCCGCTCAACGCCAACAATAAAAATGCCGACATCTTTGCCAGCGGCGCGACGGTCGATGCCAGCTTCGGCGTAGCCTATCGCTTGATCGACAGCGGCACCTACGCACCGAAAGGCGTCGTGCTGGCACCCGGCAGCCAAAGCACCGGGACCAAGCCCACGCGCGCGCAGAAAGACGATGTGATCTACGAAGTGAACGTGCGCGGCCTGACCATGCAGGATCCGAACACGCCGTCGCAGTATCAGGGCACCTATTACGGTGCAGGACTCAAGGCGAGTTATCTGGCGAGCCTCGGTGTTACCGCGGTCGAGTTCCTGCCCATGCAGGAAACGCAGAACGACGAAAACGACGTGATCCCCGATTCCACCCAGGATCAGAACTACTGGGGCTACATGACCGAGGACTATTTCGCGCCCGATCGCCGCTACGCCTATAACAAGGCACCGGGCGGCCCGACCGCGGAATTCCAGGCGATGGTGCAAGCGTTCCACAATGCCGGCATCAAGGTGTACATGGACGTGGTCTACAACCACACCGCCGAAGGCGGCACCTGGAGCAGCACCGATCCCACCACGGCGACCCTGTTTTCGTGGCGCGGGCTGGACAACGCCACGTATTACGAGTTGACCACCGGCAATCAATACTTCTACGACGACACCGGAACCGGCGGCAACTTCAATACCTATAACCCGGTTGCCCAGCAGATGATCATCGACTCGCTCGCGTACTGGAGTACGAGCATGGGTGTCGATGGCTTCCGCTTTGACGAAGCACCGATCCTCGGCAACAACTGCCTCAATCAGTCGTATGAGTCGGCTGCGCCGAATTGTCCCAACGGTGGCTTCAACTTTGATGCTTCCGATCCGAACATCGCGCTCAACCAGATTCTGGACAACTTCACCGTGCGCCCGGCCGGCGGCGGCAGCGGCCTGGATCTTTTCGCCGAACCGTGGAGCGCCAGCGGCGGCGACAATCAGGGACAGTTCCCGCTGGGCTGGTCGGAATGGAATGGTGTGTTTGAAAACACGCTGCGCCAGGCGCAGAACGAACTGGGCAACATGACCATCTCGATCGGCCAGGATGCGCAGGATTTCACCGGCTCCTCAAGCATCTTCCAGGGCAATGGCCGCTATCCGTGGAACTCCACCAACTACATGGACATCCACGACGGCTTTACCTTGTTCGACGTGTATTACTGCAACAGCCCGAACAACAACCAGGCCTGGCCATATGGCCCTTCGTCGGGCGGCAACACCACCAACTACAGCTGGAACCAGGGTGGCGCCGCGGAAGACCAGCGTCGTGCGGCACGCACGGGCTTGGCCTTCACCATGCTCTCCGCCGGTACGCCGATCATGGCCGGCGGCGATGAGTACCTGCGTTCGCTCAACTGCAACAACAATCCGTACAACGTCGACTCCACCGCGAACTGGCTCAACTATTCCTGGATGAGCGATCAATCCAACTTCTACAACTTCGCCCAGCGCGCGATCGCCTTCCGTCTTGCGCACCCCGCGCTACGCCCGGAGAACTGGTACACCACCAGCCAGGTGGAATGGTGGGAACCGAGCGGCGTGCAGGCGACAACCAGTTACTGGGACAACACCAGCAACTACGCCATCGCCTACACCATCAATGGCTCGTCCTTCGGCGATAGCAACTCCATCTACATCGCCTACAACGGCTGGTCCGGCAGCGTCACCTTCACCTTGCCGCCGCCGCCCACCGGCACCAACTGGTATCGCGTGACGGATACCTGCAACTGGAACGATGGCCCCAATACCTGGGTCACGCCGGGCAACGAAACGTTGATCGGCGGAAGCGGCGCCACATACAGCCAGTGCGGGCAATCGCTGTTGCTGCTGATTTCGAAGTAGCGAGTGGGCAACGTGTCGTCATGAAAAAAAGGAGGGAGCATGCGCCCCCTCCTTTTCTTTGCGGTCGATCACGCTTACATCCACCACCGCCGACTGATGTGTTTATCGCCAGACGTGCAGGTGAATCACGTAGATGCCAGATATAACGTGCCGATCCCTCGCGTGCATGCTCGCGGCACGCACATCGGCTTACGCGCCGATCAAGGCGTGCCGGTACCACCCGTCGTGTTGGCAGCCGGTGCCGGCTCCAGATTGAACGAGATGGTCGTGACCTTGGCGTCCAGGCCCGCGATCACGGCGGTCGTCAGGTCGTTGGTCATGTTGCCGCCAAGCACCGCGTTGCGATCGAACAACACGCCGCACTTCCTGCTGCTGTAGACGCTCGCGATGACCGGCTGTGCTTCCCCGGCAATCTGCTGCAAAGCCTTGGCCTGCGTTGCCTGCAACTGCCGCGCCTTGGTCTGCTGATCGGCCTGCACACCCTGCAGGCGCTGCGACAAGGCCTGCTCCTGCGACTGACGCTGTTCGGCGGTCAGCGAGGAAGCCTTCGCGCGATACGCCTGCACGTCGGCGTCGATCGGCTTGCGCTCCGCATCGACCTCGCTCTGTGCCTGCTCGGCCAACTGCCGCAGACGCAGACTGGCCGCCTGGCCGACCTTGGCCTGGGCAAAGATCTGCTCACGCGACAGGTAGCAGACGCCCGGCACGACCGGACCATTCAGCGGTGCGCTGTCGCCGCCGCCGGTCTGAGCGTGTACCGCGGCGCTCGGTACGCCCACCAGGGCGGCGACCGCAAGAGCCATGAGGGTTGGGTTGATACGCATGGTGGTTCCTTAGGGGTAAAGTGCGAAACGAATAAGATCGCACTAATACTTGAAATTTGCATTGTTGGGAACGTCGAAATTTACCTGGGCATCGTCCGATACGGGGATGTTGCTTTGCGGCACCCCCATCGCCCGCGCATCGAGGCCGCGTGATCCAGCCGCCTTCCTGAGACCTCGGATCTGACCGAATCTGGTTCCCTGCGCCGGAATAGCGTGCCGCAAGTGCCGGCAGCCCAGCTTGCGGGACCTGGCCACCCGAGGCTTTACCAAAAGGAAAAAAAGAACGCGCGCCACGCTTACGAAAAGCTGACGCGCCTGACCCGACCTTTTGCAGACCACTCCGCTGCACTCACCGTTTGATTGCAGATTCGTTGCATGTTGCTCACATTTGCTGCACATTCGACCGGGTGTGGGGTGGGTGAAAAGCAGGGGATGGATAACAAGCGGGAGAGTGCGTCGATCGTTCCGTTGCCGGAAATCCCGGCCATTGATGCACGCGCGGATGCGCAAAGCTTTGATGCCTTTATCCGTAGCCAGTTTCGCGGCCTGGTGCAGTTTCTGCGCACGCGCACCGCGTCCGAGCAGGATGCTGAAGATGCGGCGCAGGAGAGCATGACCAAGCTGCTTCGCTATCGCGAGTCCGAACCGCCTTCAGCCTGGAAGCAGTTGCTTTACCGGATTGCCGTCAACGTGGCACACGATCAGTTCCGGGCCTCCCTGACCCATCGCCGCAAGGAGCACGTGGCGCTGGATGGGCTGGACATCGCGGCCAGCGAGCACACGCCCGAACAGCGCGCCGCCTACGACCAGCAGGTCACCCGCCTTTCCAAGGCCATTCTGGAGTTGCCGCCGAAATGCCAGCGCGTGTACCTGCTCAAGCGCGCCCATGACATGAGCCATGCGCAGATTGCCGAACACTGCGGCATTTCCGTAAAGATGGTGGAAAAGCATCTTGCTACCGCGCTGGCCCAGCTGCGGCGCAAGGTAGGCGATTCGTCCAAGGATACGTTGTAATGGTCATGGACAGGCGCGACACAGACGTGGCAACGGAGCTCGGCATATACGACGAGGCCGAGCGGTGGTTTGTGCACCTGCTCGAGCCAGACTGTCCCGCCGATGCGCGCGCCGCGTTCGAGCGCTGGCTTGCGGCGGATCCGGCGCATGCGGCGGCTTACCGGGACATCGAACAGCTGTGGAAGCAGAGCAAGGATGCGCTGAAAGATCCAGCCGTCATGGCGGCCGCGAGTCGCGCCCTGCTTCGGGAGCCCTCCGTCCGCTCGCCCAAACGCTGGCTTATCCCGACCTTCGCTGTCGGACTGGCCGCGCTGCTGGCGTTGGCGATCGTGCCGCGCTGGCTGGCGCCACCGGCCGATCCCGCCGGAATCGCCTACACCACGGCAGCCGGTCAGCAGCAGGCTGTGAAGCTTGCGGATGGTTCATCCATCCTGCTCGATACGGATAGCAAGGTCGTGGTGCGTTATAGCGAACGCACGCGCCGTGTGGATCTGTTGCATGGGCAGGCGCAATTCACGGTGCAGGGCAATCATGCCTGGCCGTTTGTGGTGCATGCGGGATCCGGCACGGTGACGGCGGTTGGCACGCAGTTCCAGGTCCGTCTTGATGACCAGGCCACGGATGTCGCCCTGCTGAAGGGCAAGCTCGCCATCGCGGCCCAATCGCCGGACGGCGCTACGCAGGATGCATCTCTGGTGGCTGGCCAGGCGCTGACGTATGACCAAAGCGGACATATCACGCCGGTGCATCCGATCGACCTGCAACAGGCGCAGGGATGGACGCAAGGCAAGCTGTTCGTGCATGACTGGCGCCTGCCCGCGCTGATTGCCGAAATGAATCGCTACAGTGATACCAAGCTGCAGATTGGCGATCCGAGCTTGCAGGACGTTCACATCAGCGGCGTTTTCCGTACCAACGACCAGCAGACCTTGTTGCTGTTGTTGCAACAGGGCTGGCCGATTCACGCCAGGCGGATCAGCGCCACGCAGATCGAACTGCTGCGCAATCGCTGAACGCGCCTGATTCAGGCCCTGCCTTGGCTCCATTTGTCTTATGCCATCTGGCTCTTTGTTCCGGCTTCGGATATGGACCCGGTCATGCCCTATGATCCCGAGAAGCCGGCACGATAGCCGGCATCACTGAACGCTTTGGGGGAAAGAGGGAGGCGCAAGACGGGGATGGGGGGAGGTGCTCGGCGAAAGCGTGCATGGATTTGCTCGCGTAAATCCGTGCGCCCGGCAGCGTCTGGCTTTCTGCTTCGTCGTGCCATCATGCACCTGCACCTCATGAGCACGGCACTGGGTTGTGCCGGCTTGATCCTGGGCTTTCCCTGCCTGGCCGATGCAAGCACGCTTGCATCGCAGCTTTATACGATCGCATCCGGCAACCTCGGCAACGCCTTGGACACCTTCGCTGCGCAGAGCAATGTGCAGCTGGTTTACTCACCGGAACTCGCCACAGGCAAAACCACGCGCGGCGTCTCCGGGCGCTTCACCCCCGCGGAAGCATTGCGGCAATTGCTGGCCGGCACCGGATTGACCTGGAAGGCGGTGAACGACACCACCTTCGTCCTGAAACCGCTACCGGCGCTCCAGCCTGTCCCGGCCGCGCCGCCGGCAGCCGACGTGTCAGCGGCGCCGGCGAAAACCTTGCGCACGGTGAGTGTCAGTGGCTCGCTGATCAGCAATGCCGCCATCCAGACCGCCACGCCCACCTACACGATTACCGCCGAAGACATCAAAGCGCGCGGCTTCAACAGCATCGCGGATGTGCTGCTGAATTCGGTGCTGGCGACCGGCTCTGTCCAAGGGCCGCAGGCCGCGGGCACGTTTACCCAGGGCGCGCAGCCGATCAGCCTGTTCGGCCTCAGTCCCCAGCTCACGCTGATCCTGATTGATGGCAAGCAACTGGCCGATTTTGGCCCTCTGTATAACGGCGCCCTCAACGTCACCAGCGTCGCCAACCTGCCGGTAGCTATCGTCGATCATATCGATGTGATGCCGGGCGGTGCTTCATCGATCTATGGTTCACAGGCGATTGGTGGTGTGATCAATATCGTCACCAAGTCGCAGATGGACGGCGGCGACCTGTCGCTGCGCACGGGAAATTATTCCGATGGCGGCGGCGCCAATCAGCGCCTGAGCTTTGCCTACGGCCACACCACCGGCAAGCTGCGCCTGCTTGCAGCGGGCGAGTTCGACAATGCGTCGCCGATCTGGGGCTATCAGCGTCCGTTGACGATGGGCAGCGATTCGGGCCCCGCGGGCGTTGGCGCCCCCACCGTACAAGCGGCCATCTACGACTACGGCACCGCCAGCACCAGCAGCGGCTATCCCTTGGGTTACCTCAATCCGCCCAACGGCTGCGACACTCATCTGTTTGGCGGCAGCACCCAACTTGTCAGCAGCAGCAATGCTGATCAGTACGGTCACTATTGCGGCTCGGACAAGGCCGCGGGCGATGTCACCTATAGCAACCAGGAACGCAACTACGACGGCATGTTGAAGCTGGACTACCAGGTCAGCGAACAGCTCCAGTTGTACAGCGACACCATGTTGAACTGGCAACAGCAGAGCTGGTTCCCGGGTGCAGCTCAGTGGGCATCCATTGATTACCCGGACGGCCTGATCGAAGATGCGACAACCGGCCATATTCTTTACCTGGGCAAGACCTTTGCACCCGAGGAAATGCCCGGCGGCCTCGCCGGCCAGATGTATCGGCAAAATGATTTGCTGTATCAAGGCGATCTCGGCGCCAACGGGCAGTTGGGCGAGTCGGACTGGGATTGGGATATCTATTATCTGCGCACCGGTGACCGCACCACGGTAGTGGAGCCGGTGCTGATGAAGGCGCAGGTCGACAGCTACTTCAACAGCATCCTTGGGCCCCTGGTGGGCGTTGATCCGGTCACCAGGCTCAATACCTACAACCCCGATTACGCGGCGTTCTTCGAGCCGGTCTCACCCGCGCAATATGCGAGCTTCTCCCAAGGTGTTCCCGAATTCAGCAATACCTGGATCAACGACACGCGCGCCACGCTCAGCAATGCCTCGCTGTTTGGCCTGCCCGGCGGCGACGCGGGGTTTGCAGCATTGATCGAAGGCGGCAATGAAGCATGGTATGAGCCGGTCAATCCACTGTTTACGCAGGGTGCGGTGTTCGATCATGCAGCCTCGGGCGGCGGCGGCCAGCGCGCACATGCAGCGACGTCCTTTGAACTAAACCTGCCGTTGCTGAAACCGCTGACGCTCGATCTGTCGGGGCGATACGACCATTACGCGCTGAACGAGGGCAGCAACAACCATAAGTTCACCTACAAAACCGGCCTCGAATACCGACCGGTTGACGGCTTGCTGTTTCGCGGCAACTACACCACGTCCTTCAAGGCGCCGGATCTGTCGTCGATCTTTCTCGGACCGACCGGCTACTACACGCAGATCATCGATTACTACCAATGCGCGAAAGATCACAGCAACAACTGCGGCGCCGATGATCAGTACGAGGTCAAAGGCACGGCTTTGGCGAATCCCGCGCTGCAACCCACCACGGCGGAAAGCTGGACGCTGGGTTCGGTATGGTCGCCTGTCGATAGTTTCAGTGTGAGCCTGGATTATCTGCATCTGGCGATTCGGGACGAAGTCGTGCAGCAGAGCGTGGACTTGCTGATGCGGACGGATGCGCAATGCTTGCTGGGCGAGTTGAATCCCGATTCAGCGGAATGCCAGGCGATCACCAATCCGGTCGACGGTCAGGTACAACGTGCGGGAAAGGATGGCGATGGCACCATCACCGGGATTACGACGTATTACGCGAATCTCACGGATGAAATGACCGAGTCCATCATCGGCAGTGCGCACTATCATTTCGCACCTTGGCATATCGGCAGTTTCAGCGTGCAACTGGATTACAACGATATGCTCAGGCACGAATACCAGCTCGCACCCGGGCAAGCGCCCATCAATCAGCTGGCCGATCCACAGTACAGCGAAGAATTCAAAAGCATTCTCAGCGGCAGCGTGACCTGGAACAGCCCCGGCGGACGATGGACCGGCACTGTGTACGGACACCGCTATGGACCTTCGCCGAATTACATCGCGCAAAACGACGGTGCGACCTATCCCGGCGCCGGACGGCTTCCGCCGTGGATCACTTTCAACGGCAGCGTGAGCTATCACCTCACCCGCCAGCTGGATCTGTCCGCACTGGTGAACAACATCACCAACAAGATGCCGCCGGTGGATCCCACTTACAGCGTGTATCCGTATTTCAATGTAGAGAACTACAACATCTACGGGCGTGAGGTGATGCTGCAGATGGATCTGACATTCGGTAGCGCGATGCGTTGATCCGCATGCCACCAATTCAGGTATCGAAGACGACGTCCCTGCTGCTGATAACGCACTCTCACCAGTAAACGCGCACCACGTCAGGCACGCGTAAGCCTTCTGCTATCCGGCCGCCCCAACTTCGCGCTCAAGTCTGTCGCAAAAAGACACGAAGCTGCCGTGCCACGTCACAAACTTGCGACTGATCGTCCCGACACGCTGGATTCGCCTGTCCAAGCCGCCCATGTGATGAATTTGCGCGTGGCATGACGCGTGCATTAGCCCCAATGCCTCTTGCATATCCATGCGAGAGCGGGGCGCTTCCGTTGCACGCAGCCAGGTTTCCCGGTTGCGGGGTCGGGAGCGATAAGCCGCCACTGCTTTAGAGGATCAGGCGAAAATGAACTTGCAAAAGACTTTTACCAGGCCACTGCGATTGGCTCGCGGCCATGTGATCGTCGGTTGCGCGTTATTTGCGCTACTGGCCTCCTCGCTGACGCTGGTTGGACGCGGGCTACCCCCGCCTCGCTTTGTGCTCGACCGCGTGACCCAGGGCGGCCTTACGCCGATCGGCGAATATTCCTGGCGCAAGGCGAGCGATTGGCTGGTTGGGCGCAAGTACGCTGTGTTGACCTTTGACGACGGCCCGTACGGACATGGCGTGGACGAACAGATCCTCGGCGTCCTGCATCGGCATCATGCACACGCCATCTTCTTCCTCGTTTGCAATCACATCAACGACACGACCAGTCATTTGCTTGGTGTCTATGAACATGAAGGCCATATCATCGGCAATCACAGTTTCGATCATCTGCGACTGAGCGAATTGTCAGATGGGGCCTTGCGTGATCAGGTAGAAGGATGCAGCCGGCGCATCGCCAGCCTGACCGGCCATCGACCGTTTTATTTTCGCCCACCATTTGGCATGACTTCAGCACATGTGAAGCATTTCGCCGAAATGTCCGGCATGCAGCAGATGCTGTGGGACGCCAACAGCCAGGACAGTTGGCAAACCAGGCCGGAACAGATTCGCTTCTGGAGCAACAGGGACACGGACAACCTGTCCATCCTGCTGATGCATGACAAGCCGACCACGGCCGCCGTGCTCGATCAAACCCTGAATGACCTTGAGCAGCGCGGGTTCCAGTTTGTGCTGCCCGAGCAGCTTCCCCCGGATACCGTCACGGATTGAACCCGTGCCCGTGGGGCGAGATGACCTGGCGAACTCGCCACCGGTTGCCTCACACTTGATTTGAACCAACGCTTTAGCATCATCGCTCGCCGCCGCAGCGATGACTGGCTCGCTCCCTCTCATTCAAGGAGGGAGCTATGACGACGACGTTCTAGCGCGGAGCTCGGAGTGCCGAATCGCGCAGCGCGGCTTCGTGCGACACCTCATCGCGAGCCGCGACGTCTTCGGTATCCAGCGCACTGTGGCTGGGTCGATGCATGCTGCCGGGTGAAGCAGGCGCATCGGTGGCGCCATCTTTTTCGATACTGGTATCCGCAACGGGTTTCGTTGTCATGTTGGATTCCTGGATGTTCTGACTATTTCCGCACGGGATTTACCTGCGCGCAAGCTGATCCACCGACCAGCCGCCGCCTATCGCGCGGATCAATTGCACACTGGCCTGCAGGCGCTGGGTATCCAGTTGCAGCAAGCCACGCTGCTCCTGCAAGGCGACGGTTTGGGCCTGCACCACGTCGAGGTAGCTGACGGCGCCATGCTTGTATTGGGTCATCGACAAATCGAGCGCGCGTTGCGCGGCAGTCGATGCGTCCTTCTGGTCGACGCTCGCCGTGCCGAGATGATCGAGCAAGGCGAGGTTGTCCTGTACCTGCTGGAACGCCGCAAGTACGACGCCGCGATATTGCGCACCGGCTTCATCGGTCTTTGCCTTGGCCGCGACGATGGTGGCCTTGCGATAGCCGCCATCGAACAGGTCATAGGCCAACGATGGGCCAAGCGACCAGACCCGGCTCGGTGCAGTGAACAGGCTGGCCCAGCTGGTGCTCTGGAAGCCGCCTTGCGCATTAAGCGTCAACGATGGGAACCAGGCGGCGCGCGCAATGCCGATGCCTGCGTTGGAAGCGGCGACCCGGCGCTCCGCCGCGGCCACGTCCGGGCGACGCTGCAACAGGCTGGAAGGTACATCGAGCGGAATCACCGGCACCGGAATGGCCGCCGTTTCCGTCGGCAAGGTAAAGGTCGACGCGTTCGCGCCTACCAGCACCGCGATCTGGTCCTGCATCAGCGTGCGCTGCGCCAGCGTCTGCGACCACTGCGAACGCGCGTCGGACAACTGCGTCTGTGCGCGCGATACGTCCAGGCCTGACACGATGCCTCCGGCATGCAGGGTTTGCGTAAGCTTCAGTGCCTTTTGGTAAGCCTCGATGGTCTGCTGCAGCAACGCGATCTGCTGGTCGAAGCCGCGCAATTGCATGTAGCTGTCCGCAAGTTGCGCCTGCAGGCTTAGCTGGGCCGAGGCGAGATCGGCCTGCGCCGCGAGCGCGTTGTCGCGCCCGGCTTCAACCGTGTTGCGTACGCGACCCCACAGGTCGACTTCATAACTGGCCTGCACGCCCACTGAGTAAGCGTTGTAATCGGCGGGTGCCGCGGGATTGCGCGCCGGCGGCGCCGTATCCGATTCGCGGGCCCGCTCTCCGCTGGCACCGGCGCCTACCTGCGGGAACAACTCCGAACGTGCTTCCGCGCTGAACGCCTGCGCCTGCGTGTAATGGGCGAACGCAGCGGCAAGCGTGGCATTGTTGGCAAGCAGTTGGGTCTGCAACTGATCAAGCTCGGCGTCGCCGTAGAGATGCCACCAGTCCTGGCGCGGCAATTGGTCATTCGGCTGTGCGCTCACCCACGGACCCACGTCCCTGTAGGCCGGCGTCGTGGGTGTCGCCGGAGCTTTGTACGCCGGTGCGAGCGAGCAAGCACTCAACGCCGCGGCAACGGCGAGCGCAAGGGAGAACTCAAGCTTTTTCATGGGGCTTGGCCGTAGCGTCGTCGCTGGCAATCTTCACGGCTTCGCCGTCCTTGATGCCGTCCGGCGGGCTGTCGATCACGCGATCGCCGGCTTGCAGACCCGAGCCGATTTCGACCGACTTGCCGAAGTCGTAGAGGATGCTCACTTTCTTGAAGGCCACCTTGTCGCCTGCGCCAATAGTCGCCACGCGCAGCCCGGCGTTGTCGAAAATCAGCGCACTGGCCGGCACGCGCAACGCGGCGGCGTCGACTGGCAGGTTAAAGCGCACGTGAGCAAACGCACCCGGCATCAGCGCGCCATCGGCGTTGTCGACCAGCAACTGCACCAGCGTCGTGCCGGAATTGGCATTCACCGCATCCGAAGTCGCCACTACTTTGGCGTGGAATTCACGCGTCGGATATTCGGGCACCACCAGCACGGCGCTGCTGCCTGGACGGATCGAAGGGCCATCGCTCTGCGGCACCTGCACGTAGACGCGCAACTGATGGATGTCCGACACCACGAACATTTCCGGACCGGTGCCACCGCCCGCGTTGATCAGCGCTCCGACGTCGGTGTCGCGTGCGGTGACTACGCCATCGAACGGCGCCACGAGTCGCGCGAACGCCTTGGTGGCGATCAGCCGATCGACATTGGCTTGCGCGGCGCTCACGAGTGCGACCTTGGCGGTGTAGTCGCTGGTGCGCTCATCGATGTCCTGCTGCGCAACGGAGTCAGTGCCGGTCATGGCCTGCCAGCGCTTGGCGGTGATCTCGGCGAGGTTCGCATTGGCTTTCGCGCTGACCAGATCCGCGCGCGCCTGCGCCAGTTGCTGATCGAGTTCCGGCGTGTCGATCTCGCCGAGCAGTTCGCCGGTTTTCACGTGCGCACCGATATCCGTCTTCCAGTCTTTCAGATAGCCGCTCACCTGCGCGTAAATCGGCGCGCGCGTGAACGCTTCGAGGCGACCGGGCAGATCGAGCACAGGACCGGCTTTTCCGGGCTCCGGCGCGACCACGTTGACGGTGGGAATGGCCTGTTCATCGGTCCAGGTTTTCAGGCTGCTCGCCTGCGTGGCGCGCGTGATCAGACCGATCACCACGATCGCGATCAAGACCGCGGAAGCCACGAGTCCGAACAGGCGCAAGCCGCGTTTGGATGGCCTCTTCGGCGGATGCATAGTTGTTTCAGACGACATAGCTTGGTTCTCCGGAAGCGTCGGCTTCTTTCGGGGCATGGCTGTGACGCGCATGGACGATGCTGAACACCACCGGCACAAACAGCAGGGTGGCGCAGGTGGCAAAAAGGAGACCGCCGATCACCGCGCGGCCGAGCGGGGCGTTCTGTTCGCCGCCCTCGCCCAGGCCAAGCGCCATCGGCACCATGCCGATGATCATCGCCAGCGCGGTCATGCAGACGGGACGGAAACGGGTGAAGCCGCCTTCGAGCGCGGCGAGTGCGGCGTTGCCGTGCTCGGCCAGACGTTCGCGGCAGAAGCTCACCACCAGAATCGAGTTGGCGGTGGCCACGCCCATGCACATGATGGCGCCGGTCAAGGCAGGCACCGACAGCGGCGTGTGCGTGGTGAACAGCATCCACACGATGCCGGCCAATGCGGCGGGCAGCGCGGTGATGATCACGAACGGATCGCTCCACGACTGGAAGTTCACCACGATCAGCATGTAGATCAGCACCACTGCGCCGAGCAGACCGAACAGCAGGCCGGAGAAGGCGCTGTTCATGGTCTGCACCTGGCCCAGCAGCACTACGTGCGAGCCCTTCGGCTGCTGACTGGCGGTGTCGTTGATCAACTTCTGTATATCAGCGGCCACCGCACCCAGATCGCGACCCTGGGTGGCGGCGTAGATCTGTACCAACGACTGGATGTCGTATTGATCGACCACGTCGTTCATGTCGTTGCGTTTGAGGCTGATCACACCACCCAACACTTGCGACTGACCATTCGGGCCACTGATCGGCAGGTTGCGCAGTTGCGCAAGACTGTCCAGCGCGTACTGCGGCGTCTGCATCACGATCGGATACGACACGCCGTTGGCGGGATTCAGCCAGTACGTCGGCGCCACCTGGCTGGAGCCGGCAAGGTTCACCACCAGGCTGTTGGTGATGTCACCCTCGGTGATGCCCAGGAGCTGCGCCTGGGTACGATCCACGTTGACATCGAACGCCGGACTGGCCTGCGATTCCTGGATACGCGCGTCGACCACGCCAGGGATCTGCCTGATCTTGTTCAGCAAGGTGTTGGCGTAGACAAAGTTGGCCGACAGGTTGGGACTGCGGATCTGCAAATCGATCGGCGCAGGCGAACCAAAGTTCAGGATCTGGCTGACAATGTCCGCCGGCGGGAACGAGAACGTGACGCCTGGGTACTTGCGCGGCAGCAGCTCGCGCAGCTGGCGCACGTATTGCGCGGTCGGGCGATGGCCTTCGTTGAGGGCGATCTGGATATCGCCATCCTGTTCGCCAATCAAGCCGGTGTTGTTGTAAGTGGTGTTGATGCCGCTGTTCGACAGGCCGATGTTGTCCACCACCGTGCCCAGGTCTTGCGGCGGAATCACCCCCCGCACCGTCTGCTCGATGTCGCCGAACAGGTTCGAGGTGTCTTCAATGCGCGTACCAACCTGCGCCCGCACGTGCATCAGGATCTGGCCGCCATCCACATCCGGGAAGAAATTGCGTCCCAGGAACGGCACCAGCAGGAACGACACCAGCACAAACGACAGGAAGCCGACCACAAATGGTTTGCGATGCGTGATCGCCATGTCGAGCACGCCGTGGTAGGTCGCACGAACGCGTTCGAAGCGAACTTCAAAGGCACGCTGGAAACGCACTAGCGGATTCTTCGACGGCACGGACGGGGCGGTGTGATCACCCGCATCCGGCCCATGTGCCTTCAGCAGATAGTTCGCCATCGTCGGCACCAGGGTTTGCGAGAGGATGAACGAACAGACCATCGCAAACATGACCGATTCGGCCATCGGCACGAACAGGAAGCGCGCCACGCCCGGGAGGAAGAACATCGGCACGAACACAATGCAGATACACAGCAGCGATACGAAGGCCGGCGTGATGATCTCCTGCATGCCGTTGACGATCGCGGTTTCCACATCCTTGCCGAGTTCGAGATGCCGGTTGATGTTCTCGATGGCTACCGTGGCGTCGTCCACCAGGATGCCCACCGCCAGCGACAGACCACCCAGCGTCATGATGTTCATCGTCTCGCCGAACGCCGACAGCAAAGCGATGGCGCCGAGCACGGCCAACGGGATCGAGGTGGCGATGATCAGCGTCGAGCGCCAGCTGCCAAGGAACAGCAGGATCATCAGGCTGGTGAGTGCCGCCGCGATGATGCCTTCGCGTGCCACCCCGCTGATGGCGGCGCGTACGAAGATCGACTGGTCTCCGATCGGGGTGACCTTGAGGTTGTCCGGCAAGGTGCCCTTGCTATCGACCAGGCGCTGCTTGATGCCGGCCACGATATCCAAGGTGGAGGCGGAGCCGTTCTTGAGCACGCTCAACAGCACCGAGCGGTGACCGTCCACGTGCACGACATTGGTCTGCGGTGGCGCGCCGTCGCGCACATGGGCGACGTCGCGAATGTAGATGGTGGTGCCGTTGACCTGCTTGATCGGCAGGTTGCCGAGCTCCTTGATGTCCGATGGCGCGTTATTGAGGTTGAGTGTGTATTCGAATTTGCCGATCTTCTCGGTACCCACCGGAACGATCAGGTTCTGCGCCGCCAATGCGTCGGCCACGTCTTGTGCGGACAGGCCACGCGCCTGTAGCGCGCTGGAATCGACGTCAATCTGCACCTGGCGGGTCTTGCCGCCGTAGGGATACGGAATCGCCGCGCCAGCCACCGAAACAAGTTGCGGACGCAGGATGTTGAGGCCCAGGTCGCCGAGGTTCTGTTCGCTCAGGCCATTACCCGACAGCGCCAATTGCAGGATCGGTACGGTCGATGCGTTGTAGTTGAGAATCAACGGCGGTGTCGCGCCCGGCGGCAGCTGCTTGAGGATCGTCTGCGACACCGCCGTCACCTGTGCATTGGCGGTCGCGATGTTGACACCCGGCTGAAAGAAGATCTTGATGATGCCGAAGCCGTTGATCGATTTGCCTTCGATATGCTCGACGTCATTGACCGTGGTGGTCAGCACGCGCTCGAACGGGGAGTCAATGCGCCCGGCCATCTGGTCCGGCGGCAGGCCGGTGTACTGCCACACCACCGCGATCACCGGAATTTTAATATCCGGGAAAATGTCGGTAGGCGTACGCAGCGCGGCCAGCGGTCCGGCAATCAGGATCAGCAGCGCGAGAACGACAAAGGTATAAGGCCGCTCCAGAGCGAGCCGTACAATCCTCTGCATGTGGATGTACTCCAGGGAGTGGGGGCGGAGCACCTAGGCCGCATGCCGCATCACGTGGCAATCATGCGTACGGAACCTTATTGCGGACGCCGCGAGGGACCGCATGCTCTGCTTACAAGCAAACTTGCGGAAACAAAAAATGGCCGGAGCTTGGGGATAAGCTTCGGCCTTCGTAAATGTTAGTAACGAGACTTGCTAAGATCGATACAGCAAGGCGAATGGCTCGATACACATGACGAATGAATACCTGGAACTTCGGCATCTGAAATATTTCGTCACCGTCGCCGACGAGCTCCATTTTGGGCGGGCGGCAGAGCGACTGGGCATTTCGCAGCCCCCACTTAGCCAGCAAATTCATGCACTTGAGCTGCGCCTGGGCGCCAAGCTGTTCGAACGCAAGGGGCGTGGCATCGTGTTGAGCCATGCGGGAAATGCATTGTTGCCGCGTGCGAAAGGCATCCTTGCGCAGGCGGAAAGAGCCGCCGAATCGGTGGCGCGTTCCCAGCGCGGCGAACTGGGCGAGCTGCATCTGGGCCTGATGTCTTCCGGTCCATTCACGTTTGTCGTTCCCCGGGTGCTGGCCCGGTTTCGCGAACGCCTGCCGGATGTGCGTCTACTGATCCATGAGATGCCCACCTCGCACCAGGTCGAGGCGCTTGAACAAGGCATCATCGACATCGGCGTGATCCGGCCGGATGCCTTGCCCGACAGCCTGCGCGCCATCGAGCTGTTCAAGGATTCACTGACCGTCGTCCTGCATGCGAGCAATCCGCTGGCCGCCAAGACCGGGCCCATTCATGTCAGTGAATTGGCCAACGAGGATTTCATCTTCTATCAGCGCCATCTGGGCGTGAGGTTTTACGACCAGGTGATCGCACTGTGCACGAAGGCCGGTTTCAGTCCGCGCATTCTTTATGAAGTGCGTGAATTACCCACCATCATCGGCCTGATCTCCGGTGGTTTCGGCGTCGCCGTCCTGCCTGGCTCGGTGCAACGGATGATGGTGGAAAACGTGGTGTACCGGCCGGTGGCGGATATGGAGGCCGCGACCGCAGTGTGGGCGATTTTCCGCCGCGATACGACTGATCCGATGGTCAATGCCTTTCTGGAGATTGCGCAGTGTCTGGCGTCCAAACAGGCTGCCGCCCGTGAACTCGGCGCCGCCTAGCTACGCCAAAGGCATCGCGCAGGCGCTGCTGGCGGCGGCGCTGTTCGGGGTAAGTACGCCGCTGGCAAAGTTACTGCTGGGCGACATCGCGCCGGGGATGCTCGCCGGTCTGCTGTACGCGGGGTCCGGCGCCGGCCTGCTGCTGTGGTGGCTATGGCGTCGCGTCAACGCGGGGGAGTCACACGAAGCAGCGTTAGTACCGCGCGACCTCCCCTGGCTCGCGGGCGCCGTGTTGTTCGGCGGCATACTTGGGCCGTTATTGCTGATGTTCGGCCTGACGCATACACCCGCCTCCTCGGCATCCTTGCTGCTGAACATGGAGAGCGTGCTCACCGCAGTGCTGGCCTGGGTGGTGTTTCGCGAGAATGTCGACCACCGCGTTTTGCTCGGAATGCTGGCGATCGTGGCGGGCGGCGGCCTGCTTTCCGTGCAACGCATTGGTTTTGGCGGCGCCGGATTCGGCGCGATCGCCATTGTGGGCGCATGTCTTTGCTGGGCGATCGACAACAACTTTACTCGCCCGATTTCGGGGAGCGATCCGGTCCAGATCGCCGGCCTCAAAGGGGCCGTGGCCGGATGCATCAACATCGGTATCGCGGTCGCCGCCGGCTATCACTTCCCTGCCCCGTTCAGGCTGATTGCGGCCGGCTTGCTCGGATTGGCCGGCTACGGCGTCAGCCTGGTGCTGTTCGTGCTGGCCCTGCGCTCGCTCGGCACCGCGCGCACCAGCGCCTATTTTTCGACCGCACCGTTCCTGGGCGCATGCGTGGCGCTATGGCTGTTCGGCGAACATCCCGGCACCAGCTTCTGGCTGGCCGGAGCGTTGATGGTGGTCGGCGTATGGCTGCATATCAGCGAGCGCCACGAGCACGAACATGTGCATGAGGCGATCACCCATAGCCATCGTCATCGCCACGATGAGCATCATCAGCACACTCATGATTTTCCCTGGGACGGAAAAGAACCGCACACGCATCCGCATACCCATGAGCCGCTCCGGCATAGCCACCCGCACTATCCGGACCTCCATCACCGCCATAAACACTCTTGAGCGGCTGGTGAGGAGTGATCCGATAGAAAGGTACGCTCAGGCGCCAGCCGGGGTGTCGCCAAAATGCGGTTTAGGTAAATATGTAGCGGCATTACGCGCTGTAAGCCGAAGCTTACGTGTGGCTGTCGTTTTGGACTTACCCTTTTGGGGAATACGCCGACTTGTCGGAAGTGACATAAATGTGGCTAGCCACGCGGCTTAATCATTTGTAAACTTTTAAGTACATAAACGGCATACCACCTCTTCCCCACAGGTATTTCGAATGCGCATTCATCCACTCACCCGCGGTCTGGCAGCCGTGTTGTTGTGCACCCTTCCGGCATTTCCTGCCATGGCCGCACGCTTCGAACTGCAGGGCGGCGTCAGCTACATGGGTAACCCGTCCAACAACTACAGCACGCCGGTTGCATTCGGCGAAGTCATCTTCGACCCGTACCAGATCGGCAGCAGCAATTTCACCTGGTCGCCGGATGTCACGGCTGGCTGGATCGGTGGCCGCACGGGCAGCAAGGTTGCCGAGTTCAACAACGACAATCCCACCACACGCCACGACACCTTCATCCTGGCTGGCGGTGCACGCCTCCACTACGGCCCGACCGGCGCCTGGTATCAGCCGTTCTTCCTCAGCTTCCAGCCGGCCTTCAATAGCGACAGCACGCAGGCTTTGAGTACCCACTACGAATTCGTCACCACGGTGGGCTACCAGGGCAATCACTGGAGCCTGGGCATTCGCCATATTTCCAACGGCAGCCTGCACGAGCCGAACCGTGGTGAAACGATGGTGGTCGCCGGTATCGGGTTCTGATTCGCCGTTCTTCTGCTGCACATAAAACAACGGCCCCAATCGGGGCCGTTGTCGTATGCGGGATTTGAAACCACTTTGCTCAGTGTCCGCCGGCGCCCGCACCCGCCTTGGCCGCGAACGGGGGTTTGGCCATCCAGATCACCACGATCAGTGACAGGAAGATCCAGCCCAGCATGAAGAAGACTTCATTGAAGGAGATCTGCAGGCCCTGCAAGGTGATCGTCTGATTCAGCGCCGCCCACACGCTGGGCGAATCGCCGGTCTGGGCGATGCCCTGCTGCAGCAGCGGGTTGTAGGGCGTGATCTGCTCGGCCAATTGCTCGTGATGCACGATGCCGCGGTGCTGCCACAGGAAGGTGGTGAGCGATGCGGAGAAACTCGCGCCTACCGTACGCAGGAAGGTCGCCAGGCCACCACCCGCGGCGATTTCATGCGGCTGCAGATCCGACAGCAGGATGGTCGTCACCGGCATGAAGAAGAACGCGACACCCAGGCCTTGCAACAGCTGCACCAGCGCCACGTGCTCGAAGTCGATGCCGATGTAGAAGTTCGAGCGCAGGAAGCAGGTCGCGCCCATCACCACGAACGCACCGCTGGTCAGCAGGCGCAGATCGAAACGGGTGGCGTATTTGCCGACGATAAAGGTCAGCATCACCGGCAATACGCCCAGCGGCGCGGTCGCGAAACCGGCCCAGGTGGCGGTGTAGCCCAGATTGAGCTGCAACCATTGCGGCACCAGCAGGCCGATCGCGAAGAACGCCGCATAGGCCAGCACCAGGGCGATGGTGCCCATGCGGAAGTTGCGATGGCGGAACAGCTTCAGATCGACGATCGGATCCTTGTCGGTCAGCTCCCAGATCAGGAAGATCACGATCGCGATGGCCGAGACGATCGCCGTGCCCAGAATGAAGTTGGAATTGAACCAGTCATCGTCGTTGCCCTTGTCGAGCACCACCTGCAAGGCGCCCACGCCGATCACCAGCGTGATCAGGCCAACGTAGTCGATCTTGGGACGTTGCGTGACCACTTCACGCAGACGCATCTGATTGGCCACCACCATGCTGGCGAAGATGCCGATCGGCACGTTGATGAAGAAGATCCACGGCCACGAGTAATTGTCGGTAATCCAGCCGCCGAGAATCGGGCCGGCAATCGGCGCCACTACCGTCACCATCGCCAGCAGCGCCAGTGCCATGCTTCGTTTGGCGGGTGGATAGATCGAAATCAGCAAGGCCTGCGTGATCGGATACATCGGACCTGCCACCGCACCCTGGATGGTGCGGAACAGGATCAGCATGTTCATGCTCTGGGCGATACCGCACAGGAGCGAAGCCAGCGAGAACAACAGCGTCGCCCACACGAACAGCTTCACTTCACCGAAACGGCGCGTGAGAAAGCCGGTGAGCGGCAACGCGATCGCGTTGCTCACCGCGAACGACGTAATCACCCAGGTGCTCTGATCCTGGCTCACGCCCAGGTTGCCGGCGATCGTCGGCAACGACACGTTGGCGATGGTGGTGTCCAGCACCTGCATGAACGTGGCCAGCGACAAACCGATTGTCGCGAGGACCAGGTTGGGTGGACGGAAATGGCTGTTCATATGCTAGGAGTGAGTGGAGAGGAGTGAGGAGTGAGAAAAGAGCGTGGCAAGAGGGTGGTTTTGGTCATTTCTCTGCTCTTCGCCTGGTCAACGTGCGAGTTTGGCGAGCGCGGGGAGTGCCGTAGAGACGCGCGGCCTTCCTCACGTTTCAAGCTCTCCATGCACGACTGTCCTCAGCTCCCCATGTTCTGGTGAATGATCTGCTCGATCTTCGCGTTCGCATCGGCGAGTTCATGGTCGAAGACGTCGGTGCTGAAGCGCGCTTCGGTACGTGGCGTCTGCGACAGCATCAGGCCGTTCTGGTTGTGCAGGTCTACGTCGACATCGAGCGACATGCCGATGCGCAGCGGATACTTGTCGAGCTGGGACGGATCGGTGAACACCACGCGCACCGGAATACGCTGCACGATCTTGATCCAGTTGCCCGTGGCGTTTTGCGCCGGCAGCAGCGAGAACGCACTGCCCGTGCCCACGCCCAGGCTCTCCACCTCGGCCTTGTACTTCACGGCGCCGCCATAGACGTCGGAGGTCACTTCCACCGGCTGACCGATGCGCATGTCGGTGAGCTGCGTTTCCTTGAAGTTGGCATCCACCCACACTTCATGCAGCGGCACCACCGCCATCAAGGCAGCGCCCGGCTGCACGCGCTGACCTACCTGCACCGTGCGCTTGGCGACATAACCGGTCACCGGCGCGAGAATGGAGGTGTGCACATCATCCAGGTACGCAGCGCGGTACTGCGCAGCAGCGGCTTTCACATCGGGATGCGAAGCGACGACGGTGTCGTCCACCAGCACCTTGTTGGTCTGCAACTGCTGCTGCGCGTTGTCGAACGCATTCTGCGCCGCGTTGAGCGCATCGCGTGCGTGCGCGAGCTCTTCCGCCGAGATGGCACCGGTCTTGGCCAGATCACGGCGGCGGTTGTAGTCGGCCTGCGCCTTTTGCAGGTTGACCTTCTGCACCGCCAGCTGCGCTTGCGCGCCGGAAACCGTGCTGTACAGGCCGCGCACACGGCGGACGGTGGTGCCGAGATTGGCAGCGGCGCGCTGCAGTGCGACGTCCGCATCGGACTTGTCGAGCCGCACCATCACGTCGCCCTGCTTCACCAGATCGCCGTCGTCAGCGCGAATGCTGATTACCGTGCCGGCGATGCGCGGGGTGATCTGCACGATGTTGCCGTTGACGTAGGCATCGTCGGTGCCTTCGTACCAGCGGCCGACCAGGAAGTACCACGCGGTCCAGGCAATGGCCACGACGACAAGCACGATGAGCAATAGCCGCATCAGGAAGCCGCGCTTGTTGTTGGCCGGAGGCGCCTGGACTGCTGACGTATCGGCGGTGTTGGGGTTCGGACTGGACATGGGGCTGCCTCAGAAGCGATTAATTATTGGAGGAGAGTTGGGTGTCGGCTTGCGGGCGGAAGCCGCCGCCGAGCGCCTGAATTAGTTGCACATTGAGATCGGCCTGCTGTGCATGCAGTGACGCCATGCGCTGCTCGGCGGCCAGCAATTCCTGGCGCACGCTAAGCGCTTCCAGATAACTGCCGATGCCCGACTTGTAACGCTGCTCGGACAGATTCCACGCGTCGCTGGCCGCATCCAGCGCACGCTGCTGCGCTTCGATCTGCACTTTCAACGAGTTGAGCGCGTCGTAGTCGTCGGAGATTTCGTTCACCGCCGACACCAGCGTCTGGTTGTACTGCGCAACGGCCAGATCGTATTGCGCGTCCTTGCTGCTCAGGTTGGCGCGGCGGCGGCCGCCGTCGAAGATCGGCAGGCTGATGGCGGGTGCAACATCGTAGAAGCGGTTGGGCAGCTGGAACAGATTGCCGCCGCCCAGGCCGATCAGGCCCGCCAGCGCACTGATGTTCACATTAGGCAGGAACTCGGTCTTGGCCGACTTGATGTCCTTGCTTGCCGCCTCGACGCGCCAGCGAGCGGCAACGAGATCGGCGCGGTGGCCGACCATGTCCACCGGCACATTCGGAGGCACGATCAACGCACCCGGCGCCAGCAATTGCGGACGGCTGATATCCAGACCGCGATCCGGCCCCTTGCCGAGCAGCACCGACAACGCCGAGCGCGCTGCATCGATCGCGCGATCAGTCTGCGCCTTCTGTCCTTGCGCACTGGCGACTTCGGAATCGCTTTGCTTGAGCTGGATTTGGTTATCGATGCCTGCAGCGACGCGCTGACGAGTCAGGTCGCGCGCTTCGGTCGCGCGATGCAGTTCGGCAGTCGCCACATCCTGCTGCACGTAGGCGTAGCTGAGTTGCACATACGCCCGCGCGACGTTGGTCGACAGTTCGATGCGCGCGGCCTGCGCATCCACTTGCGCGGCGCGCAGCTGGCCAAGGGCGGCCTCCCACGCGGCGCGCTGGCCGCCCCACAGGTCCAGATCCCACTTGAAGCTGCCATACACGTATTTGGCCGCCACCGTGTGTCCGGTGCCCAGCACGGGAATGGTCGTCGGAATGCGTGTTTCGGCAACGCTGCCACCCACGCCGACATTCGGATCACGCGCGGCATCAGCCGCGTTGGCCGCGGCCTGCGCGCCACGCGCACGCGCATCGGCGACGGCGAGTGTCGGATTGTCGTGCAGCGCCTCGGCGATCAGTGCATTGAGCTGGGGATCGCCCAGTCCGGTCCACCAATCGTCCTTCGGCCAGGCTGCCTGGGACACCTGCACCTTCGCCAGGCTGCGGTCTGCCTTGAGCGAAGAGGAGTCGGTCAGCGTGCCGTCCGGATGAATGCCGCCGCTGGTGGCGCAACCTGCCAGCGCGAGCACCAGTCCAACAGCAACCGCAAGAATATGCAGACGCATGGCTTTCAAGTCTCGATGAATTTTTTAGCTAAGGTGTTGAGCAAGGGCATTCCCGCCCTTCCCCAACGCACCGGATTCGGCACATGTCCAAATCCGGCTCCGGCGAATCGGGCACTTTGTGCGCCCGGTTCGCAGCGGACTGTCCGTAGTCCACATCGACAGGCGATGACCGCCTGCCTGATTGCTGATCAGTTCTTGTCGCGAAGCGCCCGTAGGACACGTGCCAGGTAATCGTGCAATTGATTGCTTTCGGTTTCCGTCAACGAGCGTTGCGCTGCTTCCAACACGCGGTCATTGCAGCGGGTCAGTTGCTGCCATAAATCGGCGCCGGCCTGGGTGAGCTCGATACGCAGCGCGCGCCGGTCCTGTTCGTGCGGCAATCGGCGTAGCAGGCCCCTGCCCTCCAGTTGGTCCAGCTGCCGCGTCATGGCGCCGCCGTCCAACTCCACGGCCCGGGCCAGTTCGGTCGCCGTCATGGGACCTAGTGCAATCAGCCGCTTGATGATCAGGAACTGGGTGAAGCGCAGATCGAGGCCCTTGGCCGCGATTTCCGCCTCGATGCCGCGTACCAGCTCCACGCGAACGAGGCCGATCAGCACGCCAAGGCTTTCCTGGCTGGTCGGGGTAATGAGCGGTTCGGTGTCCATGGGCGCGCACGTTATTGCGCCCTAAAATATTTGTCAAGGCAAATATCGTTTGAACATCTTTTGTTTCAGCAAATGGACAGAAATGTATTATTTCGACTATTTGCGAGATCTACCGGTCAGCTCGTCCAGCTCGTCGCTCAGCCAGGCCCGCAAGGCCGGATCGCGCACTTCGAACAGCTCGAATACGCCCAACGCCCGCAACGCCGGCAACTGGGCCAGCAAGCGCGGTTCCATCGCGCGGCGCAAAGGCTCCGGCGTAGCCGGATCCAGCATCTGATGGGCGCAGGCAACGAAGGTCTCCAACGGCGTCTTGGAGACCTGGGGCTTCAGGGATACCAATTGCATGGGGGACATGTGCTTTCCTTTTCTTACCAACATGGCAGTGCGGCCGGGGGATGCTCATTAAGACGGACGAATGAGACCGGCCATGACAGACACTTCATGACCAGGCGATGGCTTTCGCGCCATGGGCGCGACTCTGGAGCCTGGTTGAACAGAAAACCGCGAGCGGCGGCAGCGGCGGGGATCCGACTCCAAGGTCGGGTAGGAAAAAGCTTAGGCAAAGCCCGACCGAAGCTGATAACGTCATTTGGCCAAAAAATGTCGAGATCCGGCCATGACGGGCTCCAAGCAAGAACTCTACGAATACATCGACAAGGCCGATGGCCCACCCATCATTGCCTACTGGAGTGAAGGCGAAGCCACCGGCGAGTACAGTCCGGACACGCATACCTACGATTGGCATAGTCATACGCGCGGCCAGTTCTGGTGCATCGAAAGTGGTCTGGTTCATGTGCACACCGCGCGTGGCTCATGGCTGCTCCCGCCGCATCGTGCCGGCTGGATGCCGGCCGGTGAAATGCACAAAGTCACCGTCAGTGGTGTCATGAGCGGCTGGGGCGTGTTCCTGGCTCCCGATATCAGCCATTGCCTGCCCGATCATCCCTGCGTCATTGGTGTGAGTTCGCTGTTGCGCGAACTGGTTCACCGCGCCAGCTCATGGACCTGGAATGCCCAGCTCGATGCGCAGCAGGAGCGCCTTATGACCGTATTGCTGGATGAAATGCGCGATGCCACCCATGAGCCGCTGCACCTGCCCATGCCACTGGATCGCCGCCTGCTGCGCATCGCGCACGCCGTGCTCGAGCAACCGCATGACAACCGCAGCCTGGAAGAGTGGGCCATATGGGCCGGGCTTTCGCCGCGTTCGCTCAGCCGCCTGTTCCGCACCGAAACCGCACTCAGCTTTGCGCAATGGCGGCAGCAGGCACGCCTGAGCAAAGGACTGGAGCAACTGGCCGATGGCGTTCCGGTGGCTTCCGTGGCCGACAGCCTCGGCTATGCCAGCACCAGCGCGTTCATCGCGATGTTCCGGCGCAGTTTCGGGCATCCGCCGGCGCGGTATTTCGGGCAGCGCGTCGCCTAGTGCAAATAACCTCATGCAGGCCCCTTGTGATGGGTGACGGCCGCCCCTATGATTGAGCACACGCTCATTTATGTGAACTACCCGTGGCCCGTCCCCGCAGCGAAGACAAGCGCAACGCCATCCTGGAAGCCGCCACGGAAATCGTGGCCGAGCAGGGCGTGAGCGCGCCGACGGCCAGGATCGCCAAGCGGGCAGGGGTGGCGGAAGGCAGCCTGTTTACCTATTTCGAGAACAAGGATGTCTTGCTCAACCAGCTGTACCTGGAGCTGAAAAGCGATCTGCGCCACGCCATGCTGGACGGCTTTCCGGCCGCCGAGCGCATCGCGGTGCAAGCCCGGCATGTGTGGAACGGCTATGTCGACTGGGGCGTCGCCCATCCGCAAAAACGCAAGGCGATGTCACAACTTAGCGTGTCGGACCGGATCAGCCCGCAGAGCAAGGAGGCCGGCATGGCCGGCTTCAGCCGGGTCAACACCATGCTGCAGGAAAGCCTGGCGGTCGGTGTCTTGAGGGATCAGCCGCCGGCCTTCGTCGGGGCGATCATGGGATCGCTGGCCGAAACCACCATGGAGTTCATCCTGCGCGAACCGGCCTTGGCCGAACGCTACAAGAACGCGGGTTTCGAAGCGTTCTGGGCGGCCATTACCAAGCACTGAGCGTATTTTTTTCAACCATTAATGAGTATGTACATACTCACTTAAACCCACACCCCTACTCACATCCCCTAGGAGAACATCATGTCCAAAGTCTGGTTAATCACCGGTAGCGCCCGCGGCCTGGGCCGCCATCTTGCCGAGGCCGTGCTGGCCGCCGGCCACCGCCTGGTCGCCACCGCGCGCCAGCCGGACAAGCTGCAAGACCTGGTTGCCCGCTACGGCGACCGCGTCCGCACGGTTGCGCTCGACGTCACCGATGCCGCCGCCGCGCAGGCCGCCGTCGACACGGCGATAGCGGCCTTCGGCCGTCTCGATGTGCTGGTCAACAACGCCGGCTTCGGCTACGTCACGCCGTTCGAGCAGTCCACGGCGGAGGATTTCCGCGCACAAATCGACACCAACCTCTACGGCGTCGTGAACCTCACGCGTGCCGCGCTGCCGGTGATGCGCAAACAGCGTTCCGGCCACATCATCCAGATCTCTTCGGTGGGCGGCCGCATGGGTACGCCCGGGCTTAGCGCGTATCAGGCTGCCAAATGGGCCGTGGGCGGCTTCACCGAAGTGCTGGCCAAGGAAACCGCACCGTTCGGTGTCAAAGTCACCTCGGTCGAGCCGGGCGGCATGCGCACTGGCTGGGGCGACATCGCCCGTGGCTCAGTGCCGGAGCTGTTGCCCGACTACGAAGCATCCGTGGGCATGGTGGACCGGATGCTCGCCGACTATGTCGGCCGCGAAGCCGGCGATCCGGACAAGGTCGCCCAGGTGATCCTGCAACTGGCCGAACACGACGCGCCGCCGGAACACCTGCTGCTGGGCAGCGACGCGATGCATTTCTTCCAGCAGGCGGATGAGGCACGCCGTGCCGACGCCGAGCGCTGGCGCGCGGTAAGCCTGTCCACCGACGTCGATGGCGGCGTCACGATGCCGCGGCTCTCCATGGCCAAGCAAACGCCCTAAGCGCTTAGTGGGCGGTGGTGCGGGCGTCTCATCGGCTGAGACGCCCGCGCCGCAGCATGCCGGTAGCCGGCGCGGCGGGACGCAGGCCGCCGGGGCCGGCCTTTACCGCGCTGCCACCGGGCCCTATGTATGATCGACGAATCCCACCCGCACCACCGCGGGCCATCGACGATGCCGCTGCACGATTTCCATCCCGCCGTTTCCGCGTGGTTCGAAGCCACGTTCCCCGCGCCTACCTCCGCGCAAACCGGCGCGTGGCCGGCGATCAGGGCAGGGCAGCACACCCTGGTGGCGGCGCCGACCGGTTCGGGCAAGACACTGACCGCCTTCCTCGCCGCCATCGATGCGCTGGTGCGCGAAGCGGTGGCGCGCGGCGGCACGCTGCCGGACGAAACGCGCGTGGTGTACGTGTCGCCGCTGAAAGCGCTGTCGAACGACATCCACATCAATCTCGAAGCGCCCCTGGAAGGGATCCGCGCACAACTCGAACAACTCCACCTGCCCGACGCCCCCATCCGCACCGCCGTGCGCACCGGCGACACCCCGCAACCCGCGCGCAACCTGATGCGCAAGGTGCCACCGCACATCCTGGTCACCACACCGGAATCGCTGTACGTGCTGATGGGTTCGCTATCCGGGCGCGAGATGCTCAAGTCCGTGCGCAGCGTGATCGTTGATGAAATCCATGCGGTTGCGGCCAGCAAGCGTGGTGCGCATCTGTCGCTGACCCTGGAGCGGCTTGAGGCGCTTTGCCAAAGGCCGTTGCAGCGTATTGGTTTGTCTGCGACGCAGAAGCCGATCGAAGACGTTGCGAAGTTTCTGGTAGGCGAGGGCGACGGCCTTGCTCCCTCTCCCCTCCGGGGCACGCGGGGAGAGCACATGGATGTGCTCGGCTTTGAGGAGCGAGGAGAGGGTTGGGGTGAGGGGACAACCTCGCCAAAAACCCCAAAAGAGCCACAGCCTTTCACAGCAGACCTTTTCGCAAGAGCGGCCCCTCACCCCAGCCCTCTCCCCGAGGGGGGGAGGGAGACAAGAAAGGAGCGGGAGAAAAGCTGCGTCATCATCGACATCGGCCACACCCGCGCCCGCGATCTCGCCATCGAAGTACCCCCGGTGCCGCTCGAAGCGGTGATGTCCAACGACACCTGGGAGCTGGTCTACAACCGCCTCACCCAACTGGTGGAACAGCACCGCACCACCCTGGTATTCGTCAACACGCGCCGCATGGCCGAACGCGTCGCACGACATCTTTCCGAACGCCTGGGCCACGAAGCCGTCGCCGCGCACCACGGCAGTCTCGCCAAGGAACAGCGACTGGATGCCGAGCAACGCCTGAAACGCGGCGAGCTGAAGGTACTGATTGCCACGGCGTCGCTGGAATTGGGCATCGACATCGGCGATGTGGATCTGGTCTGCCAGCTGTCCTCGCCACGCTCGATTGCCGCGTTTCTGCAACGCGCCGGCCGTTCGGGCCACGCGGTCAACGGCACGCCGAAGGCACGGCTGTTTCCGAGCAGTCGTGATGATCTGATCGAATGCGCCGCCTTGCTCGACTGTGTGCGTCGCGGCGAACTCGACACCCTGGTGCAACCGCCGCAGCCGCTTGACGTGCTCGCCCAGCAAATCGTCGCCGAGGTCGCCTGCGCCGAATGGGATGAAGACGCGCTGTTCGATCTGGTGCGCCGCGCCTACCCCTACCGCACGCTGCCGCGCGAATCATTCAATGCCATTGTGCGCATGCTGGCCGATGGCTTCACCACGCGCCGTGGCGCCCGCGCCGCCTACGTCCATCGCGATGCCGTGCATCATGAACTGCGTGCGCGCCGCGGCGCGCGGCTTACCGCCGTGACGTCCGGCGGCACCATTCCTGATACCGCTGACTATCTGGTGGTGCTTGAGCCACAAGCGACCATCGTCGGCACCGTGAATGAAGATTTCGCCATCGAAAGCATGGCCGGCGACATCTTCCAGCTCGGCAACACCAGCTATCGCATCCTGCGCGTGGAGCGTGATCGCGTACGCGTGGAAGATGCGCAAGGCGCGCCGCCCAGCATTCCGTTCTGGCTGGGCGAAGCACCGGGACGCAGCAACGAACTGTCGCTGGGTGTATCGCGCTTGCGCGAAGAGATCGTCGCGCGCATCGATGCCGGCGGCGTGCAGGCGGCGTTCGACTGGCTGCGCGAAGCACTCGGCCTGACTGAATCCGCCGCGCAACAGATCGTGGAATATCTGGCCAAGGCCAAGGCCGCGCTGGGCGTGCTGCCGACCCAATCCACCCTGGTGTTCGAGCGTTTCTTCGATGAATCCGGCGGCACCCAATTGGTGATCCATACCCCTTGGGGCAGCCGCATCAACCGCGCCTGGGGTCTGGCCCTGCGCAAGCGGTTCTGCCGTCAGTTCAATTTCGAACTGCAGGCCGCGGCCACCGAAAACGCCATCGTGCTGTCGCTGTCCACCAGCCACAGTTTCCCGTTGGAAGAAGTTGCACGTTATCTGCATAGCAGCAGCGCCGAGCAGGTCCTGGTGCAGGCGCTGCTGGATGCGCCGCTGTTCCCGGTGCGTTGGCGCTGGAACGCGGTCACCGCGCTAGCGCTGCCGCGCTACGCCGGCGGCAAGAAGGTTCCCGCGCAACTGCAACGCATGAAAAGCGAAGACCTGCTTGCCACGGTCTTTCCCGATCAGGTCGCCTGCCTGGAAAACATTGTCGGCGAGCGGCAGATTCCCGATCACCCGCTGGTCAACCAGACCCTGCACGATTGCCTGCGCGAGGCGATGGATGTGGATGGCCTGCTGCATATTCTGCAGGGTCTGGAATCGGGCGCGATCAACGTCGTCGCCCGCGACCTCACCGCGCCCAGCCCGCTGGCCAGCGAAATTCTCAATGCCGCGCCCTACGCGTTTCTCGATGATGCACCACTGGAAGAGCGCCGCACGCGTGCGGTGCAGACGCGCCAATGGAACGGCATCGAAGACACCGATGATCTGGCCAGGCTCGATCCCGAAGCGATCGCCGCGGTACGTGGCGAGGCGTGGCCCGACGTACGCAGCGCGGATGAGATGCATGAAGCGCTCAACGTGCTCGGCTTTGTCACCGCTGCAGAAGCCGAAGCGAATGCAGGCTGGCTCGGCTGGCTGCACAAACTCGCCAAATCCCATCGCGCCACGCTGCTGACGCTCGCCCCCCTCCGCGAAGGAGAGAAGGGAACAAGCGTGTGGGTCTGCGCAGAAAAACTCCCGACGTGGCAAGCCGTTCACGCAGCGACTTCCATGCAACCGGCGATCAGCGCACCCGCCGAATTCACCGCCCAGACCTGGATCCGCGAAGACGCACTGCTTGAACTGGTACGCGGCCGCCTGACCGGCCTCGGCCCCGTCAGCGTAGCCGCACTGGCCAGCTCGCTCGGCGTGGAAGCCTCCGATGTCGAACTCGCCTTGCTGCGCCTGCAGTCTGAAGGCTATGTGATGCAAGGTCGCTTCACCCCCGACGCGCGCGACATCGAATGGTGCGAACGCCACCTGCTGGCGCGCATCCATCGCTACACCATCGGTCGCTTGCGCCGCGAAATCGAACCGGTCAGCCGCCGTGACCTGATGCGTTTCCTGCTGGAATGGCAACACACCACACCCGGCACGCGCTTGAAAGGCCCCGATGCGCTCGCCGCCGTACTCAGCCAACTGGAAGGCTACGAAGCGGCCGCCGGTGCATGGGAAAGCGAATTGCTCACCTCGCGTATCGAAGACTATTCCAGCCGCTGGCTGGATGAACTCTGCCGCGCGGGACGTATCGGCTGGAACCGCCTGCGCAGTGGCGGTGGCAGCGGCGGTCCGGTACGCGCCACGCCCATCGTGCTGCTGCCGCGCCGCCAGCTTGGGCTCTGGACGGGCATGGCCGATCGCAATCAGGAACAGGATTTACTGCTTTCCTCACGTGCCCAGGCGGTGCTCGACGCACTTGCCGCACACGGCGCATTGTTCTTCGATGAACTGCTCGACATCGCGCGCCTGCTACGCACCGAACTGGAAGACGCCCTCGGCGAACTCGTTGCCGCCGGACGCGTCACCGCCGACAGCTTCGCCGGACTGCGCGCCTTGCTGACACCCGCCGCCAAGCGCGAATCACCACGCCATCGTCGCGTGCGCCGGCATGCCTTGAGCGAAATCGAGGACGCCGGACGCTGGTCACTGGTCCGCAAAACCTCCTCACCCGCTGCACTGCGGGAACCAGGCAGGGATGCGGGGACAAGCTTGCGGGATTCCCCCAACAGCACCGACGAAACCATCGAACATATCGCCCGCACCCTGCTGCGCCGCTACGGCGTCGTGTTCTGGAAACTGCTCGAACGCGAAGCACCCTGGCTTCCCAGCTGGCGCGAACTGCTGCGTGTCTATCACCGCCTGGAAGCTCGCGGCGAAATTCGCGGCGGCCGTTTCGTGGACGGCCTGGTCGGCGAACAATTCGCCCTGCCCGAAGCCATCGGCCAACTGCGCAGCGTCCGCCAGCGACCGCTCGAACAACAATGCATCTGCCTTAGTGGCAGCGATCCGCTCAACCTCGTCGGCACCGCACTCGCCGGCGACCGCCTGCCCGCACTGGCCGGCACCCGCGTGCTGTACGAAGACGGCATGCCTGTCGCCGCACTCGTCTCAAGCAAACCGCAATGGCTGATCGACAGCGATCTCGCCCAGCAACGCCGATGGTTCAACGCGCTACTGCGCCGCCCGGAACCCGACGGCACCAGTGATGTGAGTTACGTACGCCGTTAACTGCACCATGTTTTCGTGGAAGCGAATAAAGGAGCAAACCGTATGATCCTTGGACTGCGCACTGCGATTTATCCGGCCAACGATCTGACCGCCGCCAAACAGTGGTACGCGCTGCTGCTGAACCAGCAACCCTATTTCGACGAACCCTTCTATGTCGGTTTTCAGGTCAGCGGCTTTGAGCTCGGGCTGGTACCTGACGCACAAAGCGGCACCGGCGGTCCACAACCCTTGTGGGGCGTCGCCGATATCACCGCCGCTTATGCGAAGTTGCTGGAACTGGGTGCCAAGCCGCTTGATCCCGTGACCGATGTAGGCGGTGGCATCAAAGTGGCGGCTGTGATTGATCCTTTCGGCAATCGCTTCGGCATTATCGAAAATCCTCATTTCGATCCGGCCAACGTCCGATAGCGCCAAGCATTCCTCACTCGGCCGAATACACACAGTGAGAAAGGCAAGCGCCCGGCGTGAAGCGTTCGACACCTGACTTCCGTCCAGGCGGCCTTGCTTCACGGCGGAAGAACAGCCATACGTTGCATACTTCGCGGCGCCATGGAAAAAGTGACCGGCATTGGTGGATTGTTCTTTCGCGCGGCTGACCCCGAGCGCCTGGGCCGGTGGTACAAACAGCATCTGGGGATCGAACTGATTCCGGCGGATTATGGGCAGCAACCATGGCGGCAGGAGGCGGGTCCAACGGTGTTTGCGCCGTTTCCGCAGGACACGCCCTATTTCGGCCGCGAGTATTGCCAGTGGATGGTCAATTTCCGGGTCAGGGATCTGAACGCGATGGTATTGCAGCTACGCGACGCGGGACTTACGGTGGAAGTGAATGCGCAGTCGTACCCGAATGGCCGGTTTGCGCGACTTTACGATCCGGAAGGCAACCCGATAGAACTGTGGGAGCCGCGAGGCTAGCGGACAACCGAGGATAACGCTGAACGGCTGAGGAGCCGTATCGCATGGCAACGATCGACCACATCATCGTGCCCGTCAACGATCTGCAAGCGAGCGTGACTTTCTATACGCAGATCCTTGGATTTGCGCCGGCGGGCAAGGATGGGCCGTTCACCCTCATCCAGGTCAGCCCCGGCTTTCTGCTACTGCTGCATACACAGCGCACCGATGGTTTTCAACACTACGCTTTCGCGATGTCGCGCACCGAGTTCGACGCGGTATTCACGCGCATCAAGGCGGCAGGCATGGCCTACGGCCCGAGCTTCGATTCGGTCGGATCGAACTCGGGCGTTGGCCAGGAAAGAGGTGCGCGCGGTGTTGCACCGACGATTTATTTCAACGACCCGAATAACCATCTGCTTGAGATCAGGACTTACGAGGATTAGGCGAGGCGCGCCATGCATGGTGCGCCTCGGCCAGATCAATCGCTGTGATCGGCGATGTAGATCAACAAGCCATCACGCTCGCGAAATTCACTGCGCCCCGGCATGGCGATACGTTGTCCGGCACGTACGCCGTTAGGCAGGTCGATCGCAAAGGTGCCTTCGAAAAAGACCTGCACATGCGCCGTGCCGGCGGCTTCGCTGTAGCCGGTGATGGTCTGACGGCGTGCGGAGAACAACCCGCGCGAACTTTCGGCGAGGTGACGCAGTTCGTCGATGCCGATCGTGCGCACGCTAAGCGTGCCCCCCGTGTAGTTTTCGAAGATGACTTCACGATGGATAGTGACAAGCATGGCGTCGACGTCCATACGGTTGTAGGCGTCGATGTAGCGGTCGATAAGGGCACGCATGGGGAAGTCTCGCGGTAAGGCGAGGCAAGGATACTTCGATTGACTTAAGGAAGCGCAGTCCTTCGGGGTGTTTCCCGCCGGCCGTGATCCCGGCAAAGGCCGGGATCACGGTGAGGACATGCTCAACGCTTGACGTTATCGGTCTGCTCGATAAAACGCGCCACGTTGTCGTGCAGCAGCTTCAGCGACGGCTCGTTGGCGTAGACCATATGGCCGGACGGATACCAGGCGTAGCTGATGTTGTTCATCAGCGCCGGCTGCACGGGCAGATGATGCATTTCGTAATCGGCGGCAAAGAACGGCGTGGCGAGGTCGTAATAACCACCGTTGAGCAGGACTTTCAGGTTCGGATTGGTTTTCATGGCCATCGCCAGATCGGGCATCACGTTCACGGCGCCGTCGTGGCCATCGTGCTTGAAACCCCATTCGGTCATATCGGTGGCAAATTCGCGATAGGTCTGATTCTGGCCGAACTTCAGATCCTTGCGCACGTAGTCGTTGAACGCGGCGATGTAAGCGGAACTGATCGCTGACGACTGTGGATCGTATTGCGCTTCCTTGCTCAGCGGGTCCAGCGAGGGACCGGAGAAACGCGTATCCAGGCGGCCGGTAGTGTCGTCGCTATCGCCCAGCAATTCGTGCTCGAACATGCCACCGGTGACACGCAGATTGGCCTTGAGCAGATAGTCGACCGGCAGACTGGTGTACTGATGCAGCTTCTCGGCAATCGCCTGCTTGCGCGCGTCGTCAAGACGCGAGCCGGCCATCAGGGCCTCGGCATACTCGCCCAGTGCGAACTGCTCCACTTCCTGCAGGAACGGTTGCAGCTCCGCCGGTTGTTGCGGCAGCTTGTGATGGTAGTAGGCCGTGGCGGCATAGGTAGGCAGGGCGAGTTCGTAAGGCAGGTCGATGCCGGGGTTTTGATCGGGGCCATCGATGCTGGTGTCGAAATTGAGGATCTGCGACAGCAGGATCACCCCATTGAGATCGACGCTGTCTTCGTTTTCCAGATCGTTCGCCACCACCGCCGAACGGGTGGTGCCGTAACTCTCGCCGAACAAATACTTCGGCGAATTCCAGCGGCCGTAGCGCGACAGGAACTGGGTGATGAATTGCGCGAAAGCGTGGCCATCGCCATCGACACTGTAGATGTCCTTGCGCCGGTCTTTCATCTGCTCTTCGCGCTTGGACGCGTCAGGATCGTTGGCGATCAGGCGGCTGAAGCCGGCACCCGGCGCATCGATAAATACCAGGTCAGACGCATCCAGCAGGCTGTAGTCGTTGTTGACCAGTTGATAGGGCGCGGCCGGTGTGTGGCTGTCATCGCTGGTGATGACACGACGCGGACCGAACGCGCCCATATGCAGCCATACCGTCGCCGAGCCCGGACCGCCGTTGTAGATGAAAGTGATCGGCCGCTTGGACGCATCCACGCCTTTCTTGAAGTAGGCGACGTAGAACATGCTGACGGTGGGCTCGTTTTCCTTCTCGTTCTTGCCGTGCAGCACGATGGTGCCGGCCGCCGCCTGGTATGAAACGCGTTTGCCTTCGACCGACACCGAGCCTTCACTGAAGGAAGCTTGCGGATGCAGCAAGGCTGCGTCGGGCGTCGCGTCTTCCGGTGTCGTTTTGTCCTTCTTGTCTGCGGCGCTGGCAGTACCGAGCAGGAGCGCGGCAAGGGCGATAACGAGCGGAAGCTTACGCATGGACTGAGATTCCCGGAGGCAGGCACAAGGCGCCGACCGCCAAGCTTAGGCAGGCGTGATGGGGGTTGCGCAGCCCAGAAGTCATGTGCGCGCGGACGCGGGGTAGGGCGCAAGCATGTGCGCGGTTTTGAGAACCGGTAAGACCTTGTCGCAGCGCCTTGCGACAACACCAGGTCCCGGCTTGCGGGACAACGGCAGTAGTGTGATTTAAGCGACGACGCCTTTGAGCAACGCCGCTTCACGCGCCAGCTGCTCGATGCCGCTCCAGTCACCGCCCTTCAGCTTGTCGTTCGGGGTAAGCCAGGAGCCGCCGACACAAAACACATTGGGCAGGGCGAGGAAATCCGGTGCGCTGGTCAGCGAGATGCCGCCGGTCGGGCAAAAACGCAGCTGCGGCAGCGGACTGGCCCAGGCACCGAGTAATTTCGCACCGCCCGCGGGCACCGCGGGGAAAAACTTCAGATAACGATAGCCGCGTTCGAGCAGGGTCATCGCCTCGCTTGCCGTGGCAGCGCCCGGCAGCAAGGGCAGCGCGCTGTCATCAGCCGCCGCCAGCAGGTTCGGCGATACACCCGGCGACACGGCGAAGCGTGCACCGGCCTGTTCTGCGGCGTGGAAGTCTTTCGGTGTAAGCACCGTGCCGACACCTACCACGGCACCTTCCACTTCAGCGGCAATGGCGCGAATCGCATCGAGCGCGGCGGGCGTGCGCAAAGTCACCTCGATCGCAGGAATGCCACCTGCGACCAGCGCACGCGCCATCGGCACGGCATGCCTGGCGTCGTCGATGATCACCACCGGGATCACCGGCGCGAGACGCATGGTGGCTTCGACTTGCTGCTGCTTGGTTTCGATGTTCATGCTAAGCGCCTAATGATTCCGAATGTTTCTCATAACCGTCATGCCATCTCCACGTTGCGGAGATGGCGTAAAAAAATCACAGCACGCCGGCACCTAGATCGGCGGCCATCGCATTGCGACGAAACATGCCAAACAGTTCACGGCCCATGCCGCGCTGGTGTTTCGACAAATCCTCGATCGCATGCGTACGCGAGGCGAATTCGCTCGCATCCACCAGCACGTCCAGCTGGCCATGCTTCGCATCGAGACGGATGATGTCGCCGTCGCGGATCTTGGCAATCGGACCGCCGTCATCCGCTTCCGGCGTTACATGGATCGCCGCCGGCACGCGCCCGCTGGCGCCGGACATGCGGCCGTCCGTCACCAGGGCGATGCGGTAACCGCGATCCTGCAACACCGCCAGCGTCGGCGTGAGCTTGTGCAGCTCCGGCATGCCAATCGCACGCGGCCCCTGGAAGCGCACCACCGCAATGAAATCGCGGTTGAGTTCGCCGCGGTCGAAGGCACGCTTGATGTCGTCCTGATCGTGGAACACCACGGCCGGCGCTTCGATCACCAGACGATCATCCGGCACCGAGGACACCTTGATCACCGCGCGGCCAAGATTGCCGTGCACCATGCGCAGACCGCCATCGGGACGGAACGGCTCATCCACGCCACGCAACACGCCACGGTTGCCGCTTTGCTTGAGCACCGGCATCCAGATCAGCCCGCCGTCTTCGTCCAGTGTCGGCACCTGGTTGTAGTCGGCCATGCTGCCGCCGGTGATGGCGCGCGCATCGCCGTGCAGCAGGCCGGCGCTGAGCAACTGATCGATCAGGAAGCCCATGCCGCCGGCTTCGTGGAATTGATTCACGTCGGCATAGCCATTCGGATACACGCGCGCCAGCAAGGGCACGACCGACGACAAGGCGTCGAAATCTTCCCAGCGCAAGGCAATGCCCGCCGCCTGCGCGATGGCGACCAGATGCAGCAGATGATTGGTGGAGCCACCCGTGGCGTGCAGGCCGATCACGCCGTTGACGATGGCGCGCTCATCGATGATGTGGCCGATCGGCAGGTTTTCGGCGTGCTTGCCCAGCGCGGCGCTACGGCGCACGGCTTCGGCGGTGAGTGCGTCGCGCAGCGGCGTATCCGGCGCGACGAAGCTCGCTCCCGGCAGGTGCAGGCCCATGATCTCCATCAGCATCTGGTTGGAGTTGGCCGTGCCGTAGAAGGTGCAGGTGCCGGGCGCGTGATAGGAACCGGCTTCCGCTTCCAGCAATTCGGCGCGGTTGGCCTTGCCTTCGGCATAGGCCTGGCGCACCTTCGATTTCTGTTCGTTGCTGATGCCGCTGGGCATCGGGCCGCTGGGCACGAACACACCCGGCAAGTGGCCGAAGCTCAGCGCGCCGATCAGCAGGCCCGGCACGATCTTGTCGCAGATGCCCAGATACAAGGCGCCGTCGAACATATCGTGAGAGAGCGCAACGGCAGTCGCCATCGCGATCAGATCACGCGAGAACAACGACAGCTCCATGCCGGAACGCCCTTGCGTGACGCCATCGCACATCGCCGGCACGCCGCCGGCCACCTGGGCGGTGAAGCCTGCATCGCGCGCAATCGCGCGGATCAAGGCCGGATAGCGCTCATACGGTTGATGCGCCGACAGCATGTCGTTGTACGCGGTGACAATACCGATATTCGGCGCATGTCCTTCGCGCAGCGCGGCCTTGTCATGCGTGCCGCAGGCGGCAAAGCCGTGGGCGAGATTGCCGCAGGAGAGGCGCGCGCGATGCGTGCCTTCGATGACGGCATCGTTGATGTGATCCAGATAGGCCGCGCGCGTGTCGCGGCTGCGTTCGCGCAGACGCTCGGTGACTTCGGCAACGACGGGATGCAAACTCATTTCAGACTCCAGCCGAGCAGACTCGGCGTTGCGATAGTGACAAGCCGGCCAAACGGCATGTCTGCGATGAGGCAAGCACATGCCTCATCGTTATTCCCGTAAAAACGGGAGTGACGTCCGCCCTGGATGCAGCTTCGGAAAATCCCAGTCGTTTCACGGACACCAATAGATATTCAGTGGCCTTGCGGCGCGCAGCACGCTGGCAATCGGCAACTCGCTGCCCGGCTGTTCGGCCTGATCCAGCACCACGCGCTTGTCGTCGCCCTGGATGTGCAGATAAAGCGTCTGCGCCTGCAACAACTCGCGCAAGGTAAAGGTGATGCGCGGCTCGCCCGCGCCCGGCGCACGCATCGGCAGGACCTGCGCGGTATTGGACACGTCGAGCGCCTCGCCGAGGCGGTCGCCGCCGGGGAAAAACGATGCGGTGTGACCATCCGGCCCCATGCCGAGCACCACCACGTCGAACGGCTGCTTCAAGGCGTTGACGCGTGCACGCACTTCGCCAATGCCCGCTTCCGGCGTGGCCGTTTCCACGTACAGCGGCACGAACTCCGCATCCGCCGCCTGGTGCTGCAACAACAACGCTTCGACCATGCGCGCATTGGAACGCTCGTCGCTATCCGGCACCCAGCGTTCGTCGACCAGCGTCACGGTGACGCGCGACCAATCCAGCAGCTCGTGGGAAAGTGCTTCGAACAGACGCTTGGGCGTGCTGCCACCGGACACCGCGATCAGTGCTTCACCGCGCGTATCGATGGCCGCGCGCAAGGCATCGGCGATGCTTGATGAAAGCGCGTTGGCGAGTGCCTGCCCGTCGTCAAACGCATGAAGTTGTTGCTGCGCGGCGGACACTATTCGAAATCCTCATCCCAGGTGCGGCCATCGCGCTCGATCAAGGCCACTGCCGCGCTCGGCCCCCAGGTGCCGGAGGTGTACGGACGCGGTGCTTCGCCGCTGCCGGCCCAGGCCGCCAGGATCGGGTCCGCCCAGCGCCATGCCGCCTCGACTTCATCGCGGCGCATGAACAGGGTGGGATTGCCGCGCACCACGTCCAGCAGCAGACGCTCGTAGGCATCCGGTTGCTGCACGCCAAACGCTTCGGCAAAGCTCATGTCGAGCGGTACGTGACGCAGGCGCAAACCGCCCGGCCCCGGATGTTTGATCGTGAGCCAAAGTTTCACGCCTTCATCGGGCTGCAGTCTGAGCACCAGGCGATTCTGCGCCAGCGGGCCGGCAGAGGCGGTGAAGATGGAATGCGGCACCGGCTTGAACGCCACCACGATTTCCGACACCCGATCGGCCAGGCGCTTGCCGGTGCGCAGATAGAACGGCACGCCGGACCAGCGCCAGTTGCCGATCTCAGCCTTCAAGGCGACGAAGGTTTCCGTGTTGGATTTCTCCACCTTCACCTTGCTGTCGGCATTCAGGTCTTCGATATAGCCAGGCACGCTACGGCCTTCCGCCGCGCCGGCGCGATACTGGCCGCGCACGGTCAGCTGGCTCGCATTGCTGTCGTCGATCGGCTTGAGCGCGTGCAGCACTTTGAGCTTTTCGTCGCGCACCGCATCGGGCGACAGCGACGCGGGCGGCTCCATCGCCACCATGCACAGCAACTGCAGCATATGGTTCTGCACCATGTCGCGCAGCGCGCCGGCATGGTCGTAATACGGGCCGCGCCGGCCCACACCCAGCGTTTCGGCCACGGTGATCTGCACATGATCGATATGGCCGGCGTTCCACAGCGGCTCGAACAGCGCATTGCCGAAGCGCAGCGCCAGCAGGTTCTGCACGGTTTCCTTGCCGAGGTAGTGGTCGATGCGGAAAGTCTGCGATTCGGCAAACACGCTGCCGACGTCGTCATTGATGCGGTTGGCGCTGGCCAGATCGTGGCCGATCGGCTTTTCCAGCACCACGCGCGATTCGCACTTGTTGAGTCCGTAGTGGCCCAGGCGCTGGCAGATGTCGACGAACAGGTCCGGCGAGGTGGACAGGTAGAACACCCGCACGTGATCGGGGCATTTGCCCATCAGCTTGGCGAAATCGTCCCAGCCATCGTCCTTGCGCGCATCCAGCGAACGGTAATGCACCTGCTTGAGGAAGGCGTCGACCTTGCCGGGGTGCGATTCCGCCGCGCCATTTAGCGCGGAACGGATCTGATTGCGGTAGCCGTCGTCGTCAAGCGCTTCGCGGGCCACGCCGATGATGCGGCTGCCCTCGAGGATCTGGCCGTCAGCGAAGCGATGGAACATGGCAGGGAGCAATTTGCGGACGGCAAGATCGCCGGTGCCGCCGAAAATGACCAGATCGAACTGATCGACCGGTTGGGCAGGTGCAGTCACAACTCACCTCAATGCAATGCGGGGGGCCACGGGGGTGCAGCCGCCGGGGAGCCCTGATCGTACCAATGACATACCAGGCAATACCAGTCCTTTGTGACTTGCAATCGTATGCAAAATTTTCCTAAGCGCTCCGATGCCTGCGAATCCCCCTGTTGTACAAGTGGTTAGGCATTGGTATGGTGCATGGAGCCTGTTCGAGGTCTCCGCGTAGCCCGCGTTGTACCTGAGCGGTTGCCAGGCGGCAGTGCATGGCGCAGCGCCTGACCGGCCGTCAGGTCAAGCCGCGCGCTGCCGCCTGGCGACCGCTCAGGTACAACCCGAAGGGCTGGATCTATTTGCCTAAATGACTGCGTCACCACCCAATCTGGTATCGACTACATCCATGCGCCATCTCGCCACTTTCGTGCAAACAGCTTCCGGCGCGGGCCACGCGGCGACCTTGAGCAGGCTCTAACTATGCAAAATGCCCTGGCCGACGAATACCGGCGCCTCAGCCGCGACACGACCACCCACCAGCCGCTGGCCTACCTGCGGCTGCGCCGGGCCATCCGTAATGTCATCCAGCACCGGGATATCGAACCAGGCCAGACCCTGCCCAGCGAACGGGATTTATCGCAGGCCCTGGGCCTGTCCCGGGTCACCGTGCGCAAGGCCATTTCCGGTCTGGTCGAGGAAGGCCTGCTGACCCAGCGCCACGGCGCCGGCACTTTCGTGGCCGAGCGCATCATCAAGCCGATGTCGCGCCTGACCAGCTTTACCGAAGACCTGCGCGCCCGCGGCCTGCACCCGCGCTCGGAGTTTTTCGAGCGCAGCGTGGGCGAAGTGACCCCGGAAGAATCGATGGCGCTGAACCTGTCGCCCGGCGTGCTGGTGGTCCGCCTGCACCGCGTGCGCTACGCCGAAGACGAACCGCTGGCGATCGAACGCACCGTGGTGCCGGCCAGCGTGCTACCCGATCCGCACGAAGTGCACGACTCGCTTTACGAAGCGCTGGAAAAGTACAACTGCCGACCGGTTCGCGCACTACAACGGCTGCGCGCGGTGCTGCTGGGGGCGCGGCAGGCGCGGTTGCTGCATGTCACCGCAGGCAGCGCCGGATTGCATATTGAACGTCGCGGGTTTCTGGAAGACGGCCGCGTGGTGGAGTTCACCACGTCCTGGTATCGCGGCGATATTTACGATTTCGTCGCGGAATTGCAGACCGATTGATCCGCCTGCCGCGGCTCGTCATGGGTCAACTTCGCTGCTGTGCGGCGGGCCGACCGAAGCCGGAATCCCAGTCAAATGTGCGCGAAGCGTCGAACAGAAAACTCATGCTCGGCTATAGGCACGCGCGCGAAGATCGCGGTCGCGCGTTTTTGACTCCTCATCACTGGACCGAGTCTCATCACGAGACCATCCACAACGCACCGGCTGCTCGAACAGGAGCGGCGCCCCGTCATTATTGAAGGTGCCTTGAACCGGAGCCAGGTGGCTGGAGGCCGTTTCTCGTCCATACCTATCGTAAGTGCGTCTGTCCAACGTCACCTTATAGTCGACCGTTCTTGTCTTGCCGTCCTTCGATGGCTTGATCGTCCAATGGAGCTCCCTTCGGTTGATGATGGTGCCGCCATTGAAAGTCTTGAACGTCGAAGTTTTTATCATGAATGGGTGGTTCTTTCCCGGCTGGTCCTGTCCGACGGTGGTCAGCTCCTTGAAAGAACCATCCGCGCTGGTACACAACTTCGTTGTCGAAGCGACTTCATCCGAACTTTCCTTCGTGCCACGCGGAGATTCGAAGCCCGGCCCTGGAGACACGGAATAGGGCTTGTTGTCATTGGCAGGCGCAGAAGCATGATCCTGCGGATACTCGTGCTGGTCAGTCGCGCACGCGGGCGGGTAACTCGCACCACTTTGAGCACCGTAGTCACAGTTGCAGCGATCATTCATAGCAAATCCTCGTTATCGTCATCGGCATTTTTTTACGTAAGGTGCGTATCCATCGGCACCCATTCCATCGAGTTGACGGCCATGCCCGTTCCGGCCCGCGCGATGCGCGGCTGATGTAGCGACGACCGCTTGACCACATTGGCATGTCACTCACCCCAGAGTGGGTTATGGGTGTATCGCCGGAAAATCGATGATTGGCTCAAGACATCGGAAGAATTGATGGCAATCAAATTTTCACTCGCATGCTGCCCGATCCGCACGAGGTGCACGACTCGCTTTACGAGGCGCTGGAAAAATGCAACAGCCGACCGATTCGCGCCCTGCAACGGCTGCGCGCTGCATTGCCGAGGGCGCGGCAAGCGCGCTTACCGCACGTCACCCCAAGGAGTGCCGAATTGCACATTGAACGTCGCGGCTTTCTGGAAGACGGTCGGGTGGTGGAGTTCACGACGCCCCGGTATCGCGGCAATATCCACGATTTCGTTGCCGAGTTGCAGGCCGATTGAATAATCACATTCCGCCACCTTTCAAAATTGCTGCCTGCACGATGGTTATTTCCCCATCACCAGCTTAATGGCCAGCGCCCACATCGTCACAGCGATGACCGCCTCAAGCAAACGCCAAGATACTGGCCTTATAAACACTGGTCTCAGATAGGTCGCGCCATAACCGAGTGAGAAGAAGAACAAAAACGACGCCGTAATTGCCCCCGCTGCAAATGCGGGCTCAAACCCGGGAAAACGTGTCGAAATTGTTCCGATAAGCATGACCGTATCTAGATAGACATGCGGGTTGAACCATGTGAGAGAAAGGCAGGTTAAAAGAGTCGGCCACAATGCCGTAACGGCGACGTCACCCATCGCCAATGCCTCTTTGGACCGTAGCGCGGACATAAGACTCCGTGCGCCGTAGCAAAAAAGGAAAGTGGCTCCACCATAGCGCATGAGCGGATCGAGCCATGGTACGCGGTCAATAATCACGCCAAATCCCGCTACGCCTACGCCAATCAGGATTGCATCCGACACTGCGCATGCCAGGCACACTGCCAATACATGTTCGTTCCGCAATCCCTGCCTAAGCACAAAAGCATTTTGGGCACCTATCGCCAAAATCAGGCTTAGCCCCACAGTCAAGCCGGTCGAGTAAGCCTCGCTGATCATGAAGTCACACACTCCCCGCACGGATGCTGCCTGCTGTATCGGATGCATGGCGAACAAACTGCGCGCAGCGAGGACAGGTTTGATCGCATTGCGCCTATAGCTGCAAGCGATGCAGCTGCCTGCATGATCGTATTTGCTTCACTAAAGAAGATTGCTTGCCGCGTCGTTTCCGTCAAACAATAATCGCGGGAATCACGGTGATTGAATGCCCAGCAAGCAATGTCGTTTTCTACTGCATAAACAGCTATATCCGGCTTCAAAGGGAACGCTTCCGGTTGGCCACCTAGCGGGCTGAAAATGTCCTTTTTCGGATCCAGCATGCGCACACGGATCGACCCGCTCCGAACCTTATCCATGTCATAACCGCCGATTGGTGCATAACAGCGGATCGAGAACCCGTTGTAGAAGTCGACATGCTTAAGTCCTGTCTGCCAGAGCCCCCATCCTTTTTTCGCGCGCCGAAGAAGTGATTCGACACTGGCATGGTAAACGGAAGGCTTCAGCCCCATCGTTCGATAAACCTCTCGCCACGATGAAATAATGGGTAGTTCTGACAACGGCCCCACTCCCATTGCAAGGGACATATCCGCGGGCACTGGGTGCACCGCTTCAATATCGATATGGCAGATTGCATCGTCGTACCCATTGACCAATAGGGCGAAGACCTGCAGATCCGGAAATATTGAAAAGACATCCGGCACTATTTCGATTTGAGGATATTGCATGCGCATTTTTACCGGGAAAGAACCGCTCCAGACACCACACCCGTGATTGCCCTTCTTTGGAGAGCATTCCGATAGGAATCATCGTGAAGAATGAGAAATTTGTGCGCTTGGCGCTGCTTCCACCAAGGAACTGCAGGATAGAGATGATGTAGCACGTGCCAAGCGTCGCCAGCAGGGTGAAATAGCAACAGGTCCATCGGGCCTATGTTGTTGAAAGTGGTGTCAAATAGGGCCGATTCTCGCTCATAGTCGTGCTCACCCACTTCCGCAACTAATCGCACAAATGGAAGGATACAGAACATACAAAAAAACCATGCTGCGACGGAAAAGATTGCGAATTTGATATCGACCAACAAAGCAAGCACCCCGCCGAAAATCACGTGCCAAAAAGCAAAAACAAATAATTGTACGCGCCGCGATCCTATGTCCTTGTAATACTCAACGACATATCCTGGAAACCAGCGAATGGTGGCCCGCAAGAATTTCCATCGTGATGAAAAATCACCATTTTTTACTTTCATCCGCTCAAAGCGCCTTTTACATGGGTCGGTATCGCCACCGTACCGCCCATGATGGGACATGTGATAAGACCTATAAGTATCGACATCCGATAGCATCGGCCACGCGGCAATCACATTAGTAGCCCGATCGTTAATATGCTTGGACTTTGAAAAATTATAATGACTCCCAAAATGCACGATGTTTTCAAGCGCCCGCATCTGTCTTGATATGAACAGGCTGGATGTTGCAGCCAATAAAATGATTATCGATTGATTTAAATCAATCTCCTTGAGTATGTAAAAGCAGTAGATCGAACAGTAGATCGAAACGAGGTAGAACGCCGAAATGCCGATGGATTTACAGATCGATTTTTCGGAAAACCTCCTCCGAAACTCTTTTACCTGATCGCTCGACAAAGAGCTGGTGTAACCACGATTTCTATTTTTTATGATCGCGTCGTCCATGTTGAAAGTCCTTGGCAAAACCCAAACGGAAGTCGCAGCAGTTTGGGTCGTCCGCGACGCCTTATCTATCGGCGAATGCAGTCCGTCGCCGTCACTTAAATCGCATTAAGCGTAAGATCAATCCGACTGGCGATCGGCAACATCTGACTCCATCAATTCGCGTCCGTTTGCCCTTCTCCCCCCCACCAGCTACAGTTCGCCCGTTTCGGGTGTCCCCTGGCCTTGAGTCGGAGGGGATGAAACGGGAAGCCGGTGCGCTGTTCATGCAGCAAGGCCGGCACTGCCCCCGCAACGGTAAGCGAGCGTTTCTCGAACGATCACGCGCCACTGTGTTGATAAGCATGGGAAGGCATCGTTCGACGGTGTGTTGAAGCACGCCACTCGCGAGTCCGGAGACCGGCCCGAGACAGAGGCTCTCTACGAGAGTCTCAGGTTCTGGCGACTCGCGGTGGGCGGGGCTCGGATCGCGTGCCTCCGGCTAATGTCGCCTGCCCGCCATTCCGTTCACTCCCCTACCCAAGAGCGCCGGCTTATTTATTCACGCCGCGCGGGGACGTGCGGCAGGGGAACCCACTATGTCGTTGAAGAAGACCGCACTGGCTGCCGCGCTGCTCAGCCTTGGACTGGCCGCTCCGGCCAGCTACGCCCAGACCGCCAGTGACCAGAGCGGCACCACTCCGAACAGCACGCTGGAGCCGGTGATCGTCACCGCGACGCGTACGGCGATTACCGAAAACGATGCGCTGGCCTCGGTCACCGTGATCACCCGCGAAGACATCGAGCGCCTGCAGCCGACCTCGATCGCCGACCTGCTCACCGGCCTGCCCGGCGTTTCCATTGCGCAGACCGGTGGTATTGGCGCGCAAACCTCGCTCTACCTGCGCGGTACCAATGCCGACCATGTGCTGGTGATGATCGACGGTGTGCGCATCGGTTCGGTGAGCTCCGGCCTGGCGGCGCTGGAGCAGATTCCGGTGGATGCGATCGATCGCATCGAGCTGGTGCGCGGTCCGCGCGCCACCTTGTATGGCTCGGATGCGATCGGCGGCGTGATCCAGATCTTCCTGCGCCACGGCCAGCCGAACGGCGGCGTGTCGCCGTCGCTGAGCGTGACCGGCGGCAGCCATGGCTATGTGAAAGGCCAGGCCGGTGTGTCCGGTGGCGACTCCCACCTCTGGTACAACGCCAGCCTCGGCGGCGAATACACCGGCGGCATTCCGGGCTGCCGCATGGGTGCGGCGGAGCTGGGCGTGGCCTGCTTCGTGGACGATCCGAACAACGACGCCTACCGCAACTGGAATGGCTTCGCCAACTTCGGCTATCGCTGGGATAACGGCACCGAACTGGCCTTCGACTGGCTGCGCAGCAAGAGCGACGCGGAATACGCCGGCAGCCCCTATAGCGGCAATGATGCGATCGAAGAGCAGTACGTATACGGCGCACGCCTGAGTTTCTCGCCGCTGGATCTGTGGAAGGTCACGCTGAGTGCCGGACAGAGCCGCGACGACGACGCCACGTATTACCAGGGCACCTACTACGGCGAGTATTACCCGCGCATGCCGACCGGCTTTTTCGATTCGCGCCGCAACCAGGCCTCGTGGCAGAACGACATCACGCTGGCCACCAATCAGCTGCTGACCGTCGGCGTGGATTACGACCAGGAGCACATCTACAGCGATACCGGCTTCGAACAGACAACCCGCGGCGACACCGGCACCTTCGCGCAATACCAGGGCACCTTCGGCCAGAACGAAATCCAGCTGTCGGCGCGCCACGACCACAATGACCAGTTCGGCAACCACAACACCGGTGCGGCGGCGTGGGGTTATCACTTCGACCAGGGTCCGGTGCTGTCGGTGAGCTACGGCTCCGCGTTCCACGCGCCGACCTTCGATGATCTGTATTTCCCGGCCTTCGGCGGCGTGCCGACCTCCAATCCGGATCTGAAGCCGGAAACCTCGCACAGCGCGGAAATCGGCCTGACCCAGCAACTCAGCAACTGGAACTGGGGCGTCAACGCGTACCAGACGCGCATCACCGATCTGATCGAGCTCAACAGCCTGTACATTCCGATGAACATCGACAGTGCACGGATCCGTGGCGTCGAAGGCCAGTTCGGCTTCACCCTGGATGGCTGGAAGGCGCAGACCTATCTGACCTGGCTGCAGCCGAAGGACGATGGTGGCCTCTACAACGGCAACATCCTGCCGCGCCGCGCTGAGCGTACGGCGCGCGAGGATGTCGATCGCACGTTCGGCAAGTTCAATGTGGGCGCGACGTTCTTTGCATCCGGCAAGCGTTATGACGATGCCGCCAATGTCTATCGGCTGGGCGGCTACGCCACGACCGACTTCCGCGCCGGCTACACCTTTGCGCCGGGGTGGCAGGTGGAGGCCAAGTTGGCCAATGCGTTCAATCACAGCTATGAGACGGCGTACTACTACAACCAGCTCGGGCGGACCTGGTATCTGACGTTGCGGTATAGCCCGGCGACGATTCAGTGATCGCTGCTTTGCTCCCTCTCCCCTCCGGGGAGAGGGCTGGGGTGAGGGGCCACTCTTGCGAAAGAGTTACCCTCGCAGCCTTGAAGCATTGAAGCGAACATCTGTCGTAGCGGCGGCGTTTATGGCAAGCGCGACCCCTCACCCCAGCCCTCTCCCCGGAGGGGAGAGGGGGGAAAGCGGGGGGTTAAGACCACCATGTCTTCCGGCACGGCCGGACTTCAGGCACATTCAGCGGGGAAGGATCCCCAGGCATAAGGAGCCCATGAATGTGCCGTCTTGTTTGCCTGCGCCGAAGCGTGCGCAGAATCCGTGTGTCTTGCGTCTGCCCGACTTCGCAGCGCGGGTGACACCATGAATATTTTTGCGCCGATCATCCATCGGCCGATCGGAACCTCGTTGTTGGCCATCGGGCTGACGATCGCCGGGTTCTGCGCCTATTTGCTGCTGGGTGTGGCGGCTTTGCCGTCGCTCGATTTTCCCGGCGTGGTGGTGGTGGCCCAATATGCGGGCGCCGATGCGCAGACCATGGCGTCGACCGTGGTGGCGCCGCTGGAGCGCCAGCTGGGCCGTATTCCCGGCATCCAGCAGATGACCTCGGACACCAATGCCGGCGGCACGCAGATCCAGATCCTGTTCGATTTCGGACGCAATGCCGACAAGGCCGCGCGTGACGTGGAAGCGGCGATCAATGCCGCGCAAGCGGATCTGCCGACCGGCATGCAGCCGCCGCAGTATTTCAAGTTCGATACGGCATCGATTCCGATCCTGCTGATTTCGCTGACCTCCAGCGGCATGCCGCCGGACAAGCTGTACGACCTCACCGATACCTTGTTGCAACCGGCCGTTGCACAAATTCCGGGCGTGGCGCAGGTGCAGGTGTTCGGCGGCACGCCGCATGCGGTGCGCGTGAACTTCAATGCGATGGCGCTGACCGCCAAGGGCATCACCGCCAACGACATTGCCAACACCTTGCGGGCAGCGAATGTCACCTCGCCGCAGGGCATCCTCAGCGACGGCTTCCGTCAGATGACGGTCACTGCCAACGATGCGCTGCAAACGCCACAGGATTTCGCGCGGCTGGTAGTCGCGACGCAGAAAGGCGTGCCGGTTTATCTGTCCGATGTCGCCACCATCACCAGCGGCCAGCAGGACAAGTACCAGGCCGCGTGGTTCAACGGCCAGCGCGCAGTCTCGATGCAGATCAGCAAGCGTCCCGAGGCGAACTCGGTGGAAGTGGTACAGGAAATCCGCAACCGGCTGCCGGCCTTGCGCAACCTGGTGCCGGCGGATGTGCAGATCACGCCGATCTTCGACCTCACGCAATCGACCAAGTCGGCGCTGCATGAAGTGGAGATAGCGCTGTTGCTGAGTATCGTGATGGTGGCGTTGGTGATGCTGGTGTTCCTGCGCCGGCTGCGGCCCACGCTGATCGCCATGCTCAGCGTGCCGCTGTCGCTGGCCGGTGCGTTCGTGATGATGTACGCGCTGGGCTTCACGCTGAATACGCTGTCGCTGATCGCGCTGGTGTTGTGCATCGGCTTCGTGGTGGACGATGCGATCGTGGTGATCGAAAACATCGTGCGCCATATGGAGCACGGCGAAAAACCGCTGGAGGCCGCACTCATCGGTGTCCGCGAGATCGGCTTTACGGTGATCTCGATCACCGTATCACTGGTCGCGGTGTTTGCGCCGATGGTGTTCGGCAACAACACGCTGGTGATGCTGATGCGCGAGTTCTCGGTCACGCTGATCGCCACGATCGTGATTTCCGCGCTGGTCTCGCTCACCCTGACGCCCGCCTTGTGCGGCCGCTACTTCCTGCCCGAGACGCCGGGCAGCCGCCAGCCGGGCAGGCTCGAAGCCGCTGTGGAGCGCTTCGACCGCCGCATGCTTTTCATCTACGAGCGCGGCCTGGACTGGGCCATGCATCATCGCCGCATCATGCGCTGGCAGCCGCTGATCCTGCTGCTGCTTACCGTCGGGCTCGCCGTGGTGGTGGCCAAGACCGCCGGCGGCGCCATCATGCCGAAGGAAGACACCGGCATGCTGATCGCGCAAATCTCGGCCGATGCGAATATTTCGCCAGCCAGAATGGCCGAACGGACCGAGGCCATCGCCGCGATCATGCAGGCGGATCCCGCGGTAAGCGACGTCACCACCATCCTGGGCGGCAATAACAACAACGGCGCGGTCGGCAACAATTCTTCCTTGTTCGTCGACCTCAAGCCGCTCGGCCGGGAACCGGGCCAGCGGCGCGATTCAGTGGATAAGGTGATGGCGCGTCTGGATAAGAAATACAAAAGCATCTCGGACATGAAAATCACCATGCGCGGCCTGCAATTCCTCGGCGGCGGCAACAACCAGGGCGGCGGTGAATTCGCCTTCGATCTGGGCAGCAACACCGGCGCGGCCTTGCAGGAACCGACCCTGAAACTCGCGCAGGTGATGCGCAAGATGAAGGAATTCAAGGATGTCAGCACCAGCTACGACAGCATCGGCAAGCAGCAATTGCTGGAAGTGGACCGCGATGCTGCCTCGCGGCTCGATGTAGGCATGGGCCAGATCGACCAGGCGCTGGCCGATGCGTTTGGCCAGACCCCGGTGTCGGTCATCTATTCCGACATCAACCAGTATCGCGTGGTGATGACCGCCACCAACGCCGATACGCTGAGTCCCGACACTCTGCTCAACACCTATGTGCGCAATACGCAGAACAAGATGGTGCCGCTGTCGGCGATGGCGCATATCAAGCCGTATATCGCGCCGATCGAGATCCAGCATTTCAACCAGGTGGAATCGGCCACCATCAGCTACAACCTGGCCGACGGCATTACCCAGGCGGATGGCTTGAAGTACGTCGATCAGGCGATGTTCGCCGCACAGTTGCCGGAAGGCATCACCCGGCGCTACACCGGCGACAACCAGAAGCTGATGGAAGCGCTTGAGAACGCGCTGATCGTGTTTGCCGCGGTGATCCTGGTGATGTACATCGTGCTCGGCATTCTGTACGAAAGCCTGATTCATCCGCTGACCATTCTTTCGACGCTTCCCGCAGCCGGCATGGGCGCGTTCCTGGCCATGCTGATCACGCACACCCAGCTCACCATCATGTCGGTGATCGCCGTGTTGATGCTGATCGGCATCGTGAAGAAAAACGCGATCCTGATGGTGGACTTCGCCCTGGTGGCGGAGCGCGAAGGCGGACGCACGCCGCCGGAAGCGATCCGCGAAGCGGCGCTGGTGCGGTTCCGCCCGATCACCATGACCACCCTGGTGGCGATGGGAGCCGCCTTGCCGCTGGCGATCGGCTTCGGCATCGGTTCGGAGATGCGCCAGCCGCTGGGTATCGCGATCCTGGGCGGATTGTTCGTATCGCAATTGCTGACCTTGCTCAGCACGCCGGCCATTTATCTGTGGCAGCACGACCGGCGCGAGCGCAAGGCGGCGCGCAAGGCCAAGCGTGAAGCGAAGCGGCGCGCGCGCCAGCTGGGCAAGCAGATCCACGCTGCGGACTAGCTGTCCTATCAAAGTCAGGTATTGCCATGACAACTTTTCTCCCTCTCCCCTTCGGGGAGAGGGCTTGGGTGAGGGGCCGCGCTTGCGTCGAATGCCATGGCTACGGCGTAATGTTTTATTTAGACGCTTACGCTCCGCATCAGCGTCTTCGCGAGGTTGTCCCCTCACCCCAACCCTCTCCCCGGAGGGGAGAGGGGGAAAAGCACATGTCTTTCGGCACGGATGGACTAAAGGCACATTTGCGGTCCTGCGCACGCGCGTATGAAGTGCTTATGGATGTGCTCTTGTTCTGAACCAGCGCGCGGATGCCCGGTGTCATCGCGGTGTCGCCATCGCTGGGTTAATACAAGCCCGCGAGTGACCGCATGAACCTCTTCGAGCCGATCGTCCGTCGACCTGTCGCCACGTCGTTGCTGGCGATAGGGCTGGTGATCGCCGGCTTTTGTGCTTATCTCGTGCTGGGCCTGGCGGCGTTTCCGTCGATGCAGTTTCCGGCGATCTCGGTGCAGGCGCTGCTGCCGGGCGCCGATGCCCAAACCGTGGCCTCCACCGTTACGGCGCCGCTGGAGCGGCAGTTCGGGCGCATTCCGGGTATCCAGCAGATGACCTCGGACGCGAATCCAGGCGGCACACAGATCCAGATTCTGTTCGACATGTCGCGCAGCGCGGATCAGGTCGCACGCGATGTGGAAGCGGCGATCAACCAGGCCATGCCTGATCTGCCGGCAGTGATGGCGCTGGCCCCGCCGCAATACTTCAAGGCCGACACCTCGCAGATTCCGGTACTGCTGGTGGCCATGACCTCCACCAGCATGCCGCCCGACAAGCTTTACGATCTGGCGGACACGCTGATGCGGCCGGCGATCTCGCAGATCACCGGCGTGGCCCAGGCGCAGTTGATCGGCGGTTCGCCGCACGCCATCCGTGTTTCGCTCAATAGCGCCGCCCTTACCGCCAAGGGCATCACCGCGAACGATGTCGCGAATGTGTTGCGCGCCGCCAACGTCGCCTCGCCGCAAGGCGTGCTCACCGACGGCGTCGGCCAGATGATGGTCTCCGCCACCGACCAGCTGCAAACCCCGCGTGATTACGCCTCGCTGGTCATCGCCAATCAGAAGGGCGTGCCGGTTTATCTCTCCGATGTCGGCACCGTCAGCAACGGTCAGGAGGACGCATTCCAGGCGGCGTGGTTCAACAATCAGCACGCCGCGATCATGCAAGTGATGAAGCGTCCGGAAGCAAACGCGGTGCAGCTGGTGCAGGCCATTCGCGACACGGTTCCGCGCCTGCAGGCGCTGGTGCCCGCCGACGTGAAGATCACGCCGATCTTCGACCTGACCCAGTCCACCAAGTCCGCCCTGCACGAGGTGGAAGTCGCGCTGTTGCTCAGCGTGATGATGGTGGCGTTGGTGATGCTGGTGTTCCTGCGCCGACTACGTCCCATGGTGATCGCCATGTTCAGCGTGCCGCTGTCCCTGGCCGGTGCGTTCGTGCTGATGTACATGCTCGGTTTCAGCCTCAACATGCTGTCACTGATCGCCTTGGTGCTGTGCATCGGCTTTGTGGTCGATGACGCGATCGTAGTGATCGAGAATATTTTCCGGCACATGGAGAAGGGCGCCGATCCGCTGCACGCCGCGCTGACCGGCGTCAGGGAGATCGGCTTTACGGTGGTGTCGATCACCCTGTCGCTGGTCGCGGTGTTTGCGCCGATGATCTTCGGCGACAACTCGATGGTGCTGTTGTTGCGTGAGTTTTCCGTCACGCTGATCGCCACGATCGTGATTTCCGCGCTGGTCTCGCTGACGCTGACGCCGGCGCTTTGCGGCCGCTACCTGCATCGCGAGGACATCGGCCGGCACCAGCCGGGCAGGCTGGAGCGCGCGGTGGAACGTTTCGACCGTGGCCTGCTGCACATCTACCAGCGCGGGCTGGACTGGGCCATGCGCCATCGGCGCATCATGCGCTGGCAGCCGCTGATCCTGCTGGTGCTGACCGTGGGTCTGGCGGTGGCCGTGGTCAAGACGGCGGGTGGGGCGCTGATGCCGGAGGGCGATACCGGCATGGTGGAAGTAGATCTGGTCGCCGATCCCAATATCTCGCCGGATTTGCTGGCGCAACGCACGCAGGCCGTGGAAGCCACGATGCTGGCCGATCCCGGCGTGCTCGACGTGGCGTCCTTCCTCGGCGGCAATAACACCAACGGCGCGGTGGCCAACGAAGCCACGTATTTTATTGACCTGAGGCCGCGCGGTAACGGCCCCGGCGAGCGCAAGGACCCAGCCGACAAAGTCATCGCGCGACTCAACGAGAAATACAAAAAGCTCACCGACGTAAACATCACGCTCACCAGCCTGGGTTTCTTCAACAGCGGCACCGGCAGCAAAGCCAAGGGCAAATTTGCGTTCGACCTGACCAGCACCAGCGGTGAGCCGCTGCAGGAACCCACGCTGCGGCTGGCGCAGGTATTGCGCAAGATGAAACAGTTCCGCGATGTCAGCACCACCTTCGACAGCATCGGCAAGCAACAGCTGCTGGAAGTCGATCGCAACGCTGCATCGCGCTTGCAGGTAGGCATGGGCCAGATCGATCAGGTGCTGGCGGATGCCTTCGGCCAGACGCCGGTATCGGTGATCTATTCCGATATCAATCAATACCAGGTGATCCTGACCGCCGATGACGCCAATTCGCTGAATCCGCAAACCTTGTTGAACATGTATGTGCGCAACAGCCAGAACAAGATGATTCCGCTTTCGGCGATGGCGCATATCAAGCCGTTTATCGAGCCGATCGATATCCAGCATTACAACCAGCTGGAAGCGGGCACGATCAACTACAACCTCGCCGATGGCGTGACGCAGGCCGATGGCCTCAAGCTGATCGATCAGGCGATGTTCGCCGCGCAACTGCCTCCCGGCGTCGTCAAGAAATTCACCGGCGACAACCAGAAGCTGATCGAAGCGGCGACCAATGCGGCGATCATCTTTATCGCGGTGATCCTGGCGATGTACATCGTGCTCGGCATTCTGTACGAGAGCCTGATCCATCCGCTGACCATTCTGTCGACCCTGCCCGCTGCCGGCATGGGTGCGTTCCTGGCCATGCTGATCACGCATACCCAGCTGTCCACCATGTCGGTGATCGCGGTGCTGATGCTGATCGGCATCGTGAAGAAAAACGCGATCCTGATGGTCGACTTTGCCTTGGTCGCCGAGCGCGAAGGCGGGCTCACGCCGCCGGAGGCGATCCGTGAAGCGGCCCTGGTACGCTTTCGCCCGATCACCATGACCACCCTGGTGGCGATGGGCGCAGCCTTGCCGCTGGCGATCGGCTTCGGTATCGGTTCGGAAATGCGCCAGCCACTGGGCATCGCCATCCTCGGCGGCTTGTTCGTGTCGCAGTTGCTGACTCTGCTCAGCACGCCGGCAATCTATTTGTGGCTTTACGATCGGCGTGCGCGCAAGGCGGCGCGGCGCGAACGCAAGCGGCTGCGCCGCCAGTTGCCGGCACCGGCTACCGCCGCATGACGACATCGCAGTCGCCGAAACGTATGGCTTCGTGTGACACTTGCAGCTCGCGGCTTACCAGGGGACGCCTTCATGCTCGATCTCAGGTTCGAACACTTCGCCGATCATGTGCACAAGGATTTCACCGCAGCGACCGAGCAGGGCCATACATCGTTCACGCTGATCAGCGCCGAATCACTGAGCGAGGAGACACCGGTCAATCTGACGCGTCCGCCGTTCGTGCTGACGTTCCACAACCGCTCGGAAACGCTGTTCCCGCAGAACCTCTATGCCATGCAGCATCCGGAGCTGGGCACGGTGGACATCTTCCTGGTGCCGGTTGAACGGGGTGAGCTCGGGTTTGTGTATCAGGCGGTGTTTAACTGACGCGAAGCCTCGCGCGTCCACCGCATACCGATGTAAGGACCATCTGATTGGGTCACCGCAAATCCTTCGCGCGCATAAAGTCGTTGCGCATCGGGATTGTGCTGGTTGACATGCAGGTCGATGCCATCGGCGCTGCATTCAGCGGTCAGCGCTTTGATCCATGCCAGCAGCGTGCCACCCAATCCCCGGCGGCGATAATCGGGCAACAGCGCGATGTCGACGATCAGGAAATACGGCGCCTCCCGTAGCAAATACAGCCGGCCCGCAGCGTTTCCTTCGTGCTCGACAACGTAAAAGCCGGCGCGTGCATAGTGCGTAACGAAGTGATGATGCTGCAGCGAAAATTGGTCATCCAGAAACTGCTTCCGCACGTTGTCCGGCCATGGAATACGTTCGAGCTCGTCAGCGCGCAACAACCCGAACAGATGGCGCATGAACGGCAGGTCCTGCAGGGTAGCCGCACGCAAGGAAAGACCGCGTGCGCCCAAAAGGTGGGCGCACGCATCCGCGTCATCGCGGTTTGCCGGAAAGGGCAGGAGCGGTATCTGCATCAACTATAGGTGGGGAAAACGCCCTGCAAACAGATGCAGTAGTTCAAGACCAGGAACGGTTGCTGATTGAGATGCGGCAGGCTGTTGCCGGCCGGGCTGATGGTGTTGATGGCAAAAGACGTATTGGGCGCCGTCGCCAGAAACGGCCTGGTATTGACCGGCGGTAGCAAACCATAGCCGTTCTGTGGTGCGCCGACGCGCTTGGTGGTATCCGGCTGCTCATACACGCTCATCGAATGCGTGTGTGACGGCAGCTCGGTCAGGTTCAGGCTGACCTGGTCTTCGCCAAAACTCTCACCGATGGAGCGCAGACTCAACCCCGGCCCCTGGCCCTGGCTGCATGTTGTGAAGCCGTTCAAATTGGGCAGCGCAAATGTGCTTCTGCCATCGCCGCCGTAATAAGTGCCAAGCAGCGAGAACAGTGCGGTGTACCGCTGGATCGGCAGCAATTGTCCGTTGCACGAGGCCCAATTCACCGGCGCGTACGGAAAGCTGAAAAGCTGAATTTCACCTAGATATGCATCTGTCACGTCAATTCCCCCTCAGAGTGTTGTGACCCTGCCCGCATATGCCGATGCATCAGTTCTGCGAAGGATAGATGCCGGCAAAAGCGATGCAGTATGAAAGCGTCAAGGTCGGCATGGTGTTGTCGTGTGGCAGTACGCCACCGCCGGTGCCACCCGCAGGGGCAACGCTCTGCGTTGACAGTTGTACGGCACGCGGCCCCGGCACGGTGGTGTACATGGTGTCGTTGGTGAGCGCACCCAGTTCGGCATTGGTGGGCAAGTTCGCGGACGCGGCAGCTGTCGAGGCGTTGTAGAGATGCATATGCGTCGGCATCTGAGTGCTGTTGAGGGTGACGGTTTCGGTGCCGAAAACCTGCCCCATGACGCGTGGTGAAAGTCCGGTCCCGGTGCCTTGGTGCACCGGTACGCGGCCACGCAAGTCCGGTAGTCCGAACGTCGTCTGGCCGTCGCCACCGTAAGTGGTGCCGAGCAAAACATACAGCGGTTGGTAGTTGTTGATGGATTGCAGGCTTCCATCACAGGCGAGCCAGCCGACCGGAATGCGTTGAAAAGCAAACAATCGAATCTCTCCGACGTACGGAGTGGATTGTTGAGACATGACATGCTCCCTGGCGAATTTGGAAGGATCAATCAACTACGGCTGGGGAAAACACCTGTCAGCGCAATAACGAAATTGGTCACAAGCGACGGTTGCATGTTCGGATGCGGTACATTGCCGCCCGCAGTGCCCAGGGTCGCCGGATTCAATGCAACAGACGATCCCGTGTTCGTCGCATAGATCGACTCGGTACCACTGCCGCCATACACCGTGTTGGTCGGATTGACCTCGGTGCCCGCGGTGGTCGAACCCATCGCGGCATGCGTATGCGTGGGCATGTTCGCCATCAACAGCGTGACATTTTCCGCACCAGCCATCATTCCAAGCGGTGCGCTGTCCGAACTGCCGACCGGTGTTCTTCCACGCAGATCCGGTAGCCCGAACGTGGTTCTGCCGTCGCCGCCGAATTGCGTGCCGATGATGGCGAACAAGGCCTGGTTTTGCACGATCGGCAGCAATTGCCCATTGCACAGGGCAAATCCCTTTGGTGGAAAACCAAATCCGGTGAGCATGATTTGCCCGAGATAAAAACTAGACATCTTCCCCTCCCCCCTGGATGGCTAAATGAGGCGCCCTGGCTGGCGCGCCCGCCACTCTCTCCTAGCGGCGAATAACTTACAAGGACAATTTATTCGTCACATTTCCTTCACGTCGTCAATTATTTTGCGTTGCCACTGTTAAATGGCGCACATTCTTGGTCCAATAGCGCCTGGAACAGGGGGCTGTCAAAGATTTGCGTATCGTCGTGGCACGCATGGACGTGCGACCACGCTTCGTGCCCCCTGCTTGAAGGGCCGTTGCGCCGCAAGGGCGTCAGGCTCGCAATGAAACAGGGATCGGGGGGCGATGGTCATGGGGCACCGTTTATTCAAGCGGGATCGCGCGTGCGCGAATGCGCATCAGGATTTTCTTTGCGCTTTTATTTCAGGCGACACGCATACGATGACCGATACGCGACGTCATACGCGCGCCATCGGACATTCGCCCGGCGGCTTCCTGGCCAAACTGATGTTGTTGTTGCTGCTCGCCATCGCGGCGATGTGGCCGGCACAGGCGCGCGCGCAGAACGAATGCCCCACGTTCAATGAAACGGTCGCATCGGGCGGCACGGTTGAGTTCAATGTGCTGAGCTGTTCGGGATTCGGCATCGAGGGCATCACCCAGCCCTCGCACGGCTCTTCCGCGATCGACGGCTCCGCCGCCGCCGGAAACATCACTTACACCAACGACGGCAAAGCCGGCGAAACGACCGATTCGTTTACCTTCGAGGACGATGAAAGTCAGTGGATCACCGTCAACATCACCATCGGCTCGCCGACCTATCCGCCGATCGTGATCAGTCCCAGCACGATGCCCAGCGGCAATGTCGGCCAGGCCTACTCCACGGTGACCTTCTCATCCACCGGTGGCGATGGCGGTCCGTATACCTACAACGTTGCCAACGGCAATCTGCCGAGCGGCATGAGCTTCAATGCCAGCAGCGGCAGCATTTCCGGCACGCCGACCGAGTCGGGCAGCTTCAGCATTACGGTGACATCCGAAGATAGCCACGATGACATCGGCACGCAGAACTACACGTTCTCCATCGGCGGCGGCGTTCTCTCCGTCAGCCCAACGTCTGCGCCGACCGGCAATCTGTACGCGGCGTATTCGATGTCGATGAGCGCCACCGGCGGTACGCCACCTTACACGTACACCTACGGCAATACCGGCAGCCTGCCCCCCGGCATATCGTTTAGTAACGGCACCTTCAGCGGCACGCCAACACAGACCGGCACGTTCACCTATGCGGTGAATGTCAACGACAACGCCGGCAACAGCACGCGAGTCGATTACACCTTCACCATCGATCCACCCAACATCACCGTGTCGCCCGCGTCGCTGACGGCTGCCACGCAAACGATCGCGTACAGCCAGCAACTGACGGCAACAGGGGGCTATCCGAGCGGCAGCTATACCTTTGCGGTAAGCAGCGGCACGCTGCCGGCAGGTATGACCCTTAGTTCCGCTGGCGTGCTCAGCGGCGCACCCAGCGGCGCGGCGGGTAACTACCCCTTCACCGTGGTGGCCACCGACAGCAGCCCCAGTCCCGGGCCGTATAGCAGCAGCCCAAAGTCATACACACTGACGGTCAATCCCGACAACCCGCAAATCACCACCGCATCGCTCGCGGCGGCAACGGTCGGCGTCAGCTACAGCCAGTCGATGAGCGCCACCAGCGGCCATCCACCGTATAGCTACAGCGTCACGGGCCTGCCAAGCGGCCTGGTTCTCTCCAGTGCCGGCACGTTCTCCGGCACACCGACTGAAAGCGGCAACAGTTTTCCGGTCACCGTGACGGTGACGGACAGCGACAGCAATTCGTCGTCGCAAAACTACACGATGGTGGTCAACGCGCCGACCATCACCCTATCGCCGGCGAGTCTGACAGCGGCCACCTTGAACGCCAGCTACAGCGTGCCGATCACCGCCAGCCACGGTACCGCGCCATACACCTTTGCGGTCAGCTCCGGCGCCCTGCCAGCCGGACTCACGCTGAGCAGCGGCGGCGTGCTGAGCGGCAAGCCGACGGCCACCGGCACTTTCGCATTCACGGTGACCGCGACCGATTCGACCACCGGAACCGGTCCCTTTACCCAGACGATCAGTTATTCGCTAACGGTCAGCGCACCGGACATCACCTTGCCGACCAGCCTGACGGCGCCGCAAATCGGCGTGAGCTATAGCCAGTCGCTGGCCGCCAGCGGCGGCACCTCGCCCTACAACTACAGCTACACCGGCACATTGCCCAACGGACTGACCCTGGATACCGCGACCGGCACGCTGTCGGGCACGCCCGATGCCGGCGGTACCTTCAACTTCACGGTGACCGCGACCGACAGCAACACCAACACCGGCAGTCAGGCCTATTCGCTGACCGTCGCCACGCCGACGATTACGTTGTCGCCGACCAGCCTCAACAGCATGAAGGTCGGCGTGGCGTTTTCGCAGTCGGTCGCAGCAGGCGGCGGTACTTCGCCGTACACCTATTCGATCGTCTCCGGCAGCTTGCCGGCCGGTTTGAGCCTGAATGCGAACACCGGCGCGCTGTCCGGCACACCCACCGCCGGCGGCAGCTACAGCTTTGCCGTGCAGGCGCGCGATAGCAGTGCCGGCACCGGCCCTTACACGAGCGCCGCGCAGACATATAGCGGCACGATTGCGGCCGCGACCATCACGCTTGCACCGGCGACCACAGCCCTCACCGCGACCTACGCGCAGTCGTACAGCCAGGCCTTTACCGCCAGCGGCGGTACCTCGCCATACGCGTACTCGATGTCCGGCGCGAGCATTCCGGGCGTCACATGGAATGCCTCCACCGGAACCTTGTCCGGCACGCCGACCCAGCCCGGTAGCTACAGCTTCAGCGTAACCGCCATCGACGCGAGCACCGGCGCCGGCGCGCCTTACTCGGCCACGCAGAGTTACACGCTGACGGTGAGTACGCCGAGCATCACGATTTCGCCTTCCAGCCTGTCGAACGGCATGGTCGGGCAGGTCTACACCACCACCACGCTTTCGGCCACCGGCGGTGCGGGCACTTATACGTATGCTCTGGGAACCGGCAGCACGATGCCCGCGGGCCTCAGCCTCTCCTCCGGTGGCGCGATCAGTGGCACACCGACCGCAGGCGGCAGCTTCAACATCAACATTGTCGCGACCGACCAGAATGGTCAGACCGGCAATCGCAGCTACACCATCATCGTCAATGCGGCGACGATCACGATCGCGCCGGCCGGCCCCACGATCACCATTCCGTATGGACAGTCGTACAGCCAGGCGTTCACCGCCAGCGGCGGCACGGCGCCCTATACCTACTCGATTAATGGACTGAGCATTCCGGGCCTCAGCTTCAATCCATCCACCGCAACGCTGTCCGGCACGCCGACCCAGCCCGGCAACTACACCTTCACGCTGACCGTCACCGATCACAGCGGCGGTAGCGGGCCGTATGTGGTGACGCAGAACTACACGCTGACGGTGAGCCCGGCGACAATCACCGTCTCCGGCACCGTCAACGGCGGCACGGTCGGCGCCCAGTACAACACCAGCTTCAGCGCCAGCGGCGGCGTCGCGCCGTACACCTACGCGCTCGCGTCGGGCGGCATCCTGCCGCCCGGCATGACGCTGAGCTCCGCAGGTGCGTTCAGCGGTACGCCGACCGCGGCCGGCACGTTCACCTTCACCGTGGTGGCGACCGATCACAACAACGAGACCGGCAGTGCGCCTTACACCATGACCATCGCCGCGCCGACCCTCACGCTATCGCCGGCAACACTGCAAAACGCCACCGCCGAAACGGCCTACAGTGTGAGTTTCACGACCACCGGCGGTACCCAGCCGTATCACTACCAATTGGTCGCCGGCGCGTTGCCGCCCGGCCTGAGCCTGAACAGCAGCGGCACGCTCAGTGGTACGCCGACCTCGACGGGCCCGTTCACTATGTCCATTTCGGTGGTCGACAGCAGCACCGGCATCGGGGCGCCGTTCACCAAGACCAATACCTACACGCTCAACATCGGCGCACCCACCATCACCATTACGCCGAACAGTTTGCCGGGTGCGCAAGTCGCCGCGGCATACAGTGAGCAGCTCAGCGCGAACGGCGGCGATGGCAGCTACAGCTACACCGTCAGCAGCGGTGCGTTGCCCGCAGGTTTGACGCTGAGCACATCGGGTCTGTTGTCCGGCACGCCCACCTCGGCGGGCAGTTCCAGCTTCACCGTCACCGCCAAGGACAGCCTCAATTTCTCCGGATCGCAGGCGTATACGGTCACCACGCAGCAACCCAAGCCGGTTGTCGTCAACGACACCGCCACCACACCGGCGAATCAACCCGTGACGATCAACGTGACCTCGGTGGATACCGGACCGATCACCAGCATCGCCATCGCCACTTCGCCGGCCCACGGCACGGCGGCGGTGAGCGGCTTGGCGATCGTGTACACGCCGACGCACGATTTCTTCGGCACCGATACGCTGACCTATACCGCGACCGGCCCGGGTGGAACCTCCACTCCGGCCACCGTCACCATCAGCGTTACCCCGCTGGCGGTGCCCACCGTCGCCGCGCAAAGCGCCACCGTGCTGGCGGGCAACACCGTCAGCATCAATCCCACCACCGGCGCCACCGGCGGGCCGTTCACCGCGATCACCATCGTCAAGGCGCCGGCATCCGGCACCGCGGTGGTGGCCGGCAATGCGATCAACTACAGCGCCGCGGCATCGGCGTCCGGCACGGTGACATTTACCTACGCGCTGTCCAACGCCTTCGGCAGCTCCACGCCGGCCACGGTCACCGTGACGGTCGATCCGCGTCCGGTCGCGCCATCGCAAAGCGCTTCGCTGGTCGCCGGGCGATCGGTGCAGGTGAACCTCACCCAGGGCGCGACCGGTGGTCCGTTTACCGGCGCAACGCTGGTGTCGCTGACGCCCGCCTCGGCCGGCAGCGCACACATCGTGCAGGCCTCGGGCGGCTATCTGCTGGATTTCACGGCCACCCCGAACTTCAGCGGCACCGCCGTGGTGACCTATACGCTGAGCAATGCCTACGCCACCTCGGCGCCCGGCACCATCACCCTCGCCGTGACGGCGCGACCCGATCCGTCGAAAGATCCGGAAGTGCTCGGCGTACTTGGCGCACAAGCCGACGCAACGCGTGAATTCGCGCAAGGCCAGATTGATAACTTCCAGCAGCGCCTGGAGAGCCTGCACGGCGGCGGTGGCGGCAATGGCTTCCAGAACAACCTGACCTTCCTGTCCGGTGACAGCACCAACGCCACGCCGTTGTCGCAATGGCCGTACAACAACACGCAGAACATGCCCGGCAATCTCAACCGCCGCTACATGGTCGATCCGCAGACTCCGGCCAGCCCACCGTCCGCGTCCAACTCGCAGCTGCCGGATGGCTATGTGTTGTGGACCGGCGGTGCGGTGAACTTCGGTTCGCGCGATACCACCGCCACGGCGAACGGTTTTGATTTCACCACCGCCGGCATCAGCGTGGGCCTGGACAAGCGCTTCTCCGAGTCCTTCGCCACCGGCGTTGGTATCGGCTACGGCCACGACGATACCGATATCGGCCACAACGGCAGCAGCGACACCGCCGACAGCTACAACCTCGCCTGGTATGCGAGCTTCAGCCCAAGCGCATCGACCTTCATCGACGGACTGCTCAGCTATCAATGGCTGTCCTTCGATGCGATGCGCTATGTCACGGCGGACGGCAACATGGTCAGCGGTAACCGCGCCGGTCACCAGGCCTTCGCCTCGATCGCCGGCGGCTATGAATATCGCAGCGATAGCTTCCTGGTTTCACCGTATGGACGACTGGACGTCGCCTTCGCACGGCTCGATCCGTATACCGAGCAAGGCGATCCGATCTATGCCTTGAGCTATGGCAATGAACTGGTGAAAACCACCACCGCCAGCCTCGGCGTGCGCATGAACTATCTGTTCAAGGAAGACTACGGCACGGTGATGCCGCAACTGCGGCTGGAATACGGCCACGACTTCGAGGGCTCCAGCCAGGCGACCATGACCTATGCCGACCTGCTGGCTGGTCCGATCTATCGTGCGCAGGTGGATCAGCTTACGGAGAACCACTTCCTGATCGGGATTGGGGTCAACTGGGAGCTGGCGCGGCAGCTGACGCTGCGGCTGGAGTATGAGAACGAGATCAATGCGGGCGATCAGAATGATCAGTCGATTCTGATCAATGTGCAGAAGAAGTTTTAGGGTGATGCGGCGTCGGGATGATGCGTTCTGCTTTCTCGGCGCCGCATGTTGGCTTTGTACGTCCTCGGCATCGTCATGACGCTTCCCGTTCCCTCGATGCCGTCATCCCCGCGAAAGCGGGGATCCATGTTGCCGTTTGACGAAGAGCACAATGGATCCCCGCTTTCGCGGGGATGACGGGGTGTGAGGGGAGGTGGGAGTGCGGTGCAGGGAAGAAGGACGAAGAGCACTCTGCTTTCTCGGCGCCGCACATTTGCTTTGTGCGTCCTCGGCACCATCATGATGCTTCCCGTTCCCTCGATGCCGTCGTTCCCGCGAAAGCGGGGATCCATGTTGCCGTTTGGCGAAGAGCACAATGGGTCCCCGCTTTCGCGGGGATGACGGGGGTGTGAGGGAGGGTGGGGATGACGGGGTGTGAGGGGAGAGTGGGACCGCGGTACAGGGAAGAAGCGCGAATGACGGCACAAGCAACCAAAGCACTCTAGAAAAAGCAACCGGAACGGATGAAATCATCCGTTCCGGCGCCGTGCTGGATCACGTCATGACGACTACTGAATCTCGTTAAGCGCCGGATCGCGCTCCACCTTGAAGGTCTTGGCCGGCGGGGTCAGCGACTTCATCAGCTTCAGGCGGAAATTCTTCGCCTGCTGACATGCATTGGGCCCTTGCACGAACACACCACCCTGCTTGCACTTCCAGTCGTAGAAGTTCTCGATGCCTCCGGCCAACTGCAGGCTGTAGTCGGTGCTCAGCGCCGCCGCATCGAACGGGTAGCCGGCCGGCTCGTTCTGGAACCAGCGCATCCACGCCTTGGAACCGACCGGTGGCGGATTCGCCTGGAAGGTCGGATTCATCGGCGACAACACCGGACTTTCCCCCGTCATGTGGCAGCTCATGCAGGCACTGACTGGATTGTCCACCGGTCCATTCAGCCGTCCATTCCAACCCAGGTGGGTCGGCGGCAATTCGGACTTGGCGTTGATCGCCGTTTCCATGATCTTCGGATTGATCTTGGTAACGGTGGGCTTGGGATTGGTGTAATCGTTGCCGGTGTTTTCCGGATCATTGCCCCACATCACGCCCACCGGCACCAGGTTGTCCCAGCTCGGCTTGCTACCCACCGCACCGTTGTACTGGAAGGTGCCGAAGATCCAGCCGGTTCCCGGCACGCGCGTATCACGCACCGCGAAGTCCATCTGGATCAGCGCCACGTTCTTGATTTCACGGTTGGCCGAGGTAAAGCTGTCGGTGATGTAGGCCTGCCACAGCACCGGATTCACCAGGAACGGCACCTGCTTCAGATCGATATCCGCAAACAACGCCTTGCACACCACGGTGCCGTTGTGAAAGCTGTTCGGCTTGGAAGTGAAGGACGGGTCCGGATTCTGCGGATCCTTCCATACCTGGCCAAAGGTGTAGCCGCCGATGTCGTTATAGATGCCGACCGCATAGGTCTGCCCGGTGCTGGTCTGCGTGGCTGCCAGCTGTTGCGACTGGATCTGCGCTTCCTTGGTAAGACCGTGAATGCCTTCGCGGCCTAGTGGCCCGTAATGTTGCCAAGGTGCGTGATACCACTTGCGCACCGTGTTTTTCTGCACATACCAATCGCTTTCGACATTGCCTTCCAGGCAATACTTCTTCACGGCATCCACGTACGGCCGCCATTGCTCGAAGTCGTTGCTGAACTTGGCCGGCAGCAGCTTGAAGAAGTCCGGCGTATCCGTCGGCAAGGTCGTCGGATAGCTCTGGCTCAACTGAAAGATCGGCCCTTTGTAGGTGGAAGGCGGTTGGTAGCCGTAATCGGGAAACGTTCCCGCGTAGGCAGCACTCGTCATCATCACGAGCGCCGCGACGGCACCCGTGATCCTGCTTTTACTCAAAAGCATGCTTGAATCCCCCGTTCTGAATACGTAAGTCCGTAGCGGGGATATTGCGTCCCCGTACGACCGTGTCCGGTTGACGCCTGGCCCGGACTGGCCATTCACGATCCAGCGGGGCGTACCTTCACCTGAAGGATGTGGGGAAGGTGTGAAATTGGGGGGCTTGGGAGTAGCGGTGCTTTGACTTGTAGGCGACCCTGCATTTTCCAGCTCGTCGTCCCGGCCTTCGCTGGGACGACGGTGGGGTGGTTTGGATAGCCGCGTAGGTTGGGTTAGCGCAGCGTAGCCCAACGCATATGCAAGCATGCCAGACGCGAAAAACGCGCGAATCGCCTTACTCGTGAAGAGACATTTTCCGTGGGGTGTTACAACCGTTGGGTTACGCTGCGCTAACCCAACCTACCCAACCGCGTTCTGACTCGGAGCATCTGCTCAATCGCTGGGGCCCGTACACGCCGCATACCGCTTACCTTCCACCTGCGACACATCGTGCCCGTTCAATGCAACGCTGCCGGTGTAATGCTGCGGCGAATCCAGCGTGATATGCCCGTGCCCCGTTTGCGTGCCGCACGTGATGTTCCACGCCAGCGCCGTGCTGGTGCGATGTTCACCCGCGCGCTGGCAGTTCGGCGCCGGGGCCATCACATCCACGAAGGTCTGCCACGGGTCGCCGCCGTCGTAGAGGCACTTCCACCTCACCAGATCCGCGCCGGCATGGCCGTCCTTCACGGTATGCAGGGTGATCTTCCACAACCCCGGCATGGACTGAAAATCTCCCGGGTCGGCATGCACGGGGGAACTGACGGTGCTGGCCGCGCCGAGCAGCAGCAAGGCGGCGACGGGATTGGACCAGCGGCTGAAGTGACTGACGGATCGCGCAAACAAGCTCATCGCAAGGTGTTCCGGTTTGGCAGCAATAAAAAAACATACCCCGCCCACCTGGTGGACGGGGTATGGATCAGCAGGATACTCAGTTCTGTGTTGCGGCAACGCTACCGTTGTCCGACTGCCAGCCATGAGCGAAGTTGAACATATCCATCAGGTCGCCGATGGCCGGTGAGTTCACCGGTACATACGGGTTGTTGGGGAACTGGATCGGGTTCGGCAGATTGTCGCGGCTGCGGCCCGAGATCGTCTCGTTGATGCCCCAGTTGGCTTCGACGAATTTGTCGAACGACACATGATCGAAGTACGTGTGCACCACGCGGCCACCGGTCGAGTACTTGGACACCACCAGCAGCGGGATGCGCGTGCCGTCGCCGAAGAAGTCGATCGGCTGCACATAACCGGAGTCGTAGTAGCCGCCACCTTCATCGAAGGTGATCATGATCGCGGTGTTGTTCCACAGCGTCGGGTTGGCCTGCACCATCTGCACGATCTTCTGCACATAGCCTTCGAACAGCTCCAGCTTGGACGAGGCCGGATGGCCGTCCAGCAATCCGTCCGGCTTGGCAATCGCCACCGCCGGCAGGGTGCCGTTCTGGATGTCGCTGTAGAGGTTGTTGATGTCCTGGTTGTTGGCGCGCAGGGTCGGGTTGATCATGACCTGCGTGGAATACAGGAACGGATCGCAGATATTGCAGAAGGTGCCGGCTTCACCGGCTTCCGTGCCGTTCGACCAGCCTTCGCCGTAGTACTTCCAGCTCACGTTATGGCGCGTCAAAAGCAGCGCGAGGTTCTGCTGTTTGGTCGGCGGAACGGTGTACTGGTCGGCACCCAGCGGCGCCGCCTCACCGGTACCCAGATAGCCCGGGTTGTAGTTGTTGACCAGGTAATACGCACCCGCTTTGCAATCCGTGCCGCGGAAGGTGCGATACGGCAGGGTCTTCAGATAGCTGCGCACCGCCGCCACGCCCGGCTGCGTATCGTCCGCGCAGTTCACGTAGGAACCGCCGCTGTAGCCGTCCTGCACCCACCAGTTGTTGGTGCCGCTCTGCGAGTTCGGGTTTTCGATCTGGTTGCTCGGCGGCACCGCCGGGTTGCCGTTCGCGTCGGCGTAATAGATCGCATCGCCGAAGCCCAGCATGATGTGGTTGGCGCCCGTGCCGCCCATCACCGACTGGTGGAAGTTGTCGCTCAACGCATACTGCTCGGCGAGTTGCTTGAAGTACGGCGCATCGCCCTGGGCCATGTTGAGAAACTGCATCGAGGTGGAACCTTCGCCGGTGCTTTCATCCGTGAAATTGGCCGGCTGCGTCACACCGTTGTTGCCGGCGCCCATGGTCACTTCCACCCACGGGAACAGGTCGGCGCGGCAACCGCTGGGGTTCGCACGCGTGGCGTTGGCAACGTTGCAATCCAGCTGCTGCCACATCTGGAAGAAGCGATGCACCGGGCTGTTGGCGTAGTCGTTGTAGCTGATCGATGCGTGCATGTTGACCGGCGCATTCCCCAGCGTGGCCGGGAAGCGCGTATCGACGACATCGTTCGGCAGTCCGGTGCCGCCTTCAGCGAGTTCGACGTAATCGGCAGTCGGCAGTGCGGGCTCGATCGCCTCGGCCTGCGTCGCGGAAGCAAGATAGGGCTGGGTCGGCGCGCCACCGGTGTTCATTTCCGGCAGATCGGTATACGCGCTGGTGCGGGTCGGGGAATTCGTATAGTCGCCAGTCTGGCTGGCCTGCCACTGCGCCGCCTTGGCCACATTCGGACCGGGCGTGCCGTCGGCTTTCACGATGCCTTCGGACAGCAGGTTGTTCACCGTCTGGCCGGCGGGCGGCGTGTAGGTGGCGAACACGTGATCGAAGGTGCGGTTTTCACCGATCAGCAGAATCACGTGCTTGATCGGCGTACGCGTATGGTTGCTGGCGTCCTGGCCATTGCCGCCGTTGTAGATCGTCACGACGCCGCCGGGCTGACCGTTCACCGGTGTGGTGGCGGTGCTGGGCACGTTCGCGCGAAAGTGGGCGTCATTCGGTGGATTCGACGTCTGCGCATTGGCGAGACCGACGATACCGGTCGCCAATGCGCACAATACAAAGGGCTTGAAACGGGTACGGCCAAACTTCGTAGGCATGACTGGTGTCTCCTGCGGGCGTTCTGCGAAAGCCTGCAATCGAAGTAATCCCCCTGATTACGCCTGCGCACACAGTCGAGCCCCTGCGCAAGCAGCGCAAGTGTGCGCCGCTTACATGACGCAACGTTGGCAAGCCCGCGACACGGAGTCTGAACCGCATGACAGTGCTGCGACAAACGTCGCGATAAACGTGACGCGTCACCACATTGCGTTCACGCACACTTTACGAAGTCGCCGGCAGCACTTCGTAAGGCCGCATCATTTCGTTGTCCTCGTGTTCGAGGAAATGACAATGCCAGACATAACGTCCCGGTTCGCCTTCGAAGCGCATCGCGATGCGCGTCACCATGCCTGGATCGGCGCGCACCGTGTCTTTCCAACCCATCTCATGCGGTTCCGGCGCTACGGCGGGACCGGTGAAGGTGAGTTGACGATGCGCGTTCCACGCAAACAGATCGAACGGACGGCGATCCACGATCTGGAAGCGCACCAAATGCAGGTGAATCGGATGCGCATCGCCGGTGAGATTGACGAAACTCCAGGTTTCGAGGCTGTTTTGCCGCGGATTCTCGCTGATCGGATCGGCCCAGTGCTTGCCGTCAAGCAACATCATCAGCGCGTTGCCGTTGGCGTCGTCAATCTCGTTCAAGGTCATCACGCGATGACGCGCAGCGCTGGCCGGATCGATGCGCGGCACCTCGCGCAGCGCGGACGGCAACACCGAGGCATCGCGCGTAGCGCTGCTGCGCACGCGAAATTCCACAATGCCCTGCGACTGATGCCGCAACTGCACCGATTTCCCGGCCAGCGCCGAAAAATCGATCAGCACATCCGCGCGTTCTGCCGGATACAACTCGATCCGCACGCGCTCCAACGGCTTGCTCAGCAAACCCTGGTCGCTGGCGATCTGCTGGAAGGCTTGATCCTGCGACAGCGACAGATCGAAGAAGCTGGTGTTGGCGACGTTGATCAGGCGGAAGCGATAGCGCCTTGGCTCGACTTCAAGAAACGGAAAAATCTTGCCGTTGCATAGCGGCAGATTGCCGAGACACTGCATCACCCACGGCGCGGAAGGATCATCGGACACCGGGTAATACAGCTGGCCATCCTGCGCCAGCAAACGATCGCACAGGATCAGCGGAATGTCGTAGTCGCCGGAAGGCAAGCCCAGCTTCTGCTCCTCGGCATCGCGCACGATATACGCGCCCGCCAGGCCGGCGTAGATATTCAGCCGGGTGATGCCCATCGCGTGATCGTGATACCACAGCGTGGCGGCGTCCTGCCCGTTGGGATACAGGTACAGTTTCGAATGGCCGGGCGTGTACCAGTCTTCCGGATAACCATCGCCATCGGCCGGCACGCGTGCGCCGTGCACATGCGTGACCACGCGCACCGGCGGCGTGTCTTTGCCGGCGCCGTGAATGTTGTGATCGATCGGCAAAAAATGCTGCGCCGGCAACGCATTCACCCACTCGACCAACAGAGGCTCATTGCGCTGCGCCTCCAAGGTCGGACCCGGAAACGAACCGGCATAACCCCACAACGGCGTCGCCGGCACATCGCGATGCAGCTTGGCCTGGAACGCGCGCATCTCCATGCGGTAGTAAGGCAGCTGCTGGCCGGGATACGCCTTGTGCGCACGCTGTCCTGCCGCACGCATCGTCGGCGGAATCGGCAGGGGATCGACAAAGCGCGCCAGCGAGGCGGGATTGATCAGCGGCACCTTGGGCGCGGCCAGCATGGCGGCGGTGCTGCGCATCGCCATCGGCATCTTCATCGGCGGTGGCGTCGCCGCGCGCAGCACGCGCCCGGCCGAGGTCAGCACATACGCGCCAAGCAGCCCGCCCGCGCCACGCAACACATCACGTCGCGACATCGTCATGCGCGCCGGCCCACACCGTCACAGACAAAGACGGCTGCCACATCGGTGCAGCCCGAAAGCTGCCAATGAGAATCATATGCATGCGTCATGCTGGTCACCGTAAGCAAACTCCATGACAGCGATGTTGCAAGGCGAGCCGACCCGTCACGTTGGTTGGGTAGGTTGGGGTAGGTTGGGTTAGCTCCGCGTAACCCAACGATGGTTGTCGCTTCGGTGGAGATCCGTTGGGTTACGCTGCGCTAACCCAACCTACCCAACCTACCCCAACCTATCCGACCTGCATTGGCCTTCGCTTGATCAATGCCGCTTGTGGTCCCGATGTTCGATGTGGTTGCCTTGCTCCAATTGCTCCAGCGCCTCACCAATCAGTCTGCTGATCAGCTGAAAGGTGAGTTGCATTTCCCAGCGGGGAATCATCACGGTGCCATCTTCGTCGGTGTGCGACTCCTCGTCGCTGCCGACATTCGACATGATCATCAGCAGGCGCTGAAGGTTTTTCAGTTCGATGTAGTCGTCTTCGGACAATAGATAGTGCTTCAACCCGAACGGGTCGATGTAGGTGCTTTCCATCGGTGTTCTCCACGCGCTTAGGTCGCCCGCGCATTGCGCGCGGGCGAAGGGACTGCAGGAAAAACCTGCTCGTTTCAGCGGAATCGCCAACTTCCGCTAGGACGATTACCCACTTGGGCCCGACGCCGCGCAGTCTGAGCGGCGGTGAAGTAGCGCTGATGTCGGCTTGGCGGGGTCACGCGTAGGCGTGCGTGCCGTAAAATCGGGGATAACCATGGCGAACTCTCCTGTAGTTTGTTGTGGCCAGCGGATCGTTTGGGTTGCGCCCCAGGCGATCCGCGCTACTTCTCTAGTGTCGGGCGTGTCGTGGTCATCACTCGGATGGGCACGCCCGACACGCATACGATTGCATAAGCAAGATCGATGTTGTTCAAGAACAGGCGAATTTGTGGCGATGGAAATTTCGCCGCGTTTGCTTTGCTCCCTCTCCCCTTCGGGGAGAGGGTTGGGGTGAGGGGCTGCGCTGGCGGGGAAATTCACATCGCGTCGATGTTTCTTTGGGCTCGTCGCGAGGTTGCCCCCTCACCTCAATCCTCTCCCCAGAGGGGAGAGGAAGAAAAGCGTCGGCGCTGCGGATCTCTCACTCATGCCATAACAGCCCCCTCTCCCCTCCAGGGAGAGGGGTTGGGGTGAGGGGCTGCGCTTGCGGGGAAAATCAGAACCGCGTCGATGTTTCTTTGCAAGCTCATCGCGAAGTTGACCCCTCTCCTCGCTCCTCAGAGCCGAGCAATCCATGTGCTCTCCCCGCGTGCTCCAGAGAGCAGAAGAAGAAAAGCGCGAGCCCCTCGGCGTGCGATTTTCCAAGCACACATCTTCTTACAAATTTGATTTTTCAAAACCACCGCATTCCATGCCAGGCCATCCACAACACGCTCTACACGCACCATAAGCGCAAAAACACGCACATTTTCGCGCTAGCCGGCCAGACACGCGCTTGCATCCATCCCAACTAAGCCTGGCGCCTAGTAACCGTCAAATAGAAAAAAAGCCTTCATCTCCCTATGTTGTCGCAACATCCGTAACCACGCTCGTTATAGAGCAAACGGCTCTGATAAGCGCCGACATGGACCGCATGCACATCGTCATCGAACGATGTGCTTGGCCAACCCTTAGGAGTACGAGGCTGTATGAAAGGAATGAATAAAAATTATCTAAGCGCTACGCCATCCATGAAGATTCGCGTGAAACCGCTAGCGCTACTGGTATCCCTGCTGGCGAGCGGACAGGCCGCCGCCGTGCAAAACGGCAATGTCACGGGCGGCGATGCCAGCATCACTCAGAATGGCGCCACCACCACCATCCAGCAGCACTCGGATCGGGCGATCGTGGCGTGGAATAACTTCGATATCGGCCAGGGCGAACGCGTCAACATCCAGCAGCCCAATGCCAACGCGGCCATCTTGAATCGCGTGGTGGGCGCATCCACTGCCACCCAGATCCAGGGCGCACTCGACGCCAACGGGCGCGTCTTCGTCATCAATCCAAACGGCATCGTGGTTGGCCCACAGGGAACCATCAACGCGAACAGCGTGGTGCTGTCGACCGCGGATTTACGCGATAGTGACTTCATGGGCGCCGACTCCTTCTTGCTGGGTTCGCCCGGTGAGGGTGATGGCATTCGCAACGACGGTGCGATCACCGCACCGCAGGGCGCCTACCTGTTCAGCAATCAAGTGGTGAATGGGCCGAGCGGACAAATCACGGCCGAGCAAGGGTGGGTGACATTGGCGGCCGCTCAACTGGCGCACCTCATTCTGCTCCCGGACGGTTCGATCGGGATGTTGCCGCTAGACGGTAGCCAAACGAACGTGCTTGCCGCCAATGACGGACACATCACCGCGGGTGGTGGGGTACGCGTGCAAGCGTCGGGTACGGGTACATCGGGCACTGCGATCGTACGCAATACCGGCACGATCGAGGCCAAAGGGATGGACGGCCTGATCGGTGCCACCAGTGCGACCCTGATTGCGACTGGCGGTGCGAAGGCGACCATCGATCTGCGCGGCACCATTTCGGCAAATCAAATCTACGCTCGCAGTACCGGCGATCTGAATGTCGACGGGGCCGCGCTGCTTGCGTCAACGGAGGGGCCGGCCGCGTCCAGCGTATGGCTGTCGGGCCAAAACATCACGGTGGGTCCTGGCGGCCTGGAGTTTCTGGGCAGCTTGTTTCTCACTAGTTCCAATGACAAGGGCACGTTCACTCAAAACGGCGACATCACCAGTGCACGGGGTTCGATCACTGCGCAGGGATTGAGCCTTTTCGCGCAACAGGCTGGCACCACCACCCTTGACGACGCCTCCGGCAGCATGACGGTACGCGCCGATAACGTCACTTTGAAAGATGCCTCGATCGGTCGTGAACTGTGGGTCGACGGCACGCAAGCGACCGTGGATGGTGCCCTCACTGCCCAGCGCGTCACCGTCTCCACCAACCAATTGGACATCACCCGCCACGGCGTCATTGACGCCGCCAACGTGACGCTCTTCAGCTCTGGACGAACGAACATCGCTGGCCGCGTTACCGCCGCGTCGCGCTTATCCATCACCGGATATCAAGGTGTCACGCAGACCGCGGAGGCGTCGCTGCGCTTCGGCGATGCGATGACCCTCACTTCCTTGGGCAATGTCACGCTGAATGGCACGATCGACGCGGGTTCCTGGTACACCGTGAACGGGTTGCGGTTTGCGGCAGGCGTGTATCAACCGGGCCAAGGTTACGGCGGGGCGAATGCGTTGCCCGGCCTGACACGTGGCGGAGTGATTACCTCCGGTGCGGGCAGCATCACTCAGAATGGCGACACGACCCAGGTAGCGCAGACCTCTGACAAGCTGATCATCGATTGGCTGGACTTCAACATCGCGGCCAACCAGAGCATCACGTTCCTGCAGCCAGACGCCAATGCCGCGGTGCTCAACAAGGTGACCTCCGGCAAGACAACCACCATTGACGGTGCGCTGACGGCCAACGGTCGCGTGTTTGTCCTCAACCCCTACGGGATTGTGGTCGGCAAGAGCGGTACCATCAATGCCAACAGCATCACGCTGGCAGCCGGCTCTTTATCCGACGAGGATTTCTTTAAGGACAACGCGTCGCCGGTGTCGACGCTGGATTTCACGCTATCCAACCCGGTGAAAAACGAAGGCACGATCGCCACGCTGACCGGCGCCACGCTGCTGGGCACCCAAGTGTTTAACCTCGGGAATGGCCAGATCAGCAGCGACAACGGCAATATCGGCCTAGTGGCCGGCGGCCACGTTCGGGTGCGTCAAAACGACGATGGCAGCCTGCGCGGACTGGACGTCGACGGCGCGATGTTTGACTCAGCGCTCATCAACGAAGGCCGTATCACGGCCGGCAACGGCTTTGCCCAGTTGGAGGTTTATTCCTTCCCATCCGTTGGATATGAGCTCATACACAATACCGGCGAAATCGAGGCGATCAATCGCTCCGGCACCGCGCCGGTCCCGGGCGAGCTGGGCGCGGGCGACATCCTGATCAGTGGGCACAGCGACTTCTCGTCGCCCTATGGGGCAACGATCAGCGGCCGTCTCACCGGACAGAACATCACGCTGCACAACGATGGCAAGCTGACTATCAACGCCACCGGCGGCGGCTCGATCGACACCGTTAGCGCGACCCACGTGACGCTCTCCAGCGATGGGCTCATCCACCTCAACGGCAACGTGATCGGCACGTCGACCGTGTCGATCACCGGGCAGCAGGGTGTCACGCAGACCGAAGACGGGCTGTTGCGCTCCGGCGATGCAATGACCATCGCCTCGGACAAGGTCACGCTGAACGGCACGATCGACGCGGGTTCCGGGTACAGCGTGAACGAGCAGGGTCAATGGCAGCCGTTTGCGGCAGGCGTGTATCAACCGGGCCAAGCCTATGGCGCGGCGAATGCGTTGCCTGGCCTGCCCAATAACGGAGTGATTACTGCTGGCTCCGGCAGCATCACCACTGCCGGCGACGCCACTAACGTGGTGCAGACCTCCGACAAGCTGATCATCGATTGGCGGGACTTCAACATCGCCTTCGGCGAGAGCCTCAACTTCCTGCAGCCGAACGCGAATGCCGCGGTGCTCAACAAGGTGACCTCCGGCAAGACGAGCACCATCAACGGTGCGCTGACCGCCAACGGCCGCGTGTTCATCCTTAACCCTTACGGGATTGTGATCGGCCCGACTGGAACTATTAACGCCAACAGCGTGACCCTGGCGGCGGGCTCGATCCTCGCTGACGAGGATTTCCTCATGGGAGACACCTGGAACGTGAACACGTCCAGTGGCTCGGGCCAGCAAGGCCTGGTGCAAAACCACGGCACGATCGCCACCAAAACCGGCGTCACCTTGATTGGCAACCAAGTGTTGAACCTGACCAGCGGCCGGATTACCACGGGTAAAGGCAACCTCAGCATGGTGGCCGGCGGAATGGTCCAGCTGAGTCAGAGCAACGATGGCAGCGTGAGCAAGGTGGACGCCCTCACGTCGACGAACAACGCGCTCGTGGCCAACGATGGTCGTATCACGGTCGACAACGGCTATGCCCAACTGGAGGCGTATACCGACACGCCCAACCAGGGCGAGATCGTGCGCAGTCTCGGCCAGATCGATGCGCTCAATCGTTCCGGTGACGTGTCAGCACCTGGCGAGCCGAGCGCAGGCAACATTCTGATCCGTGGCCGCAGCAGCGACGAATCGTCCGGCACGGTGGATATCCGTGGCCGTCTCAATGGACAGAACATCACGGTGCACAGCGACGGCGATCTGAACCTGTATAGCGCTGCCTTGACCACCTGGCAGCGTGGCGCGGACCCCAGCAAGCAGAAGGTAACGCTGGAAGGCAACCGCATCATCGTGGGGCCCGAGGGCCTGACGATCGATGGCAGTGCGGTCTTGCGGGGGGTCGGCAATGCGCCCGTCTTTGACCAGCAAGGTCCGTTCACCGTGATCGGTAACGATGTGTCCCTGATCGATCTCGATCTGACGCACTAAAAGGTGTCATCCGCGAGGCCTCCGCGTGGTTCACGCGGGGGCCTTCGCGCGCTGGGACATCCGCTAAATGGTCTCTTCGATACCACCGCGCGCCTTATTTTCCTCGAGAAAAAACGTACTTTTCCTCAGGGAAAAACAGAATCGTCATATAGGAAAAAAGGCCTTCGTCTTTCTATAGTTGTGCGACATCCGTCACCCTCCCTTTCCGTTGAGCAAACCGCTTGATACGGGCTGACACGGACTGCGTACATGTCGTCATCGAACGACGTGTCGCATCAACAACCTGGAGAACGAGGCCCCATGGAAGGAATCAACAAGGATCGTCTTGGCGGTACACGACGATGCGGTACTTCAACGAAGTCCACTTGATGCCCGCGCTATCGATATAGCCCGGCGCTGTTCTCTCTCGCCACCTCATCGGCCAGCGCGGCACCTCGCCTGACAAGACACCTGATGAGTGAGCGTCACCCCGGTGGCGGCCTGTTTATGCATCGCGATGCGATCCGCCCAAGCAGATTCGATGCGCGCACTGCTGTGCCCCATGCACAGCGCCACCTGACTTACTGACTCACATCATTCTTCGTTATGCATTCACCTATCAACGCTCTCAGCCGCTTCGGCCGCCCATTCCATACTGTTCCCACCACACCGCTCTATGCCGCCATCCTGGCGCTATGCGCCGTCCCTCATGCGTATGCGCAGACCGCGCCAGCCGGCAACAGCGCGGGCAACATTCTTCAGCAGAACCAGGGGTTACTTGCACCGGATAACGATACGCGTACCGCGGCGCCGCCCCCGGACCCCATCCATCCGGGCGCATCCTCGCCCTCTGCGTCGGTACCGCCGCAAACCGTTTATGTGCAGCATTTTGAGCTCGACAAACCGCTCGACGAACCCTTGGCCATGCAGGTACGCCGCTTGCTCGCCAGCGCAGAGGGGCGCGATTTGACGTTCGCGCAGATCGTGCAAGTGCGCGACAAGCTCACTGCGTTGCTGCAAAGCCACTACGGCATCCTCACTTTTGTGGTGGTGCCGGAGCAAGACGCCAGCAAGGGCACCTTGCGGTTCCAGATGATTCGCGGCCGTGTTGAAAGCATCACGCTGCGCAATCGTTCACGGGTATCGGACGATACGCTCGAGCGGATTTTCCGGACCCGCCAGATAGCCACGTTGTCGGCAAGCGAGCAAGGCGGCGTCGATCGGGTATTGCATGCCGCGAACCTGGCGCGCGCGCTGCCCGGCGTCGCCTCCATCACGCCGACGCTGACGGAAGGCGCTACGGAAGGCGGCACCAAGGTGATGGTCGATGTCGCGCCGGCGCCTGCTTTCGAAGCGGCCGTCGTGACGGATAACGCGGGCTCGGCGGGAAGCGGGCGCTACCGCGTGGGTACCCAGTTGACCGTCAATAACCCGCTTGGCATCGGCGATCGTGCGCGTGTGCTCGGTTACGCCGCACCCGGCAGCGTGCAGGACCGCATCGGCCGTGATGGGCGTACGTGGATTGGACTTGCCTCGTACGACGCGCCCTTGGGTTTCTCGGGCACGCGCGCCGGCATCCAGTATTCGAAGGTGGGTTACGCCCTGGGTGGCGGACTGAAGGATCTGGGCAGCGGTTACGCATCCGTCGTCAGCTTCTATGCGAACCACCCCCTTGTACTGACGTCACGCAATGAATTCCGCATGGGCGTCCAATACAGCCGCAAGAATCTCAATGACGAATTTTTCGGCATCAATGCCTTGCGTCGTTCGAACGTTGCCAGCCTGCTGGCCTACGGCACGCATTATGGGCAGCTCGCCGGCAAACCCAACGGTCTGCAATACAGCAGCGAACTGGATGTCGGTAGTTTGTGGCTGGTTGACCTGGGCTTGACTGCCGATCCCAGGACGTCGGGCCGGTCCACCAAATGGACCGGCAGTGCGGATTTCACCCAGCTGCTTTGGCGCGGTGCCGACATCCGTGCGAGGGTGAGCGCGCAGCTGGCCAGCAAGCATCTGGATCCCTCGGAACAGATGTCGCTGGGCGGTCCGAACGCGGTGCGTGCGTACGGCTACGATGTGCCGAACGTCGATCAGGGCGCGCTCGCATCCCTGGATCTGAGCCAGCAGATTCCACGGCTGACGGGGGTGTCGACGCGCGTGTTCGCCGATGTCGGACGTGGACAGATCAATCGGAACGGTGGTGTGTTTGGCAGCGACAATACCTGGATGGCCGCGGGATACGGTGTTGGCCTGACCTACCAATACAGGAATCGCCTGCGGCTGGATCTTGCGCAGGCCTTTCGGCTGGGCACACCGCGCGGGATGGCGCCGGATCGATCGCAGACCTGGTTCACCGCGACGTATTTCCTCTGACACGGCGACCTCCGTGCACCACCCCCGCGATCGAAACGGTATTCACGTATCGACGCGGGGCGGTGATGACCACGCCATAAGCCTGCCGCAGCACAGGTCCGCTATCGGTGTGCGGCAGGGTATCGGCCGATGCCTCAGCGATTGAATTCGGCCATGCGCAGCGCTGCGGGCTTGGGTTCACCATTCTGGCGAAACAGGCCGAAACGATGTTCTCGGTTATCCGGATCGCTGCCGTCATCGATGAGGTCGTACCACCACACACCACGCACCTGTTTGCTAGCCTTGGCCAGTTCCATAAAGCGCGTCAGATACTCGGCCACGGCGTCTTCGCTGTAGCCGCGGGTGCTGGTGGGCCAGCCGATTTCGGTGACGTACATGTCGACGGGATGGCCGCTTGCCTTCGCCATCATGCGTTCGACCTGGTCGACCCATGCCATGGCCGCATCCGGCGTATGACCCCATGATGGCTTGCCGTAGTTGTACGGATGAATGCTAACTCCGTTGATGGCGGAAAGCGCATCGGTGCGTGCAAAGGCCTCGAACCAGTGCGAGTCTTCATTGGTGGCGCCGCCGGCGATAACGATCGCGTCGGGGTCCACCTGATGAATGGCCGCTGCGGCCGCACGGACGAGCGCCGCGTAGTCCCGGACACTACCGATGCTGCGCGGTTGGGTGGTGGAGCCGAAACCCACATCCCATTCGTTCCAGATTTCGTAGTAGCGCACGACGCCTTTCATCTGCGTGGCCACCCAGTGTGCGTAGTGGGCGAAGCCTTGGCGGGCTTCTTCGGTGGTCACCAGACCGCCCTTTTCGTAGAGCGGATTACCGTAGCCCAATAGCAACAGCGGACGCTGTCCACGCGCTTGGGCTTCGCGAGCCTGTTCCAGCACGCGCGCATAGCGAGCCGGCAAGGCGTAATGCCCCTTTTCGCGCTCGATGGCGGCCCATACCAGTGAGGTTCGCCAGGAGGTCAATCCGGCTTGCTTTACCAGCCGCGTGATCATCGGCAGATCGGCGTTGTGACGGGCGAAGTGGATCGCCGCACCGGCCTCCATGTCCAGCGCATGTCCGGACAGCGAAGCAAGCAACGCTATGGCCAGCACCGAACACTGCACGAATCGCTTTCGCCGCGGGGTTTGCACCATTACCGGAGCCCTTGCAGCCATCGTTTGCCCAGCCGCAGACAGGGACGTTCCAGCCAGCGGTACGAAACCACACCCACCACCGCACTCGCCGCCAAGGCCAGGAGGGCAAAGACAAGATGCGTCCAGGGTGTTTGATTCATGCCGGTTCGAACCCATAGGTGCGCGACCAGCTTGATCACGAACAGGTGGGACAGATAAATCGAGTACGACGCGTCGCCGACCCTTCGCAGCACTCGATACGCTGGACGCGGGCACGCCGCTTCGCCAACGACCAGACCCAGCACGATCAGCGCGCTGCACGAGCCAAACACCACCGTGCGTAGCCAGGGCGGGTGCGTGTAAATACCGAGCGTGTTCAATAGCATCGCGGCCAGCAAGAAGCCCAGGGTGCCCAACCAGAACATCGGGCTTGCCAGGCGTGCGGGAAACCGTTGCCAATGGATGCCGATCAACGCGCCGGCGATGAATTCCCAACCCATGGGACTGGCTATCACTTCCTGCCACGGCGTGTCTGGCCGCAGGAGCGGTGCCAGACTGATCAACGCCGCCCATCCACACAGAAAAACCGTAAAGCGCTGCTCCCGCACCGTGGCGATCGCTATCGCGACAACCAGATAGAAGTAGGCTTCGTAAGTGAGCGTCCATCCCACCGGTAGCAAGGGAAAGCCCGCTTGCGGCCAGAGCACAAAGGAAGCGAGGATGCTTTTGCCGGCACTGTCGGCATTCAATACGCCCGTCGCCAGGATCGACAGCGCGACCACCATGCTGGTGTAGATCCAGTACGGCGGCAGAACGCGTAGGCCGCGATCAAGCAGAAACCGACCTGCATGGTGCGGCGATGCAAACTGCCCCTTCGCGATGATCGCCATGACAAAACCGGAGATGACGAAGAAGATGTCCACGCCGGCGTAACCGAAACGGACCAGACCATCCAGTATCGCGGGCCCCTTGCCGAAAGCCTGCTCGACATCGTGCCAGTGATAGACCACGACCATCAGTGCCGCGACGCCGCGCAGAACCTGAATGGACTGGAATGGGCCGGAACGGGCCGGTGCGCTGCCGGGGTCATTCCGCATGGGCTATCCCTCGATGCCGTTTCAGCCGACCCCTTGCCAGCGGGCAGCGATCCATCCATTCAAACTCGGCCACGATCAACAACAGAAACGGCAATACGCTGACTTTGTGCCTGAAATACGAACCGAAATCAGGCTCGAACAACGCCCCCACGATCGTAAAAGTCAACAAGGCATGGGCAGCCAGCGTGCGCAAGCCGCGCTGCGGATCCATCAGCCGCTTGAACATCAACCGGGTCAGCAGGCATTGCAGGATCACATAAGGCAGATACGACAGGCCGACGGATAGCAGGGTCACAGGAAACAGCAACTGCAACAGGGTAATGAAGCGGTTACCGATAAAACCGATGCCGCTGTCATCCGGAAGCAGATACTGGATACGGCTATTGGATACGTCACCCAGATAGTCAGCCCGGCCTTTGATGATCAGGTCGAGCGGCAGCTTGTTATGAGCCACGGCAACGACGACCGCGCCAAGCAGGTACACGAGCGCCAGCAGCTTGCGACGCCTATCCAACATCCAGTGCAGCGGCAACAATGCGGCGAACAGCAGGTAATAGACGCGGAAGTAGAGTCCGCATAGCGCCATCAATGCGACGTAGGCGATAAACATGCCGCGACGGCCAAGCGTGCCGGACCGGTGCAACATCAACACGGCCACGGCCAGCCATGCCGGCAGCAGTTCCTTGGATATGCAAAAAAAGAACGGCGAAAGGACAATCGTGAAGAACGCGAAGCGGAGCGTGTTTGAATAGTCCGCCCGCAGGCGCCAGCCGAACACCTGTAATGCGATGCCGGCAAAGAACAAGGCGCCGAAACTCACATTGACGATAAATTGGTTGTCATCGAATACGCGGCCATAAGCATCGAGCCTTACCCCGACGTCGCGAAACAGATCGAACAGCGGCGCAAACAGATAAGCCGAGGCCTCGTAGGAGCTGCCGAACACGGCCAAGTTCGGCCTTGTCTGAAGAATGGTGATGCCGTCCACATACAGCAATGGAATCGGCATCAAGCCCGCCACCGCTGCCGACAGCAGGAAGCAGAGGCACAGCAACACGATACGCGTCGCCAAAGCATTGCGGCCTTCAATGTCCACGCGCCTGCCTCAGGTAGAACGATTCGAATTGAGGCATGGCCTGACGTATGTCGAAGCGCCTGGCCGCCTCGTCGCATGCCGCCACACACATGGCCTCACGGCCTTCACGCCACTTCAGCAAGGTTTCGATGCGCAGCGCCATGGCGGCGGCGTCGTTAGCCGGTACCAGGTAACCGTTCTGACCATGGCGAATGATGTCGCGGATACCGTCGACGTCGGTGCCGACCACCGGCACACCCAGGCCGTTGGCTTCGGCGAGCACGTAGCCGAAGCTCTCATAGTGCGAGGTGAGTACCGCGACCCCCGCCGTGGCAAGCAACTCGACCACCTCGGACCGCGGCAGCCATTCGATGACATGCAGGTCGTCTTCGGTCAGTCGCGCCTCGCGCATCATGCGCTGGAGTTGCTGCCGGTCGTCTTCATAATGGCCGACGCCGATCAGATAGCACGGTACGTTTGATGCATCGCGCAGGCGGCGCACCACGTCCAGATACATGGGGATGTTTTTCTGCGGGCTCACGCGCGCCACCAGCACCACGTGGTTGCCGCTACATCCTTTGCGTCGTTCGATCAACCGTTCCAGATCGACTGTGTTGAGGATGTACTCGACCCGAGCGGGCGGACATCCCACGTCGCCCATGGCGCGCTGCGCCTCTGACGGTGAAGTGCCTAGTGTAGTGCTGCGCGCCATCCGGTCGAGCAAGCGCTCGGCCACCATGAACAAGCAGCGTGGCAAGCCCTTTTTGGCAAGAAAGAAATAAGCGTGCGGCGTGTAGACGAGCTTGCCCCCGAGTCCAAGGCAGGCGAGGCGGCCGACCAATCCCGCCTTGGAGCTATGCAGGTGCACGATGTCGGGCGCGCTGTGACGAACGATGCGGCGCAATGCCAGGGCGGCCTTGAAGTCCGACCACGGTGCAATCGATCGCCGCATTGGCACTATGTTGACCGGCGCTCCTTGCGCGATGGCGTACGTCTCCAATGCGCAAGACTGCGGCAATACAAACGATAATTTGAGCTTCTTCGCATCATTGTGCGAAGCCAGCAACTGCAGGTAGGTTTCCACACCACCAAGGCAGCCGGTAACGTGCAGGATGTCCAGTGGCGCATCCTGGCCGGGTTGGGGCAGTTCCAGGTCCGAAGCGATTTCCTGCAACAGGCGATGCGCGCTGTTCGCATCGACATGGTTGTGATAGCGCCGGGCCAGACGAATGCCCGTGTTTTCGGCGGTCTGGGTCGCGGACTTTTCGTCACCGAGGATCGATGCCAGCTTGGTAGCCACGCCATGCCAATCCGCGAACCATTCGCCGCCGGTGAATTCGTCATAGGTTTCGTACAGGCCGCGGCTGCGCTGATAAGCCTCCAGATCAGGTGCGAAGAAGACGATCGGCCGTTGCAGCAGGCTGTAATCCATCGCGATGGCGGAGTAATCGGTAATCAGCACATCGAAGGCATTCAGTACGCGATTGACGTCGTGCAACATGGACGCGCTGAGGAAGCGTATGCGTCCACGCTCCATGCTGCCGATATCTTCCTGCGCCACACCCCATGGATGCGATCGCACCACCAACCAGGCGTTGTGCCTGGCAAGCAGCTCATTCAATGCGTGCAGCACTTCGGCATGCGGCAAGGTAGGGTCGGCCTCGCCATCCCGCCAGGTGGGCGCGAACAGCACCAGTTTCGCCGGCAGGGCAGGCGTGTCCCAGATATCGGCAAGCCGTTGTATCGCTTCCGCCCTGCGCGAGACGGGGTCGCCCTCCAGAAGAACGTCGCAGCGCGGATCGCCGGTAAGGCGGATGCGCCCGAAATCACGCCAGCCCCATGCGCTTTTGAAGCGTGACCTGACGATTTGCGCGGTTGCGGGAATGCAACGGATCAACGCCGCCGATGCCTTGAACATCTGCGCCACCAACCACGCGCCGATCTGGCCTTTACGACCGCTGGCACCGGTCCGCTGAGCATTGGGTGCATCCAGATGAATGCGCTTCAACGGCGAGCCGTGCCACAGCTGCACCAGGTACATGCCGGGTACAAACGGACGGCACAGGTCACCGAAGCCATGTGTCACCACGCCGACGCCGGCACGCAGCGTCAACCAATGGGCGCGCCAGGAGGATTTCTGGTAGACCTCAAGACCAAGCTGCCGGGCCTCGTCATAGTGCGACTTTTCCTGAGCAATCCAGACCAGGCGCAATTGCGGGTATTCCTTGGCAGCCACGCGCAGGAGGCGCAGCGGACCCTCGCCCACACCGGTCTTGCGGCCAAACACCCATAGTTGCCGATTACGCGGAAACACCAAGGCGAGCAATCCAGCCAGGACATACAGTGGCAAACGAATCAGCTTGGCCGTGTTGGCTTTTGCAAAGGTAAATGTCTTCATACGCTTGTCCCATGCGCGGGCATCCGGCGCCGGAAGTAATGGATAAAGCCGATCACCACGAGCAGCTGCGTAGCCAGCATGCCTTTCACCGCGGCGGCGGCGCCGTAACGGCCGAGCACGGCCATCAAGATCAGACCGACTGGAATCAGGGCCAGCGCATAGACTTTGAAGAGGTCGCGCGTATTGGCCTGCGCGCGAATCGCGGAACGATAAACGGACGCCACCACCCACAGTGCCGGCAGCCACGCAGCGACGCGCAATACGTCGGCAAAGTCACCGTAGTCCTTTCCGTAAATCAGCACGATCAGCCAATGGCTAAAGGGAGCGACCAGCAACCCGCCAAGCAGGGTGATCACGAACAGCGCCGTCGCCACCCGATGGACGGTCCGCGCATACGTTTGTGTATTACCGCTGCGATGGAGGTTGGCCAGTATCGGCAGAACGGCCGTGCAGGCGCCGACCAACAAGGTGTTGATCGGCGCAACGAGGTTCAGCACGGCGCGCAGACCGCCGGTCTGCACGGCGTCTCCGTACAGTGGCATCACGAACAGATAGCCGTTGCTGTTGACCCAGATCAAAAGCGCCGCCGGCAGCGCCCAGGCAGAGTACTTCCCGGTTGCGTGCAGGTAGCGCTTGAAGTGTTCAACGCATACCGGATCGGGTTGCCTTACCGCAAACCACAGGGGCAAGGAAGCCGCCGCCGCACCCATCGCTACGGACCACAGCGGTTGCCATGCGGCGCCTTGCCAGTGATACCCCATCCATGCGCTACCAAGCAGTACTACTGCGTAAACGCCGGTGGCACCGAATACAACGAACGGACGCATCTGCCGGTAATAAAAAGGCTTCACCGACCAGTAGCCGGTGCTCAGCAGCGTGGCGAGCACGAACGACGGATGCCAGGTGGCCGCGCGAAGCTCGTCCGACCAGACGCCAGCCAGACCGATCAAACCGATACAGCCCATGCTCAGCGCCAGCGTGACCAGAAGCAGCGGCGTTGCGCCGTAGCGGCGAACGCCCTCCGGCACACTTGCTTCTACGCTGTAGACCTCCGCAACGACCGCAGCGTGAATCATGTTCACCAGTACGATCAACGCATAGGCAAACGCGAAAGCGCCAAGCGCTGTCACGCCACCCAGGCGCGCCACCAGCACGCCCAGGAGGAAATTCGCTGCCGCAAGGCTGGCCTGGTCGAAGGCACCTAACACTGCCTGGCCGCCGGATCTGCCGTGTTGCTTGCCCGTCGCCATGCCTTATCCCTGGCGAATGACTTCGATGATCTCGGTGGTGGAGATCGAAGGCGTGCGCTTCAGATAGACCACTTCGCACAGGTCCTTGCAGAAGTCGAAGCGGCCTTTCCAATCGTCGCCCATGACCAGCACGTCGGCCTTGTGCTGCACGATGTAGTCGCGCTTCAGGTCCAGCGATTCCTCCATGAACACTTCATCTACGTAGCGCATGCTGGCGACGAGTGCCGCGCGATCCTTTTCTTTATAGATCGGGTAGCGCTGCTTTTTGCTGTAATTGAGCGCGTCGGTGGAAATGCCGACGATCAAGCTGTCACCGAACTCGCTCGCCCGCTTCAGCAGTCGCAGATGGCCAAAGTGCAGCACATCGAACGTTCCGAAGGTAATGACGCGGCGTGGCGAGGTCGCCGGTGATTGATCGAGTTCGATTCTCATGTGGGCGCACCGTTGCCTTCCATGTCGTTGCCGGCGAGATCGTCGCCATAAGTTCCATAGCCGTATTGGCCATAGCGCGCGCCTTGCAAGCTGGCCTGGACGCCGTTGAGCACGACACCTTGAATGTCGACGCCGGCGCGCGCCAGACGGGCGCGGGTCGCGATCAATTCACCTTCACTGGTGAGGCCGTAACGCGCGGCCACATAGACCGTGCCAGCCGACTGGGCCAGCCATAACGTGTCCGCCACCGGCAGCACCGGGGCCGAGTCGAGCAACACGATGTCGTAGTTCGCGGCGGCATCGGCCAGGCACTTGTCCAGCGCGGCGGTCTGCAACAACTCGGTTGAGTTGGCGCGCCTGGCGCCGCTGGTAAGCACGGATAACCCGGGCTGGCTGGTCGGTTGCACCGCGTCGGCGAACGTCACTTCTGCACGCAATACGCTGGATAGACCGGGCCCCTCGTCGAGCTGAAAGCTGCGATGCAAGACGCCTTTGCGCAGGTCGGCATCGACCAGCAGCACACGCTTGCCTGCTTTGGCCAGCAACACGCCAAGATTGGCTGTGATGAAGGATTTGCCGACGCCTTGCGTTGGGCTGGTGATCAAGACGATGTTGTTGCGGGCATCCAGGCCAAGCAACTGCACGGCGACGCTCAGGCTGCGCATGCCCTCGACCGCCGGTTCCTTCGGTTGACTTATCGCCACCGGCAAACGATTGACTGCGCCAGCGCGCAGGCGTAGCCGCTCGCGGCGAAGTTGGCCCTTGCTCAGCGGGATCGTGGCCAGCACGACGGCACCCAGCGCGTGTTCGATCTCTTGCGGATCGGTCACCGAGCCGCGCCACAGGTCGCGCATCAGGGCCGCACCTATGCCGGCAAGCAGGCCCAGCAACAGTGATCCGCCGATGACCAAGGCGCGACGTGGCTTGACCGGCTGCTCCGGAACCTCGGCATGGTCGACGATGCGCACGTTGCCAACCTTGCCGGCGCGCAACAGCCGCAACTGTTGCACGCTGTTGAGCATGGCGACATACAGATCGTTGTTGACCTTTACTTCGCGCGTCAGCCGTACGACGTCCTGCTCGGTATTGGGCAGGTGCTTGAGCTGCGCATCAATGCCCTGGATCTGCTGCTTCAACAACGCGATCTGTGCGTCGATGGCGAGCATGTCCGGATGGGCGGGCATGAACTGCAGCTGCTTGGCCTGGCGCTCTTGCTGCAACAGACTGACCCGCGTCTGACGGTCGACCACCTCGCCCAACTGGAGCTTGGCTTCTTCGCTCAGGTCGATGACGCCGTGGCTGTTGCGGTAAGCCAGCAAGGCATTTTCGGCGTGGCGCAGGTCCTGCTTCATGCCGGGGAGCTGCTGCTCGAGGAAGGTCAGCGACTTTTCTGCCTGCAGCGACTTTTGCTCGCTGTTCTGCAGGACATAGGCGTCGCCGACGGCCTTGACCAGCGCGGTCACCTGTTGTGGGCGGCTACTTTGCAGCGCTACCGAGATAACGCCGGCATCCTTTGCCTTGTCGACAATCGTGATGCGTTGCTGCAGCTCGGATATCGTCAGCTGGCGCGAATGGCGGTACAGCCTGAAGCGCGTGCCCGGGTTGGCGTTGATTGCCTTGACGTTGAGCACGACGTCACCGGCGTCGGTCTGGATCTGCGCTGTATCGCCGATCTGTCCGATGTATGCCTTCGGCATATGTGGCGACCGGAGGCTGTAGCGTCCGCCACCCAACGTAATCAGGGTGAACGTGTCGTCGTAGAAAACGTCGGGCATGTCGAATCGCGCCACGTCGATCGATTCGTTGCCCCATGCATAACCGCCGTAGCCAAGCAGGCCCGGTTGGGAAAGCGAACGGCTACCGTCGGCGATCCATCGACCGATCAGCGGGAAGCGCGCCGGCTCAGCCTGGATGTAGTAGCGAGTCCTGTCCACAGCGCTGCCGAGTACGTCGCGCGAACCGAGAATTTGCATTTCCGCCTGATCGCTGGACTTCGCGCCGAGGAAGCTGCTCAGGTCTCCCAGCAGTTGCGTACTGGCGCTGTCGCTGTTGTCTTCAATTTGCACCAGCAGGCTCGACTCGTAGATCGGCGTCGCGAGCCAGGCATAGAGGACACCCAGGGCGAAGATTGAGCCCACGGTTTTGACGACCAGGGCACGAGATCGCCACAGCATGTCGAGCACGGCGAACAGATTGATGCTTCCGAACGATGCGTCGCCGGCGGCGCGGGCATGGGTTTTCATGGTGATGACATATCTCGTGCGGATGCCCCAAGTAGCGCACTCAGTCGCGGCTGCCAGGCGTCCACGGCCGCGGCGATGCGCTCGTAACAGTTGACGAACACGTCATGGGGTTGACGGTATGGATCGGCGATGCCTTCTCGGTCAAGCAGATGGACTCGGCCGCGAAGTTGCGGATAACGGTTCAGCACGTGCTGTTTCAGGGGTTCGTCCATGACGAACATCACGTCATGTCCTGCGCACAGGGCGCCGCTCAATGGCTGCGAGCGGTGCCCGCTGATATCGATGTGGTGCGACAGCATGACGGACACGGCATACGGGTCGGCAGACATGCCGGCCCGCGCCTGGATGCCGGCCGATGTCACTTTCATGCCGGGCATGGCTCGCCGCAGCAATCCTTCGGCCATCGGACTGCGGCACAGGTTGCCGACGCAAACAACGAGAACACCGCCGATCATGGGCCATCTACCGCGCGCTGTGAGTAGTAGAGCGAGAGCGTGCTGGAGGTGAGCAAGCTCATGATGCGGTTCCAGCGCATCAGACCGGCCGTCTGTACGTAGACCAGATCGCGCGACTGAAGTTGAAAGCGTCCGGCAAGCGCAAGACCGGTAGGCGATGCTGCATCGAGGCGAAATACTTCGGGCGCGTCGCTGTTGTCGCGCACGCGCACGACATAGATGCCGCGCGGATTGCTGCCGACCTGGCTGACCGATCCGGATAGCGCCAGCGCATCGCCAAGACTCAGTGCGCCATCGCGCATGGGTACGGCACGTGCCTGCCCTACTTCACCGGCTACGAAGACCGGGTTGTCGGCGCGGTCGGCGACGTGTACGCGATCGCCATCGCGCAGATAGATGTCTTGAGCACCGTGCCCGGCACGCGCCAGCGCAGGCAGGTTGACCGGATATACCTTGCCGGCACGATTGATGGTGATCGTGCTGGCATCGCCGCTGGCGGGAATGCTGCCGGCACCGGCCAGCGCCAATGCCAAGGTCATGGGCACATCGGTGATGTCCTGGCTGCCGGCTGTATGCACGGCGCCATCGATATAGACCCGCTTGCTGCGGAAACCGATCACGCGTACGGCAACCTGCGGATCGCGAATGTAATGCGCGAGCTTGTTGGTCAGCTCGCTACGCACTTGTTCGACGGTTTTGCCGGCGACAACCAGACTTCCCACGTAGGGATAATTCAGTTGCCCCGTGGCGTCGATCACGAATCCAAACGGCTGGTCGTTGCCGTTACGCATCGGCGGCGCATCAGGCGGCACCAGCTCGGGGTGATTGACCACGCCAATGGCGAGGATGTCGGCCGCTCCGATCCGATATCCCGCGCTTTTTTCCGCGAAAGCGGCGCGCAAACGACTCACTTGCGGATCGTCCACTGGCTTTTGCGCGGCAATGACTGCCGGTGTGATGAGGGTTACCGATGGTGCGTCTTGGCTTGAGGGTGCGTTCATGCCGGGCGCAATCGCGCAGCCGCCCAGCCACACGGCCATCAACACGATCGCTGCGCGGGCCATGAATGCATGCGCGATGCGGTTGCAAGAAATTGATGTGGCGTTCATGGGCAAATTCGGCTTCATCAGTAGGCGTTCCTGCCCGCAAACCCGTTGAACACCGTCATCACGACGATCTTCAGGTCCAGCCAGAACGACCAGTGTTGGATGTAGAAAAGATCGAGCGCGACCCGACGCGCCATGCATTCGACCTGGGCGGTTTCGCCGCGAGCGCCATTGATTTGCGCCCAACCGGTGATGCCGGGTTTGATGCGGTAGCGGTACATGTAACCGTCGATCAGGCGCATGTAGAAATCATCATGTTCAAGTGCATGGGGCCGTGGCCCTACGACCGACATCTGCCCGAACAACACATTGATGAATTGCGGCAGTTCGTCCAGGCTGGTCTTGCGCAGGAAGCGTCCTATCGGCGTTACGCGCTTGTCGTTTTTGCTGGCCTGGGTCAACCGGCCGGCGGCTTCCCTGTGCACATGCATCGAGCGGAATTTGAGGATGGTGAATTCACGCCCATCCACACCTTTGCGTCGCTGGCGAAAAAATACGGGGCCGCGAGACGTGAGCTTCACCAACGCGGCGATTGCCAGCAGGACCGGAGACAGCAGCAACAGGACACACAGCGCGAACAATCGGTCGAACAGCGACTTCGACCAGACATCCTCGCAGTGACGCGGCGATGTGACCAGATCGATAAAGGTCGTGCCCGCCACCTTGGTGGCGGTTGGGTTGAAGAGCGGAAGGTTCTGCACATCCGCAAAAAGGCGGATGTCGATGAAGTGATGTTGCAGGGCCTTGATGTAGCGGCTTATCTCTTCTTGCCGGGACATTGGCAGCGCCAGCCAGAGTTCATCGAAGTCTCTGTGCTTGGCCTTGGTTACCAGCGTTTTCAGGGCCCCGGAGGTACCGTGCTCCGTTTGCGGGCTGGATTCGCTGGCCCATGTCGCAACGATGGCGTAGCCGCCCGCCTCGCGTTTCGCACGCGGCAGCCATCGTTCCAGATAGGCGGCGTCACCCACGACGACGACGCGCCGCGCCTGAGCATGCTTGCTTTCGACTCGACGTATCCACTCGCCGCATAACACACGGATCGCCGCCATCAGGGCGATCGAGATGATCAGGCACAGGTCAAGCCAGGCGGTCACCTGTGCCTGATCGACCTGCATGTCGATCACCGCGCGATTGGCGACGGCCCAGGCCAGCAAGGACATCAGCACAATTCGTGCGATGGCACCGGTTGGTCTGGTTTGATATTTGCCGGCGTAGACACCCACTACGACAAAGGCAAGTAGCAACAGGAGACTGCAGGTCAGGCCCAACGCCACGTCGCTATCACTCGGGGATATCCATGCACCACCGATGTACCGATAGGCGAGCCAGGTAGCCGACACTATCGATAGCAGATCCAGCAGCATCCAGATGACTGCGCGCATGGCATTCATTTCCTCGCTCTAGCAAAAACAGGTAGTCAGACCGTTGTCAGATGAATCTCCGTCGATGTACGCGCGCAGGAAGGCCGCGGATCGTGAGTCCGCTTGCTTTCCCCGCTTTGGTGTTTTTATTCGTGTCGACGATGCGGACACCAAGCCGTCTTGACTGGTGATCCGGCGACATGACTGATCGACGTGCTGACGCCTTCAGTACGAATACATCAGGCCGGGCCAAATGAGATGTTTTGGCAAGACCGTGTAGGGGATTTCGTAGGAAATACTAGCGATCGCCCTATCGACGACATATAGAACTGTTCTGAAATTTTCGCGGGTCGCAGCGATTTCGGATGAGTATGAAATGGCTTGTTTGTCCGACATCCGCCGGCGCGTGACGGCCCGGAAACGACAACGGGCGCCGAGGCGCCCGTTGTCTTGCACAGCCAATGTAATGACGATCAGATCGCGTAGTACATCTGGAATTCCAGCGGATGTGTGCTGGCGCGGTAACGCGTGACTTCCTGCATCTTCACCTCGATATAGGCGTCGATGAAGTCGTCGGTGAACACACCGCCGGCCTTGAGGAAGTCGCGATCCTTGTCGAGCGCTTCCAGGGCGGCGTCGAGGCTGGAGCACACTTGCGGGATGTTCTTCTCTTCTTCCGGCGGCAGATCGTAGAGATCCTTGTCGGCCGGCGCACCCGGATCGATCTTGTTCAAGATGCCGTCCAGACCGGCCATCATCAGCGCGGTGAAGGTGAGGTAGCCGGACTGCATCGGATCGGGGAAGCGCACTTCGATGCGGCGGCCCTTCGGGTTCGACACGAACGGAATGCGGCAGCTCGCCGAGCGGTTGCGCGCGGAGTAGGCGAGCATCACCGGCGCTTCGAAGCCCGGTACCAGGCGCTTGTAGCTGTTGGTGGTGGAGTTGGCGAACGCGTTGATGGCCTTGGCGTGCTTGAAGATGCCGCCGATGTACCACAGGGCGGTCTGCGACAGGCCGCCGTACAGATCGCCGGAGAACAGGTTCTTGCCGTCCTTCGCCAGCGACTGGTGCACGTGCATGCCGCTGCCGTTGTCGCCGACGATCGGCTTGGGCATGAAGGTGACGGTCTTGCCGTTCTGGTGGGCGACGTTCTTGATGACGTACTTCATCGTCATCAGCTCGTCGGCCTTCTTCACCAGCGTGTTGAACTTGGTGCCGATTTCGCACTGGCCGGCGTTGGCCACTTCGTGGTGATGCACTTCCACCACCTGGCCCAGCGATTCCAGCACCTTGCACATGTCAGCGCGCAGGTCGCCCAGCGAGTCGACCGGGCTGACCGGGAAATAGCCGCCCTTTACGCCCGGACGATGGCCGCTGTTGCCTTCGTCGTACTTGAAGCGCGAGCTCCATGCCGCTTCCTGCGATTCGATCTCGTAGAACACGCGGCCCATGTCGTTCTGCCAGCGCACGCCGTCGAAAATGAAGAATTCCGGTTCCGGACCGAAGAAGGCGGTGTCCGCCACGCCGGTGGACTTGAGGAACGCCTCGCCGCGCTTGGCGATGGAGCGTGGATCGCGGCCATAGGCCTGCATGGTGCTGGGTTCGAGCACGTCGCAATGCAGGACCAGCTGGGTGTGGCCGCTGAACGGATCGAGGTAGGCGGTTTCCGGATCAGGCAGCAGCACCATGTCCGACTCGTTGATGCCCTTCCAGCCGGTGATCGAGGAACCGTCGAACATCTTGCCGTCTTCGAAAGTGGACTCGTCGATGGCGTGGGCGGGGAAGGTCACGTGGTGGTGCTTGCCGAGCATGTCGGCAAAACGCAGGTCGACGAACTCGACCTCATGCTCCTGGATCAGGTCGAGAACTTTCTTGGCGGACATGGTGGAACCTCGGGTCGTGAAAGGGGATCGCGCGTGCTTTAAGGCAAACACCGTACCAACGGTGAAAAGCCCGGTGCGTCAGGCATTTGAATTGAAATCGGCGGTTCTGGCAAGTCTTTAATGCACCATATTGTGAAATCATTTGCACCATAATGGTGCACCTTCCGACGACAAACGGAAGGTGACGACGGCAAAAATTCCGCGGCGGCGTACGACAGACCTGCCCCATCATTCCGCCTAAGCTATGCCGTTTTGTGTCGGCCTGGAGGCTGCTACATGCACGACCTTATCAACGTCATCCTGCTTGGCATCATCGAGGGTATTACCGAATTCCTGCCGGTCTCCAGTACCGGTCACCTGCTGATCGCGGAAAAGTTCGGGTTGGGCATGCGCTCGGACTTGTTCAATGTCGGCATCCAGGCCGGTGCCATCCTCGCGATTACGCTGGTCTACTGGAAACGCATCTGGCAGCTGCTGACGCAGTGGCAGGATGCGGCCAATCGCAGCTATCTGTTCAAGCTGATCGCCGCATTTCTTATTACCTGCGTGCTTGGCGTGGTGGTCACGCACTATGGTTTCAAATTGCCGGAAACGGTGACACCGATTGCCTGGGCGCTGTTGATCGGCGGGTTCTGGATCCTGGGCGCGGAAGCGATGGCCGCGCGGCAGGTGGATTGCAAGGACGTGACCTGGCGCGTGGCGATCCTGGTGGGTATTGCGCAGATCGTGGCGGGCGTGTTTCCGGGGACGTCACGTTCGGGCGCGACGATCTTCACGGCCATGCTGTCCGGCACCAGCAACCGTGCGGCGGCGACGGAGTTTTCATTTCTGGTGGGTATTCCGACGATGTATGCCGCGACCGGGTATGAATTGCTGAAGGTGCTCAAGCATGGTGACGCGGCGCATGAAGATTGGGCGGCGTTGATCGTTGGTTTTGTGGTGTCGCTGATTGTTGCTTTTGTCGCGGTGAAGTGGCTGCTGGGTTATATCCGCACGCATCGGTTTACGTGGTTTGCGGTGTATCGCATTGCGTTGGGTGCGGCGTTGTTGCTGTTGATTCCAAGTGGCAGCTGAGTCCACAGGAGTCGCTGTAGGTTGGGTAGGTTGGGTTAGCGCAGCGTAACCCAACGGAATTCCATCGAAGCGACAAACATCGTTGGGTTACGCTGCGCTAACCCAACCTACTCAATCCATCCCGATCCACGCGATGTGCGCTTATTGAGTCCTACGCGAAGGCGGCAGCTCGCGCACCGGGCGCAGCGCATTGACGACCGGCGCACGCTCCACCGCCGGGCACACCGATTCGAACGGGCGCTCGAACAACTCGCGCGCCCATTCGATAAAGGCCTGCACACGCGCCGACAGATGTTTCTTCTGCGGATAGACGATCCACACGTTCTTGCCGGTGGAGACGGTGTCGGGAAGGATCGGTTCCAGCTTGTTCAAGTCCAGCGCGCAGGCCGCCAGCACATGCGGCGCCTGGATGATGCCAAGCCCCGCCATGGCGGCCTGGATTACTGATTCACCGTCGTTGATCAGCAGGTGTGCGTTGACGTCGATCTCGACGCGGCCATTGGGCGTATCGAACTGCCACTGGCGCGGCTTGCCATTGGCGTAGACGTAGTTGATGCAGCGGTGGTTCTTCAGATCCTCGATGCTGGTGGGCGCGCCGTACTTCTGCAGGTATTCCGGCGAGGCCAGCAGCACATTGCGCAAATAGCCGATCTTGCGCGCGATCAGACTGGAATCTTCCAGCTCGCCCATGCGGATGGCGCAATCCACCCCTTCCTCATTCAAGTCGTAGGGGTAGTCGCACATCATCAGCTCAAGGCGGATATCCGGATAGCGACGCTCGAAATCCGACAGCTGCGGCACGATCGCCGCACGCCCCACCGAGGCGGACATACCCACCCGCAACTTGCCCTGAGGCTTGCGGTGGGCGTATCCGAGCGCCTCGGTCGCTTCGGTGAGATCGGCAAGGATCTCCTTGCAACGGGTATAGAACGAGGCCCCATCGTCGGTTAAACGCAGCGCACGGGTGGAGCGGAACAGCAATCGCGCACCCAGCTGCTCTTCCAGACGCGACACCGCCCGGCTGACGCCCGAGGGGGTCATGCCCAGCTGTGCGGCGGCGGATGCAAAGCTCTTCGCCTCGACCACACGGACAAAGGCGGAAATAGCGGAAAAGTCTTCCATAGCTCAGCCCAGAACAGGTAGTGGGCCAGATTATGCGCCTATTCGTGATTGAGAGTCACGAGTGGCTTGCGCAATAAACGGATTTTCTAAACTGTACGGTATACCCATCATTCGTTTCCCCATCGCTGCTGCATTGCGGCACGACTATTCCCAGGGAGCGATAAAGATGTTTAAGAAGACCATTCTGGCCGGCCTCGTTATTGTCGCGATCGCCGGTAGCTGGGCGCTGTTGGGCCACCATGGTGCGACCCAGGCCCAAACCGCCGCAGGCGCCGGCGGTCCGCCCGAAGTCACCGTCGCCCAGGCCATGTTGCGGCCGATCAGCGACAGCGCCGATTTCACCGGCCAGCTGCAGGCGGTCGATACCGTCGATGTGCGTCCCCGCGTCGGTGGATATGTGGACACAGTGCTGTTCAAGGAAGGGGCCGAGGTGCATCAGGGCGATGTGCTGTTCCGCATCGACCCGCGTCCCTTCCAGGCCGAAGTCGACCGGCTGACCGCCAACCGCGCCCAGGCCCAGGCCCAGCTGGGTCTGGCCCAGGCTAACGCGGCGCGCGCCCGGCGCCTGCTCGCTCAGCATGCGATTTCGCAGGAAGACGCCGACAGCATGAACACCAGCGAGCAAAGCGCCAGCGCCACCCTGGCCGCGGCCACCGCGGCGCTGGCCACCGCCAAGCTCAATCTGGACTGGACCGAAGTGCGCGCGCCGATCGATGGCCGCGTCAGCAACGCCCGCATCATGCCCGGCAACCTGGTTAGCAGTTCGGATGTGCTGACCAGCGTGGTGTCGGTCAATCCGATCTACGTGTATTTCGACGTGGACGAGCAAACCTGGCTGAAGCTCGATCGTTTGCGTCGCGATGCCAACCGCGATGGCCGCACCGCACGCATCGAAGCGACGATGGGTTTGGCCGACGAACAAGGTTATCCGCACATCGGCCACATCGACTTTGTCGACAACCAGCTGCACACCAACTCCGGCACGATGCGTTTGCGCGCAGTGTTTGATGACGAAGGCGGTTTGCTGACGCCGGGGCTGTATGCGCACGTGCGCCTGCAGAGCGGCCAGCCGCATCCGCGGGTGTTGATCGATGACCGCGCCGTAGGTACCGATCTTGGCAACCAGTTTGTCTATGTGGTCGATGCACAGCACAAGGTGCAGTACCGCAAGGTCGATACCGGTCCGCTGTTTCATGGATTGCGCGTGATCGATGACGGGCTCAGCGCGGGTGATGTGGTGGTGATCAACGGGCTGCAGCACGTGCGTCCGGGTGCCGAAGTGACACCGCAGCAGGTGGCGATGGATTCGCGGCTTGATGCGCAGGACAAGGCTTTGGTCGATGCGGCGGCGACGGATCCCGATGGTGATGATGCGCGGACGGCGCAGGCGGAAAACGCGGCGGCGCAGAAGCGGCCGCAGGGTTGACCGCTTTTCTTCCTCTCCCCTTTGGGGAGAGGAGCGAGGTGAGGGGTCGACCTTGCGTTGAACCTCCAAAGAAACATCGACGGGATTTTGAATTTCCCTGCAAGCGCGGCCCCTCACCCCAACCCTCTCCCCGGAGGGGAGAGGGAGTTATCACGGCAGGAATGAGAGAGCAGCCATGAAAAACATCGCAGAGCGGAAACAGCCGAAAAACTAAGCGCTCTTCCTCCTCTCCCCTTCGGGGAGAGGACTGAGGTGAGGGGCCAACCTCGCGCTGAGTCCCCAAAGAAACATCGCGGAAGTTATGAATTTCCCCGCAAGCGCGGCCCCTCACCCCAACCCTCTCCCCGGAGGGGAGAGGGAGTTATCGCGGCATGAATGAGAGACAAAACCCATGAAAAACATCGCACAGTTTTTCGTCGACCGGCCGATCATGGCCGCGGTGCTCTCGCTGATCTTCGTGATCGCGGGCAGCATCGCGGTGTTCAAGTTGCCGATCAGCGAATATCCCGAAGTGGTGCCGCCCACCGTGGTGGTGCACGCCAACTATCCCGGCGCCAGTCCGGAAGTGATCGGCGAAACCGTCGCCACGCCGCTGGAAGAACAGATCAACGGCGTCGAAGGCATGCTGTACTCGTCTTCGCAGGCGACCAGCGATGGCCAGATGACCCTGACCGTTACCTTCGCGCTGGGCACCGATCTGAACAACGCGCAGGTGGAAGTGCAGAACCGTGTGGCGCAGGCCTTGCCGCGTCTGCCGGATGAAGTGCAACGCCTGGGCGTGACCACGCAGAAGAGTTCGCCCGACCTGACCATGGTCGTGCATCTGACCTCGAAGGATAAGCGTTACGACATGCTTTACCTGTCGAACTACGCACGCCTGCACGTCAAGGACATCCTCGCCCGTCTGGATGGGGTGGGTGACGTGCAGATCTTCGGTGCCGGCGAATACAGCATGCGTGTATGGCTGAATCCGGGCCAATTGGCGCAGCGCCGTCTCACCACCAGCGATGTGGTGCACGCGATCCAGGAGCAAAACGTGGCGGTAGCGGCCGGTGCCTTGAATGCGCCGCCGGTGCCGGGCAACACCGACTTCCAGCTCAATATCCACACGCAGGGCCGCCTCACGACGGCGGAGGAATTCGGCAACATCATTGTGCGCACCGATCCGGATGGCAGCGTGGTGCATCTGCGCGATGTCGCCCGCGTCGAGCTGGGTTCCAACCAATATGCGCTGCGCAGTTTGCTGGACAACCAGCCGGCGGTTGCGCTGCCGATCTTTGCTCGCCCTGGTTCCAACGCGATCCAGATTTCCAATGAAGTGCGCGCGACGATGGCGGAACTGAGCAAGGATTTCCCGCAGGGCGTCGAGTACCACATCGTGTACGACCCGACCGTGTTCGTGCGCGGCTCGATCGAAGCGGTGGCGCATACGCTGCTGGAGGCGATCGTCCTGGTCGTGCTGGTGGTGATCCTGTTCCTGCAGACCTGGCGTGCCTCGATCATCCCGCTGGTGGCGGTGCCGGTGTCACTGATCGGTACGTTTGCGGTGATGTATGTGGTGGGCTTCTCGCTCAACGCGCTGTCGCTGTTCGGCCTGGTGCTGGCGATCGGCATCGTGGTGGACGACGCGATCGTGGTGGTGGAGAACGTCGAGCGCAATATCGAGCTTGGTTACACCCCGCGCGAGGCGACCCGTCGCGCGATGAACGAAGTGACCGGCCCGATTATCGCCACCGCGCTGGTGCTGTGCGCCGTGTTCGTGCCGACCGCGTTCATCAGCGGTCTTACCGGTCAGTTCTATCGCCAGTTCGCGTTGACGATTGCGATCTCCACGGTGATCTCGGCGTTCAACTCACTGAGCCTGAGCCCGGCGCTCGCCGCCGTTTTGTTGAAGGGTCATGACGCACCGAAGGATCGCCTGTCGATCCTGATCGAAAAGGCGTTTGGATGGCTGTTCCGTCCGTTCAATAAGCTGTTCCATTACGGTGCGCAGCGTTATGTCGGTGGGGTGCACCGCATCGTCGGAAAAGGTCCGGTGGCGCTGGTGATCTATGCCGGCCTGATGGGCATGACCTGGCTGGGGTTCTCGCACGTGCCGCTGGGTTTCGTGCCGACACAGGACCAGCAGTACCTGGTGTCGTTCGCGCAGTTGCCGGATGCGGCTTCGCTGGATCGCAGCGAGGATGTGATTCGCCGCATGTCGGCCATCGCACTGAAGCAACCGGGCGTGGAAAGTGCGGTGGCCTTCCCCGGTCTGTCGATCAACGGTTTCACCAACAGCACCAATGCGGGCATCGTGTTCGAAACGCTCAAGCCGTTCGAAGAGCGCCGCGATCCGTCACTGTCGGCCGGCGCGATTGCTGCGGCCTTGGACCAGAAGTTCGCGACGATCCAGGATGCGTATATCGCCACCTTCCCGCCGCCGCCGGTACAGGGCCTGGGTACGATCGGCGGTTTCCGCGTCCAGATTGAAGACCGCAACCAGCTCGGCTTCGATGAGCTGTACAAGCAGACGCAGAACCTGATCACACAAAGTCAGAAAGTGCCGGCGCTGGCGGGTTTGTTCTCCAGCTACGAGGTGAGCGTGCCGCAGGTCGATGCGGATGTGGATCGCGAGAAGGCGAAGGCGGAAGGTGTGGATCTGGCGGATGTCGACGACACCATGCAGGCCTACCTCGGCTCGCTGTATGTCAACGACTTCAACCGTTTTGGCCGCGTCTACCAGGTGAACGTTTCGGCCGATTCCAGCTACCGCCACGAGCCCGAGGACATCCTGCAACTGAAAACGCGCAATGCGCGTGGCGACATGGTGCCGCTGGGCTCCTTCGTCACCGTGCACAGGACCGCCGGTCTTGAGCGCGTGATGCACTACAACGGCTACGTCACCGCGGAAATCAACGGTGGCCCGGCGCCCGGCTTCAGTTCCGGCCAGGCGCAGGCGGCGATGGAAAAGCTGATGCATGACAACCTGCCCAACGGCATCAGCTACGAGTGGACCGACCTGACCTATCAGCAAATTCTCGCTGGTAACACCGCAGTTCTCGTATTCCCGTTGTGCGTGCTGCTGGTGTTCCTGGTGTTGTCATCGCTGTACGAGAGCTGGTCGCTGCCGCTGGCGGTGATCCTGATCGTGCCGATGGTGCTGCTGTCCGCGATTGCCGGTGTGTGGCTGTCGGGTGGTGACAACAACATCTTCACCCAGATCGGCCTGATCGTGCTGGTGGGCCTGGCGTGCAAGAACGCGATCCTGATCGTGGAATTCGCACGCGAGCGTCAGCATGAAGGCATGAGCCGTCACGATGCGGTGCTGGAAGCAGCTCGCCTGCGCCTGCGCCCGATCCTGATGACCTCGATCGCTTTCATCATGGGCGTGGTACCGCTGGTGACTTCGCACGGTGCGGGCGCGGAAATGCGTCATGCGATGGGTGTGGCGGTGTTCTCCGGCATGCTCGGCGTGACCATCTTCGGCCTGATCTACACCCCGCTGTTCTATGTGCTGATCCGCGCCATCGTTGAACGTCGCGAAGCACGCAAGAAGCAGCACTCCTCAACTACGCCCGCTTTGGAGGGCCATTGAGATGATCCGTTTTATCCGTAACACCACTTTGTTCGCGGCACTCGCGCTGGCCGGCTGCGCCAGCGTGGGCCCGGATTACAAGACCCCGGATACGCCGGCGGCCAAGGTGCAGGACATGGACGCGGCGCGCGAAAGCGCCGCGCAATTCCAGGCCGCGTGGTGGAAGCAGTTCAATGATCCGGTGCTGGATGCGCTCATCCAGCGCGCGGCAAAAGGCAGCCTGGATCTGCGCATCGCCGAGGCGCGCCTGAAGGAATCGCGCGCCTTGCTCGGCAGCGCCAAGTCGAACCAGATACCGACGATCAGCACGGATGTTTCCTATACCCGCTCGCTTGAACAGGAACCCGGCTTCTACACGCAGCGCATCCCGATCGACACGTATCAGGCCGGCTTTGATGCTTCCTGGGAACTGGATCTGTTCGGCGGTGTGCGTCGCTCGGTGGAAGCCGCGCGTGCCGACCTCGGCGCCAGCCAGGCGTCGTTGCAGGATGCGCAAGTCAGCCTGTTCGCCGAGGTGGCGCGCAATTACTTCGAGCTGCGCGGTGCGCAGCAGCGGCTGGCGATTGCCCAGCGCAATATCGATAACCAGGCCGACACGTTGAAACTGATCCAGGCGCGCGCGCAGATCGGTACCGCATCCGACCAGGATGTGGCCAGCGCGAGTGCACAGCTGAGTGCTGCACGCGCCCAGTTGCCGGTGCTCGACACGCAGGCGCACGCGTACACTTACCGGCTGGCGGTGCTGCTGGGTGAGCGTCCTGGTGAACTGGATGTCGACGTATCTCCCACGACGTTCAAACCGATCGCGACCGTGCTGCCGATCGGTGATGCGGGTGATGTGCTGTTGCGCCGCCCTGATGTACGCGTCGCCGAGCGGCAATACGCGGCGGCTACCGCGCGCATCGGCGTGGCCAAGGCGGATTTCTTCCCGCATATTTCGCTGGGTGGGTTCGTCGGTTTTCTCGCTGGGCGCAGCAATGATTTCGGCGGCCCTGCTTCACGTGCGTTCTCGGTCGGACCGAGCATCACCTGGAATGGCCTGAATGTGGAACGCGTGCGTTCCAACCTGCATGCCAGCGAAGCGCGCGCCGATGAAGCGGAAGCCAATTATCAGCGCACCGTGCTGCAGGCGATCGAAGATGTCGACAACGCGATGGTGGGCTACAACGCCGAGCATGCGCGTATCGAACAGCTGATTGCGCAGAGTGAGCAGAGCAAGCACGCCGCTGATCTGGCGCGTGTGCGTTATCAGGAAGGTGCGACTGGCTATCTGGAATTGCTGGATGCCGAGCGAGTGCAGCTGGCGGCGGAGGATGATCTGGCGCAGTCGGAAACGTCGATCGATACGCGGGCGGTGGCGCTGTACAAGGCGTTGGGTGGTGGGTGGCAGGCTTGTGGTGATGTTGCGTGTTCGCAGGTGGCGCAGGCGCCCTGAAGCTTTTCTTCCTCTCCCCTCCGGGGCACGCGGGGAGAGCACATGGATGTGCTCGGCTTTGAGGAGCGAGGAGAGGATTGAGGTGAGGGGGGCAATCTTGCGATGAACCTTCAAAGAAACATCGAGGAAATCTTGAATTTCCCTGCAAGCGCGGCCCCTCACCCCAGCCCTCTCCCCGGAGGGGAGAGGGGGCAACTACTGCAAGAATGGGTGAGCAGCGTCAGCGCTGCACCATCCGCGCAAACCATTCCCACCCACGCACACGCTCAGCAATCAGCTTGAAGCTGGTCAACATCGGCACCGCCAGCAACGCCCCGGGCACACCCCACAGCCAGCCCCAGATCAGCAGCCAGATCAGGATCGCAATCGGGCTGACGCGCATGCGCCGGCCCAGGATCATCGGCGCGATCAGGTTGCCTTCGACGGCGGTGATGCAGGCAAAGCACAACGCTGGCAGCAGCGCATGCGGCACATCGTTGAAGTGCACCAGGCCCACCAGCAGCAGCGTGGTGGTGGTGACGATCGCGCCGACGTAGGGAATGAAGTTGGCGAACATTGCCACCGTGCCCCACAGCAAGGGGTCGGGTATGTGCAACAGCAACAACATGCTGGCGGTGACCAGGCCCAGCGATGCGTTGATCACGACGGTGGTGAGGATGTAGCGCGACACTTCGGTCTGGATACCGCGCACGATGGTGACGGCGTGACGCTTATAGCCAAAGCTGGGCGCGATTTCGACCAGGCGCCGCAGGATCAAGTCACCGTAGACGAGGAAGAAATACACCAGCAGCAGCACGGTCAGCACTGCGGCGAGCACCTTCGGCGCGTTGGTGATGACGTCCCATACGCTGAACGCCACGTCGCTCGGACTCTGCCCGTTATCCGGACGCGCGGGATGGCCGTTGACCAGGGTTTGCGTCGCGCGGCCGGCGGCTTCGATCGGACGCGTGATGTGTTCCAGCTTGGGAATGAAGCTGCGAATGGTGGACGGCGCGCTGTGCAGCCAGCTGGCAGCAGGCTGGGCCAGCATGCTCATACCGGTGACGATGCCGGCCATCAGCGTGATCATGAGCACGCTCGCGCCGAGCCAGCGCGGGATGTGGTGACGCGTGCCGCGGGCCACGATGGGATTCAATGCCAGCCCGATAAAAGCCGCCAGCACCAGCGGAATGACCAACGCCTTGACGATGGTGACGGTGTAGAGCAGGGCGAGGATCAGCAGGGCGTTGAGCGTCGCGCGAATCGCGCGCATGTGCCCGCGCAGGCGATGCACGCCTTGCGTGGCCTGCGTGATCTGTTTGGGTGTGACGACCGCAGCGGCCGCCGGGGCCGGCACGCTTCCCTGTGGTGCTCCGGCCGCTGGCGCATTGCTCGGCAATGCCGCGGGCTCGATGCCGGTCATGTGTCGTTGCTGTCTTGGTCGTGGTCGTTATCGTCCATGGCCAGTTCGGCGATCAGGCGCGTGCCGTGCGCCACGATATCTGCGATGCCGGTGCTGATCATCGAGGCCAGGCCCGGCACACGCAGCGCGCCGACACCCAGGCTGCCCAACACGAAACCCGCGCCGGCGGCCGTGCCGACCGTGGTCAGCGGATAACGGTGGCCGCGCGCCAGCAGCGCCGCCGCCGGGGTGGCCAGCTCGTCGCGGTGGATCGCCACGCGCGCCTGCGCCCTGCGCACTTTCTCGATATGCCTGAACAAACTGCTCACGGTTGCCCCTTGCGTGCCTCGATATCCTGCTCAGCCTTCTGCAGGGTATCGCGCATGATCGCACGCCATTCCTGCCGCGTGGCAGGCAGGCTCATCCAGTGCATGCAGCGGCGGAACAACAGGATGGCGCCGAACAATGACAGCGCTTCAAGCACGGCCAGCACCAGGAAGGCCAGGATCCAGGAATGCAGCCACTTGGCCAGCAGCAATCCGATCAGGCCGAGCAGAGTCAGGCCGAGGCCGACCCCGGTCACCGTGGCCACCAGGCCCGCGGCCAGCAGCCAGGACACCGCGCTGCGCGCCAGGCCCAACTCGGCCGCCAGCAGGTGCAGTTGTGCGCCGAACAGCTGGCGCACCGCCTGCGCTACCTGGGCAAGATCATCGAGCAGGCCGCCTGGCGCCTGCTCGGGTGGCGGCCCGGCTTGCCCGGCCGCCTCGTTATCGCGCACGGAATCGTGCATGGCCCCGCCTCCGTGCTGTCAGTTGCAGCAATCAGCGACGAAGAATACGGCCAAGCAGCCAGCCGGCGCCCAATGCGATGGCGACGGCCTGAACCGGCTTCTCGCGCACGTAGTCGCGCACGTCGTCCAGCCATTCATCGGCACGATCGCGCGCCTGGTCGTAAGCGGCGCGGCCACGCTCCTTGGCGTCGGATACTTTGTCGGTGGTGCGGCTGGCGGCCTCGGCGGCCTTGTCGGTGGCGCGATGCAGGCCTTCCTCGACGTGATCAGCCACCCGGCCGAATTTTTCCTTGCCGCTGGCGACCGCTTCGGATGTGGCCTGCTTGATGCGCTCCGCGCCCTGGTCGATACGCTCGTGGATGTCGCGTTCTTGCGGCTCCTGCGCCTGGACTTCTTTGTTCATGAGGTTCTCCGATGGCGAGTGTTCACTGTAACGGGTTGCCGGCCGGATGGCTGAACGATCACCGTGTCGTTCAGTTTGCGCGCCTGAGAAAGGCGAGTACAGCCAGGATCAGGAACAGCACGAACAGTACCTTGGCGATCCAGGCGGCGGTACCGGCAATACCGGTAAAACCAAGCAGGGCTGCGATGGCGGCGATAACCAGAAAAACCAGGACGTAGTGCAGCATGACAGCGCTCCTTGTGAAGCCGGGGCGTCATCACGCACGCCCCGTTCTTCATGTGCCACATCGCGTGCTGTCCGGGCGTGAAGGTTGCTCCGTGCAACTTTTACTTCGATTTACGTTTTGCAATGACGTTCATCATCGCGGCCTGCCTGAGGGTCAGGCGCGTACGTTGGGATTGAGGCTATAGGTGCCGGTGAGCACCGCTTCGGCCAGTACATGTCCGCTGATGGCGGCATGCAGTTGGGCGAGGGTGAAGCCGGAGGTCAGTGCGAGCTTGTCCGTATCCAGTGCATACACGCGAAAGTGATAGTGATGAACCAGCGGGTCGTTCCACGGCGGGCAGGGGCCGTCGTAGCCGAGATAGCTGCCACCCATGTCGGCATCGTCGGCAAACCAGCCGGTGTAATCGTTCACGCCCTGCACGCTGCCGGGCGGACCGAAGGGCTGCTGTTTGCCACGCGGCGTGATCTCGTCGCTGCACGCGCCTTCCGCCAGTTCGACGCATTCGACGGGAATATTCACCATCAGCCAATGCACGAATTCCCCGCGCGGCAGATCGGCCGGTACCGTGCGGCCTTCCTTGTTGACGTCATCGAGCTTGGTCGGCACATCGGTATCGATGCAGGTGAGCACAAAAGAGCGGGTGCCCGCGGGCGCATCCTTCCAGGCCAGATGCGGATTGTAGTTGTCCGACAGCGCCACTGGATTGCCCGGCTTGCAGAAGGCGAACTTGGACGGAATCGGCTGGCCATGCTGGAAGTTGTCGCTACGTAGCTGCATAGAAATCTCCGGTAATGCGAAGGGAAAGTTTTCGAAGTGGGGGCTTGTTCAAGCTGACGCAAATCGGTGTTTGCGCTGCATGCCGGCATCCCCATGGGGGCGGGCGGAGCTTAACGCAAGCGTCATGATCCGGCCGTGACAGCACTGGCCGCAGATTGCGCCGGGCTAAAGGCGTTTGCGCAGATTGGCTTCAATCAGATCGGCCGCCACGCGTTCGCCATGTTCCGCGCGCACTGTCTCGGCGCAGCGCCATGCGCGCTGGGCATAGCCGGGATCGTCGAGCAGATCCTGCAGCAATGGCAGCACCGTCTCGCAACGATAATCGTGCGAGGCAATCGCATGCGCTACGCCCAGGCGTTTAAGGCGCTCGGCATTGTCGAACTGGTCGAAACCGTGCGGTACGACGAGCATCGGCCGGCCTGCACGCAGTGCTTCGGTGCTGGTGCCAATGCCGCCGTGGTGGATGATCGCGGCGGCATGCGGGAACACCGCCGCATGCGGCGCATACTCCACCGCATGCACGAAGGCAGGCAGTGACGCCGGCAATTGCGCGCGCACCTCGGGCGAGCCGGTGAAGAGCACCGCACGGCGTCCCAGCTGCTCGCAGGCTTTGATGCTTTCGCGCAGAAAATCGGCGCCGATATGTACCGCGGTAGAGCCCAGGCTAAACACCAGCGGCGATGTGCCCGCGCGCAGAAAAGCTTCCAACCCGGCATCCATCTTCGCGCCCGGTTGTGCGTAATGCGCGAAACCAGTGATGCGCACATGCGATGGCCAGTCCGCCTGCGCGGACCCGAGCCTGGGCGAGAACAAGGCGAGCGCGCAGTCGGGAGAATGCTGGCCGCGCTGAAGTGGATTGCCCAACGTGGATTCGCCGCGCAGCCCGAGTTGGCGCCGAAACGCACGCACAGGGCCGGTCCAATTGCGTACCCGCAACCAGGTCAGATAATCCAGCAGGCGCTTGCCGCGCAGCGGACCACGCGTGAGGGTGTCGACCCACTTCATGCCGACGATGGGCGGCTCGTGGATGGACAGAAAGCTGCACGGCGCCAGCACCACGGATACCCAATCCAGCCGTCCGGCTGCGCTTAGCGTTTCACCCAGGATGTGTCCTGCAAAGGCCAGTGTCGAGGTGATGAGTACGTCGGCATCCTGGCAGATCACTTGCAGGCGCTCGTAGCTCACGCGCACATCGGCAGCCGCCACATCGCGTATCAGCAGACGCGGTCCACGCACGGGATCGAACACGCGCTCGGTAAATTCGGAGAAGTTTTCCGGCAGCGGTATGCCGCTGGCGTCGGCAAAGCGCAGGCCTGCCTGCTCGATCGCTTCCCGATGCACCGCATGCGTGGCAACCGTGACGCGGTGCCCGCGTGCATGCAACGCGCAGCCTATCGAGAGAAAGGGAAACAGATCACCCAGCGAGCCAAACGTGTTGATGACGATATGGGCTGGACGCATAGGTGGTTATCGGCCTGACGTTGATCGCCAGACATGATGCAGCAAGCCTTCAGGCATTGCAGCGCGCATCAGGTGATCGGCGAACGTGCTTCGGCGATGGCGTTGAAACGCGCGGCGATGTAGTCGTCGCAAAAGCTGGTCATGTCCCAGCCGCGGATAAAACCGCAGTGCCCGCCATAGGCGGCGATGTCCAGCTCCACGTTACTTGGCAACTCCAGCTTCTCGAAAGCGTCGACCGGAATCACCGGATCATCGCGCGCCGTGAGAATGGTGGCGGGGATCTGCATGGCCGTCAGTGCATGACCGGCTACCGAATAGCCGTCCAGATACGCCTGCAAGGAACCGAAGTCGGTGTGCCGCAATACCAGGGCTTCGGTCAGGCCGCGCAGGTTTTGCTTCAGTTCCTGCAGCTCGAAGTATTCGCGATGCGGAAAGGCCGCCTGTTTGGCGCGTAGCGAGCGGCGCCATTTGTTCATGAAATACGCCTGGTAGAACCATGGCGCCGATTCTTCCAGCGAGAACAGACCTTCACCCGGATCGATGATCGGGCACACCGCCAGCGCATAACTCAGCGGGATGCCTTTCTGCGGAGCCTGCAGGGCCACCCGCAAGGCGAAATTGCCGCCCAGCGAGAAACCTGCCAGCGCCAAAGGCCGCGATGGCCAGCGATGGGCGATATCGCCGACCGCGTGCACCACCTCGTCGATTCGGCAGGAGTGGAACAGCGCTTCGTTGAGCGCATGACTGTCGCCGTGGTCGCGGAAGTTCAAGCGGCAGATGTCCCAGCCCTCCGCCAACAAGCGGCTGCCGGTTTGCAACACATAGGTGGAATCGACGCTGCCTTCCCAGCCGTGGAACAGTACGGCGAGACCGCGCGGGGTGGCCTGTGCAGTTTGCGCGGTGTAGGCGCCGGTCAGGCGCACGCCGTCGCCGCCGTCCACCATGATCGGTTCGGCGCCTTCCAGCACCTTGTAGGCGCGGCGCGGAAGCAGCCCGCGGCGCACGCCGCTGGAGGAAAGCATGGTCTGGATGTGGCCGCTGGTGAGTGGCCACGGCGGGCGGAAATCCCGCCCTGTTGGAAGCGTCATGCCGTTCGATCCTCCAGCGCGGCAGCGATGCGTTCGCGCGCCAGCTCGGCCATACGGCGTCGGCCATCCTGGCTGGTCGGTACCGGTTCCAGAAAATGCACTTCCGCATCCATCGGCGCGCCGCCGAGCAGGCGCAGGAAGTTCTGCATGAAGTTCTCGTCTTCGCGGAAGCCGGCGTCGACCTGGCGCTTGCCGTCGCGCGCAAAGCGCAGGGCCACCGGCTGGACCGGCACCTGTGCATCCAGCGCGGCCTGGAAGATACGCGCATGGAAAACCTTCAACACGCCGTTATGCCCGGTGCCACCTTCCGGAAATACGGCCACGGAGCGGCCTTCGCCCAGCCGCTCGACCATCACCTGCATCACGGTGGCCAGCGAGTGATTACTGCCGCGGCGATGAAAGATGGTGCCGCCGCTGGCCGCCAGCCAGCCGACCAGCGGCCAGCTGGCGATCTCGGCCTTGGCGACGAAGCAGGCGGCGCGCTGGCTGTGCAGCAGTTCGATATCGATCCACGAGGTGTGGTTGGCGACGAACAGCGCCGCATCCGGCAGCGGCTTGCCGACGCGCACCGAACGCAATCCGAAGATGCGCATCAGCCCGGTGGACCACACGCGGATCATGCGATGGGTGAACGGCTCGCGCTCGTCCTTCATGACGCCGTGACGGTTCCAGCTGAGGATAAGGGCGCACAGCAAGACGCCGAGCACGACGTGCAGCAATAACAACGGCACCCGCCACAGATAACGCAGCGGGCGCAGCAGGTCTCGGTCGGGGGTGGAAACGGCTTCGATACTCATCAGTACATCATTTTATCGTTAATCGGCGCGTAAGTCGGCAATACGCTCGCGCACTGTGTTTGTGGCGTTTCAAGCGCGCAGGCCATTGTTTTGATGAGCCGAATGTTCCAATGGCCCTTCAGCGCTCAAGTTGCGCCAGCGGCAGCGCCGAGGAACGTTTCACCGTGCGCAGCACGAAGCTTGAATTCACGTCCGCCACGCCCGAGGCGTTGAGCAGCCGGTCGAGCAGGAAGCGCGAGAAGTGCTGCAGGTCGGCCACGTAAATGTGCAGCAGGTAATCCATGTCGCCGGTGAGCGCATAGCAGGCCACCACTTCATCCCAGGTGTTCACGTGCTGCACAAAGCGCTCGATGGCTTCGGCCTCGTGCTTGGTGAGCTGCACGCGGACGAACGCCTGCAAGCCCAGGCCCACCGCCTCGGGATCCAGTTGCGCGGTATAGCCGATCAGGATGCCCTCTTCCTCCAGCCGCTGCAGGCGGCGCAGGCAGGCAGAGGGCGAAAGACTGACCCGTTCAGCCAGTTCCGCATTGGTAATCCGGCCTTCGCCCTGCAACACGGCCAGGATGCGCAGGTCGGTGCGATCCAGGGTCACCATGCATGATTCTCCGATATATCCGGCTGTAGACGCACGAATATTGCATCCAAGAGGGTTTATCCTGCAATAAAACAAGCTTCGTGCGGGACGTTGGCCTTATGCTTTCCGGGCAGATCTTGAAGCACACCGGAGCCCCCGATGGATAACACCGCGCCACGCAAAGTCGAACACCAGCAGACCGATCGCGGCTACGTGCCGGTCTACGCCACCGGCGTGGTGGAGCAACCGTGGGAGTCCTATACCCGCACCGATCACGAGGTCTGGGACACGCTGTACAAGCGCCAGCGCGAGCTGCTGCCCGGCCGCGCGTGCAAGGAGTTCCTGGCCGGCGTGGAGCGCTTCGGGCTGGGCGACGGTGGCATTCCGAAGTTCTCCGAGCTCAACAAGGTGCTGGGCGAGACCACCGGCTGGGAACTGGTCGCGGTCGAAGGCCTGCTGCCTGACGAGGTGTTTTTCGATCACCTGGCCAACCGCCGCTTCCCGGTCAGCTGGTGGATCCGCAAACCGGACCAGCTCGACTACCTCAGCGAGCCCGATCTGTTCCACGATCTGTTCGGCCACGTGCCGCTGCTGCTCAACCCGATCTTCGCCGACTACATGCAGGCGTACGGGCGTGGCGGCATGAAGGCGTTCGCGATCGGGCCGGAGGCGCTGATGAACCTCACGCGCCTGTATTGGTACACGGTGGAATTCGGCCTGATCAACACCGACGAAGGCATGCGCATCTATGGCGCGGGCATCGTCAGCTCCAAGGGCGAGTCGATCTATTGCCTGGATGCGCCCGCGCCGAACCGCATCGGCTTTGGCCTGGAACGCGTGATGAGCACGCGCTACCGCATCGACACCTATCAGCAGACCTATTTCGTGATCGACAGCTTCGAGCAGTTGTTCGAAGCGACCCGGCCTGACTTCACGCCGATCTACGCCAAGCTCAAGTCGCTTCCCGCACATGCGGCCGCCGATGTGCTCGACGGTGACCGCGTGTTCAACCGTGGTACGCGCGAAGGCTTTGCCACCGACGCGGATACCTGATTTCCAGTCGGGTCGTTACTGTTCGTCGTCCCGGCGCACGCCGGGACCGGGCGCCGCTGACCAGCTAGCTGCAAATCAACGCGCGTGCACGCCCATTTACGGGTTGGCGCGCTTCATCTCGCTGACTTCGAACACCTTTGCGATGCGTTTGCCGTCCCAGCGATAGGTCAGGTGCTGGGCTTGCACGCAAGGCGCAACCACATCGGGATAGAACGCCGCCAGGCATTCGCCGCCGCGATGGCGCACGCTGTCGTAGACGATACCGTTGGAGCCGTCCTGGCGTAGCTCGCGCGCCAGCTTGACGCCTGCGCTGTAGTCATCGCGATCATGCGCTTCAGGCCAGCCGCCGCGGATGTCGTGCAGTTTGCAGTCGATACTGGTGCGATAGCAGCGCATTTCGATGTCGCAGGCCGGCTCCGAGGTTGCGGCAAGAAAAAGCTCGCGGTGATACACGGTTTCTTCCACTGCGGTGATCACGCTGCGCGCGGCGTAAAACACGCCCCAGCTGCCATCCGAAAAACGGCTGCCCTCCGGATTCAGATGCGTGAAGGCCGCCATCACCGGCGTCGACCCGGGGCCGCTGATACGGCGTTCGGGCGGAACCAGGCGCAAGGTATTGGCTTCCTCGCGCAGGCGCGGATTGGTCAGCGCTTCGATCGCGAAGACCGCGTCAAGGTCGGCAGGATCGGCGATGCGATCGAACAATCCGACCGGCGGAAACCGGCTCGGCACGATGCGATAAGCCTGACTCCAGCGGATGCGTCGAATGGGCGGCGTTTTGCTAGGCATGGATATTCCGCGGCACGAGTCGCTGTGATGCGTGTTCTTCTTTTTTGCCTTCAGAGTGTGCCCGGGCGTGCTCTCGCCGACTGCGACGAGCGGCACCGTTTGTGTGCCGACCGATCAATGACCGCCGCGCTGCGCATCCAGATATTGCCGCACCACATACAGGTCGGCGACGTTGCCGGACAACATGCGTTCCAGCGCCGAATGTCCACCGAACAACGACGCCTGATTCGCCTTGTGCAGCCACGCATCGGCCTGCTTGGTATCGGGGAACAGAATCTGCAACGCCTTGTAGATGCCCAGCAGATAGCTGATGCGTTCCAGCGTGTCGCGCCCGAGCACGCCGTCCTGCTGGCGCTTCCACTTGTAGAAGGTGGATTCGGGTGGATCGCCCAGCAGCCTGCGCTGTTCGGCGATCCGCAGATTCCAGAGGTCCGCCAGTTTGAAGAAGCTGCGCAGGGCAGGGCCGCTGAGGCCTTCGGCGGGCTCGGTGCTGGGCAAGGGATAGGCGGTCATAGCAAACTCTCCTGGTAGAGTTTGTGAAGACAATACTCTATTGGTGAAGTTTTGACCAGTCCAGTTGGGGGCGGTGGAGATCGACGTTCAGCCCTGCTTCGCGGCTATCTCTGCGCAACAGGCGCTGGGCCCCGGCCTGCGCCGGGGCGACGGGTGTGAGTTTGAGGTCAGGGTGCGGTTTTGGTGGCTTTCGAGCAGTCGCAGCCGTAGTCCGGCTCGGGGCCACCGTCCGCGATAAAGCGATCGATGCGTTGCTCCAGCACCGGCAGCGGTACCGAACCGGTGGACACGATGGTGTCGTCGAAGGCGCGGATATCGAACTTCGGTCCCAGCGCCTTTTCCGCTTTGGCGCGCAGATCCAGGATCTTGAGATAACCCAGTTCGTACGACAGCGCCTGCCCCGGCCAGCTGATGTAGCGATCCACTTCGTTGGCGATTTCGCGATCGGACAGCGCGGTGTTCTGCGTCATGTAATCGATCGCTTGCTGGCGCGTCCAGCCCAGATGATGGATACCGGTATCGACCACCAGGCGACAGGCGCGCCACATCTGATAGGTGAGATAACCAAAACGCTGATAAGGCGTCTTGTAGATGCCCATCTCGTTGCCGAGGTATTCCGAGTACAAGGCCCAGCCCTCGCCGTAGGCGGAGATGTAACCGTTACGCCGGAACGCGGGCTGGTCGTGCTCTTCTTCGGCCAATTCCAGTTGCAGCGCATGACCGGGATAGGACTCATGCAGGGTCAGCGCAGGCATGTTGAACAGCGGACGCGAGGGCAGGTCGTAGGTGTTGACCAGATAGACGTCCGGGCCGCCACGGCCGGAGGTGTAGTACGGAGCGATATCGGCCGGCACCGGTTCGATGGTGAAACGTTCGCGCGGCAGGTGGCCGAAGAACCGGCTCAACTGACCATCCACTTCCTTGGTGACCCAGGCCGTCTTATCCAGCAGTTCCTGCGGCGTCTTGGCGTAGAACTGCGGATCGGTGCGCAGGAAATGCAGGAAATCCGCAAAGCTGCCCTTGAAGCCGGTTTGCTGCATGGTCTGCAGCATTTCCGCGTGAATCTTGGCGACCTGCTCCAGGCCGATCTGGTGGATGCTGTCAGGGTCGAGATCGAGCGTGGTGTATTCACGGATCTGCTGGCGGTAATAGGCCTTGCCATCCGGCAGCGCTTCGGCGGCCAGCGTGGTGCGAGCCTGCGGCACGTATTCATTGCGGAAGAAGGTGAGCAGCTTGGCGTAGGCCGGAATGACGTCCTTGCTGATCTTTTCCCGCGCATCGGCCTGAATGGCGGCGACCGTCGCCGCCGGAATGTTCGACGGCATGTGTTGCAGCGGCGCATAGAACGAGGTTTGCGTGGGGTCCTTGGCGTCGGCCACGGAAGCGATCGAGACATCACGTCCATTCAATACCGCGCGCGGCACGCTGAAGCCGCGCTTGAGGCCGGCGCGCATGTTGGCGATTTCCTGGTCGAAATAAGCCGGTACCTGGCCGAGCCGGTCGACGTAATGGCGGTAGTCGGTTTCGGTGCGCAGGCTATCGCTGCCGAGATCGTCGTCCAGTTCGCTCCAGAACGCCGAATCGCTGTTGAACGGCATCTGCCATTGCTTGAATTGCTCATCGGCGATGAAGTTGTGGATCTGCTCGCGATACACGGCGTAGTTGACCTGCTCGGCGGGCGTGAGCTGCTTCACGTCGATGGCGTCGAGCTGGCTCATCACTTTTTGCCAATAATCCAGCCTCTCCTGCTGGCTCTTCGCATCGACCTGGTCCAGGCGGCCGGTGTTGGGCTGCGATTCGCCCGATGCGCTGATGCCCGACTGACCGGTACGCCATGCCCATTCCTGCTGATAGATCTGCCGGAAGTGCGTGTCGGCGTTTTCTTGCGCCAGCGCCGGAATGGCCAGTGCCAATCCCAAAGTCAGGCAGCAGATGCGTGTGGTGGCGTTCACTACTTAGGATTCCCCGTTGACGAAGGTGCGCCGGCCAATGCCGACACGGCATCTTCCACGCTCCAGTTGTTGAGTGCCTGTGGCGAAAGCTGGGGCAGGGCGGCGCGCAGCAGCAGGTTGCGCGTTTCGTCTTTCAGGCGCGCCACGTGCAGCGCGATGCCAAGCGCTTGCAGCCAGCTGGAAAAATCGCTGAGCGCTTCCAGCGCGGTGCTGTCCAGATCGGGAGATTCCTCCAGGCTCAGGATCACCTGCTGCAGATCCTTGCGCTGCGTGACCTGCCCGCGCGCCATGCTCATCATCGACTCTGCGTTGGCGAAGAACAGCGGTTCCTCTGGACGCAGGATCAGCATGCCCGCCGGCTGCACCGCTGTCGGATGCTGGGCGATAGCGACGAAATCATGTCCGTTGGCCAGACGTCCCAGCACGCTCAGGCGCGCCGCGGCCAGTTGCCGCAGCAGCATGATCAGGCTGAACGCGATGGCGACCAGCAAGCCGTTGAGAATACCCAGCGACAACACGGCCACGACCGCAGCCAGCGCCAGCAGGCGGTCGCGCTTCCACTGCAGATAGGGCTTGAACACCGACAATCGCCACGACTTGCTAACCGCATGAATCACGATCGCCGCCAGCACGGCCAGCGGAATGCGTTCGATCCAGCGCAGCAGCAACAGCACCATCAGCAACACGGTAGCGCCCGCCACCAGGCCGGCCCAGCGCGATTGCGCACCGGCCGCTTCGTTGGCCGAGGTACCGGAATAGCCGGCGCCGACCGGCATGCCTTGCAACAGGCCGCATAAAACATTGGCCACACCGAGCACCAGCAGGTCGCGGTTCGCATTGACCGGATCGTTGTGCTTGAGCGCAAAGCCACGAATGGAGCTGTATGACTCGGCGTACAGAATCAGCAGCAATGCCGCCGCCAATTCCACGCTGGGCAGCCACTGCCCGCCGGCTGGCCAGGCCGGCATGCCCAGGCTCATATGCAGATTGATCGCACCGGTCAGCGGCACGCCGTGCGCGGCCAGCCAACCGGAAGCCATCACGCCTAATGCGATCACCAGCAGACTGCCGGGCAGGCGACGCACCCGCTCGCACAGAAACAGCAAAGCCAACGACACGACACCGGTGCCGAGCGTGACGGCATGCACCTGGTCCGACGTGCGCACCAGATCGGTAATCAGCAACGGCACGAAATCACCGTGCAGATCCGGCCAACCGCCCAGATGCGGCAGCTGTTTCAAGGCAATCACGATGGCGAGGCCGAAGGTGTAGCCGCGCAACACCGGACGTGCGATGAGATGCGACAGGCCGCCCAGCCGCGCAAATCCGGCGATCAAAAAGCACAGGCCACCGAACAGCACCAGAGTTGCGCCGATGGCGATGCGTATATCGACCGCATTGCCGGCCAGGGCCAGCGTGCCGGCCGCCAGTACCGCAGCCGACGAGGACGTGGACGAAACGATCGCAAAGCGGCTGGTGCCGAGCAATCCGTAGCAGACCAGCCCGATGAACAGTGCGATCACACCGGCCTGCGGCGGCATGCCGGCAATGCCCGAGTACGCGACCGCCTCGGGCAGCAGCAGCCCCGCAATCGCCAGACCGGCGAGCAGGTCGACCAGGTCGATCGAGGGACGAGCCGGCGCGGCGCTCATTGCATGATCACACCGCTCCAGCCAGGCAGGTACGCGGTGTCGTGCGAATGCGCGTAAATCATCGCGTCCTTCAGCGCCTTGGGCGTGACGTGGCCCTGCTTGAGCTTCATGTTGCGCCGGTAGAAGTCGGCCCAGAGGAATTCCGAATAGGGCGTCGCATCCTTGGAATAGCCGCCGGCGTTGCGAACCTTTGCCGCCAGCGTGCGATAGGGATCATCACGCATGTCGGCAAGTTTTCCCGGGATGGCGTCGTACAGCTCGCGCTGGCCCTGCTCGTTGTACGGATGCGCCCAGCGGTTGAATTCCATGGTGTGCCAGAACACCGGCAGCTCCAGCCAGGAGAAATCGCGCTGGATCATCACCGGCACTTCCTTCACGCCTTCTTCCAGCAAAGCCAGTCCAAGGTGGTGATGGTCGACGATATAGACCTGGTTCTTCGGCCCCAGCACGCCCGGAAACCAGTGCTCGGCCAGCATCTGCTTGCGCTTTTTCTTGCCGAGCCGTTCCCAATCGGCCCGCTTTTCCGCCACCTCGGCCTTGCCCACCGTCATTTGGGTCGGGCGCAGCCTGGCTGGCGCAATGGACAAAAGAGGATGACGCACGCCTGACGACATGAGGGACTCCCGCAGTGACCGAAGTCCGTGCAGGGTAGCCCAACAGCGGGGCATGGGGGATGGGACCGCCCCGCAATGGATAGGTCGGAACGGCTGGGAGCAGGTTGGGTAGGTTGGGTTAGCGCAGCGTAACCCAACGATGTTTATCGCTTCGATCGAATTCCGTTGGGTTACGCTGCGCTAACCCAACCTACCTAACCTACTATTCGAGGCCGGCGTAATAGCCGCGCATCGCCTGCAGGTAGGAGCCAAGATCCCGATCCGGCCCGCTCTGGAATACTTCGCTGGTTTCATCCATGCGCACGATGCGGTCCGGGCGGAAATTGCGGAAATCGCGACGCAGCCGGCACCAGGTACCCAGCGTCCATTTGCCACCCCAGAAGGCCAGGCACAGCGGTTCCACCTCGCGTTCGCTTTCTCGCCCGATTTCATCGCGGTATTGCAGGCGCAATACATGCTGGGTTTCGATCGCGGCATGCAATTGATCGATGCGCGCTGCGAAAGCGATCGATTCTTCATCGCGCCAGATTGGCGCATAGATACGCGTGCGCGAGGATCGTTCGCGCAACTCAGGCGGCAACACTGCCTCGATCTTGACCAGTGCCGCCTGGGCGCCGGCCGCCAGCTTCTCGCCGGCAAACGCGCGCACAAAGCGCGTGCCGACCACCAGCGATTCGAGCTCCTCGGCGGTAAACATCAGCGGCGGGATATCCGAGCCCTTGCGCAGCACGTAGCCGACGCCGGCCTCGCCTTCGATCGGTACACCCGAGAGCTGCAGGTCGGCCACGTCGCGATAGACGGTGCGCAAGGAGACGCCGAGCGTTTCCGCCAGCTGACGCGCCTGCAATGCGGTGCGGCGACCGCGAAGGGCGTTGATGATGAGGAAGAGTCGATCGGCGCGGCGCATCGGTACATGATCGCCCAGGCGAAGGGCGTGGGCCAGCGTCCGAAGTCATGCAAGGTTTTCGCAGCATCTGAGACAGCAGGGTGCTGCACGAAACCTTGGACCAGCCGCTCTCCGGAAAGGGGAGCGGCCATCGTGACTTCCGCTGCGCGGGCGACGTACTGCATGGCCCGTTCACGCCGCCTGTTGGGCAACGAATTCGGCATCCCTGGCCGCCGCCCGCTGCATCGCCGGGCGCATGATGACGCGCTCGATATAAGCGCGGATATCCGGTGTTTCAGGCACCAGGTTGAACAAGGTCGTCCAGTGCAAGGCGATGCCCCACAGCACGTCCGCGGCAGTGAAGCGATCACCCAGCAGGTACGGACCTCGGGCAAGTTGCGCGTGGATGGTGTTCAGCACGTCATCCCAGGTGCCGTAGGGCGACGTCATCGGTGGCGCCGGTTCGCGCTTCTGCGAACGATCGACAACGGCCGGCTCGAACGACGAACCGTAATAGACCAACCAACGCAGATACGGACCACGCCGCGGATCGCCGATCAGCGGCGCCAGCCGCGCCTCGGGGTAGAGCTCGGCCAGATACAGAAATACCGCGGGTTGTTCGGCAACCAGCACATCGCGATGCAGGATGGCCGGGACCTTGCCCATCGGGTTGATCGCCAGATAAGCCGGCTGGCGCTGCTCGCCTTTTTTGAAATCGAGCAGATGCAGTTCGTAGTCAGCACTCAATTCTTCCAGCAAGGCCAGCGTGCCGCCGGAGCGGCTTTGTGGGGCGTGGAAGAAAATCACCTTGCGATCGGAACCATCGCTGATATTCGGTTTCATGCTGCGTACCTCTCTATCTGCACGCCTATAGGTGCCGTGTTTCGGCGGGCGCGCTACGCCAGTTGTCGTGACGGCCATCGGCGAAGTGCATCGGCGATTCGATCAGTTCGATCGGTTCGGCATCATCGAGGCAGGCCATGTTGACGCTGTAGAAATCACCGCCCAGCACATCCAGATGACCCTTGCCGAAGGGACGCACGCCGCAATGACGGCAGAACAGGTGATGCATGCTATGGGAGCCGAACTGATAGTCGGAAAGATCGTTCTCGCCACTGATCAGGCGAAAGGCATCCGGCTTGACGATCACACACCATGCGCGCGTCTTGGCGCAGATCGAGCAATTGCAGCGCCCGGTGCCCTGCGCCAGATCGATATCCGCTTCGAGTTTCACTGCGCCACAGTGGCAGCTGCCGTGATAGGTCTTTTGCATGACGGGATTCCTTGCAAGACAACATTGTGAAAAAGCGTTTGCGCCGATCTCAACGCTTATCGGTCGGCGTATCTGATGGCGTCGCCGACGCCGCTGGCGCTTCATCGCCTGCGGTCAGTGCGGAGTGCGTGAACAACCCGACGACCGCCGCCGTTGCGGTGGCCACCAACACACGCCGGCGGCCCGGTGCAAAGGCAGGTCGCAGCGAAATCAGCCGCTTGCCCGACACCGGCGGATTTTTCGTCACCGTCGGCAGCTTGTATTGCCCATCCATCAGCAGGCCGCGCAGATACAACGGCCGATATGCAGTCAGAACCTTGTCGATCCAGTTAGCCATGTCAGCACCTCATGCAGCCCGTGCAACGTCGACGCTTTCGCTGGCCAGCCACGGCGGCAGCACCGCGTGTTTGAACAGCCGATACCAATGCTCGCGATCGCTGCGGGTATACAGATCCAATGTGTGGATGATTTCGCGCGCGAATTCGATCCCACCCAGATGACTGGCGGTGATCACACCGCCGTCGCTCACTGCCAGCACGTTGGCGTCGTACTGATCCTCGCCCGCATAGCCCGGCACCTCACGCGCAATCTGGCCGGGCCAGCTGCCGGTATGGCGGCAATCGTCGATCAGCCCGGCGTGGGCCAAGGCGAAGACACCCTCACCTATCGCCGCCACCGGTGCGCCGGCGCGATGCACATCCAGCGCGAGGCTGGCCGTTTGCTCGACCTGCGCGGATAGCCAGAGATGACCACCGGGCAGGATCAGCAAAGCGGCCGCATCCCGATCCAGCTCATCGAGGCTGCTATCGGGCAACACCTGCCAGCCGCTCATCGACGTCACCGGCGCACGGCTGAAACCGATGCTGCGTACCTCCCAATCCCCCGGCCGGCGGATCTCGCTCAAAGCCAGCGCCACCTGCCAATCGGCAAACCCCTCGAAAACCAGCACATACACCACATCGCGCATGATCGTTCCTCCTTTTCGATAATGAGAGCTTGCGCGCCCGCTACTGCCAGCGTGTTGTCAGCAGCAGGCTGACGCCCGGTTCAGCCCGGTGTGTGGCGCCCGTAAGGCAGAGTCGGGAAAATGGCAGTCCCTTTGCTCGCGGGTTCACCATGAAGTCCATTTCGCTGATTCAGTTCCTGATCGAGGAGCGCCGCGCCGGCCGCGTCAACGCCGAACTGTCCCTGCTGATCGAAGTGGTTGCGCGCGCCTGCAAGCGCATCGCCGTGGCCACCAACAAAGGCGCCCTCGGCGGCGTGCTGGGCGAAGCCGGCACCGGCAATATTCAGGGCGAAGCGCAGAAGAAGCTGGACGTGATCTCCAACGAAATCCTGCTGGAAGCCAACGCCTGGGGTGGCCAGCTGGCCGCGTGCGCGTCGGAAGAAATGGAAGATCCGCAGCCGATTCCCGACATGTATCCGAAGGGCAATCATCTGTTGCTGTTCGATCCGCTGGACGGCAGCTCGAACATCGACGTGAACATCTCGGTCGGCACGATCTTTTCCGTGCTGCGCTGCCCGGACGGTGTAACCGACGCAAAAACCGAGCACTTCCTGCAACCGGGCACCACCCAGCTTGCTGCCGGCTACGTGGTCTACGGTCCGGCTACCGTGCTGGTGCTGACCTTCGGCCACGGCACCCACGAATTCACGCTCGATCGCGAAGTGGGCAGCTTCATCCTCAGCCGCCGCGACATCCGCATTTCCGAGGAAACCGCGGAGTTCGCCATCAACATGTCCAACCAGCGCCATTGGGAACCACCGATGCAGCGCTATATCGGCGAACTGCTGGCCGGCAAGGACGGCCCGCGCGGCAAGGATTTCAACATGCGCTGGGTCGCCTCGATGGTGGCCGACGTACACCGCATCATCACCCGCGGCGGCACCTTCTTCTATCCGCTCGACGCCAAGATCAAGAGCAAGGGCGGCAAGCTGCGCCTGATGTACGAAGCCAATCCGATGGCCTTCATCATCGAACAGGCCGGCGGTGCGGCGACCACGGGTCGTGAGCGCATCCTCGAGCTGCAACCGACCGGCCTGCACCAGCGCGTGCCGGTGTTCCTCGGTTCGAAGAACGAAATCGAAGTCGCCACGCATTACCACCTGGTGGCGGACGGCGCGCAGGGCTGAAGCGCCGGATGTTCGAAGGGTGGCCGCCGTGGCCACCCTTGCGTGTCACGTAGCGGAAGCAGCCGTCTCCCCATACCGCCGCTGACGCATCCACTTCGTCACGATCCACTTCTCGCCACGCGTCACCGGCGAGCCGCCGTGCAAGGTGAGGCGATCAAGCTGGTTGTAGCTGTTGGTGTATTCGAAATAGACGGCTGAACCTTTTTTCGGCACGACTTCCAGGCCGATCTCGGGGAAGATGGTGGTGCCGCCTTCTGCCACTTCGTTCAAATACATCACCAGGGTCGAGACGCGCTGGCCGCCGATGGTCATCTGCACGTGGCTGCCGGGTTCGTCCGGCGGGAAATAATCGAAGTGCGGCTTGTATTCGCCGCCTACGTTATAGTGCAGCACCTGCAGGCCTTCGCCGTTTTCAACCGGCCAGTCCATCACTTCGGAAATGCGCCGGTCCAGCCGCGCGATGAACGGATCGGCGTTGACGGCAAAGAAGGTGCCTTCACTGCTGCGGTCGGCGATGACTTCATGCTTGCCGCTGATCGGATCAACCGTGGTGGAACGATGCATCTTGTTCGCCGATAGACGGATCAGCTCGTCGCATTCTTCCTCGCTGAGCACACCATCCAGCACGGCGATCATCGGACGATGCACGCGCGTGACGATGCGCACGTCGCGGTCGGAGGTGCGGATCAGGTTTCCGGCCGGCAGGCGCGGTTTTTCGTAGGCATAGCCCGCTGCGGCTTTCGGCTTCTCTTCGAAAGGCGCCGTCATGGGTCCGCTGTTGGTCATCACGCCGTTGACCGCCGCGCGCGCGAAGATGGGATCGAAGCGGTTGCGCACCATGTCGTCGATCAACGCTTGCGGCGCGCAACCACGCGCAAGATTTTCGCGGATCCAGTCATGCCATTCCGGCGGCAGTTGGGTAATCGCGTTCATCGCAGACTCCTCAGGTCTACATGGCTGTCGATTCGCTAGTTGGTCTTGCTGCCAGGGCTGGCCGGGCGGGATGGGCTGATTGTGAACTTGTTTGGTGATCGTGGGGAGCCCGCCAAGTTGCAGACCTGATCATCTCGCGGGATTGGCCGGAGTCGCGCGCCCTTCGCCCCTCGAAAGTCGACTCCTCGTTGTACGGCAATCCTTTGACGGGTACGTGGAGGCGGCCTGGATTCCAACGCCGGGCACCGTCTGGAAGACTGTGCGGTCCCGGGCAGCCGGATGGGTACACATGATTATCCAGGGCCATAGCGGACCTCGGTCAGAAGGACGACCCGGAGCGTTTCGGCCTGGACAACCTTCCAGAAGTGCAACCGCAACTGCCACCAACGGAGCAGTTTCGGATAGCGCCTCGGGATGTGCGCACTTGGAATAATGGATTCATTAGCCAAGGCAATAACGACGCCATGTCTACACGAAATCCACGCGAACTTAATATCTGCACCCCACCCTGCGATATCAGCACGATATAGACGAATTGACGCTTAGCATGGATTGTTTGAATTTGCTTTGACCATGTGCACATTCCAGGCACTACGCATATTGATTGCCAATCTGTCGAGGTATAGCGTGTGCTTACCTGTCGCAAACAGGTATAGCCGCGACAGGCGTTCGATGTGCTGAGCCAGCTGGGAAAGCTACGAGTCGTTCCATCCTGAACTTAATTCGGGCCACGCGTTTTTTCGCAACGCGGATGCACTGAATAAATGAGAGCAACTTCAGGTCGCCATGCTCGTGGCTATCGGCCGACTCATACGGGGGGCGTAGATCGACATGCGCAATCAGTACGTCGCTTTTGTGCTCGACGAACAGCGTTATGCGCTGCGCCTGTCCGCGGTCGACAGCGTCGTGCATGCAGTACGTGTCACGCCACTCATCAACGCTCCTGACATTGTGCTGGGCGTCGTGAATGCGCGGGGGCAGATCGTTCCCGTCATCCATGTACGGCGCCGGTTCCATCTACCGGAACGGGAGGTTGCGCCGAAAGACCAGCTTATCTTCGCGCGCACCGCAAAGCGCGCCGTTGCCCTGGTGGTGGACCGTGTTGCGGGCATCGTCGAATGCGGTGACCACGACGTGATCGAGGCCCAGCGCATTCTGCCTGGTGCCGATTATGTGGAAGGCGTCATCAAGCTCAAGGATGGCTTGATCCTGCTGCACGACCTCGATGCCTTTCTTTCGCTGGACGAAGCGGCATCCCTGGACGACGCACTGGAAGGTAACCGGGGCGCATGATGCAGCTCGCCTTCACGCCCCCGCTATTGTCACGTTTGAGCGAATTACTCGCCGCGCGCACGGGGCTGAACTTTCCTCCCCATCGCTGGGCCGATATCGAGCGCGGCATCAAGGCCGCCGCACCGGTCTTTGGCATGCCCGACGCCGAGTCCTGCGCGCGCTGGTTGCTCGCCACGCCTCCGACGCGCAACCAGATCGAAATACTGGCCAGTCACCTGGCCGTCGGCGAAACCTATTTCTTTCGTGACGAATCCTGTTTCAACGCGCTTGAGCAGCATGTGCTGCCCGCGCTGATCCAGGCACGGATGAACGGCGAACGCCGCCTGCGCATCTGGAGCGCGGGTTGTTGCACGGGTGAGGAAGCGTATTCGATCGCGATCCTGCTTAACCGGCTGATTCCCGATCCCGCCCATTGGCACGTGACCATCCTGGGCACCGATATCAACCCGGCCTTTCTGCGTAAGGCGGCCCGGGGCATTTACGGGTCATGGTCATTCCGCAGCACGCCAAACTGGGTACGTGCAGGTTATTTCCATCCCTGTGCCGATGGACGTTTCGAATTGCACGCGCCGATACGCAAGCGGGTGTGCTTTTCCTATCTCAACCTCGTCGATGACGTCTACCCATCGCTGAGCAACAACACCAACGCCATGGACGTGGTCATCTGTCGCAATGTGCTGATGTATTTCACGGCGGCACAGGCCAGGAAGGTGATTGACCATCTTCGTGACACGCTGGTCGATGGCGGCTGGCTGATCGTTGCGCCCGCCGAAACGTCGGTGCAGTCGTACCCCGGGTTGACCGCCGTCGAATTTCCGGGTGCCATCTTTTATCGCAAGGGCAGCGTTCCGGGCTCCTCACCCTTGCTGACGACGCACCCCATGGAGGCTGTGCAGCTGGCGCATGCATGCGCCGCACCCGCGCACGCCGTCGAGGCGCTGATACCGTTGCCCCAGCCCGTCGTGTCGACGCCGCCACGCGTAACCGCGATGAGCCGTCGCGAAACCATCTCCCCGGCGGATTGCCGTCTGGCCAGGGACTACGCCAACCAGGGCCGGCTCGCCGAGGCGGACGCCTGCTGCGAAAAGGCGATCGCCGCCAATCGGCTCGATCCGCTGCCGCAGTATCTGCGCGCGCTGATCCAACAGGAACAGGGACAGTTCGACCTGGCAATGCGTTCGCTGGCGCGCGTGCTGTATCTGGACGGCGCTTTTGTGCTCGCGTATTTCGCACTGGGCCAGTTGCATCTGGCGTGCGGGCAACAGCGTGAGGCGGCACGGCACTTCAGGAACGTGCTCGAATTGCTGCGCGCCCTTCCGCCGGACGAAATCGTTCCTGAATCGGAGGGCTTAAGCGCCGGACGCCTCGCCGATATCACGAACTCTGTGCTCTGCAGTTTCTCCAAACTCGGAACGGCTGACGCATGAACGGGAACGATCGCACATCAGCCAAACCATCCACGTCGGGGAAGGTGGAGAAAGCGGCCATCGACTATCGCGAACTGGAGCGACGCCTGGCCACCGCCCGCGCGGCCATTGAGCAAGGGTGGCAACCCACGCCCGAAGAGAGTCGCGGCATTCTGATGGCGCGGGCGCAGGCGCTGGCGGCCGAAGCCGGGCAGGAAGAGCCCGCCGACGAATGTATCGAGGTGGTGGAGTTCCAGCTGGCCTACGAGCGCTATGCCATCGAGTCGCGCTATGTGCGTGAGATCTATCCCTTGGAAAGCCTCACGCCGTTGCCCTGCGCGCCGCCGTTCGTACTGGGCATCATCAATCTGCGTGGCGAGATTCTTTCGGTCATCGACATCAAGGTGTTTTTCGAGCTGCCCGCACAAGGACTCACCGATCTCAACAAGGTCATCGTGCTGCAAATGGACAGCATGGTTCTTGGCGTACTGGCAGATGCCGTGAACGGTGTGCGTCGGGTGCGTATCGGCGAGATCCAGCCATCTCTGCCCACGCTGGCGAACATCCGCGACGCCTATCTGAAGGGTTTGACGGAAAGCCGGCTGGTGATTCTGGACGGCGAAAAACTGCTGTCCGACACGAACATTGTTGTGAACGAGCAAGTGCACGAACAGTAAGTCACGAGATCTTTCGTCTTGGCGAACGAGGGAGACGCTATGAAACTGACCGTGGGAATGAAGATCAGCGCTGGCTATGCCCTTGCGTTGTTGATCATTGTGGTGTTGGGCGCCGTTTCCTACCGCAATGCCAGCGGTTACATAGAGGCTGTGAAGCAGCGATCGCACGATTATCTGGTGATCGAAAATCTCGCCGGCGCATTGTCCTCGGTGCAGGATATGGAGACCGGACAGCGCGGCTACCTGATCGTGGGCGAAGATCGCTACCTGGAGCCGTACAACACGGGTAGCGCCAACGTTGCCAAATACTTGCAGAACCTGCGCGGCCTGCTCGACAGCAATGCGGACGAGCTGCAGGAGCTCGATCAATTGCAATCGCTGATAGCAGCGAAATCCGACGAGCTGAAGGAAACCATCACGCTGCGGCAGGCCCAGGGATTCGACGCGGCCGAGAAAGTCGTGGCGACGGACAAGGGCAAGAACACCATGGACAGCATCCGTACCGTGATCGGCGACATGTCACGCAAGGCGAGGGCGACGCTGGATCAACGCGACATCGAGGTCAACGCCAAATCCAGCGGCGCCATTTACAGCATCGCCTACGGTATACCGCTTGCCTGCCTGGTGCTGGCGCTCCTCGGCTTTTTGATCGTGCGCGCGATCACGCACGAATTGCGGGAAAGCATCGGCAGGCTGGCCTCCTCGGCGGCCGAGATTCTCGCCACCACCGCCCAGGTCGCGTCCAGCGCGGTGCAAACCGCCACTGCCGTCAGCGAAACCACCGCGACGGTGGAGGAGGTGAAGCAGACGGCCCAGTTGGCGAGCCAGAAAGCGCGTTATGTACAGGAAAGCGCGCAGAAGGCTTCCAGTGTTTCCGCCAGCGGCCGCGGTGCGGTGGGCGATACGGTGCAGGGCATGCACCGCATCCAGGAGCATATGGAATCGGTGGCCGAGAGCATCGTGCGCCTGAGCGAGCAGAGTCAGGCGATCGGCGAAATCATTGCCGCCGTCAACGGATTGGCCGAGCAATCCAACCTGCTGGCCGTCAACGCCGCGATCGAAGCGACCAAGGCCGGCGAGCAAGGCAAGGGTTTTGGTGTGGTGGCGCAGGAGATCAAGAACCTCGCCGAACAATCCAAGCAGGCTACCGCCCAGGTGCGCACGATTCTCGGCGATATCCAGAAAGCCACCAGCTCTGCCGTGCTCGCTACCGAGCAGAGCCACAAGGCGGTGGAAGCCGGCGTGAGGCAAAGCGGCGAGACGGGTGAATCCATCCGCCAGCTTGCAGAAAGCATCACCGAGGCGGCGCAGGCAGCAACGCAGATTGCCGTCTCCAGCCAGCAGCAGATGGTGGGCATGGATCAGGTGGTTGTGGCGATGGAAAGCATCAAGCAGGCCAGCAGCCAGAATGTTGCCGGTACCCGCCAGGCGGAAGTGGCTGCGCAAGGCCTGCACGAGCTGGGGCAACGGCTGGGCGAGTTGATCGGAAGCCGGCGCGCGGCGGTGTAACGAGCATGGCCTCACGCAACGACGGCAAGCAAGGCAACGGCCTGATGGAACGGTTGCTGGCAACCTTCCGGACTGAGGCCGATGAGCATCTTGGGTCGATGTCGTCGGGATTGATGGCGCTTGAGCAAACACCGCGGGGCGCGGCATCCAAAACGCTGATCGAAACGATCTTTCGCGATGCGCACAGCCTCAAGGGTGCAGCCAGGGCGGTGAACCTGGAGTCGATCGAAGCCGTATGCCAGTCGCTGGAAAGCGTATTCGCCGCGATAAAGGCCGAGCGGCTTGCCGTGACGCCTTCCCTGCTCAATGTGCTGCATGAATCGCTCGATGTCATCCGCCAGCTGCTGGCGATGGATTCGATGTCGCAGGGAAGGCGTCCACCGCTGGTGGCCAGCATGACCCGTCGCCTCGACGAGGCCTTGCAGGACATGTCCACCGACATGCACACGGTGCCGGAACCCATCGTCATGCACGCCGTAGCGGATCCGCCAGCAGTGCTGCCCAGCCTTGCACCTGAAACGGTACGCGTTTCCGTCGCCAAGCTGGACACCGTGATGCATCACGTGGAGGAGTTGCTGGCGCCACGCCTGGCCGCTGGCCAGCGCGCCCAGGAGCTGCGCGAGACCGCCACGATGTTTGCAACGTGGCGGAAGCAGCGCGTGCGCCTGCAGCCCGTATTGCGCCTGATCGAACGTGCGGCCCTGGCCGATTCGCGGCAGGCGCAACAGGCTGTCGGCCATCAGGACCAAGAACGCTATATCGCTACGGACAGTGCGTCGGGCAAGCGCCGTGAGCTGCCGCGGCTGCTCGAATATCTGGACAGTGAACAACTGCACATGAAGGTGCTGGAAGACCGCCTGGCCCAATTGTGCCGCGCTGCCGAACACGACCAGCGCACGCTGGCCAACATGGCCGACAGTCTGCTGCACGACTGCAAGGAGATGCAGCTGTTGCCGTTTTCATCGCTGCTGGAAGGCTTCCCCCGCTTTGTGCGCGAGCTGGCGCGCGAGCAAGGCAAGAACGCGGAACTGGTCTTGCAAGGCGGCGAGATCGAAATCGACCGACGCATCCTCGACGCGATAAAAGATCCGCTGATCCATCTGCTGCGCAACAGTATCGACCATGGGTTCGCCAAGCCGGCGGAGCGTGTTGCGAAGGGCAAATCGCCACAAGGCAGGATTATCGTGGCCGTTTCGCAGAAGGATAGCGGCAAGGTCGAAGTGCTGCTGGCGGATGATGGCGGCGGCATCGATACTGCCTCGGTGAAAGCCGCGGCGGGCCGACTCGGCACCCTCTCCGCGCAGGATGCCGAGCGCGTGGACGAGCAGGAAGCCCTGATGCTGATTTTCAAATCCGGCATCAGCACCAGCCCCATCATCACCGACGTCTCCGGACACGGACTTGGGCTGGCGATCGTGCGTGAAAAGGTTGAGCGCCTGGGTGGCAGCGTCGCCATCGAATCGCGTAGAGACGAGGGCACCACGTTCCGCATCGTGCTGCCACTGATGCTGGCCAATGTCCACGGTGTGATCGTTCGCGTGGGCGAGCAGCTCTTCGTGATTCCCGTCATCCATGTCGCACGTGTCGCGCGCGTCGTGCGTGGCGACGTGCGCACAGTGGAAAACCGCGAAACGATTGCGCTCGACGGAGAGGCCATTTCGTTGATACCGCTGAGTGACGTGCTGGAGCTGAAGCGCTCTCGCACGGACGACGCGCCAGCGGATGCGGTGTTGGTGGTGGTTGTCTCCATGGCGCGTACACGCATGGCGTTTCAAGTGGATGAAATCCTTGGCGAGCATGAAGTGCTGGTAAAACCCTTGGGCCGGCAACTTGCGCGCATCCGCAACGTCGCCGGCGCCTGTGTGTTGGGCACCGGCCGGGTCGTACTGGTGCTGAATGCATCGGATCTGCTCAAGTCGGCGGTAAAACATGCGACCGCACCGCGGCTGCCAGCGGATCGCGTGCCCGGCGAAAAGAGCGCGAAAACCGAAAAGCAGTCGATCCTGGTGGTCGAGGATTCCATCACCTCACGCTCCCTGCTCAAGGGCATTCTGGAGACGGCCGGTTATCGCGTCAGTACCGCCGTGGACGGTGTCGATGGATATACCACGCTGAGGACGGGCAACTTCGATCTGGTCGTTTCTGACGTGGAAATGCCGCGCATGGATGGTTTCGACCTTACCGCCAAACTGCGCGCCGACGAACACTTGATGAATCTTCCGGTGGTGTTGGTCACCGCGCTCGGTTCGCGCGAGGACCGTGAGCGCGGCATCGACGTGGGCGCCAATGCGTACATCGTGAAAAGCAGCTTCGACCAGAGCAATTTGCTGGAAGTCATTCGGAGGCTGGTGTGAATTTCTTGGCGGCATTCGGACCAGGCGGCGAAGCGGAGCACACCCGCTTTTCACTTTGCCGGGTCCCGATAGCAGTCACCCTATGAGGCCCATTCAGTGATCACCGTACTCATCGTCGAGGATTCGCCCGTGGTTCGCGAATTCCTGTCCTACGTGCTGGGTTCCGATCCCGGCATACGGGTGATCGCCACCGCACGCGATGGCGAGGAGGCGCTCGACGCGGTGCGCCGCTATCGGCCCGACGTGATCACGATGGATATCCACATGCCGAAAATGGATGGCCTGGAGGCCACGCGCCGCATCATGGAAACCATGCCGACACCCATCGTGATCGTCAGCGGCAGCCGCGACGGGCAGGAGGTGGCGACGACATTTCAGGCGCTGGAAGCCGGGGCTTTGACCGTGCATGCCAGGCCGAAGGGCATCGGTCACGCGCAGTATGAAACGACGGCGAGGGAACTGGTGCAGACGGTGAAGCTGATGGCCGAGGTAAAGCTGGTACGGCGCCGGCCGCATGCGCGCAACGGCGCGCTCGGGGTACATCCGGCGTCGGCCGGTTCGTGCACGCCCAGGCCGATACGGGTTGTGGCGATTGGTGCATCCACCGGTGGCCCGCCAGCGCTGCAAACCGTGCTCGCGGGCCTGTCGAAAGACTTTCCCGCACCGTTGCTGGTGGTGCAGCACATGACCTCCGGCTTCATCGGGGGATTCGCCGAATGGCTGGCTGAGGTAACCAGGCTGCCAGTGCACGTAGCTCGTCACGGCGATGCAATGCTGCCCGGTCACGTCTATGTGGCCCCCGACGACTACCAGATGAGAGTGGTGCATGGCGACGCGATCGTGCTCGCCGTGGACCCGCCCGAAGGCGGTTTGCGCCCCTCGGTGTCTTTTTTGTTTCGCTCAATCGCCGAGGTGTACGGCGGCGCTGCCATTGCCGGTCTGTTGAGCGGCATGGGGTGCGACGGCGCCGACGCCCTGCGCCTGCTGAAAGAAAGAGGCGCCGTCACGTTCGCTCAGGATGAGGCCAGTTCGGTCGTGCATGGCATGCCGGGCGCAGCGATTCGGCTGGATGCCGCAACCCATGTACTGGCCGCAGACAGAATTGCCGGCATGCTGATCGAAGTCGTCAAGCAACGCGGATGCAACAACCGTGGAGTGTGATCCATGACAAGCAACCGAGCCAAACACCACGGCGTCGAAATACTGATTGCCGAAGACAGCCCCACCCAGGCAGAAAGGGTGCGCTATACGCTGGAGGAAAACGGCTTTGCGGTGACCATCACCGGCAATGGCAAGCAGGCGCTGAAGGCGGCTCGCCAGCGCAAGCCCGCTTTGATCATCAGCGACGTGATGATGCCGGAGATGGACGGCTTCACGCTGTGCAGCGAACTCAGGCGCGACGAGCAATTGCAGCACATCCCCGTAATTCTGCTCACCACGCTGTCCGACGTATCGGACATCATGTGCGGACTGAAATGCGGCGCCGACAATTTCATCCGCAAACCCTATGAGGACAGCTACCTGCTGGCGCGCGTCGACTATCTGCTGATGACCAATGAGCTGCGCAGAAGCCAAAAGATCAACATGGGTGTGGAAATCTACCTGGGCGGCGAAAAGCACTTCATTACCGCCGAGCGGCAGCAGATCGTGGATCTGCTCATCTCCGTCTACGAAGAGGCGGTGCACCTTAGCTCGGCATTGAGGGTGCGCGAGCGCGAACTGACCGATTCCAATTGCACCCTGGCCGGCCTCTATCACGTAGCCGAGGGGCTGAATGGTGCGATGAGCGAGCGCGAGGTGTGCGAGCGGGCGCTGGAAAACGCGATGTTTCTGCCAGGCGTACAGGCTGGGTGGATCTATTTGTTGAACGACGATAAAACGTTCCGCCTTGGCGCGACGCGCAATCTGCCGCAGCCCTTGCTGAACACCTGCGCCACGCGCGACATGTGCGAATGCCAGCGCCGGTTCCTTGACCGCAACCAGGATTGCCCCACCAACATGCAGGCCTGCGAACGCTTGGCGCAGGCGGGGGGTAACGGTCAATGCCATGCCATCGTGCCGTTGTGGAGCGGCGGCGAGAACCTGGGTATTTTGAATCTGGCCGCTGCGGAGCCGGAGCCGTTCAAGGACAGCGAGCTGGGAACGTTTAACGGCCTCGGACACCAAGTAGCGATTGCACTGGAGCGCGCCAATCTGCACGAGCATCTGGAGCGGCTGGTTGAGGAGCGTACCGCCGCGCTTACCGCCGAGGTTGCCGAGCGCAAGCGCGCGGAGCTGCGCTTTCACAATCTTTTCGAGTATGCGCCGGATGCGGTAGTGATGATCGGCACGGACGGCAACATCGCGCTGGTAAACCGCCAGGCCGAATCGATGTTTGCCTACCCGCGAGCGGAACTGTTGGGCAAGCCGGTCGAGAAGCTTCTGCCGGATATCCTGCAGCAAGCCCATATGGATTTGGCGAAGAGAAACATGCCGCGCGCAATGGGCGCAGGAAGCACCGATCTGCTTGGCGTTCGCAAGGATGGTACGCGATTCCCCGTGGACATCAGTCTTAGCCCATTGGAAGCCGATGGCAGCCCCATGGCCGCCGTGGCCGTGCGCGACGTGACCGAACGCAAGGAGGCCGAGCGAAAGATCGCCCGTCTCAATCGCCTTTATGCCGTGCTCAGCGGCATCAATACGACCATCGTGCGTGTGCATGAGCGCAAGCGGTTGTTCGAGCGTGCCTGCCGCATTGCCGTGGAACTTGGCAAATTCAGCCTGGCTTGGGTGGGCATGTTCGACGCCAATACCTGGACGGTCACGCCAGTGGTGTGCGAAGGGCATGAAGATGGGTGCCGGTTCGTACTCGATCTCAGCGCAGCGAAGGATTCCTCAGCGCAGGATTTGTCTCGCGTGCATGCGTTGCTGCAAAAGCAACCGGTGATCTGCAACAACCTGGCCTCGAAGGAAAGCCTGCTGCCCCTGGGAGTGGAGGCATGGGCGCGAGGTTATCGATCCTCGGCGATGTTTCCCCTGCTGATGCAGGGTGCATTCGTGGGTGTGTTGGGGTTCTATGCGTCGGAAGCGCACGTATTCGATGCGCAGGAGAAGCGCCTGCTGACGGAGATCGCGCATGACATCTCGTTTGCGATGAGCCACCTGCAAAACAAGGATCGACTCAATTATCTGGCCTTTTACGATGCCGTGACGGACCTGCCCAACCGCATGCTGTTCCTCGATCGCGTCGGCCAGAAGGTCAAGGCCGCACGGCACGAGCGCAAGCGCTTTTCCGTGATCATGTTTGATCTGATCCGTTTCAGCCGGGTCAACGAAAGCCTCGGCCGGCAGGCCGGCGACGACTTGTTGCGTGAGTTCACGCGGCGCGTGCAGGAAGTGCTGGGTGAAACGGACGTGCTGGCGCGCTTTTCCGCGGATACGTTCGGCCTCGCCACGCACTATGACGATGAGGGTGTCACCGTCATGCAACTGCTGGACGAAGTGTTTTCGGTCATCCAAAGCCAGCCATTTCAGATCGGTGGCCAGGAACTGAGCATGTCGGTCAGGGCCGGGGTGGCGTCCTATCCGACGGATGGCATGGACGCGGACGCGCTTTGGGACAATGCCGAGTCGGCACTCAAGAATGCGCAGGTTTCCGGCAACAAATATATGTTCTACGCACCGTCGTTCAATGTGATGGTGACCAAGAAGCTGTCGCTGGAAAGCAAATTGCGCCGCGCCGTGGAGCACGAGCAGTTGGTGCTGCATTACCAGCCCGCGATAGACATCCAGACCGGTCGTATCAATGGCCTGGAAGCGCTCATCCGCTGGGAGGATCCTGACCACGGCCTGGTGTTGCCGCTGAGTTTCATTCCCTTGCTGGAGGAGACGGGAATGATCATGCAGGTAGGCGAGTGGGCGCTGAAGAAAGCGGTGTCCGATGCCGTGGCATGGCAGGCGAAAGGCTTTGGACCGATGAAGGTTGCGGTGAATGTCTCGACGGTGCAACTGCACGACCGCGGCTTCGTGGGCTTGATCGAGCATGTAGTTAAGGACAACGGCGACGTGGCCTACGCGCTGGAGCTTGAGATCACCGAAAGCCTGGTGATGAAGGACATCGTATCGAATATCCAAAAGCTGCGGGTGATTCGGCAAATGGGTGTGTCGGTGGCGATCGATGATTTCGGCACCGGCTATTCCTCGCTCAGCTATATCGCCAAGCTGCCCGCCAATACGCTGAAGATCGATCGCATGTTCGTTATGAATATGGCCAGCAGCGCTGAAGACCAGAGCATCGTGTCGACGATCATTTCACTGGCGCACTCGCTGGACATGCGCGTCGTGGCCGAAGGCGTGGAAACCGATGAACAGGCGCGCCTGCTGCGCATGCTCAAGTGCGATGAAGTCCAGGGGTTCCTGTACAGTCCCGCCGTGCCTGCGCAGGAGGTCGAGGCGCTGCTGTTCGAGCACAGGACGCTGCTGCCTGGAGGCATCGAGCAGGCGCCGAGCAATTCGAGGCGGTTGACATGATGCCGCTCCCTCCCCGGCGTGCCGGGGAGGGATGGTGTTCCCGCGCAACCGGATTTCACCACGTTCCCCGGACAGCTACGCGTCTTCACCGGAGACCAACAAGAACCGTCACATCAACCCGTGACTGCGCAGCAATGCTTCCGGCTCAGGTTTGCGACCGCGGAAGGCGACAAAACTCTCCAACGCGGGGCGGCTGGCGCCGACCGCCAGGATCTCGCGGCGGAAGCGGTCGCCGGTGTCGGCGTGGATCACGCTGCGACCATCCGCGGCCTGCTCTTCGAAGGCGCCAAAAGCATCTGCACTGAGCAATTCCGCCCACAAGTAGCTGTAATAACCGGCGGCATAGCCGCCCGCGAAGATGTGGCTGAACGCTTGCGGGAAACGCTGCCAGGCCGGTGGATGCAATACGGCGACTTCGTGGCGCGCCTCCTCCAGCACCTCCAGCGTGCGCGCACCCTTGGCCGGGTCGTATTCCAGGTGCAGCAGGAAGTCGAACAAGGCGAATTCGAGCTGGCGCACCAGGAACAGGCCGGCGTGGAAATGCCGGGCCGCGAGCATGCGCTGGAACAATTCCTCGGGCAGGCGTTCGCCACTTTCCCAGTGCCTGGCGAACAGATCCAGCGCCTCGCGGTTCCAGCCGAAGTTCTCCATGAACTGACTGGGCAATTCCACCGCGTCCCATTCCACACCGTCGATGCCACCCACGGAAGGCAGCGGCACTTCGGTCAACAGGTGATGGAAGCCGTGGCCGAATTCATGGAACAAGGTGAGCACGTCGTCGTGCGTGAGCAGAGCCGGACGGCCTTCGGTCGGCGGCGCGAAATTGCAGGTGAGGAAAGCCACCGGCACCTGCGTGTGAGCGCCATCGTCGAAGCGGGCGCGGCAGACGTCCATCCACGCACCGCCGCGTTTGCCGCTGCGTGCGTAGAGATCGATATACGCACCGGCAAAGACGCGTCCGTGCTTGTCGGTGACATCGTAGTAGCGCACATTCGGATGCCAGACATCGACGTTGTCGCGCGGCGTAAGGCTGATGCCATAGAGCCGGTGCACCAGGCCGAACAAGCCATCAATGACCGCCGGCAAGGGGAAATACGGCTTGAGTTGCTCTTCGTCCAGCGCGTACTGCTTCTGGCGCAGTTTTTCCGAAGCGTAGGCAACGTCCCAGGCTTCAAGGTTGTCAATCTGCAGTTCGTTTGAAGCGAAGTCGCGCAGCGTGGCCAGTTCTTTTTGCGCAACCGGTTTGGCGCGCGCGGCCAGGTCGCGCAGGAACGCCAACACGTCGGCGGGCGCGCTCGCCATCTTGGTCGCCAGCGATTCTTCCGCCGCATTCGCGAAACCGAGCAGCCGCGCCGCTTCATGACGCAAGGCCATGATGCGTTCGATGCGCGCGCTGTTGTCGTACTTGCCCGCATGCGGGCCTTGATCGGACGCACGCGTCTGATAGGCCCAATAGACGCGCTCGCGCAGACCACGGTTGTCGGCGTAGGTCATCACCGCCTGCACGCTGGGCTGCTTGAGCGTCACCAGGTAGCCGTCCATGCCCTGCTCTTTGGCGTACTGGCGCAGCACAGCGCGGCCGGATTCGGGAATGCCGGCCAGATCGCGTTCGTCGGTAATGCGCTCATGCCAGGCGTCGGTGGCGTCGAGCACCGCATTGGAAAATTCGGTGGACAGCTTGCTCAGCTCCACGCCGATTTCGCGGAAACGCGAGCGTGCCGGTTCTTCCAGCGCCACGCCGGAGAGCTTGAAATCACGCAGCGCATGTTCGACCAGCGCACGCTGCGCGCTGGACAGACGGGCGAAGTCCGGCGCGTCGGCCACCGCCTGCACGGCGGCGTAAAGATCGCGATTCTGCCCCACTTCCAGCGCATGATCGGTGAGCTTTTCCTCCGCCGGGCCATAGACCTTGCGCAGCGCTTCGCTGTCGGCCACCGAATGCAGATGCGAAACCGGTGACCAGGCATGCGCAATGCGCTGTTCCAGGCGCTCCTGCGGCAGCATCACCGAGGCGAAATCACGGGGGCCGCCCTCGGCCGTCAACGCGGCAATGCCGGCGCGGCTGTCGGCCAGCAGGGCGTCGATGGCCGGGGTTACATCCTCGGGTTTGATCTGCGAAAACGCCGGCAGGTCGGCATCCGCCAGCAAGGGATTGTTATGGCTCATGGGCAAACTCCTTCAGGTCTCACAGCGTGCTGGCGGCGGGTACCGAAATCAAGGCGCTGAGCGGCTTTATGACACGCACGGTGTCATCGCCGGCGTCGTACCATCGTGCGCATGCTGCCTGCCGATGTCGCCGCCTTGCTCGGTCGCACTCCCCTTTTTGCGCATATGAACGATGCGCAACGCACCGCGCTGCTCGGAAACCTGCGCTGGATCTGCCTGCCCGGCGGCCAGCACCTGTTCAAGACGGGCGAGGTGGCCGATGCACTGTACGTGCTGCGCAGCGGCAGCCTGGGAGTGTTCGATGGCGCCACCGACCTGGTCCGCCAGGTCTCGGCCGATGACAGCGTGGGCGAGATCAGCCTGCTCAGCGGCGAACCGTTCCGTTACAACGTGCGCGCCCTGCGCGATTCGGAATTGCTGCGGCTGGATCGCAGCCTGTTCGAGCATCTGATCGAGCGCCAGCCGCGCGCCATGCTTGAAGTGGCGCGGCAGGCCATGGATCGCCTGCTGCGCCGCGAACGCCACGTCGAACCACCCGACAAGCCCCGTACGTTTGCGATCCTACCGGTCGACAACAACGTGCCCGTGCGCGGCTTGGCCATGCAGCTGGCAAAGGCATTGGAAGCCTATGGCAGTTGCCTGGTGATCGATGCCGAGCATGGCGCCGACCGCGGCAGCGACTGGTTCGCCGAGCGCGAGGCGCAGGTGCGCTTTGTGATCTATCTGGACAGCACCGGCGATGTGTCATGGCGTCTGCGCTGCCTGCGCCAGGCCGATGTACTGCTGCTGCCCGCGCTCGCCGCGCAGCCTGCGAAACCCTGGCCGGAAGCGGCGCCCGGGCACCCGGCGCGGGTGCGGCACCGGCCGCGCCATCTGCTGCTGATCCATCCCGCGCACCGGGTGCTGCCCGGTGCCGCACGGCGCTGGCGCGGCGAATTCAGCGGCGAATTGCAGCATCACCATATTTGCGGCGAAGGCGATATTCCGCGCATCGCTCGGCTGATCAGCGGCCACGCGCGCGGCCTGGTGCTAGCCGGTGGCGGCGCGCGCGGCCTGGCCCACCTGGGTGCGTTGCGCGCCCTGCGCGAAGCCGGTCATGACTTTGATGCCATCGGCGGCACCAGCATCGGCGCCATCATCGGCGCGGGCGTCGCCAATATGTGGAGCATCGACGACATGATGCGCATCTATTACGAGGCCTTCGTGCGCGGCAAGCCACTGTCGGACTGGACCTTGCCGTTCGTCGCGCTGACCCGCGGACGCCGCGCGGCGATCATGTTGCGGCGGGCGTTCGGTGCGATCGATATCGAGGATCTCGAGCGGCCGTTCTTCTGCGTCTCCACCAATCTGTCCGGCCAGGGCAGGGTGGTGCACCGGCACGGACCGCTCTGGTTGTGGTTGCGCGCGAGCAGTTCGATTCCCGGCATCCTGCCGCCGGTGCTGCATCACGGGCATGTGTATGTCGACGGGGCGCTGGTCGACAACCTGCCGACCGACGTGATGGCCGAAGACGGTATCGCGCACATCACCGCGGTGGCGATCCGCGCGGATATCGCATTGCTCGCCAAGACCGAGGAATTCGCCACGCCGCCGTGGTGGCGGCTATGGATGCGCCAGCGCCGTGGCCTCGGCTGGCCGGGCATCGTCTCCACCCTGACGCGCGCGGCGATGGTCAACAGCGAGGAGACCAGCCTGCACTGCATCGAGCGGGCGGACCTGCTGATCAACCCGCCGCTGGAGCACGTCAGCATGCTGGACTGGAAGGACTGGCAGCTGGCGGTGGACGCCGGCTATCAGGAGACGCTGCGCGTGCTGGAAGCCCGCGAACAAGGCCGGCTTTCCGATGACGATGATCTTGCGGTTTCCGGCTGAGGCGATACCTGGGAGTGTTGCCTTAAACTATGCGGATGAATCATTTGCGTAGTTTCAAGGGCATTTCGCCCACCTTGGGTGCCCGCACCTATGTCGATCCGGCTGCTACGGTGATCGGCGATGTGGTGCTGGGCGATGATGTTTCGATCTGGCCGGGCGCGATCCTGCGCGGCGATGTGCACCATATCCGCATCGGCGCACGCAGCAATGTGCAGGATGGCAGCGTGGTGCACGTCACGCATGATGGCCCGTATTCTCCCGGCGGTTTTCCGACCATCGTGGGCGAAGGCGTGACCATCGGCCACGCGGCGGTGATCCATGCCTGCACCATCGAGGATTACTGCCTGATCGGCATGCACGCCACCGTGCTGGATGGCGCAGTGATCAAGAAATACGGTTTCGTCGGCGCAGGCAGCGTGGTGCCGCCAGGCAAGGTCGTGGGTGAGCGTGAGCTATGGCTGGGCAATCCTGCCCAGCGCGTACGCGTGCTTACCGACAAGCAGATCGAGCAGCTGCATTACTCGGCGGATCACTACGTGCGGCTGAAAGACGTTTACCTGGCCGGATAACGTTTACTGGGCCGGATAAACCCAGTTCGCCGGCCCGCCGGCAGCCTGCGCCGCCTGGATACGCGCCGCTTCGGCTTCATGCTGACGGCGCTCGATCACGCGTTGCGCATCCAGCACGCCGCCGAGCAAGGCGAGCTTGTAGTTGTGCGGGTCATACATGCGCAACAGCGACAGCTCGCGCTGCGCCTCGTCGAGATCGCCACCATTGATGGTCGCTTCCACCGTGTCGCAGGCTGGCTTGAAGACTTCCTTCAGGCGCTCCACGGCGACCTGGTTGTTCGGATCAGCCTGCAGCACGCTGAAGTAGAACTCGTAGACGTTGCTGCCGACCGGCGCCACCAGATGCTTGTCGTGATAAGCCTGGTCCGCCAGCCCCATCAGGATGCCGACGTCGCTGCCATCGTTGGCGGTGTGACCGGTAGGCCTTTGGATCGAGGCGTGGGCATACCAGAATCCGCCGCCGACAATTGCCACGACCGCGACCAACGCACCGAACAACAAGCCGCGCCGATGCGGCGCAGTGGAAAGGGAAGAAAGCATGTTGACCTGGCGCTGACGTTGCTTTGAGTTGCCGCCGCCCTTGGGCAGACAGGGCGGCCCCGCTGTCGTGTCAGGTTAACCTTACAAAATGTCAGCAAAATGACTTAGCCTGTCGAATATGACAGGTACGTCATCGGTCAGTGGAAATCGCCACCGATGATGTGGCCGTCCTTGTCCAGCTGCGGGAAGAAGCGCGTGTTGTCGTAACGGATATCCAGCGAGCTGATCGCGCCCGGCATCATCAGCTGCACGCCCGGATACATCTTCTTGAACTGGTCAGCCGTCGGATGCGTGGCGATGAAGTTTTCGAACGGACCCATCAGGACCACACCGCCCTTCTCCACCTTCGTTCCATCCGGACGGGTGGCGTGATGGCAGCCGGCAAGCGCGACGGTCACGCCAAGGATGGAAAGGGCAAGCAAACGGGTACGCATCGGTAAAGACTCCATGGAGCGTGGTGCTCTCTGTCATATACCGACAAAACTAGCATGCCGGCACCCCCTCGGACCATCCGAGGAGGTGCCGGTTCCCGCCCGTTACCAGCTCAGCGGGCCGTCGCCCTGATAGGGCGAGCCGTCCGGATGGGTAAACCACAGCACCCGGTTTTGCCGGCCGGGGCAACCCTGGCCGCTGCTGTAGGCAGTCACTACGTTGTTGGCGGAACTGACGCTGCCGCTATAGCAGCCGCCCAGCGAATCACCGAACGCAAAAGTTTGCGTGGCCTGCTGGCCGCTGTGGCTGACGATGCTGTACGAGGGCGTCACCACCAAGGTGTCAGAGCCATCGATATGGTTATCCACATGGGCCGCGTACAGCGTGAGGCCGCCCAGGCCTTCCTCGGTATGCTGCCGATAGCCCTGGCGGACCTTGGTGAAGATTGAATAGTTGCCGTCGGACAGCGTGCTCTGGTCCGACTCCACATAGAGCGGATAGCGGAAGCTTGCGGTGAACTCGCCCACCACGGCCTGCCCCAGTTTGCTTTGGCTCACGCCCTGCACCGTGGTGAGCTGATCGGTGATTTGATCGTAGATGCTGGCCGTGATGTTGAAGCTTTCGGTATTAGTAAACGCCACCGTCTGGTCCACCGTGGTCGTCACACGACCATGCGAGGTGTCGGCATAGCCTTCGATGATGAAGTGGCGGCTGAGGCTGGTGGTGACTCCGCCGGTGACATCGCCCGCGGCATTCTGGCTCAAGGTGCTGCTGATCGTGGGTGTCGGCGGTTGATTGGCCAAGGTATTGCGCGTGACTTGTCCGCTCACTTGCTGGGCGTGGTGATCTTCATACACGAGCAACGCCGCCGTGGCGGAGAAGTAGCTGTCCGCGCCCTCCACGCTCACCGCCACGGTATGCGGCGAGCCATTGCTGAGCACGCCCGCGAAAGGCGTCAGGTCCACACGATAAGGGATGAAATTCAACGTCTGCACACCGGGTGTCGGCTTCCAGATAAACAGATCGATGCCGCCGGTATAGATCCACGGATACACCGGCGCCACGCCCGCCGGCTGGCCATCGATGCTGACCTCCGCTTCACGGAAATTGCCGTTGTTGCATTCGCCGGTTTCGGCTGCGTACTGCGGCGGCACACAGGTGTACCAGAACTCGTCATTGCTCTGGCTCTGCGTGAACACATCCAGATAAGCCCGCTCCACGTTGCGTGGCAGGTTCAGCGTTGCGGCCAGCTGACTGCTGGAATCGTTCAAGGCAACCGTGCTGCCGATCGGGTCACTGCCCAACGGATACACCGCATCGGGTGCGTTCGCCGCCGGCGCGCGGGCACTAGCTGGATAAAACAGCAAACGCGCGCTGCCATGTAGCACGCCGGTGTAAGTGCTATTGACGGTATTGCCGATGAACACCTGGCCCTGGCCGGCGTTGCTGAGCAAGGCGCTGTAATCGGTCAGGTCACGCTCCACATGCCAGCTCGGCGACAGCGTGGAGGAAGGCTCCTGCGTGGTGCCGAAATAGAGGTTCACGCCCGCCAGGAAAATCGTCGCGGTGCGGTCGTACTGAACACCGGCCGTGACCGAAAAATCCCCCTCCAGTACCACCTTGGCCCAATGCGTGCCGCAACCGGTCGGCGGCGTATAGCTGAAAGGCTGCGGGCTGTAATTGTCGAAGCTGTCGTTGCTGAAAAGCTGCACCACGCACGGCTGGCCCGCAGGTCGCGGCACAGTGGGATCGGCGACCGTCACATTGGCCGTACCGACGGGACTGCTGTTACCCGGCGCCGCTTGCGCAACACCGGCAAGAAACAAGGAAAACCCGGCCGCAGCCAGGACACGACGGAAACTCCCCTCAGGCAACATGACGCAACTCCCCGCGGATGATGCCCCCTGTCCGCCCACGCTGGCACGGGCGCAAATTTAGAGGGGTTAAATCGCGGCGACGTAGATTTCACGTTGTGCGGGTCGTCGCTTCCAGCTGCGTCAACCAGCGCATGGCGTGCTCGCGATCGGACCCGCACATGGCCGGCTCGGGTCGCAGGCTGGCGCACACCGCCGGACGGCGCGGATCGCCGAAGATGGCGCAACGATTGTCATCCGTGAGCTGGATGCAACGCATGCCCGCCGGCTTGCCGTTGGGCATGCCGGGGATCGGCGAGCTGATCGAAGGCGCGATGCAACACGCGCCGCATCCAGGCCGGCAATGCATGACCACTCAGGCGATGTGCGCTTTGAGCTGCTGGTACACCGGTTCGGTATCCGGTCGCTTGTGGTGCCACAACTCGAATGCATCGGCGGCCTGTTCCACCAGCATGCCCAGGCCGTCGTAGGCGTGAAGAGCACCTGCAGCGCGCGCCCAGGCAAGAAAGCTGAAAGCGGATTTGCCATAGCCCAGGTCGTAGCAGACCGCACGCGCGCCGGCCAGTGCGAACGGCAGTGTCAGCGACTGGCCCAAGGTGCCCGCGGAGGTGGCGTTGACGATCAGGTCGAAGCAGCCGATGTTGCCGAGGTCTTCCCAATAACGCGTATGCACGCGTGCCGGTTCGCCGATCGCATCGGCCACGACATCCGCCGCTTGTGGCGAGCGGTTGACGATGGTGAGCGTTTGCACGCCCGCTTCGAACAACGACCAGGCCACCGCGCGCGCAGCACCGCCTGCGCCAAGCAGCAGTGCATCGTGGCCGCGCAGATCCAGATCATGACGATCCGTAAGGTCGCGAACCAGGCCCGCACCATCGGTGTTATGCGCCACCAGGCGGCCGTCGGCCTGGCGCGTAAGCACATTGGCGGTGCCGACGTGGGTGGCGGCCTGGGTGCGTTCGTCGGCCAAGGCATAGGCGGCGGCCTTGTGCGGCAGGGTGACGTTCGCGCCACGTCCGCCTTCCTGCTCAAAGAACCGCTTCACCGCTTCGGCGAACGTGTCCGCTGGCGCATCGATGGTGCGGTAGTCGAGCGCGATGCCGAATTGCTGCGCGAACGCCTGGTGAATCAGTGGCGAGAGGCTATGCGAGATCGGATGGCCGAAAACGGCGAATTGAGGGTGGCGGGACATGCTCGGGGCTCCTTGCGCTGGATGGTGATTTTACGGTGCGTGTCTGTTCCGATCGCAAGCTATGAGATCACCGGCCGGCAAGCTTCACCCATCGCCCGTTCCGGAGTTTTCCATGCGCCCGCAGGTTACTGATTCCGATCGTCATTCCCGGCTGCTGGCCGCGTCCCTGCTCTGGCTGCTCGCCGGCAGCGTATTGCTCGCGACCACCCTGGTGCCCGCCCACACCCGCTTGCTCGGCTGGGCACCAATGTTCTGGCTGCTATGTGCCCCGCTGGCCGTGGCACTCACCCTGGAACCCAATCTGCTGCGCCAGTTGCTGGCCGCGTGCCGCCCGCGCCGCCGCAACGTATCACGCCTGCTCTGGCACTGAATTCCGCTTGGCAGTGGAGCAAGGTGCGGCCGGAGCGCCGCATCGATGTAGGCCCGCCGGTCAGGTCAGGGATGTGGTCGCTGGCCGGCGTTTTTTTAAGTAGAGAGTGGAGAGGAGTAAGAAGTAAGAGAAGAGCCGGTTGCTACTCGCTTTTCTCTCACTTCTCACTCCTCTCCACTCTCTCTTAGCTGTTAATGCCTAAGCGTTTGCGCTCCATGCGCCGCAGAAATTCCTGCATGATGCGGCGATAAAGGTCTTCACCCAGATAGTCGTCTTCCACGCCGGCATCGATGGACGGATTGTCGTTCACTTCGATGATGACGGCTTTGTCGCCGACCTGCTTGAGGTCCACGCCATACAGGCCGTCGCCGATCGCGCTGGTGGCTTTAAGCGCGAGCTTGACTACTTCGGCGGGTGCGTCGCGGATCGGGATCGTTTCGGAGTTGCCGGTTTTCGCCGCGCCTTTGGCACCGTGGTTGTAGATCTGCCAGTGGCCGCGCGACATGTAGTACTTGCACGCATACAGCGGTTCGCGGTTGAGCACACCGATGCGCCAATCGAATTCCGTGGCAACGAATTCCTGCACCAGCAGCAAAGCACTGTGCTGGAACAGTTCGCTGGTGGCTTTTTCGAGTTCGTCCTCGCTTTCCACCTTGACCACGCCACGCGAGAACGAACCGTCGGGAATCTTCAGCACCAGCGGATAGCCGAGCTTGGCGGCGACGTCCCTCAGGCCCTTGGTGTCGTCGCGATACAGAATCTCTGTGCGCGGCACGGCGAGCTTGCGTGACACCATCAGATCGTTGAGAAAGATCTTGTTGGTACAGCGCAGGATCGAACTGGGGTCGTCCATCACCACCATGCCTTCGCGTTCGGCGCGATGCGCGAAGCTGTAGGTGTGGTTGTCGCTGGCGGTGGTTTCGCGGATGAACAGGCCGTCGTATTCGGCCAGGCGCTGGTAATCGTTCTTGCCGATCTGATCGACTTCGATGCCCAATTCCTTGCCGGCTTTGACGAAGTGCTTCAAGGCCTGCTTGTTGGAAGGCGGCATGGCTTCGTTCTGATCCACCAGCATCGCCAGGTCGTAGCGATACAGCCGCCTTGCGCGAGGCTTACGCCACAGCTTTTTCGAGAAGCGATCGAGCTCGGCGGCGAAGGCGTCTTCCTGCGCATCGTCCAGCGTGTGCAGGCCTACCGGCTTTACCGACGAAATCTGCCACACGCGCTCGCGTTCGAACTCGATGCGCAACAGCGGACAGGGGTACATTTCAAATACCTGCCGCGCCAGATCCTGCAAGGCGGGATAGGCGGTCTCGCCGAAATAGACCAGCGTGCCGAAATCCGTGGTGTCGCGTCCGCCCGCGGGCAGGAAGTGCGTGAGCTTGGCGTTGAGGTCGTCAATGGCGATGCCGTAGAGCGAGCGCCGGCGCAAGTCGTTCACCGTGCGCACGGAAGGCATCACGCGATGCCCGCGTGCTTCGGCCAGCAGCGACACGTAATAGCCCGTGCCCAGGTATTTGTAGCTGCGGCACAGGTTGATCACGTGGGTGCGTTCGTCGTCGCCGCCGACCGGTTCGCGCAGATAGTCCATCGCGGTGACCACGTCGACGGATGGATAGTAGGAGCCCCAGTCGGAAGCTTTCTCGACGACGATGACGAGTCGGGTCATGACACCTCGGAGGAACAGCAGGAGGGACGTCGTCGCGTAGGGGAACGAGGCGGCGCAGCGCAAGGGCGCAGTGTCTTGCACCTCGGCGGGGTACACAAGGGTGTGCACTGAAGCAAGAATAAACGCAGGGCCCGCCACCGGCCTGAGCGGTACTCCAGCACGCCCACAGCGGGATGCTTTCCAGCGCACTCTGCACTACAGTGCCGCCCTTACTCGACCCCCACTGTGACCAGCGCCAGCCCGAGCACCGGCGCGTTTGACGAGAGCCCCGTTGATGACCCCATCGCCAGCCACCGCAGCCGTGCGGGTGCGCCGAGCCGAACTTTCCGATCTCGATGATCTGGTCGCGCTGGAGCAAGCTACATTCGACAGTGACCAGGTGAGTCGCGCGCAATTCCGCCGCCATCTGGATAGCGATTCGGCGCGCGTGCTGGTGGCCAGCGCCAATCATCGCCGCTTCCTTGGCACGGCCCTGGTGTTCTTTCGCAAAGGCAGCCGCGTGGCGCGGCTGTATTCCATCGCCAGCCTGCCCGAGGCTCGCGGCAAGGGCGTGGGCACGGCGTTGATCGAGGCGGCCGAGGCCGCAGCGCGCCAACGCCGCTGCCAGGCCTTACGCCTGGAGGTCCGCCCCGATAACGATGCCGCCATCCGCCTGTATCAGCGGCTGGGTTACCACCGCTTCGGCCCGGTGGTGAAGGGTTTCTACGAGGACGGCGCGGACGCCTATCGCTACGAGAAGATCTTGAAGTGATCAAACGAGAAGGGCCTCCGGATGGAGGCCCTTCCCGCTTCTGCACGCACCACTCAGTGGTTGGCGTTGGAGACTTCGGCAGCCTGCTTCAGTTCCTGATTGGCCTGATCGAGCAGTTCCTTCGCCTTCTGGGCGTGGCCGCCCAGATCGAACTCATTGGCTTGCTGGGCGGCGACGATGCTCTTGTAGGCCGCATCGGTCTGGTGCTGCGCGCGGGCCAGGTTCGGGTGACGCTTGGCGCTGATGTCGCGTACGGGCTGTTGCTGCGCCATCGCCGCGGTGGCAACGAAGGCAAGGCCGGACATCATCACGATCGATGCAAAGCGTTTCATGCTTGTCTCCCCTTCTTGTCTGCAGAGCAGGTTAATGGTCGGCCGAATCTAGCATTGCGCCATGACAAATGAAGACCAGGGATTTCTTGCGATGGTGCAGGATGAGGCGAGCCGCACATCCGTCATCGGCCGGGCCTGCGTTCCAGCAGCGGATGATCGTTGCGGCTTACGCCAGGATGACGCCAGGGCGAGGCTGAACCGCCATGCCGTCAGTCACCCAGCGGCTGCCCGATGCGCTGCTGCGTGACATCGTCGGGGCGCGCGACCAGCGCGCCGGTGTGCATCAGCTCCACGCTGTAGTGGCCGCCGTCGACCAACGGCAGAAAGGCGGCGCTGCCGAACACCGTATCCACTTCGGGCAACCAGTCGGGCCATTGCTTCTTCAGATCCATCAGGTCGCCCTGACCGGCCTGGCTGAAATCAATGACGGTGCGCGGTGCGGTCATTTCCTGGCTGGCGTCGTCGTAGCGGCCGGAAATGCGATCAAGCCGGTATAGCGGCGGCAGGCCGGCCAGCATCGCCGGCAGCTTCCACTTCAACACGATGGCGTCGACCTGGAAGTCATCGCCCGCGAGCATGACCTGGCGCGTCGCGCCATCGGGCCAGGTCAGCGTCAGTGCCCAGCGCTGCGGCGTGAGGATGCGCGAGTCGATCTGCACCACCGGAATCTCCTCGCTGAGGAAGCGGTAACCGCGCAGCGACATGGCCAGCGCGCCGATCAACACGGCCAGCACCACGAAGATCAGCATCAGCAAGCTATGTGCAGCCGCGGCGAAAGGACGGTGGTCGTGCACATGCTGGCGCGCGGTCAGCAGTTGCACCAGGGCGACGATCAGGATGATCGCGGCCAGGATGGCGAGCAAGGTCGCCGGCAGACGCAGTAATTCGTTCCAGTTCATCGACGACTCCAGATACCCGCACATCCTGTGCAGTGCTGGTGCGCATGATAAACGCTACAGCGATGGCGTCCTGATGGCTTGGCTATACTGCGTTGGTCACCCAAGGACTCTGCACCATGCGCCGATTGATCCTGCTGTTGCCGGCCTGCCTCGCTTTCGTCGCGATCTCCGGCTGCGGCAACAAAGGTCCCCTGTACTACCCGCAGGCGACGCCCAAGCCCGCTCCGGCCAAGCCCGCGCCTGCTCCCACACCGGCACCGGCGCACGCCAGCACGGCGGCACAACCGGCCAGTTCGAGCAGTGTCGTCACCAAGCCGCTGAGCGGAAACTGAGTTCGTCGCACGTCATGGCACTACGTTTTTCCAAGATGCATGGCAGCGGTAACGACTTTGTCGTCATCGATGGGCGCGGTGGCGCACTCGCGTTGAGTCCCGCCTTGATCCGCGCCATGGCCGATCGCCACACCGGCATCGGCTTCGACCAGTTGCTGAGCGTGGAGCCGGCACGCGATGGCCGCAGCGCGTTCTATTACGGCATCTGGAATGCCGACGGCTCACCCTCGGGACAGTGCGGCAACGGCGTGCGCTGCGTGGCGGCGTGGCTGCATCGCGCGGGCGCGTTGGCGCTGGGCGACACGGTACAGATCCAGAGTCCGTCCGGCCCGGTCGCCGTGCGCCTGGCGGATGCCCATCGGGTCACGGTGGATATGGGCGAGCCGATCTTCGATCCAGCGCGCATTCCCTTCGATGCCCCGCACGCGGCTGACCGCTACACCCTGGAAGTGGACGGTCAGGCCTTGGATATCGGCGCCGTGTCGATGGGCAATCCTCACGCAGTCGTCACGGTGGACGACCTGGCTGATCCGTCATTGGCCCGGCTCGGTCCCGCCTTGACCGGACACGCACGCTTTCGCGAAGGCACCAACACCGGTTTCGTTCAAAGGCTAAGCGCCCACCACGTGCGCCTGCGGGTGCACGAGCGCGGCGCCGGCTGGACCTTGGCTTGTGGCACCGGCGCCTGCGCGGCGGTGGCGGTATTGCGGCAACGGGGCCAGGTGGACGCCCAGGTGCAGGTGGACCTGCCCGGCGGCAGCCTGCACATCGACTGGGCCGGACCCGGCGAACGGCTGTGGATGACCGGCCCGGCCAGCTTCGTCTACGAAGGCGAGTGGCTCGACCCGCAACACAGCGATTGATGCGCAGCCGCGTCCATCGCAAACTCAGGCCAGGCGACTTGCCGTCCCAAGCTTCCGGTTCGAGGTTTCGCGCATGACCAATGCCCTGCTCGACGACACGATCAAAGCCAGCGATGTGGCCGCTTACCTGCGCCAGCATCCCGGCTTTCTCAGCGACTACCCAGAACTGGCCACCTTGCTGACCATGCCACGCGAACAGGGCGCGGTGGCATCGCTGGCGGCCTATCAACTGCAGACGCTGCGCGACAAGAATGGCGAGCTGGAACAGAAGCTGGCCGAGCTGAAGGCGATCGCAGCGGAAAACGAACGCCTGATGCACCGCGTGCATGAACTCAATGTCGCGGTGTTGCGCGCCAACACACCGGCCATCGCCGCACGCAGTGTGGTGGCGAGGCTGGCGGAAGATTTCGGCACCGACCAGATCCGGCTGGTGCTGTTCGGCGACCTGAGCCTGCCACCGGCCGATTGGTTGCTGCAGGAACCGGGCGGCCGCGCGTCGATGCCGGAATTTGTCGACTTCCTGGCGCACCATGACCCGATTTCCGGGCGGCTTTCCGCCGAACGCCTCTATCGCCTGTTCGGCCAGCACGCGCCGGAGATTCGTTCGGCCGCGGTGATGCCGCTGGGCGAACTGGGTTTGCTGGCGATCGGCAGTCACGATCCGGATCATTTCCAGCCCGGCATGGGCACGATGTTCCTGAAGATGATCTCGGCCACCGTCACCGCAGCCCTCGCGCGCCTGAGGGATGGCGCCTGAGCACAAGCATGGACGTTCAAGGCCAGATCGATGCATGGCTCACGCGACTGGCCAGTGAACGCAAAGCGTCACCGCATACCCTCGATGGTTATCGCCGTGATCTGGCGAAGCTGGTGCGTTTCATGCAGACGCAGCAGATCACGTCCTTCGATGCGCTGATTCCCAATCGCATGCGCGGCTTCATTGCCGCGGAGCATCGCGCCGGCCTCTCGCCCAAAAGTTTGCAGCGCTTGCTGTCTTCCTGCCGCAGCCTGTTTCGCCAGCTCACCCGCGAAGGCTTGTTGACGCACGATCCGCTCGCCGGCGTGCGCGGCCCCAAGGTCCATCGCAAATTGCCGGAAGTGCTGGACGTCGACGAAGCCACCGCATTGGTGGAAGGCGGGGGCGACGATGCCTTGAATCGGCGCGATCGCGCCATGCTGGAGCTGTTTTATTCTTCCGGCCTGCGTCTGTCGGAACTGACCGGCCTGCGCTGGCTCGATCTGGATCTAAACGCCGGTGAAGTGCGCGTACTCGGCAAAGGGCGCAAGACGCGCATCGTGCCGGTGGGCCGGCATGCGATTGCAGCGCTGCGCGCGCTGGGTGAAGCCGAAGGATGTGAAGCGGATTCGCCGGTGTTCCGCGGCCGCAACGGCGCGCCGATAAGTCCGCGTACCGTGCAGGCACGCATGAAGACGCTCGCGCTGCGCCAGGGTTTCGCCAAGCGCGTGCATCCGCATTTGCTGCGGCATACCTTTGCCAGCCACATGCTGGAATCGTCGGGTGATCTGCGTGCGGTGCAGGAGCTGCTCGGCCACGCCGACATCGCCACCACGCAGATCTACACGCATCTGGATTTCCAGCATCTGGCCAAGGTGTACGACGCAGCGCATCCGCGTGCGCGGCGCAAAGGGTCCTGATGTTGTCCGCATCCAGCGCGAACCTGCTGGTCAAAGCGCTGATCGGCGCATTGATGGTGTTGCTGATTGGCGTGCTGTCACGCACGCGCAACTACTACATCGCCGGACTGCTGCCGCTGTTTCCGACCTTCGCGCTGATGGCGCACTACATCGTCGGCAGCGAGCGCGGCACAGCCGATCTGAAAGCCACCATCCTGTTCGGCATATGGGCGGTCGTGCCCTACCTCGCTTATCTGACAAGCCTCTATTGGCTGGTCGATCGTTTGCGGCTGGTGCCGGCCCTGCTTGTCGCGTTAGGTATATGGTGCGTGGTGGCGGCCGGGGCGGTGTTGTTGTGGCAGAAGCACTGATCCCCGACATCCGCCGGTAAAGAAGGCCATAGGACCTGCCCTAGGGCCCGGGCTCCCGATCGACCCATCTTGGAAAAGCGTGCGACGGCCCCACGTTTCGCAGCTAGGCTTTCTTTCGGAGATTTTCATGGAATCGTTCCACGCCACCACCATTGTCTCGGTACGCCGCGAAGGCCGCGTCGTGATCGGCGGCGACGGCCAGGTCACGCTGGGCAATACCGTGATGAAGGCCAACGCACGCAAGATCCGCCGCCTGGGTAAGGGCGATGTGCTGGCAGGTTTTGCCGGCGCCACGGCGGATGCCTTTACTTTATTTGAGCTGTTCGAGCAGAAGCTGGACAAGCACAGCGGTAACCTCACGCGTGCCGCCGTCGAGATGGCCAAGGAATGGCGCACCGATCGCCGCCTCGGCCGCCTCGAAGCCATGCTTGCCGTCGCCGACAAAGAAGCCTCGCTGCTGATTTCCGGTAACGGCGACGTGCTCGAACCCGAACACGGCCTGATCGCCATCGGCTCCGGCGGCCCTTATGCACAATCGGCCGCACTGGCGCTGATGCAGAACACCGATCTGGATGCGCGCGCCATCGTGGAGCGCGCATTGAAGATCGCCGGCGATATCTGCATCTACACCAATCACAACACCACCATCGAAGAGCTTTGATAGAAGCGGGAAAGAGCGTCAGGGAACGGTGAAGATCACCCCGTTCCGACCGTTGCACCTTTCCCGTTCCCTGTTCCCCGTTTACTGCTCGAAGAGCCACCATGTCCGAACTGACCCCACGCGAAATCGTCAACGAACTCGACCGCTACATCATTGGCCAGCATGACGCCAAGCGCGCGGTCGCCATTGCGCTGCGCAACCGTTGGCGCCGCATGCAGCTCGAGCCGGTGCTGCGCGAGGAAGTGACGCCGAAAAACATTCTGATGATCGGCCCGACCGGCGTGGGCAAAACGGAAATCGCGCGCCGCCTGGCGACGTTGGCGAACGCGCCGTTCGTGAAGGTGGAAGCGACCAAGTTCACCGAGGTCGGCTATGTCGGCAAGGACGTGGAATCGATCGTGCGCGATCTGGCCGACGTCGCCTACAAGCTCACCCGCGAGCAGGCGATGAAACGCGTGCGCACGCAGGCGGAAGACCGCGCCGAGGATCGCATCCTCGATGCGCTGCTGCCGCGCCGCCAGACGCCCAGCGATTGGAACCACGATCCTGCGCCGGCCAACTCGCTCGAAAGCGACACGCGCCAGAAGCTGCGCAAGCAGCTGCGCGAAGGTGCCCTGGATGATCGCGAGATCGAGCTCGATGTCAGCATGAATGTCGGCGTGGAAATCATGTCGCCGCCCGGCATGGAGGAAATGGGCCAGCAGCTGCGTCAGATGTTCCAGAACCTCGGCGGCAACAAGACGCAGAAGCGCAAGCTGGCGATCAAGGCCGCGCGTCCGCTGCTGATCGAAGAGGAGGCGGCGCGCCTGCTCAATGACGAGGAAGTCCGCGCGCAGGCGATGGAAGCGGCCGAGCAGAACGGCATCGTCTTCATCGACGAGATCGACAAGATCGCGCAGCGCTCCGAATGGGGCGGCGCGGGCGTCAGCCGCGAAGGCGTGCAGCGCGACCTGCTGCCGCTGGTGGAAGGCTCCACCGTGTCCACCAAGTACGGCCCGATCAAGACCGATCACATGCTTTTCATCGCCTCCGGCGCGTTCTCGCTGGCCAAGCCCTCGGATCTGATTCCGGAGTTGCAGGGCCGCCTGCCGATCCGCGTGGAGCTTTCCGCGCTGTCGGTCGACGACTTCAAGCGCATCCTGCGCGAGCCGCACAACGCGCTCACCAAGCAGTACGTGGCCTTGCTCGGCACCGAGGGTGTGACCCTTACCTTCGACGAGTCCGGCATCGACCGGCTGGCCGAGGTGGCCTACCAAGTGAACGAGCGGACCGAGAACATCGGCGCCCGCCGCCTGCATACCGTGATGGAGCGGCTGCTGGAGAAGATCTCCTACGAAGCTGCTGACAAATCCGGCCAAAATTACCTGATCAACGCCGAATATGTCGATAAAAACCTCGGCAGCCTGGTCAGCGACGAGGATCTCAGCCGGTACATCCTGTAAGGCCGCGCCAGTTTTTGTAGATAACTGTTTTTAAAAGAAAAATTCAACAACCAATTTCACTTAGCGGGCTATAAACAAGTTGCCGGACCCCCCTCTGGTAAAATATTCGCCATGGGCAAGATCATTGAATTAAAGACCACCGGCCAGCGTGCGCAGCTCCGCGAAGCGCAACAAAACCAGCAGCTGGTGCGTCTGTGGCGCGGCGAACTCGAACACGGCAGCTTCTGCGGTTATGTCGGCAGCGTGGGTCGGGAATTTTTCCTGTTGTGGGTCGTCGGCGACGGCATCACCTACGACGGCATGTATGTCATGCGGCATCGCGACATCACCGAGCTGGAAACGCCGGACAAGCACAGTCTCTTCATGGAGAAGGCGCTGGTGCTCAAGAACCTGGTGCCGCGCCTGCCGCGCAGCTTCCCGCTCGACAGCATCCGCGACGTGGTGCAGGCCGCCAGCGCGATGGCGCCGGTGATCGGCGTGCATGTGGACAGCGAGGACGAGTCGGAAGTCTGCTACATCGGCCGCCTGGTCAGCGTCGAGGAAGACGGCTTCAATCTGCAGGAGATCACGCCCGATGCCGAGTGGCTGCGTGAGGCGTCCTTCTTCAGCTGGGACGAAGTGTCGACGGTCACCATGGAAGACGGTTACGCGCAATCGCTGCTCGCCGTCGCCGGTGCGCCGCCGCCGCTGTTGCAAGGCGATGCCGGCGTTGGCCGCACGGAGCCTTCGCGATAACTAAAAAAGCCCGCCAATCGGCGGGCTTTTTTGTGGCCTTTGTCAGGGACGCCCAAACAAATTCCGCCGCGCTTCCTCGTCGGTCTGCAGATCGAATTTGCCCTCGATCGTGTCGCCGATCGCATAGGCGCGCTTGGTCGCGGCACGCTCGCGAATATGTTCGAACCAGCGCTTTAAGTGCGGGAACTCGTCGATGTCGATGCCCTGATTGGCATACGACACCGTCCACGGATATGCCGCCATGTCGGCGATGCTGTAGTCCTTGCCGGCGACGAAGTCACGCCCTTCCAGGCGCTTGTCGAGCACGCCATACAAGCGATGCGCTTCGCGTGTATAGCGGTCGATCGCGTAAGGGATCTTTTCCGGCGCATAGCGATTGAAGTGATGGTTCTGGCCCAGCATGGGTCCCAGGCCACCGACCTGCCAGAACAGCCATTCCATGACGATGGTGCGTCCGCGCACGTCCTTGGGTAGGAAGAGGCCGGTCTTTTCGGCCAGATACTGCAAGATTGCGCCCGATTCGAACACGCTGACCGGCTCGCCACCGTCGAGCGGTGCCGTGTCGACGATCGCCGGCATCCGGTTATTGGGTGAGATCCGCAGAAAATCTGGCTCGAACTGCTCGCCCTTGCCGAGGTTCACCGGCTGGATGGTGTAGGGCAGGCCGGTTTCTTCCAGGAATAAGGTGATCTTGTGGCCATTTGGCGTGGGCCAGTAATACAGCTCGATCATGAAACGATTCCGGAACGTAAAGCCACAGCGTCGGGGCCGGGCATGGGTCTTTCAAGGCGAGGCGATCGGCACGAACTTACGGTCGAAGAAGAAAATACGCGTTGTGGTAAACGTCGCGCGCTGTTCCTCGTTTCCCCACTTGCCGGCTGCCGGCGCGCCTCACCCACGGAATCTGGAGACATTGCATGAATACTCTCGCCTCGCGTTTCGCCCTGCTGGCCCTCTCGCTAAGCGCCATCAGCCTCGCACCCGCTGTGTTGGCACAGGACAACGGCTCGGGCGGCGGTGGCTGGCAAGGGCATCAACATGCCGCGCCGGACCCGCAGCAGCAGGCCTCCCGCCTGACCAGCCGCCTGGGACTGAGCGCCGATCAGACCACCAAGATCACCACCATCCTGCAGAACCAGCAGCAGCAGATGACCGCGTTGCGCGGCGACAGCTCCATGTCGCAGGATGATCGTCGCGCCAAAATGCACGCCATCCGCGAGGACACGGACACCCAGATCAACGCCGTGCTGACGCCTGCACAGCTGACGCAGTACACCCAGATGAAGCAGCAGATGCGCAACCGCATGCAGAACGGACATAACGGCGGCGGTGCCGACAATGGCGGCTCCAGCAGCAGTAATGGCGGCTCCAGCTCCAACAACGGCAGCAACTAACGCACGCTGCTTTTTCATCGCACACCGATTCGCCGTCGGTGTGCGATGAGTCCGCGGCTACCACATCCCCGCCGCTGGCTTTACGCTCTTGCTGACAACGAATTCCGCGAGAGCAACCCATGACACGCCTTGTCGTCGTCGGCAGCATCAACATGGACCTGGTCACGGTGGCGCAGCGGTTTCCGGCGCCCGGCGAAACCCTGCTCGGCGAACGCTTTCTTTCCGTGCACGGCGGCAAAGGCGCCAATCAGGCAGTTGCTGCGGCGCGTTTCGGCGCCGAAGTGCATATGGTCGGCGCGGTAGGTGACGATGACTTTGCCCAGCCACTGCGCGAAGCGCTCGCGGCGGAAGGCGTCGACATCGAGCACGTTGCGCGTATCAAAGATTGCAGCAGCGGAACCGCTTCGATCACCGTGGCCAGCGGCGAAAATCAGATCGTCGTGGTGCCCGGCGCCAACGCACACGTCACGCCGTCACACATCACCCGCGCACAAGACCTGATCGCTGGTGCCGACACGGTGCTTGTGCAAATGGAAATTCCACTGGAAGCCGTGGAAGCAACCCTGCGCATGGCGCATCACAAACACGTGCCGGTCATCCTCAATCCTGCACCCGCGCAACGATTGCCGGTGGAGTGGTTGAAACTCGCGCGTTACATCACGCCGAACCAGCACGAACTCGCCACCTTGCTCGGCGCGGATCCGAATGACGATTTTCGCGACCTGATGCGTCGCGCTCCGTGCCCGGTGGTGCTCACACGCGGCGTGGAAGGCGCGTGGTTTCGCGAAGGAGGGGAGCCGCAGCACCAAAGCGGCTTCAATGTTGAAGCCGTCGACAGCACCGGTGCCGGCGATACCTTCAACGCCGCGCTCGCCGTCTTTCTGCATGAAGGCTTGCCACTCGCGGTGCGCAAGGCCTGTGCGGCAGCGGCGTTATCCGTGACGCGCCTGGGAGCACGTGGCGGCATGCCGCATCCTGCGGAAGTGGATGCATTGTTGGCGCGCCAGCACAGTTGATCACGCCGATCAACGAAGACTAGAGCGTGTCAGCTTTTTCTTCGGCATAAATCCGCTTCTCCTGACGCGACTTCGTGGAGGGACTTATGAGAATGTATGCGTGTCGGGCGTGCCCATCCCCGAGATGTAAACGGCACGCCCGACACTAGTGAGGTAAGCGCGGATCGCCTGGGATTGCCGCCCAAACGATCCGCTGACCACAATCAACTCATTACCGGAGTCAATGATGGCTACGCTCGATTTTAAGGCACCCGCACGCTTGCGTGACCCCGCCCTGGTGCAATCCCCTTACTTCACCGCTGCGCCGACGGCGCGACGTCGAGCCCGAACTGGGTAATCGTCCAATCGGAATCGTCTGATTCCGCCCACAACGAGCAGGATGTTTCCTGCAGGCCCTTCGCACCGCGCGCAACGCGCGGTTCGACCTCAGCGCGTGGAGAACACTCATGGAAGACATCTACGGCGACCCGTCCGGGCCGCGCGACTATCTGCTGACCGCAGAAGAATACGACCAACTGAAAAACCTCCAGCAACTGCTGTTGATCATGGCCGACGTCGCCTACGACGAGGACCAGCAGGCCATCGAAAGCGAGCCCACGACCATTCCCCGCTGGGAAGTACAACTCTCCTTTCGACTCATCAGTGGGCTGATTGGCGAGGCCCTGGAGCATTTGGAGAAGCGCAATCACATCGAGCGGCAAAGCCCGGTGCGGCATTGATCAGCTGAATTTGCAGTGTCAGCGATGGGTCGGAAGCGACCATTCCAATTCTAAAGTTCACCTTGGATACCAGTATCGTGCCGTTCAAATACGGCGCGAACTTTTGTGCTTCGGATGGATATATCGAGAGGAGATCTGCCACTTACATTTCGGTGATCGGGATTTGCACCCGCTTGCAGTAAAGCCTCAACTATCTTCAAATTTGCATCCGTCGCGACTGCAAGACACGCGTGGTGAGTTGCCGTCCACAGCGGTCCATTTCCGTACTTGTCGTGGGCGTTGGCATTTGCCCCTTGCAGAAGCAGGAAGGCAGTTGCTTCCAAATGGCCGTTCTGTGCTGCCACGTGCAGAGGTGTTAGCCCAGCCTTATCACCAGCGCTTGGATCTAATCCCGCAGACAGGCATTCGGCCAGATTGGCCAACTGCCCGCTAGCGGCTGCGTGCCAAAGCATCGAACGGCCATCGGCATCCACAACTGGGGAAGAATCTTTACTAGGCCATTGAGGTATAGCCGCTCCATGAAGTGTGTAAAGGCAGGGCAATCATAAGTCCAAGGAATGTCTGCTTCGGGTCCAGGCTGTGTGAAAACGCAAGTTGACCGCTTACGATGTGCCTCCTACACGAAATTTGGCCGAATTACTGATCTCGAGTTCGTCAGAATCGCATCTACGTCGCCGAACTTGATCAGGCATTGCTCAATGAAAAATTCCGCTTTGTGTTTTCACACAGCCTCGGTCGGAAGCGGACGTTTAATACCCGCGTTAGATGACACGCGATCAACAGGTTTGCATGGGTTAGCTATTAGGCCGCCTCATGATTGCTGCGCAACCACCGGCTGTAAAAACGACCGGACCTGCTTTGCGCTTGATGTAACTAGATTGTCAGCCGCGAGAGAACGATTGTTTGCCGCTTCAACGGCTTGCCCCAACACATTGGCAAGGCAAACTGTCGCAGCTCCTACTAGTGAAGGAAAAAGCTCTGCGAACGCAACTGGGCCAAGCTCTTCCATCCGCTTGGTAATGAGCTGGAATGCTTCGTATCCAACCTCGTTTACGAACTTGAATCGATCCTGCTTAGAAACAGCCATCTCTAACTCCCAGCGATGCTTAAGAAAGACCAAACGTCTATTGACCATGCCCGCTCCGGGTCGGACGCGGACATCGCGATATGAAGTATCCGCGCCACTTTGCGCAGGGCGCTAAGTCGCCGGATTGGAATTGACGAAGTCCGGAACAGCAGAAAAGAGATCGTATATCGAGTCAGCCGGACCGTTCTCTATATGCTTGAATGTCCTGTTAATCGGGAAGAGGATCTTGCTCGGCCCCTTGCCGCGACTGGGAAACTCGATACCGATGTCTCCTTTCCATCGCACCCAAGTGCCAGAGAGCTCGGGATATGCAGCGATGATCGATCGCCCGAGAAACGCTCCATACATGTTTGCAATCTGGATTCGCTGATCAGGGGAATAGCGCGAGCTATTTGCAGTTAGATCCTTTGCAAGACGATCAACGGAGCTACCGCCGTAATTCGCCTCCGGAACGCCCTTTCGCAAAGTCGCTAGCACGCTTTCGGCGTAGCTATCGATGCGCGCCGCTGCTGCCTGATCCAAAGGTTCGGCCAGCTCAAGGGTGACATCCTCTTGCTCTGGCTTACCCCAATTCAATGAAAAGAGCTTCTTCATCAGTTTTCCCCTATTCCACCAAGCAACATTGACCCCAAAACGCACATGTCCGCTCCGGGTCCAGGCTGTGTGAAAACGCAAGTTGACCGCTTACGATGTGCCTCCTACACGAAATTTGGCCGAATTACTGATCTCGAGTTCGTCAGAATCGCATCTACGTCGCCGAACTTGATCAGGCATTGCTCAATGAAAAATTCCGCTTTCTGTTTTCACACAGCCTCGGTCGGAAGCAGACCTTAAGTGTCAGACATGTTGATAAATCACTCGTAACTTACAACCAAGGATCTCTTCGATCTCTTGCCGATGACCATCGTCGAGCCGCCCGAAGCTCCCATTCATTGACCCGAGAGCAAAGCGATACATTCCCTGAGGCCATTCATAGGCGAGGTTGTGCAAGCTGGTGTTCGATGCGCAACAAGGCGTGGCATAAACCGCAATTCTGAAACCTTGGCCATCAAAGTCTTCCTTCATGCACGCGAGCCACCACGACATAGGGATCTCGGCGCAGCAACCCGGACAACGAATGCGCTCAAAATTGGCGCCGCAATCTTGAAACTTGACGTGCTCGTTAACGGAAAGCTCGATTTCTTTTGCCCCACGAGCGATTTCGCAAAACTTGCGACGCGCGGCCTCTTGTTTTGACGTCTCTGGAATGAAATGTGGGTCGTCGGGAATTAAATAGGTCCAGTTCTCCGACATATCTCCTTACCCTCCAAGTGGCATGACTCACAGAGAAGCCACTCTGTGCTGTCCACTCGATTCTGTCGTGTGACTAAGACTGTCCGTTTCGGATTGCGGAAGCGGACAAGGTCGTTCCGCTAAAATCAGCCGCCGCCCGGACAATTTGTTTGCGTAAAAGCAGCTACTTCCTCAAACGTCTCGGCGAAGCCCCAAGCCTTAATCGTGAATTTCCCAATCATCGTGTCATCGCAAACAAGAATGTCCCGCATGGGAGTGCCATTCAGGGTGCAGATGCCACCAAAGCTTTCATCGCCGACGTCCTGATGCAATTCGACAAGCATCTTGCAAGAACTGAACTCATGCGTAAGTCCAAGTCGCTTTAGGCTTTGGTTGAATTTGGCCCGCTGGCTATCGAGTACCGCTGCATTCTCGACCCTAGCGCAGGAGGGCTTCGCGTCACTGGCGTGGAGAGGTCCCGCAATCACATGAAGTAAAACCCCGATCAGCACACCTGTCGGTCCGGAAACCCACTTTCCCATTCTTCTCTCCCTTTCAAATCCCGGTTCTAAGGCCGCTATGGGTCCAGGCTGTGTGAAAACCCCCCCGTAAAACGAACCGCCTATTCTGATCTCGCCCCAGGCGGAGTGTCTCATGAAGCGATTCGTGGAAGGACTGGACCGATCACAGAGCCTGCTTTTCCCCGAGCGGCTGGAAGACTATATCAACGAGGACAATCCCGTTCGAGTCATCGACGTCTTTGTCGAAGAACTGGACCTTGGCACGCTGGGGTTCGAAAGCGTCGAGCCCGCTAGCACTGGC
>NZ_JADIKE010000034.1 GCF_016904955.1 Dyella flava | reverse complement strand
AGCTGCGCCGATGGTAGTGTGGACTTCCATGCAAGAGTAGGTCACCGCCAGGGGCTTTATCCTTAAAACGCCTTCCCTCACCGGAAGGCGTTTTGCTTTACCCCGACTCGCATCTCCTTCGGCGGCCAAGGCCGCGCCTTAGTCTTATCCGCCAAGGCAGCCGGTCGCCTTTTGCTCCTTGGCGCAAGATAAGTTTTTCTGCGCACGAATAGCTGGTGGCTATCTACCGATAGCTGCGAGTAACCACGCATAACAGTAAAAAGTGTTGCAGCCCGCATTTTACGAATGCAGTCAGGTTAGCTGGCCGCGCCGGCGATAGGATGTACGGCAGCAGCCAGCCTGTAAGGACGCTGCACGAACGGAGTCGAGGCTCGCTTATCACCCATGATGCGTTTCGGGTCGGCTTGACCAGCGCATTCGCCGAGGAGAAGCGCCGTGTTCGTTAATGTTGAAACCCGACGTCATCCCCGTCTGCATTGGGCCGCGATGCTGTTGGTTTTCATCTGTGTGGTGACCTTTGTCGTGCTGGCACTGATGCCGGCCCCGCGGCGCATTACCTTCCTGCTGGAGTGGGGGACTGTCCCCGCCAATATCTTCGATGCGCATCAGCCGCTCTGGCAGCAGCTGAGCGATCCGGCGCTGTTACGGCTTTTCACGGCCTTGTTTATCCATGTTGCCTGGTTGCATCTGCTGAGCAATTTGCTCTTCCTCATGATTTTTGGTGTTCCGGCAGAGCGCACGCTTGGATCCGTTCGCTTCCTGGTGCTGTTCCTGCTCGGCGGCGTGGTGGCCAATCTGGCCGGAGCCATATCACTGGCCGGCGTAGTGAGGCCGATCATTGGTTGCAGTGGAGCCGTATCGGCGGTGCTTGGCGCCTACGTATCGCTCTTTCCGCGGGCACGCCTGGGGCTGGTCTTGCCGCTGGGCTTCTATCTGGAATTCGTGCGAGTGCCGGCGTTTTTGCTGATCGGCATCTGGGCCTTGCTACAACTGTTGTTCAGTTATGTCGGTCCGAGCTACGGTGGCTATGCTTGGTGGACCCACGTCGCCGGCTTCCTGTTCGGGGCCATATTTGCCCTGATGTCGCGCGGTGCAATCATGCGCCGCATGCGCCGGTAAAATGGTGCCATGCGTAACAAGAAACTCTACAAAGTCACCTTCTTGCACCTGGGCAAGTGCTACGAGCTTTACGCCCATCACGTCGCCTCAAGCGGGCTATGGGGGTTTACCGAGGTCGGTGATCTGGTGTTTGAGCCGAGCGGCGAGGGCTTGGTGGTCGACCCTACCGAGGAGCGCCTGCGCGAAGAATTCAAGGACACGCGCGTGCTGCATCTGCCCATGCAATCCGTCGTGCGTATCGAGGAAGTGGAGCGCAAAGGTGCGCTGGCGATTCACGATGCGTCAGACGGGCAGAAGGTCACGCCGTTTCCCATGCCACCACGCAACCGCTGACGATCGGCTATCGCGCCCCTCGACTCAGTCCGTGGTGGCGTGAAAACATTTTCAACAAGCGGCGTGCAATGGGTGTCGCGGCGACTTGCTGATAAGTGTGATGCGGATCGAAGCCCTCACGCCGCATGTCATGGTGCTTGCGCTGAATATATGCGCGCATGATGTCGGCGTTGAATTCCGGATGGAATTGCACGCTGACTGCGTTACGGCCGTAGCGAATCAGATGGTGCGGGTCATGTTCTGAGCGCGCCAATACGGTAACGCCCTTGGGCACTTCCAGGACACTCTGCTCATGTGTGGCATGTGCCCGGAATATCGGCTGCAATTGAGCGGTCAAAGGATCTTGCGCAGCCTCAGGCAGCAGGTCGATCGGTATTGTTCCGATCTCGCGACCACCAGGCAGGTAATCGACGCGTCCCCCGAGTGCATGCGACATGAGTTGGTGGCCATAGCAGACACCGAGCAGCGGCAGGTCCGAGTCCATCGCATTGCGAATCCATCCCGCGGTGTTTTCGCTCCATGGGGCGCGATCGGTCACCATCGCCGCCGAGCCGGTGATCAGCGCGCCGGCAACTTCCTGCGGCGGTGGCAGGGTTTCACCTGCGGCCACATTGATCACCTGTATGTGCTGCGGCTCCAACTGTGCGGACAATCGAAACCAGTGCGGAAAATCGCCGTAGCGAGCACGGATGTTATCGGGAGCTTGACCGGTACGGATGATCAAAATGGGTTTCATGGAGCGACGGGCAATTCGGGTTAGATCACTCAGGCGGAGAATCTTCAACGTGTTCGACCGGCGGTAGTACGGTCAGTACTTCCTGCACCGTGGTCAATCCTCGCGCGACCTGATCGGCCGCGGAAATACGCAATGGACGCATACCTTCCGCCAACGCAGCCTGACCGAAGCGGATCAGATCGAGTTGCGCGCCGATCAAGCTGCGCAAGCGCGGGCTGAGCTGCATCATTTCATAGATGCCGGTGCGTCCGAGGAAGCCGGTATTACGGCATTCCAGGCAGCCAACTGGTCTGAAAACGCGCTCGGGTACAGGAATCGACCAGCCGTGAGTCAACACGGTCCATTCATGCGGATCCTGCAGGGTTTCCAGCTTGCAATGCGGACACAGCGTACGTACGAGACGCTGTGCAACGATGCCGGTTACCGTCGATTGAATGAGATAATGCGGCACACCCAGATCGAGCAGGCGCGTCACCGCGCTCGGTGCATCGTTGGTATGCAGGGTGGAAAGCACGAGGTGGCCGGTCAGCGATGCCTGCACCGCCATTTGCGCGGTTTCCAGATCGCGAATTTCGCCGACCATGATGATGTCCGGATCCTGGCGCAGCAGCGTACGCACGCCCGCTGCGAAATCCAGATCGATCGACGGCTGCACCTGCATCTGGTTGAACTCCGGCGAGACCATTTCGATCGGATCTTCAACCGTGCAGACGTTGATGTCAGGCGTGGCCAGGTGCTTGAGCGTTGAATAAAGCGTGGTGGTTTTACCTGAGCCGGTGGGGCCCGTCACCAACACAATGCCGTGTGGACGTTCCACCAGGCCGCGCCACAAGGCATCTTCTGTTGATGAAAAACCAAGCTGCGAAAAGTCCTTCGCGACGATGTCCGGATCGAAAATACGCATCACCAGCTTTTCGCCGAACGCCGTCGGCATGCTGGAAATGCGCAGTTCCACTTCGCGCCCGGACGTGGCGCGCGTCTTGATGCGGCCATCCTGCGGGCGACGCTTTTCCGCCACGTCCATGCGCGAAAGAATCTTGATGCGCGAGGTCACGGCCGTCATTACTGGTGGCGGCAGTTCGAACACCTTATGCATGACGCCGTCAATGCGGAAACGCATCAGGCCGGCTTCGCGACGGGGTTCCAGATGGATATCGGAGGCACGCTGCTCGAAAGCGTATTGCAGCAGCCAATCGACGATATGCACCACATGGCGGTCGTCCGCGCCGACTTCGCCAGCCTTGCCCAGCTCCAGCAATTGCTCGAAGTTGAGCAGCGTACTGGTGTCGTAGCCGCCCTGGTTCTTGGCGTCTTTGGCAAGCTGGATCGAGCGCTGGACGCCGTAGAACTCTTGCAGGTACCGATTGATATCGATCGGGCTGGATACCACACGATGCACATCGCGGCGCAGCATCTGGGCCAGATCCTTGGACCAGATGTTGTCGAACGGTTCGGCCGTGGCGAACGTCACTTCTCCAGTCGCCGCAGCGACCGGCAGAATGCGATGGCGCTGGGCATAAGCGTGGCTGACCACCTGGGTGACCGCCGCCACGTTGATCTTCATCGGGTCGATTTTCAGATAGGGCAAACCAGCCTGACCGGCCAGCCACTCGGTCAACCCTTCCAGGCTGAGCGGTCGTCCCGGGTCACGTTGATTGACGAGCTTGGCATTGGCGATGACCACCAGCGGGTTCAGCTCGATCGTGGTACGCCCGGCGCGGTTGCCCATGCGCAGCTGTTTGGCATCATCGGCGGACAGATAGCCATCGACCACCAGGGCGGCAAGCACATCATCCAAAGCCAGGCGGCCGCGACGGCCGAGCAAGGAGGCGATTTGTTGAGTGGCTGCCATCTGCAAGGATCCCCGAATGAGCACCGATCGCCCGGGAAAACGGCGAAATGATGCGCTGCGGCTATACTAACCCGCTTTACACTTAGGTTAGGAAAGCAATGTCCGCACCTACCTTTCAGGATGTGATCCAGACCCTCAACCGCTACTGGGCGAAGCAGGGTTGCGTGCTGCTGCAGCCCCTCGACACCGAGGTAGGCGCCGGTACCTTCCACCCCGCTACGTTCCTGCGTGCGTTGGGGCCAGAGCCATGGGCGGCGGCCTACGTGCAGCCCTCGCGGCGGCCTACCGATGGCCGCTACGGCGAAAACCCCAACCGTCTGCAGCATTACTACCAATACCAGGTGGTCATGAAGCCCAACCCGGACAACATCCTCGAGCTATACATCGGCTCGCTGAAGGAACTGGGCCTGGATCCACAGGTGCATGACCTGCGATTCGTGGAAGACAACTGGGAATCGCCCACCCTGGGCGCCTGGGGCCTGGGTTGGGAGGTTTGGCTCAATGGCATGGAAGTCACCCAGTTCACCTATTTCCAGCAGGCGGGTGGCCTGGAGTGCAAGCCGGTCACCGGCGAGATCACCTACGGCCTGGAACGTCTGACGATGTATCTGCAGAACGTGGACAATGTTTACGACCTGGTCTGGACCGAAAGTCCGCATGGCAAGGTGACCTACGGTGATGTGTTTCACCAGAACGAAGTCGAACAAAGCACCTACAACTTCGAGCACGCCAACGTCACCGAACTACTGCGCTGGTTTGATGTGTGCGAAAACGAGGCGAACAAGCTGATCGCTGCGGGCCTGCCGCTACCCGCGTACGAGCAGGTGATGAAAGCCAGCCACACTTTCAATTTGCTCGATGCGCGACGTGCCATCAGCGTCACCGAGCGCCAGCGCTATATCCTGCGCGTGCGCACGCTGTCGCGCAGCGTGGCCGAGGCATACGTTGCACAGCGCGAAAAGCTCGGCTTCCCGGGCCTCAAGAGTCAGAAGAAGGAGCAGGCTGCATGAGCGCCGCCAAGTCATTGCTCATCGAGCTGGGTACGGAAGAGCTGCCGCCGAAGGCGCTCGATGAGCTCGGTGCGGCCTTCCTGCGCGGCATCTGTGACGGATTGAGCAAGCGTGGCGTGGGTGCGTCGCTGGAACAGGCGAAGCTGTACGTTACACCGCGCCGTTTGGCCGTCTATATCCCTGAGGTGGCCGTTGCGCAGCCGGAGCAATCGCTTGAGCGTCGCGGTCCTGCTGTCAATGCAGCGATGGACGCCGATGGCAATCCAGGCAAGGCGTTGCTTGGCTTTGCGCAATCGTGCGGCGTCAGTGTGGAACAGCTGGAAAAACTGGAAACCGACAAAGGCGCGTGGTTCGTGTTTCGCACCGTCAAGCCGGGGCAGGCGGTTGCCGCGCTGTTGCCGGAGATTGTCGACGAAGCACTGAAGGGACTGCCGATTCCCAAGCCCATGCGCTGGGCTGATCACGATTACGCCTTTGTGCGTCCGGTGCACTGGCTGGTGATCCTGCATGGCTCGAATATTGTCGATGGCGAAGTGATGGGCTTGCGTAGCGGCCGACAATCACGCGGTCACCGTTTCATGCACCCGCAACCGGTGCACGTGGCAGATGCCGATAGCTGGCTGGACGCGATGCGCATGGCCAAGGTGCTGGCTGATCCGGCCGAGCGTCGCCAGCGTGTTCGCGATGAAGTCGCTCGCGCCGCCAAGCAGACCGGCGGTACGCCACGCCTGGATGACGCGCTGCTGGACGAAATCGCCAATCTCACGGAATGGCCGGTGGCGATCGCTTGCGCCTTCGAACGCGAATTCTTGAGCGTGCCTCCCGAAGCGTTGGTGACCACGATGGAAGCCAACCAGAAATTCGTGCCGGTGTTCGATGCCCACGGTGCATTGACCGAACACTTCATCGGTGTCGCCAACATCGAGAGCAAACAGCCTGGCGAAATTCGCAAAGGCTATGAACGCGTGATTCGTCCGCGTTTCGCCGATGCGAAATTCTTCTGGGATGAAGACCTGAAAACGCCGTTGGCAAGCTATCAAGAAGCCCTGAAGAACGTCACCTATCAGCAGGCGCTTGGCAGCCTCTGGGATAAGAGCGTACGCGTGGCTGAGTTGGCTCGCATCACCGCCAATCGTGTTGGTGTTGATGCCGGTCAGGCGACGCGCGCCGCCAGCCTGGCCAAATGCGATCTGCTTACGCGCATGGTGGGTGAGTTCCCGGAACTGCAAGGCGTGATGGGGCGTTACTACGCGCAGCATGAGCATGAACCCGCGGAAGTGGCCAATGCGCTGGACAGCGTTTATCAGCCGCGTTTTGCGGGCGATACGATCGCTGCCGGCAAGGTGGGGCAGGTGCTTGCGGTGGCCGAGCGTGTCGATACGCTTGCCGGCATTTTTGCGGTGGGCTTGAAGCCCAGCGGTAACAAGGATCCGTTTGCACTGCGCCGCGCAGCCTTGGGCCTTGCCCGTACCTTGATCGAAGGCGGATTGGATCTCGATCACAAGGCCCTTTTTGTCGAGGCGCTGGAGCTGTTGCCGGAAGCCGCACTCGCTGCCGGCATCAAGCCGGGCAAAGACGGTAAGGCACCTGCCTTCGACGCCGGCCAGCGGCGTACCGCGCTGGTCAACGAACTGAGCGAATTTGTGCTGGAGCGTCTGCGCGGTTACTACGCCGAACAAAGGTTCACCACCGAGCAGTACGAAGCCGTGCTGGCCGTGGCACCCATCAGCCTGGTGGACTTCGATCATCGCCTGCGTGCGGTGGTTGAATTCGGGCGCCGCCCGGAGGCTGCAAGTTTGGCGGGCGCGAACAAGCGCGTTGCCAATATCTTGCGGAAGCAGCAGGAAGAACACGGGGCGCAAAGCATCGGCAATCATGTTGACCCCGCGCACTTCGAGGCGGATGCGGAGCGTGCGCTCGCACAGGCACTTGAAGCTGCACAGGCCGACAACATGGGAGCACTGCAACGTCGCGATTACACCGCGGTGCTCGCACGTCTTTCCCAATTGCAGGCGCCGGTCGATGCGTTCTTCGATAATGTGCTGGTGAATGCCGATAATCCGGCCGTGCGCGCCAATCGACTCGCCTTGCTGGGACGTCTTAAAGCGCAATTCACGGCCATCGCTGATATCGCGCGCTTGTAAGTCTCCGACAGCGTCCCTGGACTCGCCGATACGACTCCCTCCCCAGCAATCGGGGAGGGAGTTTGTAGTGCAGATCAGAACTTCTGGTTGTACGACACGTAGAAGTAACGGTCGTAATCGAACGCCGGGTTGTAGGGCGGACTGCCCGCGCCCGCCAATGTCACGTTGTAGTACAGCGGTCCCTGCTTGTTGAAGATGTTGTTCACGCCGAACGTGAAGGTGCCCTTCCAAGGTGCCGTGTAGCGCAGTTGCAAATCGTTGAATGCCACCGATCCCTTCTGTGCAATGCCGAAGCTGCCGATCCACGGGTTGGTGTAGCTCGGATTGCTGCACTCCACGGCAGGGCTGACGCTCCAGCAGCTGTCTTTCAGGCCGGAGTAGTAGCGTATCGTCCAGCTTGCGCCGAATTGCTTGTAGTCCCAATCCAGCTGCAGGTTTGAGCGCACGCGATACAGGCCTTCCTCGTTATCCATGAAGCCGGCCAGCGTATTGGTCACTTGGCCAGGGCCGCTGGTGGTGTCGTATTTGACGAGGTAGGTGCTGTCCGAAGCCACGCGGAAGGTCCCGAATGGCGTTTCTGGCAAGCGGTAGTGAATGCCAACGTCGTAACCCTGCGTATCAATCGAGCCAAGGTTGGCCAGGCTCTCGTTGAGGCTGGTGATCACGCCGGCGCCATTACGGGTGAAGCGATTGCAGAAGTCCGAGACGTTTTGCACGTAGCAGAAGTTGAGGATGTCGCTGGCGTCCACCGCCGCGATCGCATTGGTCAGGCGGATGTCGTAGTAGTCCAGCGTGAAATCCAGGCCTTCCACGTAATGCGGGCTGTACACCAGGCCAAACGTACGGGTCACCGAGGTTTCCGGTTTCAGCTGCGGATTGGATCCGGATAGGAAAGCAGTCGGCGACTGGCCACCCGCGTTGCTGGTGATCGGATTACCTGCCTGGTCCTTCTGTCGGTAGTTGGTCGGCACACCAGCCGCTGCACAGCGAGCCGCCACCGTCGCATTGGTGGCCGCCGCGCCGAAAGCGGAGTCGCACGGATCCAGAAAGGTTTCAAAGCTCTGGCCGGTGCCTCCGTACAAGTCGTCAATGGTCGGAGCGCGAAAACCTTCGGCATACGTGGCGCGAACCAGCAGGTCATTGATCGGACGCCACCGTACGCTGTACTTGTTGTTCACCGTGCTGCCGAAGTCGCTGTAGTGCGAGTAGCGGCTGGCGATGTTGATGCCGAATTCCTGCACGCCAGGCAGATCACGCAATACCGGTACATCCAGCTCGAGATACGCTTCGTTGACGTCGTAACGGCCGTTGGTGGGCGCGCTGGCGAGGTTGGTGGTCAAACCGGCCGAGTCATTCGGATCCGGGTGATAGGAACCTTTTTCGCGGCGATGCTCGATGCCGCCTGCAATGTTGACCGTACCTGCCGGCAGGTCAAAGAGGCCGCCGCCGACGTTCGCAGTGAAATCGTCGGTCTGGGCGAACTGGCGCGCGGTGCTGACCGAGTTCACGTAGTTCCAGACGGACTGCGGTGTTGCACCCGGACCGGCCAGGATGTTCCAGGGCACGCAGCCTGCCGCACGGTCAGCAGCATCGGCGCAAACCACCTGGCCGTTGAGGATCGTGGTCGGGCCCAACGCCTTTTCGGCGTTCGGCAAGTAAATGTTGCCGGTGGTGATCTGACGGATGTGCGTCTGCGAGAACGTATAGCCGGTGTCCCAGTTCCAGTCGTGATCGAGGAAGGTGAAGTAGCCTTCCGCACCCACGTCGATATGTGCCAGGCGCGAGTTGGACCGGGTGATGCGCGGCATCTCAACGGTGCGGCGCCAGAACGTGGTGGCATTGCCGGGGAACGGGTTGTATGCGTTGTCTGGATCGATGGTCAGGCCGGTGGCGTCCGTGGAGAACGGATAGCCCGCGAGCTGATTCGAGCTATCACGCGTGCTGTATGTCGCCGAACCGTGCAGGGAGATGTTGTCGGTCAGCTTATAGCGATCCTGTACGTAAAGGTTCTTCAGCTTGCTGCCTGCGCGGAAGGTCATGTCCTTCGAAGTGCGGTACTTGTCCGCGAGGCTGGACGAATCGTACGGATGGTAATTGGCAAAATTGGCGGTATCGGTGGCGCCATGATTGATCACATACGTGTTGCCGTTGTCCGGATCCAGCACACGTCCCCACGGGCCCAGTCCCCAGCCATCGTCAGGATGACGCGGACCGTCGGCATAGCGAGTGAGGTCGCGCCGGTTGTCCCATACCGGCGACAGCTCCTGATAAGCCGCGCTGACGATAAAGGCATTCTTCAGCGTGGTATGGCCCCAGGTGAAGTCCGCGTTTTTCTGCTGGCCATCGCCGCCGCCATTCTCCCCGAAGTAGACGTTGGCCTCGCCACCGTCATAGTGATCGCGGGTAATGATGTTGACCACGCCGCCGATGGCATCCGCGCCATACACCGACGAGGCGCCATCTTTCAGTACATCAATGCGCTCGATCATCGATACCGGAATGGTCGACAGATCCGTCATGCCGCTGAGGCTGGTGCTCCAGCGGCGACCGTTCACCAGCACCAGCGTGCGCTGTGAACCAAGGTAGCGAAGATTGACGTAGGTGCCACCCACATCGGGGCCGGAAGCAAGCGTGTCCTGCGGGGTGATATCCGGGGTGCCCACCGATGGCATGCGGGCCAGGATGTCGCTGACATTGGTCAGCCCGGTGGCTTTGATCGCCTGGCGGTCCATGGTGTAGACCGGTTGAGACGTTTCCACATCCACACTGCGGATGTGTGAGCCGGTCACGGTGACGGTTTCCAGACTCTTGGCTTTTGTTGCGTCAGCCTGATCACTTTGGGCCGGGGCGGTGTCTTGCGCGGAAACGGCCCAGGTATGCAGCATGAGTGCCGCCGCGATAGCGGTGGCCAGCATGGTCTTTTGTTTCATCAAACTCCCTCCAAACGAGCTGCCAGCCGTTGCTTCTCCCTCGCTGGGCAACCCGAAACTATGGAAATGGCCCCCACGCATGAGCGGTCTTGTGTGGGCGTGCCCCTGCACCGCCTGCCGCTCCGAGCGGGGCGATGTGATTTCCACGTTAGGGCAAGTTCGTACGAAAACGCAAGATTTTATGTAAGGTTTGCGACAGTATTGCGTAAGATATTGCTGGCAGGGCCATGTAAAGCAATAACTTACGGCGCTTTGGCTCGTTGAGCTGCTGCCTGGATCCAGTGCCCGCGCCTACAAGGCGGTGACTGGAGGTTCTGCACCGAGTTGCTTTTCAGGCACGCAAACAAAAACGGCGACCTGCGGTCGCCGTTTTCATGTCATCGGAAAGTGTTTCAGGCCGGCACGCGGTTGGATGTGCGATTGTTCTTCAGGCGCTCGGCAAGCCGATGATTGAACGCCACCATCGCCGTCGCATCGACGTCATTGCCACCCGGGCCCAGGATGTCATACAGCTCGGCCAGCATGTCGGAATTCTCCGCCAGAGTCAGGCTGCTTTCGGCGAGATCCAATTCGGATTGCAGGATATGCAGGGCCGTGTTGAGCCGCTGCGCGTCCACCGCCGAACCACTGGTTTCCAGCGTGTCAGCTGCCACACGCAGCTTGGCGCGATGCCGTTGGGCGGCCGAAGCGGTTTCAGCGCTATTGGCGGCGTTGTCATCCGGCACCAAGGCATTCGGATCGATTTGCATGGAACCTTCGCCAGCAACCAACCACACCAGGGAAATACCCAGCGTGCGCGCCAGCGTGACGCAACGTGCGCGCGAAGGATCGGTGTTGCCATCCCGCCAGCTTCGCACGACACCCTCCGAAAAGCCGCACATACGTGCGATTTCCGTAACGCTGCCAACGCGCTGGATAAGCACCTTGATGCGATCGGCAAATGTCGTGGTGGATTCGAGGTGGGTATTGGGAGGCAGATTCATCGCAAATTTCCGCAGTAATCAGGGGCGCCTACCGGCAGATTCTTACTGGAGCGCCTTGCATGTACCTGTGTAGCAAGTGTTATAGAAGGGTTTTGGCGCAAATTCCTGAATCAATTCGCATAAAATTACGAATCACGAAACGTCAAGCCTTCCTTGCCCGCATAAACGCGTCAGGGTTCCCTGGGTTGACATGTAGGCCGTTGGATGGGGCAAGAAACTGCGGGGCGGCGTTTACGCCAGGCCTCAACAGATCTAACGGGCCGAAAGACAGACCGGCGCCGGGCCGGTACACCCACGGCACGCCAGCGGGGACTAGGTTCTCCGGGCGGAGCCTGTTTGCTCAAGAAGGGATGGACGACTTTATTCGAAGGAAATCCCTTTCTCTCCGTAAGTAAGCAGAGGCAGCTTTGCCTGAGGTCGAATCTGAGGAACGTAGCCACGGCTCCGCCTGGTACTAAACCCAATGAATACATACGTATGCGAATGGAAGGCTCGCACTGTTGACTTTTACACGTTCCAAGTTTGGGCTATTCTCTGAGGCTCCCCCGCGAATGTCCGCTGCGTGTGCGTATGCAGGCATGTCGTTCGATTCGATCCACACCTGAGGTTTCAATCCCATGCGCAGCGTTGTTTGGTCGCTGATGACAGTGGCAGCGGTTGCACTGGCCGGCTGCAGTAATTCCTCCAGCCCGTCGTCTTCGGCTGGCGCGGATGATGGACAGGCGGCCAAGGCGTCTGCCGCCGCCACAAGTGTTTCGGGCACTATCACTCTACGCGGCGATATCAAGCCGTCGGCCCAGGACCAGCTTGTGATCAGCCTGGTCGACTTGACCGCACAAGGCTCCGCGCCGCTGGCGACCAAGACCATCGCGCCGGCCACAACCTTCCCGCTGCAGTTCGAGCTCGACTTCAATCCCGCGAATGTTGCAACCAACGATCTCTACATCGTGCAGGCTCAGCTGACCGATGGTGATCGCCACTACAACATGCCGATCCAGGCACCGGTGCTGACGCAAGGTCATCCAACGTCGAACGTTGCGATTGAACTGGCTCCGGAGCAGACCCCGGGTGAAAAGCAGCTCGCTGCTTTCCAGACTTTGCAGAAGCAAATCGGTGGCCTGAAGGTTTCCAGCGGCACCAAGCTTGAGCCGAATGTCTCGCGCTCCTGGCAGGTGTTCCGTGACGGCACCGAAGTGAAGTTCATTCGTGAGCTGGTCGACTACGGCGACAAGGGCTTTACCAAGACCGACTACGCTTACAAGGATGGCAAGCCGTGGGTGGTGGAACAGCAGAAGAAGGCCAATCAGGCCGCCAAGCCAACGTCGGTGGATACCGCCGGTTGGGGTGACGATGGCTCGCTGGTGCTGAAGACCCACGAAGCCAACGGTAGCACCGATACGCTGAGTGACAGCGATGCCGCGAGCCTGCAGCAGCAATCCAAAGAGATCCTCGGTCTGGCCACTGGCGGTAAGGGCAAGTAAGCCGGAAGGATGCTCGCTGTAAGCGAAGCTGCATATAAAAAAAGCCGTCCGCATTGCGGACGGCTTTTTTGTTATCCGTGAAGCCGGCTCAGAAGCCGAATTTCACGCCGAGGTTGATCGCGTTGTAACGCTGGGCGTCATCGCTGAAGTGGCCGTTGTAGGCAATCCAGCCGGACAGGTTCGACGTGAACTGCGCCATCAGGCCGATATCGCCCTCGCCCCAGTTTTTCTCCGGCGTAAAGCCGGCCATTTCGAAGCTGCCGTTCAAGCTGTTGAGGCCGGCGGTGACCATGTCGGTGCTGGCGCGGCTGTCGTGATTCCAGCCGAGCTCGACATACGGCGACAGATCCATCGAGTTGTACTGCCAGTGTCCCTGCAGGCGCCAGCCGGCAGTGCTGATCAACGCGTTGCGTTCCTGGCGTCCGAACCACATGGCGGTCGCGTCGTTGCCGCTTTCGCTGTAGCCATCGATGCGAATGTTCTGGTATTCGACGTTCGCAAATGGGCCGGTCTTGAAGCTGCCGACATCGAACCAGTAGCCACCGTGCAGGCCCAGGCCCAGGTAGGAGCCATCGGTCTTGCCGGCTTCATGGGTGCGGTCATCGCCCACCATGAATACGCGGTTGATGTTGGTGTAGCTGGCCTGACCGAAGTCACCGTAGACGCCGGCATACGCGCCCGCGTCGTGCCAGGTCAGATAGCCAAGGCCGGTGATCGCCTGCAGATCGTAGCCGCCACCGCCGCTGACATCCGCATAGTGTTCGCCGACGCCCAGCGCCGCACCTGCCGAAATGTAATCGTTGGCGTGCACATCGACGCCGACGGTCAGGTCGACATTGTTGCTGGTGGTCTTGGGCGCACCGGCGCTCTGGTCAAACTGCTGGTTTGAATAGTTGATGCTGGCAAAGGCACGCGTCGGGCTGCCGAAGTTGTCGGCCATCATCTGTTGACGCACGGCGGCGGTCTGGGTGGTAACGGCGGCGAGCGGGGCTTCCTGCAGCAGCGAGATCTGCTGTGGCGCGGCCAGCTCCGACAGCACTACCTGCGCCAGCATCTTGTCCGCACCGGTGGTGGGATGTACGCCATCGGCGAACAGATAGGTGTTATTAGTGCCCGACGCATAGGTGTACGGCAAGCCGGAGCCTTGCGGGCCGCACAGCACGGAATCGGAGCCGACGCCACACGCAGGTGTCGTGACATTGGTGAAACCGTAGCGTCCCGGGCTGGCGATCACCTGGCTGAGCAACGCGAAGGCGTTCACCGGAATGATGCCCATGCCGAGCTTGCCGATGCCGGCATTGAGCTGGCCGTTGTAGATCACGCTGAGCGTGGTCAGCGAAGAAGCGGCGGACGCGCCTGCTTCCTGGGCTTCCGGCGTCAGGCCGATGTTGGGCAGATTGAACACCAGGATGTTCTTCGCTCCCGCGGCCTGCATTTCACCCAGCAATTTCACTTCCTGCTGCGCGGCGGCGACGATCTGGGTCTGCGCAGTCGCGGGCGTGGTGGTCGCGTAGAAAATGTCGTTTGCGCCGCCCCACATCGTGTACAGCGCATGGCTGTTGAGCGTGGGATGGCTGGCCAGATAGGTGTCGACCTGATCGGTGATGGTTGGAACACCAGCCGGAGTACCCGGCGAATTGTTGAAGATGCCGGCCCCACCCCAGGCATAGTCATTGCCGCCCGCGAGCGATGCGGTCAGCGCGTGACCCAGCGCGGCGGCAATGTTCTGCACGGTGATGTTGCCGGGGTTGGTGGTGAACTTTTGCGGAGGCTGGAAGCTCGGCACTTCGTACAACGAGAGATTGCCTGCATCGCTCAAGCTGTCGCCGAACGCGATGACGTTGTTGAAGGTGGGGTTCGGATTACCCGTAGCCTGGGCAGCGCCTACGAGACCAAGGGCCAGCGCAACGGCGCCGGCAATCTTGCGCGGGTGAAACATGGGGCGGTGCTCCTGCGATTGTTATAGTGATGTTACGTTAATGCATGCCATACGTGCGCGCATGCTGCGCCGCAAGTAAGCGGCGCTTCGCAGGTAGCTGGGGAAATGCGCTGGCGCTTTCCGGGGGATTTCGGCTGACAGATCAGACACCGAAGTGCCTGATCCGACTGGAGTCAGCGCTTAAGGGCGCGGCTGAGGGCGTCGGCGAACGCGCTATTGGCCGGTGCTGCGGCCGGCTTGGAAGGCGTCGCGGAGCCCGGCCGTGGGCCGCGGTTGTCGCGCGAGCCACCGCGGCTCTCGTTACCGCCGGCAGGGCGTGCCCCGCGAACCTGGCCAAGTTCGTCATCCAGGCGCATGGACAGGCCGATGCGCTGGCGCGGAATGTCCACTTCCATCACCTTCACTTTGACGATGTCGCCGGCTTTCACCGCATCACGCGGATCTTTCACAAAGGTGTGCGACAGCGCGGAGACATGCACGAGACCGTCCTGGTGCACGCCGATATCGACGAACGCGCCGAACGCCGCCACGTTGGTGACGCGGCCTTCGAGAATCATGCCGGGCTTGAGATCCTTCAGATCTTCCACACCCTCGGCAAAACTCGGTGCAACGAATTCCGGGCGGGGATCGCGGCCGGGCTTTTCCAGTTCTTTGAGAATGTCGCGCACGGTTGGCACGCCAAAGCGTTCATCCGTGTACTGCTCGGGCTTCAGGCCGCGCAGGAAGGTGATGTCACCGATGACGCTTTTCACTTCGCGGCCACACTGCGCAATGATGCGCTCGACCACCGGATAGGCTTCCGGATGCACCGAGCTGGCATCCAGCGGATTGTCGCCACTGGGAATGCGCAAAAAGCCTGCGCACTGCTCGAACGCCTTGTCGCCCAGGCGCGGGACTTTCAGCAATGCCTTGCGATTGAGGAACGGGCCGTTGGCGTCACGGTGCTTCACCACATTCTCAGCCACGCTCGCGGAAAGACCGGCAACGCGTGAAAGCAGGGCAGCGGAAGCGGTGTTCACATCGACGCCAACGGCATTGACACAGTCTTCCACCTTGGCGTCCAGGGCGCGTGCCAGCTTCACCTGATTCACGTCGTGCTGGTACTGGCCCACGCCGATCGCTTTCGGTTCGATTTTCACCAGCTCAGCGAGCGGGTCTTGCAAACGGCGCGCGATCGAGACGGCGCCGCGCAAGCTGACGTCCAGATCGGGAAATTCCTTGGCGGCCGTTTCAGAAGCGGAATACACCGAGGCACCGGCTTCGCTCACCACGATCTTGGAGAGCTTCAAATCCGCATGTTTCTTGATCAACTCGCCAGCGAGCTTGTCGGTTTCGCGCGAGGCCGTGCCATTGCCGATCGCGATCAGGTTCACGCCATGTTGCTTGCTTAGCACGGCAAGACGAGCGAGCGACTGATCCCATTGATTGCGTGGTTCATGCGGGTAAACGGTATCCGTCGCGAGCAGCTTGCCGGTTGCATCCACCACCGCGACCTTCACGCCGGTACGAATGCCCGGATCCAGACCCATCACCGTCCTGGCGCCGGCCGGGGCTGCGAGCATCAGATCCTTGAGGTTGTCGCCGAACACGCGAATCGCTTCATCTTCCGCACCCTCGCGCACGCGACCGAACAGATCCAGAGTGAGATGCAAATGCAGCTTTACGCGCCAGGTGAGGCGCACCGTTTCGCGCAGCCACGCATCGGCCGCGCGACCGCGATCGATAATGCCGGTATGCGCCGCCACGCGGCCTTCGCCTTCAAGATGGCCTTGCTCGGCCTCGACGGCAGGCGCAAGTTCCAGTTCGATCACGCCTTCGTTGCGTGCGCGCATCAGCGCAAGCAGGCGATGCGAAGGAATCTTGCCGATCGCTTCCATGTGATCGAAGTAGTCACGAAACTTCGCGCCTTCCTGCTCCTTGCCCGCGACGACCTTGGCGCGAATCTGGCCTTTTTCCCACAACCAGTCACGCAATTCGCCGAGCAGCTGTGCATCTTCAGCGATGCTTTCCATCAGGATCGCACGTGCACCATCCAACGCGGCGCGTACATCCGGCACGCCCTTGTCGGCATCCACGAATGATTCTGCGAACGTTTCAGGTGTTTGTGATGGATCTTCGCGCAGGCCAAGTGCGAGTGGTTCCAGGCCGGCTTCGCGCGCGATCTGCGCCTTGGTGCGGCGCTTGGGCTTGTAAGGCAGATAAAGATCTTCGAGGCGGGCCTTGGTATCGGCGCCCAGAATGTCTTCTTTCAGTGCATCGGTCAGCTTGCCTTGTTCGGTAATGCTGGCCAGGATCGCCTCGCGGCGCTCTTCCAATTCGCGTAGATAGCGCAGGCGCTCTTCGAGCAGGCGTAATTGCGTATCGTCGAGACCACCGGTGGCTTCCTTGCGGTAGCGCGCGATGAACGGCACGGTGGCGCCGCCATCAAGCAGATCCACTGCGGCGTGTACCTGTTCTGGCTTGGCGGCGATGTCCTGGGCGATGCGTTGTTCGATGCTGAGCATGAGACTGAAGAAATTCCTGGGCGTTCGTGTTGCGGCAAGCGTGATGATGAAACCAGGTTGTTGCAGCTTGCCATCATATCAAGCGGCGTCCGAAAGGTATGTTCAGGACGCCCGTTTTCGAGCATGACAAAAAAAGACGGCGCAACACCATAAGGGTTGCGCCGTCTGTATGTGGTTGATTCAGGCGTCGAAGCGGCCGTGCTGGCTGCTCGATTGCGTTCGCTGCGGCGGCTGTTGTTGCGCGGTGCCGTTCAGTACCAGCGTGCTTGCCATCAGGTCGTGCAGGCCTTGCTTGCGTTGCGTCCAGGCTATGGCGAGATAGCAGATCACCGGGATCAAACCGAAGATAAGTGCAGACAGCCTGACGATATTGCGCGCCGCTGCGCGGCCGATCGTCAGGCGTTGTCCGTGGATATCCGTCACGCGCAGGCGCAAGGCCAGCTTGCCCGGCGTCGCCTGCCATTTGGAGGCTTCGCAGAAGGAGTAATACAGGAAAGTGATCACCAGCGACGCAACTTGTGAGCTTTCCGTGGCGGTGCTGTATTCACGCAGGGCTGCGCTCATGTCGGCGCCAGCCTGCATCTGTTCCAGAAAGTGTTTGTACGCCTCCACGCCGCCAAGAAAGTAGGTGGCAATCATCGACGGGATCATCAGGACAACCAGGTCGATCACCCAGGCGCCAAAGCGCTGCCAGAAACTGGCGTAATCGAAGGCGCCGGCGCTGACCTGCGGTTGCTGCAGCGGAGGTGGCGCATACATGTCAGGAGCAGGCGGAGGCGTCGGCTTTTCCAGCGGAAACAGCACTGACAGCGGTTGCCAATCGGCCAGGCCGTCATACCAGCCCAGATCCTCGCGGCTGAGCTGGCCATTGCGCAGCCATTCCTTGACCTGTTCCTCCTGATAGGGGCCGTGGCGTTCGCCCAGTCGACCGATCCACACTTCCATGGGGTGCTCCTCGTTAAGCAGGAGCGCATGATGCCATGCGGCCATGGCGGAATGTTTGGAGCCTGCCTGCGCGGGACCGGTGGACGGGCGCTCAGGCTGCGTCGCGCCGTTTCAGGTGAACCAGTAGCAAGGAAATCGCCGCCGGCGTCACGCCGCTGATGCGTGCTGCCTGGCCAATGGTGGCAGGCAGGCTGCGCTTGAGTTTCAGCAGCACTTCGGCGGACAGGCCGCGCACCTTGTCGTAATCGAAACCACCGGGAATGGCCGTGTTTTCGTGGCGGCGCTGGCGTTCGATTTCCTCGCGCTGGCGCTCCAGATAACCGGCATATTTGGTTTGCACCTCGACCTGCGCGGCGACATCTTCGTGCTCGACGGCAGGGCCGAGTTCGGTCACGGTGGTCAGTCTGGCGTAATCCAGTTCGGGGCGGCGCAGCAGATCCAGTGCATTGGTTTCACGGCTCACCGCCACGCCGAGTTGGCGCTCGATCGCCGCACCCAGCGCATTGTTGGGAGCGGCCCAGAGCGACCCCAGACGCTGTACTTCCCGTTCGACCGCTTCACGCTTGGTACGCAGGGCGTCAAAACGCTCCTGCGGAACGACACCTAGCTGGTAACCGGTTTCGGTCAGGCGCAAATCGGCATTGTCTTCACGCAGATGCAGGCGATATTCGGCGCGCGAGGTGAACATGCGATAGGGCTCGATCGTGCCATTGCTGGTCAGATCGTCGATCAGCACGCCCACATAGGCTTCATCGCGACGCGGATACCACGGCGCCTTGCCCTGCACGGCCAGTGCGGCATTCAGGCCGGCGATCAGGCCTTGCGCTGCGGCCTCTTCGTAGCCAGTGGTGCCGTTGATCTGGCCGGCGAAATACAGGCCGGGAATCGACTTGGTTTCCAGCCACGGATGCAGGCCGCGCGGATCGAAATAGTCATATTCGATTGCATAGCCCGGGCGGGTGATGTGCGCCTTCTCAAAGCCCTTGATCGAATGGACCAGCGCCAATTGCACATCGAACGGCAGCGATGTGGAAATGCCGTTGGGGTAGATCTCGAAACTATCCAGCCCCTCCGGCTCGATGAAAATCTGGTGCGAACTCTTTTCGGCGAAACGCACCACCTTGTCCTCGATCGAGGGGCAGTAACGCGGGCCGACGCCTTCGATCTGGCCGGTATACAGCGGCGACCGGTCGAGGGAGCCGCGGATGATCTCGTGGGTATGCGCGCTGGTATGAGTGATCCAGCAGCTGACCTGGCGCGGATGGTCGGCGCGTGAGCCAAGATAGGAGAACACCGGCGCCGGGTCATCGCCCGGCTGTTCGTCCAGATGGGTGAAATCGATGCTGCGCAGGTCGATACGCGGCGGAGTGCCAGTCTTGAGGCGGTCGGCCGCCACGGGCAGCTCCCGCAGGCGCTGGGCCAGGGTTGTGGCGGGCGGGTCACCTGCGCGACCGCCGGCGTATTGCGCCGGGCCGATGTGGATCTTGCCGGCCAGAAAAGTACCCGCTGTGAGCACAATGGACCTGGCACGGAAGGAAAGGCCCATTTGCGTCACTACCCCGATGACGCGGCCGTGCTCGATCAGCAGGTCATCCACCGCCTGTTGGAACAGGTCCAGGTTGGGTTGGGTTTCCACCATCCGGCGGATCGCCGCCTTGTACAACACGCGATCTGCCTGGCAGCGTGTGGCGCGTACGGCCGGTCCCTTGGACGCATTCAGCGTGCGCCACTGGATGCCGACCCGATCCGCGGCGCGCGCCATGGCGCCGCCCAAGGCGTCGATTTCCTTGACCAAGTGGCCCTTGCCGATACCGCCGATGGCAGGGTTGCAGCTCATCTGGCCGATCGTTTCGATGTTGTGGCTGAGCAGTAGCGTGCGTGCGCCGCAACGTGCCGACGCCAAGGCCGCTTCAGTACCGGCATGGCCGCCGCCTATCACGATCACGTCATAGAAGCTGGGATGGAGCATCGGAGGACCCAAAATACAGGGATACACAAAGGCTTATGGTAATACCAGGGATGCCGTAAGGCATGCCTTACACTTGATTGGCATGTTTTCTGCTTTTAATTCCACCGCACTTTCACGGGCAGATGCCGCGCGATACGCGCGCTGAGATAGGACGACAGGGGTCCATTCGCGTACCGGGACAGGAAGCAAAGACGGCGCCCTTCGGGGCGCCGTCGTTTTTTGTGATCTCGATCTCGAATCGTGAGAGAGATCTGGCGCCCGGCGGTCTCAGGAACAGGGGGAATCCAGGATGACCGTATTGCCGGGCGCCAGAAACTGAAATTCTACGGGGTACGCAGTATGGTCGCTCCCCCGTGTGCGTGGAGGGATCATCGCCCCGCACGCGTGAACATGGGGTGACTGAAACGCAAATTTATGCCGGTAAACGGCAGCTGCTGACACAAAAGGTCACTGCGTGATTTGGGGCAATAACGTTGTGTGATCTACATCACAGATGGCACGTCTGTTGCAGCACTTCGGTGCAAGCCAAAGAGGGGACGTGTCATGGATAACAGCAACGAATTCGCACCCGTATATTTGCGGCATGACCTGATGATTGAGATCGGTCGCCTCGAAATGGCGATGGATCATCTGGTCGAACGCGACCCCACGCAGCAACAGCAATTGCGCCCGCGCCTGGAGTCACGCATGCACCATTTGCTCAGCGAGCTGGATGAGCTTCCGGCTTAAGCAAAGACCCTTTGCTTGCCGCCCCGCAACGGCGACCTTTCAGGGGCCGCCGTTCGCGTCTTAAGGATCAGTGACGCAGCACGTTACTGATGATTTCGCTGAGGTTAGGTGACAGGCCATCACATTTGGCCAGTTTATCGAGAGCCGCATGGGCCGCCTCGCGGCGTACAGGTTCCAGGCGCTGCCAGCCATTGAATGCAGTGGCGAGCCGTGCCGCGATTTGCGGATTGAGTGCATCCAGTTGTGCCAGCCGCTCGGCAAGCAGCCGATAACCGGCGCCATCGGCGCGATGAAATCCGCTGGGGTTGGCGCTGGCGAAGGTGCCGAGCAGGGCGCGTGCGCGATTCGGATTCTTCAGTGTGAAAGCCGGATCGTTCTCCAGCGCCATGACGCTGGCAAGCGCCGGATCGCCCGGTAGCTTCGCTTGCTCGGTAAACCATTTATCCAGCGCCAACGGATTGTCCGCGTAGCGCTGGCGAAAATCGGCGAGAAACGCAGCAGCCTGCGGAGCGCGATCACGCACCAGTACACCCAAGGCAGCAAGGCGATCGGTCATGCCGGGCGCGTGTTCGTATTGGCGTGCCGCCAGTGCATGTGCCTGAGTGGCATCAATCAATGCAAGCAGCTCCAGCACGCGGCGCTTCAAGCGGCGCTTTGCCTGGCTGGCTGCGTCGAGTTGCTGGCTGGTGTCGGCGCACAGCGCCTGATAGCGATCATGCAGTGCTGTTGCGCCGATGCGTTGTGCCAAACGAGACTGCAAGTCTTGTCGCTGCGCGCGGATTTTCGCCGGATCTACCTCACTCTGGCGATCGGCGAATTCGATTTCACCCGGCGGCGTCAACAGGTCGGCCAGTAGCGCGTCATCGATCTCAGGGCTCTCGAACAAGGCGGCCAGCGCATCGCACCATGCTTTGCACGCGGAAGAGCCGTCCGTTCCATGCAAATCGTCGAAGGCAAGAATTGCCAACTGCTGGCCAGCCTCCCAGCGATTGAAACCATCAGCATCATGGATGAGCAACAAGGCCAGCTCGGCAGGCGTGTAATTGCATTCCAGCACCACCGGAGCAGAAAAGCCGCGCAATAAGGACGGAATGGGCGGAGCAGGAATGTCGCGGAATACAAACTGTTGCGTAGCCTGGTCGACCACGACCACTTTTTCCGTCTCGGCAGGCTGACCGTCCAGATATAACGGCAGCATTTTGCCGTGCTGATCGAACAGGGACAGCTTCACCGGAATCGGTACCGGTAGCTTTTCCGGTTGTGCGGGCGTAGCGCGTGTCTGCTGCGAAAGCGTCAGTTTGTATTCGCGCCGTGCGGCGTTGTATTCGCCCTTGGCGTGCAAGCGTGGGGTGCCGGATTGGGCGTACCAGGCCAGGTAAGGCATCAGGTCGATGCCGTTGGCATCACCAAGTGCAGCGAGAAAGTCCTCGATCGTCGCGGCTCGGCCATCATGGCGCTCAAAATACAGGTCTGTGCCGCGACGAAAGCCATCCTGACCAAGGCGGCCAGCCAGCATACGCACCAGCTCGGACCCTTTTTCGTACACGGTGGCCGTGTAGAAATTATTGATCTCGCGATATTCGGCCGGACGCACCGGGTGCGCCAACGGGCCGGCATCCTCCGGGAACTGCGTGCGGCGCAGCAGCGATACGTCTTCAATGCGCTTGAGCGGCGGCGAATTCATGTCCGCGGAGAATTGCTGTTCGCGGAAAACCGTCAGTCCCTCCTTGAGTGAAAGCTGGAACCAGTCACGGCAGGTGACGCGATTGCCGGTCCAGTTATGGAAATACTCGTGCGCGACGACAGCCTCGACCGCGCGGTATTCCTCATCGGTGCTGCTGTCCGGATCGGCAAGCAGATATTTGGCGTTGAAGATGTTGAGTCCCTTGTTCTCCATCGCACCCATGTTGAAGTCGTGCGTGGCGACCACGTGGAACACATCAAGGTCGTAGTTGCGCCCATATGTGCGCTCATCCCAGCGCATCGAACGCTCCAGGGCGTCGAGTGCGTAATGGCAGCGATCAATGACATTGGCTTCGGACCAGATCACCAGCTTTACCTGGCGGCCATCCGCGGTCACGTAGTCGCGCTGGATGCTTTCCAGTCGGCCCGCGACCAGCGCAAACAGATAGCTCGGCTTGGGATGCGGATCGACGAAGCGCGCCCAGTGGCGGCCATCGGCAAGCTCGCCGCTACCGTCGGGATTGCCGCCCGCAAGCAACACCGGAAAGCGCTTGCGATCGGCGCGCAAGGTGACGGTAAAGCGGGCCAGCACGTCCGGCCGATCCGGAAAGAAGGTGATGTGACGGAAGCCTTCCGCTTCGCACTGGGTCAACAAAAAACCGGTTTCGCGCGGACCGGACAGATACAGGCCTTCGAGCGCGGTATTCGCCGCCGGATGTACGCGCACGCGCGTTTCCAGCACGCTGCCGTCGCGTGCGCCGGTGACCTCCAGCGTGCTGTTGTCGTAGTGATATTCCGCCGGGGCAAGCACGCGGCCATCAAGTGAAATCGCCAGTAGTTCCAATCCCTCGCCATCCAGGCGCAGTGGCACGGGTTGCTCGGCGTCGTGGCGCAAGGTCAGGCGCGACGTGATCTCCGTGGCATCGATACCCAGGTCGACATCCAGTTCGACGGTGTGCGCCGTCCAGGCCGGACGGCGGTAGTCACGCAGGCGGATGGGGCTGATGGCGGATTCGTTTGCAAGAGTCATGCGGCACACGGGTGGATCAAGGATGGATCAGGCTAACATGCGGGTTTTCCCCCTCCAGGACAACTGCATGAGCACATTTAGTATCGAAAGGATGCAGCTTGGACCGCACGAAGTTGCCGTTCTCCATGATGCCAGCCGGGCGCGCACCGTACGGATCGCGCGCCGGGGCGCGACCCTGATTGGCCTGGAGCAGACTGTGCATGGCGCCGTTCGCCAGCTGGCGGATGGCTACCGGGACGCCGCCGAGCTGGACAGTCGGCCAAGTTCGCGGTTTGCGATCATGGCGCCGTTCGCCAACCGGATCGACGACGCGCTCTATACCTTTGATGGCAAGGAACAGGATCTTCAGCCGGGCGTCGAGGGAGCACAGCGTGCGAGCCGGCACGGCTTTGTGCGCGGCGTGGACTTTGACATCGCCAGCCAGCGTCTTGCGCAGGATGGCGCGGAGGTCACGTTTGCCACCTCGGTGATACGACCTGACGCGTTCCCCGGCTATCCGCACGCCATTGATCTGAAGGTGACTTACACGCTCGACGCAAATGGGCTGGCTTTGCTGGTCAGCATGCGTAACGTCGGCGATACCGCCGCGCCCTGTTTCTTCGGTTGGCACCCTTACTTTCGTGTGGGTGACAGCGCGGTCGATACGTGGGAGCTACAGATCCCGGCGAAGCAAATCGTTCGTGTCACGCCCGGCTACATTCCCCTGCCTGATGAACGGGCTTATCAGCCGCTCGATGATGCGCCGAAAGAGCTGGATTTCAGGAACGCGAAACCCATTGGCAGTACCAGGATCGATGGCGCCTATGCCGGCCTGGTGACTGGCCCGGATGGCCGTGCGCGTACGCGCTTGCGTGATCCGGCCAGCGGCTTGGGCATCAACGTTTGGCAGGAGCGTGGCGTGATGCTGGTATTTACGGCCGATACCGTCACGCGTGATGTCCGGCGTTCGGTAGCGCTGGAGCCGATGGAAAGCATGTCGAACGCGTTCAATCGCGCGGATTGTGCCGAGGTCATCCGGTTGGAGCCTGGCATGGAAAGGCAATTCCGTTGCGGTGTGGAGATCGAGTGCTAATGAGCGTGCCATTGCCAACCATCGATCAGATTCGCGATGCGGCCGCACGCATCGCGCCGCATGCCATCGTTACACCGGTGCTGCGCAACGCAGAGCTGGATGCGCTGGCCGGTGCGCAGCTCTATTTCAAGTGCGAGAACCTGCAGCGCGGGGGGGCGTTCAAGTTTCGCGGTGCATGCAACGCTGTGTGGTCGCTGTCGGATGAAGAAGCCGCGCGTGGCGTGGTGACGCATTCGTCCGGCAATCATGGCAACGCGCTTGCCATGGCCGCTGCCACGCGTGGCATTGCCGCGCATGTAGTGGTACCGGAAGGCGCCGTGCGTGCCAAGCTGGAGGCGATCGAGAAGGCTGGCGCGATCCTGCATCGATGTGCGCCCACCATTGCGGCGCGCGAAGCCAAGGCAGCGGAAGTGCAACAGGCTACCGGCGCGACCTTGGTTCATCCCTATGCCGACACGCGTGTGATGGCGGGGCAGGGCAGCCTGGTGGCGGAGTTGCTGGCGCAAAGTCAGGGGCTGGACGCGATCATGACGCCGGTGGGCGGGGGCGGGTTGTCGGCCGGATGTTCGATTGCGGCACATGGCCTCGATCCGTCCATTGCCATGTACGGTGCTGAGCCGGCGGGTGCCGATGATGCCGTGCAATCTCTCGCACGCGGCGCGCGCATCGATCATTTCACGCCTGACACCGTTTGCGATGGCTTGCGCACCTTGATCGGCGAGCCGAATTTCCATGCACTGCGTGAGCATCAGGTGGAAATCATCACCGTCAGCGATGAGGAATCCATCCAGGCCATGCGCTTGCTGTGGCAGACGCTCAAGCTGGTCGTCGAAGTGTCGAGTGCTACTGTGCTGGCTGCGGTATTAAAACAGCGTGATCGCTTCGCCGGCCGCCGCGTGGGTCTGGTGCTGACCGGCGGCAATGTGGATATCGATGCCTTGCCCTGGTGATCCATGAAGCCCATTCTCTTGAGAGAGGATGGGATGCAACGGCAGCGTGGCCGCCGCGCTGCAAAACGTACCGAACGGCGCCTCGGTGTCTTGGCTTGAGCACCGATCGCGTTTCAAAAATTAAGCACGAAATACGCCATCTGTGATGCCGTTTGCGTTTGTGCTGGATGAAGCTTGAAATCAATCACGCTTTGATTCCTCTAAATCGCGGACCCTAGTTGCCTACAATTTAGAACCCAGCATCGAGCAACAGGGGGGCCTTATGGTCGAGCTGGAGATACAGGTCTTCTCTGATCGCAGGGAAGGTCTGCTCGTCGAGCTTGGACGTGTTGTCGTTGCCAACCACTTTTCGCTAGTACGCCAGCGGCTGACGCAGGACAGACGTGGCGCGTACCTGTCCATGCTGGTGCGTGGTCCGGACGAGCAGCGTTTTGCGTTAGAGGAGATGCTCGGCACGCATAGCCGGGTGCTGAGCTTCGAAGCTGCCCTGGCGGGCGAAACGGCGGTCATCTGCGCGAAGCCGACAAGCGCGTCGGCGATGCCGCTCGCCGAACCTGTGGCGGTGCCCGAGTTGCCTGGCGCCGTCATGCCGGACGTACTACAGGTCGAGCACATCCTGCCCAAGCTGGCACAGGACTATCCGCAGATTTATCCCTGGCTGGTGGCGTTGGAAAACAGTGTCGCCGAGTCAGTACGTGAGTCCTCGCTGATGCTGGCCGGGCGCCGGACAGGAGCGTGGGTCTACAAGCGAGATTACGCGCTGGGCGCCAAGCTGGGGCTGGCAGATGCCATCAAGCGCATCGCCGTTCCGGCGTTGCGTCAGCTGGCCGAGATAGAGCAGCACGGCGTGCACGTGCATATCCTCAATAGTCCGCTGTGCACACCCGGGATGCATTCCGGATGCAAGTTCTATGGGGGATATCTGGAGGGTTTGCTCAGTGGCTCGATCGCGCCCGGGAAGGTGTTCGTGCGCCACCTTGGTTGCAGAGGAAACGGCGCTGCGCTTTGCAGCCTGGAAATCTCACATTGATGGAGCTTGGAGGCACTATGTCGATGCAACTCAACTACAACTGGTTGCTGGTGTTGCTTTCCTATGCCGTGTCGGTGCTCGGCTCGTTTACCGCCTTGCAATTGGCGGTTGCCATTCCGTTGGCGGCCACGCAACGCCAAAAGACGGCCGCCGTGGTGATGGCTGGAGGGGCGATGGGGCTGGGGGCGATCTGGGCCATGCATTTCATTGCGATGCTCGCCTGCGACAACGGCATGGATGTGAGCTATGACGCTTCGCTGACCGCCTTGTCGGCACTGGTGGCCTTCGCTGCGTGCGTGGCCGGGCTGATGCTGGTGGGAAGCGGGCGTTTTGATTGGCTGCGGCTGTTGGCGGCTGGCATCTGTATGGGCCTGGGCGTTGCGGCCATGCATTACATCGGCATGGCCGCCATGATGATGCCCGCGAAGATCAGCTACGCCTCGGGTCTGGTGGCCTTGTCCGTGGTGATCGCGATGGTGGCCTCGACCGTTGCGTTGTGGCTGGCTTTCAACCTGCGCGGTCCGTTGCAGATGATCGGTAGCGCGCTGGTGATGGGTGTGGCGGTTTGCGGCATGCATTACACCGGCATGGCCGCAGCAAGTTTCGAAGACAACGGCGGCCAGTTGCCGGATGGCTATGCCGAAGGATTGCGCGGCGGCAATCTCGGCCTGACCATCTTCGTGGTGGTGACGATCCTGCTGGTGCTCATGCTGGTGCTGCATTATTGGCGTCAGCGCTATCGGTCCAGCATCTCCATTTGAGCATCCCTATTTGAAAGGGCGCTAACCTTTACGCGGATGTGGCGTTATGCTGTTTTCTTCATGACGCGTCTTGTGCAGAGGGGAGAACAGCCATGGCATCGCGCATTCGTTGTCATTGGGCAGCCGATGGCGAGTTGATGCAGGCCTATCACGACACCGAGTGGGGTGTGCCGCTGCATGACGATCGTGCGCTGTTCGAGTTCCTGTGCCTGGAGGGCGCCCAGGCGGGCTTGTCGTGGCGCACGGTTCTGCAAAAACGCGATAACTATCGCCGCGCCTTCCACGATTTCGACCTGGCCCGCGTTGCGGCCATGAAGGATCGCGAGCTGGAAAAGCTGTTGCTTGATCCAGGCCTGATCCGCAACCGCCTGAAGATCACCGCCACCCGCGACAACGCCAAGGCGGCCCTGGCGGTGATCGACGAGCATGGCAGCCTCGATAGCTACCTGTGGGCGTTTGTCGACGGCAAGCCGATCCATAACCGCTGGCGGACCAAAGCTGAGGTGCCGGCCAGTACACCGTTGTCGGACCGGATGAGCAAGGCGCTGAAAAAGCGCGGTTTCCGCTTTGTCGGCAGCACCATCTGCTACGCCTTTATGCAGGCGACCGGCATGGTCAATGATCACCTGGTGGAATGCTTCCGCCACAAGGCCTGCGCGGGCAAGCACTAGGCCGGCGCAATTCGGCCTGCAAACGGCGCCACAAACCAGCCCGCCGTTCGGTTCCGGACGGCTGGTTTTGGCGCGGTCTGGCCTTAGAATGGGCGTCATCGCGGGGATAGGAGATACGTCGCATGAGGCCGTTCCATAACTTTGGCGTTCGCCACGGAGGCCTCGTAGTCCGATCCTGCGCCGGGCTGCTGCTGATCGCACTGATGCCCTGCGCACACGCCAAGACCGGCGACCGCAACCAGCCGATGAATACCACGCAAGATTCGGTAAACGGCTTCAATGCGCCCAATACGATGACCACGCTGACTGGCCATGTAGTCGTCATCCAAGGCAGCATGAAAGCCACCGGTGATGTCGCATACATCTATCTCGATGCCGATACGCAGGTCAGCCGCATTGTGATGAAGGGCAATCCGGCACATATCCAGCAGCTGGACAACAACGACAAGCTGATGACCGGCGAAGCGCCCACACTCGATTACGACAACATCAACGGCATTGCCGTGCTCTCGCCCAACGCCGTCGTCACCGAGCAGGACACCGGCGATGCGCACGGTGACAAGGTGACCTATAACACCAACACCACGTACTTCACCGGCACCGGCAACGTCAGCGCGACCTATCTGCCCAAGCCCAAACCGCCGAAGAATCCGCCTGCGGCGCAGGGCGGCGCAAAGCCGGCGTCGGCGAGTTCGGCACCGGGTGGCGCAATGCCGGCATCGGCTAGTACGGCGCCGACGCCACAGGCGTAAACCCGAGGGCCACGCGGCGTGAACTCAACGCCGCCGCGAGCCGCGCAAGCTATCGATGGAAAAGCTGGCAATCTCGCCGCCGCCTTTTGCGCGGCGCGATTGTCCCGGCGGCGGCCCCCAGGCATGCGCCGTTACCACTTCCCACGTTGCCGGAATGCGGCCCTCCGTGCGCATGGCTTCGTAAGCCGCCAGCATCTGCTGGAAATGACGCTTGCCGGTCAGGCCGCGCTCGCGGCCGCGGTCGGCGTGCGTGGCGCCCAGTCCCTTGAGCTCACGCAACAAGGCTTTGGGTTCGCTGTAGGTGAGCATATAGCGATCGACGTCCAGCACCGGATCGCGCAAGCCGGCCGCGATCATGGCGTCACCCAGGTCGTGCATGTCCAGGAAGCGGCTGACGTGGGAATGCTGATCGACTGAGGCCCAGGCGGCGCGCAGCTCGCGCAGGGTATCGGGGCCGAAAGTGGAGAACAGCAGCATGCCGCCGGGTTTCAGCACGCGTACGCATTCGCCGAATAGCGCGGGAAGATCATCGATCCACTGGAAACACAGGTTGGAATGCAGGACATCGACACTGTGATCGGGCAGCGGCAGCGCCGTGGCTTCACCGCACACGCGCTGGAACGGCTTCAGCCAGCCGGCGTGAGATTTGGCCGTGCGCAGCATGGGTAGTGCCGCATCGACGGCAATGACTTGCGCTTTGGCATAGCGTTTCTTGAGCAGCGCGCTGCCGCGCCCTGTGCCTGCGCCGACGTCGATCACTCGCTCCGGCTGCTGCAAATAGAAGTCGAGGCGTTCCAGCAGGAGCTGTTGCACTTCGCGCTGGAGCGCGTCGTGTTGCTCGTAGCTGCCGGCGGCATGGCTGAAATTGGCGCGGACGCGGCGCGTGTCGACCTGGAAGTCGCTCATGAACGGGCCTCAAGCCAGGACAGCAACGCCTGCGCGACGGCATCGGGATGACTGAGAAAGGGGGCGTGTCCGGCGTGCGCAATGACGTGAAATTCGCCTTCGCACAGTGCAGCAGCGGCCTGCATGGCATTCGGATGCACCAGCCGGTCCAGGCGTCCGGCACTCCACCAGCTGTGGCCTGCCTTCAGTTGTGCCAGTCCGCTGCGCAGATCGGTTTGATCGAGCATCCGAATACCTTCCTGCAACACGCGCAGATCGGGTTCGCCGCGCGAGAATACTTCCGCACGCAAGCGGCGCAGCTCGCCGCGCGGATCGGGGCTGCCCATCACTTCCAGCGTGAGGAAGCGCTCGATCGTTGCGTGGTAGTCGGTTTCCAGATCGATCGCCAGCTGTTTCACCAGCGATGGATCACGTCCGCAAGGCCAATCGCTGGCGCTGACAAAACGCGGCGTGGCGCAGAGCATGGCCAGTCCGCGCACATGCTGCGGTTTATTCAGTACGCCGCTGAGCGCAACGAGTCCGCCCAACGACCAGCCCAGCCAGGTGGCCGGCGGCGTGGCGGCCGCGATGGCTTGTGCACATGCCTGCGGCTCCAGCGGCAATCCGCAGTTGCGCGAGTAGCCGTGGCCAGGCAAGTCAACCAGATACATCGTGCAGCGCTCAGCGAGTACGTCGACGAGTGGCGAAAAAATGCCGCCGTGCATCGCCCAGCCGTGGATCATCACCAGCGGCATCGGGCCGCTGCCGCGCACCTCGATATGCAGACTCATGTGTAAAGCTCCCCCTCTCCCACGGGACTACCTTCGAGTCGCCCAGAGGACAGAGCGGGTGGCTGGATAGGAGCTGGACTCAATGCTTTGTCGACCGCGCCGCGCTCATCGAAAACGAAGCACTCGCCGCGCCAATGCACGCCGCCGACTTCTTCGAAATACTTCAGGATGCCACCTTCCAGTTGATACACGTTTTCCATCCCGGCATCCTGCATGTGCAAGACCGCCTTTTCGCAACGGATCCCACCCGTGCAATACGACACCACCGTCTTGTCGCGGTAGCGCGCCTGATCGGCAGCCAGGGCGGCGGGCAGTTCGGTAAAGCTGGCGATGCGGTAATCGACCGCTTGCGGGAACATGCCGACGTCGGTTTCGTAGGCATTGCGCGTATCAAGCAGGACCACATGGCGGCCCTGGTCGTCATGTCCCTGATCCAGCCAGCGCTTGAGTGTGGCCGCGTCCACGGCCGGTGCGCGGCCGCCTTCGGGGCGGATCGCAGGCTGGCGCAAGGTGATGATTTCTTTCTTGAGGCGCACACGCATGCGCTTGAACGGCGCCCCATCGGACAACGATTCCTTGGCCTGTAAACCGGCAAAGCGCGAATCCTGGCGCAGCCATGCCATGAACGTCTCGATGGCTTCACGCGGCGCTGCCAGAAACAGATTGATCCCCTCCGGCGCGAGCAAAATGGTGCCCTTCAATTCCAGCGCATGGCATTGCGCGAGCACGCGTTCACGCAGCGCTGGCAGATCGTCCAGGCTGACGAAGCGATAAGCGGAGATGTTGAGGATCGACATAGGCGGGGCAGGCATACTTGGCCGTGAATTATACCGGCGCGCCCGTAGGGGATGCCCCGAGCCGCAGGGACTCGAGTGCCTGCAGCAACCTGTCCACGTGGGCTTCTTCATGGGCGGCGGAAAGTGTGATGCGCAGGCGCGCCTGCCCATGGGGAACGGTGGGCGGGCGGATCGCCACGGCCAGCAGCCCTTGAGCTTCCAGCGCTCGGGACGTGTCCAGGGCGCGCTGGGCATCGCCGAGCATGAGCGGCTGAATGGCCGTGCGCGAGGGCATCAATGGCAGGCCCAGCTGGGCCGCGCCGGTACGAAAACGCCGGAGCAGGACGTTCAACTTGTCGCGTCGCCAATGTTCACTGCGCGCCAGTTCCACCGCACGATGGGTGGCAGCCGCCAGTGCGGGGGGCATGGCGGTGGTGTAGATATAGGTGCGTGCAAACTGGGTCAGCCCATCGATCAAGGCGGCGCTGCCGGCAACGAAGGCGCCGCTGCAGCCAAGCGCCTTGCCCAATGTGGCCATCAGGATCGGAACATCGGTTTCGCTTAATCCGGCTTCCGCCACGCTGCCGGCGCCGTCCTCGCCGAGCACGCCCAGTCCATGCGCGTCATCCACCATCAGGCTGGTGCGTTCGCTGGCGCACAAGGCGGCTAATTCGCGCAGCGGCGCAATATCGCCGTCCATGCTGAACACGCCGTCGGTAGCGAGCAATGCACAACCATCTGCGTTGCTGTGTAATTGTCGTGCAGCGGCATCGACATCGGCATGTGGGTAGCGTTTCAGCGTTGCGCCGGCGAGCTGCGCACCATCGAGCAAACAGGCGTGATTGAGCTTGTCTTGCACGCACAGTTCGCCGCGCTCAAGCAAGGCCTGGATCACGCCGAGATTGGCCATGTAGCCGGTGGAAAACAGCAGTGCGCGCTCACGCCCGGTCCATTCGGCCAAGGCTTCTTCCAGCGCAGCGTGTTCGCGGCGATGGCCGCAGATCAGATGGGCCGAACCGCTGCCGACGCCGCTTTCGTCACCGGCTGTCTTCAAGGCGGCGACCAGTCGCGGATCGTGGGCAAGGCCCAGGTAATCATTGCTGCAGAAAGCAAGCAACTGCTGCCCGCCGCTTTCTACAAAAGGCCCTTGGCAGGTGTCGATCGTGCGCAGACGTCGCTGTAGCTGCGCTTGCGCACGTTCGGCCGTCTGTACGGCCAGTCGTTGAAGCAGATCAGGCCGCGCAGCCACAGCCCTGACCACAGCTGCCGGCTGATTCGGTTTCGAGGATGCCGGCGTGCACCGTGTCGGTTTCCTCGACGATTTCCAAGGCATGCAGGTCGAGGCGGCGGAACAGTGCGCGATCGTGCTCCACGTCGGGGTTGCCGGTCGTCAGCAGTTTTTCACCGTAGAAAATCGAGTTTGCGCCGGCAAAGAAGCACAGCGCCTGCACGGCATCGTCCATCTGCTGACGACCGGCGGACAAGCGCACCATCGACTTGGGCATCAGGATGCGCGCCACGGCGATCGTGCGCACAAACTCGAACGGATCCAGCGCTTGCGTGCCGTGCAGCGGCGTGCCTTCCACCTGCACCAGCTGATTGATCGGCACCGATTCCGGATGCTCGGGCAGGTTGACCAGCGTCTGCAGCAGACCGGCGCGCTGATCGCGGGTTTCACCCATGCCGACAATGCCACCGCAGCAGGTCTTCAGACCCGCATCGCGCACGTGTTCGAGCGTATCCAGGCGATCCTGATATTGGCGCGTGTGGATGATTTCGCCGTAGAACTCCGGCGCGGTGTCGATATTGTGATTGTAGTAATCCAGGCCGGCGTGCTTGAGCGTCTGCGCCTGGGTGTCGCTGAGCATGCCCAAAGTGGCGCAGGTTTCCAGGCCCAGGGCCTTCACGGCCGAGACGATCTCCGCCACCTGGGCCACGTCGCGATCCTTCGGGCTGCGCCAGGCCGCGCCCATGCAGAAGCGGCTGGCGCCGGCGTTCTTCGCCGCCTGGGCCCGGGCGACCACGGCGTCTACCGACATCAATTTTTCCGCCTTGACGCCGGTGTGATACCTCGCCGCCTGTGGGCAATAACCGCAATCTTCCGGGCAGCCCCCCGTCTTGATCGACAGCAGGGTGGAGACCTGTACCGCGTTCGGGTCATGGTGTTCGCGGTGAACGCCATGCGCACGGTGCAGCAACTCATTGAATGGCAGGGCGAACAATGCGGCGATTTCGTCGCGCGACCAGTCATGGCGAAGAGCGGCTGCGGGCATGGGGTGGGGCTCCGTGGCAATCAAGCAAGCAAGTTTGGAAGTCGCTCCCGATACTGTCAACTCTATTCGTTGGCGAATGGTTGACGGAGTGCGGACGTGGACCGATTACCATCCCACGACCATCTATCGAAGGAGTCGATCATGAGTGCAGGTCAGGGCAGCACCGGTAACGTCATCGCGGCGGTGTGCAGTTTCTTTATCCCGGGGCTGGGCCAGTTGGTGCAGGGACGGTTGTTGAAGGCGTTTTTCATGTTTGTGCTTGCCGCAGCACTGTGGGTGATCTGGATGGGCTGGATCATCCATCTCTGGTCGATCGTGGACGCGGCCTTGTTCAAGCCGAACAACTAACCCGTCTTTCGCATATGGATGCGCTGATACGGCGCTTGTCAGCCCTGCATCAATGGTTGTTGCCCTGGCGCTGCCTGTTGTGCGGCGACGCCGGCGCAGAAGGCGTGGATCTGTGTAGCGATTGCGCTGCGGAATTGCCGCGCAATACCCCGTGCTGTGCCCAATGTGCCTTGCCATTGCCGGTATCTGTGCCGCAGTGCGGACGTTGCCTGCGCAAGGCTCCGCCCTGGGATGCGGCGTGGGCGCCCTTTCGCTACGCGTGGCCATTGGACCGTCTGGAAACGCGCTTCAAATTCAGCCGGGATCTTGCTGCTGGCCGCGCCTTGGTCACGCTGTGGCAGCGCGAAAAGCCGCCTTCCCATTTGCCGCTCATGATTCTGCCGGTGCCGCTGCACAAACGGCGCTTGCGTGAGCGCGGCTACAACCAGGCTTGGGAATTGGCGCGGCCGCTCGCGCATGCCTTGGGGATTACCTGCAGGCACGATGTGCTCCGGCGCATCAGGCATACCGAAATGCAAACCGGACTCGACGCCACGCAGCGCCGCCGCAACCTGCGCGCGGCATTTACCTTGCGAGAAGGCGCTGCATTACCAAGCCATGTCGCCGTTCTCGACGATGTTTTCACTACCGGGGCCACGCTTGCAGAGTGTGTTCGCGTCCTGAAGCGTGCGGGCGTGTTGCGCGTCGACGTGTGGGCACTGGCGCGAGCGCCCATACCCGGCGGTTGATCCACCGCGTGGCTCGCCCGGTACAGTCAAGGTGGTATATGGGAGAGAATGCTGCTCGCCAGGGGCGCCGGTCGCCGGCTAAGGGAAAATTTGATGACGTTGAACGACACGATGGCACGTGCCCGTGGCGATGATGTGTTCGCGGGAGCGTGCCTGGCCGCTTTGGCCGGGGCGATGGTGTTCTATCTGGTGTTCGGCGTGGGTGTGCTCGAACCCGGAAGCCTTGGCTGGCTGTCCCATGGCGATTCGGCCCAAAGCTATCTGGGGTGGGTGTTTTTCCGGCATTCACCGTGGATGTTTCCGCTCGGCGCCGCGCCCGCCATGGGGATGGAACAATCGAGCTCGATCGTCTATACCGACTCGATACCTGCATTCGCACTCCTATTCAAGCTGCTAAGAGGCGTGCTGCCGACAGATTTTCAATATGCAGGTCTGTGGCTGTGCTGCTGTTATGTGCTGCAGGGCTACTTTGCGTATCGGCTTCTTTCGCAATTTACGCGTGATCGTCTGGCACTCGCCGCGGGTGTCTTGCTGTTCCTGATCAGCCCGATCATGTTGCTGCGCACCTCGGCGCACTTTGCGCTATCCGCACACTGGCTGATCGTCTGCGCGCTCTATCTCTATTACTCGCCGCCGAAGCTCCGGTACATCATTCAGTGGATGGCTCTGCTGTGGTTCGTACCCTTGGTGCACGCCTATCTGATGTTCATGGTCTACGCTATTTGGGCGGCTTATTTGTTGCGCCAGGGCGTTCTTGTCCGGCAGCTTTCCTGGCTAAGCACGGTTTGCTGCACAGTAGCGTCCGTGGCCGGATCGATTACCGTGATGTGGCTAGTCGGATATTTCGGCGACATGGATGTGTCGACATTCGGGTTCGGCTACTACTCCATGAACCTGTTGGCGCCATGGATGCCTCTCGGGGCGGGGCCATTCCTATTGCCGTCACCTACCGGCGCTACCGCCGGACAGTACGAGGGCTTCAATTACCTCGGTTTGGGCGTGTTGTTTGCATTGCTGGCGACGATCGTGCAGTGGGCCGTGACACGAAAGAGATCGCCGGTCCGTGGACGCCACGACATCCTGCGTAATCCCGACGCCGCGCTGATTCTGTGCTGCGTTTGTCTCACTTTGCTCGCGTTATCCAACGTCGTCACGTTCGGCACGCATACGCTTTTCCAGGTGTCACTGCCCGCAAGATTGAACCGGATGGTGAATATCTTTCGCTGCTCCGGACGCATGTTCTGGCCGGTCTACTACGTGCTTTTGATGATGGCCGTGCGCGGGTTGGTCCGGTGGCCTGCACGGGCATCGAGAGTGATGCTGGGCATAATGGTTTTGCTGCAGTTGGCCGATATGCGGCCTTATTTACAATTTACGCACAACGTCACCGCTATCAAGCTTGCATTCCTTAAATTTCCGGATTTTGACTCGCCGTTCTGGAGCCTTGCGCGCAAGCGCTATGCGAATCTTTACGTGATTCCGGGTCAGTACGAAGGTGACGAGTACATTGACTACGAGTATCTGGCCGCAACATACGGATTTCACATCGATACCGCATTCTATGCTCGCTTGCCCTCCGCGACGCGGCAACAAGGCCGGCTGCTGCGGCATGAAGCATTTTGGGGCGGCGATCTGGATCCGAATGGTCTGTACCTCATCCAGTCCAGTGGCAAAGAAAAGCTGCAATCAGCGCAGGTGATGTTCAGTCCCGCGACGGGAGTCGGCGCCATCGACGGCTTTACCGTCGTCGCGCCCGGCTGGTTTGAAAAAGGCAGTGCACCGTATCTGCAACACCCACTAAGGGGTGACCTGCCGCCGATGGCGCTGGATCATCCTTATCTATTTGACGGCCATGGCGATGGACTCCCCTTCCTACTTGGCGGGTGGAGTACAGCCGAAAGCGGTGGCGTATGGTCGTTGGGGCCCGCTGCCTGGGTGGCAATGCACCGGCAGCTGCCCCTGTCAGATGTGCATGTCGCCTTGCGGATACTTCCTTATCTACCTGCCAAGTACCCGAGTCTGAGTGTGCGTGTCGAGATGGGTGGGCATGTCCTTGCAAACTGGCGTTTTCAGCGCGACAACGCGGTGCCTGATGTGGCTTTCGATATTCCGGCTGACTGGCAGGCGCCTGATGGAAATCTCGTGCTGGCATTTCATTTTGATAGTCCACGTTCTCCGAAGGATGCCGGAGAAAACGCGGATGTCCGAACTATCGCCATCCGGCTTGGCGGCATGCAAGTAACTGCGAAATAGTGGTTCAACGCACCGCAAGCGCCAGGGCGATGCCAATCCACAGCGTAAGCCCCAGCCAGTTGTTGTGCCGAAAAGCTGCGAGGCAGGCGTCGCGCTCGCGGTTGCGGATCAGCCATTGTTGCCAGCCGAACAGTGCGGCCGTCGCCGCCATCGAAAGCCAATACGGCCAGCTCAGATGGGCGCGTGTGCCAACCATCACCATGGCCGTGATAAAGGTGCCCATGAGTATGCCGATGATCAGGAGATCCGCGTCGCCAAAAAGGATGGCGGTTGAGCGCGCGCCAACCTTGAGGTCGTCGTCGCGATCCACCATCGCGTATTCGGTGTCGTAGATCACCGACCAGAGGATGTTGGCGATAAACAGCACCCAGCCGACCGGCGGCACATTGTTTTGCACGGCGGCGAAAGCCATCGGAATCGACCAGCCGAAGGCGGCGCCCAGCACCACTTGCGGAAGATCGGTATAGCGCTTGGTGAAAGGATAAAGCGCGGCCAGCGCCGCCCCGATAAATGAAAGCTTGATGGTCAGCGCATTGGTAAGCAGCACGAGCCCAAAGGAGATCAACAGCAAGACCGCAAAGACGATCAGCGCTTCGCGTGGCGTGACCCGGCCGGCGGCGATGGGGCGACCCGCGGTGCGGGCAACCTGGGGATCCAGCTTGCGGTCGGCAAAATCATTGATGGCGCAGCCGGCGGCGCGCATCGCAAAAACCCCGAGCGTAAAGATCACCATGGGCTTCCATGGCGGGAAATCGCCGGCAGCCAGCCATAGCGCCCACCAGGTCGGCCACAGCAATAGCAGGGCGCCGATCGGCCGATCCATGCGGGTCAGCACCAGGATGTCGCGCGCTTTCTCTCGCTGTTGCTGTGGCAATTTCTGCAACAGCCAATCCAGCACGCGCGTCGCGCGGGTGGAGCTATCGGCGGGACGCGGCGGCTTTCCCGCCGCAGAGGTGGCAACGGGGCGCGCGCGGCTGGTAGCCGGCACAGGAGGGTTGCGCCGTGGGCGCTTGCGGGAGGTCGGGGCCATCCGGCAAGTTTAGCGTGCAGTCTTCCATCCGAAACTGTGCATTAGGCCACTCCCACGGTGGGGGTGGTACATTGCCGGTCACGGAGGGGCGGTCTAGGATCGTCCACCGCATTGGGGCCGGAGCCGTTCATGTTCACGACCATCAGTCATATCGCACTGATCGTGCGTGATCCTGCGCGCACCGCGGAGCTATTTGCCGGGGTATTGGATGCGCAGGTGATCGCCAACCATCCTGGCGACAAAGGTCATCCGCAAAGCTTTGCGAAGCTCGGCGATATTTGGTTCGTGCTGCGCCAGGGCGACGGCCCGGCTACCCGCAATGGTGACCATATCGCACTGGAAGTCAGCCGCGACCAGTTGCGGGACTGCGCCAACAAGCTGGCTGCGTTCGATGTCGAGCACTTCATGGCGCGCGAAGACACGGCCCTGTATTTCATGGACTACGACAACCACGTCTTCGAACTCGATGCCGGCGGCTCGCTCGAGGAGGACCTCAACCTTGCACGTGGCACGTTACGCGCATAACAGCAGGCGGTAAGCCGGATTGTCGCTCTCGTCGATATAGGGATAACCCAGGCTCGACAGGAAGTATCTCAACAACTCGTGCTCGCTGGCAGGTGCCTGAATGCCGACCAGAATGCGACCGTAGTCGGCACCGTGATTGCGATAGTGGAACAGGCTGATATTCCAGTCGGGGTGCATGCGGTCCAGAAAGCGGGCCAGCGCACCGGGCCGTTCCGGAAAGTCGAAGCGATACAGGCGTTCGTCGCGCGCCAGTGGTGACCGGCCGCCGATCATATGACGCAGATGCAGCTTTGCCAGCTCGTCATCGGTCAGGTCGAGCACCCTGAAGTCATTCGCGCGGAAGGCCGCCGCCAAGGCTTCTCGTTCGCCGCGCTGGGCGGTCTGCACGCCGACAAAGATGTGCGCGGCGTGTGCATCGCCGATGCGGTAATTGAATTCGGTGATCGAGTGCTGGCCGAGCGCGTTGCAGAAGCGGTGAAAGCTGCCGCGTTGCTCGGGAATGGTCACGGCAAACACGGCTTCACGCTGTTCGCCGACTTCCGCACGCTCTGCGACAAAGCGCAAGCGGTCGAAATTCATGTTGGCGCCGGAAACCACCGCGACCAGTGCCCCGTCAGCGGGACCATGACCGGCCACGTATTGCTTGAGTCCAGCCACGGCAAGCGCACCGGAAGGCTCTGGAATGCTGCGCGTATCCTGGTAAATATCGCGGATCGCCGCGCAGATCGCGTCGGTGTCCACGCGCAGTACCTCATCGACGTAGTGCTGACATAGCGAAAAGGTCAGCGCACCCACTTGCTTCACGGCCGTGCCATCGGCAAACAGACCTACGTCATTCAGCGATATGCGCGTGCCGGCATCGAGCGCCCGTGCCATGGAGTCGGCATCGCTGGCCTGCACGCCGATGATGCGCACATCGGGGCGTCGCGCCTTGATCACCGAGGCAATGCCCGCAGCCAGGCCGCCGCCGCCGATCGGTACGAAGACGGCATGCAAGGATTCCGGATACTGCGCAAGGATTTCCAAGCCGATCGTCGCCTGGCCGGCGATCACGTCAAGGTCGTCGAACGGGTGCACGAAGGTGGCGTTCATCGCCGCGCACAGACGCATGGCTTCGGCTTGCGCGTCGCTATACGAATCGCCGGCCAGCACCACTTCGGTAAACGCGCCGCCGAAGCGTCGAACGGCATCCACCTTCACCTGCGGCGCCGTTACCGGCATCACGATAGTGGCGCGAATTCCCAGTCGCGAGGCGGCCAGCGCCACGCCCTGTGCGTGATTGCCGGCCGAGGCGGCAATCACGCCGCGTGCCCTTTCGTTCGCATGCAGTTGTGCCATGCGGTTATACGCGCCGCGCAGCTTGAACGAAAATACCGGCTGCTGGTCTTCGCGCTTCAGCAAGACAGTGGATCCGAGGCGTGCGGAAAGCAGTGTCGCCGCTTCAAGCGCCGTGTGATGCGCCACTTCGTAGACCCGTGCCGATTCGGCGCGACGCAGCACCGAAGCGGCCGTCAACACAGGATCGTCGTCGTTGGGCAGCAGTTTGGCGTTCATGCCTGGGCCGGATGCTCGACTTGCAACACATCGACCAGTTTGCGGGTCTGTTGCAGGATCTGGGTCAGCGTGGCGTCGTCGCCGCGCACCGTGAGAGTCAGGCGCGAAACGGCCGGGTCGGTGGTGGCGGCCACCGTCAGCGTGTCGATATTGTGGCCGCGTGCGGCAAACAGACCTGCCACGCGCACCAGCGCACCGGCTTCGTTCTGCAGAAGGATGGAAAGCGTGTGTTGCATGGGCAGGTCCAGTTCAGTGGTTCGTTGCGGGTCAGAAGCTGTCGGAAGCGGCGGTTTCGCCGGTGTGCGAAACCGCGCGCGAGGGAATGAAATCGCCGGTAATCATTTGCGAGTAATTGGCGCCGGGGCCGACCATGGGATAGACGCCGGCATCCGGGTCGATCATCACCTCCAGAAAGGCCGGGCCGTCGAACGCCAGAAACGCGGCGATCGTGTCGGCCAGGTCTTCGCGGTGTTCCAGTCGCCGCGCCCAGGCGAAACCGTCGGCTTCGGCGGCGCGTACGAAATCCTTGCGATGCAGGCTCTTGTCGGATGAGGCAAAACGGCCCTTGAAAAACAGCTTTTGCCACTGCCGCACCATGCCGTCGCCGACGTTGTTGAGCACGACGATCTTCAGCGGCAGGCCGTAGGTGGTCACGGTTTCCAGCTCACCCAGGTTCATGCGGATACTGGCGTCACCGTCGATATCGATGACCAGCGCATCGCGCCGGGCAAATTGCGCGCCGATCGCGGCGGGCAGGCCGAAGCCCATCGTGCCCATGGAGCCTGAGGTGAGCCAATGCCGTGGCTCGCGGAAATCCAGGTACTGCGCCGCCCACATCTGATGCTGGCCCACACCGGTACTGATGATGGCGTGGCCTTGCGTATGCCGATTGATCTCCTCCAGTACGGCGTAAGGCTGAATCAGCGCGCTGTCGCGATCGTAGTTCATGGCGTGGGTATGCTTGAGCGACGCGATATGCGTATGCCACTCAGTCAGGCAAGGTGACGGATGGTTTGCCTTGCCGTATTCCGCCAGTCGTTGCAGCGCGCGATCCAACGGTCCCACATGATGCCAGTCCGCGTGCTTGACCTTGTCGATCTCGGCCGGATCGATGTCGATGTGCGCGATGAACTTCGCTTTTGGCGCGAATTGCGCAGGGACGCCCGCGACGCGGTCATCGAAGCGTGCGCCCAGCGCGAGCAGAAAGTCGCAATCTTCCACCGCGTAATTCGCGTAGGCGGTGCCGTGCATGCCGAGCATGTGCAGCGCCAGCGGATCGGTGGTGTCGTAGCCGCCGATGCCCATCAGGGTGGTCGTGACCGGCAGGCCGAAACGGTCGACGAATGTACGCAGCACCGATGCCGCACCGCTGGCGATGATGCCGCCTCCGGCGTAGATCAACGGATGCTTTGCGCGTGACAACGCCGCGAAAAAGCTCGCGCATTGCGCATCACTGAGCGTGGCCTGTTCAATCGCGCGCAGGCGTGCGCGATAACCGGGAAGGGGCAGCTCACCCTCGCCCTGAAAGCGGATGATGGCGTTCTGGATATCCTTCGGCACATCCACCACCACCGGGCCGGGGCGTCCGCTGCGTGCGATGGTGAAAGCCGTACGCATGGTGACTTCCAGCTGCGATGCCTCGGTCACCAGAAAGACATGCTTGGCGCAGGAGCCCATGATGTTGCTGATTGGCGCTTCCTGGAAGGCGTCGCTGCCGATCGCCTGCGTCGCGACCTGGCCGCAGATCACGATCATCGGAATCGAATCGGCAGTCGAATCGCGCACCGGTGTCACCATATTGGTCGCGCCCGGGCCGGAGGTGACCACCGCCACGCCGACCTTGCCGGACGCACGCGCGTAACCGGAAGCCATGAAGCCCGCACCTTGTTCGTTGGCCGGCACGATCAGCGGCATCGGTTCGCTGTCATCGGGATTCGGGTGCTCGGCGTTATGCCGGAAAATGGCGTCGTAGACAGGCAGGATCGCCCCACCGGAATAGCCGAAGAGTACGTCGACCCCTTGTTCAGCCAGAACTTGTACGACGACATCCGCACCGCTCAGGTCCTTTCCTGCGAGCGGATGGCGCGCGTTGCCCGGAATGGCATCGGCGGCGAACAAAGGTTTCGGCAATGGCATGTTCACGTCAGTCCCTGGTGTTTTTCAAAGCGTGTGTCGTTGTCTTGTTGTGAGCCGATGATCCGGGTGTTACCAAAAGGCTTCAGGCGCTGACCGGTATGCCGTACATCTCCAGGGTGCGCTCGTCCTGCGCTTGAGCAGAAAAGTGTTCCCACTCGATGCCATTCACGTCCGGTGTGCTGATAAAGCCTTCAGCGCCGTCATCCTCGAATCCGATATGCCGCAACTGGCCGGTACGCTCGGGGTTCTGGTTGATCGAGAAATTCAGCAGCTCAGTGCGCCACATGGCGTATTTGCCAGCGACGACGGCATTCGGCTGCTGTCCGAGACGTGTGCTGTAGTCGGCAATCGATGCCGCGAGATCACGTACGGCCAGTGCTATGTGAAAGCGTTTCATCGGCATGATCCTGTAAAGGTCCATGTGGCGCTCTCCCGCCGGAGGATGGGGGACGTGGGAGAGCGCCACATGGGTTTAACCCACTTTCTTCAGCGGTGCCTGGCTGGTTTTTGCGCCGCTCTGCAGCCACGCCATGCGTGCGCGCAGCTTGGCGCCGACCTGCTCGATCGGATGCTCCAGATCCGCCTGCTTCAGACGCTTGTAGTTGGGCAGGCCCGCCTGGTATTCGGCGATCCAGTTGCGCGCAAACGTGCCATCCTGGATGTCCTTCAGCACGCCCTTCATGCGCTCCTTGGTCGCTGCATCCACCACCCGCGGGCCGCTGATGTAGTCGCCGTACTGCGCGGTTTCTGACACGAACTCCAACATGCGCGTGATGCCGCCTTCGTAGAACAGGTCTACAATCAGCTTCAGCTCGTGCAGTACTTCGTAATAGGCGATCTCGGGCTGATAGCCCGCTTCCACCAGGGTTTCGAAACCCTTCACCACCAGCTCGCTGGCGCCGCCGCACAGCACGGCCTGTTCGCCGAACAGATCGGTTTCGGTTTCTTCCTTGAAATCGGTCTTGATCAACATCGCGCGGGCGCCACCAATACCGGCCGCGTATGCGGTGGCTTTTTCCTCGGCGTGACCGCTGGCGTCCTGGTGCACGGCATATACGCAAGGCACGCCGCGGCCGCGTTCGTATTCGCTACGCACCAGCGCGCCCGGGCCCTTGGGCGCAACGAGAATGACGTCGATATCCGTGCGCGGCTCGATCTGCTTGAAGTGCACATTGAAGCCATGCGCGAACAGCAGCGCCGCGCCGGCCTTGATGTTTGGCTCGATCGCTTGCTTGTACAGCGTGGGCTGCACCATGTCCGGTGTCAGCACCGCAACTAGGTCGGCGCCACGCACCGCCTCGGCCGGTTCGGCCACATGAAAACCGTCAGCGACGGCCTTGTGCCAGGTGGGACCGTTGGGACGCAGTCCAACCACGACATCCAGGCCGGAGTCCTTGAGGTTGAGCGCGTGTGCGCGGCCCTGGCTGCCGTAGCCGAGAACGGCGATGCGCGCTTTGGCGAGTGTGTCGGTGGTGGCGGTAGTCATGCGGTAACTCCTGTTTTATCGGGCGTGTGTCGTTGAACGGGATGAGGGGTGGCTACAGTGCTGCGTGGATGCGTGGTCGCACCATCCGAGGCGGACCCGACGAGACGTGCGTATTTGGCGAGCGCGCCGTGGGTGACTTTCGCGGGTGGCACCTTCCATTCGGCGCGACGGCTGTCCAGGTCGGCGTCGGTGCGCAGCTCACGACGATCGCCGTCGATGACGATGCGATCGCCATCGCGCAGCAGCGCAATCGGCCCGCCACGTACGGCTTCCGGTGCGATGTGGCCGACCATGAAACCGTGCGTGGCACCGGAGAAGCGGCCATCGGTGATCAGGCCGACATCGTTGCCAAGGCCGCGGCCGACCAGCGCCGCCGTTACGCCGAGCATTTCACGCATGCCGGGACCGCCGGCGGGACCTTCGTTGCGAATGACGATGACGTCGCCGGGCTTGATCTTGCCGCCTTGTACCGCGGCGAAAGCCTCTTCCTCGCTTTCGAACACGCGTGCGACGCCTTCAAAATGATTGGCGCCCTTGCCGGCAAGTTTCAGGATGCAACCTTCCGGCGCGAGATTGCCGTACAGGATCGAATAGCCACCACGTGGTTTCAGCGGCGTGCTGACGGGATGCACCACGTCCTGCTGGTCGGCACGCGGCGCGGCAGCACATTCTTCATACAGGCTGCGGCCGGTGACGGTGGGTCCGTCTTCGAGCATGTTCGCGGCGATTAATTCCTGCGCGACGCGCGCGCTGCCGCCCGCGCCGAACAGCTCGACGGCGGTGTAGCGGCCGCCCGGCATCAAGTCGGCAATCACTGGCGTGTGCACCGACGCCGGTTCGAAATCCTCGATCGTCCAGGGTACGTTGGCTTCGCGTGCAATCGCCAGCAAGTGCAGTACCGCATTGGTGGAGCCGGCCGTGGCGGCAACCATGCGCGCCGCATTGCGAAACGCGGTTGTCGTGAGGATATCCAGCGGTTTACGCTGTTTGTGCAGGCAATCCATGACCAGTTCACCGCAACGGAAGGCAGCGTGCGCCTTGGCCGGATGGGTCGCGGGAATATCGTTGAAGCCCATCGGCGACAAGCCCAATGCTTGCAGCACCATCGCCATGGTGTTGGCGGTGAACTGGCCGCCGCATGCGCCGGCACCGGGGCAGGCATCTTTTTCCACCGCGGTCAGCTCGGCATCGTCGATCTTGCCTGCGCCGTGCGCACCAACCGCTTCGAACACCTGCTGGATGGTGATCGGGTGATTGTTGTGATTGCCATGCGCGATGCTGCCGCCGTACAGCGCAACCGCCGGGATGTTCAAGCGCGCCATGGCCATCGCCGCGGCCGGAATGGTTTTGTCGCAACCGCATAGCACCACCATTGCGTCGAGGCAGTGGCCATCCACGGCCAGCTCGATCGAATCGGTGATGACTTCGCGGCTGATCAACGACGCCCGCATGCCGGGCGTGCCCATCGCGATGCCGTCGGTGACGGCGATCGTGTTGAACTCGATCGGCGTGCCGCCCGCGGCGCGAATGCCCGCGGACACATGCTCAGCCAGTTCGCGCAGGTTGAGATTGCACGGACTGACGTTGGACCAGGTATGTACGACGGCAATCAGCGGTTTAGCGATATCCCCGTCCTGCAAGCCGGTGGCGCGCAGCATGGCGCGTGCCGGGGCGCGGTCGGGGCCGGTTTTGATCAGATCACTGCGCATCATGTCCTCGCTTAACCACAGGCACGCAGGCCGCACAGAAAGGCGGGCGTGGCGACATCGTCCAGCGCGGCGATCACCGCATCGCACATCTCGCTGGTGCTGGCCTTGCCGCCGATGTCGCGGCTGTGTGGGCCGTTGGTCAGCACATGCGCCACGGCCGCCTCGATGGTGGTCGCTTCAATCTCCAGACCAAGCGAGTGACGCAGCAGTAGCGCGCCGGAAAGGATTGCGCCCAGCGGATTGGCTACGTTCTGGCCGGCGATGTCCGGTGCAGAACCATGAATGGGTTCGTACAAACCGACCTTGCCTACGCCCAGCGAGGCGGAGGGCAGCAGACCGAGCGAGCCGGCGAGCGCGGCCGCTTCGTCGGTGAGGATGTCGCCGAACAGGTTTTCGGTGACCACCACGTCATAGCGCCCAGGCTGAGTCAGCAGCAGCATGGCCATGGAGTCGACCAGCTGGTGTTCCAGCTTTACATCCGGGTATTCGGCGGCAATGCGCGTAACGGTGCTGCGCCACAGGCGCGATGTTTCAAGCACGTTGGCCTTGTCTACCGAAGTGACATGCTGACGGCGCTCACGCGCCAGCTCGAAGGCGCGGCGCGTGACGCGTTCGACTTCGGCGACGGTGTATTTGCATTCATCCGTTGCCGCATCGACGGTGCGTGTCTTCGCGCCGAAGTACGCGCCGCCGGTCAGTTCACGTACGAACAGCACGTCCACGTGCTTGAGCTTTTCGTTCTTCAGCGGCGACAGCGACGCCAGCGCGGGATGCACCTGCAACGGGCGCAGGTTGGCGAATACGCCGAGTGCGGCGCGCAGTGCCAGCAAGCCTTGTTCGGGGCGTACTTTGGCGTGCGGATCGGACCACTTCGGTCCACCCACTGCGCCGAGAAAAACCGCATCGGCATTCTTGCACGCTTCCAGCGTAGCGGCGGGCAGCGGCTCGCCGGTGGCGTCGATCGCGCAACCACCAATGAGGTGCGAGGCGAACGCGAAGGTGTGTCCGCTGCGCTCGGCAACGGCTTGCAGTACGGCCACGGCCGCGTCGGTAACTTCCGGACCTACGCCGTCGCCGGGCAGGGTAACGATGCGAGCCTTCATGCCGCCTTCTCCTGTTGATGTTCGTAGTGGGTGATGGCCTGGTCGTGCTGCAGCAGGAAGCCAAGCTGGTCGACGCCATCGAGCAGGCAGTGCCGCGCGAAGGGCTCGAGCTGGAAGCGGATATGTCCACCATCCGGTAGCTGGATGACCTGCTCGCGCACGTCGATGGACAGTTCAATGCCAGGGTTCTGCAGCAGCCAGCGGTGCTCTGCTTCATCCAGCACGATGGCGAGCAGGCCGTTCTTCAGTGCATTGCCGCGGAAGATGTCCGCGATCTCGCTGCACAGCACGGCCTGGATGCCGTAATCCAGCAGCGCCCACGGTGCGTGCTCGCGTGAGGAGCCGCAGCCGAAATTGCGGCCGGCAACCAGGATGGCGCAGCCGTGCGCGCTGGGCTTGTTGAGCGGGAAATCCGGGTTGTCGCTGCGGTCCTGGCGATAGCGCCAGTCGTTGAAGCAGAACTTGCCCAGACCCGCGCGTTCGGTGGTGGTGAGGAAACGTGCGGGGATGATGCGGTCGGTGTCGATGTTTTCGTCGCACAGGACAGCGGTGCGCGAGTGGATCCGGTTTATGGGTTTCATGCAGCCACCTCCGTCAGGTACTCGCGTGGATCGGCGATCGCGCCGGCAATCGCAGATGCGGCAGCGGTGGCGGGGCTCGCCAGCACGGTGCGTGCGCCCTTGCCCTGGCGTCCTTCGAAGTTTCGGTTGGAGGTGCTCACCACCAGTTGGCCCGGCTGCGCGAGATCGCCGTTCATGGCGATGCACATCGAGCAACCCGGAATGCGCCATTCCGCACCGGCGGCAAGAAATACTTCGTGCAAGCCTTCACGTTCGGCATCGCGTCGCACAGCTTCAGAACCGGGAACGACCAGCATGCGTACACCCTCGGCAACATGCCGGCCACGCAGCACATTGGCCGCCTCGCGTAGATCCGACAGACGCGAATTGGTGCAGCTGCCGACAAACACCACGTCGACAGAGGTGCCCTGCATCGGCCGGTTCGGCTTTGCCTGCATGTAATCGAGTGCGCGTTGTTCCACCGGATTGCGCGGGACGGGGACGGGCGTGTCCATCGCAATCGCCATACCCGGATGGGTGCCGTAGGTGACGGTGGGACGAATCTGGCTGGCGTCGATGCGCACTTCCCGGTCGTAGCTGGCGCCTTCATCGCTGCGTAGCGCACGCCAATGCCGCATGGCTGTTTCCCATGCGATGCCTTGCGGTGCTTTGGGACGTCCTTGCAGCCAGGCGAACGTGGTTTCATCCGGCGCAATCAGGCCGGCACGCGCGCCGGCTTCGATCGACATGTTGCACACTGTCATGCGCTCTTCCATCGATAGTGCTTCGATGGCTTCGCCGCGGTATTCCAGCACGTGGCCGGTGCCGCCATCCACGCCGATCCGGCCGATGATGTGCAGGATCAGGTCTTTCGCGCCGACACCGCGCGGCAACTTGCCGTCGACATGGATGGCGAAGGTATTCGGCTTGCGTTGCAACAGGCACTGCGTTGCCATCACATGGCCGACTTCGGTGGTGCCGATACCGAACGCCAGTGCGCCGAAAGCGCCATGCGTGGAGGTGTGGCTGTCGCCGCAGACAATGGTCATGCCCGGCTGCGTAGCACCGAGTTCTGGGCCGATCACATGCACGATGCCGCGATCGCTGCTGTCCCAACCGTACAACTGCACACCGAATTCGCGGCAATTGGCTTCCAGTTGCGCGACCTGTGCCTTGGCCTCGGCATTTGCATACGGGCGCTCGCCATCGGCTTGTGGCGGCAGGGTGGGGGTGGAATGGTCGAGCGTGGCCAGCGTGCGATCCGGACGGCGCAGCTTCAGGCCGCGCGAACGCAGCTCACTGAAGGCCTGCGGCGAGGTGACTTCGTGCACCAGGTGCAGATCGATGTACAGCACCGACGGTGTGTCGGCGGTTTCGGGCGCGACGACGTGGGCGTCCCAGATTTTTTCAAATAGCGTGCGAGGAGTCATGCTGTGGTCCGCTCTTTTTGAGAAGTGCGGCCATGGCTGGCCGCCGTTTGACATTCGCGGTCAGGGATGACCGCATTGACCAACGTCAGCCAGCCGTAGCGGTCCCGGGTGCGACCGTCGAACAGGCCGAAAAACGCGTCGCGCAAGCTGCGCGTGATCGGCCCGGGCGTGCCGTTGCCGATGTTCTTGCGATCGACCGAGCGCACCGGGGTGATTTCTGCGGCGGTGCCGGTCATGAACACTTCATCAGCGGAGTACAGCGCTTCGCGTGGCAGGTCGCGTTCTTCACACGGGATGCCCAGGTCGCTGGCCAGCGTGATGACCGTGTCACGCGTGATGCCCGCGAGAATGCCGGCGCTGGAAGGTGGCGTGAGCAACTTGCCGCGCTTGACCAGGAACAGGTTTTCACCCGCGCCTTCGCTCAACAGGCTGTTCGAACCCAGCGCGATGCCTTCGTCATAACCGCCGCGGCGCGCTTCCAGGCCGATCAGCTGGCTGCTCAGGTAATTACCGCCGGCTTTCGCCCAGCTCGGAAGCGTGTTGGGTGCCGGGCGATGCCAGGACGACACGCAGACGTCCGCGCCGACTTCAGCGGCCTCTCCCAGATACGCACCCCATTCCATCGCCATGATCGCAACGTCGACGGGCGCACCGTCTCTGGGGAGGACGCCGAGCCCGCCGACGCCGCGAAACACGATGGGCCGCACATAGGCGGAGGCCATCCGATTGGTGCGAATCACGTCCATGCAAGCCTGATTGATCTCGTCTTCGCTGTAGCCGATGTCGATGTCGTACACCCGTGCCGACTCGAACAGGCGGCGGGTGTGATCGGCGAGGCGGAAATACGCGGGACCTTCCGGCGTGGCGTACACACGCTCGCCCTCGAAGACGGACGAGCCGTAATGCAGCGCGTGCGTGCTGACGTGGACGGTCGCCTCCGCCCAGGGCTTGATGCGCCCGTTGTGCCAAAGGAAGGGTGTGTTCATGCGGAGGTCTCCGGTTGCGTGCGTCCCTGTGCCCGAAGATCAGACGGTGGTCGTCCATGACCGAGCGCTTTAGTCGGCGCATAGGCGGCGCGTTCACCACCCTGCCGCTCGATGCGATTGACGATGGCCAGCGCGGCGTGCGCAGTGGCCTCGATGATGTCGGTGCTCACGCTGCTGCCGTTCCAATCGCGCTGAGCGTGACGTGCGGTGAGTTGCGCATGGCCTTGTGCATCGCCGCCTTCGCTGATGGCGCGCACCTGGAAGCGGGTCAGCTGCATGTCGGTGCCGGTGGCGCGCTCGATCGCGCGCAGCACGGCGTCGACCGGACCATCGCCGATCGCGGCTTCGCCGATTTCACGACCATTCTCGTGACTCAGTTTCACCGTGGCCGACGCGCTGCCGCCCAGGTGTGAACTGGTATTGAGCTGGGTGAGATGCCACGGGCCGGTGGCATCCGGATCCTGACCCAGTGCGATCGCTTCCAGATCCTCGTCGCGGATATCGCGTTTGCGATCGGCGAGGGCCTTGAAGCGCTTGAAGATGCCATCCATGGCGACTTCGTCCACCATGTGACCGAGTGTTTCCAGGCGCTGGCGCAGCGCATGGCGGCCGGAATGCTTGCCAAGCACCAGGGTGGTCTCGGCAATGCCGACATCCTGCGGGCGCATGATTTCGTAGGTGCTGCGGTGCTTGAGCATGCCGTGCTGATGGATGCCCGATTCATGCGCAAAGGCGTTTTCGCCCACGACGGCCTTGTTGCGGGGGACGGCCTGCCCGGTCAGCTGGGTCAGCAGCCGCGACGTTGGATACAGCTTGCGGGTGTCGATGCGCGTCTGCAGGTTGAAGTGCGGTGCGCGCACTTTCAGCGCCATCACGATTTCTTCCAGTGCCGCGTTGCCGGCGCGCTCACCGATGCCATTGATGGTGCACTCCACCTGGCGTGCACCGGCGCTCACGGCCGCGAGACTGTTGGCGACCGCCATGCCCAGATCATCATGGCAGTGAGCGGAGAACACTGCCTTGTGGGCATCGCGCACGTTGCGGCGCAGGTAGGTGAAAAGCTCCACCATCTCCGCGGGCGTGGTGTAGCCGACGGTGTCGGGTGCGTTGAGGGTGGTGGCGCCGGCGGCGATCGCGGCGCTGAAGATTTCAACCAGGAATTCCGGCTCGGTGCGCAAGGCATCTTCGGCGGAAAATTCGATGTCTGCGCAATATCTGCGTGCATGCTCGATCGAAGCGATCGCGGTTTCCAGTACCTGCTGCCTGCTCATGCCGAGCTTGTGCTCGCGGTGCAGTGGGCTGGTGGAGAGAAACAGGTGGATGCGTGAGTGTCTGGCGCCTTCCAGTGCGCGTGCGGCAGTGTCGATATCGCCGGTTTGACATCGCGCCAACGCGCACACGGCGGTATTGCGCAAGGTTCGCGCGATCTCGTCGACCGCGGCGAAATCGTCAGGTGAAGCCTGTGGAAAACCGGCCTCCAGGATGTCCACGCCAAGCGTTTCCAGGGCTTGTGCCATGCACAATTTTGCGCGCCGATCCATGGAAAAACCGGGGGCTTGTTCGCCATCGCGCAAGGTGGTGTCGAAGATGCGTACGTGGTCTTCGGCGCTTTCGTTGCCGTCGTCGGCTTCGTTGGAGTGGGTTGTTTCAGTCGTCATGCCTGGCTCCGTTTTTGGGCGGCGCCGAGGGCAACAAAAAACCCCGCATCCTTGTCGGGTGCGGGGTTCTTTGGGGTATCTAGGTTATTTTTGCTCTACCTGGACACACGCCCTCAGCCCGCACCTCCGTTGGTAATAAGGAGTACGAGTACAAGGGAAATAAGAAGGAGGCCGCCGAGGTGCAGCATGGCGATGTCCGAAGGAGGTCGGATCGCGCAGGTCATGGTGCAGTGGCTGTTGCGTTGCGGCATGTCGTCGACCCTAAGGCACGCCATTACAAGCTGTCAATCATTTTTTTATGAAAATTTTTCCGATCTGTCTTTGGAGGCCCGATTGGACGGATGGACGTCCATATCGGAGCGACTCATTCGGACTAATTCGTTTCATCAGTAACCAAAAAGAGTGGCGCTGATCACGCCAAATCAAATCGCTGTGCCAGTCATGAATGCCCGGTTTGCACAAGGACTCCGCCTCAACGCGGCGTAGGCCCACAAGAATTTGCACCGATCGGACATTAACGACGCGCCATGAGGCGTATCAAGATGAGGCGAATTCACTATCTCTTCTTACTCATGTCCATGTCCTTAAAAGCCCTAGCCCTGATCGAGCAACATGTCGCCAATATCAGCCGCCAGCATCCGGACTTTCCGTCCGAACTCGCCTTGTTCTTGCGCATGATGAAGCTGGCGAGCTGGCATCTGAGCAAGGCCGCTCAAGCCCTGGTAAAGACCTGGGGCCTCACTTATCTGGAATACAGCGTGCTCGCGGCGCTCTATGGCAGTGAAGGTCACGCCATGTCTCTCGCGGAGCTGTGCAGCACCATCGGCGAGCCATATAGCCAGGTCAGTCGGCTCGTCCAGGAGTTGCACGGGCGCTCACTGGTCGCACGCGGCCATGGCCATGCTGACCGGCGCAAAGTCATGGTGAGCCTGGACGAAGAGGGGGTGACATTGATGGAAGCCATCTTGCCCGTCATCAATACCATGGCCCACGACTATCTACGGCCGTTTGCACCGGGTGAAATGGACGAATTGATCAGGCTGCTCAAGAAGTCCATGGCCAGCATGGCTTAGGGCGCGGTGCAGTGCGGGACATTCCAATGAACCGGCTAACATGGCGGCATGAATGTCCGCCACCCACCACTTGCCCGCCGTCTTGCGCGACGTTTGTTGCCGCTGGGCCGCTTTTCGAAGCCGAGGCCGCAAAACTTGCCTGCCTTTGCGGTGCCCGCTGGATCGCTGCAGACGCTGGAGGGGCCGGTTGCCTTTCACGATACCTTGATGACGCTGATTGCGCAGGCCCGTCGGCGCATCGTGCTGGTTGCACTTTATCTGCAGGACGATCAAGCGGGACGTGAGGTGCTCGATGCCCTTTATGCGATGCACCAGGCGCGGCCTGAGGTGGAGATCGAAGTCTATGTCGACTGGCATCGCGCACGGCGCGGCCTGATCGGCAAGGCAGCCAGCGAAGGCAACGCGGCCATGTATCGTGAGTATCCCGCGCGCTTCGGCGATGGCGTCGCGATTTACGGCGTGCCGATCCAGAATCGCGAGCTGTTCGGCGTGCTGCATCTGAAGGGTTTTGTCGTTGACGATGCCGTGCTCTATAGCGGCGCCAGCATCAATGATGTCTATCTGGCCCGGCAGGGACGTTACCGGCTTGATCGCTACCATCTCGTCCGGCATGCCGGACTGGCCGAAAGCATGGCCGACTTCGTGCGGCGCTATTTGCGCGATAGCGACGCCGTACATCGGCTCGACGTGCGGTCGTTGTCTGCAACGCGCGATATGCAGAATGCGATCCGCCATTTGCGTCGGCAGTTGCAGCGCGCGCATTACCACGTGCCGCAGGAACCGCTTTCCGAGGGCGATGTCGCAGTGACGCCGTTGGTGGGTTTTGGCCGCCATGACAATCGGCTCAACGACGTCTTGTTGATGTTGTTGCGCCATGCACGACGGCGCGTGGTGTTGTTTACGCCGTACTTCAATCTGCCCAGGCCCGTGCGAGCGGTATTGGGTCAGTTGCTGCGGCGTGGCTGCACCATCGACATCATGGTAGGGGACAAGACGGCCAACGATTTCTATATCCCGCCTGGTGAGCCATTCCGCAAGATCGGTCTGTTGCCCTATCTGTATGAAAGCAACTTGCGCCGGTTTGCGCGCGCGCACCGTTCGCATATCGCGCGTGGACAGCTCAACCTGTGGCTTTGGCACGATGGTGACAACAGCTATCACGTCAAAGGCCTGTTGATCGACGACGAGGTTGCCGTGATCACGGGCAACAATCTCAACCCGCGTGCGTGGGCGCTGGATCTGGAAAATGGTCTGGTGTTGCGTGACCCCGCGCGCCGGCTTGCCGCGCAACATGAGGCCGAGTGGGAAGGTCTACGCCGTCATGCCACACGGCTTGAGGACTATCACGTGCTGGACAACCCGCGCCGTTACCCGGCCGAAGTGCGCACCCTGTTGCGCCGGTTGCGCCGCGTACGCCTGGATCGCCTGCTCAATCGTCTACTCTGAGCCCCAGGGATGCTCTGATCAATTCTGCGTGGACATCACCCCGTCATTTTAAATTCAATACGTTGGGGCCAGTCCTGTCTGTCCGCATGCCTTCCTCGCTCCTCAAGGCCGAGTACATCCATGTACTCTCCCCGCGTGCGGTCCGTCGTCTCGACAGACAGCCAGTCTGCCTTCCTCGCTCCTCAAGGCCGGGTACCTCCATGTACCCTCCCCGCGTGCGCCGACGTGCCTATGGCCTGCGAACAGACAGGACGGGTGACGCCCGCGCAGAATTGATCAGAGCATCCCTATGCCGTAAGCCTGGTCAGTCGCAGGTCCAGCCAGCGCTGCACGTCCGGCCATTCGCTGGCGATGATCGAATAGAACACCGTGTCGCGCAGGCTGCCATCCGGCCGCCGCATATGGGCGCGCAGTACGCCATCGCGCTGGGCGCCGAGGCGCTCGATCGCGCGCTGTGAATCGAGATTGCGCCGATCGGTGTGGAACTCGACCGCCACGCAGTCCAGCGATTCGAAAGCATGCTTGAGCAACAATCGCTTGCACGCGGTATTCAAATGGCTTTTCTGCCAGCGCTTGGCATACCAGGTGTAGCCGATCGCGATACGTGGCAGCTCCGGCTTGAATTCATAGAACCGTGTGGTGCCGACGATCTCGCCGCTGGTTTTCTCGCGCACCGCAAAGGGCAGCATGGTGTCGGCGGCCAGGCCATCCAGGGCTTTCTGGATATAGGCCGCGACCTGGCCGGGCGCGGGTGCGCTGGTGAACCATAGCTTCCACAGCTCGCCATCGGTGGCGGCGGCTTCAAGCTCGGGTGCGTGGTGCAGGCCGAGAGGTTCGAGCAGGACGTGATCGTCCTGGAGGGAGACTGGGGCAAGTGTCGGCATGTTCGGGCAGGGGACTCGGGCAGGGCTTAAGGAATAGCACAAGCCAGGCGCGGGCCTCAGGCGTCAAGATCAGGGATGAGTTTGCTTTCCAGCCGCGCGATGGTGTCCTTCAGCAGCAGCTTGCGTTTCTTCATGCGGGTGATCTGCAGCTCGTCGCAGCCGAGCGAGGTGGCGAGCTGCTCGATGGCTGCGTCCAGGTCGCGATGCTCCTGACGTAGTTCGGCCAGAAGGTGAGCAATCTGGGTCGGATCCTGGGCCTGCATGGCGGACAAATCGCAAGGGCGGCGGTAGAAGCCAGATTGTAGCGCGCCGGAATGGGGCGGGTGGGATGGGTACAATAGGGCGCTTGCCCGCCGTGATGTTGCCGCCATGTCCGCCCGATCTGAGGTCGTTCCACCCGAAGTCGCCCGCAAGCAGGTCTATGAGGCCGGCAAGCTGGCCAAGCGCCTGCGCCATCAGGTTGGCCAGGCGGTTGCCGATTTCAACATGATCGAGGACGGGGACAAGGTGATGGTGTGCCTGTCCGGTGGCAAGGATTCGTACACGATGCTGGACATCCTGCTGTCTTTGCAGGCCAAGGCGCCGGTTCGTTTCGACTTGATCGCGGTGAACCTGGATCAGAAGCAGCCAGGGTTTCCCGCGCACGTGCTGCCGGAATATCTCGCCGGACGAGGGATTCCCTTTCATATTATCGAGCAGGACACCTACAGCACGGTCACGCGGGTCATCCCCGAAGGCAAGACCATGTGCAGCCTGTGCTCGCGCCTGCGGCGCGGCGCGCTCTATTCCTGGGCGGCGGCGAACGGCATCACCAAGATCGCGCTGGGCCATCATCGCGACGACATCCTTGGTACGTTCTTCCTCAATCTTTTTTACCAGGGCAGCCTGAAGGCCATGCCGCCGAAGCTGCGCTCGGACGATGGCAGTCACGTTGTCATTCGTCCGCTCGCTTACTGTAAGGAAAGCGACATCGCGGACTATGCTGCGCACAGGCAGTTTCCGATCATTCCCTGTAATCTCTGCGGTTCGCAGGACAACCTGCAGCGTAAAGCTGTCAGCCGCATGTTGCATGAGTGGGAGCGCCAGTATCCCGGACGCAGTGAAACCATGTTTCGCGCACTGGGCAATGTGGCGCCCTCGCAATTGGCGGATCGCCAGCTGTTCGACTTCGCTTCGCTTGGTTCCCGCGAGGGCGCCAGGCGGGCCGATGTTCATGGCTGGCTCGCGGGAACCGAAGGCGACCATAATTAGAAGTCAGGCGGGCGTTTGGACGTCCATACTTTCATCCCCTTTAATCGAGTAAAGCCGTGTCCCTCTTTGCATCCGTTGAAATGACCCCGGGCGATCCGATCCTGGGACTCACCGAAGCTTTTGTGGCCGACAGCCGTCCCGGCAAAGTGAATCTGGGCGTTGGCATTTATTACGACGAGACCGGCCGCATCCCGCTGCTGCGCGCCGTGCGCGAAGTCGAGGAAGCGCTGGCGCGCGAAGCCAAGCCGCGCGGCTATCTGCCGATCGACGGCCTGCCGGCCTACAACCAGGCTACGCAGAAGCTGGTGTTCGGCGCGGAGTCGCCACTGCTGGCCGCTGGCCGCGTTGCCACCTCGCAGACGATTGGCGGTAGCGGTGCACTGCGCGTGGGCGCCGAGCTGCTGCGCAAGGCGCTGCCCAAGGCCAAGGTGGTGATCAGCAGTCCGAGCTGGGAAAACCATCGCGTCGTTTTCAATGCCGCGGGTTTCGACGTGGTGGATTACGCCTATTACGATGCCGCCACGCATGGCCTGGATTTCGCGGGCATGCTCGCCGATCTCGGCAAGCTGGAGCCGGGTACGGTCGTGCTGCTGCACGCCTGTTGCCATAACCCTACCGGCGTCGACCTCTCGGCCGAGCAGTGGAAGCAGGTGGTGGCGCTGGTCAAGGATCGCGGCTTGCTGCCCTTCATCGACATGGCCTATCAAGGCTTCGACAAGGGCATCGACGCGGATGCCACGGCGGTGCGCCTGTTTGCCGAATCCGGGATTGAATCGTTCGTGGTGGCCAACTCGTACTCCAAGTCGTTCTCGCTGTACGGCGAGCGCGTGGGTGCGTTGTCGATCGTTGGCGCCAATCGCGAAGAAGCGCTGCGCGTGCAGTCGCTGGTCAAGCGCATCATCCGCTCGATCTACTCCAGCCCATCGACGCATGGCGGCGCACTGGTCGCCGGCGTACTCAACAGTGCGGAATTGCGTGCGCTGTGGGAACAGGAGCTGACGGAAATGCGCGAACGCATTCACGCGATGCGTGCCGGCATGGTGCAGGGGTTGGCGGCGCAGGGCGCGGCGCAATTCGGATTCATCCAGCAGCAGGCAGGCATGTTCTCCTACTCCGGCTTGAGCAAGGCGCAAGTGGATCGTCTGCGTGAAGAGCACGCGATCTACGCCATCGGCACCGGACGTATCTGCGTGGCGGCGCTCAACCGCGGCAACCTCGATAACGTGGTCGCTGCCGTCGCAGCTGTCATTCGCTAACACTTCACCATCGTCGCCCCGGCGTAGACCGGGGCCCAGTGTCCTTGGGCTCTGCACAAGAAGCCACTGGGTCCCCAGCTGTGCCGGAACGACAGATATTCGCGAACCGGATCCTGCATGTTTTTCCGCAACCTCACGTTATTCCGCTTTTCTGCCGCTGTTGCCGACGATCTGAAGCGCCTCGAAGAGGCACTGGGCGAGCATCGCCTGCGGCCCTGTGGTCCGCTTGAAATGGGCACGCGCGGCTTCGTGCCGCCGGTCGGCCGTGGTGACGAGGCGGCGATGACGCACGTCGTCAACGCCTGCACCCTGCTCACGGTGGGCAGCGAGGAAAAATTGCTACCGGCCGCGGTGGTCAATGACGAATTGCAGCGCAAAGTACAAAAGATCGCCGAAGAAGAAGGGCGCAAGGTTGGTGGCCGCGAACGCAAGCGCATCAAGGAGGATCTGCTCACCGAATTGTTGCCGCGTGCGTTCGTGCGCAGTTCGCGCATGTCGGCTTATGTCGATCGCAAGGGCGGTTGGCTGGTGCTTGATACGTCCAGCCGCAAATCCGCTGAAAACGCGCTGACGCAGGTTCGCGAGGCGCTTGGCAGTTTTCCCGCTGTTCCGCTGGCGCCGGAAGAAGGGCCGCGCGTGCTGATGACCGACTGGCTCGCGCATGGCAACCTGCCGGGCGGCCTGGTGCTGGGTGACGAATGCGAGTTGCGCGATCCGGCCACTGCCACCGGCGCCATTGCCCGCTGCCGTCGCCAGGATCTGGATGCGGAAGAAGTGAAGGAACACCTGCGCAATGGCAAGCAGGTGTTTCAATTGGGTCTGGTCTTCGACGATCGCATCAGCTTCGTGTTGGGCGAAGACCTCGTCGTACGCAAATTGAAATTCCTCGATGCCGTGCTCGATGAGCTGGGCGACAGCCAGCAGGACGCCGCTGCGGAGATGGACGCCCGGTTTGCCTTGCTGACCTTGGAGCTCGAGCGTCTGCTGGGCAAATTGGAAGAGTGGTTCGGTCTTCCTCGCCCAGAGTGATGCTTTCTTCGTTCACGCGGACCTTGCGGCACAGCTTCGCGTGGCCAGGCGACGGATGGATTGCGTGGCCATCTTTTCACTACCCAAGGCGTGACGGCCGCAAGGCCGCCGAGCGGGCGTGGGGGCAGCTTGGCGGGGCCGGGGCATGCGGTCCCAGGAGGGCCTGAAGGCTCTCCTGCAACCTGCCTGTCATCGGCCAAGGCGTCCCATAATGGCTGAGACGCGCGCCAGATCGAGCTTCCCGGGGTGAGGCAAAAAAGACCCTTGCGCATGGAGCCCCGCGCCCCACATCCTGCTTGAGCCCGGGGGCTCTTTTGGCGTCCGGCGGTAGTTCTGAAGGCAGGATCATGGCGTACCTCGACGGCGACTGGCTGGAGTTGGCGACCCCCAGCGGCAACACCATTCGTGTGCTCAAAGCATCGCATCCGCGCGCGCGGCGTCTGCGTCTGACGGTGTCGCCGAAAGGCGCACGCATCACCTATCCGCAAGGCACGCATCCGTCACAGGTCAACGCATTTCTCCGGCATAACGCCGATTGGCTGGAGAAGAAACTGGACGAACTCAACCTGGTGGTCGAGCCGCTGCCGCCGCTGCGTGTCGGTGTATCGGTCGAATTTCCGCTACGCGGTGAGATAACGACGCTGGACTGGGACGAAGGTGCGTATCCGCGCGTCGCGGCGTACGAAGGTGGTCTCACGCTGGAGATTCCGCGTCCGCACAGCCGTGCATTGCCGGTGGCGCGTGGGCTGCTTGCTTCGTATTTCGAAAACCAGATCCGTCGCGATGTGTCGCGTTGGCTCGCCGGCTACGTCCCACAACTTGGGCTGGCGCCGACGGCGCTGCGCATTCGCCCGATGAAAAGCCTGTGGGGCAGCCTCGATACGCGCGATCGCATCAATCTCGATCTGGCCTTGGCGCTGGCGCCACCCGCGGCCTTGCGCTACGTGCTCGCACACGAACTGTGCCATCTGAAGGTGCGCAATCACTCGCCGCGATTCTGGGCGCATGTCGAGTCGATCTTTCCGGATTGGCGCGAACAGCGCGACTGGCTGCGCCAGAACGGCGCCACGCTGAAAGCGGAACTGGACAGGCTGATTGCCGACGTCGCCGATTGAGCGCTCCATTTGGGCGCATTGAATGATCCTGCTGCAAGAAGGATAGACTGACGCCACTGCATTCAAGGGCGTGCTTATGTCGACTTCTGCCGGTGGATTGTTCGCAGGGGCCTGGCTGCTTTGGCTGGTCTACTGGTGCGTGAGCGCCATCGGTGTAAAAGCTGCGGTACGGGTTGAATCCAGCGCTTCGCGCTTCGGCAAATATGTACTGCCGATTATCGTAGCGGTGTTGCTGTTGTGGGATTCGTATGGATGGTTGCGCGGGACCTTCCTCGACCAACGCTTCGTTCCGGCCAGGCAGTGGATTGTGTGGCTCGGTTTCTATCTCACCGTGGCGGGCCTGGCGTTTACCTGTTGGGCACGCGTGATCCTTGGCCGCAACTGGAGTGGCGTCGTGCAGCTCAAGCAGGATCATGAGCTGATCGTGCGTGGCCCCTACAGCATTGTGCGCCACCCCATTTACACCGGACTCTTGCTGGCTTTTCTGGGCAGCGCGATCGCCGTGGGTGCGTGGCGTGCCTTGCTTGCCACGGCTATTGTCGGTGTTTCGTTCTGGCGCAAATTGCGTCTGGAAGAGCGCTGGCTGTGCGAACTGTTTGGCGATCAGTATCGCGATTACATGCTGCGCGTTAAGGCGTTGGTGCCATGGGTGCTTTGAGTGCGGAGAATTTCCGCAATTTCCTGCGGATGCATTCCTGCCATGTCCCATGGAAGATGGGGCCATTAGTGGGGTCACTTCACGATCACAACGTGGGCAAATAGACTAAATCCGATATTGTCCCAGGGGGAATTTCGATGTCTCGATGGATGTTTGTGCTGGGCACATGCCTGCTGTGCGGTTCCGCCTATGCGACTTCGGTAGATGCTCCTGCGCTCAAGACAGGGGATACCTGGGTCTACACGTATACGACCGAAAACGGCCAGCACGGGTGGGCGCAAAAGGACGAGGAAATATCGGTAGAGCGTGTCATGGGTGACGGTGTACTGGTCACGCTCAACCAAAAGGGGTCCAATCAGCCGCCGCAAGAAGAGCTGCGTGGTTTGGACTGGAACCATGCCGTTGACATCAACGGCAAACAGCAAATTGTTTCCCAACCGTTGTCCTTCCCGTTGAAGGAGGGCAAGAAGTGGGAGTTGAGCTATATCCAGGCCCATCCCGATCCGAAACTGGTCAGTCACACTTTCGATTGCAAATACGCCGTCACCGGTTGGGAAGAGGTGCAGGTGCCGGCCGGCAAGTTCAACGCGCTCAAGGTCGAATGCGATGGGCAGTGGTCAAACGAGCTCGCCCCGGGAGTGAATGTGGCGTCCGTCGCCTCGGCGAACCAGACGGGCGCCGCCGCGGCAATGCAGAGTCAACGCATCCTGCCTCATACTGTGATATCAGGGCGCATTTATCGCGCTTACTGGTATGTGCCGGAGATCAAGCGCTACGTGAAGGCCGTGGAAGAAAGCTACAACACCAGCGGCTTCCGCAGTTACCGGCTAACTGAAGAGCTGGATTCATTCAAGCCCGCTAGCTGATTGCACCGGCTAGCCCGGCTATCCCCGGGCATCCGGCCGTTTCCGTTCAATGCAGCGGCTCTGCTGTGCTGCGAAGACAGGCAGGCAGAGCCGTTTTGTGGCGGCGATGAAGATGCTGCCGGTCAATGAGCCAGCACAAAGCTGGTCAAGACCTGCGAGAACGCCTCCGGCTTTTCCAACTGCGGCATGTGATTGCAGCCGTTGAGGATGCTGGTGCTGATGGCCGGCGCATGCGTCAGGCCATCGCGCAGGCTGTCCAGCGCCGAGATGTCAATGATCTTGTCTTCGCGGCACCACATGCCGAGGGTCGGCATGGTGAGCTTGTCGAGACGATTCTGCAGCGCCAAGGTCTGCGAGGGTTCGCGCAGTTCGTTGAAGGTGTTCTCGATAAAGGCGCGATTCTTGATGTTGTCCTGCACGAACACGTCGATGAAGCGGCCCGGGATATGCGGCACGTGTTCGAAGGCCAGCGAGGTGGCGCGCAGGAAGCCGGCGCGGTCGTCATAGATAAACGGATCCTTGCCCGCCATGGCCTCTTTGGCGAAATCGTTCTCCTTGAACTTCAGGCCGAAGGAGTCGACCAGAGCCAGTTCGGCGACATCCTGCGGATGCTCGGCGGCATACACGCCGGCGATCGCGCCGCCCATCGAATGGCCCACGAACAAGGCGTGCTGCAGATGTAGCGTCTGCACAAAATCGTTCAGGCGCTCGGCCTGATTGTCGATGTTGTAGCTGGCGCCGGGAATGCGCGAAGACTCTCCCCAGCCCGGCAGATCAGGAATCACCACGCGGAAGTGCGCGGTCAGCATCGGCGCCACTTTCAGCCACACTTCCTTGTTGGCGGCGAAACCGTGCAGCAGCACGATGGTAGGCCCCTGGCCGCCTTCGTAATACACCCAGTTGGTATCGCCGGCCTGTACCGAATGTTTTTCCAGCCCGGCATTCATCGCTTCGCGCAGGGCGCCGGCCTTGATCAGCCACTGCGGCGCGAACAGGTAGCTGCCGCCGAGCAGCACGATCAGCAATGCGGCGACGATCCCCAGGAATTTCAGGCGGCGGATCAACAGTCGCTGCCAGAGCGGGCGGGCATTGGTATTTGCGGGTGTACTCATTTCCGTGACTCGCAATAGACGGTGTCTGGTATGTGTCGCTCAAAAGAGACGGTTTGCCGGTAAACGCAACATCGCCGATGCTTCACCCCGGCTTTCGCCGGGATGGGGAGATATCCGTGCATCGGCGACGCGCATGGCGGGCATGGTTTACGGCTTGCCGGCTTTGGCTTTCACAAACAAGGCTTCAACTGCCTGCTGCGTAAGCGGGTGATAGCCGTTCTTTGCCTTGGCGTACACCTGCTCGGCGAACGCCAGGCCATCGGGCGTCTTCACCAGCGCCGCGTAAAGCGGCATGGTCAGGTAAAGACGGCCGATGCGTGTCATGTGTTCCGCTGCGGCCGGCCAGACGGCCTTGTCGCCAGCGTTGATCGCGTGCACGTACCAGCGCATGCCGATTTCCGCATTCGGTGTGCCGGTGAGATGCCAGGCCGCGTCGAGTTCCTGCATTTTGGCGAGCGGCGGTGCATCCGGCATGCCATCGAGGAAGTACATCCATTCCTGTGTGTTCCAACCCTTGGCATCGAGCTTGTCAGCCGTCAGCGTGCCGGTAAGGAAGGCGCTGCGTTCCTTGTCGATCGTGGCGAAGTTCGGCGACACCGGCATCGGCGCATGCTTGGGAATGTCGGTGCCGTAGACCCAATCCTGCACTTCGTCCCAGCTCATCTTGCCGGGGTATTTGTCGATCAGGTTCGGCTTCATGAAGGCGAGCATCTGTTCGGTGGTGATGCTCTGGAAGGCGAAGTGGTTGAAGTAGTTCTTCAGGTAGTTGTCGAAGGTGTCGCGGCCGAAGCGCTGTTCCAGCGTGCGCAGAAACCACGAGCCCTTGAAATAGGCGACATCGGAGAGCGAGTCGTCCGCGTCGACATTGCCGGGCTTGGGCGCAAGGCGGCGTGAGTTTTCCGGCATGCTCGGCAAATCTTTCTGCAAAGCCTGGATATCGAGCAGCGCTTCTTCGTTTGCCTGACGCGTGCCGTACAGCGCCTCGGTGATGCGGCCCTGCACATAGGTCGTTACACCTTCGTTGAGCCACATGTCACGCCAGGATGCCGCCGTCACCAGGTTGCCGGACCACGAATGCGCCAGCTCGTGTGCCACCAGTGAGACCAGACTCTTGTCGCCCACCAGCACGGTCGGCGTGGCGAACGTCATGTTGGGATTTTCCATGCCGCCATACGGGAAGCTCGGTGGCAGTACGAGAATGTCGTAGCGGCCCCAACGGTACGGACCGTAGAGCTTCTCGGCCGTCTCGATCATCTTTTCGGTGTCTTCGAATTCGTGTGCCGCCTTGCCGACCACCGACGGCTCGGCATACACCGCCGAGCGCGGGCCGGTTTCCTTTACCGCCAGATCGCCTGCCGCAATCGCCAGCAGATAGGACGGAATCGGATGGGTCTGCTCGAAGCTGAAGTCGCCGTTCAACGGATGCTTGGGATCGTTCGGCGCGCTCATCGCTACACGCGTATCCGCCGGTGCGGTGACATGCGCAGCATAGGTGAAACGAATCGCGGGCGAATCCTGCAGCGGTACCCAGGAACGCGCATGGATCGACTCGGACTGCGAGAACATGAAGGGCTGCTTCTTGTCCGCCGTCTGCGCCGGCGGCAACCATTGCAGGCCGCTCGCGCTGGGCGATGTCGTGTAGACGATGCGCACTTCGTGCGGACGCTGCGGCGTCTGGATGGTCAGCTTGCTGCCGAGTTGCTTGTCGCGCGGCGCCAGCGCGTATTGCAGCGGAGCCGTCTTGCCGCTGGCATCGACCGATTCGATGCGGGCGATATTCAGATCGCGCGTATCCAGCACCAGGGCAACGGCCTTGGGATCCTTCCAGTCCAGCGTAAGCGTCGCCTGTCCGTCCAGCTGGTGCTGTGGAAAGTCGATCTTCAGCGCCAGGTCCAGGTGGGTGACGCGCACCTCATCCGGCTGGGCATAGGAATAGGGATCGTTGGCATGGGCCGCGAAGGGCAGGACCAGCGCGCCAAGGGCCAGGGTGCGAAGCGGGGACATCGGGGCTTTCCAGTGGGACTTGAGAGCGGCGAGTATGCCACTGTGGCCCCGGTCCCGGCCCATGGCGGAAGCGGCTCAGGGTAACTCGCTGGTGCTAAACGGGTCGTCCGAGTACGGATGCATGGTGGCCAGGAAGCCGGGCTGGGATTTCACCCGCGCTAGCCACGCACGGACATGCGGATAGGGCTCAAGCGAAAAGCCCGCCTCCGCGGCGTGGCTGGTATAGGCGAAGACCGCGATGTCGGCAATGCAGTAGCCGTGATCGGTCAGGAACGGCCGCAGGGCCAATTCACGCTCGAGTATCTGCAAGCTTCCGTGGCCGGTGCTGCGCTTCATCTCGACCAGGGCGGGAGCGCGGCGCTCCAGCTTGCCGGTGAGTGTCCAATAGCGCAGCGAGCCGATCACCGATTCGATGCGTTCCTGCTCGAAGCTCAGCCATTGCTGCACTTTGGCGCGGCCAAACGCGTCAGCCGGCAGATAGGGCGTATCGGTGGCGAGGAAAAACAGAATCGCAGCCGATTCCGCCAAGGTGCGGCCGTCTTCGAGTTGAATCGCCGGCACCGTGCCGGTGGGGCTGATGCGCAGATACGCGTCGGTGCGGCCTTCACCTTCAAAGATGCTGATGTTGACGGTGCGATAGGGGCGTTGCAGGTGCTGCAACAGTTGCCGGACTTTCCAGGCGTTTTCGGAGGCGGGATAGTCGAACAAGGTGAGCATGCGGCAAGCTCCTGAATTCAAGCCGGCGTGATTATTCTCAAGCCTTCGATGCCGCGATATCTGATTCTTGTGCGGTGCTCAGACGTAACGGTCGGCCAGGCGATCCGTGGCTTGCACCAGCGCATCCACAATCGCCGGTTCCGACGCGGCATGGCCGGCCAGCACGATATGCAGCTCTGCTTCCGGCCATGCCGCGGCTAAATCGCAGGCGTTTTTCGCCGGACAGATAATGTCGTAACGACCATGCACGATGGTGGTCGGAATGTGGCGCAGTTTTTCAACGTCGCGAAGTAGCTGGTTGGACTCGAGAAACGCATGGTGGCGGAAATAGTGCGCTTCGATCCGCGCCAGGCTCAGCGCCACTTCCGGTGCGGCGAAGCTGGCCTCGGTTTCCGGACTTTCTTCCAGGGTGATGCCGCCGCCCTCCCAGGCGCCCCACGCTTTTGCCGCAGCCAGCCGCACGGCTTCATCGTCACTGGTCAAGCGTTGCCAATAGGCGTCGAGCATGTTGCCGTGTTCTTCCGGCGGAATGGCCGATGCGTAGCGCTGCCATTTCTCCGGCAGGATCCACGAAGCGCCGCCTTCTTCGTAATACCAGCGGACCTCTTCAGGCCGGCACAGAAAGATCCCGCGCAGCACCAGGCCAAGCACGCGTTCGGGATGTTTCTGTGCATAGGCCAACGCAAGCGTGGAACCCCACGAGCCGCCGAACACCACCCAGCGTTCGATGCCGAACTGTTCGCGGATGGCTTCGATGTCGGCGACCAGGTGCCAGGTGGTGTTGTCGGTCAGATCCGCAAACGGGGTGGAGCGGCCGGCGCCGCGTTGATCGAACAGCACGATGCGGTATCGCGCCGGATCGAAGAAGCACCGGTGATAAGGCGATAAACCTGCTCCCGGTCCGCCGTGCAGAAAGATCACCGGCAGCCCGGCAGGGTTGCCGCATTCCTCGACATAAAGCGTGTGTCGCTGATCGACCGCGATGCGATGTGTGCGATAGGGCTCGATTTCGGGATACATCGTGCGCATGGTGTGGTGATCCGGCATGAGAGAGCAGCGTGGAGTGACGCGCGGGCGGCAAAACGGCTCGCGTTTGCCAAGTCGCAAGGACAGAACTGACATGAAGCTTACCGGCTTGCCTAACGCCAACCAAACGCGGGGAATATTCATCAGCGATTAGCCCAAATAGAACAATCGCAAAGGCATACTGCGTTCCCGTCCCTGGCCAAATGGCCAGGCAGGTTAGGGTGTTTCGGTGGATCCGGTTCAGGGGCTATCCGCCGCACATGGCAAGAAGCTGGAAAACCGAACGGTTTTTCATAACCCGATATCGCGAAGGAGTCGACCCTTGGTCAAGCAACGTTCTCTCAGCATGGCGATTGCCGCAGGCGTATGCGCAAGCATGCTGGTCCTGGCCGCTTGCAATCAGCAGCCGGCATCGAATCAGGCGAGCGCGCCGGCATCGTCCGCCAGCGCCGCGGGGCAGCAGCAGGCAGCTGCCTATACGCCTCCGACGGCGGACCAGCTGTATCAGATGGTTGCGCCGATCGCACTGTTCCCCGATAAGCTCGTCGCGCAGGTGCTGGCAGGATCGACCTATCCGGATCAGATCACGGCGGCGGAAAACCTGCTGACGCAGAATCCCAACCTCAAAGGCGATTTGCTGCAGGCTGCGGTGGAGCCGCAAAGCTGGGATGCCAGCGTCAAGGGCCTGACCCAGTTTCCGTCCGTGCTGAGCCAGATGGCGCAGAACAGCCAATGGACAGCGGCCTTGGGCGAGGCTTACGTCAACGATCCTACCGACGTGCTCAACGCCATCCAGGTGATGCGTCAGCGCGCGCGTGCGCAGGGCAACCTGCAAAACTCCGCGCAACAGGCGGTTACCGTGCAGCCGGTGCAGCAGGTACAGGCGAGCGAGCAGCAGTCCGGCTATGTCGTCAGCGGTGACGCGCCGCCGGTGTATGACGGTCCGGCGGTGGTGCCGCCGCCGGAACAGATCATCCAGATTGACCCGGCGCAACCGGATGCGGTCTATGTGCCCAGTTACGACCCGCAAACCGTCTATGGCGGCGAGGTGGCGTACTACCCCGGCTATGCATACGCGCAGCCGACCTACACCACCGGCCAGGTGGTCGCGGTCGGCGCCATAGTGTTCGGTGCGGCGATTGTGGTGGGCGCATTGTTCGATCACCACGGTGGCGGTGGCTGGCATTCGTGGGGCATGAACTGGGGCGGCGGTTATAGCGGCGGTTACAACGGCGGCGGTGGCGGCGGCTGGCATCGCCCGGCGGTGGTCTACAACAACCAGACTTACGTATCGCGCTCGACCACGGTGATCAATCGCTACACCAACGTCACCAATGTCACCAACAACGTCACCAACAATCGTTACAACAGCAACGTCAGTAACAACTTCACCCACAACCAGAACCAGTTCAATCGCAACGCCACCAGCAATGTGACCAACAACAATCACCCGGCGGGGCAGCCGATGAGCGTGCCGAACTTTGCACGCGCAGGTTATCCGTCGGCGCAGGCACCACATGCTGCGGCACCGGAGCAGCATCCGGCCGCACCGGCGCGATTCACGCAAGCGCCGCATCCGAATGCAGCGCGTCCACAACCGGCTGAAGCGGTCCAGCGGCCTGCGACCGTGCCACATCCGCAGGTGGCGTCCCATCCGTCGACGCCACAGGCTCGTCCGTTGCCGCAGCAACCGGCGCATCCTGCGCCGCAGGCGGTGGTCCATGCAGCGCCTCAGGCGCATCCGCAGCCGGCATTCCATCCGGCGCCGCAGGCACAGCCGCATCCTCAGGCCCAGGCGCCACGCCCGGCACCGGCCCAGGAAGTGCATCGTCCCGCGCCGCCGGCCGAACACGCGCCGGCTCCTGCGCCGCATCCGCAGCAGGCTCACCCTGCGCCGGCCCATCAGCCGCCGCCGCCCAAGAAGAAGGATGATTCGCATAACTGATGCGCATGCGCTTCACCCCTCCCCGGGGTACCGGGGAGGGGGATTCAATCTTGCGACAAGCTTCGTCCCGCATCCCACATTGAGCGGGTGAGCGGCCGATTCGCATGCGGTGTCTGCAGCACGATCAGGGTTGTCGTGCTGATGCTTGAATGCATTTTCAGCAGACGATCGAGCACCGCTTCCAGATGGCTGATCGACATGGCCACCACGCGCAGCAGCGCGGAATCCTCGCCGGCAAGACGGCGGCAATCCAATACTTCCGGTACGTTTTCGACAATTTTCCCGATACGTGCGCAGATCCCGCCATCGCACCGCAGGCGGATCATCGCATCGATGCCGTAGCCGAGCCGCTTGGGATTGATTACTGCGTGATAACCGGTGATCACACCGGCTTCCTCCAGGCGCTTTACGCGTTCGGCCACCGCCGGCGCGGACAGGCGCACCTTGCGCCCCAGTTCGGCGTAGCCCAAGCGGGCGTCACGTTGCAGGGCTTCCAGCAATTGCCAATCTTTGGCGTCCCATTCGGGTTTCGATTCGTAGGTTGTAGACATAAATTGATATTTCGTTCGACGGCGAAACATACGGGTTGGCTTTGGGGCCATTATTCCTCGGCGATCGGCGCAAGACTAGGATTTGCACATTCCATCCCCCGCGGAATCGATCCATGGACAGCACGGAGCGCCTCGACGGGCGCGCATTGGTTTACATCGCCATAGCCCTGATCACCTGGTCATCGGCGTATGCCGCCATCGCCTATGCCTTGGCCTCGTTCACGCCGGGCGAAGTGGCCCTGGCACGCTTGGCCATTGGTTCGCTTTGCTTCGCCTTGCTGATTTGGGCCAAGCGCGTTCCGCTGCCGCAGCGTAAGGACTGGCCGCAACTGGCGGTGCTGGGGGTGATCGGCCTGACTGTCTATCACCTCTGCCTCAACTACGCCGAAACGCGCATCGCCAGCGGTACGGCGGCGATCATCATTTCGCTGGTGCCTGCCGCTACCACCACGCTTTCGGCGCTGTGGATCGGCGAACGCATCAGCATGCGCAACATGCTTGGACTGGGTGTCGCCTTGCTGGGTGTGGTGCTGGTCGTGCTGGCCAGCGGCAAGCAGGTGAAGTTGCAACCGATGGCAGGCCTGGTGGTAGTCAGTGTGATCGCTTGCGCGGTGCTCTTCGTCGGTCAAAAGCCCCTGTTTACGCGTAACAACGTGATTGGCGTCACCGCCTTTGGATTCTTTGCCGGCACCTTGGGCACCGTGCCGTTCGGGTTGGGGTTGCCGCATGCGCTGGCGTTGGCGCCGTGGTCGCATATCGCGGCGCTGTTGTGGCTGGGCATCGCACCGACATTCGTAGGGTATCTGGCGTGGAACGCGGCCTTGCACCGTGCTTCGGCATCGCAGGTTTCCAGCTTCATCTACCTCTCGCCGCCGATCGCCGTATTCATCGGCTGGATCTGGTTGGGCGAGCAGCCGGGCTGGTTGACACTGATAGGTGGCGCTATCACGGTAGCCGGTGTCGCGCTGGCCAATGCCCGCCGCAGCAAACCCGCATCTGCACCGATGGCTGCTGCCGCCACCGAGCAGGCTTGCAAGCAGACCTGAGCGCCATTCAAATTCTTGAAGGGGGAGTCATGTACACGCTCCACATCGCCAACCGGAATTATTCTTCCTGGTCGCTACGCCCATGGATTTTGCTGACCGAGCTGGAGATTCCTTTCGAGGAGAAGCTCACGCCGTTCCAGCACGGCACATCATCGAGTTGGACGGTGTTCCGCGCGTTTTGCCCCACCGGCAAGGTACCTTGCCTGCATGACGGCGATATCACGGTGTGGGATTCGCTCTCCATCGCTGAATATGTGGCGGAGCAGCATGCCGGCGTGTGGCCGGGCGATGTTCGCGCGCGTGCCTGGGCGCGCAGCGCCGCAGCGGAAATGCATTCAGGCTTCGATGCCTTGCGTTCCCACTGTCCGATGAACTGCGGCATCCGCATGCAGTTGAACAGTATGCCGGCGGCACTGATGCGTGATATTGCGCGTTTGAATGAACTATGGAGCGAGGGGCTCGCGCGCTTCGGCGGACCTTTCCTGGCGGGAGCGGCGTTCACCGCGGTGGATGCATTCTTTGCGCCGGTCGTGTACCGCATCCAGAGCTATCAATTGTCAGTGGATGACGCTCTGCGTGCCTATGTGCAGCGCATGCTTGTGCTACCCGGCATGCAGCGTTGGTATGCGGCGGCGCTGCACGAAAGCTGGCGCGATCCCGATCATGAGGCGGAGACGCTGCGCCAGGGAACGCTGTTGCAAGATCTGCGCGCGGCGTGATGGCCGTGACAGCAATATCGATCAGATAGCGAAATCTTCGCGTCTTCAGAACAATCGGATAAGCAACGCGAGACCATGCTGTGGCTGTCCGCGCGCAAACGCAGGCAACCAAGAAATCACCCGGGCGGGTGGTTACAGGGGTTTGTGACTTGATTAGGCTGACAGTGGCTGTCCCGGCAGGTCCCCCCAATGTCTGCTCCCCATACATTCCGTCGTTTTGCGGCCGTACTTCTGCTATCTGTTGCAGCTACAGCCATGGCCGCCGATCCGCAGTTCTCGATCGAAGGCGGCGTAAGCTTCCTGGGCGGTTATTTCGCCTGGAATCAAGGCACTCCCGCGGTCTTTGGTGAAACGGTCTTTGGCGAACACGCCATCGGCAATAGCAACTTCACCTGGGCACCGGACATCTTAGGCGGCTGGATCGATGGCCGTGACATCGCCAATTTCCATTACGACCGCTACACCACGCGCGATCACATCTGGTTGCTGGCGGGCGGTGTGCGCTTTCATTACGGTGCGGCCGATGCCTGGTATCGCCCCTTGTTTTTCAGCTTTCAGCCCACTTTGCACACTGGCCGCACCCAGGGTCTGAGCAGCAGCTACGAATTCACCAGCACCCTAGGCTGGCAGGGCCGGCACTGGATGTTTGCGCTACGACATAGTTCCAACGCGTGGCTGCACATGCCGAACCGGGGCGAGAACATGCTGCTGGCGGGCATCTCGTTTTGAGCAGGAGCGCATAGCCGGCCAGAGCCTATAGACGCGATGGATCGCCATGGTCCCGTTGCTGAGATTCCCTATCATGAACACTAGAGCAGTCTTGAGCTGCCTGACGGTACTCGTGTTGACGTTTGGTTGCGTAGCGCATCCCGCCATCGCCGCTGATCCCCTGATATCCATTGAGGGTGGATGGAGTTTCATGGGCATGAACTACACCGTCGACAAAAGTACGGCGGCGGCGTTTGTAGAAGCTCTGTTCGGTGACCACCCGATTGGCAGCACGGCATTCACCTGGGCGCCGGACGTCACCGCCGGCTGGATTTCAGGACGTGGCTATCCATGCGGGGACTATCAAGGCTACTCAGCCCGCAACGACATCTGGCTGATCGCCGCCGGCTTGCGCTTTCATTACGGCGCCGCAAACGCGTGGTATCGCCCGTTCTTCTTCAGTCTGCAGCCCACCTTGCACGCCGGGCTGACGCCGGCGGAGAGCGGCAATTACGAGTTTACGCTTACCTTGGGGTGGCAGGCCCGGCATTGGATGCTCGGCGTGCGCCACAGCTCCAACGCCGACTTGAACGGGCCCAACCTGGGTGAAACGATGCTTGTCGGGGGCGTTACCTTTTAAGCCCGGGCTCCGGCGCGGGGCGGCGTCAGAGTTTGTAGGCGCGATGGATCGCCACAATGCCGTTGCTGAGATTGCGTACTTCCACGCGTCCAAAACCGGCGCTTTCCATCATGGTCTTGAGCGTTTCCTGATCCGGATGCTTGCGGATCGATTCGGCCAGATACTGGTAGCTGTCGGCATCGCCCGCGAACAGGCGCCCCAGCTTGGGCAGCACCTGGAATGAATGGAAATCGTAGAGCTTGCCGAACAGCTCGCTCTGCACCTTGGAAAACTCCAGCACCAGGGCACGGCCGCCGGGTTTCAGCACGCGGCAGATATCGGCCAGCGCCTTGTCCTTGTCGGTGACGTTGCGCAGGCCGAAGGCCATGGTCACCGCGTCGAAGCTGTTGTCGGGGAAGGGCAGCATCTCGGCATTCATCTGCGCCCAGCGCAGGCCGGATACCAGGCCGCGATCGGTCAGCCGGTCACGCCCGACATTGAGCATGGCGGCGTTGATATCACCCACCACCACATCGCCTTCGTCGCCCACCACCGGCTTGATCAGCGCGGCGATATCGCCGGTGCCGCCAGCCAGATCCAGTACCCGGTCGCCGCGGCGGATGCCGCTGACGGCCACGAAGTGGCGCTTCCACAGGCGATGGACGCCGAACGACATCAGGTCGTTCATCAGGTCGTAGTTGCGGGCCACCGAGGTAAACACCTGGCCGACCAGCTTTTGCTTTTCCCCGACCGGAACGTCGCGGAAGCCGAAATGGGTTGTGGGCTGTTCGCTCATGGCGTCATGGTACAGGATGGGGGATGGGGATGAGACAATCCTGTCCGCCACCTACGCAACAACAAGTGGTCCGCTGGGCGAGAGCGGCGTAGCCTTCTCACTGCTGCGGAACTGCACCGCCTGATGAGGGGAAAACATGAAACGTTCGGTCCTGCTGTTGTCCTGTGTCGCTGGCCTGTTTGCTTACGGTGTTGCCGCAGCACAGAACGCCCCGCAAGCGATCACTGCCGCCGGTGCCTATCACCCGCTGCCGCACGCGGCCTATCAGCCCGATCGCAAGGCAACCTACAAGGTGGTGTTCGCCCTGACCAAGGCCAGCGACAAGCCCGACCAGATCAATCCGGGCATCGAGCGCGTAGCGCGTACGGTGAACCTGTATGTTTCGGCAGGTGTGCCACTGGATCATCTGAAATTTGTCGCGGTGGCCTATGGCCAGGCCACCGGTCTGGTGCTGGATGATGAGCACTACAAGGCGCAGTTCGGTACGGCCAACCCCAATCTCGCAGTGATCCGTCAACTGCGCAAGGCCGGAGTTGATGTCGCGGTATGCGGTCAGGCCATGGCCGAACATCACTATCCCAACGAGTGGGCCGCCAAGGACGTCACCCTTAGCTTGGCTGCGCTCACCACCATTACCGAACTGGAGCAGCAGGGTTATGCCCTGATGCCGCTTTAAGAAACGGAGCCGATCATGTCGCCGTGCTCGAATCGTCGCTGGTTACGCGCTTTGCTGACCGGCATGCTGGCTGTCGCCGCTAGCTTTGCCTATGCCGGCCAGACGGATTATCTGCCGCCGTGGAATCCACCGCCGAGTGGCGGTGTCTCGTTCGCGGTGCCCCCGTTCGATGCCATAGCGGATCTGCATGGCGACATCGTCGATCCGCAACTCACGGTATTTTTTGCCGGCAACCAGTTCATGGTGGTGCATGACCTGGTCGACGCTTTCAGGCAACGCTATCCGCAGTACCAGCGCATTTACGTGGAAACCTTGCCGCCGGGCATCCTGGCCAAGCAGATCGAAACCGGTTCGCTGGTGATGGGCAATCTGCGCATTGCGCTGAAGCCGGACATCTTTACCAACGGCAAGGGTTCGATAGCGGAGCTGCAAAAACAACACGGCTGGTTTGCCGACACTGCCGATTACGCACGCAACCCGCTCGCCATCCTGGTGGCCAAGGGCAATCCCAAGCATGTGGAAGGCCTGAAGGATCTGGGCCGCGCGGATGTGCGTGTCAGCATGCCCAATCCACAATGGGAAGGCATCGCCAAGCAGATCGAGGCCAGTTATCGCAAAGCCGGCGGCGATGCGTTGGATCACACCATCATGGATAGCAAGGTCAAGGACGGCAGTACCTATCTGACGCGCATCCACCATCGCGAATCTCCATTGCGCGTGTTGCAAGGCGAATCGGATGCGGCACCGGTATGGTCAACCGAAGCCTACTTCCAGCAGCAGATCCTGCATCGTCCGGTGGAAACGGTGGCGATTCCCGCCGAGCAGAATGTCACCGCAACGTACACCGCGGCGCGCATGAAAGATGCGCCGCATGCGCAGGCCGCCAAGGATTTTCTCGCCTTCATGACATCGGCCCAGGCGCAGGCCATCTACCACAAATACGGCTTCCAGCCGCCGCAGCCATGAAACAGACAGTGATCGCCTTGCTGATGTGTTGTGCGCTTTGGGCGGGCGCTACATCGGCCGATACATCCCAGGGCGCCACGATCGCGCAGCAAGGCAATGGGCATGGCGCAGCGCCTTGCATGGCTTGCCACGGCGCAGATGGCGGCGGCCAGGCGGCAGCCGGGTTCCCGCGCTTGGCCGGTTTGCCTGAAGCCTATCTGCGCAAGCAACTGGATGATTTCGCCAACAGCTCGCGTACCAGCGCCACCATGCAACCGGTGGCGATGGCCTTGAGCGATGCCGAGCGTGATGTGCTGGCCGCTTACTACAGCAAGTTGCCGGTACCGGCTCCGGCCGCAAGTCCTCCGCTCAAAGACGATGTCGCACAGCTCGGTCAGGTGCTGGCCACGCGTGGGCGCTGGTCAAATACGCTGCCTGCATGTGAGCAATGTCATGGGCCAGGGGGCATCGGCGTCGGCGATCATTTCCCGCCACTGACCGGGCAATCCTCGACGTATATCGGCAACGAGCTGCATGCGTGGCAGCAAGGTTCGCGGCATAACGATCCCCAGCAACTCATGCAAAGCGTCGCCGGCAAATTGAGTGAGGCGGATATCGCCGCCATCAGCGCGTGGTATGCCGCGCAGCCGGCGGGAGTGCCGAAGGAGTCGCAGCCATGAAGTCGAAAACCTCGGCACTGATCATCGCAACACTTGTACTTGCCGCATGCGAACATTCCACGCCGCAGACGGCTGCGCCTGTTGCAAAAGCTCCCGCGCCGGCATCCTCAGCGCCAAAAAGCGCAAGCCATTTCACGCCGCCGCCGGAATCGGCCATTCCCAATGATGATTTCGGCAAACAGGTGGCGTTGGGCCGGCAGATTTTCATGGACCCGGGCAAATATGCCAAGGCTTACGTCGGCAATCAGCTGAGCTGCGAAAGCTGCCATCTGGATGCCGGGCGCCTTGCGCATTCCGCGCCATTGTGGGGCGCTTATCCGATGTATCCGGCCTATCGCAGCAAGACGCACGACGTCAATACGTTTGCCGAACGACTGCAGGGTTGTTTCAACTACAGCATGAACGGCAAGGCGCCGCCGCTGGGCGATCCGGTGCTGGTGGCGCTTGAGACGTATGCGTATTGGATGTCCAAGGGCGAGCCGATCGGCACGTCGCAGCCGGGGCGCAGCTACCCGAAGTTGTCCAAGCCTGCGCTTACGCCTGATTACGCGCGCGGCGAAACGGTGTTCAAACGCGATTGCGCGTTGTGCCACGGCGACAACGGCCAGGGTCAGCAAGCCGCGGGGCATACGGTGTTCCCGCCGTTATGGGGGCCGCAATCCTTCAACTGGGGTGCCGGTATGGAACTGGTCACCAACGCAGCCGGTTTCATCAAAGCCAACATGCCGCTCGGGCGCGGCAATACGCTGACCGATCAGGATGCGTGGGACGTGGCGTACTTCATGAATGCGCACGAGCGTCCGCAGGATCCGCGCTACAAGGACTCCATTCCCGCCACGCGTGCGGCTTTCCACGACACGCCTGATTCCTTGTACGGCACGACCGTCAATGGGCATCTGCTGGGGCAGGGCGGTGCGAGTCCTTGAAGGGGATGGGCAGTGCGTCGGAAACGTCGACGCACTGACTGGATTCCATCCGTCGATGAGGAACGACGGACCGCCTTGACTCGCTATACATCATCCGCAACACGCAGCAATAGTTTGCCCCGGTTGTTGCCTTCGAACAGCTGGTTCAACACCACGGGTGCATTTTCCAGGCCGTGCTCGATGGTTTCCTCGGCCTTGATGCGCCCGCTCATCACCCAGCCGACCAGTTCCTGCACGGCCTTCGGGGTGTCCGGGTAATCGAATGCCAGGAAGCCTCGTACGGTCAGGCGCTTGACGATGATGATGCTGTAGTCGTCGCTGGGGCGTGCGCCGCTGGTGTAATTGGCGATCAATCCGCATAGCGCGACACGCCCGCCGTTGACCATGCGCGACAGCACCGCACGCATCACTTGGCCACCGACATTCTCGAAGTTCACGTGCACGCCGTCGGGGGTGGCCTCGGCCAGGGCCTGCTTCCAGTTCTCGGCCTTGTAGTCGACGGCGGCATCGAAGCCGAGTTCATCGACCAGATAACGGCATTTGTCCGGACCGCCGGCAATGCCGACCACGCGGGCGCCGCGCAACTTGCCGATCTGGCCGGCGATCGAACCCACCGAACCGGCGGCGGCGGACACCACCAGCGTTTCGCCCACCTGCACCGGCGCAATCTCGGTAAGGCCGTAATACGCGGTGATGCCGCTGAAGCCGCATCCGCCGAGCAGGGTGGGCAGCGGCACCGACGGATGCGCGGGCAGCTTCACGTAATCCTTGCGGCGGCGATCGTCGATCACGGCGTAGTCCTGCCAACCCAGCAGGCCCTGCACCAGATCGCCCTCGGCATAGTGTGGCGATTTAGAGGCGATCACCCGTCCCAGGCCCAGCGCGCGCATCACTTCGCCGATGGCCACGGGCGGCATGTATTGCGGAATGTCGCTCATCCACACGCGATTGGTGGGGTCCATCGACAGATACAACACGCGCACCAGGATTTCGCCGTCCTTGAGCTCGGGCACGGCGTGTTGTTGCAGATCGAAGTCCTCGCGCTGGACCAATCCTTCGGGGCGCGTCTTCAGGCGTAATTGGCGATTGATAAGAGACATGACGATAAGCCTTGGGCAGAGAGGGTGTTATACCGCGCAAGCGCCGCCGTCGATAACCAGTTCGGCGGCGGTGACGTAGCGACTTTCATCCGAGGCGAGATAAAGCACCGCGTATGCGACGTCGTCCGGCTCGCCCAGGCGTTTCATGGGAATGCCGCGGGTCAGTTTGCGCGTCGCCTCTTCTTCACCCAGCGCCGCGAAGAAAGGCGCCACGATGCCCGTACGGATAAAGGCGGGATGGATTGAATTGCAACGCACGTCGACCTGCTGCTTGGCGCAGTCGACCGCGACGGATTTGGTCAGCATGGCCACCGCCGCTTTCGAGGTGTTGTAAGCGGTGTAGCTGGGGTCGACCTTGAACGCCGCCAGCGAGGAAATATTCACGATCGACGCCGGTTGTTGCTGGCGCAGATAGGGCAGCGCGTACTTGCAGCCGAACAGGATGCTGTCGACATTCACGCTCATCACGCGCCGCCACTCTTTCAGCTCGATCTGTTCCACGCCGCCCAGCGAGCCGATGCCGGCGTTGTTGACCAGTACCGACAGGCCGCCCATGTTTTCCACGGCTTGCGCGAGCAAGCGCTGCCAGCTGGCTTCGTCGCTCACGTCCTGCGCGGCCGACCAGGCGACCTGGGCACCCAGTTCGTGATTGATGTCGGCCGCGAGCGCGCTGACGGCGGCTTCCTGTACATCGGTGATAAAAACCTTGGCGCCATGGCGCGCCAGCATGCGTGCGGTGGCCGCGCCGAGACCACCGGCGGCGCCGGTCACGAAGGCGCACTTGCCGGCGACGCGTTGTGCAGAAGGTGCAGTCATGATGATTCCCGTGGGTCAAACGCTGAGGTAGCCACCGTCGACATTCAGCACCGAGCCGGTGGTGTACGAGGCGGCATCGGAGGCGAGATAAAGCACCGCACCAGCCATTTCCGAGGGCTGCGCCACGCGGCGCATCGGTACATGGGCCAGGGCTTGCTTGAGGATGGCCGGCGTATTGACCAGCACCGAGGCGAACTTGGTATCGGTCAGGCCTGGCAGCAGTGCATTGCAACGCACGCCCAATTCGGCGCATTCCACGGCAAACGCCTTGGTCATCGAGATCACCGCCGCCTTGGTGATCGAATAGATGCCTTGCTGCACGCCCGGCACCACGCCGTTGACCGACGCCACATTGATGATCGAGCCGCCGCCCTGCTTGGCCATCAGGCGCGCGCCGTGCGAGGACATGTAGAAGTAGCCGCGGATATTCACATCCACGGTCTTCTGGAAAATCGACGGCTCGGTATCCAGGATATGGCCGAAGAAAGGATTGGTCGCCGCGTTGTTGACCAGGATATCGAGCCGGCCGTGTTGCTGGGCGACCTGCGCAAACAAGGCGTCGATCTGTTCCATCTCACCAATATGGCAGGCCACCGCTTCGGCGGAACCGCCCGCGGCGACAATCTGGTCGACCACCGTCTGGCAATCGGCCTGCTTGCGGCTCGACACGATCGTATGCGCGCCATGCGCAGCAAGCAGCTTGGCGATCTCCGCGCCGATGCCGCGGCTGGCGCCGGTGACGATGGCGATCTTGCCGGTAAGGTCGAAAGAGGGGGGTGAAGTCATGGTCAGTATGTCCCGGCGATCCGTGAAGGGTTAGCGCAGCGTCACCAGATGTTGGTGTTCCGTACGCTGCAGGTGAGGCCACGCGTTGTAGGTGACCAGCGATGCGCCGCTGCGACCCCAGCGCAAGGTCGTGATGCTGGTATTGACCAACGGCCAGCTGAGCTTGAAAGTCTGCGCGACCGGCGCTTCGGTCAACGTGTTGACGACCACGGCAATCGGACCGGCCGAGGTAAACGCCCAGATGGTTTTCGCGGCATGGTCGGCCAGCGTTTGCAAAGCCTCCAACGCCTGCTGGCGGAAGCGTGGCCAGCTCAGCATATAGGACGCGTCATGCTCACCCTCGACCCAGCGCGCGACCGCGGCGGCGAACAGTTGCTGGAAAGCGCGATACGGATCAGGCGTCTGCTTCAGCGCCTGGTGGATGGCTTCCGGTCCATCGAGGTCAGGGCGCAGCCGCGCCAGCAATTCCAGATGATCGACTTCGTCCAGGCCTTCGAGCCTAAGCAGCGGACGGTCGATGCCAGCCGCAGCGAGACACAGTTCGGCCGTGCGTCGATGACGTTGTCGCGGTCCGATCGCCACCAGCTCCGGCAGCGAGCCGCAATCGGCCAGCCACGTCCCCAGGCGCTGCGACTGTTCCTCGCCTATGGGCGACAGTCGATCGTAATCCGCCGAGCGGAAACTGGCCTGTCCATGGCGAATCAGCAGCGCGCTGCGCATGCTCAAAGCACCGAGCGCGCGATGATGCCGCGACAGCGCTCACCCATGTAGCGGGCGGCATGGCCGAAGCCGGCAAACTGTGGATTGGTGGTCTGCCCCAGCACAAAGCGACGATAGATCTGCTGGATGATCACCATCAGCCGGAACAGGCCGAACACTTCGTAGAAATCGAAATTATCTACGTGCCAGCCGGTGCGGCTACCGTAGTAGTCGACCAGCTCGCGGCGCGTAAGCATGCCCGGCGCATTCGAAGGCTGGCGGCGGAATCCCTGAAAGGTGGCGTCGTCATCGGCTTGCACCCAGTACGCCAGCGATCCGCCCAGATCCATCAGCGGATCGCCGAGCGTCGCCATTTCCCAGTCCAGTACGCCGATGATGCGCAGCGGTTGCTGTGGATCGAGCACCACATTGTCGAAACGGTAATCGTTGTGGATCACGCAAACGGCGTTGTCGCGTGGTGGTTGCTTTTGCGCCAGCCAGGCGAGCACGTCTTCGCAGGCGTCGGTGCCTTCGGTGAGGGCTCCGCGCCAACGATCACTCCAGCCGGCAACCTGCCGTGCGATATAGCCTTCGCCCTTGCCGATCTGCTGTATGTCTGGCCGCGACGTATCGACCTGATGCAGTTCGACCAGCCGGTCGACAAAGCTCAGGCACAGCGTGCGCACATCGTCGGCGCGCATGCCCAGTCCGGCAGGAAGATCGCGGCGCAGGATGCTGCCGCGCAGGCGTTGCATGACGTAGAAATGCTGACCGATCACCGCTTCGTCATCGCAGATCGCGAGAATCTCCGGGACATAGGGATACTGCGGTTTCAGCGTCGCCATCACATGCGCTTCGCGCAGCATGTCATGCGCCGACTTCGCCTTGGCGCCTGCAGGCGGCCGGCGCAGCACCAACTCATGATCCGGATACGTCAGCAGATAGGTGAGGTTGGACGCGCCACCGGGAAACTGCGCCAGTGTCGGCGTGCCATGCAGGCCCGCGATACGTTGCTTGAGAAACGCATCGACGCGGGCCACGTCGAAGGCGTCTTCATCGCGCAAGGCGCGCGGCTGATCCAGCGTGTCGCTCATGGCAAAGACTCCCGGTGGGCCTGGGCTTTCGCTTCCAGTTTGGCGATCACACTACGGTGCACTTCATCCGGGCCGTCGGCCAGGCGCAGCACGCGGGCATAGGCAAATAGCCGCGTCAGCGGAAAATCATCGGAAAGACCCGCGCCGCCATGGATCTGGATGGCCGCATCCGCCGCCTGCTGCGCCACCGCCGGCACGACCACCTTGATCTGCGAAATCAGACTCAACGCCGCCTTGGTGCCTTGCGTGTCGAGTGTCCAGGCCGTTTTCAAAGTCAGCAGGCGCGCCTGTTCGATGGCCATGCGCAGGTTCGCCACGATGTCCGGATTGCCACCCAGTTCCGACAGCGGCTTGCCGAACGCGACGCGCGCTCGCGCACGCTCGCACAACAGGGACAACGCACGTTCCGCCGCGCCAATCGCGCGCATGCAGTGATGGATGCGTCCCGGACCGAGCCGGCCCTGCGCAATCTCGAAACCGCGTCCCGGGCCGAGTATCACGTTGGCCAGCGGCACGCGTACCTCCGTAAAACTCAATTCACCGTGACCGGACGGCTCGTCGTAGTGATGAAACACCGGCAGCATGCGTTCGATCGACACGCCGGGCGTGTCGAGTGGGCAGATCACCATCATGTGCCGCTTATAGGGCTCGGCATCCGGATCGTTGAGGCCCATGAAAATCACGAAGCGGCAATGCGGATGCCCCGCGCCGGTTGTCCACCACTTGCGACCGTTCAGCACCACCTGATCTCCCTCGATGCGGGCGGTTGCTTGCATATTGGTCGCATCCGATGACGCCACGCCCGGTTCGGTCATGCCGAATGCCGAGCGGATCTCGCCTGCCAGGAGCGGTTGCAACCAGCGCTCGCGCTGTTCCGGCGTGCCGTAGCGATGCAGCACTTCCATATTGCCGCTGTCCGGCGGGCTGCAGTTGAACACCTCGGGCGCAATAAACGAATGGCCCATGATCTCGGCCAGTGGCGCGTAGTCCACATTGCTGAGGCCGGCGCCATGCTCGGCGTCGGGTAGAAACAGATTCCACAGCCCGGCGGCACGCGCTTTTTCCTTCAGCGTTTCCATGATCGCCGGCTGTCGCCAGGTGCGGTGATCGCTGCGGCCGCTCAAGGCGGCGGCATACACGGATTCGGCCGGCGCGACTTCGTCGCGCATAAAACGGGCAAGCCGTTCGGCCAGGGCCTGGGTACGTGCAGAAGGGGCGAAATCCACGGGCTTGTCTCCTGATTCCGTCCAGCCTACGCCCTTCCAAGGGGATTATTGAAATGAATATCCTTTATGGGCACCCATTAGCGTGATGCATGGGTTGGCGTATCCTTGCCCCCGGATCAACGAGCCGATAAGCGCCTCTCCATGGATCGCCCCGATACACGCATCGACCTCAACCTGTTCCACGTACTCGACGCCATTTACACCTATGGTGGCGTCAGCGCTGCGGCCCGCGTGCTGCACCTTACCCAGCCCGCCGTCACGCACGCCTTGAAGCGCTTGCGCGATCACCTGGGCGATCCGCTGTTCGTGCGACAAGGCAATCGCCTGCTGCCGACCGAGAAGGTACGCACGATGATGCCGGCCGTGCAGGCGCACCTGGAAGGCTTGCATGCCAGCGTGCATGCACAGCCGAGCTTCGATCCCGCACGGCTGGAGCTGGCCTTCACGATCGGGTTTCGCGACATCCTGGAGTCGATCGCGTTGCCTGCGGTGATTGCCAGGCTCGAGCGTGAAGCGCCGCATGTGCGAGTGGCCAGTCATCGCATTGTCGCCGACGAAGCGGAGCGGGAATTGCGCGGAGGAAGCTTGAGCCTGGTGGTCGACCGCCCGCTACGCGCCGGGCCGCAGATTGTGCACCAGCATTTGGCCGACGAGACGCTGGTGGTGCTGATGCGCGCCGGTCATCCGCTGTCTTCGCAACTGAAGCTCGGCGATTATCTGGCCGCTGGGCACGTGACGGTCTCGCCGCTCGGCGAAGCCAGCGCGCTGGACGTGCTGCTGCGGCAAAGCGGCAAGTTCCGTCATGTACGGCTGGTTTGCCAACACTATTTTTCGGCCTGCGAGATCGCGTCCAGGACCGATTTGCTGATGACGGTGCCACGTTCTTACGCGCTGCACGTCTCCTCGATGCTGCCGATCGCGATGCTGCCGTTGCCGGTCAAACTTAAAGCGATTCCGATCATGGCGTACTGGCATGCGTCGACCCACGATGATCCGGCCCATGCATGGTTTCGGCAGTGTGTCATCGAGGCGATTGCCGCGGGCATTATTTCGGCATGAGCGGGTGCGTGGGGCGCCACGCGATCGTCATGCTGGCGCGTGATGGTACGCAGGCACACGGCCGATGAAAAACGCGCCTTTGGACGGCCTCCTACGCGTTGACTCATGCCTCCTTCGAGTCATCGAGCAAGGGGTTGAGGATGGCTGCCACGGATTTGACGGCGATCTCGACGGTCAGCAAGCGCGCCGACACCTCGTACATTCGCGTGGCTTGTTGTTTCATGCCTAGCGTGTCGAAGGTATCGGCCAGGTAATTGGCCGCAATTTGCGGGCCTTCGACGAGATTGGTGGTGGCGCCAAGGGCTGCCTTGGTAGCGGTCTTGAAATCGCCCTCGCCCAGCGCGTCGTAGGCTTGCGAATAGCCCGAGATGACTTGATTGGCGGCGGATCCCCCTTCCGCCAGGGTAAACATCCCATAGCCGAATTGCTTCAGCGGGGTGTCGCCCTTGCGGCGATCCAGTTGCAGGATCGCCAGGCCGGTGCTCTGGCCCAGGCCAGTGGCGTAATCCGTGCCGCTGCTGAGTACGTCTGCGCGGGTGCTTGATGGGTCGGTGAGTACGCTCGCAAGGCCACGGAAGCTACTCACGGGGCTCAATACACCCGCCAGTGCGAAGCGTGCCGATTTGATGTCGTCGGCGGTGTTCTTCAGGAATTCCGCGGCGCGTTGATACCCTGCCTGGTCGGCTGCCACACTGGCCAGAGCGAGCACGCCACGCAATGCGCGAAACCCTCCATTCACACTTTGATAGCTGTCAAAGAGCGTGTCGATATAGCGGCCTTCGTTCCACGCTTTAGAGGCGCTATCAAAGTTCGCACGCGCGGAGTCGGCGCCGCTGACAATGTCGTTGAGCCGATCGCGTCTGTCGTTGATATCCGACCAACTCGGGGGACGCGATGGGCTATCCGATGTTGTGTTGCCGGGTGATTGGCCTGGATACCTTTTGTCCGGGTAGCTCGGACCAGGGGATGGTTTCCCACGCAAGCCTTGCGATGTGCTCGGCGAGTTGATGTTGCTGGATGCATCGCCTTGATACCTCACATGCGGGTAGCTCGGCCTGGGGAGTCCTGCGCGCGGTGGATTGGGGAAATTGGAAGGGCGAGCGAACGGATGCGAAGGCGTGATCAGTGGATAGGTCTGTGGAGCGCGTTGCCCTGTGGGCATGGTTGGCGTGTCCATGGGGCGGGCGTCATAAGATCCATGAGATATGGGAGACGGTTGCACGGAAAACTCCCTGGGGAATGGGCGAAATCAGGTGTCGATGCCGAGGCGACTGCTGCATTATTTAGGTGAGTCCCTGGACAAACCTCGCGGCGCTGGCCGCATTTTCCGCCTGCACCGTCAGTGTTTTTCCATTGGAGAAAACGTAGACCTGCGTGGGCGCATCGCTGGCTGTCTGGCGGCGGAGCGAGTTTCTGTCGGATAAGCCAAGCTGCCGCTTATCTATCGCAGCGTCGACCGCCGGCAGCGTGACGTGCATGTCTGCCTCAGGCATTTGGGGCAGGTCGATCACGTCGTTTGGATTCCTGGCAATGATGGTTACCGGTCGCCTTATATAGGGCAGGGAAACCACCGTGCGAGCGGATGGATCGGTTTCTATCGTTCGATGGAAGGCATCGGGGGAGCGCGCATGCGGCAAGCTATCCATCGGATAGACCGCTTCCCGATAGGCGTTTTCCTGTTGCTTGTCGTGGCTTTCCGACGCGTTTAGCTTCATGCCGTCGACTTGGACCCTGTCGCCAGGGGCTGCCGGCACTGCCACGGGCTTTTTGTCGTGGATGAGTTCGCCAATCTGCGGCTCATTCAATAGCTGCGCATCGTTGCCGTTGAATTGGAACAGCGACGTTTCCGCATAATGGTCTTTGGGCAGGGCGGGCGTGGAGGCCAGGCGGGTGTCTTCAATCAAGACGACGCGGTCCTTGCCTTCTGGTACGGCGTCATGGGCGACATAAAGCGGGCCCGCCGATACGGAAGCTGGAATCGATGTTTCCCAGTAGTACCCCCAGTCCGAGGTTTGATAACCGTAATCCTTGTAGAGCCACGGTTGCTGCGTGCTGTGGCGCCAGCCTTGCGCTGTGTATAGCGAGGCATCGCTGGCCGGCGTCTGTATCGGCTGCGGGGTTTTGTCCGGGTTCTCGTCGCCGGGTATGTTTACCGTTGTGCGTGGCGCAGGTACGTTGACCACGCCATCGTGCTCGCAGGCCAGGTTCAGGCTGCTGGTCTCCTGGTGCGGTGTGCCGTTTATCCGGATGTATTTGTCACGGAAGTCCGACCACACTTTGCCGTCCGCATCGGGTTTCCATTGGCCCGAGGCCGTATTGTTGGGCGAGTTGATCTCGTTCATCAGGTCGGCGCCGTTGTTGTTGAGCCATACCGTCTTGGGTTCGACGCCGTAGCGCGCGTTCAGTCGGAGCAGGTCCGAGCGGATGCGCTGCCCGGTGCGTTGCGTCAGTTGGTGATCGGCCAACGCAAGCTGCTTGACGTCATAGCTAAGGTCGTTATGGACTTTGTAGGCGCGGCGCCGGTTGTCGTGCCCATGGGTGAGGGGAACAAAGTTCAACCCGAGACCGACCGCCGCCGCTCCGGCCGATACGACCGACAATCCGGTTGCTGCTGCCGCTGCCGCAGCGCCGCCCATCTCTGCAACACTCATGGAGCCAAGGCCGGTTGCGGCAACTCCGGTTGTCCCGGCGAGTGCGAAAGCGGCACCTTGCGTCTTGGCAAGCGGCTCCCGCTCAGTGACCACGGCTTTCATGCCAAAGTAAATGTCTGCCAGGCTGCTAAGGGCGCCGATGCCATTGCTTGCATAGTTGAGTCCCTTGATCGTACTCAGCGATGAAGAAGGCACCGGAGTGGCGATTCTCATCACGGGCCGGCGGCCAGCGCCGTACCGGATAAATGGCGGATCTGGTATGTCCAGGCTACCGCGAGCGAATGGCTCGCCGGGAGTGGTCATGTTGAAGCGCTTCGTAGGGATGCGACTGGGTGCGTTGCGATCAAAGGGTTGCGGTTTGGCGAGGTGAGGCGCATCAGGCTCAGGCGGCGCGGTCGGTATGGAAGTGCGATCGTGCACATTCCCGTTTGCTGATGCGGGCGGCGTCGTTTCTGGATCCGGATTCGATGGGGTGATGGGGGCCTTGACGCGCCCATGTCCAAATTCCCGCAGTGGAATGTCACCGGCGGTAGGTGTCGCAGGCGCTGGGCGGGTGACCAGCACGTGCTCCAGCTGCATGTTGTTTTTGTTATTGAAGTGATTGGCCCAGACCAGTCCTGCTTCGGTCCCCAGATCGGCTGCGGCCGTCGCCACTTTGGTGATTAAAGCGATCTTGTCGACAGTGCTTGTTTCGCGGTCGTTGATGCTGGGGGCATAGACGGCGATCCGAAATGGCAAATCGATGCCCTTGGTGACAGTACGTAACGGGGTATAGATTTGGTTGAATACCGATGGCGCCGGAACGCCTTTCAGTTGCCTGGTGAGCCCATAGCTGTCTCCCGCCGCGCTTGTTAAAACCGAGAGTTCGGCCGTGCCGGTGCGGGCCATGGCGAGGTCGGTGGAAGGGCTCTTGTTTTGTAGATTCGGGTCGCTGGCACGGCTGGCCGTTAGATCGGTGCGTTGTTCAGTCGGTGCTATCGGCGGCACGAAAGTGCTCGCTGCTGAAATGGTCGTGTCGCTCATGGTTCGTTCCTTCGATCAATAGCGAACAGATCTGCCAAGAGTCGACGCCTTATGACCAGCGAGCGGCCAAAGTGCTTGCGACCATGAGAGCTCCACGCCATTCAACTCGTTGGGTCATGTTGCCGGCTTCGCACTGGCATCCGGTTGAGTGTCATGATCGCGAGGCCCGCTTTGCATCGGTGTTACACGGTTAAGGCACGCCGTCATTTCGTTACGGGCGCTCATTCGCACCTACACGAGCCGACGCCAGGCATGGCGTGTTCTCACTGGACGCTGCCGAAGGCCGCAGAACCCGCGGGTAAGGAAATCGATAAGCCATCGACACGTCCATGCTGAGGCAGGTGGCCGGGCGAGCAGGCATCGGCGTGCGGATCGCTGCGCCTCGCGATGAGGCGCGTGCATGTCATGGATGGCGGGCGATCGGTTGTAACGACGCACGCGGTGCAGTTCAGTCCTTGTCCTGCTCCGCAGGGGCGTGGTGTTCGTGTTCGCGATGCTCAGCGATCACATGCCGTTCGTGCAGTTCTTCGCTGGTATTGAGCGGCAATTCCTGCTGCTCGCTAAGCTCTTCTTGCTCGGGCTGCTTTGCTGCTGCGGGTGGTTCCACCGGCGCGGCGGCAGGACGCGCTGATTCCTTTTCCGGATCGCCGCCGGTGATCTTGAGGATGGAGTGGCGCATTTCACGAGCGAGGATGACGCGGGCGTCGCGCACCATGCCTTCCAGCGCGCTGTCGTAGTCGAGCTTGCCGTTCTCGTCGATCCATACCACGCGGCGTTCGCGCAGTTTCTGGATGAAGCCGCGGAACAGGGCCTTGTCGAAGAATTCGGGTGCGGAAGGTTCGCTGAGCAGGCTCAGGCGTTGCGCGGTAAGCGTGCAGATGTTTTCCAGTTCGGCAGCGGTGACAGTATGGGGGCCGTTTTTCACCAGGGCGGCGATGGCGATGTAGTAGCGCTCGAAAGCCTGGATCAGGTTGCGCGCGATCACTTTCAGCTGATAAGCGGCGTCGTCCTGGCCGGGGCCGCGTTCCAGCACGCGACTTTCGCCGCTGGCTTCCAGCAGGCCGCGGCGCACGAAGAAATCGATGGTTGCCTGCAACTGATGGCCGAAGCCTTCGCTGTCCCAGGGCAGGAACAGTTCGCCCTGGATAAACGGATAGATGATGCGGCCCAGGCGCAGAATCGAGGCGCGCGTCATGCGGCGGTTGTTGAGGAAGCAGCAGGCCACCCACGCGGCGGGGGCGATCAGGTGTTGCACGTTGTTGCGGAAGTAACTCAGCAACACCGCCGGCTCGCCTTCGACCGTCAGCACATCGCCAAGCGGGTGGCGTATGCGGGTAATCCATCCCATCTGTTCGCCGTAGGCGATGATGGCATCCGGCGCCATCGGCGTGAGCGTGACGCGATCGGAATAGGGCAGCTCTTCGAGCAGCGCCTTCATCAGCTCCAGCTGCGCAAGCAGATCGTTTTCCGCCATCGCATGCTTGGGCGTCGCCAACAAGGCGAGGGCAAGCAGGTTGATCGGGTTAACGTCAGCGGCGCGGTTGATGTTGATCTGGATTTGTTCGGCCAGCTTGTCGACCACGCCGTTGAGCCATTCCGGCTTTACGCTGGGATCGCTGGTGTTGTCACGCCAATCGCCGTTGGCAGCGTCGAGCATCGGCGTCAGCTCGATCGGCTCGCCGAAGTTCAGCGCGACATGGCCGTAGCGCTGGCGCAGCACGCTGAGGCCGCGGATCAGCCCGATCAGTGATTCCTTTTCTTTGGGCTTGCCGGACAGTTCACCAGCATAGCTTTTGCCCTCCATCAGCTTTTCATAGCCGATGTACACGGGCTGGAATAGCACTGGGCGGCGTGGCGCGCGCAGGAAAGCGCGCACGGTCATCGCCAGCAGGCCGGCGCGCGGTGCGAGCAAGCGGCCGGTGCGCGAGCGTCCGCCTTCGATGAAGTATTCGATCGGCACGCCGCGGTCGATCAGCTGCGCCAGGTATTCGTTGAACACCACCGGATACAGCGCATTGCCCTTGAAGCTGCGGCGCAGGAAGAACGCACCGCCGCGACGCAGGATCGGGCCGATCAGCGGCAGGTTGAGGTTCACACCGGCGGCGATATGCGGCACCACCACTCCCGAGGCATGCAGCTGATACGACATCAGCAGATAGTCGGCATGGCTGCGATGGCTGGGCACGTACACTACTTCGTAGCCCGGCGCGGCAGCGCGGGCCTTGTCGAAATGATGCATGGTGATGCCGTCGTACAGCTTGTTCCAGAAGTTGCGCAGCAGGAACGACGCCGAGCGCACCACCGGGTGCGAATAGTCGGCGGCGATTTCCATCATCATGTTGTGCGCGCGTTCCCACGCCTTGGCGTAGCTGATGTTTTCCTTCACGGCGTTGGAGGTGATCGCAGCGCGCACCGGTTCGGCGTTGAGCACGGCATCGACCACGGTACGGCGGTGCGAAAGATCCGGCCCGATCACTGCCGCGCGAATACGGCGGAAGTGAGTGCGCAACACGCGCGCCATCTTGCGCGCGAAGCGTTCCGGCTGCAGCTCGCTGCTCTCGTTCATCACCTGGCGCAGCGATACCGGCGCAGAGAAATGCACCACCGTGTCGCGGCCATTGAGCAGCAGGGCGAGCATGCGGCGGAAGCGGCCGACCACCACCCAGTTTTCCGAGAACAACACCCGGAACCAGCCGGTTTCGCGCGAAGGCGCGCGGCCGACGTAGATGGAGACCGGCACGATCTGGATGTCGCGCTCGGGGAAACCTTCCAGCGAGCGGATCAGTTGCCCGATCGGTTCATTCGGCGAGCGTTTGCGATTGCGGCCGAACACTTCACCGTCACGACGAGCCAGGGCGAACACCGAGCGTTTGCGCCGCGTATTGCTCAGCGGCTGCATCGGGCTGGGCAGACCGGCCTCGCGGCAGGCGCGATCGAGGATCAGCGCATCGGAAAAGCCATCACGCTCGATCACATAGCAAACCGGGGCGTCGCTCTTCAGCAGCCCGGCCGGTTCGGCCGGGTCGCGGCGGATGCGAACCCAGGGTTCAAGCAGGTGCCCGGCGATGTTGAACCACCAGGGGGCGCGGCTGCGGTAAGTGGTTTCCGCGGTCGTCATAGTCGGCATCTGCATATTCTATCGTTAGCGGATTGGCGCCTGTGATCGGTGTGTGAAGGCGATTTTTGCCGGTGTTCTTGCCCGAGCCGCAGATCTTGCCGCACCGTCGTTCCGGTCTGTGCCGGAATGACGTGCGCTGCTGCTGAGGCATCGAGGCTGACGCGCGGCATGGCTATGGTTTCGCTACGGCATTGCCCACCGACGAACTAGCGGGCGGTACCTGCGTGCTGGCGGCCGGCGTCGGGGCGCTACCGCTCACTGCCGGTGCTGGTGGATGCAGTAACTGCTCGTGCTGGGCATGGACGCTGTTGATCAGCTCTTGGTTGTACCAGCGGCCCTCGACCAGCACCAGCTGCGAATCGGTGCTCAGCGATTTGCCGAGCAGGGTGTAGTCGATCTTCACATGCGCGTTGCCGTGGTCGATGCCGATCGTGGTGACCTTTACCGAATCCAACGTGTCGTCAATCGACAGGCCGTAGATCAGCAGCAGTTTTTTCACGCCACCCCAGGCGATCGAATACTGTTGCATGGCGGTGTTGAAATCCATGCTCTCCAGCTGGTCCGGGCTCTTCAGGTTGAGCTGGCGGGCGGTCGCGACAATCACGCCAACCCCTTGCTTGGCCTTGTCCTGATCGAACCAGGGCGTTTGCTGGGCCCAGGGCAGCAGCACGTTGAGTGCATCGCGGGCCTGCTGCTTCTGGTTTTCCGACATGGTCTTGTTCTGCGTGATGCCGGTGGTGAGGATGGCCTGGCCGATGCCGATCATGACCGGCAACTGGTCGTGATATTGCTCTTCCATCTGCGCCAGCTTGGGCTGGAGCTGGTCGTACAGGGTGGTTTCCGCATTGGGGGCGGTGAGCTGCTGGATGGCCAGGGTGAAGCGGGCGCGGTCCTGGTCGGTGATTGGCGGCAGGTTGGCGCGCTGCAGTTTCCAGTCGGCCTTCAGGGTGCTGTAGTCGGCCGGCGGCAGGGCATGCTGCCAGAATCCATTGAAGTCACCGGCTTTGATCAGGGCTGCCGACTGCTGCACGGCCGCTTCCGGTGTGGCGCCGCCGGGTGGTCCTGCGGTCTCTTCCTTTTTATGGCAAGCGACCAGCATGAGCATCGCCAGAACCAGCAGGCTACGGCCAAGTGTCTGAAAACGCATGAAATCTCTCACATGGGAGGGCGGTGGCGGCCCGTGTAGGCCTGCGGCGGAGGTGGCGCCGCGCTGCATCTTAGAGCCTGTCTCATGTCGGCACGTAGATCGTACTGGTAAGGGGACAGGCTCTATAAAGAAAACCCCACGGGCGTTGGGCCTCGCGGGGTGATGCCGGCATTGCCGGAAGGGAAATGGCCGTTGCCCGCAGTATTTGGAGGTCAGCAGGATTCGGCGGGGCCCATGATACGGGCCTGCCAAACTTCATGCAACACTTTAAGTATGGATATCTAAGTTATTGATATTTTTATCAGTCAATGCGTGACGAAGAAGGCGGCGTCCGCAGAGCATCGTCTAAGTTTATGACAGACTTGCCGGTATCAAGGATGCCATAGGTCACCCACGTGCCCGTATTTCACGATTCCAACCGCGCTATTCGCATGACCAGCTATGTCCTGGCTGCGTTGGCGTTGTTGATGGTGCTGCTCCTGCATTTGCTGCCCGCGCTGCTTGCGGGCTTGCTGGTGTACGAATTGGTGCACGTCATGACACCGTTGCTGGGGCGCCGCATTTCCGGCGAACGTGCGCGGCTGGTGGTTGTAACGGTGCTGGGCGCCATTGTCGTGGGCCTGCTTACTTTGCTGGTGGTGTGGCTGGTGAGTTTTTTCCGCCGGGAAATGGGCGATCCGGATCTGTTGTGGCAACAACAGTTGATGCCGCTGGTGGAAAAAGCACGTGAGCAACTGCCGGCAAGCACTACCAACTGGCTGCCGGACAGCGTGGATGAGCTGCGCGTGATGGCACTGAACCTGACCCGCAAGCATGCGATGGGCCTGCAGAACATCGGCAAGGAAACCGCGCGTGTGCTGGTGCGCATCATCATCGGCATGGTGCTGGGGGCGTTGATGGCGCTCAATCGCGCGCGTCCACCGCATCAGGTCGGACCGCTGGCCAGTGCGTTGGGCGAGCGCTGCCAGCATCTGGCCGAAGGATTCCGCAACATCGTTTTCGCGCAGATCAAGATTTCGTTGATCAATACCGCGGCGACGGCCGTCTTCCTGCTGGGTGTCCTGCCTTTGCTGGGTATCTATGTGCCCTTTGCCAAGACGCTGGTGGTCATCACTTTTCTGGCCGGTTTGCTGCCGGTGATCGGCAACCTGATTTCGAACACCTTGGTGACCATCGCCGGTTTGTCGATATCGGTCTGGGTGGCCGCGGCGTCGCTCGGCTTTTTGATCGTGATCCACAAGCTCGAGTATTTCCTCAACGCGCGCATCATCGGCACGCAGATCCGTGCGCGCGCGTGGGAATTGCTGGTGGCGATGCTGGTGATGGAAGCGGCGTTTGGCTTGTCCGGCGTGATTGCGGCGCCGATCTACTATGCGTATCTGAAGAGCGAGCTGGAATCGGAAGGACTTATCTGACCGCACTCACTGTAGGTCGGGTAGGTTGGGTTAGCGCAGCGTAACCCAACGATGGTTGTCGCTTCGATGGAGTTCCGTTGGGTTACGCTGCGCTAACCCAACCTACCCAACCTACTCGAACTTGCGCGGTTGTGCGTCAAGTATCGTGGGGATTGCGCACGGCTGATAGCAGGGCATCGTCTTCGATCTGGCCGTCCCAGGTATTGCCATGCAGCAGCTGTTCCAGCGGCAGACGCGAACGCCAGCCGGCGATTTCCAGCTCCGGCTTGGGCAGAAATTCGCTGACATAACCCAGGCACAGATAAGCCACGGGCTGCACGTGCGCGGGCAGCTTGAGCGTTTCCGCCAGCAGCGCCGGATCGACAATGCTCACCCAACCTACGCCGATACCCTCGGCGCGCGCCGCCAGCCACAGGTTCTGTACGGCCAGGCAGGTGCTGAACAGATCGGTCTCCAGCATGGTGTTGCGGCCCAGCACGTGCGGGCCACCACGCTGGCGGTCGCAGGTGATGCACAGATTGATGGGGCTGTCGACGATGCCCTCCAGCTTCAAGCGCCGATATTGCGCGGCGCGGTCGCCGGAATAGTTGTTGGCCGCATCGGCGTTGGCCTGCTCATACAGCGTCTTGACCGCGCGCTTGATCTCGATGCTGTCGATCACCAGGAAATCCCACGGCTGCATAAAACCAACCGAAGGTGCCAGATGTGCTGCCTGCAGCAAGCGCGCCAATATCTGCGGTGCGATCGGATCGGGCAGGAATTGCGAGCGCACGTCACGGCGTTCGCGAATGGCGCGGTACAGTCCTTCGCGTTGTTCGTCCGGGAAGCCGTGGTTGGTCATGTCTTGATCTCAGTTGCCGGCAAGCATCGCGGCAATCTTTGCCATGTGCGACTCGGCCGTTTCGCGGACCGCTTCCTTGTCGGCTTCCAGATCCTTGCCCTCCCAGTGCAGATCGTCCTGCGGCAATTCATGCAGGAAACGGCTGGGCTGGTTGCTGTGCACTTCACCGTAGCGCTTGCTCTTGGACGACCAGGACAGCGTCAGCAATTCCTTTGCGCGCGTGATGCCTACGTACATCAGGCGGCGTTCCTCGTCGGTACGGCCTTCGTCGATGGCGCCGTCATGCGGCAGCGTGCCTTCCTCGCAGCCGACGATAAACACGAAGCGGAATTCCAGGCCTTTGGCGGCGTGCAAGGTCATCATGCGCAGCGCATTGCCGGGCTCGTCGCGATCGGCATGGCTGAGCAGGGCGAGCTGCGACGCGAGGTCGCCGGCGCTGTTGCCACCCTTCTGCATGGCGCGGAACCAGTCGGCCAATTCGCGCAGGTTTCCCAGGCGACGGTCGCGCAAGGCGGCGTCCGTGGTGCCCGTCGCAATGTGCGCGGCATAGTTGGTGCGGGTCAGCACGCGGTCGACCAGGTCGGCCGCGCTTTCGTGCAGCGAGGCGCTGCGCAGTTCATCGAGCAGATCGGAGAACGAAGCGAGCGCCGCAGCAGGGCGCGGGCTTAGCTGGCGCAGCACGCTATCGCTACGTGTGGCTTCAAGCAGCGAGCAGTGCCGTGTTTGTGCAATCTGGCCGAGCTTTTCCAGCGTGGTGGCGCCGACTTCGCGCTTCGGCACATTCACCACGCGCAGGAAGGCGGCGTCGTCGCTCGGGTTGGTAAGCAGACGCAGATAGCAAAGCAGATCCTTCACCTCCGCGCGGTCGAGGAAGGACAGCGCGCCGGTAAGGTGATAAGGCACGCGTGCCAGCCGCAGCGCTTTTTCCAGCGGACGCGCCTGGAAGTTGCCGCGATAAAGAATGGCCATGTCGTGCCAGCGCACTTTGTGTTTTTCGGCCAGGGTGGCGGCCATGCCCGCGATGCGCTCGGCTTCGTGCTCGTTGTCCTTGCACTCGATCACGCGGATCGGCGCGCCTTCCGGGTGCTCGCTCCACAGCTTCTTGGTGTGCAGATGCGGATTGTTGGCAATCAGCTGGTTCGCGGAGCGAAGGATGCGCTTGCCACAACGGTAGTTCTGCTCCAGCTTGATCACGCGCAGGTTCGGCCAGTCCTTGCCAAGCTGATCGATGTTTTCCGGATTGGCGCCGCGCCAGGCATAGATCGACTGATCGTCATCACCGACGCAGGTGAAATGCCCGCGTTCACCGGATAGCGCCTTCAGCAAACGGTACTGTGCGTCGTTGGTGTCCTGGTATTCATCCACCAGCAGATAGCGCAGGCGTTCGCGCCAGCCGTTGCGGCACTCCTCGTCGTTCTCAAGGATGCGCAGCGGCAGGCGGATCAGGTCATCGAAGTCAACGGCGTTGAACGCCGCAAGACGCTGCTGGTACATCTGGTAGATGGTCGCGGCATCCAGCTCACGCGGACTGCGTGCGGCAGCCAGCGCCTCTTCCGGCGACAGCCCGCTGTTCTTGGCGCGGCTGAGCAGATTGCGAATGCCGAACAAGACATCCGGCTTGGCGCCTTTCGGTGCGAGTTCCTTGACGATGTTTTCGCTGTCATCCGCATCCAGCACGGAAAAGCCGCGGCGCAGACCGGCGCGTTCATGCTCCATCTGCAGGAACTTCAGACCCAGCGCGTGGAAGGTGCACACGGTCAACGCCTGGGCATCTTCCGCGCTCACCAGCTTGCTGACACGCTCGCGCATTTCGCGCGCGGCCTTGTTGGTGAAGGTGATTGCCGCGATCTTGGAGGCGGGCAGCTTACGCCGCTGCACCAGGTGCGCGATCTTTTGCGTGATCACGGACGTCTTGCCGGAACCTGCGCCGGCGAGCACCAGCAGCGGGCTTTCGACGTGTTCGACGGCGGCCAGTTGTTGGGGGTTGAGCATGCGTGGGGTGGAGCGTGATGCGCGGGAGCGCGGCGCATGATGGTAGCAGCGGCGTGGCGGGAATGTGCGGCTGGGCGGGGCGGGGCAATCGTCCCGAAACGGTTATTCGAGCGTCGACAGGATGTTAGCGTCTGGTGCCGTTGCCGGCACCGGGATTTCAATACCCTGATCTCGTCGGCTTGCGCTGACATGCCCGTCGAGGCGAAGCTGAATCCCGCCCGATTGGCAGTACCATGTGCAGTCATCCGTGCGGTGGGGACCATGGCCAAGCTGTATTTCTATTATTCGGCGATGAATGCCGGCAAGACGACCAATCTGCTGCAGAGCGCTTATAACTATTACGAGCGCGGCATGCGCACGCTGATTCTTACTCCGGCGCTGGACAATCGTTACGGCGAAGGCATCGTGGCGTCGCGTATCGGCCTGAAATCCGAGGCCATGCGTTTCAGCGGCGATGCGGATCTCTACGCCATGGTGCAAGCGGATATCGTGGCACATGGTGACTTGCATTGCGTGTTCGTCGATGAGGCACAGTTCCTGAGCAAGGCGCAGGTCTGGCAGCTCACCGATGTGGTCGATAATCTGAACATTCCGGTGTTGGCCTACGGCCTGCGCACCGATTTTCGTGGCGAGCTGTTCGAAGGCAGCCGTTACCTGCTGGCCTGGGCCGACAGCCTGGAAGAGATCAAGACCATCTGCCATACCGGCCGCAAGGCCACCATGGTGGTGCGTGTGGATGAGCAGGGCCGCGCCATCACGGAAGGCCCGCAGGTTGAGATTGGCGGCAACGAACGCTATCTCTCGGTGAGCCGGGCCGAGTTCAAGAAGATCACCCAGGGGCGCGGCCGCATCGAACTGCAACAGCCCAGCCTGCCGCTGGACGACCAGCGCTGATCAGAGCATCCCAAGGACCCATCCATGAGCAATCCGCTTTATTTCCCTGCCTGGCAGCGCCCGCATTGGCAGCCCAGCGACGAGGAAATCATTGTGCAGTTCTACGTGTTCGGCGATTTCCAGCCGATCCGCGTACCGTCTGCGCAATACGGCAGCGACGGCCTGCCGGAAGAAGTGGAACTGACCAGTCACTACAACAACGTGTTGCGCGACTGGGACGGGTATCCTCTGAAAGGCGCGCTGGGCGAGCTGTTCAAGAACGACGCCCCGGAAGCTTTCGACAAAGCCGTGGCAGCACCGCAGGTGCTGGTGCTGCGCGGGCGTTTCAAGGACAGTGTGGATACCGGCTACCTGCGCGATACGTTCGGGGTGCTGGCCGGTTTGCTGGATATCGGCGGGGTGGCGATTCTCGATCCGCAGATCCTCACCCTGTTCAGTGCCGACGAATGGCGTCAACGTTATCTGATCAGGGACGGCGCACCCTTGCGCCATCACGTGCTGATTCTGCGCGATGAAGAAGAAGATTCCGATCGCCTGTGGATTCATACGCGCGGCTTGCGCAAGTTCGGGCGTCCCGATATCAGCCTGCATGATGTGCCAGCAACCCAAATCGATCGCGCCGGCGCACTGTGCCAGCGCCTGGTCGAATTGCAGGCGATGGGCGCGCACTTCAAGCATGGGCAATCGCTGGACGTCGACGGGATCTTCGGTGGTTTGACGGCCGAGCTGGGCGGCGGATATGACGATCCGCAGTTCAACAACACCTACGTTGCGTTCTATTGGCCGCAGAGCGAAGAGTGAGTGGAGAGAGGTGCGTAGGTTGGGTTAGCGCAGCGTAACCCAACGATGTTTGTTGCTTCGATGAAGATCCGTTGGGTTACGCTGCGCTAACCCAACCTACCCAACCCATTCCGGTTATTTCTGGCATCGCGGGCACCAGAACGTCGAGCGCTGCCCGATGACGGCTTGTCGAATCGCCGTGCCGCACACCTTGCACGGATCGCCTTCGCGTCCGTAGACGAACAACTCGCGGAAGAAATAACCGGGCGCGCCATCCGGATTGAGAAAATCACGCAGCGTGGTGCCGCCGCGTTCGATCGCCCAGGCAAGAATGCGCTTTACCTCGCCTGCAAGACGTTGATAGCGCGGACGGGATACGGAACCCGCTTCGCGCCGTGGATCGATGCCGGCGGCGAACAGCGCCTCGCTGGCATAGATATTTCCAACCCCCACCACGATGGCGTTATCCATCAGGAACAGCTTCACCGCAGCTTTGCGTCCGCGCGAGCGTCGGAACAGCAGATCGCCATCGAAGGCATCGGTGAGCGGCTCCGGGCCGAGTCCGGCCAGCAATTCGTGCGTGGTGCCGGGCGGTTGCCACAACAGGCAGCCAAAACGCCGCGGATCGGTGAAGCGCAGGATGCGCGCCTGCTCACCCTGTAAAGGCTCAAGTGCGATGTCGACATGATCGTGAATGCCCGGTGCGATATCAGGCGGAAGTACGCGCAAGACACCCGTCATGCCCAAGTGCAACAGGGCGCTGCCGGCGTGCGTGTGCAACAGCAGGTACTTCGCGCGGCGCTCCACTTCGTCAATGCGTTGTCCCGGCAACAACTGGGTGATTTCGTCCGGAATAGGCCAACGCAGGTCTGCACGGCGCAGCGTGACACCTGCGACGCGGCGTCCGATCAGGTACGGTGCAATGCCCCGTCGTGCGGTTTCAACCTCGGGCAACTCAGGCATCTCATTCCGCCTTGATGTTCTGGCTTTGCGCCGAGCGCGGCATATAGCGCAGGGAAACGATACCTACACGCTGGCCAACCTGCACGTAGGCATTCTGGCCGATGGCCGTCATGCCGCCGAAAAGCAGCGTCTGGCCGTCCAGGTCCAGCTTGGCCTGCGGTGGCATCAGGCCAATCTTGGCCGGATCGTAGCTATCCACGGGTGTCCAGTTTTGCACCGGTGCGGCGGCGATGCGCACCAGTTCGCCCAGGCGCAAATCATCGGCACGTGTGGACGTGGTTTGATCGACCCGCCACCAGTGTTCATCGTGCTTCACATAATGTTCGGCGGGGGCCTGGCCGACTTGCAGGTCTACACGGGTGATCGCATCGGGCTTGATCGGTAGCAGCGTGCCGGGTGCGTCCTGTTGATCACTGCGCAACTGCGACCAGGCCGCCGCGAGCAATGCGACAACCACGATCAGCAGCCAGAGCTGTCGACGTACTGCGCGTTTCATGCGCGCCGCCGGCGCCAGGCGATGACGCCGCCGATCACCAGCAGCAGCACGGGTATCAGCAGGATGAAGGCGATGCTGAGGATGTTCAGTTCGCCCTGCGAAACATTCAGCACGCGATCCGGCGCGCTGCGCGACGGCATGTCGATCAGTTGGTCGTCGCCCAGCAGCCAGTCGAAGATGCGTTCGCCCAGCGCACGGTTGCCGCCGTTGCCGAGAAAACTGTTCGATAGGAAATCACCGTTGCCGATCACCACCACGCGCTGCTCCGCCTTGGCCGGGCTCGGCGAAAGCCGGCTGAGTGCGAAGCCGAAATCGAGCGGGCCTTTGGGGGCATTGCCCGACGAGCCGTTCAGGGACTGCATCGTCGCCTGCGGACTGGAGCGCAGGAACGGCGTGATCTGCCATTCGCTCTTGCGCACTTCCGCCAGCGGCGCGACCTCGGGGAACAGCGTGGTCAGCACAAAGCCGCGCGTGATCGGGCTGACGGGATAGTCGCCGAGCGGAATCATGCGTGGATCTTTCAGTCCCAGCGCCGAAGACGATGGATCGATCAGTTCCCCGGGCAGCACGCGAATGCCGAGCGTATCCGCCAGCGGTTGCAAGCTGGGATCCTGATTGCCGGGATCGGCCAGCCACAGCAGATTGCCGCCGTTGCCAAGGTAATCAACCAGCGCCTTGCTGGCGGCGGGCGACAACGCCGCTTGTGGACTGGCCAATACGACCAGGTCGGTTTGCTCGGGCACGCTCGCCGTCTGCGAGAAATTCAGCGGCACGGCACGCATGCCGCTATCTTCCAACTGGGCAACGAAAGTGCCCAGATCAGCATTCGCATCACCGTCCGCACGGCGCTCACCATCGCCGGCGACGAAGGCGACGACGCGATCGTTGCCGCGCACCAGCCGTTCCAGTGCGTTGGTGAAGCTGCGCTCGTTCAGTACATCCAGGCGTTGCTCGCGATGGCGATAGTGCAGGATCAACTCGCCATCGACGGTGATGCCGAGATTACGCATGGCCGCCGGATCTTTCTGCGGATCGACGAAGCTCAGATGAATGTCCGGCTTGGCCTGCTGATAACGCTGCAATACGGCGGCGATGGTCTGGCGCAGATCGCCCTGCGGATCGGCATAGCTGACGATGTCGAGCGGGCCGTCCAGCTTCGCCAGCACGGCGCGTGTTTGCGGCGACATGCTGACGCGGCTGCCGTAGGTCCAGTCGGCGACGTGATCGTGGCGCGCCGTGAGATAGCCGATCGCGCCTGCCCCGAGCAGCACGAGCACGGCAAACAGCCAGCTATTGAGGCGGCGGGTAATCCTGCTCATCAGCCGCGCTCCCGATCTGCCGCCAGGCGTCGCACACCCAATGCGAGTGCAACCGCGATGGCCAACAGGAACCACACGATATCCGCACTCGAAACCAGGCCGCGTAGCAGTGTTTCCTGATGCGTACTCATCGCCAGCCAGTTGAGGAAGCCGTTGCTGACCCCCGCCATTTGCGCGCCGAGATTGATGCAGTTGAGGGCTAGCCCCAGCATCAATGCGGCGACCGCGGCGACGGCGGGGTGCGAAGCGAACGCGGAGCAGGCCACGCCGATGGCGCCCAGCACGGCCAGCGCCAAAAAGGTGCCCAGGGTTGCCGCGGCGAGCTTGCCCCAGTCCAGCGTGGCGCCGTGCGCGAGGCTCACCGGAATGGCCAGAGCGAGCAGCAGCCACAAGGCGAGCCAGATCAGTACCGCGAGATATTTACCCAGCAGTATCTGCGCAGACGAAAGCCCGCTGGCAAACAGCAGCGGCAAGGTGCCGGCACTGCGTTCGCTCGCCAGCGTCGACATGGTCAGCAGTGGCACCACCAGGAGCGCGAGTTCGATCACGCCGAACGGCAAAGGGCTGCCGGTGATGAAGCTGCTGTCCATCCGCACCGCCACCAGATCGGTATAGCCGGGGCCATCGGGCAGCGCGGCCAGCCGAACCTGGTTGAGCAGGAAGATCTGCAGCAGCAACGCAAAGCGCCAGCCGAGTTCGGCCAGCGCCAGCGCGGCGATGATCCAGCCAAGCGGACGCACCAACAGGCGGCGCAGTTCCAGCCGCGTCACAGCAAGAAGTGTCATGCGGCTTGAGCCCTGCCGGCCATGGCGATATCGAAGAAGGTTTTTTCCAAGGCGGCGTGCTGGTCCGCGGGTAGTGGTGCGTCGTAGCGCAGGGTGCCTTCGTGCAGGATCGCCACCCGGTCGCACACCGCCGTCACTTCGGCGAGCTGGTGGGTGGACAGGATCACCGCCGTGCCGTTTGCGGCCAGCTCGCGCAGCAAGCTGCGCAAGGCGACGACCTGCACCGGATCGAGCGCATTGGCCGGCTCGTCCAGCACCAGCAAGGCCGGGCGATGCAGCAGCGCGCAGGCCAGGCCGAGGCGTTGGCGCTGGCCCTGCGACAATACGCCGGCGAGGCGGCGCGAGATGTCCTTCAGCTCAAGTCGTTCAAGGATGGCGTCCCGGGCGCGGGTGAGATCGGCGCGCGGCATGCCGCGCAGACGGCCGTGGGCTTCAAGGTGTTCGCATACCGTCAATTCCGGCCAGAGCGGGGCAGCTTCCGGCAGCCAGCCGATCGCCTGCCGGGCCAGTTCGGGCTGCTCCAGGAAATCCTGTCCCTGTAACAGGATGCTGCCACCATCAGGCCGCAGCGCTCCGGCGATCATCGCCAGGGTGGTCGACTTGCCGGCCCCGTTCACCCCAAGCAGGCCAAGCACCTGGCCCCTCTGCAGGCTCAGGTCGAGGTCACGCACGGCGGTACGGCCGGCGCGGCGCCGGGTGACCTTTTCAAGTTGCAGTACGGGAGGTAAAGCAGGTTTCGGCGCGTTCATTGCATGATTGTCACGGCGACCCCATCCGTTGCACAACCGTACACCGTCACGAAGCGGTGGTTTAACGGACAGAGCGCTACCATGCTGGTGGGTATGGGGACCCTCCACTACACTGCTTTTTCAACGATTCCGGGTATATCCAAGATGTTAGATGCTGTGCTGCATTTCCTCTCCGGTGGTGTGAGTCGCGCCGGTTGGGTGGAGATCCTTGTCTACCTGCTGGTAGTCACCCAGATCACCATCTTTACCGTCACCCTCTATCTGCACCGCTGCCAGACGCATCGCGGCGTCGACCTGCATCCGTCCATCTCGCATTTCTTCCGCTTCTGGGGCTGGCTCACCACGGGCATGGTCACCAAGGAGTGGGTCGCCGTGCATCGCAAGCACCACGCCAAGGTGGAGACCGAGGAAGATCCGCACAGCCCGCAGATCTACGGCATCAAGAAGGTGTTCTGGGATGGCGTGTCGCTGTACCGCGACGCCAGCCTGATCAAGGAAGACCTGGAGAAGTACGGTCGCGGCACCCCCGACGACTGGATCGAGCGCAAGCTCTACACCGGCCATCCCTATTGGGGCCCGGTGCTGATGCTGATCATCAACTTCACACTGTTCGGCGTGATCGGCCTGGCCGTGTGGGCCGTGCAGATGGCGTGGATTCCGTTCTGGGCGGCGGGCTTCGTCAATGGCATCGGCCACTGGTGGGGCTATCGCAACTTCGAAAGCTCCGACACCGCCACCAACCTGATCCCCTGGGGCTTCTGGATCGGCGGTGAAGAACTGCACAACAACCATCACGCTTTCCCCAGCTCGGCGAAATTCGCCCTGCGCAAGTGGGAGTTCGATATCGGCTGGGCGATGATCTGCCTGCTGCGCTCGGTTGGCCTGGCCAAGGTGCTGCGCGTGGCGCCGACCCTGGACGTGCGTCCCAACGTGCACCTGCCGGATGCCGAAACGCTCAAGGCCGTGCTGACCCATCGCTTCCAGGCGATGACCGATTACTACCGCAACGTGATCGTGCCGACCCTGGCCGACGAAGCGCAGCACGCCGGCGAAAGCATCAAGGCCGTGCCGCGCCGCCTGCGTCGTTCTTTCGCCGATGGCGGCCGCTGGCTCGACGGCGAAGGCCGCGAGCGCATGCAAGCCGTGCTGGCCAAGCGCCCGAACCTCAGCACGGTGTGCGATTTCCGCAATCGTCTCGCCGAGCTGATGGAACAGCGTGGCGCCGAGCAGGCGTTGAAGGGTTTGCAGCAGTGGATTGTCGAAGCCGAGCAGAGCGGCATTCGCTCCTTGCAGGAATTCGCGCAGCGCTTGAAGAGCTATGCCTTGGTGGGCAGCAACGCCTGAGGGCTTTGCACCACTAACCGGCAAGCGTTAAAAGCCCGCCATGATGGCGGGCTTTTTGTTGATGGGGGCGACATGGCGTTGCGAGTCCTGTTGATCGGCGCGACCGGCGTATTCGGCGCACGTATTGCCGCGCGCCTCGCGCATGATTCGCGGTTTGAGTTGATCCTGGCTGGGCGCACTCGCGCAGGCCTGGAACATTTGCGAGATCAACTGGGCGATGTCTTGGTAAGGATTGCCGTGATCGATGTCGATGCCATCGATTTGCTGGCAACGCTGCACAGTCTTGCGCCACAACTGGTGATCCACGCGGCCGGGCCATTCCAGGCCCAGGACTATCGCGTCGCGGAAGCCTGCCTGGCATGCCATAGCGACTATGTGGATCTGGCCGATGGGCGCGATTTTGTGGCCGGCTTCGCTGCCCTGGATGCGCGAGCGCGGGCGGCCGGCCGCCTGTTGGTCAGCGGGGCCTCGACGTTGCCAGCGTTGAGCAGTGCGGTGATCGATCGGCTTCAAGCCGGCTTTGCATCCCTGCGGTCTATCGAGCACGCCATCAGTCCCGGCAATCGCACCCCACGCGGTGATGCAACGGTAGCGGCGATCTTGGGTTACTGCGGACGTCCCGTATCCATCTGGCAGAACGGGGAGTGGCATCGAGGCTACGGCTGGCTGTCGACGCGGCGTGCGTCATTCATGTCAGGACCGCGCTGGGTGGGTTTGTGCGATGTGCCCGATCTGGCTTTGTTTCCGCAGCGTTATGCAGGCGTGCAGCGTGTCGTCTTTCGCGCTGGATTGGAATTGCGTCGGCTGCACTTTGGCATGTGGTTGCTTGCATGGCTGGTTCGTACAGGGCTGCTGCGTGATCTGCCACGACATGCGCACGGTTTGCGCCGCATGAGCGAATGGTTCCTGCGTACCGGTACAGATGCTGGCGGAATGGTGGTTGAGTTACGCGGCCACGACGCAGCGGCGAAACCCATCCATTTGCGATGGTCGCTGCATGCGACCGCGGGCGATGGGCCACAGATTCCAGCCATGCCTGCTGTGGTGCTCGCGCGGAAACTCGCCGCTGGCTCGCTTGATGTCACTGGCGCGGTGCCGTGCATGGGTCTGTTCAATCTGGATGAAGCGCTGGATGCGCTCTCCGCCTATGCAATCAGCACCCGGCTCGAAACGCTTACGGCATGAAACGCTTACGCTGTTCCGGCGTGGGCGCAAAGCATTGCGCGCTGCGCCCGAACAGTCGGTAACGGTTGCGCGCGACCAGGCGATAAACCGAATCGCGCAAGCGCCGCGGCACGGACAACATCGCTGCACTGAGCCAGTGCCAGCGTCGATCCGGCAGGCCGCGCAGGACTCGCGCAATGGCCGTGGTATCGGTATAGCCGTGTCCGTTTTCCACCAGCAGCATCGAGAACGGGGAATCCGGATCGAGTCCATGCGATTGCAGCAGCGTGCGCCCGCTGTCGGATTGCATGGCCGCTAATAGATAGCGGCCCGCTTGATCATGCTTGAGCAGGAAGCGAATCCAGCGGCTGCACAACAGGCAGACGCCGTCATAGACCACCACCGGTTGCGTGCAAGGTTCAGACATCTGGCACGATCTCCAGCCAGCCGCGATAGGCGACCAGCCTGCCCACCAGCGGCAGGCGCGTGTCGATGGTGAAGGCGTAACGGCCATCATCAGAGCTGCTGCGCGAAAGTACGTGGCCGAACCACGCACGCGGCACTGGGGCGCCAAGCACCGACACGCGAAGCAGATGCCAGTCGATGCCGGAAGGGTCGTGATGCAAGGCAAAGCACAAGGTCACCGGGCCCAGCCTTTCAAGCAACTGCAGCGCGTTCGCATCGCGATTCAGTTCGGAACGCATCTCGCCATGCGCAAAGCGCCGAGTCCATGTTTCTTTACAACCGCGGCGCTCGATAAAGAATTCCAGCGATTGCTGCCTGCCGGGCGCAGGTAGTCCGAGCATCCGACGAAGCATGCGGACAATCAGATTGCCATCTCCCTCCACATCGGCGATGCCGTGAGCCGTGACGCGCGCTGCGGCGCCATGCATTCGTTGCACGGGTTCAGGCAGGCTGCGCCAGGCAGCCTCGCCCAGCAAACCAGGAAAGAGGGCGTCGGCATTCTCCATGGGCGGATCATCGGAGGCCGTTGCGACGCTGGCAAGCGGGCAAAAGAAAACCCGCCGTGGAGGCGGGTTTTCAAACGCAGGAAGCAGATCGATTACTTGATCTTGCCTTCCTTGTAGATCACGTGCTTGCGAACGACCGGATCGTACTTCTTGAACTCGAACTTGTCCGGGGTGTTCTTCTTGTTCTTCTGCGTGGTGTAGAAGTGGCCGGTACCGGCCGACGAGATCAGGCGGATCTTGTCTTGCTTGCTGTTAGCCATGACTTACTCCTTAGACCTTTTCACCACGGGCACGCAGGTCGGCGATCACGGCCTCGATGCCCTTCTTGTCGATAGTACGCAGCGCCTGGTTGGAGACGCGCAGTTTCACCCAACGGTTTTCGCTGGGAACCCAGAAGCGACGCTCATGCAGGTTGGGCAACCAGCGGCGACGGGTCTTGTTGTTGGCGTGCGAGACGTTATTGCCGGTCTGCACACCCTTTCCGGTGACTTGGCATACACGGGCCATGATGACCTCCGTAATTCGTGAACCGCCCGTTGGCCAGGGCGACATCGGCCCAGCGGCGCTACGCGCCTCGCGATGCTGGAGAGATTGCTTTCGCCGCGTGCCGTGAGGTCCGCATCGCGTTGCGGACATGCCCGGAAAGCCGGGTCGACAGGGGCGAGCCGCGCATTCTCTCAGGAAAACGGGGTCCTGTGCAATATTTGAGCAGGGGCGAGGAGTTAGGGGTTGGCAGCGAGTGGCGAAAACACCAGCCAGCCGCCTCCCGAAAACCCACCGGCTTGCCCCCCGCCATTAACCCCCGGTGCCTCGCCTTTGAACATCCACCCACCCGAAACCGTCTCATAGCCGCAGACCGGGATGTATGGAACAATCCCATGCTTTGCGCTCCACGCGCGCGCCTATTTGAACCGAGGGATTCCCATGGCAGATATCACCGCCAACGGCCAGGTCAACAGCCCGGCCAACCAGCCCATGCTGGCGTTGCAGAAGATCTATGTAAAAGACGTGTCCTTCGAGGCGCCCAATGCTCCGCAGATCTTCCAGGAAGTCAGCGAAATCAGCGAGGCGCCGCAGGTCCAGCTGAACCTGACGCAGCGCGCGACCGGTCTGGGCAACGACCTGTACGAAGTCGTGCTGAGCCTCACCCTGACCTGCACCGTCAACGACCGCACCGCGTACCTGGCGGAAGTGCATCAGGCCGGCCTGTTCGGCATCGCCGGCTTCAACGAGGTCGATCACGCCGGCATTATCGGCAGCTACTGCCCGAACCTGCTGTTCCCGTATGCCCGCCAGGTGATCTCCAGCCTGGTGCAGGAGGGTGGATTCCCGCCGTTCCTGCTGCAGCCGATCAACTTCGAGGCTCTCTACGCGGAGCAGCAGCGCCGCGCGGGTGGTGAGCCGCATACGCTCAACAGCTGATCGTTCCATCATGAGCGATCAGCCCGTGATGGCTGTGCTGGGCGCCGGCTCCTGGGGAACGGCGCTGGCGACCCTGGCCGCCCGCAACGGCGTGCCGACCCGCCTGTGGGGGCGCAATGCCGAGGCGCTGGCCGCGATGAAGGTCAGCCGTCGCAACCAGCGCTACCTGCCGGACCTCGAACTCCCGGCGGAGCTGGACTACGAACCTGATCTGGCCGCCGCCGTGCGCGGCGCCAAGGTCGTGCTGATCGTCGTGCCCAGCCACGCCTTTGCCGAAATGCTGGACGAGATCGCGCCACTGCTCGATCCCGACGCCAACATCGCCTGGGCGACCAAGGGTTTCGAACCGGGTACCGGCCGTTTCCTGCATGAGTTGGTGGCCGAAAAGCTGCCGGGGCGCGAACGGGCGGTGATCACCGGTCCTTCCTTTGCGCGCGAGGTGGCGGCGGGCTTGCCCAGTGCGGTCACCGTGCATTCGGAAAACGATGCCTTCGCCCAGGAACTCGCCGTGCTGCTGCATGCGCCGAACTTCCGCGCCTATTCCGGCAACGATGTGCTCGGCGCAGAACTCGGCGGTGCGATGAAGAACGTGCTCGCCGTCGCCACCGGCGTGGCCGACGGCATGAAGCTGGGTTTGAACGCGCGTGCCGGCCTGATCACCCGCGGCATGAACGAGATGCTGCGCCTGGGCAAGGCGCTCGGAGCCAGGCCGGAAACCCTGATGGGCTTGTCCGGTCTCGGCGACCTGGTGCTCACCTGCACCGGCGATCTGTCGCGCAATCGCCGTCTGGGCCTGGCCTTGGGGCAGGGCATCGGCATTCACGAAGCGGTAGCGCAGATCGGGCAGGTGGTCGAAAGCGTGGTCACCGCCAACGAAGTGGTGCGCCTGGCCGATAAGCATGGCCTGGATCTGCCCATCAGCAAGGGCGTGCAAGCCGTGCTGCACGGCGAAGTCACCCCGGTCGAAGGACTCAAGGCGCTGATGGCGCGTGAGCAAAAACCCGAATATCCAGAAGGCCTGTTCGGAACACGCTGAGCAGGACTTCCGATCGGCGTATGCATGTCACTTGCAGTGCCGACCCAAATCGCTGCTAAGCTCAAGGTTTTGATCGCCCCAGGGATCGCATGCGCATGCATCTACCGGACGAGAAACAGCACAGCGATTCTTCCGCCCGGAATGACGAGCGCGAGGAAAGCCTGCCGGGTGTGTGGCGCAAGCTGCTGACCAGACCCGCTGCGGCCGCAGCGCACGAGCATGCCGTGCTCGGTTTCTTTTTTGAGGTCGTGCCGGAGGAAGGTGCGCCCTACGCCCGCCTGGATGCCGCGCCGGTCCTGCTGGTTCCCGCCGAGCACGGCCGCTTCACGCGGCCAGCCCCCTTGGAAAGCAAATTGCTGGCGCACACGGGGCTGCAGGCGCATGAGCAGCGCCTGGCGACAGCGGTGCTGGGTCTGACGCAGACTCTGCGCAAGTCGCGCAGCTACGCGCGCCTGGCTGGCCATGTCGGCAACACCTTGCTGGCTGAAATGCTCGACACCGCGCCGTGCTTCCTGGGCGGGCTGGCCGGTCTGCGTCTCTCGCGCGGCAAGTCGCACCAGCTGAATTGGCATTGGCATCTGGAGAACGACGGCAGCCAGCGCCTGTTGCCGGCACTTCCGCACAGCCAGCGTCTGCTGCGCGTGGATGGGCTGTGGTTCCTGGATGCCGAGCGCGCCGAGCTGGGACATCTGGAAGCCGATCCGGAAGAAACCCACTGGCTCGATCTGCCGCCGCTCAAGCACGAATACAGCCAGGCGCTGCGCAGCAGCTTGCCCTCAAGTCGTCTGGCGCATCGCATTCCGCTGCCGCAAGTGTTCGATGAGCTGAAGCGTGCCGAACTGGCGCCCAAACCCGTGCTTACCCTGCACGCCCTGACCCGGCATGCGCGCCTGGCTGCCGGTACGCCACCGCTTGCCTATGCGCGGCTCGCTTTTGACTACGCCGGCGAGCGCTTGCCCGGTCGCGGTGGCGAGCCGCTGGTGCGCCGCGTGCGCAATGGGCAACTGGTGGAAATCGCCCGCCGTCGTGCGGAAGAGCTCTCCACCATGGAGCAACTGGAACGCGCCGGGCTGACCCTCGGCGTCGACACCGAAGGCCTGCCCTGGGATCTGGCCGACACCTTGCCCGAAGACGCCTGGCTGTTCCCCGGCAAAGGGCACGCTGGCGCTTTGGAAGTGAACACCCCCGCACGCTGGCTCGCCTTGCGGCCGAAACTGGAAGCCGAGGGCTTCCTGCTCGAATACGCACCCAGTTTCCCGTTCGAAGTGCTGGAAGGCCCGGTGCGCTGGTACGGCAATGCTGTCGAAGACGCCGACGATCATGCCTTCGATCTGGAAATCGGTATCGAAGTCGAAGGCAAGCGCCGCAATCTGCTGCCAGCCGTCGCGCAGGCGCTGGCCGAGCATCAGCTCAACCTCAGCCCGGCACCGAACGAACCGGAAGATGCGGTGTGGTACGCGCCGGTCGACGAACGCCGCCGCGTGCCGGTGCGTTTGAAGGAATTACGTGGCCTGCTTGCGCCGCTTGCCGAATATCTGGAAAAGCCCAAGAAGAAACTGCACCTGCCACGCGTGCAGGCGGGCCGCCTGGAAGAAATCGTCGAAGCCCTGCCTACTGGCGGTGAGCTGCAGGCACCCGAACAGTTGCGCGGTTTCACCGCGCGCCTGCGCGATGCCGCCGAGCGCGCAAGCGACGCCGTTCCCGAGGGGCTCACGGTTGAGCTGCGCCCGTATCAGCGTGAAGGTCTGCGCTGGTTGAATGCCCTGGCCGAAGCCGGTGTCGGCGGCGTACTGGCCGACGACATGGGGCTGGGCAAGACGCTGCAACTGATCACCCACCTGCTCGCCTTGAAAGAGCGCGACGCCCTGCAGCAGCCGGCGCTGATCGTGGTGCCGACCAGCCTGATTCCCAACTGGCTGGCGGAAATCGCCCGCTTTGCACCGTCCCTGCGTGCACTGGCCTTGCATGGTCCGCAACGCAGCGGCGACTTTTCGCAAATCGCCGCGCAGGACATCGTGCTCACCAGCTACGCGCTGTTGCCGCGCGATGTGATCACGCTGCGCAAGCAACCGTTCTCGCTGATCGTGTTCGACGAAGCGCAGCAGGTAAAGAATCCGCGCACGCAAGCGCGTCGTGCGGCGCTCACCTTGCGCGCGCCGCGCTGCGTCTGCCTGACCGGCACGCCGCTGGAAAATCACCTGGGCGAGCTATGGTCGCAGGTTGACCTGGCCGTACCCGGATTGCTGGGCGATGAAGGCGCCTTCCGTCGCCACTACCGCGTGCCAATCGAAAAGCAGCGCGACGAAGACTGCCAGGCGCGCCTCAATCGCCGCCTCGCACCGTTCATCCTGCGGCGTACCAAATCGCAGGTCGCGTCCGAGTTGCCCTCCAAGACCGAGATCACCCGCCGCGTCGTGCTCGATGGCCGCCAGCGCGAACTGTATGAAAGCCTGCGCCTGTCGCTGGCCGACGAATTACGCGAAGTCATCGCGCAGCGCGGCATCGCACACAGCGGCATCGTGGTCCTCGATGCCCTGCTCAAGCTGCGCCAGGTCTGCTGCGATCCGCGTCTGGTGAAGCTGGAAGCTGCGCGTGGCGTGCGCGACTCGGCGAAGTTTGAATTGCTGATGGACATGCTACCCGCGCTGCTCGCCGAAGGCCGCAAGGTGCTGCTGTTCTCGCAGTTCACCGAAATGCTCAAGCTGATCGCCAACGAGCTGGACCGCCATCGCATCCACTACGTGATGTTGACCGGCGAAACCCGCGATCGCGCCGAGCCCGTGCAGCGCTTCCAGGACGGCGACGTACCGCTGTTCCTGCTCTCCCTGAAAGCCGGCGGCGTCGGCCTCAACCTCACCGCGGCCGACACCGTGATCCACTACGACCCGTGGTGGAACCCGGCCGCCGAAGCACAGGCCAGCGATCGCGCGCACCGCATCGGTCAGGACAAACCGGTGTTCGTTTTCCGTCTGATTACCGCAGGCACCGTCGAAGAGCGCATCGAAGAACTGAAAGCGCGCAAAGCGGAGCTGGCGGAGGCGGTGCTGGAAGGTGGCGGCACGCGCGAAAAGCTCAGCTTCGATCAGGCCGACCTGGACGCCTTGCTCGCGCCGGACTGACGTCCTGCGCGATCAACCTGCCTGATCAAGGTTCCACCGAGCGCGCCGTGGACGATGCCGAAACCGGCTGGCCCTGCAGCCATTGCGGCTTGCCCACCACCACCGTGCCATGCACATTGTCGAAATCCGCGGTGGCCTGGTCATGCAGCTTGTTGGCAATCGCAAAGGCGCTCTCAGGGAAGGGCGAATACCCGTACAAGTAGACGATGCCGTTCTCGCGCGCGGCATCGTCGATGGACTGGATGCCGTGGTTGAAGCGGGCAATCGCGCGTGGCGCGGCGACCCCGTCGCCATAGCGCAAGCGCATCTGCCGCCACAGCGTCGACGCGTGCTGGATTTCCTCCACCGTCGCCTTGGCGCGCGCACTGGCATAGGCCACCCGGTACTGCTCGCTCTTGCGCTCCGCCGCCAGGGCCAGCCAGGCCAGGCCCTGCGGCCGGTCCTGCGGGACCTGTGGCATATCGCCATTGAGGTAAGCCAGGCCCAGCGAGTACTGCGCATCCTTGTTCGCCCAGTACGCCGACTCCTTCAGCATGTCGATCATCTTGCGGTAGTTCCCCTGCCCGTAGGCGGCCCGTGCCTCGCAGGCGTAGTAATCGCCCGGCAGGATCGGTTCCAGCGCGGTCGGGCAATAGATGTCCTTATCGTTGATCGGCTGATCTTGCGGGACATCCGCCGTGGGCGGCGTGAGGTCGGGCGCGGCGCCGTTGACCGTGATGGCCGGTGTTGAGGTTTGTGCAGATGCCATCGCGGTGAACGACAGGCCTGCCGCGAGCACGCACAAAGCAAACAGCGGTGTTTTCACCATGCTTCCCCATTCCAAGCATTTTCCCCACTGCAGCATAACGGACCGCGGGCGTTTTCGATGACTTGCCGTGGCTACTGCTCCCTCTCCCCGGAGGGGAGAGGGAGAGAGCGGTATGTGTATCGACACACCCGACTTCCGACTATCGCCCCTCTTTCAGCCGAAGGAAGAACGAACAGTCCTGCAGGATAAATCCGGCTTAGATCATCTGCATACGCCGATAGACCCCGGCGGCACAACTCACAAGCCGGGTGTGCTCATCGCAATGAGAATTCACGCGTCCGACGCATGCGTGCTCCGCGCATTGATGAAGTGCTGACCGCGGCCGAATGATCGGGACGACAATTGCAGAATCCACGGCAACGGCATTGATGCAGCAAGTCTTGCTGCCGCTACCCAATGCCGCGTCACGCACAAAAAAAATAATAAGAATTTGAGGGTGGTCTGATTGGGTAAAACAAGGACGCTTCCTAACGTGTCGTCCGATTGTTTCGCGGCCAACTTCCACCTTGGACAGCACCGAGAAACATCACGAGTGCTGCCCATCCTCTGACGGACGGCAGCTATGCACGCGGAGCGAAGCTCTAACCGGCAAGCGCTCACGCAAACCTCCTTACGAAAAGGGAATTCATCGATGAAAGACACGGACAAGTTCTGTGCTGCAAGGCGTTCCATCCTCGCGTGGACCATCGCTATCGCACTGTCTGCACCGGGCGCTTCGCGCGCGGTCGATGGCCCGCAAACCGCAGACGGCACCACGCTCGCGCTGTCGCCCGGCGATTACGTCGGCGACGGTAAGACGGTGCTTTCGATACTCAATGCGGGGAACATGACGGCGGATAGCGGCATTGTGGTGACTGCCGATGGAGCGAACGCCCACGGAGCACAGATCAATGGTGTCGGCAGCATGCTGAGTTTTCATGGCGGCGCCCTCAGTACGACCGGACAGAGTGGCTACGGCATTTATACCCTGCGCGGCGGTAAGGCAGAGATCGGTTATGACCCGATCGGTGTCGGCACCATGATCACCACCTCCGGATTGGTAGCGTATGGATTGTTCAACTCCGATCCCACGTCGGAAATCACCGGCAGCGGCGTCACCGTCGTCACTGCCGGACCTGCAAGTCATGCCGCCGTCAATAACGGCGGCGTGCTGACGCTCTCGGACAGCAGCCTGTTTACCAGCGGTGATAACTCCTACGGCGTGACAGCCAACGGCTATGCCAACAGCAATGCTGCCGGTTCGCGGACTGATCTCACCCACGTCGACGTCACCACGCAAGGAGCGCAAGCGCATGCCGTCTATCTCGACGGACAGCTTGGCGGCGGCAGCAAGGCGACGATCCGTGGCGGCACATTCAGTACGTCCGGCGATAGCGCGGTTGGCATCTACGTAATCCAGGGCGCGCAGGCGGTCGTGGCCGATGCGGGCATTCAGACATCCGGCAAATACGCTTACGGAATCGTTCTGGATCAAGCTGGATCAACGATCGAGCTTGAGAAAAACGTCGCCATAAGCACATCGGGAGACAATGCGGAAGCTGTGTGGGCGGTCGGCCCCAATACGAAGGTCGATGCCGCCGCGTTTGATGTGCGCACAAGCGGAGATAAATCGACGGCTTTCGATAATCGCGCCGCCGTCATCACGTTGACCAACGGCTCGATCCTGACCACCGGCTCAAACTCCCATGCGCTTTACACATCCATGGAATATGGCGATGACACGCACATCGATGGCAACGACCTGACTATTCGCACCGAAGGTGCCGGATCGGTCGGCGCGTATGCGCGGCTCGGCAGCCATATATCGCTCACTGACAGCAACGTGGAAACCGCTGGCGCAGAGGCCTATGGCCTTTATGCCGCACGAGGCGGCCTGATCAGCCTGAAAGATACCAATGTTATGACGACAGGTAGCGACGCTTACGCTGCCGTGATCGATACCGGCGGCGGAGCGCTGAATATGACGGGCGGCCGTCTCTTCAGCACGCAATCGGGTGCTTTGGCAGTGGCGGGAAATGCCGACATTCAACTGAGCCATGGTGTGCAGGTTGCTGGCGCCAGCGGTGTCTTGCTGGATGTGTATGACCCGACCGTACGGATCTCGCTGGCGATGGACGACAAGGTCAGCGCGCAAGGCGACATGGTGTTGAACGAGTCGCTGGTCGAAAGCGGCACGATTTCCGCGGCGAATGCAACGGTGTCGTTGAGCCACGGTTCGCAGTGGCTCGGCGCGACCCGTGACGTGATTGGTGATTTGTCAATCGATAGCGACAGCGAGTGGTATGTCTGGGGCAGCTCATCCATCGGGCAGCTGACCTTGAATAACGCGCGCATCCGTTTCACACCGCCGGTGCAGGATGCGTACAAGACACTTGCCATCCTCGGCGATTTTGCCGGTGAAAGTGGAATGATCCACATGCATGCCCTGCTCAACGAGGGTGGTCCGCTGAGTCATCAGCGGACCGATCGCCTGTTGATCCTCGGCAACGTTACCACTACGAACACCACGCTGCTGGATATCGTGGCGCAGGGCACTGGCGCGTCGGCGCCCATCGACAACAACGGCGTGGTGAATCCCACAGACGGCATATCGCTGGTTCAGGTGGGCGGAACTTCGCGCGCGGATGCCTTTGCACTGCGTTACGGCTATGTCGCCGTGGGTCCCTATCAGTACAAGTTGTACGCGTTTGGTCCGGGGCAGGCCGACGCTTCGCAGAATGCGTTGCCGTCCGGTGCATTGAATTGGGATTACCGCCTTGCGCCGAAATACATTGAGTTGCCGGACGAGGGTCATCTCGACCCCGATGACGGTACCAGTCCGCCCGATCCGGATCCCGGTCTACCGGACGAACCGTCTACGGGCGGTAACGGTTCATTGCCGGAAGATGCCAACTCGGAGCGAGTACAGGACCTGGTTGCCCAGCTTCCTTCCTATATCGTCGCGCCCACCGCCTTGTTGAACTACGGCGACACGATCATCGACACCTTGCATCAGCGGCTGGGTGAAATCCGCGATACCCCACCCGCTGATCCGCACGGCGGTGAGCTGTTAGTGCGCTATATCGGAAGCCAGCAGCGCTATGCGTCCGACCAGGGGACGTACGGCTACGACTTCAACCAGCAGATCAACGCAGTGCAATTGGGCGGCAGCCTTGTTTCCCTGACCAGCGATGCATCGAGCCTGCGCATCGGCTGGGCGCTGGACAAGGGCGTCACGCGCGTCACCCCGCGGGTGTACGACAGCGAGGATGCAAGCTTCAGCCGCTACGACGCGCACGGCGTATCCGCATGGATGACCTGGCAGCAGAGCAACGGTTTCTATGTCGATGCCGTGCTGGGCGGCGAGCGTTATCAAGGCAGTGTAAGCACCGCCATACGTGGCAGCGATGTGGCGCAGATCAGGGCGGGTGGCTGGACTGCCTCGGTGGAGACGGGCTATCCGTTCGCACTGGGCGGCGGCTGGTGGATCGAGCCGCAGCTGCAGGTAAAACGTCAGTCGCTGAGCTTCGATCCGTTCCAGGATGCCGACAATCTGGCTACGCAAATCAGGGTGGCCGGATCGACCCGCGCGCGCGCCGGTATTCGCGTCAGCAAGACGGACAATCTGCGGTTCTCGCCGTATGTGCGTGTCGATTTCACCAACACCCGTGGTGGTGGCTCAACGGCCACCGTCTCCAGCGAGGCATGGGACGTAAGCGGCAGCTTCCGGAGTGGGCGCTTGGGCAACACGGTCCGTGCAGGTGCGGGTGCCAGCAGCCAGTTTCTGCCTTATCTCTCGCTGTACGGTGAGGCCGACTATCTGCACGCCACTACCGACTACGGTATGCGCGGCTGGGAAGTGAATCTCGCCCTGAGGTTCGAGTTCTGACTGGTCCTGCATGGGCATGCGGGCGGGTGAAAATCCCGCCCGTGTGCTCGTGCACGGCAAGATTCGTGGTGACAGATGATCGGCGCGGCATGATTTGCCAACGCTCAGTCGCGCGCTGCTACTTCGTCGACATGTTCGAGCAGATCGGCCGGATCGTCATACACACGGAATGCGCCGGCCCGTTGCAGTTCATCCTGACCATAGCCGCCGGAGAGCAGGCCAACACCCAGCGTACGCGCACGCTGTGCGGCGAGCATGTCCCAGATGCTGTCACCGATCACCAGCGACTGGTGGATATCCACGCCCAGGCGCTCGGCTGCGGCGAGGAACAGGTCGGGGTCGGGTTTCGCATGGCGCACCATATCGCGGGTCACCACCGGCACCTCGTTGGGGTCGATGCCGAGCGCGGTCAGGTTGTATGCCGCTGTCTGCATGCGTCCGCTGGTGGCGATCGCCCAAGGGATGCCTTCCTTGGTCAGGAAATCCAGCAGTTCGCGCGCGCCGGGCAGCGGGCGCACCGAACCTTGCGTGTGATGCCGGTTGAACGCTTCGGCATGCCATTTCTGCAAGCGCTGAATGCGTTCTTCGGTAATGTCCAGGCCCGTTTCACGCAGCAGGATATTGGTGAACAGTCCGCCGCTCATGCCGATCTTGCGATGGATGGTCCATACCGGCAGCACCACGCCTTCACGATCAAGCGATTCCTTCCAGGCCAGCACATGCTGGTAGACGCTGTCGATCAGCGTGCCATCGAGGTCGAACAGGAAAGCAGTATGTGAGCGGGCCATAGCGTTCTTCGGCGAAGACGGTAGGTTGGGTGCGCTAACCCAACCTACTCTCGCGTCAATGTGGCAGCGTTCCGCCGGATTCGAGCACGGCCAGCGCGGCCGCGCCGAGCAAACCGGGCTCCGGGTGCGTAATGGCAATCGTCGGCACGTGTTCCATCGTATCGCGGAAGCGGCCCTTGGCTTCAAAGCGCTCGCGGAAGCCGCCGCTTTGCAGCCACGGCATCAGGATCTTCAGCACGCCACCGGTGAGATAGACGCCGTCCCAGCCGCCCAGGCTCAGCACCAGGTCCCCGGCCACGCTGCCGAAAATGCCGGCCAGCGTTTCCACCGTGCGCACGCATAGCGGATCGCTGTTATCGGTGGCGCGCGCGGTGATGTCTTCGGGGGTGTATTCCTCGGCACGCTGACCGGCGATGTCGGCCAGGGCGAGATAGAGATTCACCAGGCCGTTGCCACAAATCATGCGCTCGTTCGACACGCGCCCGAAACGCGCGTTGAGCCGATGCAGGATTTCCACGTCTTCCGCCGTGTGCGCGGCAAAACCGGCGTGACCGCCTTCGGTTTCCAGCACGATCCAGCGACCGTAGCGCAACAGCAGACCTGCGACGCCAAGACCGGTGCCGGGGCCCATCACCACAAAGGTCTGCGACGATTTGTGATCGTGCTCGGGCAGCAGGTTCGGCCCGACGGGCTTGAGCTGATCGTTCAGCAGCAACGGAATCGACATGCCCTGCGCGGCGAAATCGTTCACCAGGCGTACGCCATCGAAACGCAGCTCTTGTTGCAATCCATGCGCGGAAACCGCCCAGGGATTGTTGGTGATCTGCACCGTTTCGCCATTCGCAATGCGGCCCGCCGCGGCGATGATCGCGTGCGAGGCGGTATGGCCGGTGTCGGCGAAATATTGGTGGATGGTGTCGGCCAGCGTGTCGAAATCCTTCACGCGATAGCGCCGGACACTATCCATCATCAGGGGTGAGACCGACGTGGTATCGGCGAGCGCGAAGCGGACATTGGTGCCGCCCAGATCAGCAAGCAGGGTAGGGGTGTTGATGGAGCGATCCATGGGGATTCCAGACAGCTAGCCCTACAAGACTGCCCGTTGTCGCTCCGTTCGTCCAGCACAGCCCACGCGTCTTTCTCCCTCCCCCTTCGGGGAGAGGGTTGGGGTGAGGGGGCCCCCTTGCATGGTGTGTCAATCAGAGCGGCGCTTTTATGAGGCTTGTGGCAAGCCTTGGCCCCTCACCCCAGCCCTCTCCCCGAAGGGGAGAGGGAGCAACGCGGTTAGCTCTTCAGCGCCGACAACGCCGACAACAACGCCTGTCCATTCGGGCTACCCAAGCCCGTACAGGCATCCCAGCCAGGCCCCGCCTGATAAGCCCCATTGTTCCCCTGCGTGATATCCCGAAACGCCGATTCGCCGATCTGATACATCGCGGCATGCACATCACCCACGGGCGTGCCGAGACTCTGGTTGAACAGGGCGATCAGCGCCGCCCACAGCGGCGCCACCGCGCTGGTGCCGCCGATCACCTGCGACTGCCCGTCGACCAGCACCTGATAACCCGTCATCGGGTCGGCATTGCCGGAGACGTCCGGCACGCCGCGGCCAGTGCCGCCGCTGGGCGATGCGGGGACATTGGCGTTCTGCTGCCAGGTGGGCAAGGGGTAGTCGACACTGACCCCGCCACCGGTGGCGCCTTCGTTGCTGGCGGTCTCGTTCCAGACCACTTCGCTCTGGATGGTGCTGCCGCTGGCAACCAGGGTGGTGCCGCCGCAGCCGAGCGAATAGGGGCTGGAGGCAGGGAAGTCGACGTGCGGCTGGCCATCGCTCTCACCGTCGCTGGAGCCATCGTCGCCGGCGGCCACCGTCACGGTGACACCGAGCGCCACCGCGTCTTCCAGTGCCGTTTCCATCGCGCTCAACGACGAGCTGCTCCAACTCGATTCGGGGCCGCCCCAGCTGATCGAAATCACCGACGGCTTGTTGGTGGTGTCGTGGGCCGCTTGTGAGATCGCCTCGTAGAAGCCCTGATCGGTATTGGTGGTGAAATACACCGCAATGGTCGCGCCCGGCGCCAGGGCGCCGGCCACTTCGATATCCAGCATCACTTCATCATCGGCATCGCCGCTGCCGGGCTGGTTCTGGCCACCCGCCACGGATACGGCGATCACCGTCGGCTGCGGGCTGATGCCTAGGCCCGAAAAGTACTGGCTGAGATCGCTGGTGGTGTAACCGCCGCCAAGCTCGATGATGCCGATGGTTTCTCCCGCGCCGTTGACGCCGCTGGGGAAGTTGTAAAGCTGTCCGATCTGCAACGGCGTGTAACTGGTGTTCGGCGTGGCGCTTGGCCGGCGCGAACGCGGTTGCGCCACCGGGCGGCGATCCAGGCCGAGTACAGCAATGACTTCAGCCGGAAGCGTCGGCGCATGTCCGCAGCCGACAAACGGCGGACGACCTTCGAACTGATACGTGCCCAGCGTGACGCCGAATGCTTTTTCCAGCGCCGCCGGTGTTCCGCGCAGATGCAGTACGCGACGATGCGTATCGGAGCCGGTCTCGCTCAGTCCATATTGCTGCGCAAAGCGGCGAACGCTGTCCAGGTCGGCCGGATCGGCACCGTAGTGCTGGCCAAACTCACCACGCTGCCAGCGCGGCGGATGTGGCCATGATGCCGGTTCTGGCCCCGTTTCCGAGCGCCGTCGCAGTACCAGTGTGACATCGATGGGGTCGGTGCCCTCGTGCGGCCCGAGGTATTTCATGCCTTCGGGCGAGGTCCAGTGCGACGAACGCTTGGTGGGGTGGCTCATGACGCGACTCCTGGGGGGGACATGCATCGGGCGAAGATGCCACACGCAATGTGTTCATCTCGCTAATGCGCAGACGGACGTTTAGCTCTCGTCACAATTGTTGAAAACCGGCATCTCACGATCTGAGCCGTCGCGGCGCGGCGATGTGTCCGAACGCACAAAACCAGCATGGAGTTAAACTACGCGGACTGATCGCAAGAGATTTTCCGATGAACTTCCCTGCCATCCGCATGCGCCGCATGCGCCGCGACGCTTTCTCACGCGCGTTGATGCGCGAACACACGTTGTTGCCGAGTGACCTGATCATGGTGGCCTTCGTGATCGAAGGCCAAGGTCAGCGCGAAGCGGTTCCGTCGATGCCTGGCGTGGATCGCGTTTCCATCGATGGCTTGCTGGAACTGGCGGGTGAATGTGTGCGCCTGGGCATACCCGCGTTGGCGTTGTTCCCTTCGCCCGGCGAGTCGGTGAAAAGTGAAGACGCCGCTGAAGCCTGGAATCCGCAAGGTCTCATGCAGCGCGCCACGCGTGCTGTGAAAGCGAGGTATCCCGAGCTGGGCTTGATCGGTGATGTTGCGTTGGATCCTTACACCACGCACGGTCAGGATGGCTTGATCGATGAACACGGCTACGTGATGAACGAGCCCACCGTGGAAGCCTTGATCAAGATGTCGCTCGCACAGGCCGAGGCCGGCATGGATTTCGTCGCGCCGTCGGACATGATGGATGGTCGCATCGGCGCGATTCGCGACGCGCTGGAACAGGCCGGCCATATCCACACGCGCATTCTTGCCTATTCGGCCAAATATGCCTCGGCCTTCTACGGCCCGTTCCGCGATGCGGTCGGCTCGGCAGCCAATCTCGGCAAGGGCAGCAAGCACACCTACCAGATGGATGTTGGCAACAGCGATGAAGCCTTGCGTGAAGTGGAGCTGGACATCGCCGAAGGTGCCGATGTGGTGATGGTGAAGCCGGGCCTGCCGTATCTGGATGTGCTGCGTCGCGTGAAAGATGCCTTCGGCATGCCGACCTTCGTGTACCAGGTGAGCGGCGAATACGCGATGTTGAAAGCCGCCGCGCAGAACGGTTGGCTGGATGAGAAGGCGGTGGTGCTCGAAGCACTCACCGCGTTCAAGCGCGCCGGTGCGGATGCCATCCTCACTTATTTCGCGATCGACGCTGCGCGCTGGCTGCGCGGCGAATAACAACCTCGCGACTAGCTGCTCCCTGTCCCCTGCGGGGAGAGGGCTGGGGTGAGGGGGCAATCTTGCGATGAAGTTGCTCTTTTAGCTTCGACACATCGAAGCGAAGATTGATCGTAGCGACGGCATTTTCGGCAAGCCCGGCCCCTCACCCCAACCCTCTCCCCGAAGGGGAGAGGGAGAGAGCGATTTGCGAAGAAACGCAGCTAACTTGCCGACAGCCCTCACACATACTGCGCAATACCATTGCCGAACGACCAATTCTCCTTGGCCGTCTCCAGCAAATTGATCAACACATCTTCCGGTCGCACCCCGGGATCAGCCGCCAGCTTGTCCACCACCGCCTTATAGAACGCCTGCTTCTGCGGCACCGTGCGGGTGTTGTTGCAGGCAATCTGGATGATTACCAGATCATCGCTGCGTGCGATGTCCAGATAGTTGGGGTGATAGTCGAATTCTTCCGCGTCATGCTGATGCACCAGAATGAAGCGATCATTCTTGGGCACGCTGAAACTCTCGATCATGGCGGTATAGATACCGTTGCGCAAAGCGGCGATATAGGCCGGGGATTTGCCGCGGCGTACATCGATACGGACGATAGGCATGGTTGGCTCCTGAGTCGTGCTGGGGGGTGCCTGGCGTCATCCTGGCGCAGGGCATGTTTCGATCATGCTGCTGTCAGCGCGGGTTGCGAGACATGGCCGATCTCGTAGACATCGACGTCATCGCTCGCAGGTCGGACCACGGTATCGCGCCAAAGGCGCACGCGCATCAATGTCCACGGATCGAATGCGCTGATCGCGGCCAGTGCGCCACGATCCAGATCCGCCTGCAGCATCGCGTTTTCCCGTTCGCGCACGGCACGCCATGCCGTGTCCGTCGGGATGGGCACGATCTCGCGTGTGGCGTAGCGTGCGATGGAAAGATCGGGTGCCGTCTCCGCGCGCCATACCGACCACGTACGCACGATCGGCCGTCCAAACGACGCCACCACACCCGCAAAGATCGCGCCGTCGAGAAACGCTTTCATGCCTTCGTGGTTGTGCCAGAGGTAGAACGGTGCATAGAGGTTTTCGCGCCCGCTGGCATAAGCCGCCTCGCGATGGGCATAGAGATAGGCCTTGAACGCCAGATGCGGGAAGTCGTCGGTCAGGTGCCCGCGTTCGGCGATGCGGCGGCGAATGATGTCCATGTCGTAATCGGCGGGCAGGCCGATGCGGTATTGCATGGTGATCATGGTGTGCCCTGGCTCCGGGCTGTGCTGAGCATCGGGCTGATCGTGAGACATGGCGAAGCTCCGTCGGTGGAGGGCTTGACGGAGCTAGCCTAGCGGCCCAGCATAGTATTGAAAATCGGGAAATTCAGTATTGATGATCCCGAAAAACGGGACTATTCCATGAGCAAGACCAATCTCGATCTGGATGTCATGCGCAGCTTCGCGACAGGCATCGAACTGGGCAGTTTCGCCAAGGCTGCCGACCGCCTGGGCCGCTCGACCTCAGCCGTCAGCGCGCAATTGAAAAAGCTGGAGGACCAGGCCGGTACGCCGCTGCTGCGCAAATCCGGGCGCGGCATGGTGCTGACCGAAGCGGGCGAGGTGATGCTCGGCTACGCACGGCGTCTGCTGGAACTCAACGATGAGGCGGTCAGTGCCGTGCGCGGTGTTGAATTGCAGGGGCGCGTGCGCCTCGGGCTGCAAGAGGACTTTGGCGAAAATCTGCTGCCCGAAGTGCTGGGGCGGTTCAAGCGCGCCCATCCCAGGCTGCGCGTGGAGGTACAGCTGGCGCGCAGTGCGACCCTGCTGCAGTCATTGCAGGCCGGCCGGCTGGATCTGGCGCTGGCGTGGGAGATGGGCCTGACTACTCCGTACGCCGAGCATGTGCACACCTTGCCGATGCGCTGGATTGTTGCCGATGGCCAACCGGCCAGCGTGATCCATGAAGCGGGCGAGCCGGTGCCGCTGGTGGTACTGGATGCGCCCTGCATCATGCGCACGGCGGCGACCCAGGCATTGGATCATGCCGGTGTTGCGTGGCGTATCGCCTTTACCAGCCCGAGCCTGGCGGGAACCTGGGCGGCGGTGAAAGCCGGGCTGGGTGTCAGTGTGCGCACACCGCTCGGGTTGCCGGCGGATGTGCGTATGCTGGACGCACAGGATGCGCACCTGCCGCCCTTGCCGTTGTTGGGACTTGCGCTCTATCGCGCGGAAGCCGAGCCGGAACCGGCAGTGACCCGGCTCGCCGAACTGATCTTGCAGCGATTGCGCGAATCAACACTAGCCTGAGGCGCGACCGCCTCAGGGTTTGCCTGCTTGCGCAGCGGACGGCGTATTGGCTTGCGGCGGTGTCAGCTTGATCTCATAGATCAACGGCCAACGCTTGCCGGTGACGAACAGACGATCATGCGCTGCATCGTAGGCAATGCCGTTGAGCACATCGTTGTTGGGATCGGGGGTATCTTCAGGCTTGGGCCCGAGGCCGGTCAGGTTGATCACACCGACGACTTTGCCGCTCGCCGGATCGATCCGCACGATGGCGTGCGTCAGCCAGACATTGGCGTAGATCTGACCCTTCACCCATTCCACTTCGTTGAGATTGGCGACCGGTCTGCCTTCGGCGGTGACATCGATCTTGCCGACCTGCTTGAGCGTGGCTGGATCGAGCACGCGAAGCGTCGGCGTGCCGTCGCTCATGTAGATGTGCCGGTTATCCGCGGTAAGCGCCCAGCCTTCGCCGGGATAATCAAACTGGCCGAGTTTCTTGAAGCTCTTCAAGTCATAGATGAAGCCGTGATGCGATTGCCAGGTCAGCTCCATCAACCGGTTCTTCCACGCCACGATGCCCTCACCGTAGTCGGGCGCCGGCAGATCCACCTGCTGCAGCACCTTGCCGGTGTTCATGTCGACCTTGCGCACCGACGACTCGCCGACCTGGCCGGTGGCTTCGTAAAAGTAGCCGTCCAGATAGAAAAAGCCTTCGGTATACGCACCGGTATCGTGCGGATAGGTGCGCACCACCTGATAGCCGTAGACCGGAATATTGTCTTGCGCCGTGGCTGCATTCACGCCACAAGCCAGGAGCAGTATGAGAAGCGCGGTGATGGATTTCATGGGGCCGGATCATCCCATGCCCAAGGGTGGCACGTCAGCAGCAAGCTATTACGTTTCTGATGGCGCTCACGTGGAATAATCGACCCCAAAGGACCTGCCCAGGCACCAAGTCGGGGAACAAGCGTGGATAGCCATCAATACCTGCGAGCAGCCGTCGTCTTTCTGCTGGCGACCGTGATTGTCGTGCCGCTCACCAAGCGTTTTCGCCTGGGCGCGGTGCTTGGCTATCTGCTGGCAGGCATCATCATCGGGCCGGAAGCGCTGCGCCTGATCGGTGACTACAACGGGGTGGCAGCCATTTCCGAATTCGGCATCGTGCTGATGCTGTTTGTGATCGGCCTGGAGTTGTCGCCGCAACGCCTGTGGGTGATGCGGCGCGCGGTGTTCGCCGCCGGGCTGTTGCAGGTGCTCGCCACCAGCGCCGTGTTCGGCGTCATCGCCTTCGCCTGGTTTGGCTATATGTCTCGCGCAGCCGCCATCGTTGGCGGCAGCCTGGCCTTGTCATCGACGGCATTCGGCTTGCAGATACTGAGCGAACGCAAGGAAGTCAGCACCGCTTATGGACGCCAGTCGTTCGCGATCCTGCTGTTTCAGGACCTCGCCGCGATTCCCTTGATCGCCGCCGTGCCGCTGCTGGCCTTGCCCGGCCGCCACGGCATCGACCCCTACGCCTTGCTGCGCACGATCGTCGTGATTGTGGCCGTGGTGGTCGGCGGCCGTTACTTGCTGCGCCCGATCTTCCGCTTCGTCGCACGTACCGCATTGGTGGAAGTGTCGACAGCGACCGCCTTGCTGGTGGTCATGGGTACCGCGCTGTTGATGGAGCTGGCCGGTGTGTCGGTCACCTTGGGCGCTTTTCTCGCCGGTGTGCTGTTGGCCGACTCCGAATACCGGCACGAGCTGGAATCAAATCTCGAACCGTTCAAGGGATTGCTGCTTGGCCTGTTCTTCATCAGCGTAGGCATGTCGATGCAAGTGCATCTGTTGCTGCAATCGCCGCTGCTGGTGATCGGGCTCACCGTGGCACTGTTGCTGGTGAAGGGCATGCTGCTGTGGCCGCTGGGTCTTACGGCGGGTGGCTTGAATCGCAAGGATGCATTGCGCCTGGCGGTACTGCTGGCCAGCGGCGGTGAATTTGCTTTCGTGGTGCTTCGCCAGGCGACCGACAAAGGCCTGATTGCGCAGCAGCAAGGAGGCTTGCTGGTGCTGGCCATCACCTTGTCGATGGCCCTGACGCCCTTGATGGTGGCTGGCATCGGCAAGTTGCTCGGCGCGAAGGAGAAGGAAGCGCCGGTGCGTCCCTTCGATACCATCTATGCCGATCATCCGCGCGTGATCATCGCCGGCTATGGCCGCATGGGCCAGGTCGTGGCGCGCTTGCTGCGCACGCAGAAGATCCCGTTCGTGGCCCTGGATCACTCCATCGAGCAACTCGATCTGGTGCAGCGCTTCGGCAAGCTCGACGGCATCTTCTACGGCGACCCGGCACGCCCGGAGCTATTGCGTGCCGCACAGGCGGAGAAGGCGGAAGTCTTCATTCTGGCGACCGATGATCCCGAATCGAGCCTGCGCGTGGCGCGGGTCGTGCGACGCATGTATCCGCATCTGAAAATCATCGCGCGTGCGCGCAATCGCCAGCACGTCTGGCGCTTGATGGATCTGGGCATCGATGATCCGGTGCGCGAAACGCTTTATTCCAGTCTCAAGATGAGCCGCAAAGCGCTGGAAGCACTAGGGGTGCCGGCCGAAAAGGCGGTGACGGAAGTCGAGCGTTTCCGCCGCAAGGACTCGGAGTTGATCAAGATCCAGTATCTGGTTTACGACGACGAGGCCAAACTGGTGCAAACCACCCGCGAGGCGGTCGCGGATCTGAGCAGGTTGTTTGAAGCCGACGCGGAAGAAATCACAACACCGTCCGAAAAAGGGCCCGATGCCGACACGCCCTTGATCAACGAACGTTGAGCTTTCGCTAACTGGTTTCCTGGCAAATTTCGTCGCGCGATCACTCCCTCTCCCCTCCGGGGAGAGGGTCGGGGTGAGGGGTTGCGCTTGCCTCAAACGTCATGGCTAACAGCGAGATGTTTTTCCATGGCACTCACGCTGCGCATCAACGTCGTCGCGCGATCACTCCCTCTCCCCTCCGGGGAGAGGGTCGGGGTGAGGGGCTGAGCTTGCCTCAAACGTCATGGCTAACAGCGAGATGTTTTTCCACAGCACTCACGCTGCGTATCAACGTCGTCGCGAGGTTGGCCCCTCACCCCACCCCTCTCCCCGGAGGGGAGAGGGCGCAAGGCTGCGCGAGCACGATACATACCCGTAAACCGCTTTTCTCCCTCTCCCCTCCGGGGAGAGGGGGCTGAAAAGCGAGCCTTCGCCGGGACGACGAGCAAAAGTCCCAGCCCTGTCGTGCGCGTATCAAGAATCCGACGGCTGCGCCGGCTGGCGCAGCGTTTGCCGCACGCTGGGAATGGCGCTGCCGCGCGCAGTCAGTTCGTGTGCGATGTCGATAAAGCCCAGATGCCGCGCAACATCCGCAGCAGTGCGTCCGAAGTTGTCGGCCGCGTTGCGATCCGCGCCGCGCGTCAACAGCACACGGGCCGGAGGCAGCAGCGCATGCATCGCACACGCGTGCAGCGCGGTCACGCCGCGTTGATCGGCGTGTTCAATGCGTGCTCCGGCATCAAGCAGCACCGGCAGCAACGCCCCGATATGCGTGGGATCGCACGGGCTGCCAGGACGCATATGCGCACCGAGCAACAGCAGCAAGGAGGTTTCGCCTTCGCCATCGGCCAGATTCGGGTCGGCTTTGCGCTTGAGCAGGGCATCGAACAGACGGCGCGCACGCAGGCTGTCGTTCTGCTCGAAACCGAATTGCGATGCTGCATGCAGCGCGCTATGCCCGCGTGCATCGACGGCATTCGGATCGGCGCCGGCCTCCAGTAATTGTTCGGCAATCTCGGGATAACCCTGCACGGCCGCAATCATCAACGCCGTGGCATCACCGGGCAGCCGCTGGTCGACCGTGGCGCCGCGTTCAAGCAGCAAGGCCACCAGAGTTTCGCGGCGTGCGGCAACGGCGGCGGCGAGCGGCGTCATGCCGTTATTCGCGCTGGCGGCCACGTCGGCCCCGGCGTCCAGCAAGGTGATGGCGACCTCACGATGACCGGCCCCGCAGGCATGCAGCAACGCGGTCGCGCCTTGCGCATCGCGTGCATCGGCCGGAAAACCCAGGTCCAGCAAGCGCCGCATGGCGACGTCGGCACCTTGCTTGGCGGCATCGATCAGATCGTCGGCGCGCAGTGGCCGGCGCGGGCGTTGCCAGCCATTCCAGTCCAGCCAGCGTTCCAGCTCCGGATGCTCAAGCGCGAGTCCGAGCGCCGTTTCGCCATTGGCGTCCATGGTTTCGGCATCAGCGCCATGCGCGACCAGTGCGCGCACCATCGGCAACGCAGCGGCTCCGTGCTCAAGTGCGGCGAACAGCGGAGTGCGTCCGCTGCTGTCGCGCACATTCGGATTGCAGCCGCGGCTGAGCAAGGTTTGCAGCAAGCCGAGCTGACCGTTCACCGCAGCCAGATACAGCGGGGTGCGTTCGCGCTCGTCAGGACAGAACGGATCGGCGCCGCGCTCCAGCATGTTCAACGGCAGCGCGGTATCAGCCGACGCGCCGTGCAGATGATTCAGCGCCTGCGCGAGCAGGCCGGTGCCGGCCGGGGTGGCGCCGGCATCCAGCAGATCGGTGATGGCTTCCGCGCTGTCGGGCAACAGCGGCAGCAGTGCGTCGAACAGACGGCGTCCAAGCGGTGGGAGGGGGGGATGTTCGCTGTCGAGTTCGTCGATCAGCTGCGGTTGCAACCGCGCCTCGGCGTGCAGGCCGTGATCGAGCAGCCAGCGGCGCGCGGCATGCTGGTCGGGTTCGGTCAGATCCAGATAGAGCTGCGCCAGTTGCGCCTGCGACCACTCGCGCACGCGGCCGGTGAAGCTGGAGACGATCGCCCAGTGGCCGAAGCGCAAGGCGTCGAGCAGATGCGCCGGCGTGTCGGCACCATCGGAGATCGCGTCGAGATTGAGGCTGGCCGGCAGCGGTGTTTCCGGATCGAGCAAGGCGACCAGATCCCAGCGTCCGCTGGCGGCGGCATGATCGAGTGCGCTGCGGCCGTCGCTGCCGGGCGTCTTCGGTTCCGCGCCAAGCGCGAGCAGTGCGCGCACGGTTTCAGCCTGCGCATGCGGTGACTGGCACGCGAGCGTCAGCGCATCGCGGCCGTGCTTGTCGCGGGCCAGCGCGTTCGCCTGGGCCTCGGCCAGCATCTGCACCACACCCACCGCACCGGCGCGCGCGGCTTCCATCAGCGCAGTGCTGCCGTGGTGATCAGCCAGATTCACATCTGCACCGGCAATGCGCAGCGCGCGGGCGATTTGCTCGTGTCCTTCGGCCGCTGCGACCATCAGCGCGCTGCGTTGCTTGGCGTCGACACCGTTGGCGGGCGAGCGGTGCTTCAGAAGCATCTTCACGCCACTGACGTCGTCGTCGGCGATCCCGGCGGCGGCGACCAGCGCGGGTTCGCCCTTGGCTGGCGACGCCTTGGCGCCGCGCTCCAACAGAAATTGCGCCAGCGGCCAGTTGGCGGCGCGGCAGGCAATCGACAGCGGGCTAGCGCCGGCCTGGTTGAGCGCGTCGATGGCAGCGCCCGCATCCAGCAGCATCGCCGCGACCGTCGGCTCGCCGCTAAGCACGGCGCCGTGCAGCGGCGTGTTGCCATCGGCATCAACGGCCAGCGGGCTGGCGCCGTTGGTCAGCAAGGTCATCACCGCGTCGGCGCGGCCGTGCCAGCTGTCGCGTGCTGCGGCGAGCAGCGGCGTCAGCCCGCCGCTGGCGCGATTCACGTCAGCGCCTTTGGCAATCAGCGCGCGCAGCAGATGCGGATCGGGCAGCAGGGCGGCCAGCATCAGCACCGGACGTTGGTCGCGATCAGCGGCGGCGGGCGCCGTATTCGGATCGGCACCGGCCTCGACCAGCGCCAGGGCGCGTGCGATGTCGCCATTGCGCGTGGCCGCCAGCAGCGCTTGCGCCTGTTCCGGCGTGCCCGGCGTACGTTCCTGCTCGCTCAATTGCGGTGGCTGAGCGGGTGCGTTGATCACCGGTTCGGTTTTTCCGTTGCGGCCCGCCGCTTTTTCCTTGCGCTTCGGCCGGCGGCTTTCGCTCAGCATCACGCGCAAGGTGCGATTGGCAATCACCAGGCAGCCCAGCGGCACGATCACCACCGCATACAGCACGATGGCCGCGGTGCGCATTTCCGACGGCAGCACGCCGTACAGGCCGCTCAGCGCGATCGCCGCGAACGACAGGATCACCAGCGCCAGCGCGCTGGGCAGGAAATGGCTGAAAAAGTGTTCTTCGCGTGAAAGGTGGCGGCCGAAGGTGATGCTGCGCGCTGAGGCGGTAAACAGTGACGAGCCATGATGCTTGTCCTGCGCGGGATAGGCGTCATCCCAGACGAACACCAGGGCAAACGCCGGCCAAAGGCGCCACAGCGCGGTCAGCGCCACCACCAGCGCCGCGGCCAACAGCAGGCTGGCGCCGAGTGTCGGCTGCTGCGTGAGCCGTAGCATCGGCCACGCGATCAGCAGGAACACCAGCGCCACATAACAGGTGAACAGGGTGATGTGCGCTGTGCCACGGCGCAGCACGGTGTGCATGAAATCGGGCTCCGGATCGAAGCCGATCGCGTGACACACCGCCGCCATGGTCAGCGTATTGGTCAGCAGCAACAGAATCAGCGTGGCCGGATGCGCGCCGACGGCAGCGGCAATGCCAGCGGCGATAAAGCCTGGCAGGAACCAGATAAGGGAAGTCAGCACGGAGGAAGGGCGGCGCGATTTGATAGGTGGCATGTCAGGAGTATAGGAACCAGGAGCGCGTCAGACGGTAATCACTTGTTAACAGTTGTAGGTCAGTGCTTACTCTTGTCGGCGCTCGGGTGCATCGGTTCCATCCGGATCTGACGTGTCTTCATGATTGATCTGCTGCAAAGACGGGCTGGGCGCCGCGGTAAGCGACTCCTGCGGCGGAAGCTGCAAGTGCCAGCCCTGCGTGCGCAGATGCTCCATCACCACTTCGGTGTCTTCCTGCGGCAAGCGCCGTTCGGCATGCAGTTCCACCTCAAGCACAAAGCGCAGGTCGCCGAGCAACATGGCCAGTGATTCGGGAATGACCTTGAAGCCATCCTTCTGATGCAGCCATAGATAGGTATCGGCTTTGCGCTGGCTGGCGTAGACGAAGCAATGCATGGCGAAGCCCGCGAAATCATCAAGAGGATCGTGAAGGGTAGTCTGAAGACGGGTAACAGGGAACCGGGAGCACGTCGACCCCGCGAGTCGCGTGTTCGGCATGTTGCATCGGCAGGATCAGGCGCATGCTTGATGGGCGACGGCCACGATGCGCTCCCATTGCCGCCATGCTGCAACCGCACTTGCATGCCCTGATCCGAGTCGGCAGAGTGCGCCCGGGGGGCTATCAAACGCGCGTATGAATTCTGCCGCGGCGATCCTCGCTACGACCCGATCCGTCATCCGTCCGAGGGACACCGATCCCTTGGCAGATACCGGTCCACCCGAGGCCGGAATCGTCACCAAGAAAAAAGCAGGAGCAAGCAAGCGATGCCTATGTTCTTCCACAACACCGCCCGTGGTGGCCGCCCGTTCGCCTTGGCGGCGCTTGGCCTGGCTATTGCCGGCGCCTTGGCTGCGCCGCAGCAAGCCCACGCCAGCGCCTTCCAGCTGAAGGAAGACAGCGCGCAGTCCATGGGTATGGCCTATGCCGGCTCGCTCACCGCGGATGGTGATGTGTCGGTGGTGGCCAACGGTCCGGCCTCGATGACCGATCTGAAAGGCACCTATTTCGAAGCCGACGTGACCGCGATCAACTTCGGCACCACCTTCAGCGGCAGCGCGCATGACGTGCTGGGCAACCCGATCAGCGGCAATAACGGCGGCAACGCCGGTACGACCATGCCGGTGCCGGCCTTCTTCTTCGAGACCCAGCTGAGCGACCGCTGGCACGTGGGCGCCGCCTTTTCCGTGCCGTTCGGCTTCAAGACCGAATACAACAACGATTGGATCGGCCGCTACAACGCCATCGAGTCCAAGTTCGAATCGCTCGACGGCACGCTCTCGGCCTCCTATGACGTGACCGACACCCTCAGCATCGGTGGCAGCGCCATCGCGCAGCGCACCAGCGCCACGCTGACCAATGCGATCAACTTCTCCAGCGTCGGCCTCGCACTGGCCGGCCCCGGCAGCGCACTCAACCTGCCGCCGAGCGCGGTGTACAGCCTGATTCCGCCGGGCACCGACGGCCTGGCCCATATCGAGGGCAGCAGCTGGGCCTGGGGTTGGCAGCTGGGCACCCTGTGGAAGATCGATGCGAAGGATCGCCTCGCGTTCAACTATCGCTCCAAGATCAGCCATCGCCTGCAAGGCACCGCGGATTTCGACGTGCCGCAGAACGTGTCGACGCTGATCGGCCAGCTTGCGCCGGTGCTGGGCCTGAACACGGCCAACCTGCCGTTCCAGACCACCAGCGGCACCGCCGACTTCACCACGCCCGCCGTGGCGACGACCAGCTATTGGCACCAGGAAGACAAGTTCGGTTTCGGCGCTGACGTGGCCTGGACCGAATGGGATGTGTTCAAGAACCTCACCGTGAACTACGGCAATCCGGCCCAGCCGCAGAGCACCCAGGTATTCAACTGGCATAACTCCTATTACGCCTCGCTCGGCGGCGAGTACTACCTCACCAACAAGTTCACTGTGCGTGGCGGTATCGGCTTCGACACCACCCCGACCTCCGCACCCACCCGCGAAGTGCGCGTGCCGGACGAAACCCGCAAGCTGGCCTCGGTCGGTGTCGGCTACAAGGCGACGGAGCACTTCACGATCAACGCGTCGTACGCGCACATCTTCGTGAACCGTGCGTCGATCGACAACGACGTCAGCGCCACGGAAGATGCGATCACTGGTACCTCCAGCGATTACGGCAACCTGTTTGCACTCTCGGGTGTCTACAAGTTCTGATCGAAGGCAAGCCTGAAAAACAAAAAACCTCCCTGCGCAAGCTGGGAGGTTTTTTTTGACCTAAGCCGTGCGGATAAACCGTTCGTATCGTTGAGCGCGCTTCGCGGCACAGATTTGACGCATCACCCGAAGCAAAGGCGTCAGTGCAATCTGACGCGACCCCATCCTTCACTTCCGAAATGCCATCAGTAGCCGCGCCCTTACATCCCAAAAAATCAGCGCGCAAAACGTACACAAAAAGTCATCGAAGGCCTACATGGTCCGGTGGGTCAACTCGTTATTCTGGTACCCGTCATCAGCGTGAACTCTAACCAGGCAACGCCGATGACCCATGCAGCAATGTATGGAAGGCGCGGATCGTGAGAGCTGTCACTCCCACGACCCGCTAAACCAGTCCAACTAATTGGGAGTTGAAATGGTCTCCACAGATCATACGGCACCTGTTTGCCCATCGGTTCCCCCGGAACCGCAATCCAAAACCGTCCCCTTCGCCGACTATCAGCTTTATCCCCTGAGCCTTGCGCAGGAAAAAAAGCTGACCGACACCATGCGACTCGCCGGCACCGCGCTGGCCGGTCAAGTGATTCAGGACCTGCTCGCGTACAGCGACGCCTACCAGCGTGCTTTTCCCCGAGCCCGGCGCAACAACGTCAGCCCTTGGCCGTTAACCCCCGCACAAGCCAGTGGGCTGCATGCCGCGTTGTACTACCTGCGTCAGTACGTCGGCACGCTTAGAACGGAGACGGATGGATAGCACGCTCGTGCCGTAGGATCGCTTCCCGGCACGCTGCGTGAGGAACAGTGTGCCGTTTCTTTGGTGGGGCGATCTGGTGCGGCGAAGGCTGTCACGACCGCGCAAATAGATCGTTGACGCTCGCGGATGCCAAAAACCGCCCTTGCCACTTCAACCGCTTTCCTTGGATAGGGTTGTTAAAGCGGCAATATGTTCAAAGATTATTCAATGACTCAGACGGATTGAGTTGCTACTGGCTCGGCGGTGTTGGTATAGCGATAACAAAGATACAGCAGCGTTAGACGGAACGAGCCATTCATAACAGCTTGCGCGATAAGAGGCCAGGAATCGCTCAGAGCGTAAGTAAACCCGTATGCGATGACGCTCAAGTCCTTCATCGCCACGGTAAAGTTCATGACTTTAGAGAGGCCTTGCGATGATTTGTCGGCCAGGATGCCTCTGATCTGGGTCACGTAAGCGTGTATTCCGTAGATAGTCACACATGTCATGCTTAGCTTTAGGTACTGGAATTGCGCTGGAGTTAACTCTTTATTTAGGACCATCAAGCCAAATGTGACTGCAAGCAGCGAGAGTGAAACTAGTAACGTAAGAAAGGTCAAAGCGCTTTTTTTTCCAAACCAAAGAAAGAAAAGCATGAAGATCGCAAGAAGCGTGGCCGTGCCGCGCGTGACGACTAAAAAATAGTCAGACTTAGGGAGAAGGTATCCGTATGCAAAGAATAAGAAGACGCCGAGGAAATAGGCAACGAAATATGAGACAGACAAGTGCGAAAACTTGTTACGTCCACCATTGAATGCGAGTCTCTTAAGTAAGATTGTTTGGTGAAGTCCGCCCCAAAGTGTAGTAACAAAGAGCGCGGAACTCAGCCATCCAAGCAGGTCGTGCAAATTCATATCCATTGACAGCACTTGATTTGATACTTAGATGAATTTCCGATTGCCAAAAGCGTAGGTTCCTCCAGGCCGAGATGGGCCGCAAAGGTCCTCTTTTTCGATGAAGACAGGCGTTATCCCGAACTTTCGAAATAGAAATCTCAAGGAATTCGAATCGAGAAAGCGCTTTTGATTGTGGCCAAAGCTACCACAGAGCTCGGCTTGAGCTGGCGCCCATCCTTCGATAAGGATGAAACCATCAGGTTTTAGTGCGCGCAGCGAGTTATGTATTGATTCCGCGAAGCTGTGCACGTGCTCCAACGATCCATTAACTAGGGGTGCTATTGCTTCTTAATGCTCTGGCTACTTTTGCGTGCCGGATCGTCGGCATGGCCTGCGAGGCAAGGGGCATGAGCGCTTGGTTGTGGCCGCGCACGACCAAGCGGCGCCTTTACTCAATCATCCGTATCGGACAGGAAGCCTGGTTACGACGATGGCCGCTGCCCAATGTCAACGAACTCACACAGCACTTGCGAAAACTCGATGGCGCCACGCTCGCTCAAATGGGAATCCCAGGATGAAAACGTGGGGATACCTCAGAACCTGGTAACGTTTTTCCGGAGAAACCTAGGTGCTGGCGCTCCCTTACCGGTTTGCCTTACTGCATTGGGGATACGTAACTGACCCATCTGTCTGGTAGATAAAGGGCAAATAAGACAGGCTGTGGTCGTCATTACGCCGTACGCAAAACACGCCGACATAATCTTGCCCACCAAGAAAATCATTCGGTGGATCTACGGCGCGCAAGCTAAAGTTATAAGTTTTCCCAGCCTCCAGTGGATAGATGGTATCTCCCTGCTCATAACCGTCAATGTGTTGACCGAACGCTAAGCATTGCCCTTGACTAAGTACAAGCGGTTTCGCGCCGGACTTTAGGCGGATGATCCAACGAGTGAAGGGTGTAGGTGGCTTTGCCACAGGCGCGGTGGCGCCGCTCACGAATTCTGTTACGTCCGCACTCCATACCGACACATCCTTTGTGCCTTCCGGTAAGCAGGCGTAGAGAACGCCGGCCACTTCGCGAGTGTTAATCCTTACGCTGCCACGCGACAACGCCAAGGCGGTGCCGCATGCCAGGGTTGCGATACTTGCCGCTATCAAATTGTAGGCTCTAAACATGGACTATCTTGCTACCTTGGAAGATGAATTTTATTGCCTTGATCACCGATGAAAGGTTCCACGACATTGCGGAGCAGATCCGCATTCCAGATGTATGTGGAAGCTTGATCTTTTTGATTGATGACAAAGACCATGTAGTAATCCGACAGTATCTCGGCCTGCTGCTCAAAATTGAAGTCATGCAGGCGGCTATCTGGCATCAAGGTGTACCGGTAAGCGGACGGTCCGTGGATGGTGACGGTGAGCCCTTTCCGCTTTACGGGGTAACCCATTTGGTATTGCCATATGTGCGCCATTTCATGCATGAAAATCGCCTGATCCCTCAATTCCCCCGAATTTGAAAAATCGTTTCGATAAATTGAGCTTGGATAATACATTTCACCATTAGGCGTAACAGCGGTATTTGAACGCTGCATCCCCATAAACGCCCACCATCCGCCGTGATGAATTTTCACCCTGCTGTAATGCACGGCATCGCCGTAGACGGTTCGCGCCATCGCAATTTCACCGGTGGTCATCGACCTTTCTTTTCCTTTGGGTAACTCAACAACGGCAACGGCCGAATCGGCGCAATTGAAACGTTGCCGTCCATCGGCAGTACAGAGTCGCTTGTCTTTCAAGTTGATGATGGGAATATCGCTCCCTAAGTTGCGACAACACACGACATCGTGGGCCTCGTACGGGGAGTCCACGCTGATCGAACGGATCAGCTCGGAAAATCCCTGCGTCGTGAGGAGGCGGGTGAATCCGTTTTTATCGGTGCGTCCTTGAAGGTTGCCATGGCTCAACTCTACCGTGTAATGGAGATTGCCAGCCGGCTGGTTATTGCCTCCCACCAATTTCAGTCGCTCAACAGGGCGTAAAGGTACGCTTTCTTCCTTGGGCAAGGCTTGGGGTTGTCGAGGGGAATAGCATTGCGGGCAGGACGGGTTATTGCAACGGATCGAGTGCACGGGACTCCCATGGGGATTGGTTACACATAGGGCAAGGATGCGGGCCAGTACACGCAGTGTCTATCAGGCATCGCTGATTATCGCTGGTGATCTTCTGATCAATTCTTCGTAGGAGTCACCGGCTCTGTCCGTTCGCAGGCCGCAGGCGGAGAGAGTGCTTGGATGTACTCGGCTTTAAGCAGCGAGGAAGGCATGCGGGCGGACGGAGCCAGCCCCAACGTGCTGAATATAAATAATAACGGGTGATGTCCAGAAGGCGCACAGGCCGCGCAGCTTGAACAGCCAGCCTGCCCTGCGCCACGCAACACACTCTGCGGGCCTTATGAACGCGATGCCGAGTGCGTGGAGTAGATCGGAGCGTCCCTAGGGTCATATGACGCCTACACTGAAAACAAAAAACTCCATGCGGGAAACAAAGGGGTCAGAACCTGAGGTTTCCCCACGTTTTCATGTCATCACCGCCATGTGATCGAGCACACGTGATGGTGGAAATCGTAATCGCTGAAGCGAAAGCGGAAGAGGCTCAAACGGCCAGCTTCTGACCAACGCTTCACGGCCTACGCGCAGGATTGAGTAAAGCCTGCGCGCGGTCAATATGGGCGACAACCAATGTGTGATGCCCTTTGCCTCGCAACTCATTCCCGCTATCCAGCACGAGAAAGCAGCCAGCGCTTTGACCAATAGAAGGACTTCCAGGCGTGACCCTATGCGCGTGAGACTGTCTTCGAAGCCCTGTCCATAACGGTGTGATTTCAGGTCGCGGAATGAAGCTTCGATCTGCATGCGACGTGCATACAGCTGAACCAGTTGTTGTGCGCTCAAGATGCTGAGTGTCGGGGAGGCCACCAACAGCCAGGGCTCCGCTTCTCGTCGCGCGCATTGCCGGCTGACTTTGTTTCGAGCAACTCTGCCTTGGAGCGTCCAATCTTTGCGTCGCTGAGGGGCCTTACGATAGACCACGCAACGGCAAATCAAAGGGCGGCTACGATTGACCGTCATCGTCGGCAATTCGCGTGGCTTTCGATCAGCAAGCTCATAAAGCGCACGACATGGCCCCCATTCTCCCGGACGGTCTTCAATATCAAGCGGCTTGACCAGTGTCGTGCCGCGCAAACGTCCCACCCACTCCCAGCCCATCGCCGAAACTGCCTCGAACCAGGGCGTCCGATAACCTGCATCGGTCACCAGAATCGGGCGTACCGAAGGGGGTATCAGTGACTTTAGCCGCTGCAGAAAGCGTCGCTCTGCTTGAGGTGAGCCCTGTGCTTTGCCGGGGAAAACCATGTCCAATACCGGCAGTGTGCGCCCTCCAATAGGTACCGCTGCCCGCAACAGACACCAGGATCTATCGGGCTTCAAATCTGTCCAGTCGATCACGATTACAGGCCGCTTACCTCGTAAAAGCCAACGACTCATGTCCGCGTAGATCGCCTCCCGGTGATTTTGAAGATGCCGACTACTTAGCAGGCGGTCAAAGGCCTTCAGCGGCGCTCGAACGCGTTGAGCATCCGGCCAAGACCGGGCTACGTCTATGAGTGTCAGGCGCCGCCCCGGCACTAATGCGTCGACGGACTTGAGTAATACCTGTTTACGAAGCGCATGCATCGCACTCAATGAATTGGACAAACACTTCTGCAATACTCAGCTTGCGCGCATGGGCCGGCACTCTTTGTGGCTTGGTCGCTTTGAAGAATGCGCCATGCGCGCACTGTTTCGCCACCTCGAATCGCCGCAACTTGTTGATTGAGCAGGGTGAAACGTGGGGAAACCTCAGGTTCTGACCCCTTTGCTCTGTGCCGTAGGATCGCTTCCCGGCACACTGCGTGAGGAACAGTGTGCCGTTTTTACGGCGGGGCGATCTGGTGCGGCGAATGGGGTAATGGCTCGCGTGGATGCTTCTGCGGTGCGCTGCTAATACGAGTGGGACGGTGATGCGTGATTTCTTTTGGGGGTTCTAGGTCGAGTGTCTTGTAGGAAAAATCCTACATGGTTTGATGCGAGCGAGGCTGTTACTGCCACACAAACAGATCATCACGTGCACTTAACCGGTCGATCCGCATGCTCAGCAGAGCAGCAAGTGCAACAGGGGAAAGCTAATGAAATCTATTTTTTCCATCCAATGGGTGGAGCCTATCTTGTGGCGACGTTTTTACTTCTTTAGTCGCCAGCCCATGCTGTCTTTTCGAAGACAAAATTAAGCCGATTAAACACAAATCGGGCGGATCAGGCTGTCCCGGTTTTACTCGATAGATGGTGCGAGCCATCTTGTAAGCGCCGTTTGTTTATCGCCGACTTAGACGAGATTAGTACAGGGGAAATCATGGACCGAATTGGCACACAGTGTCGCAAGAATTTGTTCTCGCGGCGGAAACGTTCGATGGGCGCAGGAATGACGAAGTTCCTCGTTTGTCTTGCGGCGGCGCTGCTGGTGTGCTCAGGAGGTGTTTATGGCGAGGATGACAGTCCACCGGCTTCTACGGATGCGGGTGGTGGTGCAGGAGCGGGTGGGGGCTTCGGGGGTGGCGTCGGAGACGTCACGCAAGGGCAACCTGTAAATGTTACCGCCAACCGTGCTCCGGATCCGATCATTGATCTGGGAGGTAGCACCTTCATCGGTATGTCTCCCTCGCAATACATTGGTCCGCCATTGCAAGTCAGCAAATCCCCAGGGGGAGTGCCGACCCTTGCAAGGGTTACGGTCAACGCTAACGTTGATCAGACGAAATCCCCATGTGATCCACAGCCAACGGGAGGTGATCCGGTTGATCTGAGCTCGGGAACCAAAGTCGAGTCGGTGACGGACTTTGCGGTTCCCGGCGAAATGGGGCTTCAATTCACCCGGTACTACAGCTCCAACTACTACAGTCCAAGTTCCTACTACAACCAAGGCACCAACACTCGACTGGGTGTCTGGACGACGAGCTTCGACTATGTGCTGATGGCCGATCTTGGTCAGTCGAACTGTCAGTTGTTCGTGCCCAACAGTGTTTGCCCAATGGTTCTCATCCATCCGGACGGATCGATTGTGCAGTTTTCCGTCGGAACAGTGAACGCGGATGGATCGGCCTCTTTCAATGAGCTTCATAACGGCATCGCCACGCTCACTAGAAACAGCGATGGATCTTATGTCGTTCACGATGAAGACTCCAAGGTACTGACCTACAGCAACCAGCTTGTCAACGCTTGGCTCGGCGAAGAGGTACAGTTGTCGTCAGTCAAGGATCAGGCCGGCGTAGGCTGGACGTTTACGTACCCGAACACCACCACCACTGTCGTGACGCATACATCGGGACGAACGGTGACGCTGAGCACCAGTTTCAATGTGTCGGAAGCGGGAAGCGACACCGTCAACCGCCAACTGACAGTTACCGACCCGGCCGGCAATACCTACACCTACGGCATGGTTGATCCATCGAGTAGCGTAAATTATACCGAGCCAGGTTTCCTCATTGGGGAGCTTCGTTCGGCGACGCTTCCCGGTTCCCCCGCTACCACAGTGAGCTACACCTATAACGATGGCGTTACTGGTGGCCCTTACCTCTGGGCGTTGACAGGAGTTGCTTACAACGGTGTGCTGCACGATCAGACGAGTTATAACAGCCAGGGGCAAGCTGTCCAGACTCAGATGGCGGATGGCACTCAACAGACCTCGATCAGTTACAGCAGCAACAGCACGGGATCGGTCGCTACAGTCACCAATCCGCTTGGTCATGTTTCAGTTTACCAGTTCAACACAAAATCGGACCTCGTTTCGATCACCGGGCAGGCTTCCGCGCATTGCGCCGCAACACTTAGTTCGCGCACTTACGATGCGAACGAAAACGTATCTTCGGAAACGGACAACGACGGTAACGTCGTCGACTATACATACGCTGCAAATGGCGAAATCCAGCAGAAGATCGAGAGCCCAGGTGCATATCAGCGAGTTACAAACTTCGTCTGGGATTCGACCCCCGCAACTGATCGGCTGCTTTCTGTCACCGTTGTCGGGTACTTGCAGACCACCTTCACATACACGGCTCAAGGACGGCTTGCGTCTGTTACGCAAACCAATTTGACGAGTAATGGCGTCGCGAATCAATCACAAACAACGACTTATCGCTATGCGCTGAATTCAAACGGCATGGCTTCCAGCGTGACGACGACTTATCCATCACTCAATGGGGCAAATACCGTCACGTATTCCTACGATGCCTATGGCGATGTTACGGGCATCTCCAATGCGTTGGGGCAAGCGACCACCTATAGCAATCTAACTGGACTAGGGCTGCCCCAAACCACTACGTCGCCTAACGGTAATGTAGTCGACTACACCTACGACGCCCGAGGAAGGCTGACCACCTTCTCGCACACTTACGGAGGAGTCACTAATACAGGTGGGTATAAGTACGACCCTAATTCCGGACAAATTTCCGAATACGAGCGGCCCGATGGTGAGATTACAACCTACGCTTACGATGCCGATTTCAAGTTGACCAGTTCGACATGGACCGGTCCATCCGGGGCGGCCGTCGTGACGAGCAATACTTACGACGCCAACGGAGATGTGACGGGTACAAGCTGGACCAGGCAAGGTATAAGTTCGCCAGATCTTGTGACGAGCACTTCTTACGACGAACTGGGTCGGCCCATTGTCATCAATGGTAATCACGGTCAAAGCAGCACTCTTACCTATGATCCGAACGGTAATGTCTCAACTGTTACCAATGCCGCTGGTAATACAACAACTTACAAATACGATTCGGATGGTCGCCCGGAGTACGTCACTGATCCAGCAGGGCATACCACCGTACATGAGTACGATTACGGCAATCAGTCTCTTCAAACTACCGATCCGCGAGGGCTGGTCACTAAGTACGCGCGAGACGGATTTGGTCAACTCTGGACATTGACGAGTCCGGACACCGGAACGACGAGCTATGCCTACGATGCATACGGCCATTTGACCAGCAAGACAACCAACGATGGTAATAGTGTCACCTACACCTATGACACGCTTAACCGCCTGACTTCTGCAGCGGCGAGCGGCCAAACCTTTGGCTATACGTATACGTACGACTCATGTACCTATGGCGTCGGTCATCTGTGCGGGTTTTCGGATTCTACGGGGACGACTTCATATACCTATGACATCATGGGTGATGTGGCGAGCAGAACGTGGAGTAATGGTCTGTTCGGAACGTCGACAACCAGTTACGCCTACGATGGGATCAGGCGGTTGGTTCAGATCTCCGAGGGTGGGGTCTACGTAGTCGACTACAGCTGGGTGGACGACCAAGTTGGATCCGTCGCTGTGCAGTTCAATGGACAAAGCGCGACCGTGCTCTACGGGGCCAAGTACAACGCGATGCGGCAGCCTTTAGGCTGGACATGGGGCGGTACCGGTATTCAACGGACTCTGACGTACGATAACGATGGGCGATTGACATCGATCAGCTCCATGAATGGTTCGTCAGCCATTCAGAGCCAAGCTTATACATGGAATGATTTGGATCTCATCACCGGGATAAATAACGAGGTCTACAGCACCATTACGCAGAATTATACGTACGATAATCTTAATCGGCTGACCAATCAGTCGGGACCGGCACCTTTGGCGTTGACCTACGATGCTAATGGTAACCGCGCTTCACAGGTCGATTCGGGCACCGAAGCAATCACTATAGCCTCGACCAGTAACCACTTGTTGACGCGTGGCGAGAATACCTACAGCTACAACGCCAACGGCAATGTCAGCATGGTGTCGTATGCTACGAGCGGAACGAATGTCACTTACAGCTATGACGGGTTTGGTCGCCTGAGTAGTGCTGTTCGCAGTGGAGCGGCCAGTATCTGTGAAACCAATGGGGACTGTCCCGCTTATCCGGCAGGTACAACGTCATACGTTAACAATGCGCTTGGTCAGCGGAAGTGGCTGGATGGCCCTGAAAGTGGATTTCAGATATTCAGCTACGGCTTGAGTGGCGAACTAAGCAGTGAAGCCACGGTTGCGCCTGGGTCAAATACCGCTAACATCAATTATTACGTCTATTTTGATGGACAGCCGGTGGCATTGATCAACGATGAAAGCACGCTCTACTACCTTCATGACGATCACTTGGGCCGCCCTGAGGAGATCACAAACACTAATGGCAGTATGGTGTGGCTGGGTTTGAATTATGCGTTTGATCGTTCGATTTTGGTGCAGGGTATCCAGAACGTGGATATCGGTCTGCCTGGCCAGGTCTATGATTCAAATACAGGGAATTGGAGTAACGGATTTCGCGACTATGATTCAAGCGACGGCCGGTACCTGGAATCGGACTTGATCGGCCTTGGGGGGGGCGTAAATACTTATGCCTATGTGGGCGGGAATCCTACAGCCTCAATCGATCCATCTGGTTTGAGAGCTGATACCGATCTCTGCGCCGGTCTAACTGCTCAAGGCTGCATGCAAATGGCACAGTTCGGTCCAGACTACGTGACCCTCAATGTGACGGTGCCATCGGTCTTTGAATTTGGCGGCACCATTACTAGGGCGGGAACAGTGTTCCAACACGGAGGTTTTGCCCTTGGTTCGCCGAAATCCACCGCCAGCGGAAAGAACTGGGGATTCAACTTATCCATCGGTTATCTTCTTACGCCGTGCCCCGGAACGAATGCTGGTGTCAATGGATTCGTCGATGGTCCATCAAAGTCGTTCAGCTACTACAATTTCGTTGGAGGGGGCATTGTTCACAACGGGTCGGGTACAGCAATAGAAATGGGCGTGGGACTTGGTGGAGCCAGCGGCGGAGGCTCCTATGCCGGCATGGTTGGGCAGATTGGACCAGGATTGAGCTATACGCCCGTACCTTCACCTTGAGCTGCCAATGAATAAGTTCCTCTCCTACCTGCTGCCTTTTATCGCGATCTTTGCATTTGCCTCGTTGATGGAATGGTATGACGCCCGGCCAGTGCCGGGTGAGCCGGCAACGGTTGCACTTGTGCGCGAATTCGGATCCATTCCCATTCCCACCGCACATGTGCCGGTAGATAATCTAACTGTTCTTAACCGCGGAAGCGCCATTCGCGTAGTCCGTTATTTTCGGGCCTACCAAACAGCTAACTCTATCTTGTCCTATTACGAAGGCGCGTTACCAGGCTTGGGCTGGCAACTGGCGGACACTACACAGCGAAATAGCGCGGAGCCGACCGTCAGATTCTGTAGAGCAGGAAGAAGTCTCGTAATCGATGCCGTTCCCGGTGAGAATGCTACGACTTACTACGTCGGCCTTGCTTGGGCGAAGCGCAGAGATAGCGATGTGTATTGTCCAGGTTCGGGGGCGGGAATCGGGGCCACCCATTAATCGTTCAATTAGTGGATGGAGTGGTCCCGTGCAGCGACTGATCAACCCCGTCGCAACAGAATCTCCAGCATCTGCCGGAAGCGTTTGCCATAAGGCGGGTTAAGCAAGCCGGTGCCGTTGACGCGCACCCACACTGAAAACAAAAACCTCCCTGTGTGAGCAGGGAGGTCTTTTATGCGCCTCGGTTCACCGCGCAGCGACTGATCAACCCCGCCGCAACAGAATCTCCAGCATCTGCCGGAAACGTTTGCCATAAGGCGGGTTAAGCAAGCCGGTGCCGTTGACGCGCGCCTGATGGAACACCGGCTTCATGTGCGAGAACGTGCGGAAGCCTGCTTCGCCGTGATAACCGCCCATGCCGGACGGACCCACGCCGCCAAAGGGCAGGTTGTGCTGGGCGATGTGGTAGAGCGTGTCGTTGAGACTGACGCCGCCGGCATGGGTGCGCGCCAGGACATGATCGATCCTGTTCTGATCCTGCTCGAACAGATAGAGCGCGAGCGGGCGCGGATGCCGCGAGACGTAATCGATCGCCTCGTCGAGTTGGTCGTAGGGGATCAGTGGCAACAGCGGGCCGAAGATCTCTTCCTGCATCACGGGCATGTCGTCCTGCACCTGCGTGAGCAAGGTGGGCGCAAGCAGCCGCTCGGTGGGGCGATCCTCGATGTTGGCCAGTTTGGCCGCCTGTGCGCCAGCTTTCACCGCCTCATCGCGCAGCTTGGCCAGACGCTGGTAATGGCGGTCGGTCGCAATGCTGGCGTATTGCTTGTTGTTGGCCAGATCCGGATACAGGCGGGCGACCACGGCGCGTGCCGCCGTCTGGAAGCGCGCGACATCTGCGCGTGGCAGCAAGACATAGTCGGGCGCGATGCAGGTCTGTCCGGCGTTGACCATCTTGCCGAACACGATGCGTTCCACCGCATGTTCGAAGCGTGCGCCGGGGCCGATGATGGCAGGCGACTTGCCGCCCAATTCCAGTGTGACTGGCGTCAGGTTGGCCGACGCGGCACGCATGACGTGATGACCGACGGCGGTCGATCCGGTAAACAGCAGATGATCGAACGGCAGGCCGGCGAAGGCCTGGCCGACGGCGGCATCGCCGTTGACCACCAGCACTTCGTCGGGCTGGAAATGACGCGCGACCAGATCGGCGAACAACGCGGAGAAGCGCGGCGTGTATTCGCTCATCTTCACCATCGCGCGATTACCTGCCGCGAGCGCATCGACGAGCGGGCCCACGGCCAGGAACAGCGGGTAATTCCACGGCACGATGATGCCCACCACGCCCAGCGGTTGCGGGCGCATTTCGGTACGTGCGGGCAGGAAGGCGAGGCTGGCCAGTCCACGCCTGGGCTTCATCCAGCGGCGGCCGTGGCTCAGCGCGTGGCGGATCGCCGAAAGGCTGGGGAAGACTTCCAGCATGTCGGTTTCTTCGCGCGGGCGGCAGCCGAAGTCGGCGTGGATGGCATCGGCGATCTCGCTGCGATGATCACGGACCACCGCTTCGAGTGCACGCAGGCGTCGCGCGCGAACGCTCCAGTCGGGCAACGGATGCTGCGTCTGCACTTCGCGCAGACGCTTCAGTTCGCTGGGCAGGTCGAGACGATCAGGCAGGTTCATAGGGGTGTCCTCATCGCTCAGAACTTGGTTCTCAGCTCAATACCATATACCCGCGGAGGCGTAATGACTGCATACGGCGTGCCGAAGTCTTCGGTGCTGTCGTTGCCGATGCTGACCACGTAGCGCTTGTTGAACATATTGTTCACATACAGGCCTACGCCCCAGCGCTCGTCGGGAGTATGCCAATCCAGGCGCGCATCCGTACGCTGGGTGGAGGTGCCGACGGTAAACAACGGCGTGGTCAGGCAGGTGCCCTGGATGCCGGAGTCGGCATTGCAGCGTGTGGGACCGCGATAGGCGTACTGCAAGTTCAATTCCAGGTTGCCGTTATAAATGCCGAACCAGGTGTAGTCTGCGCCGGCGGTGGCCGAGAAGAGCGGCTCGCCGGTCGGCTGTCCGGCCAGGTTCACGCCCGAGGTGGAAATGCCGCTGATATAGGAGCTGTCGATATAGGCCGAGGTGAAGTTCAGGCGCACGGCGCGCGTTGGCTGCCATTGCGCCTCCAGATCCACGCCGTGAGCGTGCTGGTCGCTGGTCATCACCTCGTAGAACGGCACGCCGGAACCGGAGTAGTTCGGATTGAGCACCGACGATTGCAGGTTGGTATAGCGGTAGTAGTAGGCCGACGCGTTGAACAGCAGGTTGTAGTCCGGGAACACGGCTTTGACGCCGCCCTCGTAGTTCCACACCTTTTCCGGCGCATACAGCGAACCGACCTGCAGGCTGTTGTAGCCGCCTGCCTTGTAGCCCTTGGTCACCGACATATAGGCCATCACGTTCGGCGTGAACTTGTAGCTCAGCACGGCGCGCGGGCTGAAGTCGTGCCAGCTGTGTTGCGCCTGCACCCATTGGCCGACGTCATTGGGAAAGACGATGTTGTGACCGAAGGCTTCCAGTGCCTCCTGTGCATCCGGCGGCAGCAGGTTGTAGATGCCGGTCGACATCAGTTCGGCGATGGTCTGGTCGAAGGCAGTGGCCTGGCGTGGTGGTGTATACCAGGTGAAGTATTTCTGGTCTTCGGTGTAACGCAGGCCGGTGGTCAGGTCGAGATTGTCGCTGAGATGCCAGATCACGTCGCCGAACGCGGCATAAGCCTTGAACTGGCCGACGTTATTGATTTCCTCTTGCCACGGATCGCCGAGCAAATTGTAGGGCAGGCCAAATGCCTGCAAGCCTTGCGTGATTTCGGTGAGCGGCAGGCCGACGCCCTGGACGTTCTGTGCCAGCGTGTCCAGGCTGTAGGTGTTGGTGTTGACCTGGCTGGTCTGGCGCGCCTGTTCGGAATAGAAACTCACGCCCGACACCCAATCCATCAGGTCGTTGTCGCCGGACAGTTTGAATTCCTGGTAGTAGCTGTTGTTGTGCTCGATATTGGTCGTGGCCAGATAGCTGACGACGTGATCGGTGCCGTCATTGTCTTCGGCGTTGTAGGTATTGAAATGCCGCCAGGCGGTAGTCGAGGTGAGGCTGCCCCAGGCAAACGAGTGATCGATGATCAGCGTCGAACCATCGAAGTGCCGCCACTCGGCTGCGCTGATCGCATCGTTGTACAACGGCGCGGTCAGCGGATTGATATAGGTTTGCGGATTGGGCGGAAACGGTGGGCGTTGGTAAATGTTGTTGGACAGGGGGACAAGTCCGATCGCCGGCTGCGGCGGCTGATCGAGCCGCTCGTGATCCCACGACCAGAGCAGGCGCGTGTCGGGCGTGATATTCCAGCGATAGACGAAGCGGCTGCCCCAGTCGTCATTCCTGCCGTAGTGCTGACCGGTAGCCTGATCCTTGATCCAGCCGTCGCTCTGGTTGTCCAGCACGCTGACGCGCAGCGCCATGTCCTTGTTAAGTGGAATGTTGACCAGCGCCGTCTCGTAACGCTCGCCGTCGTTGCCATAACGCACCAGCACCTTGCCTTCGAACTTGTCGCTTGGTTCGTTGGTGACGATGGAGATCGCACCACCCGCCGCGTTACGTCCGAACAGCGTGCCCTGCGGACCCTTCAGCACTTCGATGCGATCGATGTCGTTGAACGCCAGCAAGGCACCACCGGAGCGCGCGGCATAAACACCGTCGATATACACACCGACGGCCGATTCGGTACCGATGCCGAAATCGCTGGTGCTGATACCGCGCAAGGAATAGCTCGGCTGCGTCGGCTGGCTGCCATCCACCACCAGTCCGGGCACGAACAGGGAAATCTTGCTCAGGTCGGTCGCCGCCTGCGTGTCGATCTGCTGTGCGGTGAGAATCTGCAGCGGAATCGGCACCTGTTCCATTTGCTGCGAGCGGCTTTGCGCCGTCACGGTGATATCACCCAGCAGCTTGGCCTTGCTTGCATCGGCTGCCGATTTGCTCGCGGCCGGTTTGGCCGCGGGCGGATTGTTGCTGGCGTCCTGTCCGGCGCCTTCGGCGCTGGCCGACCACAGCGCGCACAGAAACAGCGCAGCACCGCCGAACATGGCCTGGCGCATACACCTGGATAGAGTACGTTGCCGCATCGTCATGTTGTCTCCCCTTGCTTTATCGAATCGCATCGCCGCCGAGGCCGATGCATCTCGTTTATTTGAAGTGCTCGCCTCCGGCCAAAATGCCACTCCCCTTGCCGGAAGGAGCGCGATACTTCACCAACAGCAATGCCACCACCACGCACACCGCGAACCCCGCCGCGATCAGCGGTATGCGCTGAACGTCTTCGCCGTGCACGCTAAAAGAAGCCGCGAGCGGACCAAAGCCGGAGCCCAGCAATTGAGCTGCCGGCACCAGCAAGGCAATGCGTCCACGCGGATCGATATCGAACGCCAGCCGGATGTGAAACGGCATCTGGAACAGCCACGCAAACCCGAACACCGCGCACAGCGCCGCGAAGCCCCATGGATCGGGCCAGGTCAGCCGGTGCATGGCGATGCCGATGGCCACAATCACCATCGCACTGAACACCAGGGTCGGCCCTACCCGCCAACGGCGCACCGCCATCGCGGCGATGCTGCCGCCGATCACCTGCATCAGCAATACCAGCGCGACCAGCGCATCGGCATTGCTGCCGACGATGCCCGCATGCTTGCTCAACGGTTCCAGATACGCCCAGAGCGTACCGATCGCGCTCAAATGCGCAAACGGCACGAGCAGGGCAAAGAACCCGCGCCATGACACCACCGACGGCATGATCGCATCGCTATGCGTACCGACCTGCCGGGGCAGTCGCGCGGTCACCAGCAGCGGGGTAATGCAGACTGCCGCAAGCACGATAAAGCCCGCCTGCCAGCCCAGTACATGCAGTGGGAGCCGTGCGAGCGCGAGTGCCACCAACGCCTGTGTGAGGGTCTGTGCGGTGAGGAAAATGCCGGCCAGGCGATCCGGTTCGCGCGAACGCACGATCACCACGGTGGTGATCCAGAACAGACTCGCTTCGAGCAAGCCCGCCGCTATACGCATGGCGACGCAGGCTGCATCGCCATGCACCATCAGCGTAAGCAGATTCACCGTCACCAGCAGCAGGCTGCCGAGCACGGCCACCGGGCGAAGCCGATCCAGTGGCAGGAATTTCTCGGCCAGCACCACACCGATGCCGAGTGAGAAGATTTCGCCCATCGCAACGATGCCGACCCCTTCCAGCGAAATGCGGTGCTGCTCGATGAGATCGCCCAGCAAGGCCGGTTGCAGGCCGAGCATCATCAGCGCGACACAACCCACGGCCAGGGCCGCGACGATTTCCGAGCGTCGAAAAGCGATCGACACCGATGTCGTCATGGGCGGGTCCTGCCGTGGTGCATGTGATGCCGATGCATGCTGCGCTCCTCAGTAGCCTTTCACTTCTTCGGGTAGCAATCCTTGGGCGAAACGTTCCATCGCGCGGCGTTGATCCTTCTTCAGTCGACCGTTGGCGATGTGGCAAACCCACCATGGCAAGGTATGCACAGCGGCGCCGCTTGCCGCCGCCAGCACATAAGCCTTGGCGCATTTCTCCAGCAATTCGGCATTGAGCACCAGCCGTTGCGTGGTGCTGCCGAACACCAGCAGCGTCTGGCCGCAGCTCCAGGCGTTGCCGCCGGTGGCGAGGCAGTGTTCGGCACTGGCCGCGGGATCGCCGGCCATGTCGCGCAATGCCAAGGCCGTGCGCCCCAGATGCCGCGCCTGTTCATCGAATACTTGCGGCAGCTTGCCGCCGAAATCACCGAGCGCGCGGCCATAGACGCCGCCGCCCAGCGCAATCGCGCCCACGTCGGGACGCGCGCGATAAACCGCAGCATGCCACGCGTGTTGGCCATCCGCGGCAGCCAGCGATACGCGCACGGACGCTTGCCCCGGCGTGCCGAGCAAGATGTCTTGCGTGCCGGGCAGGCGCACCGAAACGCTGGCATCCGCGCCAAGCAGATGCTTGCCGTCCAGGCGGTGGATCGCGTCTTCAAGGCTGGCGAACGGCATCGGCACTACACCTGTTTGAACACGTCTTCGAAACGGTTGATGGCGTCGTCGATCACATCGTCGGTATCGGCCAGGCTGGTGTAGATGCGGCTACCCGCCAGAGTGATCAGGCCATGCGCGGCGTAAGCGGCACCCATTTCCTCCATCATGTGCCGGCGTTGCCTGGCTTCGTTTCTTGCACGTACCAGCTTGAGCAGGTTGCTGGTGTCCAGCAGCAGCACGCCGGATGTCTGCAGGTGCACGATCGAGCCCATGTTGTAGGCGACATACGGCAGGCCGAGACGTTCGATGATCTGCTCCAGGCCCTGGCGCAGGCGATCGCCGGCGCGGCCGGCTTTTGCCGCGGCATCGGTGCGCTGGATTTCCTGCAAGGCGAAATAACCGGCGGCGCAGGACAGCGGATTGGCGGTGAGCGTGCCGCCGACGAAAGCGCGTTTGCTGGTGGTGCCGATACCGCCGACCAGCATCATCATGATGTCGCGCTTGCCGCCGATCGCGCCGGCCATCGGATAACCGCCGGTCAGGCACTTGCCGAGGATGGTGAGATCCGGCTTGACGTCGAAATAGGCTTGCGCACCGCCCATGCCGGCGCGGAAGCCGGTGACGACTTCGTCGAAGATCAGCAAGGTGTCGAACTCGTCGCACAGGCGACGCAGTTGTGCGTTGAAGTCCTTGGTGACCGGGCGTGTGCCGCTTTCGGGACCAAACGGTTCGACGATGATCGCGGCGGTGCCGCCACGCAATCGGTTCCACTGTAACTTGCGCCGGATCGCTGCCAGGTCGTTCGGCAGGCTTTCCTGCGTGCCGGCGGTCGCGCCGCGCGGAATGCCGATCGCTTCCATGCGCCCGGTGTTTGGCAGGCGCATGCCGTAGACCATTTGATCGCTCCAGCCGTGGTAGCCGCCGCCGATCTTGATCACGCGTTTCTTGCCGGTGTATGCACGCGCCAGGCGGATGGCGCCCATCACCGCCTCGGTGCCCGAGCCCATCATGCGCAACATGTCGACGCCGGGCATGGCATCGCAGACCAGCTCGGCCAATTTGATCTCGTATTCGTGCAGCAGGCCGGTGACTGGGCCGCATGCTTCCAGCAGCGCCAGCACCTTTGCGCGCACGCCCGGGTCATTCGAACCAAGCAGGGTCGGACCGCCCGCCTGCAGAAAGTCGGTGTAGCGATTGCCGTCCACGTCCGTCATGTGCGCGCCGTTGACCTGGGTGACGGCGAGCGGGAACGGATAATTGAAAGCGAGGTTGTGCTGCACGCCACCGGGAATCACGTGCTTGGCCTGTTCGGCCAGACGCTTGGAGCCCTGGCAGCGCTGCTCGAAATAGTTGAGCACCTGTTGCATCGCGTCGCGCTTCAGCGGACGCATCGGTTGCTTCACCAGCGCATCGAAGCGATGGTAAAGCGCGTCGGTATCCGGCCATTGCGATACGGCGCTGTTTGTTGCAAGTACGGTGGAGGCCTGATTGAAATTCATGCGATTAACTCCTGCACGGGTTGCGCGTCGAGCGTGGCGATCAACTTTTGCAGCGCGGTGTGCTCGGGCACGGCGAGCGCTGCACGTGCCACCAGGCGTTCGCGCAGATGGGTGACGGCCAGTGCTTCCAGCGCAGCGATGGCCTGCAATGCACGCTCAGGACTGCTGCCGCAGCAGATCGCGCCGTGCGTGCGCAACAGATAGGCGTTGACGTCCTGGCGCAGTACGCGGCGGAGTTTGCTGGAGAGCCAGCTGGTGCCCGATGGTGCATAGCCGGCGATCAGGACCTGCGGTCCAAGCAGCGCCTGCTGTTCCGCACCCTGTACGGGCAGCGCCTGACCCAGCAGGCTCAACGCGCTTGCCGCCGGCTGGTGCGTGTGGATGCTGGCGAGACAATCCGTGCGCTTGCGCAGCACTTGCGCATGCATGCCGCTTTCCACCGAGGGCTTGCGCTCACCGTCGACCTTGCCCAGGTCGTGCAGGCGCAGCACGCAGATGTCCTCCGGCCCCATCTGGTAGTAATCGACGGCCGATGGTGTCACCACCATGTGCTCCTCGTCGACACGCAAGGCGAGGTTGCCGCCGGTCGCGGCGAAGTAGCCGCGATCGGCCAGCAGCACACTCATCTCCACCACGCGCTGACGGATGGAAAGAAACTTCATCGCGGCGGACTCCGGTGCTGATTGAGGCGGCGATAGAGCGGTGCGAGCTGCCGATGCAATTGCTTGAAGGTGGCGAAGCAGTCGTCGTACAGCTGGCGCAGCGCCAGGCGCGGTTCGAAGCGATGGCGATGCCGGCACAGCGCTGGCACATCCTGGAACGACAGCTCACCCAGGCCGATGCCGGCAATGAAGGCCGCGCCCAGCGCATTCGCCTGGATCGGTGCTTGCGGCTGCTGGATCACCATGCCGGTGATATCCGCGATCATCTGGCACCACACATCCGACTGGCCGCCGCCACCGACAATGGTGATCGCGGCGCCGCGTCGGCCGGCGACGAAATCCAGCATCGGTTCGAGCATCCAGCGCGTATTCAAAGCCACGCCCTCAAGGAAGGCGCGGATCATGTCTTCACGGGTGTGTTCCAGCGAGAGATTGAACAGGCCGGCCCGCAGATGGCGGTCGTCCACCGGCGTGCGTTCGCCCAGCAGCCACGGCATGTAGATCAGGCCGCGCGATCCCGGCGGCACACGATCGGCGATGCGGTCGAGCAGCGGATAGACGTCCGTGCGCGGATCGTCAACCAGCAACTCATCGGCATGAAACAGAATACGGTCGCGCAGAAACGACAGGTTGCCGCACGCCGTCGTCTGCATCGCCATGGCCAGATAGCGGTCGCGTTGTGCACACGGCAACGAGGCGATGAAGGTGCTGATGCGCGTGCGCTTCTGTGCCATGTGCGCACCCAGCCAGGACGAGGTGCCCAGATACAGATGCAGCTCGCCATCGCGCACCGTACCTGCACCAATCGCGGCAGCGGAATTGTCGATGGCGCCGGCGATGACCTGGGTGTCGGGTGCGAGCCCCAGTGTTTCGGCAACCGCCGGCAGCAGCGGGCCGATCACGTCGGTCGAATGCACCAGTTCGGGCAGCTTCTCGCGCTCAATGCCGAGCTGACGCAGCAGTCTGGCGTCGTAACGCACCTGCGCCAGATCGCGATTGTCAGTTGCCCAAGTGGTGAGGGCCGAATCGTAGGTCGCGCAAAACCGGCCGGTCAGGCGCAGATTCATGAAGTCGAGCGCATTGAGAAATTTGCTGGTGCGCTCGACCAGTGACGGCTGGTGATCGTAGAGCCAGGCGATGTGTCCGGCGGGATCCTTGCCGGACAGCGACGGCGCACCGCCGGTGAGGCGCAGCCAGCGCGCCAGCCGCAGCGGGCCATAGCCCTGGATGTTCAGCCGTCCGCGCCGCGCGCGCCGGCGGATTGCCTCGGCGCCGCGCATGTCGACCCACAGCATGGCGCGGGTGAGCGCGTTGCCATGCTTATCCACCGGAATCGTGCATTCGCCGAACGTGGAACAGCACACCGCCACCACGTGCCGGCGGCGGCGTGTGTCGGCGGTAAGCAGTTCCTGTGCGCCATCGACAAAGGCGTGCCACCAGTCCTGCGGGTCCTGTTCGACGCCGAGTTCGTCGACCAGATGGAGGGCCACCGGGCGGAAGGTCCAGGCCAGCACGCTGCCGTCCATGCCGATCAGCGCCACCTTGCAGCCGGACGTGCCCAGATCGACCGCCAATACCAGGCGTTCGTTGCGGGACGGCGTAATGGCTGGCGGCACGCTGGGCATGAAGACCGGCTCCCCAAAAGCTAGTATTAGCTACAATATAGTTGTCGCTATAATTCGCGCAATAGCCGAAGGACCCGCGTTCCGTGCCAGCCCCAACCAAGCGGCCCCGCCGCAGCGCCAAGCCCCCCAAGCTCGACCTGGCGCCCAAGGTGACTCCCGCGCAATCGCGCGCCGCCGAAACCTACGAACACTTGCTGGACGTGACCGCGCAGGTGCTGGCCGAAGTGGGCTTCGAGCAGCTCAGCACCAACCTGGTTTGCCAGCGCGCCGGGCTGTCGCCACCCGCGCTGTACCGTTATTTCCCGAACAAATACGCCTTGCTGCACGAACTGGGGCTGCGCCTGATGCAGCGGCAGAATGCGCTGCTCGATCAATGGCTGACGCCCGCGGCGTTCGCCTCGGCGACCGCGCTGGAAGAAGCATTGACCGGTCTGTTGCTGGAAACCTACGAGGTCACGCGCCAGGCCACCGGCGGCATCTGGATCATGCGCGCGCTGCGCGCGATTCCCATGTTGCAGGATGTGCGGCTGGCATCGGCCGGTGAGGTGGCGGCGCAGGCGACCGCACGCCTGCGCCAGGCCTTTCCCGAGGTGCCGCTGGGCGAGTTGCAACTGATCAGCCGGGTCGCCGACAGCATGGCTTTCGCCGCGCTGGAAATGCTGTTCGACGATCCCTCGCTCGATGCGCCAGCGGTCATGCGGCTGGTGGCGGCGAGCCTGGCCAGTCACATCGGACGCTTGCAGGCCAGTGCGGCGCGCTAAGCGATATCGCCGCAGGTATCTCCCGCATCGCCTCACCGCGCGCCGCCCGCGCGCTGCTCGGCCCAGCTGCGATAGTGTTCGTGCAGGGTCTGGTCGATCGGCCGGTAGCTGATGCCGAGCTCGCTGATGCTGCGGCGGTTATCCACCTTGAAGCGAATGCCGAGGTGTTTGCGGATGTAATCCTGGGTCAGGCCGAAGAAGGGTCCGATCAGCCTGACCACCGTGTCGGGTACCTGATGTTTCGGCAGCAGCCATGGGCGTCGATGAATCGGGCGGACGATCTTCGACATCTCCACGAAGGAGATCATCTGTTTCTCGGCGAGGATGTAGCGCCCCTGCGCTGCCGGCAGGCGCGCCGCATTGATATGCGCCTTGGCGACCTCGCGGACATCCACCGTCGTCAGGCTTAAATTGGGCATGCCATAGAAGAAATAGCCCTTGAACATCTCGTCGAGCAGAAACAGGCTGCCCGAATCCGAGGCCGGGGTGATCGAGGGGCCGAGAATCATGCCCGGATTGATGGCGACCAGGCTCCAGCGATCCTGCGCGCGGCACATTCGCCACGCTTCTTTTTCGGCTTCGACCTTGGCGTAGTGATAAGGGTTGTTTTCGATCGTGCTGCTGGTGTTGAAGTAGTTCTCCGACAGCGTCCGATCCTTCATGTCCAGCACATCGATGTAATCGCCGAAGATGGCGCCGACCGTCGAGGTCATCACCACACGCCTCACATCCTTGCAGCGATTCACGCTTTCGAGCACGTTCCGCGTGCCGTGCAGGGCCGGTTCCAGCATTTGCTGCCTGCCGTCCTTGATCTTCTCCGGCAGCAGGAAGGGCGAGGCGACATGGTGAACGACCGTACAGCCGTGGATGGCCGCATCGAACGAGCCGGACTTCAGCAAGTCGGCTTCGAATAAGCGCAAGCGTTCCGGATAGAGCTGTTGCAACTGGCGCAGCGGGCGAAGCTTGGCCTCGTGGGAGAGATTGCGCACGGTGGCGTGAACCACACTGCCGTTCTGCAAGAGTTGCAGGATCAGGTGGCTGGCCACGAAGCCGCTACCGCCGGTTACCAATGCCGTTTCTGTCATATCTAATGAATCACCACGCATTGTCCGGGTAACGAGGCAATCCACGCCTCGATCAGCGCGACGCCTTCCTGATGTACGGTGCTGCGTCCCAGCTCGGGCATCATCGTGCCGGGCACGGCGGAACTGAGCCGGTAGGGCAGGATGGAATCGTCCGGATGGCCCGGCACGATGTCGAACAGATGATCGCCGGTACCTTGACCGGCCGCTGTCGGCGGCTTGCAGATGCCGATGTGCCGGTCTTCCGCGGTGGTGATATCCAGCGTCAGGCCGGTGGTGTTGGCCGCGCCCTTCGGGTTATGGCAGTGACCGCAATTGATGTCGAGGTACGCCCGTGCGCGCGCGTCCAGCGAGGCGTGCGAGTCCATCCAGTTTGCATTGCGCGGCGCATCCGCAGGATCGGGCGCGCCGGTGAGATAGCCGACGCGCACCAGATGCGCCAGTTCGTTCTCGTCGCCATCGGCATAACGGTAGTCGCGATTGAGATGACGTGCCTTCGGCCCGATCGGTTGCAATGCATGGGTGGTCAGGTCGTGTGCGTGACAGCTTGCGCACTGGCTCTGGTCGGGCACGACGTAGTTGAAGTTCTCGCGCGCGCCGTCGTCGCTCACCAGGGTCAGCGCCTGCACATCGCCGGTGCGTGCCAGCATGGCGTCGGTCTGCTCGGCGTTCCAGACATAGGGAATGGCGACCCAGCCATTCGCGCGACGTACAAGCAGGCGCGTCTCGACCAGATGCACGTTGGCAAGGTTCAAGCCTTGTCCCGAGAAATCGCGGCTGGTGTCGTAGGTGCGTGCGATATCGGTGGCGTTGCGTGCCTCACCTTTCGGCAACGGATAGAAGAAGGTTTTGCTGATGATGGTGCCGACCGGGAAGTCGAAGGTGTCGGTGGGGTTGTACCTGGCCGACACGCCCTTGGGCATCCAGATCGTGCGCAGCTTGTGCGCGTAATCGGTGAACAGCGGCGTATTGAGCTCGTAAGGCATCACGCCCTGGTTCAGCTGCAATACGCCGTCGCGTGCTTCCACCACATGCCAGTCGCTCAACCTGGGCGGGTAGCCATCCGCATGAAATGCGACCGGATCCATCCCGTGGTGACAGGCCGACAGGCACAACAAGGCCAGCAACAACAGTCCGCGTATCCACATCTTCATCGGCATCGACGTAACGCTCAAACCTTCGGCTCCGGATTCAGCACCACCGGCGGCAACTTGGGCAGGGTGCATTGATAAGCCTTGGTATCGGTACTGGGATTCTTGTAGCTGTGCGGGCCGTCGATATCGAGTACGCCGTTCACATCCTGGATGCAGATGCGATCGTCCGGTGGTGACAAACCGTTGACGAGATCCTTGGGATCGGCATAACCATCCCACACGACGTCGGGAAATTTGCCGGTGAGGCCGTAGACCGCCGCCTTGAGTGTTTTCAATTTCAGTCCATCAGGCGAGTCGCCACCGCCGGTGATGCGATTGCCGTAAACATAAATGCCCTTTGGATAAGGGTTGTAATCGGCGGCGACGCCGCTGGTGTTGTAGTAGTTGGTGGAGAAGTAGCTGGAAATGATGATGCTGGCGGTTTGATTGTCAGCGATGTCGTTGTCGAAGATCTCCACCTTGTCGTTGGAGTTCACCACGATGCCCGACCCCGCCGGCACGCTGGCGACCGCTGCGCCTTTTTTGGCGAAGTTTCCGGTGTTGTTGGCGTACACCTTGTTGTGGAAGACACGCGTGGAATGCCCGGCCAGTGACAGATTGGGCATGTTGAACACCAGGATGCCGCCGGTGTTCTTGGTGGTGGTGTTGTCGTATACATCCGCGTTGACCGAATTTTCGATCTCGATACCGGCCACGTTCTGTTCCGCACGATTGCGGCGCACGACGATATTGTTCGACTGGCCGACATAGATCCCGGCATCCGACGCGCCGATCACCACGGAATCTTCCACCAGCACGTTCTGCGTCTTGACCGGATACAGGCCGTAAGCGCCATTGGTGGTCTTGGGGCCGTCGGTCCATGCAATGCGCACGCCGTGGATGGTGATGTTCCTGCCCTGGTTGATCTTCAGCGCATCGCCCATGGTGTCTTCGATGGCCAGGTTCTCGATGGTGAAATCATCGGCATTCACCAGCAGCCCTTCCGGACCCACTACCTGGCCCCTGAACGACAGCACCGTCTTGTCCATGCCGGCGCCGCGGATCGTCACGCCATTTGTGCGCAGGCTAAGGCCGCGCTTGAGCGAGTAATGGCCGGCCGGGATGTCGATCACGCTGCCGGGCTTGGCATCCAGCAATTGCTGTTCCAGTTGGCCTTCGAACGACACATCGCCCTGGCTCTGCGTCGCGCTCTGCTGGTGGCCGCAGGCGGCCAGCAACAATGCAGTAGCGATCAGCGTGCAGATCTTGCGCATGGTCGGATCTCCCTAGCGCCTCAGGGCGCGCACGAATGCACTGTCCCGCAAGGGCTGGCGCACGGGGAGGGCGAAAGGGACGGGCATGGGGGGCAAATCGGCCAGTGTGGGGGCGGCGTGATCCCGCTGTCGGCCGGATGGATGACTTTGGCGGATCGGCGGATTGCCACATGCCCGCCTTGTATCGGCCCTTGTGGCATGTCAGCGTTTGCGCGACGCCATTGGGACGAAGGGGAAGGCATGACGAGTGCAACGCAGGATCTGGACCTGTTCGTACGGGATGGGCTGCTGCGGGGATGCCCCCGGGCGAGCATCGAAAAGGCCTTGACGGACGCGGGCTGGGCACCCGAACAGGCGCGTGCAGCGCTAGCGGCCTATGCCGAGGTGGACTTTGCCGTTCCGGTGCCGAGGCCTCGTGCCCAACTTTCGGCGCGGGAAACGTTTCTCTACCTCGTCATGTTCACCACGCTGTATCTCAGCGCGTATCACCTGGGTGCACTGCTGTTCGAACTGATCAACCGCAGCTTTCCCGATCCGGCCATGTTTTATGCGAATGGTCGCGCGAACGAGATCCGCTGGTCGGTGGCGACGATCATCATCGCGTTCCCGATATTTCTGTTGCTCTCGGCAAATATCGGCCGTGAGTTGCGGCGGCAAGTGATCAAGCGCCAGTCGGCGGTGCGGCGCTGGCTGACCTATCTGACGCTGTTTGTGGCCGCGGTGGTGTTGATCGCGGATCTGATTACCTTGGTCGACAATTTCCTGGGCGGCGAAATCACCCTGCGCTTTGTATTGAAGGTGCTGGTTGCCGGCGCGATTGCAGGAACGGTTTTTGGCTACTACCTGTGGGATCTTCGTCGCGACGAGGGTTCGACATGAGTGCCGGGCGCCTGCTGTTGATAGTGGCTTCGGCGGTCGTGCTGGTTGCCGTGCTCAGCGGCTTGTATGTCGTGGGCAGCCCGGCGCATCAGCGCAAATTGCGCATGGACGATGAGCGCGTTGTGGCCCTGCGCATGGCTTCCGGCCTGGTCCATCAATATTGGGTGCAGCACAGCGCGCTGCCGGATGATTTGAGCGCCACAAGTATTCAGACGCACTGGCAGAACGATCCTGCAACCGGTAAGCCTTACGTCTACAGCCAGTTGGGCAAGGACAGTTACAGTCTTTGCGCCACGTTCGACCTGGCCTCGGATGGACAGCAACGGATCGACGCGCCGTCGTACCAATACGTGCCATTTGGTGTGGCATGGCGGCATCCGGCAGGCCCGCATTGCTTTCAGTTCCGGGCGGAAAATCAGGGCGAACCCAGGGAATAACGATCTTGCACCGGGTTGTCCTGCTCGGTGCTGGTGCAGGCATTGTCTTCGGCGCTGAGGATGGACGTCAGCTCAAGTCTGGCTTGCAGAGATATCGCTTTTGCGGGGCATGGTCCGCACTTATCTTGAATACCGGTCACATGAATCCGGAGATAAGCATGCACGCTGTCTGGCTGGATCGGTTGTTCCCGTACTCCGGTGCTGGCGGCCAGGTTTTGACGCATTCGCCAAGCACTTTATTCGTTCCATCTCGGCGAGTGGCCGGCAAAAGCCAGGCCGCTCATACCGACTCCGTGCGCATTTCCAGGCATCCGCGGCTGTGCCTGGGTATCGGCGACGGCACGATGCGCACGCAGTAGCCTGCCATACAGACGCCGGGACGGCGCATGGCCGATACGCCATGCGCCGCCTCGATGAAGCGCGATATCAGCGCATGCCGCCGGCGGCGTACAGATGCTCACCGGTCAGCCAACGCGAATCATCGGATGCCAGGAAGACGGCGATCGACGCGATGTCGTCGGGCTGGCCGATGCGTCCAAGCGGCGTTTGCGCGATGGCGTTTTGATGGAAGTCCGAACCGATAAAGCCGGCGGTGCGCGCGCCTTCGGTATCCACCATGCCCGGATTCAACGAGTTGACACGGATCTTGCGTGGACCCAGTTCACGCGACAGCACGCCGGTGACCGCATCCACCGCACCCTTGGTCGCGCTATACACGGCGCTGCCCGGCGGCGTCAGGCGCGTGACCAGTGAACCGATATTGATGATGCTGCCGCCCTCGGGAAGATGCTTTGAGGCCGCCTTGGTCGTCAGCAGCAAGCCAAGCACGTTGACGTTGAATTGCTTGTTGAAATGCTCTTCCGTGATCTCTTCGACCGGCGCGAACTCGTAGACCCCCGAGTTGTTGACCAGCACATCGAGACGACCGAATTGTTTGACGGCGGCATCGACGATGGCCTGCGCGTCGGCGGCCTTGGAAACGTCGCCGCCCACCGCAACGGCCTTGCCGCCGGCCTTGTTGATCTCGGCTACCACGGCATCCGCGCCAGCCTTGCTGGACGCGTAATTGACGACCACGGAGGCACCTTCGGCAGCGAGCGCCTTGGCGATGGCTGCGCCGATGCCCTTGGATGCGCCGGTAACAATGGCGACCTTACCTTTCAACTTGCTCATGGGTTTGTCCTGCAGGTGGGTGGGAGAACCGTATTCAAACTCCAATAGTTCGTAACTTATGAACTATAGAACTAGAAATCAAGTGCCTGATAAAATGCACCGCCATGAGGCCGTTGATTCATCCGTCGATCGAAGACATCACCGTAGAGGGCATCCTGCACGCCCTGTCCGATCCTGTGCGCGCGGCCATCTATGCGGAGCTGGCCGTCTCCCACGGCGCCAGCTGCTCGAATTTCCTCAAGATCAGTGATCGCGACATTCCCAAGTCCACGCTTTCACAGCATTTCCGCGCGCTGCGCGAGGCAGGTTTGATCCGCAGCGAGCGGCAAGGCGTAGAAATGCGCAACAGTACGCGCTGTGCGGAAATCGAGCAGCGTTTTCCGGGATTGGTCATGACGATCATGAAGGCGCATCAGATTCAGGCGGCTGAGCGCCAGGGCAAGGTCAAGCGCAAGCCTGCGGCGAGGCAGGCCAAGGCAGGTTGAGCTGGCCCGGTGGCACGCATCGTCGTGATGCGCGCATGAATGATGTCCTCAGGTTGGAAAACTACGCCGCGCCAGTTGCGGCGGCATGCCGGTCCAGCGCTTGAACGCACGGCGGAATTCGCGCGGATCACTGAAGCCAAGTTCGATGCCGATTTGCGCCACGCTCATCTGTCCTGCGTGCAGTAGCTCCAATGCGCGTTCGGCGCGCACGCGATCATGGATTTCGCGGAAGATGCGGCCGCTGTCGGCGAGCCGGCGGCGCAGCGAGCGTTCGCTTAGGTGTAGCGTGCGTGCGACTTCGGTAAGCCGCGGATGTTCGCGCAGACGACTGCGCAGCAACCGCTCGACCGAGCCGACGATCTCATCCGAGCCGCTGTTGCCACGCAGTTGCTGATGACACAGCGCCAGGGCTTGTCGCGAGGTGAGCGGGTTATAGCCGGGCAGCGGATGTTCCATCCATTGCGTATCGATCAATACGCGGTTGTGCTGCGCGCCGAAACGTACTTCACAGTGAAATGTCCTGGCGTATTCATCGATGTAGGGTGGTGCGGGGTAGGTCAGTTCCACGCGCAACGGGGCGAGTGGCGATCCAACCAGCTCGCGTGTAATGGCGAGGCAGCTGGAGAACAGTTCTTCACACAGGAATGGCAGCAACTCGAGCTCACCGAAGCGTGGCCAAGCCTGCACGGCGACCGTGTGTGCATCGATCACCGCAAAATCCACGTCGAGCAGGCTGCCGCAGATTTTGTGGTTTTCCACGCCCACGCCCATGGCTTCGCCGAAATTGCGCGAGGTCATCATGGCCAGACCGAGCAGGCCGAAACTGCCGATGGTTTCGTTGCGGCCAATCAGCAGGCCGAGCGCCGGATCACGCAGCATTTTCAAGCCGCGTGCAATCACCGTGCGTGCCTGACGATAGGAAACGCGCACACTCGGATCGTTGATCTGCTGGCGGGTGATGCCAAGGCCCGCGAACCAGGCGTCGCTTGCGATGCCTCGCTGTGCAGCGAGCTCAGTCAGATGAACCAGCACGTTGGGAGGTATATCGGCAACCAGTGCGCGTGGGTCCGCTTCAAGCGACAACGGCGGCATACGCCGCACATGCTGCGTTTCAAATGCGAGTTCTGACATGCCAGGCCATCCCCCGTGCCGACCCTCTTCGGCGCAGAGGTCTGTTCTAGCACGTGTGGCAGCGGCGTGGTTGGCGCGGCGCACAACAGGGCACCATGACGCTGCGATGCGTCAGCGGCCTGCGGGTGATGCGGCCTGTTTCCATTGCTCGATCCAGTCACTGAGATCAGCCAGGCGTTTGGCCGGATCGTCTTGCATCGACATGCCTACCGCCGAGCCGGCTACGTGGCCGGACGGGTCGATCAGCATGAGCGTGGGATAGATGCCCACGCCGAGCGTATCAGTGAGCGCTTCGCCGTCGTACAGCACACGCCATGTTAAGCCGCGTTCACGCACGAAGGCGCGCGCGGTGTCTGCGTCGTCAAAGGTGATGGAAACGAAGTTCATGTCGCCATGCGCGCGTGCATAGGCATTGAGCGTGGGCACTTCGGCGATGCACGGCGCGCATTCGGCGAAGAAGAAGCTGATCAATGTGTAGCGGCCGTGAAAATCGCTCAGCCGTTGCGTGCCGCCACGCAGCGATGGCAATGCAAACGGAGGAAACGCATCGCCGCGCCCGAACGCGAATCGCCCTGGCTCGCCCGCGTGGGCGCCGGGTGGCCGGATGCGCAGGACGGCTGTGCCGGACTGGCGGTCGCCAGTCATGCTGTAGGAGCGGCGTTGCTGTAGCTGTCGCGTGAAGGCGGCGTAATCGAGCGGCCTGCCGTTGGAGTCGAGGTAGCGGACTTGCGGCGCAGGTCCAAGTTGCAGGCTGGCGAGAAAACTCGCTTCGTCATTGCTGGGTGAAGATGCTCGCAACGGTGCGGCGAGCATCAGGAGCAATAAGGTGGCGAATAGCGAAAGGTGACACATCACACCTGCTGTGCGACGACGGCTGGGGTGTTGTTGACCCGTTATATGCTCCCTCTCCCCCTCGGGGAGAGGGCTGGGGTGAGGGGCCAACCTCGCGAAATACTTTCTCACTGCATAAAGTCTGGAAAGGCACGCTGGCGTGAGTGTGGAGTTCGAGGCAAGCGCAACCCCTCACCCCAACCCTCTCCCCGAAGGGGAGAGGGAGCAGTGCCGTTACTCGCCGATCGTCAGCAGCGACGCATTACCACCCGCCGCGGTGGTGTTGATGGTGAGCGTGCGCTCACCGGCGAAACGCAGCAGATAGTGCGGGCCGCCCGCCTTTGGGCCGGTGCCGGACAGGCTTTCGCCGCCGAACGGCTGCACGCCGACCACCGCGCCGATCTGATTGCGGTTCACATAGCAGTTGCCGACGCGCGCATGGCTGCGGATGTATTCCACCGTATCGTCGATGCGGCTATGCACGCCGAGGGTCAGGCCATAGCCGGTGGCGTTGATGGCGTCGATCACTTTGGGCAGATCCGCGCCCTTCCAGCGGATCACGTGCAGCACGGGACCGAACACTTCGCGCTTGAGGATATCGAGCGACGGGATCTCGTAAGCGCGCGGCGCGAAGAAAGTGCCGTTACCGGTCGCGGCCGCGTCAAGCTTGGCTTCGGCGATCTTCTTCGCTTCCTTGTCCATGCGCGCGGCGTGGTCGTTGAGGATCTTCAGCGCATCCTCGTCGATCACCGGGCCGACGTCGGTGGAGAGCTGGCCGGGATCGCCGATCTTCAGTTCCGCCATCGCGCCGGCGAGCATGCCGGTCACCTTGTCGGCGATATCTTCCTGCACGAACAACACGCGCGCAGCGGAGCAACGCTGGCCGGCGGACTGGAAGGCCGAAGCGATCACATCCTTCACGATCTGCTCGGGCAGTGCGGAGGAGTCGGCGATCATCGCGTTCTGGCCGCCGGTTTCAGCGATCAGGGCGGCGATCGGTGCGTTACGTGCGGCGAGCGCGCGGTTGATCGCCCATGCCGTTTCGGTCGAGCCGGTGAAGGCTACGCCTGCCACGCGCGGATCTTTGGTCAGTGCAGCGCCGACCACCGCGCCATCACCCGGCAGATACTGCAGTACGTCGGCCGGCACGCCGGCTTCGTGCAGCAGTTTCACCGCGGCATAGCCGATCAGGCTGGTCTGCTCGGCGGGCTTGGCGATCACGCTGTTGCCGGCGGCGAGCGCCGCGGAAACCTGGCCGAGGAAAATCGCCAGCGGGAAGTTCCACGGGCTGATGCAGACGAATACGCCACGGCCGTTGAGGAACAGCTGGTTGCTCTCGCCGGTCGGGCCGGGCAGTTGCTCCGGATGGCCGAACAGGCGGCGCGCCATCGTGGCGTAGTAACGCAGGAAGTCGGCGGCTTCGCGGACTTCGGCGATCGCATCGGGCAGGCTCTTGCCGGCTTCGCGCACGCACAGCGCCATGAATTCGCCGCGGCGCACTTCAAGCTGGTCGGCGGCGTGTTCAAGAATCGCGGCACGGCTGGCGGCGGGCAGGCGATCCCAGGCCGGCTGTGCCGCGACGCCGTTGGCGAGCGCCTTGTCGACCAGCGCGGCATCGGCGCTGACGTAGCTGCCGACCTTGTCGCGGCGATCAGCCGGGTTGGTGACCTGCACCGTGGGGCCGTTGCCTTGCGCGCCGGCGACCAGCGGCGTGGCGGTCCACTGACCGGTTTTTGCATTGACCGCCTCGGCGAGGGCCTTCAGTTCATTGTCGTTGGAGAAGTTGACGCCCATGGAGTTCTTCCGAAGTTCACCGAACAGATTGACCGGCAAGGGAATGCGCGGATGTGCAAAGCTGGAATGATTGGCGGCGGCGTAGCGGCGCACCGTTTCACAGGGATCGGCCACCAGTTCGCGTACCGGCAGCGTTTCATCCACCACGCGGTTGACGAAGCTGGTGTTGGCGCCGTTTTCGAGCAGGCGGCGCACCAGATACGGCAGCAGGTCTTCATGCGTGCCGACCGGTGCGTACACGCGGCAAGGCACGTTGAGGTTCTGCTTGCCGATCACCTCGGCATACAGATCCGTGCCCATGCCGTGCAGGCGCTGGAATTCGAAAGGACGGCCGCGCGCAATGTGATGCACGGCGGCGATGGTGTGCGCGTTATGCGTGGCGAACTGCGGATAGATCAGCTCGCTGCCCGCGTCGAACAGCTTGCGTGCGCAGGCCATGTAGGAGACATCGGTATTGGGCTTGCGCGTATACAGCGGATAGCCGGACAGCCCCAGCTCCTGCGCACGCTTGATCTCGGCGTCCCAGTACGCACCCTTGACCAGGCGCACGTACCAGCGACGGCCGGCGGCGCGCGCGGTTTCGATCAGCCAATCGATGACGAACGGCGTGCGCTTGGAATAGGCCTGTACCACGATGCCGAGGCCATTCCAGCCTTGCAGGGACGGATGGGCGAAGACGTCGCCGATGATGTCGAGCGACAGTTCCAGGCGATCGGCTTCTTCCGCGTCGACCGACAAGGCAATGCCTTGCTTCATCGCCAGCTGCGACAGTTCCAGCAGCTTTTCGGTGAGATCGCGGCGCGCGCGCTCGCGGTTCGCCACTTCATAGCGCGGATGCAGCGCCGAAAGCTTCACCGAGATCGAGTGCGCATCGGTGTGGTTGGCGAACGGCCCGCGTGCGCCGATCGCGGCGATCGCGTTGCGGTAGTCCTGCTGATAGCGTTCCGCCGTTTCGCTGGTCAGCGCCGACTCGCCCAGCATGTCGTAGGAGTAGCGATAGACGGCGTACTCGGGCTTGGCGCAGCGATCGAGTGCATCGTTGATGGTCTGCCCCATCACGAACTGATGGCCCATGATGCGCATGGCCTGCCGCACCGCCAGGCGGATTGCCGGCTCACCCGCCCGGCCGACCAGGCGGCGCAGCGCGCCGGTGAAGTCGTGACGGGTCTCCTCGGCCAGGTTCACCAGCTTGCCGGTGAGCATCAGGCCCCAGGTCGAAGCGTTGACGAACAGCGACTCGCTCTGGCCCAGATGCTTCTTCCAGTTCGCGTCGCCCAGCTTGTCGCGGATCAGCTTGTCGGCGGTGGCCTTGTCCGGAATGCGCAGCAGGGCTTCGGCCACGCACATCAGGAGCACGCCTTCCTCGCTGGACAGGTCGTACTGGCGCATGAAGGATTCCACCGCGCTCTGGTCCTTGGCGCGGGCGCGCACGCGGGTTACCAGGTCGGCGGCCAGGTCGATCACTTTTTCGCGTTCGGTCGGTGGCAGCGTGGCTTGGGCGAGCAGGTCGTTGACCGCTTCGGTCTCGTCGCGCAGCCAGGCCGCGGTGATGCGTGCGCGGGCCGGTTCGATGCCGGTCGGCAGTTCGGGAGTGAGGATAGGTTGGGTCACGATGGTGTGGGGTAGGTGGGGGCGGTCAACAAAACCCCAGATGGGGCAGGTAGGGACGGTCAACAAGACGCGAAATTGTACGGGGTAGCACGAACGAAGGCATCTTGGGGCGATTCCCCGTTTGGGAGGGTCTGGCGGTCCAGGTGGTAGCGCCGCCGCAGACTTGATGGTGGGGGCATCAAGTTTTCCGGTGTGGAACGAGGTCGATCGTTGATGGGTGTTTCATGGTTTTGCCGAACCCCGAAGCATACTACCGCGCATGGTCTGCCTGCGCAGATGATGTGCTGCGCCCGGAAGATGGGTTGGTGCGTTGTGCGTGATCGCCCATAGGACGCGTAGGAAAGATACGAACAAAGCTATAGCCCAATGGATTTTCCGGCGTGGGGGACAATCCACGAATCGATCTACACGCCTGATTTATCGATCAATTGCGGCCGGGTTTATGAGCAGATATGTCCAAATGCCGGGTTTGTCGAGGGCTTGATGTGTTTATTGCCACGCGCCTAGGGTGAAAACACGTCCCGCATGGAGCTGAACAAAATGGTCACGGCAAGGAAGCTGAAAAGTAAAAAATCAACGGGTGAAAAATTTACCTCACTGGTTCTCTATGACCATACATTTTGCCAGTCTGCAGCGAATGCGGCGGTAGACGTCGTTGTCGTTGGCGATTCGGTATCGATGCTGCTGTTCGGGCACGATACGACGGTCAAGACGACCATGGACATGATGGTCTACCACACCCAGGCGGTAGCGGGCGCGGCCAAGGATATGCTGGTCATCGCCGATCTCCCTTACATGAGTTATTCCGACGGCGAGGAGGCGTTGCAAAACGCCAAGAGACTCATGCAGGCCGGTGCGGGCATGGTGAAGGTCGAAGGCGGCGATGCATGGGTCGCTGACATTGTCCGGCACCTGGTGGAACGCGGCGTTCCCGTTTGCGGGCACATCGGCCTGACGCCGCAGTATTTCCATCAGATCGGCGCTCACCGGGTGATGGGGCGTTCGGAGCGCGAGTGCCAGGACATCATGAATGCCGCCAGGCGACTGGATGCTGCAGGCGTTGAGATGCTGGTCCTGGAGTGCATTCCCGAAACGCTTGGACGTGAGGTTACCGAGTCCGTGACGGCGCTTACCCTCGGTGCCGGCGCAGGGCGCGACTGTGACGGGCAGGTGATGAATGTCTACGACCTCATCGGCCTGACGGGTGCGCACATCAAGTTCTCGAAAGACTACCTCCGCGAATGCGGAAGCATTCCCGCCGCCATGGCGCAATTTGTTTGTGAGGTCAGAAACCGGGCCTTCCCATCGGATGAGCATGTATACACATGAAGGCCGCGGCGGTTGTGACCTTGCTGGCGCTCGTCTTTCTGTTTCAGGGCACGAGCGATCTCTACTCGGCCTCCATGCCGGAGATGGCGGAGTACTTTGGCAAGGGAAGTTTCTCCATCCAGCTGACGATTACCTTGTTTCTGGTTTTTTACGGCCTCGGCCAGTTTGTATGGGTGTACTTCTCAGAGCGATACAGCCGAAAAACCATCTTCCTGATCAATATCGTCCTGTTTGCCCTGTCGTCGCTGATGGCTTCGCAAGCGACATCGCTGCCGGTGCTTTATGCGGCCCGGGCGCTTCAGGGTATTGCGATCAGCGCGCTGAATCTCAACGCCAAGGCGATGCCGCTTGAGATCTTCAGCGCGAAGGACGTCAAGATCTTCTTCTCCTACTTCGCCCTGTTGTGGGGCGCCGGAGGGACCTTGGCTCCCTGGATGGGGGCCTATGTCCAGCAGGCGTTTGGCTGGCGCATGAATTTTGTCGCGTTGGCGGTCTATGCCGCGGTTTGTCTGATCTTTGCGGCGACGTCCCTGCCCGATGCGCGCGGCACGCGGGATGTCCGCCTCGGCACGCTCGCTCGGGATTTCCTGGTGGTCCTTGGGAATGGCGGGTTTGTCAGCGGAGTGGTCGCACAGGCTTGCACGCTGTCGCTCTTTCTTGCGTACAACTATTTCATGAGTTTCTATCTTCAAGACAAGCTGCACTACGGGCCTGTCCAGTTTGGTTATTTCTCCTTTTGCACCGGGATAAGCTTTGTGGCGGGATGCCTGCTGTTCCGGTATTACGTCGCGCGTCGCGACCTCAATAAGCTTTCGCTTGCATGCGGAGCGGTGGCGTTGGCCTTGGCGATTGTTTTATCGCTGCTTTCCGTGCTGAAGCCTGACGCCATCCATGTCATCACGTTGCTGGTCAGTTTGATCATCTTCTGTTCCGGGGTGATGGCTTCCGAAAACATCGGCATCACCATGTTGTACTTCACCGACAAGGCATCGGTGGCCAGCTGCCTGCATACGGCACTCCACTTTGTGGTGGCATCGATCCTTATGTATGTGCTGGGATTGTTCTCCAGTCATTCGTTATTGTCGTTCTCGGGTTTCTACGTCGCGTTGATCCTCCTGTTCGTGGCGACCAATCAATATTGTTACCGCAGGCGCCTGATGACGTGAGGCAGGCGCCTGCAGGGTGCGGAACCCGGCGGATGCTGGTTCCACGATATGGGGCGAGTTCCTGACGCGTGTGCGGGGGCGTGCACAGGCATCGGGACCAACCGGAAATCACTGAGTGCGAATCTCACGCCCCCGCGACAATTTGTAGCAGCCCCCGCTGCTTCGGCCACATCTGTCGCGCATTGCGATGCCGGGCTCATTTTCGGACTGTTCTCGCCGTTATCCGGCGTTCCAGTCGCGGCTAAATGACGCCATCGAATGCGTTGCACCCATCCTTGCCCACTCCTGCATCGCGGCCTATGATCGGGAACGTTCCAGGCACGCCGGACTTTTCATGATCGTGCTTCGACCAGCCCTCGGCGGCCTGCCGTGCGTGACGTTGTGGCTTCGGCCCAATCGCGTGCTAAGCCGGCGCGGTCTGCGTCGCTTGATCCTGGTGCTGGCTGCCCTGGCGTTGATGACGGCAGGTCTGGGAGCGTGGCAGGGCAATGTATTTGCTCCGCTGTTCGCCCTGATCGAGGCTTCCGCAGTGGCTATCGCGTTGAGCGTGGCCTGGCGGGCCGGCGACCGCAGTGAACGCATCACCCTCGACACCGAGTCGCTGGAGGTGCAAATCCTGCCGGGACGCCGCTGCACGCGCTTCCAGCCCTATTGGGTGCGTGTGTTGCTGGAGTCAGGGGAGGGGCGTTACCGATTATTGTTGTCGTCGCATGGACGCAGGCTGGAAATTGGGGCATTCCTCGCGGAGGAGGAACGCGCCGAGTTATTCCGGAAACTCAGGGTGCTGCTGGCGGAACTTCAGTCCCAGTCGCGCAGGTAGGTTCAACAAAGGTGCAAACATGAGAGCTGGCGGCATCGGGAAGCACGGCATCAGGTTCGGGGCGAAGCAGGTGGTCGGAGCATTGGGGCTGGGGGCCCTTGGTTTGTTCGGTGGCATCGCTCGGGCGAACCCGCAGCCTGGGCAGTTGAATCTCACGCCTGGCGTGACGACGTATTCCCATGTGCCGTACATGCTCAACAACGTGGCGCTGGGCGTCTGCGTGGTGATCGGCATCCTGGTGTTCGGCGCGATGTTCATAGCCATGTTCCGCTTCCGCAAGTCGCGCGGCGCGGTGGCTGAAAAGTGGTCGCACAACACCACGGTCGAAATCATCTGGACCGTGATCCCGATTCTTATCCTTATCACGCTGGCCTGGCTGGCGACCGATGGGCTGCGCCAGTTCTCCGACACCACCGGCGCGCAGATGACGGTGAAAGTTACCGGTTATCAGTGGAAGTGGCGTTACGACTACGTCGACTATCAAGGCAAGCCGATCGAACATGTCGGCTTCATGTCCAAGCTCGACGACCAGAGCAACGCGACCCGCCAGCTCAATTCCGGTCTCGATCCGTGGGCGGTGAAGGCCGATGGCGAGGAAACCTATCTGCTGAACGTCGACCACCCGCTGGTGGTGCCGATCCACACCAAGATCCGTTTCGTGATCACCGCCGACGACGTGATCCATTCCTGGTTCGTGCCCGCGCTGGGCTGGAAGATGGATGCGATCCCGGGCGTGGTGAATGCCGCGTGGACCAACATCAATACACCCGGCATCTACCGCGGCCAGTGCGCCGAGCTGTGCGGCCAGGATCACGGATTCATGCCGATCGTGGTGAAAGCGGTATCGCCGGAAGACTTCGCCAAGTGGCTCGCGGATCAGCAGAAACCTGCTGCGCCCGCCGCCGCGCCGGCACCGGCTGCCACGGCGGCAGCACCTGCGCAGGCCACGGCTCAGGTAACACCGGCACACGCAGCACAGGGTTGATATTCGGCTGCTTACGCAGTTCACGTAAACGCATTCATTAAGGTAGAGGTTCAAGGTTATGGCCCAGGCAGCCGCCCACGACCACCACGATGAGCATCACGACGAACACCACGAGCATCTGAACTTCTTTCAGCGCTGGGTGATGTCCACCAACCACAAGGACATCGGCACGCTGTACCTCGTTTTCTCACTGCTGATGTTCTTTATCGGCGGCAGCTTTGCGATGGTGATCCGCGCCGAGCTGTTCAAGCCGGGCATGCAGCTGGTGCAGCCGTACTTCTTCAACGAAATGACCACCATGCACGCGCTGGTGATGATTTTCGGTGCGGTCATGCCGGCCTTCGTGGGATTGGGCAACTGGATGATCCCGATGATGGTCGGTGCGCCGGACATGGCGCTGCCGCGCATGAACAATCTGTCGTTCTGGATCCTGCCGTTCGCCTTCGCGCTGATGCTGTCGACGCTGTTCCTGCCGGGCGGCGGTCCTGCCGGCGGCTGGACCATGTATCCGCCGCTGTCGCTGCAGAGCGCCTCGCTGGCCTATGTGGTGTTCGCCATTCACTTGATGGGCATCAGCTCGATCATGGGGGCGATCAACATCATCGCCACCATCCTCAACATGCGTGCGCCGGGCATGGATCTGCTAAAGATGCCGGTGTTCGTGTGGAGCTGGCTGATCACGGCTTTCCTGCTGATCGCGGTGATGCCGGTGCTGGCGGGCGCGGTGACCATGCTGCTCACCGACAAGTACTTCAACACGCACTTCTTCGATGCCGCCGGTGGCGGTGACCCGATACTGTTCCAGCACGTGTTCTGGTTCTTCGGTCACCCCGAGGTGTACATCATGATCCTGCCGGCGTTCGGGATCATCTCGGAAATCATCCCGACCTTCGCGCGCAAGCCGATCTTCGGCTACAAGGCGATGGTGTTTGCGATCGCTTCGATTGCGTTCCTGTCGTTCATCGTATGGGCGCACCACATGTTTGCGGTGGGTTTGCCGCTGGGCGCTGAAATCTTCTTCATGTACGCCACGATGCTGATCGCGGTGCCGACCGGCGTGAAGGTCTTCAACTGGGTCGCCACCATGTGGGGCGGCTCGATGACCTTCGAAACGCCGATGCTGTTCGCCATCGCCTTCGTCATCCTGTTCACCATCGGCGGCTTCTCCGGCCTGATGCTGGCGCTGGTGCCGGCGGACTTCCAGTATCACGACACCTACTTCGTGGTGGCGCACTTCCACTACGTGCTGGTGACCGGTGCGATCTTCGCGATCATGGCCGCCACGTATTACTGGATCCCGAAGTGGACCGGTAACATGTACAGCGAGTTCTGGGGCAAGGTGCACTTCTGGAACTCGGTGGTATGGGTGAACGTGTTGTTCTTCCCGCAGCACTTCCTGGGCTTGGCCGGCATGCCGCGCCGCATCCCGGATTACAACGTGGCGTTCGCCAACTTCAACATGATCAGCTCGATCGGCGGTTTCCTGTTCGGCGCCTCGCAGCTGATCTTCCTCGGTGTGGTCATCCACTGCGTGTGGTTCTCCAAGAAGAAAGCTACCGATCGCGTGTGGGAAGGTGCCAAAGGTCTGGAGTGGACCTTGTCGTCGCCGCCCCCGCATCACTCCTTCTCGGTAGCGCCGGTGATTCACGACGAGGAACTGGCGCACGGCCATGTTGAGGACTGATCGATGAAGCTGAATCATCAAACGCTCGAGACTGGTCAGGCACAGCGGGTACGCCGGGCACGGCGTACCGCGGCGATGGTCGCAACGGTAGCCTTCGCGGTGTTTGTGGTGTCGATCGTGCAGATGCTCTGGCTTCAGCATCATCCGCAGTTGCATCAGCGGGCGGTAGTTGAAGCGCTTTCGCAGCAGTAGAGGTTTGCGGGTCTCGAAAGGCATGCTTGCGGGCGGTTTTTCGAGGGGCGATTCCGGAGCAGGTGCGGATTCGCCAGCGATGCATCCATGCATCGCGGCAGGGGGTTGTGGACGTAGGTCACCAGGAACATCTACGGGATACACATCATGGTTCAGCAGCACGACATTTATTACGTACCGAGCAAGAGCCAGTGGCCGATTGTGGCGGCAGTGGTCATGTTCCTCACCGTGTTCGGTGCGGCGCACTGGCTCAACGCCGAGCCCGGCGAGAGCGGTTTCGGCAAGACCTTACTGCTGATCGGGTTCATCGGCATTCTCGGCATGTTCTTCGGCTGGTTCCGCTCGGTGATCCATGAATCGATGGCCGGGAGCTACAACAGCCAGGTGGACCGCTCGTTCCGCATGGGCATGATGTGGTTCATCTTCTCCGAAGTGATGTTCTTCGGCGCCTTCTTCGGTGCGCTGTTCTACATCCGCATGTTCTCGGTGCCGTGGCTGGGCGGTGCAGGGCACGGCGTGCTCACCCACCAGTTCCTGTGGAGCGACTACGCGGCCTCGTGGGGTTCTGGCGGTGGCAATGGTCCGGCACATGTCGGCGGCGCCTTCGAGACTGTGGCGCCGTGGGGTTTGCCTTTGCTCAATACGCTGATCCTGCTGAGCTCGAGCGTGACGGTCACCATCGCGCACCATGCACTCAAGGCAGGGCACCGCGGCAAGGTACTGCTGTTCCTGGGCGTGACCGTGCTGCTGGGCGCCAGTTTCCTGTTCTGCCAGGCCCACGAATACATGGAGGCCTACAAGGAGCTGAACCTCACGCTTGGATCGGGTGTGTATGGCTGCACGTTCTTCATGCTTACCGGTTTCCACGGACTGCACGTGACGCTAGGCACGATCATGCTGGCGATCATCTGGCTGCGAGTGCTGGCTGGCCATTTCAGCAAGGAGCATCACTTCGGTTTTGAAGCGGTGGCCTGGTATTGGCACTTTGTGGACGTGGTGTGGCTGGGCTTGTTTATGTTCGTGTACATCCTCTGAGTGCACGCCGCGTTCAACAAAAGGCCCGCCAACAGGCGGGCTTTTTTCTGCTCTGTACGCGCTCCCAAAGGCGCGCGCTAATGGTCGCAACCTGATGGCTAAGAAAAGCGCCGCATTACAATCACTGGCCCACCCCGTGCGGGTGAATCCATCCCATCTTGATGCCGACGATTACCATGGCGATCAATACCAGCGAAAAGCTGATGCGCCGGGTCAGCGCCCAGACCGTGCGTTTGCCGCCGTCCTTGTCGGTCATCATGAAATACAGCGCCTGGCCGAGGTTGAACACCACCACCAGGAACATGATCACCAGCGCGACTTTGTAGATGGTTTCCACGTGATTGACCTGAGCAGGCTCGATATAGCCAGTATAGCCGTCCATATCCGGAGCGCTGCATGAGCTGGATGAGGCGGCCTGCATGGTGGTCCGTGCTGCTGACGGCAGCAGGAGTGCTTGTTTTCGTGCGCCTCGGTATCTGGCAATTGCATCGCGCCGACTACAAGGACGAACTTCTGCGACGGTATGCCGCAGCGGCCAGCGCGCCGGTGCAGGACTTCACTGTCGTGACAGCCAATTCGCCCGATGACGTGTATCCACGCGTGCGCGTGCAGGGTCGTTACTTGGTCGATCGTCTCTACCTGCTGGACAACCCCAAGCATGACGACATGGGCGGAGTGGAGGTGTTTGTGCCGTTCCAGCCCAGCCATCAAAGCAAGCTGCTGCTGGTCGATCTGGGTTTTCTGCCCGGCAATGGCAGCGGCAAGACGCCGCAATTGCCGCCACTGTCCACCGATCAACAAACCCTGCGGGGTTTGTACGAGCCACCGCCCGGCAAAGGCCTGGAAATGGGCGGTAATGCGCTCGCGCAGCAAACGCAATGGCCGAAGACCTCGATCTATCTGGATATGGATCAGGTCGCGGCCGATCTGCACGTAGCGCTTTATCCGCGGGTGCTGGCGCTGGATGCAGATCCGTCGGCGATCTATGTGCGCGTGCATACGCTGGACCTTTCCTCGATGCCTCCCGCGCGGCATCGGGCCTATGCTTTTCAATGGTTCACCTTCGCCCTCGCGGCGGTGGTGATTTTCGTGGTGCTGCATCGGACCAAGCGCCGTCCGAACAAGAGCAAATCATGATTCAACCGACCAACCGCGCCGTGCGCGCCAGCCGTCTGAAATTCCTGCTGGTGGTACTCGTCTTTGCGGTGCCGATCATCGCCGCAGCCTTGCTCAATCTGAGCGGCTGGCAACCCACCGGCAAGGCTTACGGTGAGCCGATCCTGCCGCAGCGCAATTTCGAGCAGGAGCGGGTGCGCATACAACTTGCCGACGGAAAACTCTGGCCATGGCGCGACAGTTCGCCGCGGATGACCTTGATCGCCTTGGCTGGGCCGGGTTGCGCCATACATTGCATGCAAGCACTGACCAAGATGGCTGCTGCCCGCATCACGCTCAGTGACAACATGACGCGGCTGCGTTTGCTCTACCTGGGTCAGCCACCGGCGGATGCGGCGACCAACGGCATGGAGAACTATTGGCAGCTCGGTACCGACGTGGACGGCAGCCTCGGTATTTACCGCCCGTCTGCCCCGGATTCAGTGAGTGCGCTGCTGGTGGAATCCGACGGCACGGCGCTGACCCTGTATCCTGATGGTTTCGATCCCAGCGGTTTGCGCAAGGATCTGCAAAAGGTAATTCATTGATGTCCTTGCGTTTTCGGAAAATTGTGCCCCACCTCGCCGTGCTGGCTGCGGTATTTGCCTTCGGCCTGGTGATGTTTGGCGCATTTGTCAGGCTTTCCAATGCGGGTCTGTCCTGCCCGGACTGGCCCACCTGCTATGGCGAGGCGACCTGGCCACAACGGGTGCAAGCGGTGGCAGAGGCTGACCTGGCCTTTCCGGATCGTCCCTATGAGGCAGACAAGGCGTGGCGCGAGCAGGTGCACCGCATGCTGGCCGGCACCCTCGGCGTGCTGGTCTTGCTACTCGCCTTGATTGCCGCGCGGCGTGATCGGGTGACGCTGCTGGCGATCATCATCAGCGCGGTCTTTGCCGCAGTGGGTGTCACGCTCTATCTACATGGTGAGCGTGAATGGTCATCGGGTCTGGCCTTGCTTGCCATCCTGCTGCCGATGACAGGGGCGTTGTGGCTGCGCGAGCATGCAGCGCTGAAAGTGAGTGTGCTGACGCTGGCAGTGATCATCTTCCAGGCCATGCTCGGCATGTGGACCGTCACACTGCTGCTCAAACCGATCGTGGTGATGGGGCATCTGCTAGGCGGCATGACCACCTTCGCGCTGCTGGCGTTTGCAGCTTTGCGCTACAACGGCGTCGGCGCGGCCGACAATCGTTTTGCAGCGTTGCGCAAACTGGTGGTGATCGGCATCGTGCTGCTCGCATTCCAGATCGCGTTGGGTGGCTGGACTTCCGCCAACTATGCGGCGCTTGCTTGCGGTACCGATTTCCCGACCTGCCTGGGTCAATGGGCGCCGCCGACGGATTTTCACCAGGGTTTCGTGTTGTGGCGCGAGATCGGGGTGAACTATGAAGGCGGCATTCTGGATATGGCGGCGCGCAGCGCTATCCAGATCACCCATCGCATCGGTGCGCTGGTGGTGTTTTGCTATCTGAGCTGGTTGTCGTACCGCCTGGTGCGTGATGGATTTCGCTTCGGTGGTATCGCGCTGTGGCTGGTATTGATCCTTCAGGTGTTGCTGGGTATCAGCAATGTGCATTTCGGTTTGCCGCTGCCGGTGGCGACCATGCACAACGGTGGTGCTGCGTTGCTGCTGTTTACGCTGCTGGCCAACTTTACTCGCTTGCAACCATGGCGCTCCAAGGCAGCGGACGTGCTCGCATGAGTCTGGTTCGCGAATACATCCAACTGACCAAGCCGCGCGTGGTCGCCTTGCTGGTGTTCTGCGCGGTGATCGGCATGTTTCTAGCCGTACCCGGCATTCCGCCGTGGCGTGCGCTGGTGTTCGGCACGCTCGGCATCTGGATGGCTTCCGGTTCGGCGGCGGCCTTCAATCACCTGATCGATGAGCGCATCGACAAGCTGATGGCGCGTACCGCGCGCCGTCCTTTGGCGACGGGCAAGCTCAAGCCGCGGCAGGTGCTGGTGTTCGCCATCCTGCTCGGTATCGTCTCGATGGTGGTGCTGGTTCTGCTGGTGAATGGACTGACGGCGTGGCTCACATTCGGCGGCCTGATCGGTTATGCCCTGGTCTACACCGCGTATTTGAAGCGCGCCACCCCGCAGAACATCGTGATCGGCGGACTGGCAGGAGCGATTCCGCCGGTGCTGGGCTGGACGGCGGTTACCGGTGCCCTGCATCCGTTCGCCCTGCAGTTGTGCATGATCATCTTCGTCTGGACCCCGCCGCACTTCTGGGCGCTGGCAATCTTCCGTCGCGATGACTACGCCCGCGCCGAGATACCCATGCTGCCGGTCACCCACGGCGTGCGTTATACACGCTGGAACATCCTGCTCTACACCATTCTCCTGGTAATCGTGAGTCTGCTGCCATCCGTCACCGGTTACAGCGGCCTGATCTATTTCGGCGGCGCGTTGGTATTGGGCGCGGGCTTTCTGTACTACGCGATCCGCATGATGAACCCGCCGGACGAATACTTCGCCATGCGCACCTTCAAGTATTCGATCATTTATCTAATGGCGCTGTTTGCGTTTCTGCTGGCCGATCACTGGATCGACAAGATCTAGCTTACCCCCAAGGCATCCATCTTAATGGTGATCATGGCTTTGTGCTGGCTGTGAGGGTTGCGCGTGGTCAGGTACCGCTATCAGGTATTTGGTGAGTCGATAAGGATTGAAGAAGTACTCAATATCCTCCTTCACGGGAACAAATCTGACACGTTTTCGGCCGATCCTCTGATCAGTATGGTCACCTGTTCGCCATTATTCTTACGCCCAGTCGGCCCGCGAAACCTCGAGTATCGCCGTAATTCATGTGGCGAGCGGGCGGCCATGGATGATGGGAGTGGATGTGTTCGCTTATTTCGACTGCAATGCAACAACCCCGGTTGAGCCGGAGGTTGCGGAGGTGGTGCAACGCTACCTTTGCAAGGAATACGGTAATGCTGGCAGTGCATCTCATGCTTATGGATGGACAGCTCGCTGCGCAGTAGATAAGGCGCGGCGACAAGTTGCTGAGGTGATAGCGTGTGAGGCTAATGATGTGGTGTTCACTAGTGGTGCGACCGAGTCAAATAACCTGGCGATTCTTGGCATGGTGTCCTATGCAGCGGAAAGCCATAAAAGGCACATAGTCACGACCACAATCGAGCACAAGGCCGTGCTAGAACCCGTCAGAAGGTTGGCCGCAAAGCATGGATTTGAAATCACCTGGATATCGCCGGACGCGCGCGGGTGCATCAGAGCAAGCGATGTTCTGGAAGCAATCAGACCCGATACGGTGCTCATATCTGTCATGCAGGTAAATAACGAAACGGGCGCGATCCAGCCCGTTGATGAAATAGCCGACGGATTGCAAGATAAAAGTGCCTACTTTCACGTTGATGCTGCCCAGGGGTTCGGTAAATGCCTTGAGCCGCTGCGCAACAGGCGCATCGATTTGATTTCTGTCAGTGGTCACAAGCTTTTTGCGCCCAAGGGCATCGGTGCAATGATTGCTAGAACGTGCGATGGACGCCGCGCGCCCTTGACGCCTTTGATGTATGGGGCGGCCAGGAGCTAGGCTTGCGGCCGGGCACATTGCCTGTCGCACTGATCGCCGGCTTTGGCGAGGCATGTTTCATGGCGCTCCGCGACCACGAGGTTCGGCGGGAGAAAGTTACTCGCATTCGTCGAGATTTATTGCATGGTTTGGAGAGATTGCACCCGATCGTTATCGGGGCGGATAACGGCACCATGCCAAATGTCGCCAACTGCATTTTTCCAGAAGATTTGGATGTGGCTACGCTAAAGTCCGTTATCTTTCGAGATATAGCTGTTTCGTCTGGATCTGCATGCAATTCCTATAGTAATGAAGCGAGCCATGTTCTGACTGCGATGGGTTTGCCGGACGATGTTGCTAGACGTGCTATTCGACTGTCATGGTGTCATCTCAGCGAGCAAGTCGATTGGTTCAGTTTGGCGATCCGGGCAGAAAAAATCTGTCGTCGCACCTTGCTTAAGGTTGGGTGATTTAAGTGAATGCAAAAGCGTGTGACATCTTGGCTGTAGAAGAGTCTGGTGAGCTGATCGACCGTTATGATGAAGCGCTGAAAATCGTAAGTAATCTGTTAGCTGCTGCCTTGATGGAGTGTTGTGAGCCAAGTCTTGTCAGGAAGGTAACGAACGACATGTTATTCGAAGCGGCCGTCAGAGCGTCCGCTGAAGATCTGCTGGCCTTTGCGAAAAAAGATCCGGCGGCAAAAGGGTCGCTGCGAGCTATCGCCCAGGGTTATTCCTCATTCAAGGCGGTTGCGCACTATCGGTTGACGAACGCCCTTTGCAAGGGACGCTGCGGCCTAAATTCAAGCGTGGACGATGGTGCCATCATGGCGAGCATCGACTTGCTTTCGTATCGCGGGAAGATGCTTTCTGGCGCGGAAATACACCCGCAAAGTGTCATTGGTCGAAGATTCGTGCTCGATCACGGATGGGGGACGGTGATTGGCGAGACGTCCTCGATCGGCGACGATTGTTATGTATTGGGAGGCGTAACCCTCGGGGCAGTTGGTATAGCCGGTAATCCGCATGGAAAACGCCATCCTACGCTTGGAGATCGAGTGCAAATTGGAGCCTTTGCAAGATTATTTGGCCCAATAAGCGTTGGTGAGGACGTTTTCATAGGTCCGCACTGCGTCGTGCGACAAGATATTCAACCGCGTTCAAGGGTCGTGTTGAAGACCGCTTTGCAAGTCGTCACCTATCCTTCCGATACTGCAAAGAGTGATCGCTTATATTTGAAGGAGCTTGAAATCCGTGAATAAATTCGATCGAGCAACGCGGAAGTATTATTACGACGACGCTCATCTTTCGGAGTGTTCCGCTCGGGTCGTGAAGATAGGTGGCGACTATATCGAGCTCGATGAAACGGTCGCGTATCCCGAAGGTGGTGGACAAGAATCGGATCATGGTGTGATTGTCTCACTCGAAGGATTTGAGATTCGCTTCGTGCATGTGCGAAAGATGTATACGACGAGGGTTCATATTCCTGATATGCCTGATATCGGCGTGGATGGCGTCATCGAACACGTTGTTCATGATGACGACAAGGGCTTGCTTGAAAAGCTCCGCCTCGGCATGCCGGTTGTGGTGCGAATAGATGTGATGAGGCGCGCACGTCTTTCTCTCAGTCACACCGCATCACATTTGGTATATCTAGGTGTTTCCGAAGTCAGGCCGGATGCAGTGGCGGGCACGCTGGGATGTCACATCCGGAGCGATGCGGCGCGCTTTGACTTTGCTGTCAGTAGTCGTTTCTTGCCGGATGAGCTGGCGGAAATCGAACGACTGGCCAATGCCTTTGTAACGAGAAATAGTCGAATACATATGTATGCACATGCGGAATATCGCGACGCCCGTTACTGGGAATGTGAGGGGCGGGTTATTCCGTGTGGAGGGACACATATTGACTCGACCACTCCGATCGGCTCCATATCTGTTCGCCGCAAAAGCATGGGTAGCGGCAAGGAGCGTATTGCGTGCGAGTTCGCTCAAGCGATGCCAGAAATCGATGCATTTCACGTATAAGGAGTCACGTGTGCAAGGAGGTCATGGATGAATTCGAAGGGTGCAGAAGCGAGTTCAATGGATGAGGGGCTGACACGATTACCTTCATCGACTTATGTGTTGTCGGTATGCCAGGCCATGAACCTCACTGCCGCAGTCGTATCTGTCTCGGTAGCAGCATTGGCCGGCGAGCGGATTGCACCATCGCCGGGGTGGGCCACGCTACCCTATGGGGTGCAGTTTGCCATCGTAGCGATCCTCACTTATCCGGGCGCATTGTTCATGCGCCAATTTGGACGCAAGGCCGGATTTTTGCTGGGTGCGACGATGTTGATCGCTGCCGGTTGCGTAGGGTTTGTTTCCGTCGAGCACGCTAGTTTCGTTGGGCTCGTGACTTCACACAGTTTGCTGGGTGCCTATGTGGCGTTCGCAAATTTCTATCGATTTGCCGCGGTTGATAATCTTTCAATGGAGTTGCGGCCGCGCGGTGTATCCCTGGTTGTCGCCGGTGGGGTATTGGCGGCGCTCATAGGGCCATGGCTTTCCATCGGATTGGGGAGCGCAGAAGGTTATGCGCCGTTCGCACTTTGTTATGCGAGCTTTGTCGGAATCGGTATGGTCACCATGGCGTTGATAACGGTATGGAGGCCGATTCCGGCTATACCGGTAAAGGCGGCGTCCGACCTTATGGTCGTGCGGCAGCAAATGACAGCGCCGATTGCGATAGCCATCTTTGCCTCTGCAAGCGCCTACATGATCATGAACCTGCTGATGGTGCAGGCGTCATTGGTCATGGATTCAATGCACATGAGCTTTGACGCAAGCACTCTTGCTATTCAAGGACACGTGCTCGCCATGTTCCTGCCATCGTTTGTTACCGGACTCATCGTTGTCAGACTTGGTTTTCGTTTTACGTTGTGTGGCGGCTTCATTTTGTTGATGGCAGCCACCTTGCTGGCTCTGATTGGTATTGGCAGCTTCGGCAATATGCTGTCGGGACTTATCTTGCTCGGGGTTGGCTGGAATTTAAGCTACATCGGAGGTGGTGCGCTGTTAGCGAAGTATCTCACCGACCAGAATCGGCATCGGATGCAGGGGATCAATGATTCGGTAATCGCCATTTGTGCAACGGTGGGAGCTTTTTCCCCCGCGCTGCTTCAGACTTTGATCGGGTGGAAGAACACCAATATAGCCTGCTTTTTAATATGCGCCATCGGCTTGATTTTGGCTTGGCGTGGTACTCGACGCGCTGCCTTAGGGTAGCTTTTCAGTCGTAACGATTTGTGAGGATGCCTATGGACAGGGCTGATTTCAGAACACCCTTGCGCGAGGTTATGCCGGGTGTGCTGATGAAATTCGAATGCGATAACCCAGGTGGTAGCCATAAGGTACGGGCTGCATACAGAGTTATCGACAAGGGTATTCGTGATGGTCACATCGTGCCGGGTAAGACAACGATCATAGAAAAAACCGGCGGAAATTTTGGTTTTGGTCTTGCTGTCGTCTGCAATAAGTTGCAGATACCTGTTGAGCTCGCCGTAGGACTTGGATTCAGTGCGATTAAACGCCGGTATTTGGAAATGTTCGGAGCCCGGCTGATTGGTGTTGAGTTGCTCAAGCAGGGTGCGACTCCAAAAGAGGTCGTTAGCCGGCAACTGGAGCAGGCCTCAAGAAATGGCCGTAGCTATTTCTACACCGACCAATTCAGCAATATTGCTAGTATTCATGCGCATGAGTTCGAAACCGGGCGCGAAATAGTCGAGCAACTGCATGGTTGGCCGACGGTGAAAAGACTTGTGTTCGTTGCGTGTGCCGGCACCGGAGCGAGCTTTACGGGCGTGGCGCGGGCTCTCATGGGATCTGGCTACGAGGTGAGCTGTGTTCTTGTTGAGCCCGAGGGCTGTGACGCGTCGAAAGGGGTGTTCGTTGACCATCCTTTCGAGGGAATGTCGGTCGGAGTGTCGCCGCCATTTCTGGACTGGGGCCAGGTTCAAGACCGTCATGCCGTCACTTTCGATGCCGCAATGGAGACTAGGCGGTGGTTTTGCCAACGCAGCGGCTATTTCATCGGAAACACGACTGCCGCTTGCCTGACCGTGGCCAGGCGACTGGCCGAGCGGATGTCCGACGATCAGAAGGTCGTCATGCTCTTTTATGACCATGGGCTCTGGTATTCGCATTGATGGCGAATGAGGCGTCCTTGAAGGTCATTACGGGGTGATCTTTAGCTGGAGTCGCCAGGGCGTTCAGATACGTTTCCGATACTTGACACTCCCGCACCGCAGCACGACAATGCACGCGCCCACCGGCGCGCCAATGGCCGGCAGGGCCTCTGTCCGAACTTAACCAAGGCATATGGACGTTTACCCTAGTCGCAACGTCGACATCCGCGAGCATCGGGTGCCGGCATTGCATAACAAGCTGATCGTTCGCGGCAACCGCCAGCGGTTGGCCGGCGCTTTCCTCGACTAGGGAAGTCCGGCCCGCTCCTAACGGTGCCGCGAGCACCGTTATAAAGGAGATGGGCCCATGAAGCTCCTTCGCGATTTCTTTCGTCTGCGCACCGCGGGTCGGTTTTCCCTGACCGGCCGCCGTCAAGCTGTACGTGTTCCCCTGACGGTCACCGTCCCCCAGCCGCTCAACAAGCCGGCTGACCGCGCCCCCATCGATATGCACTGGCAGATCGAGTCCGCCCAGGGCCGTCCGCTGTCCCGCTGGCATGAGCACCAGGCGGACGCTTCACGCACGTCCCGTCATCTTCATCTGGTATCTAGCCACTAATGCGCCAGAGTGATCTGCGCAAAGGGTGGCCTCCCCCCTGGCTGGTAATCCGGCTGGGGTGGTTTTGCCCTGTGCGCGGATGGCCCTAGCGGAAGCAAGTCGTTCCAGACGCTCGCCTCCGAACCGCATGCAACACCCTTCCACGGAAGCGAGACATGATGAAGCAATCCTCCCAGGCTGTTATGGCCAAGGCCGTCAGCAAGACTACGGCCACGCCCCCGCGCGTGGCCGCTGCGCAGGAAGCGTTCAAGGAAAATGAAGGCCTGTTGGCCGGCCTGGATACCAGCGCGGCAGGTCTGAATGAAGAGCAGATCACCGAGCGCCTGTCCCGCGATGGCGTGAACGAGGTATCGCACGAGAAGCCGCCGCACTGGACGATCCAGCTCCTGCGCGCCTTCAAGAACCCGTTCATCATCGTGCTGCTGATCCTGGCGGTGGTGCAGGTGTTCCTGACCCCGGACGATCTTTCGGGCCCGATCATCATTGCGGTGATGGTGGGCATCAGCGTGTTGCTCAGCTTCACCCAGGAATATCGTTCCTCGCAGGCAGCAGAGAAACTCAAGGCGATGGTGCGCAACACCGCCACCGTCACGCGCCGCGCCTCGGACGGCCATAGCGAGCGCATCGAAGTGCCGGTGGGCGAACTGGTGATGGGTGATATCGTGCACCTCGCCGCCGGGGACATGGTGCCCGCGGACCTGCGCCTGCTAGGCGCCAAGGATCTGTTCATCAGCCAGGCCATCCTCACCGGTGAATCGCTGCCCGTGGAAAAGGTCGGCCTGGCGCAGGCTCACGCGGTGGAAGCTGGCGAACATGGCGTGCAGCAAGGCAATCCGCTGGATCTGCCGACCATCTGCTACATGGGCACGAACGTGGTGAGCGGTACGGCCAGCGCCGTCGTGGTAGCCACCGGTGCGAGCACCTATCTGGGTTCGCTGGCGCGCAGCATTGTGGGCGAGCGCGTGCAGACCAGCTTCGACCGTGGCGTAAGTAGCGTGAGTTGGCTGCTGATTCGCTTCATGCTGGTGATGGTGCCGGTGGTGCTGGGCATCCAGTGGTACAAGCACGGCTTCCTCGATGCGCTGATGTTCGCGCTGTCGGTGGCCGTCGGCCTCACCCCGGAAATGCTGCCGCTGATCGTGACCGCCAATCTCGCCAAGGGCGCGATGGCGATGTCCAAGCGCAAGGTGGTGGTCAAGCGCCTCAACGCGATCCAGAACTTCGGTGCGATGGATGTGTTGTGCACCGACAAGACCGGCACGCTGACGCTCGACAAGATCGTACTGGAGCGTCACCTGGACCTGGACGGCGAGGACTCGGAGGACGCGCTGGAATACGGCTATCTCAACAGCCATTTCCAGACCGGCCTGAAGAACCTGATGGACAAGGCCGTGCTGGCGCATCGCGACCTCGAGCCGATCGTGTCGCGCTATCGCGTAGTGGACGAAATCCCGTTCGATTTCCAGCGCCGTCGCATGTCGGTCGTGCTGGCCAACGGCGACGGCCATCACTTGCTGGTGTGCAAGGGCGCGGTGGAAGAGATGCTTTCCATCTGCTCGATGGAACGTCGTGGTGATGAATTCGTGCCGGTGACCGACGAGCGCCGCCGCGAAATCAAGGCGATGACGCGCCGGCTCAACGAAGACGGCCTGCGAGTGCTGGTGGTGGCGATCAAGCAGGAAGAGCCGCATAACCGTGCCTATGGCGTGGCCGACGAAGCCGGGCTGACGGCCGTGGGTTGCCTGGCCTTCCTCGATCCGCCGAAGGATACGGCCGCCACGGCGATCGCCGCGCTGCATCATCACGGTGTCGAAGTGAAGGTGATCACCGGCGACAACGAAGCGGTGACGCGCAAGATCTGCCGCGAAGTCGGTCTGGACGTGGAGCACTCTGCGCAGGGCCGCGATATCGAACCGCTGGATGACTCGGCGCTCGATGAGCTGGTCAAGCGCACCACCGTATTCGCCAAGATGTCCCCGCTGCAGAAGGCGCGTGTGGTGAAGTCACTGCAGCGGCAGGGGCACACGGTTGGCTTCCTCGGCGACGGCATCAATGACGCGCCGGCGCTGCGCGAAGCGGACGTGGGCATTTCGGTGGATACCGCGACCGATATCGCCAAGGAATCGGCCGATATCATCCTGCTGGAAAAGAACCTGATGGTGCTGGAAGAGGGTGTGCTCGAAGGACGCATCACCTTCGGCAACATCATCAAGTACATCAAGATGACGGCCAGTTCGAACTTCGGCAACGTGCTCAGCATGGTGGTGGCCAGCTTCTTCCTGCCATTCCTGCCGATGCTGCCGCTGCAGGTGCTGGTGTTGAACCTGTTGTACGACATCTCGCAGCTGTCGATTCCGTTCGATCGCATGGATGAGGAATACCTACGTAAGCCGCGCAAGTGGGATGCCAGCGACATCGGCCGCTTCATGGCCTGGATCGGGCCAACCAGTTCGGTGTTCGACATCACCACGTTCGCCCTGCTGTGGTATGTGTTCGGTGCGAATGGTCCGGATCACCAGTCGCTGTTCCAGTCTGGCTGGTTCATCGAGAGCCTGCTGACGCAGACTCTGGTGGTGCACATGATCCGCACGCGCAAGATCCCGTTCTTGCAGAGCGTAGCGGCGGCGCCGGTGCTGGGATTGACCACGGCCATCATCGTGATCGGCATGATCATTCCGTTTACCGCCGTGGGCACCAAGATCGGCATGGTGCATTTGCCAGGTGAATACTTCAGCTGGCTGGCGGCGACCGTGGTGGCGTATTGCGCGTTGACCCAGGTGGTGAAAGTGGCTTACATCCGCCACTTCAAGCACTGGCTTTGATCTGCCACCACCGTTGCAAAATACGGCATAACCCTCCTCCTGGTCAGTGGAGGAGGGGCGAGGTAGGGGAAGCCGCGACATGCCGGAGGGTATGCCGCAAGCATGGCTCATTCGTTGAGCGTCCCATCCCGTTGCCTTCTTTCCGGAAGAAAGAAGCCAGACATATTGTCCTGCCCGGCGGAAATAAGAGCAGGTGTGAAGCACGTGGGTTTTTGGAGTTGCCGAGATGAAAGGCACATTCGTTTTATTTGACATCGCAGGCTATGTGGCGCTGCTGCTGTGGGGCACGCATATGGTCACCAGCGGTGTGCTGCGCGGTTATGGCAGCGCGCTGCGCCGTTCGCTGGGTCGTTTTCTCGGCAGCCGTCCGACTGCCTTCCTGTTTGGCGTATGCATCACTGCGGTGCTGCAGAGCAGTACCGCGACCGGCATGATGGCCACCTCGTTTGCGGCGAATGGTTTCCTGGGACTGGCACCCGGCTTGACGGTGATGCTCGGCGCGAACGTCGGTACGACGCTGATCGTGCAGGTGATGTCGTTCAATATCGCCTTGGTCGCGCCGATCTTGATTCTGCTTGGCACCACGCTGCATCGTCGTAGTGACGATGCACGCTATGAGAACCTCGGTCGCGTAGGTATCGGCTTGGGCCTGATGCTGCTCGCGCTGCATCTACTGGTGCTGGCGATGGCGCCGGTGGAAAACGCTCAGTTGCTCAAAGAAGGCATGCAGGCGCTCGCCGGCGAGCCGGTCATCGCCATGCTGGTGGCCGCAGCGCTGACCTGGATGTGCCATTCCAGTGTCGCCGTGGTGCTGCTGATCGTGTCGCTGGCTACCGGCGGCGTGATCGATGCCCCGGGTGCCTTGGCATTGGTGCTGGGCGCGAATCTCGGTGGCACCTTGCCTGCGTTGCTGGAAGCACACACGCCGGTGGCGCGCCGTTTGCCGCTGGGCAATCTGCTGGTGCGTGCGTTCGGCTGCCTGGTCTGCCTGCCGCTGCTGCATCCGTTGGCGCATTGGCTGGCTGCGCTGGGTGATTCGCCCGCGCGCATCGCCGTGAATTTCCACACCGCATTCAATCTGGCGCTGGCGCTGATCTTCATCTTTCCTGTCGGCAAACTGTCGCAATTGCTCGTACGTATGCTGCCAGAGCCCCCGCGCCCGGCCGATCCGGGGTTGCCGCTGTATCTGGATGAAGCGGCGCTGGAAAGCGCCGGCGTGGCGCTGGTGAACGCGACGCGTGAATCCATGCGCATGGCCGATATGGTCGAGGGCATGCTCAAGGGCCTGGTCGAGATCTTCGGCAAGGACGACACGGTACGCGCGGCGCAAATCGGCAAGATGGATCCGTACCTCGATCGTCTCGGGGTGGCGATTCGTCAGTATCTGGCCGATCTCGGCAGTGAAGCCTTGAACGAAGAAGATGGAGAGCGCAGCCAGGAAATTCATGCGTTCGTGATCAACATCGAACACATCGGCGATATCACCGCCAACAACCTGATGGAATTCGCTGCCAAGAAGGCCGAACGGGGGCAGGATTTTTCGGCCGACGACATCCAGGATCTTGCGAACATGCACATGCAAGTGATGGAAAGCCTGCGGCTGGGCATCGCAGTGTTCATGCGTGGCGACTTGCGTGCAGCTCAGCAGTTGATCGAGCGCAAGGAATTGCTGTGGCGCCTGGAGAACGATGCATCCGATCGGCACATCCGCGCCTTGCGTGAGCAGCGCGATGGTGGCGGCGGTGATGTCTATTTGCGTATCCTGCGCGACCTCAAGCGCATTCATTCGCATCTGGCGGCATTGGCTTATCTGCCGCTGGAACGTGCCGGCCTGCTGCAAGGCAGGTTGGTCCAACCCAACACCACTACTTTGGCAGAGGGGAAAACCTGAACTTGGACAGTCACACGCAAGCTGAACCTTCCAGTATTAGCCCGCCTTACTGACCTCTGTCGACGCGTGCGCTCCTGCTACGGAGCCTCACCCGGGTGCGGTGGTTTTGGGCGGCCAAACCGCGGTCCGGGGATATGACTGATAGTGATTTTGCCTACTGCCAGGTCTCCCTTCACCGTTTTGCAACAGCTCTGTGGCCTCGTGGTGACGGGGAACGCATTCGAGCGTCGAGCCGAAGGGAAAAATCTTTATGTTTCATCTGCTGAGTAAAAATGGGTCGCGGCTTTCCATCATGATCGCCGTGGCGTTGAGCGTGGCCGCTTGCTCACACGGTGGCGATCAGGCAACCGAAGCACCTCCCGCGTTCACCATTGATCACGGCTTGTACAAGATTCCCGAAGGTTCACCGCTGCGCAAAGAGCTGGTGGTGCAGCCGGTGGAGATGCGTCAGGCGCCGCACGCCAAGGTCTTCCCGGGAAATGTCGAGGCCGATCCCGCGCGTACGGTAAATGTGCTGCCCCCGCTCACCGGCAAGGTTGCCGAGTTGAAAGTGGGCCTGGGCGATCACGTCACGCGCGGGCAGTTGCTGGCCGTCATCGATTCCGGTGATCTGGCGCAAGCTTATGCGGATGTCTACAAGGCAAAAGATGCACTCGATCTCGCCAAGAAGACCCTCGATCGTACCCGCGCAGTGAAAGTGGCGGGCGGTAACGCCGTGAAGGATCTGGAAGCAGCGCAGAGTGGTTACAACCAGGCGCTGTACGAGTACAACCGCGCACAAACGCGGCTCACTGCTGTCGGCGGCACCCAAGGTGCAGAGGCTACGCGTCCGATGCAGATCACGGCGCCGGCCACGGGCTATGTCACCGCGCTCTCAGTAGCGCCGGGCATGTACGTCAACGACCCGACTGCGGCGATGATGACCATCTCCGATCTCGATTCGGTATGGATCACCTCCAACGTACCGGAGAGCGATATTGGCCAGATCGTCAAGGGCGAGAAGCTCAGCGCTGTACTGACCGCCTATCCGGATCAGGTGTTCCACGGCACGGTGAGCTTCGTCAGTCCCGTGCTGCAACCGGACACGCGCCGCGACCTGGTGCGCGCGGTGTTTGCCAATCCGGATCTGCGTCTGAAGCCCAACATGTTCGCCAACGTAAGCATCGACATTCCGCAGCCGGACGAAGTGTTCGTGCCGGAGTCGGCGTTGCTGATGAACAATGACAGCATCACGGTATTCGTCGAAGTGGCGCCGTGGACGTTCGAACGTCGCACGGTGGATCTGAGCTACGACGAAAGCGACGGCACGCGTGTGCTGAAGGGGCTGAAAGCGGGCGATCGCGTGATCGTCCGGAGCGGAGTGCTGCTCAATGATTAATCAGCTCTTCCGTTTTTGCTTTGAAAAGCGAATGCTTTTCATCGTTGTGACGATTCTTGTCATCTGTTTCGGCTATTACTCCTGGACGCAGCTTGCCATCGAGGCCTATCCGGAATTGAGCGACGTGACCGCGCAGGTCACCACGCAGGTGCCCGGTCTGGCTGCGGAGGAAATCGAACAACAGATCACCACGCCATTGGAGCGCGGCCTCGCTGACACCCAGGGCCTGGTCAGCATGCGTTCGAGCAGCACGTTCGGGCTGTCGCTGATCACCATGGTGTTCAAGGATGGCGCTGACGATTATTGGGAACGTCAGCGCATCATGGAGCGCATCAGCCAGGTCACGTTGCCGCCGGGCATCACGCCCGGACTCGATCCAGTGACTGGGCCTGCCGGGGAAATCTATCGCTATACGCTCGAATCGAAGACCAAGAACCTGATGCAGCTTTCGGAGATCCAGAACTGGATCGTGATCCCGGCGCTGGAGCAAGTGCCCGGCGTGATCAACGTCGATAACTTCGGCGGCTTCACCAAGGAATTTCAGCTGGAGCTGGATCCGCAGCAGTTGCTGCATTACGGCGTCAGCGTCAACCAGGTTACCGCTGCCATTTCCGCCAATACGTCCAATGCCGGTGGCGGCCGTATCACGCGTGGCGAGCAGTCCTACATCGTGCGTGGCATCGGCATGGTGCACTCGCTGAAGGACCTGGGCGACATCGTGGTCACGCAGAACAATGGCGTGCCGGTGCTGGTGAAAGAGCTTGGCAAATTGCGCTACGGCCACCAGGTTCGTGAGGGCATCCTGGGCAAGGACAACAACCCCGACACGATCGAGGGCATTGTCGACCTGCTGAAGTATGAAAACGCCTCGAAGGTGCTCGAGGGCATCCACGCCAAGGTCGACGAGCTGAGCAAGCAGCTCAATCCGCAAGATGTCTACATCGTGCCGTACATCGATCGCGACGATCTGGTGAATGCGACCAAGGAAAAGGTCTTCCATACGGTGATGGAAGGCATCGGGCTGGTATGTATCGTGCTGATCCTGTTCCTCGGCAGCCCGCGTTCGGCGCTGGTTGCGGCGGTCGCGATTCCGATGTCGCTGGTGACCGTGTTCATCCTGATGCAGTTCACCCACATGTCGGCGAACCTGTTCTCGCTGGGTGCGATCGACTTCGGCGTGATTGTCGACGGCGCGATCGTGGTCACCGAGGCGATCCTGCGCAGGCGCGAGCAGAAGCCGACCGAGGTGCTGACCGAAGAAGACGTGATGACGGTGACGGGGCACGTGGGTCGCTCGATCTTCTTCGCCACCATGATCATCATCACCGCCTATCTGCCGTTGTTCGCGTTCGAACATGCGGAAGGCAAGCTGTTCCGCCCGATGGCTTTCACCGTGGGTTACGCCTTGCTCGCGGCGCTGCTGTGCACGGTGACGTTGACCCCGGCGCTGGCCTATCTGGCGTTGCGCAAACCGCGCAAGCTGTTCCACAACAAGCCGCTGGAGCGCTTGCAGGCAGCGTTTACGCATACCCTGGGCAAGTTGTTGCATCGTCTGCCGATCGCTTATTCGGTCGCGGCAGTGGCGTTCTGCGGCGTGCTGATTCTCGGCGCCACGATTGGCCGCGAATTCCTGCCCGATCTCGACGAAGGTTCGTTGTGGCTGCAGGTACAGATGCCGACCGGTCTGTCGCTGGACAAGGCCAGCCAGATGACGGCGCAGCTGCGGAAAGTCGTGCGCGAATTCCCCGAGGTGTCATATATCGTCACACAGCTTGGCCGCAACGACACCGGTACCGACCCGTGGACGCCTTCGCACGTAGAGGCCGCCGTGGGCCTCCACCCTTACAGTAGCTGGCATGGTGAAACCAAGGCGGAATTCCTGCGCAAGTTCAACGCGCGCCTGCAGCAGATTCCGGGCATCACGGTGGGTATCAGCCAGCCGATCATCGACGGTGAGAACGACATGGTCGGTGGCGCGCACAGCCCGCTGGTGCTGCGCATCTACGGTGACGACTTCCACGAAATGCGCCGCATCGGAAACGAGATCGTCGACGTACTCCGGGGTATTCGCGGCACGGCCGATGCGTCGATCTTCCAGGAGCCGCCGATTCCGCAGCTGGAGATCACGGCGGACCGTGATGCGGCGGCGCGCTACGGCATCAACGTCAGTGACATCACCAATCTGATCCAGACGGCTATCGGCGGTGCGCCGATCACCCAGGTATATGTGGGCGATCGCATCTACAACGTGACCGCGCGCGTCTCCAATGACGTGGCCAATAGCCTGCAAGCGGTTGGCGAACTGCCGCTGACTTCGTCCAGCGGCGCGCAGGTGCCGCTCAAGGAAGTCGCGGACATCAAGCTGGTGATGGGCGAGAGCACGATTTCGCACGAGCATGGCAAACGCGAGCTGACCATTCGCATCGATAACCGTGACCGTGCTTTGTCGGACTACCTGGCCGACGCGCAGGCGCAAATCAATGCCAAGGTGCATTTCGACAAGCAGACGTACACGTTGGAATGGGCCGGCAACTTCGAAAACGAACAGCGTGCCCAGGCGCGCCTGATCGTCGTGATGGGCATGGTGATGGCGATCATGGCGGTGCTCCTGTTCGGGGAGTTCGGCAAATTCCATCAGGCCGTACTTGTGCTTGGCGTAGTGCCGCTGGCTACCGTGGGTGGCCTGATCGCGCTGCATGTGCGCGGCGAAACGCTGAACATTGCGACGGCGGTAGGCTTTATCGCGCTGTTCGGTGTCGCCGTGCAGAACGGCATCATCATGGTGTCGAACATCAACCGTGTTCGAAAGGAAGGCTTGTCGCTCAACGAGGCGGTACTGGTCGGCGCTACCGAACGATTCCGACCGGTGCTGATGACAGCGACGGTGGCAAGTATCGGCATGTTGCCGGCGGCCTTGGCCACCGGCATCGGCACCGACGTACAGCGCGGTCTTGCCACGGTGGTGGTGGGCGGCCTGCCGATCGCCACCTTGCTCACGCTCTTCATTCTCCCGGCGCTCTATTACGGTCTCGAGAACTTCATCCAGAAGCACTGGGGCCATGCGCCCTCTGCGGCGGAGATCTGACCATGCACGCGAACCAGGACTTTGCATTACGGCGCGCCGGTCGCAGCTTGCTTGCCTTTGGCATCACCTTCGCGCTCGGCGCTTGCGCAGTCGGTCCGAATTTCCACCGGCCGGCCGCACCAGCCAGTCAGAACTATGCCCCGACACCCATGCCCAAGACCACGGCATCGGTGCCCGGGCCGGACGGTAGTGCGCAACAGTTCGTGCGCGACATGGATATTCCGGGCCAGTGGTGGACCCTGTTCCATTCCCAACCCCTGGATCTCCTGATCGACGACTCGATCAAGCACAACCCGGATGTCGCCGCCGCGCAGGAAGCCTTGCGCGCAGCGGTGGAGAGCGTGCGTGCACAGCAAGGCCAGTACTTCCCGCAAGTCAGTGCGAGCGTGGATCCGACGCGGCAAAAGGTCGGCTCGGTGCTCACCAGCAATGTCTCTTCCAATGCCACCCTGTACAACCTCACGACGGCGCAGCTCAGCATTTCCTACACGCCGGATCTGTGGGGCGCGAATCGACGCTCGGTGGAATCGTTGGTCGCGCAGGCGGACGCGCAGCGCTTTCAGCTGGAGGCCACCTATCTCACGCTCACCACCAACGTGGTGAATGCGGCGGTGGGTGAGGCGTCGCTGCGTGCGCAGATCAATGCCACGCGGGACATGATCGACAGCCAGCAGAAAATCCTCGACACCACGCGCAAGCAGCGGGCTCTGGGTGACATGGGCGATGCCGATGTTGCCTCCCAGGAAGCGACCCTGGAACAGACACGTGCGACCTTGCCGCCTCTACAAAAACAGCTCGCCCAGCAACGCGACCTGTTGGCGGTACTCAGCGGACGTGCGCCGGATCAGGACATCGCACATTTCGAGCTCGATGCATTGCAGCTGCCGCAGGATCTTCCCTTGAGTCTGCCCGCGCGCCTGGTCGAGCAGCGCCCGGATGTACGCATGGCCGAAGCCAACCTGCATGCAGCGTGCGCACAGGTCGGGGTAGCATTCGCCGCCCGTTTGCCGAACATCAATATCTCGGCCAACGGCGGTAGCGCGACCGATCAGATGCATAACCTGTTCGGCAGCGGTACCGGCTTCTGGAATATCGGTGCGGCCATCACCGCGCCGATCTTCGACGGCGGTACGCTCAAGCATCGCCAGCGTGCTGCAGAGGCTGCCTACAAGCAGGCCGCCGAGCAGTATCGCAGCACAGTGATGTCCGCCTTGCAGAACATGGCTGACTCGATGCACGCCGTGCAGTCCGATGCGGATGCCATGGTGGCCGACGCGCGTGCCGAACGGGCAGCCGCCCACAGTCTGCAGATCGCACAGCGTGAATACGCCGTGGGCGATATCAGCATGGTGGCTTTGCTCAACGCGCAGGTGACCTATCGCCAGGCTGAGCTTGCCCTGATCCAGGCGCGTGCAGCACGTTATTCCGACAGCGTCGCCTTGTTCCAGGCAGTAGGCGGTGGCTGGTGGAATCGGCAGGACGTGGCGGCATCGACCGGCTTCAAGACCAACCGGTAAGCCAAGGCTGTACGTTTTCGCGTTGGGTTGCCCCGCGTAACCCAGCACTGCCCGGCCGCCTGTTCGGGTTACCCCGGACCAAGTCCGGGGATAACCCGAGTCCGTCTCGAACACCGCTGCGTAGGTTGGAGTAAGCGCCAGCGCACTCCAACATCGCCATCTCTGGCACGACGGTGAATCATCATTGGCCCGGGATGTTTTGCGCGCAAAACATGACATGGCAACGTTGGGATGCGCTTCGCTTACCACCAACCTACCGAGCCTGCAGCTTGCGCTGGCGACGCCGCCACCACCAAATAAGCATGGCGACCAGCGCCAGGCCGCCCAGCAGCCATAAGCTGCTTTGACCACGACGGATCCACATCCCCAGCCATTCGCGCCGGTTCGCGCCGAAGTAACCGAGATACACCCAGAACGGCACGCTGATCAGCGCGGCGAGCCCATCGAGCATCAGGAAGCGCCAGAAGCTGACCCGATGCGTGGCGCCGGCGGTGATATAGACGGCGGTACGCATGCCGGGCAGGAAGCGCGCGAAGAACATCAGGCGATTGCCGTATCGCGCGAATTTATCCTGCATTTTGACGTAACGCCGCGGCGGCATCAGCCAAGCGATCGGCTTCCACTGCAGCATGTGTTCGCCGAAATGGTGTCCTAGCAGAAACATCGCCGCATCGCCGACCAATACACCAACCATGGTCACCGCTGCCATGATGTGTACATTGGCATAGCCCAGTCCGGCAATCACGCCGCCGGCCACCAGGGTGATGTCCTCAGGTAATGGAATGCCTGCGCCGCACAGCAGCAGGGCGATGAACACCGCTACGTAGCCGTTTTCGGCAAATAGCGTGATCAGGCGTTCAAGCAAATCCATCGACGATCCTTGTTGTCGGCATGGCAGAGTGTCGCGCGTCCGGTTGCGCGTTACATGACGCCAAACTCATGATGCCGCGGTCGGCGACGGCGCGCGGGCGGCAAGCAGTTCGCGCAGCTCGGCTTTTTCGGCGCTGTCGAGCGTGCCTTCGCGGTTCTTGGCGACCAGCTCATCGCGGCGTTGATCGACGATCTGCTGCTCCATGCGCATGAGCGCATCGAAAAATTCGAGTCGTTGGGTTTCCGGCTCGCCGACCACGTTGGCCGCCATCAGTTTTTGCAAGGCGTGGTATTCCTGCTGGCGGTCCGCGAAATGTTCGACCAGCATGGCCGGGTTGATGCCCGGTCGTGCGCGGGCGGTGTCCAGCAGTTCGGCGAGCAATTCCACGCCGGGCTTTTTCAGGCGCAGAAAGCCGTAAGGCCGTTCCACCTGATCGGCGACGCCGGGTTGCGCGAGCAACAGCGAGATGGCGCTGCGAACCAGGGAGCGCTGCACGGCGACGGGGCGTTGTACGGGGCGGCGAGCGTGGGTGTCAGGCTCCAGCACGGCGCGCGCACCGCTGCGTTTTTCCAGTTCCTGCGCCATCAGGTCGCGGAATGCGCCATCCGGCAGGCGGGCAATCAGCGGGCGTGCGCGTTCGGCGAGTCGTGCGCGGCCGTCCAGGCTTGCCATATCGACATCGTGCGAGAGCTCGCTGAAGAAGTATTCCGAAAGCGGTGTCGCTTCACGAAGGCGCTTTTCAAAACCTTCCTTGCCCTCCTTGCGCACCAAGGTGTCCGGATCTTCGCCTTCCGGAAGAAACAGGAAATACGCCTGGCGTCCGTCACGCAGGCGGGGCAGGGCGGATTCCAGCGCCTTCCATGCGGCGGATCGGCCGGCGCGATCGCCGTCGAAACAGAACACCACATCCGGCGCGGCGCGGAACAACACTTCGGTATGTTCGGGCGTGGTCGCCGTGCCCAGCGTGGCGACCGCAATCGGCAGACCCGCCTGATGCAGCGCGATCACATCCATATAGCCTTCCACCACCACGATGCGCGCGAGGTTGCTGTTGGCCTGCTTTACCTGCCACAGCGCGAACAGTTCGCGGCCTTTGTGGAAGAGCGGGGTCTCCGGCGAGTTGAGATATTTCGGACCTTGCTCCGACTGCAACACCCTGCCGCCAAAAGCGATAACGCGACCGCGGCGATCCAGGATCGGAAACATCAGTCGCTCGCGGAAGCGGTCGTACTTGTTGCCACGCTCGTTGCTGGCCACCATGCCGGCTTCGGTCAGCAGCTGCATGCGCCGATCGCTGGTGCCAAGGCTGCGGATCACGCCATCAAAACCCGCCGGCGCCCAGCCGATGCGAAAGCGTTCGATGGTGGAGGCATCCAGGCCGCGCTTGGCACAGTACGCCTTGGCATCTGCATTTTTCGGCAGTTCACCTTCATACCAGCGCGCAGCGGCGTCCAGCATGGCGTACAGATCGGTCTTGTCCTCGCGCGGTGCGTTGTCGCGCGCGCCTTCATAAGGCACTTTCAGTCCGACCGATTGCGCCAGTTCTTCCACCGCATCCGGAAATTCCAGCCGCTCGTAATCCATCAGGAACTTGATGGCGCTGCCGTGCGCGGCACAGCCAAAGCAATGGAAGAATTGCTTGGCCGGGCTGACATAGAACGAGGGCGTGCGCTCGTTGTGGAACGGGCAACAGGCGGTCCATTCGCGTCCGGCTTTTTTCAACGGCACGCGCCGCTCGATCACGTCGACGATGTCGACGCGGGCAAGTAGTTCGTCGATGAAGCTGTCAGGGATGCGGCCGCGCATAGTCCAGCTAGTCTAGCCGGACGCCGCTATGCCATTCACGCTTTGCGAGGGCGGTATCGGTCGGACATTACAGAAGATGGATCAGTCCGATCACCGCCAGGATCACCAGCAGGAAAATCACCACGAAGATGGCGAACAGCACCTTGGCGATGGTGGCGGTGACGCCGGACAGGGTGCCGAAGCCCAGCCAGCCCGACACCAGCGAGACGAGGCCGAAGACGATGGCCCATTTGAGCAGATGCATGTGTTTCCCCGTGGCTTGGCCCTATCCAGGCCTGCTGGCTTATTCAAGCACGGGAACGGGGAAACATGGCGTCACCGTGGGTGACGCCATGAAACGGAGTCGTGCGATCAGCCGCCCAGACGTGCCTTGATGCGCGCGGAAACCTGGCCCATGTCGGCGCGGCCGGCCAGCTTGCCCTTCACGACGCCCACCACTTTGCCCATGTCGCGTGCGCTGCTGGCGCCGGTCTCGGCGACCGCGGCCTCGATGATGGCCTCGATCTCGGCATCGCTGAGCTTGGCCGGCATATAGGCTTCGATCACCGCCATTTCGGCGCGCTCGATATCGGCCAAGTCGTCACGGCCGGCGGCGGCGTACTGGCTGACAGAATCCTTGCGCTGCTTGAGCATCTTCTCCAGCACGGCGAGCACCTGGCTGTCGTCCAGCTGGATGCGTTCGTCCACCTCGCGCTGCTTGATCGCCGCCAGGATCAGGCGGATCACGCCAAGACGGTCCTTGTCGCCGCCACGCATGGCGGTCTTCATGTCGTCAGTGATTTGTTGCTTGAGGCTCATGGCAGGGATGCTCCGATCGATGCTGCGTAGGTTGCCGGCTTTGTCCGGTCGCAGACCACAGCACCCCGGCGAGGCAGGCTACGATCTGTCGAAACAATGGGCCGCAGCCCGGAGAGTACATGGATGTACTCGGTCCTGAGGAGCGAGGAAGGGGTGCGAACGGACGAATCCGGTGGCACCTGCGCAGCTTGGATGGGCGCATCCCTAGCTGCTTCGGAAAGCACAAAGCCGACGTTGCGGGGCAACGTCGGCCAGTGCAGGTACTTGGCTGGCAGCGGCGGCGGATGAACGCGCCCGGCTGCAAACACTTGAGCGGTCCGGCGCGAAACGCGCCCGAACTCAGGATCCGCCTGGGCGGAGAACGCTCAGTACAGGCGGGTCTTGCGCGAAACGTCGCGCGACAGACGGCGCAGATGACGCTTCACAGCAGCGGCGCGCTTGCGCTTACGCTCCTGGGTCGGCTTCTCGTAGAACTCGCGCTTGCGGGTCTCGGCGAGCACGCCGGCCTTTTCACAGGTGCGCTTGAAGCGGCGCAGGGCGAGTTCGAACGGCTCGTTCTCGCGGACTTTTACGCTGGGCATGGAAACTCCGGAATAGTAAACGGGCCCGCAGAAACGGGCGAGCCGCAAAGTATACCCTCAGACCGGTAAAAAATTCAAAGTGCCGGCAACCAAAAAGGGCGTGAGGCGCGCGAGGGTATCGCGCGGATCGGCGGTATGGGCAAAAATGGGCTTCTGCGTACCGTCATCGGTGCCTATTGATATGTCTTCCGTGCCCCATTCCCCGCTCACACTTCCCCGCCCGATCCTGGGCATTGAAACGTCCTGCGATGAAACGGGCGTGGCGCTGCTGCGCTGGGAGCCGCAGGCGCCAGGGCGAGGCTTGCTGGCGCACGCGCTTTATACCCAGATCAAGCTGCATGCGGATTACGGTGGCGTGGTGCCCGAATTGGCCAGCCGCGACCATGTGCGCAAGCTGTTGCCGCTGGTGCGCGAAGCCCTGGCCCAGGCCGGGCTGACGCCGGCTGACCTTGGCGGTGTGGCCTATACCGCCGGGCCCGGACTGGTGGGGGCCTTGCTGGTAGGTGCTGCGACCGGACGGGCGATGGCCTGGGCGCTGGGGGTGCCGGCGATCGGGGTGCACCACATGGAAGGACATCTGCTCGCGCCCTTGCTCGAAGACGACCCGCCGGAACCGCCGTTCGTGGCGTTGCTGGTGTCGGGCGGCCATTCGATGTTGGTGGAAGTACAGGCGGTGGGGCATTACCGGATTCTGGGTGACACGCTGGACGATGCCGCAGGCGAAGCCTTCGACAAAACAGCCAAGCTGATGGGGCTGCCCTATCCGGGCGGACCGGCGCTGGCGGCGCTGGCCGGTAGCGGCACGTCGGGCCGGTTCCGTTTTTCGCGCCCGATGACCGATCGCCCCGGTCTCGATTTCAGTTTCTCCGGCCTGAAGACCCAGGTGCTGCTGGCCTGGCAGCAGTCCGATCAAAGCGAACAGACGCGTGCCGACATAGCGCGCGCGTTCGAAGAAGCGATCGTCGATACGTTGTTGATCAAATGCCGCCGCGCCCTGCAAGAAACGGGCGCGCAGCGACTGGTGATCGCCGGCGGCGTCGGCGCCAACCGCCGCTTGCGCGAAGAGTTGGCGGCCGCAGGCGCCAAAGACGGCTTCAAAACCTATTTCCCCCGGCTGCAGTTCTGTACCGACAATGGCGCGATGATCGCGCTGGCCGGCGCCATCCGGCTTGCCCACGGTCAGCATCAGGATGAATCGGTGCAGGTATTTCCCCGCTGGGATCTGCAAACGCTGCCGCCGGCCGCCTGATCGCATCACGGAACTTTTAAGGATGCTCTGATCAATTCTGCGTAGGTGGCATGATGTCCAGAAGGCCTGCAGGCTGTGTGGCGCGGCGCAGGGAAGACTGGCCGTCTTGGCAAGCCGCGCGGCGCAGCATGCGGGCCTTCTGGACATCACCCCATCACTTAAATTCAATACGTTGGGGCCGAGCCTGTCTGTCCGCATGCCTGCGGTCCGTCGTCCCGCCAGACGGCCAGTCTTGTCGAGCCGACGGCCCTGTGGCCTGCGAACAGACAGGCTCGGTGACGCCTACGCACAATTGATCAGAGCATCCTTAACGCATGGATATTGTTTTTATCGAAGACCTGCGCATCGACACCGTTATCGGCATCTACGACTGGGAACGGCGCGTGCGCCAGACGTTGTCGTTCGATATCGAAATGGCGTTCGACAACACCGTGCCGGCCGCCAGCGACGACATCTCGCACACGCTCAACTACAAGGACGTGTCCAAGCGCCTGATGGCTTATGTCGGCGAGTCCAGCTTCGGCCTGGTGGAAACCCTGGCCGAGCGTTGCGCCGCGATCATTCGTGACGAATTCGGCGTGGCCTGGGTGCGGCTCAAACTTTCCAAGCCCGGTGCGGTGCGTGGTGCAAAAGCCGTGGGCGTCTGTATCGAACGCGGTAAGCGGCCGAACTGATGGCGCGGGTTTATCTCAGCCTTGGCTCCAACCAGGAGCCGCATCGCTATCTTCGAGCCGCCCTGAACGAGCTGCGCGATCGTTTCGGCAAGCTGGATGTATCGCCTGCCTATCGAAGCACTTCGGTGGGCTTCGATGGTGCGGACTTCATCAACCTTGCCGTCGGCATGGATACGGATCTCTCACCGGATGCGCTCAATGACTGGCTGCATGCGCTGGAAGATCGCCATGGTCGCCGACGTGACGTGCCTCGCTATGCCGACCGTACGCTCGATGTGGACATCGTGCTTTACGACGATCTGGTGACGCAGGGCGCAGGCCATCTGGATATTCCGCGCAAGGAATTGAAGCATGCGTTTGTGCTCAAGCCGGTGGCGGACATCGCTCCGGAGCTGCGGCACCCGGTGAGCGGACGTTCGATGGCCGAGTTATGGGCGGCCTTTCCCGCCGAGCGCGAGCCGCTGTTCGTCGAGCCGCTATAAAAACGTAAGGTTGGCGCAGGGGGCGTGCGCGCTGCCCCGGTGGTTCTCGCATTATGCTGGGAGGCAGAACCACACAGGGGAGGGTGTGACATGGCAGGCAAGTTCGCACGCAGTTGGATGTTGCTGAAGGCGAGTGCGGAGGTATTGCGCTCGGATAAATCGCTGCTGATGTTTCCGTTGATGTCCGGCATGGCCACGCTGCTGGTGGCGGCAACGTTCCTGACGCCGGTAGGGATCGAAGTGCTCGACGACCAGCGCATACGCGCCTACGGCGTGGCGCATCATGTTTCGCCGCTGCACTACGCGTTTCTGTTCTTGTTTTATCTGGCGCAGTACACGGTGATCATTTTCTTCAACACGGCGCTGGCCAGCGTGGCCACGGCGCGGCTGCGCGGCGAACAAGCCAGCGTGTCGGACGGCCTCGCCGTGGCGCGGTCGCGTTTCGGCACCATCCTCGGTTACGCGGTGATCGCGGCAACGGTAGGCATGGTGTTGCGTAGTCTGCAGGAGCGGTTTGGCTGGCTCGGCCGAATCATCGTCGGTCTGATTGGCCTGGGCTGGACAGTGGCGACCTTTCTCGTCGTGCCGGTGCTGGCGAACGAGGAGGTCGGGCCGATGGAGGCAGTACAGCGCAGTGTGGAACTGCTGAGACGCACCTGGGGCGAGAACCTGGTCGGCAACGCAGGCATCAGTGTTGCATTCGGCTTCATCACGGTAGCCGCCGTCATGGTTGCGGTGCTTCTGGTAATGGCCGCTGCCGCTGCGCATTCACTCCCGTTATTGGTGGTGACGCTGGCGATCGTGGTGGTCGGCATGGCGCTGCTGGGTATGATCCAGTCTTCGCTGCAAGGGGTTTATGCAGTTGCCCTGTACCGTTACGTGGATGAGGGCGAAGCGGGTGGCGGCTTTGATCAGACGATGCTGGAACAGGCTTTCCGTTCCAAGGGCTGATCCGAGCGAAACACAGCGTCCTTGACCGGCGCCGATGATCCACGACGGTGGCAGCGTCGGACTGCTCCGGCGTGGATCATGTCGATCAGCGCTCACGCTGTCCGTGGGTCAGCTTCAAACGTCCGCCCATCACTGCGCGATGGCGCAATGATGGGCAGGGCTTTAGATGGATACGGTGCGACCGCCGTCGACGGGGATGATCTGCCCCGTTACGAACGGCGCATCACGCAATAGCCACAGCACGGCGCCGGCAACATCTTCGGGTGTGCCGGCGCGGCCTAGCGGGGTGCGCGCCAACATGGCTTGCTGATCATCGTACGGCTTGCCATCGGTGGGCCACATCACCGCGCCGGGCGCGACGGCGTTGACACGAATCTCCGGCGCGAGGTCCAGCGCAAGGGTACGTGTCATCGCGACCAGTGCACCCTTGGCCATCACATAGAGCGGGTGATGGGCGATCGCGCGCGTCGCGTAGATATCGACGATGTTGACGATCGCGCCATGCGTAGCACGCAATGCCGGCATGGCCGCCTGGGCAAGGAAGAACGGCGCTTGCGCATTGGATGCAAACAGCTCGTTCCATTGCGCCACGCTGGCCGTACCGATCGGCGTCGGATAAAACGCCGAGGCGTTGTTGACCAGCGCATCCAGACGCCCGTAGCGGGCCAGCGTCTCGTCGACCAGTCGTGGTAACGCCTGTGTATCGGCCAGTTCGGCCTCAACGATCAGCACGCTGTCAGCGCGTTGCGCGGAGAGTTCGTCGGCCAGTGCTCGCGCTTCGTTCACCGAGTGCCGGCAATGCAGGGCAAGGTCGTAACCGGCGGTGTGGAGCGTGCGTGCGATCACGGCGCCAACACGCTTGGCACCGCCAGTGACCAGGGCGACCGGGCGCGGGTGGGGTGAACTCATGCGTCAGCTCCTGCGTGGCGACGGCGCGCAGCTTGACGCAAACGCGATGCAGCGTCACCTGTCGTGTTCTTGGGGCCTGTTAGCACTATTGGCGCTAGTACGTGCGTGTGGCGGGAATCTCGCGTGCGACTGCCTGCACCGGAGCTTCACTTTCATCCGCTGTGTCGATCTCGCTTTTGAGCATGGCGATGGCGGTGGCCGCGACCTGGCGTGTGTCGTAATAGGCGTAACCACCGACGCCGATGGCGCCGATCACCGGCATCCAGCGCGACAGACCTTCACCCAGCGCGCGCTGCGTCACTTTCACACCGATCTGCTTGGCGATGCGTTCGATCACGCTGTAAGACACACGCCGGAAGATCAGGCGATCACCCAGGCGCACCACCAGATCACGGAACGCCTGCGCCGAGGTGTGACGGAACAGGCACCACAGCATCTGCTCGCGTCCCAGTTCGGTATGCCGGCCATAGGCCGCGGCGATATCGCTGACCAGTTGCGCCTGGATTTTCCAGATCGAAATCAGCTCCGGCAAGATGGTCAGCCATCCGAGCGGCCCCGGCGGCAAGGCCAATGAGCCGGCAGTGATCGCTGCGCGCTGGGCTGCGCGCCTGGCCAGCCGGTGGGCCTCTGCTTCCGGATCGTTCTGGCTGTGCACCTTGCTGTCGGGGATCTGGCTGATGAAGTCCAGGATTGCCCGGGTCACCCGGCTGCTCGCATCGTCCCGGCCGATCACGGCCGGCAGATTCGCGCCAGATGAAGAGGTGGGGTTGGGCTCGGTCATGCCGCGCTCCGTGTTGGATCGTCTGCGGATCATAGGCCGGGCACATGGCGGTCTGATGAGGGCGGCTTAAATCCCGGAACCGGCGCATGCCGAGGCGTCGATAACGGGCATGACTTCTGGGAGGGATGCCTGGATGTAACGGAAATGTTATAACATTTCGGTCGTTACATTATATCGGTCGTTAGCCCCGACTGCCCCGAATTAGAACCATGCCCCGGAACCTTGCATGATGAAATTGTCCCCGCTCGCCCTTGGGCTCAGCCTCGCGCTCTATGCCGCTTCCAGCTATGCAGCCACAGGGACGACTCCCGCGCCGGTGATCTCTTCCGATACGTCGCCTGCCAGCGCTTCGTCGGCCGCCACGGCGCAGCAGCCGGCGGACAACGCTACCGATGACTCGGCCAATGCCGACGATTCGCGCAACCGGCGCCCGGCCAAGGTCAAGCAGCTTGGCACGGTGAGCGTGACGGCGGCCCTCGATCAGGCGCGCAACAGTCTGTCTCCGGACACCGGCAGCAGCTCCTACGTGATCACATCGCAGGACATCCAGGCCTTGCCGCTGGGCGATGCCACGCCGATGAACCAGGTGCTGCTGCAGGCGCCGGGTGTGGTGCAGGATTCCTACGGCCAGCTGCATGTACGCGGCGACCATGCCAATCTGCAGTACCGCATTGATGGTGTGTATCTTCCCGAGTCGATTGCCGGTTTCGGCCAGACGCTGGATCCGCGCACGATCCAGAGCGTAACGCTGCTCGACGGCGCGTTGCCGGCGCAGTATGGCGAGCGCACGGCTGCGGTGGTGGACATCACCACCAAATCCGGCGCCGACCTCGGCAATGGTGGCAGCGTCGGCATTACCGGCGGCTCGTTCGGCACGGTGAACCCGTATGCGTCGTACTGGGGGCATACCGGTAACTGGAGCTACTTCTTCACCGCCAATTACCTTGAAAACAACGTCGGCATCGAGAACCCGACCGCCAGCCGCGATCCAATCCACGACCATACCAACCAGGTCAAGGCGTTCGGTGATGTGTCGTACCTGATCAACAACGACACGCGCCTGAGCTTTATGTTCGGCTCCACCGACAACCGCTTCCAGATTCCGAACAATCCCGGCCTGACACCGCAGTTCGGCTATCTGGATATCACCAACTTCAACTCCGCCGATCTGAACGAGCGCCAGGACGAGGAGACGCGTTTCGGCGTGCTGGCCTTGCAAGGCAAGTTCGGCAACACGAATTACCAGGTGTCGGTGGGACAGCGCTACAGCGGACTGCAGTATTACCCTGACGAAATCGGCGACCTGATGTTCAATGGCGTTGCCGGCCAGATCAACCAGGGCGACCGTGCGTCCACCCTGCAAGCCGACTTCTCCATGCCGTGGGCTACCGACCACACCTTGCGCTACGGCTTGTATGGCGAATTTGATCGCGCTTACACCAACAACTATTCGGACACGTTCCCGGCCAATGCCGAAGGCCAGCAGACCAGCACCACGCCGATCAGCATCTTTACCGGCGATCGCATCCTGGCCAGGACCATGGCGGCCTATGTCCAGGATGAGTGGCAGATCAGCGACAACTGGACGCTCAACTACGGCCTGCGCGGTGATCGCTACGAAGCATTCCGCGAAGAAAGCCAGCTGAGCCCGCGCGTGGGCGTGGTCTGGCAGGCCACCGACAGCACCACGGTGCACGCTGGCTATTCGCGCTACTTCACGCCGCCGCAGACCGAGTTGATCTCCACCGAGAACATCGAAGCCTTCGCCGACACCACCAATGCGGTGAAGAACTACGGCAACAACACGCCGCTGGCCGAGCGCTCCAACTACTACGATATCGGTGTTTCGCAAAACCTCGGTTCGCACTGGACCCTGGGCCTGGATAACTACTACCGCGACGTGAGCCGCCTGCAGGATGAAGGCCAGTTCGGCACGGCGCTGATCTACTCCACCTTCAACTACAAGTACGGCAAGGTGCGCGGCAACGAGTTCTCCGCTACCTACAAGAACGGGCCGGTGTCTGCGTATTTCAACTTTGCCTTCAGTCGTGCGATGGGCAAGGACGTGATTACCAGCCAGTACAACTTCCCGGCCGAAGAGTTGGCGTATATCGCCGACAACTGGATCCATCTCGATCACGACCAGAAGTACACGTCGTCCGGCGGTATCGACTATGCGATTACCGACAACACCAAGGTGGGCACCGACTACCTGTTCGGCTCCGGTCTGCGTGAGGATGGTCTGACGCCGAACGGTGTTTCGCTACCCGATTACTTCCAGATGAATCTCAGCGTCTCGCACGATTTCAACTTCGACAGCTTTGGCGCTCTGCATACCAAGCTCGCGTTGATCAACGCGTTGGATCGCGTTTATGAGTTGCGAAGCGGTACCGGTGTGGGTGTGGGTGCGCCGCAGTATGGGCCGCGGCGTGGGTTGTATTTGACGTTGCAGAAAGATTTTTGAGTGGCGTGAAGCTAAAACTCCCTCTCCCCTGCGGGGAGAGGGCTGGGGTGAGGGGGCAACCTCGCAACCATTTCGCATCGGAGCGTGCTTCGATGTAGGTCAGTGCAAGACTGGCCCCTCACCTCAATCCTCTCCCCGGAGGGGAGAGGAGGCGAACGCGAAGAGCAACGTTATTTGATGTGCGCTGTTGGTTATTGCGCGGTAGGTGCGGGCACCCCGGCGTCGTGACGCAGGGCCAACCCCTTCAAAATATTCAACGCCTGCGACAACGCATAGTCGGTAGTCGCCAACTTGGCATTATCCGCACTGCCATCGCTGTTGTTGTCGCCCCCCGACGCAGCAGCTTCATTCGCCAGATGGTGCGGCAGGTCGGCTTCGGAGCTGATCGGCTCTTGCGAGTCATCCACTTTCGCCACGGTCAGATCGGCCAACGGAATATCCGGTTTGATGCCCTCGGCCTGGATCGAGGTGCCATTCGGCGTGTAGTAGCGCGCAGTAGTCAGCTTCACGGCATGGTCGGCATCGAGTGGCAGCACGGTCTGCACCACGCCCTTTCCGAAGGTGCGGCGTCCGACGATCAGGGCGCGATGGTTGTCTTTCAGTGCGCCGGAAACGATCTCCGCCGCAGAGGCCGTGCCATTGTCGGTCAGCAACACCATGGGCGCGCCGTTCAACAGGTCTCCGCCCGGATGTGCGGTGAAGGTGAGGTTGGAATCGGGCAGGCGGCCACGGGTGGTGACGATGGTGCCCGAATCGAGGAAATCATTGCTGACGCCTACTGCCGCGGTGAGCAGGCCGCCGGGGTTGGAGCGCAGGTCCAGAATGGCGCCTTTCTGCGCACCGCTCTTCTTCAGCAGGTCGCCCAGCTTCTTTTCCAGGTCGCTGGTGGTGTCATCCTGGAACTGGCTGATGCGGATATAGGCGTAACCCGGTTCCAGTTCGCGCACCTTCACGCTGGTCATCGAAATACGTTCGCGGGTCAGCGTCATGGTGACCGGCTGGTCGGCCTTTTCGTGCAGGATGCCCAGGGTGATCTTGGTACCCGGATCACCGCGCAGGGCGTCGAACATGTCGTCGATGTTGTCGGTCGTTACGATCTTGCCGTTGATCGAGGTGATCACGTCGCCCGGCTTGATTCCCGCGCGCGAGGCCGGGGTGTCGTCGATGGGGGAGACGATGCGCAGCAGGCCGTTGTCCTCCATCACCTCGATGCCGAGGCCACCGTACTGGCCGGTGGTGTCCTCGTTGAGTTCCTGCAGGCCTTCCTTGTCGAGGTACGCGCTATGCGGATCCAGGCCGGCCAGCATGCCCTTGATCGCATCGTTCATCAGGGTCTTGTTGTCGACCTTTTCCACGTAGGCCTGACGGATGATCTGGTACACATGCGCAAAATTGCGCACGTCATCGAGATCGACCTGATCCGCGGGCGCCGCGCTGCTGGATGCCTTGGCCGGGGCGTCGCTATTGGTTGCTGCATCCGTGCCCGCGTCGGGGGCCGCTTGCGCGTGCAGCAAGGGCGCCGCCAACAGCAGGGCGAGCAGGCAATGGCGGGGGAAACGCATGGGGCAAACTCCACAGAAAATAATGTGACGGCGAGGTTGAGACCGCCCTGCGCCGTCCGAATTCAATGGTCAGAGAATACGCCGATCTTCGTTGCCGGAGTGTTGTTTTGTGCGGTCAGTGGCTAGGGATAAGGGGTGGGTGGCGGGGGTGTAAATCCGCAGATTTGCTGTACCTCCCAGGCTCGTGCACCCCTGGCCCTATACTCCTTTGTCAATGCTTCTGGCTTAGCCAGGTGCGCGGATCGACCGGCTGGCCATTATGGCGCAGCTCGAAATAGACGCCATTGCTCTCGCTGGTGGTGAGCATGGCGGTACCCAGCGCCGCGCCGGCCGCCACGTCGTCGCCCACCCCATGCAGCAGGGTTTCGTTATTGCCGTACATGCTCAGCCAGCCGTTGCCGTGGCTGAGGATGATCAGCTGACCGTAGCCGCGCAGGAAGTGTGCATACACCACCCGCCCGGCGGCCACCGCATGCACTTCGGCACCGCGAGGGGCGCCAATCAGCACGCCGTTGCCGAAGCTGTGCACGGGACCCGCGGCTGGCCAAGGCAAGTTTCCACGAATGTTGGCCAGGGCCTTGCCCGGCGCACCGCTGGGTACCGTCGGATTGGCGCGTGCCTTGCGCTCGGCTTCCCGTGCCGCTTCATCGATGGCCTTTTGCAGCTTGACCAGCAGGTCATCGAGCGACTGCTCGTTCTGTTTCATCGCCGCCAGTTTTTGCGCCTGGTTTTTGTACTGTGCATCGATCTGGCTGGCGAGCTGCTGCTGTGTCTTGCGCTGTTGTTCCAGCGCACTGGCCTGCTGCGCTCGCTCGCTGCGCGTGGCCTGTAGTGCCTGCTGCTCGGTGGTGATCTGGGTTTCCAGATCCTGCAGCTTGGTCAGCTGCGCCATCAGGTCCTGCACTTTCTGCACACGATCCTGCTGAAAGTATTTGGAGTAGGCGAGTGAGCGTGCGATGCGTGCGATGTCTTCATCGCCAAGCAACAAGCGTAGATCCGAGCCATGGCCGATGGTGTAGGTAGCGCGCAGCAGATCAGCGATCGCGGCGCGCTGACTATCCAGACTCTGGCTGAGGGCATTTCGTTGCGTTTGTAACTGATCCAGTTGCTGTTGCTTGGCGGCGAGCTGCGCATCGGTATCGCGCACGGCCTTGGCGGCGGCGGCGACCGCGTCGGACTGTTTCGCCAAGGCGGCGTTGGCACTGTCACGGCGTGCGGCGGTATCGGCCTGTTCCTTGGTCAGCGCCTGCATCTTGCTGCGCAGGTCGGCGAGTTGCTGCTTGGTCTCGGCCTGCTGGGCTTCGGCCTTGCCGTCCTGGGCGGCTTGGACGGGTGCGAAAGCGCTGGCGGAAAGGATGATCGCGCAGGCGACCAGTGGGGCTAAAAGTGGGCGGAAGGCGCTGGAATGTGTCGGCATGAGGCTGATTATGTCCGAGCTGGCCTCTTCCGGCGAGATGGCGCGGATGGCGCTACGGCGCGGTCTCGCGGACATCGGCGCGCGAGTGGTCTGTTAGCGCGTGCTGTAACGGCGGACCCTGATTTTTCATTTGGACGTCTAGAAGGCTTTGACGCGACGCACAACTTGTGCGTAAAGTCGGGCCGTAAGACCCATCGCATTTGCTTGCTGCACCAAACGCGGCAGGTGTTTTGCGCCCTCACGAGCCGGAGAAAGCACAGAGGATTGGATCATGTCGGTTGTGCCGCGTTTGTACGACGCCAGTTTTGAACACGATAGCTGTGGCTTTGGTCTGGTCGCCCAGATCGATGGCCGCGCTAGCAAATGGGTCGTCGATACGGCATTCGAGGCACTGGCCAAACTGTCCCATCGCGGCGGCGTCAATGCCGATGGCGTCAGCGGCGATGGCTGCGGCGTGCTTATCCATCATCCCCACGCATGGTTGCGTGCCCTGGCCGTGGAGGCCGGCATTGCCCTGGGCGAGCGCTTCGCGGCGGGCCTGGTGTTTCTTGACGAGTCCGACACGGAAGCGCCCAAGGTATTGGAGCGCCATATCCTCGAAGAAGGCATGCGTGTCGCCGGCTGGCGCGATGTAACCGTCAATCCGGAAGCCTGCGGCCCGCTGGCGGCGGCGGCCAGACCCAGGGTGCTGCAGATCTATGTCAACGCGACGGGTGACTTGGACGATGCAAGCTTCGAGCGCGCCCTGTTCCGCGCACGCCGTCGCAGCGAAACGGCGCTAAGCAATGATCCGCAGTTCTACGTGGTATCGCTTTCCTCGCAGGTGATCGGCTACAAGGCCATGGCTGCGCCGGGACGGCTGCGCGATGTGTTCGATGACTTGCGACATCCGGCACTGGTGGCGGATGCGGTGGTGTTCCATCAGCGCTTCTCCACCAATACCACGCCGCAATGGCGTCTGGCTCAGCCCTTCCGCTTGCTCGCGCACAACGGCGAGATCAACACCATCCGCGCCAATCGCCGCTGGATGCAGACGCGCGCCGAGATCTGGCGCTCGCCGCTGGTCGAGCTGGGCGATATCGGCCCGTTTGTGCGTCAGACCGGCTCCGATTCCGAAAGCCTCGACAACGCATTGGAACTGCTGCTGGCCGGTGGCCTGGATCTGATTGCGGCCATGCGCGTGCTGGTGCCGCCGGCGTTCGCCGCGCGTGAAGGCATTGATGAGGATCTTGCTGCGTTTTACGAGTATTACGCGCTGCATAGCGAGCCCTGGGATGGCCCTGCGGGCCTGGTGATGTGCGATGGCCGCTACGCCGCCTGCACGCTGGACCGCAACGGCCTGCGTCCCGCACGCTGGGCCTTGTCCGACGACAACCATCTGATCGTCGCCTCCGAAGCCGGCCTGTGGGATGTGCCGAGTGCGCGCGTGGTGGCCAAGGGGCGGCTTGCGCCCGGAGAAATGATCGCGGTCGACTTCGCCACCCATCGTTTGCTGCATGACGCCGATATCGACGATATCAACCGCAAGCGCGCGCCCTACCGTGACTGGTTGCGCGCGGGCGTGAGCTACCTCGAATCGGACCTGATCGATCCGTCGCTGGCTGCCGAACCGCTGCCTGCCGACGAACTGCGTTGCTATCAGAAGCTCTACGGGCTGTCGCGCGAGGAACGTGAAACAGTACTCAAGGTCATTGCCGAACTGGAGGCCGAGGCCACCGGTTCGATGGGCGATGACACGCCCATCGCGGCGATGTCGCGCCAGGTGCGTCCGCTGTTCGATCGTTTCCGCCAGGGCTTTGCCCAAGTCACCAATCCGCCGATCGATCCGCTGCGCGAAAAGCTGGTGATGTCGCTGGTCACGCAGATCGGGCCGGAAGGCAACGTGTTCGAGCTCAAGCCCGAGAACGCCAAGCAGATCCTGATCAATTCGCCGATCCTTTCGCAGCGCAAACTGCGCCAGTTGCTGGCGATGCCGCAATACAAAGACGCGCCGCGCTTCGACCTGATGTACGCGCCGGCGGAAGGGCTGGAAGCGGCGCTGCGCCGCCTGTGCCGCGAAGTCGCGCAAGCGGTGCGCGACGGATGTTCCATCGTCTTCCTCAGCGATCGTTATCCGCGGCGCGATCACCTGCCGATTCACGCCCTGCTCGCTACGGGCGCGGTGCACGCTTATCTGATTGACGAAGGTTTGCGCTGCCAGTGCAACATCCTGGTGGAAACGGCGACACCGCGTGATCCGCACCAGTTTGCCTGCCTGATCGGTTACGGCGCGACCGCCATCTATCCATGGTTGGCCTACCAAAGCCTGTTCGAGCTGGGCCACGAAGGTCACATCGAAGGTGACCGGCAGGAGATCGGCCGCAGCTATCGCCGTGGCATTCGCAAGGGTTTGTTGAAGATCCTGTCCAAGATGGGCATTTCCACCATTGCCGGTTATCGCGGCGCCCAGCTGTTCGAAATCGTCGGCTTGGCGCCAGAGGTGGTGGAGTTGTGTTTCCCCGGCACGCCCTCACGCATCGGCGGCGCCGGCTTCGCCGAGCTGGAGCATGAGCAGCGGCTGCTTGCCGCCGAAGCATGGAACGAGGCGCTGCCGTTGCGCGCCGGCGGTCTCTACAAATATGTGCATGGCGGCGAATACCACATGTACAACCCGGACGTGATCGGCAGCCTGCAGAAAGCCGTGCGCACCGGCCATTTCGCCGACTATCGCACCTATGCCGAGGTCGTCGACCGTCGACCGTCGTCGGCCTTGCGCGATCTGCTCGGCTTGAAGCCCGCTTCGGCGCCGATTTCGGTGGAAGAGGTCGAGCCGGTGGAGGCGATCCTAAAGCGCTTCGACTCGGCCGGCATGTCGCTGGGTGCGTTGTCGCCGGAAGCGCATGAGGCACTTGCGATTGCGATGAATCGTCTTGGTGCGCGCAGCAATTCCGGCGAAGGCGGCGAGGATCCGGCGCGCTACGGCACCGAGCGTGCGTCGAAGATCAAGCAGGTCGCGTCGGGGCGCTTCGGTGTCACGCCGGCGTATCTGGTCAATGCGGAAGTCCTGCAGATCAAGATCGCACAAGGCGCGAAGCCGGGCGAGGGCGGTCAGCTTCCCGGGCACAAGGTGGATAGCACCATCGCGCGGCTGCGTTACGCCAAACCCGGCATCGGCTTGATTTCACCGCCGCCGCATCACGATATCTATTCCATCGAAGACCTGGCCGAACTGATTCACGACCTGAAGGAGGTGAATCCGGATGCACTGGTGTCGGTGAAGCTGGTTTCACACGCGGGTGTCGGCACGGTCGCCGCAGGTGTGGTGAAGGCCGGGGCGGATCTGATCACCGTCAGCGGACACGATGGCGGCACCGGTGCCAGTCCGTTGACCTCGATCAAATACGCCGGCACGCCGTGGGAACTTGGGCTGGCCGAAACGCAGCAGACCTTGCGTCGCAACGATCTGCGCGGGCGGGTGCGCCTGCAAACAGACGGCGGCTTGAAGACCGGCCTGGATGTGATCAAGGCCGCACTGCTTGGCGCCGAAAGCTTCGGCTTCGGCACCGGGCCGATGGTGGCGCTGGGTTGCAAATATCTGCGCATCTGCCATCTGAATAATTGCGCGACCGGCGTGGCGACCCAGCATCCGGTGCTGCGCAAGGATCACTTTATCGGCCTGCCCGAGATGGTGATGAACTATTTCAGCTTTATCGCCCAGGATGTGCGCGCGCACCTGGCGCAGCTCGGCGCACGCAGCCTGGGCGAGATCGTGGGACGCACCGATCTGCTGGAACAGCTCGACGAGGGCACGCCGGTCCAGCACAAGCTTGATCTCACCCCGCTGATCGATGGTGTAGGCCTTAGCGCCAGCAGCGATTTCGCCTGCACCCTGCCGCGCAACCCGATGCGTGACGAAGCCGAGTTGGCGTCGCGCATTGCCGCAAATACGGCGGCCGCGGTGGCGGGCAAGACGGGTGGACGTTTCAGCTATCGCATCGCAAATACTGACCGCGCCGTCGGCGCACGCCTGTCCGGCGAGGTGGCGCGCCGGCACGGCGATCACGGCATGGACGCGCATCCGATCGAACTGAAACTGCAAGGCGCTGCGGGACAAAGCCTGGGCGCATGGAATGCCGGCGGTGTGCATATCGAGCTGGTCGGCGAAGCCAACGACGGCGTCGGCAAGGGCATGGCGGGTGGTCGGATCGTCGTACGTCCGCCTGCTGATGTGCCGTATGCCAGCCAGGACGCCGCGATCATCGGCAACACCTGCCTGTACGGTGCAACCGATGGCGAGTTGTATGCCGCGGGTCGCGCCGGCGAACGCTTCGCCGTGCGCAATTCCGGTGCACTGGCGGTCATCGAAGGGGCGGGTGATCACTGCTGCGAATACATGACGGGCGGCGTTGTCGCCGTTCTCGGCAAGGTCGGTCTCAACTTCGGCGCCGGCATGACCGGTGGTTTTGCTTACGTGCTGGATATCGAGCGTGACTTCGTTGACTGCTACAACCACGAGCTGGTCGACATCCTGCGCATTTCGCCCGAGGGGATGGAAAACTACATGCAGCATTTGCGGCGGCTGGTGACTCGTCACGTCGAACTGACCGACAGCGATTGGGGTCGTCAGATCCTGCGCGACTTCCGCGGACTGCAATACAAGTTCTGGTTGGTGAAACCCAAGGCGGCGAGCCTGGCCGTGCTGGCGGAGGAGCTTAGACGAGCGGCGTAAAGCGAGGAGTGAGTGGAGAGGAGTGAGGAGTGAGAGAACAGCAAAAAAGCACCTCCTGCTTCGTCCTCGGCCATCACTCCGATTCGCGCCTTTCTCTTACTTCTCACTCCTCTCCCTTCTCTCTTGGTAACCAGCGATGAGCAAAATCTTCCAATTCCTCGATGTGCCCCGACAGCCGCCACGCACGGTGCCCGTGGCGGTGCGTGTGCTCGGTTATGGCGAAATCGGTGGCGACTTCGCCTCGCCGCAGGCGGCGACGCAGGCGGAGCGCTGCATCGATTGCGGTAATCCGTATTGCGAACATGCCTGTCCGGTTCACAACTACATTCCGAACTGGCTGAAGCTGGTGCAGCAGGGGCGCATTCTCGAAGCCGCCACCCTGATGCACGAAACCAATCCGTTGCCGGAAATCTGTGGCCGCGTGTGTCCTCAGGATCGTCTCTGCGAGGGCGCCTGCACGCTGGAACAGACCGAATTCGGTTCGGTCACCATCGGCAGCATCGAGCGCTGGGTGACGGATGAAGCGCTGCGGCAGGGCTGGCGTCCCGATCTATCCAAGGTGCGCGAAACCGGGCATCGCGTGGCGGTGATCGGGGCGGGGCCGGCGGGCCTGGCTTGCGCCGATCGCTTGCGTCGCGCTGGCATCGCAGTGGATGTCTACGATCGCCAGCGTGAGATTGGCGGCCTGCTCACCTTCGGCATTCCGCCGTTCAAGCTCGACAAGGGCGTGGTGCGTACGCGGCGCGAGGTGCTCGAAGGCATGGGGGTGCGTTTCCTGCTCGGCCAGGATATCGGCCGCGATGTGCAATTCGGCGCCTTGCTGGATGATTACGACGCCGTCTTCGTCGGCACCGGTGCCTACACCTTCGTCGATGGCCAATTGCCCGGACGCGAACTGCAAGGCGTGCACGACGCTCTGCCGTTCCTGATTGCCAATACCGAGCGTCTGTTGCGCGATGAGCCCGCCTCGTTGTTCGATTTCCGCGACAAGCACGTCGTCGTGCTCGGCGGCGGTGACACCGGCATGGATTGCAATCGCACCGCGATCCGTCTGGGCGCCGCATCCGTCACCTGTGTTTATCGGCGCGACGAAGCGAGCATGCCGGGCTCGGCGCGCGAGGTCAGCTACAGCCGCGAAGAAGGCGTGACCTTCCTGTTCCAGCGGCAACCGGTAGCCATTCTGGATGACGGCCATGGTCAGGTGCGCGGTGTACGCGTGGTCGAAACACGACTGGTGGATGGCGGCGATGGACGGTCGCGGCCGCAGAACATTCCCGGCAGCGAATCGGAGATCGTTGCGGACGTTGTGATTCAATCCTTCGGTTTTCTGCCCAGCCCACCGGATTGGTTGGCTGCGCATGGCGTCGAGCTGTCGGCGTCGGGCAAGGTGGTGACGGGTGCTGCGGGCCGGCTTCCGCAGCAGACCAGCAACCCGCGCATTTTTGCCGGCGGCGACAATGTTCGCGGCGCCGACCTGGTCGTTCGCGCGGTCTATGACGGCCGCGAAGCGGCCACCAGCATCGCCACCTTGCTGGCGAAGAAACCGGCCAGGGAAGTCGCTTCGGCGTGTTAGGCGCCGAAGCATCGAACCGCATGGCCAGGCATGCTGGCGAGCAAGCGCATTGTCATTGACAATGCGCGCATGCCGACCCGATTCGCTTCCCATCATCACGCATGCTGAGCCGCCTGTGGTTTGGTCTTTTCATGGCGGCCACGTTGGCAGCGCTGGCGCGCTGGCTGATCGGCGGCGACGAAACAGTTTTTGCGGCGATCGTCGGCTCGCTGTTCGACATGGCGGATCTGTCCGTCAAGCTCATGCTGCTGCTGTTCGGCACGCTTACCCTGTGGCTGGGCTTTCTCAACATCGCCGAGCAAGCCGGCCTGGTCGACGGCCTCGCCCGCTGGCTGGGACCGCTGTTTGCGCGCTTGATGCCGGACGTGCCGCGCGGACATCCGGCGATCGGGCTGATTACGCTCAATTTCGCCGCCAACGCCCTGGGCCTGGATAACGCAGCGACGCCGATCGGTTTGCGCGCGATGCGTGCGTTGCAGACGCTCAATCCTTCCGAGACCACGGCCAGCAATGCGCAGATCCTGTTCCTGGTGATGAATGCGTCGTCGCTGACGCTATTGCCGGTGATGGTGTTCATGTATCGCGCGCAGGCAGGCGCGCATGATCCGACGCTGGTATTCCTGCCGATCCTGCTGGCGCATTTCGCGTCCAATCTCGTCGGCCTCCTGTCGGTGGCCTACATGCAGCGTCTGCGCTTGTGGGATCCGGTGGTGCTGGCATGGCTGCTGGGTGGCGGATTGGTATTGGCCGGTTTCCTGGCCTTTCTCGCTTCACTCACCGCGGCGGCGCTGGCGTCGCTGTCTTCGCTGATGGGCAATCTCGCCTTGTTCGGCATCATCATCGTGTTTCTCTGCGCGGGCGCGTACAAGCGCGTGCCGTTGTTCGAGAGCTTTATCGATGGGGCCAAGCAGGGCTTTGATGTTTCGAAGGAGATACTGCCTTACCTGGTGGCGATGCTTTGCATGGTCGGCGTTTTGCGCGCTTCGGGTGCGCTGGATTTCGTCCTGGACGGCATCCGCTGGCTCGCACAGCACGCCGGTCTGGACACGCGCTTCGTGGATGCCTTGCCGACCGCGCTGGTCAAGCCGTTTTCCGGCAGTGCCGCGCGGGCGATGCTGATCGAAACCATGCATCACTCCGGCGTCGACAGTTTTCCGGCCCTGGTGGCGGCCACGGTGCAAGGCAGTACCGAAACGACGTTCTACGTGGTGGCGGTTTATTTCGGTGCGGTGGGCATTCAACGCGTGCGTCACACCATCGGCTGTGCCTTGTTGGCCGATCTGGCCGGCGTGCTGGCCTCGATTGCGGTGTGTTACTGGTTCTTCGGTTAAATGATTTCTACAGGGGAAAAGCATGCGCATGGGGTTGGCGGCCAACGCCATTCATCACGATCACGACGATGCCGCGTTGTTTCGCTGGCTGAGAGCAAGCGAGCAAGGCATCCGTGAGCTGAATCTCAGCCTGCATGCGGTAGGACGCACATATGCGGCAATCACGCGCGTGGGTCTGTTGGCCGACTATGCCGGACTGGTTCGCTATCCCTATGGCCACGAAGGCGGCCTGATGAAGCTGGTGGCCGAAGTCGTCGGCATGCCGGGGCCGGGCCGGGTGCTGGATGGTGCGATCTACCTGATCAATCCGGTCGATCCGTCGTCGACATTTCCCGAAGCGGTGGCGTTGAAGCGTCAGTGCGTAATCCATCAGAAGCCGTTTATTTCCACGGTGGCCTCGGCGCGTGATTGGATCGAGATGGAGCGCATGCATGCCGGCTTTGCGCCCGATCCCGGCGCCGACAGCCTCTACGCGCTGGAAAGCCAGACGATCGCGCTGATCGCCCACGATGCCATGAAGCCGCAGATGATGGCCTACGCCACCGATCACTTCGATCTGCTCTCGCGCTTTGCGCGCCGGGTCGGCACCGGCACCACCGGACAGCAATTGAACGAGTTGGCGTGGAGCCGCGGCTGGCCACAGGACCAGAACTGGGTCGAGCGCTACCAGAGCGGACCGATGGGCGGCGATGCGCAGATTGCCGACATGGTGCTGGAGCGCTGCTGCCAGCGCGCCATTTTCTTCGAAGATCCGCATGTTGCACGCCAGCACGAGGCGGATATCCAACTGCTGGAGCGCGCCGTCACCACCGTAACGGATGAAACCGTCTGCATGACCTCGCCCCGGGTGGCGAGCCGCTGGGCTGATGCGGTGCAGCGTCGCGCGGCACACGGATGAGCTAAGATCACAAGCCCTATGTGCCTGATCGCATTCGCCTGGCATAGCCATCCGCGCTGGCGTCTCCTGCTGGCCGGCAACCGCGATGAATTTCATGCGCGGCCCAGTGCCTCTTTGTCGCATTGGAGCGATCTGCCGATCATCGGCGGCCGCGATCTGGAGGCCGGCGGCACCTGGCTGGGGGTGACCGAGTCGGGGCGATGCTGCGTGGTAACCAATGTGCGCGATCCGCGCGATCCGCAGCACGGCGCGTCGCGTGGCTTGCTGGCGACGGATTATCTGGCGGGCGAAAACGGGGCGGTCGCGCATGCGCGTGGCCTGCTTGCGACGGCGGCGGATTATCGTCCCTTCAATCTGCTCACCTTCGATACCGAACACGGCTTCTATATCGGCAATCGCCCCACCGCCAAGGCGCAACCGATCGAGCCCGGCGTGCACGGGCTTTCCAATGCGGACTTCAACACACCCTGGCCCAAGACCAAGGCCCTCATGGTGCGTCTGCAGGCGTGGATGAATGCCGGTCACGAGGTGGATTTCGCACCGCTATTCCGTGCGCTGACCAATGAGCAACAGGCGCCGGATGAGATCCTGCCGGAGACGGGCGTGGGCCCCGAACGCGAACGCTGGCTTTCCTCCGCGTTCATTCGCGGCGAGCGTTATGGCACCCGCGCCTGCACCATCGTGGCAATCGATTACGAAGGCAAAGGGATGATCGTGGAGCGCCGCTTCGGACCGATGGGCCGTTTCCAGGGTGAAACCGAACTGCCTTTGAATCCGCAGCCTGCGGGCCGCTCATTCGTAGGCTGGGTTAGCGCAGCGTAACCCAGCACATTTCCGCAAATCGACAAGGCATGGCCGGGTTACGGCCTCAGCGTCAGGACTGCGGGAATTGCCCGTCCAGGTAATACCAGCGCCCCTGTTCCTGCACGAAGCGGCTGATCTCGTGCATGCGCTGCGCCTTGCCGCCGCCGTAGCGCAGACGCGCAATGAACTCCACCGTGGCGTGCACACCCGCTTCCTCATGCCGCTTCACGTCCAGGCCGAGCCAGGTCGGTGCAGGCTGCTGCGCAGCGAGCTTGAGACTGGCCGGACGGGTGCTGGGATGCCAGGTGGCGAGCAGATAATCCTCGCGCTTGAGCACGTAGGCGCTATAGCGCGACCGCATCAGCGCCTCGGCGGTATGGGCGACGCCGCCCTCGTGCAACGGACCGCAACAGCGCGCGTAACCGGCGTCGTTGCCGCAGGGGCAGGGGGTGAGCGTGTCAATGGCTTGCAAGGTTCCGGTCCGGCGGCGAGCTGGCTGTTCATCGTCCACCCGTAGCCGGCAAATGCAAGCCGGCACTAGGCAGGAAGTCATGCCTAGTTTCCAACTTGGATCGCGTAAAGTCACTTTGCTGCCGGGAGAGCAGCTTCCCAGACATCGATGACACCCGCCGCCATGGGTATGGGCGGCCGTTGCGGAGATCCCCATGCACGCGATTCGTTCACTGTTTTCCGTCACTGCACTCGCGGTGGCGTTGTCCGTGGCGGGCGTTCACGCCCAGACTGCGCCACTTACCCCGGATATCCCATCCCACTTCACCGCGCCGACCACCGCCAACGACTACATCAAGCGCGTGGTGATGATCCCCATGCGCGACGGGGTGAAGCTGCACACGGTGATCGTGATCCCGAAAGGCGCGCACGATGCGCCGATCCTGCTGACCCGCACACCGTATAACGCCGATGCGCGTACCCAGCGCACGCTGTCGCCGCATATGTTGGATCTGCTGCCGCAGGGCGACGAGGTGTTCGTCAAAGCGGGCTATATCCGCGTGTTCCAGGATATCCGCGGCAAATACGGGTCCGAAGGCGATTACGTGATGACCCTGCCGCTGCGCGGGCCACTCAATAACGGCAAGGTGGATGAATCCACCGATGCCTACGACACCATCGAATGGCTGTCGAAGAACATCCCCGAATCGAACGGCAAGGTCGGCATGCTCGGCTCGTCGTATGAAGGTTTCACGGTGGTGATGGCGTTGATCAATCCGAATCCGGCACTCAAGGTGGCCGCACCGGAAAGCCCGATGGTGGATGGCTGGATGGGCGACGACTGGTTCCACTACGGCGCCTTCCGCCAGAACAACCTGGACTACATCACCTTCCAGACCACGCAGAAAGGCGAGGGCTACATGATCCCGCGCGAAGGCCTGGACGATTACACCAACTTCCTGCGCGTGGGCTCCACCGGAGATTTTGCGCGCGCCAATGGACTCGACGCGCTGCCGTTCTGGCGCAAGATCCATGAGCATCCGGCATACGACGCGTTCTGGTCGAATCAGGCGCTGGACAAGATCCTGGCCAACCAGCCGCTCAAGGTCCCCACCATGTGGGAGCAAGGCCTGTGGGACCAGGAAGACATGTGGGGCGCGATCCATAGCTATGAAGTGATGGAGCCCAAGGACACCACCAACACCATGAACTACCTGGTGATGGGGCCGTGGCGGCACAGCCAGGTGAACTACGATGGCACGACGCTCGGACCGATGAAGTGGAATGGTGATACCGCGCTGCAATTCCGCCGCGACGTACTGCTGCCGTTCTTCAATCAATACCTGAAGGATGGTACGCCGAAGGCGAATACCCCGCCGGTGCTGATCTACAACACCGGCGAGAATCACTGGGATCGTTACACGCACTGGCCGCTTTCGTGCGATCACGGCTGCGATTCGAAAGCCAGGCCGCTTTATCTGGAAGCAGATGGCCGTCTGTCGTTCGAGGTGCCCACCGCCAGCGACGCCAAGTACGATGAATATGTCTCGGATCCCGCCAAGCCGGTGCCTTACATCCCACGTCCGGTCATCGGCTCCGATCACGAGGCGTGGACACATTGGTTGCTCGACGACCAGCGCTTCGTGGACGGCCGCCCCGACGTGCTCACCTACGTCAGCGAGCCGTTGACGGCGCCCTTGCATCTGGGTGGTGCGCCGCAAGTGAATCTGGTGGCATCGACCAGCGGTACGGATAGCGACTGGGTGGTGAAGATCATCGACGTGTATCCGGATACCGTGCCGTCCAATCCAGGCATGGGTGGCTACGAGTTGCCGATTTCGCTGGACATTTTCCGTGGCCGCTACCGCACCAGCTTCGAACATCCGCAAGCGATCGAAGCCAATGCGCCGTTGCTGTACAGCTTTGGCCTGCCGACGGTGAACCATGTGTTTGAACCGGGGCATCGCATCATGGTGCAGGTGCAGTCCACGCTGTTCCCGCTCTACGATCGCAATCCGCAGACCTTTGTGCCGAACATCTTCGATGCGAAACCCGCGGATTACGTGAAGGCGACGCAGCGCGTGTGGCATACGCCGGATCACGCAAGCTTTATCAGCCTGCCGGTGGTGTCGGGGCAGTAACGCCGTTCATGGCGATATCCATCCGCGCGATGGATATCGCCTTCGTCGTCCCGGCCTGCGCCGGGGCGACGGCACTTGCTTAGGAGCCTGCACCGCGCCGACGCCAGAGCCGCAGGCGGTTGTTCGCCGGCATGGCGATGTCTTCGGCCAGATCGAAGCCGACCGACGCCGCCAGCACATCCACGTCTGATGTATCGCGAATGCCCATGTGCGCAGCGCGCATCTTCAGCTCGCGATCGAATGCCGCATTGCTCTCGCTGGTAAATTGGCCATCGATATTGAATGGCCCGTAGATCGCCACGCATGCATCATCGGTCGTGACGCCGGACAGCGATGCGAAAAAGCTTTCCACTTCGTGCCAGGCCATGATGTGCAAGGTATTGGCGCTGAAGATCGCATCGTAACGCCAGCATGGCCATGCGCCCATCACATCCAGTTCCAACGGCGCGGGCGTGTTGGGCAAGTCGGCTTCGTCGAGCCAGAGCCGTATGCCGGGCAGATTTTCGGCGCGATCGGAGCTTTGCCAGATCAGGTGCGGCATGGCCGTGGCAAAGTGCACAGCGTGTTGGCCGGTGCCGCTGCCAATCTCCAGCACATGCCGCCGGTCCGCGAACCACTGCCGCAACAACACCAGAATCGGTTCGCCGTTGCGTTCACTAGCGGCTGAATAAGGCTTATTGATCAAACCGGGCGACCACGCAAGACGCGGGCAGGCAACATCAGCATCGCGCCCAGTAACGAAAACACCGCGGTCACGGTAATGCCTACCAGGCGGAACGGCAGCAACAGCAGCCACACGATGGGATACAGCACCAGCGCCAGCAGCGCGAGCGGCCAGCAGAACACCAGCAGCAGCAACCAGAGCAGAAAACCGACCATATGTCTCACCGTCATCGTGGGGCCATCGACGGACTCTAGCGCAGGGCAGCCGCCGAGCGTAGATGCCTGCCGGCACCCGTTCAGATCATCGGATTGACGCCGATCAGCAGGGTATGCAGCCAGAATGCGAACAAAGCCCAGACGATGACGCCGATCGCCACGGCAATCACATCACCCTTCACCGTGCCCGTCGGATAAATCGTGCCGTTCAGGCGGTCGCGTCGGCGCGACACGATAAAGAGCAGCACCGACCAGATCAGGAACGGCACAAACAGCACCAGGTCGTGCAGCATGCCAGTCGCCAGTAAATGGCCGAATGACCAAGTCTTCACCGCCAGCACCTGCGGATGGCCGAACTTTGCCTTGATGTGGTTGCGCGGTACGCGCGCCGCTGCGAAAAAGATCAGCGAGACCAGCATGAACAGTCCGTTGAGATGGCGCAGCCATAGTGGTGGTGCATAGATCAGCACCGGATGCTGCCGTGCCAGGCCGAAGCCCCAGATGATCAGCAGCAACCCGATAATCGAGAGGATGGCGTAGATGCCTTTCCAGGGCTTCAGGCCTAAGCGTGCAATCTGCCGGCTACGCCAGCCATCCGCCATGATGCGGATGGAGTGCAAACCCAAAAAGATGATCAGACCGAGGACCAGCACGAACATGGCGGCAACCTCTAGGTGATGTTGGGGTCAGCTTTCTCTATCTGTTGGAGAAGGGCTTCTGTTGGAGATGGTTGGGGTTTACGGCAAGCTCGGCCCCTCACCCCGGCCCTCTCCCCGGAGGGGAGAGGGAGTTGTTTGCTAGAACGTGGATATGTCCCGCGCACTGGTCAATTCACACGCAATTCCACCCGCGCCACAAGTGCCAAGGTACCGGGATCGAGCGTTACGCGTCCGGTTACCCGGTTGGGAAGCCAGGCATCGCCGGCGTGAAGGCGTCCGTCTGATGTATCGATATGGCCTTGCGCGCAGTAGATCAGCACCACCGCATCGTCCACTACCTGCCGGCCGGGTTCGTCCCACACCACCAGTTCGCCGTGGGCCTGTTCACGACGCAGCATCAAATTGAAATCGCGGGTCGCTCCACCATGCAGCGTCACGCCCACCTGCGCTTCGCCAGGAAACGCGAATGGCACGAAGGGCGTAGTCAGCGCGTGCGAGCGGCCGTCGTCCAGGGTCATGGTCAAGCCCGCGCCTTCCAGCAGCGCGATGTAACGATCGATGCCCGGAAAGGCGGAGAACGGCGCGGCGCTATCCACTTCTGCCACGCTGACGCGCCAGATGAAATCGTCCATGCTGGCGCCAGACGGATGCACTGCCAATTCGCGCGTGCGCCCCATGCCGTTTTTCCAGGGGGTAGCCGGATAATCACGCAGATGGATGATGCTCATGCAGTACGCTCGATCACGCGTTGGAAAGGGGGGAGTGCTTTCAGCATCTGGCTGCCGTATTGCCGCGTGACGACACGGCGATCCAGCAGCACGATGCGGCCGCGATCCGTCTCGCTGCGGATCAGGCGTCCGCAATACTGGGTCAGCAGGCGGGTGGCTTCCGGTACGGCCACTTCCAGGAACGGATTGCGTCCGCGTGATTCCAGCCATTCGGCGTAAGTGGCGCCGACCGGATCGGTGGGCACGGCGAAAGGCAATTGCGTGATCACCACGGTTTCACACAATTTGCCCGGCAGATCCAGGCCTTCGCCAAACGAGGCCAGGCCGAACAAGGTACTGCCTTTGCCCGCTTCGATGGCGGCGGTGTGCTCGGCAATCAATTGCGTCTTGCCCAGCGAGCCCTGTGCGCGCACCTTGCGCACCTTATCGATGGGCAGGCGTTGCAGCACGCGTTCGAGTTTTGCGCGTGAGGTGAACAGCACCAGGTTGCCGGCATCCCAATCCAGGTGTTCGGCCAGCCAATCGGTGACTTCTTGTGCGTGTTGCTCGCGCGCATCGGGAAGTGCGGAGAGAGCCGGCACCTCCAGGCGCGCCTGCGCGCTAAGGTCGAACGGCGATGGCAGGCTGATCGTGACCGCCTCGTCCGGCAATCCCACGGCATCGGCAAAGCCGCGGAAGTTGCCGCCCGCGCTCAAGGTGGCCGAGGTCATGACCGCGGCACTGGCGTTGTCCCACAGAATGTTGCGCAACAGTGCGCCGGCGGAAACCGCCGAAGCATGGCAGACCAGCTGCTGATCGTTCGACAGCGTGACCCAGCGCGCCAGCGGCGGTGCATGTTCGGGATCGTCAAACGACCATGCGCGCCAGGTGCGTACCTGACGATCGATGCGTTCCAGCGCAATGCCGAGTTCGCGCGACAGGGCTTCCTGGGTCGGACCGCCTTCGCTCATCTCGGTGATCGTGCGGCGCACCGCGGTCAGCCAGCGTTGGATCTCCGCTGTCGCGACATACAACATGCTCGCGTGATGGAACCAGTTTTCCGGCAATTGCCCCAGCGAGCCGCGATACATCGGCTCGGTTTCGGCCGGATCGGGCAACCAGGAATGGCGGATTTCCTTTTCCAGGCCTTCCAGTGCGTCGCTCAGTTCCTGCAGCTTTTCGTCGCCGGCATCAAGCGTGAGCTTGCCGATCACTTCCTTGTCGGACAGCGAATAAGCGGCATGCACCTGGCGGCCAAGACGGCTGATCTGGCGCACGGCCAGACCGAGCGGCACATCGGACGCGCCGCGGTCGATGGTCTTGCCCGGCATGTGATGCGCTTCGTCGAACACATACACGGTCTCTTCCGGCTTGGGCAGAAACACGCCGCCCCAGCTTTCCTCACCGCTGGACAAGGTGAGGTCGGACAGCACCAGATCCTGATTGGCGACGATGATGTCGGCATCCGCCACCGCCCGCCGCGCGGCGAAGAACGGACAGACCATGAAATATCCGCAGCGGCGGCCGGTGCAGCCGCCCGCGCTGGTGGTGATCAGTGCGCGCAGCATGTCGCCGGGTATTTCCGGCGCAGCATCCATGTCACCGTTCCACTCGTTGCGGTCGAAGGCATCGGTGAGCTTGCGCATCACCTGCTTGTCGCGCTCGGCCGGCGGTTTGCTCCACAGCGCAAGATCCGCATCGAAGCCGAGGCCCATCTGGCCGCTATCGCCGAGACTGTTACCGGCCATGCGCAGGTTGCGCGGGCACAGATAACGGCCGCGGCCCTTGGCCAGCGCGACTTTCGCCTCGCTGCCGTTAAGCTTCAAGTACAGCGGGATATCGCGCTCGACCAATTGTTCCTGCAGGGCCACCGTCGCGGTGGCGATCAGCAATTTTTTCTTGTGGGCCTTCGCCACTTCCGCGCCGGCGATCAGATAGGCCATCGATTTGCCGGTGCCGGTCGGTGCCTCGATCACCGCTGCGCCAGCCGGTTCGGCGAGCGCCTTGGCGACCTCGGCGATCATGCGCAGCTGTGCGGGACGCGCGCGGAATCCAGGCAGGCCATCCTTGATGCGTGCATAGGCATCGCGAATGTTGCTCTTGAGCACATCAGTCAGCATGCGCGGCCCGTCGTTCGCCGGTGATGCTCAATGCCACGGCTTCCGCCACACGAATGCCATCGACCCCGGCGGAGAGAATGCCACCGGCATAGCCCGCGCCTTCGCCGGCCGGAAACAGCCCGCGCGTGTTGAGACTCTGGTAATCGTCGTCATTGCGGCGCACGCGAACAGGCGAAGAGGTGCGCGTCTCGACGCCGGTAAAAATCGCATCGTGGCGGCCGAAGCCTTTGAGCTTGCGATCGAAGGCCGGCATCGCTTCACGGATCGCTTCAACCGCGTAGTCCGGCAAGGCGTGTGCGAGATCGGTGAGATGTACGCCGGGCTTGTAGGAAGGCTGCACCTCGCCGAACGCAGTCGATGCACGTCCAGCAACAAAATCACCCACCAGTTGCCCCGGCGCTTCATACGTACCGCCGCCGAGCTCAAAGGCGCGGCTTTCCCAATGGCGCTGCAAGGCGATGCCGGCCAGCGGACTGCCGCTGCCGTCGTAGGGCACGAAATCGACGGGATCGACGCCGACCACAATCGCCGCATTCGCATTGCGTTCGTTGCGCGAATACTGACTCATGCCGTTGGTCACCACGCGTCCCGGCTCGCTGGTCGCGGCGACCACCGTGCCGCCGGGGCACATGCAGAAGCTGTAAACCGAACGGCCGTTGCGGCAGTGATGTACGAGCTTGTAGTCGGCGGCGCCGAGCAGTGGATGGCCGGCCTGCGGACCGAAGCGCGCACGGTCGATCATCGACTGTGGATGCTCGACCCGGAATCCGATCGAGAACGGTTTGGCTTCCAGATATACGCCGCGCTTGTGCAACATCTCGAAGCTATCGCGTGCGCTGTGGCCCAGCGCCAGCACCACATGATCGGTACGAATCTGCTCGCCATCCGCCAGCACCACGCCGCGCACATGGCGCGTACCCTGTGCATCCGTTTCGATCAGCAGATCGTCGACGCGCTGCTGGAAACGAATCTCTCCGCCCAGCGATTCGATCGTGTTGCGCATGTTTTCCACCATCGTCACCAGACGGAACGTGCCGATGTGGGGCTTGCTGACGTAAATGATTTCTTCCGGTGCGCCAGCTTTTACAAATTCGGTGAGCACCTTGCGGCCGTAATGATGCGGGTCGGAAATCTGGCTGTAGAGCTTGCCGTCGGAAAACGTGCCGGCGCCACCTTCGCCGAATTGCACGTTCGATTCCGGATGCAGGTTGCGCTTGCGCCACAGATCCCAGGTGTCCTTGGTGCGCTCGCGCACGGCCTTGCCGCGCTCCAGGATGATCGGGCGAAAACCCATCTGCGCCAGCAACAGACCCGCGAACAGCCCGCAAGGTCCCATGCCGATCACCACCGGACGGTGTGGTGCCTGGCCGTGGCCGGCCGTGGCGTGGGCCACGAAGCGGTACTGGGTATCGGGGGTAGCACGGACGTGCGGATCATCCGCAAAGCGCTGCAGCAATGTCGCTTCATCAGCGACTTCGACGTCCAGGGTGTAGATCAGCTGGATCGCCCCACGCTTGCGCGCGTCATAGCCGCGCCGAAACACGCTATAGCTGCGAATAGCCTGGGCCCCGATATGCAGTTTGGCGCGAATGGCCGCCGCCAGCGCCTCATCGGCGTGGTCCAGCGGCAGCTTGATATCGGTGAGTCGCAGCATGCGGGGCGGGGCGGATGGAACGGTGGGCTATTGTCTCAGAGCCGGCCGCAAACCGCTGCCCATCCTGTTCTGCTCCATTCCATTGGAGCGACCATCCTTGCCGGGATGGTCGCCTGGCTGTGTTCTCTCCCCCGCCGGGCCTCGAAGGGGAGCGGGGCGGGCCTCAGGCCTCCGCCGCCACCTGGCGCAGAATCTGCTCGAACGCCTCCGGCGGCTGTCCGCCCTGGATCAGGTATTGATCGTTGATGATCACCGAAGGCACCGCGTGGATGCCCTGTTCCTGATAGAAGCGCTCCTGCTCCCGGACTTCTTCGGCAAATTGGTTGCTGGCCAGCACGTCGCGGGCTTTGGCGGAATCCAGCCCCACCTTCCCGGCGACACGCGCCAGCACATCGTGCGAGCTGACATTTTCGCCCTCGCTGAAATAAGCCTCCAGCAAAGCCAGCTTCAATGCATGTTGCTTGCCTTGCTGCTCCGCCCAGTGCAGCAGGCGGTGTGCATCGAAGGTGTTGTAAATGTTTTGCCGCTTATCCATGTTGAAGGTAAAGCCGAGTGCGGCTCCGCGCTGCCGGATGGCTTCCTGATTCTTTGCCAGCTGTTCCGGTGTGCTGCCGTACTTGTGCGCCAGATGCTCAACAATATTCTCACCCTCCGGCACCATCTGCGGATTCAGCTCGAACGGATGGAAATGCAAGTCGGCGGTCACTTCGCCATGCAAATTGCCCAGCGCCTGTTCCAGCGACTTCAGGCCGACGGCACACCAGGGGCAGACAACGTCGGAGACGAAGTCGATTTTCAGGGATTTTGGCTTGGCCATGACGCTTCATATAGGGGATGTGAGATGGGCCTAACGATGGGGATCGCCGCCGGCCAAATCAACGATGCTGGAAATAAAACGGCGCGGACCAGGCCGCGCCGTCTGAAGCCGATGCCTTGAGTATGCTCAGGGCTTGCCGATGAAGTCCTGCTTGCCGATGTTGGCGCCGGCCTCGCGCAGGATGTTGTAGGCAGTCGTGCAGTGGAAGAACAGGTTGGGAAGCACGAAGTGCAGCAGATAAGCTTCACCTTCGAAATGCACATCGCCGCTGCGCATCTTGAGGGTGATGGCGCGGGTTTCGCTGCCGTCGATTTGCTCGGGCTTGAAGCTCTTGATGTAGTCGATGGCGCGTTCGATGCGGTTGTACAACTCATCGAACGAGGTTTCGTTGTCTTCGAACTTCAGCGGATCAACTCCCGCCAGGCGCGCCGCACCGTTCTTGGCCAGGTCGGTGGCGATTTGCACCTGCTTGACCAGCGGCAGCATGTCGGCGATCAGACGCATTTGCAGCATGACCGAGTCTTCCACGCTCTTGGCTTTTGCATGGGCCTCACCCTGCTTCAACACGTGATGCAGGTTGTTCAGCGCACGCACAAAGACAGGAATGGAAACCTGGTACATCGAAATACTCATGGGGATGACTCCGTTTGGTCATGAGGAATAGGTTCGTGGGGAACGACGTCCGCCACGGGAGAAAATTCGGTGCTCAATGCGGCGGAAGGCGAAGCCGGCGCCGCATGCACAGGATGGAGATGACGGATGGCATAACGGGCCAATACCGCTGCGCTCGTCAGCAGCAATGCGGCAAGCACGAAGGCGATGCCTGGCAAGTGTGCGGGCGCGTGGTTGCTGATAAAGAGCGCAAACAGATTGGCAAACACCACCGGTCCGAAAATGCCGGCCAGGCTGGCCAGGCTGCTAAGCGCGCCTTGCAGGCGGCCTTGTTCGTGCGGATCCACCTGCTGCGTCATCAAGGCCTGCGCAGGTGGTCCGGCCAGCCCGCCCAGGCACAGGAACGGAATGCCGAGCAGGAAGATCCAGCTCACCGAGGAGAATCCAAAGATCAGGTAGCCCATCACGCACAACGGCAGGCCGAGCATGATCATCCGCTGCTCGCCCAGCTTGGGCATCAAACGCCGTACCAGCACGGCTTGCACCAGGCCGCTGCAAAAACCGACCAGACCCAGTGTGTAACCAACGGTTTGTGGACCCCAGCCATAGCGGTAGTCGGTATACAGCACGTAGGTCGAGTTCAACGAGAACTGCGCCAGGTTGATCAGAAAGAATACCGCCGCCAGCGCGAATACTTGCGGATACCGGCGCAACAGCACCAGCGCGCCAAAAGGATTGGCGTGGCGCCAGTCAAAGCGCTTCGTGCGGCGCTCCAGCGGCAGCGATTCCGGCAGCACGAAGAAGCCGTAGCAGAAGTTGACCAGCGACAGCCCGGCCGCGACCCAGAACGGCAGGCGGATGCTGAAGTGCCCCAGAAATCCGCCCAGCGCCGGCCCGATGATGAAGCCGATGGCAAAGGCCGCGCCCATCATGCCGAAGGCCGCCGCGCGCTTTTCCTTGGGCACGATATCGGCGATGTACGCATTGGCGGTCGAAAAGCTGGCCGAGCAGATACCGGAGATGGCGCGGCCGACAAACAGCAGCCACAGCGTCGGCGTCAACGCCATCACGATGAAGTCGACACCCAGGCCGAAACTGGAAATCAGGATCACCGTGCGGCGGCCGAAACGATCGGACAGCGTGCCCTGCACCGGCGAGAAAACAAACTGCATCAGCATGTAAACCGTGCCGAATGCACTGGACCATACGGCCGCTCGCGCAATACTGCCGCCGATCAGATCCACGATCAGGTGCGGCAGCACGGGAATGATGATGCCGAAGGCCAGCATGTCCAGCATCACCGTGACGAAAATAAAGGCGAATGCGGCTTTCTGGCCGGAGGAAGCGGGGGGCGGGGCGGAAGCCATGCGTCGGGGCGCCGAGGGGTAGTTCAAAGGATCAAAGCCGCAACGATAGCTGATGGCGGGCGAGTTGGCATGAGCAGATCGTATGCATAACGTCGCACCGGTTTCTTTCTGGCGGATGGGCGGGTAAGGAAAGTGGCCGCGAATGCGGGCTAAAAGGGACGAGTGGCGAGACCGGCATACCTGCGTACGGCCGCTCTATTGTGGCGGCTGCATCAATTCCTGTTCAGTCAGGTAACCGTGGTGGTGCCGGTCGAGCTTGCGAAATTCCTTGCGCAGATTGTCCTGCCATTCCTGCAAGGTGATGGGCTTGCCGTGACCGCCCGGAAGTTCGTCCGACTCCAGCACGCCATCGTGATTGCGATCCAGGCGATAGAAACCCTGGCTCATATAGGCCACGTATTCCGCTTCGCTGACGCGCCCGTCGCCGTTGGTATCCATGGCCTGGAACAAGCCGGAAGCCGTGCTCTGCGCCACGGCGGCCGTCGCCGTCAACCACAGCAGCAGAGCGACGGCGGCACGCATCAGCGAACGCCGCCGCGTATACCGATGAAATCCAGGAATTCGGCGCGGGTGCGGGCATCGTCGCGGAAAGAGCCCAGCATCTGGCTGGTCACCATCGACACGCCGCGCTTGTGCACGCCACGGGTGGTCATGCATTCATGGCTGGCATCCACCACCACGGCCACGCCGGCCGGACGCAGGTTTTCCTGGATACAGCGCGCGATTTCCGCGGTCATCTTTTCCTGCACCTGGAAGCGGCGCGCAAAGGCGTCCACCACGCGCGCCAGCTTGCTGATGCCGACCACGCGGTCGGTGGGCAGATAACCGACATGCGCACGACCGATGATCGGCGCCATGTGGTGCTCGCAATGGCTTTCGAATTCAATATCGCGCAACACGACCATTTCATCGTAGCCGGCCACTTCCTCGAAGGTGCGGCGCAGGTACTCGCCCGGGTCGATCTGGTAGCCGCTGAACCAGTCGCGATACGCCTTGACCACGCGGCGGGGCGTATCGAGCAGGCCCTCGCGCTGCGGATCTTCGCCGGCCCAGCGCAGCAAGATGCGCACCGCTTCTTCGGCTTGCTCGCGGGTAACGTCGGTGGGCTCGTGGTGCTCGCTCATGCGGCTTCCTTGGTCTATTCAGGGCTACGAGTGTAGCGCTGGCGTCAAGATGGTAGGGTCGCGGGGACATGGGGGCGGCCCGGCTGAACCCCAACCTCTCTCCCCATTGATGCCGTACGAGTTGTTCCGATGTCCCTATCCATCAATCGCGATACCCGCTTGTGCATGTCGCTGTCCGGCCGCCCGGGCAATTTCGGCACCCGCTTCCAGAACTTTCTCTACCAGGCGCTGGACCTGAATTACGTCTACAAGGCCTTTACCACCGGGGATCTGCCGGCGGCGATCGGCGGCATTCGCGCCTTGGGGATTCGTGGCTGCGCCATCTCGATGCCGTTCAAGGAAGCCTGCATTCCGCTGGTCGACGCGATGGATGATTCGGCCAGGGCGATCGCTTCGGTCAACACCATCGTCAATGACGATGGGCACCTGCACGCCTATAACACCGATTACATCGCCATCCGCACATTGATCGAACGACATGCGCTGTCGCCCGCTACGCGGCTGGCCTTGCGCGGCAGCGGCGGCATGGCCAAAGCCGTGGCGTGTGCGTTTCGCGATGCAGGCTTCAGACACGGACATATCGTGGCGCGCAATGAAGCTGCCGGTCGCCGGCTGGCCGAGGTCAGCGGATTTTCCTGGGTGGCCGACACAGCGGGATTGGATGCGCAGCTGTTGATCAACGTGACGCCGCTCGGCATGGAAGGTCCGGAGGCGGATCAGTTGGCCTTCGATCGCGTCGAGGTGGAACGTGCGCATGTCATATTCGATGTGGTGGCGCTGCCGCCGGAAACACCGCTGATCAAGCTGGCTCGTTCACAGGGCAAGCCGGTGATTACCGGCGCCGACGTGATTGTGCTGCAAGCGGTGGAGCAGTTCGTGCTCTACACCGGGGTGCGGCCGGATGATGCGTTGATTGCGCAGGCCGCTGCGCATGCGCTGCGCAGCTCGGGGTAGGTTGGGGTAGCGCAGCGTAACCCAACGGAACTTCATCGAAGCCATAAAAAAGTTGGGTTACGCTGCGCTAACCCAACCTACGTATCCACGCTGTCTGGAAGGGCTCATTCTTCCGGGCTTTCTTCTTCGACCGCGAGGGTGTCGCCAAGCAACTGCTGAGTCTGCTCTCCCGGCAAGGACTCCACGTCGCGCAACTTGCGCTCGATGACCCGCGTACGCACGCTGGTCGCATCGATATGCTTGCCCGCTTCGTCCAGCTTCTTGCGCACCATCTTCAGTACATCGCCAAATTTGCCGAATTCGTTCTTCACTGCACCAAGCAGCTGCCACACTTCGCTGCTGCGCTGCTGGATGGCCAACGTGCGGAAGCCCATCTGCAAGCTGTTCAACAGGGCGGAAAGCGTGGTGGGGCCGGCTACGATGACGCGCTGTTCGCGTTGCAGGCTTTCAAACAAGCCGGGACGGCGGATGATTTCGGCGTAAAGGCCTTCGGTAGGCAGGAACAGCACGGCGAAGTCGGTGGTGGCCGGTGGCGCAACGTACTTGGCGCGGATGGTCTTGGCTTCTTCGCGGATGTGCCGTTCCAGCGCTGATGCGGCGCGTTCGACCGCATCGGCGTCTGCCTGCTGCTGGGCGTCGAGCAGGCGTTCGTAGTTTTCGATGGGGAATTTCGCGTCGATCGGCAGCCACACCTGGCTGTCGCGATCGCCACCCGGCAAGCGGACGGCGAATTCCACGCGGTTGTCCGAACCCGGAACCGTCGCGACATCGGCGGCGTATTGTTCGGGGGTAAGCATTTGTTCCAGCAGCGCGGCAAGCTGCACTTCGCCGAGAATGCCGCGCGTTTTCACGTTGTTGAGCACGCGCTTGAGGTCGCCCACGCCGCTGGCCAGTGACTGCATTTCGCCCAGGCCGCGCTGCACCGCTTCCAAGCGTTCGGATACCAGCGTGAAGGACTGCCCAAGCCGGGTTTCCAGGGTGGATTGCAGTTTCTCGTCAACCGTCGCGCGCATTTGTTCGAGCTTGGTGGCGTTGTCCTGCTGGATGGCGGTGAGCTTGGTTTCCAGCGTGGCGCGTACTTCGCCCAGGCGTTTCTCGTTGTCGGCGGTCAGCAACGCCAGGCGCTGCTGTTGTTGTTCACCCAGCCGGGCCAGGCTGGCGGCGAGTTCTTCGCGGCCGCGGCGCGCGTCTTCCGTCAGGCGCTGCGCGAGTGCCTGGATGCCGTTGTCGGTGCGCTCGGTCAGCAGATCCAGGCGTTGGCCGAACAGGCTGATGCGCTCCTGTTGCTGTGCGGCCATGGCATCCAATTGCTCCTGCACCAGGCTGCGGAATTGCAACAGCGCCTGGTTCAGTTCGCCGCGTCCGGCGCGCTGCTCCTGGGCGAGGGCTTCGCGCAGATGGCGGTTGTCGTCTTTCAGCGCATCGAGCCGCGCATGCACGCCCGCGTCGCCACGCCCGCGCAGCAGCACGAGCACTTGCAGGACCAGCAGGATGACGGTGAGGGCGAGCAGGATGTAGATCAGGGGCATGGGTGATTCCAGAAGTATCCGGGTACAGTTTACGCGCTGGCGTATCAGTCCTTGAGAACCATGTGCTGATGACCTCCATGAACTCGTTAAACGGCAAAGCCAGGCCATTGGCCATGCTGGTTGCAGCGACCGGCTGGCTGGCCGTCCTGTTGCAGCTTTACCTGTCGCTGGCGCTCGCCCTGGCCCAAGGCAAGACGATGGGGCAGGGACTGGTGATGTATTTCGGCTATTTCACCATCTTGACCAATCTGCTGGTGTGCCTGGCTGTGACCTGGCCGTTGCTGGCGCCAAACTCGGGACCAGGCCGGTACTTTGCACGGCCGATCGTGACGGGCTGGGTGACGGCCAGCATCGCCTTCGTCGGCATCGCCTATTACGTATTGCTTCGACATGTGTGGCAGCCGCAAGGCCTGCGTTTGCTGGCGGATGTGCTGTTGCACTATGTCTCGCCCGCGCTATGCGTGATCTACAGCCTGATCGTCTTGCGCGGTAGCGCCCTGCGCTGGACGGCACCGCTATGGTGGAGCATCTATCTGCTGATCTACTTCGCGTACGCGTTGCTGCGCGGTGCCTTGATCGGTAGCTATCCGTATGGATTTATCGACGCATCGGCGCTTGGTTATGCCGTCGCTGTGCGCAACGGTTTTCTGCTGCTGATCGCGTTTCTGTTATTGGCCTATCTGTTGATGCTGGCCTGGCGCATCGGCGCAAAGCGTGATTAGCCTGTCTGGTCGTAGGTTGGGTAGGTTGGGTTAGCGCAGCGTAACCCAACGATGGTTATCGCTTCGATGGAGTTCCGTTGGGTTACGCGGAGCTAACCCAACCTACCCAACCTACGGCTACGGTGGTGGGTTAGTCGATGCGGCAGAAAACGGCCTTCAGATAGCGGCTTTCCGGTACATCGGTGCGCACCGGATGATCAGCACCGGCACCACGCACTTCCAGCACCTGGATTTCACGTCCGGCATTCAACGCCACGCGGCGCAGCATTTCCAGGAAGTCCGCTTCGCTGACCAGTCCGGTGCAGGAACAGGTCAGCAGCACACCGCCGGGTGGAATCACATCCAGCGCCAGGCGGTTCATGGCGAAATACTTCTTCAGTGCATCGAGCACCTTGGTGCGATCGCGGGTGAGCTTGGCCGGGTCAAGGATGACCGCGTCGTAGCGTTCGCCGCGAGCGACAGCCTGGCGCAGCCATTCAAAGATATCGGCTTGTTCGAAGCGTGCAGCCACGTTATTCGCTTCGGCATTGGCGCGCGCGATGTCCAGGATGCCTGCATCCATGTCCACGCCGATCGCTTCGCTGGCACCGCCAGCCATCGCATGCACGGCGAAGCCGCCAGCATTGCAGCACAGGTCGAGAACGCGCCGGCCGCGGGCGAGTTCAGCGAAGCGGCGGCGGTTTTCACGTTGATCGGCGAAGAAGCCGGTCTTGTGACCGTATCCCGGCGCAGCATGAAAACGCAGGCCGTGTTCGTGTACTTCCACCGGCGTCGGGGCGTCCATCGCGCGGCAGTCGAAGGATTCCTGCTTCTGCACGTGGCTTTCCGCAAACCAGTACAGGCGCGCGCCGGGGAAGTGACGCAGCAAGGCGGCATGGATCACATCGCGAAACTTCCACATGCCGGCGGCGAAATATTCGATCACCAGGATATCCGCATAGCGGTCGACGACCAGGCCCGAAAGCCCATCGCCTTCGCTATGTATGACACGCCATGCGTCGGTGACCGTGTCGAGTGTCAGCAGTTCGCGGCGCAACGCCACGGCGCGATCGATACGTGCAGCGATCCACGCAGCATCGACCGGTTCATCGGCAGCGGCCGTGAGCAGGCGCAAGGCGATGCGCGCATGCCCGTTCCAGAAGCCGCGGCCGACAAAGCGGTCGCGGGTGTCGATGACGTTGACTACGCTGCCTGGCGGGATGCGTGACTCAGGCTTATGCACCTGCGCCGACCACACCCAGGGGTGGCCGGGCGTGCGGTCGGATTTCAGGCGGATAACGGGCAATTCGGCGGGGGTATTCATCCGCCTATGATAACCGGCTGCGGGCGATGGCTCTTTGCTTGCGAACGACAATCGCGCTTTCAGCGCAGCTTGAGCACCATCCACGACAGCAGCGCCAGCACGTTCACGCCCAGCCGGGACGTGGCCGGACCGGAAAACTCAAGTACAAAGCGCTGACTGCCGAACGCCCAGCTCAACTCCGGCCGGGTGGGAATATGCAAGGCGGCGAACAGGTCGATGCATGCGCCGCAATGCAAGGCATAGCTCAGGATCGGCGTGGCGATCAGGGGCAGTTGCAGTAACTGGGCGACACTGGAGAGCCGGACGCCGCGCTCGCTGTTTTCCAGCAACAGCACACCGGCGATCAGCACGAAGGCATACAGCGCGAACGCAACCAGTCCGATCGCTGCCGTGCGCAGCGGGCCGAAGGCCAGCAGGCGCGGGAGCCAGTTCGCCATGCCGTAGAAGCCGCCGGCGATTTCCAGGATACCGATCAGTCGAAACAGGATCAGACGCATTCAACACCCCATAAAAGCGAGGAGTGAGTGGAGAGGAGTGAGGAGTGAGAGAAGAGCGTGGGCTGGCGTGCCTCTGCTTTTCTCTCACTCCTTGCTTATCTACGCTCACTCATTAAAAGCGAGAAGTAAGTGTAGAGGAGTGAGAAACGAGAGAGGAGCATGAGCTGGTATGCCGTTGCTTTTCTCTCACTTCTCACTCCTCTCCACTCACTCTTCAAATTCATTCGCCTGCTCATGCAGGTCCGCAATATGCTGTTCCCACCAGCGAGCTTCAGCGGCAAATGGAAACGCGGCGGGAAAAGCCTGGTCGTGCCAGCGCGCCGCAATCCAGCCGGCATAATGCACTTGCCGCATGGCGCGCAGCGCGGGGATCAAGGCGAGTTCTGCGTGATCGAAGTCACGCATTGAAGCATAGCCTTCCAGTAACGCCTCCATGGCTCGTTCATCGTGAGCGAGCATCCATAGATCCTGCACGGCAGGGCCCATGCGCGCATCGTCGAGGTCGACGAAATGCGGGCCGGCATCGGTCCACAACACATTGCCGGGATGACAATCGCCATGCAGGCGCAAACTGCGCACGGGGCCGACTGCGTCGAAGCGGGCCGCCACCAGGCGATCCAGGCGTTCGACGGCGTGGCGATAGCGTTCGGCAAGTGTGGCCGGTAGCAGGCTGCCGGTGAGCACGGCCTGCATGGGTTGCCTGATCAGCGTATCGCGATCGAGCCGTCCTCGATGCACGAAGCTGCTGCGTGCGCCCACCGCATGCATGCGCGCGATAAGACGCCCCAGCCACTCCAGTTGATCGGCGGATTCCAGCGACGGCGCGCGGCCGCCGTGACGCGGCGATAGCGCATAACGGAAGCCGTCGTGATGCAACAGCGTGCGTCCTGCAAACAGCTTGGGCGCGACCACCGGCAATTCCGCGTCGGCCAGTTCGTTGGCGAAGCTGTGTTCTTCCAGGATCGCTGCATCGCTCCACCGGCCCGGCCGATAGAACTTGGCGATGACCGGCGCGGCTTCTTCCAGGCCAATCTGCCAGACCCGGTTTTCGTAGCTGTTCAATGCCAGCAAGCGGCCGTCCGGCCATAGGCCGCAGGCGGTAACGGCATCCAGCACGAGATCGGGGCTGAGGCGGGCGTAGGGGGTCTCGTCAGACATGCGCGGTCCGCTCCCGCTCCGGTCCGAGGAACGGGCAGGGGTGAGAGGCCGGTCCTGCGATGTTGCTGGTCATCGCGCATCGGAAGATGGGGCGTCTGTTTTTCAGCACGTGGGCAGCTCTGCGCGAGGTTGTCCGCTCACCCTGGCCGCTCCCCGCAGCGGAGTGGGGGTAACCCTGGCAAAGGTACGCATCAACGTCCGCCCACTGCCGTCGCCGGCACGACCGCCATGGTCAACCGCGAGATACACACCAGCTTGCCGGCCTCGTCTTCGATACGGATTTCCCATACCTGGGTCGAGCGGCCCAGATGAAACGGGCGGGCCGTGCCGGTCACGCTGCCGCTCAGCACGCCGCGTACGTGATTGGCGTTGATATCCAGCCCTACCGCGCGTTCTTTCTCCGGATCGAGCGTAAGCATGGCCGCCGAGCTGCCCAGCGTTTCGGCCAGCGCCACGGATGCGCCGCCATGCAGCAGTCCATATGGCTGGTGCGTGCGCGGGTCCACCGGCATCGTGCCCTGCAGCCAGTCATCGCCGACGGCGGTTATGCGGATGCCGATTGCCTCCATCAGGGTGTTTTTGCTCCAGCTGTTGAGGCGGGCGAGGTCGGTGTCCTGCTTCCAGATACGCATGTGGTTGATACTCGTGCGGGGAGGCCGCATTGTCCGCCGACCGCCACCGCGGCGACAATGCGGGATCGCTCCAGGCACCTAATTGTGTACACCGTCACTCTCAAACATTCCGGCCGCCGCTTCGGCGTCATGCCCGGCGAAACCGTGCTGGAGGGCGCGCAGCGCGCCGGTATCGCCTTGCCGTATTCGTGCCGTGCCGGCGTTTGCGGCAGTTGCAAGGCGGTGGTGATCGAAGGGCAGCGTTGCGCATATCCGCGCAATCCACCGGCGGCTCTGGACGCCAACGAGCGCGCCCATCACGCGGTGCTGCTCTGCCAGGCCGTGCCGGTCAGTGATCTGTTGCTGGAAGCGCGTGAAGTGACCTCGGTCGAAGACGTGGCGCGCCGCCAGCTTACGGTGCAGGTGAGCCGCAAATGGCAGCTGGCGCCGGATGTGATCGGGCTGCATTTGCAAGCAGCGCCGGGCGAATTGCGCTTGAACTGGCTGCCCGGGCAATACCTCGACGTGCTCCTGGACGAAGGCCGCCGCCGGCCATTTTCCATCGCCAACGGATTGCGGGCCGACGGCGTGATCGAGTTGCATGTTCGCCACGTCGCGGGTGGTGGTTTCACCTCTTGGGTCAGCGAAGTGTTGAAAGTGGGCGACCAACTGCGTATCGAGGGACCGCTGGGTACCTTCGTGCCGCGCGAGGATTCAGAGCGCCCAATGATCTTCATGGCGGGCGGCACCGGATTTGCGCCGGTGAAAGCCATCCTTGAACACTTCATGGCGCTGGGCACCCGCCGATCGATCGAGGTGTATTGGGGCGCGCGCCATGCGGCGGATCTCTACCTGCACAAGCTCGCTGAAAGCTGGGCGGAGATCACGCCAAATCTGCGTTTCCACGCCGTGCTGTCCGACCCGGAACAGGCGAGCATCGCCGGCATGCGCGCCGGATTGGTGCATGAAGCAGTGCTGGAGGATCAACCCGATCTCTCCACTTATGACGTCTATATGAGCGGGCCACCCGCGATGATCGACGCCGGACGCAAACTGTTCATCGACGCCGGCCTACCCGAAGAACGCCTTTACTACGACTCATTCGACTACGCGCCGGATGTCCTCGCGCAGATCCTCGCGGGCAGAGCCGGCATCAGCGAATCGCTGAGAAGCGAGTGAGAGGAGTGAGGAGTGAGAGAGAAGCACGAGCTGGCACGCCTTTGCCTTTCTCTCACTCCTCACTCCTCTCCACTCACTCCTAGTTCTTGCCTTTCGCTACGGGCAGCTGCGCCTGCTGCCAGGCCAGCACGCCGCCACCGAGCGTATAGACGCGGGTGAAACCGGCCTTGACCAGGCGCTGGGCGGCGCTGTCGCTGTTGCGGCCGTCCTTGTCCATGACCACCACCGGCAGCTCGCGTGCCTTGGCCAGATCCTTGTTCTCCGGATCGAACTGGCTCATGACGACATGCTTGGCGCCCGGCACATGCATCTTTTCGAAGTCGGCGATGGCGGACAGGTCGATCATCAGCGGGCTGTCGCGATTGATCAGCTGGGTCAGGCCGGCCGGGGTCAGCTCCTTGTACTTGCGCAGCAGCACCATGATCTGGGTGACGATCAGCGCGATCACCAGCGCGACAAAGCCCAGGGCAAGCATCTCGTGATGGCCCAGGAATTCGGGCAGTTTGTGCAGAAAATCGTTCATGAAAAGGCCGGGCTGGTTGCAGGCAAACGGCAATTATAGGCGAGTTCCCGGGCGCGGCGGGCCAGGGGGCGGTCCCGCTCAATTTTCCTGGTTGATGTCGGGTATCCCGCTTTCCAGCCACCAGTGGTTCTTTTGCGGGTCGTAGCGCCACAACTGGTGATCGACGATGGTGCGCACACTCTGGGTATGCACATTGGTCAGGCTGATCTGCACGACCTGGCGCACCTCGTTCTCGCCCGCCGGGATCGGGCCGTTGCCGTCGTCGTAATCGCTGACCTGTACCTGCTTGAAGCGCTCGCGGTCCAGATCGGTAAGCGGATGGGCTGCACGCACCTTGGGATCGACAAACTGCTCGGCCGCCTCGAAACCGTCCCAACGGACGGCGTTGGCGTACTCGATCATGGTGTGGGTGAGTGCATCACCGCGCTTGTCGGTGGCGCAGCCGGACAACAGCAGCACAGTCGACAACAGGATCGGACCGGCGATACGACGCATAGAGCTTACTCCCCACCCAGGTCTGCTTATTCTGCCGCAGCGGCGCGGCGCTTCGCCACGAACTGTGCCGCAAGCGTGGCGGCTGGCCTGCCGTCCTCGCCCGGTACCTCGGCCGTCACGGCGATGCGGGCGCGGCCGCGGGCGGCCAGGGTAGCGAAGAAGGTGTCCCAGCTGGCGTCCGCATCCCGCTGCGCCCGGGCCTGGAAATCACCCCACACCGGGCTGAGGTACTGGACGCTCGAGGTGCCGACATAGACATCGCAATCCTCGCCCCGCTGGCGCAGCGCCAGTTCCACCAGGCCCCAGCCGGCCAGGGTCATCAGGCTGACCAGGCTCCCGCCGAAGGCGCAGCCCTTGTCATTGACATTGGGGGCCAGCGGGCTGGCCAGGATCAGCTGTTCGCCGGTATAGCCGCCCAGTTCCACCGCCATCGCGCGAGCCAACGGAATGCCTTCGCGGATAAAGGCCACCAGCGCCTGGGCGGCCGCGTGCAGATCAAGCTTGTCCATCGAACATCGTTTTTGGGGAGGGGAAGCGCACAGTGTAGACGCTAGACTCTATGAGCGTAGGAGAGAGTGGAGAGGAGTGAGAAGTAAGAGGAAAGGCGCATGCAGCTCTTCTCTCACTCCTCACTCCTCTCCACTCTCTCTTGGCCCTTGCCCTTCCTAAACGGAGTTTGGCGTGAGCAAGCAACCCTCCCAGTCCGACGGCGCATTGGCCGGCTGCACCATCGTCATTACCCGTCCAGCGGGTACGGGCCGAGCGTTGGTGAAGCAGGTTCGCGCGCTCGGCGGGGTGCCGCTGTTGCTGCCGGGGCTTTCGTTGCGCGCGGCAGCTGATTCCGCCGCGGCATGCGCGCAATGGGGCGATGCGCAGCATGATGACGTGTTGATCTTCACCAGTCCGGCTGCCGTGCGCTACGCGCTCGCGCTTGCGCCATGCCAGACGCAGGCCACGGTTATTGCAGTGGGACTGGCTACGGCGCGTGCGCTTTTGCGGCACGGCATCCACGCGCAGACACCTGCGAGCAGGCAGGACAGCGAAGGTTTGTTGCAATTGCCCGCCATGCAGCAGTTACAGGGAAAGCGTATTGCGTTGATCACTGCGCCCGGCGGGCGTGGCCTGCTGCAGCAGCAGATCGTGTCGCGCGGCGGCACGCTGCGTGAAGTGCATGTGTATGGCCGTGGCGCGGCTCGTTTGAACAAGCGTCATGTCGATGCGGTGCGGCAACTACCGACAACGGCGTGCGTTCTGCTGTCCAGCGGTGAAGCGCTGGAGCATCTGATGCAACGCCTGCCTGAGGCGGCATGGCAGCGGCTGTGCAGGGCCCTGGCTGTGGTCAGCAGCGAACGCATTGCCGAGCAGGCGCGTTCGGCGGGGTTCCAGCGGCTGCGCATCGCGGCATCGGCAGGTCAGGCGGATTTGCTTACGGCAGTCAAGGAAGCCTGTTCATCCCCACCCCACGAAGCCGACCGCACAGGCTGTTAGCATGCGCTTATGAGCCAGGACGATCTCACCCCCGAACGCAACACCGCGCCCACCAGCGTGCCCTCCGTCACCACGCGCGCCAATCAGCCCCCGGCGCCAGCCCGTTCCGGTGGCGGCACCTTGGCCCTGGCCCTGCTATTGGCCCTGATCGCCGTGGTTGGTGTGGGCTACGTCGCGTGGCGGCAATGGCAGCTCAGCCATCTTGGCGCGGCGGCGATACGCACCACGGCCAGCCTGCAAGATCGGGTCAATACCCTCGAACACACGCTGTCCGGCGCCACCGGCCAGAGCAACGTGTTGTTGCAGCGTTTGAACGACGCCGACCAGGTGAACCGCTCGCTACGTGAAGAACTGCTATCGCAGGATCAGCGCGTGCGCGATCTGGAAGAGGCGGTCGGCCGTCTGTCCGAAAAAACACTCTCCGGCCAGGATGCGATGCGCCTGGACGAGACTGAAGCCCTGCTACGCATGGGCACCGAGCGTTACACCCTGTTCCATGATGCGCAGGGCGCAGCCCAGGCGTATGCGCTGGCCAGCCAGACACTGGCCGGCGTCAACGACAATGCTTTCGATGGGGTTCGGCAAAGCATCGATGCCGAGCACGAAGCCCTGGTGAAGAGCCAGTCGGGCGATCGCCAGCAAATGCTCGATAGCGTGGTGCAGCTACGCAACGATCTGCCCAAGCTGCCGCTCAAGCCGCTGGACGAACCGGTGACCAGCGAGAACAACGGCGTATGGGCACGAATCCGCCACGCCTTGTACAGCGTGATCCAGATTCAGCGTGATAACGGCGCGCCGGTCGATATCGCCGATACGCGGATTGCGCGCGAATTGGTGGCGCTGGATCTTGCCCAGGCGCAGGCCGCCTTGATCGCCTGGGACGACGACGCATGCAGCGCTGCGTTGAAGCGCGCGGACGCCGGCCTGGCGGCGCAATTCGATGTGCAAGCGCCTGCCGTGCAGCAGGTGCGTGAGCGTATCGCCACGCTCAGCGGCCAGCTCAAGCCGGCCATTCCGGTGCAATTGGGGGCAGCGTTGAGCGAGCTGCGCAACCTGCGCGCCGTGCACGCACTCAAGCCTGACACGGACAACGCCGCGCCGGCGGCCGGGACCAAGCCATGAAGCTGTGGCGATGGATTCTGTTGCTGGTGATCGTCGCCGCAGTGGCGGCTTTCGGCTGGCATTGGGTGGCCGAAGATCCGGGTTATGTGCTGGTGCGTTTCCGTGGCGTCACCGCGCAGACCAGCTTGTTGGCGGCGGTCATCCTGCTGCTGTTGATATGGGTGGCGATCACCGTGCTCTGGCGTCTGGCGCGCTGGCCGTTCGGTGCGTTTTCGCGTCGTCATCGCCGAATGAGCCAGCAGCGTCTGGCGGAAGGCCTGGTAGCACTGATGGAAGGCCGGCATAGCGATGCCGAGCGTGATCTGAACCGTGCTTCGCGCCTGAATACCTTGCGTGGTCCCGCCTTGCTGGCGGCGGCGGAGGCTGCTTCGCGTCGCGGCGAGCATGGGCGTGCGCTCGAATCACTCGATGAAGCCGCGCAAGTCGCGCCACGTGCCGCACGTGTCTTGCGCGCACGCGTCTTGCGCCGCGATGGCAAGCCGGCAGAAGCGCTGACCTTGCTCACGCCCGAAGCCGACAACGGCAACCTCAGTCCCGGTGGCTGGCGTGAGTTCGCGCTGGCAGCGCTGGCCAGCGGCGATACGCGCCGTGCACGCGAAGCACTGGAACCGTTGCAGAAAAGCGGCGTGCTTGGCGCGCGTGCCTACAATGCGCTGGAGACGCAGGTGCTGGTTGCAAGCATCAACGCCGCGGCGGATGGCGCGGTCCTGAATACCCTGTGGTCGCAGTTGCCGAAAGGGCAGCGCCGCGCATCTGCCGTGGTCGATGCCTATGCGCGCAAGGCGACCGCTTTCGGCCTGGTGTTGCCGGCCATGGATGAGGTGGAATCCGCGTTGCGCCGCGAATGGTCGTCGCAACTGGTCGAAACCTATGGAGCGCTGCCGGGCACGGATCTTGAAGCGCGTTTGCGCCGTGCCGAAGGCTGGCAAGAAGCGCATCCCAATGATCCCTCGCTGCTGCTGGCGCTGGGCCGCATGTGCGTGCGCATGAGCTTGTGGGGCAAAGCGCGTCAGTATCTGGAGCGTTCCCTGGCACTGGTCCCGAGTGTCGGTGCGTGGGAAGCGCTGGGTGATACGTACGAAGGACTGGGCGATGCGGTCCTGGCCCAGCGCTGTTATCGCAACGCCATTGCCATCACGCGCGGTGAGGTGATCGTGCCGTTGCCGGCCAGCAACGTGGTTGGCGGGCGTCTTGATACACGGCCTATCGCGATCGAAGAGCGCGATGAGCACGGTGTGCCGAGGCTGCGCAAGTAAGCGAATGGCCCATCGCAGCTAAGCGCGTCCAAACCTGCGCCGAATCCTGGCATGTCACCCGTCATCGTTACGGCCGATTCTGGCGTAGCGGGAAAAGCGCCCTTTAAATTTCAGGGAAATCCGATAGCTGTCCGTAGTCCATTTCTGCAGAATCAACCTGCCATCCGCGAAACGCAATGCGAGTGGTTAATGGTGATCCGGGAGTGTTTTGGACAGGGATGTCACTTTGGGGGCGCGATATTCGGATGGCACGCTCCCAACTATTTTCTAGCCGCCGCCGGGCAAGAACCGGTAGCCCACACCGGGTTCGGTTTTCAGCCAGCGCGGTGTCGCGGGATCGTCACCCAGTTTCTGGCGCAATTTACCCAGCACGATACGCAGGTAATGCGTGTCCTGCACATGGGTACCGCCCCATATTTCGCGCAATAACTGCTGTTGACTCACCACGCGCCCGGCGTGGCGCACCAGCATGGCGAGTACGGCGTATTCTTTGCGCGTGAGCGAAAGCAGCTCGCCGTCCAGCGTGACTTCGCGCAGACCCAGGTCGATATGCAGACGCTCATCCTCATAACGCGGCGGCGCTTCGCCGCCGCCTACGCGATTGCGCAGCAGCGCGCGTAGGCGCGCCATCAGCTCCTGGATGCCGAACGGCTTGGTCATGTAATCGTTGGCGCCGGCATCGAGTGCCTTCACCTTTTCCTGCTCGGTGTCGCGCACGGACAACATCAGCACCGGCACCTGCGTCCATTGGCGCAACTCGGCCAGCACATCGTGGCCTTCGCGATCAGGCAGGCCGATATCCAGGATCACCACGTCCGGGTCGCGCGTGGCGGCCATGGCGAGGCCGTCCGCCGCGTTGCTGGCGAGCAGCACGTCGTAGCCCTCGGCGCGCAGGCCGATATCGAGAAACTTGCGGATCTGCGTTTCGTCGTCGATGACCAGAACGCAGGGATTGGCAGCAGTCATGGCGGGGTCGGTAACGGCAGACTGATACGAATGGTGGTCCCAACGCCTTCGCCGGGCAAGGCTTCGACGCTGCCGCCGTGGGCGCCGATCATGCCGCGGCAGATCGCCAGGCCCAGGCCGGTGCCCTGCGGGGCACGGTCGCCGCGCGCCACGGAATAGAACATGTCGAAGATGCGCGCGCGCTCGTCTTCGGGAATGCCGGGACCGCGGTCGACCACATCGATAAACAGCCGGTCGCCGGCGACGCGCACAATCACGCGCACCGCGTCGCCGGGTGGCGAGAAGCGCGCCGCGTTTTCCAGGATATTGAACAGCGCCTGTTCGATCAGCGCCGGATGCACAAACAGCAACACTGTTTCATCCGGCAGGATGGTGTCCACGCGCAGTTCGGGAAACAGCTTGCGTAAACGAGTGATCGCGGAGGCCACGATTTCGGCAGCATCGGTCCAATCGCGATTGAGCTTGAGCGTGCCGTGGCCAAGCCGGGTCATATCCAGCAGATTCTGGATATAGCGATCCAGGCGCTGGCCTTCGCCAAGAATAGCTCCCAGCAATTCCTGCCGTTCGCCTGCGGGCAGCTGATCCCAGTAACTGGATAGCGTACCTGCCGAACCAATCATCGAGGCGAGCGGTGAACGCAGGTCGTGCGAGACGGAAGAGAGCAGGGCGTTGCGCAAGCGCTCGGTTTCGCCCTGCACACGTGCGCCTTCCAGCTCGGAGGCAAGCCGCGCGCGTTCCAGCGCCTGGCCGATATCCTGCACCATGGCGAGCGCCAGGCTGCGCCGCTCGATGTCCGGCGAACTGCCATTCTCGAAATGCAACGCCGCCACGCCGAGACGGCGATCGTCAGTACCTAGCGGCAGCATCCAGCAACGCGCCGCATTGAGCGTATCGGTGAAACGCCCGGCCGGCTCGGCGTGCTGTTCACACCATTCCGCCGCAGCCATGTCCTGCGTGGTCATGCTCAGCGTGCGCGAGCTGTTGGCGGACACCTGCAGATGATGTTCCACATCGCGCGACAGGATGGCGGCCTCGCAACGCAGACCGTGCGCAAGCGCGCCGGCACCTACTTCGCGTACGCCTTCCGCATCCGGGCTGGCCGCCAGCCGCTGACCCAGGGTCAGCAGCGTGTGCGAGTAATCATGCGCGGCGCGCAGCGATTCCACCTGGCTGGCCAGGCGCGTGGCCAGCCGGCTGCAGATCAACGCCACCAGCAGGAACAGGGTGACCGCCAGCACATCATCAGGATTGGAAATGGCCAGCGTGTAACGCGGTGGCGCGAAGAAGAAGTTGTAGCCGATAAAACACAGGATCGCGGTGTAGACCGCCACCGCCATACGCGTGCGCACCGCGACCGTCATCACCGCGGTAAGAAAAATCAGCGCCAGATTGGCCACCGACAAGTAGCGGTCGGCGACAAACGCCGCCGCTATCGCCAGAGCCGTTACCACAGTGGCAAACACATATTCGCTGCGATGTCCGCGCGTCGGTGTCAGGCGCAAGCGCTTGCGCGCGCGCACGCGTTCTGCGGGCGTGGCGATGATGGTCAGTTCCAGATGAGCGCCACGGCGCAGCAATTGCTGCGTGAGCGAGCGCCCGATCATGCGGGCCAGCAGGCGCTCGCGCGTGCGGCCCAGAATGATCTGGCCGACGCCTTCGCGGTCGGCGTGCACCAGCAGTTCATCGGCAATGGAATGGCCGCGCAGCACGGTCGCGTCGCCACCCAGGCGGCGCGCCAGCCGCATGGCGGTGTCGATGCGTTCGCGTCGTGCGCTGTCCAGCGTTGCGCCGGTGTCGACGAATACGACACTCCACGGTGCACCACGCCGTTCGGCGATACGGCGCACGATACGCACCAGATATTCGCTTTGCGAATAACCATCGATCGCGGCTAGCACACGGCGGCGCACCGGCATGGCGCTGCCGCGCGCCAGCATGTGCTCGCGCAGGTCGCTGTCGACGTGACCGGCTACCGTGTCGACCGCGAGTTCGCGCAGCGCGCCCAGATTGGTCGGTGAAAAAAACGCGTCGAGCGCGGCCGCCGCGGTTTCCGGTACGTACACCTTGCCTTGCCGCAAGCGGCCGATCAGTTCGCGCGGCGGCAGATCGACCAGCACGATATCGCGTGCGCGATCGAGAAATGCATCCGGCACCGTTTCGCGCACGGTAATGCCGGTGATGCGCCGGACCTGATCGTTGAGGCTTTCCAGATGCTGGACATTGAGCGCGGTGTACACCTCGATACCGGCATCCAGCAACTCGGCAATATCCTGCCAGCGACGTTCGTGACGGGTGCCGGGGACGTTGCGATGCGCGAGTTCGTCGACCAGCAGGATCGCCGGTTTGCGCGCGAGCGCGGCGTCGACATCGAATTCGGTGAATTCACGACCCTGATAATGGAGCGTCAGCCGCGGCAGTATTTCCAGACCTTCGAGCAAGGCGGCGGTCTCGACGCGGCCGTGGGTTTCCACCAAACCCACCACCACATCCACGCCCTGGCGTTTCAATTCGCGCGCAGCAGAAAGCATGGAGTAGGTCTTGCCTACGCCAGGAGCGGCACCCAGGAAAATCTTCAGGCGGCGGTTGCTGTCTTCCTGCACGACATCGAGCAGGGCATCGGCGCGCGCATCACGGGAGGTTTCGGTCATGCTCACATCTTAGCTCCCTCTCCCCTCCGGGGAGAGGGATCAAACAGGGCCCTTCGCGTTTGCTCCTTCTCCCATTGGGGAGAAGGAGCAAAGCGCATCAGCGTGCGGCCAACTTATCCAGCGCCAGATTCAACTCCAGCACATTCACCCGCGGCTCGCCCAGCAGACCCAGCTGACGTCCCTGCGTGTACTGCGCCACCAACTGTTGCACCTGATCCACGCTCAGGTTGCGCACGCGCGCCACGCGGGCAATCTGGTATTGCGCAGCGGCAGGGCTGATATCCGGATCGAGGCCACTGCCCGATGCGGTAACAAGATCCGCCGGCACCGGCGCGGTGTTGCCTGGATCGGCCTTACGCAGCGCGTCGATCCGTTGCTGCACGGCATCGCGCAAGGCCGGATTGGTGGGACCCAGGTTGGAACCGTTGGACGCAGTACCGTTATACGGCTGCGGCGTGGTGGCCGATGGACGACCCCAGAAATACTTGGGGTCGTCGAAGCTCTGGCCGATCAGCTCCGAGCCGATCGGCTTGCCGTCACGCATGATCAGGCTGCCATTGGCCTGGTGCGGGAACAGTACTTGCGCCACGCCGGTGGCGACCAGCGGATAGACCAGGCCGGTGATGACAGTCATCACCACCAGCATGGAAACGGCATTGCGAATCAACCGGCTCATGGCGGTTACCTCAGTAGTGAATGATCGCGTCGAGCAGGGCGACGGCCTGGTAGTCCTTCCTGCCGCCGTTGTACGCGTTGCAATCGTAGGAGTGCTCGTAGCGAATTTCCGGCTGGATTTCCAGATCCTGTGTCACCCAGTGCGTAAGGCCCAGCGTGTGACTGCTGTAGCGGGTGGCGTAACCAGTGCGCTGGCCCTTCTCGTCGTTATAGAACTCGTTGCGGAACGACAGCATGTTGTTGCTGCTCAATTCGTAGTTCAGATAGTTGACGATGCCGAACTCGCCTGCCGTGCCGGCATAGGGAGATGAGCCGGCCTGACCGGGCGTGCCGCCGGGGCCAAAGCCAGGAACATTGCGGCCATACATCCGGTAGGCCTCGGTCAGCATGTGGAAGCGCTTGGTGAAACGATGGCCCCAGGTTGCGACGTACATCTGCACGTTGTTGTAGTTGTAATCGGACTTGTTCCAGTTGTTCACGCAGGGGTAAAGCATGTCGTCGTTGTCGGCCGAAACCCAGCGCACGCAGGTCTGCAGTGACGGACGCGCAGCCGAGTTCCAGGGCGCGGTGTCGTTGCTGGCATTGACGCCGATCTGGAAGGTCCACTGCTGGCTCAGCTTGGTCGTGGTCATCACGCCGGTCTGGGTATACGGGTCGACCGTGTACAGAATCGAATGCGTTACCAGATAGTTCTGCGGCGAGAACTGCGCCTCGATATCCGGCAGCGACAACCAGCGGCCAACGCGGACGATCATGCCCTCAGCGACCCACGGGATATACAGGTCGTAGTAGAACAACATCGGGTCGTCGCCGTAGATCTTGCCGGGCAGCGGCTCGTTGGCACCGGCAGGGTTGTTAAGCAGCTGGTTGCTGAAAATGCCCTTGGTGATCGTGTAGTGATAGTCGTAGCCGTACAGATTGGAGATGTCGAAGCCCCAGTCCAGATGATCGGTCTGCACCGTGTCTTCAACGCGCGTGATCGTGGTGATGACCTGATCCAGTTCAACGCGGTCCGGGCGCGTGTTGTACGAGAGCGGAAAGTTGGTGACGTTCGATGTGCTCAGGTTCGCCGACGGCGTCACCCAACCGAAGACCTCGATGCGATTGCGCTGCATCCACTGGCCGAACTTGGTGCAGCCAAGCGCCTTCTCCAAGGGATAGGTGGAATTGGTATCAGGCACCCCAATCGGCGCCGGCACGCCGCCCATCTGCCATTCCGAGTTGGGGAAGGGCGGTGAATCGAATGGGGCGTCCATCGCGCGGCGCGCCGGAGTGGGCGCATTCGGATCAGCCGGCTGCGCATCTTCGCGGTAGGCGGCGGCAAAGCGGGAGAAGAAATTTTTGCTGCAATCACCGCTTTCGGCCGCGACCGGCGAGGCCGGCAGGCTGCTGGCAGGCATGGCGCTGACGTTGGTAGACGATGGAGCCGATTGCGCCAATACCTGCGACGTCGGCACGACGGACAGCAGGATCGATGTGACAAGAGCCTTCTTGGAAAACATACCTTCCTCTCGAACGGGGCGTTACTGGGCGGCATCGCCCAGTAAGCGACGCCGATTCTTATTGGTTAGATGCCGGCGTATCCGCCGAGCTCGTATTCTTCTTCCGCCGTCAGTGGCGTATTCGGCGCCTTGGTGACGCCCCCCTTGGACTGGTCCCGTATCGGTAGTTCTATCACTACATCGCAGTCGGAATCATTTGACGAGACACGTAATTCCATCTGCGGGTGAGTTGCATCGGGCAACGAGACGGACAGTTTTAGGGTTTGCATAACGCTTCGCCTCCTAAGAGCCTGTTTAGGGTTTCGGCGTAGCCCGCGTTGCCGCGGTGCGTCCGCCAGGTGGTAGTGCACGGCGCAGCGCTTGCCTGGCTGGCAAGCCAAGCCGCGCGCTGCCGCATGGTGGACGCACCGCGGCAACCCTTCGGGCCGGGGCTGTTTGCCCGCCGGGCTGCGTCCTCACTCAGTTGTGTATCGACATACACGTCTTCGTTCCTCCTTGCCCGTCAGGCAAACAGATCCCGGCGCGGGCCACGCCGAAACCCTAAACAGGCTCTAAGCAACGCCAAATAGGACGAGCAGCATGTCGATGAGCTTGATACCGATGAACGGCACGATGATGCCGCCCAGGCCGTAAACCAGCAGATTCCGGCGCAGCAACTGGCCCGCGCCAAGCGGGCGGTACTTCACGCCTTTCAGCGCCAGCGGAATCAGGAAGATGATGATGAGCGCGTTGAAGATCACCGCCGACAGGATGGCGCTCTGCGGCGTCGCCAGCTTCATCACGTTCAGCGCGTTGAGCGCGGGGTAGGTGGTGGCGAACGCCGCCGGGATGATCGCGAAGTACTTGGCCACGTCGTTGGCGATCGAGAACGTGGTCAGCGAGCCGCGCGTGATCAGCATCTGTTTGCCGATCTCCACCACCTCGATCAGCTTGGTCGGGTTGGAATCGAGGTCGACCATGTTGCCGGCTTCTTTCGCCGCCTGCGTGCCGGTGTTCATCGCCACCGCCACGTCGGCCTGCGCGAGGGCAGGAGCGTCGTTGGTGCCGTCGCCGCACATCGCCACCAGACGGCTTTGTGCCTGCATGGTGCGGATCAGCTTGAGCTTGGCTTCGGGCGTTGCTTCGGCGAGGAAGTCATCGACACCTGCTTCGGCAGCAATGGCCGCGGCGGTGAGCGGGTTGTCGCCAGTCACCATCACGGTCTTGATGCCCATGCGGCGCAGTTCGGCGAAACGCTCCTTGATGCCGCCCTTCACAATGTCCTTCAGTTCGATTACGCCCAGGGCGCGATCACCTTCGGTCACGATCAGCGGAGTAGCGCCACGGCGCGCGATATCCTCGGCCATGCGCTTCACGGCAGGCGGCAGGTGGCTGCCCTGGCCGTCGAGATAGCGTTCCACCGAATCCAGCGCACCCTTGCGAATGCGACGCTCGCCCATGTCCACGCCGCTCATGCGGGTTTGCGCGGTAAACGGCACGAACTCGGCATGCAGGGAAGCCAGCTCGCGTTCGCGCAGGCCGAACTTTTCCTTGGCCAGCACCACGACACTGCGGCCTTCCGGCGTTTCGTCGGCCAGCGAAGCAAGCTGCGCGGTATCGGCCAGCGTGCGTTCTTCGATGCCCGGCGCCGGATGGAAGGCGACCGCCTGGCGATTGCCGAGCGTGATGGTGCCGGTCTTGTCCAGCAGCAGCACGTCCACGTCACCCGCCGCTTCCACGGCGCGGCCGGACGTGGCAATCACATTGGCGCGGATCATGCGGTCCATGCCGGCAATACCAATCGCCGAAAGCAATGCACCGATAGTGGTGGGAATCAGGCACACCAGCAGCGCGACCAGCACGGTCAGCGTGATCGGATTGCCCTTGCCGGCCACCTGCACGCTGTAGATGGAATACGGCAGCAGCGTGGCGCAGGCCAGTAGGAAGATCAGCGTGAACTTGGCCAGCAGGATGGTCAGCGCGATCTCGTTCGGCGTCTTGCGGCGCGCAGCGCCTTCCACCATCGCGATCATGCGATCGAGGAAGCTTTCGCCCGGGTTCTTGGTGATCTTCACTACCAGCCAGTCCGACAGCACGCGCGTACCGCCGGTCACCGCGCTGCGGTCGCCACCGGCTTCACGGATCACTGGCGCGGATTCACCGGTGATGGCGCTTTCGTCGACGCTGGCGGCGCCGACCAGCACTTCGCCGTCGCCCGGCACCTGCTCGTTCGCTTCCACCAGCACATAGTGGCCGGCGCGCAGTTCGCTGGACGGTGTAAACACGATGGCGGCATCGCGCTTGGGCTCCGCCAGTTTCTTGGCGATCACGTCCTTGCGCGAGCTGCGCAGCGCGGCGGCCTGCGCCTTGCCGCGGCCTTCGGCGAGCGCTTCGGCAAAGTTGGCGAACAGCAGGGTGAACCACAACCAGATGCTGACCCAGAAGATGAAGCCGGTCGGCGCTTCACCGTGGCCGGCAAGCGCTTGCACCCAAAGCAACGTGGTAAGGACGCTGCAGACGAACACCACAAACATCACCGGATTGCGGAACTGCAAGCGCGGCGAGAGTTTGCGGAATGCATCCGCAATGGCCTTCCAGATCAGTGCACGATCGAACGTGCGGACGGCATGTGTATGCGAAGTCATGGAATTGATATCCCAAAAATCAATGCACTGACATCAGGTATTCGGCGATGGGGCCGAGTGCCAGAGCAGGCAAAAAGGTGAGTGCGCCAACGATGATCACCACGCTCGCCAGCAGCGTTACGAACAGCGGCGTATGCGTAGGCAGTGTGCCGGCCGATTCGGGAACGTGCTTCTTCGCAGCGAGCGAGCCAGCCAGTGCCAACATCGCGATCGCCAGTGCGTAGCGCGACAGGAACATGCAAACGCTCAGCATCACATTCCAGAATGGGATGTTTGCGGAGAGGCCACCGAAGGCGCTGCCGTTGTTGTTGGTCGCCGAACTTACTGCATAGAGAATTTCGCTGAAGCCATGCGCGCCGGGGTTGCCCACGGTGGCCGTGGCGGTCGGCGTCATCACGGCAATAGCGGTGCAGATCACCACCAGCGCGCAGGGAATCAGCACGGCGAGGCTCGCCATCTTCATCTCGTACGCTTCGATCTTCTTGCCCAGGTATTCCGGCGTGCGGCCCACCATCAGGCCGGCGATGAACACGGCCACCACCGCGAACGCGAGCATGCCGTACAAGCCGGAGCCGACGCCACCGAAGACCACTTCGCCAAGCTGGATCAACCACATCGGCACCAGGCCGCCCAGTGGGGTGAGCGAATCGTGCATGTTGTTCACCGCACCGCAGGATGCGCCGGTGGTGATGGCCGTAAACAGGGTGCTGGCCACGATGCCGAAGCGCGTTTCCTTGCCTTCCATGTTGCCGCCCGGCTGTAGCGCCGAAGCGTGCTGATCGATGGAGAGGCTATGCAGGATCGGATTGCCGGCCTGTTCGGCCGCCGTCACGCCGAGGGTAAGCGGAATGAAGATCACCAGCATGGCGGCCAGGATCGCCCAGCCCTGGCGGCGATCACCCACCATTTGACCGAAAGTGATACACAGGCCACCTGGGATCAGGAAGATCGCCAGCATCTGCAGGAAGTTGGAGAATGGCGTGGGATTTTCGTACGGATGGGCCGAGTTGGCGTTGAAGAAGCCGCCGCCGTTGGTGCCGAGCATCTTGATCGCCACCTGCGAGGCGGCCGGACCCATCGGCAGCGTTTGCGTGGTGAGCTGGGTGGGCTTGGTGACCGGGTTGCCCTGGGCGTCCTTGACGGGATTGCCGGCTGCATCGGTCACCGGGTTGGCGTAGGTGGTGGTCTGGACCACCGGCACATCCACGTACGCCTTGAAGTTCTGGATCACGCCCTGCGACACCAGCAGCATGGCCAGCACGAACGAGAACGGCATCAGCACATATAGTGTGGTGCGGGTCAGGTCGATCCAGAAATTGCCGATGCTCTTGGAGGTTTTACGGACGAAACCGCGGATCACCGCAATCGCCACGGCAATACCGGTCGCCGCAGACATGAAGTTCTGCACCGCCAGACCCATCATCTGGGTCAGATAGCTAAGGCTCGATTCGCCCGAGTAAGCCTGCCAATTCGTATTGGTGATGAAGCTGATCGCAGTGTTGATCGACAAATCCGGGCTGACGGCCGGAAAGTGCTGGGGATTCAACGGCAGCCACTGCTGTACACGCTGGAGCAGATACACCATCAGGAAGCCGCACACGTTGAACAGCAGCATGGCGATGGCGTAGCGCTTCCAGCCCATGTCTTCATCGGGGTGGACACCGCAAAAGCGGTAAATAAAACGCTCCACCCCGCTACCCAGGCGGGTGATGCGGTTGGGCTGGTCGTCATACACGTGCGCCATGTAGCGGCCCATCGGCTTGACGAGCAGCAACAGAACGACCAGATAGATGCCGATCTGGATGAAATCGTTGAGAGTCATTCGAACCACTCCGGTTTCAACAACGCCACGCACAAATAAATCGTCAAGGCCACCGCAATGACGGCGGCCAGTCCGTAGAAGAAATTCATGGGATTTGCTCCGTTAGAGAATTGCGGCTGGGCCGCCGGTGCTCAGTTGCGTGGCCCCAGGCGGTCGCACAGCAGCAGAAAGCCGAGCGTGGCAGCGGCCAGCACGAAGCCGAAAAGTAGGTAAATGACGTCTTCCATCGGGGAATCACTCAGTGCCTCACAGCTGCGTACTCTAGGCACCGGCGCATAAGAAGCGGGTAGCGAAAAAGCCGACCCGCGTATAGAACGCGTAAAATTTTTACGGGGTGGGGAACTTGGGGTGCGGCCCGGAAGTTGTTGCGAAGGCCGGGTCGGCTAATGGACCGACGACACCGCCCAGGTAATGAAGGCCGCGTTCACCGCGGTCAGGGTCAGGGCGGCCAGGAATAGCACGTCCGCGACGCGTTCCAGCCGGTGATTGCGGCCCAGGCTGCGGGTGCGCAGGGCCCAGTAGGACATGAGGCAGGCGACCAGATAGGCCATGGCGTTAATCGCCAGCAGATCCTCGCCCAGCATGTCCCTGTGCCGGAGGGAGATCACCATCTTGATGATGCCGATCACCGTCAGGCAGACACCGACCATCGCCGCGGAGGCGGTGAAAATGTGTACGCAGATGTCGTGGTCAAGTAGCTGTCGCTGGGTTTCCGCGGTGTTGTTCATGACTTGTCGAGAAACAAAGGCATCGACAGTTATGGACCGGGGTATGCCGGTCGGGTTTCACAGCAAGAGCCTGCGTTTAGATTTGATATGGGTAAGGCCCGCAGGTCCGGGTGCCCCAACCGGCGTTGTGGCTGGCAGGTCGGGTAGGTCGGGTAGGTTGGGTAGGTTGGGTTAGCGAAGCGTAACCCAACGGGTCTCCGTCGAAGCGACAACCATCGTTGGGTTACGCTGCGCTAACCCAACCTACCAAACCATCGGCTTGCGCTGGATCAGTGCCGCTTGTGATCCCGATGTTCGATGCGGTTGTTCTGCTCCAATTGCTCCAGCGCCTCGCCGATCAGTCGGCTGATCAGCTGAAACGTGAGTTGCATTTCCCAGCGGGGAATCATCACGGTGCCATCGTCGTCGGTAGGCGACGCCTCGTCGGCGGCGACGTTCGCCATGGCCAACAACAGGCGTTGAAGGTTTTTCAGCTCGATGTAGTCGTCTTCAGACAATAGGTAGTGCTTCAACCCGAACGGGTCGATGTAGGTGGTTTCCATCGGCGTTCTCCACGCGTTTAGGTCGCCCGCGCATTGCGCACGGGCGAAGGGACTGCAGGAAAACCTGCTCGTTTCAGCGGAATGTGCAACTTCCGCTAGGACGATTACCCACTTGGGCCCGACGCCGCGCAGTCTGAGCGGCGGTGAAGTAGCGCTGATGTTGGCTTGGCGGGGTCACGCGTAGGCGTGCGTGCCGTAAAATCGGGGATAACCATGGTGAACTGTCCTTCAGTTTGTTATGGCCAGCGGATCGTTTGGGGTGCCTCCCAGGCGATCCGCGCTACTTCTCTAGTGTCGGGCGTGCCGTGGTCATCGCTTCGGATGGGCACGCCCGACCCGCATACGATTGCATAAGCAAGATCGATGGTGTTCAAGAAGGGGCGAAATTTTCGCAAAGGAAAATTCGCCGCGTCAGCTTTGCTCCCTCTCCCCTTCGGGGAGAGAGCCTGCCCCGGACTTGATCCGGGGGCTGGGGTGAGGGGTCACTCTTGCGAAGAATTTGCTTGCATAGCCTCGAAACATTCGAGCGAAGATCGTCGTAACGACGGCATCTATGGCAAGCGCGGCCCCTCACCCCAACCCTCTCCCCGGAGGGGAGAGGGAGCCAAGGCTCGCAAGTGTGATGTATCGGCGCGCTGCTTTTCTTCCTCTCCCCTCCGGGGAGAGGATCGAGGTGAGGGGCCACTCTTGCGATGCAGTTGCTTACGGAGCCTCGATACATCGAAGCGAAGATGTGTGTTAACGACGGCGTTTATGGCAAGCGCGGCCCCTCACCCCGACCCTCTCCCCGGAGGGGAGAGGGAGCAATGCGCGGTGCGGCTAACTTTGTGCGGCCAGCCGTGGAACACCTGCAAGCTGCGCTTGAATGTCATTGATCGAAGCACGAATGCGCGCCGTAAACACCGACTCCTGACAATGCATCAGCACCAGCTGCTCGGTGGCACGCGTCATCGCGACATACAACAGGCGCGCTTCCTGCGCTTCATCATCGCTGTGCTTCGGCATTGCGCCGAGACCGGGAATGATCACCACCGGAAATTCCAGACCCTTGCTGGAGTGCATGCTGACCAGCTTGACGCTGTCTTCGGCACTGAACAGCGAACGCTTGCCGACACTCTCGGCGAGGCGGCAGGCGACGCCGGCTTGCTCCAGCGCCTGCTGGATTTTTTCGCCTTCCCATTTATGCCGAAAGATCACCGCGATCTCCGACAGCGCACGTCCGCGCTCGTGCTCGTGGCGCACGCGATCCACTACGGCGCGCAGCTCGGCGCCGGCATTATCGCTGCGAATCAATTCAGGCACCGCGCCGCGGCGTCCGGCACTTTCCGGTGCGATCAGCGGCACGCTGTCTTCATCGCCCGGCCGTTCGTCGAGCAGTTCATGCGCGAAGCGCCGCGCCACCGACAGGATTTCCAGCGTATTGCGGTAATTGATGCGCAGGATGGTGGTGCGGCCCTGCGCCTGCACGCCGACGCTCTTCCAGGTGAAGGCGGGACGATCGGTTTTGCCGTAGATGTTCTGCGCATCGTCATACAGCACGAGCAGGGCATTGGTATCCGGATCGACCATTTGCACGATCAGCCGATACCACTCCGGCTCGAAGTCGTGACCTTCGTCGATCAGCACCGCACCGTACTGGAAGCGCGGAATGCGTCCCTGCTCGACGCCGCTCATCACGCGCTCGACCATCGCCTCGAAGAAACCTTCGCCTTGCTCGGGCAGCGGCTCGTGGTATGCCTCCAGCATCTTCAGGCACCACTTGTGGAAGTTGTAGACCTGCACCTTGTCGCTGAGACCGCGCTCGCCCATCAATTGATCGAGCCGTCCGGCCAGGGTTTTGTTGTAGCAGAGCACCAGGATCGGCTTGGCCAGGCTGCGCGCCAGATGGATGGCGCGATAACCCAGGATCATGGTTTTGCCGGAACCGGCCACGCCGTGGATGATGCGGTGTTCGTCACCGAGTGAACGCGCCAGCTGCTCCTGCTGCATATCCATCACGCGGACCAGATCGGGGATGGCGACGGCGGTGCTGGCTTCGGTGTCGTTGCCGTAGGGCAGGCCGAATTGTCCCTCGCCCCATTCCACGCGCAGTTCCGGGAACATGTGCCAGCGGATGCGATCGATCTGCGGTAGCGTCAGCGCGCAGGGAAAGGCTTGCGTGTACATCGCCCACAGGCGTTCCTGGAACGCCTCCGGATCGACCGTGTCGTACATCTCATCGCGGCAGATCACCAGGTGGGCGGGAATCACTTCCTGCAGGTTGCCGTCTTCAAATTGCTTGCGGCTGATGTTGCTCAACACCACGCCGTAGGCCCACGGCATCAGCAGGTGGCCTTCGTGGCGATGCCCGGCCGGATGACGCAGCGCCGGATCGCGCTCCAGCATCACCTTGATTTCCAGCGCGTAGGCGCGCGCTTGCAACAGCGGATTGTGCTTTTTGACCGCGCCGTGGGTGGTGATCAGGGTGAACTGGGTCTTGTCGGCGGCGGTGATGTTTTCGTGCTTCCAGTCTTTCACTTCCAGCACCAGCAAACCGCGGCGCGGATGGAACACGACGAAGTCGGGGCGGGTCTGGCGTGCGCCGATCGGCACGTCGTACCACAGCAGGTAATCGTCCTCGAGCTTTTGCTCCAGCCGCTCGGAAAAGCGTTTCTCGCCGGTCTGCATCTGGGGCAGGCAGCTATTGCGGGAGGGGATCAGTTTCGCCATCGATTGCGGTCCCTGCCTTGGTTGGGGTCGCACAGTACGGCGCCATCATATTGGAATATCGCGAAAGGTCAGCCTGCCGGCTGGGGGTCACTGGTCCGCATGGGTGGCCGTGCCGCCATCCAGCCAGCGCCGCTCCAGCCAGTGCGCGATGCCGGTGACGACCAGGGCGCAGGCAATGCCCAGGGTGACTTCGCCCAGACGGGTCAAGGCCACCGTCCAAAACGCACCTTCGTGCGGTACCAGCATCACGATGGTGGCGGTCGTCGCACTCAACTTGCCGGCATTACCCACGTTGAAGCACCAGCACAGCATGATCACCGCCACCATGGTGCCGGCGTAGCACGCATAGCTGTCACCGAGCACATAGGTGGCGGCAATCGCCACGGCGGCGCCGATCGCCGCGCCGATCACCTGGTCGCGCGAGGAGTTGCGGGTATCGATATAGGTCTGCTGCGTCACCGAGATGGCGGTGAGCACCGCCCAGAACGCCTGCTGCGTATGCAGCAGCAGGCCCAGCCAGTAACTCAGGCTCGCGCTGGACAAGGCCTGTAGACCGAGGAACAGCCCCTTGAGCAAACGATGCCGCCAGGGCATGCGCTTGTAGATCTGCGCCAGTTGCTGCTGGACGTTGACAAGTTGGCGTGCGCTGTCGCGGATGGGGTGTCGGGCGTTCATGGCGGAAGGCTGGGAGCTAGGAGAGAGTGGAGAGGAGTGAGAAGTGAGAGAAAGGCGTCGCTCTCTCGCTGCTCTTCTCTGTCTTTTCCTTATCGTAGATAGGGTGTCGTGTGTCCGTGAGCGAAGAGGGTGCAAAGCAGGAGCAAGGTGGTAAAGCCCTTCTCTCACTTCTCACTCCTCTCCACTCTCTCTTTGCCCCTAAAGCGGCGTCAGATTGGCGTACGCGGCGACCAGCCACTTGCTGCCGGCGCTCTCAAAATTGACTTGCAGCCGCGTGTGCGCGCCGCTGCCTTCGGCACTCACCACCACGCCCTCGCCGAAGCTGGGATGGCTGACGCGTTGGCCGAGTTTCACGGGCAGGTCTTCTTTCAAAGACGGCGCCGGTTCGGCGAAGCGTCCGGCGTACAGCGGGCGGCTGACTTGCACGCGCGGGCGTACTTCGTCCAGCAGCGATGGTGGAACTTCGCCGAGGAAGCGCGAGGGGCGTGCGAGCATTTCGGTGCCGTGCATGCGGCGGGATTCGGCGTGCGTGATGACCAATCGTTCGCGTGCGCGGGTGATGCCGACGTAGGCGAGGCGGCGTTCTTCTTCCAGGCGGCCTTCGTCTTCCACCGAGCGCTGGCTGGGAAACAGGCCTTCTTCCAGGCCGACCAGGAAGACCAGCGGGAATTCCAGTCCCTTCGCCGAGTGCAGTGTCATCAATTGCACGCAGTTGTCCCATGAGTCGCCCTGGCCTTCGCCAGCTTCCAGTGCTGCGTGGGAAAGAAACGCGGAGAGTTCGCTCAGGCCGGCTTCGATGTCGTCGGGTGTCATTTCGAAACGGCTGGCGACGTTGACCAGTTCGTCGAGGTTTTCCACGCGCGATTCCGCGTTGCCGCGGCTGTCTTTTTCGTAGAACTCGCGTAAGCCGGATTGCACAATCGCATGGTCGATTTGTTCAGCGAGCGGCAGAGCTTCAGCCCTCTCCTCGCTCCTCAAAGCCGGGGCCATCCCTGGCCCCTCCCCGCGTGCCCCTCCGGGGAGAGAGTTGGGTGAGGGGCTGTTCGGAGCGGGGGCTTCCGGCAAGAGTGACCCCTCACCCCAGCCCTCTCCTCGCTCCTCAGAGCCGAGCACATCCATGTGCTCTCCCCGCGTGCCCCGGAGGGGAGAGGGAGCAAAGGTGCGCGCCATGTCTTCGACCATGGCCAGAAAGTTCTTCACCGCGTTCTTCGCACGACCCGCAAGCTCGGAGCCCGTGCTCAGCTCATTCAACGCCGCTTCCCACATCGACACACTCTCGCCACGCGCACGCCGCCGCAACACATCCAGCGTGCGATCACCAATGCCACGCGGCGGCGTATTCACCGCACGCTCAAACGCCGCATCGTCATGCCGGTTTGCAGTCAATCGCAAATAGGACAACGCATCCTTGATTTCCGCACGCTCGAAGAAGCGCAAACCACCGTACACGCGATAGGGAATATCGTGCTGGATCAGCTGTTCTTCGAAATTGCGCGATTGCGCATTGGAGCGGTAGAGGATGGCGCAATCCTTCGCATCGCCATGTTCGGCGATGTATTCGCGGATGCGCTCGATCACGAAGCGCGCTTCATCCTGTTCGTTGTAGGCGGCGTACACCGCAATGCGTTCGCCTTCCTCGCCGGCTGTCCACAGCTGCTTGCCGAGGCGGTTGCCATTGCGTTCGATCACGCTGTTGGCGGCCTTGAGGATGTTGGAGGTGGAGCGATAGTTCTGTTCCAGCTTGATCGTGCGTGCGCCGGGAAAATCGCGCAGGAATTGCTGCACGTTTTCCACCTTGGCGCCGCGCCAGCCGTAGATCGACTGGTCGTCGTCGCCGACGACGAAGACCTGGCCGGTCTGGCCGGCGAGCACGCGGATCCAGGCGTACTGCAAGGCGTTGGTGTCCTGGAATTCGTCGACCAGCAGGTGACGCCAGCGTTGCTGGTAATGCTCCAGCACGGCCGGTTGCTTCAGCCACAGTTCGTGCGCACGCAACAGCAGTTCGGCGAAATCGACCAGGCCGGCGCGGCGGCAGGCGTCTTCGTAGGCCTGATAGATCTGCACCAGGGTGCGCGTGACCGGGTGCTGTTCGTGCTCGATGTTTTCCGCGCGCTTGCCTTCGTCTTTCCAGCTGTTGATCTGCCAGGTGGCCTGGCGCGGCGGAAAACGCGCCTCATCCAGGCCCAGGCCGGCGATCACGCGTTTGACCAGGCGTTGCTGGTCGTCAGCGTCGAGGATCTGGAAACTCTCCGGCAAGCCCGCTTCGCGCCAGTGGCGGCGCAACAAGCGATGCGCGATGCCATGGAACGTACCTACGGTGAGTCCTTGCGTGCCGCCGGGAATCAGGTGGTCAAGGCGCGCGCGCATTTCGCCGGCGGCCTTGTTGGTGAATGTCACCGCCAGGATGGCCCACGGCGGTACGCGATCGACCTGGCTGAGCCAGCCGATGCGATGGGTAAGCACGCGCGTTTTGCCGGAACCGGCGCCGGCGAGGACCAGATAATGGCCGGGTGGTGCGCAGACGGCTTCGCGCTGCGCATCGTTGAGCGAATCGATCAGGTGGGAGACATCCATCCGGCGCATTGTAGCCGCTGAGCGGCCGGCCGGCTCCGGCAATCCGGAGGCTCAGGTAGGTTGGGTAGGTTGGGTTAGCGCAGCGTAACCCAACGGTGTTTGTTGCTTCGATGAAGATCCGTTGGGTTACGCTGCGCTAACCCAACCTACCCAGCCTACGCATTACGCGCGTCAGCGTTTGGAGAAAATGCCGCCGAGTGCGAGCAAGGCGCCGACTGCGATGCCTGCAATGCCCATCCACTCGGGAAAGGCCTTGTGATGGGTGGCAGTGAGTTTGGCGGTGCCGAGCTGAAACACGGTGTCGGTTTCGGTATAGCCGCCGTTGCCGAATACGACCCAAAGGCCGCCGACCAGCAGGGCGACACCGATGATGAAAAGGATGGCGCGCATGTGAATGTCCCGGTGTGATGCCGCCGATCATAGGCGGCATACCCGGTGGAAGAAAAGCGCATGCGAACGATTTGCGCGGTTTTGCTCAGCAGAAAGTCACGACGATCAGAAGATGAAGCGAGCACCGATCGTCGGCGCAAGGTTGTTGTCGTGGTAATAGGGCACGCCGGGGCCGTGCGGAATGGCGATGGCCAGGCCGCCGCTCACATCGGAATAGGCAACACCGGCATAGGCGTCGAAACGCTTGGTGAAGTGATGATCGATGTAGAGCGACACTTCGTTGAGGGTGCCGCCACAGGAGCTGCGGTATCCGGCGATTGACGAGCAGGTCGACGGAACGCGGAAGTTGTCCTGCAGCTCATGGTAGTAGGACGCCGTGATGTCGGTTTTGCTGTCCAGCGCGTATTTCACGCCCGACCACCAGACCTGCACGACCTTGGGCCGGTCCAGATTGTCGTCTTCGACGCCGCTCAGCAGGTAGCCGCCCTGGGCTGAGGCACCCACGCCCAGAGGGTTGGTGGGATTCATCTGCCGGATGTGCTCGTAGCCGACAAAGAATTTGAACGCATCCCACGTATATTTGGCAGCGCCCATGATGGCGCTGTTGTTGGTCACGATGCCGTATTCGGTGTTGGCCGTCCCGATCAGATTGGGGCCGGTAATCGGGTTGGTATTGATGCTGTTGAGGGTCGACTGATAAGGCTGCGTCAGACTCTCGGGCCCCAGCAGCGGATTGAGCACGCTGATCGCCTGGTCGACATGCTGATAGACGACGTCGGCGGATAACTTGTCGTAGGTTCCACCGAGGTCGAATCCATAGGCTTGGTTATGGGTCTGTTCCGGCGTACATGTCGCGGCCGTCCAGGTCGCGGAAGCGGAGTAGCAGCCGCCCTCGCCGTCGGTGAATTTATACATCACACCAAAATGAGCCGGACCATAGGTCAGGCGATATTTGATGGAGTTGTCCCAACGGGTGTCCTGCGTGTCGCCGCCGCCAGCCATCAGGCCGTTATAGCCGATGAATGAAAAGGCATAGGCGCCACCGGCCGGATCGTATAAGAGCGTCGCATCGGTGCCGAGCGCACGTTGACGACCAAACGTGAGCGTGCCGAAATCCGTCGACGACAGTCCGCCATAGATTTCGTCATTGAATGCCTGGCCCGCACGCGCGCCATCGCCGGCGAACGAATAGTTCTGCCTGGCCCGGCCGTTGTTGATGGTATTGGTGGCTGCCAGATTGGCGAGTTCGAAAGATTGCGGATCAAAGCCGGTCGAACCGTTGAACACCACGGACCAGCCGTCCGTTATCGGCTCCTTGGCCCGAATGCCTACCCCGGTCTGCTGCAGGTTGTTGGGTTCAATGAGATATCGAGACCGATTGCCGTTGCGATTGACCAGCGACTCGCCTTCATAGTTGTGGCCATTGGTCGGCATGCCGTGGCTGACCCAGCCCACGCCGATGTCGTAGGCGCCGTACAGGGTGATGCCATGCCAGGTCAGCGGGCAATCCGTGTCGAAGAACTCCTGGGTGCTTGAGCAGGCCGCAGGGGCAGGTGGAGCAGCCGGAGCTGGTTCGGCGCCTTGAGGGGCTGCGGCGCCTGACGCATCGGCCTGCGCAGTGATGCTGGTGACTATCAACGCAACAGCCGTACTGGCAACTATCCATCGCTTCAGCATGTGGAAGTTTCCCCATGAGTGTGTGGTGAAACGCAATCACCGTCCGCGTGGTGCTGGAATGGATCAGCGCGAAGGTGAGTGCGTGGTGGTGCTGGTTACCTCAATCGTCGTGACATTGCGTATCCATCGCGCCGGCCGTTTGTCACCGGGCACGATCAGGCGGAAGGGACCGTCCTTGCCCAGCGGATGACCGTCCTGCGTGTCGGCAAGAATCACTTGCTCGTTGCCGAGCATCGGATCGAGTTCGCCAAGGCTGAAGATCACCTGGTAGTGATCGGAGGCGGTGACACGCACGATGGTGGTCATGCCATGTCCGCGCAGTTGTTCGCCGCCAGGTGCGCCGGCGTGTTGCAGAACATCTTCCAGCGCAACGCCTTGCCAATGCGCAGATGGCTCGTGGTGAGTGGCCGCCGTATCGACGCTGGTGCGCTGCATGCTGGCCAGGGCCGGGCGATCGAGCGTGATGGGTGGCTGGTCATCCACTACGACGCGGATCGTCGCCGGTGGTGTTTGATTGGCCTGTGCGTGCAGCGGGGAAGCGGGCAGGGTGAGGCATCCGAGCAGGAACGCCGCGGCGACTTTTTGCAGATACAGGCCACGCCCTCGCCAGATGGCGATACATCTGCTGTCGAAAAGCATCTGTTTGGCTCACCCTGCGCTCAAACCGGAGCGTTATGAGGCCGAGTATATGCCGGTTTGGGTGAGAAAAAGCGACGGTTCAACCATGCTGGTCATTGCTGACAGGTGCCGGAGCAGCGGCGGACGAGTTAGCGGCTGGTCCCCAGGATCACACTGGACGCCTTCACGATCGCCACCACTGCCACGCCTTCTTCCAGACCCAGGGCTTGGGCGCTTTCAGTGGTCACGATGGCGCACATCGCCGCTCCTCCCGCAAGCCGGATGCGTATATCGGTGTTGACGGGGCCGAAGGTGACCTGGGTCACCGTGCCGGCGAATTGATTGCGTGCGGACAAGCGCATGCTCTCATCCGGCAATCCCACCAGCACGGATGAGGCCTTGATCAGCGCGATCGCCTCGGTGCCGATCTCGAGTCCTAGATCATGCGTGCTTTCGCTGGTCAGCGAGGCCACCACATGTTCGCCGCCGGGAAGCGCCAGTTCGACGGTGTCGTTGACCACGCCTTTGTGGATGGCCACCACTCGGCCCGACAGCTGATTGCGTGCACTGGTTCGGAACATAAGGCTCCTGATCAGCTTGATGTCGGAGGCGGAAGCATCGGCGAGCGTTTCGAACTGTTCAAGGAAACGGCGATGCACGTCTTCGAGCGCCGCGAAGGCTTCGATCAACCGCTGTCCGCGTTCGGTCAGACGCGTCCCGCCGCCACCTTTGCCGCCCACCACGCGCATGACCAGCGGCTCGTCGGAGAGGTTGTTCATGGCGTCGATCACATCCCAGGCGCCCTTGTAACTCATGCCTACGGCGCGGGCGGCGGCGGTGATCGATCCGGTTTCACCGATTTTCGCCAGCAGGGCGATGCGGTCAGCACCGCCCAGCGTCTGGTCGTCGGATTGAAGCGAAAGCATGCCCTTCAGCTTGAACATGGCACGTCCGGCCCATCTTTGTGTGATGACGGGGGTGAGTCTAGCCAAAGGTGGGTGCGGGTGGTACGTGGCCCGGGATAAGCCAGTGTCAGGTCGCAGCGATGAAGTCGCACACCACGTTGATAACCCGCGAATCGCGCAGAACCCGCCGATGGCCCAGCTTGTTGGAGCCAAGGAAAACCACCTTGTCCCGGCAAGACTCCAGGAATTTCATCGCATTGAAATAGGGTATTTCTTTATCGTCCTTGTCGTGAACCAACATGACACGGGAGGTATCCCTATCTACCATGCTGACGATGTCCAGCTCGTCCCACTTGAGGCGGTTGTCGTACTTTTCTTCCAGCAATTTGCGCATGCGCAGCACTATCTTGCCGGGAATATTGAGGATTTCACTGAAGCGATCCATCACCCAGGCGCCGTGGGCAAAGCAGCCAATAAGGACGATCTTCCTGACATCAAATCCATATAGATGCTTTGAGAACATCGTGTTTCCGGCACCGAACGAATGACCGATGATGGCATCAAAGCCTCCGTGTCTTTTCACCATTTCGTGGATGGTCGAGGAGTACTCCATCATGTCGGTGCGCTTGCCGGTGGAGCGGCCGTGCGCAGGTGCATCGAAGGTCACCACGGTATAGTCGCGTTCGACCAGTGGTCGAATGAAGTGAGCGAGCTGGGTGCCCCGGCCGCCCCATGAGTGGCACAGGAGAATTTTCCTGACGCCTCTGCCCCAGGTATACGTTTCGACACGGTTGCCATTGACGATGACCGCAGAGCGCTTGGCGGAATTCTGGTATGGCATTTCCCACTCAGGCGTCTTGAAGCGCTGCGGGGTAAGGAAAATGCGGAGTGCAAGCTTCGTAGCCACGGCAGGGGCAATCCTGGACAGGATCGGGAACAGGGCGCGCAGCACCCCGATGGCGGGTTTATCTGCAAAACCTACGTCGTTCTTCTTGGCTGGCTTCTGTGCCGTGTGCATCGCGGGCTCCTTTTGGATGGAAAGGATTTATCGGGTAGGTGGACCGGTGCTAAGCCACCGCATGGGTAAGGGCAAAAAACCTCTTTCGAATGATTTCCGGTACGCGTACGGGGCGGAGCGACTCCGGGTTCAGGAAGGTGCCGTCCTGTCGTGCGCTGATGGCGAGGTTTCGTTGAAACGTGTTCTGAAACGCGAAGCCAACGCGCCATCGTGCTCTGCCGATATCTTCCACCCAGGTCGTACCTCGAATGAGTTCGCCATATCGGACGGGGTTCGCGTAATGGATTTCGGTCCTGGTGACGACCGACAGGTGTTCCCAAGAGCCGGTGTCAATTTCCGAAAAGTACCTGCGCATCATCTGGACGCGAAGCATCTCCATCCATCGGACCACGACGGTATTGCTCATATAGCCCGTGAAATCGATCTCGAATGGCATGGGATCGAAATCACGGGCATGGGAAAAAGCGCGGTCGGTTTCTGATGGATTTTGCATCGCGTCATCGTTTGCCGCTTTGGCGCGTGGTCGTAGCGCGTTTCAAGGACACTTGAAAAAGGTCCACCACGCCTGATTGAAAACTGCGTATCGCCGACTGGAAGTAGGTTCGGTAGTGCTCGAACACCGCTTCACCATAATTCGCCACGATGAATGGGCGGCTGCCCAGTAGCCGTTCGTTCCAGTGCTTGAGTGTGTGCGCGTAGTCCAGTCCGATCCGTCTGGATGACGAGATTTCGTAGAGATCCAGTGTCGCTGCCTGAATGTCGCTGATGCTGGGTAGCGCTGAGCCGGGGAATACTCTTTCAAGAAGGTATCGGGTGTCGCGAACCTCGGTGGTGTTTTGTGGGGTTCGTGCGGAGACGATCGTTTGCAGGCCTATGTAGGCATCGGTGGACGATACGTCTTGGCACCATTCGAAAAAGCGGCGATAGACGTCGCGTTGGCGCTGAATTCGCCGATCTTCCATGGATGCGAAATGTTCGAAAGCTCCGACGGAAATGATGGCGTCGTAAGGAGGTGACGCAGGCTTGAAGTCCGCCCATGAGCAAAGTTCAACCGAGATGGACGGCGTCGCGTTTGCGTGCACGTGGTCGTATTGATTTCTGCTTAGCGTAAGTCCGTGCGCAGAAGTCGCGCCAAATCGAGCGACGGCGTGGTGCATCAGCCCGCCCCAGCCGCAACCGACATCCAGGATGCGGTCTCCCGGAACTACGTGGGCGTAGCGACAAAGTCGATCGAGCTTCGCCGTTTGTGCCTCTTCCAGCGTTTTTGCGGCCTTCCAGACTCCGCAACTGTAAGCGCGATGTTCCTTGTCGAGGAACGCTTCATAGAAATCGTTCGCAACGTCGTAGTGGTAAGCGATATCTGCCTGGGTGGCCATGGCGTCGTCCTTATGCTGCGGCCGCTGTTTTGGTGAGGTGCTTGTGGTAGCTGCGAAGTGCGTGCGAGTTTGGAAACTCGTGGCCGAGCAGTCCGGATAAGTTGCTCAGAATGCCCAGCTCGACTTTCTTTTCCCACTGACTGTCGAAACGGATCTCGTTGCTCAACCAATGTTCCAGCCACTCCGGATCGGGTAAGCGTCCGTTGACGGTGTCGTCGGGATAGAGGCGCTTGTTGACATGCAGATTAGTCGGATGCATGGCCTTATTCAGGCGAGCATTGGTCATCAGGACGCCAATCTTCGCGAATGCCAGTGATGCCTCGCGTGTCTTCGATTTCAGCGACTTGCGCATATAGTCCAGATACGCGCGTGCATGCCGCGCCTCATCATTGGCCAGTGTGCTGTAAATCTGTCGAATGACGGGTTCGTCATGGTAGGCGCTGGCGCAGCGATACCACTGGTTGAGTCTTACTTCACCGCAGAAGTGCAGGGCGAGGCTTTCCAGTGGCGGTGCGCTGTCAAATGAAAAACGTACAGCCGATAGTTCCTCTTCGGTGGGGCAGAATTCCGGAGCGAATTGCTTCAGGTACTTCAGTAAAACCAGGCTGTGTTTCTGCTCTTCGAAGAACCAGATGCTGATAAAGGCCGAAAAATCCGCGTCATGACTGTTGTCGCGCAGAAACATTTCTGCGGTCGGCATGGCGGACCATTCGAGAATGGCATTCATCTTTATGCCGTGAAGCTGCCGCTCGGTGAGTTTCGATGCGTCGAAATCCTGCCAGCGGATGTCGGTCCCGAGATTCCATCGGTTCTCTTCGAGACGGGCGAATATGGAGGGAAAGAGCATCGTCATGCGGCCTCGACGGATGTGGCCCCATGAGCGTCGGAGTATTCCATCTCAAATCTTTCGCGCAATGCTTCGATGCAGGAACCGCATCCCTCTGCACATTTCGTATAGGCGTCGATCATCAGGTGAAATGGCAGCGGATCTAGTTGCTGCTTGCTCATGATGTCGTCGTGTGATGCGTCAGAACATAAACAGTACATCCGTGAACTCCTTGCTCTGCGGCCGCTCCGATCTGTTCCGCCGCAATCTATACTCGGTGTTCCTGGGGATTGGATCAGACAAGTCTGAAAGGCTCGCGGTTTGGGCTTGAGCTGGCTAATGGGTCACGTTTATAAGAGGTGACAGCTTTGCGGCTCCCCATTGGGTGTTCTGTGCGAATGACGATAAATACGGCAATGAGCGGCAGCGAACATGCACTAAAAGTCTTTTCGCGGCGTCGCCGGTCGGTTGCTCCATGCGGCATTGCGCGTTCGCATGGGTGAATTTCGAATCGGGTGATTCGATGGCGTATGCTTTGAAGCGAATGCCAAGCTTGCAAAGCCGGTGACCTTACACAGGAAAGGAACCTATGCTTGGGAAGGTCGATGAAGTTCGCACACTCGACTTCAACAGGGTCGAAACCCTGGTCCTCGCCGGCGGAGGGAACCGATGCTGGTGGCAGGCGGGGGCGTTGCGGCAGCTGGTGAAGCATCATGTGCGTCTGCCAGCACAACTGGTCGGCACCAGTGCGGGGGCGGCTGTTGCGGCGTCCTTTCTCGCGGAAAGCGCTGATACGGCATTCCATGCCTGCTTGAGGCTTTATGCAGGCAATCCAAAGATTTTCGATTGGTCGGCGCTGTCAAAACTGAAGCTGAAGTTCGCGCACCAGTACATGTATCCCGCGTGGATCGAGTCGTTCCTCACGTCGGCTACGTTTTCCACGCTACGCCAGTCTTCGTCGCGTCTTACCGTGGCCCTTACGCGGCCCGCGCGATTGCTTGGTGTGAGAGGGTCGGTGGCGGCGGGAACATTGGCCTATCTGGTCGACAAGTACCTGTGGAACAGCATTCACCCTCGACTCCCCGGGTTGCTGGGGCTTCGGCAGGACTTCATGGTGTTGAATGACTGTGACAGCTTCGAAGTCGCGCGGGCGATTCTGATTGCGGCGGCTTCGGCGCCGCCCTTGATGGCCGCCCGCCTGGTGGGGGATGAGCACGCCATCGATGGCGGCTATACCGATAACGCGCCGATTCCTCCGCAGTCCGAGCAGGAGCGATCGAGTACGCTGGTGATGCTTACGCGTCACTATCCGAAGCTTCCGCCGCTGTTTACCTGGCTGGGGCGGACGTATTGGCAGCCGAGTCAGCGCATCCCTGTCTCGACCTGGGACTGCACACCGAAAACGACGGTGCGGGATGCCTATGAGCTGGGACTACGGGATTCGGAGCAGGTGTTGAAGGCGCGGTTGCGGTGATCGATCCGATCTTGCCGGTTGGCGATGCGATCGGCGGCGAGTGGCTGTTCCAGCTGTGTGGTGGAAACTGCCGCTTGCTCACCGTCATTCCGGTAGCGGCCGGAATGACGGTGCTGCGATAAAGATCAGGGCACGAACTCGTAATAGTCCACACCGAGGTCCTGGAACGACGCTTCGTACGTGTTGCCGGTGCGTGCGATCCTGAACTGATCGCGCGGCGGGCAACTCAACTCGGCGTGCTTGCCGTCATGCAGCGCTTCGTATTGCTGCTGCGACAGATCCGTGGCCGCGGCCAGCGCCTTGCGGAAGCCAATCTTGCCGGCAGCTTCGCGCCACTGCGGCACCACCTTTAACGGAATCGCTTCTGACGCATCGCCGCTGCCGTAACCGATCGCGTAGAGCCTGGCATGCGACAAGTCGGTGTTGCTTTCCAGCGCCTGCTCGAAGCCTGCGGCAATCCACGCCGGCAGCGCCGCGGTGTACAGGTTGCCCAACTCCATCGCCCAATCGGTGCCGAGCTTCACCCGTTCGGCCAGCAGCTTCTGGAAGGCCGCGCTCTTACGCACCACGCCGGACAGCTTGGTGGTCAGCGGATGCGGTTCCTGTGCGGCGTCAGCGCCGCCGCCGAGGCGGACGAATTCGCCATACAGATCCGGCTTGTTGCGGCATTCCTCGACCACGCCCTCGGCCGATACGCCAGCCTGTTCGCACAGGGCCTGGAATTCAGCGTTGGGTTGCGGCGCGCGCGCCAATGCGCGAGCGTAGATGAAGGCCAGCGCCTGCAGCGGCATCATGTGGTACGGGCGATGGAAGAACAGGCCATCCGCGCCGTTGATGAAGTCCAGATCGGAGATGCCCAGGCGCTCCAGCATCGCATCCACCGCCTGACCGGTTTCGTCGAGATAAGCGAAGGTGGAGTACTTGCCGCTGAAGACCGGGAAGTCATGCGCACGCTTGCTGCGCTGGCCGTAATCCTGATCGAAATGGCGTGCAAACGGCTTGCGGAAATCCGGGCCGCGATAATCCGACGCGCTGCCGGCATGGGCCAGGTCCACTTCAAACAATTTCGGATCGGCTTCGACCAGCATGGCCACCGCACCGGCGCCCTGGGTCTGTTCACCGCTGGAGCCGCGCTCGTATTCGGCGATATCGCTGCACACCACAATCGCCTGCTTGCCCTTGGCGTCGAAGGCGACATAACGCAGTGCGCTCTTGAGCGCGTACACGCCGCCGAGGCAGGCGTGCTTGAATTCGGGGACTTCCAGCTGGCGGGAAAGGCGCGGCAATCCCAGGCGTTCCAGTTCGCGATCGACCATGCCGCGCACGATCACGGCGCCGGCGGAATTGTCCTTGCTGCTCTCCGTGCCGAGCGAGAGCTGGCCGATGTTGCGCGGATCGACGTTGTACTGGCGAATCAGGCGCAGCACCGCGGTGGCGGCCATCGTGTAGGCGTCTTCATAAGGCGCCGGCCTGCGGAAGCTGCGACCTACCACGGCTTGCACTTTGTCCCAGGAGTTGCCGGTCCATTCACACCAGTCCTGCAAGGGGACGCGCGGCTGGGGAACATACAGGCTCATGCCACTTACGCCTGGGTTACGCTGCTGTGCTGCCGTATCGTTCGCTGTATTCAAAACCTGTGTTCCTCAATTGCGGGGGCGACACCGGCGTCACTATGACCGGGCCGCGCATGCGCGGGCATGCACGCTAGATGGCCATGGGGGAGCGCGTCGTATGCCGGATTTCAGGGCCTGCATGCGGTCACTGAAGAACCGTCCAAACGGGGATCATGCGGTGCGCCCTGCCGGAACTACAGGATTTTAACCCTTCTTTCCCGCGGCGGCGACAGGTTGGCAGCATGCGTAAGTGGTTGCATTAGCAACTTTTGCCGGTCGCCTTGCGGGCCGCGGTGCGGCGTTGGGACGCCCAGGCGGCGTAACAGTCCGCCATCGGGGCAGAAGGCCCGATTCAGGCTTTGGTCAGACGTGCGAACAGCACGCCATGCCCCGGCAGTTGCAACCGGCCATTGGCCAGCGTGCCCTGCTGCAGCCCGTGGCCGGCCAGCGTTTGCGCCGTCTCGAAACCGGGCAGGCTCAGCGCTTGCGTCTGCTTGCCGAGATTGAAGACCGCCAGAATCTGTTCCCCGTCATGGCTGCGCACAAAGGCCAGCAAGGGTTCCGGCACATCGAGGAAACGGATCGTGCCCAGGCGTAGGGCCGGCAGCCCCGTGCGCCACTGCATGAAATGGCGAAAGCCATGCAGCATGGAATCCGGATCGGCTTCCTGCTGCGCGACGGTGAGTGCCTGGTGCGCAGGCTCGATCGGCAGCCACGGTGTGACGTCGCTGAAGCCGGCGAAGGCGCTGTTGTCCCACGGCATCGGCGTGCGGCAGCCGTCGCGGCCTTTGAAATTCGGCCAGAAGGTGATGCCGTAGGGATCGCGCAGTGCTTCGAACGGCACTTCGGCTTCGGTCAGGCCGAGTTCTTCGCCCTGATACACGCACACCGAGCCACGCAGCGAGCACAGCATGGCGGTCAGCAGATTGGCCATGCGAGGCGAGGCATTGCCGTTGCCCCAACGGGTGAGCACGCGTTCCACGTCGTGATTGGAAATGGCCCAGCACGGCCAGCCTTCGTTGACCTGAGCTTCGAGTTGTTCAACCGTGTGACGGATATAGGTTGCGCTGAAATCGCTGCTCAGCAGTTCAAAGCTGTACCCCATGTGCAGCCGATGCGCGCGCGTGTATTCGGCCATCGTTGCGAGTGAATCTTCGGACGAGATTTCGCCCAGTGTCACTGCGGTGGGATAACGATCGAGCAAGTTGCGCAATTCGCCGAGAAAATCGAGATTTTCCGGCTGCGTATTGTTGTAGTGGTGATACTGGAAGGCGTACGGATTATCCGGGCTGAAACCACGCCCGACGCGCTTGTCCTTGGGCTTGGGCGGGTTGTCCCGCAACAGCCGATCGTGGAAGCAGAAATTGATCGCATCCAGGCGCAGGCCATCAACGCCTTTGTCCAGCCAGAAACGGACATCGTCGAGCACGGCGGCGCGCACATCCGGATTATGGAAATTCAGATCCGGCTGCGCGGCGAGGAAATTGTGCAGGTAATACTGACCGCGGCGCGGTTCCCATTGCCAGGCCGAGCCGCCGAACAGCGACAGCCAATTATTCGGCGCGCTGCCATCGGGTTTGGCATCGGCCCACACATACCAATCGGCCTTGGGATTGTCCCGGCTCTCGCGGCTCTCTTTGAACCACGCATGCTGATCGGAGGTGTGGCTGAGCACCTGGTCGATCATCACTTTCAGGCCCAGGCCATGGGCCTTGCTCAGCAGATGATCGAAGTCGTCGAGCGTGCCGAACAGCGGATCGACATCGCGGTAGTCGGCGATGTCGTAACCGAAATCGGCCATCGGTGAGCGGAAGAACGGCGCGATCCAGATCGCATCCACGCCGAGACTGGCCACGTAATCCAGCCGCTGGATGATCCCCGGCAGATCCCCGACACCATCATGGTTGGTGTCCAGAAAACTGCGTGGATAGATCTGGTAGATGACGGCGCCGCGCCACCAGGGTGCATCGATCATTGAAAACCCCACTGTAAGCGCTGGGCTTCCATAGCCAAGCGCTGCGAACGGTGTGCAGCTTAGCCGTTGGCCCGCGCCGAATCGCAGGGTCTTGCATACGTATTCATTCGTGCTGCGGATGCGTCATCCTTGCCCGTACATGAACGCGATGAAGCGTGTGCGGCGTGTCGCGTGATCGAGTGAAAAATGCGAGAATTGCGCGTTTTACTGCGTGTTTATGACCACCTCGGGGGCTGCGCAAGCAGCGCATGTTGCGTTGCGATGAGTGCGTAAGGGGTGCAGTTATGAATACGTATGCATGGTGTGGTTTGCTTTGAAAAGTGCGCCCTACCATCCGTTCACGCCGACGACATCACCTGTCTGCGTGCAAGCGGCCAGTGTTGATGTTGCGGGATAGAAGACTGGCCGCCAGCGATGAGAAAACCAGGCGACTAATAAAATTTTGGGGGAGGGGAGAACGTGATACTCAAGCGAAATGTGCTTGCGCTGGCATTAGCGTCTACGGGTCTGTGCATGGCCTTTGGCGTGTCCGCGCAGTCGGCGCCGGCATCGGCGACGCAGCAGAACGGAACAACCGGCACCGCGACGACGCAGCAGAACGGAACAAGCGGCACCGCGACGACGGCCAATAGCAGCACCACCGACCAGACCACCAGCAATCAGAAGAGCCAGCAGGAGTTGGCCAAGAGCCTGGCAACGGTGACGGTGAGCGGTTTTGCCGGCAGCGTCGAGAAATCGATCGACTACCAGCGCTATGCCGACACCATCCAGAACGTGGTGACAGCCGCCGACATCGGCGGTCTGCCTGACCAGTCCATCGCCGATGCGCTGACCCGACTGCCGGGCGTCTCGGCCGAGCGCGTCTCTGGCTTGGCATCACAGGTCAACTGCCGCGGCATGTCGGGCAACTTCATCGAGACCACGCTGGATGGCCGCGAGCAGCCGTCGACCAGCGGCAGCAACTACATCCAGTTCGACCAGTACCCGTCCGAGCTGATCAGTCAGGCAACGGTGTACAAGACCTCGGAAGCGTCGCTGATCGAAGGCGGCGTGGGTTGCACCATCGCCCTGCAGACGGCCAATCCGCTGGAAAACTCCAAAGACCAGTCGCTCAACGTCGATGCACGCGGCAGCTACAACGACCAGGCGCCCGACGTGATCGGCGCAGACCCGGAAGGTTACCGCCTGAGCGTGGCCTACCAGGGCAAGTTCCTGGACAACACGCTGGGCGTGGGCCTGGGTTTTGCGCAGATGTACCAGCCGTACGTCGCTGAGCAATACGATGGTTTGGCGGGGCAGGTCACCTCCCTCAATGGTAAGCAGGTGTATGTCCCTGAAGGTACGGAAGTGATTCAGGAGGGTGGTGAAGAACGTCGCACGGGATATCTGTCGACGATCGTGTGGCGCCCCGACGATCATTGGCAGATCACGGACGATACGTACTACTCCAAGTTCGACAACACCAAATATCAATACGGTTATATTTCGCAGGCGTACGACAATGGCGGTGTCGCCATCACCAACCCCGGCTTTGACGCGTACAACGGGCTGACCAGCGGCACGATAACCAGTGCGGCGACTCCGGCTAATGCGCAGTTCTCCAACGCCACCGTGTCAGGAAACGACACCACCGACTCCAACGTATTCTCCGCGGGGCTGAACGCGAAGTGGAACGATGGCCCGTGGCATCTGGATATGGATGCGTCGCTGTCGCATTCCTCGAGCAATGACTACAACCTGTGGGCCGAGGCTGGGCCGTTCAACGGTCTTGGCAACCCTTCCACCGCGACGCTGATGAACCAGTCCGCGACATTCGTCAATAGCGGCGAGAGCATCGGTAAACTCTCGGTAGGCAATCCGGGCATCTATACCAACCCGAACGATATGGCGGTGACGTCAATCAACGTGTCCCCCTACATCTACCGCGAGAACTACAAGGGGTTCCGTACCAGCCTGCAGTATGACTTCGACAACGACGCGGTCTTCTCGGACTTGCAGGCCGGCATATACATCAACAATCAGAATTACACGGCAGATCGCACGTCGTGGGTGTATGGCAATAACAACTTCACAACGGGCGACGCCTCGGGTGGCCAACCGCCCCTGCCGCTCAGCAGCGGCGATACGTCGGTGCAGTGTTGGCAAGGTTCGTTCAGCGGCATGCCCTGTTTCCTGAAGATCAACACGCCGCTCGTACTGTCGGCCTATGGCCTGAAGGCGAACCCGCAGCTTGACCTGAACCCGAGCGGCCAGTCCTGGACGGGCGTGGAGAGCGGCACCGTGGACGAAAAGGTGCGCGACATGTTCTTCCAGGCGGACATCGATACCACGCTGTGGGGGCATGAACTGACCGGCAACGTTGGTGTACGTGTGGCGTATACCGCGCAGTCCAGCGCGGGCCTGGAAGAGGTGCCGACAGGTACCGGCGTGCCGATCACGGATGGGTTCGGCTACACCTCCACCAGCTACGTGCCGCTCAATATAGGCATGAGCTATACCAAGTGGCTCCCGTCGACGAACCTGATCTACCACTGGGACGACAACGACCAGACCCGCTTCTCGATATCCAAGGACTTGTCGCGCCCGACGCTCAATTACATGCTGGCGGGTGCGGGTTCCTGGGAAGCGGGTAGTGGCCCGAGTGCTACGTTCAACGTCTGGGGTGGCTACAGCCCGTTGCTGCGTCCGATGACGGCCATGTCATATGACCTGGATTACGAACACTACTTCGACAACTCCTCCGGTCTGTTTACCGCCGGGGTGTTCGTCAAGCACATCAATACGTATATCCAAGAAGTCTCGTATAACCAATTCGATTTCGCCGCGGCCGGCATCACTGTGCCGACCAATCCGGCGACAGGGCAGCCCTACCTCAATGGTTCGTACGCCTCGGCTTACAATGCGCCGGGTACGATCTTGCGTGGTTTTGAAACATCGTTCCAGAAGACTCACTTCCTGCCGGGCTTCTGGTCGAACTTCGGCTTTGGTGCGAACTATGCGTTCACCCAGAGTCCGTTCGGTACCAGCAACCCCGACGGCAGCGTCACGGTATTGTCGGCCTTCCCAGGTCTGTCGCGTAACGTGGCCAGCGCGCAGATCTTCTACGACGATGGCAGGTTCTCGGGCAACATCACCGACACCTACCGCTCGAAGTGGGTCTCCGACTCGCAGCTCGCGGTGAATGCCGAGTTCGTGTACTACGATTCGGAAAACGAGATCGACCTGCAAACGGCCTACAAGCTGACCAAGAACGTGAGCTTGCTGTTCCAGATCCTGAACTTGAACAACATGCCGTCGCGCACGTATTTCGGCGTCCCGTCGAACACGGGAACGATCCAGTACTTCGGCCGCACGTTCTACGGCGGCGTCAACCTGAGTCTGTAAGCCTAGTGCCTGGCATCGTCCTCGTAATGCCAGGCCTACCCCTCCCCGGCCCTGCGGACGCTTGCAGGGTCGGGTTCTTTTATCCTGACAGGCGTCGTTGCTACGTTGTGCGACGTAGGTTGGCGGTAAGCCGCAGGCGCACCCCAACATTGCCATCTGCATGGATTGCGCTGAGGCAACTGGCGAAGGCGTCAATAAGAAGCTTGGCTCAGCGCAAGATCGCGCATGACGACGTTGGGGTGCGCCTGCGGCTTACCACCAACCTACCGCCAACCTACCAAAGCATTCTGCGCTGCGCGCATATATGCCCTCCATCCCCGGGAGATCACCATGCCAAGATTCCCTGCCTTTTTCCGCGCCGCGGTGATGGCCGTGGCAGCGCTGCTGCTATCCCTTCCCGCTTATGCCCGACAGGATGCATCGGCCGCGCAGCCTGCCGCGCAAGCTTCCTCGGGCGTCTACTACGAAATCTTCGTGCGCGCCTTCTACGACAGCAATGGCGATGGCATTGGCGATCTCAACGGCGTTACGCAGAAACTCGATTACCTCAAATCGCTCGGCGTCAGCGCCATCTGGTTGATGCCGATCAATCCGTCACCGAGCTATCACGGCTACGACATCACCGATTACGAAGGCATCAATCCGCAATACGGCACGATGCAGGACTTCAAGCGCCTGCTGGATGAAGCGCACAAGCGCGGCATCAAGGTGGTGATGGACATGGTGATCAACCACACCAGCGATCAGCATCCCTGGTTCAAGGCCGCGTTGAATCCCAAGGATCCGCATCACGACTGGTATGTGTGGGCCAAGCCGAACAGTGATCTCAAAGCCATCAGCGCGACCGGTGGCCCGGCCTGGCATCGCGCGCCGAACGGCCAGTACTACGTGGGCGTGTTTACCAGCGCCATGCCGGATCTCAATTACGACAACCCGGCGGTGCGCAAGGAAATGATCGACGTGGGCAAGTTCTGGCTGCGCGAGGGCGTGGACGGTTTTCGTCTCGATGCCGCGCAGCACATCTACGACGATCTGCGCTCGGACATGGATAGCCCGGTGGCCTTGCAGAAGAACGTGACATGGTGGACCGAATACCGTCACGGCCTGGAAGCGGTGAATCCGCATGTCTGGCTGGTCGGCGAAGTGGCGCGGCAGAATCCGGATGACCTGACGCCGTACATGGGCCCGTTGAATACGGTGTTCAATTTTCCGGTCGCCACCCAGCTGATCAATAGCGTGAAGCAGGAGCGCAACCTCGGCATCGGCAAGGGGCTGGAATACACCTATGTGGCGTACCGTGCGCATGACAGAGGTGAGTTTGACGACGCGCCGTTCCTGTCCAATCACGATCAGGAACGCGTGATGAGCCAGCTCGACGACAACATGGCGCACATGCGCCTTGCTGCCGCCTTGCTGCTGACCCTGCCCGGCCATCCTTTTATTTACTACGGCGAAGAACTCGGCATGCAGGGCACCAAGCCCGATGAAGATATTCGCGAGCCGATGCGTTGGTATCGCAACGGCCATGGAGCCGGTGTCGCGCAGTGGAAGGGTTGGAGCACGAGCGACGGCCCGGACATCTCGGTGCAGGCGGAGCAGGCCGATCCGGACTCCTTGCTCAATCTCTATCGCACATTGATCGGCTGGCGTGAGCAGATCAGCGCGTTACGCGATGGGGTGTTGCACAACGTGCCGGTCGATGATCCGCATGTGCTCGCTTATATGCTGCAGGACACGCAATCGCGGGTGCTTGTCATCCATAACCTCTCGCGCGATACGCGCACCGTTTCGCTGGCGGCGGATGCGCATGTCACTACAGTGCTGAAGCAGAGCGGGCAGGGCGCAGTGCTTGGCGCCGGCAAGATCAGTCTTCCGCCTTACGCCACGGCCATTCTGCAATAGGCTGATTCCGCCATGCCGACCCGCATCGGCATGGCTTTGGGCCAAGGATCTGGCCGTCTATTCTCCCCGCATCGAAACAACTGCGGTTATAGTCGGGCGACCCCGCGGTCGCAGCACCGGCCGCGACGGCGCGCCGATGCCGTAAAGATCCGGTACTGAAGAAGGGATGGTTGGATGACAACACTGCGTAACTGGGTCATCAGTGGTTTGTTGCTTACAGCCACCTTATCCACTCAGGCAGGACTCGCCGATACCGGCACTGCAAGCTTCCAGCTTGAACACGCGGATCAGCACGGCATGGTCCTGGCGCATGGCAAGGATCGCATTATGTTGCGCTTTGTCGCGCCGAACATCGTGCAGATCCACGGCATGCCCGAAGGCCTCAACACCCAGCCCGGCATCGTGATGGACCCGCATGCCAGCCACGAGGCACTGTCCGATCTGCATGTCAGCACCACCGCCGATAGTGCGATGGTGGGAACCGACGAACTGTCCGTGACCTGGGACAAGCGCACTGACAGCCTGACGATCGCCGATAGCCAGGGGCATACCCTGCTGCAAACGGATCCGGCGACGCTGATGGACGAGCGTATCGATCTGCGGCGTGATGCAGCCGATACGCTCTATGGTATCGGCGGCTACGATGCCTTCGAACCTGCGGGGAAAGGCGTGACACGCAGTGGCGTGCAGGTCGTCAAGGCGGGTGAACAGGGTTATCCCGGCGCACCCTTTGTGTGGAGCACGCATGGTTATGGCGTGCTGGTGGACACCATCGGCGCCAAGTTCGATCTTGCCGATGGTCATATCAAGGTCAGCGGCATCAGCCGTCCGGATGTCAGTTACGACGTGATAGCCGGCACGCCGCCGCAGATCTTCAAAGGTCTGTCCGACCTCAGCGGCGCGCCACCACTGTTCCCGAAATGGGCGATGGGCTTTACCAATAGCCAGTGGGGCATCGACCAGCAGGAATTGCTGGAGATCGTGCACGGCTATCGCGCCCGGCATATCCCGATCGACAACTTCACTTTCGACTTCGATTGGAAAGCCTGGGGCGACGACAACTACGGCGAGTTCCGCTGGAACACGAAAAAATTTCCGGATGGCCCCAGCGGCGCGTTGAAGCAGACGATGGATCAGCTCGGCATGCACATGACCGGCATCATGAAGCCGCGCATCCATGTGAACACCGAAGAAGGACGTTACGCCCAGGCGCATAGCTATTGGGCCGCCAGTCGTCCGCAAACGACCGACTACTTCTCGCTTGAGCCGGTGCGCGAGCTGGATTTCGACCAGGCTGCCGTGCGTGCCTGGTTCTTCAATGCCGCGTTGAAGCATTCGTTCGACACCGGCATCGTCGGCTGGTGGAATGACGAGGCTGACGATACCGACAGCGATACGCAATTCCTCAATATGCAGCGCGCCCTGTACGAAGGGCAGCGCGCGTATACACCCATCCGCGTGTGGTCCATCAATCGCGACTTCTATCTGGGCGCGCAGCGCTACGCCTACGGCCTGTGGTCCGGCGATATCGACACCGGCTTTGACAGCATGGCCGCGCAACGTCAACGCATGCTCAGCGCGATCGACGTCGGCGAGATGAAGTGGGGCATGGACACGGGTGGCTTCAAAGGCCATCCCGATGATGAAAACTACGCGCGCTGGATCGAGTTTGCGGCGTTCGTGCCGATTTTCCGCGTACACGGCACCGTGGGCGAAAAGCGACAGCCCTGGGTCTACGGTCCCATTGCCGAGAAAGCCGCGTCGGATGCGATTCGCCTGCGCTATGCGCTGATTCCCTATATCTACAGTTACGAACGTGCGGCGACGACCGATGGCGTGGGACTGGTGCGTCCACTGTACTTCGACTATCCCAATGACCCGCAGGTAAGCGGCGACGTCGATGCCTGGATGTTCGGCGACAGCTTGCTGGTCGCGCCGGTCGTGACCAAGGGCCAGGCCGAAAAAGCCATCTACCTGCCGGCGGGCCAGTGGATCGACTACTTCAAGGGTACGGTCTATCACGGTGGCCAGACGATTCAGTACGCCGTGGACAGCAAGAATTGGAGCGACATTCCGCTGTTTATCCGGGAGGGCGCGATCATCCCGTCGCAGCCTGTGATGGACTATGTCGACGAACACCCCGTCACCGAGCTGTCGGTCGATGTGTTCCCGGCCGAACACGCCACCCATTTCGATTATTACGATGACGACGGCGACACCTATGCCTATGAACATGGTGCCTTCTTCGCGCAGCGGCTCACGACCCAGCGCAACCAGGATGGCGTGAGCTTCAACACCGACGAGCCGCACGGCAGTTTCAAGCCGGCACTGAAGTATTACCTGGTGAAACTGCATGGTGTCGCAGCAACGGGCGTCCAGCTGGGCGACGGCGCGCTCAAGCCCTATGCGGATGCGGCTGCTCTGAACGCCGCCAAAGGCGAAGGCTGGGCGGTCGATCACGACCGCTATGGCAGCGTGACCCTGGTGCGGATGGCGGCGGGTGTGGCGCAACACATGACGGTGAAGCAGGCCGGTACCGCGCACTGATGCATTGAGGCTTTCCGCTCGTTACGCCGCGAAGGCCTCGCGTCTTTGCGCCAGGGCTTTCCGCCGGTTCAGGCTTCAGTCGCCCCCATTCCATGCATGAATACGTATGCACAAGGCTGCCGGCACGCGCCCGGTTGCCTACCATGCATGATCGCTCACGCAAAACCATGGCGTTTCATGCTGCGGTCGCAGCATGTGTGCAGCCAGGCGTCGTGACATAACCCTGCAGTGGAGCAGGCCGCCGATGATCGAGGGCCAGCAGATGCGGCAAAACGCGGAGTGTGCATGCTGAGTGTGGTGATGATGGCGGCGCTCGCCGCGACAACCGGCGTTGATAGCTGGTCGGATCAGATTGTCTGGGGCGGTGAACAGGCGCGCATGACGGCCGCGGCCAGCGGACGCTACACCTTGACCGGTCCGTTCGGGAAGCGAGACATCGACGCGCAACGCATGCGCGTGGACACCGCCAGCACCATGTTCGATGGCCTGTTCGCCATGGCGCAGGATGATCTTGCGCAAGACTCCGTAACGGCCATTCGTGACGCCGCTTTCGATCACGGCCAGCCCATACCATGCACTTGTTTCGAGACAGGCGCGAAGTGGCCATACGTGTGGACGCGGGATCTGTCTTATTCGATCGATCTGGGACTGTGGAAGCTCGATCCGCTGCGTGCGCGCAACGGGCTTCAATTCAAACTGTCGGATGTTCGTGACGCCACGGCACCGCAAGGCTTGTATGTGATGCAGGACACCGGCTCGGGTGGCAGCTGGCCGATCAGCACCGACCGCGTGGTCTGGTTCCTGGGCGCGCAACATTTGCTGGATGACAAGACGTTTGCCGATGACACCTATCGCGCACTCGGCGACACGCTGGCGCAGGATCGCCAGTATGCTTTCGATGCTGATTTCGGTTTGTATCGGGGCGAGACGTCTTTCCTCGATTGGCGCGAGCAGACCTATCCGGCCTGGACCGCCGACAATGTGGTGTTTATTGCGCAGTCGTATGCGCTGTCGACCAACGTATTGCATTACCAGGCCTTGCAGCTCGCCGCACGTTTGGCAGGCGAGCACGGCGATGCGGCAAAAGCGAAGGGCTACGCCGAACAGGCGGCCACGTTGAAGACAGCGATCAATGCGCGTTTCTGGCGCGCCGATCGCGGCATGTACATGAGTTATATCGGTGGTGACGGTACGCCCTACGACACCTACGACCTGCTGGGCACCGCGCTGGCGGTCACCAGTGGCGTGGCCGACGGCGATCGCGCGCGTCAGGCGCTGACCCACTATCCGACCTGGCCGGCGGGTAGCCCGGTGATCTGGCCCGAACGTGCCGATCAGCCGATCTATCACAACCGCGCCATTTGGCCGTTCGTTAGCGCCTATGCCCTGCGTGCGGCGCGGGCTATCAATGATCCCGCGCGGATTGCCCACGAACTGCGATCGATCATGCGCGGCGCCGCCTTGTCCGGCTCCAACATGGAGAACTACGAGCTGATGACCCAGCTCACCCACGTGGATGACGGCAAGCTCAGTGGTCCGGTGGTCGATTCGCCACGACAACTGTGGTCGGTGGCGGCTTATCTGGACATGGTGAGCGAAGGCGTATTCGGCCTCACTCAGGACGGACGCATCGAACCCAAGCTGCCGGTCTCGCTGGTGCCGATGCTGTTTGGCGACCGTGACAGCATCCGCCTGCAAATGCCCGATCGCAGTATTACCCTGCATCGCCTACGCAACCTGCATGGCGACTTGCTGGTTGCCGCCAAAGTCACTCAGCGTGGTTCGGATGCCGAAGTTACCCTGAAGGCGATCGATGCGCCTGCCGCTGTGCTGCGCACGGACGCGCTGCTGTACGCGCCCGCTCCCCCCGCTGCACCAACCGTAACGGCCGACGACAAGGGCTGGCGTGTGCAGGCCGATGGCAAAGTGGTGCTTTATGCCGACGGCCAGCGCATCGGCGATATCGATGGCAGTACGTATATTACGCAGGGCGGCAAACCGCCTTGTATCAGCGTGACGCGCAAGGGCCGGGACGGCATCGAGTCATTACACAGCCCGGTGGTTTGCGCAGGCGAGCCGACGGAGATCAGCGATCGGTGGCCGAGGCAGTGGACCGCGCCGAACACCGGGCGCTACCGCGTCGCATTGCGCTACGAAAACAACCACGGGCCGATCAATACAGGCGTTACCGCCGCCGTAAAAATGCTGGTGATGAGCTGCAACGGCAGCGTGCCGCAACGCGTACCGATCGTGATGCCGCACAGCGTCGGCGAGCAGCTGTCCAGCTATGGCATCGTGACCGTGAAAGCCGGTGCGCAGTGCAGCTTTGATCTGCAGCAAGGCTTCAATATGAGCGACCTGAGTCACTTTGCGCATTACACCGGAGGCAAGGGCGGTATCGACGGCCCGCTCAACGATGCACGGATCGGCGACTTGCTGATTGCGCCGACCGCGAGGACGCCATGACACGCAAACCCACGCTGTCGTTCTGGCAAATCTGGAATATGTGTTTTGGCTTTCTGGGCATCCAGTTTGCCTTTGCGCTGCAGAACGCGAATGTCAGCCGCATCTTCCAGACGCTGGGGGCTGCGGTCAGTGATATTCCAGTGCTGTGGATTGCCGCGCCGCTGACGGGACTGATCGTGCAGCCGCTGATCGGCTATGCCTCGGATCGTACCTGGGGCCGGCTCGGCCGTCGTCGTCCCTACTTCCTGGCCGGCGCGGTGCTGACCACGCTCGCGTTGTTATGGATGCCGAACTCTGGCGTGTTGTGGGTGGCGGCCATGTTGCTGTGGATCATGGATGCGTCGATCAATGTGTCGATGGAGCCGTTCCGCGCCTTCGTCGGCGACCAGCTGCCAACTGCGCAGCGGCCGCTCGGTTATGCCATGCAGAGTTTTTTTATTGGTGTGGGCGCGGTGGTGGCATCGCTGTTGCCCTATCTGCTGGCGCATCTGGGAGTGAGCAACGTCGCCGGACCTGGCGGTATTCCCGCTACCGTGCGTGACGCGTTCTATATCGGCGGTGCGGTGTTGTTGGCATCGGTGCTGTGGACGGTGTCTTCCACCAGGGAATATCCGCCCGAACAGTTGCGCATTTTTGCCGATGCGGTTGCACCCACTACCGTCACCGTGGATCGCTCCAGCGCGCTGTGGCACGGCGTGCTGTGGCTGGTGGCGGGTTTGATCGGCGCTTTCGTGGTCCACATCTGCAACCTGGAGCACGAGCTGTATTTGCTGGCTGTCGGCCTGATCGCGTTTGGCGTATCGCAGCTATGGCTCAGCGTGACCAAGAGCGGCGGCATGTTCACGCAGGTGATGACTGATCTGCACACCATGCCGCAGGCCATGCGCCGTCTCGCCTGGGTGCAGTTTTTTTCCTGGTTCGCCATGTTCGCCATGTGGATATACACCACGGCGGGCGTGGCGCAGATGCATTTCGGCAGCACCGATCCACATTCGGAAGCCTATAACAATGGTGCGAATTGGGTGGGCGTGCTGTTCGCCGCCTATAACGGTTTTGCTGCGTTCGCGGCCTTGGTGATTCCGTGGATGGTGCGACGATGGGGTTTGCGCATCAGTCACCTGGTGAACCTTTGGCTGGGTGGTGCCGGGTTGGTGGCATTCCTGCTGATTCGCAATCCGGATTGGTTGCTGCTGCCGATGGTCGGCGTCGGCTTTGCGTGGGCTTCAATTCTCTCTTTGCCGTATGCGCTGCTGTCGGACAACCTGCCGGCAGAGAAGATGGGCGTGTACATGGGCATCTTCAATTTTTTTATCGTGATTCCACAGTTGCTGGCTGCGAGTGTGCTCGGTGTGCTGCTACGGGTGTTCTTCCAGGGGCAGCCGATTTACGCCTTGGTGCTGGGTGGAATGAGTTTGCTGGTGGCAGGCTTGTGCGTATTGCGGGTAAGCGAGCCGGCTATCGATGTTTGAACTTGCGGATGGGCGTGTATTGCCGCTAATCCAAGCTACGCGGAATGTGCGGCGCTGGCAGAGGCCGCGGCTCGCCGTTCCAGGAAATTCTTTTCTCGCACATTGCGCGCCAAGGCTGCGGCACGCTCGAATTCACTGCGTGCTTCGTCATGACGTTGTAGCCGGCTCAGCAAATCGCCACGCACGCTCGGTAACAAGTGATAGTTGTGCAGCAACGGTTCGTCGGCGAGCGCGTCCACCAGCGCCAGGCCCGCTTCGGGTCCCGAGGCCATGGCAACGGCGACAGCACGGTTGAGCTCGACGACTGGCGAGGGCATGACACGGGCCAATGCGGCGTAGAGTGTGGCAATGCGCGTCCAATCGGTCTGTTCGACGGTGCGTGCACGTGCATGGCCGGCGGCAATGGCGGCCTGCAATGCATAAGGGCCATTGGCGCCGCCGAGTTTTTCGATACGTTGCAGTGCGGCCAAGCCACGGCGAATGAGTAGGGGATCCCAGCGGCTGCGGTCCTGGTCGGGCAGGAGAATCGGTTCGCCGTCAGGCGTGGTGCGCGCGCGCAGGCGCGAGGCCTGAATCTCCATCAGGGCCAGCAGACCCAGTACTTCCGGTTCCTGCGGCGCCAGCCCGGCGAGTATGCGGCCCAGCCGCATGGCTTCGTTGCACAGTTCGGGGCGCATCCAGTCATCGCCGGATGTGGCCGCGTAGCCTTCATTGAAGATCAGGTAGATCACTTCCAGCACGGAAGCGAGGCGCTCATTGCGTTCCTCGCCACGCGGCACTTCGAACGGAATCTGCTTTTCCGCCAACGTACGTTTCGCGCGCACGATGCGTTGCGCGATGGTGGGTTCGGGTACCAGGAAGGCACGGGCGATTTCATCCGTGGTCAGCCCGCCGAGCAGGCGCAAGGTGAGCGCTGCGCGTGCTTCGGCGGAAAGCACCGGATGGCAGGCGGTGAAAATCAGCCGTAACAGATCGTCGCCGATATCGTCGTCGAGCATGGCTTCCAGCTCCCGCCGTTCGTCGGTGGCTTCGAACTCGGGTTCGTGGGCAAGGGTCTCATGCTTGCGCTCGATCAGTTTCTTTCGCCGCAGTTGGTCGATCGCGCGGTGTTTGGCGGCGGTCATCAGCCAGGCACCGGGATTGTCCGGTATACCGCTTTCCGGCCAGCGCTCGAGTGCGACGACCAGGGCATCCTGCGCCAGTTCCTCGGCCAATCCCACGTCGCGCACCATGCGTGCAAGGCCGGCGATAAGCCGCGCTGACTCGATGCGCCATACTGCGTCGATCGTGCGATGGATGTCGGTGGCTGTCATGAGCACCGATCACAGCACTTGCTCGGCAGGGGTGCAAGGGACGAGCCGTTCATGATGCTTGCGACAGCTGCATGTCCTGGAATCCTTCGGCCGCTTTCTGGACATCCAAAGGGAAATCGGCCATCTCGAACACCTGGCGGACTTCGATGGTTTCGTTCGGCGCGAGCGGGCAGCGCGAGGCCCAGGCAATGGCTTCGTCGCGTGAGCTCACGTCGATCATCCAGTAGCCGCCAATCACTTCGTGTGCTTCGGCAAAGGGACCGTCAATCACTTTCACCTTGCCGTTCACCGTCGTGACACGCGCACCGGATGCGGGCGGATGCAAACCATCGAGAGCCAGCAGCACGCCGGCTTCCTGTAGCGATCGGTTGAATTGCATCATTTTCTCGACGGCTTCCGCACTCGGTCGCGCATCGGGAGCGGCATCGCCATAGCCGCCGGGGAGCATCAGCATCATAAAGCGCATGGTGGTTTCTCCTGTTATTTATTGTTGTGGAATGATCACCATCCAGCTGATGCCGAAGCGATCCACCACCATCCCGAAGTAGGGCGAGAAGAAGGTTTGGGTCAGCGGACAGTGCACCTTGCCGCCGTCGGCAAGCGCGGCGAAGACGCGATCAGCTTCGGCCTGGTCCTTCACGCTGAGTGAAAGCGAAAAGCCCTCGAATTTGACGTTGGGATTGACGCAGTCATCCGATGCCATCAACACGGAATCGCCGATGCTGAAGTTGCAGTACATGATGTGCTCGCCGTTCGCCTGGGCTGCCATGCTGTCACCGGGCGGCGCTTCCTTGTAGCGCATCTGCATATTGAGTTTCGCGCCAAGGTGCTGCTGGTAGTACTGCACGGCTTCCTCGCAGCGGCCGCTGAAGAACAGATATGGCTGGGTGTACATGGTGCTCCTCCGTGATCTGGGATGGCTGGTGGCGGGTTCGCCGCGTGCTTTGCCGGTATCTGTGGAGGCGACGAAGCAGCCGCGCGGGAATCGACATCGGGTGCCGTGGAATATGAACTTTTCCGCATTCATTCCCAGTGACGGCTGGTATCCACGAACTTTTCCCGGCCCAAAGACGGCTGCTCCAGCCTTCGCCGGGTACGTGAAATAGATCAGAGCGTCCTTAAGGGTCGGGCGAAGTCCGCGGCGGATCAGGCCTGGCGTGAGCCGAATTGGCTGGACCGCCGCACCACCAGCCGCACTGGCAGCAGGCGCGTTTCAACCGGTTCATTACGGATCAGCTGTAACAAGGTGTCGACCAGAGTCTCGCCGGCCAGCTTGGTGTCCTGCAGCACAGTGGTCAGCGGAGGGTTGAGGAAGCGGGCCATCGGGATATCGTCGAAGCCGGCCACGGCAACCTGCTCAGGCACCTTGATACCGTGGTCGGCCAGGGCGCGCATGGCGCCGATGGCAATCAGGTCGCTGGCGGCAAACACGGCGTCGAATGGCACCTTGCGTACGAGCAAGGTTTCCAGGGCGTTGTAGCCGGCCTGTTCGGTGCTTTCTGCGGCGTCGACCTGGAGCGCGGGGTCCGCCACGATACCGGCTTGCTCCAGGGCCGCTGTATAGCCGTGATAGCGTTCAAAGAACTCCGGGTAGTGGCTGGAGGCGTCGCCCAGGAAGGCGACCCGCTTGCACCCTTGATCAAGCAGGTGGGCGGCAATGGCCTGGCCACCCTGGAAGTTGTCGCAGCCGATGGAGAGGTCCGGCTGGTCCGGCAGCACCGCACCCCAGCGGACGGAGCGCATGCCCTGGGCCGCCAGCTTCTGCAGCTTGTCCCGATAGGCGAGGTAATCGCCGTAGCCGAGCAGGATGATGCCGTCGGCCTTCTTGGTGTCGGCGTAGTCCGCGTGCCAGTCGTAGGAGAGCTGCTGGAACGACATCAGCAGGTCATAGCCCCGCAGCGCGCAGGCGCGGGTGATCGAGCCCAGCATCGACAGGAAGAACGGGTTGATGTGCGAGTCGTCCGCAGTGGGATCTTCGAACAGCAGCAAGGCCAGGGTGCCCGAATGCTGCGAGCGCAGGTTCGAGGCGTTTTTGTCCACCTTGTAGTTGAGCTGGTCGGCCGCGGCCTTGATGCGCTGGCGGGTTTCCTCGCTCACCAGCGGGCTGTCGCGCAGGGCGCGCGACACCGTGGACTGCGAGACCCCGGTCAGGTGGGCAATGTCGAAGGAGGTGGCTTTCCCTTTGGGCACTTGCAAGCTCGTTGCTCGGACGGCGGGCGGTGGCCGTCGCAATAACGTCATCCTAACGGTTGAATCGATTGATGTCCTGACGCAGGGCAAGAAAAAGCCCCGAGAACTTAGGGGGAGTCCTCGGGGCCGGTGGAAGCGGAACCCAGGGGAGAGGTCCGCTTCCGGGTGGCAACCCAGGGAGGTGGGTTGCCGGGGATGCCGTTGCGTGCATCCACAGCGTTAGAGCATGGCTGAGCGCGAAAGTTGCATGGCAGGGGTATACAAATCCCGAAATGGTTAGCCGCGATTCATGTTGGGAGCCGATTTGCCGGTGCTCCCAATACCCGTGGTCGGCCGGTCTGTCCCCAGATATTTGGCCAGGAAGTCTTGCAGGTGTTGCAGAAAATCGATGTTGTCTGCGTCGCTGTAGAAACCGTGGAGTTCCTTCGGCTTGACCAGCCATTCGTAAGGCTTGCCGGCCTTGTCGAGCGCAGCACGCAGCTCAGTGGCGTTCTTTAATGGAACGCGCGGGTCTTTTTCGCCGTGCACGATCAACACCGGCACGTTGAACTGGTCAAGATGGTAGATCGGAGAAATCGCCTCGATAGTGGCGTTATCCGCGCCGACTGCCTGCGTGAGATAACTGCGGCCCCGCTCGGTTCGCTGGGTGTCGCTCTTGTCGAGTTCGATGTTGTAGTCACTTATGCCCGCGAAGTCGACGGCGCATTTGAACGTGCCAGGCGCGCGGATGGGAGCCATCAGCGCTGAATAGCCGCCGAAGCTACCGCCAAAAATGCAAACCTTGTCCTTGTCCGCATAACCTTGCTCGATGGCCCAATGCACGCCATCCAGCAGATCTTGCTGGATACCGGTGCCGAATTGCTTGTAGCCGGACATAAGGAAGTTGTTCCCACGTCCGGCCGAGCCGCGATAGTTCACTTGCAGTACCGCATAACCGCGGCTGGCGAGAAACTGCGCCCATGCATCGTAGTCCCACCCATCGCGTATGCCGATCGGTCCACCATGCGGGAGCAGCACCAGCGGAAGTTTGCTGCCTTGTGCGGGAAGGGTGAGATAACCATCCAATGTCTGTCCGCTGGATGCCGTGAAGCGTATAGGCAGGCGAGTGGCCATGCGTGCGGGATCGATCCAGGGCGCCTCCTTGAACAGCGGCGTGAACGTAACCGGGTTAAGCGTGAAGAGTGCGTACAAGCCCGGGTCTTTGTCGCTGTCCGCCTTCACCAGCACGCGAGTGCCATCCTCGCTTACGGCGGCGAATCGAACCAGCAGGTCGGGAAACTGTTGGCTGAGCGCTTTATGGATGGTGGCAGTGTCATCGTCATCAACATAAATCGCATGCGGATGACCGGTATCGATCATCACTGCAAAAGGTTTTTGCGGATAAGGCGTCCAAAATACTTCTTCGACCGAACCGAAGCTGTCCGATGCCAGGATCTTCAGGCCGGAAAAGTTGAAGTTGCTTACGGCCAGCGTATCGGGACCGCCGTCGACGCTGTATCTCCAGTACACCTGGTTGCCGTCGGCGCTGATTCGCAGCGGGATGGCGGTGCGCGCGGAAAGCGTGAGCTTTCGCCACGGCTGATCTTTGCTGTCACGTTCAAATAGCAAAGGCTTGTTCTGATCGTCGACGCCGTAAGCGATGCGTGCCACCCCATCGTAGACGACGAATTGCATGCCGTCATCGTTGATGCTGCCCATCGATACCGCGGAGCCGGTTTCGGCATCCACGTCGAAGATTTCCGAACGGCCTTCGCTCGCCTTGTCACTATTGTTTGTGGTGACCGTCCAGTAGAAATGTCCATTTGCCTTGGGTGGAAGTCCGCTGAAAAATCCGGGAGCCCACGGTAACCCATGCGCATGCCTTGCCCGCCATCCGTACATGCTTTGCTGATGACTGCCGTCATAGTCGGCAGCGATCAGGTCTCCAGTCCGAAGCGGTTCGTCCAGCCAGCCTACCTGCTTGGCAGGTATCACGATCAGACGTGTGTTACTGGTCCAGATGATTTTGAGCGGTACTGTCTGGTCGGGCATGTCCAGACGGCTGACTGGTTTCATGTCGGGCAGATGAAACACGCCTATTTCGTACTTGTCGCTTTCGGCGGCGCCGTGCACGGAAAGAGCGAGATATTCGCCGTTAGGCGACATGCCCGGCGTTCCATAAGGTGAGCGCCTGGCGAAATCGGTGGGAGGAATCGGCTGAGTCGTATCGGCGCGTATCGGCAAACTCACCGCGCCGAGACTCAGCACGACCATCAGCACCTGCATGCTGTGCATCTTCATCATCCATGGTCCCCTGTTTGCGGCGCCATTATGCCCACGAGGCCGGACGCTCAAGCAAGGGAGGTCAGAATGAAGAGCGCCACGCAAGATTTTGCGGTGTGCGGCGATACGCCCGCTAATGTGCCTCGTCCCAATTGTTTCCGACACCGACATCCACGATCAGCGGTACCCGCAATTCAGCAGCGCCGGACATGCGTTCTCGCACCGCTTCGCGCACGGTATCCACGGCATCGGCGCGCACTTCGAACACCAGTTCGTCGTGCACCTGCATCAGCATGTGGGCGTCGTCGCGACCTTTCAGCCACGCCGCGACAGCGATCATGGCGCGCTTGATGATGTCGGCGGCCGTGCCTTGCATGGGTGCGTTGACGGCAGCGCGTTCCGCTCCGGCGCGCAGCGCCTGATTGCGCGCGCTGAGGTTTTCCAGATAGAGGCGGCGGCCGAACAGGGTTTCCACAAAGCCATCGCGATGCGCACGCTCGCGTGTGGCTTCCATGAAGGCATGCACGCCGGGATAGCGTGAGAAATAGCGCGCCATGTAATCACTGGCTTCGCCGCGATCCACGCCGAGCTGGCGTGCGAGACCGAAGGCGCTCATGCCGTACATCAGGCCGAAATTGATCGCCTTGGCGGCACGGCGTTGATTGCTGGTGACTTCCGCGGGATCGAGGCCGAATACTTCGGCTGCCGTAGCGCGATGGATGTCGCCGCCTTCCTGGAACGCGCGCACCAGTCCTTCGTCACCGGAAAGATGCGCCATGATGCGCAGCTCAATCTGCGAATAGTCAGCCGCCATCACTTGCCAGCCTTTGGGCGCGATAAAGGCCTGGCGGATGCGCCGGCCTTCCTCGGTGCGCACGGGGATGTTCTGCAAGTTGGGATCGGTGGAAGAAATGCGACCGGTCGCCACCGCGCCCTGGTGATAGCTGGTATGCACGCGCCCGGTGCGCGGATTGACGATTTCGGCGAGCTTCTCGGTATAGGTGGAGCGCAGCTTCGCCAAGCCTCGGTAGTCGAGAATCAGTCGCGGCAAGGCATGATCGTCGGCAATCGCTTCCAGCGCTTCTTCGTTGGTGGAAGGCTGGCCGGTAGGCGTTTTCAGCTTGGCGGGCAGGCCGAGTTCGTCGAACAGAATCGCTTGCAGTTGCTTGGGCGATTCGAGATTGAATTCACGGCCGGCGGAACGCCACGCTTCCTGCTGCAACTCGTGCATGCGCTTGCCAAGCTGCTGGCTTTGCCGGCGCAACTCGTCCACATCGATCAGCACGCCGTGCTGCTCCATGCCGGCCAGCACCGGCACTAGCGGGATTTCGATGTCTTCGTAGACCTTCAGCAGCTTCGGCTCGCCTTCCAGCAGCGGCCAGAGTGCATGATGCAGGCGCAAGGTGACATCCGCATCTTCCGCGGCGTAGCGGCAGGCGGTGTCCAGGTCCACTTGCGAGAAGGAAATCTGCTTGGCGCCTTTGCCCGCGACTTCCTCATATTTCACGGTCTCGTAGCCGAGATATTTTCTCGCCAGCGAATCCATGTCATGCCGGGTGGCGGTGGCGTTCCACACGTAGGATTCCAGCATGGTGTCGTGTTTCAGGCCCTGCACCGTGATGCCATAGTGCGACAGGATGTTCATGTCGTACTTGGCGTGCTGGCCGACCTTGGGACGCTTGGGATCTTCCAGGATCGGCTTGAGCGCCGCGAGCACTTGTTCACGCGACAACTGTGCGGGTGCGCCGGGATAATCGTGGGCCAGCGGGATATAGCAGGCGTGGCCCGGCTGGATCGACAGGCTCAGGCCGACGATATCCGCCCGCATCGCATCGAGGCTGGTGGTTTCGGTGTCGAACGCAATCAGCGGCGCATCGTGCAGGCGTGACATCCAGCTGTCGAACTGCGCTTGGGTGGTGACGAGTTCGTAGTGGCCTTCGCCGCCGAGGTCGACCGGCGCTGCCGACGTATCGATGCGTACAGGTACAACCGATGCCTGCATTTCGGCGCTTGCTGGTGCCGGTGCGGCGGCTTCCGCGGCAGCACTGTCCAGGTCCTTCAATGCTGCCTTGAATTCGTAGCGCGTGAACAATTCGCGCAGCGCGTTGGTGTCGCGCTCATGCAAGGTGAGCTGCTTGACCGTCTGGTCCAGCGGCACATCGATCTTGATCGTGACGAGTTCGCGCGACAGCGGCAACGAGGGCAGCGCTTCGCGCAGATATTCGCCAATCTTGCCGCTGATCTTGCCCGCGTTGGCGATCACGCCATCCAGTGAACCGTACTCGGCGAGCCACTTCGCGGCAGTCTTGGGTCCGCACTTGTTGACGCCGGGCACGTTGTCCACGGTGTCGCCGGTAAGGCTGAGAAAGTCGATGATCTGCTCCGGCTTCACGCCGAATTTCTCGACGACGCCTGCCGTGTCCATGGTGGTGTTGGTCATCGTATTGACCAGGGTGATGCCGGGCCGTACCAACTGGGCAAGATCCTTGTCACCAGTGGAGATCAGCACGTCGATGCCCTGCTGATGCGCCTGCGTGGCCAGGGTGCCGATTACATCGTCCGCTTCCACGCCGCTGATGCGCAGGATCGGAAAACCCAGGGCGCTGACGATGGCGAGCATGGGCTCAATCTGCGCGCGCAGTTCGTCCGGCATCGGCGGACGGTTTGCCTTGTACTTGTCGTAAAGCACATGGCGGAAATTCGGCCCGGATGCGTCGCTGACAAAGGCCACGTAATCGGGCCTGGCCTTGAGCGTGGAACGCAGCATGTTGACCACACCGAATAACGCGCCGGTCGGTTCGCCTTTGGCGTTGCTCAAGGGCGGCAGCGCATGGAAGGCACGAAAGAGATAAGAGGAGCCGTCGATAAGCGTGAGGTTTGGCATGTACGCATTCTCGCATGCCTGCCACAGGGGCCGGTTCACGGGAGGGTGAACCCTGCGCTGTTATGATTCACACCCCTAACGAGGTCTTCGACATGAAATACGCCGTCTGCCTGTACGCCTTCGCTGTCCTGGCCGCTTCGCCGGCCTTCGCGCAGACCTCATCGTCCTCATCAGCCATGCCGCATTTCGCCCCCGCACCGCCGCCGCCCGGCATGAACGATCCGGGCGTGAATCCGGCCAAGGCACCGCCGCCGGCCGAGGCCGCCACCACACCGGAGCCCGCCTCCAGCCCCGCCGAGCTTGAGCCCACCCATGTTCCCGGCAAGCCGATCCCGATGCCGAAGATGCCGGGTGCGCCGGCTGGCAAGGACGCGAATGGCGATGCGGCGCCGGATGTGACAGTGCGCCAGGAGGGCGAGAACACCATCCAGGAATACCGCGAGAACGGCCGCGTCTACATGGTCGTGGTAACGCCGAAGTTCGGCCCACAGCAGATCTACAACGTCGATGAGAACGGCCACATGCTGGATCAGAACGGACAGCCGCCGATCAAGCCGGTGATGTACAAGATCATGCAATGGGGCGGCAACAAGCCGGCGTCGGCATCGTCGTCGGAAGACAACGGTTCCTGATTTTCATCGGTCTCGTCTCCCGGGAGCGTGCATGAATCTGCGCGAGAGCTGGTTGCTGTTCGCCCTGGGATCGGCGTTCTTCGCAGCGCTCACTGCCTTGTTTGGCAAGCTTGGTGTGGCGGGGATCAATTCCAACCTGGCCACCTTTATCCGCACGCTGGTCATTCTGGTGGTGACTGCCGGCATTCTCAGCTTGCGTGCCGAATGGGCGAAACCTTCGGGTTTGCCGTGGCATGGCTGGTTGTTTCTAGTGTTGTCCGGCATCGCTACCGGGCTGTCCTGGCTGTGCTACTACCGCGCATTGCAGCTGGGGCCGGTGAGCAAGGTGGCGCCGATCGACAAGTTGAGCGTCGCGATGGCGATTGTGCTGGGGTTGGCCGTGCTCGGCGAGAAACCGAGCTGGCCCGTTCTTATCGGTGGTGTGCTCATCGTCGCCGGATCGCTGGTGATCGCGTTGTTCTAGCGCACCGGATCCAGCTCTGGATAACGGCGAAAGATGCCGTCTTCATTGAATGGAATGCGACGCGGTGATGCCAGATAAGCCGCGATATTCGGTCGCTCGGCAATACGTTCCGCCAGTGCGCGCAGGCGCGGAATCTGTCTTTGCATGCGTCGCATGGTGTTGGGAAAGGCGTAGTCCAGTCCGCTGATCAATTGAAACAGCGACAGGTCGACATACGAATGGCGCGACAAAGCTTGTCGTCCATTGCCGCGCGCCAGCACGCTTTCGAAGTAGTCCAGGTATTTGGGGATGCGCTCCTCGCGAAAGGCCTGGCTGCGTTTGCGCGCCGCGGAACGTTGCTGTTCGTAATAGAGGCTGGCCGAGATCGGATGATGCGTGTCGTGAACTTCGAAGACGATGTCGGCGATCGTCGCTTGCAACTGCTGCGCGTAGATTTCGGCAGAAAGTCCGCCGGGAACCAGGCCGAGGCGCGGGCCCAGATAGGCGAGGATGGTGGCCGTTTGTGCGATGACCATTCGTCCAGCCTTGAGAAAGGGTGGCGCGAAGGGCAGGGCGCCTGCTTGCTTGCCACGCAGGAAGGGCATCATGGCGTTGTCGCCGCGTTTGCGAGCGACGTCGATATAGTCCGCAGCAACATCTTCCAGTGCCAGGCGAATAAATTCGCCGCGGCCCTGCGCGCCGGTCCAGTAGTAGAGCTCGTAACGCATGACAGTCTCTCCATCATGAGTACTGCGAGGCTAGCGATACCATGTTCAATACGGGGTGAGTTTGCCGTTCGCGGCGAGTTCGCGTAGCCGATCCCACACCAGGCTCGCCAACGGCGAGAGCGAACGCAGGCGGCGATGGATCAGCATGACGGTGCGTTGCTCGATGGGCGTCAACGGACGCATCGCCAAGGATGGCGGTGGTGATGAAAGCGCCGGTGTAATCGTAATGCCGAGCCCGGCTTCCACCATGCGGAAAGCCGTGTGGGTGTGGCCGGTTTGCTGGACGACCTGGGGCGTGATGCCGTGCTTGTTCAGCGCCTGATCGATCAGGCGCCGGCTACCGGAGGAATAATCGAGCAGCACCAGTGGCTCGCCCTGCAGCTTCTTCCACGGCACGCTTTTCAAACCGGCGAGCGGGTGATCGGGCCGGCATGCCAGATAAAACGGATCGCGCATGATGGTTTCGCAATCAAAATCACCGGTTTCCGGCGGATCGATGGCGATGCCGAAATCCACTTCACCGCCGCGCACGCTATCCAGCACCAGCATCTGCGCCTGATCGTGCAGTTGGATGGTCAACTCCGGATACTCGCGTGCGCAGTCGGCGATGCAGATCGGCATCAGGCTTGCCGACAGGGTCGGCACAGAGGCGATGCGCACCTTGCCACGCCGCCGTTCGCCTTCGGAGTGCACATGTCCCAGCACACCTTCGAGTTCATCCAGTACGCGTTCGATCGCGCTTTCCAGATAGCGACCGGTTTCGGTGGGCACCACTTCGCGGGTGGTCCGGTCGAACAGGCGCACGCCCAGTTCGGCTTCCAGTTCAGCGATATGGCGGCTCACCGCGGGCTGGCTCAGATGCAGATGTTCGGCGGCACGCCGGAAGTGCCGCTGTCGGGCCACGGCCAGGAAGGCGCGCAGCTGCCGTAGGCTGATATTCATGCTCATAATGAATCAATGCATTAAATAAAACGATTTGATTTATCAATAGGGTAGCAGTGAAATACTCTCACCCCAACTCCCCAGGTGGCCGCTTGCCGGCTTGTCTGCCATGTCCCTGCGCCGTTTCTTACCGGATAACTTCACGCTCTGCCTGATCGCCACGGTGATCACGGCCAGCCTGCTGCCATGCCGCGGCAGCGTTGCGCATATGTTTGACTGGGCCACCGATCTGGCCATTGCCCTGCTGTTTTTCCTGCATGGCGCGAAGCTCTCGCGCGAGGCGGTGGTGTCGGGGCTGACCAACTGGCGCCTGCATCTGACCGTGCTCGCCAGCACCTTCGTGCTGTTCCCGATCCTGGGCCTGCTGCTCAAGCCGGTGCTACTGCCGCTGGTCACGCCGTCGCTCTACGTGGGCATGCTGTTCCTGTGCACCTTGCCCTCGACGGTGCAGTCGTCGATTGCCTTTACATCGATCGCGCGCGGTAACGTGTCGGCGGCGGTGTGTTCAGCCTCGGCGTCCAGCTTGCTCGGCATCGTCATTACGCCCTTGCTGACCGGCCTGGTGCTGCAGGCGCACGGCGGCATGTCGTGGAGTTCGGTGGGCGAGATCGTGTTGCAGCTGTTTGTGCCCTTTGTCGCAGGTCAGGTCGCGCAGCGCTGGATCGGTGGCTGGGTGCAGCGTCATCGCCCGGTGGTTGGACTGGTCGATCAGGGTTCGATTCTGCTGGTGGTCTACACCGCGTTCAGTGCGGCGGTGCTGCAGGGCCTGTGGAAGCAGTTGCCGCTGCACGTGCTGGGTGGTGTGCTGATCGTCAACGCGGTGTTGCTGGCATGCGCGCTATTGATCACCCGCTACGGTTCGCGCGCCTTGGGCTTTGATCGCGAAGACGAAATCACCATCGTGTTCTGCGGTTCGAAGAAGAGCCTGGCCAGCGGTGTGCCGATGGCGAACGTGCTGTTTCCGGCGCATGCGATCGGCATGATCGTGCTGCCGTTGATGCTGTTCCATCAGATGCAGCTGATGACCTGTGCGGTGCTGGCACGTCGTTATGCGGAGCGCGGGGAAATCAACAAGCGCAAGGCTTCCCCGGCGGCCGCGCAAGTCGCCACGGCTGATTAAAGCAGGCTCGCGGATCGACGTGTTTGCGTAGGTTGGGTTAGCGTAACCCAACAGAATTCCATCGAAGCAACAAACATCGTTGGGTTACGCTGCGCTAACCCAACCTACTGCAATCGGTGAAATACGTGATGCATCAGTGGCGGAAGTGGCGCATGCCGGTGAATACCATCGCCATATCGTGTTCATCGGCGGCCGCAATCACTTCGGCATCGCGCATGGAGCCGCCCGGCTGAATCACGGCGCGGATGCCCGCCGCGGCGGCGGCATCGATGCCGTCGCGGAACGGGAAGAACGCATCGGATGCCATCACTGAGCCACGCACTTCCAGCTTCTCATCGGCTGCCTTGATGCCGGCAATGCGCGCACTGTAAACGCGGCTCATCTGGCCGGCACCAATGCCGATGGTCTGGCGATCGCGCGCATACACGATGGCGTTGCTCTTGACGTACTTGGCCACTTTCCAGGCAAAGATCAGATCGTTGATCTCCGCTTCGGTTGGTGCGCGGCGCGTGACGATCTTCAAGTCGTCCGCGGTGACCATGCCGCGATCCGCCGTCTGGATCAGCAGGCCCGAACCCACGCGGCGGGAATCGTTGCCCGGATGGGCGTGGCTGAGGTCGCCGCCGGCCGGTGCCGGAATGACCAGCACGCGCACGTTCGTCTTTTTGGCGAAGGCTTTCAGCGCGTCATCCGCGTAGCCCGGGGCCAGCACCACTTCCACAAACTGGCGTTCGACGATCGCGCGCGCGGTCGCGCCATCCACCTCGCGATTGAAGGCGATGATGCCGCCGAACGCCGAGGTGGGATCCGTCTGGTAGGCCAGATCGTAGGCACGGCCGATGCCGTCCAGGCTCACCGCCACGCCGCACGGGTTGGCATGCTTGACGATCACGCAGGCCGGCTTGCTGAAGCTGCGCACGCATTCCCAGGCGGCATCGGAATCGGCGATGTTGTTGAACGACAGTTCCTTGCCCTGCACTTGCTGGAACGTGGCGAGCGTGCCGGGTGCGGGATAAAGGTCGCGATAGAAAGCAGCCTGCTGATGCGGATTCTCACCGTAGCGCAGGTCCATCAGCTTGACGAAACGGCCGTTGATCTGGCCGGGGAACGCGTCGTGACCGGCAATGGCCTCCTGCGTGTCATTGAGTTGCAGGCCGGACAAGTAATCGCTGATCGCGCCGTCGTAATTGGATACGCGATTGAAGGCGGCTACCGAAAGCCTGAAGCGTGTTGCCCGACTCAAGCCACCTTGTTGCTCGATTTCGACGAGTGCGTCCTCGTACTGATCGGGCGAGGTGAGTACGCCGACATCGTTCCAGTTTTTGGCGGCGGAGCGCAGCATGGCGGGGCCGCCGATATCGATGTTCTCGATCGCTTGTTCGAGCGTGCAATCCGGCTTGGCGACCGTGGCCTCGAACGGATAAAGGTTCAGCACCAGCAGATCGATCGGCGCGATATCCAGTTCGGCCATGACTTTGTCATCGGTGCCACGGCGGCCCAGCAGGCCGCCGTGCACCTTCGGGTGCAGGGTCTTGACGCGGCCGTCCATGATTTCGGGGAAGCCGGTGACGTCGCTGACATCCTTGACCGCAATACCGGCCTCGCGCAGGGCCTTGGCGCTGCCGCCGGTAGAGAGCAGTTCCACCTTGGCGGCGGCCAGGCGGCGCCCCAGCTCAATCAGCCCGGTCTTGTCCGAAACGCTGATCAGGGCGCGGCGAATGGAGGTGACGGCAGGTGCGGACATGGCGGCTTCCAGAGCTGTAAAGCCGCACATTATAGCGCGGCCGGCCATGCTTGGCCGGACCGTTATATAAAGGCATTTGGACGGCTAAACGACGCGTGGCGCCGATAACTCAGAGCAGGCCGTGGGCCGAGAGTTTCTTGCGCAGGGTGGCGCGATTGATGCCGAGCACGGCCGCAGCACGGCTCTGGTTGCCATCGTGGAATGCCAGCACTTCACGCAGCAACGGGCCTTCGACTTCGCGAATCACCAGCGCGTGCAGACCTTCGTCGCACGACGTGTCACCGATGTCCGCAAGATAGCGGCGTACGGTACGACTGACGCACTCACTCAGTGCGCTCTGCGACGAGGATTCACGAGCAGCCTCGTTGACAGGCAGTCTGACTGCGTTCAAGGACATTTCCCCTCACGTACTCACGCAACGGCTGCATGGGCCGTCGCCATGTTTATGGCAGTTACCGCATTCGCGGCGGATCGGCAGTCGCGCTTTCTTTTGCGCGAGGGATCGAGTGTACTCGCGACGGGCGACAAAATTAAGAGCCTTGCATAGGAAAAATGAGAAGCCCAAGCCGAACAGGCACTAAGCGACCCAACCTGCGATAAGACACTAGCTAGGACAACGGCTTATTCAAAGCCAAGGTCAAAGGCAACGGCCTGATGACCCGGATCCTCTACCTCGAAAACCAATGCTGCGCTAGCACCAGGGGCAATGCCGCGACGCAGCGCATCCATGTCGTCAAGGTACTCGTAAGGATTCAAACGCCGCATGGCGATGACCTTGCCGTTGCCGTCCGAAAGGCGGATGACAACAATCGGCCAGGGTTGCGTAAAGCTTGCGTCATTGCGCAAATTGGCACTGATCAGCAGGGCGCCGGGAACGGTCGGGTGGCTTTGCACGTCACGTGCCAATAGACGCAGCTTGTCAATGTCACGCACTGGCGGTAGTCGACATGCCAATGCGGCGCATACCTCGCTCAGTACCGGACCGGTGGCCGGGTCCGCGATCAGCGTGTCGCGCAATGCCCATGCAAGCTGCGCGGCCAGGCCAAGCAATAAAAACAAGCAGGCAAGCACCCACGGCCAGCGCCGTGGCCGATCGGCGCGCACGTCGCGCGCAAAGCGCGGGGTAATGATCAGATCGGCGAAGTCGTCGCGCAGTGGCTGTGGCGCGTCCTCTTCGGCGACGGCTTCCGGCAGGGCAGGCTGGGGGCGATAGACCACCAGTTCGACTTTCGGCGGTTCTACACCAGGTTCGTGCGACGGCAATTCGTCGAACGGTTCCGGCGGCAGCTGATCGGCCAGGGTGCTGATGCAATCGAAGCCCGCACCGCAATGTCCGCACATGACAAAGCCGTGTGCCTGCGCGAGCGTGCGCGCGTCCACTGAAAACACGGACAGGCATTCAGGGCATTGCGTATACATGCTTTTTAGAGTGTTTTCGCTTCCGTCGCCGCTCTCCCCCAAGGAGAGCGGATCGAGGTAAAGGGCCGGGTTTGCGCGATCTTCCCCGAAGCGTACTTGCAATTACCCGATGCGCAAAATTGACGGCTCACTGCGACCTTCTCTGAGCAAGGGAAAGTGGGGTCAAGGGAGGCGCCGATAACCGCTGATGCGCACCCAATCCTCGCGTGTATCCACACGCAATGCATCGAACCATTCGGCATAACGCGCGACCAGTTCGTCTTGCTGGCCTTGCAGAATGCCGGAGATCGCAAACGGCGCGCCCGGTTTTGCCGCCGCTGCGAACGTTGGTGCCAATTCGCCCAAGGGGCCGGCGAGGATGTTCGCAACGAACACGTCGGCGGGTTCGTCGGCGAAATCTTCCGGCAGGAAAAGCGCCAGCCGGTCAGCAACCTGATTGCGTTCGGCATTGTCGCCCGAGGCCGTGAGGGCTTGCGGATCATTGTCCACGCCGACCGCGCAAGCGGCACCCAGCTTGAGCGCAGCGATGGCGAGTATGCCCGAGCCACAGCCGTAATCGATCACGCGCTTGCCGGCGAGATCAAGGCTGTCCAGCCATTCCAGGCACAATGCGGTCGTAGGATGCGTACCGCTGCCGAAGGCCAGGCCGGGATCCAGGCGCACGACGACACTGTCATCCTCGGGCGGCTCGATATTCCACGGATAGATCCATAACCGCCGCCCGAACGGCATCGGTTTGAACTGGTCCATCCATGCACGTTCCCAGTCTTCGTCGGCGACCTCGCGGAAGCTGAGCTGATCGGGTTCGAGCCAGGGCAGCAGTTCGCTGAGTGCTTCGGTGAGGCCACGCCGATCGGTATCGGCATCGAACAGTGCCTGAAGGGTGATCGTCGGCCACAACGGTACTTCGCCAACGCCAGGCTCGAAGATGGCCTGCTCGTCGGGCGTTTCCGCGTCGGCATCTTGCAGTGTGATCGACAGTGCACCCAGGTCATCCAGCGCTTCTTCCACACGCGGCTGTTGTTCGGCACGGGCGATCAGGGAGAGTTCGAGCCAGGGCATCGGCGTTCCGTTGGTTAGCGTGATACGACGATTTTCCCTCGCCGCTCTGGGGGAGGGTAGGGTGAGGGGTCAATCTTGCGATCAGGTTCACTCGAAGCAGGCTTCGATGCGAGTTACCGGCGAGCGTGCCCAGCTCAGCTGAGCTCAATCCGCTCCCCGGAGGGGAGCGGAAGCGAGCACGAAAAGCAGGTCATTCAATGCCCGCTATGCGGATGTTCCTTATGCTCCGCCATACGCTTTTCCAGATAGTGGATGTTCTGTCCACCCTGCTGGAACCCGACATCGGACATGATGCGTTGCTGCAACGGAATATTGCACTTCACGCCTTCGATCACTGTTTCAGCCAGTGCGAGGCGCATGCGTGCGATGGCCGTTTCGCGATCAGGGCCATGCACGATCAGCTTGCCGATCATCGAATCGTAGTTCGGCGGAATCCTGTAGCCGTCGTACAGATGCGTATCCACGCGCACACCCGGGCCGCCCGGCGCTTCAAAACGCTTCACCGTTCCCGGCGAAGGCATGAAGGTTTCGGGATCCTCGGCATTGATGCGGCATTCGATCGCATGGCCCTGGATCTTGATGCTTTCCTGCTTGATCGAAAGCTTTTCGCCGGCAGCGATCAGCAACTGTTCGCGTACCAGATCCACGCCGGTGATCAGCTCGGTCACCGGATGCTCCACCTGGATACGCGTGTTCATTTCGATGAAGTAGAAGCGGCCGTTCTCGAACAGGAATTCGAACGTGCCCGCGCCGCGATAACCGATGCGCAGGCATGCGTCGACGCACACCTTGCCGATTTCGGCGCGCAGTTCCGGCGTGACGCCCGGTGCGGGTGCTTCTTCCACCACCTTCTGATGACGGCGCTGCATCGAGCAATCGCGCTCGCACAAGTGGATCGCATTGCCTTGGCCGTCGGCCAGTACCTGGATTTCCACGTGGCGTGGATTTTCCAGGAACTTCTCCATGTACACCTGATCGTTGCCGAACGCCGCCTTGGCTTCCTGCTTGGTCATGGTGATGGCGTTGCCAAGATGCGCTTCGGTGCGCACCACGCGCATGCCGCGGCCGCCGCCGCCGCCCGAGGCCTTGATGATCACCGGGTAGCCGATCTCACGCGCGATGCGCATGTTTTCTTCAACGTTGTCGCCGAGTGGCCCCCCAGAACCGGGCACGCAGGGCACGCCCGCCGCTTTCATCGCGCGGATGGCCTGGACCTTGTCGCCCATCATGCGAATCACATCGGCCGTCGGGCCGATGAAGATGAAGCCGGATTGCTCAACCTGCTCGGCGAAGTCCGCGCGTTCGGCGAGAAAGCCGTAGCCCGGATGAATCGCGTTGGCGTCGGTGATTTCCGCGGCGGCAATGATGCGCGGAATGTTGAGGTAGCTGTCGACCGATGGCGCGGGGCCGATGCAGATGGCTTCATCCGCAAGCCCTACATGCTTGAGATTGCGATCCGCGGTGGAGTGCACTGCCACGGTCTTGATGCCGAGGCTGTGACACGCACGCAGGATGCGCAACGCGATTTCGCCGCGATTGGCGATAACGACCTTTTCGAGCTTTTGCATAGTTGCCGGCCGTTTAGGCGATCACGAACATCGGCTGATCGAATTCCACGGGCTGGCCGTTGTCGATCAGGATGGCTTGTACCGTGCCGCTCACGTCGGCTTCGATCTGGTTGAACATCTTCATGGCTTCGATGATGCCGAGCGTTTCGCCAGCTTTCACCTGCTGGCCGACCTTCACGAAAGCCGGTGCGCCCGGGCTGGCCGAGGCGTAGAAGGTGCCTACCATGGGTGCCTTGACGACGTGGCCGGCCGGCAGATTGGCGGCGGCTTCGCCGGCAACAACCGGTGCGGCCACGGGGGCCGGCGCGGCAACGGCAGGCATGGGTACGTGTACGGCAGCCGGTGCGGCGGTGACGGTGCCCTTGGGGACGCGCGACAGGCGGACGACTTCCTCGCCCTCCTTGATTTCCAGTTCGGCGAGATTGGACTCTTCGAGCAGGTCGATCAGTTTTTTGATCTTGCGCAGATCCATAAGTGTTGCCTTCTCAAGGTCTTGGGCCGCAGCTTGGCGGCCGGAAAGTGAAAAAAAGGGTTGTCGGTGAACTAGCCGGCAGGCTTTGGTTCAAGTTTGGTCATGGCCGCGTTCAGCCCCAGGCGGTAGCTGTCGCTGCCGAAGCCGCAGATCACACCCACGGCCAGGTCGGACAGATAGGAGTGGTGCCGGAACGGCTCGCGCGCATGCACATTGCTCATGTGCAGCTCGATGAAGGGGATGGCCACGGCGGCCAGCGCATCGCGCAGGGCGACGCTGGTGTGGGTAAAGGCGCCCGGATTGATCAGGATGTAGTCGACCTGCTCATCGCGGGCCTGGTGAATGCGCCCGATCAGCTCGTGCTCGGCGTTGGACTGAAACCAGGCCAGCTCGTGGCCGGCGGCCTGCGCGCGCTGGGCCAGCTGGTTGTTGATATCGGCCAGCGTCTCCCGGCCGTAGATCTCCGGTTCGCGCACACCGAGCAGGTTGAGGTTGGGTCCGTGCAGGACCAATAGCTTAGCCATGTAGGGCTCTGGGGCGCCTCGGAATGCGCGCAGTGTGCGCGTTGCCGGGGATGTTGTCCAGTTCGACGCAGTTCGGCGATGTTTGAAGGAGAAGCGCCGATTAGACCGTGCGTGGACGTATGTAGGTCGGAAACCGCATCAGAGCGCGGCTGTAGGCGATAGCCATTTGGTCAGTTGCGCACGGTCGAGTGGGCCACGCTGGACGGCGAGCACGCGGCCCTGTTCGTCCAGCAGCACGCTGAAGGGGAGTACTTCGTCGATATCGCCGAAGCGCAGCGAGGTGCTGGGCGAGTCCAGCTGGCCGATCAGGATTGGGTAATCGACCGGATGGCTGGCAAGGTAGACACGCACGCGCGAAGGTTCATCCATCGCAATACCCAGCACGATCGCGCCTTGATCGCCGAACTTGTGCTGTGCCGCCTGCAGGGCCGGCATTTCAGACAGGCAGGGCCCGCACCAGCTCGCCCAGAAGTTGATCAGTACGCGCTTGCCGTGGAATTCCGATAGCCGGCGCTCCTTGCCGTCCAGGTCGAGCAAGGCCAGATCCGGGCGGAGATCGCCGACGTTCGTGACATGTACGCCCACCGGAACGCGGGCCAGCCGGCTTTGGTGCTGCAGCCAGCCACCCGCCGCAGCGGCCAGTACGGCAAGACCGAGGACAACAAGATTGGTGCGGCTGAGCATGGCGCAGAGAGTCAGGAGTACCAGGGAAGCTGGTCAGTTTGACAGCTTCTCTCGTTTCTCACTGCTTATTTCGCCGCCGCAGTCAGCGCCTCCTCCACCAGCGACGAGGTCAGCACGGTAGGCAGCTGCCGCCCTGGACCGCCGTCCTTGGGGAAAACCACATACAGCGGCACGCCCGGCGAGTGGTATTCCTGCAGGAAGGCCGTAATGGCCGGGTTCTCGTCCGTCCAGTCGCCTTTCATATAGACCGTGCCGGTGCGCTTGAGCAGGTTCTGGAAGCCGTCGCCATTGAGTACGGCATGCTCGTTCGCCTTGCAGGTCACGCACCAGTCGGCCGTCATGTCCACGAACACCGGCGTGCCGGCTTTGCGCAAGGCGTCCAGCTTCTCCGGGGAATAGGCGACCGTGGCGCCATCACTGCTTGCCGCTTCGGTGGCGATGGGAAGCGTGGAAAGGTAATACAGCGGAACCAAGGTGATCAGCGCCAGCAATGCCACCAGCACGCGACTGAACATGCCGCGTCCACGGCTGCGCTCAAGCCACCATAGCGTCATCGCCAGCATGACCGCGGCGATCATCAGCAACCCTACCGCATCGGCGCCGCGTTGATGCGCCAGCACCCACGCCAGCCACGCGGCGGTGAGATACATCGGAAAGGCCAGCACTTCCTTCAATGTTTCCATCCAGCGGCCGGGACGCGGCAGCCAGCGTGAAACCGCCGGCACAAATCCCACGGCCAGGAAGGGCAGGGACAGTCCCAGGCCCAGCGCCAGGAACACCAGCACGGCGCTCAGCATGGGAGCCACGAGGGCATACGCCAGTGCCGTGCCCATGAATGGCGCCGTGCACGGGCTGGCGACCACCACGGCCAGCACGCCGGTAAAGAAATCACCGGCGGGACCGGAGCGACTCGCCAGGGCGCTGCCGGTATTGCCCAGTGATGCGCCGAACTGCACCACGCCGGACATCGACAGCGCCACGGCCAGCATCACCAGCGACAGCACCGCGACCACCAGGGCGTTCTGCAAATGCGCGCCCCAGGCCGTTTTCAAGCCGATGATCACCAGGCCGAGCGTTACGAAACTTACCAATACGCCCGCCGTATACATCAACGCATGGGTGCGGCGGCGTGCGGTGTTTTCGCCGCTTTCCAGCAGGCCGATGGCCTTGATCGAGAGCACCGGCAACACGCAGGGCATCAGGTTGAGGATCAAGCCACCGCCAAAAGCGAGCAGCAGTGCATACCAAAAGCTGACGTTCAGCGAGCCGGCCGTTGCGCCACTCGGCGGCATCTCTGGAGCCGGGCCCTGGACCGTTTCACCGGTCGCCGTACTGCCCCCGGTCAGGTCGATGTTCGCCTGGCGCGTCATAAGCGGATAGCACAGGCCGCCATCCTGGCAACCCTGGAAGCTGGCCACCAGGGCGAGGGTCTTGGCTCCGGATGTATCGCCGTTCACCGTCACCGGCACGTCGACTTCGCCGAAGTACACCGTGGTGTTGCCGAAATGCGCGTCCTGATGCGGCGTGCCGGCAGGCCAGGCCGGGGTGAGCGTCAGCTGCGATGCGTCCTTCAGCGACAACGTGGTCTGGTCGCGATACAGGTAATAGCCCTTGGGCATGGTCCAGCGCAGCAGCAGATGATGCGCATCTTGCGCAATAGCGCTGAACTGGAAGGCCTGCTCTGCGGGTAACGGGGCATTGTTGTCGCTGCCCAATCCCTGCGGACGTGCGCCGAGCAGATCGTTGAGCTTGTTGCCCGCGTTCGCGGCACCCGCAGGAATCGGCAGGTCGAGCTGCTCCGTATGCGGCGGATAACAGATTTTCGGATCGGTCTCGTGGCAGCCCTGGTAGCGCACGCTCAGCGTCAGCCGGGCCGTGCCGGGTGCGACGGTGTAGGGAATGCTGGCATCAATGCTGTGGTGATAGGTCTCCACCGGGCCGAGGTACGGATCGTCGTGCTTCTCGCCATCCGGGAGTTGCGCGGCACCCAGCGTGACGCCATCGCCAGCCTTGAAGTTCATGCGCCCGCGATAGAGGTAGTAGTCCTGCGCGATGGTCCAGTGCAGCTTGACCACGCCGGGAGTGCTGCTGTCGGCGGTGAGCTTGTAGGCCTCGGTGACCGGTAGGAGGCTCTGGGTGTCGCTCTGGGCGAGGGCGGCAGAGGCGCCCGACAGCAAGATGATCAGGGTCAGCAGGCAGGCGGCCACACGGCCGTAATGAAGCGAACGCATTCCAACTCCAGCGTCTGGGTCGCACTTGCGCGCGAATGAAACCAATTATGGCCCAGCCGACGTTCGACATCCGTGTGGCGTCCTCTAAGGCTACAGGCAGAGCCTTAAGCTTCTTCGGCGATACCCCATGCCTTGGTTACACCACGCAGCCGCAGCATGCCGGTGGTCAGGGCCACGCCGAGCAGGATAACCACGCAACCACCCGCCATCGCCAGCGTGACCGCCTCACCCAGGAACAGCGCGCCCCAGATCACGCCGAACACCGGGATCAGGTACAGCACCGCCATCGCCGGGGCGGTGCCGGCGTGGGCCAGCAGCCGGTAGAACAGGACATAGGCCAGCGAGGTGCAGCCGGCGGCCAGCCCGAACATGGCAATCCATGCCTGCGTATCGGGCATCTTTGCCGGCCACTGCCAGATCGTGAAGGGCAGCAGCATCAAGGCGGCGGCGAACTGGCTGCCGATGGCGACCGTCAGCGGCGTAACGGTACGCATGCGGCGCTGGCTGTAATGCGCGCCGAAGGTGTAGCAGACATTGGCGCCCACACACGCGGCCATGGCCCAACCCACCGCTGCACCACCATGCCCGAAGCCCAGATTGCCGCCGATCAGCCACCCCACCCCGAGCAGGCCGATCACCAGCCCGCCGGCGCGCACGGCATTGAGCTTCTCGCCCAGCCACAGCCAGCCGGAGGCGGCCACCAGCAACGGCGCGATCGCATCGAAGATGGCGGACAGGCCCGCCGGCAGACTTTTCGCCGCATAAGAAAACAGCACAAAGGGCAGGGCCGAATTGCTCAGGCCAATCAAGGTGACCGGCCACCAGTTCGCCCGCAATTCGGCCCGGCGCTCGCGCGAAAGCACCAGTGGAATCGAACAGACCGCCGCGCCGATGGCCCGCATGCCGGCCAAGGCCATGCCGCCGAACTGGTTGGCGCCCATGCGCATGAACAGGAACGATGCGCCCCACAGAGCGCCGAGCAGGACCAGGATGGCAAGGTCGGACTTTTTCATGCGGATGCGTGGGTGAGGTCGATGATGGAATTTAAATCGCGGCAGTGACAGAACCTGTCAGCAGAGTGCTGAGCAGCCGTCATCGAGCCACTACGGTCTTCACCGGGATGAGGGCAAAGGGCTAGGGGCGAGTGGAGGCTTCGCCCTGTCCAAACAAGACACGGCGTTCCTGTTCCGACAGTGATTGCTGTCCAGGTGTGTAAGTGTCCTCGACGCCCTCGTAGGTGCGCAGCGTGGCCGGCCGTGCCGCCATGGTTTCAAACCAGCGCTTTAGATGCGGAAAGTTATCCAGGTTCTGGCCATGCGCGGCATGCGGCACGATCCACGGATAGCAGGCGATGTCCGCGATCGAGAATTCGCCGGCGATAAAGTCACGATCAGCCAGCCGCTGGTTGAGCACGCCATACAGCCGGCTGGTTTCGCGGGTGTAGCGGTCGATCGCGTAGGGCACCTTTTCCGGCGCGTAGCTATTGAAGTGACCGATCTGTCCCGCCATCGGGCCAAGTCCGGCCACCTGCCAGAACAGCCACTGCAGTACCTCGGCCCGTCCGCGTACATCGCTGGGCATCAGCCGGCCGGTCTTTTCGGCCAGATAAAGCATGATCGCCCCGGATTCGAACAGGGTTACCGGTGCGCCGCCGTCAGCCGGTTGATGATCGACGATGGCCGGGATCTTGTTGTTCGGCGAGATAGCCAGGAATTCAGGCCGGAATTGCTCACCCTTGCTCAGGCTGATCGGGATCGCCCGATAAGGCAGCTGCGCCTCCTCCAAAAAGAGCTTGGCCTTCAACCCGTTCGGCGTGGCGGCAAAGTAAAGGTCGATCATGGCGTCTGGGCTCGTGCGGCGGTTGGCGTATGCGGATGATGAAACATCGATCGATAGTCTGGCGTTCGAACTGGGCATGATCGATGCCGCGCGTTTCGACGAAGCGGTTCGCTGGATCACCTGGATGGCTCCCAGCCGATCAACTCCCGCCAGCGGCGCGCACCCATTCCAGATAGGCCGTGTGTCCACGTTCCACCGGTACGGCGATCAACTCGGGCAACTCATACGGATGCAAGGCCAGCAGTCGTTCCTTCAGCGCCTCGAAGCGGTCAGCCGTGGTCTTGATCAGCAGCAGTTGTTCAGTGTCCGTGGTCACTTCACCCTTCCATCGGTAGGTGGACTGGATGCCGGAAACGCGATTCACGCACGCGGCCAGCGCTTCGCCGACCAGGGTCTCGGCCAGGTGCGCCGCGCTTTCCGCGGTGGGGCAAGTGCAGTAGCAGAGCAGAACCTGGCTAGGGCTGGGCATGGCGGTTCCTTAGGGCCTGTTAGCACTATTGGGAGGGCGTCGATATTTGTTTCGACATCAGCCCGTAGTTGCCGAATTTTTCCAGCGCCTGCGCCACCTCGTCATCGGTAAGCAGGACCGGCTTGCCGATCTGCATGGCGAGTGTGTACTGCCGGGCCAGGGTTTCCACCTCCACGGCTCGCCACATCGCCTGTTCCATGTTGGCGCCGGTGGCGATCATGCCGTGGTTGGCCATCAGGCAGGCCAGGCGGCCTTCAAGCGCGCGCACCACGGCATCGGAAAGCGCCTGGGTGCCGTAGGTGTAGTAATCGGAGCAGCGAATCGAATCGCCGCCGCCGACCGCGATCATGTAATGGACCGCAGGAATGTCCATCCGGCACATCGCCAGTGCGGTGCTGTAGGGCGGATGCGCATGGACCACCGCGTGCGCATCGGCGCGCGCGGCATAGATATCGCGGTGAAAACGCCATTCGCTGGAGGGGCGGCGGCTGTGCTCGTAGTGGCCGTCCATGTCCACATAGACCACATCGTCCGGAGTGATCTCGCCGTAGGGCACGCCGCTGGGCGTGATCAGGAATCCGCCACCGAAACGGATGCTCAGATTGCCCGAGGTGCCCTGGCTCAGCCCGGACGGGGTCAGTTTCAAACCGTTGGCGACGATGTCCTCGCGAAGCGAGCGTTCGATACTCACTGCTGCTGCCCTTGTTGTTCACGCAATATGCAATCGTTGATGTTTCGGGCGCCGCTGTCGAGGGGCGTGTCACTCGTCGTTCCGGCGAAGGCCGGGACGACGAGGTGGGAGGACTTTTTTGTTTTCATTTGCCCTTGAAAGCGATTCGGCCACCCTCATTCAGGTTGTCAGTCCCGTCCGCCCCCTGTTGCAGGGGTTTTTTTGGTGGCTAGAATTGGCACTCACCCACTCCGAGTGCTAACAGCACGCCTCCTCAGGGCCGGACCGGGGTCAAAAATTTTCCATCCAAACCAAAGTCATAGCTGGAGTTCATCCCATGAGCAAACTGCGTCCGCTGCACGATCGCGTCATCGTTAAGCGCCTGGAAGAGGAGCGTGTCTCCGCCGGCGGCATCGTGATCCCTGATAGCGCCACCGAAAAGCAGACCCGCGGCAAGGTCATCGCCGCCGGTGAGGGCCGCATCCTGGAAGACGGCAAGGTCCGTCCGATGTCGGTCAAGACCGGCGAAGTGGTGCTGTTCGGCAAGTACGCCGGCCAGGAAATCAAGATCGACGGCGAAGAGCTGGTCTTCCTGAAGGAAGACGACATCGTGGCTGTTATCGAAGGCTGATTCGACGCGACACGTGCGAAAAGCAAAGCCGCACCTCGTCGCCTTCGGCTCCTTCCGCAGTTTTCTCGCTAGATTTTCCGCATTTAATTTAAATTTTTTGAGGCAAAAAATTTATGGCCGCTAAAGAAGTCCGCTTCGGCGAAGACAGCCGCGCTCGCATTCTCAAGGGTGTGAACACCCTCGCCAACGCAGTGAAAGTCACCCTCGGTCCGAAGGGCCGCAACGTCGTGCTCCAGAAGAGCTTCGGCGCCCCGACCGTCACCAAGGACGGCGTGTCCGTCGCCAAGGAAATCGAACTGGCCGACGCCTACGAAAACATGGGCGCCCAGATCGTCAAGGAAGCCGCTTCCAAGACTTCCGACAACGCCGGTGACGGCACCACCACCGCTACCGTGCTGGCTCAGGCGTTCGTGCGCGAAGGCTTGAAAGCCGTCGCCGCCGGCATGAACCCGATGGACCTGAAGCGCGGCATCGACAAGGCCGTGATCAGCGCCGTCGAAGAGCTGAAGAAGCTCTCCAAGCCCACCGCTGACGACAAGGCCATCGCACAGGTCGGCACCATCTCCGCCAACTCCGACGCCGCCGTCGGCGACATCATTGCCACCGCCATGAAGAAGGTCGGCAAGGAAGGCGTGATCACGGTTGAGGAAGGCTCGGGTCTGGAAAACGAACTCGACGTCGTCGAAGGCATGCAGTTCGATCGCGGCTACCTGTCGCCGTACTTCATCAACAACCAGCAGAGCCAGCAGGTCGAGCTGGATGATCCCTTCATCCTGCTGCACGACAAGAAGATCTCCAACGTGCGCGAAATGCTGCCGATCCTCGAAGGCGTGGCCAAGGCCGGCAAGCCGCTGCTGATCGTCGCCGAGGAAGTGGAAGGCGAAGCGCTGGCCACCCTGGTGGTCAACACCATCCGCGGTATCGTCAAGGTTGCCGCCGTGAAAGCCCCGGGCTTCGGCGATCGTCGCAAGGCGATGCTGGAAGACATGGCCATCCTCACCAACGGCCAGGTCATTTCCGAAGAAGTCGGCCTGCAGCTTGAGAAGGCCACCATCCAGGATCTGGGCCGCGCCAAGAAGATCGTGGTGACCAAGGAAAACACCACCATCATCGACGGTGCCGGCGAAGCCGCGAAGATCCAGTCGCGCATCGGCCAGATCAAGGCGCAGATCGAAGAGACCTCTTCCGACTACGACCGCGAGAAGCTGCAGGAGCGCGTGGCCAAGCTGGCCGGCGGCGTTGCGGTGATCAAGGTTGGCGCTGCCACCGAAGTCGAAATGAAGGAAAAGAAGGCCCGCGTCGAAGACGCCCTGCACGCCACGCGCGCAGCCGTTGAAGAAGGCGTGGTGCCTGGCGGTGGCGTGGCGCTGATCCGCACCCTGAAGGCCATCGAAAACCTGAAGGGCGAGAACGAAGACCAGAACCACGGTATCGCCATCACCCGCCGTGCGCTGGAAGCTCCGTTGCGCGAGATCGTGTTCAACGCCGGCGCCGAGCCGTCCGTGATCGTCAACCAGGTCAAGGAAGGCAAGGGCAACTACGGCTACAACGCAGCCTCCGGCGAGTTCGGCGACATGATCGAGTTCGGCATCCTGGATCCGACCAAGGTCACCCGTTCGGCCCTGCAGTACGCCTCCTCCGTGGCCGGCCTGCTCATCACCACCGAAGCGATGGTGGCTGAGCTGCCGAAGAAGGAAGAGCACAACCATGGCGCCCCGGCCGGCGGCATGGGCGGTATGGGCGGCATGGACTTCTAAGTCCTGCATTCCAACGCAATGTTTCAAAAGAAAACCCCGCGCAAGCGGGGTTTTCTTTTGCGCGCCGAGCATGCGTCCAGTGCATTGCGTAGCCGAGCGTGATGATGAGAAAGTTCATCAGCGAGACGATCGGCATCGTTCTGCGATGGACGCTTGCGCCGTCGATGCCAGCGCAGACCGCCACAGGGGGTGTCATGTTCGACCTAATGTCCCGGTATTTTTGGGCAATCTGCATTGCCGTGGCGCTGGCGAAGTATCTGGCCATGCGCCGTCGCATCCGCGCGCTGACCGATTTGAGTCCAACGGAAAAGCAATCGGGCGAGGCTTGCGCCCAATGGTTTGCCATCCTCTCGTGCCTTCCGTGGCTGATCATGGGTTGGGGCATTCTTGGCGGCGGGGTTCCGTCCGTGTTCGCGTTTCTGCGTCCGGCGGATCGCAATCCGTATGTGATCCTTTGGCTCGGTACGATCTTTGTTTTGACGCTGGTCTATGCCGGTTGGGTATGGTTTGCCGGCGGGGCGCGCAAGGTGCAAGCCTTCCAGCTCTACAACGCCAACCTAGGCAGTCGTCGTGCGCCGTTGTCGGAAACAGCGATAAAGATATTCGCTGCGCTGGGGCCATTCTTCGTGCTGTTCTGGATCTGGTGGATGGCGCGGTTGAATATTCCGGCACAACCGCTTCGCTAGCAGGCTTCCGATGGCAAGCCGGAACTGCGTAAATTCGTTGGCGGCAACTCATCAGGCTTGCCCGCGTGTGCAGCGTCGCAACGCCGGCCATGTCGCTGTCAAAGGGCTTTTAATGAGGACGAAGATGAAATGCACGCTGGTACTGGCGTTGCTGGCGCTTCCGCTTCGCGCCGCAGAGCTGCCATCTGGCATTGTCAGCAAGATACCCAAAGGCTACGAGGTGATGACGTATGCGGCCGGTCAGCTTCATGACGAGGGCCACACCGATTACCTGGTGGTGATCCATCACACCAACGACACCAGCGATAACCCGTCACCACGCCCCTTGCTGATCTACGTCCAGAATCCCGACAACAGCTTCACGCTGGCCGCACGCAATGATCACGTCGTGATGCGCGCTGACGAAGGCGGCCAGTGCGATCCTTTCGACGATGGCGAAGATGGACTGGTTATCAAGAACCGCTACTTCACGGTGCAGAACAGTGTGGCGTGTGGCGATCACTGGACCGACTACATCACCTTTCACTATGACGCCAGGCAACACACCTGGCTATTCCACAAGGAAATTGTCGAAAGCTGGGTGCAGAATGATGATCCGAATGGCGATGCCTTGAAACCTGGGTCGCGCAAGGTCATCGACGCGGATGTGTTGCATCCGGTTAAGTTCGCAGCCTGGCTGCCAAGAAATAAATAAATACGATCAGCGATGTATTCCCATCGCTGCCGAAGCTGCCATACCGCCCTGGTCTTCGTTATCGTCCTGCTTTGCCACGGTCGTGCTGGCAGGCAGCAGATTTGCCGGTAGCAGCTTGTCCAGTTTGCCCTTCATGCGCAGTACCGCCACGCTGGCCATTTCGCTATCAAACTGCTTCTGCTGTGCGTCCTCAAGCACCGGTGCCGCGCCCGGTGCGCGCGTCAGCGTGGCTAGCGAAGGAGCAAGCACCTGGGTCAGTGCGTAGTAGGCATCGTCGTGAATGCCAGCGCGCTCAAGCAGCAGTCCGGGCAACATCCATGAGGCCATGTCGACGCGCTGCGCCTGGCCCGGATTGCGCGGATCGACCAGCAACCAGGTTCCAGCCTGGCCAAGCATGTCCTGGCCGTTGACGAAGCCGGTCGCGTGATAAGCGCCGTTCAAGCCGGGTAGATGATCGCCATAGAACAGCAGCAAGGTTGGACGGCTACGCTTGGCCAGCAGTTCGGCGAGCCGGCCGAGTTGCTGGTCGGCGTGCTGCATGTGATAGAGGTAGTTCTGTACTTCGACTCTGTCTTTCGCATCGACCGCGGCCGGCACCGGAATAGCGTCGCGCGCGGCGACATCCTTCGGCGTGACGTCGTACGGGCCGTGCGCTTCCAGGCTGATCGCAAACAGGAATTGCGGCGGCCCGGAATCTTTCAGTTGCGCCAGGATCTCGTCGGTCATCGCGCTATCGGCCATGTACTTGCCGTCCATCGCAGCATTGGCCGGAAAAGCGGATTGGGATACGAAGCGATCAAAGCCCAGCGCCTTGAAAGCGGTGTTGCGATTCCAGAAGGTCGGATCGTTGCCGTGGATGGCGATCGTTTCGTAGCCGTGCGAACGCAGGGTGCGCACCATGCTCGGCACCACCTTGTCGCTCAATTGCAGATACGGGAACTGCATATTGCTGAAATAACGCAGGGACAGACCGGTCAGCACTTCGAATTCGGTGCGGATCGTGCCGCCGCCAAAAGTCGGTACATGCAGCGGTCCGCTCATGCCCTCCGCTTCCAGGCGCGTCAGGTTGGGCGTGAGATTGGCGTTTTCATAACCGTGCATGATGCTCGGATCGAAAAACGATTCACTCTGTATCACCACGATGTCAGGCAGCGCCGTGCCGCCATCAACCGGCTTCTGCATGCGTGCTCGCACGGCGTCGCCGGTGGATGCCAGCAGATTGCTTACGGCCGAGGGATCGGCCTTCAGCTTGGTGCGGCGATCCTGCAGATGAAACATCACCAGCGAGCTGACCAATCCGGAGTGACTGGTGGTTGCCGCTGCCGACCATGGCTCCAGCCAAAGCTTACGGCCGTTATACAGATTGCCCCAGCCGGGTACGCCGACCAGCAAGGTCGCCAGGGTCGCGGCAAGCAGGCTGCCGGTGACGATGCGCTTGCCGCTGGTGCGGCGTGCAAACAACGGCGGCTCGAAACGCCACATGGCCACGATCAGGGCGATTCCGCCAAGCGTGGCCAGATAAGGCCACGGGCTATGCGGCAGATAGCTGCCCAGCACGTGAATCCCGCCCTTTTGCAACTGGCCCGCCATGCGGAAATCCGCCGGCAACAGCGGTGTACCGAGGTTGGCCACTTTCAGTGCATTTACGCCATACATCACCGCCTGCGCCAGATAGGCCAGGCCGAACGAGAGCAAGGTGCGGCGTGTCAATGCCAGCAGCAGCCAGGCGAGCAAGACGCCAGGAATGGCATTGGCCAGCGGGTAGGCGGGCTGGGAGAGCAGCTGTGAGGCCGAGACACCGTCATTGCCGTCGAGCAGGCTGGTGAGCAGGATGAACGCAATCGTCGTCGCCACCACCAGGGCGATCCGGGTGGCGATGCTGCGCTTTGAGGTTGTCGGGGTGGTGTGGGGCATGCAGTCCAGTGACCTGTCGTGCCAGGGGTGTGGACTGTAACGTGATTGACATTAATCGGTTGTCGGACCCGCCGCCCGGGGTTGGGGCGGGTTCAGGCCATTTCGCACGTAAGTAACGGAAATGTCCTAAGAAAAAGACACCCGTGAGCCCGGACATCGAGGCTTTGCCCGCCCCTTCAGGGGCTTACGGCCAGCACTTCAATCATTGCGTCCAGCTGAATCGCTGCGAGTGACCAAAGCGTCACAGGCGGCCGCCGGTCACGCTGCGTCGGCCAGCGTGGGATGCTGCTGGGTGGCGTAGGTTGACGTAGCGCCCAGCAGCTCGCCATACCAATGCGACTCACCGGCCAGGGCGGCTACTTCACCGAGAATAAGCAAGGCCGGAGCATGAATCGCATGCTGGGCGGCCAGCGCCGGCAAATCACCCAGCATTCCGCTGAGCGTGCGCTGGTTCGGCAGTGATCCATTCTCGATCAGGGCGAACGGCGTACTGGGGGCGCGTCCATGCGCCAAAAGTTGCGCCGTGATCTCGTCGAGCTTGCTCACGCCCATATAGAAGGCCAAAGTTTGCCGCTCACGCGCCAACTCGGCCCAGTCCAGCGTGTTCAACGACTGCTGGCAATGCGCCGTGACCAGCCGCACGGATTGCGCGTAATCACGATGGGTCAGCGGTACGCCGCTATATGCGGCGCAGGCCAATGCGGCGGTAATGCCCGGCACCACTTCGTAGGCAATGCCATGCGAGCGCAGGAATTCCAGCTCTTCGCCGCCGCGTCCGAACACAAACGGGTCGCCACCTTTCAGGCGCACCACGCGCTGTCCGGCTTGCGCATGTTCAAGCAGCAGCGCGTGGATCGCATCCTGCGGCGTATGCAGGCCGCCGCCGCGTTTGCCGACCGCAATCTTCAACGCATCGCGACGCGCAAGCTCAAGAACCTGCGGATTGACCAGTTCGTCATGCAGGATCACATCCGCTTCGTTCAATGCACGCAATGCGCGCAGCGTAAGCAAACCGGGATCGCCGGGACCCGCGCCTACCAGCACAACCGATCCTTGCGACTGTGGCTCATCGTGTCTTGATAACGCCGATACGAGCCGCTGCTCTGCATGCACGGGCTGCGCGGCACGCAGCAAGGCATTCACCGGCCCGTCGTGCAGCCAGTCATAAAAGCGGCGGCGCGCAGCCAGATCCGCATAACGCGCACGGATGCGTGCGCGGTAACGCTGCGCAAGCAGCAGCAGCGAGCCCAGTGCGGGATCGAGCAAACTTTCGATCCGCTCGCGCAACCGGCGCGCAAGCACAGGTGCAACACCGCTGCTGGAGATCGCGACCAGCAATGGTGAGCGATCGATCACCGCCGGCACCTGGAAGCTGGAAAGCGCCGGATCGTCGACCACATTCACCAGCCGCTGTCGCGCATGCCCATCGGCGGCAATGCGCAGATTGAGCGAACGTGAACGAGTGGCTGCGACAACCAGCCAAACCCCGTCTTGCCAATCCGATTGATAGGCCCCGGCGCGATAGGTAATCCGCGCCTGCTGCACCCATTCACGCAACTCCGGTCCCAGCATCGGCGCGCCCACCGTCACCTTGGCGCCCGCGCGCAGCAGCATGGCGATTTTGCGGGCCGCCACGTCGCCGCCGCCCACCACCAGCACGGGGCGGTCATTCAGATCGGCGAACAAGGGATAGAGCTGCATACATGACGTCCGGCATAGATAGAGAGCGCTTATCCACCCTAGTACTGCGATTCAATGGATGGAAATGGCGGCATCGAACGACGATATGGCGGCCAGGCATAGCCAAAAACATGGTCTGCGAGGGACTTATAGATGTATAGACGTCCAAATAACGCTGTGTTAAGGTCGACCGACCCGTCATATTAAGACTAGTCCGGAGACCGTCATGAAGCGCCGTCCAGGGTGGTGCGTGAGCTGTATGTGTTGCGCCATGCGCAACGCGCAGCCCTGCATGCGACCCATCCTGGAGCCGATCTCATGACCCTCACGCAACTTCGTTATATCGTCGCCATCGCCGACGCCGGCCTTAACATCACCCTGGCCGCCGACACTGTCCACGCCACGCAATCGGGTATCAGCAAGCAGCTCAAGCAGTTGGAGGGCGAGCTGGGCTTCCAGGTATTCACCCGGCGCGGCAAGAGCCTGGATGCGGTTACGCCGGCCGGCAACCAGGTGCTGGAGCGGGCGCGCAGCATCCTGCATGAGGCCCGCAATATCCGGGCACTGGCCGCCAACCTGCGCGAGGAGGCCCACGGCGAACTGTCGCTGGCCACCACGCATACCCAGGCGCGTTTTGTCCTGCCCGAGGCGATCGCCAAGCTCAAGCAGCACTATCCCGATCTTGGTGTGCATATCCGTCCGCAGGGCGAGGGCCGCATCATCAGCCTGTTCGAAAGCGGCGAGGTGGACCTGGTCATCGTCAGCACCAGCGGCAATCCGCCCGAAGGCGGCATCGCGGTGCCGCTGTTCCGCTGGTACCGGCGCGCGGTGGTGCCGCATGGCCACCCGCTGGCCAAGCTGGGGCGGCCGCTGCGGATCCAGGACTTGGCCGAGCATCCGCTGGTCACCTACGAATCCTCGCTGCAACCGGAATCCTCACTGCGCCGCGCCTTCACGGCGGGTGGTCTTTCGCCGCGGATCGCCTGCACCTCCGGCGACGCTGACCTGATCAAGACCTACGTGCTGGCCGGCCTGGGCGTCGGCATCCTGGCTGAAATGGCCATCGGGCCTGCGGATGCCCGTGAGCTGGTGACGCTCGATATCGATGGTCTGCTTCCGATCTGCACGAGCTGGCTGGTGCTGCGCCGGGACCACGTGCTGCGCAGTTACGTGGCGCAACTGGCACGGCTGGTTGCACCGCAGATCGACGAGGCAGAACTGCGCCGGGTGGTGGCCGGTCACGCGGAAGCGAATTGGCCCAAGGCGCCGCTGTGGAGCGAGTTGCAGCAGCGCGGTACACCCCGCCGCGCAGCCACGCGCGCGGCCTGATCGCCGCGCATTCCCTACGAGTCCGCGTCCCCGGCGCGGCAGCCTGTCGTCCTGGCGTGTTTTGCTGCGCGGCTTCGGAGAGTGCGATCGCACTTCCCCAACGCGTTGCGTCTGGCCGCGCCTTCAAAGCGATGCGGCCTGGCCGGTCAGGCAAGCTCTTCCTGGCGTAGCCAATCGAAAACCCAATCGGCCGCTTCAGCAACGGACACTTCGCTGGTATCGATCCGCAATTCAGGCGCGACAGGCGTCTCGTAAGGATCGTCGATGCCGGTGAAGCCCTTGATCTTGCCGGCGCGTGCCGCCGCATAGAGCCCCTTGCGGTCACGCGCTTCGCATACCTCCAGCGGCGTCGCGACATGGATCTCCACAAAGCGTCCGTGCGCCTGCACCAGGTCCCGCGCTTCGGTGCGCGCTTCGGCGTAGGGTGCGATCGGCGCGCAGATGGCGATGCCGCCGTGACGCACCACCTCGCTGGCCACGTAGCCGATACGCGTGATGTTGGCGTTGCGGTCCTCGCGCGAAAAACCCAGGCCTTTTGAGAGGTGCCGACGCACTTCATCGCCATCCAGTACGGTGACCGGGCGGCTGCCCGTTTCCAGCAGGCGCGCGAGTACCGCCTGGGCCAGCGTGGATTTGCCCGAGCCGGACAGGCCGGTAAAGAACAACACGAAACCTTGCTGCGCCTGCGCAGGATGACGCTCGCGCAGAATCTTCACCACCTCGGGAAAGGTGAACCATTCCGGGATCGCTTCACCCTGATGCAGGCGGCGCCGCAGTTCGGTGCCGGAGATATCGCGCACTTCGTCCTGAGCTTCCACCTCGTTCTGCGGCAGATACGTATCGCGATTTGCGGCATACACCATCGCCGGGAACGGCACGATGCGGATGCCGAGCTCTTCTTCATGTGTGGCAAGCAGATGTTGCGCGGCGTACGGATCGTAGAACGGCCTTCCCTCCGCATCCTTGCCCGGCCCCGCGTGATCGCGCCCCACGATGAAATGGCTGGCGCCGTAGTTCTTGCGGATGATCGCGTGCCACAGCGCTTCGCGCGGACCGCCCATGCGCATCGCCAGCGGCAGCAGCGAAAGCGCGGCATGGTCCCGGGGATAGTGTTCAAGCAGGGCGCGATAGCAGCGCACGCGCGTGTAGTGATCCACGTCGCCCGGCTTGGTGCGTCCCACCGAGGGTTGAATCAGCAGCTTCGCGCCCACCTGTTCGGCCGCGCGCAAAGTCAATTCCCGATGCGCACGATGCATCGGATTGCGCGTCTGGAACGCCACGATGCGATGCCAGCCATGTTGCCGGAACCAGTTGCGCAACTGGCCTGGGCTATGGCGCAAGGTGGTGAAGTCGTAATGCGGCGGAGGCTGAATGCCTTGCAGTTTTCCGCCCAGGTAAACCGAGCCGGTGCGGTCCAGCAATTCAGCCACGCCCGGATGCGTGCGGTCGGTAGTGCCGAACACCGCTTTCGCTTCAGCAATACGATCCGGGAAATACACATCCTCCACCGTCAGCACCGCAAGCGGCGTGCCCTGCACATCGTTGAGGCTGATCTGCGCACCATCGCCAAGACTCGCCGCAAACGCCTCATCCACATCCAGCGTGATCGGCATCGGCCACAACGTGCCATCCGCCAACCGCATGTCCGCCACGACGCGATCGTAATCCGCGCGCCCCAGAAAACCTTGCAGCGGCGAAAACCCACCGTTGAGCAACAGTTCCAGATCGCACAACTGACGCTGATTGAGCGTCCACTGCGGTAGCGAAGCACTACGCCGTTTCAGCGCGTCTGCTTCGGAGGCAGGAAGATATAGTTCACGCAACACGCCACCATGCGGCGCAATCAACACATCATGTTCAGCCGAGGCAAATTCGGCGGCAACAGCTTTCATGTTCTGTCCTTGCTTTATCGGGGGCTTTTTTAGGAGTGAGTGGAGAGGAGTGAGAAGTAAGAGAAGAGCAACAGCGCCTTTCCTCTTACTCCTCACTCCTCTCCACTCACTCCTTCTTCTAGTCACACATCAAGATGCAAACCGCACTCGCGCTTGATGCCAAAGAACCGGGTGTCCTCCTCCCGCATGCCGGGTTCCCAGCGGCGTGTGGTGTGCGTATCGCCGATCGACACGTAACCCTTGTCCCACAGCGGGTGATAGGGCAGGTCGTGGCGGCGCAGATATAAACCGATGTCGCGGTCGGTCCAGTCGATGATCGGATGCACTTTCCAGCGGCCGTGACGGTGATCCAGCACCGGAGCGTTCGCGCGACTCAGTGACTGCTGGCGGCGCAGGCCGGCAAACCAGGTGCCGGCGCCAAGCTCGGACAGCGCCTGTTGCATCGGCTCGACCTTGGCCAGCCGGTTGTACTGATCCAGGCCATCGCGGCCCTGCGCCCATAGCTCGCCATGCCGCGCCTCCAGCCAGGCCGGCGACAAGCTCGGCCGGACCACCTGCAGGTTGAGTGACAGGCGTTCGGTCAGTTCATCGATGAAGCGATACGTCTCGGCAAACAGATAACCGGTATCCACCACGATCACCGGAATCGTGGGCCACCGTTGTGTCAACAGATGCAGCGACACGGCAGATTGCGCGCCAAAGCTCGACGACAACACATGCACGCCAGGAAGTTCGCGCAAGGCCCAGTCCACGCGCTCTTCAGCGCTCAAGGCGAGCAGCCAGGCATCAAGCTTGACCAAGGCGTGCGGATCGCGGGCAGCGAGTTCGGGAGTGGGCAGGCTCATGCGAAAATCTCGGCCTCGATCGCGTGGCGCGCAGCCGGCAATACGCCACTGCGCAGCAGAAAATCACCGAAGCGTTCGTGCCCGTTGCGCTCCGTCGCATAACGTGCGAACAAGCTGTCGAGCTCGCGCAGGATCTCTGCCTCGTCGACGTTCTCGCGGACGGTGCGGTTGAGACGCTGACCGGCAAAGTCGGCGCCAAGCCGAAGGTCATAACGCCCGAGCGCGCGGCCAATCAAGGCAATCTCGCCCAGATACGGACGCGAGCAGCCGTTCGGGCAGCCGGACAGACGCAACAGAATTGGTTCGTCACGCAAGCCGTGTCGACCGAGCAAGGCTTCCAGCTTAGGCAGCAGCTGCGGCAAATAGCGTTCGCTTTCAGCCATCGCCAGCCCGCAGGTGGGCAGGGCGACGCATGCGACCGCGTGACGACGAATGCCGCTGAGCCGCCGATAACCATCCAGCTTGTATTCGCCGACCAGCGTATCGATGCGCGCACGCTGCGCGGTCGGAACATTGGCGATGATCAGATTCTGGTTGCAGGTCAGCCGGAAATCGCCCTGATGCTCCTCGGCAATCGCGCGAAGACCGCTCAGATGCGGCTGGTCCGGCAAATCCGCGAGCCGCCCTGATTCAATCTGCAGCGTGAGATGCCAGCGGCCATCATCGCCTTCGGTCCAGCCGTAGCGGTCGCCGTTGTGATCGAAGTGGTAAGCGCGCGACGCCTGCAGTTCAAAGCCAATGCGCCGCTCCAGCTCCGCCTTGAACACCGGCAGACCCATGCGATCGATGGTGTACTTCAGGCGCGCATGTTTACGCTCCTGGCGATCGCCATGGTCGCGCTGCACTTCGATCACACCTTCGGCTGTACGCAGCAACTGCTCGGGCACGACGAAACCAATCACGCTGCCCAGACGCGGATACGTGCTGGGATCGCCATGCGTGGTGCCCATGCCGCCGCCGACCGACACGTTAAAACCAAGCAATTCACCATGCTCGATGATCGCGATAAAACCAAGATCCTGCGCGAACACATCGACATCATTGGTAGGTGGCACCGCCACGCCGATCTTGAACTTGCGCGGCAGATAGGTGGGGCCGTACAGCGGTTCGCTTTCCTCCTCGCCGCCGGCCACCAAGGTCTCGTCCAGCCAGATTTCGTGATACGCGCGCGTCTTCGGTTTCAGGTGCTCGGATAGACGCTCCGCCCAGCGATACGCCAGCCGATGCGCCGGCGTTGCGACCGGATTGGCGCTGGCCACGACATTGCGATTCACATCGCCGCAGGCGGCAATCGTGCTGACCAGCGCCTTGTTCATCTCGGCAATCGAGCGCTTCAGGTCACGCTTGAGCACGCCATGCAATTGAAAGGTTTGCCGCGTCGTGATGCGCAGCGTGTGATTGGCCCAGGTCCGCGCGATATGATCGAAGGCCAGCCATTGCGCCGGACTCAATACGCCGCCCGCCAGCCGTGCGCGCACCATGAACTGGTACGCCGGTTCCAGCTTTTGCTTGCGGCGTTCCTCGCGTTGATCGCGATCATCCTGCTGATAGCTGCCGTGAAACTTCAGCAGCTTGTTGTCGTCGTCGCTGATCGCGCCGGTGACGGGATCGGCCAGGCCTTCCTGCAGCGTGCCGCGCAAAAAGCGGCTGTTCGCCTTGATGCGTTCGAATTCGGATACGGTGTGATCGCTCATCGCCTGCCTCAATACACGTCACGGGCGTAGCGGCCCTGCTGGATCAAAAGGTTTAGCCATGCTTCGGCGTCTTCCGCCGTGCGCGTGCCATGTTCGGCCACGATCTCGATCAGGGCCTTGTGCACATCCTTGGCCATGCGGCTGGCGTCGCCGCAGACATACAGGTGCGCACCGCCCTCAAGCCATTCGTAAAGCCGCCGGCCCTGTTCGCGCAGCCGGTGTTGCACGTAGATCTTGTCCGCTTGATCGCGCGAGAAAGCCAGGTCGATCCGGTGCAGCTGACCGCTTTTAAGCGCCTGCTGCCACTCGACTTGATACAGAAAGTCCGACTGGAAATGCGGATTGCCGAACAGCAGCCAGTTTTTCCCGCCGGCACCACGCTCAGCACGTTCCTGTACAAAGGCGCGGAACGGAGCAACCCCCGTGCCCGGACCGATCATGATGATGTCGCGGCTGTCATCAGCGGGAAGATGGAAGCGTTCGTTGGATTCAATAAACACCGGCACCGTTTCGCCTTCCGCGCGTCCGGCCAGATAGCGGCTGGCGGCGCCCCAGCGCGCTTCGCCATCGATCGCGTAGTCGACATGGCTGACGGTAAGGTGCACCTCCTCGCCGACCACGGCCTGGCTGGACGCGATCGAATACAGGCGCGGCGCGAGCGGACGCAGGGCGGCGACCAAAGTATCCGCAGTCCAGTCGGCCGGATGGCGGCGTAGCAGATCCAGTAATTGCCAGCGCGAAAACAGCTCGGCCAGCGCCTCGCGCGAGGTTGGAGCCAGCCACTCGCGCAACGCGATCTCGCCGCTGCGTTCGGCGTGCGCTGCAAAGAACGGACGCGTCAACTGGGTCAGCTCGCGTCGCTCGCCAAGCCATGTACGCAACGAGAGTGCTTCACCCGCCACCTGCACCGAAGTTTCGCCATCGAGCCGCAGGGTTCCCAGCACCGCGTCGACCAGCGCCGGCGCTTGCGTGGGCCACACGCCTAGCGCATCACCCGGCGCGTAACGCAGTCCGGAGCCTTCCAGTGACAATTCCAGATGCCGGACATCGCGATCGCTATGGCGGCCGGTAATACGCTGATTGAGCAGCAGCGGCGCGGCAAACGGCTGCTCGCGATGCCATACCGGCGCGTTGCGTGCCGTGCGCAGCGGCGTCACCTTGGCTAGCGGTGTCGCCGTCTTCAGCTGTTCGCGCGCCTGCTGCAACGCCTGCTCCAGCCACGGCTGGCTTACGCTTTCCAGATCGACATCGGCCTCGCCAGCTGTGAACAGGCGCTGGCCACCGAGTACGGCAAGACGTTGGTCCACCTGCCTGCCAATCGCGCAAAACTGCGGATAGCTGGAGTCGCCAAGCCCCAACACCGCATAGCGCAGGCTTTCCAGCTTCGGCGCGCGCGCGCTGCCCAGAAATTCGATCAACGCGCGCGAATCATCCGGTGGCTCGGCATCGCCCTGAGTACTGATCACGATATAGAGCAGCCGCTCCTGCTTGAGCTCGCGGACCGGGTAGGCATCCGCGCGGACTACCCTTACCGCCAGCCCAGCGGCGGTCGCGCGGCGTCCGAGTTCCTCGGCAAGACGCTTGGCGTTGCCCGTCTGGCTGCCGTAGAGCACCGTCAGCCGCGCCTGCGATTCAGTTACGGATGCAACCGCTTCAGTACTTGCCGCCTTGCCGCCTGCCTGACGCTGCGCGGCGATGCCCGCGACATAACCGGAGAGCCAGTGCAGCGCGGCGACATCGAGTCCCTCGATCAGGCGCGCGGCGAGGGCTTGCTTGTCCTCGGGCAGTGGCGATAGCGTAGCGGCTGTCATCGTTCTTGATTCCTGGACGTATAGACGTCCATCTGATTCAGCGATGTTAGAACTTCGTTTTTTTGCGAAGAAATGATGGGGTGGCATATCCGCATGCCATTCCCTCCTTTCCACCCCATCGCGGCTGCCGGGCAGCATGGATCCTGGGACGCGACCCCTCAGGCGTCCCACCAGGGGAAGTCATTCAATCGATAGGCGCCTTACCCGGCGCCGGAGGATTCCATGCCGCGAAGATCGAACGTTGCGACCGCCACATCCGCGCTGGCCGCGTTGGGCGCGCTGACCTTGCTCGCGCCCAACACAGCCAGGGCGGACGACTATGACTGGCTCGACAACTGGCCGACCCATGTGACGTTTAGTGATGGCACGGATCTCGGCCTGGTCCTGCGTTACCAGTACGACCTGAACGACTTTTCGCACGACGACGACAAATTCACCGATTCACACACCAATCGCCGCAAATACCTCGGCTTCTATGTGAAGAAGCCCGGTGTTTACGACGCCACCGTCTATTACGACTTCCAGTCGAAACAATGGCAGGACGCGTTCCTCCGCCTGCAATCGCAGGCTGTACTGGGCGACGACTTTGGCGCGATCCAGTTCGGGCAGAGCAAGACGCCGGTGAGCTTCGAAGGCGTCACGACATCAACGCAGACCACCTTTCTTGAGCTGGCGCTGCCCTCGCAGGCGGTCTATGAGAACCGCCGTATAGGCATCGATTGGGCCATTTTGCGTACCCATTGGTTAGCCAGCCTGGGTTATTACGGCGAGAACATGGAAGGCAAGGATCCCGGCCATACGTTGGCCGCGCGCGCCGCCTGGGTGCCGCTGCACGAAACGGGCAGGGTGCTGCATCTGGGCGTCGCGGCCTCGCAGGAACGCCCCTATGGCGTGGTCGATGCGCTGGGCGTACAGCAGCCGGCCACCGCCAGCTTCAAGACGCCGCCGGAAGCGGGTCTTACCACCGTGACGCTGATCAGCTCCGGCACGCTCACCGACGTGGACCACATCAATCGCCTCGGCCTGGAGGAGGTCTGGATCAACGGCCCCTGGTCGATCCAGAGCGAATACCTGCAAGCGCAGACGACCTTCAACAATGGCAAGCCGAATTACAACGTCAACGGTTACTACGCCTTCGGCAGCTGGGTCGTCACCGGCGAGTCGCGCCAATATCACGACGGCAACGTGAGCAACGTCATTCCCTCGCATGCGTGGGGCGCGGTGGAATTCGCGCTGCGTTACAGCGAGCTGGATCTCAACAATGGGCGGGTGCTAGGCGGTACGGAGCATGACTGGACTGCCGGCGCGAACTGGTACCTGGGTACGCATTTGCGCTTGCAGGCTAACTACATCCGCGCATTCAGCGATCGCCGTGGGTTGGTGATCAATCCGCATGTGTTTGAGATGCGGGCGGAAATATTCATCTGATCCGCCCGCTTTTCCCCTCTCCCCTCCGGGGCACGCGGGGAGGGCACATGGATGTGCCCGGCTGTGAGGAGCGAGGAGAGGGCAGGGTGAGGGGCCACGGCTTGCAGGAAGCATCATGTTACGAGGCAGGCTTTTTTTGCGCTCGTGCACGGATGACCATCCGGCGAGGTAGGCCCCTCACCCCAACCCTCTCCCCGAAAGGGAGAGGGAGAAAGCGTGTCGGCAAGACCCCGGCATATGGATAGAACCATCCGCGCTTTCAGCCGTATGGCCGTCCAAACCTATAGTCAACGATGGGCGTCTTCGACCTGCCCCAAGGAGCTCCGTCCCACATGAAACGAAACGTATTGATGCTGGCGTCCCTGCTCCTGCTGCTCGCGGCCAACACCCACGCAGCGGATACCCGCCTGCTGAACGTCTCCTACGACCCGACCCGCGAATACTTCCAGGACATAGACACAAGCTTCAAAGCCCAGTGGCTGAAGCAAACCGGCCAGAACATCACCGTCACCACCTCCAACGGCGGCTCGGGCAAGCAGGCACGTGCCGTGCTCGATGGCTTGCAGGCCGACGTAGTGACCCTGGCATTGGCCTACGACATCGATGTGCTCGCAGACAAGGGCTTGCTGGCGAAAGACTGGCAAACCCGGTTACCCGACAACAGCTCCCCTTACACGTCCACCATCGTCTTCCTCGTGCGCAAGGGCAATCCCAAGCACATCCGCGACTGGTCCGACCTGATCCGCTCCGATGTGCAGGTGATCACCCCCAATCCCAAAACCTCCGGCGGCGCGCGCTGGAATTTCCTCGCCGCCTGGGGCTGGGCGGCACGGCAACCGGGCGGTAACGACCAGAAGGCGCGCGCTTATGTCTCCGCGCTCTACAAGAACGTACCCGTGCTCGATGCCGGCGCACGCGGCGCGACCAACACCTTCGTCCAACGCGGTATCGGCGATGTGCTGATTGCATGGGAAAGCGAGGCGCTGCTGACCCAGCAAGAGTTCGGCAAGGACAGCTATCAGATCGTCGTGCCCTCATCGACCATCCTGGCCGAGCCGCCAGTGGCCGTGGTCGATTCGGTCGCCACCGCGCATGGCACGCAGAAAATCGCCGAGGCCTATCTGCAATACCTCTACAGCCCGCAAGGGCAGGCCATTGCCGCCAGGCACTTCTTCCGGCCGCGCCTTGCCGCGGTAGCAGCCAGCTATGCGGCGCAATTTCCCGCCGTCAAAACCTTCACCCTCGCCGAGCAGTTCGGCGATTGGCGCAAGGCGCAGGCGACCTATTTTGCGGATGGCGGCGTGTTCGATCAGATCACCGAAGGGGAGCACTGATCCGGTGAGTCGCCACGTACTGCCAGGGTTTCGCTTGAGCGCGGGCTACACGCTGGCGGTGCTGGGCGGCTGCGTGTTGCTGCCGCTGTCGGCGCTGCTCTGGACAGCGTGCGAACTCGGCCCGGCGGGATGGTGGGCTCAAGTGGCGACGCGACGCGTACTGGCATCGCTGCGCCTGAGTTTCGGCGCGGCGCTGCTGGCAGCGAGTATCGACGTGATACTGGGCCTGCTGATCGCCTGGGTGCTGGTGCGTTATCGCTTTGCGTTCCGCCGCGTGTGTGATGCCCTGGTCGATTTGCCATTTGCCTTGCCCACCGCGGTCGCCGGCATCGCCTTGACCGCGCTCTATGCACCGAACGGCTGGATCGGCAGCCGGCTGCAACCGTTGGGCATCGAAGTGGCTTACACCCGCTTGGGCGTGCTGCTGGCGATGGTGTTTGTAGGTCTGCCCTTTGTCGTGCGCACGCTGCAGCCGGTGTTGGAAAGCCTGGAAAGCGATCTGGAAGAAGCGGCTTACACCCTGGGTGCGTCGCCGCTGCAACGCTTCTCGCGCGTCTTGCTGCCGCTGCTGCTGCCCACGTTGTTGACCGGTTATGCGCTCGCACTCGCGCGCGCCATCGGCGAATACGGCTCGGTAGTGTTTATTTCCGGCAATCGCCTGTTCCGCACCGAGATCGCGCCTTACCTGATCGTGCAGAAGATCGATTCGCAATACGACTACCGCGGCGCGGCCGCCCTGGGCGCGGTGATGCTCGCCGCGTCCTTGCTATTGCTGATGGCGGTGGCCGTGCTGCAACGCTGGACCCACCGCTGGGCGGTGCTGCGCTGATGGCCGCGGTCGCAGCCGTCGTGTCGATCGGCGGACGGCCTTCGTGGTCGGTTCGCGGCGCGCGCATTGCGCTGGTGGTGGCCGCCGTCACGGTGTTGGCGTGGTTGCTGGTGCTGCCGCTGTTGGCGATTTTCGCCGAAGCGTTCCGGCAGGGCGTGGCGTTCTTCCTCGATGCGATTCGCCAGCCCGACACCCTCGCCGCTGTGCGCCTGACCTTGACGGTCGCCGCCATCGCCGTGCCCGTGAACCTGGTGTTCGGCCTCGCCGCCGCCTGGGCCATGACGCACTTCCACTTTCGCGGCAAAGCCCTGCTGGGGGCCTTGATCGATCTGCCGTTTTCCGTCTCGCCGGTGGTGGCGGGCATGATGCTGATACTGGTCTTCGGCAAGTACGGCTGGTTCGGTTCCTGGCTGGAAGCGCACGGCTGGCAGGTGATCTTCGCGTTGCCGGGGCTGGTGCTTGCCACCGTCTTTGTCACCTTGCCATTTGTGGCGCGAGAACTGATTCCGCTGATGCAGGCGCAGGGCTCGGAACAGGAGGAAGCCGCGCTCACTTTGGGCGCGAACGGCTGGCAGATCTTCTTTCGCGTCACCTTGCCGCGCGTGCGTTGGGCGTTGCTGTACGGCGTCCTGCTGTGCAATGCGCGCGCGATGGGTGAATTCGGTGCGGTCTACGTCGTATCAGGTCATTTGCGCGGGCTGACCAACACCCTCCCGCTGCAAGTCGATCAGCTCTATGAAGAAAATTTTTCCGCCGCCTTTGCCGTGGCTTCACTGCTTGCGTTGCTTACTTTAGTCACGCTCGGCGTCAAGCGTGTGCTGGAGTGGCGGCACGGTGAGGTTTTGCATGCGGACCATTAGGAAATAGCGGCATGGGTATCGAGATTTCACGTCTGCGGCGCCAGTTCGGATCGTTCATCGCGCTGGACGATGTCAGCCTGGATATTGCCGACGGCGAATTCGTTGCCGTGCTGGGCCCTTCCGGCTCCGGCAAGACCAGCCTGCTGCGCATCCTCGCCGGCTTGGATCAACCGGATCTCGGCAGCGTGCAACGCGATGGGCAGGATCTGCTTGCGCTGGATGCCAGGCGTCGTGGCGTTGGCCTGGTATTCCAGCACTACGCCCTGTTTCCGCACATGACAGTGGCGCAGAACGTGGCCTTTGGTTTGCGTGTACGCCCCTGGCGCCTGCGCCCGAAAGCATCGGCCATCAAGGCCAGCGTGGAAGCCTTGCTGCACCGGGTGGAACTGGATGCATTTGCTTCGCGCTACCCCGCGCAGCTCTCCGGTGGTCAACGCCAGCGCGTGGCGCTGGCACGCGCCTTGGCCATCGAGCCACGCTTGCTGCTGCTGGACGAACCCTTCGGCGCACTGGATGCACAAGTTCGCGTCAATCTGCGCCGCTGGTTGCGCGAATTTCATCGCTCGCTGGGTATCACCACCTTGTTCGTCACCCACGACCAAGACGAGGCATTGGAAATGGCCGATCGCGTGGTGGTGATGAACCGTGGCCGCATCGAGCAAATCGGCACGCCGGAACAGATTTATCACCAGCCTGCGACCGCCTTTGTTTCGCGCTTTATCGCGCGTGGCCAACCGTTGCCGGGCGAAGTCGCTGGATCGAGCCTGCATGTGCTGGGTCACGCATGGCAGCTCGATGGCTTTTCCAGCACGGACATCCACACCGTTGCCGTGCATGTACGCCCCGAGCATATCGTTCCGGCAACACGTCACGGCGAAGGTCTTGCGGCGTGTTTGCTGAGTCTTCGGCACGTGGCGGGCACCGTGCGTGCCGGTCTGCAAGTGGAAGGCATGGACGAACCGCTTGAGGCGGAGTGGAGCGAACGCGACTGGAGTCGTCACAGTGTTGGCGTCGGCGAGCCGATCGACGTTCATTTCCAGTCGTTGTCCGTATTCGGCATGGATCGGGAAGGCCGCGTTCGCGCGCGCACAGACTGTCATCCGCCATATTCGGCGTCACCCATCGCGATCGGGCCTTGGCGTCGTTTGGGGGCGTGAACCCGGCCTAAGGCCGTTGCGCGCAGACGCAGCGGGACAATCACCCCGCGGGATGCAGGCATAATGCCCGCATGCCCGTCACGACTCTTTCCGCAGAATCTTCCGCTTTACGCGCCCTGATCGACGATCGCTACGCGCAACTGGTTGCCCGTTGCCGCGCCGCCGGCGTGCCACTGCATGATGACGCCGGTGTGGCGGAGCGCATCCGTCGCACTTTGCTGGCCAGCGATTTCGCTTTCGAAACATGGCGTAGCCAGCCCCAGCTGCTGGCGCCGCAAGGACTGGAACGCCTGCGCTCCGGCAGCGACGCCGCCGCACGTATCGATGCGCTCAAGCTCGATGCCGACGAAGCCGCCTGCATGGCGGCATTGCGTCGCTTCCGTCACGCCGAAGCGCTGCGCCTGGTATTTCGCGATGTGAACGGCCTGGACGAATTGCCGGAAATCCTGTCAGCCACCAGCGTGCTGTATGAAGCCCTGCTCGGCAGCGCGCTGGATTGGTCTGAGCGCATGCTGGCCTCACGCTATGGCCACGCGCGCGACGCGGATGGCAACCTGCAGCGCCTGATCGTGATCGGCTTCGGCAAGCTCGGTGGCAGCGAACTGAATTTCTCGTCCGATATCGATCTGGTGCTGGCCTATCCGCAAGGCGGCGACAGTGACGGCTCTCGCTCGCTCGACAACAGCGAATATTTCGTACGTCTCGGTCGCCAGCTGGTGCGCCTGCTCAACGAGCCGACCACCGACGGCATCTGTGCACGCGTGGACTTGCGCCTGCGCCCCTTCGGCAATGCCGGACGATTGGCGCTGCCATTCAGCGCGATGGAGCAGTACTACCAGCGCGAAGGTCGCGACTGGGAGCGCTACGCCTGGATCAAGGCGCGCACCGTCGCAGGCGATCGCAGCGCCGGCAAGCAATTGCAGGAAATGCTGCGCCCGTTCGTCTATCGCAAATACCTCGACTACACCGCCTTCGCTGGCTTGCGCGAGATGAAAGCGCTGATCGACGCGGAAGTCGCGCGCAAGGATCTGGCCGACAATCTCAAGCTCGGCCCCGGCGGTATTCGCGAAATCGAGTTCATTGTGCAACTGGTGCAACTGATCCGCGGTGGTCGTGAACCCAGCCTGCGTGTGCGTGGCCTGTTGCCTGCGCTCACCGCGTGTGAAGCGCGCGGACATATTCCGGCGGCGCGTGCGCGTGCATTGCGCGAAGCCTACGTGTTCCTGCGCCAATTGGAGAATCGCGTGCAGATGCTGCGCGATGCGCAAACGCACGACTTGCCCGAGGACGATCTGAGCCGCGAACGCCTCGCGCTAAGTCTGGATTACCCCGCGTGGGAACCTCTAGCCGAAGAACTGGCCAAACACCGCGAAATTGTCGCCACCGAATTCGCCGCCGTGCTGATGCCCGAAGGCGGTCCCAAGTCGAGCGTGCCGGCCGCCGATGTCGTGCTTTGGCAAAAGGCATGTGGCGAATCGCTGGATGCCCGCGTGATGGAAGCATCCGGTTTTTCCCCGGGTGCGGAAGCCGCCGAAGCCCTGCTCAAATTGACCCAGGCCTCGCAGCTGCGCGCGATGTCCGCCCGTGCGCGCGAACAGCTCGATCATCTGATGCCGCAGTTGCTGGCCGTTGCGCGCCATACCTCCGCGCCCGTCGCCTGTCTGCTGCGGCTGTGCCGGTTGGTGCAGACGGTAGCGCGTCGTCCGTCATACCTCGCCTTGCTGGAAGAACAACCCGCCGCACGCAAACGTCTGGCGCAGCTGTTTGCCGACAGCGCGTTTCTCGCCGAGCGAGTGATCGCCCAGCCGTTATTGCTGGACGACGTGCTCGATCCGCGCATCGATCAGCTGCCACTCAAACGCGCCGACATCAGCGCGGAAATTGCCCACGTACTCACCACGCTCGACGAGCGCGAGGCCGAAGCCGAGCTGGAACGCATCAACGAATTCAAGGCGAGCATCGCCTTTCGCCTGGGGCTGGCCTTCAACGATGGCCGCGCCGATGCGGTAGCAACCGCGCGTCGTCTCGGTGCGCTCGCCGAAGCGGTGGTGAACGCAGTCGCCGCGCTCGCCGAGCGTGAAGTGATTGCGCAGCATGGACGGTTACCCGGTGCAAGCTCGGGTTTTTCCGTGCTCGGCTATGGCAGCCTGGGCGGCGAAGAACTGGGCTTCGCCTCCGATCTGGATCTGGTATTCGTCTTCGACGGTCAACGCGCGCAGGAAATGAGTGACGGTCCGCGTCCGCTGGACGGTTCGCGCTGGTATCAACGCCTCACCCAGCGCGTGATGAACTGGTTGACCGTGCTTACGCGCGCAGGACGCCTCTACGAAGTCGACACACGTCTGCGGCCCGACGGTTCCAAAGGCTTGCTGGTCAGCAGCCTCGAAGCCTTCGTGGCCTACCAGGAAAGCCGCGCCTGGACCTGGGAACATCAGGCGCTGCTGCGCGCACGGCCCGTAGCGGGCGATACGGTCTTGAATGCCGAACTCGCCGAAGTTCGCCGCCGCACCCTCGCCGTGCCGCGCGATCGCGCCGCCGTGCTTGCCGAGGTCAGCAATATGCGCCAACGCTGGCGCGCCGAGCGCGATCGTTCCGATGCCGCGCAGATCGATCTCAAACAAGGTCATGGCGCCTTGCTCGACATCGAGTTTGCACTGCAAGGCCTAGTGCTCGCACACGCATCGAATGCCCCCGCGCTGCTCTCGATCACCGCCAACGCCGGTTTGATCGAAGCCTGCCGCGATGCCGGTTTGCTGGATACCGCACAAGCCAATTGCTTCAGCCGCGCCCACGCAGAACTGCTGCGCCGAGCGTTGCTATGCACACTCGACTTGCGCCCACGCATTGCGCCACGCGATGAAGCGCTAGAAGCGCTGTGCAGCGATGTGCAGGTTGTCACCCATGCGTTGGGCTTTGCCTTCTAACCGTCGCGACGCGCCACATACGCACGCCACACATCAACCAACCCCAAGCCCCACCCGTCGCCCCGGCAGAGGCCGGGGTCCAGCAACTTGCGCTCAGCAAGGGCCTGAACACCCCGCCTTCACCACGCCAACCATGAAGTGACCTGAAAAATTCCACAGGCCAAAGACGTCAGCGCAATCTGACACGGCACTAGCCTTCACTTCCATAACGCCATCAGCAGCTACGTCCTCACGCCCCAAAAAATCAGCGCGCAAAACGTACACAAAAAGTCATCGAAGGCCTACATGGTCCGGCGGGTCAACTCGTTATTCTGGTACCCGTCATCAGCGTGAACTCTAACCAGGCAGCGCCGATGACCCATGCAGCAATGTATGGAAGGCGCGGATCGTGAGAGTTAGCCGCTCCCACGACCCGCTAAACCAGTCCAACTAGATAGGAGTTGAAATGGTCTCCACAGATCATACGGCACCCGTTTGCCCACTGGTTCCCCCGGAACCACAATCCAAATCCGTCCCCTTCGCCGACTATCAGCTTTATCCCCTGAGCCTTGCGCAGGAAAAAAAGTTGACCGACACCATGCGACTCGCCGGCACCGCGCTGGCCGGTCAAGTGATTCAGGACCTGCTCGCGTACAGCGACGCCTACCAGCGTGCTTTTCCCCGAGCCCGGCGCAACAACGTCAGCCCCTGGCCATTAACCCCCGCACAAGCCAGTGGGCTACATGCCGCGCTGTACTACCTGCGTCAGTACGTCGGCACGCTTAAAACGGAGACGGATGGATAACACGCTCGTGCCGTAGGATCGCTTCCCGGCACACTGCGTGAGGAACAGTGTGCCGTTTTTTAGGTGGGGGATCTGGTGGGGCGAATGGGGCAACATCTTGCGTGGATATTTCTGAATAAGGTTCCAGGTTCAGTTCGTGCTGATGTTGAAGGTAAAGTCGAGGCCATCTATCAGTCGTCCAACTGGTGAACACCCCGGTTGCACGCCTCCCGTTGCAGCATCCACGCCCCAGCCCCACAGAAAAAACAACGCCCACAACGCATCGCGGTTTTCACGAAAGTCCTTTGGACATTCACACGCCCGTTTGCGCAAAGCCTGCTTAGCGTCCGGACACCGGCGAGTGCCTAAAGATGGCCGTTGCGGCGAACGCCACGGTGGGAGAGACTTGCCCCACGAAACAACGTTCGTCATAGGCCAGCGTCCCGTGCGTACAGCCTGTGTGGAAATAGTGACATCGGGAATGGCCGCGTGATTCGTTGGGAGGCGCACATGGCAGCGGCAGTCGGCTCAGTGACTGCCTGATTGATCATGCGTCTGCGCTCGTTTGGGCACCTTCGCTGTTTAGGGATTCAGGCTCATGCTGACTCGTCGCTCCGCGTTGAAATGGCTGTCTGGTCTGGCGGGTGCCAAATGGCTATCTGGTCTGGGGGACGTGTCGTGGGCAGCTGGTGCCGCCACGGCCGATCCCAAGGCCACCCCTGCGAAACGGCCAAATATTGTGTGCGTGCTTGGTGAAGGGCTGCGGGCGGACGAGTTTTCGCTCATGGGCAACCCGATTCTAAAGACGCCCCATATGGATCGCATTGGTACCGAGGGCTGCGTGTTCAACAACGCCTTCGTGATCAATGCGCTTTGCCTGCCAGCCAGGGCGACGATCATGACCGGCCTGTATTCGCACACCACCGGGGCGGTCAGCAATGTGCAGGGCGATTTGCCCGGCAAGGTTGCGGTCGTGAGCGATCTTCTGTTCGAGGCCGGCTACGAAACAGCATTCATCGGTAAATCGCACATCCATGGCGCCTTGCTCGATCGGCATTGGGACTATTACTTCGGGTTCCCCGGTCAGGGGGACTACTACCGCCCTATCATCACCGAGGGCGCGCACGGCAAGTACGAGAAACCGCGACTGTACGAAGGGCAATACATCGACGATCTTTTGACCGACCGCGCCGTTGCCTGGCTCGAGCAGGAACACGATCGGCCGTTTGTGCTGTTTTTGTGGTTTTACGCACCGCACGCCCCGTTTTATCGGCCCAAGGATCTCGTCAACATGTACAACGGCGTGCCGATTCCGGTGCCGTCGACGTTCAACGAAGATCAGTCCGACTATGCGGGGAAGCCACGCGCGGTGGCCGACGCGGACAACAAGATCGGCAGTACCGAGCTGCATGACGACTGCCCGCGCTCGCTCGAAGAGCTTGTCAAGGATCACTATGTCGGCGTAATGGACAACGACCGCAACGTGGGTCGCGTCGTAGCCGAACTCGAACGCCAGCGCGCGCTCGACGATACCGCGATTCTGCTCAGCTCCGACCACGGCTTCTTGCTTGGCGAGCATCATTTTTACGACAAGCGGTTAATGTACGAACCTTCGATCCGCATCCCGATGATGCTGCGCTATCCCAAACGGATACCCGCGGGCACGCGCCCGAACAAGATGGCGCTTAATCTCGACATAGCGCCGACGATGCTCGATATCGCCGGCGTTGCGATACCGCAGGTAATGCAAGGCCATAGCCTCATGCCACTGGCTGCGGGCCGCGAGGATACGCCGTGGCGCAAAGACTGGCTCTACGAGTACTACGAGTATCCCGGCTATGAAAACGTCAAGCCGTGCCGTGGCGTGCGCACCGAGCGTTACAAGTACATCCACTATTTCCTTGCGCCGGAGGAGTTTGAACTGTACGACCTGGCCAGCGATCCTGAAGAAAAGAACAATCTCTACGGCAAACCCGCATACGCTGCACTGGCGTCCCAACTCGCCACCCGACTCGATGAACTGCGCCGCGAAACGGGTGATCATTTTCAATACAGGCCAACGGGCCTGCCTATGCATGATGAGGTCAACAACAACTAGGCAGATAGGCAGAACGGATCGGCGCCATCCATTATTCGTCCAAATAATGGATGGCGCGGTTCATGCCGATTGAGGTTGCACTATGAGCAATGACCGGGAATCAGGGTCAACCTGAGCGATCCCTGATTTAACGGACGATGGTGTCATGGCCTATTTCCAGGGATCTAGGCTAGCACCGCAACCGGACGCTTGCTCGCGGGTGAAATAATCGCTGAGTAGCTATATTCGTCACGCTGTAGGGGCAATACTTTCAGCGCGGGGGTAGGGGAAGCTGCCTGCAGGGCAGCCAGATAACCTTGTTGCGCTGAACCAGGTCGGACGATATGGCGGCCACTTTTGGCACGTGGGTTGGCTGATATAACTGATTAAAGGCAGGATTTGATGGCTGGGATTACCTACCGCCGCGAGATTGACGGATTGCGTGCTATCGCGGTGTTAGCAGTGGTTCTGTACCACGCTGTTGACATGCCCCGCTCCGGCTTCGTCGGGGTCGATATCTTTTTTGTGATCTCCGGTTACCTGATCACCGCGTTATTGCTGCGCGAACATGAGCGCACTGGCGGAATTGATTTTGCCGCCTTCTATGCCCGCCGTGTGCGACGCATACTTCCTGCGGCGCTGACTGTCACCTTGGCAGTGTTGGTGAGCGTGGGTGAGTTGTTGCCCAGGGACGCGACCACGCGCACGGCCTACTCGGCGGCGGCGGCCGCGGCGTTTGGGGCGAACATCTTTTTTCAGTCAGTAACAGGGGGCTACTTTGCCCCTCGTGCGGAAGAAATGCCGCTTCTTCATTTGTGGTCTTTGTCGGTCGAGGAACAGTTTTATCTGTTGTGGCCCGCCCTGCTGGTTTTGCTACTTCGCTGGCGGCCGGCGGCTACCTTAAAGGTGCTTTGCGTACTCGCGATAGTTTCTTTTGTGTTGGCCGAATGGCTTACCTACGTCAACTCGCAAGCCGCGTTCTATCAGATGCCTGCCCGGTTCTGGGAATTGGCTTTAGGTGGAGGCATCGCCTTCTTGCCGGCTTCGGGTACCGCTCACCCCCGCATGGCCGCAACTTCTTTGGCAGCTGTCGTAGCAACGTGTTTTATATCTATGCCGCATTTTCCTGCGACTGGAGCTTTACCCGTGGTCATGGCGACAGTGGTTTTGCTATGGACCATTCATCAAGGCAATGAGCTGGGTATCGCTGGAAGTGTTTTGCGATCACCGCCTATGGTCGGACTAGGTTTGATTTCTTATTCGCTCTACCTTTGGCATTGGCCGTTGCTGGCTATCTATCGCGCGAACTCCATCGGATCAGGGAGCGCGCTGGTTCGCTTATCGCTATGTGCATTGGCTGTGCTGTTGTCCATTGCGAGTTATCGTTATATCGAGCAGCCGCTTCGACGTAAGCGTTGGCCAAGCAAGCGACTACTTGCATGGGGCGCAACTGTGTCTGTTGCTACAACACTTGCTGCTTGCACATATGGTTATCAGTCCCAATTCAATAAGATAGATAACCCCGATGCGATAAGGGTTGAAAACGATACGCCGCCTGCTGGCGGACATTGTCGTGCCGGACTGTACAGTCCAGTACCGCTGCGAGATGACTGTCAAGTTATCGATGGTCGTGCGGTAAGCATCGTACTTTGGGGGGATTCAATGGCCTACGCGTGGGAGCCGCTATCAGATCGGCTCGGGCAGGAAGAGCAGCGTGCGGCGATGGATTATTCGCGTGCAGGGTGCGGACCTTTCTTGGTTATTCCCGAAGATAGTCCTCGTCAAGCGGATGACAAATGTCGAACGTGGAATGCCGGTGTCGTTGAGCGCGCCAGTCGAGCCAATACGGTGATACTTGTTGCGCAGTGGAGTGCGTACCTAACTCCGAATGGGGAGCTTAGAGACATGCTTCACGACACGCTTGTTAGACTTTCGGCGGTACCGAATGTCCTGATCATCGGGCCTACTCCGGAAATGCATGACACCGTAGCCCGATGTCTTCGTAATGATGATCTTGCTGCTTGTGCGATGTCTCGCGCTGAATACGACACTTATGCGTCCCCTCTTCTGTCGGAACTAAGAGCCGCAGCGGTGGGTATGCAAAATGTTCATGTCATCGATATGAGTACGTTTTTTTGTAATGAAAGTGAGTGCCCGCCAATGATGGATGGCTATTCTCTTTATTGGGACAGCCATCATGTAAGTTATACGGCGGCGAAAGCATACGCCTCGCAATATGCGGAAAAAATTGCAGAACTAGAAGAAAACAGGTCATATAAGTCCCGAAGAGGGGCTGGAGGCTAAGGCTTCCCCACGTTTCCCTCGTTTCAATCAAGCGCCTGCAGCGAATCTGAGTGGCATAACAATGCGTGCGTGACGTGCTCTTCCAGGCGACCAAGCACAAAAAGAGTGACGACCCATCAGCGCCAGTCGAGTATTGCAGAAAATGCGAAAAGGGGCCGGAGTGAGCCATTCCCGATTTCTCGGACGGCTTGGCATAACTTATTTCCAGGGATCTATGGCCAGCACCGCAACCGGACGCTTGCTCGCAGGGGAGATAATCGCTGAGTAGCTATGTTCGCCACGCTGTAGAGGCAGTACTTTCAGCGGGGAGGAGGAGGCTGCCTGCAGGGCAGCCAGATAAGCTTGCTGCGAAGCTGTTACGTTTTTCAGCGATGCCAATGGCTTGGCGCGCTTCATCACATCGCCAATCACTTGATCGTAAGGAAGGTAATACTTGGGCAGCTGATCGATGTCCTTGCCGGACCTCATGACCTGTAGCGCGAATAGTCCAGCGTCTTTGCCCTTGGGTGGCAGTGCACCCACCAGCACCGGTCCGGTCAGGGAGCGCTTGCGGAATTCGGGTTGCTGGCCTTGGGCCAGATCGGCATCGGTGAGTTGATCCGCGGATACCATCACCAGCCGATCCAACTCGGCAACGATAAACACCGGCCGTGCGTTGATGATCACATGCAGGCCGTAGCCAAAGGCGATGGCCTGCAGTATGCCAATCACGGTCAGGTCGAGACGTATCAATCTGAGGGGTTTATGGCTATTGACCACCAGCAGCGTGAGCAGTGGGCCGATGCCTACATCAACGCCCATCAGCAGCAGGATCAGTTTGTTCGCGCCGGCGGCGGCGAAGTAGGGCGAAGGAAACCAGACGAAGTAGAGCAATGCCCCTATCAGCAGCGCTACAACGACGCTGATCGACAGATGTATAGCGGCGGCTTTCCAGCGATTCATGGCTCGGCATGGCGGCGGTGATTGACCCTGGCGGAATATACGATGCCCGTTCGTGACTTTCCTAGAACGAGCAGGGCCGCCAGCTGAAATAGTGGGGCATGTCGCGGTTTTGAGAGTCGTGCTGCTTTTGCAACAGCTCAATCTGTTCCCAATCGCAAATAAGAACGTGTGCCGGCTTATCCGGCCGCGTAGTGCGGTCTACCTGATCCAGGTGGTTGTCGGCTTCGCGATCGTGGGGATCGAGATGCTGCTGGCGCAATAACAAGGAGTCGTCTGGATGTGGCGAAAGACAGTCGAAGTAGTTAGGTCGAACTGACTACTACCGGTCTCTTTCGCATGCCGAATTAGTCCTTTTCCGACACGCTCGTACGGCATCGACGGATGCCGCCTGCTCTCGCTAAAACCCAGACTGACGGCATGAAATATCGCCGCCATCACATCGTCGATCCGAAAGCCGCTAGCGCAGGGGCGCAACACCTTATCTATCAATGGCCGCTGGTGTTCTACGCCGGCCTCGACACCGGCCGCGTGAGCGGCCACGACAGAATACATCCCCGGTAACACCGCCTTGAGTGGCGGCTTCTTCGGTTTGCGCGGCAGTTATCGCCAGCTCAGTTGGGATGCCTTTATCGGCAAGGCCGGGCATGGGGGACGCCTGTTACCCACCACGCGGCCGGCCAGCGGCTTCCAGCTGGTGTACGCCTTTTGATCTCCATCACGACCCGTTATCCGTCAAGGACAGACCCATGACTTTTCGTCGTTCCCGTCC
>NZ_JADIKE010000035.1 GCF_016904955.1 Dyella flava | reverse complement strand
AATACGCCAAATTACTCTGCGATCAACCGAACAGGCGCACTACGGATTCTTTGAGTTACTTTTCTTTGAGCCAGCAAAGATAAAGTGACTCGGACCCTTTTAGGGACCGAAAGCGCCGCAGGCAATGTCTCAATCAGCGAAATCCACAGCAATGCGAAATGGATCAGAGCACCCTTAATTCACGCCCTTCAGGCCCGACGCGCAGAACCGAGCCCTGCTCATACCAGTCGCCCAGGACGATGCGTTCAGCCGCATGACCGTCCAGCTCGAATTGATGAACGGCAGGGCGGTGAGTGTGCCCGTGGATGAGATGGCTGACCCCGGCTTTGCGCATGGCCTCCGCCACCGCACCGGCGTTCACGTCCATGATCGTTTCCTGCGTGCTGCCGGTATGCGCGCGGCTGTCTTCGCGCGCCTTGGCGGCGAACGCGCGGCGCGCGTCCAGCGGCATGGCCAGCACCTGGGCTTTCCACTCGGGCGTGCGTACATTGCGGCGCACTGTTTGATACGCCACATCATCCGTGCATAACGCGTCGCCGTGCATCAGCAAGGTCGGCGCGCCGTAGAGATCGTGCACCGTGCCGTCGTCGAGCAGGGTGAAGCCGGCGCGTTCGGCGAAGGCCTGGCCAAGCAGAAAGTCGCGGTTGCCGACCATGAAGTAGAGCGGCACACCTGCATCGCGCACGGCACGTGTCGCGCGGGCGATGCGTTGCGGGAGCTCGGCGTCGTCATCATCACCGATCCACGCTTCGACCAGATCGCCAAGGATGTACAGCGCATCGGCGCGGCGAACTTCGTCGCTCGCGAGATAGTGTTCGAACAGCGAGGTGATCTGCGGGCGGCTATCGTCCAGATGCAGGTCGGCAATGAACAGCGTGCTCATGGAGACGACTTGGCGGAATGGCTTTCCGATGCCGATGCTGCGGCTGTTGAACTGGAGGAGGCAGGCGCGGCTTCGCCGGCCACGTTGACGCCTTCGATGATCACTGGCGGATTGGGTACGTCAGCCGCGAACGGGCCTTGGCCGTGTGTCGGCAGGCTGGCGATCTTGTCCACCACGTCCATGCCCTTCACCACTTTGCCGAAAACGGTGTAGCCCCAGGTCAGGCCGCTTTGGTTGCCGGCATAGTCGAGGCGGCGATCGTCGACCAGATTGATAAAGAATTGCGATGTGCCGGAGTTCGGGTCGGCGCCGCGTGCGACGGCAACCGTACCGCGCAAGTTGGACAGGCCGTTGTCGGCTTCGCTTTGCACTGGCGTATGCGTGCGTCGCGGTTGCAGATCCTTGGTATACAGGCCGCCCTGGATCAGATAACCGGGGATCACGCGGTGGAAGATGGTTCCCGCGTAGAAACCTTCATGCACATAGCGAAGAAAATTGGCGACGCTCTTGGGCGACTTGTCCGCAAACAGCTGGATCGTGATGTCGCCTTGCGAGGTATGCACCACGACGCTTGGGCTGTCGGCCGAGGGTGTGGCTGTCGTCGCGGCCGGTTTGGCGGTCTGCACGAAGGCGGCCGGTTTGGCGGTCTGCGCGAAGGCGATGGGCGTGGCGAGCAGAAGGAGTGCGGTCAGCAAGTGCTTGGGCATGACGATCGGGCGGCGCGACATAGACATCCGCCCATGATACGCGGCCGGCGGGTGCTATGGCTCACAGGTGCTGAACATGGCCGTGCCGTAATCGGGGACTGCAGCGGGGGAAGGGAACAGACGAGCTTGCGGTGCGACCTGCCGACTTTGCGGGGAGGGGCATACATGCAAGCATGCGGACATCGATACCGGGGGGCTCAGTCCGCCGCCGATAATGCAAGTGTCAGCCCCAGCTCCGACATGGGTGTAACTTCCTGTTCCAGATCGGCCTGGCTGAGCGGATGCTGATCCAGCCATCCGGCTGGAAGCAGCAGATTGAGTCGCTGGCGGGTGGCGGACAGGCGCATCGGCGGCAGTGATTCCGCACGCCGCGCGCGGCGGAACAACACCCCCAGACGGAGCAAAGCAGTGATCTGCTTGGCAAGCTGGCGATAGCGCTGGGGCAGGGCGGCGAAGATGGCCTTGTCCGGTTTGCGGCGGTGCGCCTGCACAATCGCGGCCAGCAGGTGCTGTTCTTCCCGCGAAAAGCCAGCCAGGTCGGCATTGCGCAGGATGTAGGCGCCGTGATGGTGATACTGGCTGTGCGCGATGGCCAGGCCGATCTCGTGTACCCGCGAAGCCCAGGACAGCCATTCGCGAGCTTCCGCATCGAGTGTCCAGTTGCCGGCAATCTGGTCGAACAGCATCAGTGCAGTCGACTCCACGCGCCTCGCCTGGGCGCGGTCGACTCCGTAGCGGTTGGCCAGGGCATCGATGCTGGCGGTGCGTGGATCGCTGCCGCCGGCGCGGCCGATCAAATCCCACAGCAAGCCTTCGCGCATCGAGCTTTCACACACTTGCAGGCGCTGGATGCCGAGCGCGGCGAAGGCGGCCTCGAAGATCACCACCGCACCGGCGAACACCGGGGCGCGTTCTTCGGCCAGTCCGGGAAGTTTCAACGTGCTGATCTGGCCCTGCTCAAGCATGGCGTCGCGTAGCGTGGCGATCGCCGTGGGCGTTACGCCGTGGTCGGACAGCTTCATGGCCTGCACCACCGCACCGATGGCCTTGGCGCTGCCGGAGGAGCCGTAGGCATCGGTCCAGCCGGCTTCCAGATATTCCTCGGAGAACTGCTGCAGCAACACGCCGATTTCGTCGCGGGCCCGCTGCCAGCGCTTGCGGGTGAGCTTGCCGCCGGGAAAGAAGCGCTGGGTCGAGGCAATGCAGCCCACCTGCACGCTTTCCGTGTGCATCGGCGCAAGACCGCGGCCGATGATGAATTCGGTACTGCCGCCGCCAATGTCGATAACCAGGCGCGGGTCGCGCGAGGAGGACAGATCATGCGACACGCCCAGAAAGATCAGGCGGCCTTCCTCGCGGCCCGAGACCACTTCCACCGGATGTCCGAGCGCCGTTTCCGCTGCAGTGAGGAACGCTTGCGGCGAAGCCAGGCGGCGCACGGTATTGGTCGCCACGGCGCGCACGCGCACCGTGGGAATGCCGGCGATGCGCTGACCGAACTTGGCCAGGCAATTGAGGGCGCGGGCGCGGTGTTCGGCGTCCAGCGTGCCGTCGGCGCGCAGGCCGGCGGCCATGCGTACGGTCTCGCGCAGGCGGTCGATCACGCGCGGCTCGCCGTGCTCCATGCGTGCAACGACCATATGAAAACTGTTTGAGCCGATATCGACGGCGGCCATCAGCTCGCCATCCTTGATTTGCATCGGGTCGCCGAGGCTCACGCAAGGCTCCTGGTCGGTATGGAACAACCGTCATACCGGGGCAGGCGGAGATCCTGTGAAATACGGAGTGCAAAGCACACAAGACTGCGGTTGAGTGCTTTGCACGCCTTACTCATGACGGGATCCAGGCTCGTACCGGGAAGACGGCTTGAGGGTGGAGAATAACTCAGGTGATGGCGTTAATTTTCGCACGCGAACACCAGCCATCAATACGCTAGTTGCCGGATGTCTTGGCCAGACCGGCGCCGCACACGCATGCCAGCAACGTCTCCTGCGCCGAATGCGGTGGATGTTCGCCCGGCGTGGCGCGGGTGTAATGCCCGTCGCTGTCGAGTAACCACGCCTGCGTATTGTCGGCGAGATAATTGGCCAGCGTTTCGTCGTACACGCGCCGGGCCAAGGCCGGATCGAGAATGGGAAAGGCCACCTCGATGCGACGCATCAGGTTGCGTTCCATCCAGTCAGCGCTGGCGCAATAGACCTCCGGCTCGCCGTCGTTGCCGAACCAGTACACGCGACTGTGTTCCAGGAAGCGTCCGACAATGGAGCGTACGCGGATGCGTTCGGAAACCCCGGGTATACCAGGCCGCAACGTGCAGGCGCCGCGCACGATCAGATCGACTTCCGCGCCCGCCTGGGCGGCAGCGTACAGCGCCTCGATCACGTGTGCTTCGTTCAGCGCATTGAGTTTGGCCACGATGCGCGCAGGCCGGCCATTGCGCGCATGCGCCGCTTCGCGCTCGATCTTTTCGACCACGCTCTTGTACAGCGTGAACGGTGAGTGCAGCAGCCGTTTCAGGCTGATCAAGGGGCCCAGGCCGGACAGTTGCTGGAAGACCTTGTGCAAGTCCTCGCCGATTTCCGGGTGGGAGGTCATCAGGCCGATGTCGGTATACAGGCGGCTGTTGGTCTGGTGATAGTTGCCCGTGGACAAATGCACGTAGCGGCGCAGGTGCCCGTTTTCGCGGCGCACGATGAGCATCATCTTGGCGTGGGTCTTGAAACCCACCACGCCATAGACCACTTGCACACCTGCTTCCTGCAAGCGCTCGGCAAGACGGATGTTGGCTTCCTCATCGAAGCGCGCACGCAGTTCGATTACCACCGTGACGTCCTTGCCGTTGCGTGCAGCTTCCACCAGCAAGTCGACCAGCGGGGTGTCCTTGCCGGCGCGGTAGAGCGTCTGCTTGATCGCCAGGACGTCCGGGTCCAGCACGGCTTCGCGCAGCAGATCCACCACCGCGCTGAACGATTCGTAGGGATGATGCAGCAGGATGTCGCGCTGGCTGAGCGTGTCGAACATCTTTTTCTTGGTCATGCCGAACGGTGCCGGTATGGCCGGAGTAAAGCGCGGGAATTTCAGGTTGGGGCGATCGATTTCGTCATACACCAGCCCCAGGCGAATGATGTTCACCGGGCCGTCGCAACGGTAGACGTCGGTTTCTTCCAGTTCGAAGTTGTCGATCAGCATCGACACGATCGACTGCGGGCAATCCGTATCGATTTCCAGCCGTACCGGGCGGGCGTAGCCGCGGGCGATCAGTTCTTCGGTCAGTGCGCGCGCAAGATTGTCGACTTCTTCTTCCACGATCAGCTCGCTGTTGCGAGTCACGCGGAATTGGTAGGCACCGGCCACCTTGAGACCGGGGAACATCGTGTCGACAAAGGCCTGCAACAGCTCGGCCAGAAACACGAAGTGATCGCCGCTGCCGCTTACTTCGTTCGGAATGCGGATGATGCGCGGCAGGGAGCGCGGTGCGCGTACCAAGGCCATATGGCCTTCATGGCCGAAGGCATCGCGGCCTTGCAGTACGACGGCGATATTGAGCGTCTTGTTGAGAATGCGCGGGAAAGGATGCGCCGGATCAAGACCGAGCGGTGACAGTACGGGCAGTACTTCGTTCTCGAAATAACCCTGCAGCCAGCGCCGTTGCCGCGCGGTCCATTGCTTGCGGGTGAGGAAATGAATGTCCTCCGCCACCAGCGCCGGCCCCAGTTCGTTCTGCCAGGCGGTGTACTGCGCATCCACCAGGTCGAGCACGCGCTCGCGAATGTGCGTCAGCAGCTCGCCGGAGCTTATGCCATCCGGTCCCGGTGCGGCCGAACCGATCAGGTGACGCTGCTTGAGCATGGCTACGCGTACCTCGAAAAACTCATCGAGATTGCTGGCGACAATGCTCAGATAACGCAGGCGTTCCAGCAGCGGCATGCCGGGATCGCGGGCTTGCGCAAGAACGCGGAAATTGAACTCAAGCGCACCCAGTTCGCGGTTGAGGAACAGCTCGGGCTGGGGCGTTTCGTGGATGACAGGTTGGATGGCTTGGCGGCGCGGCATCCGCCCATTCTTACTCATGTGCTGCCGCCGCGCCTATGGATTTGTAAGAAGTTGTTCAACGTTCTGTAATTTGGCCAGCTCGGAAGGCAACCTGCGCGTAAGCGCGGGTTCTTTAATTGCCTTCCAGCGGCTTGCTTTCGTGCACTTCCGGCGTCATCAGGCGCTCGCGGCCGAAGCAGCAGGTGAAGGTGGAGCCCTGGCCGGGCGTGCTGCGGATATCCAGGCGCGCCTGGTGCAGGCCCAGCACATGCTTGACGATGGAAAGGCCAAGGCCGGTGCCGCCGCTGTCACGCGAGCGGCTGGAGGATACGCGGTAGAAACGTTCGGTGAGTCGGGACAGGTGATCGGCGGGAATGCCGTAGCCGGTGTCGATCACTGAATAATTCGCGCCTTCCGCGGTGCGTTCCCAGCGGATGGTGATGCGACCGCCGGTGGGCGTGTAGCGCACGGCGTTGCTGACCAGATTGGACAGCGCGCTGTGCAGGTCTTTCTGCGAACCCAGCAGATCAAGGTCGGCGGTGGATTCGACCGTGATGCTGTGACGGCCCTGGCTCAGCGCTTCGGCTTCCTTGCGCAGCGTGGCCAGCAACGGCGCCATCGGCACGCGTTCTTCGGCGACGTGATCCTGGGTTTCCAGGCGCGACAAGGTCAGCAGGTCTTCCACGATCTGGCCCATGCGCTTGGATTGCGCGCGCATTTCACTGAGCACCGGGGCCAGGTGGGGCACATCTTCCGGATCGAGCAATTCGAGATAGCCGTGGATCACCGTAAGCGGCGTGCGCAGTTCATGCGACACATTCGCCACGAAGTCGCGGCGGATCTGCTCCAGGCGCGACATGTGGCTGATATCGCGCGCCAACAGCAGTCGCTGGCGCTGGCCGAACGGGAGCAGGGTCACGTTGATGTGGCGGCTGGGCTGGCCCGGTGCGCTGACATCGTTCAACGGCTCCGGCGAGGGTTCCTGCAACCAGCCGGCCAGTTCGGAGTTATGCAGCTTGTCTTTCAGCACGACGCCGCGATCCTGCGGACGGCGCAGGCCAAGCAGGCTTTCGGCGGCGTGGTTGAACCAGCGCACGTGCTGGTCTTGGTCGAGCAATACGATCGCGTCCGGCAGGCTGCCAGCGGCGCGGCGCAGATCATGCAGATTGGCGGCTAGGCGTCGGGAGCGCATCATGAATCGGTCATGCCGGGGTTGATCAGGGTCTACGTTGGGGATGAGGGGGGACGAACTCATCATGGGCTTAGCAATATGACGCAAGTGCGTCAGTAGCAAGACAATCTCTGCGACGGCGACAAGTGCTACGCCAGTCGCTGCGTAACCACCGGCGAGCCAGCCGGCCAGACCGCCGATGATCAGTCCACCGATCAGCGCGAGGGGAAGTTTCCAGGCGCTGTCGACCGGGCGATGCATGGCGGCGATGGCGTCAGGGGCTGGCAGAGAATCGATAGCCCGCACCCCGGACAGTTTGCACCATGTCCTCGAGCTTCCACGGCTCAAGTGTCTTGCGCAGGCGTCGAATGTGCACATCCACCGTGCGTTCTTCCACGTACACGCTGCCGCCCCACACGTGGTCGAGCAGCTGGGCGCGCGAGTAGACGCGTTCCGGATGAGTCATGAAGAAGTAGAGCAGACGGTATTCGGTGGGACCGATCGGCACCGGCTCATCGCCTGCAAACACGCGATGTGCAGGGCCATCGATGCGCAGCCGGCCCAGCTCGACCATGCCCGAACCATCGTCGCCCTGGCTGCGGCGCAGCACAGCTTTGATGCGGGCGATCAGTTCGCGGGTGGAAAACGGCTTGACCACGTAGTCATCCACGCCGGCTTCCAGGCCGTTCACGCGGTCCATTTCCTCGCCGCGCGCGGTGAGCATGATGATCGGGACTTCGCGGCTCAGCTCTTCCTTGCGCAGGCGGCGGGCCAGATCCAGGCCGCTGGTGCCCGGGAGCATCCAGTCGAGCAGGATCAGGTCGGGGACCTGTTCGGCGATGGACATCTGGGCCGTGCGTGCATCGGCGGCTTGCGCGGTATCCATACCGGCCTTGCGCAGGGCGAAGGCGACCATGTCGCGAATGGAGGCTTCGTCTTCAACAATAAGGATGCGTTTATGCACGCTGGGTCCGATCAGGGTGGCCTATGACGCAAATATTGCAGCGGCGAAATGTTACGTGGCAATGACACCATGTGAAAACGCTGTCGCAATCATCAGAATTCGCCTGCATTAAGGTATGCCGTTACCCAGGCTAAAACAAAGGCGGCCGCTGCATGCGCCATTGGTACCCAGCTGTTGCTGAGGCTGGTTGTTGCCGTCCGGATTGTCATCCGTGGACACCCGGCGCTTGTGCAGTTCCATCACCAGCGGGGTGATTTCAGCGATATGCGCCTGGATGCGGGCGCGCGCGTAATAGTCCAGATCCTTGCGCTTGAGCAGGGTCTTGAGCTGCTCCATGGCGTCGAAGGGCCGGCCTGACAGGTAGCTCGCTTGTGCATAGGCTTCGCCGGCCCGGACGCTGTCCCCGGCTTTCTCGCTGGCGTGGGCGTATTCGGTGAAAAGATCCGGCTCATCGGTATTTTCGAGCATGGGTCGCAGCATCTGGGCGGCCTGGGCGGCTTGTGCCGTGGTGCCTCCCACGGTCAGGGCGTGGGCATAGGCCACGCCGATGGCCTTGTTGCGCGGGGATTGGGTGTTCAGGGTGGCGTAAAGATCCAGGGCGGCGGCGCGCTCACCCGCCTGGAACTTGGCGTCAGCCATGGCCAGCCGCAGGACCAGGTTGCTCGGGTACTTGTCGAGCAGGGGCTGGAGCTGGGGGATGGCCTTCGCTCCCTGGCCGCTGCGGGTCAGCGCCAGGGCGTAGCCGTAATGGTTTTCCGTGGTGTTGTATCTGCCGTCTTTGCGCGACAGCAGCTCGTTGTAGTACGTGTCCATGCGGAAGGGGTCGTTGGACAGCACGCGTACGCGCTCGCGCATCAGCAGATAGTTGCTCGGGCTCGGCACGCTGGTGTCGACGTTGGTCAGCGTGGTTGGGTCCTTCACATAGGCGATCGGGGCGGTTTGCTTGTCCCAATTTGCCTTGTCCAGCAGCGTGCCGCTCGGCTTGGACTTCTCCTCGACAATCAGCGCGGCGGCACGGGCCTTGGCGTCGGCGATGCGTTGCGCGGTGACCGGGTGGTCCTGCAGCAGGGAAGGAACCTCGATGCCACCGGAATCGGCGCTCATGACGTCTTCCATGCGCTGGAAGAATTCCGCCATGGCGTTCGGATCGAAGCCGGCCTTGGAGAGCGTCATGATGCCGGTGCGATCGGCCTCGGCCTCATCCCTGCGGGTGAAGTTGATTTCCTTCTGCATGATCGCGCCTTGGCCACCCAGCAGGGCAGCAGCGGCGGCTTCGCCACCGCCGGCGCCACCCGCGGCAATCGCCCCGAGTGCGACCAGCGCCATCAGGGGGGTGTCTTTCTTGGCCGATTCGTAGGCGCGCAGCAGGTGGTCCTGCGTGGTATGGCCGATTTCATGCGCCATCACGGCGGCAAGTTCGTCCTCGCTACGGGTGATGGTGATCAGGCCTGAATTGATGCCAACGTAGCCGCCTGGCGCGGAGAATGCATTGATCTCCGGATCCTTGGCGATGAAGAACGCGAAGTGGTCCTTGGGCTTGGCCGAATTGGAGACCAACCGGAAACCGAGGTTGTTGATGTAATCGTCGAGCAGCGGATCGTCCACAACCATGTCCAGCGCACGCATCTGCTGCAGCATCTCGGCGCCGTAGTCCTGCATTTCCTGCGGCGAGACCAGGGCGTCGGCCGAGCTGCCCAGGTCGGGCAGCTGGATGTCGTCGGGTTTGTCCTGGGTGCCCTGGGTAACCTGGGCGCCGGCGGCAAAGCTGAGGCTGGCCAGCGCCAGAGCGGTCAGCAGGCGTTTACGGAGGTGTCGTGGTGCCATGGTCATAGACCAGTCAAGATATCATCTAGGACCTTTCCATAAGGTTGCAGTTCAGCACTAAACGGCTTGTTTTTAAAGGCCGCCACCGCCATTTACGGCGCAAGTAATTTCGGAGTCTCGTGATGCCCAAGATCGAAGTCTATTCCACCGCGGTATGCCCCTACTGCGTGGCCGCCAAAAACCTGCTCAAGGCGAAAGGCCTGAATTGGGAGGAGGTGCGCGTGGATACCGATCCGGCACAGCGCGAGACCATGCTGACACGCAGCGGCGGCCGTCGTACCGTGCCGCAGATCTTCGTGAACGATCAACACGTGGGTGGTTATGAAGACCTGGTCGCCGCTGACCGCAGCGGCAAGCTGGCGCAACTGCTGGGTGAAGTCGCATGAGCACCGAAAAGGATCGCGTCGCCGAATTCACCGCGTTCCGCCAGCGCATGAACGAGCGCATCCTGGCCGAGGACAATCAGGTCGTACGCCGCTTCTTCGCACTTGATACGCAGACGTATAAGGGCGGTGCGCTGGATGTGAAGACCAAGGAAATGCTTGGCCTGGTCGCTTCCATGGTGCTGCGGTGCGATGACTGCATCAGCTATCACATCGCGCAGTGCAAGGAAGCGGGTGTCAGCCGTGAGGAGTTCTTCGAGGTATTCAGCGTTGGGCTGGTAGTGGGTGGCTCGATCGTTATTCCGCATTTGCGTCGTGCGGTGGATTTTCTTGATCGGTTGGAAGCAGGGGATGCGGCTGGGCAGGCGGAAAGCTGCAGCGATCACGCTTGATGTTTTCTCCCTCTCCCCTGCGGGGCAAGGGCTGGGGTGCGGGGCCAATGTTGCGACCAAGGTGAGTCAGAAGCGTTGCTTTGATGGTGTTCGAGGCAAGCCTTGTCCCCCTCACCTCAATCCTCTCCTCGCTCCTCAAAGCCGAGCACATCCATGTGCTCTTCCCGCGTGTGATGCTTTTCTCCCTCTCCCCTTCGGGGAGAGGGTTGGGGTGAGGGGACAATCTGGCGGTGAAGATGAGTCGGAGGCGGTGCTTCGATGGTGATTCGAGGCAAGCCTTGTCCCCCTCACCTCAATCCTCTCCCCCGCGGGGGAGAGGAGGCGAACGCGAAAAGCACATCGTTCGAATTAGAGCAATGCTCCATGCGAGCATTTGCAACGCATCCGGGAGCTTTCGGGCTATTCGCCGACAGGCGTATCAGAGATAATTGAGCGGATTTCAACCAGGCGCCTGCCCCCGTGCGCCGGTTTCCCCGCTTCATTCCTAAGGAGTTCCCCCATGAGCAAGACCATTGCGGTGATCCCGGGCGATGGCATTGGCCCGGAGATCATGGCCGCCACGCTGAGCGTGCTCGATGCGCTGGATTGCGGCCTCAGCTACGACACCGTCGAAGCCGGCATGATTGCGCTGGAAAAGCATGGCGATCTGCTGCCCAAGGCTACGCTCGACGCTATCGCCAAGCACCAGATTGCGCTGAAAGGGCCGCTGACCACGCCGGTGGGCGGTGGTTTTACGTCGATCAACGTCACGCTGCGTCGTCACTTCGATCTGTACGCGAATGTGCGTCCGGCGATCAGCTTCCCGGGCACCAAGGCGCGTTACAACAATATCGACATCATCACCGTGCGTGAGAACACCGAGGGTGCTTATCTGGCTGAAGGCCAGACGATGTCGGAAGACGGTGAAGTGGCTACCTCGATGATCCGCAACACGCGCAAGGGCAGTGCCCGCATTGTGCGCTATGCGTTCGAGATGGCGGTGAAGAAGGGCCGCAAGAAAGTGACGGCCGTGCACAAGGCCAACATCATCAAGACCGCTTCGGGCCTGTTCCTCAACGTGGCGCGTGAGATCGCCAAGGAATACCCGCAGATCGAATTCAACGAAATGATCGTGGACAACACCTGCATGCAGCTGGTGATGCGTCCCGAGCAATTCGACGTGATCGTCACTACCAACCTGTTCGGCGACATCCTTTCCGATCTGTGCGCCGGTCTGGTCGGTGGCCTCGGCCTGGCGCCGGGCGACAACATCGGTGAGGGTGCGGCGATCTTCGAAGCTGTGCATGGTTCGGCACCGGATATCGCCGGCAAGGGCCTCGCCAATCCGTGCGCACTGCTGCTGGCGGCGGCCGATATGCTCGATCACCTCGGCATGGTCGACAAGGGCAACAAGCTGCGTCAGGCGATTCGCGACACGATGGAGCATGACCGCGATCACGTCACCCCGGACCTGGGTGGCAAGGGCAGCACGCAGAGCTTTGGCGAAGCCATCGTCAAGCGCGTGAAGGCTTAAGGTTTGCACTCCCTCTCCCCGTCGGGGAGAGGGATTATCTCGCAGGGTTCACGCTACCTTGCGTTGCACGGGCTGATAGCTGCCCGGCTCCATCTTCGACGGCACCGCGATGCGGTTCCAGCCGTTGATCATGATCACCAGCAGGTTCAGATCCATCAGCTCGCGTTCGCTGAATTGCGCGCGTGCCTGTTCGTACACCTCATCCGGTACGCCGTGGACCGGATCGAGCCGCGTCACGGCTTCGCACCATGCGAGGGCTGCACGTTCGCGCGCGCTGTAGAACGGCGCTTCGCGCCAGGCCTGCAGCAGATAGAGGCGCTGCTCGGTTTCACCGTCTGCGCGCGCTTCCTTGGTGTGCATGTCGATGCAGTAGGCGCAGCCGTTGAGTTGCGAGGCGCGCAGTGTCACCAGATCAATGAGGTTCTTATCGAGTCCGGAATGGTCGATGTGCGCCTTCATCGCAAACAGCGGCTTCAGGGCGTCGGGATGGTCTTGGTAGGAAAAGCGAGGCATGAGTTTGTCCTTCAGTTGAGTGGCCGTTATTGGCCGTTTCAATGCAAGGACGAGCCACCCGGTGATTTCGTGACAGCGGCCAGCCGGGCCAGCTTTTCCGGATTGCGCAGCGCATGCAGGGCGACGATGCGGTCGTCATCGCATTCGACCCAGGTCGCCGTGACCAGTTGCCCGTCGGCCCAGGTCAGCAGCACCGGCGCGCCATTGAGCATATGCAGGCGCCGGCGCACATCGTGCTCTTTTTCGTGCTTGGCTACCTGCAGGTAAAGGTGGGCGATCCGTTCGCTGCCCTGCAATGGACGTAACGCGGCCCTCGCCACGCCGCCGCCATCGGAGACGTGCATGGCGTCTTCGGCAAAAAGTACCCGCAGGTTGGCTTCGGTGGGGCGTTCCAGCGCTTGGGCGAAACGCTCCAGCAGGCGGCGCTGGGTTTGCGCGTTGGCCGTAAAGCGCGCGCGCTCATCGCGCAATCGTTGCTTTGCGCGGTGTGCACGCTGGCGGGCCGCATCCTCGGTAACGTCGAGAATCGCCGCCGCTTCGGCATGGCTGTAATCGAACACATCGTGCAGCAGGAATGCCGCGCGTTCTTCCGCGCTGAGCCGTTCCAGCATGATCAGGAACGACATCGTCAGCGTTTCGGCGTGTTCGGCCTTGGCCTCGGGGTCTTCTTCCGGCTCGATCAGCGGCTCGGGCAGCCAGGGGCCCGTGTAGTGCTCGCGCTCCACCTTGGCGCGGCGTAGCCGGTCCAGGGCAAGGCGGGTGGTGACGGTCACCAGCCAGGCTTCGGGATCATCCAGGCTCGCCTTGTCCTGCGCATGCCAGCGCAGCCAGGCGTCGTGCAGAACGTCTTCCGCGTCGGCGGGGGTACCCAGCATGCGATAGGCCAGCCCGAGCAGGCGAGGGCGGTGCTGCTGGAATAGTTCGGTATGCGGATCCACGGCGGTTTCCCGAAGGGTGCTACTACCAGGACGCGCAAGTCAGGGCTTTCGTGACCGTGTGGGATGTGCGGGCACACCTATCCGGGCGTGATCGGCGCCGTGCGTTGGTATCCCTAACGCACGAATGGCCACGGAGCCAGAAACACCAGCCAGATAAACAGCAGCATGCCGATGTACTTCACCGTGCGGAACAGCCTGGGATATTTCTTCTTGAAAGCCCGGTTGCGCTCGCGGTTGCGCTGATTGAACGCAAATACGCGGTTGACGAAGCCGGTCTTCTCTTCCGGCGACTCGGTATTCGGCGAGGCGGTGATCTTGCCCATGAATGCGCCGACGCGATGGTTGATCGCGTTCATCAGGCGGGTCCGCAGCGGGCGCTCGACGTCGGCAAACAGGATCACCCGGGTCTGGTCGGTTTTGTTCTCGACCCAGTGCACATAGGTTTCGTCGAACACCACATCCTTGCCATCGCCCCACGCATGCTCTTCACCATCGACGAAGATGCGGCAGTCGCGCGAGTTGGGGGTGATCAAGCCGAGGTGATAACGCAGCGAACCGGCGAACGGATCGCGATGCGGATTGAGTCTGCTATGCGGCGCCAGCGTGGCGAACATCGCCGCCTTCACGCTGGGGATGGATTTGAGCAGCGCGACGGTTTGCGGACATAGCGCTTCGGCAGACGCCAGCGGTTCGCCATACCATTTCAGGTAGAAGCGCTTCCAACCCTGCTTGAAGAAGCTGTTGAAGCTGGCGTCGTTGTTGTTCTGTGCCGCGCGGATATGGCCTTCGTCGAACAGCTGCAAAGCTTCTTCGCGGATGATCTGCCAGTTGGATTGCAGCAGATCGAGTTGCGGAAAACCGCGGCGATCGAGAATCGGCCTCGCCGGAACCGCGGAAAAGGCGTACATCAGCAGGTTGTAGGGCGCGAACACCGCGGAGTGATCAACCAGTTGACGGTCGAAGCGCAAGCGTGCGCGGCCGCGCAGGTGCACCAGCAGCACGCACAGCACGAAGGCCAGCAGCACGTAGAGAACGATAAAGCGGGGGCTGAACAAATCCATCGTGAAAGCGGCTCGGATAGCGCCTGGGGCAAGGGCGGAGTATGTGGCCGGACGGCCGCAAGTCAAGGATTTTACGGCAAATCCGACTCAGTGACGCAGCACGTGGACGGCGCCGCCACCCGGGCGATAACCGTTCTTCAGCGTGCGATGGACGTAGGCGGCCGCCCGGCGTACCGCCGCGCGCGGCGTATGGCCAAGGGCAAGTTCGGCGGCGATGGCCGAGGCCAGTGTGCAGCCGGTGCCGTGGCCCTCGCGCGGCAGACGGGCATGGCGGATTTCCATGGCGCCGCGCTCGTCGACATATCGATCCACCACCTCACCCCCGCGAGCGTGCCCGCCTTTCAGCAGCACGCTGCCTGCGCCCAGAGCCAGCAAGGCTTCGGCGGCATCGGTCAGCTGTCTGGCGGTGCGCAGTGAATAGCCGAGCAAGGCTTCCGCTTCCGGGATGTTTGGCGTCAGCACATCGGCCAATGGAATCAGTTCGTTCACCATGGCCTCGACGGCGTCTTCATCGAGCAGGCGCGAGCCGCTGGTGGAAATCATCACCGGGTCGACCACCAGCCAGGCGGGTTTGCGCTTTCGTAATTCCCTGGCAACCAGGCGCACGGTTTTGGCATTGCCGAGCATGCCGGTTTTTACGGCCACGATGGGAAAATCATCGAATACAGCGTCAATCTGGCTGCGGATATGGCCGAGCGGCACCGGATGCACCGCCGTCACGCCGCGCGTATTTTGCGAGGTGATGGCGGCGATGACGGACAAGCCATGCACGTGATGTGCATGGAATGTTTTCAGATCGGCCTGAATGCCCGCACCACCGCCGGAATCGGAACCGGCGATGGTGAGGGCGACGGGTGGAGTGGTCGACTGCACCACGCGAACTTACATCGCCTCCGACGCAAAATCCGCCAGCCGCGAACGCTCGCCACGCCGCAGTGTGATATGCGCCGAGTGCGCCCAATGCTTGAAGCGGTCGACGGCATAGGTCAGGCCCGAGGTGGTCTCGGTCAGGTATGGCGTATCGATCTGCTCCACGTTGCCCAGGCACACGATCTTGGTGCCGGGACCGGCGCGCGTGATCAGGGTTTTCATCTGCTTCGGCGTGAGGTTCTGGGCCTCGTCGATGATCAGGTAACGCGAGAGGAAGGTACGGCCGCGCATGAAGTTGAGCGAGCGGATCTTGATGCGCGAGGCGAGCAGGTCGTTGGTGGCCTGGCGTCCCCAGCTGCCGCCTTCTTCCGGATTGGCGAGCACTTCGAGGTTGTCGGTGAGTGCGCCCATCCACGGCGTCATCTTTTCCTCTTCAGTGCCGGGCAGGAAGCCGATGTCCTCGCCGACCGAGACCGTGGCGCGGGTCATGATGATTTCGCGATAGCGCTGCTGATCCATGACCTGTGCAAGGCCGGCCGCCAGCGCCAGCAAGGTCTTGCCGGTACCGGCGGTGCCGAGCAGGGTGATGAAATCGACATCCGGGTCCATCAGCACATTGAGGGCGAAGTTCTGCTCGCGATTGCGGGCGGCAATACCCCATACGCTGTGGTTGCTGTGACTGTGGTCATCGAGCAGGACCAGCGTTGCGCGCTGCTCGTCGATATGCAGTACGCGCAATTCCACATTGTCGTCGCCGGGCAGGAACAGGCACTGGTTGGGATACCAGTCTTCATCCTCGTGGCGATCGAGTTTGTAGTAGGTGCGGCCACGCTCGTTCCACGACTGCACTTCGGGATGCTTGTCCCAGAAGCTTTCCGGCAACTCGGTGGAGCCGGTGTAGAGCAGGGCGAAGTCGTCGAGGGCGCGATCATTTTCGTAGTCCTCCGCATCGATGCCATAGATCTTGGACTTGATGCGCAGGTTGATGTCTTTGGTGACCAGGATGACTGAGCGGTCCGGATTCTGGTCGCGCAGCTCGATCACCGAGGACAGGATCTGGTTGTCAGCCTTGCCGTGCCCGTTGGTGGTGCGTTGCTGGAAATACAGCCGACCAACCGCCCCGCCGCGTCTGAGCGTCACGCCTTCCGGGCTGGTCAGTTCCAGGCCGTTGCTGATGCCATGCCCGTTGCCGCGTTCGATCAGCTCATTGAGGAAACGGCTGACCTGGCGACCGTTGCGCGAAACTTCCGAGGCGCCTTTCTTCTTTTCGTCCAGTTCCTCCAGCACCGTCATGGGAATGAAGACGTCGTGTTCTTCGAAGCGGAACAGCGAGGTGGGGTCGTGCAACAGCACATTGGTGTCGAGAGCGTAGATGCGCTTGCTTCCGGTCATGCGGAAGAAACCTCACAAGTTGAGAGGTGGATGGGTCGCTTCACGTAAACGATGGCGAGAGCGTGGAACGTCGTAGTCACCGGGCAGGTATGGCGTCGAGCACCGCCTGGGCATGGCCGGGCACTTTCACGCCCCGCCACTCCGCGGCGAGCTTGCCGTCGGGGTCGATCAAAAAAGTACTGCGTACCACGCCCATGTGACGTTTCCCGTACAGCACCTTTTCATGGATCACATCGAAGGCGCTGCACCAGGTTTCGTCAGGATCGGAAACCAGCGGGAACGGCAGTTCCTGCTTGCTGGCGAAATTGGCGTGGGATTTCACGGAGTCGCGCGAGACGCCGATGATTTCGGCATGGCGCTTCTTGAACTTCGGATAGAGATCGCGGAAGTCTTTGGCCTCGTTGGTACAGCCGGGCGTGCTGTCCTTGGGATAGAAGTACACGACTACCCATTGGCCTTTCAGTGAATCGAGTTTCAGCGTACTGCCGTCACCGGTGACGCCTTGCAGCTTGGGGACTTTCTTGCCTAGATCGGGCATGTGCTCTCCAGAAGCCAGACTTACGTTTTGCACTTGCTGGAGGGGAGACTAGCGCGTGTGATGTGACGGAAACAGCCTTGTCAGACCACTCCGCGTGGAGCATCCTAGAACTTCACCGGATCCATGATGGCATCCAGATTCAGGCCATCGCAGAACTCGAGGAAGTCGTCGCGCAACGCGGCAATATGCAGCTTGTCCGGGACCCCGATGGTGAACTGCGCCTGGAACATCGCGGCGCCGGTCTGCATCGCCTGATAACGCAACGAGCTCAACTGCTCCACGCTGATGTCGTGGCGATTGAAGAAGTCGACGATCTTTACCAGGATGCCGGGGCGGTCCGACGACACCACCTCCACCAGATACGGCAATAGATGCCCGCTCGGCTCGCGTGGGCTGGTACGGTAATGGGTCAGGCGAAGCTCTTCTTCACGGGCCAGCTTGGTCAGCGCTGTTTCGAGTTTGGCTACTGCGTCCCAGGCGCCGGTGGCGAGCAGGGTGAGCGAGGTGTCCGCGCCGATGGTGGAAACCCGCGCATCAGACAGGTTGCAGCCGGCATCGGCGATGCGCCGGGCGAGCGCCAGCAGCGGCGTGCGCGCTGCCGGGGTCAGCGTCTGGATCAGCAGTTGGTGGTCGTTGCTGGATCGCGCGGAAAAAGGGTTGGTGGACATGGACGATGGCGACCCCGCGTCGTGCGGGATGACGACGAACGAAACGCCAGCTTACTTGCCCGTCCAGCAGGGCCGCAAGTAACATGGGGAGATGTTCTGAACCGTTCTGCGCAGGCGTCGCCGCACTGTCTGCGCGCCTATCACGGGGGTACTGGCGAAGGCAGGCGGGCGCCTGTCGAGTCAATGCACCGACTGTGCAGAATGGCTTAGTGCATCCTTTTGGTCTTGGTTTTGTGCGGATGGCGCCATGAATATTCACGGAAGCGTCTGCGCGCTGGTTACCCCGTTCGGATCGGATGGGGCGCTCGATATGGCGGCATTCGCTCGCCTGCTCGACTTCCAGATCGCGGGCGGCACCCAGGCGGTGGTCGTCGCCGGTTCCACCGGCGAAGCTCACATGCTTGAACATGACGAATACGATCGTCTGCTGGCCTTCGCGGTCGAGCACGTGGCAGGGCGTATTCCCGTCATCGCAGGAACTGGCGAAGCAGGCACCGCCAAGACGGTTGCGCTGACCAAGCGCGCTCACGCCTTGGGGGCGGATGCCGCCCTGGTCGTCGCGCCGTACTACGTGCGACCCACGCAGGAAGGTCTGCGCCGTCATTACCTCGAAGTGGCCGACCGGGGTGGCTTGCCGGTGCTGCTCTACAACGTGCCTTCCCGCACGGGCTGCGACCTGTTACCCCAGACCACGTCGATCCTGCGCGAGCATCCGGCGATCGTCGGCATCAAGGAAGCGCGCGGCGACGCGGAACGCATCAAGCAGACTGCGGAACTTGTGCGGCCGGATTTCGTCTATTTGTCCGGCGACGATGGCAGCGCGGCGGAAGCCATGCTGTCCGGCGCAGCGGGCACTGTTTCGGTGGTGGCCAATCTCGTACCCAGGGCTTTTCGCGCATTGTGTGATGCGGCCACCGCGGGCGACCGCGCGGCCGCGGCACATTGCAACGCCGCGCTCGATCCGCTGGTGCAGGCGCTCAACTGCGCGCCCAACCCGATCGCCGTGAAGGCGGGTTTGCCCGATCTGGGGCTGGGAACGGCCACGCCGCGGCTGCCGCTGGTGGCACTGGAACAGGGGCCGGCGCGCGAGCAGTTGCGCAAGGCCTTGGCGACTCTGGCATCCTTGGCGGATGCCGCCTGACCGGGCGGTTGCCCGACTCAACTACGGAACACCTACGGAATCTCACTACATGAAGAAAACGTCCCTCGCCGTTGCCCTGCCGGCCCTGGCTCTCACTGGCCTGCTGCTTTCGGGCTGCGGTATGTTCCGTACCGAAAAGGCGTGGCAGAACGCCAAGCAGGAGTCGCCGCTGGAAATCCCTCCGGGTCTGGATACGCCTTCAGCTACCGCGGCCCTGGTCATCCCGCAGGCGGGCAGCAACCTGCCATCGCCTAACGGCGCTACGGCGCGCGTGGGCAGCAACCCGGGCACGATTACCGATGGCTTCATCCTGGCCAATGGCGTGGATGAAACCTATCGCCGCGTGGGCGAGGCGCTGGCCAATGGCGATCTCGGCACCTTGCAGGGGCACGACGACGCCGCGCACACCTATAACCTCAGCGTGATGGCTTCCGACGAGCCGGTGGAAAAGCCGGGCTTCTTCGGTCGCATGTTCGGCAAGGGCAGCAGCAGCTCCAGCGGCCCGAGCGTGGCGCCGCGTCCGGTGGTGGTCTCCATCAACAGCAGCGGCCAGGGCTCCAGCGAAGTGCGTGCACAGGGTGAGGCTGCTGCGGTCGCCAAGGTTGTCGACAGCCTGAAGTCGCGCCTGGGTGGCAAGGGCTGATTCAGGCGGGAGGTTGGAATTGGCGCGCCGGGAATCGTGGGCGCGTCCCGGCGTCAAGCCTCGATTCCCGCCTCCATCCAGGCCTCTGGGCCATTCAAAATAAAAAACGCCGCCCATGGGCGGCGTTTCTTTTGGAGCGAAAGCAGGTCAGCTGCGCCAGGACGGAAAGCTGTTTTCCTGATCCCGCTTCCCTTCTCGATTCCGCGCGCGTCAGCGCTCGAGCAGCTTGAACTTGTCCGGCTTGCCGTCCCATTCCTTGGCGTCGGGCAGGGCTTCCTTGCGGGTGACGATCACCGGCCACGCCTTGGCTAGTTCCTTGTTCAGGGGCGTGAAATGCTCCTGGCCGGCTGGTACGTCGTCTTCCGGGAAAATGGCATTGGCGGGGCACTCGGGTTCGCACAGGGTGCAGTCGATGCACTCGTCCGGATTGATTGCCAGGAAGTTGGGGCCTTCGTGGAATGCGTCGACAGGGCAAACTTCGACGCAGTCGGTATATTTGCATTTGATGCAGTTGTCGGTGACGACGAAGGTCATGCTGCCGTGCGCCTGCTGGGGATCGGAAAGCCGATCATAATAGGAGGGTGGCGCTCCCAACGAGGTTCGAACTCGTGTTCCCGCCTTGAGAGGGCGGTGTCCTGGGCCACTAGACGATGGGAGCGTATTGTTGCGAGGCGCGGTAGTATATCTGAATTGTCTCGTCCGGCAATGTCCGCATACGGTGCTCCCGCGTGGACTGAAACGCCCACAGGACAATGCTTACGGCCGGTTTTGACGAGAGCCTGGGCATGCCTCGCGTGTTCGACCGAGCCACCGGAAGTTGGATACCCGCAAGGACTTCGATCGCTTGAATCCCAAAGCCAGGAACCAGCCAGCGCTGCATATCATCCCGCGCGAGCAGCACACGATTTCCCGCAAGAACATCAGCAAGGCGGCCTTGCGTGTGCTCTATCGCCTGAATGAGGCCGGCTACAACGCCTACTTGGTCGGCGGCGCCGTGCGCGACCTGCTGCTGGGCGGCCATCCCAAGGATTTCGATGTCGCCACCAACGCGACGCCGGATGAAGTCAAAAAACTGTTCCGCAACTGTCGCCTGATCGGCCGCCGTTTCCGGCTTGCCCACGTGGTCTACGGCAACGAGATCATCGAGGTGGCCACTTTTCGCGGCACCAGCGACGAACAGCGCGAGGGCGACCGCCACATCGTGGACGGCCGCATCGTGCGCGACAACGTGTGGGGCACGATCGAGGAGGATGCGTTGCGCCGCGACTTCCGCGTCAACGCGATGTACTACGACGTCAGCGATTTCTCGGTACGCGATTATGTCGGCGGCATGGAGGATCTGCAGGATCGCGTGCTGCGCCTGATCGGTGATCCGGCTACCCGCTATCGCGAAGACCCGGTACGCATGCTGCGCGCTGCGCGTCTTGCTGCGAAACTCGATTTCCATATCGATCCCGAGGCGTCCGCACCGTTTGCCGAACTCGGACCGCTGTTGAGCAGTGTCGCTGCGGCGCGATTGTTCGATGAATCGCTCAAGATGTTCCTCACCGGGCATGGTCTGAAGAGTTTCCACATGCTTGAGGAATGTGGCCTGCTCAAGTTCCTGTTTCCGGCGACGGCGCGTGCACTCAAACGTGGCGACAGGGCGCTGCGTTCGTTGATTGAGCAAGGTCTGGAAAATACCGACGCCCGCATTTCCGAAGGCAAATCGGTCACTCCGGCGTTTCTGTTTGCTGTGCTGTTGTGGGGTGAAGTGCGAGATCTTGCGCACACCTGGTCCACCCTCGGCAAGGATGCTACCGATGCGTGGTCACGCGCCGCGGCGCATGTGGTGGCTGAGCAGTGCCAGCGTGTCGCGATCCCGCGCCGCTTCACCATCACGATGGAAGAAATCTGGTCGTTGCAGCCACGGTTCGAGCAGATCCAGCGCAAGAAGGTCTTCCGCTTGCTGGCGCACCCGCGCTTTCGTGCCGCTTTCGATTTCCTTTTGCTTCGATCTGCGGAATCGCCGGCCATCAGCGAGCTTTGGCAATGGTGGCGACATGCCCAGCAATTGCCGCACGACACCCTGGCGGCGGCATTGCCACTGCATCATCCGGGCGGTGATCTGGATACAACCCGGGAGCGCGAGCGCGAACGCGCGCCGCGTAAGCGCAAGCGCCGCCGCAAGCCTACGGCAGGCAAGTCCGGAGCAAGTTGATGCGCGCATACGTTGCGCTGGGCAGCAATCTCGGCGATTCGCGGCAGCAACTGTTTCGAGCCATCGCGGCCTTGGCATCGCTGCCGCACACCCGCATGCTGGCGCACTCCCACATCTATCGCACGCCGCCGTGGGGTGTGCATGATCAGCCTGATTTCCTCAATGCTGTTGTCGCCCTGGAAACGCCGCTGGCGCCGCATGACTTGCTCGACGCCCTGCTGGAGATCGAGCGCACGGCCGGCCGCGAACGCAACGGAGAGCGTTGGGGGCCCCGGATACTGGATCTCGATCTGCTGCACGTGGCTGGCGAGACGGTCAACGACGAACGCCTGACCTTGCCCCACCCGCATCTTTCCGAGCGTGCGTTCGTGTTGCTGCCGTTGAATGAATTGGCGCCCGAGCTGGAGATTCCGGGACAAGGGCGCGTGGCCGATTTGCTACGAGCCGTTGACACACAAGGTTGCGAGTTGCTTGCTTGAGCCTTTGCCATCCGAGGCCGGATAATTGTGTTCCGTGGTATTGAAGGAAACGGCCGTGTACGTGGAAAACAGCAACGCTCCAGCCCGTAAGCCGGTTACCGTGCCGGGCTTGCACGCGATGAAGGCTGAAGGGCGGAAGATCGTGATGCTCACGGCGTACGATGCCAGTTTTGCCGCGCAAGCCGAGCACGCCGGCGTCGACATTGCCCTGGTGGGTGATTCGCTGGGCATGGTCGTGCAGGGGCAGTCCAGTACCTTGCCGGTAACCTTGGAGCAGATGGTCTACCACACCACCATGGTCGCGCGTGGTCTGTCTGCCACCCTGCTGGCCGCTGACATGCCGTTCATGGCTGATCGCGATGTTTCCCATGCGCTGGAAGCCGGCGCCCGCCTGGTCGGCGAAGCCGGCGCGGCGATGATCAAGATTGAAGGCGCGGGGCCGCACATTCTCGAAGCGATCCATGCGCTGACCGAGCGCGTGATACCGGTTTGCGCTCACCTTGGCCTTACCCCGCAGTCCGTGCACAAGTTCGGTGGCTACAAGGTGCAGGGACGGGTGCAGGACGCGGCAGACCGGGTACTCGCCGAAGCGTTGGCCGTGCAGCAGGCGGGCGCCAGCCTGCTGGTGCTGGAAGGCGTGCCTACGTCGCTGGGCGAGCGTGTCACCAAGGCGCTAGATATCCCGGTCATCGGCATCGGCGCCGGGCCGCATTGCGATGGGCAGGTGCTGGTGGTTTACGACATGCTGGGCCTCACGCCCGGCAAGCGCCCCAAGTTCAGCAAAGACTTCCTCGCCGGCCGGTCCTCGGTCGGCGAGGCGATCGCAGCCTATGTCGCCGACGTACGCAGCGGGGCATTTCCGGCGGCCGAACATAGTTACAACTAACGCGAAACTATAGTTACAACAAACGCGATTCAGGCAGAGCCAAATCATGCAAACGGTGCAAGACGCAGCAGGACTGCGCGCCACAATTCGTGGCTGGCGCTCGCAGGGGCACACGGTTGGCTTCGTGCCGACCATGGGCAACCTGCATGCGGGTCATCATTCGCTGGTCAAGCTGGCGCGGGCACGTACGGATCGCGTGGTGGCGAGCGTGTTCGTCAACCCTACCCAGTTCGGTCCCAGCGAGGATTTCGAGCGTTACCCGCGCACGCTGGCTCAGGATCAGGCTGGCCTGGCCGAATTCGGTTGCGATCTTTTGTTTGCGCCGGATGTCACCACGATCTATCCATTCGGTGCGGCCAACAGCGTCAGCCTGCACGTGCCGGAAATCACCGACACCCTGGAGGGCGCCCATCGCCCGGGTCACTTCGATGGCGTGGCCACGGTGGTCTGCAAGCTGTTCAATCTGGTGCAGCCGGATATCGCGATATTCGGACAGAAAGATTTCCAGCAGTTGAAGGTGATCGAGCGCATGGTGCGCGACCTTGCCCTGCCGGTGAAGGTGATGGGGGCACCTACGCAGCGTGCTGAAGATGGCCTGGCGCTCAGCTCCCGTAACCAGTACCTGTCGCCGGATGAGCGGGCGGAAGCGGTACAGATCTATCAGACCCTGCAGCAGATGCGCGACCTGATCGCCAAGGGCCATGCCCGCAAGGTGGTCGAGCAAGCCGCCGCTTCCAAACTCGAACGGTCCGGTTTTGCACCCGATTACGCCGCGATCCGCCGTGCCGAAGACCTTTCCGAGCCTGCCGATAGCGAACGCGAAGGCCTCGTCGCCCTGATTGCCGCCCGCCTGGGCACCACCCGCCTGATCGACAACTTGTTGTTCGACTGAGGCATCCCCATGTACCCGCCCGGGTGCCAATGTTGCGACGCAACGGCGGCAGTTTGATAATACCGGGCTATGCAGGCAGTTCCTGCTGGAATTGAAGTCATGCAACTCAACATGCTGAAGGCGAAAATCCACCGTGCCACCGTGACTCACGCGGAACTGCACTATGAGGGTTCCATCGCCATCGACGGCTTGCTGCTCGATGCGTCGGGTATCCGCGAGTACGAACAGATCCACGCGTGGAACATCAATAACGGCAAGCGCTTCGTCACTTACGCGCTGCGTGCCGAAGAAGGCTCGGGCATCATTTCGGTGAACGGCAGCGCCGCACACCGTGCTCAGCCCGGCGATCTGGTCATCATTGCCGCGTTTGTCCACCTCAACGAAGCCGAGCTGGAGAAGTTCCAGCCGACGCTCGTCTACGTGGGCGAAGGTAACCGCATCAGCCACACCAATCGCTCGATTCCGAAGCAGATGGCCGCGGCTTAAGAGCGGGAGAGAGTGGAGAGGAGTAAGAAGTGAGAGAAAGGCGCTACGCAAACGCAGCTCTTCTCTCACTTCTTACTCCTCTCCCCTCTCTCTTTGCTTCACGAGCGCCCAGGCGACGTGCTCGCGCACTATCGCTGACGGATGTTCGGCCTGCGCCAGCAGGGCCGCGCGAATTTCCGCTGACGGCGGCGCATTGCCCAGCGCTACCGCAATATTGCGCAACCAGCCTTCGTAGCCGGTGCGGCGAATAGCCATGCCTTCGGTGCGCCGCAGGAATTCTTCTTCGCTCCAGGCAAACAGCTCCACCAGCTTGGCGCCGTCGAGGCGATGCCTGGGGGCGAAATCCGGTTCGGTCGCGTCCTGCGCGAATTTGTTCCACGGGCAGATCAGCTGGCAATCATCGCAACCGAAAATCCGGTTGCCCATCGGCGCGCGAAGTTCTTCCGGGATCGAACCTTTCAGTTCGATGGTGAGGTAAGAAATGCAGCGGCGCGCATCCAGGCGATAGGGCGCCACGATGGCCTGGGTTGGGCAGATGTCGATGCATTTGCGGCAGGTGCCGCAATGCGCGCTGGCGGGGCGGTCGATCGGCAACGGCAAGTTGGTATAGAGCTCGCCCAGAAAGAAATACGAGCCGGCCTGGCGATTGATCAACACCGTGTGCTTGCCGATCCAGCCGAGCCCGGCATTACGTGCCAGTGCTTTTTCCAGCACCGGCGCCGAATCGACATAGGCGCGATAGCCGAACTCGCCGATCACGCCGCGGATGCGTTCGGCCAGTTTCTGCAGGCGGTTGCGCATCAGCTTGTGGTAATCGCGGCCTAGCGCATAGCGGGCCACATAGCCGGCTTCGGCATCGTTGATGACATCCCAGGCGTGTTGGGTGCCGGGCGGCAGGTAATCCATGCGTACCGAGATCACGCGTTGCGTGCCAGGCTCCAGCTCATCCGGTCGGCTGCGCCGGGTGCCATGACGCGCCATATAGTCCATCTCGCCGTGGTAACCGTCTTCCAGCCAGCGTTCCAGGTGCTGCTCGTCCTGCCCGAGGGATACACCGCTGATGCCCGCCTCGGCGAAGCCGAGCTCATGCGCCCAGCGTTTGATATCGCTGGCGAGCGCGGCGTAATCGGGCGTGGCGTAAGTGGACATGCGCCCATTCTAATCGCTGCCTATAATCCGCCGATGCCAGCCGCCCAGCATCACCGCGATCTTTATACCGTCGAACAGGTACGCGCACTCGATCGGCGTGCCATCGACGATCTTGGCATCACCGGTTTCGAGTTGATGAACCGCGCCGCCACCGCTGCGTTCGCCGGTCTGTGCCGGCATTGGCCGGAGGCGCGCCGTATCGTCGTGTTCTGTGGCCCTGGCAACAACGGCGGTGACGGCTATCTGCTGGCCAGTCTCGCGCATGGTGCGGGCATGGCGGTTGAAGTGATCGAGCTGAGCGACGCATCCCGTGGCGATGCCGCCGGCGCGCGCGATACCTGGCTGCGCAATGCCGGCATTACCCATCACTGGCAGCAACACACTTCGTTGCCGCTCGCCGACGTGTATGTGGACGCGCTTTACGGTACCGGCTTGAATCGTGTGCCGGAGCCATCGGCGGCGGACCTGATCGAGCGCATCAATGCGTCGGCGGTGCCCTTGCTGGCGCTGGATGTTCCTTCGGGGCTGAATGCGGATACCGGCGATTGTCCGGGTGTTGCGATTCGTGCTGACTTAACCGTCAGCTTCATCGCAGCCAAGCGCGGCCTGTATACCGGGCAGGCGGCTACCCGGGTCGGCATGTTGCAACTGGATACGCTTGGCCTGCCCGATATCCTGTGGCAAGGCATGCCCGCAGACGCACGCATGCTGGACGCCACGCATCTTCCGCCGCGCGCACGTGACGCGCACAAAGGCGATTGCGGACATGTGCTGGCCATCGGTGGTGACCATGGCACGGCAGGCGCCATTCGCTTGTGCGGTGAAGCGACCCTGCGCAGCGGCGCCGGGCTGGTCAGCATTGCCACGCGCACCGAAAACATTTTCGCGTTGAACAGTGCACGCCCGGAGTTGATGGCGCACGGCGTACATGGCCCACAGGAATTGCAGTTGCTGCTGGATCGCGCCGACGTGCTGGCGGTAGGACCTGGCTTGGGGCAGGGCGCGTGGGGGCATGCCTTGTGGCTGACAGCTCTCGATAGCGGCAAGCCGCTGGTGCTGGATGCGGATGGACTCAACCTGCTCGCGCGCGAGCCCCGTCGATTCAGCGCGCCTGCGGTGCTGACGCCGCATCCGGGTGAGGCCGGGCGCTTGCTCGGCAAAACCGTCGCCGAGGTGCAGGTGGACCGATTCGCGTCGGCGCGCGCCTTGGCGCAACGTTACAACGCCGTGGTGGTGCTGAAAGGGGCGGGTAGCTTGATTGCGCATCCGGATGGACGTCTGGACGTCTGTATCTGGGGCAATCCGGGCATGGCCAGCGGTGGCATGGGCGATCTGCTCACCGGCGTGGTGGCGGCCTTGCTGGCGCAGGGCTGCTCCGCCTGGGATGCCGCGCGCATGGGTGTCGGCCTGCATGCGCGTGCTGGCGATATGGCGGCACGACACGGTGAACGGGGCTTGCTGGCCAGTGATCTGCTGGATCCGCTGCGCACGCTTGGCAATGGACTTGAGCATGACTGAGCAGCATTGGGAGCTTGCCGACGAAGCAGCGACCCGCGCACTGGGCATCCGGTTTGCCGAAGTATTGGACAGCGGGCTGGTGGTGTATCTCCACGGTGAACTGGGGGCCGGCAAAACCAGTTTTGCGCGCGCATTGCTGACGGCGCTGGGCGTGGGTGAGCGCATCAAGAGCCCTACCTACAGCCTCGTCGAGGGCTATCAGGCCAAGGGGCGGCCCGCCTGGCATCTGGATCTTTATCGCATTGCCGATCCGGGCGAGCTCGAATGGCTCGGCCTTGATGCGCTGTCCGATCCGGCGGCCGTGGTACTGGTGGAATGGCCAGAACGCGGGCGGGGCGCTTTGCCCGCTCCCGATCTGGAGCTTGATCTGAGCTATAGCGGCTTGGGGCGCCAGGCGTGGTTGCGGCCACTGAGCGTGCGCGGGGAGCACCTGTTGCGGCGACTGCAATAAACGGGCATCTGCGCTAAGTATCCGCCCCGCCTGAGAAAACTGAACAGGGCAGGCTATCCACGCTTGCCTGAGAAATGCGTCGCTTAGGGCCAATAGCTTGAGCTCATCTGACAAATAGGTTGCAGGTTATGGATATTTAAAGGAAAACCTATTGCATTCAGGAAAGCGGTGCGCTTCAATGCCGCGCTATGAGGGGACTTCTGACTCGCGCGATTTGCCTGACCGTCACCGCCATCCTGACTGCGGCGTCTGCGGCTGACCTGCATGCTGCCGATGTGAAAGACACCCGCGTCTGGGCCGGCCCGGACTACACCCGCGTCGTTTTCGATCTGTCCGGGCCGGTTAAATACAAGCTCAGCCAGCAGGGCGACCAGGTCGTGCTGGAGCTGAGTGACAGCCGTGCCGCCGGTAGCCTTGCTTCATCGGCCCAGGGCTTGTTCAAGGGCGTGGATAGCAGCAGCCAGGGCGGCTCCCTGCGCCTGACTGCCACCATGGCACCCAACAGCCAGGCCAAAAGTTTTCTGCTTGGCCCATCCGGTCAGTCCGGCTACCGCCTGGTGCTGGATTTGTATCCGGGCGATGGCGCCTCCTCTCTCACCCCGGCCAGGGCCGTAGCAGCCGTTACTGCATCCGATGCGCCATCTGCTACCAAAGCGTCATCAGCCATCAGCCGGCCGGCTCCCGCGTCCTCCAGCGCAGACGCCGATGACGATGCGGATGCCAACCCAGCTCCGGTAGTCGTCAACGCCGACAGCAAGCTGACCAGCCGCAAGGGCGTCACCACGCGCCAGGCTGCCGTGCTGCTGAACAGCATGCGCCAAGTGGTCGTGGCGGTTGACGCCGGCCATGGCGGCAAGGATCAGGGGGCACATGGTCCGGACGGCACCCTGGAGAAGAACGTGACCTTGGCCGTGGCGCGCGACCTGGCTGCCCAGATCAACCGTCAGCCCGGCATGAAGGCGATCCTGACGCGTAATGGCGACTACTTTATTCCGCTGAAGGAACGCTACGAGATCGCCCGCCAGAACCAGGCCGACCTGTTCGTAGCCATCCACGCCGATTCCTACACCAGCAGCGACGCCCGCGGTTCGTCCGTGTGGGTGTTGTCACCGCGCGGCAAGAGCTCGGTGGCGGCGCAGATGCTGGCCGATCGTGAAAACAGTTCCGACCTGATCGGCGGCGTGTCGCTGGCGGCCGAGAACGACAGCCTCGCCTCCGTGTTGCTGGACATGCAGCAGGGCTGGGCGGTGCAGGCCAGTGAAACGGTGGCGCAGGACGTGTTGAGCGCCTTGGCGGCCCTGGGGCCTACCCACCGCGGTTACGTCGAGCATGCCAACTTCGTGGTGTTGCGTTCGCCGGATGTGCCGTCGATCCTGGTCGAAACGGCGTTCATCAGTAACCCGGATGAAGAGCGCAAGTTGCGTGATCCCGCGCACCAGCAAGAGCTGGCTACGGCCATGATGGACGGCTTGAAAAGCTATTTCACGAGCAATCCGCCTCCGGGAACCTGGTTTGCGATGGAGGCCGCGCGCCGCAAAGGCTTGGTATCCGGCAATGACAGCGAACTGGCGAGTACCAGCAAGCCAGCGGATGCGCACGACACACACCGCGTCGCCGATGGTGAAACCCTGCGCAGTATCGCCAAGCAGTACGGCGTGAGCGTGAATTCGCTCAAGAGTGTCAACGGCATCAACAGCAACAGCGTGCGCGTTGGCACCGTGCTGGAAATTCCGGATAGTTGATAAGGCATGGCGCTGCTAAGCTTGCGCCATGTCCCGGATCAAACCGCTTCCCCCTGACCTTATCAACCAGATCGCCGCTGGCGAGGTGATCGAACGACCTTCGTCGGTCGTCAAGGAACTGGTTGAGAACAGTCTCGACGCTGGCGCTGCGCGCATCGAAGTCGATATCGAGCTTGGCGGTGCGCGGCTGATCCGCGTACGCGATGATGGCGACGGTATCGCCGCGGACGATCTGTCCTTGGCGGTGGCCTCGCATGCCACCAGCAAGATCGGCAGTTTCGACGACCTGGAACACGTGGCCAGCATGGGTTTTCGTGGTGAAGCGCTGGCGTCGATGTCGTCGGTAGCGCGATTTGCGATCACCTCACGCCTGCGTGGCGAGGACCAGGCCTTTCGCATCGAAGTGGACAGCGGCCGCATGCAGGACGCGCGCCCCGCCCAACATCCGCAGGGCACCAGCGTGGAAGTGCGCGACCTGTTCTACAACGTGCCGGCGCGACGCAAATTTCTCCGTGCGGAACGCACCGAGTTCGCGCATATCGACGATCTGCTCAAGTCACTGGCGTTGGCGCGCAGCGGCGTTGAATTTCGCCTGAGCCATAACGGTAAATCCGTGCGTGTGTGGAAGGCGGCACGCGATGATCAGGCCATGTTGCTGCGCGTGGCCGAAGTGCTGGGCGACACGTTTCCGCAGCAAAGTCTGCGCATTGATTACGCGTCGGCGGGGATGCGGCTGTCGGGCTGGGTGGGTTTGCCTACGGCTTCACGTGCGCAGGCAGATGCCCAGTATTTTTACGTCAACGGTCGCCTGGTGCGCGATCGCGTGGTAGCTCACGCTGTGCGCCAGGCCTATGCCGATGTGCTGTTCCACGGTCGCCATCCCGCTTTCGTGTTGTATCTCGAGCTGGATCCGGTAGGTGTGGACGTCAACGTACATCCGGCCAAGAGCGAAGTGCGCTTTCGCGAGCAGCGGCTGGTGCATGATTTTCTGTTCCGCACGCTGCATGAAGCCCTGGCAGAAACCCGTGCCGGACAAAACCTGCCGGCCGACACGGATTCGTGGGCGTCAACGCCGGTGGCGGCAGCACCCGTGGCGCAGTTCTCCAGCCGTCCGGGCGCGGGTTGGCAAGGCAATACTTTCACGCAAAGCCGCCTGCAGCTGGGTGTGAGAGAGGAGCCACTCGCTGACTACGCGGCGTTGTTGGGCGAGGTTCCCGCAGCGCAAGTGCAGTCCATGCAACAACCGATGCCGCCGGCCAACGATGGCGAAGCGCCACCGTTGGGTTATGCCATCGCGCAACTCAAGACGATTTACATCCTGGCTGAGAATGCGCATGGCCTGGTGTTGGTCGACATGCATGCCGCACACGAGCGCATCACTTACGAAAAGCTCAAGTCCGGCCGGGCCTGCAGCAACCTTCGTTCGCAGATCCTGCTGGTGCCGCTGTCGGTTGCCGTGAGTGCAAAGGAAGCCGCGGCCGCCGAGGAGCACGGTGATGCCCTGGCCGAGTGGGGGCTGGAGCTTTCGCGCAGCGGCCCTTCGGCGATCGTGGTGCGTCGCATTCCAGCCTTGCTGGAAGGGGCCGATGTGGCCGAGCTCACCCGCAGCGTATTGGGCGAGCTGGCGCAACATGGCAGTTCACGCCAGTTGCAGGAACTGGAAAACGAACTGCTCTCCACCATGGCATGCCATGGCTCAGTGCGCGCCGGGCGCCGTTTGAGCGTGCCGGAAATGAACGCCTTGCTGCGCGAGATGGAGGCGACAGAGCGCTCCGGACAGTGCAATCACGGCCGTCCCACCTGGGTGCAGATGGGCATGACCGAACTCGACAAACTTTTCCTGCGCGGCCGGTAAGTTGTGGTGGGCGATGGTGAACTGCCACATCTTTGCCGGGATTCGGCTTTGCCTTTTCGTCAAGCATGCGGGACATGATCGAAGCGGATAAGCTTGTTCTGCGTGGTTGTTAGCCAACGCCTGTACCCTCCGCAAATAGACGGCCATACTGGCCTTTGTGGTCTTGTACCGAGCGGAGCAAACCCCATGTGGCGACCTGTCCTGGCCGGACTCATCCTAAGTACTGGAGTAGCTCTCGTGCATGCCGAAACCCCCAACCCCGTGGCAACGCCCGATGCCTACCAGCAAAGCATCGAACAATGGCGTTCTCAGCGCGTTGCGCGATTGACTGCTCCGGATGGCTGGCTCAGCCTGATCGGGCTCGAATGGCTGCAGGATGGCATCAACAAAGTCGGCAGCGCGCCGGACAATGACATCGTGTTGCAGGCCGGTCCCGCACACCTGGGTGTGGTCACCCTGGACAAGGCGGGGCAGGTACATATCGCACTGGCCGATGGCAGCGGAGCGACGGTGGACGGCAAGCCGGTGCATGAAGCAACCCTGATTGACGACATGCACGTCAGCGGCAGTGCGTCGCCGACCACGGTGGCCTTCGGTACGGCGAGTTTCTACGTGATCGATCGCGAGGGCCGCAGGGCGTTGCGTGTGAAGGACTCAACTGCCACCACGCGGCAGCATTTTCTCGGCATCGATTATTTCCCGATCGATCCATCCTGGCGCATCGTTGCCGACTGGGTGCCGTTCAATCCGCCGCACGATCTGCAGATGGGATCGGTGATCGGCACCATCGATACGGTAAAGGTGCCCGGCAAGGCCGTGTTTACGCGCGACGGGCATACCTATGAATTGCTGCCGTATCAGGAAGAGCCGGGTGGGGAGCTGTTCTTCGTGCTCGCCGACCGCACCTCGGGCCATGAAACCTACGGCGCGTCGCGCTTCCTTTACGCTGCTTTGCCGGTCAACGGCAAGGTCGTGCTGGACTTCAACCAAGCCTACAACCCGCCTTGCGCTTTCACCTCCTTCGCGACCTGTCCGTTGGCGCCGCCGGAAAACAGGCTGGATCTGCGCATTACTGCCGGTGAAAAGAAATATCGCGGCGGGCATTGAGGCTGGCGGTGGGGGACGAATAGCGGGGGCGTAAGTCTGGAGGTCCGTGGGGTGCTCGTGGCCTTGCGCGCACTGTTCGTCCCGCGCCGTTTTTATTTCCCCTTGAATACCGGTTTGCGCTTCTCCAGGAACGCGGTCGTACCTTCCCGCATATCTTCCGTCGCAAACGCCAGCGCGAAAGCTTGGGTTTCGAACTCCAGTCCTTGGTCGATCGAGGTTTCACCGCCTTGCAACACGGTGTCGAGAATGCCTGCGGCGGCCAACGGTGCGGCTGCCGCGAGCTGATCGGCCAGGGCATTGACCGTTTCATCCAGCAACTCTGGCGCTACGACACGATTCACGACGCCCAGTTCGTAAGCGCGTTGTGCGGTGATAGTGCCGCCGGTCAGGCATAGCTCGAGCGCGGCGCCGCGGCCTGCCAGGCGCAATAGCCGCTGGGTGCCGCCGAAGCCCGGGATCAGGCCGAGATTGATTTCCGGCTGGCCGAATTTTGCTTTGTCGCTGGCGATGCGCAGATGGCAAGCCATGGCCAGCTCCATGCCACCGCCAAGTGCGAATCCCTGGATGCGCGCCACCACCGGCTTGCCAAGCCGTTCGATGGTGCTCATCAACCGCTGCCCGGTACGGGAAAAGCTCTGCGCCTGCACCGGGGCGTAACCGTTCATTTCGCTGATATCGGCGCCGGCGACGAAGGCCTTTTCTCCCGCCCCGGTCAGCACCACCGCGCGCACGGCGTCGTCCTGCGCGGCCTGGGTAAAGGCCAGGGTGAGCTCGTTCAAAGTCTCGCGATTCAACGCGTTGAGCTTGTCCGGCCGGTTGACAGTGATTATGTGTACGGCGTCGCGATTGCCGATTTCGAGGGTGCGGTAAGCCACGGGGGACTCCGTAATTGAACATGAAGCACCCATGTTAGCAGCGGGAACCTTTGCCTCCCTCCGGCGTTCTCAGACAAACTCTGGCGACGGTGCCGGTAATCGGCATAGCTGCATTAAATGGCTGAACGCCTTAGGATGAGTGTTTTGGCCGTATGCTAAGTGCCGGCTCAGTGTCTTTAATCTGGCCGCGCCACTTCTGTTTGCTCGCAGGGCAAGGAAGAACGAGTGAGGTGTATGTGTCGATACATAAACGAGTGATGACGCCGGCATGTTGGCAAACCGACCCGATCCTTCGGGTTGCGTCCAAGCGGCCGCCACGCGGCGGCTCAACGATGATTCGGGCGACATGGAGACGTTGAGCCGGCTCTGCACCATGGAGAAAGTAATGGCACACACGCGTTGGCTGGTTTCGGGTTTCTTGCTGCTTGCCGCATGCGCGGTACAGGCGCAGCAAGCGCCAGCTGTGTCCAATCAGCAAGAGCCGCCACCAGCCAAGCTCGACAAGCACAAGCTTTCCTACGCGATCGGCTACCGGATCGGCACACAGTTCTCCGAGGGTGATTTCCCGGTGGACATGGCGGTGCTGCAAAAGGCCATCGAGGACGCCTACGCCAAGCGCCCGCCTGCGGTGTCGAAGGAAGACATGTACCAGCAACTGGTTGCCCTCGGCGAGCGCATGCATGAGCAGGCCATGGCCGAGTACAACCGCATTGCTGCCGAGAACGCGCACAAGAGCGCCGAGTTCCTGTCGCACAACGCCAGCTTGCCGGGTGTGGTGCAACTGCCGTCCGGCATTCAGTATTCCGTGATCAAGAAGGGTGACGGCACGGTCAACCCGGGTATCGATAGCCTGGTGACAGTGAATTACCGCGGCATGCTGATCGACGGCACCGAATTCGACAGCACCTGGGCGCATGGCGCGCCGGTCAGCTTCACCGTGGACCGGGTGATTCGCGGTTGGCAGTACGTGATTCCACGCATGCACGTGGGCGACCGCTGGAAGGTGGTGATCCCGCCCGCGCTGGCCTATGGCGAACATGGCGCGCTGCCGCGCATCGGCCCCAACCAGGCGTTGGTCTTTGATATCGAACTGCTCGATATCAAGCCGCCGAATCCGCAAGCCGCAGGACCCTGAAGGCGAGGAGTGAGGGGAGAGGAGTGAGAAGTGAGAGAAAAGCACAGGTTTACGCCAGCTGCGGCTCTTCTCTTACTTCTCACTCCTCTCCCCTCTCTCCTAAAATACCCGGATGTCCGAAAGCGCGCCCCAAACCGCCATCCTCAGCCCCTGCACCGGCGTCTGCCGCCTCGACCCTCATGGCTATTGCGAAGGCTGCTATCGCACCGGCGATGAAATTGCCCGCTGGCGCAGCATGAGCGAGACCGAACGTACCCATTACATGGACGTGGTACTGCCCGCCCGCGAGTCCGCTTGATGGACGCCTTGCTGCGTGCCTTGCGGCCGCTGTCGCAGCCACCTTCCGCACCAGCCTGGAACCATCTCCAGATGAAAGAGCTGCTCGGCGATACGCCGCGCAGGGATGCTGCCGTGCTGATCGGTCTGCGTGGCGATGCGCAACCCCGGATGGTGTTCACGGTGCGCACCGACCACCTCAGCTCGCATGCCGGGCAGGTGGCCTTTCCCGGCGGCCGCGTGGATCCTGCGGATGGCAGCGCACTGACTACCGCGCTGCGCGAAAGCGAAGAAGAGATCGGCCTGGATCGCGCCCTGGTCACGCCACTGGGGTATCTCGATTGCTTCGAAACCATCAGCGGGTTTTGCATCACGCCGGTGGTCGCGCGTATCGCCGAAGAGGCGCGCTTTCATCCCGCGCCCGATGAAGTGGCCGAAGTGTTCGAAGTGCCGCTGGCGTTCTTTCTTGAACCCGCCAACCTGAAGCGTTATGTCATGGATTTCCGCGGTCATCGCCGCGAGATGGTGGAATTCGAGCACGACGGCCATCGCATCTGGGGCGCCACGGCCGCCATGCTGCAAAACCTGTTGCAGAGGATGGAGCGAGCATGAAAAGCACACTGATTTCCGTGGCTGAACTGGCGGCGTTGCCGGCATCCGATGTGCTTGTCGTCGATTGCCGCCACGACCTGGCCGATGCGGGCAAGGGTGAGCGCGACTACCGGGCGGAACATATCCCGGGCGCGGTCTTCGCGAGCCTGGATCATGATCTGTCGGACCTCACGCGCACACCGCTGGGACTTGGGCGCCATCCGTTGCCGTTGGAACAAAGCTTTTCTGCCACGCTGGGACGCTGGGGCTGGCGGCCTGGCCTGCAGGTGGTTTGCTACGACGCCGGCAATGGCGCGCTGGCCGCGGCGCGGCTTTGGTGGTTGCTACGCTTGTGCGGCGTGCAAGAAGTGGCGGTGCTGGATGGCGGCTATACGGCGTGGAAAGCGGCAGGTCGGCCGGTCACGTCGCAGGTAACGCAGCGTGAGCCGACGCAAGTTTCACTGCACTACGACGCCAGCCAGATGCTGCTCGATCACGCGGCCGTTGCAAAGCTCAAGCAGGATCTGTTGCTCGATGCGCGCGCTGCCCCGCGTTATCTAGGGGAAGTCGAGCCGCTGGATCGGGCTGCGGGGCACGTGCCGGGTGCGGCGAACCGTCCGTTCTCGGACAACCTGCAGGCGGACGGCCGTTTCAAGTCCGCCGAGGCCTTGCGTCAGGAATTTCTCGCCGTGATCGGCCAGCACAAGCCCGAGCAGGTCGTGCATATGTGCGGCTCAGGCGTGACGGCTTGCCACAACATGCTGGCGATGGAACACGCGGGGTTGGCGGGGTCGCGTCTTTATGCGCCGTCGTGGAGCGGTTGGGTGAGCGATCCCTCGCGACCCATCGCAGTCGGCGCAAACCGGGAATAGCACAAGCGGGGCGGGCCCGCTGTTCACTATTCCCGATGCTCGAATTACGCCTTTTTCTTGAGCCGCGCCACCAGTTGCTGCAGGGTTGCCTGCGTTTCCGGGTGGAAAAAAGCGTCGACAAAGGTATCGATCGGCAAGCTGTCGATATCGGCGTAGGTGCTGATCAGATCCGCGCGTGCGATCTGGCGTGTGGCCAGCATGGCATGCGAAGGCAGCGCCAGCGTTTCGTTCAACCAGACGAAGGCGCGTGTGGTGACCTGATCCACGCTGGCGAGTTCGTCAACGAAGCCGCAAGCCAGCGCCTGTTCCGCGTCGATCAGCGCGCCGGAGACCAGCAGGCGTTCGGCGCGATACGCGCCTACCACGCGGCGCAGGGCCATCTGGATGCAATCGGGAGCGATCAGCCCGACCTGGACCTCGTTGAGGCCGATGCGATAGGGGCCTTGCGCCATCACACGATAGTCGCAGAACAGTGAAAGCACGGCGCCACCCGCCGGGCTGTGACCGGTGATCGCCGCAACCACCGGTGCGGGTGACTGGGCCAGTGCGGCACACGTCGCAAAGAATTCGCGCCAGAATTCACGCACGCCAGCGCGATCACAGGTCAGCAGGGCCGGCACATCGACACCGGCGGAGAACATCCCTTGTGCGCCCGATAGCACGATGCCGCGCGCGCCATCGCGCACCGCGTCAGCGAGGGCTTTTTGGATCGCACGCAGCAGATCCAGATTGAGCGCGTTGACCGGCGGGCGCGCCAGCTGAATTTCAGTGACGGCATCGTGCTTGACGAGATTAAGCATTATCGGGCTCCAGAAGCGTTATGGCGTTCAGTGTAAAGCGGATGGTTCGGGTATTCGCCATGTTTCCAGCACGTCATCCCTGTTGGCGATGTGCGGCCATACGCCTCTTCCCAAGCGGGACAGCGTGCGGATCGGGTTGCATCAAGGCTGCGGATTGTCATCCGCCGTCCAGGTGTAGCGAACGGCGTAGTCCAGCACGGTCTTGCCGTTGGCCGGTACATCAAGCTTGAATTCCAGCGTATCGGTCGTCTGCTTGCTGGGCTTCACCGTTGATGAAGCCAGGTTCCATTGGCGCCAGCGGTTGGGATGTTCCCGCACCGTCACCGTGCGCGGGCTGCCGCTGGCGTTGGTCAAGGTAATGCGGAAAGCTTCATCCATCGTGCGCCCGGCTTTGTCGACGTGGAAGCTGGTGCGTTCGCGGTTGCCGCGCAGGTCGAACGCAGTGCCCAGCGTAATCGTCGCATCGCTGCCTTTGGGCGTGTCGTTGATCCGTCCCTCGCCGATGAATTGCGGTACGCCGTTGCGGTCTGCCGTCAGCACACGCAAATAGCCCGCCGGCAGGCTGTCGAAAGCAGTCAGACTCAAAGTGCTGGTGATGCTGGTGTTGCCGTCAGAGTTGAGTTCGCTATTAAGCATGGGCTGCGGCGGCAACCAGCTGCCGCCATTTTCATAAAGTGCGGTGCGTACACAACTCAGGGTGCGTGCCGCGTAAAGCGGCACCTGGCTGATGCTGCCATCGGGCAGGTCGACCGGTGCCGGCAGGGTGTAGCTGCGATAGTCGGCCAGCGACGATTGCTCGGGGAGTGCCTCGGCGCCCACCGGCGCGGCCATGGCTTTCATCATCATCATCGGGCGCGGTCCGCTGGGTTTGGCGAAATTCGGTTCGCCCGCGATCAGTGTGAGTTTGGCGTCGTGCCAATCACGGCCGCTGCGATTGGCAATGCTGGCGCGTGATTCGAATTGCATGCTGCAACTGTTGCCGGGTTGCAGCGTAGCCACATATGCCGCTCGCCACCCCATGCCGGTAGCAGGGTAGCTCAGTACGGCCGTTGTATCGCCGGAGCGTGAAGCATCGAGGCGCAAGCGCAAGCTGGAACCGGTGGGAAAGTTGCTGCTTGACGTATTCACGGCCGCGTACTGGCGAACCAGTGTGGTGCCACCATTCGCACTGCCGACAATCAGGCCTTCATCGCCAGCGCGCAGCAGGGTGCCGTTGGCCAAGGGCTGCCCGTTGTCACCGAGTACGCTGATGTTGCTGCCGGTCAAGCCGGTGAGGGCTGCGTTGGCGCCCTGGCCGAGCAACAGGCGTTGCGAGATGACCTTGGCCTCGCCGCCCGGGAAGCCAAGTGCCATCGCTTCGGCGTCGAGGTTGTTGGGCAAATCTCCCAGCACGATGTCATGCACGCCGGCCTGCAAGCGCACATTGCGCTGTTCGCGCACCACGGCGTAACCGTCATCGACGGTGTTGTCTCCGCTGCTTGCATAAAGGCTGGAACTGTCACTGCGATAGAGCGTGATCGACGCATTGTCGGCAGCCTGTGCCAGTGATGCGCTGCAGAACACGGCGCAGGCGATGGCGAGGGCGGTTCGGTGCTGAATCGTCATGGGGCACTCCTTTGGCAGGTAACGTGCCCGATCATAGCGAGCGGCATGTGACGGCGTACGTGGCCCTCCAGCCGCTCGTTCCTGCGCGCTTCAGGACCTGCCTTATGGCGCGGCTTGGCGTACGTTGACCATCCACGGCACGCCGAACTTGTCCACCAGCATGCCGAAGCCTTCGGTCCAGAAAGTCTTCTGGAAGGGCATGCTGATCTTGCCCTCTTGTGCCAGAGCGTTGAAATACTTTTCGCCCGAAGCGACATCGTCCGCGGTGACCGAGAGGCTGAAACCCGAATGAGAAGTCGACTCGTCATCGCCGGTGCCATCCGACATCAGTACATGCGTGCTGCCGATGAGCAGCGCGGCGTGCATGATCTTGTCGGCGATATGCGGTGACGTCGCGTATGCCGGATCGCTTGGCGCGTCCTTGAAGCGCATCTTGAACAACTCAGTGGCGCCGAGTGCTTTCCCGTAGAACGCAATCGCTTCTTCGCAGCGGCCATCAAAGTAGAGATAGGGCTGAATTTCCATATGAGCGAGTCCTTCTGTGTGCAAATGCTTGGAGCGTTAGCTTCGGCCTCACGTGGGTGAGGTCGAGTCCTTGACCGGCTGTGGCAGCGACACCGATTTGCCGGTGGTGGGATCCATCCACACCATCACGACATGTCCGTCGCAATAGAGTTTGTTCTTGTCGTCGGCATCTACGATACGATGTCCAATCGTCATGGAGCTGTTGCCCATGCGCGTGCAATACAGCTCCACTTGCAACTGTGCCGGCCATTCGATCGGCAGGCGGTAGTTGACCTGGCTGGCCGCCATCACCGGCATGGCGTGCTCGCTCATCCACGGTCCTTTCAGCTGTTGCAGCCATTGCAGCCGCGACTCTTCCAGAAAGGTGAGATAGCTGGAGTTGTTGACGTGATTGAAGGCGTCGAGGTCGCGCCAGCGCACGCTGATCGAAGCGATATGCAACAGGACGGCCGCTACGTTGGAGTCATTGGAAACAGTGGTCATGAGGCTACTTTGCGTTTTTGCTTGGCTTTGCCGTTGTTGCTTTCGGCTTTAGGACGTGCCGCCTTGGCCGGCTTCAGATGCGAGGCAAGGAAGCGGCCGGTGTGAGAGCCCGGTATCGCTGCGACCGTTTCCGGCGTGCCGGTCGTCAGGATGCGGCCACCACCGGCGCCGCCTTCCGGCCCCAGATCGACGATCCAGTCGGCGGTCTTGATCACGTCAAGGTTGTGCTCGATCACCACCACTGTGTTGCCCTGGTCGACCAGCTGATGGAGCACATCGAGCAGTTGCTCGATATCGTGGAAATGCAAACCGGTGGTGGGCTCGTCGAGGATATACAGCGTGCGTCCGGTGTCGCGCTTGGACAATTCCTTGGACAGCTTCACGCGCTGAGCTTCACCGCCTGACAGCGTAGTCGCGCTCTGGCCGAGCTTGATGTAATCCAGACCCACAGCGCGCAAGGTATCGAGCTTGCGCGCGATCACCGGCACGTTCTCGAACAGCTTGGCGGCATCTTCCACCGTCATGCCAAGCACATCGGCAATCGTGTGGCCCTTGTAGAGGATTTCCAGTGTTTCGCGGTTGTAGCGCTTGCCGTGGCAGACATCGCAAGGCACATACACGTCCGGCAGGAAGTGCATTTCCACCTTGATCATACCGTCGCCTTCGCAGGCCTCGCAGCGGCCGCCGCGCACGTTGAAGCTGAAGCGGCCCGCGGTATAGCCACGCGAACGCGCTTCCGGCACCTGCGCGAACAATTCGCGCAGCGGCGTGAACAGGCCGGTGTAGGTCGCCGGGTTCGAGCGCGGGGTGCGCCCGATCGGGGATTGATCGATATCCACCACCTTGTCGAACAGATCCAGACCTTCCACCGATTTGTACGGGGCAGGCTGGGTGCTTGATCCGTTCAATTCGGCGCCAGCGAGCGCAAACAAGGTGTCGTTGATCAGGGTCGATTTGCCCGAACCCGATACACCCGTGACGCAGGTGAACAAGCCGGCCGGAATCGCCAGATCGACATGCTTGAGGTTGTTGCCGCTCGCGCCCTTCAGATACAGCCACGAATCCTTGTCGAGCTGTTCGCGGCGCTCAGTGGGTACCTTGATCTCGCGCTTGCCGGAAAGGTATTGGCCGGTGAGCGAGCGGGGTGAAGCAAGAATGTCCTTGAGCGTACCCTGGGCAACGATTTCGCCACCGTGTACACCGGCGCCCGGGCCGATATCCAGGACGTGGTCTGCTGCGCGAATCGCGTCTTCATCATGCTCGACCACGATCACCGTATTACCCAGGTCGCGCAATCGCGTAAGCGTGCCCAGCAGACGTTCGTTGTCGCGCTGGTGCAGGCCGATCGAGGGTTCGTCCAGGACATACATCACGCCAACCAGACCGGCGCCGATCTGCGAGGCTAGGCGAATGCGTTGCGCTTCGCCACCCGACAGCGTATCGGCCTGGCGATCCAGCGTGAGGTAATTCAGACCTACGTCATTGAGGAAGCTCAAGCGTTCGCGGATCTCCTTCACGATCTTCACCGCGATCTCGCCACGCCAGCCGGAGAGCTTCAGTGTCTCGAAGAACTCCAGCGCATCGTCGATCGATCGTGCCGTCAGCAGCGGCAGTGGCTGGTCGGCCACAAACACGTTGCGCGCCGAGCGGTTAAGACGCTGTCCGCCGCACTCGGGGCAGGGGTGATCGCTGATGTATTTGGCGAGTTCTTCACGAACCGCCGGTGATTCGGTTTCCTTGTAGCGGCGCTCCAGGTTCGGCAGGATGCCTTCGAAGGCGTGCTCGCGCGTGACCTTGCCGCCGCGCTCCGTGAGATAGCGGAACGCAATCTTCTCGTTGCCGCTGCCATTCAATACCGCCTGCTGCACCTTGCTGGGCAGCTTCTGCCACGGCGTTTCGACATCGAAGCCGTAGTGATTGGCCAGCGAGAGGATCAACTGGAAGTAATGCGCATTGCGCCGATCCCAGCCGCGCACCGCGCCGCCGGCGAGCGAGAGTTCCGGATGACCGACCACCCGCTCGGCCGAGAAAACCTGGGTGACCCCCAGGCCGTCGCAGGTTGGGCAGGCTCCGACCGGCGAATTGAACGAGAACAGGCGCGGTTCCAGTTCCGGCAGCGAGTAGTCGCAGACCGGGCAGGAGTAGCGCGAAGAAAACAGCTGCTCCTTGGCTTTGGGGTCATCCATGTCCACCACGATCACCAGGCCATCGCCCAGGCGCAGCGCGGTCTCGAACGATTCGGCCAGGCGCTGCTTGATGTCGTCGCGCGGACGGAAGCGATCGATCACCGCCTCGATGGTGTGCTTCTGGCGCAGCGTGAGTGGCGGTACGGCGTCCAGGTCATGCACCGTACCGTCGACGCGTGCGCGCACGAAACCTTGCGCGCGCAGCTGCTCGAACACCTGTACATGTTCGCCCTTGCGCTCGCGGATCACCGGCGCCAGCAGCATGAAGCGCTTTTCCGGATCCAGCGCCAGGGTGGTGTCGACCATCTGGCTGACCGTCTGCGCTTCCAGCGGAATGCCGTGGTCCGGGCAGCGTGGCGTGCCCACGCGGGCATACAGCAGACGCAGGTAATCGTAGACCTCGGTGATCGTGCCCACGGTCGAGCGCGGGTTGTGCGAGGTGGACTTCTGCTCGATCGAGATCGCCGGCGACAGGCCTTCGATATGGTCGACGTCCGGCTTTTCCATCATGGAAAGGAATTGCCGCGCATAGGCCGACAGCGATTCCACGTAACGACGCTGCCCTTCGGCATAGATGGTGTCGAAAGCCAGCGAAGACTTGCCTGAACCCGACAGGCCGGTGATCACGATCAGCCGGTCGCGGGGCAGGTCCAGGTCGATGTTCTTGAGATTGTGCGTGCGTGCGCCGCGAATACGTATGGTGTCCATGACGCGTCGGATATTGGGGAATCATTCACTATAGCAAGTCGGTCTATCCCGACCGTTCGGCGCCGGTAAAGACCTGCTGACAACGTTATGTCAGCAGGCGCGTTCCCGTAGGCTTGTGTCGGGTCTTTGGCGAGCTTGCCGGCGGATATCCGCAGCGCGCGCTCAGGCCTAGGCAGCGGCGGAGCGGGCGAATATGCTCGACCGCTATTTCCCCGGTTTCCTGTGCAGCGGAGGGTGTGAACATGACGGTTGGCAAGTGGGCTTTGGGCGTAGGTATGTGCTTGGCGCTGGCGGCCGGTCCCGCCTTGGCGGCCCAGCCCAGCGAGGCGCAGGTGCGGGAGCTGATGCAGGTGATGGATGTGCCGGGCCAGTTCATCGCGATGAACAACAAGATGGCCGCCATGATGAGCGAGCAGTTGCCTTGCGTGGAGGCCAGCTTCTGGCAGACCTATATCGACAAGGACGGGCAGGAGCAGCTGACCAAGGCCATGATCCCGGCCTACCAGCACCACTTCACTGCCGACGAGGTCGAGGGGCTGATCAAGTTCTACAAATCCTCCCTGGGCCAGAAACTGGTGACCCAGATGCCCGCCACCATGGCCGAGGCCGCCCAGGCCGGTCAGCAATGGGGCCGCCAGCGCACGTCGGACATGTTTGCCCAGCTCCAGAAGCAGGGCAAGCTGGACGCCCAGGGGCGCTGCCCGGGGACCGCCGGGGACGATAGCAGCGGCGATGCCATGCCAGCGCCCCAGTCGCCGGCCGGCGGAACGGGCCACTGACTGCCTTGAGCCAGCTGGTCAGTCATTGACCAGCTGGGCGCCTGATCGCTATAATCCACAGTTCGCTGCGCCCGAATGGGTCGCGGCGAACCCAAGAGAATAACGACAGAAGGGCCATTCCCATGAGTTATGCAGTTATCAAAACTGGCGGCAAGCAATACCGCGTCCAGCAGGGCGATGTCCTGCGCGTGGAGCTGCTGAACGCCGAAGAAGGCGCCAGCGTGAAGTTCGACCAGGTGCTGCTGGTCGGTTCCGGTGAGACCATCACCGTCGGTGCCCCGGTCGTGGCCGGCGCCACCGTGAGCGCCACCGTGCGCAAGCACGGCCGCGCCGATAAGGTCCGCATCATCAAGTTCCGCCGCCGCAAGCACCACAAGAAGCAGCAGGGACATCGTCAGCACTTCACCGAAGTCGAGATCACGGGCATCAACGCCTGATACAGCCGGAGTAGATAGTCATGGCACACAAAAAAGGCGTAGGTTCATCCCGCAACGGTCGCGATTCGAACCCGAAGTACCTCGGCGTGAAGGTGTACGGTGGTCAGGCCATCGAGGCCGGCAACATCATCGTGCGTCAGCGCGGCACCAAGTTCCATGCCGGTACCGGCGTGGGTCTGGGCCGTGACCACACCCTGTTCGCGCTGGTCGATGGTACGGTCGAGTTCAAGACCCGCGGCGAGAACAATCGCAAGTACGTCAACGTCGTCAAGGGCTGATCCAGTCCTCACGTTGCAACGAAGGCCCCGCCCCGGCGGGGCTTTTGTTTTATTTGGAGCAAGCGGCGAGGGCGACAGGCAGGGGCTCACGAAAGCTTCATGCTTGCGCGCTCGCTACTCATCCCTAACCCCTTTAATCTTGCTTCCCTGCTGACCCAGCCCAAGCAGCGCCTTGATGGCGCATCAAACCTAAGAAAGTTGCGCAGCCATGAAATTCGTCGACGAAGCGATCATCAAAGTCCAGGCCGGAGACGGCGGCAATGGCTGCATCAGTTTCCGCCGCGAGAAATTCATTCCGTTCGGCGGTCCTGACGGCGGTGACGGCGGCACAGGCGGTTCGGTCTGGCTGATTGCCGACGAAGGCCTCAATACCCTGATCGACTTCCGTCACCAGCGCAGCTTCAAGGCACAGCGCGGCCAGAACGGCATGGGTAGCGATATGTACGGCAAGGGTGGCGACGACACCTCCATCCGCGTACCGGTCGGCACGGTCGTCACCAACGTCGATACGGACGAAATCATCGGCGACCTTACCGGGCACGGTCAGCGCCTGCTGGTGGCGCAGGGCGGCAAGGGTGGCCTGGGCAATATCCACTTCAAGAGTTCGGTCAACCGCGCGCCGCGCAAATCCACGCCGGGCACGCCGGGCGAAGTGCGCGAGCTGAAGCTGGAACTGAAACTGCTGGCCGACGTGGGCCTGCTCGGCTTTCCGAATGCGGGCAAGTCGACCTTTATCCGCGCCGTGTCGGCGGCAACGCCGCGCGTGGCGGATTATCCGTTCACCACGCTGCACCCGAATCTGGGTGTGGTCAGCCTTGGCACCGACCAGAGCTTTGTGATCGCCGATATTCCCGGCCTGATCGAAGGCGCTGCGGAAGGCGCCGGCCTGGGCATCCAGTTCCTGCGCCATCTGGCGCGCACGCGTCTGCTGCTGCATCTGGTGGACATCGCGCCGATCGACGGTTCCGATGTCGTGGCACAGGTGCACGCGATCGAGCACGAATTGGAGAAGTTCGATCCGGAGCTGATGCAGCGTCCGCGCTGGCTGGTGTTGAACAAGGCTGACATGCTGCCTGAGGATGAGCGCCAGGCGGTGGCCGAGGACATCGTCGAGCGCCTCGGCTGGACCCAGCCGTGGTTCCTGGTCTCGGCCATCGCGCGCGAAAACACCCTGACCGTATGCCAGCAAGTGCAGCGCTTCTTCGAAGCACAGCGGGTTGCGCACGAAGGCCGCACCGATATGTTGCCGGGCGATGTGCGCCTGCGCGGCGAGTGATTCTGACACCCTCTCCCCTTGGGGGAGAGCGGGCTCGGGTGAGGGGCCGATCTTGCTGAAGAGGTAAGTGGAACGGCTCGCGACATGGGAGTTTTGATTTGAAGCAGATGGCGGAGATCATGGCGAGGCAATCCCCGCACCCAAGTCCTCTCCTCGCGCCTCGATGCCGGGTACGTGCACGTGCTCTCCCTGCACATGTCGAAGGGGACAGGGAGTCGATTTGATGACGTTGCAAGCCCGTATCGCAGGCTATCGGCGCCTGCGTGATCAGCCCCTGTGGCGGTTGCTCGCCGCCGACCATGCCCCCGAACTGATCGGATTGCTGCAAACCCTGTTGCTGGATAGCGAACGGCGCCTGCCGGGTTCGATCCTGCACGAGCGCTTGCAGCATCATCTGGATGCGATCAATGCATCTGATCTTCCGCTCGAATTGCCGCGCACGGCGCAGGCTTACGTAGCGCACTGGTTGTCACAGGGCTACCTCGAACGCCGGCTGCCGGAGGGCGCAAGCGAAGAGGAATACGAGCTTTCTTCCCAGGCGACCCAGGCCATCCGCTTTATTGCCGGTCTGGATGCGTCGCGCAGCGTCGCAACCGAAAGCCGCCTGTCGCTGGTGATCCAGCAATTGGTGCAACTGGCCGAACAGACCGAAACGGATCCGGCGGCGCGCCTTGGCGCGCTCTATGCGGAGCGCGATCGCATCGAGGCGGACATCGCGCGCGCCGCCTCGGGCAAGGTTGCGACCCTGGACAGCAAGCGCGCCCTGGAGCGTACCCGTGAAATCATCCAGCTCGCCGATGATCTGAACGAAGACTTCCGCCGCGTCCGCGATGATTTTGAACAACTCAATCGCGAATTCCGCGAACGCATCATCGATGACGAAGGCGAGCGTGGCGATATCCTTGACCGCCTGTTCGAAGGCGTGGACCTGATCGGCGACAGCGAAGCCGGTCGCAGCTTCAACGCCTTCTGGAACCTGCTCAACGATGTCGAACAAAGCGCGCAACTGGATGCGGCCCTGGACACGGTGCTGTCACGCGGCTTCGCCCGCAAGCTGCAACGTCATGAACGGCAATTCCTGCGCGGTCTTACCGGTGTGATGCTGGAGCGTGGCAGTCATGTGCACGACGTCATGCAGAACTTTGCGCGCAGCTTGCGTGGGTTCGTGCAGAGCCGCGGCTATCTGGAGCAGCGGCGCCTGAACCAGTTGCTCAAGCAGGCTCAGGCCGAAGCACTGCAACTGCGCGACTCGGTGCAAGTGCGCCAACGCACACCCTATACCCTGCAACTCACCACCAGCCGATTGCGCTCGCTATCGCAATGGCGCCTGCATGATCCACGTCAGGCCCGCGTCGATGGCAACATTGCGCAGAGCGGCGGCGCGGCGATCTCGCTCGACAGCGTGGGCGAGCTGGTAGCGCAATCGGAAATCAATTACCGCGGGTTGCGACGCGATCTGCATGAGCTGCTTGCCACGCACGACCAACTTTCGATTGGTGGTGTGCTCGCCCAGCGGCCGGCCGAACAAGGGCTGGGCAGCATCATCGGTTACCTGTCCCTGGCCACGCGACATGGCGTTGTGGCGCAGGATGAGCATGAAGCCATTACCTGGCGTGGCAAGGACGGCAATGAGCGTCACGCCCGCATTCCTCTCGCGTGGTTCCTGAAGGAGAAGCGACATGAATTTGCTTGAGGACGACACCGTTTTTATCGAGCCCGTGGCCGAGAAGCCCAAGGACTCGGCACTATTCGACGGCGATTGCGGCAACCTGCCGCTCGATGCGCGTCGTGCATTGTGCCAATTGCTGGCCGGTCCCAGCCTGGATGCGGGCCGGCACAGCCAGTTATGGACGGCTTTGCTGCGCCAGGAAACCGCCATCCGTTCGCGTTTGTGCGAGCTGTTCCTGGAGCTGGTGATCGACCGCGAAGGCGGCGTCGCCTTCACCCGCCAGTTCGACACCGGCGAATTGGAAACACCCGTGCTGCTGCGCACATCGCCACTGACCTTTATCGATTCGGTGTTGTTATTGCACCTGCGCCAGCAATTGGCTGAGGCGGAAGCGCATGGTCACCGCGCGGTGGTGGAAGAGGCGGCCCTGGTGGACGCCTTGTCGGTTTACGAAAAAAGCGTATCCACCGACCGCGCCGGCTTTGCCAAACGTGTGGCCGGTGCGATTGGCAAGATGAAAGACAATCACATACTGGACAAGCTGCGCGGCAGCGACGATCGCTATGAAGTATCGCCAGCGCTGAAGCTGCTGTTCTCCGCAGAAGACGTGCAGGCGCTGGCGCTTGCCTATCGCGAACTGCGCGAAGCCGACGAGGGCGAGGAGAAGCCGGATGGCGAATGAGAAAGGCGCGCCACGCAAGGCGCGCGCAAAAGCGGCAAAGACGGCGCGTCCGGTCGCACCATCGTTGTTCCTTTCCGATTTGCCCAGTCCGCGCGACGAACAGTTCCGCATGCGTCGCCTGCAGGTGTTCAACTGGGGCACGTTCGGTGGCCTGGTCGATGTACCGATTGCCGAGAAGGGGTTCCTGTTTGTCGGTCGCTCCGGTTCGGGTAAATCCACCTTGCTGGATGCGATGTCGGCACTGCTGGTTCCGCCCAACCTGGTCGACTTCAATGCCGCGGCACGCGAAGCCGAGCGCAGTGGACGAGATCGCAGCCTGGCTTCCTACGTACGTGGTGCCTGGGCCGATCAGCAGGACAGTGATTCCGGCGAAATTGCCACGCAGTACCTGCGCAAAGGGGCGACGTGGTCGGCGCTGGTACTCGAATACCGCAATAACCTGGGCGCCACGGTCAGCCTGATCCGTCTGTTCTGGATCAGCGGCAACAGTTCGGCCGCCGCCGATGTGCAGAAGCATTACATGGTGACGGAGCGCACCTTCGATGTCGCGACGGAATTGCAAGGCTTCGATCTGGATCGCCGCCGTCTCAAGACCCGTCTGGGCGAGGACGTACACCACTTCGACACCTTCGCCGCGTATGCCGAGCGGTTCCGCCGTCTGCTGGGCATCCAGAACGAGATGGCGCTGAAGCTGCTGCACAAGACACAGTCGGCCAAGAACCTGGGCGATCTCAATCAGTTCCTGCGCGGCTTCATGCTCGATGAGCCGCAGACGTTCGGCGCGGCCGATCGTCTGGTGGCGGATTTCGGCGAACTCGATGCCGCGCATAAATCGGTCGTGATCGCGCGCGAACAAGTAGATACCCTGGCACCTGCCCGCACTTCTCACGAATCGCTGCTGCAATTGCGCCGCGCGACCAGCGAGCTGAAAGAGCTGCAGCACGGCGTGGATCTTTATCGCGAGCAGCGGCGTCTGGCTTTGCTGGATGCGCGCCTTGCCGAGCTGCAGGTACAGGACCAGGCCCTGGCCGGCGAGTTGGCGCAGCGTCGCCAGTCGCTGGACAACCACGACCAGAAACTGGCCGATCTTGAGCGTCAGCGTCGCGAGCAGGGCGGTGATGCGATCGACCAGCTGGAACGCGAGCGCGAACAAGTCGGCCGCGAGCGTGACGAACGGCTGCGCCGGCGCAACAAGGTCGAGCAGACCTGTCGCGAGCTGGGCTGGACCATTCCAGGTACCGCGCATGGCTTCGCCGAACTTGCCGGGCAGGCGCGTGAACTTATCGACGGTGCCCGTGAACGCGCGGCCGCACTCGAAGAGCGGATGGACGTGCTCAAGCGCGAGCGTGACCAGGCCACCCAGCGTTTTGGTGAAGTGCGAGGGGAAATCGAGGCGCTGAATCGGCATCCTTCCAACATTCCCGCGCCTACCCAGGCGGTGCGTGCGCGGTTGTGCCAGGAGCTGGGACTGTCGGAAAACGCACTCCCATTCGTCGGCGAGCTGCTGCAGGTCAAGTCCGAGCACGCGGCGTGGCGTGGCGCGATTGAGCGCGTGCTGCATGGTTTTGCACTCGCCTTGCTGGTGGACGAAAAGCACTACGGTGAAGTATCTGCCTGGGTCAACAAGACTCACCTCGGCAGCAAGCTGGTGTATTACCGGGTCGGGCGCGGTGAGGTATTGAATGCGCGCAAGCTTGATGCGCGCTCGATGCTGCATCGGCTTGAGCTGCACGATCATGCGCATCGCGACTGGCTATCCGCCGAACTGGCCCGCCGTTTCGACTACAGCTGTGCGGACTCCGCCACCGCGCTGAAAAACGCCGATCGGGCGATCACCCGGGAAGGCCAGGTGAAACATCCGGGCGATCGTTATGAGAAAGACGACCGCCGCGCCGTGGATGATCGCCGCCATTGGGTGCTTGGCTTCGACAACCGCGACAAGTTGACCGTCTATGAAAAAGAAGGGCAGCAGTGGGCGCAGGCGATCGCCAAGTCCGACGAAGCATTGAAGGCCCTGCGCGAAGACAATGCGCGCGAAGGCGATCGCCGTGTACTCGCCGGCGCCTTGGCGAGCGCGGAGTGGGAAGAGATCGACGTCGCGCCCAAGCTGCAGCGCCTGGGCGATATCGAGGCTCAGCTCAAGCAATGGCGTGAAGGCGACGCGACCCTGCTGGAGATCACCCAGCGCCTGGATACCGAGCGCGAACTGCGGCGTCGTGCGCAAAACGCTTTTGAAGACGCGGCAGGTGAGCGCAATGCCTTGCAGCGCGAGCGCAGCAGCCTCAACGAGAAGCGTGAGGCCTGCCAGCAGAAAGCCTCGCAAGCGGCCTTGACGCCGCTGCAGGCGCGTGGCTTGCCGGAGCGTTTACCGGCACATCCGCCCTTGTCGCTGGATAATCTTGCCGACCAGTTCCGTCTGTTGGAGCGCGGCCTCAACGAGGCGCTCAACGGCCAGGTCGACGAAGACAACCGTCTGGTCCAGCAGACCGAAGAGTGCTTCCGCAGTTTCTGCCGTCGCTGGCCACAGGACAGTGGCGACTTCACGCCCAATCTCGACGCGGCCGAAGGTTTCCTCGCCCGTCTGCGCCGTCTTGAACTGGATGGTCTGCCCAAGCACGAGGCGCGCTTCTTTGAGTTGCTGCAAAGCCAAAGCAAGCAGAATCTGCTGGTGTTGCAGAAACACATGAGCGAAGCGCGCAAATCGATCGGCCAGCGCATGGAAGAGGTCAACGAAAGCCTGGAACGTGTCCCGTTCAATCGCGGCACCTTGCTGCAAATCGAGCTGACCGATCGGGGTCTTGCCGAAGTGCGTGAATTCCAGCAACAACTGCGCGATGTGTTATCCCATCACCAGACCGAAGATCGTGCACTGGCCGAAACCCAGTTCGGCGTGCTGCGCCAACTGGTAAGCAGGCTGGCTGCTGACGATCCGGAACACAAGCGCTGGCGCGAACAGGTGCTGGATGTGCGTCAGCACGTCGAGTTCGTTGGCGTGGAAGTGGAGGCCGATACGCGTCGCCAGGTCGAGGTTTACCGCAGCGGTGCGGGCAAGTCGGGCGGCCAGCGGCAGAAGCTTGCCACGACCTGCCTGGCTGCGGCGCTGCGTTATCAGCTGGGTGGTGACGATGGTCATCTGCCGCGCTACGCGCCGGTGGTACTCGATGAGGCCTTCGACAAGGCCGACAACGAATTCACTGCGCTAGCCATGAACATCTTCGAGAACTTCGGCTTCCAGATGGTCGTGGCCACGCCGCTGAAATCAGTGATGACGCTGGAGCCGTTTATCGGTGGCGCTTGCTTCGTCGACATCACCGGCCGTCACGACTCGGGCGTGTTGCTGATCGAATACGACCAGGCCGAGCGGCGGCTGGCGCTGCCTGAGCGTGCGCGGGAGGCGGAAGTGGTTTGACCCCGCGCGTGGGCGACCTATGGCATAAGAAGATCGTCTGAAGGATGTCTATGCTGCAGCGGGACATCTGCAGATATCTACCTTCACAGAGAGAGCCCGATGAGTGACCGCCGCGACTTCCTGAAATCCTCACTGCTGGTTGCATCTGCGCTGGCGTTGCCTCGCCTGTCGCGAGCAGGCGCAGCGCTATCCGGCACGGTGCCGGGCGGAGTCGGCGCGCGCGTGGTGTCTACCTGGGATTTCGGCATACCTGCCAACCAGGCCGCATGGACGGTGTTGGGCAAAGGCGGCAAGCCGCTGGATGCGGTCGAGACCGGCGTGCAGGTGCCGGAATCGGATCTGCACAATCACAGCGTCGGGCGTGCCGGTTATCCCGATCGCGACGGCAAGGTCACGCTGGACGCCAGCATCATGGATGGCGATGGCCGCTGTGGTGCGGTGGCGGCGCTTGAACATATCGCTCATCCGATCAAGGTCGCACGCAAGGTGATGGAAGACACGCCGCACGTGTTGCTGGTGGGCGACGGTGCGCTGGAATTTGCTTTGCAGGAAGGCTTCACCAGGGAAGACCTGCTGACGCCGGAATCGGCCAAGGCATGGCACGAGTGGCTGAAGCAGGCCAAGTACACCCCGGTGGCCAACAGCGAGAACATCGATTATCACCGCAGCCTGCAAAGTCTCGGCATGCCGGGTGGCAAGAACAATCACGACACCATCGGCATGCTGGCGGTGGATGCCAATGGCCATCTTGCCGGCGCCTGCACCACCAGTGGCATGGCGTGGAAGATGCACGGCCGCGTGGGCGACAGCCCGATCATCGGCGCCGGCCTGTATGTCGACAACGAAGTGGGCGCTGCCACGTCCACCGGCGTCGGCGAAGAGGTCATACGCAACGCCGGCAGCTTTCTGGTGGTGGAGTTGATGCGGCAGGGACGCAGTCCGCAGGAAGCCTGCGAAGAAGCCGTGCGACGCATCGTGAAGAAACGTCCCGAGGCGACCAAGGATATGCAGGTCGGTTTCCTCGCACTGCGCCGCGATGGTGAGTGCGGCGCGTTTGCGATCCAGAAAGGCTTCACCTATGCCGTCTGCGACGCACAGAAACAAGATCGCCTGCTGGCCTCGCCCAGCCTTTACCAGACGACGTATACCTGATGACGCAACAACCTTTGCTCGAAATTGCCGCCGGCTCGCTTGGTTCGGCGCTCGCTGCGCAGGAAGGCGGCGCTGATCGCGTTGAACTGTGCAGCAGCCTGGCCGAAGGCGGCATCACACCATCCCACGGCATGCTGGCAGTCGTGCGCGATCGCGTGCGCATCCCGGTGTATGTGCTGGTCAGGCCGCGTGACGGTGATTTTCTTTATGACGACGCCGACTTCGAGATGATGCGGCGTGATATCGAGACCTGTGCGCAGCTCGGCTTCGATGGCGTGGTGATCGGTGCACTGGATGCCGATGGCGTGGTCGATCCGCGTTGTCGGGAGCTGGTCAGCGCGGCGGGCAAGCTGGGAGTGACCTTTCATCGCGCGATCGACGCCAGTGCGGATCTGCGGCGTTCGCTGGAAGAGGTGGTCGCACTGGGTTGCGAACGCGTGCTGACCTCGGGCGGATGCGCGAATGCCCTGGCCGGTGCGGCAGCGATTGCCGGATTGGTAGAGCAGGCCGCTGGACGCATCAGGATTCTGGCCGGCGCGGGGATCCGCTCGCAGAATCTGGCGGAAGTGGCCCGGCTCAGCAGGGCGCACGAATTTCATGGCTCGGCGCGGTCTGTCCGTCGCTCTGCCATGCGCTATCTCAATCCGGCCTTGCAGGGGCTTTCCCCGGATACCGACCAAACCAGCGTCGCCGAAGTGCGGGCGATGAAGAGCGCGCTCGCTTCCATCGCTTTCCCTTCCGGGTAACCGGGAGGGGTTGGGTACGCACGAAAAAGCCGGCGTTTCCGCCGGCTTCTCGCCAACCCTTATGTCACTTTAGCGCTCAGGCCAGCTCGCGAATCTTCGCGTTCAGGCGGCTCTTGTGACGGGCAGCCTTGTTCTTGTGGATCAGGCCACGGGCGGCGTAGCGGTCCATCACCGGCTGGGCAGCCGTGAAAGCAGCCACGGCACCGGCCTTGTCCTTGGCTTCGATGGCCTTGACGACCTTGCGCAGGGCGCTGCGGACCATGGAACGGGCGCTGACGTTGCGCAGGCGGCGCTGCTCAGACTGGCGCGCACGCTTCTTCGCGGACTTGATGTTGGCCAAGGTAGAACTCCGAAATAAATACTGGGGTTGGAAAAAGGCGGCAATTATGACGGCAATTTGCCGGTCGGTCAAGCTGTTAACCGGATGCGGTCCCCTCTCCCCTTCGGGGAGAGGGCTAGGGTGAGGGGCCGCTCTTGCGATAAAACCCATAAGCGCACGGGAGAAATCTTACCATTCTGGCAAGATTGCCCCCTCACCCCAGCCCTCTCCCCGGAGGGGAGAGGGGGAAAAGCTCAAGGACTCCTTCCCGCATGAAATCCCCCAGCATGCTACGCGGGCTGCTTTCGTTCAGCAGCATGACCATGGTTTCGCGCGTACTGGGCCTGCTGCGGGATATTTCGATCAGCCATGTGTTTGGGGCCAATGTCGCCACCGACGCGTTCTGGGTGGCATTCCGCATTCCCAATTTCATGCGCCGCATGTTTGCCGAGGGCTCGTTTTCCACCGCGTTCGTTCCCGTCTTCACCGAGGTGAAGGAGACAGGCACGCATGCGCAGCTGAAAGAGTTGATGTCCCGTGTATCGGGCACCTTGGGTGGTGTGTTGCTGGTGGTGGCGGCGCTATGCGTGTTGTTTGCGCCGCAGGTCGCTACGGTCTTCTCGCCGGGTGCGATTGATCAGCCGCACAAATTCACCCTCACCGTGGAGCTGTTGCGGCTGACCTTTCCCTTCCTGCTGTTCGTGTCGTTGACGGCACTTTCTGGTGGTGCACTCAACAGCTTCCACCGGTTCGGCCTGCCGGCATTGACGCCGGTGATTCTCAACCTCTGCATGATCGCCGGCGCCTGGTGGCTGTCCCGGCATTTGCAGACGCCGATCCTGGCGCTGGGTTGGGCGGTGTTCGCCGCAGGCATCCTGCAAGTGCTGTTTCAGTTGCCGGCCTTGCGTCAACTCGATTTGCTGACCTTGCCCCGTTGGGGCTGGAACCATCCGGATGTGCGACGGATCATGCGCCAGATGCTGCCGACGCTCTTTGGCTCGTCGGTGTCGCAGATCAACCTGCTGTTCGACACGGTGATTGCGTCGCTGCTGATTTCCGGTTCGCAGACCTGGTTGTCGCAGGCGGACCGCTTCCTGGAATTGCCGCTGGGCGTGTTCGGTGTGGCCCTGGGCACGGTGATCCTGCCTTCGCTGTCGCGCCATCACGTTGCTACCGATCACGAAGGTTTTTCCAAGGCGCTGGATTGGGGCCTGCGCACGACCTTGCTGATTGCCGTGCCGGCCATGTTCGGCCTGATGCTGCTGGCCCAGCCGCTGGTCGCCACGCTGTTCCAGAACGGGCAGTTCCGGCCGTTTGATACGCGCATGGCCACACTGTCGGTCACGGCGCTGAGTTTCGGCGTACCCGCCTACGCCACGGTGAAAGTGCTGCTGCCGGCGTTTTATGCGCGCAAAGACACGCATACGCCGATGCGTGCCGGTGTGGTGGCGCTGATCACCAACATGCTGCTCAATGGCGTGTTCCTGTTGACGCTGTATGCCATGTGGGCACCGCCGGCTTTGAAGGCCGGTCCCTTGCTGGATGGCTTGTCCAAAGTGCCTGGTTTGCATCTGGCGCTGGGCATGGCGAGTGCGTTGGCCAGCTATGTCAATTTGCTGCTGCTGTGGCGCTGGTTGCAACAGGCCGACATCTACCAGCGGCAAGCCGGATGGAGCCGTCATCTGACCCGGCTGGCACTGGCCTGTACCGCGATGATCCTCGTGCTGCTGCTCGGCCGCTGGTATTGGCCGGATTGGACGCAGATGCAGGTGATCGGCCGCGTGTGGCGATTGGCTTTGCTGGTATGTGCCGGTGGCGCGACCTATGTCGCCGTACTTTTCGCGACAGGTTTTCGGCTAGGCGAATTGCAACACGACTGACCGCTATACTTGGCGGATGATGAAACTGTCCCGGGACGTTGCGGGGCCGTGTTTAGCCCCCGGCGGCAGTGTGGTTGCGGTCGGTGCCTTCGACGGTCTGCATCGTGGTCACCAAGCCTTGTTGAATGAAGTGCGCGAACGGGCGCAGGCCCTCGACTGCACGCCGATCGTGGTGAGTTTCGAGCCGCTGCCGCGAGCGTTCTTTTCGAAAGAGCCGGTGCCACGTTTGTCCAGCGTGCGCGAAAAGCTGCTCGGCTTCGCCGCCGCCGGCATGGAGCACACCCTGCTGATGCGCTTCAACCGGGCGTTGACGGCCATGTCGGCCGAAGATTTTATCCAGCGCGTGCTGGTCGAACGGCTCAATGTGCGCGAAGTGTGGGTCGGGGCGGATTTCCGCTTTGGCCACAAGCGCGCAGGCGATGTCGCCATGCTTGAACGGATCGGGGCGGAGCGGGGCTTTGTGGCCCGCACCATGCCGGCCGTGCTGCTGGAGGGCGAACGCGTATCGGCCAGCCGGGTGCGGGCTTTGCTCGCGGCCGGCAACTTTGGTGGGGCCACGCCGCTGCTGGGCCGGCCCTTCGTGATCGAGGGCAAGGTGGAATACGGCAAACAGCTCGGCCGTACCCTGGGCTTTCCCACCGCCAATATCCACCTGCGCGAACGGGTCACGCCGGTCCACGGCATCTTCGCGGTACGGGTGGGCCTGGGCGAGAGCGCATGCAATTGGCCCGGGGTGGCCAGCCTCGGTACGCGGCCGACCGTCAACGAAGTGCTCGAACCCCTGCTGGAAGTGCACCTGTTCGATTTCGAGGGTGATCTATACGGCCAGCGCATGGCGGTGGAATTCGTTGCCAAGCTGCGCGACGAGATGAAATTTGACGGATTGGACGCATTAAAGGCTCAAATGAGTCATGATGCGCGTTCGGCCCGGGAGATCCTGGGTATGAACCCGGTACTGATCGGCGAGTAAGGTCATGAGCCTGCAACAGTCCAAGCCAGCTACCCATTCCGCGCCTGCCATGGCGAGCGCGGCGATTATTATTATTTGAGGCACCCGCCGAAGCGCGTGCGCTTGCCGCCGCGCGCGGCAAGTAATAGCACGAGGCTTCGGTTCCTCCCCAGGCATCGAAGCGGGACCACCGTAAACACGGCAACCGAGCGATGACCCAGGACTACAAGAGCACCATCAACCTGCCGCAAACCAGCTTCCCGATGCGCGGCGACCTGCCCAAGCGCGAGCCGGGTTGGCTGGCCGAGTGGGAAAAGGCGGGGCGTTACCACCAGATCCAGGCCAGGACCGTCGGCCGTCCGATGTTCATGCTGCACGATGGTCCGCCGTACGCCAACGGCGCGATTCACATCGGCCATGCGGTCAACAAGATCCTCAAGGACATCATCGTCAAGTCGAAAGTGCTGGCCGGCTTCCATGCGCCGTATGTGCCCGGCTGGGATTGCCACGGCATGCCGATCGAAATCCAGATCGAAAAGAAGTTCGGCAAGAATCTTCCAGCCGCAGAAGTGCAGCGCAAGGCGCGCGCCTATGCAGCTGAGCAGATCGAAGCGCAAAAGGCCGACTTCAAGCGACTGGGTGTGCTGGGCGACTGGGAGCGCCCGTACCTCACGATGGATCACGCCAATGAAGCCCTGGAGATTCGCGCACTGTCGGAAATGTTGCGCAAGGGCTACATCTACCGTGGCCTGAAGCCGGTGAACTGGTGCTTCGACTGCGGTTCGGCGTTGGCCGAAGCGGAAGTGGAATACGAAGACAAGACCGACATCGCCATCGACGTCGGTTTTGCCTTTGACGATCCCGCCGCAGTCGCCAACGCCTTCGGCCTGGAAAAACTGCCCAAGCCCAACGGCCAGATCGTGATCTGGACCACCACGCCGTGGACGATCCCCGCCAACCAGGCACTCAACCTGCATCCGGAATTCAGCTACAGCCTGGTGGATACGCCGAAGGGCTTGCTGATTCTTGCCAGCGAGCGCGTCGAGGAATGCCTCAAGACGTATGGTCTGGAAGGGCAGGTCATTGCCTCGGCCCCGGGGCAGGCGCTGGGTGACCTGAAGTTCCGCCATCCGCTGTACGCGGCCGATCCGGGCTATGCGCGGCTGGCGCCGGTGTATTTCGGCGACTATGTGACGCTGGATACCGGTACCGGCATCGTGCACTCATCGCCGGCTTACGGTGTGGAAGACTTCCTCTCGTGCAAGGCGCACGGCATGAAGGACGCCGAGATCATCAATCCGGTGATGGGCGACGGCCACTACGCCGCCAGCTTGCCGTTGTTCGGCGGCATGTTCCTGTGGAAGGCCAATCCCAGGATCGTCGAAGCGCTGGAGCAGGCCGGCTCGCTGCTGCACCAGAACAAGTACACGCACAGCTACATGCATTGCTGGCGGCACAAGACGCCGATCATCTATCGCGCCACCTCGCAGTGGTTTGCCGGCATGGATACCACGCCGAACGATGGCGGCAAGACGCTGCGTGAAACCGCGCTGGAAGGCATCGAGGCCACCAAGTTCTATCCCGCCTGGGGCAAGCAGCGCCTGCACGCGATGATCGCCAATCGTCCCGACTGGACCTTGTCGCGCCAGCGTCAGTGGGGCGTGCCGATGGCCTTCTTCGTGCACCGCGAAACCGGCGAGTTGCATCCGCGTACGCCGGAACTGCTGGAAGAAGTGGCCAAGCGCATCGAGCAGCACGGCATCGAAGCATGGCAGAGCGTCGAGCCCAGTGATTTCCTGAGCGCGGAAGAAGCCCAGCATTACGAAAAGAATCGCGACACGCTTGATGTGTGGTTCGACTCGGGCACCACGCATTGGCACGTGTTGCGCGGTTCGCACGTGGATGTCTCCACCTTCGCCGCCGACCTGTATCTGGAAGGTTCGGACCAGCATCGCGGCTGGTTCCATTCCTCCTTGCTCACCTCGTCGATGCTCGACGGCCAACCGCCGTACAAGGCGCTGCTTACGCACGGCTTCACCGTGGACGGGCAGGGCCGCAAGATGTCCAAGTCGCAAGGCAACGTGGTGTTGCCGCAGAAGGTGATGGATACCCTCGGCGCCGACATCCTGCGCCTGTGGGTGGCCAGCGCGGATTACCGCAATGAGATGTCGGTTTCCGACGAAATCCTCAAGCGCGTGGCCGACGCCTATCGCCGTATCCGCAATACCGCGCGCTTCCTGCTCGGTAATCTGGATGGTTTCGATCCGGCCAAACATCTGGTGCCGGTGGAGAACAGCCTGCTGCTCGATCAGTGGGCGATCGGCCAGGCTTATGAAGTCCAGCAGGCGGTCGTCGCCGCGTACGAACGTTACGACTTCCCCGAAATCGTGCAGCGCGTGCAGAACTTCTGCACCAACGAAATGGGCGCGCTGTACCTGGACATCACCAAGGACCGCCTCTACACCATGCCGACCGAAAGCCTCGGCCGGCGCAGTGCGCAGAGCGCGATGTATCGCATCCTGGAAGCGCTGGTACGTTGGCTGGCGCCGGTGCTGTCGTTCACCGCGGAAGAAATCTGGCAGCACATGCCCGGCGAGCGCAGCGAAAGCGTGTTGTTCGAAACCTGGTACGACGGTCTGGTGAACACGCAAGCTTCGCCGGAGCAGCGCCGTTACTGGGCCGACCTGCTGGCGATCCGCGATACCGCGTCGCGTGTGCTGGAAGACATGCGCAAGGCCGAGCGTATCGGTGCCGCATTGGAAGCCAAGCTGGTGCTGCATGCCGATCCGGCCACCACCGCGCGCTATGCCGAGACAGCGGACGAATTGCGCTTCTTCTTCATCACGTCCGAGCTGAGCTTCGCCCCGTTGCAGTCACGTCCGGCCGATGCGGCTGCGTTGCCGCTGGAAGGTGGCGAAGTGCATGTGGCCGCCAGTGTGAGCGACGCGGCCAAGTGCATTCGCTGCTGGCATCGTCGCGAGGACGTGGGCAGCAACCCGGCGCATCCGGACATTTGCAGTCGTTGCGTGAGCAATGTGGAAGGGCCGGGCGAAGAGCGTCGCTGGTTCTGATCGCGGTTTAGCCTTTTTTCGCGGTCATCGTTTTTCGCGCCGTCATTCCCGTGCAAGCGGGAATGGCGGCAAGGCAAGCATGGCTCTTCGCATTCATGTGCAGGTGATGGGCGTTGTCCCTTTAGAGAAACTCCATGAACTCCAAACCCAACGCACTTCCCTGGCTGCTGGTTTCCGTGTTGCTGATCGTCGCCGACCAGCTCACCAAGTGGTGGGCGCTCACCGCGCTGCAGCCGGAGGGCACGCCACATCCGGTCATTCCGGGGTTTCTCAACTGGACGCTGGCCTTCAACACTGGCGCGGCTTTCAGTTTTCTCGCCCAGAGTGGTGGCTGGCAGCGCTGGTTCTTCGTCGTGTTGGCGGTGGTGATCAGCGTCGCACTGGTGATCTGGCTGGCGCGTACCGCGCGCCGTGAATGGCGCACTGCCTTGCCGCTGTCGCTGGTGATCGGTGGTGCGCTGGGCAATCTGATCGATCGCCTGCACGCGGCGCAGGTTACCGACTTTATCCAGGTCTACTACCGTGACTGGTACTACCCCACCTTCAACGTTGCCGACTGCGGGGTTTGCGTGGGTGCCGTGTTGCTGATCCTGTTTGGTTTGCGTCCATCGCGTCCTTAGGGGTGCTCTGATCTATTCCACATGTCCGTTACCGCACTGTATGCGCGCATGAGCGTGTATCCCGTACGGGATTGCCGAGGTAGGCAGCAGCTGCTACCTGACCGAAATTTCGCAGGGGTAATACACTTGGCTTATGGTCTCGATGGTTTTCGTATCGATAGCAGATGGGGCACTGCCGTAGTGCCGCTACTCACGGGTGCGGAGGAGGGTGCATCGATAAATTTGATGCCTTCCAGAAGCTCGACGACTTGGGGAAGGATCGATTCGTTGAGGTGATTTAGGGTCTGTTTGCCCGCCATCCGGCGTCATCGCTCAGTCGTGTACCGGCGTACACTCCCTCACTCTTTCTTGGCTGGCGCGTAAACATCTTGCGGCGCGGGCTACGCCAATAGCGTTGACAGGCCCTAGTCCGTTCGTAGGGCAGGGGGCGTTTCAGCAGATTCGCAAACATGCTCAATCCCTTTCCGGCAGTGCAATGCGCGGCAACTTGGAAGAGGGCGCCTCGCCCGATGCGGCGACGCCCTCGGGTGGCAGGGGCCCGCCCGCGACCCGCCGTGCTGCGTCGCTGCCCTTAAAAATGCGCGTCGGCAACAGAAAATGCCGCAGCGCCAACACCTCCAGCGGTCCCTTACCGGTTTCGCTGCGCAACTGCACGCGCAGATCCGGTGTGCTGCCTAACGACGGCGTCCAGGTCAGCAGATAACGGGCGCTGTCCTCTTGCTTGACCGTGGCGCGCTCCAGCAAACGGATCAGGCCGAAGCGGCCTTCGAATTCCAGCGTGGAGCGCAAGCCGCCTTGCTGGGTTTGCCAGTCGATGCGGGTGAGGTTGTCCAGCGCATCGCCAGGCCACTCGAACGGCATCCAGGCTTCGCGCTGGTTGAAGTAATGCAGCTGGCGGCCGGACAGCACGATGGAAAAGTCCGTGATGCCGGGTGTCGGCACGGCACGCAGTTCGTAGCGCACGCGTGAATCGGCGGAAGGAAACAGCACGCCGGCGGTGTGTTGCAGGCGATTGAGCGCGTCCAGAAAGGCCGGGTCGACGTGCAGCGCCTGGCGTCCCGCGCCTTGCACTTCCACCCAGTGATCACCCTGGCGTTCCAGGATGCCACCCAGCTGGGTTTGCACAAACTGCATCAGCACGCCGTGGTTCGCCGCCAGGAAGCGCGCGAGCTCCGGCAGCGATGCATCGTTGTCGCTATCGGCGAAGGGGTAGCGCCCATCAAAGCTGGCATGCCAGTCCGATAACAGGGTGCTACGCCAGGTGTCGTTGAGGCTGGCCGCCGCCGGCGTCAGCACCGCATCCCAGGCCTGATCCAGCGGACGCTGGAACAGCGCATCGCCGAAGCCACCCCATTGCTGCCCCAGGCTGGCCGCTACCCGGCCGGCGTAGTCGCGGCTGTCGGCCAGCTCGGACGTCCTGCCTTGCAGGATGGCCTGCGCGGTCACCCGCGCCATCGCATCCGGATCGGTGCTCAGCATGATCTGCTGCAGCTTCAGGCGCACCGCTGTCACGCGCTCCAGATACCGCGCCAGGCTGATGTCGCTGCCGGCGGCGCTGAGCGCCTCCTTCCGCGTTGCATCCGTATCATCGCCGCCCGCCAGTTGCAGCAGTGGCCCGAACGCGTTGGCCAGCGGTGAAGCATCGGCGGGCGCCGCGCTCCTGGACGGATTGGGTTCATCACGGTGCACCAGTTGTTTGGCCTTGTTCACCAGCGTATCGGACAGCGACGCCACCTCCGTCCCCGTGCCGGCCTGATACACGATCACCTTGAACAACGCCAACAGCGGGGAACGCTGCGGATCGGCCAGCAGGTTCATCTGGTCGACGGTGCCGGACAGCGAGGCCTCCGGCTGCCAGCGCACGCTGTTGAGGAACTGCTGCCAGGCGCGTGCGTAATCGCTGAAATAGCGTTCGCGCAACGCAGTGCGCAGGGCATCGGCCGAGGGTGCGGCAGAAGCAGCCCGGCTATCACTCAGCACCCAATCGCCCGCCACCGTGCGCGTGGCACCGGCTTGGTCGATCGCCTTGCCGATGCGCTCATCCCAGGCATGGCGGGTAAATACGCCGGCCACGGTTTCCGAGGTGGCGAACACGCCGCGGCTGCTGCTATCGCCCAGCAGCGTTTGCAGGGACAGCGGGGGATACTTGTCGCGGTTCTCCGCCAGGATCTGCTGATACACCGCATCGGTGGAATTCTGCAGGCCAATCACCCCGACCAAGGTCTGCCGCGCCGCGTTCACCAGGGCCGGCTGGGCTGGCGCAGCCAACGAGACACCTCCGGGCAGATGCGCCTGAGCCAGGTGCTCCACATGAAAGGTGACCAGATGCTGCATCAGGTCGTTCCACGCCCCTCCGCTCAGCGACGTATCACGTGGACGCTGCGCGGCGGATGCCGCCAGCCACTGTTGCGTGAGGAAGGGCGCCTCGACATGCGTGGGGTCGGCCAGCATCAGATAGGCCTTCAGATCCGCATACGCGCCTTTCACCGTATCCTCGCCACCGCTCGCCAAGGCCTGGTCGGACAAGGTGCCGAGCTTTTGCAGCCGCTGCTCCAGCTCGGCACGCCACGGCTGCACCAGCGCACGCGCGCTCGCCGCGGCATACGAGGGCCACAACGCCGCTTGCAAGGCCCGGTCGCGGTTCAGACCAAAACGCAGGCGCCACGGCGCGCCATGCGGCTGATGTGCCTCCAGCGTATCCAGCTGCTTTTGCACGACATCCAGCGCCTGCAAGGATTGCGTGCGCGTGGTGGCGGTGCGCACCGTTTGCAGCGCCGATTGCACCCGCACGATCGCGTTGCGGTTGAGCGTGAACGACACCAGCGTACCCAGCAGCCACGCCACCGCGCAGCCGGTCACGGCCCAGGCGCACACGCTCGGCCACGAGAAACCCATGCGGTGTCCACGCACACGTCGGCTGTGCGCGGCGATGGTGTCCCAGGTGGCCTGATGCGACGGCACGGCGTGATCGAAGCCCGCCACGCGATCGGGCTTGGGCTTGAAGGCTGGCGCAAACAGCACACCGGCGATAAGCGCCTGCCGGCGATAACCACGGCCGATCTGCGCCAGGCACGCCACCAACGCGGCAGCCTGCGCGGCGATGTAGCCCGACAGTTGCGCGAGGTAACGCACCTGGCGCTGCTCGCTCATGCGCTGCACGGCGGTATCGGCCAGCACGCGCGACAGGTCGGTCAGTGCGGCGATTTCCCGCTCCGCCTCGACCCGGCCTTGCCACAGGCAGGCAATCGCTTCGCCTTGCTCGGGCATGGCACCGTCGACGGTGACGACGTTCAGCACGTAGGTGGGCGCGGCCCAGCGCAGCGCGTTGGCCTGCGAGAACCATGCTTGGGAAAGGGCATCTACCTGGAACGAGGTCGCGCCGTCGTCCTGATGGGGCAAAACCTGCACCAGCGCATCCACGGGACGGCGGCGACGCATGCGGGCGATAGCGTGCAATCGCGTCGCGTCGAGCGTGTCGCCGTAGCCGGTGTGCAGCAACACCATGCCCGGGTGGATGGCATAACCGTTCTTGCGTAGTGCCGGTGCCAAGGCATCGACCGCCGCGTCATCGCCGCACACCAGCAGCCAGCGATCGCGATAACGCCAGTGCCAGCCGTGGCGGCGTTTCAGCTCCTGAAAAAGAAGAGCAAAGGTGTCCGAAGACGCTGCGGTCGCCTGACGCGACGCAAGCACGCTGGCCTGCGTGGTGCCGACCATTTCAGGCAGGCGAAGGTGAAGCCATTTTCTAAGTGTATGCTTCGCTCCCGACCAGCGGCCCCAAAGCTCGAGGCCAGCGATGATGGTCAGCACGACGGAGCAAAGCGCTACCGCTGAAACCCAGATACTTCGCTCGTCCGGAGTCTTGATACCCAGGCGTTCCCCGAAAAGCAGGATGGCGCCGATAGCGAGGAGCGCCAATATCAGAATGGACAGCTGATCTTTCCGTAGTTTAGTCATGGCTTTCCGTATTTCTGCAAAAGGTCCGTCATAGTGGCCGCGTCGCGGCGACAACCACATTGGGCCCAAAACGACCTTAGTGCATCAAACGTCCACGTAAGAGGTGCTCTGAGAGGGGATCAGGCGCGGGCTCGGGCTGCATCGGCATACGCACAGGTCGTCGCTCAACGCGGCTTCGCGGCCATCGGGCCCCTTCATTGATATACGTGGTCCGTCGCACACGATGCGCCCCAGGGTGTTGCAGGCGGGGCACCACACAGGATCGTTTTCAAAAGCTTGTTCGCGGTTGTTCACCATGTCGTTGGCATCGCCGCCTTCGACGGTGCCGCCAGCGGTGGTCGAATCGCCTTTCAGGATGTCGTAACGTCTCATGGCTCATTCCTTTGACTGCGCGCTCTTCATAGCGCCATCACATGGCACCCGGCCGCAAATGCATGCTGTTGAGCAGCGTGTCCCACGCTTGGATCGCGCCGGCCTCGTCGACAGGCGAGGACATGTCTTCTGGCTTCATGCCGCTGTCTTTATCGGCGTCGGAAAGTTCGTCGCCTAGTAACAGCTGGATTTCGGTATGCGGCTGGGCGGTTGTGTTGGGGTCGCCTGGAGCCTGCAAATAAAACTGGAATACTTGCGTTTTGCCATCTTTGATGGACAACAACACTTCCTCGGCGTCCATGCCTGCCACTTGGCGTTTTCCTTCGCGCAGGACGCGTACGTTGTGGCTGTAACCTCTCTCTTTGAGGTCATTGCGTAGATCAGGCAGTGTCTTTAGTAATGAGAATTTCCGATCCGCCTCAACCGCGTCGCGCATTTTAATAACGAACAAAGAGGGCTTGCCAGGTATCATAGAAATGGTTTGCTCGGCAACTTCGCTATTACGTGAAGGGCCGCCGATCAGGGCGCCGTTGATGCAGAAGCCGCGTTCGGTGGGAATATCCCAGTTATCGCGGTAGGAAACGTTTCTGTACCAATCGCTTTCGTCGAGGATGACCTTTTGGATAACGCTGCCTCCTAAATCGAATTTCATGGAAAGCATGGTGCTTCCTGTCAGTACGTACCCCTCTCCATCAAGCGGAAGATTCAGATGATCTCCATATTGCCTATAAATCAGTAAACGCGATGTTTGTGACGGAGAAACAGCCTTTTCCAGCCACGGTATTTCGGTTCCCACAACCCCATTTGGAAGCCCTCTTTTGACTGATTCTTTATACGGGATGAGAATGGTGCGCTTCTTTTCCCTTAGTTCATCTTCGCGTGCGTCGACTTTGTATTGAAACGTTCCAAGGCTAACGTTTCGAGTAATATCAATCTTGTCGCCGGTGAATTCATACTTTTCATAGCCAATCTCGCTATGGGCGGGACGGTCAATTACAAATCGACCTATGCACCAAGGGCGAGAGCCTGCAAGCAAGGGATTGTTATTCATAATAGGTTCCACAGAGGTCGTCCGCGCAAAGGTGGAAAGATTGAACAGTGATACAAACAGAAGTGCAGGTAGCACGCGCGAAGAGGGTACGCTAAGGTTCATTGGACTTTCGCTTTGATGCTGTGCGCAATCTTGGCCATGCTGTACAACGTGGCCCAGCGCGACCAAGGGTGAGCGAAGCAAAACTGATGCTCGTAGCCACCCTGCACAAAGACCATCTGCACACCCTCGGCTTTACTCGAAGCCATCGACAGGGCGGGGATTACTCCACGAGCTTGCGATTCGGCAGAAAAGATCGGTACGGTGCCGTCACCTTTGACGATGCCGTTATCTATTTCTCCCCCCTTCGGTGCGATGGCTTTCTGCTGCACGGTGAACGTTACGGTCTGGCCAGCTACCAATATCTTGAGCACACCATGATGATCGTCATGGATCAGTTGGGCGGTTTTCAGTTCATCTTCCCCAGCGCCATCGGGAATGTCACCTTGCCAAATCACCGTTCCCCAAGTTGTCAGCTTGTCGCCTGGATGACTGAATTCCAGCTTTGAAGACTTTTCGCTTCCATCGGAAGTTTTGGGTTCGAGAGCGCCGTTTCCGTACATCGCATAGGTATTTGGATGATAGTTGTTACGCAGCAATTCTTGCCTGTGAGCCACTGCAAGCAGTGTCTTCTGAAAGTTTTCATGTACGCTCGTGTTCCTATTCTCTTTTTTGAGCTTCTCTCGCACAATTCCCGCTGGATCCAGCAAAGAACTATCCGGTAACAAGCCATACCATTTGTCGCAGAGGTAAATCTCGTCGAGAGCACTTTGTTGTGGCAATGCCATACGCTCCTTGCCGTTCTTATCCACAAAAATCCACCACGGCTTGCCATCGTAGTAATCAGGCATCGGCGCCAACTCCATCGGCCCTTCGGCGTTGCTCGCGACAGCAACAAATTGAGCGTCATCGGCACCCAGTAGGCTTTTATTGGCGAACCTGTCCTTGAAAGTGGTGCCTTCAGCACCCGTGCGAAAACGCTTGGCGAACAGAGGCGCCCCCGTGGCCGGTTGCGCACCGTGGATCACGCCGTACATGTCTTTGGCACCGTCCGAAAATTGGCAAGCCATGCGTGCGACCAGGCCGCCCATCGAGTGGGTGATGATGATCGCCTTCTCTGTTTTGTTTTCCCGGCAGATTTCGCGGATGCCCATGATGCGGGTGGTCTTTTTCGTTTTCTGGTCTTTGAAATCAAGGCCATTCAACACGTCCTCGCCCGACTTCTGGTTCGATTGAAGCCAGTTGTAGCCAATGGCATAGACGGTGTAGCGATAACGGAGCAGCGACTTGAATACGTCGGAGTTGGCGTCGATGGAGCCGCCGGATCCATAAGCGCCGTAGTCCGCCGGATCGGTACCCAGCACGGCTTTCAGGGCGGCTTTGGCTCCCTCCGCATCACCCTGCGCCCATTCGCCATGGGGAAGGCCGGCGAGCATGGGATGGTTGAGCGTATATTCGAGCCAGGCCAACGTCGGCTGATAACTCCAACGATGCACGGTGCTCCAACCACGCCGACGAGCTTCGTCCTCGGTCAGGCCGCTATTACCGACCATAACCGGACCGGTGGGATCGACCACGGCGTTCTGCGGATCGAAGCGTTTCGCGCGTGCGGCGGGGCTGGCGAATCGTCCGGCTATGACGGATGCAATGCCGGAAATAGCGGAGCCCACGGCGTCCATATTGGGTGGATACCACACGAATTTTCCGGTGGTCTTGTCTGACAGCAACGTGCCCATCACACCGGGCAGGAAGATGACCGGAATAGCGGGGCGATGATCGATCAGAATTTCTTTGGTGCGCTGATCGTCGTTGGGCGTGAGCACGGCGCGTGCGTAAGGCGTACCGTCGTCGTCGAACCCGCCAGCGATTCGGACGACATCGTCATTGTCTGCGCTGGGCGCTGTGTTGCTATCGGGCGCGGAGCGGCTGGTGTCAGATGTGCTGTTGCTCATAGGGCTACACATAGGCTTGCGAGATCGACGGGGAAGGGAGGTGTGATGCGCTGCGTGATTGCGCGTGGTTTTATTAGTGGATTCATGGTGTGCGCAAGCAAATAGGCCCGTTGCGAACAGAAGGCTATCTACCGGCGCTGCGAAGCTACGCGCTCGATATCGCCAGCAACGCGTCGTTACATCGCCCCTGGCCGCAAACGCATGCTGTTCAGTAGCGTGTCCCACGCCTGGATCGCGCCGGCCTCGTCGACAGGCGAGGACATGTCTTCTGGCTTCATGCCGCTGTCTTTGTCAGCGTCGGAGAGTTCGTCGCCTAGCAATAGTTGAATTTCGGTGTGCGGTTGTGCGGTTGTGTCGGGATTGCCTGGGGCCTGCAAGTAGAATTGGAACACTTGCGTTTCTCCATCTTTGATCGAGAGCAATACTTCCTCAGCATCCATACCGGCTACTTGGCGATTTCCTTCGCGCAGGACGCGCACGTTGTGGCTGTAACCTCTCTCTTTGAGGTCATTGCGTAGATCAGGCAGTGTCTTTAGTAATGAGAATTTCCGATCTGCCTCAACCGCATCGCGCATTTTTATAACGAACAAAGAGGGCTTGCCAGGTATCATAGAAATGGTTTGTTCGGCGACTTCGCTGTTGCGTGAAGGGCCACCGATTAGAGCGCCGTTGATACAGAAGCCGCGTTCTGCGGGGACGGTCCAGTTTTCGCGGTAGGTGATGCTTTGATATTCAGCGGTTGTAAGGTCGATAAACTTCTGTACGCCATCGTCTGCGACAGAAGACTTCATCGTTAGCATTGTTGTGCCAGCCAGTACATAGCCGTCGGCACTAAATGAGGCATCGCTTTCTCCGTCCTCTTTGAAAATAAAAAGGCGAGAATTTTGAGTCGGCGATAAGACCTTTTCTAGCCACGAGGCGTCGGTTTCAAGAACCCCATTCGGCAAACCTCTTTTTACCGATTCTTTATATGGGATGAGGATGGTGCGCCTCTTCTTTCTTAGTTCATCTTCACGCTCACTGGCCTTGTGTTGGAATGTTCCAAGACTGACGTTATTGATGATGTTGATCTTGTCTCCCCAGAATTCGTATTTTTCGTAACTTACCTCACTATGAGTTGGACGATCGATGACGAAACGGCCGATGCACCACGGGCGAGGATCGGAAAGTAAGGGGTTATCAGTCATCATAGGCTCCACATGGGCCGTTCGCGCAAATGCGGATAGGCCATTCACCAAGAAAAAGAGAGATAGGCACAGTGCGCGGAAAGCGCTGAAGCTACAGGTCATTGGATATCTGCCTTAATGCTGTGCGCGATCTGAGCCATGCTGTACAGCGTGGTCCAGCGCGACCAAGGATGGTCGAAGCAAAATTGATGTTCGTAGCCACCCTGCACAAAGACCATCTGTACACCCTCGGCTTTACCAGAAACCATTGACAGGGAGGAGGTCACGCCGCGAGCTTGCGCCTCGGCGGAGAAGATCGGCACGGTGCCGTCACCTTTGACGATGCCATTATTTCTTTCTCCCTTCTTCGGTGCGATGGCTTTCTGCTGCACCGTGAGCGTTATGATCCTGCTGGCTACCATAAGCTTGAGCACGCCATGGTGATCGTCATAGACCAGTTGGGCGGTGTTCAATTCATCTTCCTCAACGCCGTCGGGAATGTCGCCCTGCCAAATCACCGTGCCCCAGGTTGTCAGCTTCTCGTCTGGCTGACTGAATTCCAGCTTCGGTGCTTCTTGGTTGCCATCGGTAGGCTTTGCTTCTAGCGCGCCATTTCCGTACATTGCATAGGTGTTGCGGTGGTAGTAGTTACGTAATTTGTCCTGTCGCTTGACCACTGCGCGCATCGTGTCTTTGAAGTTTTTGAGAACGCTTGGCGGATGTTTCTCTTTGTCCAATCTTTCTTTTACTACTCCCGCAGGGTCCAGCAAGGAGCTGTCAGGCAATAGGCCATACCATTTGTCGCAGAGGTAAATCTCGTCGAGGGCACTTTGTTGTGGCAATGCCATACGCTCCTTGCCGTTCTTATCCACAAAAATCCACCACGGCTTGCCATCGTAGTAATCAGGCATCGGCGCCAATTCCATAGGCCCCTCCGCGTTGCTTGCTACCGCGACAAATTGGGCGTCATCAGCGCCTAGCAAGCTTTTATTGGCGAGCCTGTCCTTGAAAGTGGTGCCTTCAGCACCCGTGCGAAAACGCTTGGCGAACAGAGGCGCCCCCGTGGCCGGTTGCGCACCGTGGATCACGCCGTACATGTCTTTGGCACCGTCCGAAAATTGGCAAGCCATGCGTGCGACCAGGCCGCCCATCGAGTGGGTGATGATGATCGCCTTCTCTGTTTTGTTTTCCCGGCAGATTTCGCGGATGCCCATGATGCGGGTGGTCTTTTTCGTTTTCTGGTCTTTGAAATCAAGGCCATTCAACACGTCCTCGCCCGACTTCTGGTTCGATTGAAGCCAGTTGTAGCCAATGGCATAGACGGTGTAGCGATAACGGAGCAGCGACTTGAATACGTCGGAGTTGGCGTCGATGGAGCCGCCGGATCCATAAGCGCCGTAGTCCGCCGGATCGGTACCCAGCACGGCTTTCAGGGCGGCTTTGGCTCCCTCCGCATCACCCTGCGCCCATTCGCCATGGGGAAGGCCGGCGAGCATGGGATGGTTGAGCGTATATTCGAGCCAGGCCAACGTCGGCTGATAACTCCAACGATGCACGGTGCTCCAACCACGCCGACGAGCTTCGTCCTCGGTCAGGCCGCTATTACCGACCATAACCGGACCGGTGGGATCGACCACGGCGTTCTGCGGATCGAAGCGTTTCGCGCGTGCGGCGGGGCTGGCGAATCGTCCGGCTATGACGGATGCAATGCCGGAAATAGCGGAGCCCACGGCGTCCATATTGGGTGGATACCACACGAATTTTCCGGTGGTCTTGTCTGACAGCAACGTGCCCATCACACCGGGCAGGAAGATGACCGGAATAGCGGGGCGATGATCGATCAGAATTTCTTTGGTGCGCTGATCGTCGTTGGGCGTGAGCACGGCGCGTGCGTAAGGCGTACCGTCGTCGTCGAACCCGCCAGCGATTCGGACGACATCGTCATTGTCTGCGCTGGGCGCTGTGTTGCTATCGGGCGCGGAGCGGCTGGTGTCAGATGTGCTGTTGCTCATAGGGCTACACATAGGCTTGCGAGATCGACGGGGAAGGGAGGTGTGATGCGCTGCGTGATTGCGCGTGGTTTTATTAGTGGATTCATGGTGTGCGCAAGCAAATAGGCCCGTTGCGAACAGAAGGCTATCTACCGGCGCTGCGAAGCTACGCGCTCGATATCGCCAGCAACGCGTCGTTACATCGCCCCTGGCCGCAAACGCATGCTGTTCAGTAGCGTGTCCCACGCCTGGATCGCGCCGGCTTCATCGACAGGCGAGGACATGGTTTCCTGCGTTTCGCTCTGCTCCTTGTCATAATCGGTCAACGCGTCACCAAGCTCCAATTGAATGTCGATACGGGGTTGGGCTGTCGTTGCGGGGTTGCCGGGTGCAAGTAGATAGAAGCGGAACAGTTGTGTCTTGCCGTCCCTGATCGAGAGCAGAACTTCTTCTGCGTCCATGCCAGCTACTTGGCGTTTGCCTTTTCGAAGGATGTGGACGTAGTGGCTATAGCCTTGGTTGTGTAATTGTTGTTTTAAGTCGGGTAAGGCCTCGAGTAGCGACGTGTCGGGATCACCCTCGATGGCCGCGCTCATTTGGATCACAAGCAAGGAGCGACGTCCCGGCATCAAAATGATGGATTGTGTGACGTCTTCGCTATTACGCGAAGGGCCGCCGATCAGGGCGCCATTGATGCAGAAACCTCGTTCGGCAGGAACGGTCCAGTCATCGCGATAGGTGATGTTCCTGTAGATGTCGGTTGTTCGCTCGATGGATTTCTCGATGTCACTTGGGCGGAGCGGTGATTTCATGGTGAGCATTGTGCTTCCCGCAAGTAGATATCCCTCTTCATCGATGAGCAGATCTGGATGATCTACGCGTCTCCTGAAAATAAAGAGGCGAGAAGTTGGTGTTGGGGAGGAGGTCTTTTCCAGCCATGGAACCTCCGTTTCCAAGATCATGGAATCTAGTCCTTTTGCTAACATTTCTTTATAGGAAATGGAATTTGTGCGTTTGTAGTTCTTCAACTCATTTTCACGAGCCTTGACTTTGTATTCGAAGGTTCCAATGGTGACGTTTCTGGTGATGTCGACTTTGTCGCCCCAATACCGATACTCCTCGGCGGAAATCTCACTGTGCGCTGGGCGATCGATGACGAAACGACCAATGCACCATGGACGAGAATCGGCAAGTAAGGGGTTATTGTTCATTAGGGGCTCCGCAGAAACTGTCCACGCGATGGAGGTCAACACATATATCGAAAGAGAAAAGAGAACACTCACTAAGCACGAAGAGAGCGGATGAAAGATCATTGAAATCTTGCCTTAATGCTGTGCGCAACTTGCGCCATGCTGTACAGCGTGGCCCAGCGCGACCAGGGGTGATCGAAGCAAAACTGATGCTCGTATCCACCCTGCACGAAGACCATCTGCACGCCTTTAGCCTTACCTGAGGCCATGGATAGGTTCGGAGTTACTCCGCGAGCTTGCGCTTCGGCAGACCAGATCGGTACGGTGCCGTCACCCGCGATAATGCCGTTATCTCTTTCTCCATTTTTCTGAGCAATGGCTTTCTGTTGTACGGTGACCTTGACCGTGCGCCCACCCACGATGATAGTTAGCTCCCCTTTGTGATTGTCGTGAACGAGTTGCGCTGCTTTCAATTGCTTCTCATCCACTCCTTCGGGGAAATCGCCTTGCCATACCACCTTGCCCCAGGTCATCAGCTTCTCTTCGGGCGCACTGGTTTCCAGCTTTGGCGGCTCCTGGTTGATCGCACTAGCTTTCGTTAGTTCGCCATTTCCGTAGATGGCATAGGTGTTTGGGTGATAGTTGTTTCTTAACCGTTTTTGTCGATCAACTACGTCGGCCATTACCTGCTTGAAGTAATCGTGCATGCAAGCAGGATTCCTTTGTTCTTCCAGCTTTTTCTTCACTATGCCCGCGGGATCGAGCAAGGAGCTGTCCGGTAGCAAGGCGTACCATTTGTCATTGATATAGATTTCGTCCAATGCGCTGTCCTCGGGCAACGCCATAATCTCTTTGCCTTTCTTGTCAGTAAAAATCCACCAGGGTGCGCCATCGATGTAATCCGGCATCGGCGCCAATTCCATTGGTCCCTCCGCACTGCTGGCCACGGCCACAAATTCCGCCGCATTGCGACCCAGCAGGCTTTGGTTGGCTAGACGGTCTTGGAAGGTGGTGCCTTCTGCGCCGGTGCGAAAACGCTTGGCGAACAGCGGAGCGCCCGTGGCCGGTTGTGCACCGTGGATGACGCCATAAATTGCATCGGCGCCGCCGTGGAACTGCGAGGCCATGCGTGCCACCAGTCCACCCATGGAGTGCGTGATAATGATGGCCTTTTCGACGTTGTTTTCACGGCATATCTCACGAATGCCCATGACACGGGTGACTTTCTTCGTCTTCTGATCCGTGTAATCGAATCCATCCAGCACCTGTTTGCCGGAGATGTCATTGGACTTCAACCAGTTGTAGCCGATGGCGTAAACGCGGTAGCGATAGCGGACCAGCGACTTGAAAGCTTCCGAGTTAGCATCGATCTGACGGCCTTGGCCGTAGCCGCCATAGTCGGCAGGGTCGGTGCCCAGCACGGCTTTCAAGGCGGCGTGGACACCCTCCGCATCGCCCTGCACCCATTCACCATGTGGAAGGCCGGCGAGCATGGGATGGTTGAGTGTATATTCGAGCCACGCCAACGTGGGCTGATAGCTCCAGCGATGCAGTGCTCCCCAGCCGCGCCGACGGGCTTCCTCTTCGGTAAGTCCACTGTTGCCGAGCTTGATGGGGCCGCGCGGATCAACCACGGCCTGATCAGGGTCGAAGTGCTTGGCGCGCTTGGCCGCGCCAACGGGCCAGCCTGCAAGAACCGACGCGACGCCAACGATGCCGGAGCCTATAGCATCCAGATTCGGCGGAGACCACACCGGTTTACCCGTCGTTTTGTCTGACAGCAACGTGCCCATCACACCGGGCAGGAAGATGACCGGAATAGCGGGACGATGATCAACGAGAATTTCCTTGGTGCGCTGATCTTCGTTGGGGGTGAGCACGGCACGTGCGTAAGGCGTACCGTCGTCGTCGAAACCGCCAACGATCCGGACGACATCGTCATTGTCTGCGCTGGGCGCTGTGTTGCTATCGGGCGCGGAGCGGCTGGTGTCAGATGTGCTGTTGCTCATAGGGCTACATATAGGCTTGCGAGATCGACGGGGAAGGGAGGTGTGGTGCGGCTAGGCGATCACGCGAATCCTCGTTCGCGGGTGCCTGCGTTGCCGCATCGGTACCCACGTGCTTCATCACGGCGCAATGGATGTGTTTGTTCTGGCCGACGAGAACGATTTGTTGCTTTTCTTCCGAAAGTGATGAGGCGGCGCATGCCAAGGCCAGCCAAGGCGCGGCAGCGCCTGCATGGCCCACGGTCTGGTTGAGATCGGTGATGCGAGCGGCGAGGTCGATTTTCTTTGACGGTTCGATCAACGCGCCCGCTTGCGCCACATCCAAGCCGGTCTGCCAGCCGGTCGCGATGTGTGCACCTTCAATGCCGGCCCATTGCAAGGCATGCGAAAGTGCATCGCCCGGTTGATCGAGCAGGCTTTGCACTGGACGATGCAGGTGGGCTATGTGCGGCAACCGATGCTGCGTGGCTAAGGATTCTGGCACCAGCAACAGGGCCGTGCCTGCCTCGGCGGTGCCGGCATCCGGTGCATCGGAAAGCAGGGGGTGTAATTGGATAGCCACCAAAAGTGTGGCGTGCAGCTGTGCCTGCTCGAGCGTCTGATCCAGCCAAGTGTCGAGCAACATAAGGTCGGCTGGCGTTGTGCTTGGAGGCGTAACGTCCGCTGAGCGAAGCGAGCGGGCGTGCCAGCATTGCCGCCACAGATGCAGGTTTTCTTCATGCGTGAACCCATTGGCCAGGGCCAGATGAATGGTTAAGGGCATACAGGCGGGAAGCGACTCAATGCGCGGCAAAACCTCGTCCAGCAATTCGTTGAACAGCCATACTGTCACTTGTTGGCGACGATGGCGGTCATCTTCAGCTTTACCCGCCGTGATGCGCATGCCAGGCACTATCAGCCAACGGGCTTTGACGGGCTCCCCCTTCTTGGCGATGGGATCTTGAGACGTCAGGGTTACGGCGCCGTCCCGGACGGCCTTGGCGGTGTTCTTGTCGGGCTCCGCAGAAAAGCGGTGGGCCGCGTCCATCAGCACGAGCGGAGTGCTTGCCGCTTCAAAAACACGAGTGTTGAAGTCACGCACGGCTTCGTTGTGTAACGAAGCATCCAGTTGGTCTCCTTCGTAAATGCTGTATCGGCGCAGCACGATGAGCGCAGGGATGCCTATCGGAAAAAGCACCAGGCTGGTCCAAAACTTCCATGTTTGGGTTGGCATGTCTTTCGGCCAGAAAAGCAGCACGGCAAAAACACCGGCAAGCACCATCAGGAAGAAGGCAATGGTCCAGACGGGTCGTGATGGTGCGCTGATCTGTGCAGGTTCTTCGGAGGGTAGTAGTGAGAAATCAACCGCCATAACGTACCTCTGTTGGGATGGGGGGAAGTGCGTGCTGTCGTAGGCTCATGTCGAGCCTCCGTGATGGGGTGGCACACGGATCACAACATCTTCCACATCGTGGCTTTTCTGTATGCTCGTTCGCCCTAAGTCATCGGTAGTGCCTTTGATGCGCGTGCCATCTGCGCGAACGATTTCGTATGGCTGCTGTTTGAGCACTTCGCCGGTGATCTTGCTGCGGAGCACGTAGGGATCATTGAAGGCCGTGCTCGGAAGACTGTTCATGTGTTGTGCCACGAATGAAGGCCCTTGCCGGGCGAACGCCGCCGACTTGATCGTGCGATCACCACGCGTACCTTCCTCGATGCCGGTGGCGGACATGCGGAAATAGGAGCCGCCGCATTTGAGCAGCAATTCGTCCTTGGCCTCGATCGTGACCCGGCCGTTGACGCTGGTGATGGTCATGTTCTGGTCCGCCAGCAGTTGCATCGCATCGCTCTGCGCCTGAATCTCCACCTTGCCCTTGGCGGCAAATAATTTGATGCCGAGCTTCTGCGCGAACACCGAGACCAACTCGCCTGCTGCCACGGTGATGCGCTTCATGACCCCGACATCGAGATGGCCGCCAGCGCTGGCGATGAGGTTTTGCGCGGCGTTGAGTTGCAGCGAGCCGCCGGTGGTGAGGCCGATGCCATCGGGCGCACTGATCAGGATGCCCGCCTTTTTCAGCTGATCGAGTGATTGCTCGAACAAGTCTTTTTGCTTGCGGTAATCGGCGGCGATGGCTTGGGCGGCCTGGGCCGCCTCCGTCAGCGCCTGGGTCTGTGCGAGCGCCTGTTGCAGTTGCCCGATGGCCGCCTGCATCTCCAATTGCTGGCCATGGGCCCCCGGCTGCGCATCGGCACTGACGAACACGCCTTTGGCCGCCCGCACACTGGCATGCCCATCGGTACGCAGCTCCGCCCCGATGCCGCGCGGCGTGTTCTGCCCATCCACCATATGCCCCAGGTTGAGTTCGCTGGTCTGGGTGGGCGTACTGAGATGGATGTGTTCAACGCCCTGGTAATCCTCCATGCGTAGCTCGTTACCGGCGGCGGTGCGGATCAGGTTGCGGGTGTTGTTCTGGTGGGTGACCAGATCCGTGCGCTGGCTGTTGTGCACGGCGCCGACGATGGTGGGGCGATCCGGATCGCCCTGGGTAAAGCCCAGGATGACTTCCGCGCCGTCGATCAGCGGGAAGTGATGGCCGTAGTCGCGGCCGCTGTAGGGTTTGGCCAGACGTACCGGGCGGCTGCTGCCGCCGGGGCTCCAGCTGTCCAGGTCGAAGGGCAGCTGCACGCGGTACTCGCCGTCCTGGGTGAGATAGGCGTACTTATAGTTGCCCGGCGAGACGATGCGCGCGGGCAGCAGGCCGTTGATGCTGGGCCAGGGCAGGGGTTGGCTGCGATAGGGGCGATCGGCGGGGATGGCGGTAAAGGTGTTGATGTAGGGCTGATCGCGGGCGGCGGTGTGGGTGACGGCGGTGATCATCAGGCCGTGCGAGGCATCGGGCAGGGGCTTGTCGCGCAGCCGCAGCACGCTGCCCGGCGCGAGGGCGAGCACGTTGCCGGTGCCGTCGTAGACGATCTGCTGGGTGAGGTGCGCCTGATGGCGCAGCCGGGCGAGGCGCTGGGCATCCTCGGGGTCGGTTGGATGCTCGCCCCAGCGGTAGTCGGTGCCGGCGGTGGTGCGGTCGTCGCGGGCAACGTTGGCGTCGGTGAGCAGCGAGACACCGGTGGTGCGGGGGTTGTTGTCATGCAGGCGCACCGCTTGGGTGACGCGGCGGCGCTGCTGAGTGAGCGAGGTGATCGCTTCGGCGCCCGCGCTTTCCAGGCCGGCGTCGGCGCGCAGGGGCACGCTGAGGCCGCTGCGCTGGTAGGCGTCGATATCGTCACCGAAGACGATGACGTCGCGGTCATCGGTCGGGATAACGCGAAACCAGATCCCTTCGTCGGCGGCGATGCGTTGGAGAAAGGCGAGGGTGGTTTCGTCGTACTGGGTGGTGTATTCCCGCGTGGGATAACCGGCGCGCAGCGTGAACTGGAAATCGTTGGCGGTGAAGCCGGCGTGGCGCAGCACGTCTTCGAGGATCTCCGGTGCGCTGCGCTTCTGAAACAGGCGACTGGTGACCTCGCGCGATAGGTCGGCGAGGCGCGGTTCGAGGACCAGGCGGTAGTGGGTCTGGTCGGCGGAGGTGTCGAGCTGGTCGAACTGGGTGATCAGGCCGCGGAAGAGGCGCGCAGGCGCCGGGGCGGCGAGTGTATCGGCCAGCTCGCCGACGAGGCGACGCAGCGACGCGGCGGCGGTATCGATGGGCTGGATGGTGAAGCTCGCCGTTTTGCCGAGCACGGAGGCGGTGGCCAGGTCCGCCGCTGCGCAGGTGACGTCGATCTCGAAACGATAGGGCGTGCTGAGTGCTTCCTTGCCCTTGAAACTCTGGACAGAAAACAGTGCCTGGGTGCCGGCGATGTGCAAATGATAGGCCTGGCTGATCTGTGCAAGCGATGTCACGCGGAAGTCCCTTTGAAAAGCCCAAGTCACGGCACACGCGTCGCGCATGTCGGACGGTGCGGTGTGCGCAGGTGCGCTCCTGTACCCATAAGCAGGCCGAGATATGGCCGCGGGTGGTTGAATGATGTGGCTGCTCCATGGGCGCGCACATCAGGCGAATGGCGCGTTTTTCGTAGGGTTTTTATGCGTGACGTGTAGGTGTTCTACCAGGGTGGGTGCTGGCGCGCATGGCACTTGCTTATGTCAGTTCAAGTAATGCGTGAATGCAGGCCGCCGGAATGCCGCGCACGGAGAGGCTCTTCGGGGCGCCCGCATAATCGGGCAGCGCGAATCCAAGCGCGATGGTCGGGGGACCAATAGGGGGGCGCGCCGCCTCGGACACCTGTTGGTGCACCCAAATGTGATTTGAAATAGGTGTTTATATGAACGCGCCGGTCCTGATTCGGAGTCTTGATCGGGCACTTTAGGTCGCAATAGGACGCATACGGGCAATCCGCCTTGGCGCATGCGAAACCTGTTGACGGTTCGCCCGGCCGACTGTCCGGCAAAGCCGAAGGTGCTCGGGTTACCAGTAATGAGGGCCAGGGGCCTTTTCAGCCACTTGCGGCAACAAGCTCATTACCAGCTAAGAGATTGGCTTTAAAAATGTGAACTGCATCACATGTGGCGTAGTTCTTGCCTCGCCTGCAACAAAGACCAGGAGCGAGTGAGCGGCCGGTCTATTCGGTCGACTCGTTACGCGCCAAACGGGGGGGTCCCTCGACTGACTTCATGCATCGCCGATGCAGGGGCTCGCATGTCCTTCGAAATCACATCATGGAAGAAGCGCAAGGTGCACGTGCGACGCACAGCCATCGCTTTGCTGGTGATGATCACGCTTTACGGCGCGGCCGAGATCGTGTGCGCGCAGGAGTCAGTCCAGGCCACGGCCGATGCGGGCAGCCTGCTGGCGCAGGCGCGTGCCTCCCAGGCAGCCGGAAAGCGGGTCGAGGCGCTGGCCTATTGCCAGGAAGTACTGGCGCGCTGGCCGGATAACCCGGAGGCGCGGCAACTCAACGTCACGCTGCTTTCCGAATTGGGCGCAGCGGCGCGCGCGCAGGAGCTGGGGGCGGAACTCCCTTCCAACACTGCCCAGCGCTACCGCCTGCTTGCCGACTACGACGCACACCTGGTGCGCTGGGCGCATGGCGAACCCGCCGATGCGCACCATCCCTATGCCGAGGCCGACCAGGCCGCTGCCGCGATTGAACGCCTGGCCAACGATCCCAGCGCCCCTGCGGACATCCGCCTGCGTGCGCGCATGGACATGCTGGCCGTGCTCGACCAGGCGGACCGGGCCGGTGACGTGCTGGCCAATTACGCGCAGCTGAAACAGCAGGGCGTCCAATTGCCGCCCTATGCCGAGCAAGCCGTCGCCGACGCGATGATGCAAAAACACGACTCGCGCGACGCCATCGTGCTTTACGAAGACAGCATCCGTCGTGATCCCGGCCCGTACGATCCCACCGAAACCGATCCACGCATCGGCCTGGCTTATGCGTATCTGCAAGCAGGGCGCATGCAGGATGCGTTGTCGACCATCCATAAACTCGCCGACAGCGAAGCGCGCTGGCTGCATCTGCCGAATGTACGCGGCAACACGCAGAACCAGCGCAAGGTCGACGCCGATACCAGCGCAGCCTCGGTCGAGATGGACGAAGGCCTGCTGAAAACCGCCTACGACCGTCTTGCCGCCATGAGCGCCGAGGCGCCCGGTAATGCCGATATCCGCCGCGAATTGGCGATGGCCGAACTGGCTCGCGGTTGGCCGCGCCGTGCGCTGGATACGCTCAAGATCGCCGATAACTGGGACGAACGCGACGCCAACGCGGCGCTCGATCAGGCCGCGGCACACCAGGCGTTGTATGACTACGCCGACGAGGAGGCCGATCTGGCCCAGGCTCAGCAGGAAGCCGGGCGCAGCGGGCGCGTGCAGGATGCCCTGAGTGCCTGGGATCAGTATCGCGGCTGGCAATTCGATCTCACCCACGACAATGGTTGGGGCAACAGCCCCGATTACGGCGATCGCGACGAGGAAACCGAGGCCACCCTGGCCAGCCCGCTGATCGACAACCACTGGCGCGTGCTCGCCTTGGCCCAATACGCCACCGCGTCCTTGCCCGAAGGCGAGGTGGCGCGCGAGCGCGCCGGCCTGGGGCTGCAAACCTATCTGCATGGGCTGATGTTCTATGTCGAAGCCTTGCCCTCGGCGGATCGCTTCGTGCACCGCACCGATGTCGCGGCGGGTTTCAATTGGGCGATCAGCGACCAATGGACGTGGTCCACCGATTGGAGCAGCGCGAGCAACGACGTGCCGCTGCGCGCGCAGTACTACGGCATTACCGGCAACTCGGTCAGCACCGCCGTGCAATGGCGACCCAGCGAGTTGACGTCGGCGCGCCTGGCGCTTTATCGCGATCGCTTCACCGATGGCAATTTGCGCGAAGGCTGGCTGGCCGACTTCGTGCAGCGGCTGCATACCGCACCCAACCTGACCCTGGATGGCGGCGTCGAAATCGGCGGTTCGCACAACAGCGAAACCGATCGCCCGTATTTCAATCCGCGCGACGACCATTCGTACGCGCTGACCGGCAGCTTGCAGAACCTGCTCAGCCAATACGAGGACCGCAGCTGGAACCAGCGCATCGATGTGGCCGTCGGCGGGTACCAGGAACTCAATTACGGAACGGGCGTGATGGTCAGCGCGCGTTACGGACAGATTTTCCAGCCGCGTCTCGGTTTGCGCTTTGGCTGGGGCGTGAGCTGGCATTACCAGCCTTACGACGGTCGGCATGAGCAACGTGTCGTGCTCGACCTCAGCATGCACTGGGGAGAATGATGATGCGTCGGCTAATTCTCGCCCTGTTATTGATCATGATCGCCAGCGTCGCCCAGGCTGCCGTGCTGGCGCCGCGGCCCGCCTTTATCGTGCTGACCTACCACGATGTTCGCGACGATGTGGGTGCGCTGGGCGACCGTGATCCGGACGCCATCAGTACCGATCACCTGATTTCGCACTTCGATTGGCTCAAGGCCAATGGCTATCACGTGGTCAGTCTGGAACAGGTCGTGCAGGCATCGCGTGGCGGTCCGGCGTTGCCCGCGCATGCGGTGCTGCTGACCTTCGATGACGGCCTGGAAAGCTTCTACACGCGCGTCTATCCCTTGCTGCGTGCGTACAACTATCCCGCCGTGTCAGCCTTGGTCGGTTCGTGGATTGATATGCCGCCGGGCCAGAAGATGGCCTACAACGGCGAGCAGTGCACGCGCGACTGCTTCATGAGCTGGGATCAGATTCGCGACGTGCAGAAGTCCGGCCTGGTCGAATTCGCCTCGCATACCTGGCAGATGCACATGGGTATTCCGGGCAATCCGCAGAACAACCAGATGCCGTCCGTGACCACCCTGCGCTACGACATGGCCACGCACAGCTATGAAAGCGAAGCGGCTTATATCGAGCGTCTGCGCGCGGATCTTCGCCACAGCTCCGACGAGATTTTCCAGGAAACCGGCCATCGCCCGCGCGCCATCATCTGGCCGTACGGCTCGTACAACAAGATCGCCGCGCAGATCGCCGCCAGCGAAGGCCTGACGCTGTCCTTCAGCCTGGACGACAAGCTGCCGGACGTGCAGATCGACAACACCATTCCGCGCTTGCTGATCAGCGGCAACATCAACGCCAACCGCCTTGGCTGGTTGATCCGCCATCAGGACCGTAACCCTCCCGTGCGCGCGGTCCAGGTCGATCTCGACTATGTCTACGATCCCGATCCGAAGCAGCAGGAACGCAACCTGTCCGTGTTGCTGGATCGCATCAAGCGGATGCAGCCCAGCCAGGTGTGGCTGCAGGCGTATGCCGATCCGAAGGGCGACGGCGTAGCCGAGTCCGTGTACTTCCCCAATCGTCACCTGCCGATGCGCGCCGATCTGTTCTCGCGGGTGGAGTGGCAGCTGCGCACACGCGCCGGGGTGCGTGTCTACGCATGGATGCCGGTGCTGGCCTTCCGTTTTCCGGATGCGCCGAATCTGCCGTCATTGGCTGGCGAGCCCAAGCCGGGTGGCGATCACTATCGGCTGGCGCCATGGGATCCGCGTGTGCAGCAATGGATCGGCGATGTCTATGAAGACCTCGCCATGCATGCCGACGCCGCGGGCCTGTTGTTTTCCGACGACGCCTATCTGCGCGATACCGACAACCTCGGCCCGTGGGCCAACCTGACGCCCGCACAGCGCACGGCTGAACTGATTGGTTTCACCCATGCGCTGACCGATCGCGTGCGCCGCTGGCGGCCGCTGGTGAAGACCGTGCGCAACATCTACACGCGCCCGATCTTTGATCCCGCTGCCGAGGCATGGTTTGCACAAAGCCTGCCTGCCTTCCTGGCCGGCTACGACATGACCGCCATCATGGCGATGCCGCAGCTGGACGAGCAGGGCGATAGCGCCTCCTGGTATCGCGACCTGGTGGCGCACGTAAAAGCCATTCCGGGTGCGATGGATCACACGCTGTTCGAACTGGCATCACACGACTGGCGCAGCGATCAGCCGATCAGCGAAGCGCAGATGAACAAGCGCATCGAGTTGCTGCAAGTGGAGGGGGCACGTCACCTCGGGTACTACCCCGACGACTTCATCAAGAACCAGCCTCGGCTGGAAGTCATTCGGCCGTCCATTTCGATAGCCGACTATCCCTATCCGGAGCCATCGCGATGAACGGGGGCATAGTCCATATCCTGCTTGAGTTCGCCTTCTTCTATCCGCTGGCGATGTCGCTGGTCTGGATGAGCGGGGGAATCATCTACTTCCTGCGCTGGGAGCGTCGCGAGCCCTCGCGGGTCAGGCCGCCCGGACTGGTGTCGTACCCGATGGTCTCGATCATCGTGCCGTGCCACAACGAGAGTGAGCATGTCCGCGAAACCATCTCGCAGCTGGCCGACCAGAGCTGGCCGGACTTCGAGATCATCGCCGTCAACGACGGCTCGACCGACGACACCGGCGCACAGCTCGACCAGTTGATGACCGAACATCCGCAACTGCGCGTGCTGCATCTGGCCAGCAATCAGGGCAAGGCGATGGGGCTGCGCGCCGCCACGCTGGCGGCGAAGGGCGATTATCTGGTGTGCGTGGATGGCGATGCCCTGCTTGATCGCTATGCCGTGCACTGGCTGATGATCCATTTGCTGTCGAGCGCACGCGTGGGTGCGGTCACCGGCAATCCGCGTATCCGCAATCGGTCCACCTTGCTGGGCAGGCTCCAGGTCGGCGAGTTCTCTTCGATCATCGGTTTGATCAAGCGCGCGCAGCGCGTCTATGGGCGCATCTTCACGGTGTCCGGCGTGATCGCCGCATTTCGCAAAGTCGCGCTGCACGATGTCGGTTACTGGAATACCGACATGGTGACCGAAGACATCGACGTCAGCTGGCGCTTGCAGATGCGGCACTGGGAAATCCGCTACGAGCCGAATGCGCTGTGCTGGATTCTGATGCCGGAAACCTTGCGTGGACTGTGGAAGCAGCGCTTGCGCTGGGCCCAGGGCGGATCGGAAGTATTGCTGCGCTATTGGGCCAAGCTGCTGCACTGGCGCCAACGCCGTATGTGGATGGTGGCGATCGAATACCTGATCAGCCTGGTGTGGTCCTACGTGATGGGCGCGATGGTGCTGCTCTGGCTGCTGGGGCTGGTGATCACACTGCCACCTTCCATGCATGTGCCGACTTTGCTGCCGCAATGGAACGGCGTGGTGCTGGGCATTGTTTGCATGCTGCAGTTCCTGATCAGCCTGCTGATCGACCGGCGCTACGAGAAGCGTATTGGCCGCAATTTCTACTGGATGATCTGGTATCCGATTGCCTACTGGATGCTTACCACCACCACATCTATTTTTGCGTTGCCCAGGGCCGTGCTCAAACGCCGTGGGACGCGCGCCGTATGGACCAGTCCTGATCGAGGTGTGCGATGAAAGCCGATCCCAAAGCCGATCCCATTATTCATCACCCGGAACGTCAGAAGCCGCTACAGCGCGCGATCTTTACCATCATCACCATGCTGGCGTGGACGCTGTGGGTATCGCTGTGGCTGCCGCTGATCACGCTGGTCGCGTGGTTGCTGGGCCTGCAGGATGTCTACGTCAAGCTGGGCTTGGATCATCCCTTCCGTGCAGCCAACGATCTGGGCATGGTGCTGCAGGTAGCCGTGATCGCCGCGTTGTCGCTGAGCGCCTGGGCGTTCTACAACCGCATGCGTTTTGCAGGGAAGCAGAAGCGTCGCGCCAATCGATTTATCGAACTGGCGGAAATGGCGCCGGCACTCGATGCCTCCTTCGGTACCGCGCAACAGCTGCGTTCAAGCCGCCGCTCCGTGGTGCATTTCAACGACCAGGGCAGCATGTACCTGACCGTTGAGGACGCCTGACCGGCTTGCTTGCGTTGGCTCAGGTTGCCCGATGCCGTCATCGGGCTCGGCAAGGGGGATGTCGATTTGGCCGCCGCCCAATCGTCATTCAGAAGCATGGCGACTTCCGGGCCCGACATAGGGTCGGGCCCGGAAGTCCTTGCGTGCCTCTGGCCCACTGCGTGAGACCGGAAAAGGGAGTCCAACGATGAACAAGCACCTCCGCCGTTTCGGCTATCTGATCATCTTGTACGCGCTTGCCTCGCTGCTCCCCGGCGCCGCCGCGCCGGCCCAGCAACCGCCACCCAGCTACCCAAGCATGGCGCCGCTTTCCCAATACCTGATCGCCGACCGCGCCACGGAAATAGCCATGGCGCGCAGTGCCGCACCGGCGTCGATTTCCGACCACGCCACCGTCCTGGTGCTTCAAGCGCATGGCTATGTCACCGCCGTCAAAGGCACCAATGGATTTGTCTGTGTGGTCGAGCGGGGATGGATGTCTCCCTTCGACGCTCCCCTGTTCTGGGATCCAAAACTGCGCGGACCGATCTGCTTCAATCCGCCGGCCGCCAAGTCGATCCTGCCCATGACCTACAAAAGGACCGAACTCGTGCTGGCGGGACGATCCAGAGAGCAAATCAAAAAAGCCATCGAAGCCGCCTTGGCGAACAAGCAGCTACCGGCGCTGGAACCGGGTGCCATGTCCTACATGATGTCCAAGCAGGGCTTTCTCGATGAGCAGTACGGCCATTGGATGCCGCACCTGATGTTCTACACCAGCACCAACGTGGATTGGGGCGCCGATCTGCCGGGCTCACCGGTTATGTTGAATCCACAATTTCACGGCGCGCCCGAGCCGGTCAACGTGTTGATGATCACGGTGGGCAAATGGTCGGATGGCACGCCTGCGCCGAACATGTAACAGCCGTGTCGGCTGCCGTGAGCAAGTCCAAAGTCTGGCCGCAGAGTGGGCTAGGCGACGTTCATGAGCTGCTGATTGCGCCAATAGCTCGGTGCCTGACCCACATACCGTTTAAATACGGTAGTGAAGTGCGACTGGGTGCGAAAACCAACCTCCAGCGCGATGTCGATCAACGACACACTGGGACACAGCAGGAGATTCTTGGCTCGCTCGATACGGCGGAGCAGTAGGTATTCATGGGGACGATGGCCAGTGGCCTGCCTGAAGCGCGCAGCAAAATGCATGGGTGAAAGGGAAGCCACCTTGGCGAGATCCGCAAGCGAGATCGGCTCGCTCAAATGCGCTTCCAGATAATCATTGACCCGCTTGATGCGCCAAAGCGGCATGGCTATTTTGGCCTGTGCCGTGTGGCTGCCCACCTTATGGCAGTGCAGATGAAAAAGTCGGGCAACCATAAACGCACCCAGTCGCTCAGCCCAGCCAGGCGCACATCCATTCGCGTTGCAGTAATCAAGTGCAAGCGCAAGATTTCCGATGGCGCCATCCTGAAACAACCCGCAAAAACTCTTGAGCGCTTCAGAAGCATTCTGCCCGGCGTGTTTGACGACAAAATCCCAGCTGATATGAAGCTGTGTGGCATCGGCGCCCGCCGCAAACATCCCTGTAGTCACCTGTCCTGGCAAGGTCACCAGTGCCGAGCCGGCGGGAATGACGCCATCGTGCAGGATCGTTCCATCTATGCCGATTGTCGCGCGTACCGATTGCGGGAAAACGCTGATTACCAGCTTGTCTTTCAGGCTCAATGCAGAGCATTCGGTCTTGAGCGGATCTGTGCGCTTGGAAACGACGGCGCATTCAGAGCGGGTCTCCTGCGGCACTGACTTCTGCCACACTTTTTCACCGCGAGTGGTGGATTTGGCAAAAGCGGCGCGCGCGGCCGAGCGAGCTGCGGCAGAATTGTCCAGCAAAGGTTGAGTGACAATTTGCAGCATGTAACCGTCTCCGTAAAAGCGTCAGCGTGAGGCTGGCGGATGAGGTCTCCGCCTGAATGCAGATACCTTCATCACCTGATTAATGGGTTGCGACCTGTATTTCCCGCCGGTTCCGCAATCTGGATTACGCGGATTGGCGAGTGGTTGGATATAGCTTCCTCGCGGAGAATTAGGCCCGAATTAGGGTGGGCTAAGCGGGAGCGGGGCTTGTATCGATGTCGCAGCTTTTATTCGGCGAGGCGGGAAGGGGGCCGCCAGTCAGAGCAACTACCACCCTATCGGCACCACAAGGGAAATGGCCGCAACGTGCCGCCAGGAAGCAAACGAACGAAATTTTCATCTGAGGAGGTAGCCACTTGAATCCCCGATCATCCAAACCAGCATCGAGTCGTGCCAAGGCGGCGAAATCGACCGCTGAGATTGCCGTACCGAGCTACGCAGCCTTCGTCGGTGACTTGAAGAGGAAGATTGCTGAGGCCCGTCACCGCGCTAGCCTGTCAGTCAATCGTGAATTGATCCTGCTCTATTGGGGCATTGGCCGCGACATTTTGGTTCGACAGGAGCGTGAAGGTTGGGGCGCCAAGGTTATCGACCGGTTGGCTGTCGATCTGGGCCAGGCCTTCCCTGAGATGACGGGCCTTTCAGCCCGAAATCTCAAATATATGCGTGCCTTTGCCGGGGCATGGCCTGATGGCGAATTTGTGCAACGGGTCGTTGCACAATTGCCCTGGGGGCATAACGTCAGCCTTCTCGATACCGTTAAGGCGACCGAGGAGCGTGCATGGTACGCCCAGCAGGCTATCGAACACGGCTGGAGCCGTGCTGTCCTTGTTCACCAGATCGAGAGCAAGCTGTTCGCACGCCAGGGAAACGCGCTCACCAATTTCTCGCGGACGCTGCCAGCCGAACAGTCCGACTTGGCCCAGCAAATCCTCAAAGACCCCTATACCTTCGACTTTCTCGCGCTCGGTCCCGATATGCTGGAGCGCGATCTCGAACGTGGTCTGATCGAGCATCTGCGCGCCTTGATCCTAGAGCTTGGCAAGGGCTTTGCCTTCGTCGGTAGCCAATACCATCTCGAAGTCGGCGGCCAGGATTACTATCTCGATCTTCTCTTCTATCACCTGCGGTTGCGTTGCTTCGTCGTGATCGAGCTGAAGATCGAGGACTTCAAACCCGAGTTCGCGGGCAAGATGAACTTCTACCTCTCCGCCGTTGACGACCAGCTTCGACACAAGGACGATCAACCAACCATCGGCATCATTCTGTGCAAAGGCCGTAACGAGGTGATCGTCGAATATGCCTTGCGCGATTCCGGCAAGCCGATGGGTGTCGCCCAATACCGGCTCTCACCAGCGCTGCCGCCACAGTTGCAGCAAGCATTGCCGACTGCCGAAGAATTCGCACGCGAGTTTCCGCTGATGTCCGTCGTCAAGTTGCGGATCGAGATCGAGCGGGTCCTGCGGGATCTTCTGTCCGGCAACGGACTTCCTCTGAAGGTGCCAGCCGGCATTGGAAATATGCTGCGCGAACTGCATCAACATGGCCTCGCACCGGCCAGCACGGAACGGTTTCTTGAATCCCTCCGGGTCATGAATGAGGCCGTTCATGGCGTCGATGTAGATCCGGTGGGGGCGGAGCGGGCCGTGGAGATCGGCACGGCATTTTTGGCAGAACTTCGAGGTATGCGGTGACGCCGCCGAAAGTGGACCACGCCGAAAGTGGATCGGAGGTAGTTAAGGGCGTTTAACTACCTCCGGTCCATTTTTCGATACGCCCTCTGGCTATCGCATCAGCTTCACCAGCATGCGCGTGACGCATCACGATGGCGTTACTGTGTTTCACCTGCAGGGTGTGACGCCGGACGTCATCGTCACGCCTAGCTTGCAAGACATCCGTGCCGGTCGCGACGTGGTATTGAGTCGGGTGGTGGAGCTTTGCCAGTAGGGGAGGTGTTCGAGGGGCGAGGTTGGAAGTGTCCGCTCCAGACCAAAAAGCTTTACGGGCCGAGTGGGTGGGGTCAATCGGCCGGTTGCGGGTGGCCCAATGGGGCGCTTAATTTGGGCCACACTGCAGCAGAAACGGTCCCAGGTTGAGTTTCCTTGATAAGTCAACCTGGTACCTTTTTTGCCAACTTTTCGTTTGTTAGCCGGGCGTAGGCCCGGTAAAGTTCTAAACGTTCTGTGCTTTAACGGCTGCGTTCGGCGAGTTTTCGGAGATATATAACCGGGCAAGCATATCTATCTATTAGGTAGTTAGGCATTCAAGGGACAAGTCGTGCAGATTGCGATAGTGCTGTATCCGGGGCTGACCACACTCGATGCGATCGGGCCGTATGAAGTGCTGCGAAACATTCCGGATTGCGAGCTGAGATTCGTTAGTCATAAACCGGGCCCCATCGTGACGGACAGTGGCGTTCTAGTGTTGGGCGCAACGCACTCTTACGAAGAAACGTCGGCACCCGACATCGTCCTCGTGCCGGGATCGGAAGCGAACACAACTACCGCAATGGCAGATGGGCGGTTGCTTCAGTGGTTGACTAAAGTTCACCAAACCAGTCGTTACACCTTGTCGGTATGCTCGGGTGCATTGATTTTGGGTGCCGCCGGAATCCTCAAAGGACATCCTGCTACCACTCATTGGATTGCACAAAGCATGCTGCCGCAATTTGGAGCAGAGCCACAGCGCGAAAAGCGTGTCGTCCAATCGGGAAAAATTGTCACGGCAGCTGGCGTGTCGGCTGGAATCGATCTCGCCTTATTCGTGGTTGGTGAATTATGCGGGCGTCAACGCGCGGAGATTGTTCAACTTTTACTCGAGTACGATCCGCAGCCATCCTTCCAATCGGGTCATCCCTCCAAAGCATCCAAGGCAGTCTTTGAAGCGGCGCGGGCGGAGATGCTGGACCGCGCTAAAAATCCACGCAACACGTTATCTGTTCCCGTCATTCTGTGGCGCAACGCGTTGAACAAAATCCGCAGCAGGCTAGGCCTCGCTCGCAACAGTGCATAACAAGGCGCTCTAGCTGATGTGCCCGCTTCGAGGTCACGCCGCTGAGCATTGGTTTTAGCCCCATCGTGGATCCCCATGGACCTTTCAGCACGTCATCTCGCGTTTCACGGAAGCATCGTTTTGTTATTTGGGCTGCTTTGCGGTGCTCCCTATGGGCGTGCCATCAATCGCAACGCACCCGCTCACATCATTCACTCTTGGCGGGTTGTTCACGCAAGCCTTCCCATCGGCGCAATACTCATGTTCGCAGTGGCGGCATTGCTGTCGTCCTTTGCCATTGCGGCTCAACTCAAATGGTTCATTGCAATCACGCTCATGGTTTCCGCTTATGCCTTTTGTTTTTCCCTTCCGCTCGCTGCAATGACTGGTTACCGTGGCCTTTCTACCGGCGGTCCGCTCACCGCAAAACTCATTTTTGCCGGCAACATGCTCGGCTCTATCGCTTCGCTCGCAGCTTCGTTCACGCTTGTCTATGCGAGTTATGTCTCACTATGAACTCTAGAAACGGTTCCAGGCTGAGTTTTCTTGATAAGTCCACCTGGTACCTTTTGCGGGGGCCTTATTCACGACGGATGTAAGGGGAGCCACGAAGTGAACGAACACCCGCTCGAAACCTGGCACCGCTTGGTGCGCACCCAAGACCCTTCAGGCCTCCAATCGGTGCTCGGAGAGGATGCGGTTTTCTACTCGCCTGTCGTCCACGCGCCACAACGTGGCAAGGCACTAGCTGCCGCTTATCTGAGTGCGGCATTCACCGTATTCTTCAATTCAACGTTCCGTTATGTGCGCGAGATTGTGGGTACGTCGGACGCGATGCTGGAATTCGAGACCGAAATTGATGGAATACTCGTCAACGGAGTCGATCTTATTAAGTGGAACGACGCCGGGAAAATTGTCGAATTCAAGGTAATGCTTAGGCCGCTGAAGGCAATCAATCTCGTTCATCAGCGAATGGCCGATTTACTTCAATCAACGCAGGGGCGTCGGGACGCCTAGTTTGCTTTCAACCCGGGGCGGGCCTATCAGACACGAAAAAGCCCGCAAAGTGCGGGCTTATCGTTGTTCCAAAGCTATGTTGATACTGCTTGAAACGCGCTGTTGGTACCGGTGATAGGACTCGAACCTACACGACATCGCTGCCAGTGGATTTTGAGTCCACCGCGTCTACCATTCCGCCACACCGGCCCGTGAGCGAACGCCTATTATGCCGGTTTCAGTGGACCGGGTCGAGACTTAGTTGGCGGTCGGAGCGCTCGTAGCAGTGGTCCTCGCCCTTGGGCTGGAATACGGCGCAGTGGGTCATGTTGCCGGAGTAGACGTGCAGGCTGACCGCTACCGTGTCGTCGCTGGGGTTGCGGATGGTGTGGTATTCGTGGGGCGGGATCAGGCTGCCGGCGGAGCCGGGGCCGGCCTGGACGGAGCCGACCGGCTGGAACCGGCAAAGCTCACCCTCGTCGGTCAGGCGCTCGTACTGCACCACTTCCAGGGCGCCGCTCCACACGCCTTCCACGCACCACATGCCGCAGTGGTCGTGGATGGGGGTGCCCTGGCCGGGGCCCCAGGTCATGGCCACTACGCAGTAGCCGTGCTGGTCGCTGTGATAAAGCTCGCGGCGGGCGTAGTGATCGTTGGCGGTTTCGAACACGCATTCGGGCAGCGCGATTTCCTTGTCGCGGAACAGTTTGCACAGGCTATTGCGCAAGCTGTCGGTGATGGCGGGCGTTGAGCCCTTGGAAACGGCTTCGTCGATGGCGCTGATGAGCTTCTGAGAGCCGGGAAATTCCGTAGTGAGCATGGGCGGTCTCGGGTAAATCCAGGGTTAGCAGATAACCTCTGATGGAAGAACAAACCGGCTGAAGCCTGGGGAAGGCATCTCTGCTAGCCTTGCCGGGATCGGTACTTGATCAAGCCTTTGTCAGGGGGGTCCATGGGTGCGATGGTGATTGTAGCTTACCGTCCCAAGCCGGGGTGCGAATGGGAGCTGGAGGCGCTGGTGCGCGAGCACGTGCCCTGTCTGCGCACCCTGGGGCTGGTGACCGAGCGTCCTGCCCAGGCGATGCGTGCGAAAGACGGCACCATTGTCGAGGTGTTCGAATGGAAGCAGGGCGGGATTGAGGCGGCGCACAACAGTGCGCGTGTGGCGGAGTTGTGGGAGCGCTTTGCCAATGCTTGCGATTATGTGCCGCTGCGCGAGTTGCCGGAGGCGGAGGCGATGTTTGCGGAGTTTGAGCCTATTGCGCTGTAGCTGCGTGGCTTGTTGCTTTTCTTCCTCTCCCCTCCGGGGAGAGGACTGAGGTGAGGGGTCAACCTCGCGTTGAGCCCCAAAGAAACATCGACGCTATGTGAGCTTCCCCGCAAGCGCGGCCCCTCACCCCAGCCCTCTCCCCGGAGGGGAGAGGGAGCAAAGCAAAGGCGGCGGATTTTCCGTTGCGAAAAATTCGCCTCTTCTTGAACAACATCGATCTTGCTTATGCAATCGTATGCGTGTCGGGCGTGCCCATCCGAGTGATGACAACGACACGCCCGACACTAGAGAAGTAGCGCGGATCGCCTGGGATTGCGCCCCAAAACGATCCGCTGGCCACAACCAACTCAGAGGCAGTTAGCCATGGTTATCCCCGATTTTACGGCACGCACGCCTACGCGTGACCCCGCCACGCCGACATTTGCGCTACTTCACCGCCGCTCAGACTGCGCGGCGTCGGGCCCAAGTGGGTAATCGTTCCAGCGGAAGTTGGCCATTCCGCTGAAACGAGCAGGATTTTTTTCCTGCAGTCCCTTCGCCCGCGCGCAATGCGCGGGCGACCTAAACCCGTGGAGCATACCGATGCAAGACACCTACGATGACCCGACCGGGTCGCGACACTATCTGCTGTCCGCCAAAGAGTACGACGAACTGAAAAACCTCCAGCAACTGCTGTTGATCATGGCGAACATCGGTAGCGACGAGGACGCGCCCACCGGCGAAGACGGGACGGTGATGATTCCCCGCTGGGAAATGCAACTCACCTTTCAGCTGATCAGCAGACTGATTGGTGAGGCCTTGGAACATTTGGAGAAGCGTCACCGCATCGAGCCTCGCGGCCAGACATTGCAATGATCAGAGGCTTCAATGCATTGGCGTAGGTTGGGTAGGTTAGGTAGGTTGGGTTAGCGGAGCGTAACCCAACGATGTTTGTCGCTTCGATGGAATTCCGTTGGGTTACGCTGCGCTAACCCAACCTACCCAAGCTACCCAATCGGGCAACATACGCGAGCATCGTTAGATGCGTGAGAGAAAGCCGCCGATGGCGCGGCTGTAGTTCTCGATATCCACCAGAAACGCATCGTGGCCTTGCGGAGAATCCAGCGCTACGAATTCTACGTTCGCGCCAGCGGCCTCCAGACCTTCCGCGATCTGCTCCTGCTGCTCCAGCGGAAACAGGATGTCGGTGCTGACGCCGATGACCAGCGCCTGTTCGATGTGGATGCGTTTCAAGCCTTCCATGATGCTGCCGTTGCCATATTCGGCGATGTCGAACCAATCGCTGGCGCGTGACAGGTACAGATAACTGTTGGGATCGAAGGTGCGGACGAAGCGTTGCGCGTGGCCTTCGAGATACGACTCCACCTGGAATTCGAAGCCGAAGGGTTGGCCTTCGCGTTGTTCGGGGTCGAGCCGGATACGGGCGAAGCGGCCGTTCCATTCCATCGCCGAGCGATAGGTGATCACGCCGAGCTTGCGCGCGATGCTCATGCCGATATCGGGATAGCGTGTGTTGTCGTACTGGCCGTCGTTCCAGTGCGCATCGAGGCGGATGGCTTCGCGTTGCAAGGAACGGATGGCGATGGCAAAGGGCTGCGCCTGCGGCGCGGTATCCACGCTGATGTGCGCATGCACGCTACCGGGGTGCAGCACCATGTAGGCCAGCGCACTCATGCCACCCATCGAGCAGCCGATCAGGCAGGCCAGCTTGTCGATGCCCAGGCTGGCGACCACGCCCTGCGCGGCGTTGGCGACATCTTCCAGCGACAGATCGGGAAACGTCAGGCGATAGGGTTCACCGGTGGCAGGATCGATCGACGCGGGGCAGGTGGAGCCTTTGTCGCTGCCGAGCGAGTTCACGCAGATGGCGAACCAGCGTGTAGTGTCGATCGCCTTGCCCGGCCCCAGCATGCCCTCCCACCAGCCCGGCGCAGGGTCGATGTCGTTGGCGGCGGCGTGGGCGCTGGGCGAGAGGCCGGTAAGAATCAGCACGGCGTTGTCACGCGCCGCATTCAACGTACCCCAGGTTTCGTAAGCGACATGTGCGCCATGCAGCGCGCCGCCGCGTTTCATCGCGAACGGCGAGGGCAGCTTGAAGTATTGGCGGGCGTCGCTCATGACCAGTCCTTTGCTTAGGGATGCACTTTGTCGATCAGTATCTTGATCGGCGTCTTGCTGTCCACTGCAACGACGCCGGCATCGCCTTCCAGATCCCCCGACTGGGCGACCGCTTCGCCGCTATGGCTGATGCGCGCGCCGACAAAAACCTGTTGCATGGACGACAGCTTCATCGACGGCAACATGCTCATGGCGTCGGTGAGAATAACCGTGGTCGGCAATTGGCGGGCATCCAGCCGCGCCACGGCAAGCGGCATCGGTGGACCGTTTTGCGCGCGTGCGTAGACGAACACGGTGTCACCTGCGGCAAGTTTTGCCTTGAGTGCCGGCGCCAGGGCGACCTTCACCCGCAAGGCAGGTTCCGGTGCGTTGGCGGGCGACGATGGCTGGCTGCTGCTCGCGGCTGAAGCAGGCGCCCCGCTGGCGCGCGCATCGGCCAGCGCGATCTGTTGGGCCACAGCCTGCGCCACGCTGGAGCCGGGTTGCAGTTGCGGTTGCAGTAAGCGCCAGGTGGCGGCGGCGTCGGCGTATTGGCCTTGCTGGTAATCGCTGATGCCGAGCAGCCACATGGCGCGCTGATTGTTGGGCTCCAGTTTGAGGGCCTGTAGCAGCAAGTCACGGGCGCGGCCCTGGATGGCATGGTCGTCGCGCGCGGCGGCATTTGCCTCGGCCCAGCCCACCATGGCGGTGGTGTCGTTGGGGGTCAGTTTCAGCACGTGGTCGAAGGCGTCGCGCGCTTCATCGGGTTTCTGCATCTGCATGTCGGCTTGCGCGAGCAGTCCCCAACCTTGTGCGTCATTGGGGTTGCTGGCCAGATGCGCATGCAATTCGGCCATCGCCTGGTCGATGTTGGTGATCGTCTGCGCCTGGGTCTGCACGCCATCCAGCGTGGCAGGCGTGCCGATTTTCAGATACAGCAGCGCCGTGCCGACGGGCAGCACCAGCGCGATAAGCAGCATCACGACGAACACGCTGCGCGGGCGTCCCGCTTGCCGGCCATGCTTGAGCAACGGGAGCAGCAGCAATGCCAACGCCACAGCGATCATCACTGCGGCGGCTAGATAGAAAACTGATTTCACCAATCGTCCCCATTGTCGGTCGGTGCGGCAGGCGTGCCGGCGCGGCTGCGCTTGCGGATGGTGTAGCCCACGGTGAAACCGCCCGCGATCAGGATCAGCAGTGGCCCGAACCACAGCAGCCAGGTGCGGATATTCAGCGGCGGGTCGTAAAGCACGAAGTCGGAGTAGCGATCCACCAGATACTGCTTGATCTGGGCGTCGCTTTTGCCTTGCTGCATCAGCTCGAACACCTTGTGACGCAGATCGCGCGCGAAGTCGGCGTTGGAGTCGGCCAGGTTTTCATCCTGGCAGACCAGGCAGCGCAGTTCGCTGGTGAGGTGCTGGAAGCGCAGTTCTTCCGCGTGATCGCGGAACGGCAGGGGGTCGATCGCCTGCGCCGATACCACGGCGGTGAAGGCGATCAGCATAAGCAACAGCCAGGCGCGTAAAGCCTTGCTCATCACGGCGCTTCCTTTTCCAGCGCCGCGATCGCCGGCTTGAGCTGCTGCGTGATGACATCCGGCGTCAGCGGGCCGATGCGCTTGTAGCGGATCACGCCTTTGCCGTCGATCAAAAAGGTTTCCGGCGCGCCATACACGCCGAAGTCGATGGCGGTATGACCGGATTCGTCGGTGATCACCGTGTCATAGGGATTGCCGTGCTGCGCCAGCCACGCTTTCGCGTCGTTGGGATCATCCTTGTAGTCGTAGCCGATCACCGGAATGCCCAGGCTTTTGGATTCGGCCATCAGCACCGGATGCTCTTCACCACAGGCGAAGCACCAGCTGGCGAACACATTCACCAGGTAGGGCTTGCCCAGCATCGACTCCTTGCTCACCGAGTGCGTGGGTTGATCCAGCATCGGCAGCGCAAACGACGGTGCGGGTTTGTTGATCAGCGGCGAGGGGACGGCGGTGGGATCGTGCGAGCTGTTCCACCAGATACCAAAGCCGAGCAGGGCGGCCAGCAATACGAAAGCGAAAAAGGGCAACAGCCGGCTCATGCCTGTGACTCCTGCACCGGCGTGGCGATGGTCTGCGGGGCATCGGCCTCACGCTTCACGCGGAAGCGGCGATCCGCTGCGCTGACAAAACCGCCCAGCATCATGAACAGGCCGCCACCCCAGATCCAGCGGATAAACGGCTTGGTATACAGGCGCAGCGCCCAGGCGCCTTCGATGTGGCTCGGATCCATCGGCTCGCCCAGCGCGACGTACAGGTCGCGGGTGATGCCGGGGTCGACCGATGACTCGGTCTGCACCTGCTCGTGCGCGTAAGTGCGTTTCTGCGGATGCATCACGGCCACCGCCGCGCCGTTGCGCGTCACGGTGACCACGCCTTGTTCGGCGTGCCAATTCGGGCCGACGGTTTGCGTGACGCCATCAAAGCGGAATTCGTAACCGCCGACGACGGCGACTTGTCCTGGCGCCATGCGTACATCGCGCGTCACGCTAAGCGATTCGGACAACAGCACGCCGATCAAGAAGATCGCCACGCCGACATGCGCCAGCAGCATGCCGGCCATCTCGGCCGGATAGCGGCGGCCAGGCGGCATCTCGCGCCAGCGCTTGATCACATACAACACCACGCCGACGCCCACCCACACCGCGGTGGCGACACCGGCAATGGCCTTGAGTTGTCCCTGCACGAAGAATGCCGCCAGCACGGCGCAAGCCGCGGCCGCGATGCCGGCGCGCACCAGGACCTGCTTGAGCACCGGTACATCGCTGTTGCCCCAGCGCAGATACGGGCCGAAGGGCAGCAGCAGCACCACCGGCGACATCAGCAACGGAAACAGCAGGCCGAAATAGGGCGGGCCCACCGAGATCTTGCCCATGTTCAAGGCGTCGCCGAGCAGCGGGAACAGCGTGCCGAGCAGCACCATCGCCGCGGCCACGGTGAACATCAGGTTGCCGATCAGGATCGCGCTTTCACGTGAAATCAGGGCAAAGGCCTTGCCGCCGGCGACCTTCGGCGCGCGCAACGCATACAGCAGCAGCGACCCGCCCACCACGACGGCGAGGAAGCAAAGAATAAACGTGCCGCGACGTGGATCCGACGCAAACGCATGCACCGAAGTAAGAATGCCCGAGCGCACCAGGAAGGTGCCCAGCAACGATAGCGAGAACGCGAACAGCGAAAGCAGGATGGTCCAGGCGCGCAGCGAGCCGCGTTTCTCGGTGACGGCTTGCGCGTGAATCAGCGCGACACCGACCAGCCACGGCATGAAGCTGGCGTTTTCCACCGGGTCCCAGAACCACCAGCCGCCCCAGCCCAGTTCCGCATAGGCCCACCAGCTACCGGCGACGATGCCGCAGGAAAGAAAACCCCAGGCCGCGTTGGTCCATGGCCGCGCCCAGCGCACCCACGCCTGTTCCATCGAACCGCCGAGCAAGGCGGCAATGGAAAACGCAAACGCTACCGAGAAACCCACGTAACCCATGTACAGCACGGGCGGGTGGAAGGTCATGCCCGGATCTTGCAGCACCGGATTCAGATCCGCGCCGTCAGGCGGCATCGGCAGCAGGCGGCCGAATGGATTGGAGGTAAACAGGATGAAGCAGAGGAAGCCGACCGAGATGATGCCGAGCACACTGAGCACGCGCGACAAAAATACTTCCGGCAATTGCCGGCTCAGCAAGGCCAGCGCCACCGTCCACACATTGAGGATCAGCACCCACAGCAACATCGAACCTTCGTGTGCGCCCCACACGGCGGCAATGCGGTAGTACCACGGCAGTTGCAGGTTGGAATTGTCCGCGACGTACTGCACCGAAAAATCGAAATGCAGGAACGCCCACACCAGGATGACAAAGGCCAGCGCGACGAACACCGCCTGCCCGGTAGCGGCCGGCCGTGCCACCGCCATCAGCGCGCGGTTGCCGCGCCAGGCGCCGACCAGCGGCAGGATGCTTTGCGCCAGCGCCAGCATCAGCGCCAGGATCAACGCGAGTTGGCCGAGTTCAGGTGTCATAGTTGCTGCTTGTCCTGGTTGGCGCTTTCATCGATGTGCTTGCCCGCGTGGGCCTTGGCCATCGCGTCCTTCAGCTCTTTGGGCATGTAGGTTTCATCGTGCTTGGCCAGCACTTCGGTCGCGACGAAACGGGCGCCGGCCATATGGCCGGTCGCGATCACCGATTGGTTCTCGCGGAACAGGTCGGGCAGGATGCCGGTGTATTCCACGGGCATCGCGCCGGCGGCATCGACGACGGTGAAGGTGACCTTCAGCGAATCATTGCTGCGCTCGATCGAGCCTTGTTTCACCATGCCGCCGAGCCGGAATGTTTTGTAGCTCGTTGCATCACCGGCCTGCACCTGGCTCGGCGTGAACAGGTAACTCATGTTTTGCTGCAGGGCATACACGGTCAGCGCCGAGGCAATGATTACGGCGGCAAGTACGGCAATGATGATGGTGAGTCGGCGTTGGCGCGTGGGATTCATGGTTGCTTTACAGGTTTCCAGTCGCTCAGGTCGATGCCGTGGATTTTCGGCCAGTGCGTTCGTTGCGTGCGTTCTGGCGCGCCATGCGCCCGCGCAGGTCGCGCAGCAATCGGCGGCGGCGGAATTGCGGGGCCAGCCAGTCGATCAGCAGCACCGTAAAGAACACGCCGTACGCCGGCCACACATAGGCGGCATAACCGCCCATGGCGAAGAACGATTGCAGCGAACCGCTCATCGGCGCACCTCGTTCTCGGCAATCTGGCGCACCCAGTCCTTGCCGCTTTCCAGCGCCAGCAGATCGGCGCGCACGCGGCCGAACAGGCTGGCGAAGTAATAAAACTTGGTGGCCGCCATCATGGTCAGCAGCGGCCAGAGCATCGATGACGCGATCGTCGACGGACCGAGCAGGCGAATGGTCGAGCCCTGGTGCAGGGTGTTCCACCAGTTCACCGAGAAATGCACGATCGGCACGTTGACGACACCGATCAGCGCAAGGAAGCCGGCGGTGCGTGCACCTTGCCGGCGGTCTTCGAAGGAGTGATACAGCGCGATGACGCCCAGGTACAGGAACAGCAGCACGAGTTCCGAGGTGAGTCGTGCATCCCAGGTCCACCAGGTGCCCCACATGCGCGCGCCCCACAGTGATCCGGTCACCAGCGTGATGAAGGTAAAGGCGGCGCCGATCGGCGCCGACGCCATCGCCACCACTTCGGCCAGCTTGATGCGCCAGACCAGTGCGATGAACGCAGCGATGCCCATGACGGCGTAGATGAACAGGCTCATCCACGCACTGGGTACGTGGATGAAGATGATGCGGTAGTCATTGCCTTGCTGATAATCCGGCGGAGCCAACACCAGGCCGCCATACATGGCGACGATGCCGAGCACCAGCGCCAGCGCGATGGCCCACGGCCGCAGCGTACCGGCGAAGCGGTAGAACACCGGTGGCGAGCTCAATTTGTGCAACCACAGTGGGATCCAGTTGGCCATATCAGCGGCTTAATCCAGGTGACCGTCTAGCCCGCGCAGGCAGCGCGTGACGCGAGCACCGGCGCAGCAGATAGGGAGTGTATGCCGATACAAGGAGCGGCGACGCCACAAACCCGTGTGTCGCACATTCGGCACGGAAGGTTGCAGCTTTGCGGCTGTCATAAGGTGATGCAGGCACGATGCGGGCGATACACGGACATGGATCGTTCCTCATGAGTCCAGCGCAATACGAAGTGCGGCCGCGCAAGCCAGCGGGGCAAGCACGACAGCCAAGACCAGGGCGGCGCCTAACCATGCGATGGGGGCGATCCACGGCAGCCCCTCTTGGGCGGCTGCCAGAGCCCCGGCGGCAAAGATCACCACCGGCACGCACAGCGGCAGCAGCATCAGCGCAAGGAGCATACCAGAGCGTCTTGTCCCCGCCGTCAGCGCGACCAGCACGCCGCCAAGCAGGCTGAGCAGCGGCGTCGCCAGCAGCAGGGCCAGCAGTAGTACGGGTATGACCGGTGGCGGCAGGTGCAGCATGCCGGCCAGCAGCGGCGCGATCACGATCAGCGGTACGGCGGTTGCCAGCCAATGCGCCAGGATTTTCATGCCCAGCATCAGCGCCAGCGGTTGCGGGGCGAGCATCAGCTGTTCCAGCGAGCCGTCTTCGATATCGCTGCGGAACATCGCATCGAGTGCCAGCAGCATCGCCAACAGCACCGTGACCAGCACGGCGCCTGCGGCAATGCGGCGCAGCAAGGCTTCTTCCGGACCCAATGCAAACGGAAACAGCGAGGTGACGATCAGCGCATACAGCACCGGCAGCACCATGTCGCCGCGCTGGCGCCAGGCTAGGGTGAGATCGCGACGTAGTACAGCCATGCAGGCATGACCCAGGCCCGGACGCCGCGTATCAGTCATGCAGACGGATCCGTTGCGGCTCGCCACCGTGGAATTGCACGGCGCCGTGACTGGTGACCAGGGCCGCGCCGCCGTGCGCGATATGCGCTTCCAGCAGGCCATTGACCAGTTCAATGCCGGTGCGATCCAGATTGGCGTAGGGCTCATCCAGCAGCCAGAGGGCGGCCGGGATCAGCAGCAGGCGAGCGAGCGCGACGCGCTTTTTCTGCCCCGCAGAAAGCTTGCGCACCGGTTCTTCTTCGTAACCGGCCAGGCCAACCCGGGCAAGCGCGTCGTCGATGTGGCTGTGTTCGCGGTGGCCGTGCAGCCCGATCGCAAAGCGCAGGTTTTCGCGCGGACTGAGTTCGGCCTTCAGTCCCAGCTGGTGACCGAGAAACACCACTTCGCCGCTGCATCGATCCCAGGTCAGCGGCTGGCCGCGCCAGAACAATTCGCCTTCCTCCGGGTGCAGCAAACCGGTGAGGATGCGCATCAAGGTGGTCTTGCCGCTGCCGTTGTCGCCTTCGATCAGGGTGAGTTCGCCGGCGTCGAGACAGAAATCCAGCGGCCCGAACACGGGCTCGTCCTGACGGTGAAAGCTCAGGGCGCGGGCCTCTAGCAGTGGCGTAGCGGAAGGGCTGGCACTCATTCCAGGCATTATCGGGAATTGGGCCTATCCAGCTTGTGCATGCGGCGGTCTGTCGCTGCTCAGGCGCAGGCGCGCATAACCATGGCCAAGACCGTGCACATAGGCGTTCTGCTGGAATTGCTGCGCCAGCTCGTCGATATCGGCAAGGCTGGGGCCGACCACGAAAAGACTGGCTTCACGCCAGGCGTCGCCGACGCCGAGGCCGGGACGTATGCAGGTGGTTCGTGGCAGCTTGCGCAGGGCGATCAGCAGGGCTTGCTGCGCGGCGCGGTTCTGGGCCAGCGGTTGTGCCTGCGAGCCGGGGTTCCAGGCGGTAATGAAGGCCCAGTTGCGTTCGCCGATAAGCGAATGCAATGACGCTGGCAGTGCAGCATCCACCTGGATGGAAACCCACCCGCCTTGTGCGAGTCGCACGCGGTAGTCGGTGGTCCGATAGGTGTCGATCAGTGAGTTATCCATGGCGTAATTGGGGTAGCGGGGGCAGCGTAGCCTGCAGCGTGTTGACGGCGGCATCGAGTTGCACGTCGTTGGCGCTGGTCGAACCACGCAGCAATTGTTCGAGGAGTTGGTCCTGGGCGCGGCCGCGTTCATACGCATAGGCGTAGGGCAGGTGCGTAAACGTGACCATGCGATAACGTGCCATGAAGTGTTTGGGCGCACGTTCGGCGAGCCGCGCCCCCAGCTCGCGTTTGGCGAGATAGCGCGGATCGGCGACCGAATCGCGCATCTCGATGTAGTTCTCCACCGCCATCGCGGCAATGGCGTTGGCGTTGGGTTGGCGGATGCGCTGGAACTCGGCGAAGGCATCGCCGGTATCGCGTCCGGACTCGGCCAGCAGGTCGGCGAGCACCACGGTGTCTTCGAAACCGCAATTCATGCCCTGGCCGTGGAACGGCACGATGGCATGCGCCGCATCACCAATCAGCAGCGCGCGGCCGTCGATATGCCAGCGGTCGAGATAGAGCGTGGACAGGCCGCCGACCGGGTGGCTGTCGTAGTCCTCGGCAAAGCGCGGGATCAGCGGCAACAGGTCGGGGAAATCTTGGCGGAAGAAGGCTGCCGCAGCGGCAGAATCGGGCACGGTGTCGAAGCTCGGGTGCGGGCCTTGCGCCGGGAGGAACAGGGTGACCGTGAAACTGCCTTCGGTGTTTGGCAACGCTATGCACATGTAGCCGCCGCGCGGCCAGATATGCAGCGCGTTCGGTTCGATCGCAAACCGGTTGGCGCCTGCTGCGGGCGGAATTTCCAGTTCCTTGTAGCCATGGCCCAGCGGCTCGACGCGGATGCCCAGCGGCCGATAGTGGTCCATGACCGTGCGCAGGGCCGAGCCTGCGCCATCGGCGCCGATCAGCACCGGTGCGTCGTGCGGACGCATCGTGCCCTCTTCATCAGCGAGCACCATGCGCCGCGCATCAAGATCGGCGTTGACCAGCGACTGGCCGAAATGCAGCCTGACGCCGGCAGCCTCGGCGGCATCCAGCAGCAGCATGTTCAGGCCGCCGCGCGACACCGACCAGATCACTTCGCTGTCGTCCACGCCATAACGCTGCAAACCGGACGTACCTTCGAGCGGGTGCACCATCCGGCCGCGCATCATCACCGCGCGCGGCAGCACATCGTCGGACAGTCCGGCGGTGCGCAGCGCCTGCAAGCCACGCTCGGCGAGGGCGAGGTTGATCGAGCGGCCGCCGACAAAACCGACTTGGCGCGGGTCGGGGCGCTTCTCGAAGACGTCGACCTCAAAACCACGCCTGGCCAGCAGTTGGGCGAGCAGGGCGCCGACCAAACCGCCGCCGATCAGGGTGATAGCTTGCCGAGTCATGCTGCAGCCCGTGGGAGGAAGTTGATCACTGTTCCGCAACTGGGCTTGGACTGCAAGGGTTGCGCTTGGAGTGACGGTGAGGCGCGCTCAGAAACTCATGAAATACCCGCCATTCACCGGCAGGTTGGCGCCGGTGATGTAGCTGGCATCATCCGCCGTGAGAAAGATCACGGCACGGGCGATATCCGACGGCGTGCCCAGTCGGCCCACCGGGATGTCGGCAATGATCTGCTGGCGGATCTCGTGGGGCACGGCGGCCACCATCGGCGTGTCGCAGTAGCCGGGAGAGACCGTGTTGACGGTGACGCCTTTGCGCGCGGTCTCCCGCGCCAGCGCCATGCTGAAACCATGTACGCCGGCCTTGGCGGCGGAGTAGTTGGTCTGGCCGAATTGACCGGTCTGGCCGTTTACCGAGCTGAGGTTGACGATGCGGCCAAAACTGCGCGAGGTCATGCCCTCGACCACCTGGCGGCACATGTTGAACACGCCATCGAGATTGACGCGCATCAGGTCGTGCCAGTGTTGCGGGTCCATCTTGCGCAGGCTGGTATCGCGCGTGATGCCGGCGGCATTCACCAGGATGTCGGGATGGCCGATGCTGCGCTCGATGTGTTCGATCAGGCCGCTGCAGGCCTTGAAGTCGCTGACATCGCAGGGTTCGAAACGAATGGCGCCGCGGTAGGGGGAAACCTGCTCGAGAAAGGCTTCGATACGCTCGCCTCGCGTGGCCAGGTCGACGGCGATGACCTGGCGTCCGGCGTCCGCCAACCGCAGGCAGATTTCAGTGCCGATGCCGCCGATACCGCCTGTCACAATGGCCAGGCGCGAAGCGGCTCTTAACGGAGTTGTCACGTATGGCTCTCCAGGCATGCCGCGCGGCAGCACGTGTTGTGCTGCAGCGGGGACATGAACACGAACGCTGAACGTGCGGAGATCAGGGTTTCTTGGTAGTGGTGCCTGGGCGAGCGGGCTGGCCCGGGCTGGGTGCTGCCTGTGAGGCGGCATCCAGGAAGCCTCGCTGCATCGACTTCCACGCATCCAGATTGCGTTCCGTCAACTCGTTCAGCAGCGACCAGGGGGTCTGGCCCATCAGGCTGTTGAGCTGGGTGCGGAACTGCTGCTGCTGGTCGAGGAAGACCTGCAGGCTGCGCTCCAGATAGGGGCCCATGAATCCTTGCAGGGAGTCGCCGTAGAAACGGATGATCTGGCTCAGCAGCTGGGGCGACAACATCGGCTGCCCTTTCTCCTCGTGCTCAGAAATGATCTGCAGCAGCACGGAGCGGGTCAGATCCTCGCCCGACTTGGCGTCGAGAACCTGAAAGTGTTCGCCATCCAGAACCAGCTGACGGACTTCTTCCAGCGTGATGTAGCTGGAGATCTCCGTGTCGTAGAGCCGACGGTTCGGGTACTTCTTGATGATGCGATTTGTTTGTGCCATGCGGCACAAACTAGCAGAAGGTATTGCGCCGCACCAGCTGGCATTCAGTTTTTATGCTGCGCCCCGGGGTGCAGCAAAGGAGGGGCCGGCGGACGGCGGGCGGTCAATGGCCCCGCACGCCACCCCCGGTGCCAAACGGCGGCCGGGAGAACCAGAGCACCGGGATCAGCAGCACGAACAGGATGGCGCAGAGGTAGAAGACATCGTTGACCGCCAGGGTCAGGCCTTCCCGGTTCACGATCTGGTCGATGTAGCCCAGGCGCTGGCTCGCGCTCAGGGGCAGGTGCGACAGTTGCTGGATGTATTGGCCGGTGGCCGGGTCACCCTGGTTCACGTATTCGGTCAGGGTGGCGTGGTGGTAGATGCCGCGATGCTGCCAGAGCGTGACCGTCACCGCGGTCGACACGCTGGAGCCCAGCGTACGGAAGAAGTTGGAAAGACCGGACGCGCTGGCGATTTCCGATGCAGGCAATCCCGACAGGTAGATCTGGTTGAGCGGAATAAAGAAGCAGGGGATGGCCAGGCCCATCACGAAGCGTGGTACCACCAGCGTGGCAAACGAGGCGCCGCTGTCGAAGGTCGAGAACCAATACGACGTGATGGCGAACACGATGAACGCAAAGCTCACCAGCATGCGCAGGTCAAATTTCTGCAGGTTGCGCCCAATGAGGGGTGATAGCAGGAACGCCAGCACGCCGACCGGTGCGCTGGCCATGCCGGCCCAGGTGGCGGTATAGCCCAGCGTGGTCTGTAGCCACAGCGGAAATACCACGTTGATGCCGAAGAAGGCGAACATGCCCAGCGACAGGCTGATCACGCCGACGGTGAAATTGCGTTTCTTGAACAGCGTCAGGTCGATGACCGGATGCTTGGCATGGATCTCCCACACCACGAGGAAGGTGAGGCAGACCAGCGCGATGATGCCCAGCACGAGGATCAGCGTTGAATTGAACCAGTCGTGGTCATTGCCGTTGTCCAGCATGAATTGCAGGCAGCCGACACCCGCCACCAGCAGCACCAGGCCGACCACGTCGATGGGTGTCTTGAAGGTCCTGGTTTCGCGCTTGTGCAGCAAGATCCAGGTGATGATCGCGGCGAGAATGCCGATCGGCAGGTTGATGTAGAAGATCCACGGCCAGGACAGGTTGTCGGTGATCCAGCCGCCGAGAATCGGGCCGAAAATCGGCGCTACCACCACGGTCATGGCCCATAGCGCCAAGGCGATGCCTTGCCGTTCCTTGGGATAACTGGAAAGCAGCAAGGTCAGCGACAGCGCCACCATCGGACCCGAGCCCGCACCCTGCATCAGGCGGGCGAACACCAGCATCGGCATGCTGGTTGCCAGGCCGCACAGCATGGAGAACACCACGAACAGCATCACCGACGTAACGAAGGTGCGTACTTCACCAAAACGCCGCGCCACAAAGCCGGTAAGCGGCTGCATGATGGCGCTGGCCAGTGAATAGGAACTGATAGTCCAGGTACCTTCGCTGGCGCTGACCCCAAGGCTGCCTGAGATGTGCGGCACGGCAACGTTGACGATGGTCATGTCCAGCACCTCCATGAAGGTGCTGAACGCAACGGCGATGGTCAACAGTACCAGCGGCGCACCGTGTAACGGCTTGGGCGGCGCTGCGTTGTCGGGTGTGGCAGCCATGACGGACTCGCTGGGCAGATATCAGTGGGAGGCACCGAGATTGGCGCGGATGATCTTCTCGGCTTCTGCATCAGCCTGTGCGGCAACCTGGTCGTAGACGGAAGTCTTTAACGGCGGCTGTTGCGGGGTGGCGGCAAGCACCGGCCCCTGGTCGTTGGTGATATCCACGGTCACGTCGGTCGAAAGGCCCACGCGCAGCGGATGCTGGTCGAGTTCATCGTTATTGAGCGCAATGCGCACCGGCACGCGCTGCACCACCTTGATCCAGTTGCCGGTGGCGTTTTGCGCCGGGAGCAACGAGAACACGCTGCCGGTACCGGCGCCGAGGCCGATGACCTTGCCGTGGTACACCACGCCGCCGCCGTAGATATCGGTGGTGATCTTCACCGGCTGGCCGATGCGGATATGGCGCAGCTGGTTTTCCTTGAAGTTGGCGTCGATCCATAGATCGTGCAGCGGCACGATGGTCATCAACTGCTGACCTGGCGTGATGCTGTCGCCGAGCTGCACGCTGCGCTGCGCGACATAGCCGCTGACCGGTGCAAGGATGGTGTTGCGCTGGGCGGCGATCCAGGCGGCGCGGAAATTGGCGCGTGCCTGCCGCACCGTCGGGTTGTCGGGGATATCGACGCCTTCCACCGAAGCGCGCGAGGCATTGGCCTGCGCCTTGGCGGTATCCAGGGCGGCCTGTGCCTGCGCCACCGCATCGCGCATGTGCTGCACGGTCTCCGGCGATTCGGCTTGCGCTGCAATCAGCGGCAGGTGGCGCTTGAGGTCGGCCTGCGCTTTGCGCAAATCCACTTCGCGCGCAGCAACGGTGGCATCGGCGCTGCTGACAGTGTCCGTTTGCTGGCGCACCTGGCGTACCGCCTCAGCCAGTGCGCTGCTGGTTTGGCGCAGACGTACATCAGCATCGGTATCGTCCAGCTTCACCAGTACTTGTCCGGCCGTTACGTGTTGCGTGTCATCGGTGAAGATGCCGACGACGATTCCGGCCACTTGCGAAGACAGGGCGACCTGATTGCCGCCTACATAGGCGTTGTCGGTGCTCTCACGGCGGGAAAAAACGAAGAACCACAACAGGGCCCAGGTCAACGCAGCAAGCAGGAACACGGCGGCCACGATCAACAGGGCACGACTGCGCTTGGCGGGATCCTTCGCGGCAAGACCGCTATCGTTGGCGTCCTTGGAGATGTCAGAGGCGCTCATGTTCGGGGGCTCCGGCGAGATTCGAAGTGGATGCGGTGGAAGAGGTGGCAGCGGGAGTGGCGGTGGTGTTGTCGAGATCCGAGCGGTAGCCGCCACCCAGTGCCTTGATTAGCGCCAGATCGGTACTGAGCGCCTGCGCATGCAGGCTCACGGCCGCATCGCGTTGTTGCAGCAACTGTGCTTCGGCGGTGAGGCTTTCGCGGGCATCCTTGGTGCCATGGGCCTGGCGTGCTTCCGCCGAGGCCAGCAACGCCTGGTTGGCCTTCACCTCTATGTCCTGCTTCACACGGCGTGCGTCGATCTGTTGCGCCGTTACGGCCTGGGTGGCGACATCGCGTGCTGCATCCGTCACGGTCACGTTGTATTGCGCGACGGCTGCATCGAGCTGCGCACGACTGGCGCCGTAATTCGCTTTTAGACGTCCGCCTTCGAAGATGGGCAGATGCACCGCAGGCGTGATGCCGAACACGCGACTGCCGGCCGTGAACAGATTGCCGAGATCACCTTTGCTGCCGGCAATCAGGCCAGAAAAACTCGGGGAGCCCTGATTGGTGCTGGACAGGCCGGCCATCGCATTGATGCTGATATCCGGGAAGTAGTCGGCGCGTGCCACGTCGATTTGTTTCAATGCGGCCTCGACCTGCCAGCGGCTGGCGGCAATGTCGGGACGGCGCGCGATCAGATCCAGCCGAACATCGTCGGGCAGGGCGCCTTGCACTTGCGGCAGCGTATGCGGCTTGAGTGGAGGCAGTTCCGAGGGCGAGACATTGGCCAGCGCCGCCAGCACGACTTTGCGCAGCTCGATCGACCCTTCCAGCGTGACTTGCGCCTGCTGCGCGGCGGCCAGCTGTGCGCGTTCCTGCTGTGCGGTATCGGGCAGATCCACACCTTGCCGCACGCGTAGCTGGGCGATTTGCAGCAGGCGTTGTTGTACGGCGACCGATTGCTTGGCGAGCGTGAGCCGGCTTTCATCCGCCAGCCAGCCGAAATAGGTATCCGCGACCGCGTTCTGCAGCGTCAGCGCGGCAGCGCTGTGTTGAGCTTCGGCGGCATGCGCCTGATCCAGCGCCGCCTCGATCGACTTGCGTTTCTTGCCCCACCAATCGAAATCGTATTCGAGCTGCACGCCAAGATCGGCCTGGTCGTACCAGTCGAAGCCGAGCAGCGCGGGTGGAAACAGGCCATGGTCGCTCATGCGCTGGCGCGTGAACTGGGCATTGCCGTTGATATTCAGGCCAGCTTGCGCGGCGGCAACGCGCACCGATTGTTCGGCGGTCTGTACGCGTGCATGCGCTTGCGCAAGATCCGGTGATTGCTTCATGGCGAGCGCAATCAGCGCATCCAGTTGTGGATCGTTGTACACCCTCCACCAATCGGCGGCGGGCCAGCCGGCGCGTGTCGGCGCTTGCAATCCGGCCAGCGGCACATCGTCGCGCAGCGCAGGGTGCGGCAATTTCGCCGGAATCATGCAGCCGGGCAGTGCCATTGCCAGCAGTGTGACCAAGGCAAGTGGACGAAGACGCACAGCGGCAAGGCAGGGAACGACGTTCATGGCGGATCACCCGCTTCGTGTTCGAGTTGAGTGAGGTTTTGGGCGAGCTTGCGCAGCAGGCGCTTTAGGTGACGACGGTCTGTCGGAGTGAAGCCCGAGAAGATGCTTTGCAGACTCGGAAACATGCCGGGCAGCATCTTTTGCACGAAGCGCCGGCCAGTGGCGGTGATTTGCATGACCACTTGTCGCCGATCCTCGGCGCTGGGGCCGCGCGTGATCAGCCCGCGTTTGACCAGCGCGTTGGCGATGCGCGTCATGTTGGTGGCGCCTTGCGAGGTGTACACGCACAACTCGCCGGGCGTGGACGTGCCATCCGGCCGGGAAAGCAGGATGGCCAGTGTGCGAAATTCACTGTCGTTGAGCTTATAAGGCCTGAGCTGTTGCTCGAACTCCGCCTGCATGTACTCGGCCAGCAACAACAGGGTGCGGCATAGCGCGGCGTCTTCGGGCATGTCCGGGATGACTTTCCGGATGCCGGCAATGCCTTCGTCCAGCCGTTTTAAGTGATCGATTAGAGACATTTCACTGATGCATATTTCACTGGTGGAATAAATATGCAGAGTGACTCCAGTACGCGCAAGTGCCGCCGCCGCGGACTTGTCAAAACAGGCGCTTACCTGGAGGGAAGGCCGAACAGGCGGGTTACGTTGGCGGTAGTGGCTGCGGCAAGGTCCTGGGGGTCCATGCTGCGCAGTTCAGCGATGCAGTGCAGAACGTCGGGCAGGTAGGACGGTTCATTGCGTTCGCCACGATGCGCGGCGCCGGGCTGATCCGGCGCATCGCTTTCGAGCAGTAGGTACTCGACCGGCATGCTGCTGACGATCCGGCGCAAACGCTGTGCGCGTTCGTAAGTGACCGGGCCGCCGATACCGAGATGAAAGCCGATCTTCCACAGTTGCTCGGCTTGTTCCTGACTACCGGAGAAGCTGTGCACGACGCCGCGCAATCCACTTGTCCGTCGCAAGGCGCTGGTGACTTCGTCAAGGGCGGCGCGGGCGTGCAGGATCACCGGCAGATCGAATTCGCGGGCCAGGGCAAGTTGCTGCCGAAAAATATCGCGTTGTCCTTCGGCATCGTGGCCTTCCTGATAAAAGTCGAGGCCGATTTCGCCAACGGCGACGGGATGGCCCGTTTCCAGCCAATGGGGCAGGACTTTGATGTCTCCGGCCTGGTGCTGGTGCATGAACATGGGGTGCATGCCATACGCCGGGAACAGCCCGCTGCCCGGCCCACATAGCGCGTGGATGCGGGGCCAGCTTGCGGCATGAGTGCCGGGAATGACCTGCATGCTTACGCCCACCGCGCGTGCGCGTTCGAGCACGGCGTCACGCTCGCCGTCAAAACGTGCGTCGTCCAGATGAACATGGCTATCGGCGAGTTTTGGCATGGTTCTTGGCCGCTATTTATTCCGAATTCCGGTGTTTGAACCGCTGCGTTCGATCGTCTTGCGAATAAGTCGACAGTTTGGCATTTCGGTCCAGACCTATTCAGCATCCCGGCGTTTCAATGCTCAATGCAAGATATGGCGGGGGTGCAGCGCGTACTGCAGCTGTTTTTAGGTACAGGAGATTCAGCAATGAGTAAGTTGGTAGTCAATGCATTGTGCATGGGGCTGACGGCGTCGTTTGCGTTGGGCTTGGCCGCCTGCAATCGGCAGGCGAGCGCCGATGCGAACAGTGTCGCCGGCGTGGCCGCCTCAGCCAGCGCTGCCGGGACTGCCCAGGCCACCTCGGTCGGCCAGCCGGTTCAGGCGCCACCACAGGGCGGTGACGACGGTGATTATGCCCAGGTGGTCAGCGTGGTGCCGGTCACCCAGGACGTGAGTACGCCGCAGCAGGTTTGTCATGACGTGGTGGTCAATCACACCGTGCCGCCCAAGGATCAGCACCAGATTGCCGGTACGGTGATCGGCGCCGTGACGGGTGGCCTGCTCGGCCACTTGATCGGCGGCGGCAAGGGCAATGCCCTGGCGACGGCGGCCGGTGCGGTCGGCGGCGGCTATGCCGGCAAGAAAATCGAGGAAAGCCACCAGCAGTCAAACGTTCGATCCGAGGTAGTTCACCGTTGCAGTACCGTTGCGAATACCAGCAGTAACATCGTCGGGTATGACGTGACCTACGTCTACAACGGAGTGACGCGTACCACCCGCATGGATCACGATCCCGGTAATCGCGTGAAGGTGGAACAAAGTGTGAGTGTTGTCTCCGATGCCCAATGATCCACTGCCCAAGGAGATCGTCGTGAAAATGAAATCAGGCAAGTTCGGTGTGATGGCGGCATTGCTGGTGGGTATCGCGGCCCTCACCGGTTGCCAGACTCAGCCGGTTTATCGGGGTCAGACGACCTACGGTTACCAGGGCTGCCAGAGTTGCGGCGTGGTGCAGCAGGTGCAGCAGATTTATATCCAGCAGCAGGGCACCAATAACGCTGCGCTCGGTACGGTGATCGGCGCGGTGGCGGGTGGTCTGCTCGGCAGCACCATGGGCCATGGTCGTGGCAATACGGCGACCACCGTGGTTGGTGTAGTGGCGGGTGGCGCAGTCGGTAATGCGATCGGCTCGCAGAACAGCCAGCCGGGCGGCACGGTGCCGGCGTGGCAGATCGTGATTCGTCTCGACAATGGTCAGTACGCGACGGTTACGCAAGTACCCAATCCTGGCGTGCGTCCCGGCGACTATGTCGTGATCAGCAACAATCTGGTGTATCCGCGTTGATTTTCGGTTCTATTGAATAGATGTTTAGACGTCTATTTAGAGAATGCGTTGGAAATAAAAAGGCCCTCGATCGAGGGCCTTTTTTTGTCGAAAATTTATGCGTCAATTGATCGAGTAGAACTTGTGGTCGCCGATGGTGACGGCGCTGTGGTTGCGCGACCACGCGGGCGCGACCGACACGGTAGCGAAGTGATCTGCATGCGGCACGAAAAAGCGACGCTCGTCGGCGGGAAGATCCCAGTTGGTGATCGATTTGCCTGCAATATCCCACGCTTTCTGGAAAGCAGCGAGATTATCGATCTCTTGGGTGAGAGGGGTTGTGGTGAGCGCAAACTGATGCGGTGACTTCACCACATCACATACGGTGCCGCCCCATTGACCGCGTTCGCGTCGACGCATGGCAACTTCTGCCACAGCCATCTGACCGACCGTCGACTGGCTACGTGCTTCCAGATAGACGGTGGTCGCCAGACAAGTCTGGTCCGCGAGCGGTTGGGGCAGTACGGACATCAGCCACAACAACATGGAAAGTTTCATACCTGCCTCCAGTTTGCAGCACGTAAAGGCAGCACATGCATGCCTTGACGCGATTGCGGTGGACGGGCGGGCAGACCGTTCCACCTGGATATATCGCCAGCACCGAAACTTGTGGCGCTAACGGTTAGCCACGATCACGTGGCGAAATCGATCGACATGTCCGATGTCGACCGCCATCTAGTTGGCAATTACGCTGCGGGCTTGAAGCCATACATGCAGCGCGTTCGCGCATACGGCGAGTTGTCCACCGGCAAGGCTTCTGCCGGGTCGCGCCGATCCGGACCCCTCCGGTTCGTCGCGTATGTGGGCACCCTGCGGGCTGGTGGGTGCCTAAAAAAGTGTTGGCGGAATCTAGTGGTCCTTTTCCGTCTTTGCAAGTGCCTGGCGAGTTCAATTCACAAATTGCTCACATTGCAAACATGGGTTCCATGTTGCCGAAATCAATCTGACCAGCGCTGCAACAGCTGAATCGCGACACCATCATCACTAATGTTTTCCGTACCTTGCGTGATGTTGTTCGCTGTCTCATCGGTCATCACTGCAAGTGCTTCGATGATGTCATTGTGTGAAATTACAGTAAGCAATCGTACGAACTCGCGATCATCACGACGCAACTCGATTCCCTCTGCAACGGCTTTCGAAAGTTGAATGCGATGCAGATGACGCTTGTTGCCGCCGCGATAATGCAAACGTGCAACAAGCTCCTGGCCCGGGTAGCAGCCTTTGTCCAAAGCAACAGCGCCGAGTCGATGCAATGACAAAGAAGGCGGAAGCAGTTCGTTCAATGCGGTGTCTGGCAGCCACGGCCAGCCTGCGCGTAGTTGTGCAAGTTGCGATGTATCGTCATCCACAACATCGCCGCCGAGTTGCAATGAATGCGAGCCGCAGCCTAATCGAATGACATCGCCTGTTACGTCGACAAGGTGCACGGGAAGGGCAGTGCTTACGCCCAGCTTTTTTTCTTCCACCACGCGCAGCTTGACGCGCGAACGGAATACGAAACGACGCAATGCTTCAACAAAATCTGCTGCATTGCCGCCACGCAAAATCACCAGTAGTTGCTCATCGCTCAGTCGTGCAAGATGGAACAGGTTGCGTACGCGACCTTGTGCATCGAGCCAACTGCTGAATTGCCACTGGCCTTGGGGCAGGGCCGTGACCTGGCTGGTAAATTGAGTGTGCGCGAAGGCGGTGGCGTCCGGACCTTCGAGGAAGACGGCTTGAGCGAGGTTGGATGTCGGCATGCGCGGTGTGATGGGGGCAATGAGCGTATGGTGCAAGGCCGCAGGCGGGTGTCTGCACGGTAGGGGCTATACGTCAACTGGTTGTGCCGCTATGCCGCAAGTATTACGCTTTTAGCGATACGAACCATGTCCCACACATCCTCCAAACCCGCACCCAGTCCCGAACCCGCACAGACGGAGCGCGCTGTCACGCCTGCTTCGCCCGCGCAGGAACAGGAACAGGCCGGGCGACCGGCGCCGGATCCCACACGCTACGGCGATTGGGAAAAGAACGGGCGCTGCATCGACTTCTGATCCACCGGGCATTGGCTGCGTTGTGGACGCGGCGATGGACAGGGGAACAGGTGGCGGTGCGGGCATTGGCTGTTTACAGCGATTCCACCCCAGGATAGCCGCCATGGCAGATACACAACGACCGGTTTCACCCCACTTACAGATATATAAGTGGCAAGTGCAGATGATGACCTCCATCCTGCATCGTGCCACCGGCATCGCCCTCGCCGTGGGCATACTGATGATCGTGTGGGGCATTCTCTCGCTGGCCGCCGGCGAAGACGCGTTCAACCAGTTCAAGATCTGCATGGGCAGCCCGCTGGGCATCATCCTCCTGATCGGTTGGAGCTGGTCGCTGTTCTATCACCTGTGCAACGGCATCCGTCACCTGATCCAGGACACCGGCGCCGGTTATGCCATTCCGCAATTCGTGCGCTCCAGCTGGATGTCGGTGATCGGCAGTGTCGTACTGACCCTGCTGGTCTGGGCCTATGTGCTGACCGCTGGAGGTGCCGCATGAGCACGAATGCAAAAGATTTGCGCAATCCGCTCAAGCGCGCACGTGGACTTGGTTCCGCCCAGTCCGGTGTGAGCCACTGGTGGACCCAGCGCGTGACCGCCGTTGGCCTGGTCATCCTGGGGCTGTGGCTGGTGCTGCTGGTGCTCGGCCTGGTGCATTCCGATTACGCGACGGCCCGCGCGGCGGTGGCGAAGCCGTGGAATGCGGTGCTACTGGTCGCCTTTCTGATCACTGCGTTCTGGCATGCCGTGCTCGGCCTGCAAGTGGTGATTGAAGATTACGTGCACACCCGCTGGAAGGAGATCGTCCTTCTGGTGGCGATTAAGTTCCTCGCGGTGCTGAGCGTGCTCGCCGGCACGCTGGCTGTGCTGCGCATCGCATTGGGAGCCTGAGGCCGATGGAAGCCTATAAGATTCAGCAGCACAAATACGACGTAGTCGTGGTCGGCGCCGGTGGCGCGGGCCTGCGCGCCACCTTCGGTCTGGCCGAAAAGGGCCTCAAGGCCGCGTGCATTACCAAGGTATTTCCGACCCGTTCGCATACCGTGGCGGCGCAGGGTGGTATCGCCGCCGCGCTCGGCAACATGGGCGAAGACGACTGGCGCTTCCACTTCTACGACACCATCAAGGGTTCGGACTGGCTGGGCGACCAGGACTCGATCGAATATATGTGCCGCGAGGCCATTCCTTCGATCCTCGAACTGGAACACTATGGCGTTCCGTTCTCCCGTACCGATGACGGCCGCATTTACCAGCGTCCGTTCGGTGGCATGACCACGCATTACGGCAAAGGCACCGCGCAGCGTACGTGCGCCGCCGCCGACCGTACCGGCCATGCGATTCTGCATACGCTGTACCAGCAGGCGCTGGCGCATGACGCCACCTTCTTTGTTGAATACTTTGCGATCGACCTGATCTTCGACGACGAAGGCGTGTGCCGCGGCGTGCTGGCGCTCGACATGAATGAGGGCACCTTGCACCTGTTCCGCGGCCAGTCCGTGGTGCTGGCTACGGGTGGTTACGGCCGCGCGTACTTCAGCGCCACGTCTGCGCATACCTGCACCGGTGATGGTGGCGGCATGGTGCTGCGTGCCGGTCTTGCCTTGCAGGATATGGAGTTCGTGCAGTTCCATCCCACCGGCATTTACGGCGCCGGCTGCCTGATTACCGAAGGCGTGCGCGGCGAGGGTGGCTATCTCACCAATTCCAAGGGCGAGCGCTTCATGGAGCGCTATGCGCCGAGCGCGAAGGACCTTGCTTCGCGCGACGTGGTCAGTCGCGCGATGACTGTCGAGATTCGCGAAGGTCGCGGCGTTGGCGAACACAAGGACCATGTGCATCTGAACCTGATGCATCTCGGCCCGGAAGTGATTCACGAGCGCCTGCCGGGTATCGCCGAATCCGCGCGCATTTTCGCGGGCGTGGACGTCACCAAGGAACCGATCCCGGTGCTGCCGACCGTGCACTACAACATGGGCGGCATCCCCACCAATTACCACGGCGAAGTCGTGCAGAAGCGGGGCGAGGACGTGGATTCGGTGGTGCCTGGCCTGTTCGCTATCGGCGAAGCGGCTTGCGTGTCCGTGCATGGCGCCAACCGGCTGGGCTCCAACTCGTTGCTTGACCTGGTGGTATTTGGGCGCGCGGTGTCGCATCGCTGCGCCGAAATCGTCAAACCCGGTACTGCGCACAAGGATCTTCCGGCGAGTGCGCTGGACAAGGCGCTGTCCCGCTTCGACGGGTTGCGCAATGCCAACGGCGGCACGCCCACCGCGAAGATTCGCCAGAACATGCAGCGCACCATGCAGGACGATGCTGCGGTGTTCCGTACCGGCGAGACGCTCAAGGCCGGCTCCAAGAAGATCTCCGACGTCTTCGACTCCTTCAAGGACGTGCGCGTGAGCGACCGTTCGATGGTGTGGAACTCCGACCTGATCGAAACGCTGGAGCTGTCCAACCTGCTGGGGCAGGCCGTGGCCACCATGCATTCGGCCGAGCAGCGCCAGGAAAGCCGCGGTGCGCATGCCCGCGAGGATTTCCCCGATCGCGACGACCACAACTGGATGAAGCACACACTGGTTAAGGTCGACGAAAGCGGCAAGACCAGCTTCGACTTCCGTCCGGTGCACATGTACACCTTGACCAATGAGGTCGAGGTTGTGCCGCCGAAGAAGCGCGTTTACTAAGTACCGACTGGAGAGGCAATCGTGGCCGAGTTCTCGCTACCCAAGAATTCCAAGATCCAGCCGGGCAAGCACTATCCGGCGAAAGGCGCAAAGAAACCGCGTACGTTCCGCATCTACCGCTGGTCGCCGGATGATGGCCAGAACCCGCGTATCGACACTTACGAAGTCGATCTGGCCGCGTGCGGCCCGATGGTTCTGGACGCACTGCTGAAGATCAAGAACGAGATCGATCCCACCCTCACCCTGCGCCGCTCCTGCCGTGAAGGTATTTGCGGTTCGTGTGCGATGAACATCGACGGCACCAATACCTTGGCTTGCACCAAGGCCATTGATGAGTGCCCGTCGGGTGATGTGAAGATCTACCCGCTGCCGCACATGCCGGTGGTGAAGGATCTGGTGCCCGATCTCACGCATTTCTACGCTCAGTTCGCCTCGATCAAGCCGTGGCTGCGTACGCAGAGCGCGGCGCCGGATCGCGAGCGCCTGCAGTCGCCGGAAGACCGCAAGAAGCTCGATGGGCTTTACGAGTGCATCCTGTGCGCCTGCTGCTCCACCAGCTGTCCGAGCTACTGGTGGAACGGCGATCGTTACCTCGGTCCGGCGATTCTGCTGCAGGCCTATCGCTGGATTGTGGATTCGCGCGATGAAGACACAGGTGCGCGTCTGGACGATCTGGAAGATCCGTTCAAGCTGTATCGCTGCCACACCATCATGAACTGCGCCCGCACCTGCCCGAAAGGCCTGAATCCGGCCAAGGCGATTGCGGAGATCAAGAAACTGATCGTTGCGCGCCGTTCGGCCTGATCCCTCGCTTTTCCCTCTCCCCTCGGGGAGAGGGTAGGGTGAGGGGGCAACCTTGCGTCGTTGTCGAATTGGAACGTGCTTCAATTGATGTTCGGGGCAAGCCACAGATCCTCTTTTCCTGAGAACTACCTTCACGTAGTCCATAAAGGAGAGGAACCCAACGAGGCGTTACGCGCGTTTTGATTTTTATGGACGAAGCCCGCATCAAACGATTGCAATGGCGCACCCGCCGCGGCACCCGCGAGCTCGATGCGTTGTTCGGTGGTTGGCTGGAAACCTCGTTCCCGACAGCGGCTGAAGCCCAGCGCCAAGCATTCGATGAATTGCTCGACGTGCAAGACCCGGACCTCTGGGACTGGGTCATGGGCCATGCCCGTCCGCCGCGGGCGGACTGGCAGGCGATCATCGATGACATCCGCGCCCGCCATCGGCTTTGAATACCGGCCCTCGCGCCGGGTATCTCGTCTCTTTGCGCTCGTTACGCTGTCTGCCCTGCTGGCCATGGCGCTATCGGGCATGCCGTGGATGCTGCAAGTGATCGGGGCGATCGCAGTCATCCTCGCCGGCCGATATGCCATTCGCCGCTTGCGGTTGCCGATCTGCGCCGTGGGCTGGGCCAAGGGTGGCTGGACGCTGCACGGTCTGGATGGTGCGGACGACTCGGCGCTACTGCTTTCATCCCGCGTCATGGGGCATCTGGTCCTGCTCCGCCTGGCCAGCCAGCGCTACGGCAAGCTCACCCTCTGGCTGATGCCTGATAACAGCGATGCCGATATCCGCCGGCGTTTGCGCATGCGTTTGGCCATACGGCAGATGGCCAGGGAGGAGTGAGCGTTACGAGGCCCCCTGCTCGGGGACCGATCTGCCCTCGCCGACGACGGTGAGGCATTTGCCCTGCACGCCCTTGCCGGCCTCCCCGGGGCCCGAAGATGGTTCCTCGTGGAAGAGGCATCGCGGGAGATACCGCCTGAGCGGTTGCTGCTTCCCTCGGCTTCGGGCACTCTGCGCGCGCGGCATGGTCCAAGGATTTCCAGGATGATCTTTGATCATCAGGCAATCGGAAGGCCTGTCACCCGACCCCACAAGTGACCCCTACATGTTCCGACCGCTCGAGCTTTTCATCGGCCTGCGCTACACCCGCGCCAAACGGCGCAACCAGTTCATCTCCTTCATCTCAACCGTTTCCATCGTCTGCATCACGGTCAGCGTGATGGCGCTGATCACGGTGATGTCGGTGATGAACGGGTTCGACGACCAGTTGCGTTCGCGCATCCTCGGTGCGATCTCCGACGCTACGGTGTCCGGATTGCCGGGCGAGAGCGTGCAGAACTGGCAGTACGCGATGAAAGTGGTGCGGGACAATCCGCATGTGAAGGGGGCGGCCCCTTATGTGGAGATTCAGTCGTTCCTGCAGGCGCAGCGATCCAGCGGCGCCATCGTGCGTGGCATTGATACCGCGCAGGAGCCGGATGTCTCAGACATCAACAAGCACATGATCGAGGGCTCGTTCGATTCGCTGACACCGGGTAGCTGGAACATCATTCTCGGCAAGGATCTCGCCATTCAGCTGGGCGTAAACGTCGGCGATCGCGTCACGATGATCGTGCCGGAGCTGCGCGCCACTCCGTTGGGTGCGGTACCTCGCCTGCGCGGCTTCCGGGTCAGCGGCATCTTCGAAATGGGCATGGAGGAATTCGATTCCGGGCTTGGCCTGGTCGACATGCAGGATGCGGAGAAGCTGAAAAGCATCGATGGCCCCACCGGCATTCGCCTGAAACTCGACGATATCTACAACGCCGCTCCCGTAGCGCGTGAACTGGCCGACAACCTGGGTCAGATCTATCAGGTGACTACCTGGATGGATAGTCATTCCAACTTCTTCTCCGCCATCTCGATGGAGAAGAAGGTGATGTTCATCATCCTCTCGCTGATCATTCTGGTGGCCGTCATCAATTTGATCTCCATGCTGATGATGCTGGTCACCGACAAGCAGGCCGATATCGCCATCCTTCGCACGCTGGGTTCCACGCCGGCCAGCATCATGGGCATGTTCATGGTGCAGGGTGTGCTGGTCGGTATTTTCGGGATCGGATTCGGCGTGGCCTTCGGTTCGCTGCTGTCCTGGCGCTTGCCGGTCATTGCGAAGTGGATCGAACACGTCACTGGCGTAACCTTCCTTTCGCCCGACGTTTATTACATCAGCGAAGTGCCCAGCAAACTTGACTGGCACGATGTCACGTGGGTGGCGCTGGTCACCTTCGCCTTCTCCCTGCTTGCCACGCTGTATCCCGCATGGCGTGCATCGCGTACCCAGCCGGCGCAGGCGCTGCGCTATGAATAAAGCCATGACCAACGGATCTTCAGACATCGTGCTGCGTGCCAGCCATATCGCCAAAACCTATGAAGAGGGCGATCTGCGCACCAAGGTGCTCACCGATGTGAGCTTTACCCTCAAGCGTGGCGAAACGCTGTCGATCGTGGGTGCCTCCGGCTCCGGCAAAAGCACACTGCTGCATATCATCGGTGGCCTGGATACGCTCACCGGCGGTGAGGTGGAAGTGGAGGGCCGCATGCTTTCCAAGCTTTCCGACGCCGAACGCGGCCGGGTACGCAACCGCTCGATGGGCTTCATCTACCAGTTCCATCACCTGTTGCCGGAATTCACCGCGCTGGAAAACGTATGCATGCCGTTGCTGATTCGCGGCACCCGTGTCGCCGAGGCGCAAAAGCAGGCCAGGGTGTTGCTTGAACGGGTGGGGCTGGGCCAGCGTCTGGAGCACAAGCCGTCGGAACTCTCGGGTGGCGAACGTCAGCGTTGCGCGGTCGCGCGTGCGCTGGTGACGCGTCCGTCCTGCGTGCTGGGCGATGAGCCCACCGGCAATCTGGATGAAGACAATGCCGCGCAGGTCTATGCGTTGATGCTGGAGTTGAATCGCGAGATTGGCACCAGCTTTATCCTGGTGACGCATGACAGTCGCCTTGCCGCGCGCATGGACCGCACGCTGGAGCTGCATAACGGCGAGTTGCGCGAGAAACCCGGCAACTGATTCGCGAAGCGAAGCATTCCGGCAAGAAGGAAGGCTAAGTCCTACAGAAGAACGTTCCAACCTGCGCTAGTTTTGCCTTGTCGAGAGGCGAAACGGCAGGGATATGCAGCAGACAGGAACATGGCCGGGTGCGGCCGTTGCGGCGTTGGCGCTGCTGGCGGGCGTGCTTTCGGTGCAGTGGTTGCCGGTATTGCCATCGCGCGTGCCGATGATCGCGCTGTCTGTCTTCGCATGGATCATTGCGTGGCGTGCTCCGCGCTGGCGTTGGTTAACGGTCGTGTTGCTTGGTTTTGTATGGGCATCCTGGCAGGGCAGTCTCGCCATGGAGACACGTTTGCCTGTTGCCTGGGAAGGGCAGGACTTCAGCGCGACAGGCCGCGTCGAAGGTTTGCCCCAGACTCGTGCCGGCGCCACCAGTTTTCTCTTCCGCATCGAACAGGCAAAGCGTGGTGACCAGCTTTTACCCTGGCAAGGTCTTGCGCGCCTGAGTTGGTATGGCCATCCGCCACCGAAACTGGAATCTTGTTCGCGCTGGCAACTACTTCTTCGCCTGCGTCGTCCGCGCGGCATGCTCAATCCCGGTGGCGCCGATGGAGAGCGGAGTGCACTGGCGCGTGGCATCGCTGCGGTCGGCTATGTGCGTGATGATTCATCCAACCAGCTGCAAGCTGCGGCACTCGTGTGCCTGGATCGATTGCGGGCTTCGTTGGCCGGCGACATCCAGGCGCGAGTTAAAGACGCGCACGATGCCGCGCTTCTGCGCGCCTTTACCGTGGGTGATACCAGCGGCCTCAGTGCCCATGACTGGGACGTTGCGCGTGCAAACGGCATTTCGCATTTGATCGCCATTTCCGGCTTCCATGTCGGCGTTGCGGCCGTCTTCGGCGTATGGCTGTGCGGGTTCAGCTATTGGCTCTGGCCATCGATTGCCTTGCGCTGGCCGCGCGCGCAAGCGCAGGCCGTGGCTGCACTGGCTGTTGCGTTCGCTTACGCGGGTTTGGCGGGCTTCGGCATGCCAACTGTGCGCACGGTGTTGATGATCGCGGCGGTTGCGCTGGCGCGATGCGTTCGTCGCGCTACTGGCGCGGCACAGGCCTTGGCGCTCGCGCTGATGGCCATTTTGCTGGCCGATCCTTTGGCTGTGCTCGAAGCGGGATTTTGGTTGTCGTTCGTCGGCGTCGGCTTTCTGATCCTGTGCCTGCAGACGCAAGGGCGCGGCATTCGTGCTTTTCTGCACGAGCTCACGCTGGGCCAGATCGTGATGGCCGTAGCCTTGCTACCACTCGGCTTATGGTTCTTCGGCGAAGCTTCCTTGGTGGGTGCTTTGTCCAATCTGGTTGCGGTGCCTTTTGTGAGCTTTGTGATCGTGCCGTGTGCCCTGATCGGTTTGCTGTTGCTGCTGGTGTGCCCACCGCTGGCGACACCGCCACTTTGGCTGGCAGCGTGGCTCACGCATGCGCAATGGTGGCTGCTGGAGCAAACGGCAACCTGGCCGGGAGCGCATGGATTTTTGCCTGCCGTGCAACCTTGGGCACTGGTGTTGGCCATGCTAGGCGCAGCCTGGCTATTCATGCCGCGTGGCGTGCCGCTGAGGGTTTTTGGTTTGTTGCTGTTTCTGCCCTTGCTGTGGCCGATGCGCCATACGCCGGAAGACGGAGCATTTCAGGCATGGGTGCTGGATGTGGGACAGGGCTTGTCGGTGATCGTGCGAACGGGTCATCACGCCTTGGTTTATGACGCCGGAGCGCGCTATCCGTCTGAATTTGATCTGGGCGAGGCCGTAGTCATCCCTTCCTTGCATGCGCTCGGCATCGACGTGCTGGATGTGCTGATGGTGAGCCACGCCGACAATGATCATGCTGGCGGCTCACCAGCCGTGGCTGCGGCTTTTCCGGCAGCGCGCCTTTATGGCGGTGAGCCTGATCGTATGCCTATCCCGGTGGAACAGTGCGTCGCGGGCCAGCAGTGGGAATGGGATCAGGTGCGATTCCGCGTGCTGAGCCCGGCCGGAGCGGGGGCGACCGCATCCGATAACGATCGATCCTGCGTCTTACTGGTGGAGGGGCGCGGTGGCCGTCTGGTATTGACCGGTGACATCGCCTCCAATGTCGAGCCGCGCGTTGCGGCAGGCTTGGGGCCTGGACCGCCGCCAGTACTTCAGATGCCGCACCATGGCAGCAAGACATCGTCCAGCCCGGCATTCATTACCGCGGTCAAACCTGGGCTGACGGTTGTTTCGGCCGGCTGGTTGAACCGTTTTGGCCACCCCAGGCCGGAGGTGCTGCAGCGTTATGCGCAGGCTGGCGTGCCCGTCTTCAATACCGCCATCGAGGGGGCGGTTCAGATTGATTTTCCGGCGGCCGGGCCAGCCTTTGTCGCCGCGCGCTGGCGTTTGCGGGAGCGGCGTTACTGGCGGGAGTGAACCGCTGCACGGTATGCCTTGTTGACGCTGCTATGATGCCCGCTTCAAGCAGACGGCAGGGCCGGGAGTTTGTTGTGGGTGATTTGGGTCAGATTCTGATGGCTGGCGGCTGGGCGATGGCGCCCATCCTGATCTGCTCGGCGGTAGCACTGGCGATCGTGCTGGAGCGGTGCTGGACCTTGCGCCGCGGCTCGGTACTCCCACCCGGACTCGCTCAGGAAGTTCGCGAATGGGCGCGCTCCGATCAGCTCGATCCGGCGCATCTGGAAAAGCTTTCCACCGGCTCGCCGCTGGGTGAGCTGCTGGCTGCCGCGCTGGCCGTGCGCAATCGCCCGCGCGAGCTGATCAAGGAGCGCATCGAAGATACCGGCCGTCATGTGGTGCACCGGATGGAGCGCTATCTGAATACGCTGGGCACGATCGCCCTGATCGGTCCGCTGCTCGGCCTGTTTGGTACCGTGGTCGGCTTGATTCGCATGTTCATGGAAGTGATGGTCGGTGGCATGGCCGATCCGACCAAGATGGCCGGCGGTATTGGCGAAGCGCTGATCTGCACGGCGGCGGGCCTTACCGTGGCAATCCCGGCCTATGTGCTGCATCGCTACTTCCGTTCGAAAGTTGCCGGTTACTGCGTGGAGATGGAAAAGCAGGCGACCTTGCTGCTGGACGATCTGACACTTTCCGCACTGGCTGTCACACCGCGTCCGCGCCGCACTGCGGTGACCTCCAGCGACAAGGCCTCAGTTTGATCCATGCGTATTGGTAACGACCGCCGCAGCGACGATTTCGAGATCAATGTTGTTTCGTTGATCGACGTGCTGCTGACCTTGTTGATGTTCTTCGTGCTCACGACCACGTTCGTACAGCACTCGCGCCTGAAAGTGAACCTGCCGCAGGCCAGTGCGGAAGATCGCGACATGCAGCCGCCCGCAATTACCGTGATGATCGATCGTGACGGGCATTTCTACGTAGGCAGTGACGAAGTGGTGGGGCAGGGCGTGGATCCGCTGAAGGCAGCCATCGCAGGCGTGGCCGGCGATGACCGCAACCAGACCGTCACCATCCGTGCGGATGGCATGACGGCGCATCAGAATGTCGTGACGGCGATGGATGCGCTCGGTCAGCTTGGTTTTACCCATCTTTCCATCGCTACCACGCCGACGCAGTCGGAAGCAGGTCAATGAGCGAAGGTAAAAAGAAAGTCGCGCTCTGGGACGCCGAAAGCCGGCAGGTCTACAAGCGATTGCTCGGCTATTCGGCCCGCTATTGGCCGATACTCCTTATCTCGATCATCGGCTTCGTGGTGGATGGCGGCGCCATTGCGCTGTTCACCAAGAAGTTGCAGCCGATCATGGATAACCTTCTGACCAAGAAGGATCCTTATCTCATCCACTGGATGCCGATCTGGATTATCTGCATTTTCCTGGTGCGCGGCGTTGCGATCTACATCAGCAACTACGGCATGGGCTACGTCGGGCGCAATGTGGTGCAGACCATGCAGCGCGACGTGTTCGGGGCCTATCTGCGTCTGCCGGTAACGTATTTTGGCAACGAGCATTCCGGTCATCAGGTTTCGCGCATTACCTTTACCAGCGAACAGATTGCCGGTGCCTCGACCGATGCGTTGAAGATTGCCATTACTGAAGGCGTCACCGTCATCGGCATGTTCATCGTGATGCTGCAGGAGAGTGTCTACCTCTCCACGGCGTTGCTGGTGCTGGTGCCGGCGATCGTGTTGATCACGACCGCGGTCAGTCGCCGCTACCGCGTCATCAGTCGCCGCATCCAGGGCATGATGGGCTCGGTTACCGGCACGGTGGAAGAAATGTTGCAGGCGCATCGTGAGGTGCGCATTTATGCCGGCCAGGAGCAGGCGGCTGAACGCTTCAAGCAAGTATCGGGGCGCGCACGCTATCTGAACCTCAAGATCGTGGCGACCAGCGCACTCTCCGGCTCGACCGTGCAATCGGTGGCTTCGTTCTCGCTGGCCGGGATGGTGTTCCTGGCTTCACGGCCGTCGGTGATCGACAGCATTTCGCCAGGCGTATTCATCGCGGTGATCGGCGCGATGGGTGGCATGCTGTCCTCGCTGAAGCGGCTGTCCAATGTGCAATCGACCATTCAGACCGGGATCTCGGCGGCGGAGAACCTGTTCGCGCTGATCGATACACCATCAGAAGTGGATAACGGGACCGCGGTGTTGCAACGCACTCGCGGTGACCTGCGTTTCGAGAACGTGCGTCTTATCTATCCACGCGGCGAGTTTGAAGCGCTGTCGGGCGTGGACCTGCATTGCGCGCCCGGTACGGTCACTGCGTTGGTGGGGCGATCGGGCAGCGGCAAGAGCAGTCTGGTAAGCCTGCTGCCACGCTTCAACGAGCCGACAAACGGCCGAATCCTGCTCGACGGGGCCGATTACGAAAGCTATACGCTGGCTTCGCTGCGCAAGCAGATCGCCTGGGTGGGGCAGCAGGTGGTGTTGTTCGACGGCACCGTGGCCGAGAACATCGCCTACGGCGAACTGGCCGGCGCTACCGAACAGGAAATCATTGCCGCGGCCGAGGCCGCCAACGCGATGGAATTCATCGCCAAACTGCCGAATGGCATCCACAACCAGATCGGCGAGGGCGGCAACATGCTGTCGGGCGGACAGCGTCAGCGCATCGCGATCGCGCGCGCCATCCTCAAGAACGCACCGATCCTGGTGCTCGATGAAGCAACCAGCGCACTTGATACCGAGTCGGAACGCTTGATCCAGCAGGCCTTGCAGCGGCTGATGCGTGATCGAACCACGCTGGTGATCGCGCATCGCCTGTCCACCATCGAGCATGCCGACCAGATTGCGGTGATGGATCACGGGCATGTCATCGAGCGTGGTACGCACGCGGAATTGATTGCCATGAGCGGTCATTACGCGGCGTTGCATCGCATGCAGTTCAACGAGCCGTCCGTTGCCGTAGCGGCCAATTGACACGATGAGCCTGGCCGAGACGCTTCAGCGCGGCTGGTACGGCGGGGGGCGTTTGCCCTGGTGGAGTTATCCGTTGGCTGCGCTTTACGGTTTGGTGGTGGCAGTGCGCCGAGGCGGGTATCAGCGCGGCTGGTTGCGGTCGGTGCGGCTGCCTTGTCCGGTGATCGTGGTTGGCAACCTCACCACGGGTGGTACCGGCAAGACGCCGCTTACGCTGGCTTTGATCGGAGTGCTGCGTCAACGCGGTTATCGACCTGGCGTTGTCAGTCGCGGCTATGGCGGTACACAGCGTGAGCCCATGCTGCTCGGCGATGCACCGAATCCCGTTGAGGTCGGTGACGAACCCGCCTTGATCCGCGCGACCGGTGTTCCCGTGGCGATTGGTCGCGACCGGCCCGCTGCCGCGCAATTGTTATTGGATGCCGGTTGCGACGTACTGATCGCAGACGATGGTTTGCAGCACTACCGTCTGGCGCGTGATGTCGAGATCTGTGTGATCGACGGCGAACGCCGTTTTGGCAACGCGAAGTTGTTGCCGGCAGGGCCATTGCGTGAACCGCTGCGTCGGTTGAATAACGTCGATTTCCGCGTCTGCAACGGTGGCGACGCCAAAAACGGTGAAATACCGATGCATTTGCACGGAGGCATGGCGCGTGCCCTGCTCGATGGGCATGAGCAGCCGGTGAGCCGCTTTTCCGGCGCTCGCGTGCATGCGGTCGCCGCGATTGGCCATCCACAGCGTTTTTTCGCTAGCCTGGTCGCGCAAGGCATCGAAGTCATCCCCCACCCATTCCCCGATCACCATGCCTTTGCACCGTCGGATCTTGCTTTTGCCGACGGTTTGCCGGTGCTGATGACCGAGAAAGACGCCGTGAAATGCCGTGCCTTTGCCCAGCCGGATTGGTGGAGCGTGCCCGTGAAAGCGGAGCTGCCAACGGCCTTTTACGATGCGCTTTGCGCGCGTTTGGGCTCGAAGGCATAACCGGCGGTATCATGGGCGCCGTTTCCGGCGGGTGCCGGCCTTTTTCCGTATGAGGTTTTCATGAGCCTGATCCAGGTACCGGTATCTTTTGGCGAGCTGATCGACAAGATCACGATCCTTGAGATCAAGTCGCGCCACATGTCTGATCCGTCCAAGCTGGCCAATGTGCATAACGAGCTCAACCTGCTCAACGCCACCTGGGCCAATCATCACGCCTCGCAGACAGATATCGACAAGGAGCGTGCACGTCTGCTTGCTGTCAACGAAGCACTGTGGGATATCGAGGACCGCATCCGCCTGAAGGAAAAGGCGCAGGCGTTTGATTCCGAATTTATCGAACTGGCCCGTTCGGTGTATTTCCAGAATGACGAGCGTGCGGCAGTGAAGCGCGAAATCAACCTGAAACTGGGTTCGCAACTGGTGGAAGAGAAGTCCTATCAGGACTACCGAGCCTAATCCGAAAGAAGCCCGGATGCTTTGACGGCAACCGGGCTGAGCAGAATCTCAGCCCGACGCTGCCGGCAGGTCGGGCGGCGTATCTTTCGACGGCATGATGGCATCACCTACAAGCTCCAGCATGAGCGGGGTATCCGCCGACAGTTCTTTCTTCGGCACGACCAGTCGCCAGCCGCCGCCGGGATTGGCCTCACGGTAGAAGGCAACGATACCGATGTACTGGGTCTCAGCCTTCAGCGCCTGCGACAGGCTTGCACTAGCGCCTGGATAGATCACGACGGCACGGTTATCTTGTAGATCCTGCGCCAGAATGGTCCTGTCGTTGGTCAGCAGCTCATCGTACGTCGCGTTCTGAAAGCGCTTCGGATCCTTCAGCTGGTATATACGCACTGTCACGGAATATGCGCGGCCAAGTTCGTCAGGGTTGAGCATGGCGCGTGCCTTCATATCCACGTCCAAGGTTGTTAATTTTTTGTAAAAAGTAGCGTGATACACGTTGCTGGTACTGGTAGACACGGTCTGCCATGCGCCGCATGCGGACAGCAGCAGGGACATAACGGCAAGCATCAGGGGTGGGGTGGTGGTGCGCATAGGAAGCTCCCGTTTTTATGCGGCGGCGCCGGCCGCATAGGTCTGTGCGTCAGTCATGGCAGGCGAGGGAAACGCCTCATAGCGTCCCAGCGATATATCGAGCGTTTGCGGTGTCCTCGGCCTCAGCAGAGTCGTCCAGGCCAGGCGCGAGCGTGGTTCACCCAGGCGGGGAGCGGGTAGCAGCGTGGAGTCCACCCGCATACGCAGCACCGCGTCGGCTTTCACTCCGATGTAGGCGCGCAAAAAACCCATCAGATCGCGATACGGGATGGAACCCGGCAACAGGGCCTCGACCTGCTCCGCCGAGCGGGGACGCAAGGTGATGCGAACCGTCTTGGTGCGGCAGCGAATGCGGCGACCGATCACATCGCCCTGGCCCAGGCCGCGTGTGACGAATGGATCTTCTCCGCGAGTTGGCCTACCGAGGCATGCAGGTGCATCCACCTTGATCCACACCGGATGGAATTCCTCCACATCCACGTCAATGCCAGGCACCGCCAACGCCACCACGCCAGCCAATCCTCCCGCGGTGCGCGTGCGCTGATTGAGCAGGCCAAGCAAGGCAAGTACGCGTGCTTCGGGCAAACCGGCCTGTGCCGGTTTGTTGCCCAGGCCGAAACCGACCAAGGCCAGCAGATCGCGCGAGCGTTCATCGCTGCCACCCGGCGCAAAGCCCACCGGGTAGCGGTACTTGGACCAAGCGCGATGCAGCAGCGTTACAAGCCGATGGTGATAGGTATCCAGAAAGGCCATCACCGCTTCGTGGCCTTCGCGTCGTAGCGCAATATTGTTGATCAGATGCGAAGGCATGGCCGCATCCACGCCGTACAGCCCCATGAAGGTGGTGCGTACATCGGGAGGACGGTGCGGGTGCTCGTCGTCCTGCTCGACGGCGCAGACTTCCGATGCCGGAAAGCCCATGCGTGGCCAAGGGCGGAAGCGGACGGGCTCGTGGTCAGCATGATCCTGTGTGCCCAGGCCGGGGCGTTCCGGTGCTTGCAATTCCAGCAACCGGCAAAGCTGAAAAAATTGCATGTGCGGCGCACGGTCCATCAACGCCGGTAGCAAGGGTGTCATGGTGGTCACGGTATCTGCGCTCACAGCGGAGACCGCTCTGCAAAGCTGCGCGGCCAGGTGATGCGTTGCCCGTCGGGCAGGCTTACGATCCTTAGCTGGGTGTACAGATTCATTTCGGCGTACTGCGTAAAGAAGCGGTGCAGCAGTTCGCCGAACAGATGCATGTCACCCTCGCCTGCGAAAGCATGGCTGTCCAGCGTTATCTGGATCAACACACCACGCACGATGCTTCCGCCGGAAACGTGCTCTTGCAGGGTCTGCGTCACCTGGTGGATGCCGGCGAGGCGGCGTCGGTTGAGTTCGTCATCCGTCCAGTCATACAAGGCCAGTGCGCCGCGCAAGACCTCCGCATCCATCAGTGAAAGAAAGTTTGGCGCCAGATGCGACAGCACCCGCCACTGGAAACGATCATTCATCGGGGGGTAGACCGGTAACGTAGGCGTGCACAGGTGGCGTACGCGTGCGACATTCGGCGCGTCGCCAACCATTTGGTCGATACCGGCTTCGCGCAGACTTTTGCGCGGCAGCATGCCGTTGGTTCCCGTCACGCGCAGTGAAAGCGTTTCTTCCGGAAGATTCTGCATCGACGACCACGCATGGCCGCCAAGGATGAGCGAGGTGACGTACAAACCATTCACGCCTTGCCTCACCCGCGTATGGAAGTAGCGCTCCGGTGCTTCATGCCGAAGCATGCCGCCACGGTGACGAAAACTTGAAAATGGCACGTAGGCGTGGCGTTCGGCGGTGGCGTGATCGAACGCTTCCACCGCTTCCACCGAATAAGTTTCCACGTATTCGCCATGATGGTGAGCGGGCACCACGCGATATTCCGTATCGTGATGGTTGACATGGATCGGTTCGGCGTCCAGTTCAAACAGATTTATTATGGGCGTGCAGAATAGCCTTACGTTCTCCGCACTGAAGCGCCTATCGAGTGGATAGTCGTGGTCCAGCAACGCTTCCACCTCGAAGCTGCTGGCCTGCTCGGGCAACTGCGAGATGTCCAGGCCGCACAGGTCCACGAACAGGAATTTCTCGCGAAAGGTGAAATACTCCAGCAACAGCTGATAGCCGGAGAAAGCGGTTTCTGCCTTGGGCCACAGGCGGTCTTGCGCTGCAAAGCCGCCAGGCAGAAAGCGCACGTCGCGCAACGGTACTGCCTCGCCATCGCGCACTTGCGGAATACGCCAGGCCACCGCGTTGACGTGACGCGTCAGCGCGAGATGCATCGCGGCTGCTACGGGCAGATCCGCATTCAAGTACAGGCGAATGGTGGAAAGGTCCACCGATTCGCGCCGGGCGGAATGATCCAGCTCAAAGCGCAGTCGAATCACCGAGCGGCCATCGTGTCGCACCGCGGGCATTGCCTCGGTCAGGCTGATGGGCTGCAGGGTTACAGGCTGTGTGGTGCGATACAGACAGCACACCCCGGTGGTGCCGATCACGTCTGAACGCACGGCCACACCAGCATCCAACACTTCCGTCCGCTGCAGGGTTTCGCGCGAAGGCAGGAGCTCCAGAATCGACAGGGACGGAATCATGCGCAAGTAGTGTGGCCACAAAAGGCTCACCAAGCCTTCGGTCAATTCCGGCAATTCATCATCGAGCTTCTGGCGCAGACGCGCGGTAAGGAACGCAAAGCCTTCGTGCAGCCGTTCCACATAAGGGTCACGATCGCCAACCCGATCGATGTTAAGCATGCGCGCACGGTCCGGGTACCGTTGTGCAAATTCCTTGCCTGCTTCACGCAGGTAGCGCATCTCGGCTTCGTAGTAACGCAGAATGGGGTCGTCCATGGAGGATATCCGTGAGTAAAGAGTGTCAGCTCAGCGTGACGGCGCGTGCGGGGTCAAGCCGGGTCAGGTCGCCAAGCAGTTGTTCCATGCGCTCGGCCAGCACAGTCTTGTCCGCGTGCTTACGGTTCAGGCCCTGCCGCAGCACATGCAATAAATGCTGTTTTACCTCGAATGCGAGCGAAGGCTCCCAATCGAGCACGTTCAACTCGCATACCGATGCATCCAACTCATGCAGCAGGTGTTGCGCCAGATCGGCGCGGCCAGCTTGATCGGTTAGGCGAGCCATCAGCCAACGTTGCAGAAAGCGTTGGCGCGCTGACATGGGGCCGGGCAGTTGGGTCAGCCATGCCAGCGTGGCATCGAGTCCTTCGCTATCGAGCAGACTACGTGATTGCGCCTCGATTTCCGGCCAGTCAATGCCCCCTTCCTCCGTTTCGCCGGTCGGCATGGCAGCGGGCCGGCCATGAACGGGATCGAGTTCGTGTACCACGGTGTTGCGTGCGATCCATTCCAGCGTGGCATCGTCGGCGAACGGCGTGCCGTCGCTGAAGGCCAGCCGTTCCACGCCCGGCAGCCGCGACAGCAGCAATGAGAAATCCGTATGCAGCAGGTCGCGCCATTCGCGATAGGGCGAGCCGGCATGGTCCAGCGCCACGTGCTGGAAATACTGCAGATCCAGCCACAGATGATTCGCGCCTTCCATAAAGGCGCCTTCCACCCGTTCCAGCAGTTCGTGCCACTGCTTTTGCAGAACCAGCCGCTTCAGCTGCTGGCGAAGCTCGCTGCGCGGCGCCATCAGGCGCGTGCGCGACTTATTGTCTGCGGGTGGCACTTCATGCACCGTATCCCAACGCACGCAGCGCACCAAGCGTGCCGAAGGCAAATAACCATTGTCCTGATTGCGCAGATAGGTGGCCATAACACGTGCGCGCTCGATCAAATCGCGTGTGGAGGAAACTTCACTTGGTGCAGGATGCGCTTTGGCGGCGGGGTGCACTTGCGCGACGGAGGATGCGCAGGCAGGCGCGGGCGTATCATCGGCCTCGAAGCGCGACACCAATGGCTGTAGGTTGGGACGCATGCCTTCGGGCCAGGTCTGGGTGCGCCTGACCAACAGATCCAGCGCCGCGATGGCACGCTCCAGGTCGGTAGGTTCGAACGCGCCGCGCGTAGCGAGCAGATCCATCATGCGCGTGGCGGCCAGCCATTCCAATGCTCCTTTCTTGGGCTCCTGGCGGGAGGGTTGCATGGTGGTGTCGTAACGCTCCACCAGGGCAGTCGTCAGTTCCAGGCCATCGGCAAAACCCGCTGTGCCGTGTTGACGCAAGCGTGCGAAAGCGTAGTAGCCGGCCAGACGAAGATCCTTTCCGACTTCCTTCAGCAGTTGTTCGCAGGAGCGTGCGATCAGCGCGTCGTCGATATCCGAAAGCTTGGCAACTTCATCGCGAATGGCCAGGAAGGCATCTTCGTAGGCGACATCGCGGCCCACTCCATCCGTGCCTGGCAATGGCGACACCCAGTCGGCCCATACCGCCAACCGTTCTTGTAGCAGTGCTTCCGGACTGCGTGCGCCAAGCATTTTTTTCAGCAGATTAGTGAACATGCTCAGTCTCTTTCCGGCAGCGCAATGCGCGGCAACAGGGAGGAGGGCGCGTCGCCCGATGCGGCGACGCCGTCGGGTGGGAAGGGGCCGCCTGCGACGCGTCGCGGTGTGCTATTGCCATGACCCACAAAAATGCGCGTCGGCAACACAAAATGCCGCAGCGCCAACACCTCCAACGGCCCTTTGCCGGTTTCGCTGCGCAACTGCACGCGCAGATCCGGCATGGCGCTCGGCGAGGGTTTCCAGGTCAGCAGATAACGCGCGCTGTCCTGTGGCGTGACCGTGGCGCGTTCCAGCAAACGGATCAGGCCGAAGCGGCCTTCGAATTCCAGCGACGAGCGCAAGCCCCCTTGCTGGGTCTGCCAATCGATGCGGGTGGTGTTGTCCAAGGCATCGCCCGGCCATTCGAACGGCATCCAGGCTTCGCGCTGGTTGAAGTAATGCAATTCGCGGCCGGACAGCACGATGGACAGATCAGTCACGTCAGGCGTGGGCACGGCGCGCAGTTCATAGCGCAAGCGTGAGTCGCCCGAGGGAAACAGCACATGGGCGATGTGTTGCAGGCGATTGAGCGCTTCCAGAAAAGCGGGGTCGACATGCAGGGTCTGGCGCCCTGTGCCTTGCACTTCCACCCAATGATCACCCTGGCGTTCGAGGATCCCGCCCAGTTGGGTTTGCACAAACTGGACCAGGAGGCCGTTGTTCGCCGCCAGGAAACGCGCGAGTTCCGGCAGCGACGCATCGTTGTCGCTATCGGCAAAGGGGTAACGTCCATCAAAGCTGGCGTGCCAGTCCGACACCAGGGTGCTGCGCCACGTCTCATTGAGGCTGGTCGCTGCGGGTTTCAGCACCGCATCCCAGGCCTGGTCCAGCGGACGCTGGAGCAGCGCATCACCCAAGCCACCCCAGGCTTGGCCTAGGCTGGCTGCCACCCGGCTGGCGTAGTCGCGGCTCTCGGCCAACTCGGACGTCCTGCCTTGCAGGATGGCTTGCGCGGTCACGCGCGACATCGCATCCGGATCGGGGCTCATCATGATCTGCTGCAGCTTCAGCCGCACCGCCGTCACACGCTCCAGATAACGCGACAGGCTGATGTCGGTCCCGGTAGTGCCGAGCGCCCCCCTCTGCGATGCGTCCGCATTGTCGCCACCCGCCAGTTGCAGTAGCGGCCCGAACGCGTTGGCCAGCGGCGAAGCACTGGTTGGCGCGGCGTGCTTGGAGGGATCGGCTTCGTCGCGGTGCACCAGCTGTTTCGCCTTGTTCACCAGCGCATCGGACAGCGACGCCGCCTCCGTACCCGCGCCAGCCTGATACACGATTACCTTGAACAGCGCCAACAACGGCGAGCGTTGCGGATCGGCCAGCAGGTTCATCTGATCGACGGTACCAGAGAGCGACTCCTCCGGCTGCCAGCGCACGCTGTTGAGAAACTGCTGCCAGGCGCGTGCGTAATCGTTGAAATAACGTGCGCGCAGCGCCGTGCGCAAGGCATCAGCTGACGGCGCCGTGGAAGAGGCCTTGGTATCACTCAGCACCCAATCGCCCGCCACCGTGCGGGTAGTGCCGGCCTCGTCAATCGCCTTGCCGATGCGTTCGTCCCAGGCACTGCGGGTAAACACACCGGCTACGGTTTCGGAGGTGGCGAACACGCCGCGGCTGCTGCTGTCCCCCAGCAGGGTCTGCAGGGACAGCGGAGGATACTTGTCGCGGTTCTCCGCCAGGATCTGCTGATACACCGTATCGGTCGAGTTTTGCAGGCCGATCACGCCGACCAGCGTCTGACGCGCCGCGTTCACCAGAGCCGGATCGACCGGCACGGCCAGCGATACACCGGTGGGCAGATGTGCTTGGGCCAGGTGATTCACCTGGAAGGTCACCAGGTGCTGCATCAGGTCGTTCCACGCCCCCACGCTCAGCGACGCATCCGGCGGACGTTGTGCGGCCGACGTGGCCAGCCACTGCTGCGTGAGGAAGGGCACCTCCACATGGCTGGGTTCGGCCAGCATCAAATACGCCTTCAGATCCGCATAAGCCCCTTTCACGGTGTCATCGCCGCGGCTCGCCAGCACTTGGTCGGACAGGGTGCCAAGCTGTTGCAACTGCTGCTCCAGCCCTGCGCGCAACGGCTGCACCAAAACGCGATGGCTTGCCGCGGCATACGGTGGCCACAACGCCTCCTGTAGCGCTTTGTCCCGATTCAAGCCAAAGCGCATGCGCCACGGCGCGCCGTGCTGCTGATACGACTCCAGCGTATTCAGCTCCTTTTGCACCCCATCCAGCGCCTGCAGCGACTGTGTACGCGTCTTGGCGGCCTGAACCGTCTGCAAGGCGGTTTGTGCGCGCACGATGGCGTTGCGATTGAGCGTGAATGAGGTCAGTGTGCCGAGCATGCACGCCATCACACCGGCAGTAACGGCCCAGGCCAATAGGCTCGACCACGAGAAACCCACGCGATGTTCGTGCACACGGCGGCTGTGGGCGGCGATGGCTTCCCAGGTGGCTTGATGGGATGGGGCGGCGTTGTCGAAACCCGCCACGTGATCCGGCTTCGGTTTGAAGGCCGGCGAAAAAAACACGCCCGCGATGAACGCCTGCCGGCGATAACCGCGGCCGATTTGTGCGAGACACTCCACCCACGCGGCACCCTGCAGGGCGATGTAGCTCGACAGTTGCGCGAGGTAACGTACCTGGCGCTGTTCGCTCATGCGTTGTACGGCGGTATCCGCCAGCAGGCGGGAAAGCTCGGCCAGCGCCGTGGTTTCCCGCTCCGCATCGACACGGCCTTGCCACGTACACGCGATCGCTTCGCCATGCTCGGGCATGGCGCCATCCACGTTCACGACATTCAACACATAGGTCGGAGCGGCCCAGTGCAAGGCGGTGGTTTGTGCCAACCATGGCTTGGAAAGCGCATCCGCCTTGCATGAAGCGGCCTTCTCGTCTTGGTTGGCCAACACCAGAACCATCGCATCGACCGGACGAAGGCGGCGCAGGCTGGCGATGGCGCGCAGTCGCGCCGCGTCTAACTTGTCGCCGGAGCCAGCGTGCAGCAATACCATGCCGGGGTGAACGGCATAACCTTCCTTACGCAGTGCAGGTGCCACCGCATCGACCACCGCGTCATCGCCGCACACCAGCAACCAGCGATCACGATAACGCCAGCGCCAGCCGTAGCGGTCACGAAGGGCGTCGCACAACAGCGCGAACGGGGTGTCGTGTTTGGCGCTGTTAGGAGTAGCGGCATCAGCGTGGCGGGTTTCCCATCGAAACAGCCGCCCAGCCAAATGATAAGCGACGCTGCCAAAGGCGAGTAAGTGGATCATCAACACTGCGGCGAGCGTACTCAATATCCCTATCGAGGCCGTTTGTTTCGCATGCGTCGTGGGCGTGTGAACAACATCGCCCCCCAGCCAAACTAACGCGAGAGCTGCCGTGGCAAGCGCCACGGCGATCAGCGCCGACCCCAGCATGCCAGGGGCGTTGGTCACCGGTGGTGTCGATTCGCTTGCAGCGAGGGCCTTGAGGTTATTCGTGGGAGTTGTCATGGGAAGCAGGCGGATTCACGTAAAGGATGGCGGCCTGTGCGGCCTGCGCAATATGAAAGATCAGCTGTGGTGCGGTCGCGCCGGATTCGACCGCCGCGGCGATGGACAGCCAGCCGCCCATCGCGCCGGAGCGACCCACCACGGGATCGAGGCGCTGTTGCGCGTCGGATGTTTTGACTGCGGTGAATGAAGCCGCTTCGAGCGCCGCAAGAAACGCCGAATCATGCGAGGCATCCAGTCCGCTGATCCATGTATGGGAAACGGATGTCGCATCGGCATGGCCCCAGAGTGCGGCGTTTGCAAGGACATCGCTTAATACATCAAGGGCGCCGTTGACCGGGCGATGCAACGTTCCGCAAGCAACCACCGACTCAGGTAGTGGCAACGCCTCAGGAGCCAGCAGCACTGCCACGGCCCCTTCTGTGCTGTCAGGAAGTGGTGTGTCGTACCACTCGGCAGCGATCATCAAAAGCGGACGATTCTCATCAAGATCGAGCCACGTATCGGCGAGCATCAGGCCATCATCGGCGGGAACGGCGTGACATTCCCACTCAGGCAAGCTAGCGCGTTGCAGGGCCTGACGTACTTGCTGCACGCGTTCGTCTGCCTTATCGAGTGAAGGCAGCACCCGCACGGCTGGCGCACGTGCCGAATCTTGTTGCGACAACGCGTGCAAGACTGACGCGAGTGGGGCGAGCGCGTGCTCTATGATTCGCACAACTGGAGGCACCTGATCACCCGGCGGTGCGTGCGCGGGAGTTGGCGGATGCGTGACGTCATCCAGGGCAGAATCGGACGCGGACTCTCGCCATGCGTCCACAGACGCATCGATGCGTGGATCGTCGTCGGCGAAACGACTATGCGTTAAAAGGCCTGAGCCGCTGCGTGGCGGCTGCGACGTGATCAAGGGTGTGGCTCCTGCCACGACGGTGGCGAGGCTGGGCTGCTTAACCGGCAAACAGTACCCCACGCCTAGCACTCGTAGCGGTCGCTGCGCATAACGTACGCGGTCATCAAGCCAGGTTTTCCGATGCTGATGGCGGTACCACGCTTGCCTATAGGCGGCCTCATACACCGAGCGGGTAACACCCAGCGCAAAACAAAACACCACATTCGGCACGCCAACAAGGCAGAACCAGAACAGCGGGGTTTGCGTTGGCGTATGGGCAGGCCACAGCAGCAACGTGAGAACGACACCTGTGGCACAACACAGTAGCCACCCCACCAACCACGGCATGAAGCGTGGCTTATGAGTGGGGTAGGCACTCGGCCGACCCGCGGCGGACAGATCAACCGGCATCGTCAGGAGGCGATATGCACGTTGGGGAGCGACGACATCACACGGCAGCCGCAGGCGCAACGATGCTGATGTATCGCGAATGGCTTGCCATCCCGGTCACGAAAGGACGGATTGCCTTCGTCAATCATCGTTTTTCCATGCAGGGCGCACACGGCCTCGTCGCCCTGACGGGCCAATGCCTTGCCCATAAAGATGGTGTATGGCGAGGCGATGGTGACTTCACCGCCGTGTTCCAGTGGATCGCCTTTGCGAATGGGGGATTTCATTGTCGGTTTCCGTGCATTCTATGAAGGGCTTATCGTCATTCGTCAGTTAAAAAATGGCGGCATATTTCGGCGGTGCATGTCGGAAGCGGATTGCGCGTTGTTGATTATTGGGACTACTTAATTGCATCAGGCGCAGGAAAGCTCCCGGAGTGAAGGTAAGTGCCGTGATTTCATTCATATGTTTCATGTCGAATCCATTGCAATCTCTGCGATTCGCTGCGCGTGGCAAATACGTTCGCTTCAGTTACCTACAGTCGGAGGGGCCGAATTTAAGTACTGAATTCGCGACCCGCGTCCCATTGGCAAAACTTCCAGCATCGTCGTTCTTACAGAATTCTGACTTTTCTCGGACGTATATATAGGCATTGGTTTGTTCGGTGTAGGTATCCTCCGTGCCATTTGATTGAAGGCGCAAAGTGATTACGATGCCAGCTGACCCATTGCCAGTCAGATCCACGACTTTTGGGGCAAGGATGACTTGGCATTGTCCGTAAGAATCTAACGTACGGTAAGTCGATGTTTTGCTATTGACGTCCACGATCGCACACCCTCCACCTTCATCCTGAATCTGAAGGAAGTAGTGGTGCTCTCCATTTTGATTCCAAGTAAGCGATTTATTTGCGTCTGACTTGATAGTTCCAAATTCCACAAGTAAAGAGCGGATGTTATTGGGAATTGTTTCCGGGGCGGAGAGTGGTGGTTTAAGGGTAACTGCCTGAGAGTATGAAGTTATGCTGTAGGTCATTGATATAAATAGAATGAATATTGCTGATTTTTTCATGGCCTGTTATTCCTCAATGTTTGAATAATTAATCGTGATGCTTTTGCTGCACTTGGGTGGCGTAAATGTGCACATTTGATCTACATTGGTCATATCTGTTAGGCGCTTCGCGACAAACAAGCTAAATGCTTGTCTTTCATAGAAGCCATTGCCGCCACCATTTACCAATATAGAAACACGGGCAATGGAAGCCTGGTTTACAGGTAAGTCTGCTACACGATTAATGTTTCTAACCCCATCATGATGCTTGTAAATCCAAAAGAACCCTCCGCTATCACAAGTCAAGTCGAGGGATTCGCAGATTGTCTGTGGATCGTAGCGTGGACACCAGGTTTGCTTACGCCCGGCAATAACTACTTTTCCTTGTGCATCTTTCTGCCTGGGATCGCCAAACCAATGAGCTGATGTCTTTGAGATCCTTGGGTCGGCGTAGATTTCAGAAGCGTTATTGGCCAAATGCATAAACGCACCATAGGCATCGTATAAATCTGCCCACGTTAACTGTAGGACTCCTCTGCCATAGAATGCCGCGTAATATTCCGTCGCAGGTTGCGTTGGGTTATATCTACCCTCGCCATATTCCTTAATGGTATTCCATCGATCAGTTTCAAGAAAAACCTGCCCTAAGAATTGGACTTGGCGGTTGCGGTTGTTTGCTATCCCGTATTTGCGCATAGCTATATTTAGAGCGGTTTTGTACTTGCCGACTCGTTCTGTTGCGATCTGCTTTGTTATTGTTGCGTTCACGCTGTTTGTTATGGCGCTATAGGTGTTTTGCGCTAACTTGTAATATGCGTATTTGGGGAACGTTGACGCTATTTCGTCAGTACTCAACCACCCACACTTCCTGAAGTGTCGAATGAACGCGAGCGGATGAAAGAACCAAAACTTCTCCCCCGGTTTGAAGCCCGTCTTATCCCAAAACTGAAACGACGACAGCAGCTTGATGAATGCGTCGTAGCCCGGCTCGTCGCCGTGGTAGAACTCCCCTTCGGCCATGAGCTTTTGATATCGCGCGTGGTTGCTGGAGCTGTCCCATTCGCTGGGCGCTTGGCATACGAATCCGTGTAGTTGTTGGCGGACCTTGTCGTTGAACTTGATATAGCGGGCAAGGATGTCTTCTTTCTTGTATTCCTGTTTCTGGGCGATTTCTTGCGCGGTCTGATGATCGGCGACATCTTTGACGAGCTTTTTCAGCGAGTCGATGTCGCACAGGCCGTCGCCGTTGAAGGGGCCGTTTCCTTCGCTGAGTTTTTGCCAGCCTTTGAAGCACGGGAAATCCGCGTCGGAAAGCTTCTGGATGCTGGGGTGATGGATGTCGATGTAGCCTCTTTTCCCTTGATCGAACATGACCGAAACCCAGGTGGCACAGGGGCTTTCGATGTGCATGGGACGGGAATCGCCCGCCATGCCGGATGCAAAACCCAGTCCCGTAGTGACCTGGCCGTCGGTCAGCGTCGCGGGACTGGACAGAATGCGGCCGAAGCGCAGCAGTTCGTAACCGTCACTGGGGCAGCCCGGATACAGCTTGGTGGCACGCTCGTAGAGTTGGTATTCGTAGTCCTCCTCCTTCACCGGCTTGTCGGTGAGCGGCATCCGGTGTCCGTCCCCCTTGTCGATCCACGATTGCGTGTAGCGATGGCCCTTGTCGAAATACGCTTCCACGTATAGCGTGTGGTCGTCGTCGAGCTGCCCCTGCTGCAGGGTGGGAAAGTAGTGCGAGTCAAATTGGCTTGGAGCCGTACTGCGGAGCGTTTGTCCGCCCGGTATCACGTAGTAGCTGTGCCCCCAATAGTCGGTGCTGGATGGGGTGCGTGGATGCGTATTGCCAAGCTGGGTGGTACCAAAGTACGCGTTGAAATCCTCCTGTGTCATGAAGATTTCGAAATGCAGATGTTTCTGGCCATGGCACTGCCCGATCCAGCCGAGGATGTCCTTGCGGTAAACCTTCTGCCCCCCGCCGGGCTGGGCGGCGGGAATCACCTTGCGATAGGGGTGACCCACCGGCCTACGCAGGAATGCCGGGATTAGTTGCGCGTCGGCGCCAATGGACTGGTAGCCGGCCAGTTCCAGCAAATGCATGTAGAGCGAGTAGAAAGTGAGAGTACGGCCGTCGCCGGTTTCGGTGGTGTGCTTGAGCAGGACAAAGCCGGCGTTACTGTCGGGCGTGCCTTCGCCCCGATCGTATACGTGCTGGCACACGCGGTAGGCAACGACTTCGCCATCGGCAATGGCGCGAACCTCCATGTCCATGTTCGGCGCAAGATGCACACCGCCGTGCCAGCGGCGATCGAAGGCGATCGGGTAGATGCCGTGCGCGAGCTCGAAGCCCTCCACCGCATCCATCACGGGGTCGATGGCATCCGCGTTGCGGAAGGTAGGGTCCGGTTGCGGCAGGAAAGGGGGGCTGATGATCATGGTTAGCGTGTCCAGGGATAGCTGCGGGCAGCGACGAGTTCGCTGTTGGGGAAGATGGGCGACGGCGTGCTGACGTTCGATGGCCCCTCGAAGACGAAAGAGTTCGCCTTGATCCGGAATTCCCCCGGGCAGGTGAAAACAAAACCGCCGTTCTCGATCGTGAACGACGCACCACCGCAGGCCATCACCGCCTTGGTTTTTCCGGTGACTTGCACGTCTTGCTTCGCACTTGCCACGCGCAACTGCTGATCGGCGAGAAGATCCAGCGCATCGCTTTGCGCTTGGATTTCAACTTTGCCCTTGGCGGCGAAAAGCTTGATACCAAGCTTTTGCGCGAACACGGAAACTAGCTCGCCCGCGGCGACGGTGAGGCGCTTCATGACGCCGACATCGAGGTGACCACCGGCGGTGGCGATGAGGTTCTGCGCGGCGTTGAGGTGCAGCGAGTCGCCGGTGGTGATGCCAATGCCATCGGGCGCGCTCAGCAGGGCGACGCGCGCCTGCAAATCCTTGAGCCGGTTCTCGATCAATGCTTTTTGTGCGGCGGTGTCGGCGGCGAGGGCGTGGGCTGTCTGTGCGGCCTCCGACAAGGACTGCAAATGCATCTGCGCCTGTTGCAGTGGCGCCATCGCCGCCTGCATATCCAATTGCTGGCCATTTGCCCTCGGCTGCGCATCGGCGCTCATGAACAAGCCTTTGGCCGCACGCACACTGGCGTGCCCGTCGGTACGCAATTCGGCCCCGCTACCGCGCTCCTTGTTCTGCCCATCCACCATGTGGCCCAGATTGAGCTCGCTAGTCTGGGTGGGCGTCGTCAGGTGGATGTGTTCGATACCCTCGCGATCCTCCATGCGCAGCTCGTTCTGGGCGGCGGTGCGAATCAGGTTGCGCGTGTTGTTCTGGTTGGTGACCAGGTCCGTGCGTTGGCTGTTGTGGACGGCACCAACGATGGTGGGGCGATCCGGATCGCCTTGGGTAAAGCCGAGGATGACTTCCGCACCATCGATCAGCGGAAAGTGATGGCCGTAGTCGCGGCCGCTGTAGGGCTTGGCCAGGCGCACCGGGCGGCTGGTGCCGCCGGGGCTCCAGTTGTCCAGATCGAAAGGCAGCTGAACGCGGTATTCGCCTGCCGGGGTGAGGTAGGCGTACTTGTAGTCACCGGGCGACATGATGCGGGCGGGCAGCAGGCCGCTGATGCTGGGCCAGGGCAGTGGTTGGCTGCGATAGGGACGATCAGCGGGGATGGCTTCAAAGGTATTGCTATAAGGCTGGTCGCGCGCGGCGATGTGGGTGACGGCGGTGATCACCAAGCCGTGTGGCGCATCGGGCAGGGTCTTGTCGCGCAGTTGCAACACGCTTCCCGGCGCGAGAGCGAGCGCATTGGCCGTGCCGTCGTAGAGGACCTGCTGGGTGAGGTGGGCCTGGTGGCGTAGTTGGGCGAGGCGTTGGGCATCGCTGGGGTCTTTTTGATGCTCGCCCCAGCGGTAGTCGGTGCCGGCGGTAGTGCTGTCGTCGCGGGCGAGGTTAGCGTCGGTGAGTAGCGAGACGCCTGCGGTGCGGTGGTTGTTGTCATGCAGACGCACCGATTGGGTGACTCGGCGGCGGCGTTGTGCGAGCGATTTAACCGCCTCGGCGCCCACGCTTTCCAGGCCAGCATCGGCACGGAGGGGCACGGTGAGGCCACTGCGGTCGTAAGCGTCAATATCGTCACCGAAGACGATGACTTCGCGGTCATCGGTCTGGGTAAAGCGAAACCAGATCCCTTCATCCGCGGCGATGCGTTGGAGAAACGCGAGTGTGGTTTCTTCGTACTGGGTGGTGTATTCCCGCGTCGGATAACTGGCACGCAGCTTGAACTGGAAGTCATTGGCGGTGAGACCGGCATGGCGCAGCACGGCTTCCAGGATCTCCGGCGCGGTTTGTTGCTGAAACAGTCGGCTGGTGACTTCACGCGACAGATCGGCCACGCGTGGCTCGAGCACCAGGCGGTAGTGCGTTTGATCAGGCGATGTGGACAGCTGATCGAACTGGGTGATCAAGCCGCGGAAGACACGCGCGGGGGGCGGGGTGGCGAGTGTATCGGCCAGATTGCCGACCAGCACACGCAGGGACGCGGCGGTGGTATCGATGGGCTGAATGGTGAGGCTCGCCATTTTGCCCAGCACGGAAGTGATCGTCAGGTCCGCGATAGGACTGGTGACTTTGATCTTGAAGCGATAGGGCTTGCTGAAAGCTTCCTTGCCCTTGAAGCTGAGCACGGAAAACGGAGCGGAGCTGCCTGCGATGTGCAAATGGTAGGCTTGGCTGAGCTGATGTGTCGATGTCATCGAAAGCTTCTTGGCGTAATTTTTGGCAAATGCGCCACCGGTTTGGTCCGTCGATTTATCGTCGAGACGATGCAGTGCGCTCGTACTTAGATCAGTCTTCGTGGGGGTGGATACATTCGAAGTGGTTGGTATTTGGTTGCGTTTTGCCGAGGCGATGCCTCGTTGCATGGTTGGTCCGTTGAATACGGTTTTTAGGTTTTGTGCATAATTTGGATCGGTGGCATAGCCACCTTTTTGCAACGCATCTGCTTCCTTTTCGAAAAATCCAAGAGTTCCTTGATCGAATAAGCCTGCATTGGCGTAGCGTGGGTTTTCTTGTAAAAACTTCACTCGATCCCGCAAGGCGTCTTCTATCGATTCATAAGAACGAAAGGGTTCGTCCTTCCAAACTTTCTTGCCATTTTCGATTTCCCAGACATTGAAAGTCTTGGTTGCGCCTTGCCAGCTGCTGTTGGCTTTTATGTTGAAAATGTTGTTCGTGCCGGGAAGTACTTTTTGGCCCCAACCCGTCTCCTGAGCGGCTTGAGCAAGAATCAGCTCCCAAGACATGCCAAATTCCTGGGAGACTATTTGCGCGGATGGATAGAGATCGGTGATAAATTGATCATTGCTGCTCATCAGTTCTTCCCTTGATCAGCTTGAGCAACCTTCGTGTCTATATCTATCTCAAATGTCTTGCGGTCGTTCGGGTCGGCCAGACGAAAGTAGTGTCCGGAGATGATCAATTTCTCTTTCTCGGCTTGAAAGTTTACATTGCCCTTATCTACCCATGACGAATACGCATCTTTGACGCCAGGCACATCGACGTAAGTCGATCCGATGACTGCGCCATTCGCGGCATTTAGTTTGACTATTTGAAGTAGTGTCTGAGAGAGCGTCTGTTGCTGTTGCGTGTCGGCTTGCATCAGCACGTACAATGCATCGTTGAGCCGTTCACAGTGCGTCAAACGTGCTTGATAAGCATCGTTCGGCAAGGCGATCGGCGCTGTCCAGCGGACCCGATGATCGAGGTCCTCCACATAGGCGAATGGCTTTTGGTTCATTCCGTCTTCGTCAAGTACAGCTCCTGCATGGCAGGTTGCTCCATTGCCGATAGGCTCGGACGCATAGGAGGAAAATCCTTGCGGTATCGACACCTGTGCGTAACACGCTGTTAGGCAGAGGAAGGTGAAGAGAAAGACAAGTGATTTATCTATTCTCGTCTGGTTATCCGGTTGTTTTCGCATGGGTACGGATTCGTTTGTTAAGCGTGCTTGACCATGTGACGCCTCTGCCGCACCCAAGCCATGATGGTGCGACAGAGACGATCGTTGCTCTTGTGGCTTGCCAGGTAGTTCAGCTCTTGGCCTTGGGCATCTGCGACACCAGCGAAAGGCCGATATCCATGCCTTCCACCTGGAAGTGCGGCACGATGAAGAGCTTGATGCGGAAGAAACCGGGGTTGTCCTCGATGTCTTCCACGGTGACCTTGGCTTCGCGCAGCGGGTGAGATGCCTGCAGGTCGTCACCCGGATCGGTCATCTCGGTGACAAGATTCTTGATCCAGTTGTTGAGTTCCAGCTCGAGCAGTCGGCGGTCCTTGGTGGTGCCGATGTTTTCGCGCTGGATCAGCTTGAGGTAATGTGCGATGCGCGAGAGCAGGAAGATGTACGGCAGGCGCGCGTTGATGCGGCTATTGGCGGTGGCTTCCTGGGTGTCGTACAGCGCCGGTTTCTGCGTGGAGTTGGCAGAGAAGAAACAGGCGAAGTCGTGATTCTTGTAGAACGACAGCGGGATGAAGCCCAGGTTGGCGAATTCGAATTCGCGCGTTTCGGGGATTAGTACTTCGGTGGGGATCTTCGGCTGGTAGCCGGTGCCGAGGTCGTAGAGGTGCACGGGGAGATCTTCCACCTTGCCACCCGCCTGCGGGCCGCGGATCTGCACGCACCAGCCGTTCTTGATAAAGCTCTGCACCATGTTGGCGGCGAAGGCGAAAGCGGCGTTCACCCACAGATAGCGGTTGTGATCCGGACCCTTGACCGCTTCTTGATAGTTGAAGCCGCGCACGGGCCGGGTGTCAGGACCATAGGGCAGGCGGCCCAGTACACGCGGCATGGTCAGGCCGACGTAGCGCGCGTCGTCGGTGTCGCGGAAAGTCTTCCACTTGATGTATTCGGCGCGATCGAAGTAGTTGCCAATGTCCTGGATGGCGGCGACTTCTTCCATGGTCTCCTTGCCGAAAAAGTGCGGGCCGACGGCGCCGATGAACGGCACGTGGGCGGAAGCGGCGACCTTGGAGATGTTGCGCAGCAGGGCGACGTCCTGCGGCGAGTTGTCGAATTCGTAGTTGGAGATGATCGAGCCAATGGGTTCGCCACCGGGGGTGTCGTACTCCTGGATGTAGGCGTGGCGATAGAGGCCGCTCTGGATCACTTCCGGTGTGTCCTCGAAATCCTGTTGCAGGGCTTCCTTGGAGACGTCGAGCACTTCGATTTTCACATTCTTGCGGAAATCGGTGCGGTCGACCAGGAACTTCAAGCCGCGCCACGCGGCTTCGATCTGCTGGAACTCACGGGAGTGCATGACGGCATCGAGCTGTGCGCTGATTTGTGCGTCGATGCGCCCGATGTGGAAGTCGAGCAGGGATTTGTCCAGGCGATCGATCTGGCGGCTGGCATCACCGACCATTTTGAGGAATACGCTGACCGCGAGGGCCATGCGTTCATCGGCGGGCGATTCGGAGAGCAGGTCGTTGTCTTGAAATGCTTCGAGCGGGCGTGCTTCCTGCACCGGGCTCAGGTTGATCTTGTCGCAGAGCGACTCGTAAACGCTGCGGCCATCGATGACCACGCTGGTGGTGTTCGCTTGGGTTTCCTTGCTTGCCATGATGAGTCCTTGTGAGTTGCAAACGGGGGGAATGAGGTTTCACGCGAAGTTGACTGGCGTGCAGCGGTTTTCCGGTAACTCGAACAGTCGCCCTCTGGTACATCCTCATCCGATGCTTCGCGCCTTCTTTTGGCTGGGGTGAAAGGGTCAGGCGTTTCCGGATGGCTGCGCGGTGCCAATTTTTTCAAGGTCGTCGCGCAGGCTCTTGGATAGCGACTTGTCCTTGAGGATTCGCTCCAGTTCGCGGCGGAAGGTGGTGTTGTCGAGCAGGTTGGATTTGAGGTCGCGCAGCAAATTGCGCATGGCGAGAAGCGCCTTCAGCTCGGGAATCTGGCGCGCAACGGCGTCAGGCTCGAAGTCCTTCATGGTTTTGAAGTTGAGCCTTACCACGAGATCGCTCCCGTCATCGACCAGTGCGTTGGGTACCGCGATGGTTGCTTCGGGATTGAGCTCGGTCAGTACGGCGTCGAAATTGGCCTTGTTGATGTCGATCTTTTTTCGTTCTGCCAGGGCAGCCTGCTCTTTACCGGCGCTGTAATCGCCCATGGCCAGTAACTTGAGCGGTAACTCGACTCTTTTCTTGGCGCCGCCTGTGTGCAGATCAAGGCTGATGTTGACGCGGGCCTTAGGAATCTCGTGCTGATAGCTCTCGGTCATTTTTTTTCCCGGAAGTGATAACGCTGTGTCACGGCGGACACGGTGGATGGTGTGGCACGCGATCCCGAACGACGGAATTCAAGCTGCTATCCGCTTCGGTGATCGCCTTGGTTCCATGAACACCACGCCCTGTCTGGACGAGGTGGAGGTGGGTGCCATCGCCAGTGCACAAGGATGCAGCGTACGCAGGACGGAAACAGCTACACGTATGCCGACTTGTTGGGCAGGAATAGTTTGATTTGTGGTGTAGGACTTTTCCGTAGTCGGCTATAGGGGGGACGGAAATGCATCATCCATTCCCGGTAAATTTCGAGGTTTTGTTTCACCATACGCTTTGCAAAGTCGCGCTTGCACTGTCTTGTTGACTACGGCCTCATTCGCTTCGTTACGAATCAGACGGAGTTCTTTCCATGCGGGCACAGAAGCCGTTGTGGCACGAGGGGTTGATCCTCACGCCGCAGCATTTTCAACAGCAGGAACAGTGGCTGCGATTTACGCATCGGCAGTTGGCCGAGTTGGCTCTGGCCGAGCCGTGGGGCTTGCTGGGCGTCGATGTGGACGAAGAGGCTTTGCACGCAAACCGCTTCAAGCTGAATCGCCTCGTCCTGCGATTACCGGACGGCACCCCCATCGATACGTCCGTGGTGGATGCCCTGCCGCCTGCTCGCGATCTTTCGCGCGATATTCGACCGGATGTGCACATTGTGCTGGTATTTGTCGCACTTCCGCTGTTGCTGGCCGAGGGAGACAATTGCCGGTTCGACGATGCACCGTTGCCTCGTCCGCGCCGTTATGTCCGGGAATTTGCGGAAATCATCGATCAGAACGGCCGTGGTGTCGAAGAGCTATCGGTGGAGCGACACGCCCTGCGCCTGGCGTTTGAATTCGAATCGATGAATGACAGTGTGGTTTGTCCTGTTGCACGCCTGAAGCGTGGCGTGCATGGTCGGTTCCAACTGGACGACACGTATGTGCCGCCTTGCCTGTTCTTGTCGGCTCATGCAAAGCACTTGGATCGCGTGCAGCGACTCGCGGACATTCTATTGGCCAAGGCGACCTCGCTGGCGGCGCGACGAGGTCAGCGCATCGAGCAGGTTGCCGAGTTTGGCGTGGCCGATGTGTCCTTGTTCTGGCTATTGCACTGCGTACATACGCATTGGCCAAGGCTGGCGTTTCTGGCATCACACCCGCAGCAGTCGCCGGAACGCTTGTACGCGGTGCTATCTGAATTGGCCGGCGCGTTGATGACGTTCTCGACCGGTACGGCGTTGTCGGCGATTCCGCTCTACGAGCACACCAGGCAGGATGAAATTTTTAATCGGCTTGATTCGCTCATTCGCGATCTTCTGGATACGGTTATTCCTTCACGCGTCATTCCCATCGGCCTGGCCAAGCGGAGCGCGACCTCGTGGATGGGTCAGTTCAACGATGAGCGCTTGCTGAAGGATGTTGATTACTACCTGTCGGTCAATGCTTCATTACCCGCGCTCCAGTTGCTGGAGTTGATCCCACGTCTGTGCAAGATCGGCGCGCCCGACGATGTCGAGCATATTGTTAACTCCGCATTGACGGGCGTTCCGTTGAAGGCTGTTCAACGCGTACCGGCGGCTATTCCGGTGCGTTTGGAAAACCAGTATTTCGCGCTGGATACGGCAGATCCTGCTCACGCCCGAATGCTGGCCGCACGCGCTTGCCAGATTTATCTCCCGGCCTCGGTGCCGGAGGCCTCCCTTGAATTATTTGCGGTGCTTTCCTCATGATCGGCTCGATTCCCCACAAGAGAAAGCGCGTGGCCGCTTTCGGTATGCGTGAGTGCCTGCGTGAGACGGCGCTGCAAGTGTCGCTCCTGGCGCAGGGTGGCAATGTCGCTCCGGTAGAAGAGCTGCGTGACCGCTGCGTGGGTTTGGTCACGGAGTTCGAGCGGGCGCTGGACGCACTACAGGTTTCGGTCGAGGCGCGGGATGAAGTGGTGTATGCGCAGTGCGCTTTGCTGGATGAGGTAGCTCTCTCGAACCTTTCGATAGAAGGTCGCGGCAAATGGGAGGCACATCCACTGCAGGTAGAGCGCTTCGGCAATTATGACGCCGGTGAGCGTGTGTTCGAACAACTGAATGCGCGTATGCGGCAGACGCCTCCGGACGTCGAGTTGCTGCAATGCTATGCCGCCATCCTTGGATTGGGCTTTAAGGGGCGCTACGCACGCGAAGGCGAGGCAGAGCGCAATGCGTTGATTATGACTTTGCAGGCGTTGCTGGCCAAATTGCAGCCCGCGAGTGATCAGTCATTCATCATCGAGAAGACGCGCGGGCGAACTTTGCCCAGGTTTTCGTCGTGGGCGGCTGCCGTCATGGCATCCATCATGGCGGCGTTTGTGTACGTCGTTTGCGATCGGGCTCTTGATGCTCAGCTGGCACATCTGCTGAACCAGTCACCATGAGTCCTTATCGCGTATTGGGCTATCCGTACCGTGCGCAGGTTGCGTTTTGCACGCTGCTGGTGATGGGTCTTGCGTTGTGCGTATTGCCAGTTGATAAGACGATGGCGTGGATCATCGCGGGTCTGGCAGCCTCGGTTGGCCTGTTATTGATGGTTTGGCGAAGTCTCCGCTTGCGTCGCGCGAGTATCCAGCATGCCGCGATATTGTCTGCGCTGGCCGAGGCGACATCCTACCTTCCTCTGCGGCTGCGTACCCGTATGCCATTGGTTCTGGTGATCGGTGATCATCTCGACCGGATTTTTGATCGCAGCGGCTCGGAGGGTGCGCTTATTCATGTGGGTGATGGTGCGATCTGGTTACGTGTCGATCGGTTGAGTGACCTGCCGCATCTCGCCGTGGCAGTGCATCAGTGGCGCGACGGCCGTGCACCGGACGGTATCGTATTGATGCTGTCACCATCTGCCCACGCAGACGTCGAGGTCCTGGCTCAGGCATTACGGCTGGCAAGGCAGGCTGCGAGCGATACGTCACGCCTGCTGGGTAGACGCTTACCGGGCTATCTTTCCGTCTATCAGCGCGTCACCGACGAGAAAATGCATTCGCCATCATGGTTTGGCATTTCCTCGGCATGGCCGATGCGTGATGCGAGTCGCTTCGATGTGGTGTCGCAGTTCTTCGATGCAGACATGGGGCGCTCCAATGGAGATCGCCTGAAAGCGTGGCGCGCCGCGGCGTTGTCGGGTGTGATCGACTGGACGCGCGAGGTCGCGCTGCCGTTGCTGCAGGAGCGCAGACAGCCTGCAGCGCCTTGGCCGTTGTACGGCGTCGCATGGATCGATGCTGGGGCGACGGTACACGGCGACACCTCCTCTGTGTGGAGGTCGTTCTTGCAGGTGCGCACTCGTGTTGGAGCGCCACGTTGCGACGCGACAGCAGCTCCATGGCCTCTTCCGCAGCCTTTGATTGAAGCGATGCCGCAGCAGGCTTGGATATCGCCACGCCTGCGCGCCTTGGCACACGCGCTGTGCCTACTGGCATATGCGATCGCTATCGCGTTTTGGTGCGCTGCTTACAACAACAAAACCTTGCTCGTGCAAACAACTGATCACCTGAGTCACTTTGCCTCGATTCCGGCGGTGCATGACGAGGCACGCCGCGATGCGCTAAGCCTATTGGTGAGCGAGCGCGATCGGCTTGATCGATACCAGCGTCAGGGTGTGCCGATGAGGCTGGATCTTGGGTTGTATCACGGCGCCGCGGTCATTCCTGCGCTCAACGACGCTATTGCCTCCTATCAGTCGCCGCCTCCGCTGCCCACGATATTCACGCTGGACAGCATGTCGTTGTTCGACACCGGGCAGGCCACCCTGAAACCGGGTTCAACGCGAATGCTCGTCAACGCGCTGGAGGCGATCAAGGCGCATCCGAAAGAACGTATTTTGGTGGCGGGCTATACCGATAACGTGGGTGGCGCGGCAACAAATCTGCAGTTGTCCGTGGCGCGGGCTATGGCGGTACGCAATTGGCTGATGGACGTTTCAGACGTGCCGGCGTCGCGCTTTGCCATCCAAGGTTACGGTGATACGCGGCCCATTGCGGACAACGATTCCGCCGATGGTCGCGCGCGTAATCGGCGCGTGGAGATCACGCTGATACCCGATATGCCCAGCGGTTGAGAGCAGTGCAAATTTGAACCCGACTTCAATGAGTTCGGGGCGCCCCCGGAAATATCTTGCCCGGGATTTTTGAAATACCAACCTGAAGGAGAATCGAGCATGGCAATTCCTGCCTATATGTGGATCAAGGACGACGGCGGCGCGGACATCAAGGGGTCGGTGACCGTGCAAGGCCGCGAAGGAAGCGTCGAGGTCGTGGCGCTGGATCACGGTGTGAGCATTCCGACGGATTCAAACACCGGCAAGCTGACCGGTACGCGCGTGCACAAGGCGATCGCTTTTACCAAGGAAACCGATGCCTCCACGCCATACTTGTACAAGGCGGTGACCAGTGGTCAGACGCTGAAGTCAGTGGAGATCAAGTGGTACAAGATCGATGACGCCGGCAAGGAAGTGGAGTACTTCAACACCAAGATCGACAACGTGAAGGTGGTGGCCGTTCGCCCGCAGATGCTCGATATCAAGAACCCTGCCTACGACAAGCACAACCACATGGAAGAGGTGGAACTACGCTACGAGAAGATCACCTGGGCGTATAAGGACGGCAACATCATCCACGCCGATAGTTGGAACGATCGCTGAGCGCGCATCGTTCCCAAGGCCGGCGCAGGCAGGTTATCTGCGCTGGCCACCTTCCGATTTTGCCACGTGGCTTTCGTCGCGGTGGTCGGACGGGCGCCGGAAACGCGGATTTTCCCGCGACGCGTGAAGAGTTGGCACTGATGCAGGTTGATGCCAAACAGTTGTATTCCGACGTGGCGTATTAGCCGGAGCAGGCTTCGGGGAAGGGCAAGACCTCTACAGAAAACACTGCCGGATTGCAGAAAAATTGGAAACCTCATCAACAGTGTTTCTTGGCGGAATTTGAGGCCGCCCCTGTCATACATCCCTTTTTTATCCTCAATTACAAAATGGAGTCAACAAATGACTTGGAAATACAGTCAGAGTACGGGTCGCTTGACGCGCGACGGAGGGGAGCTTGTCGGGCAAGGTTACTCAGGCAACGGCATCGGGAAGAACGATCCGCATATGCAGGACGCGAGGAACGTCGCGCCAATTCCTGTTGGCTACTGGTCGATTGAGGCGCCCTTCCACCATCCTCACGCAGGCAACTACACAATGCGGCTCCATCCGTCTCCGATGACGGACACCTACGGCCGTACCGGATTCATGATGAACGGTGATAGCGCTGCGCATCCAGGCCGTGCGTCCGACGGTTGCATCATCATGCCTCTCCCGGCGCGTGAGCGAGTCTGGAAAAGTGGCGATCATCGGCTTCAGGTGGTGCCATGAAACGACTGCTCCCCGCGCTGCTTCTCGTGACTCCGCTGCTCTGCTTTGCCAGAGCTCCCGCGTGTTCAAGCTGGCCGACCAACATGGCAATCGTGAGCTTGAAAAATGCAGGCATTACCGATCCGACGGAACTGGACGAATCGAAAACAAAGGCGGTGCCGCTCGCCTCGGAGAAGATGGGTAGAGACCTGTACCGCCAGATCTATGAGATTACCTTTTACGAGAAATCGGGCGCCACGGTTCAAGTCATCACGAACAGCGAAGCGTCCTCTAGCGAGTGCTCGATGAGCGGCGTTGATGTCTATGTCGTCGCGCGGAAAATCGGCGATTCGCCGTAGCCAGGGGGTTGCGGATGCATGCTTGCTCCTGATTGTCCATTGGTAGGCGATGTCGAACGGCTTGTGATCCGTCCACAAATCCACTGTTTGGCGTCACCCCATGGCAGTGCTAACTCTTCGTACATGTCGGAAAAAATCGTTGTTTTCGGCGTGTATCCCTGATCTTTCGTCCATGCCCTGCCACGGCCGGGCTTTAACAGGCCCTCCTCATGACACTTCGTGACCCCACGAATCTTTTACGTGAGCTGCATCCGCATGCTGCCGGTGCCCTAGAAGCGGCGGCAAATCTTTGCCAGGCTCGTATGCACGGCGAGATCACGCTCGAGCACCTGCTGCTCAAACTGATTGAGTGTGGTGGCGGTGATGTTCCAGCCATTCTCCGTCATTACCGCATCGATCTCGACGCCGTTTGGAGAGCCCTGCTGGCGGCGATCGACCGTTTTTCCCACGATTTGCGTGGCAAACCGGCATTGTCGCGTGCATTGGCCGATGTGCTGCAGGATGCCTGGTCGCTCGCGTCGTCCGGCGATGAGCTACAGCCGATCCGCTCTGCGCATCTGCTGTCGGCCTTGGTCGAGTCGCCGCATGGGCTGCGTGCTGCGGATGCGTGGCCCTTGCTCTCGATAAGCGCGGCACAAATCCAGCGGCTGATACCGGTGTTGGATCGGGAGTCTGTGGAAGCATTGGCCGGCGACGTTGCTGATAGCCTCGAAAGCCATAAAAGCGCGACATACGATGATGCATCCGTGTCCGGTAAATCTGTTTCAAGCATGGCGAGCCGTACCGCTAATGAGGATGCACTGGCACGGTTTGCCATCGACCTGACCGCCCGGGCCCGCGATGGCCTGATCGATCCGGTCTTCGGGCGGGATCGCGAGATCGCGCAGATGATTGACGTGTTGGGCCGTCGTCGTAAAAACAATCCCATCCTGGTGGGTGAGCCGGGCGTCGGCAAAACGGCCCTGGTGGAAGGGCTTGCTTTGCGCGTGGTTGAGGGGAGTGTCCCGGCCTTGCTGCGCGACGTGCGTATTTTGACGCTGGATCTTGGATTGTTGCAGGCCGGCGCGGGCGTGAAGGGCGAATTTGAGCAGCGCCTCAAAAACGTCATCGACGAAGTTCAGCGCTGCGCCACACCGGTTCTTCTGTTTATCGATGAGGCGCATACCCTTATTGGCGCCGGTAATAGCGTGGGAGGCGCCGATGCGGCAAATCTGCTCAAGCCGGCGCTGGCGCGCGGCGAGCTACGTACCATTGCGGCCACAACCTGGTCTGAATACAGGGAATATTTTGAACGCGACGCGGCATTGGAGCGTCGTTTTCAACTCATCAAGGTGCATGAGCCGGACGACGCCGCAGCGTGTCTGATGATGCGTGGCCTGATGGATCGTTATGCCACTTACCACGGGGTGCATATTCTGGATGAGGCGCTGGTCGCGGCGGTGAAGCTGTCGCGTCGTTATATTCCTGATCGTCAATTGCCCGACAAAGCGGTAGACCTGATCGATACCGCCGCGGCGCGTGTGCGCAAGGGCCTGGAGTCACCGCCGGTGGAGCTGCTTTGCGCTCGCGCCGAGGTGGCTGCGCTGGAGCGAGAGCTTCAGGTTGCCGAATGTGATCGACAGGCAGGGGCTGGGGTGCCGGATGCGCGTCTGCACCTGATTCGAGCGCAACTCACCGAAGCGCATGCTTCCATGAATGTCTTGCGGGAATGCTACGAGCAGGCGCTGAGCCAGGTGACCGCTTTCCATGGTCGGCGTGACAGTGAGGCAGGTACCACGCCTGCTGCGTTAACCGCCGCGCGCCAGATGATCACGCGGACGCAAGGTAAGACGCCCATGGTATCCCCGGATGTCGATGCCGCCGCGATCGCGCGCGTAGTGGCCGAGTGGACGGGCGTTCCGGTCGGGGATTTGGTCGAGGATGAAGTTGTCGGTCTTCTTGCGCTGGAAGGTCGGATGGCCGATCGTGTTATTGGGCAGCGCGATGCGCTCGCCGCGTTGGCGCAAAGCTTGCGTACGGCCCGTGCCGGTGTGAAAAACGAGCATTCGCCGCTCGGTGTATTTTTGCTGGTTGGACCTTCGGGTGTCGGCAAAACGGAAACCGCGCTGGCCTTGGCGGATCTGTTGTTTGGGGGCGAAGCTTCTCTGACAACCATCAATATGTCTGAATATCAGGAGGCGCACACGGTGTCCCAGCTTAAGGGGTCTCCGCCAGGCTATGTCGGTTACGGGCGGGGTGGTGTGCTCACCGAGGCGGTTCGACAGCGTCCCTATGGCGTGATCCTGCTCGACGAAGTCGAAAAATCCCATCGCGACGTGCGGGAAATTTTCTATCAAATCTTTGACCGCGGCAGTATGCGAGACGGAGAAGGGCGCGAGGTGGATTTTCGCAACTGCGTCATCATTATGACTTCCAATCTCGGCGCCGAGCGGATCATGGATCGGGTTGATGCGGATCCGACGATCAGCAGCGAAACCTTGCTTGCCGATATTCGCCCCGTTCTCACGGATCACTTTCAAGCCGCCTTGCTCGCGCGTTTCCAGCCTATTGTTTATCGGCCACTGGATGTGGACGCGCTGGCGGCCATTGTGCGCATGAAGTTGGCGCGCACCAGTGAGCGACTGCAGCGCCAGCACGGCATGGCGCTCTACTGCGACGATGCGTTGCTGGTCGCTCTGGCGGAAGCCTGCTTGGTCAGGGAGTCCGGCGCGCGCAATGTGGATAGCCTGCTGAATGTGCAAGTCTTGCCGGCATTGGCGGGCGAAATCCTGCTTCGCATGCAAAGCGGCGAGATGCCGGACGAAGCGCGGTTGAGCCTTTCTGAGTCTGGTGGCCTTGTCATCGATTTTGTGAATCACGTGGGTGTGCCTGACACAGCCGCGGTGGTAATGGACGCATAAAATGGCAAGCGATAGGTCGATCGGGCCATCTTTGTACGAGTTGCTTGCCGGCCACGTTGGCGGGGTTCCGCTGGACGAGCGTGACGAAGCTACGCAAGAAATTCTTAGCGTAATGGAAAATCTCAAGCAGATTCTCAACACGCGAGCGGGCGCGCTTAAGCATCTTCCCGATTATGGGCTGCCGGATCTAAGCCAGATCTATCGTGCGTTACCCGCTTCGGCTCATTTGCTGAAAACACAGATGGAGAAAACGCTGCTTGCTTATGAGCCGCGCATTCGCTCCATTGATCTGGAGTTGCTGCACGATACCGACCCCGGCATGTTGGTCAGCTACGATCTTACCTGTCATCTGAAAAAGGCCGGCCTGGTGCGTTATGGTACGCATTTTGACCCAAGCGGACGAACCTTGATGCAATGGCGTGGGCGCTGACTGATCGAATGCGCGGTGCTTTACTGATGGTTTTTCTGTTTGCCTCAGCCGTTTGTCACGCGGATTGCATTGACGAGGCGTCGAAATACCATCAAGTACATTCCTATGTATTGCGCGCCATAGCGTTTCAGGAGTCGCGCATGAGGCCGTGGGCGGTTAACCACAATAACGATGGCAGCACGGATTTTGGCATGATGGGCATCAATTCCGTCCATCTGTCCGAGCTGGATCGCTATGGCGTGAAACCACACCAGTTATTCGACCCGTGTGTGAGTGCCTATGTGGCCGCGTGGTATTTGCGCCAGAAGATGGACAAGTACGGCAACACCTGGCGGGCGGTGGGCGCCTATCATTCGGAAACACCGCAAGCGGGTGCGGTGTATGCGGCGCAGATAAAAAGAATTCTGCATTCCTGGGGGTTGGGTCAGCGCGAACCGGTGCGGTAGCCCATTGCCTCGGCGGCGGCTTCGAAGCGTTCGATCACTTCGCCAATTTCGATCAGATCCATCACGCCGGGGCGTTCGATCTTGCTGCCCCAGAGAATCTCACTGGCCGGTTTGCCGAAGTATTTGCGTGAGGCGGCGTCGTACTTGTCGACGCACCAGCGACGATCTGAGTAAGGGCCCGAGCGTGCCGGATTGCTCGCCGCATGCAGGCCCAGCACCTTCATGCCGACCGTGTTGGCCATATGCATGGGGCCGGAATCCGGTGTAAGCAGCAATTGCGCACGGCAGAACATCGCCATCAATTTCTTGAGTGTGTCCTTGCCGGTAAGGTCGATTGGCTGGTGATGACAAGCGGCCAGCACGGCGTCGGCCATGCCGCGCTCGCCGGGCGAAGGGCCTCCAATCAGCACGACGCGCCAGTCGTGGGTGGCGGCATGGTCCATTACGGCGGCATAGCGCTGCGGCTGCCAATTGCGCAAGGCATGGCTGGATGTAGGGCTGACCAGCAAGGTGGGTTGATCGCCGGGCAACTGTTCTGCGGCCCAGGCGTGATCCTCATCGGCAATCGGAATATCCCAACGCACGTCAGTCTGCTTCAGGCCCAGCGGCTCACAGAAACTGCCGATGGCTTCCAGCACGTGTTCGCCGGTGCGGGCGGGAATGCGTTCGTTTATGACCAGCCCGTGCAGGTCCTTAGCGCGTGCATGGTCGTAGCCAACCCTGCGCTTTGCGTGGATACCCAGGCTCAAAAGGTTCGAGCGCAAGGCCACCTGCATCTGCAGCAGGGCATCGAATTGCTGGCCGCGCAAGGCTTCTTTCACCGCGCGCATGCCGGCCCAGCCGGCACCTTTGTCGAAGGTGACGAATTCCACGCCCGGCAGATCACCCACCAGCTTGCGTTCCAGCTTGCCCACGATCCAGGTCAGCGATGTCTGCGGCCATGCCTGCTGCAACGTGCGGACCAGCGGCACCACATGGGTCACATCGCCGATGGCGGAGGTGCGGAGCAGGCAGATGGATTGAGGAGCGGACATGTAGAATCGCCAGACAATGAACCAGGGCGGAGCCGCAGCAGCACCGATGCACGAACAACTGCGCCAAGACACCGAAGGTGCGATTCTGTTCGACGCCAGCCTGTCGCCACAAGTCGACGGTTACTGGTTTGATCCCGAGTATTGGCGGGGCCGCGCTGCCTTGCGTACCCAGGCGGGCGGGCGCGGTGGGGTCGCCGTGATCGATACGCCAGCCGGTGAGTGCGTGCTGCGCCACTACCACCGCGGCGGGATGGTGGCGGCGCTGATGGGGGACCGCTATCTGTGGACGGGAGCGGATCGCACGCGCAGCTTCGCCGAGTTCCGCCTGCTGCAGGCCTTGGCGAAGTTGGAACTGCCGGCGCCGCAGGTTGTGGCGGCCCGCTATCAGCGGGCTGGTTTGCACTATCGCGCCGATCTGATTACGCGGCGTATTCCGGAAACGCAGACGCTGGCCGAATCCCTGGCCGGTGGCCGTCTGGATGCGGAGCTGGCGCAAGAGGTCGGCGCCTTGGTGGCGCGCTTCCATCGCGTGGGTGTCTGGCATGCCGACCTCAATGCGCACAACATACTGGTGGCATCTTCCGCGTTGTATCTGATCGATTTCGACCGTGGCCGCATACGTTCGCCGGGGCAGGGTTGGCGCATGGCCAACCTGCAGCGGCTGCGTCGCTCATTGTTCAAGCTTGGGGCGGCCGCGGAGGGTGAGGCGGCGTTTGATCAGACTATCTGGGCACCTCTTATGTACGGCTACGAGCGTACGCTGAGCGCATGAACTGGCATCTGCACTTTCTGGGCACCGGCGCCGCGCACGCGGTCGAACTGGGTTCGTCATCGGCGGTACTTGAGCGCGATGGCAAGCCGCTGTTGCTGATCGATTGCGGCCCCGACACGCTCGACCGCTACCTGGCTGCCTACGGCGAGCCGCCGCAGAACCTCTACATCACGCATACGCATATGGACCATGTGGGCGGCCTGGAACGGCTGTTCACGCGCTTGTGGTTCAACGAGGCGCTGCGCGGAAAGACCCGCGTGTTTGCGCATGCCGCGCTGATTCCCTGGCTACAGGCGCGCGTGGCGGATTACCCCGGCGTCCTGGCCGAGGGCGGCGTGAATTATTGGGAAGCCTTTCGGCTTGTCCCGTGCTCGCGCGGCTTTTGGCTGGATGGACTGTGGTTTGATGTGTTCGCTACCCGCCATCACCGCCCGGGCACGTCGTTCGGTCTGGCATTGAGTGGATGCTTCGCCTTTACCGGCGACACGCGTCCGATTCCGGAAGTATTGGCGCATTACGCGGAGAGGCAGGAGCTGATCGCGCACGATTGCGGGCTGGTGGGCAATCCTTCGCATACCGGCATCGATGATATCGAGCGCGAATACGATGCGTCGCTGCGCGCGCGTTTGCTGCTTTATCACTATGGCAGCGTCGCTGACGGAGCGGCCTTGGCGGCGCGCGGATACAAAGTTGCCGCTGCCGGCGAGCGCATCGCCTTGGCCGTGCCGCCACCGCCCAGACCGGACGCAGGCTGAATCGCTCTCTTGTCTGAGACGAACCCAGACGTTATGCTTCCGCTTCTTTGCCGGGCTCTGACGGCAATGTGGTCAATGCGTGCGGAGAGATGTCCGAGTGGTTGAAGGAGCACGCCTGGAAAGTGTGTATACGGCTTATCCCCGTATCGAGGGTTCGAATCCCTCTCTCTCCGCCAGTTATTGAAAGGTGCGACGGCGTGGACGCTGGCGCAGGAGTAAGGAGTTCAAGGAAAGAGAGAGAGGGTGAGAACCCTCGTGGTTCGACAAATTCGTCTGGAACGAATTTGGACAGCCGAAGGCTGGTCCCTCGCGCTAGCGAGGGATGAGGCCCAGGGAGGGGCCGAACAATCCCTCTCTCTCCGCCAGTTATTGAAAGGTGCGACGGCGTGGACGCTGGCGCAGGAGTAAGGAGTTCAAGGAAAGAGAGTGGGTGAGAACCCTCGCGTTAGCGAGGAATGAGGCCCCGGGAAGGGCCGAACAATCCCTTTCTCTCCGCCAAATACAACGAGATGGGTGACGGCGGTTATTGAGCCGGTGTCCATCCCGGGCCTCGATGCCCACCCCTATGGTGGCCCCGTCGGTCCCCCCGCGACGATAGTCCGCAAATCCCGCCAGGTCCGGAAGGAAGCAACGGTAGTGGATGATTCGGGTGCCGGGGTGTGGCTGGCGGGGCCGCCGCCTTTTCCGGTCGCTACATGTGCGCATGACTTGCCTTGAACGACTTGGCACAATCGGCTTCTGGCCCTACTGCCTTTGAGCACCCTCATCGCATGTCCTATCAGGTACTCGCACGTAAGTGGCGTCCCCGCAAGTTCGCCGAACTCGTCGGTCAGGAACACGTCGTACGAGCCTTGACGAACGCCCTGGACAGCGGGCGCATGCATCATGCCTATCTGTTCACCGGCACGCGCGGCGTCGGCAAGACGACGATTGCACGCATCTTCGCCAAATCGCTCAATTGCGAGCGCGGCGAATCGGCCGATCCCTGCGGCGAGTGTTCGGTGTGCACGGCGGTCGATGCCGGTCGTTTTGTTGACCTGCTCGAAATCGACGCGGCCAGCAATACAGGCGTGGATGATGTGCGCGAAGTGATCGAGAACGCGCAATACGCCCCGGCGCGTGGCCGCTTCAAGGTGTACCTGGTGGACGAGGTGCACATGCTCTCCAAGCCGGCCTTCAATGCCTTGCTGAAGACGCTGGAAGAGCCACCACCGCATGTGAAATTTCTGCTGGCCACCACCGATCCGCAGAAGCTGCCGGTGACGGTGTTGTCGCGTTGCCTGCGTTTCAATCTGAAACGCTTGTTGCCCGATCAGATCGCCGGGCAGATGCGCCACATCCTGGGCGCGGAACATATCGAGTACGAAGATCCCGCCATCGCCGAACTGGCGCGGGCGGCTGACGGTTCCTTGCGCGACGGCCTGTCTTTGCTGGATCAGGCAATTGCCTATGGCGGTGGTTCGCTGAAGGCCGATGAGGTGCGGGCCATGCTTGGCAGTGTCGAGCGTGGGCAGGTGCTTGGCCTGCTCGGGGCGCTGGCTGCCGGCGATGGTCAGGCCTTGATGGCGGAGTGCACACGCATCGCGTCGTTCTCCCCGGATTTCGGCAGCGTGCTGGATGATCTCGCCGCTGCCCTGCATCGCATCCAGCTCATCCAACTGGTGCCCGGTTATCGGCCGGATGCCGGCGATGGCGACGACAGCGCCTTGATCGGGCTGGCCGAGCGAATGACCGCCGAGGACGTGCAGCTTTACTACCAGATTGCCACTACCGGCCGCCGCGACCTTGCCTTGGCGCCCGATGCGCGCACCGGCTTCGAGATGGCCATGCTGCGCATGCTGGCGTTCCGCCCGTCGGATGATGCGACGCCGGCGGTGGCTTCGGGCGGCCAGCGCAGCACGTCCGCGCCGCCGCAGCGCGCGCCCATGGCGTCATCTGCGCCAGCACCGGCTCAGGCATCGCAAAGCGTACGTCCTGCCGCAGCGCCTGCTCCTAATCCGGGGGCATCGCGTGAACCCGCGGCTCCCGTGCAACGAGTTGCCGATGCAGGTGGCCTTCCCGATTGGGAAGCGCTGATTCAGCGCGCGGATCTGCGCGGGCCGCTCGGTCAGCTGGCGCAGAATTCGGCATTGCATGGACGGGAAGGCAACACCCTGGTGCTTGCCCTGCAACCTATGTACATGCACCTGGCCGTCGAACCGATGGTAGGCCAGATGGCAGAGCGCTTGAGCGAAGTGATGGGCCAGCCGATCAAGTTGCGCTTTGTCGGTGACAGCCAGGGCGCTGCGCATACGCCGGCAGCACGTGCGGCCGTGGCGCGCAGTGAGGCGCAGTCGGCGGCCGAAGCTTCGATCGAGGCCGATCCGATGGTGCAGGCACTGAAGCGTGAATTCGGTGCGCGAGTAGTGCCGCAATCCATCAAACCTTTTGAATCCTAAGGATGCTCTGACCCATTTTGCGTAGGTGGCATGATGTCCAGAAGGCTCTCAGGGTGTGTTGCGCGGCACAGGGAAGGCTGGGTGCCTTTGCAAGCTGCGCGGCACGGCCTGAGAGTCTTCTGGACATCACCCCATCAAATCCAATCCACTCGCTGGGGCCGGCTCTGTCCGTCCGTATCCCTTTCGGCCCATCGGTCCAACAGACAGCCAGTCTGCTTTCACCGATGGTCCTGTGGCCTGCGAGCGGACAGAGTTGGTGACACCTACGCAAAATGGATCAGAGCATCCTTAATCCCGGAGTACACGCTATGAGAGGACAACTTGGCCAGCTGATGCAGCAGGCGCAGCGCATGCAGGAAGACATGAAGCGCGCGCAAGAAGAGATCGCCAAGCTTGAGGTTACCGGTACGTCCGGTGGCGGACTGGTCAGTATCGTGATGAGCGGTGCGCATGAAGTGCGCCGCGTGCAGATTGACCGCAAGCTGTTTGCCGACGATCCGGAAATGGCCGAAGACCTGGTGGCCGCGGCGATCAACGATGCCGTGAACAAGGTAGCCGAAGCGAGCAAGAACAAGCTGGGTGGCGTTACCGCCGGCATGAACCTGCCGCCTGGTTTCAAGATGCCGTTTTGATCACCTCCAGATAAACCCGCTCCCGTTTGAGGAGCGGACGCCAAAGCAAGAGCGTGTTGAATGAGTGCATCTCCCCTCCTCAGTGAACTCATCGAAGCCCTGCGCTGCCTGCCTGGCGTGGGCGGCAAGAGTGCGCAACGCATGGCCTTCCATCTGCTTGAGCGCGAACGCGAGCGCGGTATGAAGCTGGCCTCCGTGCTGCAGCAGGCGATGCAGAACATTGGTCATTGCACGCGCTGCCGCAATTTCAGCGAGACCGAGGTGTGCGCGATCTGTGCCAGCAGCAGTCGTGATCGTCACGTGCTCTGTGTGGTGGAGTCGCCTACCGATCTGGCCGCCATCGAGCAGGCCACGGGTTACCGCGGCCAGTACTTCGTGTTGATGGGGCGCCTGTCGCCGCTGGATGGCCTGGGGCCGGAAGAGCTTGGCCTTGGACTATTGAGCGAGCGCCTGGCCGAAGGTGAAGTGGAAGAGCTGATCCTGGCCACCAATCCCACCGTGGAGGGCGAGGCGACAGCGCATTATCTGGCGCAACTGGCGCGTGCCGCGGGTATCCGGCCGACGCGGTTGGCGCATGGTGTGCCGCTGGGTGGCGAACTGGAATATGTCGATCGCGGCACGCTGGCGCACGCATTTGGCAGTCGGCAATCCGTGGAATAAACGGCCTATAACAGAGGAAACGCTTATGAGTGACACCATCTTCGGCAAGATCGTACGCCGCGAAATTCCGGCCGATATCGTCTATGAGAACGATGATGTGCTGGCGTTCCGTGACCTCAATCCGCAGGCGCCGGTGCACGTGCTGTTCGTGCCCAAACGGGCCATTGCCACGTTGAACGATGCCACGGCCGCCGATGCCGAGCTGCTCGGCAAATTGCTGTTGGCTGCGGCCAGCTATGCCAAGAGCCAAGGGTTCGAAAAAGAGGGTTATCGCACGGTCGTCAACTGCAACGAGCAAGGTGGCCAGACCGTGTTTCACCTGCATGTGCACTTGCTTGCTGGTCGTCGGATGACGTGGCCGCCAGGTTGATGAGCAAACCGAACCCAGCATAAAAAAACGCCGGCGGATGCCGGCGTTTTTTGTTGAGCGATCGATCGGTGATCAGCGGCGACGCCCGCCATAATAAAACCCGCCAAACCCACCGTACCAACCACCCCAGCCGCCCCAATACGGACCCCACGGGCCCCACGGACCCCAATATGGGTCATACCAGCCCGGGTAGTACGGATAACCTACCAAGACGGGTTGCTTCGGCCACAGATAAACCACATTGGCTTCGACGCGTGGATAGCTGTAGTCGTAATCGCCGACCTTGCGGGTCATCGTGCCCTGGATCGTACCGGTAACGGTGATCTCGCGACCCGGCTTGAACACTTCCGGATCGTAGAAACCGGCACGGCAGGCGACGAAGCGGCCCTGGCTGTTGTTGTTGTCGTTGACCGGGCGGGCCTGGTTATCAAGCGGACGGCCCAGCACATAGAAGCAGGTCGACTGCTGACCGGGCTCGGTGCTGATGATGTTGCCGCCCCAGCGTACCTGCGTGCCATTGGCAGCGCTTTGCTGGGCATTCAACGAAGTGACGTTGGCGTAGTTGCCTTGCAGCGGCTGCGGTATCGTGGCGCAGGCGGACAGCAGGGCGCCGACTGCTGCGAGGCTGAGAATTCGTAAGAGGGGAGACATGGTGTTTTTCTCCATCATGGGCGGTTGCATGCTACATCGTTGCGCTGACGTTAGACCACTCGGCGCGGCTGGAAATTCCGTACAGCCCGTCGGAACGTGCGCAAGGATTCAGGGGAAGGTACGACAGTGGCATAGCGCAAATCGATATAGCACCTCATCAATTGGTCCAGTTCGGCACGTTGTGCAGGTAACGCACGGATGGCGCGGCGAAGGTAATTTTGCGGCCCCTCGCTGCGCCCGCGGGCGATCCCTGCATGGGCCAGCTTGCGCTCCAGCGCACGCATGGCCGCAAGGGCAGGATCACCCTCCGGTCGGCGCCACAACGCCCACGACAACCCGGCTACGCCAAACACTGCCATGCTGATAGCCAGCAGTTTTTCCAGCGTGCCGGTATCAAGCTCGCGGATGCCGAATGGGGTCAACAGTCCGCGTTGGCGCAATGCGTCGAAACCGATAACGCCTTCATTCCACCATCGGTTGACGATGTCCCAATGGTTGCGCATCGATTCCCATAAACCAGATTCGTACCAGGGCAGCAACGGGTTACTTCCTGCTGCGTCTGCGCCCAGGTTGATACGTTGCGGGCGTACCTCCGCCGTGGGGTCGACCCGCACCCAGCCTCGCCCATCCAGCCACACTTCGCTCCAGGCATGCGCATCGGAATTGCGCACCAGCAGATATTGGCCGACGTTGTTCCAGAACCCGCCTTGATATCCGGTCACGACACGTGCCGGTATCCCGGCTGCGCGCATCAATACGGTGAAAGATGATGCGTAGTGTTCGCAAAAACCTTCGCGGGTGTTGAACAGGAAGTCGTCCACCGCGTCGTGGCCGAGCGGCGCGGGAAGCAAGGTGTAACTGAAGCCGCCGTCATGAAACATCTGCAGCACGGCCCGTATGATCGCGCCATTGTCGCTGCCATAGCGTTGGCGAAGCTGTGCCGCCAACGCATGGGTGCGCGGATCGAAGTCGCTTGGAAGCTGTAATGCAAGCATGCGCGTGGCAGGTTCGAGCGTGGCTTGGTACCGATAGCGCAGGGCCGAGCGAAGCGTGTAGTCCAGTACCTCGTCGACGGATTTGTCGGCAAAGACTTCACCATCCGCATGCATTTGCGATTGCGCCGGGGCGTGCAGCGGCATGTCCAGGGTCGGCAGCACATGCTGGTGGGTAGGCTCGAGGCTGATGTGATAGTCGATGGTGCTGCCGGCTTCGATGGCGGCGGGCACACTGGGGGAGTCATTGCGCCTTGTCCAGTCCTTGCCGTTGTAATCCCACATCAAGTAGGCACGAAAGTAGCGCTGGTTCTTCGGTGGCGGTGTGCCATCGAAGCTCACCCGCATGGCCGCACTGTCATCGGTCAGCAACTCGGTGAAGTCGCTGGGCGACATCTGGTCGCTGAGCCCGGTCTTGGCCGCCTGTTGGGTCGAAGTGCCCCACAGCGGGGAGTTGAGCCGGGGTACCAGTACAAAAGCGGTAAGCGTCAGCGGCAACGATGTCACTAGCAATACCAGCGCCGGTAGCAACTGGCGTGGCAGGTTCACGGGTATCTGGGTGGGTTCGAGCGATCGCCAGGTGGTCAGCGCCGGCAGCAGACCAAGTGCGACGACCAGGGTCGCGATCAGTCCCTGCCCAAACAGCAAGGCGGCCATCAATAGAAAGCAGGCAAAGGCCGCTGCGACACGTGCGTCGCGCGGCCCCTCGCTTTCGGTCAGTTTCAGTACCAGCAGGCCACAGGCCAGTGCCGATCCCGGATCACGACCGAACACATTGCCGTAATCGAGGATGATCGCCGCGACCAGCAGAAGCAGCGCCGGTACTTTCAGCCACCCAGGGATGCGGCCGGGCCGATGCTGGCGTTGCCACCAGCGCAGGGCCAATGCGGCGGTGAGCGCTGCAGTCAGCCATAACGGTAGATGCGCGGCGTGGACGGCCAGGACGAACGCGGTCGTCAGGCATAACAGGCCAAAACTGCGGTCACTCAGCCGCACCGGTGCACGCCGGTGTCTGCGAAACCCGATCATGGCAGCAGCGCCAGGGCACTCATGCAGCGCGCGTAATGAGCAGGACCGTCGCCCAGTTCAATCACTTCGTTGGGCAGCCACAGGCTCCATTGCCGTCCTTGTGACTGCGCTTCGCCCAGCCAGCGGGCGAGGCGGGCAATGCGCGCTTCGTTATCCATGCCGCGCAGCTGCCGCCAGTCCAGCCGCCACTCCTGGCGGGCTTCCGGTTGCTCGTAGTCTTTCACCAGCAGGCTTTCGTGGCGTGCGCTGGCTTTCCATGCCACATGGCGCATCGAGTCGCCGCTGCGGTAATCGCGCAGGGCGGCCAGATCTTCGCCACGATGCAGACGCTGGCGGCGATGATCTTCAACCGGTAGCGTCGGAGCGGGGCCGGATAGTTCTGGGCGGGGCCATACCAGTACGGCGTAGTGGGGATGCATCCAGCTCCATGCACGGAAGAGTCCCAGCGGCCAGGTGGTCCAGATGCAAAAGCGCGGCATGCTGAGCCAGCCGCGACGCTCGGTGGGAATGCTGACGGTGACATCCGTGCGCCCCTGCACGTCGAAAGCACGCGTGCCATCCGCGATATCCAGGCGCACCGCCTGTCGCAGGCGTGTCGCCTCGAAATCAAAAGTCACATCGATCGGCTGCCCGGCGGTGGCATGTCCGGCACGCAGGCCGCGTACGCGCAAGCCATTGAGGGTGCGAAAGGCGACCAGCATGCTGATGGCCGTCGCCGAGCCGAGCATGCACGTCAGCAACAGGGCGGCGTTATTCGAATAATTGAGACTGCCGATCAGCATCACCAGCAAGAGCAGGGTAAACGCCACGCCAAAGCCGGTAGGCAGGATATAGACGCGCCGCCGGTGCAATTCGATCGGCAGTTCTTCCAGTCGGCGGTGCCGCGTCAGCGCCGGCAGCCGCCGCTCCGCCCATTGCTGTATGCGCTGGAGCTGATCGCGCATCAATCGACGGCGACTTCGCTCAATAACGTGCGTGCCAGTGCCTCGCCGCTCGCGCCGCGTGCGGCGACGAGCCGATGAGCGGCCAGAGGGACGAACAGCGCCTGGATATCTTCCGGCAACACGTGGCCGCGATCGCTAAGCATGGCCCATGCGCGTGCGGCAGCCAGCAAGGAAAGGCCGGCACGCGGCGACAGCCCTACCCGGATATCGGGATGGCGGCGACTGGCGGTGAGCAAGGCCTGCAGGTAATCGATCAAGGCCGGGCTGGCGGTGATGGTTTGCACCTGCCGATACAGCGCGCCAAGGCCGGCGGCATCCAGCTGGGGTGTCAGGCGCGTCAGCAGATCGCGGCGATCGATGCCGGTCAGCAGTTCGCGTTCGGCGCTGGCGTCAGGGTAGTCGAGCGAGACACGCAGCATGAAGCGGTCCAGCTGTGAGTCGGGCAGCGGAAAGGTGCCGGCCAGATCCAGCGGATTCTGGGTCGCCACCACAAAGAACGGTTCGGGCAAGGCGTGCGTCTGGCCATCTACCGTGACCTGTCGCTCGGCCATCGCTTCCAGCAGGGCGCTCTGTGTTTTCGGGGTGGCGCGGTTGATTTCATCGGCCAGCAGCAGGCCGGCAAACACCGGCCCGGGATGGAAACGGAATTGCCCCGTCTCGCGCTCGTACATGCTGACCCCGATAATGTCGGAAGGCAGCAGATCGCTGGTGAACTGCACGCGCTGAAAGTCGAGCGCGAAGCTTGCCGCCAGCGCATGTGCGAGCGTGGTCTTGCCGACGCCGGGTACGTCTTCCAGCAACAAGTGTCCACCTGCGATAAGGCAGGTGAACGCCAGTTTGACCTGACGTGCCTTGCCAAGCAGCACCTTATTGACCTGGGTGATCGCAGCGTGGAGCTGCTGCTGCAGGTTTTCATCACGAAGCGGAGTGATGGCTGACATGAGTTTATGGGGGGCGCGGACAGATTCGGGGAATGGCGCCAGTGTAGTCGCCGGCCTTGCAGGCTGGCGAGCGGCATTCGTCACGATCTTCCTGTGCCTGTTCGGCGTGAAGCTGGTGTTGGCCGCGACGCTTCAGCCCTTCGGCGATGAAGCGTTTTATTGGCAGGAAAGCCGGCATCCCGCCTGGGGCTATAGCGATCTGCCGCCGCTGACCGCATGGCTGATTCGGCTGGGTGAGGGCTTGGCAGGGCATGGCGTGCTGGGCATGCGCTGGGTGTTCCTGCTGCTGGGTAGCTGCCTGCCGTGGTTGCTGGTGGCTTTTGGCCGCCGCGCCTTCGGTGCGCGTATCGGCTGGCAGGCGGGCTTGCTGTGCCTGTGTTTGCCGTTGGCGGGTAGCCTGGGTGTGATGGCGATGCCCGATGTGCCGCTGACTGTGGCCGGCGCCGCGGCCATGTTGGCGCTGTTGCGCGCCATGGACGACAACTGCTGGCGCGACTGGCTGCTGCTGGGTGTGTCGCTGGCGGTTTGCTGGATGAGTCATTACCGCGCCGCCATGTTCATGCTCGCTGGCTTGTCGCTGTTGCTGCTGACGCCGCGTGGCCGCTCGCAATGGACGCGCGGCGGTTTCTGGCTGGCCATGGGTATCGCGGCACTCGGTTTGCTGCCGTTGGTGATTTCCAACTGGCAACAGCATGGCGCGGGTTTGGCTTTCCAATTGGTCGAGCGCAATTCGTGGCGTTTTCATGCAGACACATTGGTTCAGCCCCTGGAACAGGCGGTGATCTGCACGCCGCTGCTGTATGCCTGTCTGCTCTGGGCCGCCTGGCGTTGTTGGTGCCGGCGACGTGAGGGTGGTCCGTGGGATGTCATTGCCGCGCTGTCGATGACCTTCATCGTGGTCTATTTCGTGGCAGGGCTGTTCGCGGACGATCAACGCTTTCGCGTGCATTGGCCATTACCCGGCTATTTGCCCTTGCTGGCCGCGCTTCCGGTGTTGCTGCGCGAGGTCCATGCGCCACGCGTCTGGCGCGTTGTTGCGGTTGCAGGCGCCGCTCTCGCCTTGTGTGCGCAATTGGCGGGTCTGTTTTATCTCGGTTTGGCCGCCTATCCGGGCACGGCTGCATGGCTGGGCGCGGCACGTGCTTTCCCGACCGCCTTTATCGGCTGGAAAGAGAGTGCGGATATTGCCAAGGCACAACTTGCATCGGCGCCGGCCGTGCTGGTTGCCGACAATTTCATGATGGCGGCGGAACTCGATTTCCAGTTCGACGGGCAGCGCCCGGTCTATACGCTGGATAGTCCATTGAACGTCAAATACGGGCGCGCTCCGCAAGTGGCACTGTGGGGGCTGGATGAAAGCGCGCTGCACCGCCAACACGCGGGAGAGTCTGTGTTGCTGGTGGTTGACGAGCATGCTTTGCGTGAGCGCGAACGTGCGTCGTGGTTGGGATCTTTATGCGCGCGAATCGAGGGCCTGCAGCCCGCGCAACGGCTTAGCCTGTTTGATCGTCGCAAGAGCGTGGCGTTCTATCACGGCCATATTGGCAACGCATGGCCCGTGAGCGTGACTCATCCTGGCGAGTGCATCGCGTGGCGTGATGCGGCCGCAGGGGAAGAATGATCAGGGGACGTTGACGCCCGCGTCGCGCAGCAGTTGCGCCAGCGCGATCAATGGCAGGCCGATCAGGGCGGTTGGATCGCTGTTTTCGATCCGCTCGAACAGACTGATGCCCAGTCCCTCGCATTTGAAACTGCCGGCGCAGTCGAGTGGCTGTTCGCGTTCGATATAGCGAGTGATTTCTGCTGCATCGAGCACACGAAAATGGACCCGGGTGAGATCGAGATGCGTGCGCGGCCGGCCATCGCGTGTATCGAGTACACACAGTGCGGTATGAAAATGCACGGTGCGGCCGGAGCAAGCCGTAAGCTGCTTATGCGCGCGTTCAATCGAACCGGGTTTTTCGAGCAGCACACCGTCGAGTTCGGCAACCTGGTCCGAACCGATCACCAGGGCATCGGGCAGGCCGGCACCCGCATCGGTGGCTTTGGCGATTGCCAGCCGCATCGCGCGTATGGCGGGGACTTCGCCCGCCAGCTCGACTTCTTCGGTCCCGGGCGCCCGGGGCTCGAAGTCCAGGCCAAGGCGGCGCAGCAACTCGGCCCGGTAGCGTGAAGTGGAGCCGAGCACCAATCGTCTTGCCGTCACGATGAGGAATCCTGCCGGATGTGTTCTCGCATGGCGCTGTCCAGTTCGCTCTGGGCCTGACCCAGCGCCTGGAGCAGGGGGAGAAGCCGCTGGCGGGTCTGTTCCATGGCCTGGGTGGCGTGATCCAGCTCGGCCTGGGTGGCCGTGGGTGCGCGATCGCGGATCCAGATGCGTTGCTGCAACAGGGCGCGCAACCCGGCATCCACGGCGTGGGCAGCCTCCTGCTCGCTGGCTGCCGGCAGGTCCGGGTTGAGCGACATCACCGCATGGGCCTGCTGCAGCCGGGTCCGGCAGGACTTCAGGTCAGCTTCCAGTCGGTCGGCCAGTTCCAGCAGGCTCCGCAGGCTGCTGGTGCGCCGGGTCATCCGACGCAAAAGATAGGTACCGCTCAGGGCAATGGCCAGTAAAATGAACAGGATGACCAGGCCGAACGTGAGGTAGGTGTCCACTTAACAAGTGTCGGCTCAGGCGGGGGTAGGCGCAGTCTGCCGTATGTGCCGGGTTCAGGCAAAGGCGGATGATTGGCGCCGTGACGGGGTTAGCGGGCCGGTGGGATTAGCCTCGCGCGGTTGACTTGGGTATACTTAAATACTTACTATTTCCCGGTTATGTCCGTGACACTGCCAGAGTCCGTGGACGCTTGGCGCATGGTTTCGGCGCGGCGTTCGTTCCAGGGGTCCCTACCCATCGCTGCAATGCCTCGTCTTTGCGAAGCGCTGGCGGATGATGCTGGTTCAGCGACATATGCGCTCGATTTCGGTCGGGATGAGTACGGTACGGCCTATGTCGACGTTCGTGTCCAGGCGCCTCTGTGGCTGGTTTGCCAGCGCACACTTGAGCCGTTCGTCATGCCTGTCACGGTTGACAGCCGGTTGGGTTTGATCCGCTCCGAGCGCGATGAATCCGCGTTGCCGGCGGGAGTCGAGCCGCTGCTGGTGGCCGAGGACGATAAGCTGAGTCCGGTCGATGTGATCGAGGACGAATTGTTGTTGGCGCTGCCGCTGGTGCCGGTCAATCCGGACAGCGTGTTGCCCGAAGAAGTCACACGCCCGCCGGTGGAAGCCATATCCACCGAAGAGCGTCCCCAGAACCCGTTCGCGGTACTGCGCGAACTCAAGAAGAACTGATTAAGCTGGAGAACCACCATGGCCGTTCAAAAGAGCCGCAAGACCCCGTCCACCCGCGGCATGCGTCGCTCGCATGACAAGCTGAGCACCGTGCAGCTGGCCACCGATCCGACCAGCGGCGAAGTGCATCGTCGTCACCACGTGACGGCCGATGGCTACTATCGCGGCAAGAAGGTGATCGACACCAACGTTTCAGTGGTCGAGGAAGACTGAGCTAGTCCTGGAGCCTTTACAGGCTTCCGAGCCCGGTTCGGCAGGCGGCGCGGTGACGCGCCGCTTTGCGTTCCGGTGTCTGGCAACGTAACGTTGCGGTCTTGGTGTCGATGTCACCCGCGCGGCGGATGGGGGCAGGGCACCTTCCGCTTGCTGATGGATATTCAATGGCTCAGATCTACTCCCGCATCCTCGCCACTGGCAGCGCACTGCCAGAGCGCGTCCTGACCAATGCCGATCTTGAAAAGTTCGTCGATACCAGCGACGAGTGGATACGCGAACGTACCGGCATTCGTCAACGCCATGTCGCGGCCGAAGGCGAGACCACGGGCGACCTGTCCACGCTGGCCGCGCAGCGCGCGCTCGATGCAGCCGGGGTCAAGGCGTCGGAGCTGGACCTGATCATCCTGGGCACCACCACGCCCGATATCATTTTTCCGTCGACCGCCTGCCTTGTGCAGCATCGTCTTGGTGCGAACGGTTGCGCTGCGTTCGATGTCAACGCCGCCTGCTCGGGCTTCGTGTATGCGCTGGGCGTGGCCGACAAGTTCATTCGCAGCGGCCAGTCGAAGAAAGTGTTGGTGATGGGCGCTGAAACCTTGACCCGCATGATCAACTGGGAAGAGCGCGAGACCGCCGTGCTGTTCGGTGACGGTGCTGGCGCCGTGGTATTGGAGGCATCCAGGGAGCCGGGCATTTACGCTACTTGCCTGCATGCCGATGGCGGTCATAAGGAACTGCTGTACAACCCGGTTGGTGTTTCTGTCGGCTTCAAGGACGAACCCAACCACGGTGTGCGGATTCGCATGTCTGGCCGTGAGGTATTCAAGGTAGCGGTGAAGACGCTGGATTCGCTGGTCGAGGAAACGCTCGCCGCAGCCGGCATGCAGGCGTCGCAGCTCGACTGGCTGATCCCGCATCAGGCCAATCTGCGCATCATCGAGGCCACTGCAAAACGCCTGAACATGTCGATGGACCAGGTGATCGTGACCGTCGACAAGCACGCCAACACCTCGGCCGGTTCCGTACCGCTGGCGCTCGACTATGCCGTGCGCTCCGGCAAGGTGAAGCGTGGCCAGAATCTGCTGCTGGAAGCTTTCGGCGGCGGTTTCACCTGGGCTTCGGCATTGCTGCGCTATTGATCCGTTGATCACGGCGCATGAATAGATGGTTACGGCTTCGTTTGTGCCTGGTGCCGTGACCATTTCCGCAGCCTGAAAGAGTGCGCCCTGTCCGCTTCGGGCAGGGCGTTTTCATGTGCAAGCCACGAATACGGCTGCGTATGCGCGCCGATGCTGGCACCATTACGCTTTTCATTTTGAGGGACAGCCATTCCCTATGCGTTCCGCTTCGCTTGCTTTTGTTTTTCCCGGCCAGGGTTCGCAATCGGTCGGCATGCTTGCCGATTTGGCCGCTGCCCATGGCGACGTGAAAGCTACCTTTGACGAAGCCTCGCAAGGGGCGGGTATCGACCTGTGGACATTGAGCCAGCAGGGCCCGGAGGACCAGCTCAATCGCACCGAAAACACGCAGCCTGCCTTGCTGGCAGCGAGTGTGGCGGTGTGGCGCGTCTGGCAGAAGCTCGGCGGTGCGCAACCTGCGCAACTGTCAGGGCATAGCCTGGGTGAATACAGTGCGCTGGTTTGCGCGGGTGCTTTGTCGCTGCATGACGCGGCGGCCCTGGTGGCCGAGCGCGGCCGTCTGATGCAGGCTGCGGTACCGGCCGGCGTCGGTGCGATGGCGGCGATTCTCGGTGGTGACGATCAGCAGATCGCCGACGTCTGCGCGGAAGTTGCGCAAGGGCAGGTGGTTGCGCCCGCCAACTTCAATTCCCAGGGGCAACTGGTGATTGCCGGTCACGCCGAAGCGGTGGATCGCGCACTGGCCCGTCTTGCCGAGCTGGGCGTAAAGAAGGCCGTGAAGCTGGCGGTGTCAGTGCCCTCGCACAGCGCGTTGATGCGCGACGCGGCCGACAAACTGGGCGAACGCATGGCATCGATCAACTGGCAGTTGCCGGTTATTCCTGTGGTGCAGAACGCCGAGGCACGCATCTATGCGTCGCTGGACGACATTCGCGGAGCACTGCAACGTCAGCTGTATCTGCCGGTGCGCTGGACCGAGTGCGTACAGGCGTTGGTTGCCGGCGGCGCGACGCGCATGGCCGAATGCGGCCCGGGCAAGGTGCTGGCGGGTTTGATCAAGCGTATCGACAAGAGCGTCGAGGCGCGTGCCATCGGTACGCCGGCTGATCTGGATGCCGCGCATAGTGAATGGGCTTCATGAAGTCAGTTCGATCACTGATCAAGGACATCGAAGGATGAGCACATTGCAAGGCGAAATTGCGCTGGTTACCGGTGCCAGTCGTGGTATTGGCGCAGCCATTGCCGATGAACTGGCCGCCATGGGCGCCACGGTCATCGGCACGGCCACCAGTGAAGCGGGTGCCGCCGCGATTGGCGAGCGCCTCGCCGCGCGCGGCGGTCATGGGCGTGTACTCAATGTGACCGACGCCGGGGCGGTGGAGGCACTGATCGATGACATCGCCAAGCAATTCGGTCCGGTGTCGATCCTGGTCAACAACGCCGGCATCACCCGCGACCAGTTGCTGATGCGCATGCGCGATGAAGATTGGCAGGTGATCCTGGATACCAATCTCACCTCGGTTTATCGCACCTCCAAGGCGGTGATGCGCGGCATGATGAAAGCGCGCAAGGGGCGCATCATCTCCATTGCCTCGGTGATCGGGCTGACCGGCAATCCGGGCCAGGCCAACTATGCGGCAGCCAAGGCCGGCATCATCGCGTTTTCCAAATCGCTGGCGCGCGAGATCGGTTCACGCGGCATCACGGTCAACGTGGTTGCCCCGGGCTTTATCGATACCGATATGACGCGTGGCCTGCCTGAGGAGTCCAAGCAGGCCCTGCTGGGCCAGATCGCACTGGGCCGCCTGGGTGAGGCCGCTGACATTGCCAAGGCCGTGGGCTTCCTTGCATCACCGGCGGCCGCTTACATCACGGGTGAGACCCTGCATGTGAATGGCGGCATGTACATGCCCTGAGCGGGGCGGACTTGAAAAGGCCCTGACCGGCGCAAGCTGGGGCGGGAGGCGGGATATAACCACCCGCATCGTTTGAACTCACCGGCGCCATCACGGGCTGTTTGAGACAAGGAGTCGTCACGGCGCCCGTTTTAGGCGACAATCCGCGCTTTCGCGTCGGTGCGGGTACCGTTTCGACTGTTAATTCCTGGCAGGTGGCGGCCTCGCGGCTTAGCCACTACAATGCCGCAGAATTTGCCGGTGAAAATCTCGGCAACACAGACACACCCCTTGGGAGGTATAGGCAACATGAGCACCATCGAAGAACGCGTCAAGAAAATCGTCGTCGAGCAGCTGGGCGTGAAGGAAGATGAAGTTACGGCGAACGCTTCGTTCGTGGACGATCTGGGCGCGGATTCGCTGGACACGGTCGAGCTGGTGATGGCTCTCGAAGAGGAATTCGAAACCGAAATTCCGGATGAAGAAGCCGAAAAGATCACTACCGTGCAGCAGGCCGTGGACTACATCAAGGCCCACACCAAGCAATGATCCGTGGTGCCGCGGCGGCGCCTCCAGCGTCCCATGCACTGCTTAGCGACACCGGAAGCTGCGCCATCTAGGCGCAGTTTTCGTTTCTGCAAGGTGTAACGTCCGACCACGTATGGTGTACGGGATCGGCGCGCATCGCAATTTGCGGCAGGTGACGCCTGGCAGGCCGATCCTCCGAACCAGTAAGGAATTTTGATCCATGAGCAAGAGACGAGTGGTAGTGACCGGCATGGGAATCATCTCGCCGGTTGGCAACGACGTCGCCACCGCCTGGGACAACATCCTCAAGGGCGTCAGTGGCATCGGTCCCGTGACGCATTTCGACGCCACCGCGTATGCCACGCGCATCGCCGGTCAGGTCCGTGACTTTGATCCGGCGCAATGGATTGCCCCGAAAGAAATCAAGAAGATGGATCCGTTCATCCACTACGGTGTTGCCGCCGGCACTCAGGCCTTGCGCGATTCCGGCCTGGAAGTGACCGAACAGAACGCCCCGCGCATCGGCGTGGCCGTGGCCGCCGGCATCGGTGGCCTGCACACCATCGAGCACACCTCGATCGAGCTGCACGACAAGGGACCGCGCCGCGTATCGCCGTTCTTCGTGCCCAGTTCGATCATCAACATGGTCTCGGGCCACCTGTCGATCATGTACGGCCTGAAAGGTCCGAACATTGCCTGCGTCACCGCCTGCACCACGGGCGCGCACAACATCGGCCTGGCTGCGCGCATGATCCAGTACGGCGATGCCGACGTGATGGTGGCCGGTGGCGCCGAGTTCGCCACCACCGGTACCGCGATGGCGGGTTTCTGCTCGGCCAAGGCCATGTCCACCCGCAACGATGAACCGGCCAAGGCCAGCCGTCCGTGGGACAAGGATCGCGATGGCTTCGTGTTGTCCGACGGTGCCGGTGTCGTGGTGCTGGAGGAATACGAGCACGCCAAGGCGCGTGGCGCGAAGATCTATGCTGAGCTGGTGGGTTTTGGCATGAGCGGCGATGCGTACCACATCACCGCACCCAGCGAGGGTGGCGAAGGTGCGGCGCGCTGCATGGAAAGTGCGTTGAAGGATGGCGGCATCGATCCGTCGCAGGTGCAGTACATCAATGCGCACGGCACCTCCACGCCGCTGGGTGACCTCGGCGAAGTGATGGCTGCCAAGCGTGTGTTTGGCGATCACGCCTACAAACTGGCGATGAGTTCGACCAAGTCTGTCACCGGCCACCTGCTTGGCGCCGCCGGCGGTGTGGAAGCGATCTTCAGCATCCTTGCGCTGCGTGATCAGGTGCTGCCGCCTACGGTCAACCTGGATGAGCCGGGCGAAGGCTGCGATCTCGACTTCGTGCCGCACACAGCGCGCGAGGCGAAGGTCGACATCGCCATTTCCAACTCGTTCGGCTTCGGTGGCACCAACGGTACGCTTGTTTTCCGTCGCATCTAAGTGGCCGCGATCCATCGTACCTTTGCCGGCCGGCGCGATCTGCTCGCGCCGGCCGCTGCATTTCCGGAACGCTATCCTGCTTTGCTGGAAAGCGTGACACGGGGCAGCGCACATGCACGCTACGACATCCTGTTTGCCTTTCCGCAGGCCACGCTGACGCTGGCTGCGGATGGTCATGTACGTGATGCCGAAGGTCAGGTGCATCCCGGACGCTTTCTTGATGCGCTTGATGCGGCCTGGCGCGCCGAGCGCTTGCCGTACGGCATCGATGATGGATTGCCGTTCCACGGCGGTTGGGTGCTGCTGCTTGCTTACGAGCTGGCTGCGCAGATCGAGCCGACGCTGCGCTTGCGCTACTCGGACTATCTTCCGGTAGCTCAGGCGATACGTTGCCCGGCGGCCATCATTGTGGATCACTTGCGTGAGCGCACCATCCTCGTTGCTGAGGCGGGGCAGGAGGCACTGCTGGATGCGATGACGGCAGATCTCGATGTCGCCCCGGTCATTCCGCCGCTTGCGACGCCCGATGCCATTGAAGAAGACCCGCCGTTGCTGTTCCTGGATGGTGTTGAGCGGATCCATGAACACCTGCATGCAGGCGATCTGTTCCAGGCAAACTTGTCGCGTGCATGGCATGCACGCTTCGCCGAAGCCCCTCATGCAGTAAGTCTTTACGCCGCCCTGCGGCGCGCCAATCCTGCACCGTTTGCCGGTTTGTTGCAGCAAAAGGACTGGGCTGTCGTCAGTTCCTCGCCCGAGCGCCTGGTTGAAGTGCGTCGTGGTATCGCGCAAACCCGGCCGATTGCCGGTACGCGGCCGCGTGTTGCAGGGGATGATGATCTAGCCCGCATTCGTGAGCTGACGGCGCACCCGAAAGAACGCGCCGAGCATGTCATGCTGATTGATCTGGAGCGTAACGATCTAGGTCGCGTTTGCCGGCCCGGTACGGTCGAAGTGAATGAGCTGATGGTGGTGGAGAGTTACGCCCACGTGCATCACATCGTTTCGAATGTGCGTGGCCGTTTGCGCGATGGCGTGACGCCGGGACAGGTGATCGCCGCGACGTTTCCGGGCGGCACCATCACCGGTTGCCCCAAAGTACGCTGCATGGAAATCATTGCAGCGCTGGAAGACGCGCCGCGCGGTGCGTACACGGGCGCGCTGGGTTATCTCGACCGCAATGGCGATCTGGACTTGAACATCCTGATCCGCACGCTGACCTTGCATGGGCGTGACGTAAGCCTGCGCGCCGGCGCGGGTATCGTGGCCGACTCCATTGCCTCCAGGGAGCTGGATGAAACGCGTGCCAAGGCGCGCGGCATGTTGCGCGCGCTGGGTGTGGCCGGCTGATGATGCTGGTCAACGGCCAGCCGCGAGATAGCGTGTCGGCCCTGGATCGGGGGCTGAGCTACGGTGACGGCCTGTTTGAAACCATCCGCCTGATCGGTATGCATGCGCCGCTCTGGAACAGGCATATGCAACGCCTGCTGCTTGGTTGCGAGCGTCTGCAAATGCCCGCACCGGATCCACAGCAACTTTGGCAAGAAGCGCTGCAAGTCAGCGAAGGGCTGTCGGACGCAGTGTTGCGCATCACGCTGACGCGCGGGATTGGCGAGCGTGGTTATGCCTTGCCTGCGGTCAGCGACACCACGCGCATTGTCGCGGCGTTTCCCATGCCGGCCTTGTCTGCGGCGATCTACCGCGATGGCATTCGCATGCACCGGTGTGCGACCACGCTTGCTGAGCAACCCTTGCTGGCTGGCATCAAGCATTTGAACCGGCTGGAACAGGTGCTGGCGCGCGCTGAGTGGAACGATCCGTTGATCGCTGAAGGGCTGGTATGCGATCAGCATGGTCACGCCATTTCCGCGACTGCCGCCAATCTGTTTGCGGTGGTTGACGGTGTGACCATCACGCCAGCGGTCGATCGCTGTGGCGTCGCTGGCGTGGCCCGTGCCGCGGTGCTCGACGCGCTTGGCGACTGCCAGATCGGTGATTTGCCGCTGGCCGAGTGCCTGCGGGCGTCCGAGCTCTTCCTCAGCTCCAGCGTTCGCGGCATTCTGCCAGTTCAGGCGGTGGGCGATAACGTGTACGCTCCCGGCCCGGTGACCCGCTCCATGCAACGGTATTGGCGCGGTCTCGGATTTCCGATGGAGCAGGCATGAATCGAAGCGGTGCAAACCTCGGGCGGGTGTCATGGCGCCCTCTGTTGCTGGTCCTGATGCTGGCGGTAGCCGCAACGGCGGTGTGGTTGTGGCGTGATTTCAATCATTTCGGCACCACGCCCCTGCATGTCAGTGCCAATGGCGAAAGCATTGATATCGGGCGTGGCACCAGCTTCAAGGACATCGTGCATCAGCTGCGCGCGCAGGGTTTGAGTACTTCCTCGCCGCTTTACTGGCGCATGCTTGCCGAGCGGATGCGTGTGGCCGGCCGGCTGCATGCCGGCGAATACGCCATTGTTCCCGGTATCACGCCGGAGCAACTGCTAACCAACATGGCGCAGGGCAAAGTGCTGCAGCGTGACGTCACCATCGTCGACGGCTGGACTTTCCGCGATGTGCTGCAAGCCCTGGCCAAGGCCGACAAGTTGACGCACGACACAGTGGGTCTCGATGACGCCACCATCATGAAGAAGATTGGGGCGCCTGATGAAAAGCCCGAAGGGCAATTCCTGCCGGAGACCTATGCCTACGTGAAGGGCGACAGTGATCTGGATGTGCTGCGTCGCGCCCACGACGCCATGAGCAAGACACTGACCGCACTCTGGGCGCAGCGTGATCCCGATCTGCCGCTTGGCAAGCCTTACGATGCGCTGATCCTGGCGTCCATCATCGAGAAGGAAACCGGTCGCGCTGATGAGCGCGCGCGCGTGGCAGGTGTGTTTACCCGGCGCTTGCAAAAGAACATGTTGCTGCAGACCGATCCCACCGTGATCTATGGCATGGGTTCCAGTTATGCGGGCACGATCCACAAAAGTGATCTGACCACCGACACGCCTTACAACACGTATACACGGCTGGGTCTGCCACCGACGCCGATCGCCATGCCTGGCAAGCCGGCGATCGAGGCGGCCTTGCATCCGGCGCCGGGTGATGCACTCTATTTCGTGGCTCGCGGCGACGGCACCCACATTTTTGCCGCGACTCTGGAAGAACAGAACAAGAACGTGGCCTGTTACCAACTGAAGCATTGCCAATGAATCAACGCGGACGCTTCATCACGCTGGAAGGGGGCGAGGGTGCGGGCAAGAGCACCTTGCTGGCTGGTCTGCGCGACCATTTGTTGCAGCGGGGAGTGAACCTGCTGCAAGTACGTGAGCCTGGTGGCACGGGATTGGGCGAAGCGATCCGTTCGATCGTGCTCGATCCGGCACATCCCCACATCAGCCCAGAAAGTGAGTTGCTGTTGATGTTTGCGGCGCGCGCGCAGCTGGTGCGTGAACGCATCCTGCCCGCGCTGGATGCCGGGCAATGGGTGTTGTGTGATCGCTATGTCGACGCCAGCTATGCCTATCAAGGTGCTGGCCGTGGGCAGCCTGCAGAGCGTATTGCCGAGTTGGAACGTTGGGCATGCGCGGGGCTGAAGGCCGATCTGACTTTGCTGCTCGATCTACCTGTTGCGACTGGCCGTGCGCGTGCGGCAGGCCGGGGTGAGGCCGATCGCATTGAGGCAGAGGCGGATGCATTCTTCGAGCGCGTACGCGAAGCCTATCGCTCGCGCGCCGAGGCCGAGCCGCGGCGCTTTCGCGTGATCGACGCGAGCCAATCCGCCGATAACGTGCTGCAGGCTGCGATCGCGGCGACCGCGGATCTGTTCGAGACGGCAGCATGAGCATTCCGTCCTGGCACGCCGAACATTGGCATCGCTTGCAGGCGCGCCGCCAGCGCGATGCCTTGCCGCATGCCCTGTTGTTGTGTGGTCCGCGGGGACTCGGCAAGCGTGATTTCCTGCGCCGCTTTGTGCGTGGCCTGCTGTGCCAGCATCCGGACGGTGGTGATGCTTGCGGTACCTGCCGCAGTTGCCGGTTGTTTGATGCCGGTACGCATCCGGACTATGTGTCGCTGAGCTATGGACTGCGCAAGGATGGTGTGCAGCGTTCGGAGATCGTGGTCGATCAGATTCGCGAGCTGTCCGCGCGCCTTGCCACGGCCAGTCAGTTTGGTGGCTGGCAGGTAGCCAGCATCGATCCGGCTGATGCGATGAACACCGCCGCCGCAAATGCCTTGCTCAAGACCCTGGAAGAACCGGCTTCGCAAACCATGCTGATCCTGCTGGCCGATCAGCCGTGGCGCATGCCGGCTACCATCCGCAGCCGCTGCCAGCGCATCGAATTTCAGCTGCCGGCACCGGACGAGTCATTGGCGTGGCTGCAGGATGTGGGCGTGCGTGATGCGCAGGCTGCTTTGACCGCGGCGGCCGGCAATCCAGGGCTGGCGCGGATCTGGGCGGAAGAGGGTGCCTTGGCGCAACGGCAGGAGGTCCGCAAGGATCTGGCTGCGTTAGCCGCGGGGCGCGGCGATGCCCTGGCGATGGGAAAGCGTTGGCTCGACAACGCGCCCGAACAACGGCTCTGGTTTGCCGCCCAGGCAGTGGCCGACGAAATGCGCGCGCGGGCGGCCACTGAGGCCGGTCCGCTTTCCAGCGCGCTGGATATCGAGGGCCTGGGCGCCTGGTATGACGCGGCCAATCGTACGCGTGAAGCCCTCCGCGGCCCCTTGCGTGGTGATTTGTTGCTGCTGGAGCTGCTGGGGCGCTGGCGCTGATGCCATCAATGTCCGTTTCCGCGCAGACCCGACTGCTGGTCATAGCGCCGCATCCGGACGACGAGACCCTCGGGGGTGGCCTGCTGATCCAGCAAGTGCTGGCGGCGGGTGGGGCGGTTCATGTGGCGCTGTTGACCGATGGCGACAACAATCCGTGGCCGCAGCGCTATATCGAGCGCCGCTTGCGTATCGGCCCGACGGCCCGGCGGCGCTGGGGTCTGCGGCGCCGGGAGGAAGTGATGCGAGCCATCGATCAGCTCGGCGTGCCGGAATCGGCTCTGCAGTCGTTCGGCTGGCTGGATATGGGGCTGACCGCGCACCTGCGCGATGACGCGCCTGGCGCGATCGCCGCCCTGCGGGCCGTGTTGCAGGTGTTTCAACCCAATGTGATCTGTTGTCCGGCGCTTGGCGACAGTCATCCGGATCATGGTGCAGCACACGTGTTGTGCCGGATGGCGTTGGCCGGCGTGGATCGTCCACCGGAGCTGCTGGGCTATCCCGTTCACGGCGACGACGACGACAGTGCGTATCCGATCTGGATCGATGCCACGGCGGAACAGCAGCAGCGCAAGTTGCAGGCGCTGGCCAAGCATCAGACCCAGATGGTGTTGAGCGGGGCGCGCATGCGCCGCCTGGCGCTTAGTCCGGAGCGTTATATGCGGGTCGAGCTCTCAGCGGGCGATGCCCGTCTGCCGTGGCGGCCGCCAGCTGTGTTGAAGCCATCGTTGCGTTTGCTGATGGTGACCCTGGACGGTGCCCGCGACTGGCGCTGGCCGGAGGCCCCGCTTGTTCTCGATCCTGATGGAGGCTACCGGCTGCAAGCGCAGGCTGGTCTGTCCGTCACGGGCCCTGCCTTTGTGAAACTCCACCTGGATTGGCCCTCGCCCTGGATCTTCGATCACTGGGGTTGGCACGCTTTGTGAGCCAGCGTTCCGGCTTTGATCAAAACGCCTTTGCGCATAACCGGTGGGCTGGTTACGATGTGTTTCCACCATTTGCCCATAGCGTCACCGACAGGAGCAGGCATGAACCCGGTCGCCGCCCGCCAGGGCATCATCTCCCTGAAGTTCAAGGACACGGCTTCGCTCTACAACGCGTACATGCCGTTCCTGAAGCATGGCGGCCTGTTTGCGCCTACCGCGCAACGCTATTCATTAGGCGATGAAGTTGTCTTGCTGATCAGCCTCATCGATGAGAGCGAACGTTTGTCCGTGGCTGGCAAGGTGGTGTGGATCACACCCATCGGCGCACAGGGCAACCGCACTGCCGGTATCGGCGTGCAGTTCAACGAGTCGACCGATGGTGAAGCGGCACGCAGTCGGATTGAAGCCTTGCTGGCAGGTACCCTGGGTTCGGAGCGGGCCACGCAGACCATGTAATTGACGTTTCATGGATGCCCGGCGTTGAAATGGAACGAATTTGTTCGCGCAGGACAGGGGCATGTGTCTGCATTGAAGCATCAGGCAGACTCTTCGAGACGGTCTTATTGCAAGAAATATTCCGCGCCACGCCACGTAAGGCTTGTCGGCGTACCCATACGCGCTGATACAATATCCCGATCCTCGGGCTCGCCCCGTGGATCGTCGAGCACCTGCATTCTGCACGTCAGCGTACAGGGCTGGACAGCCCGCTGAATCGAACTCCGGACCGTTTGCCCCGACGGTCACTGATGCGCCCTTGAGGTGCGGAGGTAAGTAAAACCGTGCTTGCCGAATATTGGCCCGTACTCCTGTTCATCGCGGTAGCCGCTGGAATGGGCATCGTCCTCGTCACGCTCGGCCTGCTGGTCGGTCCGCGTCGACCCGAGTCAGAGAAACTCTCCCCCTACGAATGCGGCTTCGAAGCTTTCGAGGATGCGCGCATGCAATTTGACGTGCGCTACTACCTCCTCGCCATTCTCTTCATCATTTTCGATCTGGAAATCGCCTTTCTCTTCCCGTGGGCGGTGGTGTTCCAGCACATCGGCATTGTTGCGCTCATTGAAATGGGGCTCTTCCTGCTGTTGCTGGTGATCGGTTTTGCCTACGTGTGGAAGAAGGGAGCACTGGAATGGGAGTGATCTCCGCCATTGATCGGGTGATGCATAACCCGCCGCCGTTGAACCTGGTAGACGACATTCTGCGTCCGGCCGGCGACAACCCTGTCATTCAACGCGGTGCAGTCACCACTACCGTGGATGCGCTGATGAACTGGGCACGTACCGGTTCCATGTGGCCGATGACCTTTGGTCTGGCCTGCTGCGCGGTGGAAATGATGCACGCCGGTGCTGCGCGCCTGGACCTGGATCGTTACGGCGTGGTGTTTCGCCCCAGTCCGCGTCAGTCCGACGTGATGATCGTGGCCGGCACGCTGGTCAACAAGATGGCCCCGGCGCTGCGCAAGGTTTACGACCAGATGCCTGACCCGAAGTGGGTGATCTCGATGGGCAGCTGCGCTAACGGTGGTGGTTACTACCACTATTCCTACTCCGTGGTGCGCGGTTGCGATCGAATCGTCCCGGTGGACATCTATGTGCCAGGCTGCCCGCCCACGGCCGAGGCGTTGATTCACGGCATTTTGCAGCTGCAAAAGAAGATCCGTCGTACCAGCACCATCGCGCGTTCCTGAAAGGCGTCGTCATGAGTGATACACAAACGAACTCGCTGGCCGAGCGCCTCTCTGCGCGATTTGGCGATTTGCTGAAAATTACTGTCTCGCACGGGCAGACCACGGCGGAACTCCCCGCTGCGAGTCTGCTTTCCGTTGCGACGGCGTTGCGTGATGAACCTGGCTTTCGTTTCAGCGAAGCCGTCGACCTTTGTGGCGTCGACTATCTGAGCTATGGCCAGACCGAATGGGACACCGTCGATGTGTCCGGCAACGGGTTTTCACGTGGTGTCGAAGGCGAAGCCGTTGGCCGCTTCAACTGGGCGGAACGGCCGCGTGAGGTGTCGATTCCGCGTCGCTTCGCATCGGTCTTCCATCTGCTGTCGATCGAGCTCAACCAGCGGCTGCGCGTGCGGGTATTCTGCGAAGACGACACGCTCCCGGTCGTACCTTCGCTCGTGCATATCTGGCCGGGTTTGAACTGGTTCGAGCGCGAGTCGTTCGACCTGTTCGGCATCATCTACGACGGTCATCCGGATCTGCGCCGCATCCTCACCGATTACGGCTTTGTCGGTCATCCGTTCCGCAAGGACTTCCCGCTGATCGGTAACGTCGAAGTGCGTTACGACACCGAGCAGAAGCGTGTGATCTACGAACCGGTTTCCATCGAGCCGCGCGTGCTGGTCCCGCGCGTGATCCGCGACGACGCCGACCTGATCCAGGCCAAGGCGGAAGCCGCCGACCACTGGCGGGAGAACTGAGCATGAGCGTCCAAGAAATCCGCAATTACACGATGAACTTCGGCCCGCAGCACCCTGCTGCGCACGGCGTGCTGCGCCTGGTGCTGGAGATGGACGGCGAAACTGTCGTTCGCGCCGATCCACACATCGGCCTGCTGCATCGTGGTACCGAAAAGTTGGCCGAGTCCAAGCCGTTCAACCAATCGATCGGTTATATGGATCGTCTCGACTACGTGTCGATGATGTGCAATGAGCACGCCTATGTGCGTGCCATCGAAACCCTGATGGGGATCCAGGCGCCGGAGCGTGCGCAGTACATCCGCACGATGTTCGATGAGATCACCCGCATCCTGAATCACCTGATGTGGGTGGGTTCGAATGCGCTCGACCTTGGCGCCATGGCGGTGTTCCTCTACGCCTTCCGTGAACGCGAAGAGCTGATGGATTGCTACGAAGCCGTGTCCGGCGCGCGCATGCACGCGACGTACTATCGTCCGGGCGGCGTGTATCGCGACCTGCCCGGCAAGATGCCGCAGTATCGCGAGTCGCCGTGGCACAAGGGCAGCGACCTCAAGCGCCTCAACAGCTGGCGCGAAGGTTCCATGCTCGATTACCTCGACGCGTTCACCGCCGACTTTCCGAAGAAGGTCGACGAGTACGAGGAACTGCTCACCAACAACCGTATCTGGAAACAGCGCACCGTCGGCATCGGCGTCGTGTCGCCCGAACTTGCCCAGCAGTGGGGCATGACCGGTGCGATGCTGCGCGGCTCCGGTATCGCCTGGGATCTGCGCAAGAAGCAGCCCTACGCCAAGTACGCCGAGGTGGATTTCGACATTCCGGTAGGCGTCAACGGCGATTGCTACGACCGCTACCTGGTGCGCGTCGAGGAAATGCGCCAGTCCAACCGCATCATCAAGCAGTGCGCGGATTGGCTGCGTGCCAATCCCGGTCCGGTGATGGTGGAAAACTTCAAGGTCGCGCCGCCCAAGCGCGAAGCCATGAAGGAGGACATGGAAGCGCTGATCCACCACTTCAAACTCTTCACTGAAGGCTATGGCGTGCCGGCAGGCGAAACCTACGCAGCGGTCGAGGCGCCCAAGGGCGAGTTCGGTTGCTATCTGGTTTCAGACGGCGCCAACAAGCCTTTCCGCGTACATCTGCGCGCACCGGGCTTTGCCCATTTGTCGTCGATGGATACCGTCGTGCGCGGCCACATGCTGGCCGACGCCGTGGCGGTGATCGGCACCTATGACCTCGTGTTCGGCGAAGTCGACCGCTGAGCCCGGAGGAACGAATACATGAAAGCCACCGGAAATTACGAGCAGGTCAAGCACGTCGATCCGCTCGTCGTGCTTAACGAGCACACCCGTCATCACATCGATCACTGGCTGGGCAAGTTCCCGCCGGATCGCAAGCGTTCGGCGCTGATCCAGTCGCTGTTCGCTGCGCAGGAGCAGAACAACGGTTTCCTCACCGATGAGCTGATCACGGCCGTCGCCAAGTACATCGACGTGCCGGCTGTATGGGCCTACGAGGTCTCCAGCTTCTACTCGATGCTGGAGACCAGCCCGGTCGGACGCAACAACGTTGCCGTGTGCACCAACATCTCGTGCTGGCTCAACGGCGGCGAAGATCTGCTGCGGCACTGCGAGAAGAAGCTTGGCATCAAGGCGGGCGAAAGCACGCCGGACGGCCGTGTGTATCTGAAGAAAGAAGAAGAGTGCATCGCTGCCTGCGTCTATGCGCCGGCGATGACGGTCAATGGTCATTACCACGAGCGTCTCACGACCGAAAAGGTCGACGAGATTCTCGACGGTCTGAAATAAGGGCAGGGCAATGGCAGTCGGACCCGCACCCCAGGAACACCAGGTCGTCTACACCACACTGCATTTCGACAAGCCGTGGGCGATGGACAGCTACCTGCAAATGGACGGCTACAAGGCGTGGAAGAAGATTCTCGCCGAGAAACCCGATCCCGCCTCGATCGTCGAGATCGTCAAGAACAGCAACCTGCGCGGCCGTGGCGGCGCGGGCTTCCCCACCGGCCTGAAGTGGTCCTTCATGCCCAAGGGCACCATGCAGAAGTACATCCTCTGCAATTCCGACGAGTCGGAACCCGGCACCGCGAAAGACCGCGACATCCTGCGCTACAACCCGCATGCGGTGGTCGAAGGCCTGGCGATCGCGTGCTACGCGACCGGCTCGACGGTGGCCTACAACTACCTGCGTGGTGAATTCCATCATGAGCCCTTCGAGCATTTCGAAGAAGCGCTGAAGGAAGCCTACGCTGCAGGCCTGCTCGGCAAGAACATCCAGGGCACCGGCATCGACGTGGACATCTATGGCGCGCTCGGTGCGGGCGCCTACATCTGCGGCGAAGAAACCGCGTTGATGGAATCGCTGGAAGGCAAGAAGGGCCAGCCGCGCTTCAAGCCACCGTTTCCGGCCAACTTCGGCCTGTACGGCAAGCCGACCACCATCAACAACACCGAAACCTATGCATCGGTGCCGGCCATCCTGCGTAACGGCGCGGAGTGGTTCCTCAATCTCGGCAAGCCCAATAATGGTGGCCCGAAGATTTTCTCGGTGTCCGGCCACGTCAACAATCCGGGCAACTTCGAGATCCGTCTTGGCACGTCCTTCAGGGATCTGCTGGAGATGGCGGGTGGCGTACGCAACGGCAACAAGCTCAAAGCGGTGATTCCCGGCGGCTCCTCGATGAAGGTGCTCAATGCCGAGGAAATGATGGCGGCCACCATGGACTACGACTGCCTGCAGAAGGCGGGTTCGGGCCTGGGCTCCGGCGCCGTCATCGTGATGGACGAGACCACCTGCATGGTCAAGGCCTGCTGTCGCATCGCGCAGTTCTATCATGCCGAATCCTGCGGCCAGTGCACCCCGTGCCGCGAAGGTACCGGCTGGATGCATCGTGTGCTGGAACGCATCGTGGAAGGCAAGGGCACGCAGGACGACCTGCATCGCCTGAAGGCCATCGCCGGCCAGATCGAGGGCCACACCATCTGCGCGTTCGGCGAAGCTGCCGCATGGCCGGTGCAGGGCTTCCTCGCCAAGTTCTGGGATGAATTCGAATACTACGTGCAGCATGGTCGCTCGATGACCGAAGACCGGCTCGCCGAAACCCGCCGTGGAGTTGCTGCATGAGTGCGCAGCCAGCCAATACCGCACCCGATCTTCTGAATATCGAGATCGATGGCAAGCCTACGCAGATCCGCAAGGGCGCGATGATCATCGAGGCGGCCGACGCCATCGGCATCGCGATTCCGCGCTTCTGCTACCACCGCAAGCTGCCGATCGCCGCCAACTGCCGCATGTGCCTGGTGGACGTGGAAATGGGCGGTCGTCCGATGCCCAAGCCGCAGCCAGCCTGCGCCACCCCGGTGGCCGAGGGCATGAAGGTCACCACCCGCACGGAAAAGGCGCTGAAATTCCAGCGCGACGTGATGGAATTCCTGCTGATCAACCATCCGCTCGACTGCCCGATCTGCGATCAGGGCGGCGAGTGCGAACTGCAGGACGTGGCGCTTGGTTATGGCCGCAGCGTATCGCGCTTCACCGAACGCAAGCGCACCATCGCCGATGAAAACCTCGGCTCGCTGGTTGCCACCGAAATGACCCGCTGCATCCAGTGCACGCGCTGCGTGCGCTTCACCAGCGAGATCGCCGGCACCTATGAGCTGGGCGGCATGAGTCGCGGTGAAAACCTGCAGATCGGCACGTACATCGGCAAGACGCTGGAAACCGAGCTGTCGGGGAACATCATCGATGTGTGTCCGGTCGGTGCGTTGACCAACAAGCCGTTCCAGTTCAAGGCACGCGCCTGGGAACTGATCGCCAAGCCGTCGATCGCCTATCACGATGCGCTCGGTTCCAACCTCTGGTTGCATATCCGTCGCGGTGAAGTGCTGCGCATGGTGCCGCGCGATAACGAAGCCATCAACGAGTGCTGGCTCTCGGATCGCGATCGCTATAGCCACCAGGGGCTCTATGCCGCCGATCGCGTGCACGCGCCGGAAGTGAAGCGCAACGGCCGCTGGCAGAGTACGACCTGGGAAGATGCGCTCGCCGTCGCCGGCGAGGCGTTGAAGGGCGTATCCGGCAGCGATCTCGGCGTGCTGGTGCATCCGTCCACCACGAACGAAGAAGGTGATCTGCTGGTTCGCCTCGCTCGCGGGCTCGGCAGTGCACATATCGATCATCGTCTGCGTCAGCTCGACTTTGCCGACAACGCGGTAGCGCAGCCGTTTGGCATGCCGGTCGCCGATATCGACAAGGTCAAGGCAGCCTTGCTGGTCGGTTCGGATCTGCGTCACGAAATGCCGCTTCTCAACCACCGCGTTCACCAGGCGGTGAAGAAGGGTGCGAAGGTCTACGCCGTCAATCCGGCAGAGTTCCATTTCAACTACAAGCTGGCCGGCGAAGCCATCGTCGCGCCGCATGCGCTGGTCGATGCGTTGCTGTCGCTGGCCAAGGCTGCCGTTGCAGCCGGGGCAACGGCGCCGGCGCATTTGGCTGAAGCCATCAACGGTGCGGCCAACGACCAGGGTGACAGCGATGCGATCGCTGCGCTGAAGTCGGGGCAGGCGGTGGTGATTCTTGGCGAAGCCGCAGTGACACATCCGCAGGCTTCGTGGCTGCGTGCGGTCGCTCGCTTCGTCGCCGAAGCGACGGGCGCCGCCTATAACGAGCTGCCGGCAGGCGCCAACGCGATCGGCCTGGCCAAGGTCGGTGTGGTGCCGGGCAATGGTGGCCTGGATGCGCAAGCCATGCTGGCCCAGCCGCGCAAGGCCTATGTGCTTTACGGCTTGGAATTGCCGCACGACTTCGCCGATGGATCTGCGGTGATCAATGCGCTGCATGGTACGCAGCACATCATTGCCTTCGCGTCGTTCGCCACGCCGGAACTGCGCGATGTCGCCGACGTGATCCTGCCGATCGGCCTGCTGCCGGAAATCGACGGCACGCTCGTCAACGTCGACGGACGCGCCCAACGCGTTGAAGCGGGTGCCAAGGCACCGGGTTCCGATGTGCGCGCGGGCTGGAAGGTGCTGCGTGCCCTCGGCGGCCAGATGAAGTTGCCGGGCTTCGAGTTCGATGACCTCGCCGGTTTGCGCGATGGCATGACCGAGCAGGCGGCGGCGACGAAGCAGGGGCTTTCCGTACGCAAGTCCGCACAGGGCTTGAGCCGTCTTGCAACGTGGCCGATCTATCGTAGCGACGCAGTGCTTCGTCGTGCGACCGCGCTACAGGCGCACCCGCTCAATCGCGCACCGGCCGTACGCGTCAATGCGGAAGAAGCGCAGCGTCAGGGCCTGGCAGCTGGTGGTCAGGTCAAGGTTGCGAATGTGGTCCTTCCGCTGGTGATCGATGCGACGGTGCCCGATGGTGCCGTGTGGATCGAAGCCGCACACGAGCAGACCGCGACGCTGCCGCCTTACGGCGCGGCCATCACCTTGAGCAAGGCGTAAATCATGGGCGATCAGATTATTCATCAGCTAATCATCCCCGTATTGCTGATCCTGGCGGTCGTCATTCCGCTCACCCTCACGGTGGCGCTGTACGTGTACTGGGAACGCAAGGTGCTGGGTTGGATGCACGTGCGCATGGGGCCCAACCAGGTCGGTCCGATGGGCTTGCTGCAAGCCTTCGCCGACGTGGTGAAGCTGATCTGCAAGGAAGTGATCCTGCCGACCAACGCCAACAAGGCCCTGTATTACACGGCGCCCTTGCTGGCATTGATTCCCGCGCTGGCGGCGTGGGCGGTGGTGCCTTTCGGTGCGCGCTTCGCCCTGTCCAACGCTAACGCGGGTCTGCTCTATCTGCTCGCAATGACCTCGCTGGGTGTGTACGGCATCATCCTCGCAGGCTGGGCTTCCAACTCGCGCTATGCGTTGCTGGGTGCCATGCGTTCGGCCGCGCAGGTGATCTCCTACGAACTGGCGATGGGCCTGTGCCTGGTCTGTGTGCTGGTGCTGGCGGGCAGCCTCAATCTCACTGACATCGTCATGGCGCAGGCCGGTCACAAGGGCATCCTGGACTGGTTCATGTGGCCGCTGCTGCCGGTGTTCGTGGTCTATTTCGTCTCGGGCGTGGCCGAAACCAACCGCGCGCCTTTCGACGTGGCCGAAGGCGAGTCGGAAATCGTCGCCGGCTTCCACGTCGAATATTCGGGCTCTGCGTTCGCGCTGTTCTTCCTGGCCGAATACGCCAACATGATCCTGGTCAGCTTCCTGGCTGCGATCCTGTTCATGGGCGGCTGGTTGAGCCCGTTCCCGGAGAGCGTGCCGGTACTTGGTCACGCCAGTTTCATCTGGCTATTGGCGAAGGCTTTCTTCTTCGCGTTCCTGTTCCTGTGGTTCCGCGCCACCTTCCCGCGCTATCGCTATGACCAGATCATGCGCCTGGGTTGGAAGGTATTCATTCCCATCGCCATCGTGTGGGTGTTTGTCGCCGGCTGCATGAAGTACTACGGCTGGGTTCACATCGGCACGGGGGGCTAAAGAAAGCCATGTCTCGCATTACTAACTATTTCAAGAGCCTGCTCCTCATCGAGCTGCTGAAGGGCATGGTGCTGACCTGGAAGTACCTGTTCAGCCCCAAGTACACGATGCGCTATCCGATGGAGCACATTCCCAAATCCAACCGTTTCCGTGGCCTGCACGCACTGCGTCGCTACGCCAACGGCGAGGAACGTTGCATCGCGTGCAAGCTTTGCGAAGCTGTATGCCCCGCGCTCGCCATCACGATCGACTCGGCGCCGCGCGCCAGCGACGGCCAGCGCCGCACGACGCGTTACGACATTGACCTGTTCAAGTGCATCTACTGCGGCTTCTGCGAAGAAAGCTGTCCGGTGGACTCGATCGTGGAAACGCACGTGCACGAATATCACTTCGAGCATCGCGGCGAGAACGTGGTGACCAAGCCGCAGTTGCTGGCCATCGGTGATCGCTTCGAAGCCGATATCGCCGCAGCGCGCGCGCAAGACGCGGCCTATCGCTAAGGACACCACCGATGATCGATCCGTCTGTGTTCCAACTCGTTTGTTTCTACGCTTTCGCTGCCATTACGGTGATTGCGGCGCTGTCGGTGGTTACGCTGCGCAACTCGGTGCAGGCCGTGCTCGCGCTGGTGCTCACCTTCTTCAGCACCGCCTGCATCTGGATGCTGGCCGAGGCTGAATTTCTCGCTATCGCGCTGATCGTGGTGTATGTCGGTGCGGTGATGGTGCTGTTCCTGTTCGTGGTGATGATGCTCGACATCGACCAGGAAAAGCTGCGCGAGGGCTTCATGAAATACCTGCCGGTCGGCCTGTTCGTGGCCATCGCGATGCTGGTGGAAATGCTGGGCCTGATCGGCGTACGCGCGATGCATGCGCAGACCATGGGCGAAAACCCGGCTACCGCTGCCGGCATGTCGAACACGGCGTGGCTGGGTCAGGCGCTCTACACCCAGTACTTGCTGCCCTTCGAAGTGGCCGCGCTGATCCTTACCGTAGGCGTGATCGCCGCCGTCGCACTGACCCTGCGCCACCGCGCCGGTACGCGCAAGCAGCAGGCCAGCGAACAGGTGTCGGTCAGGGCCAGCGACCGCGTGCGCGTCATCAAGATGGCGGCGGAGCGTCCTGTCGAGAGTCAGCCCGCGCCCGTTCAGGAGTCCAAGCCATGATTACGCTCTCACACTTCATCGTGCTTGGCGCGATCCTGTTCTGTATCTCGGTGGCGGGTCTGTTCATCAATCGCAAGAACGTCATCGTGCTGCTGATGGCGATCGAGCTGATGCTGCTCGCTGTCAACATCAATTTCGTGGCCTTCTCGCGCTTCAATCACGATGTGGCAGGGCAGGTCTTCGTTTTCTTCATTCTTACTGTGGCTGCTGCGGAATCCGCGATCGGCCTGGCGATCCTGGTCTTGCTGTTCCGTAATCGCAGCACGGTCAACGTCACCGAAATCGACAGCATGAAGGGCTAAGCACCATGGAACTTTCCACCTCCATTCTGTTGACTATCGCACTGGCCCCGCTGGTCGGTTGCCTGCTGGCGGGCTTCCTCGGCAAGCAAATCGGCCGCGTCGGTGCGCACAGCGTCACCATTCTCGGTCTGCTGATTTCCTGCGGCCTGTCGTTCTATGTGCTCTACCAGATCACCGCGGGCGGTGCGCCGGTTTATAACCACAACATCTACACGTGGTTCGAGATCGGCAAGTACACGGCCACCGTGGGTTTCCTGATCGACCGCCTCACTGCCATGATGATGGTGGTCGTCACCTTCGTGTCGCTGCTGGTGCATGTGTACACCATCGGCTACATGGCAGATGACGATGGTTACCAGCGCTTCTTCAGCTACATCTCGCTGTTCACCTTCTCGATGCTGATGCTCGTCATGAGCAACAACTTCCTGCAGCTGTTCTTCGGCTGGGAAGCGGTGGGCCTGGTGTCGTATCTGCTGATCGGCTTCTGGTACAAGCGCCCGACGGCAATCTTCGCCAACCTCAAGGCCTTCATTGTCAACCGCGTGGGTGACTTCGGCTTCCTGCTGGGTATTGCCGCGATCCTGTATTTCCTGGGTACGCTGGACTACGCCACGGCGTTCTCGTCCGCCCCGACCCTGGTCGGCAAGACGCTCACCCTCACCCAGAACACCCACTGGGATGCGGCCACGGTGATCTGCATCCTGCTGTTCATCGGTGCGATGGGTAAGTCGGCCCAGGTGCCGCTGCACGTGTGGCTGCCCGACTCGATGGAAGGCCCGACCCCGATTTCCGCGCTGATCCACGCCGCGACGATGGTGACCGCCGGTATCTTCATGGTGGCGCGAATGTCGCCGCTGTACGAGTTGTCGGAAACAGCGCTAAGTTTTGTGCTGGTCATCGGCGCGACGGGTGCATTGTTCACCGGTCTGATCGGCATCGTGCAGAACGACATCAAGCGCGTGGTGGCGTATTCGACGCTGTCGCAGCTGGGCTACATGACCGTGGCGCTGGGCGTTTCGGCTTACGCCGGTGCCGTGTTCCACCTGATGACGCATGCCTTCTTCAAGGCGCTGCTGTTCCTCGGTGCCGGCTCGGTGATCATCGCCATGCACCATGAGCAGGACATGCGCTACATGGGCGGTCTGCGCAAGTACATGCCGATCACCTGGATCACGATGTGGATCGGTGCCCTGGCGCTGTGTGGCGTGCCGTTCTTCTCAGGTTTTTATTCCAAGGACTCGATCATCGATGCGGTGCACGAGTCCCATCGCTGGGGTTCCGGCTACGCCTATTTCTGCGTGGTGGTCGGTGCCTTCGTGACGGCGACCTATACGTTCCGCCAGATGTACATGACCTTCCACGGCAAGGAGCGCTTCAAGGTGGTCGAGCATCATGGCCACCACGACGCGCATGGTCACGATGATCATCATGATGATCACGGCCACCATGAGCCGGGCGTGTTGAGCCATCCTCCCAAGGAGTCGCCGTGGGTGGTGACGGTGCCGCTGATCCTGCTGGCCATTCCGTCGCTGTTCGTGGGCTTCTTTACCGTGCAGCCAGTGTTGTTCGGTAACTGGTTCGGCGGCGCGGTCCATGTGAACGAGGCCAACAACGTACTCGGCGAAATGGGCAAGGAATTCGACGGGTCGCTGGCGATGGCGTTGCATGGTTTCACCCAGCTGCCGTTCCTGCTGGTGTTGGCGGCGTTCATCATCACCACCTACATCTACCTGTTCAATCCATCGGTGGCCGACAAGATCAAGAGCGCGCTGAAGCCGATCTGGGTGATCCTCGACCGCAAGTACTGGGTCGATGACATCTACTTCGCGATTTTCGCGCGCGGCGGCGTCAAGCTGGGTCGCATGTTCTGGAAGGGTGGCGATGCTGCGGTGATCGACGGCGTGCTGATCGATGGCTCGGCCAGCACGATCCAGCGCATTGCATCGGCCGTGCGTCGTGTCCAATCCGGTTATCTGTACCACTACGCGTTTGCGATGATCCTCGGCCTCATCCTGCTTCTGGGTGGGTACTGGCTGGTCGGGCAATAAGGGAAGCGAGCTCCATGTTCAATCATCTGCTCAGCCTGCTGATCTGGCTGCCCATCGCAGGCGCAGTGCCTGTCCTGCTGGCCGGCTCCGGTCGTCCTAATACGGCCCGTTGGCTGTCCTTGCTGATGGCCGTCCTCACTTTTGTGGTGAGCTTGTTCCTCATTCCGCAATACAACGCGGATGCCGGCGGCATGCAGCTGGCCGAAAGCCACCTGTGGATTGCTTCGCTCAATGTCCACTACGCCCTGGCGGTGGACGGCATCTCGGTCGCGCTGATCCTGCTGACCACCTTTGTGGGCATCCTGGTCATCATCGGCGCCTGGGAAGTGATCCAGGACAAGCCGCATCAGTACATGGCTGCCATGCTGGTACTCGAAGGCCTGATGATCGGTGTGTTCTGCGCTACCGACGCCTTGCTGTTCTACGTGTTCTTCGAGGCGATGCTGATCCCGATGTTCATCCTCATCGGTATCTGGGGTGGTCCGCGCCGCGTCTACGCCACGCTGAAGTTCTTCATCTACACCTTCCTCGGCTCGATCTTCATGCTGATCGGCCTGATCTACCTGTATCTGAAGGCGGGTACGTTCGATCTGCATACGCTGGCGACCCTGCCGCTGACGCTGACCGAACAAAGCTGGTTGTTCTTCGCCTTCCTGATCGCGTTCGCAGTCAAGGTGCCGATGGTGCCGGTGCATACATGGTTGCCGGATGCCCACGTGGAAGCGCCGACCGGCGGTTCGGTGGTGCTGGCGGCGGTGATGCTGAAGATCGGTGGATACGGCTTCCTGCGTTTCAGCCTGCCGATCGTGCCCGATGCATCCGCACAGTTCGCCTGGCTGGTGATTCTGTTGAGCCTGATCGCCGTGGTCTACATCGGCTACGTCGCGCTGGTGCAGGAGGACATGAAGAAGCTGGTGGCGTATTCATCCGTGGCGCACATGGGCTTCGTCACCCTGGGTATCTTCATCGGCTTCATGCTGGTGCGTGAACAGGGCAATACCGACACTGCACGCCTGGGCATGCAGGGTGCGATGGTGCAGATGATCTCGCACGGCTTCATCTCCGGCGCAATGTTCTCGTGCATCGGCGTACTGTACGACCGCATGCACACGCGCCTGATCAAGGATTACGGCGGCGTGATCAATGTGATGCCGTGGTTCGGCTTCTTCTACGTACTGTTTGCCATGGCCAACTGCGGTCTGCCCGGCACCAGCGGTTTCGTGGGCGAATTCATGGTGATTCTTGCCAGCTTCAGTGCCAATCCGTGGATTGCGTTGTTTGCGGCCTTCACCCTGATCATCGGCGCGGCTTACACGCTGTGGCTGGTCAAGCGGGTGTTGTGGGGCGATGTCACCAATTCCCACGTTGCTGAAATGCAGGACCTCAACGGACGCGAAGTCATCGTGCTGGGCGCGTTCGCTGCCATGACCCTGCTCATCGGCATCTGGCCCGAACCGTTGACCCACTTGATGGACAGCTCGGTATCGCAGCTGGTCCAGTTGCTGGCCATCCACAAGGTCTGATCGAGAGCGACCATGCCGACTTTTAACGACATTCTGATCATGGTGCCGGAGTTCTATCTGGTTGCCGCGGCGTGTGTGCTTCTTCTTGCGGATGCCTTCCTGCCGGCGCATCAACGTGGACCGACCCTGCACTGGGCATCCATCTTCGTGCTGGTCGCCGGTATCTACCTGGTGGTTGCACACCAGCCGGATGGAGCGGTCACGGCCTTCAATGGCATGTTCATTCGTGACGGCGTGGCCGAGATCCTCAAGGTCTTCGCCTTGCTGTGCACCATTTTGGTCTTTATCTATGCCAAACCATATCTGAGCGATCGCAAGCTGTTCATTGGCGAGTTCTACACGCTGATGCTCTTTGCCCTGATCGGCGTGATGCTGCTGGTTTCGGCCGGTAACCTGATCATGATCTACCTGGGGCTGGAATTGCTTACGCTCTCGTCGTATGCACTGGTCGCATTGAATCGTGATTCGGAGCTTTCGTCGGAAGCGGCCATCAAGTATTTCGTGCTCGGTGCGCTGGCTTCGGGCATGCTGCTGTACGGAATGTCGATGGTTTACGGTGCCACCAACACATTGGATCTGGTACAGCTGCGTGATGCCATCCCGCACAGCACGATGCCGCATTTGCTGGTGTTCGGTCTGATCTTCATGATCATCGGCGTGGCCTTCAAGCTGGGCGCCGCACCATTCCACATGTGGATTCCGGACGTTTATCAGGGTGCGCCGACCGCCGTGACGGTGTTCGTGGGTTCGGCACCTAAATTGGCTGCTTTTGGTATGGCGTTCCGTCTGCTGGCGACCGGCATGGGCGACATGGCGCACCAGTGGCAGTTGATGCTGGCGGTGCTCGCGGTGTTGTCGCTGGCGGTGGGGAACCTGGTTGCCATCGTGCAGACCAACCTCAAGCGTCTGCTTGCTTATTCGACCATTTCCCACATGGGTTACCTCTTGCTGGGCCTGGTCAATGCGGGACCGGAAGGCTATTCGTCGGCGATGTTCTATGCGATCAGCTACGCGCTGATGTCGACTGCCGCATTCGGTGTGATCCTAGCGTTGAGCCGCGCCGGTTTCGAATGCGAAGAAATCGAAGACTTCAAGGGCTTGAATCAGCGTTCGCCGTGGATGGCCTTCCTGATGTTGCTGTGCATGTTCTCGCTTGCTGGTGTGCCGCCGATGTTCGGCTTCTTCGCCAAGCTGCTGGTGCTGCAGGCTGCGATTCATGCCGGCATGATGTGGCTGGCTATCGTCGGCGCCGTTTTTGCCATCATCGGTCTGTACTACTACTTGCACGTCGTGAAGGTGATGTACTTCGACAAGCCGGTTGAAGGCACGGTGGTGCGCTTGCAGCCGGATTTCACGCTGCGTCTGGCCTTGTCGGTGAATGCATTGGTATTGCTGGTGCTTGGCGTGTACTGGGGGCCGTTGCTGGGCTGGTGCAAGCAGGCATTTGTGGGTTGAGGGGTGTGCTCCGTATCCGCGGAGTGAGAGATAGCGAGTTTTAAGGCTTGCAAGAATTCGGCCATATCGCTAGAATTCTCGGACTCTGATGCGGGGTGGAGCAGTCTGGCAGCTCGTCGGGCTCATAACCCGAAGGTCGCAGGTTCGAATCCTGCCCCCGCTACCAGATCTTTCTTGGACAAGAAAGCCTCCTCGTGAGGCTTTTTTGTTGGGCGCAAGGATGCGGATGCGATTTATCGGGTCATAATAGCCACGATAAACGCGGGGAAAGAGCCTGGAAGAGTCGGGACATCGGCGAGATAAGGGAATGGGCCGCTTGAGCCCATTTTTTGTTTCTGGCGACGGAGTGAGCCTTGATCGGCTCATTGGACGACATGGATACGCAAGCTCTTGCACAACGATTTACCGAGGTTCTGGCTGATCTTCAGCTCGAGTGCCTTGGCGTGGAATTTAGCCCTTCGCAGGGACAGAGTACGCTGCGCGTCTATCTCGACATCGAAGGCCGCGAAGTTACCCTCGACGACTGCGAAGCCGCCAGCCGCGAATTGTCGGCGATGCTCGATGTTGAAGACCCGATTCCCGGTCACTACGTACTGGAAGTGTCTTCGCCGGGGATCGACCGGCCACTGTTTACCGCCGCCCAGTTTGAAAAGGTGGTCGGGCAGGAGGTGAAGGTGCTGCTGAAGGCGCCGCTCGAAGGTCGCCGCCGGTTGCGCGGCAAAGTGGCGTCGGTGGAAGGCAGCACGATCGTGCTGGAAGCCGAAGGCAAAGTGTTTCAGCTCGGGCACGACGCGGTGGAAAGCGCCCGTATCGTGCCGGACTGGGCAGCGCTCGGTTACGTGCCGCAGCCCAAACCCGGCGGTCGCAAGCCGGCCAAGAAGAAATGAGTGTTGAATTGATCAATCTGTCGATGGAGCGCCAGGCGGCGTTCACGGAGTGGTTGCAATGAGCAAAGAACTTTTGCTGGTAGTTGATGCGGTCGCCAATGAAAAGGGCGTGCCGCGTGACGTGATTTTCCTGGCCATGGAAGCTGCCTTGGCGTCCGCTGCCAAAAAGCGCTACCCGGACGAAGATCCGGATATCCGCGTCACCATCGATCGCGCCTCGGGCGACTACGAAACCTTCCGTCGCTGGGAAGTCATTGCGGACGATGGCGAGATGGAATCGCCGTTCCGCCAGCTGCGCCTGATGGACGCCGTCGACGAACGCGCGGACGCCGCGATCGGCGAGTACATCGAACAGCAGATCGAGAATGCCGAATTCGGGCGTATCGCCGCGCAGGCCGCCAAGCAGGTGATCGTGCAGCGCGTGCGCGAAGCCGAGCGCCAGCAGGTGGTGGATGCGTTCAAGGACCGCGTGGGCGAGCTGGTCACCGGTATCGTCAAGCGTGTCGAGCGCGGCAATGTCTACCTCGACCTGGGCGGCAATGCCGAAGCGTTCATTCCGCGTGACAAGACCATTCCGCGCGAATCGCATCGTGTCGGCGATCGCGTGCGCGGCTATCTGCAGGAAGTGCGTTCAGAAGTACGCGGTCCGCAGCTGTTCGTATCGCGCGCCGCACCGGAATTCATGATCGAGTTGTTCAAGCTCGAGGTGCCGGAAGTCGGCCAGGGCCTGGTCGAGATCAAGGGCTGCGCCCGCGATCCGGGTGACCGCGCCAAGATCGCCGTGGTGGCTCACGACAACCGCACCGATCCCATCGGCGCCTGCATCGGCATGCGCGGGTCACGCGTGCAGGCCGTGTCGAACGAGCTCAACGGCGAGCGCGTGGACATCATCCTGTGGCATGAGAACCAGGCCCAGTACGTGATCAACGCCATGGCTCCGGCGGAAGTGCAGTCCATCATCATGGACGAAGACAAGCACTCGATGGATATCGCGGTGGCCGAAGACAAGCTTTCGCAGGCCATCGGCCGCGGTGGCCAGAACGTGCGCCTGGCCAGCAAGCTCACCGGCTGGCAGCTCAATGTGATGACGCAGGACCAGGTGGCTGCCAAGAGCGAAGCCGAGCAGGAATCTGCCCGCCAGCTCTTCATGGACAAGCTGGAAGTGGACCAGGAAATCGCCAACATCCTGGTGCAGGAGGGTTTCTCCAGCGTCGAGGAAATCGCCTACGTGCCGAGTGCCGAGCTGCTGGCGATCGAAGGTTTCGACGAGGACATCGTCGAAGAACTTCGTGCCCGCGCCCGCGATTCACTGCTGACCGAAGCACTGGCGGTCGAGGAAAACCTCGATGACCACCAGCCCTCGCAGGAACTGCTCGAACTCAATGGCATGGACGAGCCGACCGCCTATACGCTCGCCGAGCGTGGGGTGGTCACGGTGGACGATCTGGCCGACCTGGCCGTCGATGACCTGATCGATATCGAAGGCATGGATGAAGATCGTGCTGCAGCACTCATCATGGCCGCACGCGCGCCGATGATTGCGAAGCTGGAGAAGGGCGGCTAACCGCGGGCGCCACGCCCCGGATGGGCGTGCCGAGGAACCCTTTGGGGTTTCCACCAGGGACGGCGGTGACCGTGCAAAGCACTTTGTACGGACGATAAGCGCGGGAACGGCGGAGAAAGAACACGATGTCGGATGTCACGATCAAACAACTAGCCCAGGTCCTGGGTATGCCGGTGGACAGGCTGCTTACCCAGCTTGGCGAAGCGGGCATGAAATTCTCCGATCCGGAGCAAGTCATCAGCAGCACCGAAAAGGTGAAGCTGCTGGGCTTCCTGCGTCGCACGCATGGCAAGGCCGACGTTGCCGCCGAAGCGGAGGATTCCTCGCCGCGGCAGATCACCCTGAAGCGTCGCAAGATCAGCGAGCTGAAGGTCGCTACGCCGGGCGGCCGCGGTACGCAGAACAGCGCCAAGACGGTGAACGTGGAAGTGCGCGCCAAGCGCACCTACGTCAAGCGCAGTGTGATCGCCGAGGAAGCAAGCACCGATTCAGAGCGCGAAGACGCGCTGCGCAAGCTGCACGAATCGCAGCAGCAGCGCGAGCATGAAGAAACCGAGCGCGCCGATGTCGAGCGCCGCCGCCAGGAAGAAGCGCGCCTGCGCGCCGAAGAAGATGCGCACCGCGAAGCGGAGGCGGAACGTGCGCGTCAGGAAGCGCAGGCTGCCGCCGAAGCCGCGGCAGCCGCTGCCGCGGCTGCTGAGGAAGAGGAGAGCATGGACGAAGAGCCTCGCGCTGACGAAATCGAAGTGGTGGCGGAGCCCCTTGCGGTACCCTCCGAGCCGGAGCCGAAGGCGGCCGCGGAACCCGCGGCGCAACCCGTGCAGCGTATCGACCAGCATTCGCTGGGCATGATCCTTCCGCGCATTCACGAACCGCGCAAGCGTGAGAAAAAGCCTGTTGCAGCACCTGCGCCGGCTCCTGCACCGGCGCCTGCGCCGACAGCTGCGGCAAGCGGCGCGGGCGCTGATCGCGGCAAAGCTCGCCACAGCGTCCGTGAACGTGATGATGTGCCGGGCGGCAAGCGTTTTGCTGCGGGTGAGTTGCATCTGTCCGAGGCTGATCGTGCGCGTCGTTCCAGCAAGCGCGGCAAGCCCGGCAAGGGTGCGTCGCGTGATGTGCCGCGCGCCGGCGCTGCGCCGGCCGCTGCCGGTACGCATGGCTTCTCCCGTCCGACTGCGCCGGTTGTGCGCGAAGTGGTCGTGGGCGATGCAAACGTCGTCGCCGAACTCGCGCAAAAGATGGCCGTGAAAGGCTCTGAAGTGGTCAAGGCGCTGTTCAAGATGGGCGTCATGGCCACCATCAACCAGACCATCGATCACGATACCGCCGTGCTGGTGGTGGAAGAACTCGGCCATAAGCCGGTGGAAGCCAGCGATCAGGGTGCAGAAGCCGCACTGGCCGCGCACACGCAGAATGCCGAGCTCGAAGGCGAGCGCACAGCGCGCCCGCCCGTGGTCACCATCATGGGCCACGTCGACCACGGCAAAACCTCGTTGCTCGACTACATCCGTCGTACCAAGGTGGCGGCGGGCGAGGCGGGCGGCATTACCCAGCATATCGGTGCGTATCACGTGGAAACGCCAAAGGGCGTAATCACCTTCCTTGATACGCCTGGCCACGCGGCATTCACCTCCATGCGTGCACGTGGTGCGCAGTCCACCGACATCGTGGTGCTGGTGGTGGCGGCCGACGATGGCGTCATGCCGCAGACCAAGGAAGCCGTGCAGCACGCACGTGCCGCCAAGGTGCCGCTGATCGTCGCGGTCAACAAAATGGACAAGTCCGACGCCAATCCGGACAACGTCAAGCAGGGACTCGGCAATCTCGAAGTGATTCCGGAAGAGTGGGGTGGCGACACGCCGTTCGTGCCGGTGTCGGCCAAGACGGGTATGGGTATCGACGATCTGCTCGACGCCATCTCGGTGCAGGCCGAGGTGATGGAGCTGACAGCGGTGCACGATGGCCCGGCTTCGGGCGTGGTCATCGAATCCAGTCTCGACCGCGGTCGTGGACCGGTGGCTACCGTGCTGGTGCAGCAGGGCACGTTGAAGCGTGGCGACTTCGTCGTCTGCGGTATCGAATATGGCCGCATGCGCGCCCTGGTCGATGAAACCGGCAAGACCGTCCAGGAAGCCGGCCCGTCTATCCCGGTGCAGGTGCTCGGCTTGTCCGGCGTGCCGGAATCCGGCGATGACTTTGTCGTGGTGGCGGATGAGCGTCTGGCGCGTGAAGTGGCGGCAGAGCGTCAGCTCAAGCGCCGCGAGACGCGCATGGTCAGCAAGGCCAACCGCCTCGAAGACATCATGGCGCAGATGGGCCAAGGTTCGGAGCAGCAGACGCTCAACATCCTGGTGAAGGCTGACGTGCAGGGTTCGGTACAGGCCTTGCGCGAATCGCTGAGCCAGATCGGCAATGACAACGTGAAGGTGAACGTGATTGCGGCCGGCGTCGGCGGCATCACTGAATCGGATGCCACGCTGGCGGCAGCTTCCAAGGCGCTGGTGATTGGCTTCAACGTGCGCGCCGACGCTTCGGCGCGCAAGGTGATCGACACCTCCGGTCTGGATGTCCGTTACTTCTCGATCATCTATGACGTGATCGATCAGGTGAAGCAGGCCGCGTCCGGTTTGCTGGGCATGGAAGTGCGCGAAGAAATCATCGGTGTCGCCCAGGTGCGCGATGTCTTCCGCAGCTCCAAGTTCGGTGCCGTGGCCGGCTGCATGGTGGTGGAAGGTGTCGTCAAGCGCAGCAAGCCGATCCGCGTGCTGCGCGACAACACGGTGATCTTCCAGGGCGAACTGGAATCGCTGCGCCGCTTCAAGGACCTGGTCGACGAAGTGCGCAACGGCATGGAATGCGGTATCGCCGTGAAGCAGTACAACGACGTGAAGGTCGGTGACCAGATCGAATGCTTCGAGCGTATCGAGGTTGCCCGCACGCTGTAATAAAAGGGGCGAGAGGCGAGTAGCGAGGGCGCGAAAACTTCCCGTTCCATCGATCCGAAGCCCGGGCATGTTTTGCCCGGGCTTTTTCTCTTGTCGTAACCTAGCGGATTAGCGCCCTTGCCATTCGCTGCCAGCTCCCTGTGCTCAGGGGTAGGAGCCTCCCATGCCATCTCGCGACTTCAAACGCACGGACCGTGTCGGCGCCGAACTGCGTCGTGAGCTCGGTACCTTGGTGCATGCCGCCGTGCGTGACCACGGTTTACCATCGTGCAGTGTGTCGGACGTGGAGGTGACGCGTGACCTGGACTGGGCCACGGTCTGGGTGACGGCGCTACTGCCGGCGCAGTCGAAGGAGACCGTGAAGGCGCTTAATGAACTGGCCGGTGAATTCCGCCGCACCTTGTCGCGTCAGATGCGCCTGCGCAGGGTGCCGGAACTGCGCTTCAAATATGATGATTCAGTCGACAAGGGCGAGCGCATCGAGCATCTGCTGCGCCAGGATTCGTCCCGATCCGCCGGGTCGGACGACAAGGGCGACTGAGTTTTGCGCGCGTCTCCGTACTGATCATGAGTCGTCGTCGACAACGGCCGGGCGCGCGGGACCTGCACGGCATCCTGCTGCTCGATAAGCCCCTGGGACTGAGTTCCAACAAGGCGCTGCAAATGGCTTTGGCGATCCTGCGTGCCGCCAAGGGTGGGCATACCGGCGCCCTGGACCCGCTTGCCACCGGCCTGCTGCCGCTGTGCTTCGGGGAGGCCACCAAGATCGCCGGCAGCTTGCTGGGTTCGCGCAAGGCCTACGTCGCCGAATGCCGGCTTGGGGTCACCACGACGACGGCGGATCGCGAGGGCGGGATCGTCGAGCAACGTCCCGTTCCGGTGCTGGACGAAGCCACCATCGAAGCCGCGCTGGCGCCTTTGCGTGGCCGAATCGTTCAGGTGCCACCCGTGTATTCGGCACTCAAGCAGGATGGCGAGCCGCTCTATCTCAAGGCCCGACGCGGGGAGTCCGTCCAGGCGCCGCCGCGCGAAGTCGAGGTCGACCGGCTTGAGCTGGTTTCCCGAACCGCGGACACACTGACTTTGCATGTGGAATGCGGCTCGGGCACCTATATCCGCAGTTTGGCCGTCGACTTGGGGGAAAGCCTGGGCTGTGGTGCCCATTTGACAGCATTGCGCCGGCTTTGGGTGGACCCCTTCCGCGCGCCGGTCATGATCAGCCTAGACCAGCTTCGCGAGGCTGCCGAGCTGGGTGAGGACGTGATGGATGGCCTCGTATTGCCGCTGGCAGCCGGGGTCTCCGATCTTCCGGCGCTGCATTTCGACCCGGAGGCCAGCCACGCCGTCTCACAAGGGCGTCAGATTGAGTGGCCGGGTGATGCGCCTCGGGAACGCTCTGCGGCTTTTGCCAGCGACGGGCGCCTGCTGGCGCTGGTTGATTGTGACGGACAGGGCAGGGTGCGCATCCTGCGCGGCTTCAACCTTCCGGCGCCGCCCCATGGGACCCACGGGAAGTGAACGTAAAAAGCCATCTTTAACATGGTCTTGTTGCAATACGCTCCGGCTCGCTACAATAACCCTCTTGACTCAGTACGTTTGTTCAACCTGTCGGAGCTTGCGCAACGTCATCGGGAGGTGACGTTGCGCAAGTTCCGCACCCGTTTTTATAGGAAGAAATACTCATGTCCCTGACCGCAGAACAGTCCGGCAAGATCATTGCTGACTTCGGCCGCAAGCCGAACGACACCGGTTCGCCGGAAGTGCAGGTTGCCCTGCTTTCCGCCCGTATCGACCATCTCACCGATCACTTCAAGACCCATAAGCAGGATCACCACTCGCGTCGTGGTCTGCTCAAGCTGGTCAACCAGCGCAAGCGTTTGCTCGGCTATCTGAAAGGCAGCGACCTGAGTCGCTATCAGAGCCTGATCGAGCGCCTTGGCTTGCGTCGCTGATCAGACTGAGGACATTCCAAGTGGCGAAAGTAACCAAGTCATTCCAGTACGGTAATCACGAAGTCACACTGGAGACGGGCGAAATCGCCCGCCAGGCTTCGGGCGCAGTCATGGTCAGCATGGGCGGCACGGTAGTGCTCGTTTCCGTGGTGGCTGCCGCCAAAGCGAAGGATGGGCAGGATTTCTTCCCGCTCACCGTTGATTACGTCGAGAAGTTCTACTCCGCCGGTCGCATTCCGGGTGGTTTCTTCAAGCGCGAAGGCCGTCCGACCGAGAAGGAAACGCTCACCTCGCGCCTGATCGATCGCCCGGTGCGCCCGCTGTTCCCGGAAGAGTTCAAGAACGAAGTGCAGGTCATCGCGCAGGTGATCTCGCTGAATCCGGAAATCGACGGTGACATCGCCTCGATGATCGGCGCTTCCGCAGCGCTGACCCTGGCCGGTATCCCGTTCAAGGGCCCGATCGGTGCGGCCCGTGTTGGCTACGCCAACGGCCAGTACCTGTTGAACCCGACCGCCAGCGAGCTGAAGACCTCCGACCTGGACCTGGTTGTCGCCGGTACCGCCAATGCGGTGCTGATGGTGGAATCCGAAGCCAAGCTGCTCAGCGAAGAAGTGATGCTGGGCGCGGTGGTGTTCGGCCACCAGCAGATGCAGGCGGTGATCAAGGCCATCAACGAGTTCGTGGCCGAGGCTGGCCGCAAGTCGTTCGCATGGGCTGCCCCGGCTCGCAATGACGCCCTGTTCAACGATATCCAGAGCATCCTCGGTGATCGCCTGGAGAAGGCTTTTGTGATCCGCGACAAGCTGGAACGTCGCGACGCCATCGCCGCGCTGAAGGCCGACATCAAGACCGGTATCGCCGAAACCGCCGCTTCGCACGGCTGGAGCGATCTCGATATCAGCAACGCGTTTGCCGAGATCGAATACCGCACCATGCGCGACGGCGTGCTCAAGACCAAGATCCGCATCGACGGCCGCAAGCTTGACGATATTCGCCCGATCAGTGTGCGCGTCGGCGTGCTGCCGCGTACCCACGGCTCGGCGCTGTTTACTCGCGGCGAAACCCAGGCGCTGGTGGTGGCCACCCTCGGCACCACGCGCGATGCGCAGATCATCGATGCGCCGGAAGGCGAGTCCAAGGACACCTTCCTGTTCCACTACAACTTCCCGCCTTTCTCGGTGGGTGAAACCGGGCGCTTCGGCGCGCCGAAGCGCCGCGAAATCGGCCACGGCCGTCTGGCCAAGCGTGGCGTGCAGGCCGTCAAGCCGAGCATCGAAGAATTCCCGTACGTGCTGCGCGTGGTTTCCGAAATCACCGAGTCGAACGGTTCCTCCTCGATGGCTTCGGTCTGCGGCTCCTCGCTGGCCATGATGGACGCCGGCGTGCCGCTCAAGGCGCCAGTGGCCGGTATCGCCATGGGCCTGGTGAAGGAAGGCGGCGACTTCGTCGTGCTGTCCGACATCCTGGGTGATGAAGATCACCTCGGCGACATGGACTTCAAGGTGGCCGGTAGCGCCGATGGCGTGTCCGCGCTGCAGATGGACATCAAGATCGAGGGCATCACCGAAGAGATCATGAAGCTGGCGCTGGAACAGGCCAAGCGTGGCCGTCTGCACATCCTGGGCGAAATGGCCAAGGTGATCAGCACTCCGCGTTCGGAAATGAGCGAGTACGCCCCGCGTCTGCTCACCATCAAGATCCATCCGGACAAGATCCGCGAAGTCATCGGCAAGGGTGGCGCCACCATCCGCTCCATCACCGAAGAAACCGGTACCACCATCGACATCAGCGACGATGGCACGGTGATCATCGCCTCGGTCAACCGCTTGGCGGCCGAAGAGGCGAAGAAGCGCATCGACCAGATCGTCTCCGACGTCGAGCCGGGCCGCATCTACGAAGGCAAGGTTGCCAAGCTGATGGACTTTGGCGCGTTCGTGACGATCCTGCCGGGCAAGGACGGTCTGGTGCACGTGTCGCAGATCTCCAACGAGCGCGTCGAGAAGGTTTCCGACAAGCTCAAGGAAGGCGACATCGTCAAGGTCAAGGTGCTTGAAGTGGACAAGCAGGGTCGCATTCGCCTGTCCATGAAGGCGGTCACCGAGGACGAAGGCGCCAGCGCCTGAGTTTTCTGACAGCTTGATCAGCGAAAACGCCCGGCTTTTGTAGCCGGGCGTTTTCATTTCTGCAAGGTTCTATTTGATACGATGACGCTTCCGTTTGAGGGTGCAGTCATGCCGGACCAGGTCAATGATTTTCTGAAGGACTACCAGGCTTTCGCACAGCAATCCTGGGATGCCTGGATGCGGTATTTGCAGCAATCGGGGGCTCCTGCTCCTTTTGGTGCGGGTCCCGCTGCGATGGCACCCAGCGAAGACTTGCTGACGCGCAGCCTTTCCAGCCTCAAGGCCTATGGGAGCTGGCTCCAACAGGCCGCTGGCGGCGCCGGAGGAATGGGGCCGCTGGGCAACTGGCAGCAACCAGCGGCCATGCAGCCGTTTCTCGCGGCTTTCAGCCAACCCTTTGCGCAGACGATCGCGGGCATCGACACGCCCTCCGCTTTTGGCCTCGAGCACCAATGGCAGTCCTGGCTACAGGCCATGCAGCGTTCGGGCATGAGTGGCATGGCCGGCGTTGGCGGGATGGGCGGCATGGGTGCTATGGGTGCCATGGGTGCCATGCCGGGCGCCATGCCCAGCCAGATGCCGAACTTCGGCCTCACGCGGGAAGCGCAGAAGGACCAGCAGGCGCTTACCGCCGCCATCCATGAATACATGCAGATCAGCGCCCGCTATCAGGCTTTGCTGCAGCAGGTGAATACGCAGGGCATCGCGCGACTGCAGGAAATGCTTGGCCAGCGGACAGAGCCTGGCAAGCAGGTCGACTCCATGAAAGCCCTGTACGACCTGTGGGTGGACGCCATGGAAGAAGCCTACGCGAACATGGCGCTGAGCGATGAATACCGCGATGTCTTCGGCGCCCTGGTCAATGCGCAGATGCAGGTGCGTAAACTCCAGCAGCAACAAACCGAACAGATGTGCCGCGAACTGGGCATTCCCACGCGCAGTGAAGTGGATAGCCTTGGCCAGCGTGTACAGCAGTTGCGCCGCGAACTACAGGCGAGCAGGCAACGCGAGATCCAGTCAGTGCCGGACAACTCAGAAGTAGATGCGCTGCAAGCCGAAATTGCCGAGCTCAAGCGCGAACTGGCGGCCAGCAAAGCGTCGAAGATTCGGCCGATCGCCCGCAAATCCGACGATAACGACAACAAGACGGCCGCCGCATCGCGTGCCAAAACCGCACGTTCCGCCTCGGGCAAGCGCAAGTAAGGATCGTCCATGCATACTCCGTTGCACATCGACCCGCAGCAGGCTTTCAACGAAATGGCCGGATTCCAGCGCAAGCTGGCTGCCGGCGTGCAAAACCTGCGTGGCCTGACCGAACAGGAATACGCCAATACGCCGCGCGAAGCGATCTATAGCGAAGACAAGCTCACGCTATGGCACATGAAGGGCAGCAGCAACCCCACTGCCAAGGTGCCGACGCTGATCGTTTACGCACTGGTGAACACCGTGTGGATGACCGACCTGCAGGAAGATCGTTCGCTGGTGCGTAATCTGCTGGCGCAGGGCGAAGATGTTTATCTGATCGATTGGGGTTATCCGGACGGCGCCGATCGCTGGCTGACCCTGGATGACTACCTCAACGGCTATCTCGACCGCTGCGTCGATGTGGTTCGCAAGCGTCATGGTCTGGATGCGATCAACCTGCTTGGTATTTGTCAGGGCGGCACGTTCTCGTTGTGCTACACCGCGATGCATCCGGAGAAGGTGAAGAACCTGATCACCATGGTGACGCCGGTGGATTTCCGCACCCCCGACAACATGCTGTCGCAATGGGTGCAAAGCATGGATGTGGATCTGTTCGTCAACACGATGGGCAACATTCCCGCCGAGCTGATGAATTGGGTGTACCTGATGCTCAAGCCCTTGCGCTTGAATCAGCAAAAGTACGTGGGCATGGTCGATATTCTCGACAATCCCAACGAGCTGAAAAACTTCCTGCGCATGGAGCGCTGGATTTTCGATTCGCCCGATCAGGCCGGCGAAGCATTCCGTCAGTTCATCAAGGAATTCTTCCAGCAGAACAAGCTGATCAAGGGCGATTTGCAGATTGGCAAGCAGCCGGTTGACCTGGGCATGATTTCGCAGCCCATTCTGAACATTTACGCCACGCAGGACCACCTGGTGCCGCCGGATGCTTCCAGGCCGTTGGGACGCCATGTCAGCACCACCGATTACACCGAGCTCGCCTTCAAAGGCGGCCATATCGGTATCTACGTGTCAGGGCGCGCGCAGCGCGAAGTCGCTCCGGCGATTCACCAGTGGCTGCGCGATCGCAGCTGATCACTTGGCCTGGAACAGCGTTGGGTGCCCCCGGATTTGATCCGGGGCACCCGGCAGCCTTGACCGAAAGTTTGGGACTCTTGAGTTAGCCCTGGATCGAGTCCGAGGTAACTCCGCGCATGGTCTGTTGGGCCAAGTTATCGGTCTCGGCGGCCTGATAGAATGGCGAAATGACAAACGCCTCTTCCAAGCAAATCCACGACACCATTCGCGCCGTTCAGTGGCATGGCGACCATCTGCGTCTGCTGGACCAGCGTCTGCTGCCTGCGGTGGAGCAATGGCTCGATTGCCGCGATTCGACGGCCGTCACTCATGCGATCAAGGATCTGGCCGTTCGCGGCGCACCTGCCATCGGTATTGCTGCAGCCTGGGGCGTTGTCCTTGCCGCGCAGCAAGGTGAGCCGCTCGATCAGGCGCTTGCTCAATTGCGCGCGGCGCGCCCCACGGCAGTGAACCTGATGTGGGCGTTGGACCGCATGAAGGCGCGTATCGCCGCGGGCGCAGATGCCAGCGCGCTGGAACGTGAAGCGCAAGCGATTCAAGACGAAGACCTGGCTGCGAATCGCCATATGGGTGAACTCGGCGCGGCTTTAATTGCTCCGGGCTCCAGCGTCATGACCCATTGCAATACCGGCTCGCTGGCAACCTCCGGCTACGGCACGGCGTTGGGTGTGATTCGTGCGGGTGTCGCAGCGGGACGCATCAACCATGTCTACGCCGGCGAAACCCGGCCATGGCAGCAGGGTGCGCGTCTCACCATGTGGGAACTGGTGCGTGATGGCATTCCGGCCAAGCTCATCGCCGACTCCGCGGCCTCGCATCTGATGAAGGCGGGCGAGGTGAAGTGGGTGATCGTTGGCGCCGACCGTATCGCTGCCAATGGCGATACTGCCAACAAGATCGGCACTTACCAGCTCGCCATCGCTGCTCGCCACCATGGTGTGAAGTTCATGGTGGTCGCGCCGTCTTCAACGGTCGATATGGCCACCGCTTCCGGCGACGACATCGAGATTGAATTGCGCGATGCGGCCGAATTGCTAAGCGTGGCCGGGCGCCGCACGGTGGTGGAGGGCGCGCAGGCCTGGAACCCGGTTTTTGATGTCACGCCGGCTTCGTTGATCGATGCCATCGTCACCGAACGCGGCGTGATCGAGCATCCCACTACGGAACGCATGCGGGCTGTATTCACGGCATGAGACTACGTCACGAAGTGATGTTGTTTGCCATCGGCGGCGGGATTGGTTTAGTCGTCGATGGCGGCATCGTGCAGATGCTGGTGAGCTTTGCGCACTTCAATCCGTACATCGGCCGGGTGATTTCCTTCCTGGCCGCAGCGACGGCCACGTGGTGGTGGAACCGCAGCCAGACCTTTTCCGCTCGTCAAAGTGGCCGGTCGCTGATGACCGAATGGTTGCACTGGATGGCCTTGATGAGTGGTGGCGCGGCGATCAATTACGCCGTCTATGTGGCGTGCCTGATCGAGTTTCCGAGCTGGCACAAATGGCCTGTGCTGGCCGTTGGGGTGGGGTCGCTTTTCGCCGCTTTCGTCAATTTCGTGAGCGCTCGAACACTTCTTTTCAAGCGCGCCAGAACTCACTGGTAACTTATTGATTGAAAATGCTTTTTTAGGCGCTTTTCAAGCCCTTTTGTGTTACACTTTAACGCTACCGCCTGACCCCCGCAGACAAGCGTTCGGACGCCTGTTCCGGGGCTCTTATTTGTTACCAGGGAAGCTGATTGATGGCAGAGCTCGCCAAAGAAGTCATCCGCGTCAATATCGAAGACGAAATGCGCCAGAGCTACCTCGATTACGCCATGAGCGTGATCGTGGGACGCGCCCTCCCGGATGTCCGGGACGGTCTGAAGCCAGTGCATCGCCGTGTGTTGTTTGCGATGAACGAGCTGGGCAATGCCTGGAACAAGCCGTACAAGAAATCTGCCCGCGTCGTCGGTGACGTGATCGGTAAATATCACCCGCACGGTGATGCTTCCGTTTACGACGCCATCGTGCGCATGGCGCAGCCGTTCTCGCTGCGCTACATGCTGGTCGATGGCCAGGGTAACTTCGGTTCCGTTGACGGCGATAACGCAGCAGCCATGCGTTACACCGAAGTGCGCATGGCCAAGCTCACGCATGAGCTGTTGGCCGATATCGACAAGGAAACCGTCGACTTCGGTCCCAACTACGACGAAAGCGAACACGAGCCGCTGGTGTTGCCCACCCGCGTGCCAAACCTGCTGGTGAACGGCTCGGCGGGTATCGCGGTAGGCATGGCGACCAACGTGCCTCCGCACAACCTCAGCGAAGTGATCTCTGCGACCATCGCATTGATTGATGAACCCTCGCTCGGCGTCGACGAGTTGATGCAGCACGTGCCCGGTCCGGATTTTCCGACCGCCGGCATCATCAACGGTGCTGCCGGTATCGTTGAAGCCTATCGCACCGGTCGCGGCCGAATCCTGGTGCGTGCGCGCACCGAGATCGAAACCGAATCCAATGGCCGGGAGACAATCCTGGTCCATGAGCTGCCATACCAGGTTAACAAGGCCCGCCTGATCGAGAAGATCGCCGAGCTGGTGAAGGAAAAGCGCGTCGAGGGCATTTCCGAACTGCGCGACGAATCCGACAAGGATGGTATGCGCATCGTCATCGAAATCCGTCGCGATTCGATGGCCGATGTCGTGCTGAACAACCTGTTCCAGCAGACCCAGTTGCAGGTCACCTTCGGCATCAACATGGTGGCGCTGGTCGATGGTCAGCCGCGCACGCTCAACCTCAAGGAGATCCTTGAGGCTTTTATTCGCCACCGTCGCGAAGTCGTTACGCGCCGCACGATTTTCGAACTGCGCAAGGCGCGCGCGCGCGCCCATATTTTGGAAGGCCTTACGGTTGCGCTCGCCAACATCGACGAGATGATCGAGTTGATCAAGACCTCGGCCTCGCCGCAGGAAGCACGCGAGCGCATGGTGGCGCGCAAATGGCAGCCCGGGATGGTCAACGCGTTGCTGGCTGCCGCTGGCGCAGAGGCGTCCCGTCCGGAAGACATGGATCCGCGTGACGGCCTCAAGGCCGATGGCTATCAGCTTTCCGACACGCAGGCGCAGGAAATTCTCGCCATGCGCCTGCACCGCCTGACCGGCCTGGAGCAGGAAAAGCTTTCCGACGAATACCGCGAAATCCTGGAAGCCATTCGCGGCTTGATTCAGATCCTGGAAGATCCCGCGCGCCTGTTGGCCGTGATCCGCGAAGAGCTCGAAGCGGTCAAGACCGAATTCGGCGATGCTCGCCGTACCGAGATCCAGCATTCCCAGGAAGATCTCAACGTACTGGACCTGATCGCACCGGAAGATGTGGTAGTCACGCTCTCGCACGCCGGCTATGTGAAGCGTCAGCCCGCCAACATTTATCGTGCGCAGCGTCGCGGCGGCAAGGGCCGTTCGGCATCGGCCTTGAAGGAAGAAGATTTCGTCGAACAGCTGTGGGTGGTGAACACTCACGACACGCTGCTCACGTTCACCAGCACCGGACGCGTTTACTGGCTCAAGGTGTACCAGATGCCAGAAGCCGGTCCTAACGCGCGCGGCAAGCCGATGGTAAACCTGCTGCCGCTGGCAGAAGGCGAGAAGGTGCAGGCCGTGCTGCCGGTACATGAATACAGCGAAGACCGCTTTGTGTTCTTTGCCACTGCGCAAGGCACGGTGAAGAAGACGCCGCTGACCGAATTCGCCTATCAGCTACAGAAAGGCAAGATCGCCATCAATCTGGACGAAGGCGATGCGCTCGTGGGTGTTGAGCTGACCGACGGCAACAGTGATGTGTTGCTGTTTGCGTCGAATGGCAAGGCCGTACGCTTCGACGAAGGTGAAGTGCGTTCGATGGGCCGTACCGCCACCGGCGTCCGCGGCATGAAGCTAACTGACAGCGCCAAGGTGGTTTCGCTGATTGTTGCATCGGAAGGCGATGTCCTTACCGCGACCGAACGTGGCTATGGCAAGCGTACCCAGCTCGACGAGTTCCCCAAGAAGGGCCGTGGCACACAAGGCGTGATCGGTATTCAGTGCTCCGAGCGCAATGGCGCCCTGGTCTCCGCGGTGCAAGTTACCGAAGCACATGAGCTGATGCTTATTTCCAACCAGGGCACCCTGGTGCGCACTCGCGTGACAGAGATTTCACAGCTTGGCCGCAATACACAAGGCGTGACGCTGATTCGCCTGCCTACTGAAGAGGCGCTGGTCAGCGTAGTGCGTCTGGATGCCGATGAAAGCAATGGCGATGAGGCTGAAGCCGTTGAGGGCATGCCACCCGAGCAGGGTGAGCCCGCTGACACGCAGCCCGGCGTCGAGTAAGTTTTTTACGTCGTGTCGATGCAAAGCCCCGGTCATGCCGGGGCTTTGTTTTTGTGGATGCGCTGCCTGTCCTAGCGACTCATCCAGGCCAGGTTGCAACGATGCGAAGGCACGTGTGCATGTGCTGCATGAAGTCGGCTACCCAATTGCGTTCGCCAGGAGAAGTCCGCCGGCCTATGCCAGGACATCACGGGTAACGTTTACGGGGGTGGATAAGTCGTGCTTACGAATTTGGCGTCAGCGTGCGCGTATGTGCTGAAAAAATTCAGTACATCGCTGGACAGCAATAGGCGTGCCTGGCCTAGTGGCAAAGTCGTCGTGACTACAGAAGATCTGGACTTGCCATAGGTTCCCGTCGGCGAGGACGCAGTGGTGGGCTGTGTGATGAGCCCACGAAAGGTGATGGTGCCGCCGCTGATGGTGTTTGCCGCGTGAGCGCCAGTTGCTAACAGCGGCATCAAGAGCAATGACAGCAACAAGCCATGGCGTTTCATGATAGACCTCCGCAACGATCCAGCACGACACGCTGTGCATTCCTTATTGATGACGCCGGTGGGGCCTCACCGGTGTGCTTTCCGGCACGTGGCAAGCTGGATCACCTGGTTACACCCGGCCACGATCTTGTAGGGTATTTCTCATGTTGCTGTGTGATGCAAGTCGCGATCTCATGTAGGCCTTAATGCGGTGTGGCGTCAAGCATCGCTTCGGCCGTCGTCACTCGCAGTTCGCCAGGGCTTTCGATATGGAGCAGCTTCACCACGCCGTCTTCGGCGTACAACGCGAAACGGCGTGAACGCATGCCCATGCCGTATGCACTGCCGTCCATTTCCAGTCCCAATGACTTGGTAAAAGAGCCATTGCCATCGGCCAGCAGCTTGAATCCGGCTGGCACACGCTGCGATATCGCCCAGGCTTTCATCACATAGGCGTCGTTGACGGCCATGCAGTACACCTCAAGGCCGCGCGCCTTGAATGCGTCATAGTGCTTTACGTAGCCCGGCAAATGACGCTCCGAGCAGGTTGGCGTGAACGCCCCCGGCACGGCGAGCAGCACGACATTGCGTCCGGTAAAAAGCGGTGCGGTGGAGCTGCGCTGAACATCGGCACCGTCGTCGATAACGGCGATGTCGATATCCGGCAAGGTCTGGCCGATCTGGATGGTCATGGAGGCTCGCTGTAGGCATGGCAACGGCGGGATGCTACTGCCTGGCAGGGTGGGTTGTCGCCTTGAAAGCATCAGCTTTGGAACTATCTAGCTGTCAGGCGGTGAGCGCACCGCAACCATTTTGAGGTAAATAGCCATGAGTCTCAGCCGCAATACATTGTGGGGTACTACCAGTGCCTTTCCGTCGGACATCCGCCACGTTTTTGACCGCTTTTTCGTGCAGGATGACAGCGATGCCTCTAACGTCGTGACCAGCCAATGGGCGCCACGCGTGGACATCAAGGAAGAAGAGCAGCGCTTCGTGATCTTCGTGGATGTGCCCGGCGTCGATCCGGCATCCATTGAAGTGAGCATGGAAAAGGGCATTCTTTCCATCAAAGGCGAGCGTTCGGTCGAGAAGAGCGATCAGAGCGGTCGCTTCACCCGTGTTGAACGCGCCCACGGCAGCTTCCATCGTCGTTTTAGCTTGCCCGACAGCGCCGACGCCGACAGCGTCAGTGCCACCGGCAAGCATGGGGTGCTGGAAATCGTGATTCCGAAGAAGGCGGAAACCGCACCACGGCGCATCACCATCAACACTGCGCAGTAACTGCACATCGCTTGATGTTGCGGAAGCAGCCCGCCACGGACGATGATCCGTGGTGGGCTGCCTGTATTGGAATCAGCCGGGGAGTGGCAGTGTGGAATTCAAAGATTATTACGACATCCTGGGTGTGAAGCCCGACGCCAGCGAGGCCGACATCAAGGCTGCCTATCGCAAGCTGGCACGCAAATATCATCCGGACAAAAACAAGGACGCCGGCGCCGAAGAAAAATTCAAGGCGATCAACGAGGCCAATGAAGTGCTGCGTGATGCCGAGAAGCGTCGTGCCTACGATCAGCTGCGCGCAGGCGGCTACCGCCAGGGCGAGCAGTTCCGGCCACCGCCGAACTGGGGGCAGGGCCAGGGCTTCGATTTCGGCGAAGCGGGCGAGGGCGACTTCAGCGACTTTTTCGAGAGCCTGTTCGGCCGTGCGGCAGGCGGTGCTCGCCAAGGGCCGCCGCGTGCCCGTCGTGGTCGCGACGTCCAGGCCCACGTGCAGATTGACCTGCAGACGGCGTTCGATGGCGGGCGCACACGCCTGAGCCTGGACGACGGTAGCGGCAAGGAGCGTGTGCTGGAGGTCAAGATTCCGGCGGGCATCCAGCCGGGCAAGGTGATCCGACTGAGCGGTCAGGGGCAGCCGGGGGTGGCAGGTGGCCCGAACGGCGACTTGCTGCTCGAAGTAGGCATTCGCGACGACGCGCGCTTCAAGCTGGATGGCCTGAATGTGCTGCATGTGCTGCCGGTCAGTCCGTGGGAAGCGGCCCTGGGCGCGACCGTGCCGGTGCCGACGCTGGCCGGTAAGGTCGACCTGCGTATTCCGGCCGGTTCGCAATCCGGCCGCAAGCTGCGTCTGAAGGGGCGCGGCATGCCCGGTTCCACGCCGGGCGATCAGCTGGTGGAGATATCGATCAGGGTGCCGCCGGTCGATAACGAAGCGCAGCGTGAAGCATACGAGGCCTTGCGAGCGCAGTTTGCGCATTACGATCCGCGCCATTGAGGCTCGGCTGTTTGCATTTGCATAAACTCCCTTCGGACACCTGGAGGGAGATGTCCAAAACACAAAACGGCGCCATGCGGCGCCGTTTTTGTTTGGCAATCGAGCAGGGCGTCAGGCGGGCAGCAATTCCTTGAGCACGGCAACCAATTCTTCTTCCTTGATCGGCTTGGTCACATAAGCTTTCGCGCCTTGGCGCATACCCCACACCTTGTCGGTTTCCTGGTCTTTGGTGGTGACCAGCACGATTGGAATATGTGCGGTTTCCGGGTCCTTGCTGATGGTGCGCGTGGCCTGGAAACCATTGAGGTTGGGCATCACCACGTCCATCAGGATGAGGGAAGGCTTTTCCTGTTTGGCTGCTACGACACCGGCCGCGCCATCTTCCGCAGTCAGCGCCTCGTGGCCGAGCTTCTCGACGATGCGCTTGATACCAAGAAGCTGTGACGGCGAATCGTCGACAATTAGGATGCGTGCCATAAGGTGGGGATCCCCTGCTGTTTCGTCAAATTCTATCAGGATGTTGAGGAAGTGCTCCTGCACTTTCTCGACTCGCCGCTTTCGGCACATGTCCGAACCCGGCTCTGACGAATCAGGCACTTGAGATGCCGGATTCGTGGCAGGCCATCCATGGTCTACCTCATTAAGCTGTTTTAACAGTCTGACCTGGTCGCGGTGGCCGGGCTTCCGGGTTTAAACGCGTTAAACCACGTCAAACGTTACCTACACGTACAAGTGTGCGGCCGAACGAATCGCCCGCCAGCATACGCTCGAATACTTCCGGAAGCTGGTCAAGTGTCACTTCCCGGGTGGCGATCCGATCGAGGTGGCGAGGCTTCCAGTCGCTGCCCAGATGTTGCCATACCTGGTCGCGCTGGTCGCGGGCTGTACCGGCGGAGGCGATGCCGAGCAGGCTGGCGCCACGAATGATGAACGGCATGACCGTGCTGTCGAAGGCGACGCCGCCGGCATTGCCACAGATGGCGACATTCCCGTAGGGGACGATCAGCGGCAGCAGTCCGGCAAGCATGGCACCGCCGACGTTGTCCAGCGCGCAGCCGAAACGGGCCGAGTCCATCGGCTTGCCACTGAAGCTGAGCTGGTGACGGTCGATGCATTCGGCGGCGCCGAGGCTACGCAGGATATCGAACTGATCGCTCTTGCCGCTGATGGCATGCACGTCGTAGCCGGCGCGGCTGAAGATATCGATCGCCAGCATGCCGACGCCACCGCTGGCGCCCGTCACCGCGATGGGACCTAGTGCGGGGGACTGGTGATTGTCCTGCATGCGCAGCAAAGCCAGTGCAGCCGTAAAGCCGGCTGTACCGATGATCATGCTTTCGCGCAGGCTCAGCCCCTTGGGCAGGGGAATGGTCCACGCCGGGGCCAGGCGGATGTATTCGCCATAGCCGCCGTCACGGGTTTCGGACAGGCCGCTGCCAGTGCACAGCACTTCGTCACCTTCCTTGATCCGTGGATCAGTGGAGGCGACCACCACACCTGCCGCATCAATACCGCCGTTGAGCGGATACTGTCGAAGAATCTTGCCTTTGCCGGTGCCGGCCAATGCGTCCTTGTAGTTCACCGACGAGTAGGCAACTTTCACCAGTACTTCGCCTGCGCTTAGCGCATCGGCCTGCATGGTTTCCAGGCCGCCGCGATAACCGGCTGCGTCGTTATGGATGCGGAAGGCGCGAAAATCGGTAACGGTGGTCATGATGAGGTTCTCGATCAGGCTTCGACGCTGCGGCTGTCGATCCACTTTGGAGTACTGTTGCCTTGATAACTCGACATCCAGTCGAACAGTTGCTGCATGTCGTCGCCGAACCAGATGCTTTCACGCTGTTCCGGACGCACAAAGTTTTCGCTGACCATGTGATTCATCATGCGGCGCAATTGCGTGTAGTAACCGCGCACATCGAAAAATGCGCACGGATAGGTGTGCAGTCCCAACTGCGCCCAGGTGAGCATTTCGAACATTTCGTCCATGGTGCCAAAGCCGCCGGGCAGGGCGACGAAAGCATCCGATAGCTCGTACATGCGTGTCTTGCGCTGATGCATGGTTTCCACCACATGCATGTCGGTCAGGCCAGGATGCGCCACTTCGCGTTCGACCAGCTGGCGCGGAATGACGCCGATGGCCTTGCCGCCTGCGGCGAGCACCGCGTCAGCGACAGTGCCCATCAAACCCACTTTGCCACCACCGTAAACCAGTGCGATGCCCCGGCGCGCCATCTCGGTACCAAATGCGCGCGCACTCTCCACGTATTCGGGGTATTTGCCGGAACTGGAACCGCAATAGACGCAAAGAGAAGAAGGCTGGGCCATGGTTGTCTCAAATAGCTGGCGACGGATGACGGGCGGCAAGTCCAATAGCTTGGCACAAGAACGATTGACGGCTCGCTACGGATTTCGCAAATAGAACGGCCCGCTCATGTCGCCACGAGCGGGCCGTCGATGCTGGAGCCCGGATCGTCGCGCCTTCACGCGCTGTCCGGGACGAAGCCATGCTGACCTCAGTTGCCTTTGTGAATCGCGCGCTTGTCGACCGACAGCGCCGCTTCGTGCACGGCTTCGGACAACGTCGGGTGAGCATGGACGATGCGTGCCAGGTCTTCGGCGGAGCCCTTGAACTCCATCGTGACCACCGCTTCGGCGATCAGCTCGGACACACCCGGGCCAACCATGTGCACGCCAAGCACGCGATCGGTTTCCGCATGCGCGATCACTTTCACCTGACCGATGGCTTCGTTCATGGCTACTGCGCGGCCGATGGCCGCGAACGGGAAGGTGCCAACCTTGTACGCAATGCCGGCATCCTTCAGTTCCTTCTCGGTCTTGCCGGCCCAGGCGATTTCCGGTTCGGTGTAGATCACCCACGGCACGGTATCCAGGTTGATGTGACCCGCCTTGCCGGCGATCCACTCAGCCACGGCAACACCTTCCTCGGAGCCCTTGTGCGCCAGCATCGGGCCACGCACGGCATCACCGATCGCCCACACGCCGTCGACACCGGTGTGGTTGTGTTCGTCGACCACGATGCGGCCGCGCTCATCCAGCTTCACGCCGGTGTCGCCAGCCAGCAGGCCATCGGTGTAGGCACGGCGGCCTACGGCGACGAGCAGCTTGTCGACGGTGAGTTCGTGCGCACCATCCTTGTCTTCATAGGTCAGCGCGACTTCATTGTTCTTGACCTCGGCCTTGGTCAGCTTGGCACCGAGCTTGATGGTCAGCCCCTGCTTGGCGAATTCCTTGGCAGCGATCTTGGCCACATCGGCATCGGCGACGGAGAGGAAGTCCGGTAGCGCTTCGAGGATCGTCACCTGCGAACCCAGGCGGTTCCACACGCTGCCCAGTTCCAGGCCGATCACGCCGGCGCCGATCACGCCAAGGCGCTTCGGCACTTCGTTGATGTCCAGCGCGCCGGCGTTGTCGATGATGTGCTTGCCGTCGAACTTGGCGAACGGCAGCTCGATCGGCACCGAGCCGGAAGCGAGGATCACGTTGGTGGCGCTGATGGTCTGCTTGCTGCCGTCATTACCGGTGATTTCGACGTTGTTGCCTTTCAGCAACTTGCCCTTGCCGAAGAACGGGGTGACCTTGTTGGCTTTGAACAACTGGCCAATACCGCCGGTGAACTGCTTGACGATCTTGTCCTTGCGGCCGATGAAGGTGGCCATGTCGACCTTGGCGTTCTCGACACTGATGCCGTGCGCCGGCAGATTGTGTGCAAGGTTGAAGTACTGCTTGGACGAGTCCAGCAGTGCCTTGGACGGGATGCAGCCCACGTTGAGGCAGGTGCCGCCGAGTGCCTGCTTGCCGTCCTTGCCGACGAAGGCATCCACGCAAGCGGTCTTCAGGCCGAGCTGGGCGGCGCGAATGGCAGCCACATATCCGGCAGGGCCGGCACCGATGACGATGACGTCGAATTTGTCGCTCATGGTTCGAGGTTCCTGGGGAGCGGATCGTGCCGTATATGGCGGCGCGTAAGGGATTTCGAAAGGAGCTTGCCTTGCCGGAGGTAAAGCGCGGTGATGCGCTTTCCTCCGTAAGGCTCAAGCTGTTACATGCCCAACAGCATGCGCTGCGGGTTTTCCAGCTGGTTCTTGATATCGACCAGGAACAACACCGCGTCCTTGCCGTCGATGATGCGGTGGTCGTAGCTCAGCGCCAGGTACATCATCGGGGCGGCGATCACCTGGCCGTTCTCGACAATGGCGCGCTCCTTGATGGTGTGCATGCCGAGAATCGCACTCTGCGGCGGGTTCACGATCGGGGTCGACAGCAGTGAACCGAAGGTGCCGCCGTTGGTGATGGTGAAGGTGCCGCCCTGCAGGTCGTCGAGGCCGAGCTTGCCGTCACGCGCCTTCTTGGCGTAGTTGGCAATGCCCTTTTCGATATCGGCGAAGCTCATCGACTGCGCATCGCGCAGCACCGGCGTCACCAGGCCCTTGTCGGTGGCCACGGCGATCGAAATGTCCTGATAGCCGTGATAGATGATGTCGTTGCCATCGACCGAGGCGTTGACGACCGGATGACGCTTCAGCGCTTCGGTCGCGGCCTTCACGAAGAAGCTCATGAAGCCGAGCTTCACACCGTTGGACTTTTCGAACTGCTCGCCCAGCGTCTTGCGCATCTTGCTGACTTCGGCGAGGTTCACTTCGTTGAACGAGGTGAGCATCGCGATCGAATTCTTCGACTGCATCAGGCGCTCGGCGATGCGGGCGCGGATGCGCGTCATCGGCACGCGCTCTTCCGGACGTGAGCCGGGTGTCGGGGCCACGGCCGGAGCCGCCGCGGCGGGAGCTCCGCCCTTGCCGTAGTTGACCAGGTCTTCCTTGGTCACGCGGCCGTCGCGGCCGGTGCCCGTCACCTTGGACGGATCGATGTTCTGTTCGGTGGCGACGCGCAGACCGGCCGGAGAAAGATCGGCGGTACCCGCAGCGGCAGCCTTCGGCGCGGCGGCGGCCGGGGCAGGAGCGGGGGCCGGTGCCGCAGCGGCAGGAGCCGGCGCGGCAGCCACGGCGCCTTCTTCGATGATCGCGATCACCTGCTGGCTGTTGACAGTGTCGCCGGTCTGGAACTTGAGTTCCTTGATCACCCCATCGACGGGTGCCGGCACTTCCAGCACGACCTTGTCGGTTTCCAGGTCGACCAGGTTCTCGTCACGCTTGATCGCATCACCGGCTTTCTTGTGCCAGGTGGCGATGGTGGCGTCGGAGACGGACTCGGGCAGAACGGGGACTTTGACTTCGGTGGACATAAATAATCCTTGGGTTTTTATTCTGCTGAGTGATCAGGGCCGACCGGCGCGACGAGCGCCTGTTCGACCAGCGCAGCCTGTTCGGCGATGTGATCGTTGAGGTGACCGGCAGCCGGCGCCGGCGAGCGGGCACGGCCAGCGTAGGAAAGACTTTGCTTGCTGCCCACGCAGGCCTGCAGGTGGTGACGGATCTGGAACCAGGCGCCCTGGTTCATCGGCTCTTCCTGACACCAGATCACTTCCTTGGCGGAAGGATACTTTTCCAGTTCGGCGGTCACTTCCGGGCGCGGGAACGGATACAACTGCTCGATGCGCACCACGGCGACATCGTTGATGCCGCGCTTTTCTGCCTCTTCCAGCAAGTCGTAATAGACCTTGCCTGCGCACAGCACCACGCGTTTGACTTTCTTCGCCGGCAGGTCGCGATGTTCGCCGATGACCAACTGGAAGCTGCCGTTGGCCAGCTCGTCGAGCGTGGATACCGCCAGCTTGTGACGCAGCAGCGACTTCGGCGTCATCACGATCAGCGGCTTGCGCACCGGGCGCAGCATCTGGCGGCGAATCATGTGGAAGTCCTGCGCCGGCGTAGTCGGCACGCAGACCTGCATGTTCTCCAATGCGCAAAGTTGCAGGAAGCGTTCCAGGCGAGCGGAGGAGTGCTCCGGACCTTGACCTTCGTAGCCGTGCGGCAGGTACAGCGCCAGACCGCACAGGCGATCCCACTTGGCTTCGCCGGAGCTGATGAACTGGTCGATCACCACCTGCGCACCGTTGGCGAAGTCACCAAACTGTCCTTCCCAGATGTTGAGCGTGTACGGATCGGTGGTCGCGTGGCCGTATTCGAACGCCATCACCGCTTCTTCGCTGAGCAGCGAATCGATCACTTCCACGTTGGCATCGGCGCGCAGCGTGGCCAGCGGCATGTAGGTGTGGCCATCCTTCTGATCGTGCAACACGGCGTGACGATGGAAGAACGTGCCGCGACCGGAATCCTGACCCACGATGCGCAGGTTGTGGCCTTCGTCGATCAGCGTGGCGTAGGCGAGGTTTTCGGCAAAGCCCCAATCGCCCGGCAGTTCGCCGCTGGCCATCTTGCGACGGTCGTCGTAGATCTTGGCGACGCGTGATTGCAGCGTCAGGTCTTTTGGCATGTCGAGGATGCGATTGGCCAGCTCGACCAGCTTGGTTTTCGCCACACTGGTGTTGGCCGGGGTGGAAAGCTTCTTGCCAATGAACTGGCCCCAGTCCACTTCCACGTCCTTGGTCAGCGACGGGTGCAGATCGGTCATGGCCGCGCCGGCCTCGAGGCGGTCGCGGTAGGCATCGAATTGCTTCTGCGCATCGCCGTCGGCAAGCAGGCCTTCTTTCACCAGTTGCTGCGCATAGAGTTCGCGCGTGGGCGGACGCTTGCGGATGATCTGGTACATCACCGGTTGGGTGGCGGCCGGTTCATCGGCTTCGTTATGGCCGTGGCGGCGGTAGCAAACCAGGTCGATGACCACGTCCTTGAGGAACTGCTTGCGGAATTCGTAGGCGAGGCGGGTAACCTGGATTACTGCTTCCGGATCATCGCCATTCACATGGAACACCGGCGCGTTGACCATCTTGGCGAGGTCGGTGCAGTACAGGGTCGAACGCGCGTCCTGCGGGTTGGAGGTGGTAAAGCCCACCTGGTTGTTGACCACGATGTGCAGGGTGCCGCCGATCTTGAAGCCGCGGGCCTGCGACATGTTGAACAGTTCCATGTTCACGCCCTGACCGGCCAATGCGGCGTCGCCGTGGATCAGCACAGCCAGCGACTGGGTGCGGTCGTGGTCCTTGCGGCGAACCTGGCGCGCGTGGACCGAACCGGCCACTACCGGATTGACGATTTCCAGGTGCGAGGGGTTGAAGGCGAGCGCTACATGCACGCCACCCTTGGGTGTGCGGACGTCGGCGGAGAAACCCATATGGTACTTCACGTCGCCGGAGTGGCCCGGGTCATCCTCGGTGTGCTCAAACTTGCCTTCGAACTCGTTGAAGAGGGTCTTCGGCGGCTTGCCGAGGATGTTCACCAGCATGTTCAAGCGGCCGCGGTGGGCCATGCCGATGACCAGGTCCTTGATGCCGTTGTCGCCCGCGGCGCGGACGATGTCGTCCATCATCGGGATCAGGCTGTCGCCACCTTCCAGCGAGAAGCGCTTCTGGCCGACATACTTGGTATGCAGGTAGCGCTCAAGGCCGTCAGCGGCGGTCAGACCATCCAGGATGCGCTGCTTGCCGGACTTGTCCAGACCGGCCTGGCCATTGGCCTGTTCCAAGCGCGAGTAGATCCAGTTGCGCTGCGCGTGGTCGGAGATGTGCATGAACTCCGAGCCGACCGTATGGGTGTAGACGCGCTTGAGGCGGGCGAACAGCTCGCGCAGTTTCATGCGCTGGCCGCCGCCGGCGAAGTTGCCGCAGTCGAACTCGGTATCGAGGTCGGCGTCGGACAGACCGTGGAACGGCAGGTCCAGATCCGGGGCATGCGTCTTGTGGGCCAGGCCCAGCGGATCGAGGTCGGCGGCGAGGTGGCCGCGCGAACGGTAGGCCGTCAGCAGGCGCAGCACGCCGGCCTGCTTGCGCGCGTGCTCATCGCTGACCGGGGCCGCGACGGCAGCACCGTTGGGGCGCTGCTTTTGTGCGGCCTCTATACGCGCAATGGCCGCGGAATGAGGAACGTCCCCAGACTCGCGGCCTTTGAAAGTCTTGAAGTAGGTATTCCACTCGGCGGGTACCGACTCGGGGTCGGCCAGCCAGGTTTCATACAAGGATTCAACGTAATCGGCGTTGCCGCCTGCGAGTTGCGAGGATTCAGAAAACTCGCGGATTAGGTTTGTGCTCACGTCACCACCGGCAGGGAAGGGAGGCCTTCAGCGACCCACCTGTGGGCGGTGGTTTCGCTGGCGAAAAATCCCGTCAATTATAGCCTGTGGCTGCTGCGACGCGGCAAGTTGGTTGGTGGTTTTGACGACAAGCTTACTTGCTGCCCATGATCAAAATCGCCGTAGCGGCAAGGCTTTGCCGTCAGCATGTACCCCATTACGGGAAGAGGCTGCCGGGGCCGATGGTTCAGCCGGCAGTTTACAAACCCAGGGGCTGAAGCTGGGTGGCGGGGAGGGCACGCTCCCAGAGCCGTTCGAATTCCAGCAGCAATGGCGCCTGGCCCGGCCCGTCACGCAAGGCGGCCCGGCCTTCCGGCCGATCGGCGTTGGGCAGAAAGAGGTAGCCGTACCCGTCATTGAGTATCCAGGCGCTGCTGTTCCTGGTTTCGCCGATATCTTCATCGGCCGGCGTACGGATCTGCAGGGCAGTCGGCAAGCGCTGCGCTAGGTCGATCAGGCGATGGCCGGCACGCAACGCGGTGGCGGGATCGCCAAGGATGATGCGGATCTCGGCGCCGCGTCCGGACGTGGCGATGCGGCGTAGTTCGGCCAGTTCGGTCGGGCTGCTGAGGATGTCAGGCGACAACGCCGGCAAGTAAATCGCCAACTTGTAGCGAGTGGCCACCAGCAATTGCAGCCGGACCGCGGCCATGTCCTCGCGACCGTCGACAGCGCGGGGGCTTTCATCATCGATCGTGGGTGTCGTGCTCATGCTTTGCGTCCGCGCAGCTTGCGGGGAATCACATGACCGTCATTGACCAGGGCCAGTATGAGCTGGCGCTCTTCGTCCGTCAGTGTGTGAGGAGGCGGCAACACACGTTGTCCGCAAAGCAGCGTTGCCATCGGGACGGAGGCCGGGTAGGCATGTCCATTGGCAAACACGGTGCAACGTGAGCGCTGCTGAGCCCAGGCCATGCGCGACCATGGATGACGCAGCAGCGAGGCCCCGCTGTCGAGTTGCTTTATCAGCGCCGCATCGCTCAGCGCCTTGCTGGGGGGAAGCGGGGTCTGCGCACTGCGGTAGCGAGTGATAAAGCGGCCGAACCAGTCGATCAGGGTTGTGTCATCCAATCCAGCGGTGAACGGCACAGCTTCGCGTACCCGCTGCAGCGCGGCCTTGTCGATTTCTCCAGGGCGCTTGGCCGGCGCCAGATCCGGATCGGCATAACGCTGATCTTCGGACAGGTGTTCGGCCAGGTAATCGGCCAGGTCACCGACCAGCTCAGCTTGCGACGGTGCACGCATGCCGATCGAGAACGTCATGCACGGACCGCCAAAGCCTACGCCGTCGTGCGGCACGCCGGGCGGCAGATAGAGCATGTCACCCGGATCCAGCAGCCACTCATGGGTGGGCACGAAGTGCTGCAACTGCTTGAGCTCTACATCGCTGCGAAAATCTTTCGGCGCATTTGGATCGGTGCTGATCGCCCAATGCCGTTGCCCCAGGACTTGCAGTAGAAACACGTCGTATTGATCCACATGCGGACCCACGCCACCGCCCGGTTCCGCGTAGGAAATCATCACATCGTCCACCCGCCAGCTGGGCAGGAAGTGGAAGTGCTCGAGCAGCGCGGCCACATCCATGTCCCACTTGTCGACGTCCTGCACCAACAAGGTCCAGTTCGCGTCACCGGTCTTGGCGAAATCGCTTTCGCTCAAGGGCCCGGTTTTTACACACCAGCGCTCGCGGTCTTCGTCATGCTGGATCAGCCGCGACAGTGCGCTTTCTTCGCAAGCCAGGCCGGCGAGGTCTTCCGGTGCAATAGGCGATTGAAAATCAGCAAAGGCATGGCGAATCAGCAGGGGGCGCTTTTGCCAGTAGTCGCGCAGGAATTGCGCCGCGGTCATGCCGAGCGGCTGCTTCGAGGTGCCGCGTACTTCAATCGGTAACGGCTTGCGGGAGGGGTGTATGGGAGTCATGGGAGGGCATTGTATGGAATCCACCTACCGATGAGCGTAGGCTCGATGAGAACAGCCTATCTGAGCCACGCTGCAGATGGTTAGCTTGCGGCACCCCCTTTTCTGTCACCGCGCAAGAACAGGAGAAGTGCATGACTGCGATGAAATGGGCTGTACCGACGTTCCTCATGTTGCTGATGCCAGGCGTGGCAGGGTCGCTGGGCGCTGCCTTGCCGGCCATGGCGAGCGATGCTACCCAGGACCCCACTGCGGTATTCGCCGTGCCGCAACACGATGGTTCGCATGATTTCGACTTTCTGATCGGTGACTGGAAAGCCCATGTCCGCCGCCTGCCGGATCGCCTGGACGGCTCTCATGCCTGGGTGGAATACGACGGCATTTCCAACCATCACAAATTGCTCGACACCAACGCCAACTTCGAGCAGTTCTATGTCACCAGCACTGACGGGAAGCAGCACATCAAGGCGCAGACCTTGCGCATGTACAACCCGCAGACGCACCAGTGGGTCATCTATGGCCTGGATCTGGACAACGCCGAGCTCGATCCTGCGGCGCCCGTCGTCGGCGAATTTCATGGCAATCGGGGCGAGTTTTATAACCGCATAACCTGGAAGGACCGGGTGGTTCTGGTGCGCTGGATGTGGCTCAACATTTCCCCGCATGCGGCGCGCATGGAGCAGTCGTTTTCACCCGACGGCGGTCGGAACTGGGAAGTGAACTGGATTTGCGAACTGTCGCGGTAGTTCGATGATTCGCTGCAATCGACTGCAGTGTGTCCGGCCTTGCGCACGATGCCAGGCCGTGTGCGGGATGCTCAGCGCAGCAAGCGATAGAAGTTGTACAGGCCCAGTGTCAGCACCGTAAGGCCAGCCAGCAGCGTGGTGATGCGCGGCGGTAAGCGGCGCACCAGCCAGGCGCCGAAGGGAGCGGCAATCACGCCGCCGAGAATCAGGCCCAGCACGACGTGCAGCTTGCTTTCACCGATGCTGAGCAGAAAGGTGATGCTGGCGGCGAGACTCACCACGCATTTGGCCAGGTGCACGCTGCCGATGACCATGCGGGGCTCCTGGCCGCGCGCAACCATGGTGGTAACGGTCAATGCGCTCCAGCCACCGCCACCTGCTGCATCGAGCACGCCGGCAACGAAACCCAGCAGACCGGTGCCGCGTGGCACGTCATCCCGGTGTTGCTTGCGTCGCGAAGTGCGAAACAGCAGGAACAAGCCCATGAGCAGCAGGTAGGGCGTAAGAAAATAGCGAATCCATGCCGATGGCAGATGAGCCAGCAAGGTGGCGCCGATAACCGCGCCGACCACGCCGGGAATCGCCAGCATCCAGAACAGGCGCTTCTGCACATTGCCGGCCCACCAGTGACTGAGTCCGGATGCGCCGCAGGTGAAGGTTTCCGCGTAGTGCACGCTGGCGCTGGCCAGCGCAGGCGGCATGCCCATCCCCAGCAGCATGCCCGCCGATGTAACGCCGTACGCCATGCCGAGCGCGCCATCCACCAGTTGGGCGAGCGCACCGACGCCGGTGAAGATCAAAAATTCGGAAAGAGGCGACATGGCGCTCGATCGAACCGGGCTAGGGATGCTCTGAAGGATTCCACGTGGCACTGTTCCTGTCTGATCGAAGAGCGATGTCCAGAAGGCCTCACTGTGCCACGCGTCGCGATAAGACGGCCAGTCTTATCTGCGCCGCGCAACAGACTTTGCGAGCTTTCCGGACCATGCCGTAGGTGGAATCAATCAGAGCATCCCATGCAGTACGAGCCATGCTGCCCTGTCTTGCCGGGCCTTGCAGATCAGATCGTCTTTGAAAGATCGGCGGCGAGACCGGTGTAGGTTCCTGGCGTCAACGCGAGCAGGCGCTGCTTGGCATCTTCGGGCAGGGCGAGTCCGCTGATGAACTGACGCATCGACTCGCGGGTGATGCCTTGGCCGCGGGTCAGTGCCTTGAGCTGCTCATAGGGCTCGGGCAGGCCATAACGGCGCATCACCGTCTGCACGGCTTCCGCCAGCACCTCCCAGCTCGCATCGAGATCGGCAGCAAGACGGTCTGCGTTGACGTTGAGCTTGCCCAGACCCTTTTGCAGCGATTCCAGCGCGACCAGTGTATGGCCGAAGGCAGTGCCGAGCGCACGCAGCACGGTGGAGTCGGTCAGGTCGCGCTGCCAGCGGCTGATCGGCAGCTTCTCGGCGAAGTGACCGAGCAGGGCATTGGCGAGACCAAAGTTGCCTTCGGCATTTTCAAAGTCGATCGGATTGACCTTGTGCGGCATGGTCGACGAACCGACTTCGCCAGCCTTCAGCGCCTGCTTGAAGTAGCCCAGCGAGATGTAGCCCCACACGTCGCGGGCCAGGTCAATCATGATCGTATTGGCGCGACGCACGACATCGCAGTATTCGGCAACGCCGTCATGCGGTTCGATCTGCGTGGTGTACGGGTTGTAATCAAGGCCGAGGCCGGTGACGAAGCGCTGTGAGAACGCGCGCCAGTCGACTTCGGGATAGGCAATGGCATGCGCGTTGTAGTTGCCCACCGCACCGTTGATCTTGCCGGGGACTTCCACCGCGGCCAGTTGTTTGCGCTGGCGCTCCAGGCGAGCGACTACATTGGCCAGCTCCTTGCCCAGGGTGCTGGGCGAGGCGGTCTGGCCGTGCGTGCGCGACAACATCGGCAGATCGGCGTTGGCGTGCGCGAGCTCGCGGAGCCTGGCGATGATTTTGTCCAGCCAGGGCAGCAGCACGTTGGCGCGCGCGTCGCGCAGCATCAACGCATAGGAAAGATTGTTGATGTCTTCGCTGGTGCAGGCGAAGTGTACGAATTCCTTCGCCTGGGCCAGGGTTTCATCATTGCCGATGCGTTCCTTGATGAAATATTCCACCGCCTTCACGTCGTGATTGGTGGTGGCTTCGATCGCCTTGATACGGGCACCGTCTTCGACGCTGAAGTCCGCGGCGATGGCCTTGAGCTTGGCGATCTGCGCGGGCGTGAAGGCCGGCAGTTCGGCGACGCCGCCCTCGGCAGCCAGCGCCAGCAGCCATTCGATTTCCACATGTACGCGCCGATGCATCAGGCCGAACTCGCTGAAGATGGGGCGCAGCGCTTCGGTCTTGCTGGCATAGCGGCCGTCCAGCGGGGACAGGGCGGTGAGGGCGTGGGTGGACATCGGGCAGGTTCCGGGGGATCAGAATCCGCCATTTTACATTGCCGCAAGGTTTACGTCGGCGGGCCTATAGTCGGGCGGCCGGAGAATGCGCCGATGGCCTTGTTATGTCGCCGCGGGCTCCTCATTTCAGCTCACGTTTCCAAATCAGTTCCCCCAGTACGAGGCATAGCCATGAGCGGTTTTCGTATCGAGCACGACAGCATGGGCGAGTTGAAGGTACCCGCCGACGCCCTCTATGGCGCGCAGACCCAGCGCGCCATCGATAATTTTCCCATCTCCGGCCTGCACTTGCCGCGACCCTTTATCCGGGCCTTGGGGCTGATCAAGGCTGCCGCGGCGGAAGCCAACTTTGCACTGGGGTATTTGAAAAAAGGGCAGGCCACGGCCATCCGCAAGGCGGCCCTGGCGGTCGCCGAAGGGCAGTTCGACGCCCAGTTTCCGATTGATATCTTCCAGACCGGCTCGGGCACCAGCACCAATATGAACGCCAACGAGGTGATTGCTCATCTCGCCGCCAAGGCAGGCGCCAAGGTTCACCCGAACGATCATGTGAATTACGGGCAGAGCTCCAACGACGTGATTCCGACGACGATTCATGTCAGCGCGACGCTGACGGCAAACGAGGAACTGCTACCCGCCTTGAAGCACCTCAAGCGGGCGATCGACCGCCGCGCACAACAGTTACGCAATGTGCCCAAGACGGGCCGGACGCATCTGATGGACGCCATGCCGGTCACGTTCGGGCAGGAGCTGTCCGGTTGGTCGGCACAGATCGAATCGGCAATCGAGCGCATCCAGGACAGTCTCAAGCGCATGCGGCAATTGCCGCTGGGCGGCACGGCGGTAGGAACCGGCATCAACGCCGATCCGAAATTCGGTAGCGCGGTGGCGCGGGAGCTGAAAAAGCTGACCGATGTGCGTTTCGATTCCGCCGCCAATTACTTCGAGGGTATGGCCGCGCAAGATGCCGCGGTTGAACTGTCCGGTCAGCTCAAGGCACTGGCCGTGGGTCTGATGAAGATCGCGAATGATCTGCGCTGGATGAATTCCGGTCCGCTTGCCGGCTTGGGCGAAATCGAATTGCCAGCCTTGCAGCCGGGTTCGTCGATCATGCCGGGCAAGGTGAATCCGGTCATTCCGGAAGCGACCGCGATGGTGGCGGCGCAGGTGATCGGCAACGATGCGGCGATTACCGTGGCGGGACAATCGGGCAACTTCCAGCTCAATGTGATGCTGCCTTTGATTGCCTACAACTTGCTCCAGTCGATCCATATCCTGGCCAATGTGTCACGCCTGCTGGCGGATAAAGCCATTGCCGGTTTCCGCGTCAACAGCGAGCGTGTGGATCAGGCCTTGGCGATGAACCCGATTCTTGTGACGGCATTGAATCCGGTGATCGGTTACGAGAAAGGCGCTGCGATTGCCAAACAGGCCTACAAGGAAAAACGGCCGGTGATGGATGTGGCGATCGAGAAGTCGGGCCTGTCCAAGGAAGAATTGAAGAAACTGCTCGACCCTCGTGCGCTGACCAAGGGTGGTATCCATGGCGGCGGCGGTGGTGGCGGTTAATGCTATCTAGCCGCGTGATGCCGTCCGTGCCGGGCGGCATCATCGAACGTGGATGTCGTTCCTGCAGTCGCTGACGTCGTCAGCGGTCACCATGTGACCGTAGGGCTTGAAGGCCGGAAGCTGCGTTGCCAACTGATCCTGAGCAGACTGGATGTTGCCAAGATCCTGGCACACCTTCAGTGCAGTTTCTTTCAATACCTGGGCCTTGGCTTCGATCTGCTGCTGGATCTGATCGGAATGGCCACTGTTGATGGCTTGCTTCACGCTTTCCAGGGCTTGTTCGCCCACGTCCTCACCGGCTTTGGCGGTGGCCATTCCATCGGCGTGCACTGCTATCGCGTTCTGGTAATACGACTTCAGCAAATCGCGTGAGGCCGGATCAACCGCGACCGCTTGCTGATTGATTGTCAGCTCGCCCTGCGCGCTGATCGTCGCATCCGGCGCTTCCGATATGCTCAAGCTGATTTGTCCGTTCTCGGAGCGGATGCTGCCGCTGGACAAATGAATGTCGGTACCACGCGTGATCGAATGGCGATCCGAATCATTACCGCATGCGGCCAGCACACTGCATAGTGTCAACATTCCGAGTGCGGTTGCGTACTTCATGGGAAGACCCGTTGCTAGCTGGCGTGAATGGGTGCACGAGGGGACGAAGGCTCAATCCTTGTCATCGTCGTCGTCTTTCTGGCAGCTCGTAACACTGTCCTGCGTGATGATGTTTGCGTAGGGTTTGAAGTCCGCCAGCTGCGCGGTGAGCTGGTCCTGCACGGTCTTGATGTTGGCTTGATCCTGGCAGATCTGGCGGCTGAGCTGATGCAACTGCTGGCCACCAGCTTCGGCATCCTGATCCTGGTCGGTTTTCGACTTGCCTTCCACTTTGTCCTTGAGCGCCTTGGCGCCCACTTTGGTGCCGATCTTGCCCATCTCCCTGCCGGTGTGATTCACGTCGTGGACGCTTTGGTAATACATCATCAGCAGGCCGCGTTCTGCGGCGTTGACCGTCACGACCTTGTCTCCAACTTGCAGGTCGCCGGCGGCATTGATGGCGGCATCCGGCGCGCCGCTGACATGCAGGGTCACGATGTCGTTCTTCAATGTGATTGCGCCATTGGCCATGGAGGTATCAGACATGTCGCAGGCGCTTCCTACCGCGCATAGCGCAACCAGCAGAATCATCCCTTGGTACTTCATGATGCATTCCCCTTTGATCATGGTTGACGAGGCGGCAAGGATGTCGTGTCAGGTCTCGGTGCGCCAGCGGCGTAGCCAGATGGCGCCGGCGAGCATGACGATTCCGGCGGCCACGCCGGCCCACAATTCGGGTGATGCCAGTGCGGAGTAGTTACCCATCAGGTTCAACAGGTCCAATGTCGTGACGTGGTCGAACTGTACTTGGGACGAAAACTGGAGCCAGTTGGCTGGACGAAGGGCGAACAGCAGGCGTGCTGTGACGTGTTGCAGATACCAGCGCGCGTTGAGGTTCAGAAGCCCGATCAGGTCCAGCCACCACACTATCAAGTTACTGGCCAGCGGGATGACCAGCGCCCACAGGAAGGGCATGCTGCGCGACCAAGCAGAGCAGAGCATCAGCCAGCCGATGGTAGGAAGTGCGCATAGTGCGTAGAGCGGGATCAGCGCGATGATCTCGACGGTGACCTGGATCGGATGTGCGGCGATCAGAAAGTGCCAGGCATTGAATCCATGGAACATCGCAGTAAACAGCCCCAGCACGAGCAGTAATAGCCCGAACAGGACGCCGATGACAGTGGCGATGACCGGGGCCACGACGGTGGCGCTGAGCACCTTCGAAAGGATCGTTTTCCAATTCGAGATCGGCAGCGACTCCCAGAACAGGATGCTGCGGTCCCTGCGGTCATCGTAGAGCGATCCCAGGCAATAAAAGAACACCACGATCGCCATGACGGCCAGCACCACGATTGCGCTGAAGCAGATGGATGCGTCGAGCACCGTTCCAGCTTGCTGAAGCTGTTCGAGGCTCATATCGCCTGGCTGGAAGCCTTTGATGTGACCGTCCCACGGGAACATGCCCGCGTGATGTCCCATGACCTCGCCGACGGTGAGCGACATGATCGCGATCAAAAGGAAGGCCGCAACCGTGATGGCCGGTGCCCAGAAAAAGCCACCGCGGTGCTCCCAGAATTCGCGCTTGATCAACCAGTACAGGGTTTTCATGCGTAGGTCCCCTTCATGGTGGCGACGAACAGATCGCTGACCGAGGGACGGCGGATTTCGCCGAGCGCCCGCAGTCGTGCGTGATCGACGCCGTCGAACAGGAAGATGCTCTTGCCGAACACCTGGCGTTCGTCCAGTGGATGCATCTGACGTGCGGTCGCGGCCATCTCGGCGTTGACCATCACTTCAGCAAAACGCTGGCCGACGGCGTCCATGTCGGTGTCCAGCACGATCTTGCCGTCGCGGATGAACATCAGGTCGGTGAGGATGTGCTCGATCTCTTCAACCTGGTGCGTGGTGACGATAATCGTCTTGTTATCGTCGAAATATTCTTCCAGCAGACTTTGATAGAACTGCTTGCGATAGAGGATATCCAGGCCGAGCGTGGGCTCGTCGAGCACCAGGATCTTGGCATCGATCGCCATCACCAGTGCCAGGTGCAACTGCACGATCATACCCTTGGACATCTGGCGCACGCGCTGGTCGGGCGTCAGCTTGGTCCGGGCCAGGAATGCCTCGCATTTGGCGCGGTTGAAGCGCGGATGCACGTTGGCCACGAAGTCCACGGCCTCGCGTACCCGAATCCAGCGTGGCAGCACGGCGACGTCGGCGATAAAGCACACCTGTTCCATCAACTTGTCGCGCTGGGTGCGCGGATCCAGCCCCAATACACTCAGATGACCCTGGAAATCGGTCAGGCCAAGCATCGCTTTCAATGCCGTGGTCTTGCCGGCGCCGTTCGGGCCGATCAGGCCGACGATGCGGCCGGGCTGGATATCGAAACTCACGCTATCCAGCGCAATGGCGTTTTTGTAGCGCTTGCTCAGACCGCTGGCAGTGACGACAGCATTCATGACTGGCTCTCCGTATCCTGCTGCGCTTCGCGCATCAGGGTTTTCAGATCCAGGCCCAGGCGTTGCAAACGTGCATACAGCGCCGGCCATTCTTCACGCAGAAAGCGCTCACGCTCGGATTTGAGCAGTGCCTCACGGGCTCCATCGGTAACGAACATGCCCAATCCCCTCCTTTTTTCCACAAGTTGGTCATCGACCAGTTCCTGGTACGCCTTGGACACGGTGAGCGGATTGATCTGGAAATCCGCGGCTACCTGGCGCACTGACGGCAGCGGGTCGCCCTCGTTCAAGGCGCCGTCCAGGATCATCGCCACGACGCGTTCGCGTAGTTGGCGATAGATCGGGACGCTGTCGTTCCAGGTGATGGACATGGATTTATTCCTTGCTGATGCCGGCGAACTTGGTGGAGCCAAACGAATAGTAGGGCATGGCCAGTTGCGCACCGAGCAGGCTTGCGCTGCTTTCGGTCTGACGCGCGATGGGCGAGTTGGCGATGCTCAGGCTGGCGGCAGCCAGTAGGGCGGCTGCGCGCTGGTCATCGGCGGTGGGGCGCACTTCGACCGGGGCCAGGTTGATGACCTTCAGGCCATTGATTTCGGTGGCCGGGATTTTCGGGGTGCTCGGGCTCAAGGCAACCAGGCTGACCGTGGTAAACAGAACCGCGGCGGTGATGGCGATCGGGTTCGGTGCTTTCATGACGGCTCTCCTTGGTGATCTCGTGGACCGGTGTTGTAGTGAACTATAACACTATCTTCGAACCTGTCAACGACCGTGCGCCATGACTGATGGCCTAGGTGGTTGCGATGTGCCGAAGTGGCGTTCCGGTGGCGCTCGGGCGCATCTGGAATGAGCAGATGAGCGCGGGTCCGGGGTAGGGGAAGCGTGCGCGGAACGTGCCCGGCGAGGCAGCGGACGTTGTCAGGGATCGCTACTGACAGGTATCACATGGGGCCCAGGCTCATCGCCTGGGCGGGTATGCGGGTGGCCGCTCCGGGTTAGCCGATGGCGCGGCAGGGCGGCCTGCAGCACCCCGACGCTGCCGGCTCCGGCCACGCTCTGGCGAATGGCTGCGTAGATGCCGGTGCCCAGGGGTGCCTGCACGATGGCGGTAAGCATGCCGCTTCCCCATCCATTGGTTATCTGGTGCTTGCGATAGAGCGCCTGCAATGGCGTTGCGTAGGCAGTCGGATCCTTGGCATGACGATCGCGCAGCCGTTGCAGCCCGGCTTCAAGCGCGCCAAGGTGCGCTGTCGATGCCAGGCCAGTTCGGCCGCGTGCAGTGTTACCGGCAGCAGGGTCAGGCGAACAACGATGGCCATGACGATCACGGCGGCACCGTAACTGCCATCAAGCCAATGGGCCAGTTGAGCCAACAGCATGCTTAGTCCATCCACAAACGTCGACCACGTGGCCGGCACTCCCCGGTCAGATTGGTGAACTGCCGATGGGGCTCTCGCGACCTGACTTCAAGAAGTATCGGGTGTTCCATGACGCGGTCGGATAAAATCGCCGATCAATCGAGGGAGTACGACACATGTGGTATGCCATTACCGGCACGGACCATCCTGATTCACTGGAGCGCCGGTTGGCCGCGCGCGGCGCACATCTGGCGCGACTGGAAAAGCTGCAGCAGGAAGGCCGCCTTCTGTTGGCAGGCCCGTTTCCGGCCATCGACGCGCAACAGCCGGGGCCGGCTGGTTTCACGGGCAGCCTGATCATCGCCGAGTTCACCTCGCTGGCTGAGGCCGAGCAATGGGCGAGGGTCGACCCCTATGTCGACGCAAACGTCTATGCCAGCGTCAACGTAAAGCCTTTCCTCAAGGCGTTGCCGGCATGACCGCCGCGATGGTGGAAGAGATTCGTCGCCGCCTTGATGCGGCGCTTCATCCCTCCGAGCTCGACGTTCTCGACGAGGGCTACAAACACGCCGGTCATGCCAATGAAGGGAAAGGGCATTTCCACGTGCGCATCGTCAGCCCCGAATTCGCCGGCGCCTTGCCGATCAAGCGGCATCGGATGATCTATGCTGCACTAGGCGAGCTGATGGATAGCGGCATTCATGCCCTTTCTATCGACGCCAAAGCGCCAGATTGAGCCGAATCAATCGGTTGGATCACCCTCTTCAGGTCGCTCAACGCTTCGAACGCATTGCGATGCTGTCACGTGTTTGGCACAGTGACCCGTCGTCCGCCGGGGCGGACCACCACTTTCCGAGCTGCTGACTCTGCATGCGCCTAACCACGATCAAACTCGCGGGATTCAAATCCTTCGTCGATCCGACCACCTTGCACCTGCCCACCAACATGACTGGTGTGGTGGGGCCCAACGGTTGCGGCAAGTCCAACATCATCGACGCCATTCGCTGGGTGATGGGCGAGAGCGCAGCCAGCCGCTTGCGCGGCGATTCGATCACCGACGTGATCTTCTCCGGCTCCAATGCGCGCAAGCCGGTGGGGCAGGCGACGGTCGAGCTGATTTTCGATAACGCGGACGGCACCATTCAGGGCGAATACGCGCAGTACGCCGAAATCTCGGTGAAGCGCCAGGTGACGCGTGACGGGCAGTCATCGTATTTTCTCAACGGTGCGCGCTGCCGCCGTCGCGATATCACTGATCTGTTCCTGGGGACCGGTCTGGGCCCGCGCAGCTACTCGATCATCGAGCAGGGCATGATCAGCCAGATCATCGAAGCGCATCCGGAAGAGCTGCGCACGCATCTGGAAGAAGCGGCCGGCATCTCCAAGTACAAGGAGCGCCGCAAGGAAACCGAGAGCCGCATCAAGGCCACGCGCGAAAACCTTGATCGCGTGCGTGACGTGCGCGACGAGGTGGACAAGCAGCTTGAACACCTCAACCGCCAGGCACGCGCCGCCGAGCGCTGGAAAGCCTACAAAGAAGAGCAGACGCGCAAGGAAGCTGAACTGCGCGCCCTGGAATATCGTGGGCTCAAGAGCCAGCACGAAGGGCAGGGGCAGGGACTTTCCGCCGCGGAAATCGAGATCGAAAAACGCCTGGCTACGCAGCGTCAGATCGAGTCGCAGATCGAAAGCGCGCGCGAACGTCATGCCGAAGCCAGCGAGCATCTGAACACCGTGCAGGCCGAGGTGTACAAGGTTGGGGCGGAGATCGCCCGCGTCGAACAGCAGGTTCGCTATAACCGCGAAACCGCGGATCGTCTGCAGCGCGCGCAGGCGGACACCGAGCGTGAGCATGGCGAACTTGCCACGCACATCGCGACCGATCGCGAGCAAGTCGAGACCTTGCGCCTGGCCTTGTCCGAAGGCGAGCCAAGGCTGGAAGCCCTGCAGCTGATGCAGGACGAAACCGCCGACGCGCAGCGCGAAACCGAAACCAAGCTGGCCGATTGGCAGCAGCGTTGGGATACCTATACCCGCACGGCGGGCGAAGCGAGCCGCGCGGCCGAAGTCGAGCGCACCAAGCTGGCCTATCTCGATCGCCAGTCGATGGATCTGGGCAAACGCAAGGAAGCCCTGGAAAACGAGCAAAAGGCCACCGACGTCGCGGCCCTCGATGCTGCTGCCGAGCAGTTGCACAACGAGCATGACACCCAGCGCGAGCGTCTTGAGTCACTGGGCGGCTTGCTCGATCAGTACAAGCTCAACCATGAAAAAGTGCTGGACGACGAGCGGCAGGTGCAGAGCGTGCTGAACGAAGCGCGCCAGCAGTTGCAGACGGCTCGCGGCCGTCTCGCCTCGCTGGAAGCCTTGCAGAATGCTGCGCTGGGCCAGGAAGAAAGCGCAGCCAGCACGTGGTTGTCGCAGTTTGGCCTGGATAAGAAGCGCCGGCTTGGTGAGGTGCTGCAGGTCGAAGCCGGTTGGGAAACCGCGGTCGAAACCGTGCTCTCGGGTTTTATCGACAGCGTGCTGGTTGACGGCGCCCACGATCTGGCCCGCGAGTTCCCCGGCCTGAAAGATGCCGACGTTGCCTTGCTGGATGCGACCGAAGGTGGCGCCGCGACGGCTGGCACCTTGGCCGCGCATGTGCGCGGGCCGGCCGGGGCGATCACGATTCTTGGTCATGTCCTGATCGCGGAAACGATTGACGAAGCACATCGCCGCGTAGCTGAGCTTTCCGCTCTGGCGCCGTATCAGTCGGTGATTACCCGCACTGGCGAGTGGCTTGGGCCGGGTTGGGCGCGTGTGCGTCGTGCCCAGGGTAATCAGGTCGGCGTGCTGGCGCGTGAGCGCGAGATTCGCGTGCTGACCGAGCAGACCGAATCGCTGGAAGCACAGATCGAAGAAGCTACCGCGCGGCTCGATACCTTGCGCACCAGCAAGTTTGAGGCCGAGCGCGCCCGCGACGATGCGCAGCGCGAGCTGTACAACGCGCACCGCCGTCAGTCCGAACTGGCCGGCCAGTTGCAAAGCCATCGCGGCAAAGTGGAAACCGCGCGTGCCCGCGCCGAGAAGGTGGCTGGTGAAATTTCGGTCCTGCTCGAGCAGATGGACGAGTTACAGGTGCAGACGCGCGATGCGCGCGCACGCCTGGACGAATCGGTCAACAACATGGGCGATCTGGAAGACCAGCGTCGCGAGCTTGAGAACGAACGCCGCGCCTTGCTGGAAGCACGCGAAGAAGCGCGCATGAATGCCCGCGAGGCGGCTGATCAGGCGCACGCGCTGGCCTTGAGCCTGGAGTCCAAGCGTTCGTCATTGAGCTCGCTGGAGCAGGCGCTGGCGCGCATGGACAGCCAGATCCGGGTGATTGAGGCACGCCGTACCGAAATCGCCGAACAGCTTGAAGCCGGCTCTGATCCGATTGCCGAGCTGGAAGCCGAACGTCAGACCTATCTGGACCAGCGCCTGCTGGTCGATCGTCAGCTGGTCGATGCCCGCCGCACGCTGGAAGACTGCGATATCGAATTCCGCAAGCTGGAACAGCAGCGCCACAATCTGGAGCAGGAACTCTCCGGTCTGCGCGAAAAGGTCTCCGAGCAGAAGCTCGCCGCGCAGGCGCTGCAGATGCGCGCCGATCAGCTGGCTGAGGCGATTGCCGCTTCCGGCCTGGATCTGGAAACCTTGCTGGCCGAGTTGGCAGAAAATGTGGATGCCACGCAGTGGCGTCAGCAACTGGCCGACCTGGCGCAGAAGATCGCACGCCTGGAGCCGGTCAACCTGGCGGCGATCCAGGAGCACGCCGAACAGAGCGAGCGCAAGACCTACCTCGACAATCAGCTCGCCGATCTGACCAGCGCGATGGAGACCCTGGAGAACGCGATCAAGAAGATCGATCGCGAAACGCGCCAGCGTTTCAAGGAAACCTTTGATCGCGTCAACGCCGGTGTGCAGGAATTGTTCCCGCGCCTGTTCGGTGGCGGCCACGCTTATCTGGAGCTTACCGGCGACGACCTGCTCAGCACGGGCGTGTCGATCATGGCGCGTCCGCCGGGCAAGCGCGTCTCCAACATCACGCTGCTGTCGGGTGGCGAAAAGGCGCTTACCGCGGTCTCGCTGGTATTTGCCATCTTCGCCCTGAATCCGGCGCCGTTCTGTTTGCTGGACGAAGTGGATGCGCCGTTGGACGAGGCGAACGTGGGGCGTTTCTCGAATATGGTGCGCGAGATGAGCGAAAAGGTGCAGTTCATCTTTGTCAGCCACAACAAGGCCACCATGGAAGCGGCCAGCCAGCTTTGCGGCGTTACCATGCGCGAGCCGGGTGTTTCGCGTCTCGTGCAGGTTGACCTTGCCGAAGCGGCCAAGCTGGCCGGCGCCGCCTGAGGAGTCAGATCATGCTTGGAACCGAGTTGGCTTTTGCATGGAATCCGTGGGTCGGCGTTCCGTTGATGATCATCGGCATCATCGTACTGGTGCTGGTGTGGCTGTTCGGCGAGCCGAAGAAAGAGCAGGGCAAGCGCCGCTCCATGCCCGAGCCGGGCGCGGAGCGTCGCGAGCCGACGCTGGGTGGGTCGGCGGACGAAGACGACGCTTTCAGGGATATCAGCGACGACCGGCGCGATCCGCTGTTTTCCGAACCGTCGCCGCAGCAGGGCGAGCTGGATGTTGGTTTGCGCGAGGAGCTGGAGAAGCTCGGCGCCGCGTTGGCCGATGAGCGGCATGGTCACGGCGCGGTGCAGATGCCCAAGCCGACGGGACATGCTGCATCCATCGTCGAGGCGCTGCGCTCGCCCTCCATGCCGGTGTCGCAGCCGGAATCACCGCCGAGATCGGCCGCGGTTGGCCCATCCGCGCGGATCGACCTTGATGAAACACCGGTTGCTGCCCCGGTGCCCGCTCCGGCTCCGGTGCCTGCACCGGCACCACGGGTTCCGCCTCGTTCTGATCTGGGCAAGCGCCCGACGCAAGTGCCGGTCGAACGCATCGTCAGCTTGTTCGTGGTGGCCCGCGAAGGTCAGTCCTTCAATGGCGCCGATCTCATTGTCGCCGCCGAGAAGGCCGGACTGGAGTACGGCGACATGGGCATTTATCACCGCCTGGTTGACGGCAAGCGCGAAGTGGGGCCGATTTTCAGCGTTGCCAACATGCTCAAGCCGGGGAGCTTCGATCTGACCCGTGTCGACGCGCTGCGCACGCCGGGTCTGAGTTTCTTCATGGCGCTGCCGGGGCCGGTGACGGCGCTGGATGCGTGGGATGCGATGTTGCCGACGGCGCAACGGCTGGCTGAGCTGCTGGATGGCCAGGTGCTGGACGAGGAGCGCAACGCGCTCGGTCGCCAGCGCATTGCGCATATCCGTGATGAGCTGCGCGGCTGGGATCGCGACCACGATGGCGGTGAGATCCGCTTCGGCCGCTGATCGCGCGTACTCCAAAAAGAAGAGCGCCCGTGAAGGGCGCTCTAAAAACATCACATGTTTCTTTTGGCTTGATCAGGCGACTTTGCTGGCCACGGCGCCGATGGTGACGTGAGCTGCAGCCACTGCATTGGTCTTGTGCTCGGCGCTCAGGTTCACGCCTTCGGCGCGGATGAATTCCACGTCCGTTGCACCGATGAAGCCGAACACGGTACGCAGGTAGGATTCCTGGAAATCCATCGCGGCAGCCGGGCCGGTGCTGTAGACGCCACCGCGCGACGACACCACGATCACCTTCTTGCCGGTCACCAGGCCCTGCGGGCCCTTTTCGCTGTAGCTGAAGGTCTTGCCTGCGACCATGATGCGGTCGATCCAGGCTTTCAGCTGGCTGGGGACCGAGAAGTTGTACATCGGGGCACCGATGACCACCACGTCAGCAGCCAGGAATTCCTCCATCACGGCGTCACCAAGCTTGGCAGCCTCGCTCGCGGCGTCGACAACCGGCGTCCAGTGCGGCAGCGGCTGGGCGGTGAGGTCGCGGTAGGTCACGGTGGCGTTGGTGTTTTCGCGGGTGATTTGGGCTACTACCGCGGCGGTCAGTGCGCGCGACACGGAATGCTGGCCCAGCGAGCTTGCGTCAAGATGCAGCAGTTTCATGGTCATATCTCGATTCGTGTCGGGCAGTCCGACGTTGGAAGTAAGATAGATTTGGAACAAACGAACGATAAGATAGGAGTTCCTGAACTTATCGTTCCCAATAGGAAACGAAGATGACGGCCTTACCGGGTGCCATGCAGGACCTGAACGACCTGTACTTCTTTGCGGCGGTGGTCGAGCACGGGGGCTTTTCCTCAGCCGGACGCGCCTTGGGCGTGCCCAAGTCCCGGCTCAGCAAGCGGATTGCCCAACTGGAAGACCGGCTGGGAGTCCGCCTGTTGCAGCGGACCACCCGGCGCTTTGTCGTCACTGAGGTCGGGGAGCGCTTCTACGGACATTGCCGGGCCGTGCTGGAGGAGGCCCAGGCGGCCCAGGATGCGGTCGAGGAGCTGCGGGCCGAACCGCGCGGGGTAGTTCGGTTGAGCTGCCCGGTATCCGTTACCCAGACGGTACTGGCGCATATCCTGCCCGAATTCATGGCGCAGTATCCAAAGGTGCAGGTAAGGGTGCTGTCGAGCAATCGCCGCGTGGATCTGATCAGCGAAGGTTTCGACCTGGCCATTCGCGTGCGCAACAAGCTCGATACCGATGCCAACATGATCGTGCGCAGTTTCAGTCAGGCGCGTGTGCTGCCGGTGGCCAGCCCTTCCTTGCTCAGTACCTACGGCTATCCTAAACATCCGGACGATCTCGCGCGCTTGCCGGCCTTGTCGATGCAGGAGCACGAAGGTGCGCAAATCTGGGAACTTATCGATGCGCGCGGCGAGCGGGTCAGTGTGGAAGTGCATGCACGTTTGATTACCGGCGACTTCCAGGTGTTGCTGCAAGCGGCACGCGCCGGGCTGGGTGTCGCGCTGTTGCCGGAATCTGTCTGCGCTCCGGCGGTCAGGGCCGGAGACCTTGAGATGGTGCTGCCGGAATGGAGTGCGCCAGAAGGTCTCATGCACTTTGTCTACCCTAGCCGTCGCGGCATGCTGCCCGGTGTGCGTGCGCTGGTGGATTTTCTTGCCGAGCGTTTGCCGGAGGCGACCCGCCAGATGCATGAGGAGTGCATGAAGCGTCCGCTGGAATCGCTCCCGCTCCCCGGTCAGCCGGCACCGTAACGGCGTGCTGGAGCCATGTTAGTCTTGACGTTTGGACATCCATACCGCCGCTCATGAGCATTGAAACCAAGCTTCCGAAAGTAGGCACGACCATTTTCAGCGTGATGAGCCACTTGGCCGTGCAACACAAAGCAGTCAATCTGGGTCAGGGTTTTCCTGATTTCGAACCGCCACAGGCATTGCGCGATGCGCTGAATCGCGCCATGTCGAACGGGCTGAATCAATACGCTCCAGGCATCGGTACGGCGGCATTGCGTGAGCAGGTCGCGCTGAAGACCGAGCGGCTTTATGGGCATAAGGTTAGTCCCGATAGTGATGTCACCATCACCTCGGGTGCGACCGAAGCACTGTTTGCGGCAATTGCCGCGGTGGTGCGTGCCGGTGACGAAGTCATAGTGTTCGATCCGGCTTACGACTCCTACGAGCCGGCGATTGATCTGCAGGGTGCGCGCGCCGTGCATATTCCGCTGACGGTGCCGAGTTTCTCGATCGACTGGCAGCGCGTGCGCGACGCGATCACGCCAAAGACGCGCATGATCCTGATCAACAGTCCGCATAATCCTTCCGGTGCCGTGTTGTCGGCAGCGGATCTGGATGAGTTGGCGGCCATCGTGCGCGATACACCGATCGTGGTGCTGTCTGACGAGGTGTACGAGCACATCGTCTACGACGGGGCTGTGCATCAGAGCGTATTGCGTCATGCAGAACTTGCTGCGCGCAGCATCGTGGTGTCCAGCTTCGGTAAAACCTATCACTGCACTGGCTGGAAGGTGGGCTATGCCGTTGCGCCGGCGAAGCTGTCGGCCGAATTCCGCAAGGTTCATCAATACCTGACGTTCTGCACCTTCCATCCAGCGCAAGCGGCCTTTGCGGAATTCCTGGCGAGCACGCCGGAACACTACATGGAGCTTCCTGCGTTCTATCAGGCCAAGCGCGATCGCTTCCGCAGTTTGCTGGCGCCGTCGCGCTTGAAGTTGCTGGACGTGCCGGGTGGCTACTTCCAGTTGGTGGATTACTCGGCCATTCGCAACGAAGACGATCTCGCTTTCTGCGAGTGGCTGGTGAAAGAGGGCGGGGTGGCGGCCATTCCGTTGACACCGTTCTACGACAAGGCGCCGGGTACGCACTTGGTGCGGCTGTGCTTCGCCAAGAGCGATGCCACCATGGAGGCAGCGGCGGAACGTCTATGCAAACTCTGAATGTTTCGCTCGTACAGGGCGCCACGCGTTGGCACGACGCTCCAGGCAATCGCGAGTACTACGGCGCGCTGGTGCGGCGCGTAGCAGGGCAGAGCGACCTGGTCGTATTGCCCGAAACGTTTTTGTCTGGCTTCAGCAATGACACACAAAGTGCAGCTGAAGGCATGGATGGCGAAGGCGTTGCCTGGATGTGCGCCTTGGCTGGCGAGGTCAACGCGGTGATTACCGGCAGCCTGGCCATCCGTGAAGGCGACAAGGTTTACAACCGTCTGATCTGGGCGCGTCCCGACGGCAGCTTTGCGCAATACGACAAGCGCCATCTGTTCCGCATGGCGGGCGAGCACACACGCTATGGCGGTGGCTCGGAGCGTCTGATCGTCGAACTGAAAGGTTGGCGCATCCTGCCGCAGGTTTGTTACGACCTGCGCTTCCCCGTGTGGCTGCGCAATCGTCGTCTGGAATTGTCGGCCGGCGGCATGGATTACGACCTCGCTTTGTTTGTCGCCAACTGGCCAGCTCCGCGCCGCCAGCACTGGCGCACCTTGCTGCGTGCTCGTGCGATTGAAAACCTCGGCTACGTCATTGGCGTGAATCGGGTCGGCACCGACGGCAACGATTTGCCTTATGCCGGGGACAGTGCAGTCATCGATCCGCTCGGCGAGCCGCTGGTGGAATTGGGCGTGCAGGAGCAGGTCGTGACGGTGTCACTGGATCCCGCACCTTTGCGCGCGCATCGCGAGCGCTTTCCGGCGTGGATGGATGCAGACGATTTCACGCTCAGCATCGAGTGAACCGAAGGCTTGTTCCAGGCGGGGCTAAGCAGGCTGGTACGTGAACAGAATATTTCAAAAAAATTCACAAAGAGTATTGACGGCTGCGGCCAGTACCTGAATAATTCCGCTTCTTGCTTCGGCGCTTTCCAAATCTTGGAAAGGGTTGTCAGCAAAAGGTTTTACCCATGCGCCCGTAGCTCAGTTGGATAGAGTACCAGGCTACGAACTTGGTGGTCGGGAGTTCGAATCTCTCCGGGCGCGCCATATACGCAGGGCACGATGTTGGTTTAAGTCGTGTACTGCATTGCAAGCAGAACATCGCTTGCAAACCGGACGAGAAGAATTGAAGTCCGGCGTGTTCGATACGGATTGACGGGCCAGAGAGTCACCCGTAGCATTTCAAGGCTCAGGTTCGCGTTAAGCTGACCGGGTTTCGAAAACGGGGTATAGCTCAGCCTGGTAGAGCGCCAGCTTTGGGAGCTGGATGTCGTGGGTTCGAATCCCTCTGCCCCGACCAGCAGGTGTTCTGCTTCAGTCAAGCGCCTGTAGCTCAACCGGATAGAGCATCGGCCTTCTAAGCCGACGGTTGCAGGTTCGATTCCTGTCGGGCGCGCCAGATTCGTGGTTACGGTGGGCGTAGCTCAGTTGGTTAGAGTACTGGATTGTGATTCCAGTTGTCGTGGGTTCGAGTCCCATCGTCCACCCCAATTTGCAAGTCTAAAAATGAGTTTTTCCGGGCCGTTAGCTCAGCTGGTAGAGCAGTTGACTCTTAATCAATTGGTCCAAGGTTCGAATCCTTGACGGCCCACCAACTACTGAAGGACCCGCAGCGATGCGGGTCCTTTTTGTTTGTTCCGGCCTACAGAAAATGAAGAAGACGAGCGCTTGTGCTGGCTGCTTGCACAACCGTAAAATGGCTGGCTTGGCATAAGGTAATCATCGACTTAGGGTCGCGGCCTGACTGTTTTTCGACAATTTTTGTGCAAGAGGCCGAAAATCGTTGAAAATCCGTGGCTTGCAATCTGGCAGCCGATGCGAAAGTGGCGGAATTGGTAGACGCACTGGATTTAGGTTCCAGCGGGTAACCCCCGTAAGGGTTCGAGTCCCTTCTTTCGCACCACCGACCTTGAGCTTGATTTTGCGGGCGGCCGGGGCCGCCGCGGCGCCGTCACGGGCCATTACAGGTAATTCCAGGAGACGTCATGCAGTTTTCCGTTGAAAACGTCGGCAAGCTTGAGCGCAAGCTCACGGTCAAATTTCCCGCGGAGCGGTTCGAGACGCAGGTAAGCGCTCGCATCGCCGAGATGAGCCGTACGGTACGCCTGAAGGGCTTCCGTCCCGGCAAAGTGCCGGCCAACGTGATCCAGCAGCGCTTTGGCGCGCAGGTACGTGGCGAGGTGCTTTCGGATTTGATCGGCAGCACGCTGCGCGAAGCCTTCGAGAAGGAAAATCTGCGCCCGGTGGCCAATCCGGCCATCGATACCACCGGCCAGCCGGAAAACGGCGAAATCGCCTACACCGCGACCTTTGAAGTCATGCCGGAATTCCCGGAAATCGACGTTGCTGCGCTCGAAATCAGCCGCCCGGTGGCTGAAGTTTCCGATGCCGACATCGGGAAGATGATCGAGACCCTGCGCCAGCAGCGCCGCAGCTTTGACGAAGTCGAACGTGCCTCGGCCGAGGGCGATTTCGTGATGTTCGAATACACCGCCGTTGCGGGCGACTACCGCTTCCCGGCGGAAGGCCTGGAGCGTGCCGGCAGCATCATCGGCTCGGGCACCTTGTTCAAGGCCCTGGACGCCGCGCTGACGGGCCACAAGGCTGGCGACGAATTCGAAACCGATATCGAATTCCCGGCTGATTTCCGCAACGACCAGCTGGCTGGCAAGACCGCCAAGGTCAACTTCAAGATCGTGAAGGTGCAGGAACAGAAGCTGCCGGAAATCGATGCGGAATTCATCAAGCTGTTCGGCATCGCAGATGGCAATGAGGAGAACTTCCGCAAGGAGGTCCGCGCCAATCTCGAGCGTGAGCTGAAGGCTGCGCTGATGGGTCGCCTGAAGTCTCAGGTTGCCGAAAAGCTCGCCGAGGCGAACAAAGAGCTTGAGGTGCCGAACCTCATGGTGCAGTCCGAGGCGCGCAATCTTGCCGCCGGCAGTGTGCCGCGTGGCCAGCAGCCGCCGCCCCAGCTCATTGACGCCGCCATGCCTGCCGCACGCATGCGCGTGATCGCCGGCCTGCTGATGGGCGAAATCGCCCGCAAGAACGAACTTAAGCTGGACCGCTCCCGCCTGGCCGAGCAGCTAGCCGCGATTGCCTCGACCTACGAAGAGCCGGAAAAGGTCATTGAACTGTACAACGGCGATCCCCAACTCATGTCGGGACTGCAGAACCGCGTGATGGAAGATCAGGTGGCAGAGTGGGTGGCTGAACACGCCCAGACCACGACCCAGAACCTGAGCTTCGACGAAGTGATGCGCCCGGTCGGTGCCTGAGACGATTCGATCAGGTCCGGCTATAGTCTGACCTGATTGTACGAATCGCTATTCAGTCCCCACACGCGGAGAGTCACTCGCATGGCCATGGATCCGATCCATAACCTCAATCTGGTGCCGATCGTTGTCGAGCAGACGGCTCGCGGCGAACGTTCGTATGACATCTACTCGCGCCTGCTGAAGGAGCGCGTGATCTTCCTGGTCGGTGAAGTAAACGATCAGGTCGCCAATTTGCTGGTGGCCCAGATGCTGTTCCTGGAGTCGGAAAATCCCGACAAGGACATCCATCTGTACATCAACAGTCCGGGCGGCGTGGTGACCGCCGGCCTGGCGATCTACGACACCATGCAGTTCATCAAGCCTGACGTCAGCACCATGTGCATCGGCCAGGCCTGCAGCGCCGCCTCGCTGCTGCTGATGGCGGGCGCCAAGGGCAAGCGCTACTCCCTGCCCAACTCGCGGGTGATGATCCACCAGCCGTCGGGCGGCGCCCGCGGCCAGGCCACCGATATCGAGATCCAGGCCCAGGAAATCCTGTACCTGCGCCGCCGCCTGAACGACATTTACGTTCAGCATACCGGCCAGCCCCTGGAGAAGATCGAGCGGGACATGGAGCGCGACCGCTTCATGAGCGCCGAGGCCGCCAAGGAATATGGCCTGATCGACGCCGTTCTGGACCGCCGTTCGGTCGAAACGGTCAAGTCGGCCTGATCTCCGCCGATTTAAGCTTTAGGCACATATGGGTCCCGCGTCCGGGTGCGGATTCGGGACCCTGTGCTATTCTCGACCCGTAACTGGGATTTATCAGCAGGATCAATCGAATGAGCGACGAGCGGCAGGGCCGTTCCAACGACAGCGGCAAGATTCTCTACTGTTCCTTCTGCGGCAAAAGCCAGCACGAGGTACGCAAGCTGATCGCGGGTCCGTCCGTGTTCATCTGCGACGAGTGCGTGGAGCTGTGCAACGACATCATCCGTGAGGAGCTGGAAGAGAAGGCTGCCTCCGGGCGCAGCCAGCTGCCCAAGCCCAAGGAAATCATGGAGACCCTCGACCAGTACGTGGTCGGGCAGACGCGTGCCAAGAAGGCGCTCGCTGTTGCGGTCTACAACCACTACAAGCGGATGGAGTCTCGCCAGCGCAGCGACGATATCGAGCTGGGCAAGTCCAACATTCTGCTTATCGGTCCGACCGGCTCGGGCAAGACACTGCTGGCCGAAACGCTGGCACGCCTGCTCAATGTGCCGTTCACGATCGCCGACGCCACCACGTTGACCGAAGCCGGCTACGTGGGCGAGGACGTCGAAAATATTATTCAAAAGCTGTTGCAGAAGTGCGACTACGACGTTGAGAAGGCGCAGTCGGGCATCGTCTACATCGACGAAATCGACAAGATCTCGCGCAAGAGCGAAAACCCGTCGATCACCCGCGACGTGTCCGGCGAAGGTGTGCAGCAGGCGCTGTTGAAGTTGATCGAAGGCACGCTCGCATCGGTGCCGCCGCAGGGTGGCCGCAAGCATCCGCAGCAGGAATTCCTGCAGGTCGACACCAAGAACATCCTTTTCATCTGTGGTGGCGCGTTCGCTGGTTTGGAAAAAGTCATCCAGCAGCGTTCCGAAACCACGGGCATCGGCTTCTCCGCCGAAGTGCGTTCGAAAGAGCGCACGGAAAATCTTGGCAAGGTGCTGGCCGAAGTCGAACCGGCTGACTTGGTGCGTTTCGGTCTGATTCCGGAATTCGTCGGTCGTCTGCCCGTAGTGGCCACGCTGGATGAACTCGATGAGCCTGCGCTGGTGAAGATCCTCACCGAGCCGCGCAATGCCGTCACCAAACAGTTCCGCAAGCTGTTCGAGATGGAAGGCGTAGAGCTCGAATTCCGTCCGGAAGCGCTGCAAGCCGTTGCACGCAAGGCGCTCAAGCGCAAGACGGGTGCCCGTGGCCTGCGCACCATCCTCGAGCAGGTGCTGCTGGACACCATGTACGAGCTGCCCTCGCTGGAGCACGTCAGCAAGGTTGTGGTGGACGACGCGGTGATCGAAGGGCAGGCCGAGCCCTACCTGATCTACCGTGGAAACTTGCAGCAGCAGCCGCGCATCAGCAGTGAGAGCGGCGACGCGGCAGCCTGAGCGTTACAACAGCGATACACTGCGGCCCCGACAGGCGACTGTCGGGGCCGTATGTTTTTCGTTGTGCGGCCTGCACTTGTGGGCGGGCCGCGCAGCCTCCACTTGACGAGACAGTGACCTCGGCGCAGTGTCGGGGCCGTAAGCCTCATTTTTCGCGAGAGAATTCCTGCGATGGCAAAAAGTGCTGCCAATCTTGCCGCCACCGGCGTCCTTGTGGACGCGCTGCCGGTACTGCCCCTGCGCGATGTCGTGGTCTATCCACACATGGTCATTCCGCTGTTCGTTGGCCGTGACAAATCCATGCGCGCGCTTGAGCGTGCGATGGAAGGCGAGCGTCAGATCCTCCTGGTCGCGCAGAAGAGCCCTGATATCGACGATCCTGCGGTGAAGGATCTTCACGAAGTGGGCACGCTTGCTGGCGTGTTGCAATTGTTGAAATTGCCTGACGGTACCGTGAAGGTGCTGGTCGAAGGGCAGTCGCGCGTGGCGATTGAGGAATACCACGATGACAGCGGCATGCTCACCGCGCGTTCGCGCATCGTCGAGCCGGTTTACAGCGTCAAAGAGCGCGAGCTGGATGTGGTATCGCGCACGCTGGTGTCGCTGTTCGAACAGTTGGTCAAGCAGAGCCGCAAGTTGCCGCCGGAGGTGCTGGCGACATTGTCCGGCATCGATGACCCTTCGCGTCTTGCCGACTCGATTGCCGCGCATCTCACAGTGCGCATGTCCGAAAAGCAGAAAGTGCTGGAGACGGCCGACGTCGGCCAGCGTCTGGAATTGCTGATCGGCCTGGTCGATGGCGAGATTGATCTGCAGCAGGTGGAGAAGCGCATCCGCGGCCGCGTGAAATCGCAGATGGAAAAGAGCCAGCGCGAGTACTACCTCAACGAGCAGATGAAGGCCATCCAGAAGGAGCTGGGTGAGGGCGAGGATGGCCCGAACGAAATCGAAGAGCTGCAAAAGAAGATCGACGACGCTGGCATGCCCAAGCCGGTGTTGGCCAAGGCGCGCCAGGAATTCGGCAAGCTCAAGCAGATGTCCCCGATGTCGGCCGAAGCCACGGTGGTGCGCAACTACCTGGATTGGCTGATCGGCGTGCCGTGGAAGAAACGCAGCAAGGTGCGCAAGGATCTCGCACTGGCGCAGGAGGTGCTCGATGCCGATCACTTTGGCCTGGAGAAGGTCAAGGAGCGCATCCTTGAGTACCTGGCCGTGCAGCAGCGCGTCAGCACCATGAAGGGCCCCATTCTGTGCCTGGTCGGTCCGCCCGGCGTGGGCAAGACCTCGCTTGGCCAGTCGATTGCCAAGGCGACCAATCGCAAGTTCGTCCGCATGAGCCTGGGGGGCGTACGCGATGAAGCGGAAATCCGCGGCCATCGTCGTACCTATATCGGCTCGATGCCGGGCCGCATCGTGCAGAACATGAACAAGGTTGGCACCAAGAATCCGCTGTTCGTGCTCGACGAGATCGACAAGATGTCGATGGACTTCCGCGGCGACCCGTCGTCGGCGTTGCTGGAAGTGCTCGATCCCGAGCAAAACCACACATTCAACGATCACTATCTGGAAGTCGATCTCGATCTTTCCGAAGTGATGTGGATTGCCACGGCCAACTCGCTCAACATTCCGGGGCCGCTGCTGGATCGTATGGAAGTCATTCGTATCCCGGGTTATACCGAGGACGAAAAGCTTGCCATCGCGCAGAAATACCTGTTGCCGAAGCAGATCAAGGCCAACGGCCTGAAACCGGAAGAACTCAGCGTTGATGAAGAAGCGGTGCGCGACATCGTGCGTTACTACACGCGCGAATCGGGCGTGCGCAATCTTGAGCGTGAGGTTTCCAAGATCTGCCGCAAGGTGGTGAAGCAGCTGACACTGGGCGAGCACAAGAAGGCCGCCGAGAAAGCGAAGGCTGCGGAAACCAAGAAAAAAGCCAAGGCAGCACCGGGCAAGGTGCAGGTCACCTCGGACAATCTGGATCATTACCTCGGCGTGCGTCGCTTCGACTTCGGTCGCAAGGAGCAGCAGAACGAAGTGGGTCTGGTGACGGGTCTGGCCTGGACCCAGGTCGGTGGTGATCTGCTCAGCATCGAGGCATCGATCGTGCCCGGCAAGGGGCGTCAGGTGCATACCGGCCAGCTTGGCGACGTGATGAAGGAATCGATTCAGGCGGCACTGTCCGTGGTGCGGGCGCGCGCCAGCCGCTTCGGTATCGACCCGGACTTCCACGAGAAACTCGACCTGCACATCCATGTACCGGAAGGCGCCACGCCGAAAGATGGTCCCAGTGCCGGTATCGCCATGTGCACGGCCTTGGTATCGGCCCTGACCAAGGTGCCGGTTCGCTCCGAAGTGGCAATGACCGGTGAGATTACCCTGCGTGGCCGCGTGCTACCGATCGGTGGTCTGAAGGAAAAATTGCTGGCCGCGCATCGTGGCGGCATCACCACCGTGATCATTCCGGACGAGAATCGCAAGGACCTGGCTGATATTCCGGAAAACATCACCAGTTCGCTGGATATCCATCCGGTGCGCTGGATTGATGAAGTGCTGGACATTGCACTTGAGCGTCCGCTGCAACCCCTGCCTGCGAAGGCAGAGGCTGAAGCAGGCGCAGCGTCGAGCGAGGCCGCTTCTCACGAAGAAACGGCCGAAGCGCCTACACGCACGCACTAATCGCGCTTACATTTTATGCAGTGCGACAGGCGGCACGTTTTTCGTGCCGCCTGCTTCGTTTCTTGCCACACTGTTGTCAAGCAATGGTTGCATGGGTTGCTCTCGTATCTGGGAGCATGCTGCTGAATCCCCTGCAAAACGTTGGTATTACTCGTATTGCGGACCCCGGGGGGCGCTGGTATAAAGGCTCACCGCCATCCTGGGGTATGCGCCAGCATGCACAGAGATGCGGGATCGCGTGGCAACGCCTTCCATAGAATCTGTCCGATCCTTTCCTGCCGTTGTCCCGTCCCAAACCTATCCGCGGGCCGAATACCTGTTTAAGGGAGTAACTCAATGAATAAAACCGATCTGATCAATGCCGTCGCCGAACATGCCGAACTGACCAAGGCCGACGCAGGCCGCGCTCTCGAAGCTTTCTTCGAGACCGTGCAGAAGGCTCTGAAGAATGGCGACGACGTGTCGGTCGTCGGCTTCGGTACCTTCACCGTGCGTGAGCGCGCTGCCCGTACCGGACGCAATCCCCGCACCAACGAAGAGATCAAGATTGCCGCTTCGAAGATTCCGGCGTTCAAGGCTGGCAAGGGCCTCAAGGACGCCGTAAACTAAGCGGCCCGCTTGGTTGCGGGTGCTTAGCTCAGCGGTAGAGCGTCGCCCTTACAAGGCGAGGGTCGTAGGTTCGATCCCTACAGCACCCACCAGTATGTGGAGCGGTAGTTCAGTCGGTTAGAATGCTGGCCTGTCACGCCGGAGGTCGCGGGTTCGAGTCCCGTCCGCTCCGCCACGGTCTGCAAGGGCGCCCCCGTGGCGCCCTTGTTGTTTAAAAGATGCGCGGAAACGCGCCAACACAATCGCGGGAAGATCTATGCTGCAATCATTGCGCGACAAAATGCAGGGATGGCCAGCCATCGTTGTACTGGGGGTCGCCGTATTTGCGATGTCATTCTTCGGCATCGAGGGCTATTTCAGTTCACAAGCTGAAAACTTCGTCGCTAAAGTCGGCAAGCGCGAGATCAGCCAGCAGCAGTATCAGGACACGGTAAACCGCATCCGTCAGCAGCAACGTGAGCAGATGGGTGATCAGTTCGACCCCAACGTGTTCGACAAGCCAGAATTCAAGCAGCAGATCGTGGACGAGCTGATCGGCCAGCAATTGCTGCTGCAAGCCAATGAAGACCTTGGCATGCGCGTATCCGATCAGGCGCTGCGCGAGGCCATTGCCTCCAACCCGGCGTTCCAGGTCGACGGCCAATTCAACGCGGACATGTACCGCGCGCAGCTTGCCGCTGCGGGCATGACGCCCGACATGTTCCAGAACAACATCCGTACGTCGCTGGAAACCAGCCTGCTTCCCGATGCCATCAGCGGCAGCACCATCGTTACCGATGCGGATATCAACCGCTACCTGAACATCAAGCTGCAGCGCCGGACCATCCGCTATTTCGTACTGCCGCGCCAGGCTCCTGCGGATAGCCAGGTCACCGACGCGCAGGTGCAGGATTATTACAAGGCGCACCAGGCGGATTTCATGAATCCGGAACAGGTGTCGCTGAAGTACATCGAAGTGAGTGCGGACACTCTGAAGTCGGAGGCGCCGCCGCCCACCGATGAAGAATTGAAGAAGCGCTACCAGGATGAAATCTCCCGTTTCGGTTTGCCGGAACAGCGCGAGGTGTCGCACATCCTGATCAACGTGCCGAAGAACGCCACGCCGGAGCAGCAGAAGGCGGCGCTGGCGAAGGCCGAAAAGATTGCCGCCCAGGCTACGCCGGCAAACTTCGCCAAGCTGGCGCAGCAGGATTCGGACGACCTTGGTTCGAAGCTGACCGGCGGCGACCTTGGCTGGCTGCAGAAGGGCATGACCAACGCCGCATTCGAGTCGGCCATGTTCGCCCTGCAGAAAGGGCAGATTTCCAAGCCGGTGCTGTCCGACGAGGGCTACCACATCATCTACCTGCGTGACGTTCGCACGGGTCAGACCAAGTCCTTTGCCGACGTTCGCGATCAGTTGCTCAAGGAAGCGACCGCGGCCGATCACGATCGCGCCTACAACGACGCTGCCGGCAAGATGACCGATCTCACCTCGCAGAATCCTGGTTCGCTGGAGCCGGCCGCGCAGGCGCTGCAGTTGAAGGTCCAGGAAACACCGCTGTTCGGCCGTAATGGCGGGGAAGGCATTGCTGCCAATCCGAAGGTGATTGCGGCGGCGTTCTCCAACGACGTACTCAACTCCGGCAACAACTCCAGCCTGGTCGATCTGAGCAAGACCGATTCAGTGGTGGTGCGTCTCGACAAGCACGTACCGGCATCGGCGAAGCCGATTGCCGAAGTGCATGACGCGATCGTGCAGAAGATTCTGGACGAACGCATTGCCGACGCCGCCCATCAGAAGGCCGATGTGCTGGTGCAGCGCCTCAACAAGGGCGAGGACATGGCGACCATTGCGCAGGCCGAACATGCCGATTTGCAGACGGTGAACCAGGCTCAGCGCGTACAGCAGGGTGTGCCGCCGCCGATTCTGGATCAGGCGTTCGTCACGCCGCACCCGGCGGATGGCAAGTCGCAGTACGCGGATGTTTCGCTGGATCAGGGCACCTACGCCGTACTCGCCGTCGACAAGGTTGAAGACGCCGACCTGTCCAAGTTCACCGATGACGATCGCCGTCAGCTCTATCGCCAGATGGTGCAAGCCTACGGCGGCGTGGAAACGCAGAGCTACATCGATGCGCTGAAGGCCAAAGCCAAGATCCAGATTGCCAAGGATCGTATGTAATCGGCACAGCCATGCTGGCGAAAAAGGCGGCTCTCCCGAGCCGCCTTTTTTGTACGCGCTGAACGCCGTGCGTCAGACGCCCGTCATGCCAAGCATGCTGTAACCGGCATCGACGTAAATCACTTCGCCGGTGATGCCCGAGGACAGGTCCGAACAAAGGAACGCGCCGACGTTGCCGACTTCTTCGATCGTCACACTGCGACGCAGCGGTGCATGCTCTTCCACGTGTTCCAGCATCTTGCGGAAATTTGCAATGCCCGCCGCGGCCAGGGTCTTGATCGGCCCGGCGGAAATCGCATTCACGCGCGTTGTCTCCGGACCAAGATTGAAAGCGAGATAGCGCACATTCGCTTCCAGGCTCGCCTTGGCCAGCCCCATCACGTTGTAACCGCTCAGCGCCCGCTCGGCGCCCAGATAGGTGAGGGTGAGGATCGCGCCATTGCGGTTCGCCATCATCGGCCGCGCCGCCTTGGCCAGCGCGGCCAGGCTGTAGCTGGAAATATCGTGGGCGACGGTGAAGTTTTCGCGGGTCAGGTTGTCCAGGAATTCGCCCTGCAACGCTTCGCGCGGCGCAAAGCCGATCGAATGCACCAGGACATCGAAGCCATCCCAATGTTTAGCCAGCGCTACGAACAGGTTTTCGATCTGCGCGTCGTCGGCGACATCGCAAGGCAGGGTGATGTTGGAGCCGAAGGTATTGGCCGCCTCATCGACACGATCTTTCATGCGATCGTTCGGATAGGTAAAGGCAAGTTGCGCGCCTTCGCGATGCATGGCGTTGGCAATACCCCAGGCGATGGAACGCTGGCTGGCAATGCCGGTGATCAGGGCGCGCTTGCCGTGCAGGAAACCCATACGACCTCCGCAAGATGGTCTGCGCCAAGGCGCCAGTCTACGGCAACCCGAAGGGCCGGGTCTGTATGCCTACCATCCGGCGTCATCGCTCAGTCGTGTACCGACGTACATTCCCTCGCGCGCAAGCAGCTTCCGGCGCGGGTCACGCCAATAGTGCCAACAGGCCCTGGCAGGCACTGCTCAGTCCGGATTTACGGCGCGTCGAGCTTCAGCACCTGTCCGGGCTTGAGCGGTTTGCCACGCAGATTATTCAAGCGCTCAATCTTGCTGACGCTGGTGGAATAATTCTTGGCGATCTGCCACAGGCTTTCGCCAGAGCGCACGGTATGCGTGCGGACATGGTGGGCCGATGGGGTGGACGGTGTCGCATCGTCCGCGGACGGCGCCGCGTTGTCGGCAAAAACACCGAGGTCGGGCGAATGGTTGCCGGTATTGCTCAGGCTGGCCGTCATGTCCTGGTCGTTGGCCAACTGCATGGCCGTGCGCAATTGCTCGGCGTTGCGATGCGGCATCAATAGCAGGTGTCCTGGGGCGTCAGCATTCACCGTGTCGGTCAGCAGGGCCGGATTCAGCTGCTTGAGCGCGTCAGCATCCATGCCGGCGTTGGTGGCCGCCTTGGACAGCGTCATGCCGTGATGGACTTCCACCGTTTCCAGATGTTGATCGGCGGCAAGCGTCGGCAGTTCGACGTTGAACCGCTCAGGCTCGCGCACCACGCAGGAGATGGCCAGCAGCTTGGTCAGGTGTTCGCGCGTCACGCGCGGCACCGGCAGCTTCGGAATCGCCGGCTCATCCGGCGGCAACCCATGCTGCTGCACCAGTTTCTGCATGCCGAATTCGCCGCGATTGAAGGCATAGTCCACCAAACGCCAGTCATGCAGATTGCCGTAGTAATCGTGCAGCATGCGCATCACGCTGTCGGTCGATGCGGCGGTATCCAGGCGTCCGTCATAGCTGTGATCGGAGTGCAGGCCAATCACGTGCGCCGTACTCGAAACGATCTGCCATATGCCTGCCGGCAGATTACGGTGTGCCGGAACGGGCCGATACTGACTTTCCACCCACGGTAGCAAGGCGAATTCGCCAGCGACGTCGTATTTCTGCGCAATCTGCTGCACGTAGATCAATTGCGGCAACGCGCTGCTCATCTGTGCTTCAAAACGCTGCGGGTTCTGCGTGTAGCGATGCGCCCACACCATGATCTGCGGATCCGCATCGCAGTCGGACATGGCAAAGCTATTGCGCAGTTTGTCCCACACGGCTGTCGTATCGGTTTGTGAAGCCGATGAATCGTCCTGCGCTGCTGGCGCAGGTGCAGGTGCCGGCGCGGCGGCAGGCGCCGGTGCGGGTGCCGGCGTCGGAGTGACGGTAATGGGTGTATGCGAGGTGTTGGTGGTCGGTGGCGTGGCGCAGGCCGCAAGCAGCGAGCCGAGCACAACGGGAAGAAGTCGCTGCGTCGGTCTCATGCGCGGAATACATCCTTGGCAGAACGCAACGCAGCGAAGCGTGCAACAGGATCGTTCGCCGCACCGTGCTGGCGGCACCAATCCATCACACTCTCACTGTTTACGCGTAGGAAAGGATTGCAAGCCAACTCGCTGGACAATGTCGCCGGCACACTCGGGCGATGATCGGCGCGAAGCTTGGCCACATCATCCAGCCGTTGCTTGAGTGCCGCATTCTCAGGTTCGATCGTCTGCGCAAAGCGACCGTTGGCAGCCGTGTACTCATGGCCACAACACACCAGTGTTTCGCCGGGCAGCGCAGCGAGGCGTTGCAACGACGAAAGCATCTGCGCCGGCGTGCCTTCGAATAGACGTCCGCAGCCGAGACTGAATAACGTATCGCCGCACAACAGCACACCTTCGCCCACGTAGACGATATGGCTCAGCGTATGTCCCGGTACCGCGATGATCTCGAAGCGCGCAGACGGCTGTTGCAGATGCAGCGTTTCACCATCTTTCATGCGATGCGTAGCCACACCGATGCGATCATCATCAGGCGCATAGACGGGAACACCATAGCGCTGGCGCAGACGATCAGCGCCGCCGATGTGATCGGCGTGATGATGCGTCAGCAGAACGGCACGCAGGTTGAGTCCACGCGAGGCGAGCGCAGCTTCGACCGGAGCTGCTTCACCCGGATCGACCACGATGGCTTGGTTGCTGTCGTCATGCAGCAGCCAGATGTAGTTGTCGGCAAGCGCCGGTAACGGTACGACGTGCAAGGCGTTCTCCGCTCTGTTTTCGTATCGACTGACGCAGGCTTCCCGGCATGCGCGCGACCCTGGACTATACGGGCCGATGGACGAGCATTCGTTAGATATGCGTTATTCGATATATCTTTCGAATACTGTTGAGCAGCCGTTCGTCTTTGTGAAGCCAACCATTTGTGAAGCCAACCGGTAAACTCTCTGCTCAATCCGCCCCTGCGACAGGCCAACGGCACATGCCACAGCGCGCCCACGACATTTACGCAAGTGCGCCTATGCGTGGTTTGCTGGCCGATGAAACGGTGGCCTACCTCCCGGATTTACGCCGTTGTACCGGCACGCGGGCGCTGCTGCTGTCAGCCGCCGCCCAGGACGAGCCCCCGAACCCGCCCTATCTGGGCCAGTGGGTCACGCTGCGGTTGTCCCAGGGGCGCATTGAGGGCGACCTTCGCGCCAGTGCCACCGAGCCACTGCCGTTTGTGGACCGGGCCTTCGACCTGGTCTTGCTGCGGCACGCCCTGGAGCCCGCCCAGCTTTCCCTGGACGAGATCATCCGGGTACTCGCCCCCGGCGGCATGCTGGTGCTCACCGGGGTCAATCCGCTGAGCGGCTGGACCCCCTGGTGGCTGTGGCAGACACGGGGCAGCGCGGCCCACGCCACGTCCCCCATTCAGCTCGCAGCACGCCTGCGCCGCGCGGATCTGCAGATCGAACGGGTCCAGCGGGTAGGGCGGGCGTTGCCGTTGCCGTCCAATGGGGGCGGCGAGGCCTCGGGGTTGATCGGTGGCGGTTATGTGCTGGTGGCGCGCAAGAAGGGGCCGATGAGCATACCGACCCGCTTGCGCCCCAAGCCGGTCACCGCACCGGTTCAGGCTGGCCTCGCACCCGGTGCGCGGCGCAGCTCAGTCAGTTAACAACCTTGCAAAAACATACGAACAAGAAGGCGGAGCAGAACGAGTGGCGGATGTGGAAGCGTTTACCGATGGCGCGTGCCTCGGCAATCCTGGCCCGGGTGGATGGGCGGCGCTGTTGAGGTCCAAGGGGACAGAGAAGTTACTGAGCGGCGGAGAAGCCCAAACCACCAACAACCGGATGGAACTGCTTGCCGCCATCAGTGCCCTCGAAGCACTCAAGCGCCCGTGCAAGGTGACGGTGACCACCGATTCGCGTTATGTCATGCAAGGCATCGAAGAATGGGTACCGCGCTGGATCAGCAATGGCTGGCGCACCGCCGACAAGAAGCCGGTGAAAAACCAGGATCTCTGGCAACGGCTTTCTGCCGCCACCGCATCCCATCAGGTACGTTGGAAGTGGGTGCGCGGGCATACCGGGCATGTGGAAAATGAGCGTGTGGATCAGGCCGCGCGTGAGCAGGCAGAGCAATTCAAAGACAAGGGCAGCGCATGAGGCAGATCGTTCTCGATACCGAAACCACTGGCCTCGAAGTACGCCAGGGCCATCGCCTGATCGAAATCGCCTGCGTCGAAATGATCGAACGCAGGCCCACCGGTCGCCACTATCAAACCTACCTCAACCCGGACCGCGCGATTGATGAAGGCGCGCGTGAAGTCACGGGTATTGCGGATGAATTCCTGCTCGACAAGCCGCGTTTCCCCGACATCGTGCAAGAGTTCCTGGCCTTTATCGATGGCGCGGAACTGATCATCCACAACGCCACCTTCGACGTCGGCTTCCTCGATGCCGAGTTGGCGCTGGCCGGCGCGCAATACGGCCGCATCAGCGATCACTGTCCGGTGCTGGACACCCTGGCCATGGCGCGCGAACGCTATCCCGGCCAGCGCAACAGCCTGGATGCCTTGTGTAAGCGCCTGGGCGTGGACAACTCCGCGCGTGATCTGCACGGCGGCCTGATCGACGCCCAACTGCTGGCCGATGTCTATCTGGCGATGACATCCGGGCAGGTCGTGCTCGATTTGGGTTTTGAAGGCAAGGGCGAAGGCGGTGCACGCAAGGCCGTCACACCCGTGGTGCTGGCGCGGCGTCCGCGCGTGCTGCGCGCCACCGAAGAAGAACTCGGCGAGCACGCCAAGCGGCTGGATGCCCTCGACAAAAGTGCCGGTGGGCAATCGGTCTGGCGCAAGCAGGAAGCCGAGATTTGAGCTACCAGGCGTGCATCAGCGGATGCGCGCCAGAATCGCCGTGATGTTGTCGCTGCCGCCGTTGTCCAGCGCGGCGAGCAGCAAATGATCCACGCATTCCTGCGCCGCGAGATCCTGCCGGCCCACGATGCCCGCAATAGCGTTGTCGTTCACTTCCTCGGTCAGGCCATCGCTGCAAACCAGAAAGCTCATGTCCGTCGTCAGTTGTCCCTTAGCCATGCTGATATGCAATTGGCCGAGCGTCGTAATGCCCAACGCCTGGGTGAGCACATTGCGCTGCGGATGCCGCCGCGCCTGCGCTTCATCGATCAAGCCGGCCTCGACCAGCCCTTGCACCAGCGAATGATCGTGGCTCAGCTGACGTAACCCGTTCTTCCATTGATAGATGCGGCTATCGCCCACCCATGCCACTTCATAGGTCTGCTCAGTGCACCGGATCGCCGCGACCGTGCTGCCCATCGGCAGGGCATCGTTATAGCGCTGGGCCCGCTCCAGCACCTGCGCGGCAGCGCCATGCACGGCCTCGGCCAGGGATTGCCCACGGCGCACCCCATTCACCACCACATCCCGTGCCAGCGCAGACGCCACCTCCCCATGCTGATGCCCACCCATGCCATCGGCCACCAGAAACAGGCCGAGTGCTCCATCAGCGTAATAAGTGTCTTCATTGCGCGTACGGCGCAATCCGACATGGGTTCCGTGTCCGAATTCGATCATGAGCGTCTACTGCGTGAATGGGCGCAGCATGCCGGATATGCATGCGTGGCGCAAAACAAATGCGCCGCACGCTCTCTTCCTCTCCCCTCCGGGGCACGCGGGGAGAGCACATGGATGTGCTCGGCTTTGAGGAGCGAGGAGAGGACCGAGGTGAGGGGCCAGTCTCGCGATGAGCCACCAAAGAAACGCAATACGCTTTTCTTCCTCTCCCCTCCGGGGAGAGGACTGAGGTGAGGGGCCAACCTCGCGATGAGCCTGCAAAGAAACATCGAGCAAGCTCTGAATTTCCCCGCAAGCGCAGCCCCTCACCCCAACCCCCGGATCAAGTCCGGGGCAGGCTCTCTCCCCGGAGGGGAGAGGGAGCTATTACGGCAAGAATGGGAGAGAGCCATCGAGGCCCACTGGCGCTTCACGGCACGAAGGCGAGAAAAGGAAGCGCAAACACAGCGACTTCCCCTGTCAACGCGCGTCAGCATCTTCTGATACCGCAGGCCTTGCACTTCCAAGATCATATGCGTGTCGGACGTGCCCATCCCGGAGATGAAAACGACACGCCCGACACTAGTGAGGTAAGCGCGGACCGTCTGGGGTTAGGAGCCCAAACGATCCGCTAACCACAATCAACTCGATACAGGAGTCAATGATGGCTACGCTCGATCTTAAGGCACCCACACGCTTGCGTGACCCCGCCCTGGTGCATTCCCCTTACCTCACCGCTGCGCCGATGGCGCAACGTCGAGCCCTAAGTGGGTAATCGTTCAGCCGGAATCCGCTGATTCCAACTAAACGAGCAGGTTTTTCTTGCAGACCCTTCGCCCGTGCGCAATGCACGGGCGACCTAAACACGTGCGGAGAACACCCATGGATAGCACCTACATCGATCCCTTCGGATTGAAGCACTACCTATTGTCAGAAGACGACTACATCGAACTGAAAAACCTGCAGCGCATGCTGCTGATCATGGCGAAGGTCGCCTGCAAGGATGACTTGTACGAAGGCGACGCCAACCTGATTCCCCGCTCGGAAATGAAGCGCACCCTTGAGCTGATCAGCCGACTGATTGGTGAACCGCTGGAGCGATTGGAAGAGATCAACCAGATCGAGCATCTAGACCGCACGTCGCATTGATCAAGCGCAGGTCCGCCGCGCCATCCACAGCCTGGAGTGACCCATGAGCAAACCACGCGACGTGGCTAAAGCACCGCACGGTTATCTGCTGCGCGAAGAAAACTTCGAAAAGCTGGAGCAGATCCGTGATCAGCTCCTTCTGATGGCCCGCATGACCTTTGCAGCTACGCAGGCCGAAGAGAACGAACCGCTGGAAATCCAACGATCCATGCTGGGGCAGTGTTTTGAGAATTTGGGCCTGCAACTTGATGACGTGTTAGCGGCGATGGAGTAGATAAGTTCGCGGATTTCTCTGACGCATCTGCGGTCTCTAAGTGCCAGGGTCAGAAAAGATCGGAGATAGCTAATCGCGGTTTAACTATCAAGCTCGCGGTTTTGGTCCGGTCTCTAATCGAAGCGGGGCTGAAACGTGTGCCGACTTTGAACGCGATGGTTCCGAACGATCTTTTAAAAGTGCGCGCCCGTATTTGAATTCACCGAAAACCTGAGCGCAGTCACGTTCGATTGAAGGTAAGCTTTGGGCTGAATTGCTTTCGGATCGCGGCAAGTAGCCTATGGCTCTCTGCTGCGATCCGAAGGGCAAAAAAAACCCCGGCGCCATCACCCGCTTTAAGCAGTGCGGGGAGGGGGACATCCGGGGACTTCATGGAAAAGCGTAGAGGAAGGGATGCCACGATTCAACTCCCCGGCATGGGCTGTTCATATTTCCCCTGCTGATGCTCTCGACATCTCCGGATGCTTGTCGGTCCCAAGGATGGCTCGGTTCGATCCTTCCGGGCATGACCACGAGCTAGGAGTGGTCCTGCATGCGCAGAATTTGCTCATAAGCGAAGCTCTGTATCCGGCACTCCACATGCTCGAGATCGTGGTTCGAAATCGCGTTCACGAGGTTCTGAGCGTGCATGCAGGTACTCCCGAGTGGTTCTACAAAGTCGGGCTCACCAGCGCGGACTTGAAACTTGTCAAGGAGGCTGAAGATAAACTTGTTCAACATTCCAAGCCACAAACGCCAGATAACCTTGTTGCAGCGCTCTCATTCGGTTTTTGGTGCGCAATCTTGAATGCTCGATATGAGCACGGCGGTCAGTTTTGGCCTGCCCTTATTCCCAAGTTGGTGCCGCGAGCACCCAAGCCGCTGAGGAATCGCAGGGATATAGCTGACCTCATGGAGAAGGCACGCAAGCTGAGGAACCGCGTTTTTCATCACGAGCCTATAGCGCACATTTCCGATCTACCAGATCGGTACCGTAGCCTGATGACGTTGATTAAGGCTTTTTCTCCTCAGGTCCATGGCCACCTTAAAACCTTTTGCCGCTTTAACGAAGTGAGGGCGGTAGTTATTACAGAAGCCCCGCTAGAGGCAGTGACTCCCGATGATTCCCCGCACGAGACAACGGCCGTTACCTGACCATAGTTGGGATGGTGAAGGCACGTTCGAGAAAACAAAAAGCCCCCGATTTCTCAGGGGCTTTTTGGGTCTTCTGGCGGAGAGGGTGGGATTCGAACCCACGGTACGCTTACACGTACGCCTGATTTCGAGTCAGGTACATTCGACCACTCTGCCACCTCTCCGAAAAGGTGCGCGTGGTCCGCGCGAGCCGAACATGATAAGGGGTGACCCTGCTTGTGACAACTGGTCGGCGGCCGATTTATTCGGTGGCATGCCTGGAGGCGGTGAGCGGGCCGTCGAGCGGGGCGGCAAAGCGCTGGCGGCGGGGCAGGTAATCGTTATTCGGGTCCAGTGAGAGGGCGACGTAGCGCGAGCGCCCCACGATTTCGTTGCGCGGGAAGAAGCCCAGGTAGCGCGAATCTTCGCTGTTGTCGCGGTTGTCACCCATCAGCAGGTAGTGGCCGGCGGGGACGGTGACCGGCCCGAAATTGCGCATCTCGCTGGGGTAGTAGCGCGAGAGCCGGACCAGGTGCTGGAGGCTGCCCAGCTGCTCCACGTCATAGTGGGCGGGATCGCGCCGGTCGTCGTGGATGCCGTTGACGCTCACCGGGGAGTAGGTGGCGGCCACGCCGTTGATGTAGAGCACGTTGTCGCGCAGCGCCACCTGGTCGCCGGGAATACCGATGACGCGCTTCACCAGGCGCTCCTTCGCGGCGTGGGAGTCGAGCACCACGATGTCGCCGCGTTGCGGATCGGCGAGGTGGATCAGCGAGATATGGGTGAGCGGGAGGCGAATGTCGTAGGCGGCCTTGTCAATGAAAATGCGGTCGCCGATCTGGATGGTGGGTTGCATGGAGCCGGTGGGGACCACGCTCCAGTCAGCGCATGCGCTGCGGAACATGATCAGGCAGAGCATGAAGGTGATGAACCCTTTGTTCCTGGCAAGGCATTGCAGCAAGCGGCGCATGGCATTCCCTGGTCAGTTGGCGATGGATGGGAATACTGACAGCGCGGGCGTTTGGGAGTTTCAGCCTCGCCCATGCAAACGGGGCGGTGTTGCCACCGCCCCGTTGCTTTATTGCTCAAGCATCAACCGGCTTTTTTCTTGGCCAGGCGCAGCCAGGTGTCGACCACGGTATCGGGGTTGAGCGATACCGATTCGATGCCCTGGTCCATCAGCCATTCGGCCAGATCCGGGTGATCGGACGGTCCCTGGCCGCAGATGCCGACGTACTTGCCGCGCTTGCGTGCCGTCTGGATCGCCAGCGACAAGAGCTTTTTCACGGCGGGATCGCGTTCGTCGAACAGGTGGGCGACCACACCGGAGTCGCGGTCCAGACCCAGGGTGAGCTGGGTGAGGTCGTTGGATCCGATCGAGAAGCCATCGAAGATGTCGAGGAATTCGTCGGCCAACAGCGCGTTGGACGGCAGCTCGCACATCATGATGACCTTCAGGTCATGCTCGCCTTGCTTGAGGCCGTTCTTGCCGAGCACGCCGACGACCTTGCGGCCTTCTTCCAGCGTGCGAACGAACGGGATCATCACCCATACGTTGGTCAGGCCCATCACTTCGCGTACGTGCTTGACGGCCTTGCACTCCAGGCCGAACGACTCGGCGAAACCGGCATCGACGTAACGGCTGGCGCCGCGGTAGCCGATCATCGGGTTTTCTTCATGCGGCTCGTAGCGCGAACCGCCGAGCAGGTTGGCGTATTCGTTGGACTTGAAGTCGGACAGGCGCACGATCACCGGCTTCGGATACACCGACGCGGCGATGGTGGCGATGCCTTCGGCCAGGCGATCGATATAGAAGCTCACCGGATCGGCATAGCCGGCGATGCGCGCGTCGATCTTGGCCTTGGTGTCGGCGTCCTGCTTGCTGTATTCGAGCAGGGCCTTGGGATGCACGCCGATGTGGCTGGCGATGATCATTTCCAGGCGGGCCAGGCCGATGCCGGCGTTCGGCAGCATGCCGAAGTCGAAGGCGCGTTCGGGGTTGGCCACGTTCATCATGATTTTCAGCGGCGCTTCGGGCATGGCGCCGAGATCCGCGGTGACGCGTTCGAACTTGAGCTGGCCTTCGTAGATCGTGCCGGTGTCGCCTTCGGCGCAGGACACGGTGACCTCATGGCCGTCCGGAATGGCATCCAGCGCATTGCCGGTGCCGACCACGGCGGGTACGCCCAGCTCGCGCGCGATGATCGCGGCATGGCAGGTGCGGCCGCCGCGGTTGGTGACGATGGCCGAGGCACGCTTCATCACCGGCTCCCAATCGGGGTCGGTCATGTCGGCGATCAGTACGTCGCCCGGCTGCACCTTGTTCATGTCGGCGAGCGAGCGGATCACGCGCGCTTTGCCGGCGCCGATCTTCTGGCCGATGGCGCGGCCTTCGGCCAGCACTTTGCCTTTCTCGCTGAGGTGGAAGCGCTCCATCTGGGTGGCATGCGCGCGCGACTTCACGGTTTCCGGGCGCGCCTGCACGATGTACAGCTTGCCGGTGTTGCCGTCCTTCGCCCATTCGATATCCATCGGGCGGCCGTAGTGCTTTTCGATCACCAGTGCCTGCTTGGCCAGTTCCTGCACGTCGGCGTCGCTGATGCAGAAGCGGTTGCGGTCGGTGGCGGGTGTTTCTTCAATGCGCACGCGCTCGCCCGGCTGGTTGGAATACACCATACGCTGCTGCTTGGCGCCGAGGCTGCGGCGCAGCACGGCGGGCTTGCCTTCCTTCAGCGTGGGCTTGAACACGTAGAACTCGTCGGGGTTCACCGCGCCTTGCACGACCATTTCGCCCAGGCCGTAGCTGCCGGTGACGAACACCACGTCGCGGAAACCCGATTCGGTGTCGAGCGTGAACAGCACGCCGGAGGCGCCGACATCCGAGCGCACCATCAACTGCACGCCGGCGGAGAGGAACACGTCTTCGTGCTTGAAGCCCTGGTGCACGCGATAGGCAATGGCGCGATCGTTGTAAAGCGAAGCGAAGACTTCCTTCACCTTGTGCAGCACGTCGTCGATGCCGACCACATTGAGGAAGGTTTCCTGCTGGCCGGCGAACGAGGCATCCGGCAGGTCTTCGGCGGTGGCGGAGGAGCGCACGGCGACGGCGATGTTGTCGCTGCCGGCGTCTTTGCAGAGCTTGGTGTAGGCCGCGCGGATGGCGTTTTCCAGGTCGGCGGGCAGGGCGGTGTCGACGATCCAGCCGCGGATTTCCTTGCCGCCGGCAACCAGGGCGTCCACGTCATCGACGTCCAGCGTGGCCAGCCGTTCGGCGATGCGCTTGGACAGACCACTCTTTTCCAGATATTGCTGGAAGGCGTCGGCCGTGGTGGCAAAGCCGCCCGGCACGGATACTCCGAGCTGGGCCAGGTTACCGATCATCTCGCCGAGTGACGCATTTTTGCCGCCAACCTTGCCAAGGTCGGTCATGCGCAGTTGGTCGAGCCAAAGCACCAGGTCGTTCAAGGGAAGTCTCCTCAAGAGCTCGTCATTAATAAGCTGGGAGCGGTGTCAGAGAAATCCGAACCGCGAAAGACTGGTATTGTCCCTGTCGATGGTGCGTGGCACAAGAAGACCATTGCGCTCGGAAGCCGCGCCAACTGCATACCAGTCAGGTGTTGGTCAAGCAAAGACAGGGATTCCTGCTTGCGATATGGTGCAGGGCAGGAACCTCCTCAGCCCACGGAACACGCATGCAACGTTCGGTTTTTTTCATTTCCGATTCCACTGGTATTACGGCCGAGACCATCGGAAACAGCATCCTTGCCCAATTCGAGGGGGTGCAGTTCGAAAAACACCGCCTGCCGTTTATCGATGACCCGCAAAAAGCCGAGGCGGCGGCGACGCGCATCAAGACCCGCTATGCGCAGAGCGGGGAGCGGCCGATCGTGGTCAATACCATGGCCGACCGCACGCTGTGCGACATCGTCGCCACCAGTGGCGCGCTGATGCTGGACGTGTTTGCCCCGTTTATCGGGCCGCTGGAGGATGAGTTGGCCACCCGTCATTCCGGTGCGGTGAACCGCTCCCATGGCTTGGTGGATTTCGAGAAATACGAGGCCCGCATCAATGCCACCAACTACGCGCTGAGCCACGACGACGGTATCGACGTGGACTACGCCAAGGCCGATCTGATCCTGGTGGGGGTGTCGCGCTCGGGCAAGACGCCAACCTGTCTGTACATGGCCTTGCATTACGGGGTGAGCGCCGCCAATTACCCACTCACTGACGAGGATCTGGAAAAACTCGAACTTCCCGCGCGTTTGCGGCCTTACAAGAATCGCCTGTTCGGCCTGACCATCGAGCCCGCTCGCCTGGCCCAGATCCGCGAACAGCGACGCCCGGGCAGCCGTTACGCCACACTGAAGCAATGCCAGTGGGAGCTGGAACAGGCCGACCGCCTATTGCGGCAGGCCGGCATTCCTTGTCTCAATACAACCCACGTATCGATCGAAGAGATTGCCAGCAAAATCTTCGATCAATTCGGTATAGAAAGAACCATGTTCTGAGTGGAGATTTACCGCCCCTTATGAGTGCCGTACTCGACCGCCGCACCGCCTTGCTGCCAGGACGCTTTGAGTTCCTGATGGGACTGTATGCCGAAAACTACCATCGGCTGACGCGTCTGTTTGCGCCGCAGAAGCTGGCGGTGGGCGATTACGTGTCCGATGTCGACGACGGCTTGCCGGTGCATCTGGTCGTGCAGGAGTGCCATCCGTACACGCTGGAGCTGGAACTCACCTACGGTTTTGTCGACGCTCAAACGGGGCGCCGTGCGCCTTCGGCCCAGTTGCGCGTGTACAACGACGCGCATGTGGCGGAAGCCTTGCATTGCCATCCGGGCCGGCATCTGTGGCAGGTGTTGGGACCTTTCACGCCTGCTCATACCGTGTTTCAGCATCGCTTGCAGATGAACAGTTTTCTCGCGCGCTGGCTGGAGTATCTGGCGGAGCAGGGGCATTCGGCCGGTACGCTGGAGCAGGTGGCGAAACGCGCATAGGTGGCCTGTTTTCAGGCAACAAAAAAGCCCGCACGATGGCGAGCTTCTTGGGTAACGCTTTCTGGTTAATGGCGGAGCGGACGGGACTCGAACCCGCGACCTCCGGCGTGACAGGCCAGCATTCTAACCGACTGAACTACCGCTCCGCGTTCTAACCAGCTTGCTTGTTACTACCTTCCAGCGACCTACACACTAAGTCCATTTCCAATTCCAGATGATGGCCGGTCAGGCTATCGCTTGAATTGGCGTCCCCACGGGGATTCGAACCCCGGTCGCCACCGTGAAAGGGTGATGTCCTAGGCCTCTAGACGATGGGGACGTGTATGTTGGTGGAGCCAGGCGGGATCGAACCGCCGACCTCCTGCATGCCATGCAGGCGCTCTCCCAGCTGAGCTATGGCCCCGCCGCTGGAAGCCCGAAAGAATAGGCTGGGTTTTCAATTCAGTCAAGCAATTTTTTAGAAAAATTTCATGATTCGATGAGCCGATGTTCCATCTCGTCTGCAGCGTGAATCTTGCTACGGTTTAAGCTGACAGCGAGACCACGCCAAGAGGAAGGCATGCACGACATCGGCTTCATTCGTGACCTTGCATTGGTGATGCTGGTGGCAGGCGCCACCACGGTGCTGTTCCAGCGCCTGCGCTTGCCGGTGCTGCCGGGTTACATCCTTGCCGGCGTGGTGATTGGCCCGCATACGCCGGGTGTACTGGTGGCGGATCCGCGCACCATCGCCGATATCTCCAATCTCGGTGTGGTGCTGCTGATGTTCACGCTCGGGCTCGAATTCAGCGTGCGCAAGCTGCGGCAGGTTGGCGGGAGCTTGCTGCTGGTTACCGTGTTCGAAGTGGGCTTCATGTTGTGGGTGGGCTACCAGCTCGGGCTGCTGTTCGGCTGGGGTGGCCGCAACGCCTTGTTTCTTGGCGCGATCATGGCGCTGTCTTCGACCATGGTGGCCACGCGCACTTTGACGGAGAACGGCTTGCGCCAATGGCCGTTCGCGCGTCTGGTGGTGGGCATGCTGGTGGCCGAGGACATGCTGACCATCGTGCTGCTCACCTTGCTTACTGCGATCGCGATCAGCGGAACCGTGCAGACGATTGCGGCCTTCAGCCTGGTGGGGCATCTGGGTCTGTTTGTGGTGGCTGGCATGATCGTGGGCTTGCTGCTGTTGCCGCGCCTGGTGGATTACGTCGCCCGCCTGGAGCGTGATGAGACCTTGTTGGTCAGCACGCTCGGTATCTGTTTTGGTGCAAGCCTGCTTGCAGCATGGCTGGGTTTCAGCGTGGCGCTGGGCGCTTTTCTTGCCGGTGCCGTGGTGGCGGAGGCGCGCAGCGCGCCGCGCGTGGTGCATCTGGTCGAACCGCTGCGGGATATGTTCGCTGCGCTTTTCTTTGTCGCCATCGGTTTGAAAATCGATCCCGCACAACTGGCGCATCATGTCTGGCCGGCGGTGTTGATCGCTCTCGCGGTGATGATCGGCAAAAGCGTAGTATGCAGCGCCGGCATGTTTTTCATCGGCCACGATGTGCGGACATCCCTGCGCACCGGATTGTGCATGGCACAGATCGGTGAGTTTTCGTTTGTGATTGCCACGCTGGGTCTTACGTTGGGTGCGGTCAGCGATTTCATCTACCCGATTGCGGTGGCCGTGGCGTTGATCTGCATGCTTGCGTCGCCTTATCTGCTTCGCTCAGCTGATCTGCTTGCGCATGTGGCGGCACGTGTCGTACCGCGTCCTTTGCGGTTGCTGTTGACCAGTTATAGCGGGTGGGTGGAGAACCTGCGTCCCGTCGACGAAAACGCCGTACTCGCAGCGATGTTTCGCCGTTTGCTCTGGCATATCGCGATAAATATTGCGTTGGTCGTGACGCTGTTCGTCATCGGTGCCTACATCAATGCGCATAACGCCGCCTGGTTCGAGCATTGGGGGCTCAGCCGTGATATGCGTCATTCCCTGATCTGGGCGTGTGCCTTGTTCTTGTCGCTGCCGTTGCTGATCGCGGTGTATCGCAAGGCGGAGGCGCTGGGCATGCTGCTGGCGGAACTGGGCATACGGGAGCGTTTTGCCGGGGCGTATACCCAGGCCATCCGGCAGATTCTTGCGAAGTTGATTCCGCTGACCACGCTGATTGTCCTGGCGTTCCTTGTCAGTGCGCTGGGTTCGGCGATTTTGCCGCCGCGCGGCGTGGCTTTATCCCTTGTTGGCGCGTGTGTCTTGCTCGCCATTGTGCTTTGGCGCGGGTTCGTGAAAGTGCATGCGCGCTTGCAGGCGGCCCTGCGCGAGACGCTGGACAAGCCTTCACCCGCCGATCACAAACAGAGCTGAATGAGACGTTTGGCACACTCACGCCGATGAACCTTTGATCGGAACGGCTGTCAGACCCTGAACGTCGTTGCCAAGACCAGACTGGACACCGCACAATGCGGGGCCAGCCTCCACACGGGGGAGGTCCGACCGGCACGCCGGCATATCCATAACGAGGGAATACCAAATGAAGCAATTTCTGCGACCCACGCTGACGGCGGCCGCGCTAGCCGTTGCGCTGGGCATGACCGCTGGCGCGCAGGCACAGACGTCCAGCAGCGCCAGCACTGCGACGGGCACCGTAGACAAGATCAAGGCCAGCACCGTGGTCGGCTATGAATTGGCCGGTTCCGTACCGCCGATCATGCGTGACGCCGTTGATCCGGCGACCGTTGCCAAGGCCGTCCAGGACGCGCTTTCCGGCAAGAAGCCGCCGATGAGCGAAGCGGAGTTCAACGCCACCGCTCAGGCTTTCGAAGCCCAGCTGCGTGCCAAGGCCAAGGCTGAGTTCGATGCTGCTTCGGTCAAGAACAAGGCTGAAGGCGACGCTTTCCTTGCCAAGAACAAGACTGCTGCTGGCGTGAAGACCACCGCCTCGGGTCTGCAGTATCAGGTGCTCACCCAGGGTACCGGCGCTCGCCCGGGCCCGAATGACACCGTGAAGGTGAACTACACCGGTACGTTCGTGAATGGCGAAGTTTTCGACAGCTCGTCGAAGAACAACCCGCCGGGACCGACTTCGATCCCGTTGGCTCGCGTGATTCCGGGCTTCCGCGAAGGCTTGCAGCTGATGCAGGTTGGCGGTCACTACAAGCTCTTCATCCCGGCGAACCTCGCCTACGGTGCTGAGCCGCAGCGTCCGTTCCCGCCGAATTCCACGCTGATCTTCGACGTGACCCTGGTCAGCACCGGTCCGACCGCGGCCGGCGCTGCTGGCGGTCCCGGCGGCGACGCTGGTGGTGATGCCGGTGGCGGCAATGGTGGCGGCGGCGAGCAGTAATCGTTGCTGGCATACCAGGGAGACTAAGAGCAGGGCGCGAAGCAATTCGCGCCCTGTTTCTTTGTGTTTATGCGCTTAATGACCTTCATGGGTGACACTGGGGTTTCTTATATGCCCTGCTAGAATCGGCGCCTTCTGAGCAAGGTTGTGATCCATACGATGAAAGTCACCATTTTCGGCACCGGTTATGTGGGCTTGGTCACTGGGGCCTGTTTGGCCGAAATGGGTAACCATGTTGTCTGCGTGGATATTGATCAGGCCAAGGTGGCTCGTCTGGAGCGTGGCGAGGTACCCATTTTCGAACCAGGGCTGGAACCCATCGTGCGGCGCAATCACGCCAATGGGCAGCTCGATTTCACGACCGAAGCGGCCTCGGCCATTGCGCATGCGCAGATCATCTTCATTGCCGTAGGCACGCCGCCGGACGAGGATGGCAGCGCCGATCTGCAGTATGTGCTGGGTGTGGCCAAGTCGATCGGCCGCCATCTGGATCGCTATGCGGTAATCGTCAACAAATCCACCGTGCCGGTGGGCACTGCGGATCGCGTACATAAAGCCGTGGCAGCCGAGCTGGCCACGCGTGGCGCGAGCATCGAATTCGATGTGGTTTCCAACCCTGAGTTCCTGAAAGAAGGCGATGCCGTCGAGGATTGCCTGCGCCCCGATCGCATCGTCATCGGCAGTTCCAGCGAGCGTGCGATTGATCTGCTGCGTAAGCTGTACGCGCCATTCAATCGCAATCACGACCGCACCGTGGTGATGGATGTGCGATCGGCCGAACTGACCAAGTACGCGGCCAATGCGATGCTGGCGACCAAGATCAGCTTCATGAATGAGATTGCCAATATCGCCGAGCGGGTAGGCGCGGACGTGGAACTGGTGCGCCAGGGCATCGGCTCGGATCCGCGCATTGGCTACCATTTCATCTACCCAGGCGCCGGGTATGGCGGTTCGTGTTTTCCCAAGGATGTACAAGCACTGGAGCGCACCGCTCGCTCGGTCGGTTATGACGCGCGTTTGCTAGGCGCAGTGGAAGCGGTCAATCATGGCCAGAAGACCAAGCTGTTCGGCTTCATCCAGCGTTATTTCAATGGTGACGTGCGCGGTCGAACCATTGCTTTGTGGGGACTCGCGTTCAAGCCCAATACCGACGACATGCGCGAGGCTTCCAGCCGCCGCCTGATGGAAGCTTTGTGGGATGCCGGTGCCACGGTGCGTGCCTTCGATCCCGAAGCGCGCGACGAAACACGTCGCGTGTACGGTGAGCGCAACGATCTTGTGCTGTGCGATAGCGCGTATCAGGCGCTGGACGGCGCGGATGTGCTGGCCATTGTCACGGAGTGGAAAGCCTTCCGCAGTCCTGACTTTGCGCGCATTCGCGCGATGTTGAAGGAGCCGGCCATTTTCGACGGGCGTAACCTGTATGAGCCGGAAGCTGTCGAAGAGGCAGGGCTGGCGTATTACGGGATCGGCCGGGGGCGTAGCATCTCGCGTCCTGAGTCATGATGAGCGACCTCGAACAACGACTTGCGGAACTGGAAGTGCGGCTCACCTTCATTGATGATGCCGTGCAGGCGTTGACCGTGGCTGACGCCGACCAATCCTTGCGCATTGCCGAGCTGGAGCGCCTGGTGCGCGAGCTGCGCAGCGAGCTGGCTTCGGTGCGCACGGGGCATGGACACGACCCACATTCCGAACCACCACCGCCACATTATTGAAACGCAACACGCGATATTCGGGTTTTCGATCATGGTCGACTCACTGCGAGATCAGCTGCTCAAGAGCGGCATCGTCAAACAGCTCAAGGATGAGAAGCGTCAGCAGCAACCTCCGGCCAGGCAAGGCAGTCCACATGGCAAAGGCAAGCCGCCGCACAGGCCCAACAAGCCTGCGCGCAGTCAGGAAGAAATGGACCTTGCCAAGGCTTACGCCATGCGTGCGCAAACGGAAGCCGCCGAGCGCAAGCGCTTAGAACAGGCGGCTGCCGAGCAGGCGCGCCTGAAGCGCGAACGCAAGGCCAAGCTGCAGCAGTTACTGGAAGGGAAGGCGCTCAACAAAGCGGATGCGGATCAGGTGCGCCATTTTGAATATGGCGGCAAGATTCGTCGTGTATACGTGGACGCGCCGCAATTGGCTGAACTCAACGCCGGCAAGCTGGGCATCGTGCAGCATGGCGGGCATTATGTGTTGGTAACGCAGTCGATTGCCGAGCAGGTTCGCGATATCGATCCGCACTTGCTGGCCTTGCTGGTGGATCCTGCTACTGGCGGTGTCGGTGAAGATGGCGTGCCAGATGATTTGATGTGGTAAGTCGCAAGGACATAACGCCGCATTTCCGCTTTGACTAGCGGTCGTCCCGGCCGCGGCCGGGACGACAAGATCGGTATTACTTAACTGCCGGACGGAAACTCGAAGCCGCTCTGCTTGAGTGCAGGATGATCCCACCCGTTCTTGGGTGTGAAACGTTCGCCGTAACGCTTCGCCAGCGATTCGAGCTTCTGGCGGATCGCTTCTGCGCCTTCACTGCGAACGTATTGAATGGGGCCGCCACGGAACGGCGCAAAGCCGGTGCCGAAAATCACGCCGGCGTCCAGCAGGTCTGCGTCATCGACGACACCGTCACCCAGGCAGGCGACCGCTTCGTTGACCATCGACAGAATCATGCGCTCCTGCAGATCCGGCGGCGGCGTGTAGTCAGGGTCTACCTGCGGCTTTTGCGGCTTGCCATCCTGCCAGGTGTACAAGCCCTGGCCGTCCTTCTTGCCGCGCTTGCCGGCTTCGAGTTTGTCTTCCAGACCAGGCGGAAGCTCAAGACCGAGGAAGGGGGCCAGTTCCTTGCCTACCGATGCGCACACGTCCAGGCCAACGGTGTCGGCGAGTTCGATCGGTCCCATCGGCATGCCGAAACGTTTGGCTTGTTTATCCAGCACGGGACCGGGGACGCCTTCGTTATAAAGACGTAGCGCCTCAAGCAGGTAAGGCATCAGGATGCGATTGACCAGGAAACCGGGCGTGCCCTTGACTGCAACCGGTAATTTGCCGATGGCTTTGCAGAACGCCAGTGCGCGTTTCTCGATCGCGGGATCCAGTTGATCGTGACGAACCACTTCGACCAGCGGCATCTGCGCGACCGGATTGAAAAAGTGCAGGCCGAGGAAACGTTGCGGTGCCTTCAGGCCTTTGCGCAGTTCATCCAGCGGAATGGACGAGGTATTGCTCGCCAGGATTTCCTGGTTCTGGAATTGCGGTTCGATCGTGGCGTACAACGCTTCCTTGGCTTGGACGTTTTCGAAGATGGCTTCGATCGCCAGATCAGCTTTGGCAACACCGGCGCCTTCCACGTCCGGACGCAGGCGGCGGCTGGTTGCCTCGACCTTTTCCGGCGTCTTGAGTTTTTTCTCATACAGCGCACGCGCACGATCCAGCGCGGGCTGGATGTACTTCATCTCGCGGTCTTGCAGCGTGACGTCGAAACCTTTGAAGGCGGCCCATGCCGCAATATCTCCTCCCATCACGCCAGCACCTACCACGTGCACATGACGAATCTCGGCGTCGATGCCGCTGCCTTGGCTTTTCAGGCGTTCCTGCAGGAAGAAGATGCGGATCAGGTTGTGCGCCGTAGGTGTATCGGCAAGCTTGGATACCGAGCGTGCTTCCAGTTTCAGGCGCTGCTGTATTTGGCTGCCGCCGCGCTTCCAGACATCGATGAGCGCGAAGGGTGCAGGGTAATGTTCCTTGCGCACCTTCGCCGCGGTTTGTTTGATGACCATCGGCGCAAGGATTTGCCGCGCGACCCAGGTATTGGTTGCCCATGCAGCGGCACGCTGCGCAAAGGGGCGCGCGTGCGGGTGGCGCAGTAATGCGCGTGCTTCGGGCAGCAGCTCTTCGGGGCGGGCGAGGCGGTCTACGACGCCAAGGGACTTGGCGCGGCGCGCCGACAGGGCCTTGCCCGTCAACATGATGGGTAGTGCTTCGGGCGCGCCGATCAGGCGCGGCAGACGTGCCGACCCACCCCAGCCGGGGTGGATGCCCAGCATGACCTCGGGCAGGCCAATGCGGGTTTTGTCATCGTCGGCTGCGATACGTTGACTGCAGGCCAGGATTAGCTCGGTGCCGCCACCCATGCAAGCACCATGTACGGCTGCTACGGTCGGACAGGGCAGGCGTGCCAAGGCTTCGAATACCCGCTGGCCGTTCTCGATGTTTTCCTGCACGGTGCCGTGCTTGGCGTATTCGACGAACTCCTTGATATCCGCACCCACCGCAAATCCATTCGACTTGGCCGAATGGATGATCACCCCGGCCGGCTTTTCGATCGCCAGGCGTTCGACGATTTGCCCAAGCTCATCAAGCACTTCCCGTGAAATCGCGTTGACGCTGCTATTGGCGCGATCCAGGGTGAGGGTGACGATGCCACTGTCATCCAGGCTCGTTTTCCAATGATTGAAACGCAGTCCTTCGAACATAGGCCTAGGGATATGGTCGGGAAACTCTCACCATACCGTCCCGCAGCGTGGATTGCGAGACGCCTCAGTCCAGAAAAGGCGGTTATGCCGCATTGCCGCAAGACAGGACCTTTCTGGATGCCGTGTGCGTCACGCCACGGCAATTCGGCTATTGCGCTTGGCGCGTGAGTGCGTACCTTACGAGGCGAGACGACTTCTCTTTTTTGTGGGCGCTATGACTCCTCTGATGGCTCCAGCGCCGCTTGCCGGCAGCGACATCTACGAGCGCATCCTGACTGCGCCCGGCGGGTTGGTCGTGCTTGAGCAAGACGACAGTGCGGCCCTGATCGAGCAATTTCGCGTCCTCGCAAGACACAACGGCCAGACCGTCTATCTCTGGCACCCGGAAAACGGCATGGAGAATTTGCGCGAAGCGCATGCGCGGGTTCCGGGTTCGCAACGGCTGAGCATCGCGCTGCGCTACATCCAGCAGAGCATTCACTTCGGCGTGTACCTGCTTTCGCGGTTTCCATTGCCGCTGTCGGCGACGGATAGCGCCTTGCTGCGGCAGCTAGCACGCGCGCCGGCAGGTCATGTTCGCCGGGTGGTATTGCTGGATGCGGCGCCGGCGTTGGTCGCCAGTGTCGATGATGTGGCCGTGCGCCTGAGCACGACAGCGCCGGTGACGCTGCGTCCACGTCTGCGCGATGGGCGCTGGCTGCTGTGACCGGCACAACGTCCACAACCGGCATCCTGCTGGTGGCGTCGCAACGTGAATTGCGGCGTGAGTTGTTCGATGCACTCGATGGTGAAGGCCATCCGACCATTCATTCCGCGCGCGATACGACCCATGCCGCGATCCTGCTGGAGGGTCGTGAGCCGCTGGCGTTGATTGTCGTTGCCTTCGATGGCGACGGCCGTTCCAGCCTGACCTTGTGCGAACAGTTGCGATTGCTGCCGCCGTGCACCGAGGCTCCGATCATTGCCGTGCTGGTGGATGACGCAACGATCAAGCCGACGCAGTTGCCCACCATGGTGGCCGGTTGGCTCTACGCATCCCAGGTGGGTACCGAGTTGATTCCACGCTGGCAGCAATTGCATAGCGGCGAACCGGTGGTGGCGGTTGTCGAAAAGCCGGTGAGTACACCGGTTGCACCTGTTGCACCGGCTGTACCGCAGCCCAGTGGCGATTACCGTTTTGTCTTCGAGGATGGCGATGGTGATTGGCTGATCGTCGATCCGCTCGCCGAGCGCGTCGTGGAAGCCAGTCCGGCATACATGCGGCATAGTGGTTTAGCCAATAGTGTGCTGACCGGTTTGCCACTGCGCGAAGTGCTGTCCTATGAACAGGTCAGCATGGAAAAAGCGTTCATCGACGCGGATCGGCGCTGGCTGGCTTGCCAGCGCAAATCGATTCGCGGGCATGACACGGGCGAGGCAAGCGTGCGCCGCGTGCGTCACGGTGGTCGCGAGCTGGTCGCCCTGCAATTTCGCAGCAATCGTGCGGGCGTACGTCCAGTCGTCGCCTTGACCTTGCTGGCCCGCCTGTTCAGTGGTGGGCATGATGATGCGGATGTCTCCGATGCTGCGCAGTTGCTGCTGGACGAGATGGGGATGGATTACCTCGCCGTCTGGTCCGCACGTCCGGAGGACAACAGCGTTCCGGTGCAAGTCGTGCAGCGCTTGCGCGGTGACGATAAGGCCCTGCCCGGACCGCAGCTGCAGAGTTCGTTGCGGCTGGTGCTGGGTGGCCGGACGCTGATGCATCCACATGATGCGCGACGGCTGGCCGATGTCGATCCGCTGATTGGTCAACTGGGTTTGCGTGGATTCGTCGGCTTACCCCTGCTGGATGAGCGCCACAGTGTGCTTGGGGCGTTGATGGCAGGCAGCCGCAATCCGTTCGGCGAGCCAGAGATCGTGGAGCCGGTGCTGCACTGCGCGGCGGCGCACTTTGCGCACATGCTTGAACTGCGCCGCACTCGCGAGCAGGGACGTGCGGAAGGCTTGCTGGACGCGCTGACCGGCTTGCCTAATCGCCTGCTGTTCAATGACCGTCTCGACACTATCATCCGGGAAGCGAATCGCACCGGCGAAACTTTCGCCGTGCTGTTTGTTGACCTGGATCGCTTCAAGTTCATCAACGATACGCTGGGCCACGCCGTAGGCGATCAGGTATTGGTTGCCGTCACGCAACGGCTGCGCAGTAGCGTGCGCGCTTCCGATACCGTGGCGCGTTATGCCGGTGACGAGTTCACTATTGTGCTGCGGCATATCGTCAAGACCGACGATGTGCTGCGTGTCGCCGAAAAAATCGTGCAGTTGATGGATGTGCCGTTGCATCTGGACGATGGTCCGGAATTGCAGGTGACGGCGTCCATCGGTATCAGCTTCTTCCCGGAAGATGCGCCAGATGCCGAGACCTTGCTCAAGCACGCCGACGAGGCGATGTACGCGGCCAAGAGCATGGGGCGCAACAACTATCGCGTGTACGACGTCAGCCCTGCGCAGGAACAGCAGAACGCGGCATTGAAAGCACGCCTTCGTCACGCCGAAGGCAATGGCGAGTTGCGTGTGTTCTATCAGCCGCAGATTAACGCGGGAACGGAAGACATTGTCGGCATGGAGGCATTGTTGCGCTGGGAGCATCCGGAGCTCGGCAACATCGGCCCCGGATTCTTCATCCCGCTGGCGGAAGAAACCGGGCTGATCGTGTCGATCGGCGAATGGGTGCTGCGTACCGCCTGTAAACAGGCAAAGGCATGGGAAGACCGTTTCGGTCTGGGTTTGCGGCTCGGGGTCAATCTGTCGGCCGTGCAGCTCATGCAGCCCGACCTTTCCGAAGTCGTGGCGACGGTGCTGGAGGAGACGGGGCTGGATCCCGGACTGCTCGAATTGGAAGTCACCGAGAGCATCAGCATCAAGGCGGCTCCCAATCTGATGGAGAATATGCAGAAGCTGCATCGGCTCGGTTGCCATATCGCCATCGACGACTTCGGTACCGGCGCCGCGTCACTGGACTATCTGCGCAAACTGCCCGCCGACCGCATCAAGATCGACCAGAGCTTCGTGCGCAATATCGGCGTCGACCCGGACGACGAAGCCATCGTGCGCGCCACTATCGAGATGGCGCATCGCCTCAAGCGCGGGGTGGTGGCCGAGGGCGTGGAGATTGAGCAGCACCTGCAGTTCCTGCGCACCAATCATTGCGATGAGCTGCAGGGGTACCTGTTCTGCCGGCCGCTGCCGCAAAGCAGCTTCGAACGCCTGCTGACCGAACGCGAACGCCTGCTGTCTGACGCGTTGGAAAAGCTGCCGGCTTGAGCCCTGCGGGGGCGTCCTTATCTTAGAATCTCGATAGTCCGTGACATCCGGGCTGAACTTGCGGCCACGGAACGGGTCAGAGCAGCCTACCCATCCGATGGACGGCATCCCGGCATGGTGCAGACACGAAGGAGACGGCCCGGATGGGCGAAAACGAACTCGATAGTGCGCTGGTTGAGCGTGTTCAAAATGGGGACAGGCGTGCTTTCGATCTGCTGGTGCGCAAGTACCAGCACAAGGTCCTGGGGCTTATTTCCCGCTACGTGCACAACCATGCCGAATGTGAAGACGTAGCCCAGGAGGCCTTCGTCAGGGCTTGGCGTGCGATCGGCTCGTTCCGGGGCGAGAGTGCTTTCTACACCTGGATGTACAAGATTGCCGTCAACACCGCCAAGAACCACCTGGTGGCGATGGGCCGGCGCCCCCCCATGGACGATATTGCGGTCGAGGACGCGGTTTTCGTGCCCGGCGCCGACCGCATGCAGGAGGGGGCCACCCCCGAACGCGAATTAATGCGCCAAGAAATTGAACAAACGGTGTTTGCCACTGTCCAAGCTTTACCCGAGGAGCTGCGGACGGCCATCACCCTGCGTGAAGTGGAAGGCCTCAGCTATGAAGAGATTGCCGAGGCCATGGGCTGCCCGATCGGTACGGTGCGTTCGCGCATCTTCCGGGCACGCGAGGCGATCGACGAAAAGTTGCGGCCGTTACTTTCAGACCGCGAGGATCGGATGTCATGAGTGAAGCGAACATGGAAACCCTTTCTGCTGCGATGGACGGGCAACTGTCCAAAGATGAGTTGCGCTTTTTGCTGCGCCGGCTCGATCGCGATGCTTCGCTGCTGGACGCCTGGGCCCGCTATCACGTGGCTGGTGACGGTCTGCGCCGTCAACTGCCGCCCATGGCCAGCGCGGGCTTTGCCGCCCGGGTCATGGAAGTGATCGAAGGCGAGCAGGCGACAAGCATCCAGGTCGCGCCCAAGCGCCGGGATTGGTTGCGTCTATCCGTCGGCGGCGCCATTGCCGCCAGCGTGGCCGTTGCTGCTTTGATGATCTCCCAGCCGACGGCACTCGATTCCGAGCACACCCCTTCGACCGCCAGCGTGACGCCGCAAGGCGCATCGGCCGGTGCGGCCCTGGCCTCCGCCAATACGAACCGCGCCAACAATGATGTGCTGACAGCCGTGCCGCCCTCCCTCAGCGCTTACTCGGCTTCCGGTCTTAGCCAGCGCGCATCGGTGACCTTGGGCGATCCGTCAGACAATCCGCTGTTCCAGCAGTACCCGTCCAGCCAGAGTTTTTCGAACAATGGCTATCGGACCTTGAACAATCACGATGGTAGCTATCTGCTGCTGATCGATACCCCGCAGGCCAAGGCCGCTGCACAGAATTCGGCCTATCAGGTGAGTGCGGGGCGTTAATTCCCCCGCATCTCCTGGCTATCGGCCAGGGCTGTTCTATTCCCCTTTCCAAGACTGCACCCCTTCTCGCTCCGCCCACAGGCCATGGAGCGGGAGTGGGGTGCCCGAACCGAGGAGGAACCATGAGTCATCCGCGTCTCGTCAGCAACCGTCTTTTCAGCAGCTTGATGTGCTGCGCCATCGCCATGGGTCTTGCTGGTCCGGGTATGGCGTGGGCGCAAACCGCTCCGGTTGTTGCTGGCCTGCCTGATTTCACGGGCATCGTGCAGAAAAACGCACCGGCCGTGGTGCATGTGGAAGCGAAATATTCTGCTCGTCGTCCCAGCGGCCCCAACGGCATGCAGATCCAGGGCATGGATCCTGGGCAGGCGGAACTCTTCCGCCGCTTCTTCGGCATGCCCATGATGCCGTCGCCCGAAGACCAGGCCCGTACCTCACTGGGGTCGGGTTTCATCATCTCCAGTGACGGTTACATCATTACCAACAACCACGTGGTCGATGGGGCCGATAGCGTCACTGTGCGCCTGCAGGATCGCCGTACGCTGACTGCCAAGGTGGTGGGTACCGACTCCACTTATGACATTGCCCTGCTGAAGGTCAATGCTGGAACTCCCCTTCCGGCAGTGAGCGTTGGTGATTCGCAGCTGCTCAAGCCGGGGCAGTGGGTGCTGGCGATTGGTTCGCCGTTCGGCTTCGATTACACCGTAACCCAGGGTATTGTCAGCGCGGTCGGACGTAATCTCGGTAACCGCGATCAGCCGGCGACTTCCTTTATCCAGACCGATGTGCCGATCAACCGAGGCAACTCCGGCGGTCCGCTGTTCAACCTGCAAGGGCAGGTGGTTGGCGTGAACTCGCAGATTTATTCGAGCACCGGGGGCTACCAGGGCGTAGCCTTCTCGATTCCGATCGATCTGGCGATGAATGTCGTCGAACAGCTCAAGACCAAGGGCTATGTCACGCGCGGCGAGTTGGGCGTGCTGATCAAGCCGGTCGATGACGACGTGGTCAGGGCGCTCAAGCTGGATCGGGCGCAGGGTGCGATCATTGTCAACGTGTCCCCGAACAGTGCGGCCCAAAAGGCCGGTTTGCAGTCCGGTGACATCATTCTTGCCTACAACGGCCGCACCATCGATCAGGGCGCGGACCTGCCGCCGCTGGTATCGATGACCAAGCCTGGCACGACGGTGCCGGTGCAGATCCTGCGGGATGGCAAGGACAAGACGATCAGCGTCACCATCGGCACCATGCCGCGGGACCAGAATTCCGTGGCCGGGGTGGGCGCAACTGCGTCGAGCAAGGGCGCGGATGCATTGGGCTTGACGGTGCAGGGCCTGGACGCCGCCACCCGCAGCCAGCTCGGTCTGCAGGCGGGCGAGGGGGTGGCTGTCGCGAACGTTAACGGGTCTGTGGCCGCCCAGGCCGGCTTGCAGTCCGGCGACGTGATCCTGATGGTCAACCAGAAGAAGGTGGGCAGCGTGGACGCGTTCCGCGCCGCCACTGCCGGCGTTAAGCCCGGAGATACCGTGCTCCTGCTGGTTCGCCGTGGCGACGACAGCAATTTCATTGCGCTTACGGTTCCCGAGAGCAACAAGGACGGCTGACCCCGTCATCACCCAGGGGCCTGCCTTGAGGCAGGTCCCTGAATTTGCGAACGGTTGAGTTCAATCCGGTTTCTCAATCCATGCGATAATGAGCGGCTAATATCGCCATCCCGGTGATAGGCTGCCTGCGCATCGCGCAAGGCGGTGCAGCTGACAGCGTATTCCATGGAACTGATCCGCAATTTCTCCATCATCGCGCATATCGATCACGGCAAATCCACGCTTGCCGATCGCATCATCCAGATTTGCGGCGGATTGGCCGAGCGCGAGATGGAAGCCCAGGTGCTGGACAGCAACCCGATCGAGCGTGAACGTGGGATCACCATCAAGGCGCAGTCCGTGTCGTTGCCGTACAAGGCGCGGAACGGCAAGACCTATCAGCTCAACTTCATCGACACTCCCGGCCACGTCGACTTTTCGTATGAAGTAAGCCGCTCGCTCGCTGCGTGCGAAGGCGCGCTGCTGGTGGTTGACGCCGCCCAGGGCGTGGAAGCGCAGTCGGTGGCCAACTGCTACACGGCGGTGGAGCAGGGGCTGGAAGTGGTGCCGGTACTCAACAAGATCGACCTGCCTACGGCCGATCCGGAAAAGGTGAAGGGCGAAATCGAGGCGGTGATCGGTATCGACGCTACCGACGCCGTAGCGGTCAGCGCCAAGACCGGGCAGAACGTGATCGAAGTGCTCGAAGCGATCGTCGCACGGATTCCGCCGCCGAAGCCGCGCGACACCGACCGCCTGCAGGCATTGATCATCGATTCCTGGTTCGACAATTACCTTGGCGTGGTGTCGCTGGTGCGCATCATGCAAGGTGAAATCAAGCCGGGCGACAAGCTGCTGGTGATGTCGACCGGGCGTGCTCACGAGGTCAGCGAAGTCGGCGTGTTCACGCCCAAGCGCAAGAAGCTCGAGAAGCTGTCCGCTGGCGAAGTGGGCTGGATTACCGCCGCGATCAAGGACGTGCACGGCGCACCGGTGGGTGACACGCTGACCCAGGCAGGCAAACCTGCGCCGCACCCGCTGCCTGGTTTCCAGACCATGCAGCCGCGCGTGTTCGCCGGCCTGTTCCCTGTTTCCGCCGATGACTATCCTGCGCTGCGCGAAGCGCTGGACAAGCTGCGTCTCAACGATGCTGCCTTGTTCTTCGAGCCTGAAAGCTCCGAAGCGATGGGGTTCGGTTTCCGTTGCGGCTTCCTCGGCATGCTGCATATGGAAATCGTGCAGGAGCGTCTGGAGCGCGAATACGACCTGAACTTGATTACCACCGCGCCAACCGTGGTCTACGAGATCCTGAAGACCGATGGCACGGTGATGGAGCTGGATAACCCGGCACGCCTGCCACCGACGCCGCAGATCGAGGAAATCCGTGAGCCGGTGATCGTGGCGAACATCCTCACGCCACCGGACTACATCGGCAACATCATCACCCTGTGCGAAGAGAAGCGCGGCATCCAGCGTTCGATCCAGTATCTGGCCACCCAGGTGCAGATCAGCTACGAGTTGCCGCTGGCCGAAGTGGTGCTGGATTTCTTCGACAAGCTCAAGTCGGTGTCACGTGGCTATGCGTCGATGGACTATCACCTGGAGCGGTTCGATGCCGGTCCGTTCGTGCGTGTGGATGTACTGATCAATGGCGATCGCGTCGACGCGCTCAGCCTGATCGTGCACCGCAGCCACGCGGATCGCCGCGGACGCGACCTGGTCGAACGCATGAAGGACCTGATCCCGCGCCAGCAGTTCGACGTGGCGATCCAGGCCGCCATCGGCGCCCAGGTCATTGCGCGCTCAACCGTGAAAGCTCTGCGCAAGAACGTCCTTGCCAAATGCTATGGCGGCGACGTCAGCCGTAAGAAGAAGCTTCTTGAAAAGCAAAAAGAAGGCAAGAAGCGCATGAAGCAGGTCGGTCGGGTCGAGATTCCGCAGGAAGCCTTCCTCGCCGTGCTCAAAGTGGACAAATAGCAACGAGCTATGGAGTCATTGCATGGATTTTGATTTTTCGGCCATTTTGCTTGCCCTTACCGTCGTCTTCGGCGTGGTGTGGGGGCTTGATCGCTTGTTTTTCTACAAGCAGCGCAAGGCGCGTTTCGACGCAGCGGGCGAGGAATACCAGGATCCGGTAACGGTAGACTGGGCGCGTTCGCTGTTCCCGGTGATCTTTGTCGTGCTGCTGCTGCGCTCCTTCGTGGCCGAGCCGTTCCGCATCCCGTCGGGCTCGATGATGCCCACCCTGGATGTCGGTGACTTCATCCTGGTCAACAAGTTTGCCTATGGCCTGCGCCTGCCGGCGTTCAACAACAAGATCCTGAGCCTGGGCGAACCCAAGCGTGGCGATGTGGTGGTGTTCCGGTTTCCGGGCTATCTCTGCCAGGACGAAAATGGCAAAACTGTCCGCAGCGGCGACATGACTTGCGCCGACCCGCATGCGCCGGTGGCCAGCCAGAACTGGATCAAGCGCGTGGTGGGGCTGCCGGGCGACACGATCGAAATCCACGACAGCCAGGTTGTCATCAATGGCAAGCCGGTGATCGATACGCAGATTGGCCCGTTCCAGGGCAACCCCAACCGTGCCGAAGACAACTACCTGCTCTATAACAATGCCAGCGTGTGGAGCGAGCAGCTGGGCACGGTCAAGCACGTGATCGCCCGCATGCCTTCGCTGCAGACGCCGCCGATCCCGAATGCACGCGTGCCGTCCCTGGTGCCGCCCAATTGCTACATTGTGATGGGCGACGACCGCGAAAACAGCGAAGACAGCCGCTGGTGGGGCTGTATGCCGGAGCAAAACCTGGTCGGCAAGGCCTTCATGATCTGGTTCAGCTGGAAGGGGCTGCATACGGGGGCGGTCGATTTCCACCGCATTGGTACGATCATTCACTAAGGCGCCAGGTGACGGTTCAATAGGGAATCGTGATCATGTCGCTGGCGGTGCGCGTGCCGACCGGGCAAAGTATGTCCCTGAGGCTCGGGCAAGGCTCACCATATTGGCGGCACAGCGGGGGGACTATGAAATCGAAGCAGACAGGCATCACGCTGATTGGATTCCTGGTGGTTTTGGCGGTAGTTGTTTTTTTCGCTTACATGGCGATGAAGCTGGTGCCGGCTTATACCGAATACGCGGGCGTCGTAAAGGCGATGGAACAGGTTTCCAGCGAGGGCGTCGACGGCAAATCCCTCGACCAAATCCGTCGTGAACTGATGTTCAAGCTGGGCTTCCAGTACGTGGACGACGCAACCATTCATCCCAGCGATATCACGATCGGTCCGGGGGCTAGCGGCAACGAGCTGCATGTCAGCTACGACAAGGACGTTCCCTTCATGTACAACATCGACTTTCTGATTCATTTCGACAAGAGCGTGCCTGTGCAGGGCACGATCGTGGCGCCCAACTAAGAACACAGTGGAACTGGCTTATCACTTTCGCGATGCCTCGCTTGCTGCGCTCGCCTTAACTCACCGTAGCGCAGGCAAGCCCAATAACGAGCGCATGGAATTTCTCGGCGACGCCCTGCTCGGGGCGATCGTCGCCGAGATGCTCTACGAGACCCACCCCAAGGCGACCGAGGGCGAGATGTCGCGCTTGCGGTCGCAGCTGGTGAATGGCCAGGCGCTGGCGGGGTTGGCGCGTGAGCTGGAGCTCGGCGACCGACTCAAGCTGGGTTCCGGTGAGCTGAAAAGCGGCGGTTTCCGGCGCGATTCGATTCTCGCCGATGCTTTTGAAGCTCTGGTCGCCGCGGTGTACCTTGATGGCGGCTTCGATGCTTGTCGTGACACGGTGAGAACCCTGTTCGCCGATCGCGTGGCCGCCTTGCCGCGTTCGTCCAAGGATGCCAAAACCCGGCTGCAGGAATGGTTGCAGGCGCATGGATGGCCTTTGCCGCAGTACGAGCTGGTAGGAACCGAAGGCGAGGATCACGCGCGCATCTTTGATGTGAACTGTGTGGTGAACGAACCCATGGTGATTACCGCGGCAGGCCGCGGCAGCAGCCGCCGCCTTGCCGAGCAGGATGCTGCCGAGCTGGTACTGAATCGCTTGCTGGAGCCCCTGGACGGGTAGTGCCCCGTCGGTGCTGGCTGCCCAGGGCGGCCTTGAACCCGTTTCCCCGCGGGTAAGTGTTTTCTTGTCAGTGGCGTTCGCCGATGCGTGGCGCCATGCTTATACCCGTCTACAAAGAGTACTGCGTGCCATGAACGATGAACGCGATGACGACATCGCCGAGAACGAGCTGCCCCACCCGGATTTCCGGTGCGGCTTCGTAGCACTGGCCGGCCGTCCGAACGTCGGCAAGTCGACCTTGCTCAATGCGTTGATCGGCTTCCGGCTGTCGATTGTCAGCCCCCGGCCGCAGACCACGCGGCATCGGATACTCGGCATCGCCACCAGCGAGGCCGGACAGATTCTCTATGTCGATACCCCCGGCCTGCATCGCGGCGCCAAGCGCGCCATGAACCGCAGTCTCAACCGCGCCGTGCGCTCGGCCATCAGCGAAGTCGAGTTGGCCGCGCAAGTGATCGAGGCGGGCCGCTGGACCGATGAGGACCAGGCGCTCTATGAAGCCCTGGACGAACAGAAGATTCCGCGCCTGCTGGTGATCAACAAGGTCGACCTCAGCAAGGACAAGGCCGCCTTGCTACCGTTCGTCGCCGAGTTGTCCGAGAAGCACAGCTTTGAAGCCGTGCATTACGTCAGCGCGCTCAAGCGCAAGGGCCTGGATGCGCTGACGCGGGACATCCTGACACGCTTGCCGGTGCGCGCGCCGGTCTTCGGCGAAGACGAAATCACCGATCGCAGCGAGCGCTTCCTCGCCGCCGAAATGGTGCGCGAACAGTTGATGCTGCGCCTCGATGAGGAATTGCCTTACGCCACCACGGTCGAGATCGAGCAATTCAAGGACCGTCCGGATGGCTTGGCAGAGATCCATGCCGTGATCTGGGTCGAACGCGAGGGTCAGAAAGCCATCGTGATCGGCCAGGGCGGCGCGCAGCTCAAAGCGATTGGCACCGCAGCGCGCCGTCACATGGAGCGCATGTTCGATCGCAAGGTGTTCCTGCGGCTGTGGGTCAAGGTGCGTGAAGGCTGGGTGGACGACGAGGCGATGCTCAAGCAGTTCGGTTATACCGACTGATCGTTAGGCGAGGCGGAGAGAAACGCTTGATGCTCATCGAGCAACAACCCGCCTTTGTACTGCATACCCGTCCGTACCGGGAAACCTCGCTGCTGCTCGAATGCCTGAGCCGCGATCACGGTCGCATCGGCGTCGTTGCGCGCGGCGTACGCAGTCAGCGTGGGCGCGTGCAGCGATCGCAGCTCGAACCGTTTCAGCCCCTGTTGCTGGATCTTCATCTGCGCGGCGAGCTGGCGACACTGCGTACGGCGGAGCCGGCCGGGCCGCCCCCGCGCTTGCAGGGCGATGCAGGCCTGGCCGGTCTGTATATCAACGAATTGGTGGTACGCCTCACTGAGCGGCAGGACCCCCATCCAACGCTCTATACCGCCTATGCGCAGACCCTGGTCCGAATGACGCAGGAGCCATCGCTGGCATGGCAACTGCGTCGTTTCGAACGTGATTTGCTGTCTGCGCTCGGCTACGCCCTGCAGCTCGAAGACGATGCCGACAGTGGCGAGCCGCTGCAGGGCGATGCTCTGTATATCTACCGCCCCGAACACGGCCCGGTGCGTTGCCGTGCAACCGAGCCGCACGCGATACGCGGCAGCGATCTTCGCTTGTTGCTGGAAGACCGCATGCCCGACCCTCAAGGTTTGCATGCCTTGCGCGGCATGATGCGTGAACTGATCCGTTTTCATCTTGGCGGAGTCGAGTTACGCGCATGGCGTGTGTTGCGTGGTGCGCTTTCCCACCGCTGACCGCCGGCCGGCGCTTACGCCTTTGCCAAGGCGGCCATTGTTTGCCGCAGCGACTGACGAAACTCCTCCAAAGGCAGCATGACTCCTTGATGGCAGAGTTTCAGATGCGTCTGCAAACAGGCGATGTGTCCGCTCAGCGAAGACGCACCGCAAAAACCGCAGGATGAGCGCAGCTTGTGCAGGCGGGCCTCCAGCACGGTGGCGTCCTGGCTCAACGCGTCCAGTTCCTGATCGATCGTCACCAGCTCCTGGTAGAACAGGCCACGCAGCGCCTGTACGACAGCGGGCGTACCGCTGGTGCTCAGTGCCACCCCATCATCCAGCAGCGGCAGACGATGCCGATCGGCCACGGCCAGCGTCAGGATCTCCCTCAGATCTTTCAACGTGCACGGCTTCACCAATACTCCATGGAAGCCGGCGGCAAGCAGGCTGCGTTGCGCCTGGGCATCAAGTTCCGCGCTGCTCGCCACGGCAGGGCTGCAAGCTGAACGCGCATCCGGCTCATGGCGCAGGCGGGTCAACAGGCCCACGGCATCGGTATCGGGCATGCGGCAATCGAATATCAGCAGGTCGAACGCCTCGGCACGGGCTTGCTCCAGCGCGGACCCGCCATCCGCCGCCAAGGCGACACTGGCCCCCAGCTGATGCAGGGCGTCGCCCAGAAAGCAAAGGCTGGTGGCATCGTCGTCGGCTACCAGCACATGGGGCGGATGAGTAGGGGGCAAGTGCGCCTCTGTCGGGCCCACCATGGCTTTGTGTCCGTATCGTTCAGCTTAGTTTGGCAGAATGCGCTGACATGATGTGTCCATCACACCGCCTCCTGCTATGCCTGTTCATCTGTTGCGGCCTCCTTGGGTCCGCGCCGGCGTGGGCGGATACCGTGCTCGCGGCCAAACGGATCGATCTACCCGGCGTAAGCCTCCAGGATGTACAGACGCAGCTCACCCCCGGTGCCATCCCGAATACGATGCAAGTTGTTCTGCGTGCCGGCAAAGCCGACATCCCTGCGGTTGGTTGGCGACATGTTGCGCTCACGCTGACCGGCAACCTGCAGCGTGATGTCCAGATGCGCTGGATGTTCGATGGTGCGGCGCAGCTCACTGGTGCGCCAGGTGGGGCATTGGCTAATGCCAAGATCAATTTGGTGATCGATGCCTCGGCCAATACCTTGGCGATCAACGCCGATCAGGGCGCGACTCATATCGGTACGGCATTTCCCCTGGATCAACCCAGCCACGCGCAGATCAACCTGCGGAACCTTCCAGCCAGCTGGCTGCAAGGCTTGCTGGCGACGGTGTGGCCGGGCCACATCACGGGGGGCAAGCTGGATGCGGATCTTGCGCTGGATGTGCGTGATCAAGGTTATCAATCGTCGGGTGATCTCAATATCACGGATCTCAAGTACGTCACGCCCACCGGTAATCCGTCAGGTGACGGCCTTACGGGTCATGCGCGATTCGCAGTCGATGCCACCACTCACCCAGCGCAGCTGATACTCAACGGTGGAGTGCACGGCGGCCAATTGCAGTTCGGTCCCGTGCTGGCGCGTTTGCCCGAACATGACGTGGTGTTTGATCTTGGTGCGAATATGGAAAAAGGTGGGGTAGCCATCAGCCATCTGCACCTGGACGATGAAGATGCCTTGCTACTGGATGGCTCAATCGCCATCGATGCCAAAGGCAATGTGCAGAAGCTCAAACTGGATCATTTCCAGGCGCGTTTTCCGGCCGCTTATGATCGTTACGGCCAGCCTTGGCTTGACAGCGCAGCGGCTCCCAACCTGCACATCGCCGGGCAAGTTAACGGGCATGTCGATTACGCAGCCGATACCTGGCGCAGCTTCGCCTTCCATAGCGATGGGCTCGATCTTGCTGACGGCAACGGGCAGTTGCAGGCCAACGGTGTGCGCGGCGATCTCGATTGGGCGGCGCAGGGCGACAAGTCCACGACGACCTTGGCCTGGAATCAGCTGGTCATGCGCCAGTTCGCGATCGGTGCGGCGCAGTCGCGTTGGCGTAGTCGTGGCGGCAGCTTGAACCTGCAATCGCCGCTCGATATTTCCATTTTGAAAGGGCAGGTTCATTTCACTGCATTGGAATGGCGCCCTGCCGCACCGAAAGCCGAGCGCTTCAATCTTGCCGCTGACCTGTCTGGCCTAGACATGGCTACGCTCAACCAGAGCGTGGGCTGGATGCCGTTTGCTGGCACGCTTGGCGGCAACATTGCTTCCATGCAGTGGGTCGACGGGCGCTACGCCTTGCAAGGTCAACTGACCATCAAGGCCTTCGACGGCACGGCCGTCATCCGGCATTTGTCTATGCAGCAGCCTTTCAGTAACAGTCCAATGGTGGCTGGCGACGTCAGCCTGCATCAATTGGACCTGGCTCCGCTGGCCGATGCCTTCAATTTCGGCAGCATGACCGGAAGGCTGGATGGCTCGATCGATGGCTTGCAGCTGGCCGGTGGCAGCCCGGTTGCATTTACGGCTGCGCTATTGGCTCAGAACGGTGGACGCATCAGTTTGCGCGCTGCCAACAATCTGTCGGTCGTTACCGGCGGCACCCCCGCAAGCGGGCTGCAGGGCGCGGTGATGAAGTTGTTCAAAACGCTTAGCTACAAGCGCATGGGCATCAACAGCAGCCTGCAAAATGGCATTTGTACCTTCAGCGGTCTGGATGGCGGCAATAACGGCTACACCATCGTGGAAGGCTCGGGCTTGCCCTATCTTCACGTGGTGGGGGAACAAAACCGGATCGAATGGCCGGTATTCCTGCGCCGTCTGAAGGCGGCGTCCCAGGGGGCGGTGGCCGAGCGCTAAGTGCTGTCAGGAAAGCAGGTCCGGAGGCAGCCGGCCCTGGCTGGTATCATGGACAGCTAGCGAGGCTTCTTTAGCCTGATACTTTCTTTCATCTTGCCCGGGTCGGCGGATCTGGGCGCTACGCTTTACAAAGAGTGCCAATGAGCGAGTTAGAAGCTCCCATCACCGATTTGAGTCACGACGGCCGGGGTGTGGCCCGGATCGACGGCAAGACCGTTTTTGTCAGTGGCGCATTGCTTGGCGAGCAGGTGCGCTTGAAGATCCGCAAGCGCCACCGCAATTTCGACGAGGCCGAAACGATCGAGGTGCTTACCCGGTCGCCTCATCGCGTGGAGCCGCGTTGTCGTCACTTCGGCCAGTGCGGCGGATGCTCATTGCAGCATCTGGATGCTTTCGCGCAGATTGAAGCCAAGCAGCGCGTACTGGTCGACAATTTCACACGCATCGGCAAGGTCGAACCGGAAAACTGGCTGCCGCCGCTTACCGATGAGCCCTGGGGCTATCGGCGCAAGGGGCGCCTGTCGGTACGCGCCGTCGCAAAAAAAGGGCGTGTGCTGGTGGGTTTTCGCGAAGAAAGCAATCCGCGCTTCGTGGCGGATATTACGCATTGCGATGTCGTGCATCCCGCCATCGGCCCGAAGATCGGCCTGCTGGGCGAGCTGGTCGGCAGCATGGATTCCGCGGCCGATATCGCGCAGATCGAATTCGCCGCGGGTGACGACACGGTTGCGCTGGTGTTTCGCCACCTCAAACCTTTGAGTGACAGCGATCGCGCCAAGCTGGTGGCGTTCGCGCAAGCGCATGGTTTTGCCATCTATCTGCAGCCCGGTGGCATTAGCAGCGTGCATGCGCTGTGGCCGGAAAACCCGCGGCTTGCGTTCCGCATTCCGGGCGGCGAAGGGGTTGAGGACGTCGAGCTGGAGTTCCAGCCGCTTGATTTCGTGCAGGTCAATGCCGGCATGAACCGGCGCATGCTGGCGCGCACGCTGGAGTTGCTGGACCCGCAACCGCAAGATCGCGTACTCGATCTATTCTGCGGCCTGGGCAACTTCACCTTGCCGTTGGCGCGGCGTGTCGCCGAAGTCACCGGCGTTGAAGGTGAACATGGCCTGGTCGCGCGCGCAGCCGATAATGCCACTCGCAATGGCATTGCCAACGCGAGCTTCAACGTAGCCAACCTGTTCGAAGATCAGCGCGGTACCGATTGGGCGCGCAAACCCTGGGATAAGCTACTGCTCGATCCGCCGCGCGCGGGCGCCGACAAGGTGCTGGAATATCTGCCGCACAAAGAGACCGGGCGCATCGTCTATGTGTCGTGCCATCCAGCCTCGCTGGCGCGCGACGCCGGCATCCTGGTCAATCAGCATGGTTTCCGGCTGGTTTCGGCAGGTGTGATGGACATGTTCCCGCACACCGCGCATGTCGAATCCATTGCACTGTTCGAGCGCAGGTAAAATCCAGGGATGCTCTTATCCATTATTCGTAGGCGGCATGATGTCCAGAAAGCTCTCAGGGTATGTTGGGTGGCGCAGGGCAGACTGGCCGTCTGTTCAATCCGCGCGGCACGTCCTGCGAGCCTTCTGGACATCGCCTGGTCATTTGAAATTGAAGCGTAGGGCTGGTGACGCCTACGAATAATGGATAAGAGCATCCCTATGGGTATTGAAATCGAACGCAAATTCCTGCTCGCCAGTGACGCCTGGCGCGCAGCTGTCACGCACAGCAAGCACATTGCGCAGGGTTATCTGGTCAACGTGCGCGCACTGCGCGATGGCGCGGCCCGCGCATCGGTGCGGGTGCGTATCAGTGGCGAGCAGGCTTGGCTCAACATCAAGTCGGTAGAGCTCGGCATTGCCCGCAGCGAATACGAACTCCCTTTGCCGTTGGCCGATGCGCAATCCATGCTGGAAACCTTGTGCGATGGCACGCTGGAGAAAACGCGCCATCACGTTGACATTGACGGCTGGCTGTTCGAGATCGATGAGTTTCTCGGCGATAACCGGGGCCTGATCGTCGCGGAAATCGAACTGCCCGCCACCGATGCAGATTTTCCGCGTCCAGCCTGGTTGGGGCGCGAAGTCAGCGATCTGGCGCGCTATTACAACGTCAATCTGATCGAGCATCCGTTCGCCAAATGGACGGATGCCGAGCGCGATGCGACTGATGCGCAGCTCGCCCAGGGAGATCATGCCTGATGCTGTTGATTGGTATCGCCGGCACCGAGCTGCAGCCGCACGAACGCGCCTGGCTGACCGCGCCAGGTGTTGCGGGTGTCATTTTCTTCTCGCGCAATTTTGCCAGCCGCGATCAGTTGCTCGCGCTGGTTGAATCGATTCGCGCCGTCGCCGGGGAAGATTTTCTGTTGGCGGTCGACCAGGAAGGGGGGCCTGTACAGCGGTTCCGCGACGGCTTTACGCGGCTGCCTGCCTTGGCCAGGATCGGCGAGATGTACGACCGTGATCCCGGCGAAGCGGCGCGCCTGGCCGAAGAACACGCCTGGGTAATGGCCAGCGAGCTACGCGCCAGTGGTATCGATTTCAGCTTTGCGCCGGTGGCCGATCTGGCACGCGGAAACGCCGCTATCGGTGCGCGTGCCTTCCACGCCGATCCGGGCGTGACGGCCGAGCTGATCCACGCCTATGTGCGCGGCATGCACCTGGGCGGCATGGCGGCCGTGCTCAAGCATTTCCCGGGACATGGCTCGGTGGCTGTGGATACGCACAAGGCCCAGGCGATCGATCCGCGTTCGCTGGATGACATCCGCCAGAACGACCTACGCCCCTTCGCCGAGGCATTCTCCGCGCATGCCGAAGCAGTGATGATGGCTCACGTGGTCTATCCCGCGGTCGACGAGCAGCCGGCGGGCTTCTCGCATCGCTGGATCCACGGCATCCTGCGCGAAGAGCTGGGTTTCCAGGGCGCGGTCATCAGTGATGACATCAGCATGGCCGCGGCTGGTGTGGCCGGTGGGGTCAGGGCGCGTGTCCAGGCGCATCTGGCGGCCGGCTGCGATCTGGTACTGGCCTGCTTCCCGGAGGTGGTGGAGGAGGCGATTGCCGCCATACCCTCGTCGCCATCGTCAGCCAGCCTGCAACGCATTGCCAGCCTGCGCGGCGCCATTGGCGCGACCTGGGCTGGTCTGCTCGACAACCCGCAACGCGACCGTTTCGTCGCCCGTGTTACTGCATTGGATCTGCCATGAGTCCATCTCTCTCCAACCAGGCTGCTCCCGTTCTGGCCGATGCGCTGCTGCAGGCCGACGTACTGTTCGAGCGGGAAGAACTGGATACCGTCATTGCCGATATGGGGCGCGCCATCGATACCGCGCTCGACGGCGAACGCGCCGTGTTTCTCACCGTCATGAACGGCGCGCTGATGTTTGGCGGCCAGCTTGCCTTATCGATCCGCACTGACCTGGAATTCGATTACGTGCACGCCACCCGTTACCGCGGTGCCACTTCAGGTAGCGATCTGCATTGGCTGCGCGAACCGGCGGTATCGCTGCAAGACCGCACAGTGCTGCTGGTCGACGACATTCTCGACGAAGGCCACACGCTGAAGGCAGTGCGTAATGATTGCCTGCGCCGCGGTGCAAAGCGTGTGCTGGTGGCGACACTCTGCTGCAAGCGGCACGACCGTTGTGCGGAGGGCATACGCAGCGATTTCAACGGCGTGGAGGTTCCCGACCGCTATGTCTTCGGCTACGGCATGGACTACTACGAGCAGGGCCGTAATCTGCCGGCCATTTACGCGCTTCGCTAAATCCATACACCGGAATAGTTCTTTATGACTCACTCCATCGATCTGGCCGTCATCGGCGGCAGCGGCCTCTACAACTTTCCGGGCCTGGAAAACACCTCGCGGCAAAGCGTGGACACTCCATATGGCCCGGCTTCCGGTGATGTGGTGATCGGCGATTTCGCCGGTCGCCGCATCGCCTTCCTGGCGCGGCATGGTGAAAGCCATACGCTGCCGCCGCATCGCGTGAACTACCGCGCCAACCTGTGGGCCTTGCACCACCTCGGCGCGCGCCGGGTGATCGGTGTGAATGCAGTGGGCGGCATTCGCGATGACATGGGGCCGCGCGTGATCGTGGTGCCGGATCAGGTTATCGACTACACCCATGGCCGCTACACCAGCTTTTGCGACGTGGAAGGTGCGGAGGTCAGGCACATCGACTTCAGCGAACCCTACACCGCCGCGTTGCGTGCGGCCTTGCTGGCTGCAGCGCACAAGGCCGGTATTGCCGTCATCGATGGCGGTTGCTATGGCGCCACCCAGGGGCCGCGTCTGGAAACCCGCGCCGAGATTGCCCGTATGAAACGCGATGGCTGCGATCTGGTGGGTATGACCGGCATGCCCGAAGCCGCCCTGGCACGCGAGCTGGAACTGGAATACGCCTGTCTGGCGCTGGTCGCCAATTTTGCTGCCGGCTGCGGCGACGAGGCTGAAATCAGCATCGAGGAAATCTTTGCCCACCTGGCGGCCGCCACTGCTGCGGTGCCGCCGATCCTCGCCGAACTGCTTAAAAGCTAAGCAATCTTCGGGGTATTGGTCATACCAAACGCAGGCACATATTGCGCTTTACCTGAAAACATGCAGATACTTTCCCTGTGCCAGGGGCGGCGGACCTAGGGGTAGAGGTGGTTCTCGCAAAGACTTGGTGCATCCAGTCCTTAGATTCAGAGGTTCACGCAATGCGTTTCGGTACGGTCAAGTGGTTCAACGACGCCAAGGGTTTCGGCTTTATCGCACCCGAGGACGGTGGGGAGGACGTGTTTGTCCACTTCTCGGCTATCAATGCCAAGGGCTTCCGCAGTCTGCAGGAAGGCCAGCGCGTGAAGTTCGAAGTTACCCAGGGCCCGAAGGGCGCCCAGGCTTCCGGGGTCGAACTCGCGGTCTGATCAACACCCGTCGTATGCAGTTCTGAAAAAGCCCTGCTCATGCAGGGCTTTTTCTTATTGATGACGCGCTTTTCGCATTTGCCTCCTCTGCCCTTCGGGGTACGCGGGGAGAGCACATGGATGTGCTCGGCTCTGAGGAGCGAGGAGAGAGCCTGCCCCCGGACTTGATCCGGGGATTGAGTGAGGGGCCAACCTCGCGATGAGTTACAGCAACGCGGCTGCAAATCAGCATTGGCAGGAGTTGGGCCCCCGACAGCCTCAAGCCACAAACTGCAGCCGCGCCAATTCCGCATACAAGCCGTCTTCAGCCAGCAGGCTTTCATGCGTGCCCTGCGCCACGATGCGCCCGCCATCCATCACCACGATGCGGTCCGCCCGCTGCACGGTGGCCAGCCGGTGTGCAATGACCAGTGTGGTACGACCTTTTTCCAATCGCTCCAGCGCCTGCTGGACCGCTGCTTCCGATTGCGCATCCAGGGCGGAGGTGGCTTCGTCCAGCAGCAGTAGCGGTGCGTTGCGCAGGATCGCACGGGCAATAGCGATGCGCTGACGCTGGCCGCCGGAAAGGCGCACCCCGCGCTCGCCCAGTTCCGCGTCGTAGCCATTCTGCAGCAGTTGGATAAAGTCATGCGCCTCGGCGGCACGTGCGGCGGCGTGTACTTCCTCGTCGCTGGCGTCCTGCCTGCCGAAACGGATGTTGTCAGCCGCCGTGCCGCCAAAGATCACCGTTTCCTGAGGGACCAGGGCGATCGCCCCGCGCAGCTCCGACACGGTCATGGCGCGCAGGTCGATGCCGTCGAAACTGATCCGGCCACGTTGCGGATCGTAGAAGCGCAGCAGCAGCGCAAACACCGTGCTCTTGCCGGCGCCGGATGGTCCAACCAGCGCGACCGTTTCACCCGGACGGATGTCCAGATTGAACTGATGCAGGGCAGGGGCATCCGGGCGCGACGGATAGTGGAACTCGACATCCTCGAAACGCAGCCCACCGCGCACGGGTAATGGCAGGGACTGTGAGTGCGGCGGATCGGTAATCGTTGCCTGCTCGCCAAACAGTTCGCCGATACGTTCCATGGCGCCGGCCGCCCGCAACACGTCACCCCATACGTCGGAGAGCCCCATCATCGAGCCGCCGGAAAGCATCGCGTACAACACGAACTGCGCCAGCACACCGTTATCAAGCGTACCGGCCAGCACATCGCGCGCACCGATCCACAGCACCAGCGTGATGGCGCCAAAAAACAGCACGATGACCACCGCCGTAAGGAAGGTACGCATGCCGATACGTTGGCGCGCCGTCGCCAGCGCGCGCGCAATCGCATCGCCATAGCGATGGCTTTCGATCCCTTCGCGTGCATAGGCCTTCACCGCGGGCGCGGCATTCAAAGTCTCATTGGCAATCGCCGCGGTATCGGCCAGGCGATCCTGGCTGGCGCGCGAAAGCTTCTGTACGCGTCGTCCGAAAATCAGGATCGGCAGCACCACGGCCGGAATCACCAGCGTGGTCAGTCCGGCCAGACGCGGGCTGGTCCAGATCATCGCAGCGGTGGCGCCAATCAACATCACTGCGCTGCGCAGTGCCACCGAAATGCCTGAGCCGACCAGCGCCTGTACCACTTCGGTATCGGTGCCGAGACGGGAAATCAGTTCGCCGACGCGATTGCGTTCGAAAAAGCTGACGTCCAGCCGGATGACATGGGCATAAAGCTTTGCACGCAGCGCCGCCAGGGTGCGTTCGCCCAGCAGAGAGATGCAGTAAAAGCGCAGGGCCGTAGCGAAAGCCATCACCAGGGCCACGATAAACAGTTGCAGGAAGCTGCTATTGATCGCGGCGGCGTTGGAATTGCGGAAGCCGTGGTCGATCATGTGCCGCACGGCTGTCGGCAGGATCAGCGTGGCGCCTGAAGACATCCCCAGGAATACGAGCCAGCCCAGCGCCAGTCGCCAATGCGGCTTGATGAAGGGCCACAACAGGTTCAGGGAGCCGATGCGACGGCGGGGTTTTGGATCGTTCGCTGGGGGTGTGCTCATGAGGCCTCGTCGCAAACAGGACCAAATTCACATGGGGCCCCCACCCGGCGATTCAATTACGGTGGGACGGCCAAGATTACCCGGTCGAGGCACAAGGCCTGTCGTCCTCCCGCACGCCGACGCTCGTGCGCCGAGCCCGCAGGCGTAGAAACGGCCGTTCAATGCCGTAGTGAAGCACCATACCGACAGCGAGAATCGCCGCAGCGTAGAGTGCAAAGGCCGGCCAGCCATGGATCGCCGGCCGCGAGGCCAGCCAGACGGTCACCCCACGCAGCGCAAGCTTGTGGCTCAGATACAGGCTGTATGACATCGCTGCCACCCAAGCCGCTCCAGGCACCGGCCAGCGCCCGAAGCTCTGCCGGCCGGCCCCTGCGGCGACCAGCAAGGCGATGCCTAGGGACAGCAGCGGAAACCCGTAGACGTTGGCGATAAAAGCCATGCGATCACGGAATAGCCAGATGGCGAAGCCCGCGATGACCAGGCCCGCTACCGTCACAAGGCGTGCGTGTGATTGCAGCAGGTGCCAGGCCTTCGGGCGATAGGTCTGGATGGCTGCGAGGACAACGCCGGCGAGCAAGCCATCGAGCCGGGTATAGGTCGGGTAGTAGATGCTTTCCAGATAATCCCATTGATGGAGTGATGCGTAAGCGCGTATCAGCATGCCGCCCACGACAATGGCCACACACACAGCGGCCGTTACCCGCAGCGAAGGCCGGCGTGTCAGCCACCATGCCAGCAGCGGGAACAGCAGGTAGAACTGCTCTTCCACGCACAAGGACCAGGCGTGAGAAAAGGCCTGATTGCGCTGGTAGTCGATCAGCAGGTTCAACGTGAAGCTCAAGAACTGCCAGGCGGGCTGCATGCCTGGCGCCTCCCGCCACGCGGGAAACCACTCGTACACCAACAGCACTGCTAGAAACGCAGGCAGGATGCGATACGCGCGGCGCCGATAGAACTCGCCCAAAGAAAATGGCTGGCCAAGGCTGAGCGGTTTCAGCAGCTGATAGCCGATCAGGTAGCCGCTCAGAACGAAGAACAGATCCACGCCCATCCATCCATAGTCTGCGATGGGCTGAAGCGGTCCACCCAATCCACCCACCATCCAGGAATGGAACAGCATCACCCAGACGATGGCGATGGCGCGTAGCAGGTCGAGGCCAGGCATGCGGTTCAAGGATCCATCCCCCAGTCAGGCGAGCGCGAGCCCCCGCTCAGGTCCATCGCCTGTCGAAGTTGCAAGCATAGACAGGGCAGTCGACGTCCATAAGCCCGAATGCGGGCTTTTTTATGGCGGCCAAATGGTTCGCGCTATTCCAGCGAATAGGCTTCGCTACGTCCGCGGCTGATATCCACAATGCGCAGGCGGGCTTTGGCCAGTTGGACTTGCGGCAGACGCAGGTGCAAGGTCACGCCGTTGGCATCGAAGCTTTCCTGTTCGATGTCGGCGCCCAGTTCTTTCAGGCGTGCCTTCATGCGCGCAAGGTCGGCAAAATCGCAATGCACGCCCAGTCGCGCCATGGCGATGATGGGTACACGCTCGGCAAGCCGAAGACATTCGGCTGCCGTACCGCCATAAGCACGGGCCAGTCCACCCGCACCGAGCTTGATGCCGCCGTACCAACGCGTCACCACCACCGCCACGCGATCCATGCCTTGCCCCTCGATGGCCTGCAGGATAGGGCGGCCAGCGGTGCCGCCGGGTTCGCCGTCATCGTTGAAGCGATAATCCTGGCCGATCCGGTAGGCCCAGCAATTATGGGTGGCGCTTGCGTCACTGACGGCCTGCACAAAAGCCAGGGCCTGTTGTGGCGTTTCGACCGGGGCAGCCTGGGCGAGAAAACGGCTTTTGCGGATGTCCTCGCCATGACATGCCATGGCGACCAGGGTATGTAACATCGGAATCATGCGGTGCAGGGTTTGCAGAGCGTAGCGCGATATCGCATCGTCTGCGCCGGGCCGAGAACATTTCACAGGAAAGAACAAGCATGTTGATCTTGCTGGTGGTGCTTTGCTTGCTGGGTTTTATCTTTGGCCGCCTTCGCTGGCGGCGTTGCACCTGGACGTTCTACGGCCTTGCCCTGGTGCTTTTTTTTGCTGCAGGTTGCGGACCGCTGCCTGCCTTGTTGCTGAAATGGTTACAGGCGCCCTACGCCACGCGGCCGACCATTACCTGGGCGCAGCGTAATGCGATCGTCTTGCTGGGATCGGGTACTACCCGTGTGGTCGGCACCCATCAGGTGGAACCGAACATCTTTGCCAACGGCCGCATTATCGAGGCGTATGCACTCTACCGGTCCTGCCGGCAGGGCGGTAACGACTGCAAGCTGGTCATCAGTGGCGGCGATGCGTTTCGCAATGGCGTCGCGGAGGCGGTGGCTTATGGTGAGGTGTTGAAGACGATGGGTGTGGCCGGTTCCGATCTGCTGCTGGAATCGCGCAGCATGAATACCTGGCAGAACGCCCAATTCGTGCAGCCGATACTCAAGGAGTATGCGCCGGAACAAACGCTGCTGGTGTCTTCCGCGCCCCATTTGAACCGCGCAAGCCTGTTCTTTGCGCGCTTCGGCATGGATGTGATACCGGTGCGTGGCGATTACGCCGACGTGCGCATGACCTATTGGCCGAATGGCTGGAATATGACGCTGACCGATTTTGCCGTGCACGAGTACATCGGCGTGTTGGCCTATCACTTCTACAACATGATGGGTTGGAATGCGCCGCCTAGCCGTTATGGCGCCCCGTGAATGGGCTATAGCCGATATACGCACCGTCATTCCTGTGAAAGCCGGAATGACGGTGCGTTTGAGATGATGCAAAAGGGCCGGGTGAGCCCCCTCCATCAAGGCAGCATCAGCCTTCGTTTTTCAGCGATGCCAGATCGATCACAAAGCGATAGCGCACATCGCTCTTCAACATGCGCGCATACGCGGCATTGATGTCCTGCATGTCGATCATTTCCACATCGGCATTGATGTTGTGCTGCGCGCAGAAATCCAGCATCTCCTGCGTTTCCGGAATGCCGCCGATCAGCGAGCCGGCAACGGAACGGCGGCCAAAGATCAAAGTGCCGGCATGCGTCGGCGGTTCGATCGGCTCGACCAGCCCGACCAGCACGTGCACGCCATCCAGCTTCAGCGTAGCCAGATAGGGGTTGAGATCATGCTGATGCGGCACGGTGTCGAGAATGAAATCGAACTGTCCGGCCACTGCCTCCATCTGCTTCGGATCGGTGGACAGCACCACGTGATCGGCGCCGAGGCGACGTGCCTCCTGTTCCTTGCCGGGGGAGCGGGTGAACAGGGTGACCTCTGCGCCCATCGCCTTGGCGAACTTCAGGCCCATGTGGCCCAGGCCGCCCAGACCGATCACTGCCACTTTCTGGCCCTTGCCGATCTTCCAGTGGCGCAGCGGCGACCACGTGGTAATGCCCGCGCACAGCAGCGGCGCGGCGGCCTTGGGATCGACACCATCGGGAATGCGCAGTACAAACTTGTCCGACACCACGATGCGCTCAGAGTAGCCGCCGTAGGTCGGCAAGCCATCGTGGCGGTCCGTGCTGTTGTAGGTGAAGGTGGGGACTTCCTTGCAGTATTGCTCCAGGCCCTGCGCGCAGGCATCGCAGTGCTGGCAGGAGTCGACCATGCAGCCGACCCCAACCATGTCACCGGGCTTGAAGGCGGTGACCTTGTCACCGACCGAGGCCACCCGGCCAATGATTTCGTGGCCGGGCACCAGCGGGTACTTGCTGCCGCCCCATTCATTACGAGCCTGGTGGATGTCGGAGTGGCAGACGCCGCAATACAGAATGTCGACGACTACGTCGTCCGGACGTGGATCGCGGCGCTCGAAGCGGTGCGGGGCCAGCGGGGTGGTGGCGGATTGCGCGGCATAGCCACGGATGCTCAGAGCCATGTTTTTCTCCTGGGGAACGAGAACATCGAACAAGCGAGAAGTATGCGCAGCGAGGAACCCTTGCGGGTAGCTGAAAACTGCGAAAAGCTTGCCTGATTCTGCAAACTCTGCCCCGGGCACTCGCCATCGTCTGTAGGAACAGGCAATCTGTCGACTTTGGTGAAGGTCCGGTTTGTCCCCATGAGCAGCCAGTTGAAGCCGATGGACTCGTTTTCGCGCCTGGAGCAGGATCGCGAGGAATTGACAGCCCTCGTTGAACAATACGCTCAGATCGAAGGCGTCACCATGACCCACTGGCCCGCCTTGTCGTTCTTCCGCGCCGACTCGCCCAGTGACCGCACCTGCGCCATGTACGAGCCGTGCCTGGGTCTGCTGCTCCAGGGCAACAAGCACATCCTGATGGGCGAGGAGCGCTTCGAGCAGGAGAACGGCCACTACCTGATCAGTTCCATCGAGGTCCCGGTGTCGGCGCAGGTGATGCGGGCGTCGCGCCAACAGCCCTGCCTGTGCCTGACCTTGCGCCTGGATCCGCCGCGTATTGGCGAATGGCTGTCGGAGGTGAAGTTGCCCAAGCTGGCGACGGCCACCGCTCGCGGCATCGCCTTGAGCCCGGTCAGTGCCGAGATTCTGGATCCCTTACTACGTCTGGTACGCCTGCTCGATTCGCCGCGTGATCTGTCGCTGCTGGCGCCGCTGATCGAGCGCGAATTGATTTATCGCCTGCTGACGGGCGAGCAGGGTGCGCGACTGGCGCAGATTGCCGTCGCGGGAGGCCAGGGTCAGCAGATTGCGCGCGCGATTCAGTGGTTACAGCAGCACTACAACAAGCCATTGCGCATCGGCGATCTCGCCAACATGGTCAATATGAGCGCTTCATCGCTGCATCACCATTTCCGTGAAATCACCGCGATGAGTCCGTTGCAATACCAGAAGGTGCTGCGTCTGCATGAAGCGCGCCGCCTTCTGCTCGCCGAGGGCTGCGACGTGGCCACCGCGGCCCATCGAGTCGGTTATGAGAGCCCGTCGCAATTCAGCCGCGAATACAGCCGTCATCATGGCGCACCGCCGCTGCGCGATGTGAATCGGTTGCGGTCCATCCGTTGTTGAGCGACCGTTTTCGTCCGAGCAAACAGCGCTGTTAGCTCAGCAGCCGCCCCACTTTGCATCGGCGGCTCCCTCTCCCTGGAAGGGAGAGGGAGTCATGTGCGGTATCAAAGCTCGCGCATCACCATCAACCGAATCTCGGTCATATCCTCAATCGCGTAACGCACGCCTTCACGGCCGATGCCCGAGAGCTTAAGGCCCCCGTAAGGCATGTTGTCCACGCGGAAGCTCGGTACATCGTTGACCACCACGCCGCCTTGCTCCAGTTCGTTCCACGCACGCATCGCATTGGCGAGGCTGTCGGTAAAGATGCCGGCCTGCAGGCCAAAGTCGGAGTCGTTGACCATCGCGATGGCATCGTCGATCTTTTTGAATGGGGCGAGCAAGGCGAATGGCCCGAAGGCTTCCATGCGGTTGGCCTTGGCATCACTGGGCACGTTTTCCATCAGCGTGGCGTCGAGCATGTTGCCCTTGCGCTTGCCGCCGCACAGGATCTTGCCGCCGGCTTTGTGCGCTTCGTTGATCCAGCCTTCGAGGCGTTCGGCGGCGGCTTCGTCGATCATCGGTCCCAGGAAGACATCTTTCTTTTTCGGATCGCCGGCCTTGAGCGCTTTCACGGCTTCGACCAGGCGCTTTTTCAACGCGTCGTAAATCGAAGCATGCGCGTAGATGCGCTGCACGCTGATGCAACTTTGCCCGGATTGATAGAAAGCGCCGAAGACCAGCCGTTCGATGACCTTGTCCAGATGCGGTTCCTGGTCGGCGTCGATAATGCAGGCCGCATTGCCGCCCAGTTCCAGCGTCACTTTCTTGTGGCCTGCCTTGGCTTTCAGGTCCCAGCCGATCTGTCCTCCGGTGAAGGAGAGCAGCTTCAGGCGCGGATCTTCCACCAGTGGCGTAGCGTGCTTGCCATCCAGTGTAAGTACCGAGAATGCGCCTTTGGGCAGATCGGTTTCCGCCAGGATCTCACCGATGATCAATGCGCCGATCGGTGTTTTTTCCGACGGCTTCAACACAAACGGGCAGCCTGCCGCTAGCGCCGGTGCCACTTTGTGTGCAACCAGATTCAATGGAAAATTGAACGGCGTGATGAACGATACGGGCCCCAGCGGTACGCGTTTGGTGTAACCGTGATAACCATCCAGCCGCGATGCCAATTCCAGGTTCAGTGTTTCACCGTTGATGCGTACCGCTTCTTCTGCGGCAATGCGAAAGGTTTCGATCAGCCGCGTGACTTCGCCGGCCGAATCCTTGATCGGCTTGCCGGCCTCGATGCACAGCGCCATCGCCAGCTCATCGCGGCGCTCTTCAAAGCGGCGGGCGCAATGCTGCAATACCGCCTGCCGTGCCCAGGGACGGAAGTCCTTCATCGGTCCGGCCCCCTTGACCGCGGCCTTGATGGCTTTCTCGGTAGCGCTGTCATCCGGTACCGCCACGCGCGTGGCGACCTTGCCGCTGTATTTGTCGTAGACCTCCATCATGGTCTTGGAGGTCTGCGGCTGGTTGGCGAGGTAGTAGGGGTAGGTTTTCTCGAGCATGGTCGTTTCCGTGGAGGTCAGACAGCAGCGCTCAGGCTACGGATTTCTTCGTTAAGCACGCGGTGGTTGTCGGAATAATCGATAGCCAGATCGATCAGGTGGACGCCGCCCTGGTCGAAAGCGCGTTGCAGGGTCGGCAGAAACTCGTCGGCCTGCTCAGGACGATGCCCGTGTGCACCATGCGCTTCGGCAAAGCGCACGAAATCGGGATTGCTGAACTCCATGCCGTAATCGGCAAAACCCATATCGGCCTGTTTCCAGCGGATCATGCCGAAGGCGTCATCGCGCAGCAGCAGGATCACCAGATCGAGCTTCAGGCGCACGGCCGTTTCCAGCTCCTGCGCATTCATCATGAAGCCGCCGTCGCCGCAGATGGCCAGTACTTTGCGTTCGGGATACACCATCTTCGCCGCCATCGCCGAGGGCAACCCGGCACCCATCGTCGCCAGCGCGTTGTCGAGCAGCACTGTATTGGGCTGGCGCGCCTTGTAGTAACGCGCGTACCAGAGTTTGTACATGCCATTGTCCAGGCACAGGATGCCGTCATCCGGCATGTACTTGCGGGTATCGCTGACCACCCGCACCGGGTGCATGGGGAACCGCGGCTCTTCCGCATAATCGCGGAGCTGCTCGTGGAAGGCGTGCCGTACTTTGTTGAAGTAACTGAAATCCCAGTTTGGCTGCTCGGCGAGCGCATCGGTCAGGCGTTCGATGGTATGCGCGATATCGCCGACGACTTCGATCTGCGGGAAGTAAACGCTATCCACTTCCGCCGATGAGAAGTTGATGTGGATGACTGTGCGCCGTCCGCGTTGCATGAAGAATGGAGGCTTTTCCACCACGTCATGGCCGGCGTTGATGATCACATCGGCGGCATCGATGGCGCGATGGACAAAATCGCCATCGGAAAGCGCGGCGTTGCCCAGCCACAGGGGATGATCTTCGTCCACCACGCCCTTGCCCATCTGTGTGGTGAAGAAGGGAATGCCCAGCTTGTCGATAAAGGCGCGCAAGGCCAGCGCCGTGCGTTGGCGATTGGCCGCGGCGCCGATCATCAGGATGGGGTGCTTGGCGTTGCTGATGGCTTCGGCGGCCTGCACCAGCGCAGCATCGTCGGGGGAGGGCCGCCGCGCGTACTCAGTGGGAAGCAACACGAAATCCGTGACCTCATCACGGGCAATGTCTTCGGGCAGTTCCAGATGCACGGCGCCGGGACGTTCCTCTTCCGCACGGCGGAATGCTTCGCGAATGCGCGCGGGAATAGTTGCTGCCGAAACGATCTGCCGCGTGTACTTGGTCAGCGGCTGCATCATGTCGACCACGTCGACCAGCTGGAACAGGCCCTGCTTGTGCAGGCGGATCGGTTTCTGGCCGGTGATCATCAACATCGGCATCGCACCGAGCTGGGCATAGGCCGCGGCGGTGACCAGATTGGTCGCGCCGGGGCCAAGCGTGGAAAGCGCCACACCTGCCTCACCGGTGAGCCGCCCCCAGGTGGCCGCCATGAAGCCGGCGGCTTGTTCGTGGCGGGTGACGATCAACTGGATCGAGGACTCGCGCAGGGCCTCGACCATATCCAGGTTCTCTTCGCCAGGGACACCGAAGATACTGCGTACGCCTTCGGCTTCCAGCGCTTTCACAAATAGAGTGGCGGCCTTCATGCATCGCCTCCTTAGTGGAGAAAAGCAGCTGCTATTTGTACAGGAATATTCGATTCGTTCGGAGAAATGTTTAATTCGTGTAAGAAATTAAACAGATTGAGCCGAAAAGCACGTGCTTACTGGAGCTACTGCATAAATACCGTCATCCCGGCAAAAGCCGGAATCCGACGACTTTAAGTGCTCAAATGATCATGCAAAGTAATGACAAGGCAAGAATGACGTTTTTGGGGATATCCGCTACCGCAAAATACATCTTTTGCTGAAACTCGGCTTTGCTAAAACGAGCGTTATTCGTCGCTCACCCGCAACGGCAATTCGCCATCGGCAAGACGCGCACGCAGCCGTGTATCGGCCGCGATGTTTTGGGCCGAACGCAGCACCTTGCCTTCGGTATCGAACAGGATCGCGTAACCGCGCTCCAGCGTGGCGAGCGGGCTGACTGCGTGCAGCGCGCGGGCCGTTTGTTGCAAGGTCAGCCGCTCGCGTTCCAGCTTGTGCTCGACCAGCCGGCGCAAATGCACGGCATGTTGCTCAAGCCGTTGCCGCAGCAGGGCGAGCTGTTGGCGCGGGTGCTGGGCGAGCAGGTGTGCATGGGTGCGATCGAGCCGGGCTTTCAGCTGGGTCAGTTGCGCTCGACGTGCGGCGAGCAGGCGACGGTGCAGTTGCAGCAAGCGTTCGCGATCACGTGCCAGCCTCGCTTGCGGGCGTTGTGCCTGCAAACGCGCCAGCAAATGATCGATGCGCTGGATGTGGGCTTGCAGGCGGCGTTCCTGGATCGCAACGATGCGCTGACGCAGTTGATCCAGTTGCCGCTGCTGCGCACGTGCATCCGGTACCAGCAATTCCGCGGCAGCGGATGGGGTCGGCGCACGCAGGTCGGCGACGAAATCGGCAATGCTGAAGTCGATCTCGTGCCCGACGGCGCTGACCACCGGCACCTTGCTGGCGTGGATGGCGCGAGCCACCTGTTCGTCGTTGAAGGCCCACAGGTCTTCCAGCGAGCCACCGCCTCGGGTCAGCAGCAATACGTCGTAACGGCCACTGGCCGAGGCCCTGCGCAGCATCGATACGATGGCTGGCGGCGCTTCGCGGCCTTGCACCGGTACGGGCAGCACTTCCACCGCCACCAGGGGCCAGCGGCGACTGAGTACGCTCAATACGTCGCGGATGGCGGCGCCGGTAGCGGATGTGATTACGCCAATACGGCGTGCAAACCGGGGCAGGGGGCGTTTCCGTTCCTGGGCGAACAGGCCTTCGGCGTCCAGTTGCGCCTTCAGCCGTTCGAACTCGCGTTGCAGGGCGCCTTCGCCGGCCGGTTCCATGTGCTCGGCAACCAGCTGGAATTCACCGCGCGGCTCATACAGGCCCACGCGTGCACGGATCAGCACCTGCATGCCATCGGCAGGCTTGAAGCGCAGCCAGCTGGTCTTGGGTTTGAACATCGCGCAGCGCACCTGCGCCGCACTGTCTTTCAGGGTGAAATAAAGATGGCCCGAAGCCGGGCGTGCGACATTGGACAGCTCACCCTCGACCCAGACCAGCGGCAGCGCGTCTTCCAGCAACCCGCGCACCAGCCGATTGAGTGTGCTGGGCGTGAGGATGTGCCGAGGCGGCTGACCGCCCGCACTGTCGCTGAAGTCGTCGGGCGCGTGCATGGAGGCGGGAGACTAGCACGAACGGCTTGGAGAACATTCGATTGGCGTGCGATGCGCAGGCTTTTTCTCATTCAATTCATATAAATTGATGATTTTACTTGTTTTATTGCCCTAGTCGGGTTCATCGATACCGCGGATCCGGCGCAAGTGCTGCCTGCGCAGCTGCCATGCGCGGATACCTGTATTGATGGCAAACCATGCGGCGATCGCAGCAATCGGCCAGCCCACCACCGCCGGCCATAGCACGGCGACTATCGTGAGCGCGGCCAGCGCCATCGAGGTGCTGACCAGTGCGCCGGATTCGGTATCGCCCAAGACGCGCCGCTCGGTCAGTGCTGCACCCACGCTGTTGGCGATGCGCAGCGCGCCCGCCGCCGCACGGCCGGAGCTGCCGCCGATGTGCCTTGGTTGCGCTCGCCGCACCTCGCTGCTGCGGATGCGTTCGCCACGTCGATAGCGGCGTGGCGCCAGCACGATCTCGGTTGCGTTCTGCAGATCTCGTTCGTATTGCGCGGCAAGTTGTGCGGCGAAACCGCCGTCTTCGATGGCGACATCGATCTCGCGATTGCTCAGCCAGCTGGCGAGGTTGAGATTCGATGAGCCGACGCGCGCCCATTGCCCATCGGCCACTGCGGTCTTGGCATGCAGCATGGAGCCGTTCCATTCGAACACGCGAACGCCTGCCCTGAGCAGCGGCCGGTAACCGGAACGGGACAGGCTGGCGACGACGGAAATATCGCTGGTCCCCGGCACCAGCAAGCGCACATCCACGCCATCACGCGCGGCTGCCGACAAGGCCTGTACGTAGGGAGGCACACCGACGAAGTAGGCATCGGTCAGCCACAGGCTGCGGCGAGCCATGGCCGCGATCAACTGATCGAGCCGGTACATGCCGGTGGTGGCCGGCTGCGTGGCGATCACCCGCATGGCCACGTCACCCGCCGGCTCTTCGCTGGGTGGTGACGCGAAGGCAAGCGGTGACCCGCCCGACGCATTCCAGCTATCGGCAAACCCTGCTTCCAGCTCGGCGACGGCCGGGCCGTGCAGCGCTACACCCGTATCGCGCCATGGCGGAATATGTCGCGCGGCGTGGCCAAGCCATTTCGCGCTGATGCATACGCCGGAAAGAAAACCCTGTCGACCGTCGATCACCAGTTGCTTACGGTGATCGCGGCTCATCCAGCCCAACGAATGCCCAAACTGCGGCGAATTGAAGACCCGTACCTGACCGCCGGCCGCGCGCAAGGGTTTCCAGAACGACGAGCCGGACTGCCCAAGGCAGCCCATCCAGTCCACCACCACCGCCACGAATACGCCCTCGCGTGCACGCTCGGTCAAAGCATCAAGAAAGGCGTGGCCGACCTCATCGTCGCGGATGATGTAGTTCTCCAGCAGCACTCGTTGCCGGGCGCTGCGGATGGCTGCAAGCCAGGCAGCGAAGTGGGCCTCTGCATCGATCAGCAATTCGACCTTGTTGCCGCCAAGCAATGGAGCACCAGCGGTGCGGCTCAATGCCTGCTCGGCTAGCAGTCGACTTGGCGTGGGTGTCGAGGTGGTGACCATGCTGTGAGTATATCGACCGCCTTCTGCGCGTCACTTGCCTACAACGTCGTATTGCAGGGAGCTGTGCGCAACATCGCATGCTTCTGGCATGATCAACGCATGTTGCCGGAGCAGCGTTTTACGGACACCGACGCCTGTGCGCAGCTGATCGTCGAGCGGCTGGGTGCCGATCTACGTGTTGCCGCCCCCTTGGGGCTCGGCAAGCCGCACGGTTTGCTCAATGCCTTGTACGCCTTGATGCAGGCAGATACCTGGCGCTCGATGACCTTGTACACGGCCTTGTCACTCACTCGGCCCTTGCCCAAGCCCGGACTGGAAGCGCGTTTTCTTGGCCCCTTCCTGGAGCGGCATTTCGGCGCGGATTACCTCGATCCGCAGTATGCCCTTGATCAACAGCTGGGCAAATTGCCGCCGAATGTGGCGGTGCATGAGTTCTACATGCAATCCGGCACGCTGCTGCACTCGGCCAGCGCCCAGCGCAACTACATCAGCCAGAACTACTCCCATGTGGCGCGCGACCTGGTGGTGCAGGACATCAATCTGCTGGTGCAACTGGTGGCGCGGCACGACACGCCGGGTGGTGTGCGCTACAGCCTTTCCTGCAATCCGGATCTGACCCTGGATTTCCTGGATCGCGTCAAGGCGGCGGGCAAAGCGCGGCCGCTGTGCGTGGCCGTCGTGCATCCGGCCTTGCCGTATATCGGTGGGAATGCCGAGGTGCCGCATGACTTCTTCGATCTCGAACTGTCGCCGTCGTCCTCCCCGCCACTGTTTGCACTGCCGCGTTCGCCGGTGGACATCAACGAATACGCGTTGGGTCTGCATGCCAGTGCGTTGGTGAAGGATGGCGGTTGTCTGCAAATCGGCATCGGCGCCTTATCCGATGCGCTCGTCAAAGGCTTGTTGCTGCGGCATCAGGACAACGTCGCGTGGCGGCAGGCGCTGCTGGCGCTGGATGCAGGTGGCTCGACGCACGCGCTGGCAGGGCGCCTGGGTGGGCTGACCAGCTTCAAGACCGGTCTGTACGGCGCCAGCGAAATGGTGCTGGATGGCTTCATGCATCTGGCCAAGGCGGGCATTCTCAAGCGGCGGAGCTGGGACAACCTGGCGTTGGAACGCGCTGCGATAGCTGGCCGTCTGCCGGAGGATGTGCCGGGCGGCCATTATTTGCGTGGCGGTTTCTTTCTTGGATCGCGCGATCTTTATGAATGGCTGGATGTCACTGCCGGCAGCGATCCGGATGCGATCGATATGTGCCGCATCTCCAACGTCAACCAGCTTTACGGCGACCATCAGCAACTGGCCGTGTTGCAGCGGCGCGGCGCGCGTTTCTTCAACAGTTGCATGATGGCGACCTTGCTCGGCTCGGCGGTATCCGATGGCCTGGACGACGGTCATGTGGTGAGCGGGGTGGGCGGCCAATACAACTTCGTCGCGATGGCGCACGAACTGCCGGACGGCCGTTCGGCCTTGATGCTGCGCGCCACCCGCAAAGGCCAGAATGGGGTCGAAACCAACATCCGCTGGAATTACGGCCACACTACGATCCCGCGTCATCTGCGTGACATCGTGATTACCGAATATGGCGTGGCCGACCTGCGCGGCAAAAGCGACAGCGAATGTATCGAAGCGATGCTGGGGATCAGCGATGCGCGTTTTATCGATGCCTTGGCGGCCGAAGCGAAGTCGCACGGCAAGCTGGCCGCGGATTTCAAGATTCCCGACGGCTGGCGCCAACATCGCCCCGAGCTTCTGCAGCAGGCGCTGGCCAAGCCGATGCGCAAGGGATTGATGCCGACATTCCCGTTTGGCAGCGACTTCACTGACGTGGAGCAACGCCTGCTACCGGCACTGGAATGGCTCAAGTCATCCAGCGCGAACTGGAAGGGCAGGTGGCAGTTGCTTGAAGCGCTGTTGCGTCCGGGGGAGCCGCGTGTCGAGGAAGCGGCGGCACTGGAGCGCATGGGGCTGGTGGACGCAGTGAGTTTGCGTGATCGTTTGCAACGTCGCATCTTGCAGGTGGCATTGCGGCGTCAAGCTTGAGTTCGAGGTGGTTGGTTGGGTCCGTGCTGGATTGCTCGAGATTTTCGCGTCGCCCGGTAGATGATTTGCGCATCGCAACACACTGGGGGCATGATGGCGGATGACACAATGCGCGTTCGTCAGGCGCCCCCGGGGGAGGGCAGTTTCGTGGTCCTAAGCCCGCAGTTCCGTACCGCCGGCACCTATGTGCTGGTTTCGGCCATCTATATCTGGCTCTCCGGGCAATTGCTGGGAAGTTTGGTGCATGACCCGCACCGGCTGGTTTTCTACCAGATCATCAAAGGCTGGCTGTTTGTGCTGGGAACCGGCCTGTTGCTGTACTGGATGATCGGCCGCACGGTGCGCCGGATGGCCGAGGCAAACCGGCGTCTGCTCAAGAGCCATGAGGAGACCCTGCATGTGCTGGTCGAGGCGATGGATATCCGGCACAAGGAAACCAGCGATCATTCCGAGCGCGTCGTACGCATGGCGACCGGTTTGGCCCGCTTGGCGGGCCTGGATAGCGACGCCCTGCGTGATATCAAGTTCGGCGCGCTGCTGCATGACATCGGCAAACTTGCCTTGCCGGATAGCATCCTCATCAAGCCGGGCAAACTGGACGAAGACGAAACACGCCTGATGCGCACGCATCCGCGCATGGGTTACGACATGTTGCAACGGATCGAATTTTTGCGCGGAGCCAGCGCCATTCCATACAGTCATCACGAGCGCTGGGACGGCACCGGTTATCCGCAAGGTCTGGCTGGCGAAACCATTCCGCTGGCGGCGCGCATTTTCAGCGTTGTGGATGTATGGGACGCGCTTAGTTTTCCACGTGTCTACAAACCGGCGTGGCCGGAGACAGATGTCTTGAACTACTTGAAGGACGCCGCCGGTGGTCAGCTGGATCCCAGGCTGGTACAGCTCTTCCTCAACAATTACGCGGCACTGAAAACGCTGGCGCTTACGCCGAACCCATCAAATGATCGTCTTCCAAAATCCGCGTTGCCGTAAGGATGGGCAGGTCGTTCCAATGTTTTGGGTCGAACGGTGCCGTTGCCAGCGTCGTGATGCTGCGTAGAAAAGCGCTGCGTGGCATTTCAACGGCGCCAAGGCCCAGCAGGTGAGGATTGCTGACCTGTGCATCGATCAGTGGAAACCCCCATTGACGCAGCAAGGCGGCCAGCGCGCATAGCGCGAGCTTCGATCCGCCACTCTGTGCGCTGAACATCGACTCGCCACAAAACAGCTTGCCGATGGATACGCCGTAAACACCACCGATCAGCTGGTCTCCCTCCCACACTTCCACACTGTGCGCGTAGCCCTGCACATGCAGTTCATCGTACGCATCGATCATGGCCGGGCCGATCCAGGTGCCGGATTGGCTGGGGCGCGGCGCCGCGCAGGCTTCCATGACCCGGCGAAAAGCGCGATCGACGGTCACCTGCCATCCCTTGCCGGCCACGGCGCGGCGCAGGCTGCGATTGGGCCGCAGCGTTTCGGTATGAAAGACGCAGCGTGGATCAGGCGACCACCACAGGATCGGCTCACCTTCGTTGAACCAGGGGAATATGCCGTGTGCGTACGCTATCTTCAGCCGCTCGGGTGAAAGATCACCCCCGAAAGCGAGCAGCCCATTCGGTTCGGCGAGCGCGGTGTGTGGATCAGGGAAACGATCCAGTGCGTGCTCGTCGAGTAAGGGCAGGCGAATCATGGTTTGGCGTAGGGGCTGTGATCGAGCAACTCTTCGGCATAAGCGTCCACGCCTTCGCGCTCCTGTGCAAGCGCCCGGCCCACGGCGCTGCGGAAGCCTTCATGCAGCAGGTAATGGCGCGAATATGTGCGGACAGGGAGGAATCCGCGCGCCAGTTTGTGTTCGCCCTGCGCGCCGGGTTCGAAATGTTGCAGCCCGTGTGCAATGGCGTATTCGATACCCTGGTAGTAGCACAGCTCGAAATGCAGGTCAGGCAAGTCGACGCTGGCGCCCCAGTAACGGCCATACAAGGTCGTGGCGCTGCGCAACAGCAGGGCCATGGCGACAATGTCCTCGCCTTGCTTGGCGAGCGCCAGTTGTACGGTGTTGCCGAGTTCCTTGCGCAAGTACTGGAAGAAAGCCTCAGTTAGCGCGGCGTGGTTGCCCTTGGCGTCAAACGTGGAGGCATAAAGCGCATGCACGCGCAGCCAACTGCGCGCATCCAGATCCGCGCCGCCGTACATCCCGATGTGCAGGCCATGACGGGCGACTCGTTGGCGCTCGTGCCGTATGTTCTTTCGCTTCTTGTGATTCAGTGCGGCGAGGAAGGCCTCGAAGTCTGCATAGTCGCGATTGTGCCAATGAAATTGCACGTCGCTGCGTGCCATCCAGTCGCCCTTGAAAGCGGCAAGATCCGCGTCACTCAGGAAATTGGCGTGGATCGACGACAGTTGCAGGCGCTCGGTTTGCTGCTGCATTGCCTGAACCAGAGACTCGCGCAAAGCAGGCGCCTGCGCAGGATCGCGGCCCACCAGCAGGCGCGGGCCGGTAACGGGTGAATAGGGCACGGCATTGAGCAGCTTGGGATAGTAATCGCCGCCCGCACGCTCCCAGGCGCTGGCCCAGCTCCAGTCGAACACAAACTCGCCGTGCGAGTTGCCTTTCAGGTACAGCGGCGCCGCGGCGATCAGTTCGCTGTTGCGATACAGACCCAGATGATGGGCCTGCCAACCCCAGTCGGGACGAATGCAACCCGTACGCTCGAGGCCGGCGAGGAATGCGTGCGAGAGAAACGGATTGTCATCCGGACGCAACGCATCCCACTTCGCGGCAGGGATGTCGTCGATGCTTTCGTGGAAACGTGCTTCGATCACGCGCGGCAGGGTTACTTAAGTTACGTAGGCTGGGCTAGCAGCGTAACCCAGCTTATCTCCATCGAATGCCAGGCTAGTTGTCGAATGCCAGGCTAGTTGGCTTACGCCGCGGATCAAGTGCGGCGCTAGCCAGCCTGGGCAATGGCCACTCAGCCAGCCGGCTTGCCCTGATCCAGCCAGCGCTCGGCATCCAGCGCCGCCATGCAACCAAAACCGGCCGACGTCACGGCCTGACGATACACATGATCGGCCACGTCGCCGGCGGCAAACACGCCGGGCACTGAGCTCATCGTCGCCATGCCGTCCAGTCCGGTGCGGATCTTGATGTAGCCGTCGTGCATTTCAAGCTGGTCTTCGAAGATGCCGGTGTTCGGTGTGTGGCCGATGGCGACGAAGAAGCCGGTGGCTTCGATGTCGCGGGTGACGCCGCTGTTGACGTCCTTCACGCGCACGCCGGTGACGCCGGAAGCATCGCCCAGCACTTCGTCAATGGCGTGGTTCCACACCAGCTCGATCTTGCCGGCGGCGGCTTTCTCGAACAGCTTGTCCTGCATGATCTTCTCGGCGCGCAGCTTGTCGCGGCGATGCACCAGGTACACCTTGCGGCCGATATTGGCCAGGTACAGTGCTTCTTCCACCGCCGTGTTGCCGCCGCCGACCACCACTACGTCCTGATCGCGGAAGAAGAAGCCGTCGCAGGTAGCGCAGGCCGAGACGCCCTTGCCCTTGTAGTGTTCTTCGCTGGGGATACCCAGGTACTTGGCGGTAGCGCCGGTGGCGATGATCAGTGCATCGCAGGTGTATTCGCCAGAATCGCCCTTCAGGCGAAACGGGCGCTGTTTCAAGTCCACCGAGTGGATATGGTCGAAGACCATCTCGGTTTCGAAGCGCTCGGCGTGTTCGGCCATGCGCTGCATCAGTTCCGGTCCCTGCACGCCCTTTACGTCGCCCGGCCAGTTGTCCACATCGGTGGTGGTCATCAATTGGCCACCCTGCTGCAAGCCGGTGATCATGGTCGGCTTGAGATTGGCGCGCGCGGCGTACACGGCTGCGGTGTATCCGGCGGGGCCCGAGCCGAGGATCAACAGGCGGCTATGTTTAGGGGTGCTCATTGCTATAATTCCTTAAGAATTCGCTGGCTGCTTGTAAGGGGATTCGCTGGAACGGCGAGGCGGGTTATCCGCTTCCCGGAAGACCGCAAGGATGGGGAACTCGCGAGGGCTATTCAAGGCATCGGCAGTTTTGTGTTTCCGTTCATCTGCCGGCCGCTAGCGTCCTGAGGGGGCGGGGGACGGGCAGCGAGGTCACTTGGTTACGCCCTTTGGCAAGCCAGACTGTCTGCAACTCGCGTCCGACCGGGGGATGGTGCGGCCGCGATGGCCTGCGCACTACCGTTCGTCCCTCAGCTCACACCCCTTGTTACACTGCTTCGCGCAAACGTATGCCAAATCCCGAAACTGCAAGGAAAAAGACCCCGGTGGCGCGTAGCGCGAACGTCCGAAAAACCAAGGAAAAGGAGGGCATGAGCGAAGAGCTCAAGCGCCGCCTGCGCGAGGCCGGCGCGCTGCTGCTGCTGCCATTGGCCTTGTACCTGTTGGTCTGCCTGCTGAGCTACGACGGCGCGGATCCGAGCTGGTCGCACGCCGATACCACCGACCACGTGCACAACCTCGGCGGCACGGTGGGCGCCTATATCGCAGACTTGTTGCGCTATCTGTTTGGCGGAGTGGCGTATTTCTTCCCCTTGCTGCTGCTGTTCCTGGGCGTGCAGGTGCTGCGCAATCACGGCGTGCGCAATGTGCAGCCGTGGGAGCCATCGCTGCGCCTGATCGGCTCGGTGTTTTTCTTCATCACCTTGCCCGGCCTGTTCTGGATCAACTTTCCGGACAGCACCATGGGACCGGAGGGCGCCGGTGGCGTGATCGGCCATGCCGTCGGCCACGGTCTGCTGCGCGCGTTTGGCGATAAAGGTGCGCCACTGCTGTTGCTGGCCCTGTTCCTGATCGCGGTGACGCTGGCGACCGGGCTGTCCTGGTTCAAGGTGATGGACCTGACCGGGCAGGGCGTGTTGAGGCTGTTCTCCTGGTTCGGCGGCAAGTTGCGCGAGGCGCCCGAGATGATCGCCGCGCATCAGGCGCGCGCCGAGCGCGAAGTGGTCAAGAAAGTCGAGGCGGTCAAACAGGCCAAGCGCGAACCTGTACGCATCGAAGCGCCCGCTGCACCGGTGGTGAAGAGCGAGCGTGCGCGCGTGGAAACACAGATTCCTCTGTTCGTCGGCGCTGCGCAGCCGGGTGAGCTCCCGCCGCTGTCGCTGCTGGATGAAGCGCCGGAACAGGGGCCGGGTTATTCGGAAGAAACCCTGGAAGTGCTGTCGCGCCAGGTCGAGCTGAAGCTCAAGGACTTCAAGATCGAGGCCAAGGTCGTCGGCGTTTATCCCGGTCCGGTGATCACCCGCTTTGAGCTGGAGCCCGCCGCCGGTGTGCGCGGCAGCCAGGTGTCGAGCCTGGACAAGGACATCGCGCGCGGCCTTTCGGTGGTCAGCGTGCGCGTGGTCGACGTGATTCCGGGCAAGAACGTGATCGGCCTGGAAATCCCCAACGCCAAGAAGCAGATCGTCTACCTGTCGGAAATCCTGCGCTCCGACCGCTACGACCAGCAGAAATCGCCGCTGGCGCTGGCGCTGGGCAAGGATATTGCCGGCCGCCCGGTGGTGGCTGACCTGGCCAAGATGCCGCATCTGTTGGTGGCCGGTACCACCGGTTCGGGCAAGTCGGTGGCGGTGAACGCGATGGTGCTGAGCCTGTTGTACAAGGCCAGCGCCAAAGACGTGCGCATGATCATGATCGACCCGAAGATGCTGGAGCTTTCGGTCTACGAAGGCATCCCGCATCTGCTGGCGCCGGTCGTCACCGACATGAAGGAAGCGGCCAACGCATTGCGCTGGTGCGTGGCCGAGATGGAGCGCCGCTACAAGCTGATGGCCGCGGTGGGCGTGCGCAACCTGGCCGGCTTCAACAAGAAGGTGAAGGACGCCGAGAACGCCGGCCAGCCGATGCTGGATCCGCTGTTCCGTCCCAATCCGGAAATGCCCAGCCTCACCGCCGAACCGCTGGAGACGCTGCCTTATATCGTCGTGATCATCGACGAGTTTGCCGACATGATGATGATCGTCGGCAAGAAGGTGGAAGAGCTGATCGCGCGTCTTGCCCAGAAGGCGCGTGCGGCGGGCGTGCATCTGGTGCTCGCCACCCAGCGTCCGTCGGTCGATGTGATTACCGGTCTGATCAAGGCGAATATCCCCACCCGTATCGCCTTCCAGGTATCCAGCAAGATCGACTCACGCACGATCCTTGACCAGTCCGGTGCGGAAACGCTGTTGGGTCACGGCGACATGCTTCACCTGCCTCCCGGCACTGCGACGCCCGAGCGCGTGCACGGCGCTTTTGTCGACGATCACGAAGTGCACAACGTAGTGGCCTGGCTCAAGGCACAGGGCGCGCCGCAATACATTGAAGGTGTGCTGGAAGAAGTGCAGGCCACCAGCGACGGCAAGTTCATCAACGACGCCGGCCTGCCGCAAGAAGGCGAGGAGGGCGGCGACGCCGACGCACAGCTCTACGACAAGGCTGTACGCATCGTCACCGAAACCCGCCGTGCCTCGATCTCCGGTGTACAGCGCCATCTGCGCATCGGCTACAACCGCGCCGCCCGCCTGATCGAGCAGATGGAGCAGGACGGCGTCGTCAGCGCACCCCAGCACAACGGCAACCGCGAGGTGCTGGCGCCGCCCCCACCGAGAAGCTAGGAGTGAGGGAAGAGGAGTGAGAAGTGAGAGAAAGCATGGAGAATCTCGGCTCTCTCTTACTCCTCACTCCTCTCCACTCTCTCCTGCCGTTAAGCTTTTCCGCCGCACACTTGGCTTATTTGGTTCATCAGGAACAGGTCCCATGAAACGCCTTCGCTTCGTCGCACTCGTCGGCTTGTTTGCGTTGTCCCTCAGCAGTCTGGTCCAGGCTGCCGGCCCGGCGCGTGCGCGGCTCGACGCCTTCGCTCAGGGACTGCATGCCATTTCCGGCAACTTCACGCAAACCATGACCGATCCCGGCGGCAAGGTCCAAACCAGCAACGGCACCCTGGTGCTGGAAGCGCCGCGCCAGTTTCGCTGGGATACGCTGACGCCTTACAAGCAGACCATCGTTGCCGATGGCAGCCGCGTATGGCTTTACGATCCGGATCTGGAGCAGGTGACGGTACGCAGGCAAGACACGGAAGAAGCGCACAGCCCGCTGACGGTGCTGACCGACCTGAAACAGTTGGACAAGGAATTCACCGTCACCGAGCAGGGCGAGCATGACGGTCTGGTGTGGCTGCGCCTGACCTCGGCCGGCCAGGATCCGCAATTCAGCTACGCCGATCTGGGCTTCGATGCGAGTGGGCTGGTGCGCATGCAGTTCAAGGATCAGCTGGGTGCTGTCACCGACATCCATTTCTCCAACTGGCAACGCAATCCGCAGATCCCGCCGCAGGATTTCAACTTCACGCCGCCCAAGGGTGCGGATGTGATCGGCGATTTGCCGGAACTCACCACGCAGCCGCTCAAGAACTGATCTTTTGCAGCTTGGTTACCCCGGACTTGATCCGGGGGTAACCCCACCCAGGGAGCTGGGCGTTTTTCAGTGACTCTGACCATCGGGCGGCGGATTGGCCGGCAGGCCCAGTGCATGCCGCAATTCCAGCCGCGCCGCTTCATAACCTTGCCGCCAGTTCGGGTCCTGCAAGATCTCCGCCGCGATCACCGTACCGGCGATATGCCCGGCTTCGATATCGCTGGGAAAATGCACGCCCATCACGATGCGATGCTCGGCATAGACATCGGCGCGGGCAAAAATCGCCGCCCGTTTTTCCGGCAGCATGTTCGCCAGCAATACGGCGGTGGTGTAGCCGAAGGTGGCGTGACCGCTGGGATAACTCCAGTCGTGGGGCATCTCTATCCCCAACGGATGCACTTCGCTGGATACCGCGCCAGGCCGAGGATGTCGCCAATAATTCTTGGCTTCCTTGACCTCGTCCTTGTCAAAGTCGGCGATGCGTTCGAAAAACGCTGCCGTGTTCGGCAGCGCTTTCGGTTGCAATTCAGGTCCCAGTACGTCGAAGAAGCGAAACACAGAGCGTTTGCTATCCGCCTTGGCGGCAGCGATCTCCGGGGGCGTACGCGTTTGCTGCGCCATCAATACGGCCTGCAAATCGTGTTGAGCCGCCATCGAACCTGCTGCCGGCGGAGGCGGCAGCAAGTTCGACAGTTCGACGATGGCGGGTTTCGCGCCATCGCCGTCAGCCAGGGCGGTCTGGCCAATGACAAGCATCGATAACAACAGCACGCAGCGTTTCATCAGAACAGATCCGCCGAAACGGTGAAGTTGAAGTTGCGGCCTGGAATGGTCCAATACAGCGGCGTGCCATCCGCGGTGGTGCCGGCCAACGCGTTGATGGTCGTGTTGTTGAACAGGTTGTTGAGCTGCACGCCGATCTTGAAGTCCTTTACATCGCTGATATGCGGATCGAACGTATAGCTGGCGGCGAAGTTGGTGATCGCATAGCCGCCGATCACCGTGTCATCGTTGTTGTTCGCTGTGTAGTAGGTCTTGCCGACGAACTTGTCAACCAGCGACGCGTAGATCGGGCCATTGCTGTAAATAAAGCCCAGCGTGGCAGTCTTGTGCGGGGTGTTGGGGTTCCACGTATTGTCGTCAGTCTGGATCGCGCGGTTGAGCGATCCGTTGGCGTAAACGCTGAAGCCGCCACCCAGCATGTAGGTGCCCTCGAGTTCGACGCCGGTGTAATGCACGCCGCCACCGTTGTAGAACTGCGTGTCCGCACCGACCTTGTGACTCTGGATGAAATTGTTGAAGTCGATCTTGTAGACGTCACCCGACAGCGTCAGGCGGTCGCTGCTCCAGGTGGTACCAAGCTGGCTGTTGGTGGTTTTTTCCGGCTGAAGCGCGGAGTCGGTAAATTCCGGATTGGGTACGTAGAACAGATTGAGGTTCGGCGCCAGGAAACCTTCGGCCCATTGGGCGTACGCGGTCCAGTTGGAGGTGAAGGCATAGTGGAACGAGGCCGACGGCAACGTAGCATTCCACTCCTTCGAGTAATCCAGCGGCAAGCCGGTCTTCTGGTTCACTTCGGCATCGATGTCGCGCTTGAAATCGTCGTACTTCACGCCGGCGATGAACCATGCGGAGTCGGTGATGTTCCACTGGTATTCCAGGTAGGGCTGCAGGGTGCGCAGCGAATCCGTCATGATGCGGTCAGCGGCGCCGAGCAACGAACCGTCGGGGGAATTGGGCAGGTCGAGCGTATCGTCGAACTCGTACTGCCAGCGCAGATTGTCCTGATCGTCGTACCAGACACCCGCGCGAGCTTCGCCCGGGCCGATTTCCTTGCTCATGCGGAACGTGTCGCCCCAGGAGCGATACCAGTTGCGCATGTGCTGGCCCGGCACATCGTCGGGACTGTAGTCGGTGCCGTTGGGCGTGTTGCCATTGACGTCTTCGCCGTTGTAGCCGAAGTGATTATAGGCGTAGGTGTAGGCCTTGTTGTCGATCGTCCAGCCGTCGAATTCCGAATGCAGGCCGATATAGCCCATGTAGGTGCTGATCTGGTCCTGGTTATAGCGGTAATAAGACTGGCTGTCCGGATTGTTGTTCAAGGCATAGTTCGAGCCGTATTCGGCAATCTGTGCCTTGGTGGCGCCGAGGGGCACGTACTGGTTGATCTTGTTCCACATGCCGCCGAAGGTCAGCGTGGTGTTCTCGCCCAACGGCTGCACGACCTTGGCGAACACATTCTGGCGGCGCTGGCCGGCGTAGGTAAGGGCGCCGTCCGACTCTCCGTTCTGCACATTGATGACGGCACTGGTACCGCTGCTGTCGAGCTTGCCGGTATCGATACGCGCGCCTTCCACGGCGGTTTCCCAGCTGCCGAAGCTGATGTACGGCCGGATGTTGAATTGATCCTGCGGATTGATCGATTCCACCGAGACGGTGCCGCCGAAGGTGGCGTCGCCGATCGTGCTGGCCGTGCCCGGGCCGCGATCGACTGTCACGCTGCTGGTGTCTTCATTGGTGAAGTATGAGGTGGAGTGGTGGGTGAAGTCGTTGGAGTCGCCCCACGGAATGCCGTCGAACGTCACGTTGTATTGGCCGTCCTGGAAGCCGCGGATGGAAGCGATCTGTGTTTCCATCAGGCCCGAGCCATTCGGCGCGATGGTGTACACGCTCGGTGAAATGGCGATGGCGTCGGTGTAGTCGCCGGTGGGCGGAATGTTTTCCTCAATGTACTTGCTGCCGATGATCGACTGCGGCTCCGCGGCAATGGTCGAGCCCTGGGTGGGGGCAATGGCGCTAACGGCTGAATTAGCCGTCACCTGCATGCTTGCCAGGGTTTTTGCATTATTTGATGAGGTGCCGTTATTCGAGTTGCTGGTGGTGCTTGGGCCATTTACCGGGGCATTGCCGTTATTGGTCGCATCCTGCGCAGAAACCGATGTGGCAATAGCCATGGCAAGGCACAATGCAAGATAGGCAGGGGGGCAGCGGAGCAGCGCATGTGTCGATCGCGTCATTGTTTTTTTCCGGTGTTGGCGGGGTGGTGAAAGGCCGACACCGTAGAGACGCGATATGACAATTACATAACAAATGCATTAAATCGTTATTTTATTTAATGCGAAAGATAATACGCTAAGCCTGCTCTAAGGTTTGAATAATCGCTGTAATGAAGTGACGATTTTGTGATTATTTATTGAGCAATTTAAGCTTGCTCTAAGAAATGAAGCATCAGCGTAATGACGATTTTAAGAAATAATAATCGTGAATAATCGTTGACTGCAAGATGGGATGTGCAGTCGGAACGCAATGTTCTGAACCTCCTCCGGCGCAGATCGGCAAGGAGAGCCTGAGGCGCTCCTGTGGCCCGCCTTAAAGGCCCGGAGTAGTGGGCCAAAACGAGGCTCGGCCAGATGCCCTATTATCCGGTGATGGATCGACCGCATCACACCTCCGAACTGTTCGCGACCGACTCGGAAGAACTCAAGCCGCTGGCCGAGCGCATGCGCCCGCGCAGCCTTGAAGAGATCGTAGGCCAGCAGCGCCTGCTCGCACCGGGCAAGGCGCTGCGGCGCGCGCTGGAAAGCGGGCGTGTGCATTCGATGGTGCTATGGGGGCCTCCAGGTTGTGGCAAGACCACCCTCGCGCTGCTGGTGGCGCGCTATGCCGATGCGGATTTCCGCGCCATTTCAGCCGTGCTTTCCGGCTTGCCCGAAGTGCGCAAGGCGCTGGCCGAAGCCGAAGCCAATTTTGCGCAGGGGCGGCGCACCGTGTTGTTCGTCGACGAGGTGCATCGCTTCAACAAGGCGCAGCAGGACGCCTTTCTGCCGCATATCGAGCGCGGCGTCATCATCTTCATCGGCGCAACCACCGAAAACCCATCCTTTGAACTGAATTCGGCCTTGCTCTCGCGCTGCCGCGTGCATGTGCTGGATGCGGTCTCGTCCGACGACATCACCGGCGCCCTGCGTCGTGCATTGGCTGACGACGAGCGTGGTCTTGGCGCGCTGAAGCTCGATGTCGCCGATTCCGCCTTGCAACTCATTGCCCAGGCAGCTGATGGCGATGTGCGCCGTGCCCTGACCCTGCTGGAAATCGCCGCCGAGCTGGCCGATGGCGGTGTGATCGACCACGGCACGCTGGAGCAGGTACTGGCCGACCGCACACGCCGCTTCGACAAAGGCGGCGAGCAGTTCTACGACCAGATTTCGGCGTTGCATAAATCCGTGCGCTCTTCCGATCCGGACGCCGCGGTGTACTGGCTCGTGCGCATGCTGGACGGCGGCTGCGATCCGCTCTACCTCGCACGCCGCCTGACACGCATGGCGGTGGAAGATGTGGGCCTCGCTGAACCGCGCGCCTGGCGCATGGCCCTGGATGCGTGGGATACCTACGAACGTCTTGGCAGCCCGGAGGGTGAACTGGGCTTGGCGCAACTGGCGATCTGGTTGGCGATCGCACCCAAGAGCAATGCCGCCTACATGGCCTACAACCAGGCACGTGCCGTGGTCGGCGAAACCGGCACGCTGGACGTGCCGATGCATTTGCGCAATGCGCCGACCAGGCTGATGAAAGGGCTGGGGTACGGCAAGGGCTATCAATACGACCACGACGCCGAAGGTGGCATCGCGCTGGATCAGCAATGTCTGCCGGATGCGCTGGCTGGTACTGAGTTCTACCAGCCGGTCGAACGCGGACTCGAACTGAAGCTGCGCGAGAAGTTGCTGGCGTTGCGCGAAGCGCGCGCGAAGGCGCGTAGCGAGAAAAAAGGGAAGAGCGCTTAACCCTTGTGTGAACTGACTCTCTCCCCTCCGGGCGAGGGGCGGATTCATTGCGGTCGCGCCGTTTGCCAATAAATTGCGCTTCACCAGCCCCGCACCTAGAGTGGAGGCTAACATCCAGCCGGGGAGGGCTACCCATGCGCATACTGGTTGCAGCGATATTCGGTGGCATCGTGATGTTCTGCTGGGGCGCCGTAGCGCATATGGCGCTGGGGCTGGGCAATCAGGGCATCCATCAGCCGGCGCATGAGGACGCCGTGCTCGGTAGCCTGCACGAGGGGCTGGGTGAGCAGGCAGGCGTCTATCTGCTGCCTTCCCTTGATCCTCACCAATGGAACGACCCGGCTGCCAAGGCGGCCTACCAGCAAAAGGCGGTCGCATTGCCCTACGCGCTGGTGGTCTACCTGCCGCAAGGCGAGGATATGACCAAGATGGGCCGCCAGTTGCCGCGCCAGTGGGCGTCGGACACCCTGGCGTCGTTGGCCTTGGCCTTCCTGATGGGGTTGTCCACCTTTGGGTTCGCCAAGCGCATGGCTATCGCGGTCGCTGCGCCAGTCTTTGCCTGGCTTAGCGTCCTGGTGCCCTATTGGAATTGGTATCGTTTTCCTGCCGACTTCACCTGGGCCGCCCTGATCGAGCAAGTCATCGGCTGGCTGCTGGCCGGCGCCGTGATGGCGTGGTGGCTGGGGCGGGGGCGGGGGCAGCGGAAATCGGCCTGAGTGAATCCGGGCGCGGAGGCTGGAAGCCTTCCGCGTCCGGGAGCATGCCGCGTTGCGACGGCGGAGGCGCGGCAGCGATAATCCCCCGTTCTTGCCCTGATATCGGATCCGAACATGCTGGACCCCGCATTGCTGCGTTCGCGCCTCGCCGAAACCGCCGCGCGTCTCAAGGAAACCCGAGGCTTCACGCTCGACGTGGCCGCCGTGGAGGCGCTGGAAGGCCAACGCAAGCAGCTGTCCACCGAGACCCAGGAACTGCAGAACCTGCGCAACACCCGTTCCAAGGCCATCGGCCAGGCCAAGGCCAAAGGTGAGGATGTCGCGCCGCTGATGGCGGAAGTCGCCGGCATCGGCGACAAGCTCAAGGCCAATGAGCAGGCGCTGGCGGACGTGCAGGCCAAGTTGTCCGACATCGCACTGCTGATCCCCAACGTCCCGCACGAGTCCGTGCCGGTCGGCACGGACGAAACCGACAATCATGAAGTCAGCCGCTGGGGCACGCCGCGTAGTTTCGATTTCGAAGTGAAGGATCACGTCGATCTTGGCGAACGGCATGGCTGGCTGGATGGCGAAGCCGGGGCCAAGCTCTCGGGTGCGCGCTTTACCGTGATGCGCGGTCAACTGGCTCAGCTGCATCGTGCGCTGGGGCAGTTCATGATCGACTTGCACACGCGCGAGCATGGTTATCTCGAATGCAACGTGCCGGTGCTGGTCAATAGCGATTCGATGTTCGGCACCACTCAGTTGCCGAAGTTCGAAGAAGACTTGTTTGCGACCCAGGTTGGCGATTCCCGTCGTTACCTGATTCCGACCGCCGAAGTGTCGCTGACCAACCTCGTGCGGGACACCATCCAGGATACGGATGCGCTGCCGCTGCGCCTCACCGCGCACTCGCTGTGCTTCCGTGCCGAAGCAGGCAGCTACGGCCGTGATGTGCGCGGCATGATACGCCAGCACCAATTCGAAAAAGTGGAAATGGTGCAGGTGGCGCGCGCCAGCAATTCCTACGCACAGCTTGAGGAAATGGTCGGCCACGCCGAGAAGGTGTTGCAGAAGCTCGGCCTGCCATACCGCAAGCTGCTGCTATGCACCGGTGACATGGGCTTCCAGTCCGCCAAAACCTACGACCTGGAAGTCTGGCTGCCCAGCCAGAACACCTATCGCGAAATTTCCAGTTGCTCCAACTGCGAAGACTTCCAGGCACGTCGCCTGCAGGCCCGCGTACGCAACCCCGATACCAACAAGCCCGAACTGGTACACACCCTCAACGGCTCCGGTCTCGCCGTTGGCCGCACGTTGATCGCGGTGATGGAAAACTACCAGAATGCCGATGGCTCGATCAGCATCCCTGAAATCCTTCGCCCCTATATGGGAGGCACGGAGAAAATTGCATGAACACGCCGGCGCGCACGTCATGGGACAAAGTGGAGTTCTACACCAGTTATTTCCTGATGTTCGTGCTCGCCTCCGTGATCGGCACGCGCCTGAGCTTCGCCACGGTGTGGGAGCTCCCCACCCTTGACCTGGTGCTAAGCATCATCGCCATGGTGCTGGTCTTGGCCAGCTTCTGGATCGCTCGCAGGCGTCGCAGCTGGCGCTTGTGGATCATCGCCTTTGCCACGGCGACGCAATTGATACCGATGGTGCTGCGCCATCCCGCCACACTGTTCCCGTTGTTGGGTGGCTTGATTCCAGTCGTCATCATGGTCTGGGCGCTGTTCGCGCTATCCCGCAAAGGTTCAAATAGCCCGCGGGTGCGCGGTTCCTGATAGGATTATCGACCTCGCAAGGCTGGACAGACTCATAAGCCGGCCGGCAAACAAATCGGAGAGATGGCCGAGTGGTTTAAGGCAGCAGTCTTGAAAACTGCCGTAGGTGTAAGCCTACCGTGGGTTCGAATCCCACTCTCTCCGCCACCCATAAAAAAACGCCCGGCCGGGCGTTTTTTTATGGGTGGCGGAGAGAGTGATTTGCGATGAGAGCCCCGGTTCAACAAATTTGCCTGGAACAGCAAGGACAGTCGAAGCCAGGCCGCGCAGCGCTACGCGCAGAGGAACTCGGTCTACGGATGGGCCAGACAATCCCACGTATCACGCAGCGATAGTCGGAAAAGTGCCGAGCTCTTACGCCTGATGGATTTGTTCCCCGAAACGGCAGGAACACAGATCCTGGCTCCACATTGCATGCGTGAGGGACTGCACCAACAACGACTGCGTTTTGGCGATCCCGCCTTGCATGTTGTAAGCGCTTTGAAGATTTCGCCAAGAGAGTTTAAGACGAGTACTCGCCGCTCTCGTTTTTTATGTCGGACTAAAAAATCGGTTAGGCAGAACCCGCAAAACAAAGCCCCGCAGCATCTCTCCTGCGGGGCTTTTGTTTTGTTTCACGTGCAAGTAAATATCAGTGGCGTTTCGTCCTCTTGCGAACTGCCTTCTTCGCAGCCCGCTTGGCCGGCGCAGCCTTCGCCGTTTTTTTGGCGCCGGCAATCAACAGGCTCTCTGCCGTTACGCCACGGCGCTTCAGTGCAGCCGCAAACCACAGTGGACGCTTGCCGCGCCCCGTCCAGGTCTGGCTCGGATCCTCCGGATTACGGTACTTGGGAGCGACAGCGCCGCGTTTGCCGCCTTTGCCGCCGCGGACCGGATAGATATCGGCCAGGGTAAGGCCGGCATTGCTCAACAGTGCGTCGATCTTCTTCCTGACTTCCTGTACCTGGCTGGCCCTCGCTTCCTGCATCTGTGATTCGGCATGTGCAATGAGTGCCTTGAGTTCTTTGGGAGAAAGGGATTTGAGATCGATCGCCATGGATGGTCCTTGTTGTCAGGGTGTCTGGATGTGTAGGTTATAAAGACTGGCCACGCAAATGCAATAAACACCGCACTATTTAATGAATGGGGTGTTTATTTATTTCGAGCATGGTTCGTATTTGTTCGCGATATTCCAAGTCAGGTGCTGTGTGGGTGACTGCCTGGAAATACTTGTCGTGATGCATGGCAAAGTACATCTTTGGTGAAGGGATATGCTTGCTTTGTTGATTGGAAAAGCGACGAGTTATCGGTATGCCATGTACGAAATATGCATGTTGCGGTATCGGATTTTCTAGAAAAGCGCAGGTGTGGAAGAGACAATGCACCTCTGCGATGTTGGATAAATAAAGGCCGCAAAAACCCGTGGGGACCATCTCTTCGCTAGAAAGAGGCTGGTCAGTCCCATCGAATAAATCTGACGCCATTTAAGCCAACGACATTGGTCAATGGGCCAGATTCCTTTGCGTTATGGACACATTGCCGAATGCTACATTTCATTCGGCAATTGTTGCCGCAATCCGACGCGTAGGGGGTTTTTATGTTCTGCAAATCGCATGCATTGGTTTCGCGTAAGGCGATCATCGGCGCGCTGCTGACAGCTACCCTTTCGATATCTGCGCTGGCAAGTCAGCCACCATCGACCGGCCTTGGACAGGCCTGGCCGAATGCGGCCGATGTCAGTGTAAGTCCGCATTTTCATGTTTACCTGTTTGTCCGTGAGGGGGTTCGGTATATACAGGTCAATGATTTGAACGGTACCGTTCTTGGTGCCGTTGCTGTTGCTGATCACGTCGTGCTGACGTTGCCTGTCGGTGTCGATGCAGCCTACGTCACCACATCATCATCCAGCAGCGGCGAGACGGTTTATCGTGACGGCGCCACGCAAATTACCGCGCTTGCTGCCGACAACGGCACTGTCGTGTTGAATGTCATTGACGGTGATGCGTGCACGAAGTTCGATTGCACTGGCCAGGTTACTTCCGGCCCTGATACCTGCACGAAATTTGATTGCACCGGCCAGGTGGTTTCCAAGACCGGCCAATAATCGGCGATCACCACCCATCTCTAGCTTAGGTAGAGTTCAAGTACGGGGGGAGCGTGTTGCGCCCCTCGTACTTGTTGAGCGGCATTGTGAAGCAATGCGGTAATTTGCACCTTTCCCGCCGACCGTCGTATATGAAGCTCGCCGCCGTAAAGGTGGACATGATCTTTCATCGCCTGGATATCCAACCCAAGTACGCCCAGCTTGGACGCCAATGACTGGCTCTCGTATTTCTTGTGAGTGGCGTCATCAGGGGGCTGTGCGACGATGCCTTCCACGCGCAGCACGGCCCAGCGTTGCTGATGGGTGAGGCCGCCGCGCAGGGACGTAAAGATGGTCGAGCAGGGCTGCTGTTCGCTGACATATACAACGGCCTCGCATGCCAGGCGATAGATGGCCGCGTGGATACCCGGCGAGAGCTGGCTGAGCCCCCGGCCCTTCAGTTCAAATCGATAAGCCAGACCCGCTTCGTCAAGCACTCGCGCAATCGTTTCCCGCAGGGCAGCCGGTAGCCCACGCTCACGCCACGCGGTGGGATGCATGGATTCGGCCAGCCGGTACATCTGACTTTGTGCGGTTGCCGCTTGCCGGTAGTAGTTCTGGCCCTCGGTCGTCGGCAGCATGTGCTTGAACCGGTTGAGTAGCCGGGTCTGCGTCAATTGCACGGTTCCGCTCAGATATTCCAGCGCTTGTGCGGTCTGACGCATGCGCACTTCACACAGATACAGTCCTTGCTGGGCAAGTTTCACGGCCGCTTGCGCATCCAGCCGTTCCTGTTCTTCCGCAGCGTTTTGCGCCGAGATATGCGCGCCGAGAACAAACAGGCAGGTTGAGGAAAAGGCGATGAATGCCTGGATGCCGGCTACGTAAATGGCACCCGGGCGAGATTCCAGGCTGAGGAAGTTACAGACCATCACGGCGGTGATGCCAATGGCCGCCGCACGCCAGCCGTGTTTCATGGTGAGCCATGCGGCAGGCAGGAACATGGCCATGCGGATCACCAGTTGTGCACCCGGCTCGGCGCGATAGTTGAGCCATGCCAGCACGGCGAGCGTGGGAAGCAATAGCACCAGCATTTCAAGCGTCAGCCGGCTTCTGGCCCACTGGACAAGGCGAGCCGACAGCGGGCTGGGCCGCTGCAACTTGAAGGCGAGCGCAAGCGGCAGAATCGTCAGGATACCTGCGTATCTTCCCAGGAAGATCTGCACGGCCTCGAGTCGGTAAGTCGTGGCGGATAACGGTTCCGTCTCCTTGCTGGTTGCCATGATGGCGAATGTGGTGGCAACCCAGATGGCTGACGCCAGCACGGCGCAGAACAGCAGGATGTTGACGTTGACCAGCCGTTTGTTCGGAAACAGCGGGAGTTTTTCCCGGCACCACCAGACAACGGGCATCACATAGAGAATGACGGGAATGGAATTGAGTACCGTCCAGGCGGATCCGAACTGACTCAGGTACGGGTCGTTGTTGTAGACCAGCGGTGCGATTTCGGCGCAGGCCAACGTAGGCCAGTAGCGGTAGGGAAGCAGCAGCAGGCAGCTCAAGCGGAGCCCGCAAGTGAGCGTCCAGATGCCATTGGAATAGGGCCTTAGCAGCTCGTAAGCCAACGTATAAAGAACAAATACCGCAGCTTGGCGCAGCCATTTGTTTTCGCTGATGGATGTGAGCATCGCCGCTGCTCCAGAGCCCGAGATAACCGCACCCCAGCCATCCATGAGCGGTGTGAGTTCCGGTGACGCCTAGACGTAGTGCCGCTGAAGCTAGTAAAGCTAAGACTGTGCCATCGCCGGGGATGTGGGATTCGACGGCGATCCGATGTGGGGGAACAAAGAACAGGCTCCCTTTGCCTGCTGTGCATGATACGCGTCAATGCGCTTTAAAACGTGAAAGTCGGGGTGTAGGCCTGGGGGCCGGAGTGGGGGCGAAGGGACGGGTTCGATGGGCCCGGAAAGCGCGCTAAGGCCTTGCTTCGTGTGAGATAATCGGCGTTCCCGCAACACCCCAAGTCGCCATGACCCTCCCCAAAGACGCCTTCCGCCGCTTCCAGGAAGAACTCGCGGCGCTCGATAAGCAGATTGAGCAGCGTTCGACCAAGAAGCAGACCGCCAAGCAGGCGGCCATGTCAGCCATGGAACGGGCAAAGCTAGAGTTCCTGGCACTCCGTGAGCGTCACAATCTGACCGTGGCGGACGTGGTGTCGTTCTTTCCGGAGGAGGAGGGCATTGCCTACCTGCAGAGCCTGATTGCCCAGACGGAAGCCAAGCCACGCCGCGGACGGAAACCCAAGGCCGCCAGCGCGGAGTGACCCCCGGGGTCAGCGCAGCATATGGCGAACCAGGGTAATCAACTGCTCGCCGGCCAGCATGCCGAACAGTCCGATCAGGGCAACGGTCGGCGGGGCTGGCGATTTCACGCGTAATACTCCGTAGGTCACGCCAACAATCGTCCCGACGATCAGCGATACGAGATAAGCCTTCATGGTTGTTCCTTGGGGAGAGGGGGGATCATGGCAGCAGCACGATCCGGCCGGACGTGCCTGCGGAAACGGCCTCATAAGCCTCTCGACCCTGCGCAAGCGTATAGCGATGTGCAATCACCGGGGCGTCGAACTTGCCGCTCTCGAACTGTCGGGCAATGGCTTGCATCATTGGCGCGGACTCCGCTACGCCGAGTTTCGCGCTGTCGGCACCGAACAACTGCGTTTCGTTGCGATAGAAGTTGATCAGATCGAATTCGACCCGGCGGCGCCCGATGGCGCTGATTTCCACCACGCGTCCCCGCCACCGCGCCAACCCAAGTGCGGTTTCGAAAGCGATGCCGCCCACGGTGTCGTAAACCACATCCACGCCCTTGGTGAGCCCCTGGATGTCACGCACGTTGGCAATCGTGTGCTCATCGAAGGGCACGAACGTGTCGATGAGCCTGCCGGCAGGCGACTGCGGATCGACCGGTTGGCGATCGATGCCGATAACGCGGCAACCCAGCGACTTGGCGATCTGCGTTACTGCGCCGCCCACGCCGCCGCCTGCGCCAATGACGGCGATGGTTTCGCCCTCGCGTAGTTGCGCGAAGTCGATGGTGCCCAGCCAGGCCACCGAGAAATTGACGCCAATGGCCGAAGCCTCTTCATGCGTCAGGGTGGTGGGCTTGCGAACCAGGGCGCTGACCGGCACCTTGATATATTCAGCATGCGTACCATCGAGTGTGAAGCCGATATCGCCGCCGGTTCCCCATACTTCCGCGCCCAGCCATTCTGCCGGGCCCCGTTCTACTACGCCGCTGAAGTCGCGCCCGGGAATGCGGGGCAGCGTGGTGCTGGAGAAACTGCCCGCGACATTCTTCACGTCGCTGGGGTTGATGGAGGCTGCGTGGATTTTTACCAACGCAGTGTGGGTATCGATATCGGGTGTCGCCACATCGACGTATTGCAACACATCGGGAGACCCGTGACGGGTGAATTGCAGGGCTTTCATGGCAAGTTTTCAAGCTAAGGTTTGAGCCGATGGGTAAAGTGTAAGAGAGCGCTCCGGCGAGGGCCGGTCAAAGACATTCGAATTTCGGCCAAGCTGCTGGGGCGTGGGGAAGGCTAGGAATCGGCTCCGCCCGCGGGCGGAACATAAGCCGCGGGCGCCGCGCCCAGTTCGCGGCGGAACATGTCGCTGAAACTGCTGGGCAGATAGCCCAGCGAACGCGCGATGGCGTTGATGGCGTGTCCTTCACTCAGGCGCGAAGTGGCCACGGCCAACTGCACTTGCCGGCGCCATTCGGCAAAGCCCATGCCCAGCTCTTGCTGAAATAACCGCGAGAGCGTACGCACACTGGCGCCTGCATGTTCGGCGTAATGTTCCAGGCTGATGTCCTGCGTGGGATTGCCGATCACCGCGCGGCACACTGTTTCAAGGCGCCGATCCGCGCCGGTCGGCAGCGCAATGCGTAGTGCGCTGCGCTTGGCGCCGAGCAGCTCCAGCACGATCAACCGATACGCGGCTTCGCAGTACGCCTCGCTGCGCTGATCGCCTTCTTCGGCCATGACTACGATCAACTGCCGCAGTAGCGGGCTGACTTCGAACACTTCGCCATGTTGGCTGAGCTCGGCGACATCGTGCGGGCGCAGATAGAGATTACGCATCCGCACCGCACTCATCATCTTTATCGAGTGGGACAGGCCGGCCGGCAGCCAGACCGCACGCTGCGGGGGCACCACCAGCGCTTCGTGTTCGATTTCCACCCACATCACGCCCTGCACGGCGTAGAGCACCTGCGCCCAGGCATGCACATGCGGTTCGATATGTGTGCCTCGTGCGTATTCGCGTTGCAGGGTCTGCAGCGCGCGGTTGTCTTCACCAAGGCGGGGTGGGGTGGCCTGTGTCATGGCTGCATAGCATATCGCTGCCGGGACCATGGGCCTTAATGTGATTCTTTCGCAGAATGGGCTCCTCACCCCAGCCCACTTCGCGTTTGCGGCTCTAGCACGTAGATGTGATCGTGGGCTTCGACGCTGATCCTGGCCGCATGGCTGGCCTTGGCGAACAGGCCGTCCTTATGGCATTCCACCGCGACCCGGCCGGGAATGGCGCCGTCGAGCCGTGCCGCAAAGGCTTCCATGAACGCCTTCAGGTCACCTTGCGTCTTGCGATACCAAGCCGCATTCAAAATAGCCGTTGGGCGTGATGACGTAATCCAGCGGAACATTTTGCGGACGCAGGTCAGGGGCGATTGAACTGACCGTGGTGAGCGTGGCCTGTGCCTGGGTGTCGTCGGCTGCTTGCGCCAGACCCACCATGCTTGCCAGTGACACGACGGCGAGCATCCACCTGCTCATCCACGCCATACGCCTGGAACTAAAGGGTTTCATAAATCGCGCACTCCTCTACGTAATGAAAAAAGCGGTCCATCGCAGACGAAGGGCGTTGCCCCTCATAGCGCAGCGAAACGTAACCTCATGAAATAGGGCGACTCCCCAGCCAACTTTCCATGGCATGTGCTTTGGTGTTCAAAGCCGGGGTAATGTCGCGATCGCGGCGTGCAGCGGGTGTGAACCGGACGTGCGCACGTTTTTCTTTATGTGCGATATGTGCACCAAGACACATCTCACCGTTCTTGAGCCACGGCGGAGGCGGTCTGTCAGGCGGATCACGAAAACCGCCATTCCCTGAAACTGTCGACGGCCCGTGATGACAACGGTAAGACCGCCCTAAGCTAATCTCTGCACAATGATCGACTGGGGCAATACCTCCCGGTATGGTTGGCCGAAGGTAACGACGTTATGCACATCATCCTGGTCGAAGACGACCTGCAACTGGGCACGGCGATCAAGCATGCGCTTGAGCAGCTTTCCTATGCGGTGACCTGGCTGCGCGATGGACGCGAGGCGCTGCTGGCCCTGCGCGACCAGACTGCCGATCTTGTCTTGCTGGACCTGGGACTGCCCAACAAGGACGGCCTGGAAGTGCTGGCCGAGGCACGCCGTGCCCATGTCAATACGCCGGTGATCGTGATGACCGCCCGCGACGCACTGGAGGCGCGCGTGCGCGGTCTGGATGCGGGTGCCGATGATTACCTGGTCAAGCCGTTTCACCTGGACGAGCTCAGTGCACGCATCCGTTCGCTGACGCGGCGAGCGCAGGGACTCGCCGCCAATCGCATCGATGTCGGAGTGATCAGCCTGGATATCGGCACCTCCGAAGCGGAGTACCGCGGCAAGCGCGTGGAGCTGACCCGGCGTGAGTTTTCGCTGCTGCGCATCCTGATGGAACGCGCCGGGCGCATCGTACGCCGCGAGCATCTGGAAAACTCGCTTTACGGCCTGGATAACTCCGTCGGCAGCAGCGCGCTGGAGGTGCAGATCCATGCCCTGCGCCGCAAATTGAGTTTCGACGCCATCCGCACCATTCGCGGTGTGGGCTACATGATTCCCAGGGATCCCACGTGAGTCCATTGAGTCTGCGCGGACGCCTGCGCTGGATGATTATCGCCGTGCTGGTGGCCGTGCTGCTGCCGCTCGGCTTGTACAGTTATAAGAGCACCTTGAAGGAAACGCGCGAGTTGCTCGATGGCCGTTTGGCGCAATCGGCACGTACGCTGGATGTGCTGATCCAGAACGGCGGTGTCCACGCGTTGCGCAAGCCAGGGCAGGAGCCGTTGATTGTGCCGATCATCGGTCGCGAAGCCGAGGAGCTGCTGCTGCACGCGCGCACTTACGAAACGGAAGTGGGTTATCAGGTATTCGATCTGCATGGCCAGATGCAGCTGAGCACGGCCAATTTTGCCCGATTGCCGTTGCCGCACACGTTGATATCCGGTTTCGAGGATTATTTTTTCGAGGGTTACGGCTGGCGTGTGTTCACCCTGGTGGATGAGTCCAACGGCGTGGTTATCCGCATGGGCGAGCGCGACGATAGCCGCCGCGATATCACGCATGCGCTGTCGGTTGATCTGGGCCTGACGCAGCTGATCGGTCTGCCGTTGCTGGCCTTGTTGGTCGGCTGGGCCGTGGGACGCGGTCTTGATCCGTTGCAGCGGCTCACGCAGGCGTTGGCATCGCGCGCACCAGGCAGCCGCCAGCCGATTCAACTGGATCGTGCGCCGCAGGAATTGCAACCGGTGGTGCAGGCGCTGAACTCGCAACTGGGGCGTCTGGAAGATGCGCTTGAGCGTGAGCGCCGCTTCAGCGCGGATGTGGCGCATGAGCTGCGCACGCCGCTGGCATCGACCATGATTCATCTGGACACCGCCATGTCCGGTGAGCTGTCCGCCGATACCCGGGCGCGCTTGAGCAGCGCGCAATTGGGGCTGTCACGACTGGCGCGGCGTATCGAGCAGTTGCTGGCCTTGGCGCGACTTGAAGCCGGCGTGGCTGCGGGCCAGCGCAGTGAGGTCGATCTGGTGGTCGTGGCCATGAATGTGATCGACGAACTCGCTCCGCTGCTCGGCGAAAGCGGGGTGGATTTCGCCTTCCTCGAGCACGAGGAAAGCCTGAAGGTGCAGGGCTATGAGGCGGCGCTAGCGGCGTTATTGCGCAACCTGATCGAAAACGCCATGCACCACGTGCCCAGCCAGGGCATGGTGCAGTTGTCGCTGGAGCGCTACGCCGCCAACGTGGTGCTCGAAGTGATCGACAACGGGCCGGGCATTCCCGCCGAGCGGCGTGCCAGTGTCTTTGCGCGGTTTCATCGGGAAGCCAGCAGCAGTGGCGATGGCTATGGTCTGGGCCTTTCGATCGTGCAGCGCGCTGCGCAGCTGCACAATGCAACGATTGAATTGCTGGATGCACCATCCGGCCGTGGTTTGCGTGTGCGCGTGACCATTCCCAGCTCGGGCGCGGTGGACATCGCGTCATCGCCGGATATGGAGTAAGCAGGGGCGGGCGCCAAGCATCGCCCCTGCATGCGTTCACGGCTGGCCTACGGTCAGAATCGCAAAGCTGCCCGGCGCGATCTGCCGGTGTCCGCGTGCATCTTTTCCGCTGCCCAGTTGTGCGGCAGACAGATAGATGCGGTGCTTCTGCGGATCCAGCGCCTGGGTGCGCGCGCTGACCTGCGTCGGTACGTTCGCAACGACGCTATAGTGGTCCGGATCGTCTTCGTGGATCACGGTGAGCGTGCCGCTTTCACCGTTGGAGCTGTAGATCGTGTTCTGTGCGGCATCAAAGGTCACCGCGTCCGGGCCGTCGCCGATCGCCACGGTCGCGACGCGATGGCCGTCATTGGCGTCCAGCACAGTCATGGTGCGGTTGTCGCATACCGAGAAAAGGCGCTGATGCGCCACGTCCATCGCCAGTCCGCTGGGTGATTCGCATGGTGCGAGCGACCAGGTATGCAGCACTTTATTGCTGCGGCTGTCGATCTGCGCCAATTCGGATTTGTCTTCGAGATTGACGTAGAGATGGCCAGCCTCGTCCGTCACCGAAAACTCCGGCTTGCCGGGCAGGGCAATGGTGGCGATCACCGCGTGTTTGGCTGGATCGATCACGCTGGCATCGCCGCTCTTGCCGTTGAAGGTAAAAACGTGGTGCGAGGCGCTGTCGTAAAGGATGGAGTCCGGCTTCTGTCCCGTCCCAGTGATGGTGGCAACGGTCTTGAGCGTATCCAGATTGAATGCGGTCACCGAGTCGGCCTTGCCGTTGCTGGTAAAGCCAAGATGCAGATCCTGCGCAACGGCGATGCCATGCACGCCGTACGTGTTGGGGATGCTGCCGATCTGCTTGCCGGCATCAACATCGATCACGGCCACGTGATCACCACGGCTGACAAACAAGTGCCGGCGCTGTGCGTCGAAACTGAGATAGTCCCAGCCACCCGCGCCGCCCAGCTTCAGCTGGCTGATCACTTTTAGGCTGGACGACGCAGGGCTGTCGGCCAGCGACAAGGTGGCGGCAAGGCCCGCCACTGAAGCCAGTACGGCGGCGCAGATAGGGACAAACGGGGATCGATGCATGAGGCAAGCTCGGTCTATGAGGTAGACCAAGCTTGCCCGGAGTTACTTATTACTCCCTTAGGCGGTGATGCGATCCGTGGTGACCATCGCCGTTATGCCTTATAGCGTAAACGTCACGCTTGCCCGCACCGTGCGCGGTGTGCCCTGGTTGAGAATGAAACCGAAGCTGGTCAGCCAGTATTTCTCGTTGGTCAGGTTGTCGACGCCGACGCGATAGGTCACCGGATGGTTGCCCATCATCGTGGTGTAGCGGGCACCGAGATCGAAGGTGTGATACGCGCCGATGAAATTGCTGTTGTCGGCCTCGACCGCTTCGTTACCCACATAGCGGGCACCTCCGGTCAGGAACAGGCCGGGAATCTGCGGCACGCGGTATTCGACATACACATTGCCTTGCAGCCGCGGCGCCCCATAAGCGCGCTTGCCATTTACGTCTGGGGCAGCGAGTACGTTGGTGGCATCCAGGTACATCACACCACCCATCAGCGTCCAGTTCTTGCCCAGGCTGGTCTGCGTGGATAAATCGATGCCTTGATAACGGGTCTGTCCGTTCTGCACATAGACGTTGTCGCTGGTGAGGTATTGCAGGCCGCGTTGCACCTGGAACAGGGCGAGGTTGGTGCTCCAGGTATCGAATTCGGTCTTGGCGCCGAGTTCGAATTGCTTGCTCATGGTGGGAGCAAAGGTCTGGTAGGCATTGACCGCCGTTTCCGGTGCGCTGGCGGGTTGTTCCAGCGACTGCACATAGCTGGCGTACAGCGTGACCGGCGCGATCGGCTTGTACATCAGCGCGGCCGTGGGGGTGACCGGATTCTGGTTGTAGCGGGCGGCGGGCGTGGTGCTGCCGTCGTTATACGATGTATCGATATATTCGATGTAGCGCAGGCCGAGCAGGGCGGACCACTGCTGCGAGAAAGTCAGCGTGTCGCTGGCGAACAGCGCGCGTTGCGTGGTGGTTTCCGCCAGGTAGGTTGCGCGGCTGACCGGCGTGTTGGGATTGGGGAATACCGGCACATCGTAGATATTGCCGCTGCCGAGCACCACTTCGCCGAAATCCGAACCGCTGTATTGCGGATAATGTTCGTCCAAAGCCTGCCAGGCAGCGCCGAACACCAGATTGTGCGTGATCGGGCCGGTGGTCACGCTGCCGGTGAACATGCCTTGCCATTGCTGGTAGTTGTAGCGCGAGTAACCCAGGAAGTTCAGGTCGGTGTAGTCGCCTTGATTATTCATGAGGATCAGCGCGCTATCGTGGTTCTCGCGCGTCTGTTCGGCATAGCTGTAATCCAGGCTGAAATTCCAGTTGGGCGAGATGTCCCACTTCAGGCCTGTATTGGCCACGCGGTAGGTGGTCTGGTAGCCGGTATACGGCTGGCTCACACGCTGGTCGCCCGGAAGCGGTGCGGGTACATGCACCGGCTCGGGGAGGGCGTAGCCGAAATCCTGCCCGAGGATGATGCCGTAATAGGCGCCTCGCACATCACGATCCTGATAGATGCTGTTGAAGTGCCAGTGCAGGTTGGAAGTGATGTCCTTGGTGAGCGTCAGCGACGCGGCGTTGCGATTGATATGTCCGCCGTGTACGAAGGTATCGCCGTCTTCATGCACAAGGTTGACGCGATAACCCCAGCCGCCCTGGCCGCCCAGGGTACCGCCGAAATCCACCGCTTCCCGGAATACGCCATTGGCGAGATAGCCCAGCGTAACGCTGGCATACGGCTTGAGCGTGGGTTGTTTGGAAATAAAGTTGACGATGCCGCCTGGTTGCCCAAAGCCATACATGAAACCGCCGGGTCCTTTCAGCAATTCGATCTGGCTGAAAGGCTCCAGCGGCAGATCGCTGCCCCAGTTCGGTATCGACAGGCCATCCATCTTGTAGCCGTTGAGCAGGTCCACCGGCAGGCCGCGCACGGCAAAACCGGAAGATTCGCCGGTGTAGCCATTGGACAGCGGAGTCACCCCGGCGTCGGTCGCGAATGCTTCATTGATATCGATAGCTTGCCGGTTCTGGATCAGGTCTGAGGTCACCGCGTCGATACTGAAAGGCGTGTCGAGCAGGCTGCGCTGACCGAGTGCGCCGGCATCCGCTTCGCTGGCGCGGTAAACGTCCAATGGCGTGGCGGCGGTAACGTTGACCTGATCAAGCACCTTGGCATTCTGTGGATCGCTGTCATCCGCATGCACCGCGCCGGTAGCCAGAGCGCAGAGAACGAAAACCGCAAGACGGCGGCGTGACGGCAGGCAAGACAGCGCGCGACGTTGGTCGGCCACGAACATGTGGAACTCCTTTGAGTGATGATCCGGCTGGCGCTGGCTGGCCGATCGGAGATGAAAAGAAAATCAGGTGACGGCGGTCGACCACACGCTGTTGGGATCGCCATGACGGGCACGCCGCGCTGCGGCACGCGCCAAGGTTGCGAATATCAGGCCCAGTGCCAGACCTGTCAGATCGACGCCAAGTACGGCAAGCGTCTGCGGCGAGTGGGCTTGGGTGAATGCCGTGCCATTGGCAAGCAGGTCAGTGCAGGCGACCGCTATCGTCAGCACACTGATGGCCCCAAGCAGTTCTATCGCGGCGCGCGGAATGGGGCGCAGGCTGGCGTAGAGACATGCAGCGAAAAACAGGCCATAGCACGTAATGCGTTGTGGCATGGCCGCTTCGATGTCCAGATGTGCAGCCACCAGCGTTGCGGCGAACGCGCCAGAGATACCCAGACACGTACCCATGCAAACGCCGATCGTGGCGCGCGCCATGACGCGCGTGCGCTTGGGCTGATCAGCATGGCGGCGCTTGCGTCGTGATTCGATCCACAGCAGGTTGCCGGAGTAGAAAAGGAACGCACCTGCCAGGCCAAGTACAAAATACAGCCAGCGCACAAGGTTGCCGCCGAAGGTGCCGAAGTGCAGGCCATACATGGCCGAGTTGGTGATGCCATTGATGGTGTGTTGCGTGCCCACATGCGTCGCCAGCACTTTGCCATCCGCCGCCGAGAGCGCCACGGTGCCGTAGGTGCCCAGCGTGTGTTGCGACAGGCCGCGTACTTCGATCACGGCATTTCGGTCGCCGTAATGCATGTAGTGCAGATAGTCCGGCTCGAAGTTGCTGACTTCGCCCGCGACGGCAGCCCCCTTGGCGTGCGCGATCAACACGTGAGGTGGCAGCATCGTGGCGGCTACGTTGCTTGCCGGCAGCGTGGGCGCTGTTGCAACCGCTTGCGCGAATGCACCGTAGAGCTTGCCGTTAAAAGCAATGGTGTTGAGTGCGGCGAGGGTAAGGGTGAACAGGCAGAGGATCGAACCGGTCACCGCAAAAATGATATGAAACGGCAGGCTGAGTACACCGATCGCGTTATGCGCGTCTTGCCATAGCCGCTTCAGATTGTGCCCCACGCGCATGGCGAACAGATCGCTCAAAAGATGCGGCAGGTGGATCAAAAATCCCGAAATCAGCGCGAGGCCGTACAACACGCTGACGATGCCCATCAGATAAAGCCCAACCATGGGAATGCCCAGCGAGTCGTGCAATGCGTAGATGAAATCAGCCAGATCGCCCGGGTTTGCCTCTTCGCTCGGCTTGGCCATCTCGCTATACCTGGCAAAACGTGTCCCTTGGCTATCCTGCCAATAGGCGTAAGCGGCATGCGAAGGATCGACCGGCAGCACGATGCCGAAATCGTCTTTCGCTTCGGGGTGCTCCGTCACAAGCCGGTCGATCAATACCGTGACCGGGATATTGGCATCGCATGCGCTCCGCCACGGTGGGTTTTGCCATGCGGCGATCGCGTCGTGGAAAACGGTCAAGGCGCCGGCGTAGAACGCCACGAACAGTGCAAAGCCGGCCAGCAATCCGGTCCAGGTGTGCACGGTCTGAAACGTGCGATGCGTGCTCGCTTTCATCGCGTCGCGTCCTTATGCAGCATGGCCGAGCAGCCACAGCGCGAGAAACCCCACGACGTTGGCGCCACCGAGCGCAAGCCACGCACGCGCCGCATGACGAAAGGCGTAGGCCCCGATCATCAGCGTCATCCACAGTGGAAAGAACAGAATCAGTGCCGGAATCAGCCAGTCCGCGCCGTCATTCGGCAATGCATGCAGCACCAGGCGCAAGATCACGGCTGCGAGCGGAAAACCGAGCAGCACCCCGGCCAGACAACGCCCGATCACCGTTTCTGCGCCCGTGCTGCAACGGCACGCCTGTCGCGCCACCAGGCCAGATAGGGCAGCGCAACCCAGGCGAGCATCAGTGAAGTCAGCGTACCGGCGATGCCTGCGGCAACCCCTGAGGCGGCCCACCAGATCCACACACTGGCAAAGACAATGACGGTTCCGGCCATGCGTGCGCCGAAGGGTAGCGGCCTACGCAGCAAACGCTGTTGCTCATGCGAGAGATAAAGCAGCACCGCGCCCAAGACGCTCAATAAAAACGCGCAAACAATCACCATGTAGCGAAATTCCCGGCCATCGCGTCGCGATACCCGGTTTCAAGCGCCGTGATATCGGAGTTAAATCGTGTTAATGGGAATAATTCTCATTAATAAGCGAGCCTATGTCAACCGGTAAGGCACACGGCCAGACGGTCGCGTTCTTGCTAGGACTGGCGCCGTCTAGAAGGTATGCAGCAGTAGGGTGTCAGTGATCACCGAATCGTTTTCTCGGAAAGATCGAGGCGACGCAAAACCGCCGTTTCACAGGTGTGTGGGCGAGGTGGGCGGCAATTAGTTCGCCTATGGCCGTTTTTTTGGAAAACCCTAAGAGGACGGGGATGCTGGAAGCAATGCGGGCAAAAGCGTCGCTTCGGAAAAGCAGCGCATGCGTTCTTTGAGCATGCCGAATAAGCCTGACGAAGAAGATCACCATGTGTTGTGATCAATCGAGGCACAAGCTCGTCGAGCTATGTAATTTCGCGCAACAGAATGTCCATGGACATCGCAGTTGTGCGCCTCATGCCTGATCATTCCTCTGCGTGCCGTACCGATTATTTGCCACTGGCAAATAGTCGAAGCCGCGTCGGAGCCATGGGATTTTGGGAGAGGAGCAGGCAGTCGGGCGAATGCCTAAATGCTTGAAGCTGATGGTGCCCGGAGCCGGGATCGAACCGGCATGACCTTGCGGTCGAGAGATTTTAAGTCTCTTGCGTCTACCTGTTTCGCCATCCGGGCTGGAGGCAGCTACCGAGTGATGGAGGCTGCAGGCGCGCGGATCGTAACATGCGCCTACCATTCAGCGGAGCAGGGCGCTCCGTTTATTTGAACGACTTCAGGCTACGGCACTTTCAATCGGCGCACCCGGACGCGCGTACTGCGCCAGACGAATCGTGGAAGCGGGGCCTGGCATCTCAACGCAGGTGCTGCGGCCGGAACGGGTGTGTTCGTCGCGGGCTGCTTCACGCGCCAGTTGGATGGCAGGGCCCAGCCGGAGCTGGCTAAACAGGGTTGCAGACTCTCGGCGGATGCTCCAATCCCCATCCGGAGATTGCTTGAGCGAGTAGATCACCATCGATACCTCCATCGGGTAGTGCGAACTAGCCTTGCAGGGGGACTACGACTTGCGTGACTTACGACGTTCTATATACCAAATGATGACATTTAAATTGGGGCATGTATGTAGGTGATTCCCTACTACTCGTGTGAGGTTTGGCGCTATATGGAAAATCCTTGCTGGACGAGGGGTTACGGGCTTGCAATGTGTCGGCCACCCGCCTACTTTGCAGGTGCACAATACCTATCCAGGGAGGGCGCACGATGATTGACGTTGTACTCGTAGATGACCACGAGCTGGTCCGAACCGGCTTCAGAATGATCCTGCAGCAGCCGGATATTCGCATTTGTGGCGAGGCGGGTACGGCGGAAGAGGGCTTGCGTCAGATCCGGGCCGCCAAGCCACACATCGCGCTGGTCGATGTGCACATGCCCGGTATGAGCGGTATCGAGCTGACCGAGCGCATCGCGCGAGCGAATCTGCCTACACGCGTGATCGTCGTAACCATCGTGGACGATGCTCGTTTTCCGAAGCGTTTATTGGATGCTGGCGCACATGGTTACCTGACCAAGAGCTGCGCTGCCGAAGAATTGCTCAATGCCGTCCGCCAGGTCGCGAGCGGTCGGCGTTATCTGGCTCCGGCCGTGGCGCAGCAGTTGGCGCTGGCCACGCTTGATGGCGAAGGTTCGCCTTTCGACGTGCTCTCCAGCCGCGAGTTGGAAGTGGCCATGATGCTGGTACGCGGCAAGCCGCTCACGGCCATTGGCGAGCAGCTCAGTCTGAGCCCCAAGACGGTTTCCACCTATAAGCAGCGCCTTATGGAAAAGCTGCAGGTGGATCACGTGATCAGTCTGGCGCACCTGATGACGGTGCACGGCTTGCTGGACACCCACAACAACCAGGTCGGCAACTGAGCGAATGCTTCGAATGCTCCTGTAAGCAAAAGGGCCGGACATTGTCCGGCCCTTTCGTTTGGAATCGTCGTGTTGACCGGTGTATCAGGACAGCCGGTTGTCACGATGGGCCGGTTGCGCTTCGTCTTCTTCAGGCAGCGGCTCGCTAGCTTTCTCGTGGCTGTGCTCCTCCGTGGCCGATACGTGATGGCGCATCGGTTGGGAAAGCAGATCGCCTTGTTCGGGCTGATGGAACAGCGGTGCGGGGCTGACCACTACCGGCGCAGAGACGGGTGTGGGCTCGGTAGCTGCGGGTTCTTCGCGGACTGGCTCGGCAAGTACCGTTTCAGTGGTCACGATCGAGGCCGCAGCGACTTTGGTTTCATTGACGTCGGGTGTGATGTCGTGCGGCACGGTAACTGTGACCACTTCCGCCGGTGCGACAGGTGTGTCCACCTGCGGCTCATCGGCTGTCTCGGTAACCGACGCCTCGAGTTTTTCAGCCACTTCGCGCACCGGAATGGGCGGCAATACTGGCAGATTGAACGAAGCAGTCACCGGCGCCGAAGCGATGATCAGCGGTGCCTCCTTGCGATCCTCGGCAGCAGGAGCTTGACCGACATCCGCTTCTTCAAAGGAAGCCTTTGCCGTTTCAAATTCGATAACTTGTGGCTTGGCTGCTGGCGGTACGTAGGTTTCCACCGGGGCAGCGGCTGCTGGAGTAGCTACCACTACTTCCGGCGCAGACGCAGGTGCTGCGTCCGCGGGTTTCGCAGGCGGCTGGATGGCTACGCTTTGCTTGGGCTCGGATACGCTTTGTTCGGCATGGCTGACTTCCAGCTCGTCGCTTTCGTCGCGATCCTCATCATCCAACACATCGTTCAACTGGTCGTTGGACACTCCACCGGCTGCTGCTGCGGCGCCATCGTGACGGCGACGGCGGCGGCCACCACGACGGCCGCGACGGCGGCGCGCCTGACCGCCTTCAGCTGTCTCGGTGGCAGGGGCTTCGATGCCTTCGGGCACGGTCACCGCGGCTGGAACGGTTGGCTCAACGACCGGCTTCGGTGCTTCGGCCGGTTTGGCAACAGCTTGCACGTTCGCTTGTTGAGAACGTTCGGCCTGCGGTTGACGCGGCTGGCGTTCCTGCTGCGCTTGCTTGGCAGCCTGGGTGTTCTGCTGCTTATTGCGCTGTTCGTTGGCCACAGCATCTTGGGCCTGTTGCGGCTTTTGCTGACGCTGTTCCTGCTTGTTGCCTTGTTGCTGCGGCTGTTGCTGCTGGCGGGCCTGAGCTTGCTGTTCGTTCCGCTGCCGCTGCTGATTCTGGTTCTTGGCCTGCTGTTGGGCATTGCCGCGGGCACCGCCTTGCTGTGCCTCGCGCTGCTGACCCTGGCGCTGCTGGCCACCCTCGGCACGACGCTCGTTGCGACGGTTGTCCTGTTGCTTGCCGCGTGGCGCCTCCTGGCGCACAGCCGGTGTAGGCGCCGGGGCTGGTTCGGCAGCGCTGCTGCCGCGGAAGATACCAAACAGGCGAGAGAAGAAGCCGCCGCTGTTCGCCGGTGCCGCAGCGGGTGCAGCGACAGGCTGGCGCTTTGCGACCGGGGCTGACGCAGCGGCAGGCGTGGGCTCTTCCTCACGTACCGGCGCCGGGCTGGCCGGCACGATGCCGCTGACGGCCGGCTGCTCGCTGCTGCCGAGCATCTGGCCCATCTTGCGGATGGCGTTGGGTTCTTCCGCGGTGATGCGTTCGTAGCTGGGCTTGCTGTGCTCGCCCATGTCCGCTTCGCGGATGCGCTGGATCTCGATGTGCGGCGTATCGAGCTTGTCGTCCGCCACGATCACCACGTGCACCTTGTTGCGCAGCTCGATCTCGACCACGCTGGCGCGCTTCTCGTTGAGCATGAAGTTGGCCACGCTCGATGGAGCCTGCACCAGCACCTGGCCGGTGTTGTCCTTCATGGCGTGCTCTTCGATCAGTCGCAAGGTCGATAGCGACAGCGATTCCACGCTGCGGATATGGCCATGGCCTTCGCAGCGCGGGCAGACGATCTGGGTGGCTTCGCCCAGCGAGGGGCGCAGGCGCTGGCGTGACATTTCCAACAGGCCGAAGCGCGAGATGCGGCCGATCTGGATGCGCGCACGGTCCAGCTTGGAAGCGTCCTTCAGGCGCTCTTCGACTTCCCGCTGGTGCTTGGGGCTGTCCATGTCGATGAAGTCGATCACGATCAGGCCGCCGGCATCGCGGATGCGCAGCTGGCGGGCGATCTCGGTCGCCGCTTCCAGGTTGGTGTTGAACGCGGTCTCCTCGATGTCGCCACCCTTGGTGGCCTTGGAGGAGTTGATGTCGATCGCGGTCAGCGCTTCGGTCTGGTCGATCACGATCGAGCCGCCGGAGGGCAGGCGTACGCTGCGGTCGAAGGCGCTCTCGATCTGGGTTTCGATCTGGTAGCGCGAGAACAGCGGCGTATCGTCTTTATAGAGCTTGAGCTTGCGCAAGGCGTTGGGCATCACCTGCTGCATGAACTCACGGGCGTCGTGGTAAAGCGACTCCTCGTCGATCAGGATCTCGCCGATGTCGCTGCGCAGGTAGTCGCGCAGGGCGCGGATGAACAGCTTCGATTCCTGGTAGATCAGGAAGGGCGCCTTCTGCGCCTGGGCAGCGCCGGAAATGGCCTTCCATAGCTGGATCAGGTAATCGAGATCCCACTGCAGCTCTTCGGCGTCACGACCCATGCCGGCGGTGCGCACGATCAGGCCCATGTCGTCCGGAACGGTGAGGTGTTCCAGTGCTTCCTTCAGGGCCTGCCGGTCTTCACCCTCGATGCGACGCGATACGCCGCCCGCCTTCGGGTTGTTCGGCATCAGCACCATGTAGCGGCCGGCCAGGCTGATGAAGGTGGTAAGGGCGGCACCCTTGTTGCCGCGCTCTTCCTTCTCGACCTGGACGACGACTTCCAGACCTTCCTTCAACAACTCGCGGATGTTGGATTTGTAGGGATCCAGGCCCGGCGTGAAGTACTCGCGGGCGATTTCCTTCAGCGGAAGGAAGCCGTGGCGTTCGGCGCCATAGTCGACAAAGCAGGCTTCGAGGGATTGCTCAACGCGAGTGATACGGCCCTTGTAAATATTGGCCTTTTTCTGTTCGCGAGAGGGGATTTCGATATCAAGATCGTAAAGGGTTTGGCCATCAACGATAGCCACACGCAACTCTTCACGCTGAGTCGCGTTGATCAACATTCTTTTCATTGTGATTCCTCGGCTTGGCCGCGCGTCGCGCGCCGCGGTGGCGCCTGGTGTGGCGGCCGGCCTTCGGATCGCGCCGCAGCGGTAAAGCGGCAAATAAACGGTAACGTTCCCGATACCGGGGTGATTCTTTGGCACGCAGGGCGCGTTGTCTGTCTGCAGATGAGACCGGACAAGTGGCTACCCGAACCGTTACGATTACAGGGTGTTTGCAAGGGCTGCCGTGATGGCGACCGAGCCAAACCTCACCAGCGTCGCGGGGCGGGCACCCGGCCTTCACAAACGTCGGCCGACCGGGTCAAGCGCTATACGAGTATCCTCTCAACCCAGGTTTTTTTCAATGCAGACGGCAACTTCCCCTGATGCACCTCAAGGGGTGCGTCAACTTGAGATCGGTCCGGAGCGTGACGGTCAGCGCATCGACAACGCCCTGATGACCATCCTCAAAGGCGTGCCCAAGAGCATGATTTACCGTTTGCTGCGCACCGGCCAGGTGCGTGTAAACGGCAAGCGCGCCAAGCCGGATACCCGTCTCAGCCAGGGTGACATGCTGCGTATCCCGCCGGTACGGGTAGCCGAGCGGCCGGCGGAGCTGGGGGCTTCCCAGGGGGCCATCGAGGCGGTGGCCGAGGCGGTGATCTTCGAGGACAAGCACTTCCTGGTGATCGACAAGCCCACCGGCATGGCCAGTCACGGCGGCAGCGGGGTGAGCCACGGGGCGATCGAGTTGTTGCGACAGGCCCGCCCCAAGGATCACCTGGAGCTGGTCCATCGCCTGGACCGCGACACCAGCGGCGTGCTGGTCTTCGCCCGTACCCGCCCCGGGCTGACCGGACTGCAAGCGGCGATCCGTGCCGGCGAGGTGACCAAGCAATATCTCTGCCTGATGGTCGGCCACCCGTCCAAGGCCCGTTTTGACGTCAACGCGCCGTTGCAGAAGTCGATCTTGCAGGGCGGCGAGCGGATGGTGCGCGTGTCCGAAGGCGGCAAGCCCTCGCTTACGTTCTTCCGCGAGATGGAGCAGTACCCGGGCGCCCGCCTGATGCAGGCGACCCTGGGCACCGGCCGCACGCACCAGATCCGCGTGCATGCGGCCCACATCGGTCATCCGCTGGCAGGTGACACGAAGTACGGCGATCGTGACGCGAACAAGCGCTTTCGCGAACTGGGACTGCATCGCCTGTTCCTGCACGCGTCACATATGTCCTTCGAACTCGACGGGCGCGCGTATGGATTCTCGGCGCCGCTGCCAGAGGATCTGAAGAACTTCCTCGATACGCTGGCGGCTAAAAGAAGAAGCGGGCGCTGACTTCCAGCGACCGCACCAGTCCGCCCACCAGCCCGGATTCGACCAGCAGAGCAGCCAAGGCGTGAGCCACCCCGATTGGCAAGACGCTACGCGAACGCAGAAAGCACCAGCCCCACCACAGCTCAGCCACGAAACACAGTTGCATCAACATGCCATTCGGCGTGTGGAGCAGGGCGAAGGCAACGGCCGTGGCGACGATGGCCAGGGCCGCCCGCTGGTGGCCGACTTGCTCGAAACGCCGCAGTAGCACTACCAGCATCAGCCACTGTTGCAGCCAGGCCCAGCCAAAATAGGTGAGGACATGTGCCAGCGGCAGCGGCTGCAGCCGGTGGCCATGAAGCGCAATCAGCAGCAGGGCGACCGGCAAGGTAGCCAGTGGCCGGAGCCAGTCGCGCCCGCTGGCGGGCCACCGCCATAGTCGCGGCAAATGCCGTCGCTCAATGAACAGCGCGTAGGCGAGGCCTCCGCCGAAGGCGAGTACACCCAGCGGGGTGGGATACAGGCCCCAATTGAGCCCAATCACCAGCCATAAGGGCCCCAACAGGCAGCCGGTTATCTCCAGCCACGGCCGCAGCGCGCCTTTCACCGGCCGTAGCGCGAGCCAGACCAGGGCACACAAATAAAGGATGCAGCCGAACCAGCTTGCGGTGGCATGCGATGTTCGCGGCGCCGGCTGTGGCATCGCGCCGGCAGGTACGATCAATGCCGCAGGCCAGTGTGACCGCAACTGATCGCGCAACGTCAGCATGGCTTCCACGCTCAAGCCCTCCGGAAGACGAAACAGCGGCATCGGCAAGTTTTGGGCGAGGGCGAGAGCGGGTTGGATGTCGCCCTTGGGCAGATCGATGGCGGCGTTTTGCGCATGCCCCATCGGTTCGTTCGTCAGTAGTGCGACCGATGCCAGGCGCAAGGTTGCGTGAGCAGGAATCTGTACGCGCAGTCGCAACATCTGTGCGATACCTGGTGACGTACAGGCATCCCGCGCAACCGATTGCCAGGCCAGGCCGCGCAGATTGATGCGCAAGGTCCGAGCATCTGGCGTCAGCACACTGGCTGTGGCTGCCAGGCATGTCGACGTGTGGCCGCTACCCCATAGCAGCCCGAGCGAGCCCGCTGCGCTGCTTTGCAGTTGCATTTGCAGAATCGGCCAGTGTGCAAGGTCCAGCGCCCAGTCCACCGGCAGGCCGAGTTCGAACGGCGTGCCATCGATGCTGGTGATGCTCAGCGTGTCTGCATCGCTGGTCACCGTGGCGTGACCAAACGCGCGCCCGGCAATCAGGTCGCGGGGCTTGCGCAGATGCCATTGCCACAATGGCTGGTCCGATTCGACGCGCGCCAATTGCTGATCGGCCTGTTGCAGCAGGCGGGCCGAGGTGATTCGCGCCGCCAGCCAGCTCAGCGCCGCACATATACAGATCGCGGCCAGCACGTAGCTGGCGAGCATCCATAGCTTGTGCAGACGCCGCCGCCAGTCCAATGGAGGCGCCGTTTAGCGAGCGAGCAGGGCGTCGGCGCGCGCAGCGCAGATGAAATCGTTCAACGACAATCCACCGACATCGTGTGTAGACCAGCGCAGCTTGCAATGGCCGTAGCCCGCCTCGATGTCCGGGTGGTGATCTTCGTGATTGGCCATGAAGCCGACGGCGTTGATAAAGCCCAGCGTGTGATGGAAGTTCTCGAAGCGGTAATCCTTCACCAAAGCATCACCTTGTTCGCTGAGCTTCCAGCCGTGCACCATCGGCAACAGGGCGGCGATGGCCGCCTCGTCCAACGCGTGCTCTTTGCCTTTACGGGGCTGGCAGTGTTGGGTGGCGAGTGGAAGGCTGGTCATGGCGATCTCCAAAGTCATTCGCTGAAGCGTCGAAACTGTACGCGAAAAAAATGAAATCGGACATTCATGGCGAAACAGGACTAAAATGGTGCGGTATAGCCCGGCCAGACCGGGTCAAAAAGCTGGTTCCGGAGCAGGCATGATCGAGATTTCCGAGCGCGCGCAGCAGCACTTCCTGCGCCTTCTTTCGCAACAAGGCATCGAGGGGCTGAGTATTCGCCTGCGCGTTATCGCGCCCGGCACCCCGGCGGCCGATTGCGAGCTGGAATTCTGCGAGCCGCAGGAACTCACCGGCGGTGAGTGGACGGTCGAATGCAGCGGCTTCGATTTTCATATCGAAGGCGATAGCGCATCCTGGCTGGAAGGCGCCACCATCGACTTCGAGCCGAACCAGACCGGCGGTCAGTTGAATATCCGTGCACCGAAGATCAAGGGCGAGCTTCCTGGCATGGAAGCAGGTCTGGTCGAGCGTGTGCGTTACGTGCTGGATGCCGAAGTGAATCCGCGCATTGCCGCGCACGGTGGCCGCGTGAGTCTGCTGGAGATCGATGCCGACGGCGTGGTGCTGCTGCAGTTCGGTGGCGGTTGCCACGGTTGCGGCATGGTTGATGTCACGCTCAAGCACGGTGTGGAAAAAACGCTGCGCGAACGTGTGCCGGAAATCACCGAAGTGCGTGACGCGACGGATCACAAAGGTGGCGCCAATCCGTATTACCGCAAGAAGGAAGGGCAGTCCGCGATGGGCTGAGCTGTTAAGCCTGATAGCGCGGCTATTCTCCCTTGGCTTTGCGTATCAACCAGACCAGCCAGGCAGCTGAAATCACGCCGAGCGCCAAGCCGATACCGCTGCCCCACAGCAATCCCGTATTGCCCCAGAATACGCGGCCGATCAGCGCGCCCAGCACGAACAGAATAATCAAGGGCAGGCAACCCATGGCCGCTCTCCTGAAACGCAAGGGTGCATCTTCACGCGCAAAACAAAAGCCCGCAACTGATGGCGCGGGCTTTCGTGTTTTCACCTGACAGTCGTCGAGCGTCGACCAGGCATGGTTGTCGCGCGGGATCAATCGCCCTGGATGTGGCCTTTCAGCGTATCCAGCTTGGTCGGCATGGACGAGAAGTAAGCCGCGATGTCCTCGATATCCTGATCGGAAAGCGTGCCGGCAAAACCCTTCATGATCGGATTGTTGCGGCGGCCGTCCTTGTATTCGTGCAAGGCCTGCTGAATGTATTCGTTGTATTGGCCGGCGAGACGAGGATATTGCGGATCGACCGCATTGCCATCCGTACCGTGGCAGGCGACGCAGGCAGCGGCCTTGGTCTTGCCGTTCTCTATATTGCCGCTGGCGAAAATCGGCGTCGAAACCAGCACAAGGGCCATGCCGAACGAGAGCAGCGTAAGCGTGCATTTCATGCAGTGGAATCCTTGAGCCGATTACTTCGGAGAGATGCTGGAAAGATAGGCGGCGATGTCCTCGATTTCCTGGTCGGAGAGGCTCTGTGCCTGCGCCATCATGGTCGGATGCGTGCGGTCGCCTGATTTGTACTCATGCAGCGCACTGATGATGTACTGCGCGTTCTGGCCAGCGATCTTCGGGACGGGATACTGCGGATAGGCGTTGTTGGTGCCGGGAATGCCGTGGCAACCATTGCAGGTGTAGATCAATGTGCGGCCATTGGCTTTGTCGCCAGTGGCGTGAGCGGTACCTGAGAGAAGCAGAGCGGCAGCAGCCAGGCCAAACAATTGCAATCGAGTCATCAAGAGGATCCCCACGGTTCCAGCGGACGCATGCAACGTATTTGGCCGAGTATAGAGGTGCCCCTTAGCCGTCACAATGGGATGTGGCAAGGGCTGGATCGCGGCAAAAAGCCGCGCTCCTTTCGGCCGCTTCGGTCTTGGCCCAGACGGTTCTGGAAGGTCAGAACAGGCTTTTCAGGATATGGATGCCGGCAGCGTACTCGCCGACGATCGTGCCCAGGCAGACCAGGAAAAAGTTGAGCAAGGTGCGCGCAACGCGGTTGGTCCACCAGCCGCTCCAATGCACGATGTCATCGCGCAGCGATTCGAAATCCGCCACGCGTGGGCGACGCACCCATGCTTCGACCATGGCGCTGATGCCACCGGAAGGAATGCCTGGACGGAAAGGTTTGATCGGCGCAGCGATAAACGCCGCCACAATGCTCAATGGGTGAGCACGTGCTGCGATGGCGCCCAGCGCTGCGAACCCGCCGGTGAACAACACCCAATCGCGCAGCGCCTGTGCGCCAAGCGCGGTATTGCGATGGAACGCATAGCCAATCGCGGCAAATATCAGCAGCACCACGCTGATGGCCAGCCATTTCGGCCACTGCGCCTTGGGCGGTGTCTGCGCCAACTCGGTCACTGTGGCAGCCGGATCGGATTGCTGGATGCGCAGATGTTCGCACAGCCCCTTGAGGTGACCGGCGCCGATCACGACCAGCACGCGACACGGGTTGGCGGTGATCGAACGCCCGGCTTCTTCGCGCAGGCGTGCGGCCATGAAGGCATCGCGCTCGGCGATCAGGCTGCGATAAAGCGGCGCCGATTCGGTGGCGAATTCGCTGAATGCGCTTTCCAGCATATCGCCCTGCTTGAGCTTTTCGATTTCCTTTTCGTCGATCGTTTCGCGCTCGAACACACTGGCGAGCAAACCGCCAAGCAGGCCGAAGCGCTGCCAGAAACTGACGCTATGCCAGGCGCGCTTGAGCGTGGTGCCCACTTCGCGGTCGATCAGCCACAACGGAACGTTGTGCGCCTGCGCGCCATCCATGCCCGCTTTCATTTCGGCGCCAGGCTCGATGCCGTACTGGTCGGCCAGCCGTTTCTGGAAGGTGGACAGCACCAGGCTCGCCGCCACCATGCCGGCCTTGCCCTGGCGGATCACCCGGAACAGATCCATCTGCTTGAAGGACTCGGGATCGCGCATGCCCTGGGCGCGGCTTTCACACAGCTCCACGGCGATGGCGTCGAACTTTTCGGTCGCCAGCAGGGCCTGCACCGCTTCCACGCTGCTGCGCGAGACATGCGCCGTGCCGAGCACCACATACTCCACGCCATCGCGGTGCACGCGCTCGATCGGCTGGCCGTGCAGGCCGGGAGTGGAGAGAACGGCGGTCTCGGTAACGCTCATGCAGTCGATGCAACCAGGGGTGGGGATGAACCAAGCATGGGGATGCGGGAAACGCGGCGCAAGCCGGACGTTTCCGACTTGCCAAGCCTAGCGCGCTGAAGCGCAGTTAATCACGAAAACGGCGAAGCAGGTCGCTATAGGCGTCGATCCGGCGATCGCGCAGGAACGGCCAGATCCGGCGCACGTGCTCGCTGCGCTCCATATCGATCTCGGTGACCAGCAGCTGGCGCTGGTCCGTGCCCGCCAGGGCCAGGAATTCGCCCTGCGGGCCGGCGACGAAGCTGCTGCCCCAGAACTGAATGCCCGCGCCCACGCCGGCCGGGTCGGCCTCGTAGCCGGTGCGGTTGCAGGACAGCAGCGGCAGACCATTGGCGACCGCGTGACCACGCTGCACGGTGATCCACGCGTCGCGCTGGCGATCCTTTTCCGCCTGGTCGTCGTTCGGATCCCAGCCGATGGCGGTGGGATAGAGCAACAGTTCCGCGCCGGCCAGCGCCATCAGGCGCGCGCCTTCCGGATACCACTGGTCCCAGCACACCAGGACGCCAAGGCGGCCCACCGAGGTATCGATCGGCTCGAAACCCAGGTCGCCCGGCGTGAAGTAGAACTTCTCATAGAACGCCGGATCGTCCGGAATATGCATCTTGCGATACTTGCCGGCGATGTTCGCCGAACGGTCGAAGACCACGGCGGTGTTGTGATACAGCCCTGCTGCGCGTTTTTCGAACAGCGACGACACCACCACCAGCTTCAGCTCTTCCGCCAGCTTGCCGATGCGCGCCGTGCTGGGGCCGGGAATGCTTTCGGCGAGGTCGAATTCCTTGACCGATTCGTGCTGGCAGAAATACGGCCCGTTATGCAGTTCCTGCAGCAGTACCAGTTCAACACCGGCGGCGGCGGCTTCGCGCAGGCCGGTTTCAATGGCGTCGAGATTCGCATCGCGGCTGCCGCGGTGGGTCTCCTGCAGCAGCGCGACCTTGAGTGTCTTGCGGGTCATGCTTGTGTCCTGTTCGCCACGCTGGCGAAAGCGCAATAGTGTAGCGGGCCGGCCCTTTACCGTCTTGCGACACGCATGGGCCAGACTCGGGATCTCCAGGTTGCGCCCAGTGAGATGGGGCGCGGAAATCAGCCGATCAAGCCTGCCGGCAACTGCATGGTGATGCAATGCAGGCTGCCGTTCTGCCAGATCAGCGGACGGCAGGGCACTTGCACCACCTCGCGGCCGGGATGCGCCTGGCCGATGATGCGGGCCGCTTCGTTATCCATCGCGTCGCCATACGCCGGCACCAGCACGGCACCGTTGACGATCAGGTAATTCGCATACGACGCCGCCAGGCGGCGGCCCTCGTCGACGATCGGCTTGGCCCACGGCAACGGATAAAGCGTGTACGGCTTGCCATCGGAGGTACGAAGCGCGGCGAGTTCCTCGCCCATGCGCTGCAGTTCGTCGTGGTGCGCATCGCCGGCATCGTTGCAAGCCTGATAGACGATGCGTTCACCTGGCGCAAACCGTGCCAGCGTGTCGATATGCGCGTCGGTGTCGTCGCCTTCCAGATAACCGTAATCGAGCCACAGCACGCGCTTGGCGTGCAGGCTGTCGCGCAGGATGCTGCTCATGTCCGCGCGAGACTGCTCCGGGTGACGCTGCGTAAGGCAACGCCAGGTAGTGAGGATCGTGCCTTCGCCATCGCTCTCGATGCCGCCGCCTTCCAGCGCCCAGTCGATGCGCTGGTGTGAGGCCGAGCCGAACACGCCAGCGTCGACCAGCCCTGCGATCAGCGCATCATCCTGTTCGGCGCCAAACTTGCCGCCCCAGCCGGTGAAATGAAAATCGGTGAGCTGGAAACGATTGCCGTCGCGCAAGGTGATCGGGCCGGAGTCGCGCAGCCAGGTATCGTCATAAGGCAGCTCAACGAAACGAATCCGCGTCAGGTCCGCTCCGATCGCTTGCAGCTTTGCCTCGACATGCGCGTGCAGGGTGGCGTCGGCGACCACGATGATCAGCGGCTGAAAGCGCGTCACCGCCGCTGCGAGCGCGACATAGGTGGATTCCACCTCGTCGAGCCGCTCGGCCCAGTCGGTATCGGCATGGGGCCAGGCAATCAGGACGGCGGCCTGCGGCTCCCATTCGGCCGGCAGGCGCAAGCTGGAATCAGTCATGGGGATGACACTCGCGCAGGGGTGATGCCCGGAAGGATCCGGGCTAGGCAAGTGCGCAAGTTTACAAGCAGGTGCGAGGGGCGAGTAGTGAGCGTGCGCCGGCTCGCCTTGCGCAACGGGCCTACTCGCTCCGCTTAATTCACGGCCCCGGGATTCTGGTTATTACCGGCCGGCGTATTCAGCACCGAATGAATCACGTGGCTGCCTTCGAAATACACGATGAAATTGGAGTATTCCCAGCGATTGATGGTGGGATGCTTGGCCGAGTCGCCGCCGCGCGGCGAAAGTTTGCGCAACGGCGCGCCGTAGTCCTTCTCGACCTGGGCCATGGACAGGCCACGCGCCGGCAGGTTCATGCCTTTCTCGTCCTGCACCCGCTGGGTCAGCGTTTCCTGGGCATGGGCCACCTGCGTCACGGCCAGGCCGGTGCTGATGGCGACGGCTGCCAGCAAGGGCAGGTGGTAACGGTGCTTGAACATGATCCCCTCTCCACGCAAAAGCGTTGCTGCGCCGTTGTATCAGAACTGTCTGCGCCACGCCACGAGCAAAGCCGGCAGATGTGACCTGGGCATGATCCGAAACGCTTTGCACGGCCTTCGGTGGGTATGCCCGCCAACCGTTATCATGGGCGGCTACGGGCGTTCAGGCCCGGCTCGAGTCCGCTCCAATGATTGCCTTTCGCCACTTCGCTTTGCGCCGCGGCAGCCGGTTGCTGCTTTCCGATATCGACCTGGTCATCCAGAGCGGCTGGCGCCTGGGTGTGATCGGTCGCAACGGCTGCGGCAAGTCCAGCCTGTTCGCTGCCCTGCAGGGGCAACTGGAAGCCGATGCCGGGGAGCTGGACATGCCGTCCAGGCTGCGCCTGGCATCGGTAGCGCAGGAAACCCCCGCCTTGCCCGATCCGGCGATCGAATACGTGATGGGCGGCGATGTGGAATTGGCCGCCGCGCTGCGCGACGAGTTCGATGCCCAGGCCCGCGGCGACACCGAAGCGATGGCGCGTGCCCATCACCGCATCGAGGAACTGCATGGCTATGACGCGCGGGCGCGCGCCGGCCGCCTGCTGCATGGCTTGGGCTTCAGTCCCGAAACGCACGAACTCGCCGTGCGCGAATTCTCCGGTGGCTGGCGCGTGCGCCTGAACCTGGCGCGCGCGCTGATGGCGCCGTCCGAGTTGTTGCTGCTCGACGAGCCCACCAACCACCTCGATCTCGACGCCGTGCTGTGGCTGGAGGAATGGCTGCGCCGGTACCAGGGCACCTTGCTGGTGATTTCGCACGACCGTGAATTCCTCGACGGCGTCATCACCCACACCCTGCATCTCAATGAGGGCAGGGCAAAGCTCTACACCGGCAACTACAGCGCATTCGAATTGCAGCGTGCCGAGCAACTGCGCCTGCAACAGATCGCCCACGAACGCGAACAGGTCGAACGCGCGCATCTGCAATCGTTTATCGACCGCTTCAAGGCCAAGGCCAGCAAGGCGAAGCAGGCGCAGTCGCGCATGAAGCGGCTGGAAAAAATGGCCGGTACCGAAGCGGTTCGGGCCGAGCGGCCATTCCGGTTCCAGTTTGCCGTGCCGGAGCGTGTGCCCGATTCCATGCTGCAACTGGAAGAAATTCAGGCCGGTTATGCTCTTCCCCCTCTCCCCTCCGGGGAGAGGGCTGGGGTGAGGGGCCAATCTGGCGATGAACCAGCATCAGAGCGCGGCGTTGATATAAATCATCGCGAAAGTGTCCCCTCATCCCAACCCTCTCTCCAGAGGGGAGAAGGAGCAAAGATTGTTCTATCGGACGTACGTTTCCGCCTGGAAGCCGGCGAGCGCATCGGCCTGCTCGGCCCCAACGGAGCGGGTAAATCCACCATGGTCAAAACCCTGGTCGGCGAACTCCCGGCCTTGGGTGGCGAGCGCAAGGCGCACAAGGACCTGAAGATCGGCTACTTCGCCCAGCACACCGTCGAAAGCCTGCGCGAGGGCGCCAGTCCGTTCGACCATCTGCAGGACAAGGCGCCCGGTGTTTCGGCACAGGTGCTGCGCGATTTTCTCGGCAACTGGAATTTCGCCGGCGATCGCGCCTTCGAATCGGTGGACGGATTTTCCGGCGGCGAACGCGCCCGTCTCGCCCTGGCGCTGATCGCCTGGGAAAAGCCGAACCTCCTGCTGCTCGACGAACCGACCAACCATCTCGATCTGGACATGCGCGAAGCCCTGGCCGATGCGCTGGCCGATTTCGACGGCGCGCTCGTGCTGGTGTCGCACGATCGCCATCTGCTCGGCATGGTCTGCGACAGTTTCTGGCGTGTGGCTGATGGCAAGGTCGAGCCGTTCGATGGCGATCTGGACGACTACGCGCGCTGGTTGCGTGCGCGTGGCGGGGCGCCCAAGAAAACCGCCGAAGCTGACGCGAAGCCGGTTGAATCGGCCGCTGATCGGCGTCGCGCCGCTGCCGCGCAACGCGAAAACGAAAAAACCACCCGTCAGCGTGTGAAGAAAATCGAGACGCGCGTCGCCGCAATCGATGCCGACCTGACCGCACTGGAGCAGAAGCTCGCCGATCCGGAAACCTATAACGGTTCCACCGCCGAGTTGATGAAGCTGGGTCAGCGCCAAGCCGAACTGCGCAAGGAAAAGGACACGCTCGAAGCCGAGTGGCTGGAGCTTTACGAACTATTGGAAGCCTGAGCCAATGGCGGATCTAGCCTCTCGTCCATTGGAATGCTGGCTGCCCGACCTGCAGCGTTTTGATTCGGCGCATCCGGTGCGAGCGCTGCTGCCACGCGCGGATCGGTTGGATAACGGCGCCGTCGGTTATCTCGGTGGCCTCGCCGGCTATTTTCAATGCACTGAGGGCATGCCCGCGGCCGCGCTTACGCGCGAACACCTGCTAGGCGATGCCGGTACCGCCAGTTGGCTGGGTGCCGATCCGGCCTGGGTGCAGCCGGATCTCAGCGGCGCGCGACTGCTTGCCTGTGGCCAATTGCAACTGAGCATGGCTGAAGCGCAGGCATTGGCTGAACCCTTGAAGCCGGTGTTTAGCGACGCCGGCATGGAACTGGAAATTTCATCGCCCGACCGCTGGCACCTGCGCTTGCTGACGCCAATGCCTTTGCCGGATTTCGCTGCGCCGGAACAGGCGCTGGGCGAGGACCTCTACGAACATCTGCCACAGGGACCGGATGGCCGCCGCTGGCGTGTCCTGTTGAATGAGGTACAGGTGTTGCTGCATCAGCATCCGGCCAATGCGCAGCGCCGTGCGCGCGGTTTGCCGCCGGTCAACAGCGTGTGGCTGTGGGGTGGTGGTGCGCTGCCTTCGCGTGTGGGCACAACGTTGTCGGGCGTGATGGGCGAAGACGTGCTTTTACTTGCCCTGGCAAAGCGGGCCGGCATTGCGGTGCAGCCCCGTGATCAAGCGTCCGTGAGCGCCGCACAAGCGGGTTGGTTGATCGATCTGCAGGATCTGACCGCCGACGATATCGCCGCCAACTGGTGGCCGCTGTTGCAGGTGCAGACCAGGCGCCAGCCGCTGATGTTGAGCTTTGCCAGCGGCGAACGCTGGCTTATACGCCCCTGGCATCACCTGCGCTTCTGGCGGCGGGCCGCACGATGAGCAAACTGCAACTGCGGCGGCGTCCATTGCTGGGCGAACCGGCGGGATGGGGCGATAGCCTGCATCCGCTGCTGCAACGCATTTATGCCGCGCGCGGCGTATTCAGTCCGGAGCAGGCCGAGCATCGTCTGAACCGCATGCTTTCGCCGCAACAGCTCGGCGGCATGCAGCAGGCCGTCGATTTGCTGGCACAGGCGATCGGCGATGAGGCGTCGATCATGATCGCCGGTGACTACGATTGCGATGGCGCCACCGGCACCGCGGTCGCGGTACGTGGTCTGCGCTTGCTCGGCGCGCGCCGGGTCGATTACACGGTGCCAAACCGGTTCGTGCATGGCTACGGTTTGACGCCGGAGCTGGTGGCGTCGTTACCCGATCACGTGCAGCTTATCGTCACGGTCGATAACGGTGTTGCCAGTGTGGCGGGCGTTGCCGCCGCGCGGGCGCGTGGCATGCGCGTCATCGTCACGGATCATCATCTACCGGGCGAATACCTGCCTGCGGCCGACGCCATCGTCAATCCCAATCTGCACGGCGATGGTTTTCCCAGCAAGGCGCTGGCCGGTGTCGGGGTGATGTTTTATGTGCTGCTCGCCTTGCGCGCACACCTGCGCGAACAAGGCCGCTTCGGTGAGAATGCCGCGCCGGATCTGTCGGTGTTGCTGGATCTGGTTGCGCTGGGCACGGTAGCGGATCTGGTGCCACTGGATTTCAACAACCGTGTGCTGGTCGAAGCCGGCATGAAGCGTCTACGCAGTGGCCGCGGTTGCGCGGGCATTACGGCGCTGATCGAGGCTAGCCAGCGCAACGTTGCCACGCTCTGCACCAGCGATCTCGGCTATGCAGTCGGCCCGCGCTTGAATGCCGCCGGGCGCCTGGAAGACATGCGGCTTGGCGTGGAATCCCTGCTGACCGATGACGCCCGGCAGGCGCGCCATTACGCCGAGTTGCTCAGTTCGATCAATCAGGAGCGCCGCGAGCTGCAAGCGACGATGGTGGCCGAGGCGGAGATCATGGTCGCCCAGGCCGCTCGGGTGGACGATCGCGTCGTTGGCGTGAGCTTGTTTGAGCCGAGCTGGCATGCGGGCGTGGTCGGCTTGGTCGCCTCGAAACTGAAAGAGCGGCTGCATCGTCCGGTGATCGCCTTCGCCCCGGCAGCTGAAGACGATCCTGATCATTTGCGCGGCTCGGCGCGTTCGATTGCCGGGTTTCATATCCGCGACGCCCTGGCGGCGGTCGACGCGCAGCATCCCGGCCTGATCGAGCGCTTCGGCGGACACGCCATGGCTGCCGGCCTGAGCTTGCGTGCGCAGGACTATCCACGCTTCGCCACCGCTTTCGATGCCATCGCCAGCGAATGGCTGAGCGAGGAACAGCTGCAGGCCGTGCTTTACACCGACGGCGAAATGCCTGCCGGTCTGTTTACCCTGGATATGGCGCGCATGCTGCGCTATGCCGGCCCGTGGGGCCAGGCTTTTCCGGAGCCGGTGTTCGAAAACCGGTTCGAGTGTTTCAGCTGGAAGCAGATGGGCGAAAAGCATCTGCGCATGAGTTTGCGCGATCCGCGCGACGCTGCACTCTATGACGCCGTGATGTTCAACGCCTACGACGGAACGCCACCGCCAAGCATGTTGCGTGCGGCGTATGAGTTGACCATCAATGATTGGCAGGGGCGCGAATCGCCACGCTTGTTGCTGCGCTATATCGAGGCGGTTTGATCGTTTTCAGGCTGTGCTGAACGCATCTTTCACATCTCGTCACTTGTGCCGCTGTGCAAATCGCGTTTGGATAACGCAAACCGCTGCAAGGGGTGATCGCCATGATCGAGCAACTGCCCAATCTGCCAGCCGGCATCCTGGGTTTTCGCATGCGCGGCATTGTTACCGCTGACGACTATGAGAGTGTGATGGTGCCCGATATCGAGGCGGCCTTTGCACTCAATCGCAAGCTGCGCCTGGTGATCCACCTCGGCGAGGATTTCACCGGCTTTGCGCCGGGCGCCATGTGGGACGATGTCAAACTGGGTTTTCGCCATATCTCCGGCTGGGAACGCACCGCCCTGGTCACCGATGTCGGCTGGGTACGCGTGATGTCGAGCATGTTCGGCTTTGCCATGCCGACACATTTCAAGCTTTTCACCAATGCCCAATTCGACGAGGCGCTGCGCTGGATGGCAACGCCTTAGGCCAGCAGGCAGGCAAGTGTGGGGCAGGCCGGTTGACCTGCCCGCAACCTCACTTGATGAAGCTGTACTGCACCGAGCCCTGGATGCGCGTGTCGTCGTTGGTGCGATTGTCCTGTTCCCACAAGCGGCCATGCAGCACTTCGACGCCCGCGGTAAAGGTGGGAGCGGGCGTCCAAAGCAGATTGAGCGCGCCGTAATCGCTGTGATGGAACACGTCGTCGGCCAGCAAGGGTGAGTTCTGGATGCGCGCAATGCCGTACACCAGATTGCTGCGCCAGTTGCTGCTCCAATAGTGTGCAAAGGCCACATGCGCGCCCACGCCGTCGAGCGGATGGAGCTTGCCATCCGGCCCCACCACGGCATCCAGATTGAGGCCGCCGGTATCGGCCAGATAGCGTGCGATGCCTCTGCCCCAGGCAGCCCCGAACATCAGCAAGTCGCTGTAGGGATCGGAAGGGCCGACCTTGAACGAGCCGCTCAGCTGTGCGCCCCCGCCGACCACGCGATCGCTTTGCTGGTAATCGGTATAGCCGAGCTGCCGCACCACACCGCCAAATTGCACATGCCCCCAACCACCCTCCGTGCGTACGGCCAGAACCAGATCGGGTACGTGCTGCGTGCCATGCGGGGTGTCGACGACCACATCGGGAGCAACCGGTTGATACAGGCTGACTTCCGAAGTCGGTTGCTCGGCTGCAATCGTCAGGCTGCTGTTTTCACCCAGCCGGAAAAACTGGTGGATGCCGGCCTGACGCGGTGCGATGGCGCCGGGCGGACCTTCAAAATCCAGCGTGTCGGGCAGCGAATCCAGATCGGCAAAGGCTGACCAGCCAAAGCCTGCGTAGGTGTTGCCGAGTTGCCCATAAGCTTGGCGCAGGCGTAATCCATAGTTGCCCGCACCGCCGCCGAACAGGTCGGTCTCGAAATAGAAGCGCAGGCTTTCGTCGAAAATCGTCGGCCGCCGGATTTCCATGCTGAGGCGGGTCTGGCGCGCCTGCATGGTGAAGTTGCCGCTGTCGTCATGCGGCTTGGGCACGGGGATGGTCGAAGTGACAAACGCATCGGGGTAGCCAATGGCGCCGGTGTCGTAGATGGCATCAAGCTTGGCGTAGCCACCCAGACGAATCAGTGTTTCAGTGCCAGGGATCTGCACGAAGCCTTTCAGATCCGGATTGGTCGGCGGCGCCTCGTTATCGATACGCGAGGCAGAATCCTCGTTTTCAGAAACGCTTTGCTCCGGTGGCAGGGGCGAGCGTTCCGCATCGGAGAGTTCCAATGCGTTGACCTGTCCGCTAGGCACTTCGGTGAGCTTGGCGGCAGGTGGCGTTACCGCAGCAGGAGCTGGGCTGGCGGCGCCTGCCGGTGGTGCGTTAGCTGCCGTGGCGGGTAGGGCTGCTGACGTCGCCGGAGCTTTTTCAGCGCGCAGTTCTTTCACCTCGGCCTGCAGTTCCTTGACCGTGGCTTGCAGGTCATCCACTTCTTTTTGCAGTTTCTGCGTTTGCGTCTGGTCCTGCGCATGGGCAGGCGAGAGCGCAGCGAGAAGCAGCAAGGCCGTCAGACATTTCATTCGCATCGCTCGCTCCCTTTATTGAGCGTACGACCTGCACCGAAGGTAGTGAGGCAATGCACACCAACGTTCTACTGCGGCACTTCAATGTCCCCTGGCCATCTTGATCGACCGGCGCTAGGCCGGGATTGGACGGCTATAGCCCCAATCTCAGCAAATGTGAGGCTAACACCGCGTGAAAAATGGCGGCCGGTTGTTTGTCCCACGGCTTGTCATGGAGGCGGCGCGTGGTTGCCTGTATCAAAGCTGTTACAGCTTGCGCGCGAGCCTGGCATGTGCTGTAGTCGAGCCATGGACACTTTCGCCACCACCCTGCTTTTCAGCCTTACCGCTCTCGCGGTGGCTATGTGCATGGCTGCCGTCGGCCTGAATAACAACGCCAATAACAATACCCGTCACTACGGGTGGGCCGGCGTGTAGACGAAAGCAACAACCATACACACGCAAAAGGGCCCGCCAAGTGCGGGCCCTTTTGTTTTTGTCGCTTCACCACCGCTTGCCGATCCACCCAACGACCGACGGATCAAAGGAACCTGCCATGTGTGCCATCTTCGGAATCTTCGACCTTCAGCCGGGCGACGACCTGGCTGCGTTACGCCAGCTGGCGTTGGAACTCTCGCAACGCCAGCGTCATCGCGGACCGGACTGGAGCGGTGTCTACGTCGATGCCGGCGTGATCCTGGTCCATGAACGCCTGGCCATTGTCGATCCGGCCAGCGGCGCCCAGCCGCTGCGCTCGCGCGATGGCCATCTGGCCCTGGCGGTAAACGGCGAAATCTACAACCACCGCGAATGGCGGGCGAAAAGCGACTACGACTTCACCACCGGTTCGGATTGCGAAGTGATCAACGCGCTCTACCAGCAACACGGCGCGGAATTCCTCAACAAGCTCAACGGCATTTTTGCCTTCGCCTTATGGGACGGCGATGCGCAGCGTTACCTGATCGCGCGCGACCCGATCGGCGTTTGCCCGCTGTATTGGGGACACGATGGGCAAGGGCGCCTTTGCGTCGCCTCGGAAATGAAAGCGCTGGTCGGCATCTGCGCTGACGTCACACCATTTCCACCCGGGCATGTCTACGACAGCGCCAGCGGCGAATTGCAACGTTATTACCAACGTCCCTGGCGCGATTACGCCGCGACGAAAGGCCAGTCACCGGGACCGGGCGAACTGCGCAAGGCGTTCGAGCAAGCCGTGCATCGCCAGCTGATGACCGACGTACCTTACGGCGTGCTGCTATCCGGCGGCCTCGATTCCTCGCTGGTCGCCGCGTGCGCGGCCCGCTTTGCCCGCGAGCGAATCGAAGACGGAGACCGCAGCGAAGCCTGGTGGCCGCGCCTGCATTCCTTCGCCATTGGCCTGGACGGCTCGCCCGATCTGGCGGCCGCGAAAGTGGTGGCCGATGCGCTGGGCACCGTGCATCACGGTTTTGTCTACACCTTCTGGGAAGGGCTGGACGCGCTGCCGGAAGTGATCCGCCATATCGAAACCTATGACGTCACCACCATTCGCGCATCCACCCCCATGTACCTGCTGGCACGCCGCATCAAGGCGATGGGCGTGAAGATGGTCCTGTCGGGTGAAGGCTCGGACGAAATCTTCGGCGGCTACCTGTATTTCCACAAAGCACCATCCGCCGAAGCCTTCCATGAAGAAACCGTACGCAAGATCGACGCCTTGCACAGCTACGACTGTCTGCGTGCCAACAAATCGATGATGGCCTGGGGCGTGGAAGCGCGCGTTCCCTTCCTCGATCTGGAATTCATGGAAGTGGCCATGGGCATGGACGCCGCGCACAAGATGGTGGGTAAGCGTCGCATCGAAAAAGCCGTACTGCGCGAAGCCTTCGATGGCGCATTGCCGGAGTCGATCCTGTGGCGGCAGAAGGAACAGTTCAGCGATGGTGTCGGCTATGGCTGGATCGATGGCCTGAAGGCGCATGCGGAACAGGCGATCAGCGATCGCGAATTTGCCGCCGCCGCGGCGCGTTATCCCTTCAACACGCCGGCCACCAAAGAGGCGTATCTGTATCGCCGGATCTTCGAGAAGCATTTTCCAGGCGAAGCCTGCGCGGCCACGGTGCCGGGCGGCAAGTCGATTGCGTGTTCCTCGCCGGCGGCGCTGGCATGGGATCCCGCGTTTGCCGCGATGGCCGATCCATCCGGGCGTGCCGTGCGTGACGTCCATGCGCACGCACTGGAGGCCACCGCGTAACCCTCTTGCAAAACACCGCCGCCCCCTGCGTACTCCGGGAAACCACCTGCGGTGCGCAAGGGGCGCGGCTCAGCTAGGCGTGTGAATGGCGGGTTTGCTACGATAACCGTTTGATTCGCGCCCGCATGGGCGCCCGCCATATCAGGTTTAGCCCAACATGATCGAAACCAATCCGATCCTTGCGCAGATCGCGGACCTCAAGGGCCGCATCGAGTCGCTTAGGGGGTATCTTTGACTACGCCACCAAGCGTGAGCGTCTGGAAGAAGTAAGCCGCGAACTGGAAAGCCCCACTGTCTGGGACGATCCGCCGCGCGCACAGGAACTGGGCCGTGAACGCGCCCGCCTCGACACCATCGTCAGCGGCATCGACCGCATCACCTCCGGCCTCGACGACGCCGGCGAACTGCTGGAAATGGCCGCCGCCGATGGCGACGAGGCCACCGTGCAGTCCGTGGTCGAAGACGTCACCAAGATCGACGCCGACGTCAGCAAGCTGGAATTCCAGCGCATGTTCTCCGGCAAGATGGACTCGGCCAACGCCTTCGTCGACATCCAGGCCGGCGCCGGCGGCACCGAAGCGCAGGACTGGGCCGAAATGCTGCTGCGCATGTATTTGCGGTGGTGCGAAGCGCGCGGCTGGAAGGTCGAGCTGATGGAAGCAAGCGCGGGCGAAGTGGCTGGCATCAAGTCCGCCACCTTTCGCGTGGAAGGCGATTACGCCTATGGCTGGCTCAAGACCGAAATCGGCGTGCATCGCCTGGTGCGCAAAAGCCCGTTCGACTCCGACAACCGCCGCCACACCAGCTTCACCTCGGTCTTCGTCTCGCCCGAAGTCGACGACGACATCGACATCGAGATCAACCCGGCCGACCTCAAGACCGACGTGTACCGCTCGTCCGGCGCCGGTGGTCAGCACGTCAACAAGACCGAATCGGCCGTACGTATCACCCACGTGCCCAGCGGCGTCGTGGTGGCCTGCCAGACCGAACGCAGCCAGCACGCCAACCGCGACCGCGCGATGAAGATGCTGAAAGCCAAGCTGTACGAGATCGAGATACAAAAGCGCAACGCCGAGAAGGACGCGCTGGAAGCAACCAAATCCGACATCGGCTGGGGCAGCCAGATCCGCAACTACGTACTGGACCAGAGCCGCATCAAGGACCTGCGTACCGGCATCGAGCGCACCGATACGCAGAAAGTGCTCGATGGCGATCTGGACGAATTCGTCGAAGCCAGCTTGAAATCCGGCCTGGATGCCGGAGCCAAGCGTCTCGATGCATGAATAATAGGTGTGCCTGACCTGACCCCCGAGCATGGAGTCACCGCATGAACGGCAAGAAGATCTGCGCAATCCTGCTAGTGTGCTCCGTGTTCGCGTTGGTCACTTATCAGGCCGATGCGCAACCCGCCCAGACCGTCAAGCAGGATGCGAAGGATGCCGGCAAGGGTATCGGCAACGGCGCGCGCGAAGTGGGCCACGGCACTGCAAACGTCGCCAAATCGATCGGCCATGGCACGGCGAACGCCGCCAGGACGGTTGGACATGGCGCCGCGGACGTCGGTCACGGCATTGCGCACGGTGCACGCGAGGGCTGGAACGCCACCACGCACGCGGTCAAGCACGTGTTCCACAGCGGTGATTGACGAGTGTGCTGTTCTGGATGAAAGCTTGCCCGCACTGTTTTTACAACCAAGCGACATATAACAAGGCGTTCGGCAGCTGCTGCGAGCGTCGGCTGCCAATGGAATCTCCATGACCGAACCCACCGACAACCTGCCCATCGACGAAAACAAGCTGATCGCCGAGCGCCGCGAAAAGCTGCGGGCGCTGCGGGAGCAGGGCATCGCATTTCCGAACGACTTCAAGGTCGACGCCTTTGCCGGCGATCTGCAAACGGAATTTGCGGACAAAGACACCCACACCGCCGAAGCGATCGAAGCCGCTGGCCGCCGCGTCAAAGTCGCCGGCCGCATCGTGCTCAAGCGCGTGCAGGGCAAGGTCAGCTTCGTGCAGATGCAGGACTTCTCCGGCCGCATCCAGCTGTTCATCCACGCCGGTACGGTCGGTGACGTGTACGAAGCGTTCAAGAGCTGGGACGTCGGTGACATCGTCGGCGCCGAAGGCGTGCTCATGCGCACCAAGACCGGCGAGCTGTCGATCAAGGTCAATGAGCTGCGCCTGCTGACCAAGAGCCTGCGTCCACTGCCGGACAAGTTCCATGGTCTGTCCGATGTGGAACAGCGTTATCGCCAGCGTTACGTCGACCTGATCGTCACCGAGGAAGCACGCCGCACCTTCGCGCTGCGCTCGAAGATCATCGGCTACATGCGCAAGTGGCTGGAAGCCGAGCCGCGCCGCTTCATGGAAGTGGAAACGCCGATGATGCACATCATCCCCGGCGGCGCCACCGCACGCCCGTTCATCACCCATCACAACGCACTGGATATCGATCTGTACCTGCGCGTCGCGCCGGAGCTGTATCTGAAGCGTCTGGTCGTGGGCGGCTTCGATCGCGTCTACGAAATCAACCGCAACTTCCGCAACGAGGGCGTGTCCACCCGGCACAACCCCGAATTCACCATGCTGGAGCTGTACCAGGCCTACGCCACCTATCACGAGATCATGGACCTCACCGAGTCCGTGATCCGAGACACCGCGAAGAACGTGCTCGGCACCACCGAGCTCAGCTGGGAAGGCACGAACATCGACGTTGGCCCGGCGTTCCGCCGCTGGCGCATGGAAGATGCCGTGCTCGAACTCAACCCCGAGATCAAGCGCGAAGAACTGCGCGATCGCGAAGCCATGGCTGCCCATGCCAAGCGCCTGGGTGCGCAGGTCAAGCCGGGTTATGGCTGGGGCAAGCTGCTGCTGGAAATCTTCGAGAAGACGGTGGAACACACCCTGGTGCAACCCACCTTCATCACCGACCACCCGGTGGAAGTGTCGCCGCTCGCCCGCGAAAACGACACCGACAAGGGCATCACCGATCGCTTCGAACTGTTCATCAACGGCAAGGAGCTCGCCAACGGCTTCTCCGAATTGAACGATCCGGAAGATCAGGCTGCGCGCTTCCAGGCGCAGGTGGATGCGAAGGATTCCGGCGATGACGAAGCCATGCACTTCGATGCCGATTACATCCGTGCGCTGGAAGTGGGCTTGCCGCCCACCGGTGGTCTGGGCATCGGCATCGATCGTGTGGTGATGTTGCTCACCAATTCCGCATCGATTCGCGATGTGTTGTTGTTCCCGTACATGCGCCCTGAAGCGTAATGCGCGCTCTCCCTCTCTCCAAAGGGGCGATGAAGAAAAGTACGAACGCTAATACTCCCTCTCCCCTCCGGGGAGAGGGAGTAAACGCTAGAAATCCAGCTCCTGCGCCGCACACAAATAATCAATCATCGGCGCAATCCGCTTATAGCTCTCCACCATATACGGCAGCAGCTCCGCCGAGCAGGCCAGCGATTCGTCAAAACCTTCCCCCGCCGCAAAATCCTTGCGCTTCAAATCCTCCATCAACTCGTGCTCCGGATCGAAGCCACGCGGCGGACGCGTAAGCGACTCACCCCCGAACTCGAAATGCTCGCGGAAAACCTTGCTCTGCGTCGCGCGTTTCCACGCCGCCGGATTGTCCGCCAGAAAAGCACGAATCCGCTTCAACGCATCCGACTCCGGATGCCACATGCCACCGCCGACAAAACAATCACCCGGCTGGATGTGCACATAAAACGACGGCGCCGGAATCTCATGCCGACGCTCATGAAAAAAACGCGCGCTAGCCCACGGTTTGTACGGATCCTTGTCACCCGAAAAACGCGTATCGCGATAAATGCGAAACAGCGAACCACCGTTCTTGCGCGGATCGGCACGGTAATGCTGGCTGATCTTCGCCAGCGGACCCTGCATATCGGTAATCAGTTGCAGGAAGGGGTCGCGCACGTCGCGTTCGTATTCGGCCTTGTGTTTCAGAAACCATTCGCGATTGTTGTTGCGTGCCAAGGCACGTAGAAACTTGAAAGTGGCGGGCGTGAAATAAGCGCTGGGCATGGGTCCAAATCCGAGGGTCAGGCGGCAATGCCGGCTTCGGCGGCGAGCTGTTCGCCCCAGGCCTGAAGCTGGTCGAGCAGGGCATGTTTATCGTTGTGGGCGGGATCGCTGCGCAGCGTGTTCAGCTGCTCAAAGTAGTCACTCAGCGTCAGCGTAGTCAGCGGGGTAGGGCGTGTAAGACGTTCGGTGCGGAAACTCTCCCAGCGCGCGCGTTCGTCGGCAGACAAGGTGTTCGGCCAGTTGCGCGCGCGATAGCGAAATAGCAGTTCGGCGTAGCGCGGGTCGCGAAATGGGAACGCTTGCTGCGCCAGTTGCTCCGGTGGTGTCGTACGCACGTCGCGCAGCAGGCGCTTGTCGGCATCGGGCAGGAAGCTGCCGTAAAGCGCCAGTTCCGGATCTTCCGGTGGTGGCAAGTCGGCAGCCTGCTGAAAGATGCGCCGCAGCTTATCGCCCAGGCCGGCCGCGGCACGCAAGGTGTCGGCATGCGCAAGACAACGATCCAGATCCAGTTGCAGTCGCTGCATATCCGCGCCTTTCAGCACCGACAGCGGCGCCAGTGCAGGCGAGCGGTTGGCATGGATGGTACGCAGCGGAATCCGCTCCACGCCTTCGGGCAGATCGGCGCGCGGTGTGAACATGCGGTCGGCGATCTCCTCGACATCCAGGCTGAGCAGGTCGCTCGGATCCTGTGCCAGGTCGTACACAATAATTTCACCCGAGCGGCTCGGATGCACAGCCAGCGGCACGATCACCGCAAGGCAGTAGCGGCTGGCCGGATAGCGCGAAGACACATGCACCAGCGGCGTCATGCTGGTCACATCCAGCAGTTCGAATACGCGCTGCTTGCGGCGCAACGCGTAATGCCAATCCCACAGTCGCGGCTGGCGCACCCGGATCAGCCGGGCCAGATCGATCAGCGCATGCACGTCCGACAAGGCATCGTGCGCGCGTTCCTGTTGCAGGTGATTGGCGGTGGCCAGATGCTCCAGCTTGAAGCTCGGCGCGCCATCGTCATGCGTCGGCCACACAATGCCCTCCGGGCGCAAGGCCGCGCACATGCGCACCAGGTCGATCAGATCCCAGCGCGAATTGCTGTTTTCCCATTCGCGTGCATAGGGCTCGAAGAAGTTGCGGTAGAACAGCTGGCGTGAGAATTCATCGTCAAAGCGCAGCGAGTTATAGCCCACGCCACAGGTCCCCGGTGCCGCCAGCTGCTCGTGCACGCGCGCGGCGAACTCGGCTTCGATCACGCCTTCCTGCTCGGCCTTCTGCGGGGTGATGCCGGTGATCAGGCAGGAGATCGGGCCGGGCGGCATCTCGTGGGGCGGCTTGCCGTAGAACATCACCGGTTCATCGATGATTTCCAGCTCCAGATTGGTACGGATACCGGCAAATTGCACCGGACGATCCCGTCGCGTGTCCGTACCGAAGGTTTCGTAGTCGTGCCAGAAGAGGGTCTGCATGCCCGGAATGATCGCATGAAGCGGCAAGGGGGCAACCCGCGTACGAGACGGGGCATGTGAGGGGCCATCCCTCACCCCCGCTTTGCTAGACTGCCCGCCTCGGGAGGGTGCATGAGTCAAGCCAACGAAGACAATCTCATCTGGATCGATCTGGAAATGACCGGTCTGGATACCGATAACGATTCGATCCTCGAAATCGCCACCATCGTCACCGACAAGGATCTGGTCATCCTGGCCGAGGGTCCTGTCTTCGCGATACGCCACGAGGTGGAGCGGCTGGAGGCCATGGATACCTGGAACCGCAACCAGCATCGCCGTTCCGGCCTGTGGGAGCAGGTGATCAACTCCAGCGTCACCCACGCGGAGGCCGAGCAGGCCACGCTGGAATTCCTCAAGCCATGGGTGGTCCAGGGCAAGTCGCCGATGTGCGGCAATTCCATCTGCCAGGACCGCCGTTTCATGCACCGGCAGATGCCGCTGCTGGAGCGCTTTTTCCACTACCGCAATCTTGATGTATCCACGCTCAAGGAACTGGCCCGCCGCTGGTCACCGAGCGTGGCCCGTGGCTTCAACAAGGATTCGGCGCATACGGCCTTGTCGGATATCCGCGACTCCATCGACGAGCTGCGCTACTACCGGCAGTTCATGGGCCAACTGGGCGGCGCGGAGTAAGGCGGCATGTCGATCGATCTGTTCGCCACCGTGCTCGACTGCAACGGCCGTCCCTTGACGCTGGACCGCCCGCGCGTGGTCGGCATCGTCAACGTCACCCCCGATTCGTTTTCCGATGGCGGCCAGTTTGCCGATCTGGAATCGGCTGTCGCCCACGGTTTGCGACTGACGGAAGAGGGTGCGGACATGCTCGACATCGGCGGCGAATCCACGCGCCCCGGTGCGGCCGATGTATCCGTCGAAGACGAATTGCAGCGCGTCATTCCGGTCATCGAACAACTCGTCGCGCGCACGTCCCTGCCCATCGCCGTCGATACCTCCAAGCCCGAGGTGATGCGCGCCGCCGTGGCCGCCGGCGCCGGCATGATCAACGACGTCTACGGCCTGCGCCGCGAAGGTGCGATGGATGCCGTGGCCGAACTGCGCGTGCCGGTCTGCCTGATGCACATGCAAGGCGAACCGCGCAGCATGCAGGACGAACCGCATTACGACGACGTGGTGGGCGAAGTCCATCGCTTCCTCACCGACCGCCTGTTCGCCTGCGAGCTGGCGGGTATCGACCGGCGCAAAGTGATGGTCGATCCCGGCTTCGGCTTCGGCAAAGACCTCGAACATAACCTGGAACTGCTACGCAAGCTGGAACGCTTCAGCGACCTGGGCAGCGGTGTCTACGTTGGCCTGTCACGCAAATCGATGATCGGCACGATCACCGGCCACACCAACCCCGCCGACCGCGCCGCCGGTTCGGTGGCCGCGGCCTTGATCGCCGTGCAACGCGGTGCGCGCATGGTGCGCGTGCACGATGTCGCCGCCACGGTGGATGCGTTGAAGGTGTGGCATGCCGTGCAGTCCGGCGACAAGCCGGAGCGGAAGGATGTGCCCAAGGCACCGCGCTGGCCGGATGATGATTGAGTGCCGGCAGCGCTCTTCATATTTATCGGTCCGGGCTTTGCAGGACGAAGCCAGGAGGCCATGCTCCAAGCTTGAACCTGGCCACCATGTTGCCACCCCGTCGTCCCGGCGCAGGCCGGGACCCAGCGACTTCGGTGCGGAAAGACACTGGATCCTTGCCTGCGCCGGGACGACGATCGGTGTAAGGAAGTGACCCTTTGAATGTGCAAGCCTTGAGTGCGCATTATTGGGACAGCAGAGAGTAAAACGCTTAGGCTGCTTTATCACCGGATTGTTGGATCCAACCCCAGCCTCTCCTGTCAACAGGGGAGAAAGTAAAAAAACAGCAGTAAAGCAGGACGTTTCATGACGCAACGCAAATACTTCGGTACCGATGGCATCCGCGGCAGGGTTGGGCAATGGCCCATCAGCGCGGACTTCATGCTGCGCCTGGGGCGCGCGCTCGGCGTAGTGCTCAGCGCACAGAAAAAGACGCCGGGCCGCCCATTGGTACTGATCGGCAAGGACACCCGCGTCTCCGGCTACATGTTCGAATCCGCGCTGGAAGCCGGCCTCGCGGCAGCCGGCGTCGACGTCCGCCTGTTTGGCCCGATGCCGACCCCCGCCGTGGCCTATCTCACCCGCAGCCTGCGCGCCGATGCCGGCATCGTGATCAGCGCGTCGCACAATCCGCATCACGACAATGGCATCAAATTCTTCTCTGCCTTCGGTGAAAAACTTTCCGACGAGATCGAGGAAGCCATCGAGCGCGAAGTCGACGCCGAATTCACCACCGTCGATTCGGAAAACCTCGGCAAGGTCGTACGCGTCACCGACGCTATTACGCGTTATGCCGAATTCTGCAAATCCACCGTACCGGAAGATTTCAGCCTGGCCGGCATGAAAATCGTGCTGGACTGCGCGCATGGCGCCACCTATCAGGTCGCGCCCAAGGTCTTCGCCGAGCTGGGCGCCGAGCTGCACGTGATCGGTGACAAGCCCGATGGTTTCAACATCAATCACGACGTCGGCTCCATGCATCCGCATGCGCTGCAACGCGCCGTGCTGGCCCATCACGCCGATATCGGCTTCGCTTTCGACGGCGACGGTGATCGGGTGCAGATGGTCGATCGCAACGGTGTGCTCGGCGACGGCGACGACATGCTCTACGTGCTTGCGCGCAACTGGCACAAGCGCGGCCTGCTGAAAGGTCCGGTCGTCGGCACCCTGATGAGCAACTTCGGCCTGCAACTCGCGCTGGGCGAATTCAGCGTCGAACTGATTCGCGCCAATGTCGGCGACCGGTTCGTGTTGCAGAAACTGAAGGAACATCGCGGCGTGCTGGGCGGCGAAACCTCCGGCCATTTGCTGTGCCTGGATCGCGCCACCACCGGCGACGGCATCGTGGCGGCACTGGCCGTACTCGAAGCGCTGAAGCTCGATGGCCAGGATCTGGCCACTGCCCGCCAGGGCCTGCACAAATTGCCGCAGGTAATGATCAACGTGCGCGCTGCCGGCGCCAAGCAAGCCCTGCAAAGCGACGCCGTGCAGCAGGCGCTGGCCGCGACGGAACAAGCACTGCAAGGCCGTGGCCGCGTCGTGCTACGCGCCTCCGGCACCGAACCCATGGTTCGCGTCACGGTGGAAGCCGCCGACGAGGCGCAAGTCAGGCACTTGGCAGAACAGCTCGCTGCCGTCGTAAAATCCGTAGCCGAACGCTCGTGAACCAGTAATGCCCGCCCCGACAACGGGCGTGCATTACACCCAGGTCCCCAGGTCGCCATGGAGTGGAGCCTGTCTAACGTTGCATCCAGACAGACTCCGAGGCCCGACGTGCACCGCCCCTGCGGTGGCGGAACACAAACTGACCGCACGCCTACCTGTGGAAATCGTCATGGACTCACGCATCAAAAAGGTTCCGACCCTCGACATCCGCCGCTACGACACCGACCGCGACGCCTTCGTCGCCGAGCTGGGCGCGGCCTATCGCGAGTTTGGTTTCTGCTGCATCAGCGGCCACGGCATTACCCCGCATCTGATCGATGGCGCGTATGACGCGTTCCAGCGTTTCTTCGCGCTACCCACCGAAACCAAGATGAAATACCACGTGCCCGGTACCGGCGGTGCGCGCGGCTACACGCCATTCAAGATCGAAACCGCCAAGGACAGCCGTTATCCCGATCTCAAGGAGTTCTGGCATATCGGCCGCGAGATCGATCGCAACTCCCCCTTTGCCGCGGTCATGCCGCCGAACATCTGGCCGGCTGAAGTGCCAGGCTTCCGTGAATTCAGCTACGAACTGTTCGATGCGCTGGATCTGCTCGGCACCCGCGTGCTGCGCGCGCTGGCCCTGCATATCGACCTGCCGGAAGACTACTTCGACAACAAGATCGACCAGGGCAACTCCATCCTGCGTCCGATCCATTACCCGCCGATCACCGAAGCAAACATTCCCAATGTGCGCGCGGGCGCCCACGAAGACATCAACTTCATCACCTTGCTGGTCGGCGCCAGCGCCGAAGGCCTGGAAGTGCTCACCCACGAAGGCAACTGGCTGCCCATTACCAGCGAAGGCGATGCCATCGTCGTGAACATCGGCGACATGCTGCAACGCCTCACCAACCACGTATATCCATCCACTACCCACCGCGTGGTGAATCCGCAGAACAGCAACGCCCGCAAGCCGCGCTACTCGGTGCCGTACTTCCTGCATCCGAACCCCGACGTGATGCTCGACCCACTGCCGCAGTGCATTACACCGGATAACCCTCGGCGCTACGACGATGCGATCAGCTCGCACGATTACCTGATGCAGCGCTTGCGTGAGATCAAGTTGATCTGAGCGCTGCGTCACCAGCGCGCTTAGAACTCGCACTCTTCGAGCCCAAACCACACCTCAAACCACACCCCGTCGCCCCGGCGCACGCGGAGAGGGCACATGGATGTGCCCGGCTTTGAGGAGCGAGGAAGGCCGGGATCTAGTGTCTTTGGGGCTCTGCAAGTCGCTGGGTCCCGGCCTTCGCCGGGACGACGGTGCACAGTGACTCTGCATTCACTCGCAGCTTGCGTTACGTCCCCCCAAACAAAACCCCATTGCAAACCGCAATGCGTGCGCTTCTCATTGCCCCACTCCCAACCATCAGCCGCTACATTACGCCCCGTTCCAGGGAGCACAGCCATGGCCGCCAAACATCGCCATACCGAAAAACACTTCACCGCCTCCGACGTCGTACGTGACCTCGTCATCGGCATGGCCGACGGCCTCACCGTACCCTTCGCACTCGCGGCCGGCTTGTCCGGCGCTGCCGTAGCCAGCCGCGTCGTGGTGGTGGCAGGCGTGGCAGAAATCGCCGCCGGCGCCATCGCCATGGGCCTGGGCGGCTACCTCGCCGCACGCGGCGACGCCGATCACTACGCTGCCGAACGTCGTCGCGAAGTGCATGAAGTACGCGAGTTGGCGCGCGAAGAAGAACTGGAAATCGTGCAGATCTTCGCCCAATACGGTCTCGACCGCGAAGCCTGCAAACCCGTGCTCGCGCATTTTCATCAGGACCATGAAGCCTGGGTCGATTTCATGATGCGGTTCGAGCTTGGCCTCGAAAAGCCGGAGCCAGGCCGCGCACTGCGCAGCGCGTTGACTATTGGCGGTGCCTACATCGTTGGCGGTCTCGTACCCTTGGCGCCTTACATGTTGATCGAAGGCTTGCAGCCGGCGCTGCGCGTATCCGTCATCTGCACGCTGATCGCGCTGGCTTTGTTTGGTGCAGCCAAGAGTCGCTTCACCGGTATCAATATGTGGCGCGGCGCCATGCAAACTGTGCTGGTAGGCGGCCTGGCATCCGCCGCCGCATTCCTGCTCGCTCGCTGGATCGGCTCGTAGCCGCTTTGCTCCCTCTCCCCTCCGGGGAGAGGGAGCAAAGCGTCAAGCTTGCGGGCAGTTCTAACGCCGCCTTGTACTACTCCCTCTACCCTCCGGGGAGAGGGTTGGGGTGAGGGGCCGCGCTTGCCATACACGCCGTCGTTACGACGCAGCTTTGCTTCGATGTTTCGAAGCTACGCAAGTGACTTCATCGCGAGGTTGCCCCCCTCACCTCGGTCCTCTCCCCGAAGGGGAGAGGAAGAAAAGCGTCAAGCTTGCGGGCAGTTCTAACGCCGCCTTGTACTACTCCCTCTACCCTCCGGGGAGAGGGCTGGGGTGAGGGGCCGCGCTTGCCATACACGCCGTCGTTGCGACACATCTTTGCTTCGATGTTTCGAAGCTACGTAAGTGACTTCTTCGCGAGGTTGACCCCTCACCTCGATCCTCTCCCCGGAGGGGAGAGGAAGAAAAGCGCCGTGCTAACGCAGCCTACGACTCGTAGGCTCAACAACTACTGCGCCCGATACCGCTTCGACTGCCGCGCCGACACCTTCATCGCCATCTTGTCCGGCATCAACTTGAACAAGCTCTTCACCGTCCGATTAAACCGCCCCGTCACATAAACCGCATCCCCACGCTCCACCGCATCAATCCCTTCCTGCACCACTTGCTCCGACGTCTGCCACATAAACCCCGGCAGCTTGTTCATCATGTCGCGCGTGCCAGTCACGTCATGAAACTCCGACTTGGTAAACCCCGGACACAACGCACACGCATGCACATTCAGCGCTCGCCCTTCCAGCGCCAGCGATTGTGAAAACTTGATCATGTACGCCTTGCTCGCCGCATACAGCGTATGACCCGCCGTACCCGGCACATGCCCGGCCAGCGACGCCACATTCACGATGCGCCCAAAGCGCCGCTCACGCATGCCAGAAATCAATCGCCACGCCAGTTCCGTTGGCGCCGTCATCAACACCCGGATGAAATCCGCATGCACCGGCCAATCCACCTGATCGAAACGCCCCGGCACGCCATAACCGGCATTGTTGATCAACCAGTCCACTTGCAGGCCACGCTCATCCAATGTCCGACAAAGCTGCTCCACCGCATGCGGATCGGCCAGATCGTTGGTGATAACCGTGGCATTCACACGGTGTGCCTTGCGCAAATCCACCGCCAACGTTTCCAGGCGCTCGGTACGCCGCGCGGTAAGCACCACATCATGGCCACGTGCGGCAAGCGCGCGGGCGAAGGCTTCGCCAATACCGGCGGAAGCACCTGTAATCAGGCTGAGCGGTCGAGCTTGAGACATGACATGTCCTTTGGGCGGCAGAAGGGCGGTGGCCGCGATGCGGCAAGGCTGTGAGCATGTCACCGACGGCGGCGCTCATCCAGATCCCAGTTGGCTGCAAAGCATGCGCGTGAAAGATCGAAGTACATGCCCGCATCGAAGTCGTGCGGTGAAGGCGATCACTTCGTGCTGTTTAAAACCCGCATGCACGATGGCAGTGAATGTTCCCGCGCCTTGGTGCGTTATCGGCCTTGTTTGAAAGCAACCCGCTGCACCAGGGATGACAACGATGTCGACGCACAAGCACTAACATGCACACGAGTCGATACAGCAAAACCTTTGTAATACCAGCCGAATAACTGAATTGCCGCGTACATTGACGCTGGTTAAGCTTGCCCGTTTTCGCCGCAGGGGATGCTGCTATGCGCAAGAAACTCGTCGCCGCCAACTGGAAAATGCACGGCAGCCGCTCCATGGCCGAAGGCCTGGTCAACGAGATCGTACGAACCAAGCCCGCCCACGCCGATGTGCTGGTCTGCCCGCCGTTTCCTTATCTGGCCGGGCTCACCGCCGCCCATGCCGGCGCCGGGGTGGGCTTCGGTGCGCAGGACGTCAGCGAGCACGAGGGGCAGGGTGCCTATACCGGCGAAGTGGCCGCGGCGATGGTGGCCGACGTCGGCGCCCAATGGACCCTGGTCGGCCATTCCGAGCGCCGCCAGTACCACCGCGAAACCAACGAACAGGTGGCCCGCAAATTCGCTGCCGCCCGGGCTGCCGGCCTCACCCCCATCCTCTGCGTCGGCGAAACCCTGGAACAGCGCGAGGCCGGCGAAACCGAAACCGTCATCGCCCGCCAGCTGCAAGCGGTGTTCGCGCTCAACGACATCGCCAGCTTCGACACCGCCGTCATTGCCTACGAACCCGTCTGGGCCATCGGCACCGGCCAGACCGCCACACCCCAGCAGGCCCAGGATGTGCACGCATTCATCCGTAGCCAACTCGCCCAAGGGGATGCTATGATCGCCCGTCTGACTCGGCTGCTTTATGGCGGCAGCGTCAAGGCGGCCAATGCTGCAGAGCTCTTTGCGCAGCCGGACGTGGATGGAGGTTTGATCGGGGGCGCGTCACTTGTCGCAGCCGATTTTCTGGCCATCTGCAACGCCGCCCACTAAGCGACTCGAACCCTACGCGAGACACCATGTTCGTCATCCTCAGCGTGTTCTACATCCTGATCGCTGCATCGATGATCGTGCTGATCCTGATGCAGCGCGGCGCAGGTGCTGATGCCGGTTCCGGCTTCGGCGCCGGTGCTTCCGCCACGGTCTTCGGTGCCCGCGGTTCGGCCAACTTCCTGTCCCGCTCCACCGCCGTGCTCGCCGCATTGTTCTTTGCGCTAAGCCTCGGCATGGGCATCTACCTGAAGTCGAACGGCAGCACCATTCGTGCCGAGCAGGCCAATCATGATCTCGGCGTCATGGCGGGTCTTGGCAACAAGTCCGCGACACCGCAAAATGCGCAGCCCGCCGCCCCGGCCCAGCCTCAGGCAGCGATCCCGGCGCCCACCGCCCCGGCCGCAGGCAACGGTGAAGTCCCCGCCGCGCAACCGGCTCCGGCCAAGGCGCAGCAGGGCGAAGTCCCGGCAGCCACGGCTCCGGCAGCGGCAGCGACGAGTAAGCACTAAAAAACGTAACAACACCTGCCCAGGTGGCGGAATTGGTAGACGCACTACCTTGAGGTGGTAGCGACGCAAGTCGTGGGGGTTCGAGTCCCCCCTTGGGCACCACATTTAGAGTTGCTGTAGTTAGCAGAAGTTGGCTAAAAGCAGCAATTCTCTGAAAAATACATACTTAGGCCACCTTATCAAGGTGGCCTAAGTTGTTTTGAGTTGCTTTAAATTGCTAAAAATTGCACATGTTGCACATACGCTGCACACGCAAATGCACACGGCTTTCGATTTAATTTGCTAGTATTGAGATGTGCCCGCGGTGGGATTCGAACCCACACAGCCTGCCAGCTATCGGTTTTAAAGACCGCTGCGTCTACCGTTCCGCCACACGGGCATGTTGAAACAAGGTGAGCGACTCGCTTCCCACGCGACCTCGGACTCTGACCAGTTCGGGGTCGCTTCATTTTGGGCCTTTACACACGGGATGCCCGGTCGCTCGCGGAGAGCGGTGTGCAAAGGCTCATTGTCTCCTCATGGTTGCGGGTCCTTGTTCTTGTTGTTGGAGCTCTTTCCCATCACGCTGATCTCATCTGATACGTCTGTGTCACTGTTGGTATAGATCAACCCAAAAATGCTGGCTGCCGTTTGTAACCACTTGATCCGATCAGCCACGCCCCAGTCCCCCGATTTTGGAAGCTTTTTAAAAAGCCCTTGAATCATCGGGTCTAGATCCGCAGTGGGATCATCAATGGCCTTTGCAGTGGGCGGAGGTTCTGAGGGGGAGGGCGTTGCAGCAGCTGTAGCTTCCTTACCTGTTGCAGGCGGGTTTTGATTCGCTGTTTTGAAAACCGCATTGCCGTCTAATCGAATTACCCCCGCGAAACTCAGGAACTCAAGCAGCGTTTCCAAATTCTTCCGATGGCTTGTCGTGGCCTTCGACTCTTCGGCCAAGAATGAAATTGCTTCGTCTTTGCTCAATTGCCGAAATGCCAGCTTAGGAACGAGACATTTTGTTGCCCAGTGCTGGCTAAACACCGGACCTAGCTTGTGCCCCGCTGTATCCGCATTCCATTCGTACGCATGCTGGAAATCAAATACAGCTTCAACGGGCCGCAATTTGCGCCCTTCTTGAACCAATAGTCCCGCGTCTGAAAAAAACGGGTTACACAACGATATGGATGAAGCAACAAGGTCCGACATTACTGCGGACACTTCTTCATTAGTAACTGCTTTTTTTTCGCGGCCACTGGCGGCTGCATACGCGCGAAGGGCTGACGCTTGCTTGTCGAAACTAACTCGATCAGTTGGGATTACTTTCGCCAAGCCGGATTTGACAGCCTTTTTTGGGGCGCTTGATTTGGAGTCAGCAACGCTGGCACTGGTCTCGGTCGAGTCGCTCATATGCGTAAGTCCGGTAAGTTGGGAGATAGCCTACCTGTTTCCTATGAGTTGCGCAACTGATACTCATACGGATTGATCAAAAATGATCATATGGACATTTTTTATGAATTAATTGTTTGATTTATAACAAAAAAAATAATCATATCTCTGCATCCAGATTTAGCGATACTTCTGATTATCACTCCATTGAAGACTGGTGTACGAGTGTCCGCAGTTGACGTGGCACTAAGGAACTACAAGGTGTTCATGCGTAAGGCACACGCATTTCACTGCACATATTTTGCACTCGATGGCCCGTAAGCCGCGCCACTAAGCCAATTTGGTTGCCCCCTTGGGCACCAATCGAAAGCTTCGGGTTCCTTAGCGGGAACATCGCAAGCAAAAAGAAACCCGCCAAACGGCGGGTTTCTTTTTGTCTGAAATAAACCGTTCAACGCGTCAGCCTTGGACGCTAGTTAGTTAGCATGACTTTTTGCATGTGCCTTGATCGACATACGGTCAAGAAGCGATCAGGGAACTATCACTGAAAGGCATTGACCATGAGTAAAAAGTTGCTGCCTCCCATTCATCCCGGCGAAATGCTTCGCGAAGAATTCATGCTGCCACTTGTGCTGTCAGGTAACGTGCTGGCTACAGAGCTGGGCGTGACCGCCGCGCGCATCAACGAGATCGTGCAGGAAAAGCGTGGCATTAGCGCCGACATGGCTTTGCGTCTTTCCCGTTATTTCGGTAATTCGGCCGAATTCTGGCTGAATCTCCAGCAGCGCTATGAGCTGGAATGCGCTCGCCGGGAGTTAGGCGCCGCACTCAGGCTCATTCATCCGCGCGCCACGTGAAGGGCCGAGCTGGCCGGCTCGTTCAAACCATCCCTGGTACAAGGCAATGCCCCTCGCGGGGCATTGTCGATACCGCAGTTTTGACGTCGCCTAAGAACTCACGACTCAGCAACTTCTTCCTCATCAACATCGTCCATCGGACCCCGCAACTGACGAAGACGATACTGCGCCTCCAGCGTATTGCGTTGCCCCATTTTCACCAACAAGGCCGCGCTCCATAAAGCGTTGGCCAGATCAGCGGGATTTGCATCCAGATCCTGGCTCAATAAATCCGACAGGCTCTGCGCAATGCCGTTCGCCCCACCAAGCAACAGCTGGGCGTCTTCCAGCAACTCGGCGGGGTCACCAACCGGTGCCACGTAGTAGGTGGTGTTGAGACGGATCCAGGGACCGGAGAAGTGTTGTTCCATCGTTCGCTCCTTGCGATGCGGAAAGCCGCCGCTCGCACAGCGCGGGCGGCGGACGTGCCGGGGTAGGAAACCGGAGCTACGTCACCGGTCAGGCCGAAGCCTGCCCGACACGCCCGCCATAAACGCGGGAGTGTTAGCGCATGAAAAAAGCGCCAGTTGGCGCTTCTGCGCCGTAGCAACGGGTTCCTACACCCGGTCGCTGATTTAGCAGCGACTAGGCCAAAGTAAAACTCGATCCGCTTTGGGTCAAGCGGTTTTGGATGGCCTTAAGTAAGACGAATAAATAGTCTTGGCTGTGCGGGCGATGGGGCGGTAAAAGCGGCTTCATATCCACTTACAGCGCGGACGTACGCTTAATTACCTCCGCGTCTCTGTTTTGATACTGATCTGTGCAGACTGAGTCTCGCCGCACTTAAGCCGTAGGGAGTTAGGCGTACCCGTGGATATGCCGCACGGGGGCAGGGCCTTGCCGGGATAGATGACTTCCTTCACCAACGCGATACGGAATAGCAGGGGGCGTACATGATTTGCCTTAATTGCATGCAGCCACCTTTAAATCATGCAGTACCTGGCATCTATTGGTGGCTAGGCCTAAATGCTGCTAAGCAAGCCGCATGCGCAGCTGTTGCGATTGGTTTGGCTGCAGCCTTTGGTGGATTTGCTGCTGCTTGGGCCAGCTATAGGGCAGCAGAAAAGGCGCTGCGCATTGCAAAAGAAGATCGAGAATTTCATACGCGGGATCGGCAACAAGATGCCAATGCCGCGAACTAGCGCGTTGCCCAAATGCTCCAAGCGACGATATCTCAGCTCATCGGCCTGAGTGGGTCCCGTTATTAAGGGAAAAATCGACATTGAAGCTGCCCGAGAATCATTCGTCACCGTTGATCCGGGCTTCCAAGTTGGGTAATTTCCTAGTTCGCTTTCGACGCTACGTTGGGCAGATGATATGCCGGGCGCGATAAAGGCGTTGGGGATAACCTCATAGAAGCCCTTCGGAGCCGGTCACGTCGGGGTTGAGTGCCTGGGCGTGCCCGCGGGACCAGTTTGTATGACAATCATGGGAAGATGGGTTAATGGCGGGGCGATGCCATTACTCCAAGATGTGCTGACTTGGCTGCAAACCCTCTCGCCTTCGGGCGCTCGCTAATAGCAACGCACATGTTTAAACCGGGACATGTTGACGAAGATGGACATCACCCAATGACAGAATTTCGCGGTACCAGTGATCTTGCCTATCAATTTCTGACTGAGCTACTCGCTACACCATGGGACACACCCTCCTTACGTGCCGTCGATGGACTTGGCGCGGCCATTGGTACCCATCTCGGCCAGCGGCGCACTCGAAACGAAGATAGATCGCTGCTAGCTCAGGTCAATTGCCCCAATGGCCAAATTTACACAGTGGCTGCGGTATGTGATGGCGTGGGTGGCTCAGAAATGGGAGATGCGGCTGCGACTACGGCTTTGGTCGCGCTCGTTGATCAGATTGCACAGTTAAAGCGTAGATTACCGGCAAGGGATCTCATTGTTCGGCTCGTGCGCCGAATGGATGATGTGATCCGTGAATCCCTCAGTGGAAGAGGAACCACGACTGCCAGCATCTGGATATGTTCAGACGATGGCGATGCCGCCGCCGTAAATGTAGGTGATAGTAGGATCTTCAGTTGGAGTGCTGGCCGAGATCTCATTCAACTAAGCACTGATGATACGTTAGAGAATGAGCTAAAGGGTCTCGATATTAAGGATCCTACGGTTCTCAATGTGAGGGGGCTGAAAGGGAGTCTTTCGCAGGCATTAGGTCAGGCCGGTCGAACGTCAGCTGATCTACACCTTAATGTAATCCCAAAGGAGCGATTCGGCGATGCTGGATTGGTTCTGGCCAGCGATGGCATTTGGAAGGGCTCTGAAGGTGGGTTCACTGCAATTGCCAAGCATGCTTCCAGTCCCCTGGAGTTGGTCCGTCGCGCTCTCACGCTTGCCGCTTGGTGCGGGGGGCTAGATAACGCGTCAATTGTCGCACTGAAGGATGTGTCGGACAGGCGTCTGTTCGTTCAACAAAGGAAGTATTTATATAGTGCGCCAGTGGTGACCGCTTGGTATGGCGATACTAAAGTTATCCTGAGGGAGGGCGGGTTGACAGCTGGCGAACATGTCAATTTGGGCGTGAACGCGGCACCTGCCAGGCCACTGGGGGATGAGGAACCGAGCCCTGGCCCTAAAGAGCAAAAGAAGAAGGTTCGTCGAAAATCTCGAAAATCTGATAATAAAAATCCACAGCTTGATCTGACCGAGCCTGAGGCGCAGCTACATCGTCATACTCCTGCGCGCCCAAAGGTCGAAATTTCGACGGGCAATGATTCAAAGAAAGAAGATTCAACGAACGAAGATTAACCCTATCAGGATGATGCTTGAATGTTGCCCACACGGTATGTAGCAAATCAGCAAAATCGTATTCCTGGCGGCTTCGGTAGTGTGCGCCCAGTTCATGACGAGTATCTTGATCGATCGGTATTGTTCAAATCGATGCATGTGCCAGAGGAGAATGCGCAGCTCGAAAAGGAAATTCGCGGTCTGTCATCTGTTCGTTCAAGGCATATCATCGATATTTATGATGTGATCTACGATACTCATGGAAATGTGGTTGGAATAATCATCGAGCAGCTTACCGGGCGGGATTATTTGGGGTTCCACACTGAGGCTGTTGGCGATCCTGTAAAATATCTTACGTTGATATATCAAATTGCTGTTGCCTTAAAAGATCTCCATGGAGCCGGAATTGTCCATCGGGATATAAAACTCGAAAACATGAAGGAATCCAGTGCTGGGATACTTAAGGTTTTCGATTTTGGCATCTCTTGCGCTGGCACTGATTATCACACAACTCAGAACAGAGGCACCCTGGTCTACGCTGCTCCTGAGCTCTATCAGGCAGGTGTGAAGATTACCCCTGCTATGGACATCTACGCATTGGGAGTTTGCTGTTGGACGCTGGCGTCCAGCCAGCTGCCTGAAATACTTCTTAAGCGCCCGCCGCAAACGAGTGGTCGAGCCTCATCTTTACAGTCCTTGTTCGGAACCACTATCAACCCTGCTGTTTTAGCTGTGTTGGACAATTGCCTGCATCCGGATCCTTCTGGTCGGCCAAGCGCAGTCGAGATATGTGAGCTATTGGAGCGACACCTTTTGAAGGGCGCACATCGCGGCTTGTTTGTCCAGGGAAGTGAGACAATTTATGAGCTCTCGGCAGAAAAGCCGAATGTGGGCATAAAGATTGGAACGCTCGGCGATCTGCGAGTCGCTTATGACGGACTTTCCTTTCGTGTGGCGGCAGTTAGCGGCGCTGTATATATCAACAACGTTCCGGCTCAAAGCGGCGCGATTCTTCACGACGCTTGTGTGCTTACTTACGGTACTCCTGATCTTGGTTCTAGTCGTCAATGGGTCACTTTTATCTCCTCAAAGCCTGAGCTCGTTCTATGAGTGATTTGTTGATTCCGAATGGCCATGTTCTGATTGAGCGCTATGTGATTGAGCAATATTTGACCTCAGGCGGTATGCAGGAGGTCTATATTTGCCACGATAGGTCGCTCGGTAGACGGGTGGTATTGAAAACGCCAAAGGGCGGTGTCAGTGATCGAAGGTTTCGGCGCGGTGCAGAGATGGGTGCACGGATTAGTCACCATAACGTGGCTGCTACCTTCGATTATTTCGAAGATGAAAAGCGCACTTACATGGTCGAAGAGTTTATCAACGGTTTTGATCTAGGTAAGCGATTAAATACTGATTTCTATTTTCTCGATCCGTTCTTAGCGGCGCACGTCATTCACAACATCGCGCGTGCTCTATATGAGGCCCACAGAGTCGGAATCTGCCACCGGGATCTGAAACCAGGGAATGTGATGACATCTCCCGATCCCGGGATGCGTTTCATTAAATTGACTGACTTCGGTATCGCGAAGTTGGCGGAAGCCGAACTCGCGGTAGAGATGCAGCGTTTCGATGAAGATAACTCTACGCTTACTACGTCAAATACACTGCTCGGCGCAGTGCCCTACATGGCGCCAGAATGTTGGGCCAACTGGAAGGGGGCAGGACAACCCATGGATATTTGGGCTCTAGGATGTATCGCTTACCAGTTGGTCACGGGCGAAACCCCGTTTGGTGTCGGTCGAGGAGCGATTGCAAAGGTCGTCTTCGCTGAGCAGAGCGGAAAGGTTGAGTTGGTCCACCCGGTTGCCTTTGGGAAACATGAAGCGACTGCGGCACTAGAGAAGGACTTGTGGTCCCTTATTACTTCCTGCATTCAAGTCGACCCAAATAGCAGGCCGACGGCAGAGGATGTTTTGCGGAGTTGTGGCTCATGGTGTTATTCGACTGCAGATCGTCATATAGGGGTTGTGAAGTCTTACGCGGTTCCTTACCCAAGCGGCGGTAAGAGCAAGTCCGGTTACATTGACGATTTAGATGTTCAGCGCCGCCTGTTTTTCCACCTTAGCGAGTTTTTTGGTGGACCGCCTGCGGTCGGCCAAAAAGTGAACTTCAGTCTATATCCTGGGTTTCCACATTCCAGAGCAGCTCCAGTCTTGAAAGTTCGCTGAAGAGTGGGAATCGAACAAGGGGGTTAGCTTGACTTCTCAGAACGTCAAAAGCGAGCCTGACTCCGCTTTGCGGGAACAATCGGCATGGTGCTCTGTTGCCGACGATCGAACACCACAGACGTTTCCACGCGCAGCACGGCCGCATCGCGATTGAAATGCTCGGAAATAATCTCTTTCAAATGCTGCATATCGCGTACGACGACGTGGACAATCAAGTCGGCGCGGCCAGACACGAGAAACACGCCGCGGACTTCCGATACGGTGGCGACGGCGTTTACGAAATGGTCGACCACCGCCGTTTCCAGCTTGCCCAGCTGCACAAATAGCACCGCCTCCAAGGGGAATCCGATCGCCTGGAGATCGACCTCGGCGTGAGCCCCCCAGCAGGACCCCGCTCGCCCTTAAGGACTTGATCCGCTCATGGCAGCTCGATGGCGCAAGGCCGACCGCCGCTGCGATCTGCTTATTGGAGAGCCATGCGTCCTTCATCAAAAGGCCCAGTATGGCGAAATCTATTCGGTCGAGCTCGATACTGGCGGCCATAATGTCGAAAATCATTCGTTTGACGATTTAATGATCCTAATATCATTCTATTTGCATGACAAATAAGCGAATATTATTTATAGAGCTGGCGCTGGCCAGCCTGGTGCTGCCATGGACACTCCATGCGGGCCCATCGGCCGTTTGTAATGCCACGGCAGATCCCGGTCTCACGCCGGCCACGGTAAACGGCGCGATCGGGCAACGCTTGATGGGCGAAGAACGGGCGAGCTGGAACCTGGCCATCCAGCGAAATGCGGTAGCGTATAAAGCCTTTCATGCTTCGGATTTCTTTACGGTCACCGGCACCGGCGTGGTGGACAGAATCCCCAGTGAAGCATCCGCCATGGACTCACAGGTGCGTTTCGATCAGTGCGAACTTTCTGGGTTCAACGTGCATTTTGTGGCGGGGGACGCCGCACTTCTCACTTATCACGTGAAGGCTTCCGGGCTTGATCATGGGAAAGCATTCACGCTCGAAAGTTACGCCTCGTCGCTATGGATGAAACGGAGTGGCCACTGGTTGAATGTGTTTTATCAGGCGACCCCGGCGCGGGATCATTGATCGTGCTTGACGAGATCCCGATGGAGAAAAGATCGCGGCGTGCTTCCTTCCATTCGTCAAAGTCACTCGGGATCGAACGCAGAGGCCGCACAACAACGGTCCGCCCAGTCGATGCCTGGAACACGAAGCCGCACCACAAGCCGACGTGCGGCACTGGCGGTGATCCGACTTCATGCCCATGCAATACGACGCACTAGGTTGCTACTGACGACTGAGAGACGCCTTGACCTCGGCGACTATCTCATCGCGAACCAGGATGGGGTCTATCTGCATGGACACCACAGTCCCGCAGTGCGGGCAGTTGTACGCCAGGCAGTTCCAAAGCAATGCTGAGCCTGATTCCTGTGCTTTGATTCGCTCCATTCTGAATCGCGAGATCGTCATTTCGCACTTCGGGCACTTGCTCATGGATTCCTCCCGGTTGATTGGCTTCTTGCTGGCAGCAAAAGCCTATCACCGGGAGGTATCCGCCTAAAAATCAGCCATCAGTCAACGGCGGAGTCAGGCCTCGTTTTTACGCATGGCGATGGACTCGTATTTTCCGGGGTCCATCGAAGCAGTTTTTAGACGCTTGGCAAGCCGACCACCAGCCACGGCGACGTCACCCTCCGCGTACTGAAAATCCACTTTTCGGGCGTCTAATGGGCAGGAACGGTCAAAAGGGGGCGATGCGATGAAACGGGTGGTCCAGGCAGTAGGCGTGCTGGGGATGGCCGCGCTCACGATGACGTGCGCCTGGGCTCAGGATCCCGTCCAAGACAACATGGACGAAATCTCACTCATCCAGATTTTGGGCGCCACCCGGGCGTCTTTCGACATCTGCCACATCCAGCGAACGGACCTTCGCCAAACAGCGTTGGATGTCATGGCGACAGCGCGTTACATCGTTGAGGCGCGCTACCGCCAATTGGGGAGGAAGCCCGGTGAGGCAAAGGAAGCGGAGCAGACCGCGTATCAGGTCTACCTGAAAGACCATCAAGTGGATGCGAGCATGCCAGCCTGTCAAATCTACCGACGCCAGATAGATGCGCTGGCCTGGCACGCCGCACAGGTCGGAGCGGCATATATCCGAGCGAACGAAAGTCAAAAGCAGCCGTAAGAGAAGCGGTGGGCAGAGCTTCAAGGTGTTGGGGGGGGCGGGCAGCCACTGATTTCAGGGTTGTAGGCGCCTGTATCGCCACGTTATTGTCATCCGACGTCAATGACGAACAGGGGACAACGCTTGAACAGCTTCTCAATGATCTTTGAAGACCGTGGCAGCTACCCCGCCAGATGCAAGGTCACCTTCGACAGTGCATCGGAACCCTCGAAGTCACCGATGAATTGCCAGCTCACGGGTGGGCAAGTGAAACCCCTCGAAGGTATTCCGAGCGATGCATTGAACCTCATTGTCGAAATACAACTCATATTGGGCCCGTTATACCGTTATGAGTATGCGACACCCAGCACCGAGCTTCCGCGGGGCAAGGCAAAATTCGACATTTACGGCCTTTGGCCTGGCCCCTCGCGCGTCGAGGTGACTGGCTAATATTCGATTCCCCAACAATGGGGGCATTTGAGCATCTCCATGATCTCCAGGGTTTCCTGTTACAAGCCTGGGCATTTCCAGGAGTCATAGGGGATGGCGTGGGTTTTGAGGTAATCCTTGATCTCTGGATTCAACCTCACGTACTCCCCGTTGTAACGCCCTTGATACGGCCCCTTCGGTTCGACTTGGGCGTGCG
>NZ_JADIKE010000036.1 GCF_016904955.1 Dyella flava | reverse complement strand
GCACCAGGAACGCGTTGATGTCATCCAGCGTAAAAGCCACCTTCACGAACGAAATCAGCGGGCCGTTGAGCCAGGTGAAGAAGCCCATGATGAAAAACAGCACGCCGATGATCGTCATCGGCAGCAGTGTCGACGTGCGTTGCGCGTCGGCGGTGTACGTGGTGGATGACATGAACACTCCCCGTGGATTACCCGATGCCGACGACTGTCGTGCGACACCGCTGTGCCGACCTTTATTGTCCTCAAGGCATAACGTTGTCAATCGATGGTGAAGAAAGTCCCGCGGCAACATGCGTCATCCGACCACGTCCAGACCTTGCATGTGGTGCGTTGCAGCACCTTCGCAAGTAGGTCTTTCGGCACGGTGGCACTAAGAAATATGTATTGTAACTCAAATGCTTAAATGGTTTGGTCTGTAGCCATGTGCCGGGGCGTCCCGCATCGCCGCAAACGCCGTTTGAAGGCATTCTTTACGACCTGTTGACAGCGTTGTCATTCGTGACCAGACTCCGCCAACAAAGACGTGCATGGGACGGGCACTACGGACTTCGTAGGACGGGCACGGCGAAAACATGAAGGAGGGGGCGTGGCTCAGGCTGTCGTACGTGGCAATGCGCAAACGATGTCATCACCGGAATCGGCCTTTCTGGCCGCCGATGTCGGTGGCACGCATGCGCGCATCGGGCTGGTTAGCCCGCGGCCGGATGGCCATCGCCCCGTTACGTTGCTGGAATACCGCCGCTACGCCTGCGCCGAATGGCCCAGCCTGACCGCGGTGCTGAAAGATTTCGTCTCGCAGCTCAGTGCCGGCACGCATGTCGAACAGTGCGCGGTGGCCAGCGCCGGTTATGTGCTGGGTGACGCCATCGTCAACGACAACTTGCCGTGGCCGGTGTCGATTCGGGATATCCGTGAATCACTCGGCATCGCCAAGCTGGCAGTGATCAATGATTTCGAAGCGGTGGCTTACGCCACGCAGTTCATGACCCAGGCCGATACGGCGCCGGTGATCGAAACCAGTGCGCCGCAAGTTGAAGGACCGGTGCTGGTGATGGGGCCGGGTACCGGTTTGGGTTCTGCCGTGCTTTTGCCGGGCAGGCCACACGCTACCGTGTTGGCCACCGAAGCCGGCCAGGTCGCACTGGCGCCCGGCAATGAGCTGGAGATAGAAATTCTGCGCCTGCTGGCACGCGATCGCGCACACGTTTCTTTCGAACATGCACTCTCGGGCCCTGGCCTGATCAATCTCTACCACGCCATCTGCACGCTGCGCGGCGCGACGCCGGGCCTGCAGATGCCGTCGGACGTTACGCGCAGCGCATTGGAGCGTTCCGATGCAGCCGCCGTTGAAGCACTGAATGTGTTCTGCGGATTGCTGGGCAGTTTCGTTGGCGATCTCGTGCTGCTGTACGGCGCACGCGGCGGGGTGTTTCTCGCAGGCGGCATCCTGCCGCAGATCCGCGAGCTGTTGCTGGCGAGCACCTTCGCCGAGCGCTTTTTCAACAAGGGCGTGATGCGCCCTTTCTTGCAACAAGTACCTGTACGACTGATGGAGCACGGCCAGCTCGGGGTTATCGGCGCTGCTGGCCTGTATTTGGACGCTCAGCACACTCATTGACGAGTGCGCGTAGGTAGTAACAGAGAACGAGGTTAATTGAACCCAACCGGGCGCAAGCCCATAGCCATACAGCACGGGCATGCCGCGAACATTTTCCGTAGCTGAAACGCCTCTGAGGGGAGGAAGCCATGTCACATCGCAAGACCCTGCTTGCCGCGAGCATTTTCGCCGGCCTATGTCTGTCCGGTGCGCTACACGCACAGGACACGACGCAAACGACGACGACCAGTAATGGCGTCGGCGCGTTGACCAGGAGCCAGGACACCGCCCAGAACAGCGGGAGCAGTGCAGCCAATGCCAAGCAGCTGGCTACGGTCACCGTCACCGGTATCCGCGCCAGCTTGCAGGCGTCGATGGATACCAAGCGCAACGCTGACGCCATTGTCGATGCGATTACCGCCGAAGACATCGGCAAGTTCCCGGCCACCAACGTCGCCGAAGCACTGGCGCAGGTTCCGGGCGTCACGCTTGACCGCAGCATTCCGGGCACCCAGCGCGTCAGCATCGACGGCATGGATCCGAGCCTCAACGTCAGCCTGTTGGACAACCACCCGGTCGCGCAGGCGATCTGGTTGTTCGGTGACAACCCGAACCGTGGCTTCAACTACTCGCTGCTGCCGCCGGAAATTCTCGGCCAGCTCGAAATCATCAAGAGCCCGGAAGCGCGCATCGTCGAAGGCAGCCTTGGCGGCACCGTGCTGATGCACACCGTGCAGCCGCTTGACGTGCCGGCCAATACGCTCAGCGGTTCGTTCGGCTCCAACTACAACGACATGGTCGGCAACCAGCGTCCCAACGGCTCGGTGTTCTATTCCTGGCACAACGCCGACAAGACCTTCGGTGTCGACTTCTCCGCGCAGCACTATGAGGAGTTCACCTCGCGCGAAGGCATGGAGAACTACGGCTACAGCAGCGTGGCTTCGGTCAATGCCGCTGCGAAGGCGGCGGGCAATAATGCCATCCAGAACGAAATCAACGCCGGCCTGATCAAGCCGTCCGACCAGATCCCGAACGAGCTGAGCGCGGCGAACTTCCAGCAGACGGAAAAGCGCAACAGCTTGCTGGTCAATCTGCAGTATCGGCCGAACCAGAGCTTCGAAAGCACCTTGAGCCTGCTGTACATGAAGGACGGGCTCAACAACACCAACCAGTCGATGTATCCGTGGGCGACCAACCAGCCCGGCGGCATCACGTCGCTGACCGAGGGTCCGAACGGCATCATCGTCGCCGGCACGTCGGTCGGTACGCCTTGCTACAACACCACCACCTGCAAGAGCACCGCATCCACCTTCTCCGATAACTACGCGCGCGAGTCGATGGTCAGCACCAAGGGTGTGGACTGGAAGGGCACGTTTTATGGCGATGGCTGGCGTCTTGGCGCACAGCTGGGTGTGAGTTCGTCGCGCAACCCGATGGAGTCCTTCATCAAGGAGCTCTATTACGGCGGCGGCTTCTCCTGGAACATCAACAACGGCGCCCAGTTCACCAACCCGTCCACGGCCAACAACCCCAACTACTGGGCGGACAATGGCTGGGGCGGCAACGAGGAAACCAGCCTCTACAAGGCCCGCGATACGTACGGCCAACTTGATTTCGGCAAGGACTTCGACGGCTTCTTCAACGAGCTGCTGGTCGGCGTGCGCTATGCCAGTCACTGGGAAAGCCAGGTGGAAAACGCCTTCACCGGCCCGCAGCAGCTGACCTTGGATGAAATCGGCTATGGCGGCCTGACGGATCTGTCCGGCATGTCTGCTCTGGGGCTTAGCGAGAGCTTCGTCACCCACGTGCAGACCCTTGGCTTCAATGCGATCAAGGATGCGGTGCTCAGCACGCCCGGCTTCGGCCAGGCCAAGGATGCGAACGTCTACTTCGACAACACCTGGGCGGTGCAGCAGCAGAACAAGGCTGCTTATGTGCAGGCGAACTTCGGCAACGACGACGTACACGGCAACCTCGGCATCCGCTTCGTGGACACGCAGTTCACCTCGTCCGGCTACAACGTTCCGGGCTACTGCGCATCGGCTGATACGTTCGACTGTAACTTCGGACCGGGCTTTGGCTGGGTGACGTCCAATACGTCGTTCACCAACTGGCTGCCGGCTGCCAACATCGCCTGGAATGTCACGCAAGACTTCATCTTGCGCGCAGCGGCGTCGGAGACCGTGTCCTACGCGCCGTACAACCAGTTGGCGCCGTATTTCGAGGCCAACGACACCGTGTTGACCGCCACCGCCGGCAACCCGGATCTGAAGCCTTATCGTTCGGCCAACTTCGACGCGTCGGCAGAGTGGTATTTCAATAGCGAGTCGGTGTTCGCCGCGTCGGTGTTCTACAAGGACGTGCTCAACTACATCGTCAACGCAGCGACCTACCAGGATCGCGTCAATGGTTCCTGGACTTTGCCGGGCTATCTGCAGAGCGAAGGCAATGCGCAGATCGCCGCCGGTCTTTGCACCACCTCGGGCATCTGCCAATACGACGTGACCGCGCCGATCAACGGCGGCCGCGCCAAGGTCAAGGGCGCCACCTTGAGCTATCAGCAGGCCTTCGGCGACAGCGGCTTCGGCGCACGCGCGAACTACACCTACTCCGATGCCCGTACGGCCAGTGGTGGTTGGCTGCCGTACAACTCGAAGAACTCCTACAACATCGGGCCGTACTTCGAAAAGGGACCGTACAGCGCCAGCGTGTCGTACAACTATCGTGACGACTATCTGGCAGGCGGTTACGTCGCGGGTGCCCCGTCGACCTACGTCGACGGCTTCAAGGAGCTGGATGCATCCGCGGGCTATCAGATCAGCAAGAACTTCTCGGTCAGTCTGAACATGCTGAACCTGCTCAATGCCAAGTACTACGCGTACCTGGGCAGCAAGACGCAGCTGTCCGAGGAGTATGTGACGGGCCGTCAGTTCGAGCTCGAAGCGCACTTCAAGTTCTGATGTAAAGCAAACGCATTTCTTCCCCGCCAAGGACCTGGCGATCTTGCCAGGTCCCTTTTTTTCCGGGCGGGGAAGTTAAGGATGCTCTGATCTATTCCACGTACCCGTCACCGCACCGTATGCACGCCTCACGGCAACTCAGCGACGAAGGCAGACTGGCTGTATGTCGAGACGTTGAGTTGCCGTGAGGCGTGCATACGGTGCGGCCCCAACATCTTGAATGTTAAAGGGCCGGGTGACGTTCAGAAGGCCCGCAGGCTGTGCCGCGCAGCTTGAACAGACAGCCAGTCTGCCCTGCGCCGCGCAACACAGCCTGCGGGCCTTCTGAACGTCATGCCGGGTGCGTGGAATAGATCAGAGCATCCTTAAGGCGCTATCTATCCCCAGCGCCGGCAATGCCGGCGTTGTTGTGTAGCTCGCAGGAGTGGTTGCATGAAGTCTGTCGTGCAGTTCGCTTTGGTTTGCCTGGGTTTGATCGCTGCGCAAGGATGGGCCGCACAACCCAAGGTGCTGGTCGATCAGGTTGGCTATGAGGCGCGGGCCATCAAGCAGGCGGTCGTGGCGGCAGACGCGGGGCAATCCCTGCATGCTTTTCAGATCATCGATGCCAGCACCGACAAGCCGGTGTTCTCCGGCAGCCTGCAGGACACCGGTCCGGTCGCGAAATGGGGCAGCCAGCACTACTGGCGCGCGGATTTCTCATCGCTGAAAACACCTGGGCGCTATTACCTGGTGCTCAAAGATGGCGGCACCTGCATCCGTTCCGACGAATTCCTGCTGCAAGACGACGTGCTGGAGCGCAACACGCTTTCCAACGTCATCTACTACTTCAAAGGCCAGCGCGCGAGTGGCCTGATGGACCAGGCTGATCGCCATCTTGCGCGGCCTGATGGCAAGCCAGGCACGCTCGATATTCACGGCGGCTGGTACGACGCCACCGGCGACTACGGCATCCATCTATCGCACCAGAACCTCACTTCCTATTTCAATACGCAGCAATTGCCGCTGGTGGTGTGGAGCCTGTTGCGCAGCTATCAGCAACTGGATGCGCGGCATGATCAAAACTTCAGCCAATATATGCGCCGCCTGCTCGACGAGGGACTGTTCGGGGCGGATTTCCTGGTGCGCGACAAGCGTCCCGACGGTTCGTTCTACCAGTCGATCGATGCGCCCGGTCCCGGCAAGCTGCCGCAGGATCGCGTGATCGGCGATCCCAACTGGCGTACGCAGATCAAGCGCAACGCCAATGACACCACCCAGCAGGCGGTGCCGGCACACGGTCCGCATGGCTATGAGACAAGTTTCCGCGCGGGCGGCGGCATGGCGATTGCTGCGCTGGCGCTCGCCAGCAGCATGGACGCCGACGGCGATTTCACGCGCCAGGATTATCTGCGCGCTGCCGAAGATGCTTATCGCTTCCTGGATGCGCATAACAAGGAGTTGATCAACGACGGTGTGGAAAACATCGTCGACGACTATTGCGCCTTGCTGGCGGCCACCGAGTTGTATCGCGCGACCCACGACGAAGCATGGCGTCAGGCGGCGCGGCATCGCGCTGAAAGCCTGATGGCGCGTTTGACCACGCATGGCGGCCAGCAGGATTACTGGCGTGCCGACGCCGGTACGCGTCCGTTCTTCCATCCGACCGATGCGGGATTACCGGTCGTGGCCTTGCTGGAATACGCCGGCATTGCCACACCGGATCAGCAGCAGGCCGTGCGCGACACGGTAAAGCGTTCCCTGGGCTATGAATTACGCGTTACCGATGAGGTCAATAATCCCTTCGGTTATGCGCGGCAGCTGGTGCGCATGGGTAACGGCACGGTGCGCACGGCGTTCTTCTTCCCGCACGACAGCGAAGCCGCGCCGTGGTGGCAGGGTGAAAACGCGCGCCTGGCGTCACTCGCCGCAGCGGCACGCATGGCCGCGCCCTTGTTCAAGGATGACGCGGTGTTCCACGCGCAGCTGGAAACCTACGCATGGGATCAGCTGCACTGGATTCTCGGCCGCAATCCGTATGACACCAGCATGTTGATGGGTAGCGGCCAACGCAACGCGCAGTACATGTACTTCCGGTCTTATGAATACACCAGTGCGCCGGGCGCCATCATCAATGGCATTACCGCGGGCTTGAATGATGAGGATGGCATCGCCTTCAACCTTGGCTATGCTCAGACCGGCCGCGACGATGACTGGCGCTGGACCGAGCAATGGCTGCCGCACGCTGCGTGGTATCTGTACGCAGTCAGTCTGCCGCATGATTAAGAATCACAATAACGGGATGTGTTGATGAGACTCGCAAGCTTTCTTCTCTGCCTGGTTCTATGCGGCATCGCCCAGGCGTCGCCGGTCTCGTTGATTCCCATGCCGGCGCAGGTCAAGCTCGCGCAGGGCTCGTTCAAGGTGGACGGCGGCACGCTCGTGGTTATTCCTGCGCACGACGCCGCGACCCGGCAATCGGCGGAATATCTGGTCGATCTACTCGGACGCACGCGTGGTCTGCATTTGAAAATTACCGAAGGCGATGCGGCGGATAACGCCATCGTGTTCCGGCGCGATCCAGTGGCGAAAGCAGAGCACGCCGAAGCCTACGCCCTCGATGTCTCCGCGCACGGCATTCGTGTCGATGCAGCTGACGACGCCGGCATGTTCTATGGCGCCGTCACGCTATGGCAATTGCTCACGCCGGATGCGCAGCAGGGTGCGGCGCAGGTACAAGCCATGCACATCAGTGATTGGCCCCGGTTTACCTGGCGCGGCTTGATGCTCGACTCGGCGCGGCATTTCCAGTCGGTTGACGAGGTGGAGCAACTGCTCGACCAAATGGCGCAGCACAAACTCAATGTGTTGCATTGGCATCTCACCGACGACCAGGGCTGGCGTATCGAGATCAAGCGCTATCCGGAACTGACCCGGGTCGGCGCATGGCGCACGCCGCCCGATGCGGGCCATGACGGCGAGCCTTCGCGCTATGGCGGCTTCTATACCCAGGATCAGATCCGCCAGGTCGTGGCCTATGCCGCAGTACGGCATATCACCGTGGTGCCGGAAATCGACATGCCCGGCCATGCCCAGGCCGCCGTGGCCTCGTATCCGCAGATCGGCGTCACCGGCCAGCGTCCGCCGGTCTCCGTGGATTGGGGCGTGAATCCCTATCTGTACAACGTGGACGACGCCACCTTCCAGTTCATCGACAACGTGCTCGATGAAGTGATGGCGCTGTTCCCCTCGCACTACATCCATGTCGGCGGTGACGAGGCGATCAAGGATCAATGGAAAGCTTCGCCGGCGATCCAGGCCAAGATCCGCGCGCTGCACCTGAAAGACGAAGATGCGCTGCAGGGCTGGTTTATCGGTCGCATCGGCAGTTATCTGTCGGCGCACGGCCGCCGCCTGATCGGCTGGGACGAAATCCTGGATGGCGGCGTACCGGCGGATGCGACGGTGATGTCATGGCGCGGCACGGATGGTGCGATCAAGGCAGCCAAACTGGGTCACGACGTAGTGATGTCACCGTCGCCGGATCTCTATTTCGACAGTGTGCAGAGCGACTTGCCGGATGAAGCGTCCGGCCGTATCCCGGTGCGCGACCTGGCCAGCATCTATGCATTCAAGCCGATTCCGGCAACGTTGAGCGCGGCGCAGGCAGTGCATGTGCTGGGCGCGCAGGCGAACGTGTGGACGGAACACCTGCCGAGCATGCAGCACGTCGAGCATGCGGTGTTCCCACGCATGGATGCGCTGAGCGAGATCGTCTGGTCGCCGGCGTCGGCGCTTAATTGGAACGGTTTCCTGTCGCGCCTGCCGGCGCAATTCGCGCGCTACAACGTCCAGAAGATCGACTACGCCGATACTGCGTTCGAGGCCAATATCCAACTGGATGCCAACGCGGCATTGAAGCGTGGCGCGGCGACGGTGAAGCTGTCGAATCAGGCCGGTTATGGCGAGATCCATTACACGCTGGACGGCAGTGTGCCGGACGTGCACACGCCGCTTTACAGCAAGCCATTCAATGTAAAGCTTCCTGCCACGATCGCTGCAGCCACGTTTGCGCATGACGGTAGTCTGCTTGCTGCTGTGCGCACTCGCGTACTTGATCGAGCAAGTCTGTTGAGCCGGGAAGGCGTGGAGCTGCCCAATTGCCCAGGCAGCGATTTCCGTCTCCGCGTGCAGCCCATGCCGGATGCCACCAGCATGGCGCCGGTGTACGCGGTGAATGTGTTCGATGCCTGCCAGCAATTTCCGTCGGCGCCGCTCGATGGCATCACGGCGGTCCATGTCGATGCGGTGCGTCTGGAGCGTAACTACGCACTTGCGCATGATGTGAAGCTGGTGGTCTCACGTCCGCACCCCACCCCATTTGGCGAACTGGTGGTGCATCAGGATCGCTGCGATGGGCCGGTCGTGGCCAGCATGCCTTTGCCCGATCCGAAAACGAGTGGCCGGCGCTTTGTGCTTGATGCAACGCTCGCCCCCCAGCACGGCGAGCACCTGCTTTGTTTCATCTATACCGCGCCAACCGACGGAGCCTTGTATGCGCTGGCGCGCGTATCGCTGGTTGCCGGCAACAAGACTGCAAGCACGCCGTGAATGTGCCCTGTGCGAACCGCGTTGGCTTTACTCCAGCGCGGTAAGTTCCCACTCCGAAACGTTTGAAACACTGAGGCCGCACGCAACGCTGCAAGGCCCGGTTATGATCGACGGACAGATTTGCAGGGGAGGCTGCATGTCCGTCGTTTCTTCTACTCCCGCGTCAAGCGCGGTTACCGGCTTGTCCGTGCTGATTCTCGTCGCTGCGGTGGGCGCCGTCGTGGGCTCACTGGCAACGAGTGGCGCTGCGGATGCATGGCATTGGCTGCACTGGCTGTGCAAGCCATTGGCTACCGTGCTGGTCCTTGTTATGGCGTGGCGTGCGGCACGTCCGGTGTCGCTTGCTTATCGGCGCCGGATCGTTGCCGGCTTGGTTTTTTGCCTGCTTGGCGATGTCTTGCTGATGCTGCCGCGCGATTTATTCGTGCCGGGCCTGGTGAGTTTTCTGCTCGCGCATGTTTTGTTCATCGCAGCATTCAGCAGCGATGTCCGTTTCGCCGCGCGCGGATGGCCGTGGCTGGCATGCCTGGCGTACGGCGCAGGCATGATGTTTTTGTTATGGCCGGGTGTAGCGGCGGGGTTGCGTATTCCGGTCATCCTGTACGTTTTCGTGCTGGCGAGCATGACCGGGCAGGCGCTGGGACGGGCGTTCTGGCTGCATGCACAGCGCGATAGCCGGGCGTTTTCGGCGCGTTACGCGGCCGCCGGCGCCGTACTGTTCATGGCCAGCGACAGCCTGCTTGCCTGGGATCGTTTTCACGCTGCGCTGCCCTGGGCGGCGCTGTATATACTGGCGACGTACTACGCCGCGCTATGGCTGATCGCGGCGTCGGTCGATGGCGGCGTGGCGGATTCAAAAGGCGGGCAAGGCTGAGATGATCACTCCCGAACGCATCATGGCCTGGGCGATACCAGGTTTCTTTGTACTGATCGGCATCGAGCTGCTGGTGGCCAAGTGGCGCAAGCGCGAGGTGTATTACAGCAACGATGCGATCAACAGCCTTGGCCTGGGCACCATCTCGCAGGTCGTCGGCGTGTTCACCAAATTGTTCGCGATCGGCATCTACGGCTGGTGCGTCACGCATCTTGCGCGGTGGAGCTTGCCGGCAGACAGCGTATGGGTGTGGATCAGCGGCTTGCTGCTCTACGATCTTTTGTACTACTGGCTGCACCGCCTCGGGCATGAAGTGAACGTGCTGTGGGCGGCGCACGTGGTGCACCATCAGAGCGAGAGCTACAACCTCACCACCGCGCTGCGTCAGACCGGCAGCGGTTTCCTGCTGGGCTGGCTGTTCTATCTGCCGATGGCGCTGCTCGGTTATCCCACCGAAGTGTTTGCAGTCATCGCGCTGATCGATCTGCTCTACCAGTTCTGGGTCCACACCGAAGTGATCGGTCGTCTGGGCTGGTTCGATCGCGTGTTCTGCTCGCCGTCCAACCATCGCGCGCATCACGCGGTGAACGATCGTTATCTCGACCGCAATTACGGCGGCATTCTGATTATCTGGGATCGCCTGTTCGGCAGCTTCGTCGAAGAGAATGACGAGGACCCGCCGATCTACGGCACCCGCTCGCCGCTGCAAAGCTGGAATCCGTTGTGGGCGAATGTCGAGGTGTATTGGGCGATGCTCAAGGACAGCTGGCATGCGCGCAGCTGGCTGGACAAGCTGCGCGTATGGATCAAGCCGCCGGGCTGGCGTCCGGCGGATGTGGCGGCGCGCTTTCCCAAGGCGGATTTCGACATCACCCATGCACGCTACAACCCATCGATATCGCTGGCGCTGAAGCTGTACTGCCTGGCGGCTTTTGGCGTGCTATTGCTGATCGGCGTCAACTTCCTGGGCGTGGCGCCCAAGCTGGAACTGGTCCAGGCTGCTCCTTACGCGGTCTATCTGGTCTTCAGTCTGTGGACGATCGGCTTGCTGATGGAGGGGCGCGGCATCGGCCTGTGGCTGGAATTGCTGCGCAATGTGGGTACGGCGGCAGGTGTCGGGTTGACCGGGCGCTGGTTTGGCGACGTCCAACTCGATCCGCGCATGGTTATCGCGGTGGTCGCGCTATTTGCCGTGAGTGCAGTGGCTGTGCTCGGTGTGGCCGGATACCAGCGGCATCATGGCAGCACCGCGCGCGCAGCCTGGGGCAGGTCCGGGTAGGTTGGGTTAGCGCAGCGTAACCCAACGGTGTTTGTCGCTTCGATGGAATTCCGTTGGGTTACGCTGCGCTAACCCAACCTACCCCAACCTACCCAACCCACGCCAGGCGGCGCTTCCGGGATATGCCAGCGCTCAGCCAAACCGCACTGGTTCGCATTAACCTCAGCGATAACATTTAAACAACGGTTTGGGCTGGCTTGCGCGCGCTGCGCCGGCCCCAGAGATTTCGCTTGACCGTTCCGCTCCAAGTCGCATAGTTAGAGCCAGGCGACCCGCCTGACGCTCATGTCATGAAACAAGGTCGGCGGGCTGCTTGGCTGCCGGCTGCAATGTTCACTCCGAAGGAGAATGACAATGAGCATGCGATTCACAACACTTTTCGAGAGACGCAGGGACGAACAAATCCTGCTTGCCCGCGTGCTGCTGATGGGCCTGTTTGTGATCTTCGGCTGGGACAAGCTGACGAATTTTTCGGGGACGGCCGCGTACATGGAATCCATGGGCCTGCCGCTGCCAACCTTCGCGGCTTTCAGCGCACTGGTCATGGAATTCTTTGTCGGGCTTGCCATCCTGATCGGCTACTACACGCGGCCGCTCGCCCTGCTGCTGGCACTGTATACGGTGATCACCGCTTTTATCGGGCACCGGTACTGGAACATTGCCGATACCGATGCCGCGCACATCGAAACCATGATCAACTTTTACAAAAACATGAGCATCGTCGGCGGCCTGCTGCTGTTGTGCATCCTCGGACCAGGCAAGTATTCCGTGGACAGGCGTTGATCCGCGCGTAGGTCGGGTTAGCGCAGCGTAACCCGACAATCCCTGGGTCCTAGGCGATGCAGCATTCGAGGTCCGGTGGATCATTTTTGTCGGGTTACGCTGCGCTAACCCGACCTACGCGCTGCACAAGGGGCGTTGCGACCACGCGACCGAGCAGTCCTGAAATAAGCACAAGCGATCCCGCAGGCGTGCTTCCTCCTGCGGATCAGTATGAATTATTCCCCGTCAGTATCAGCAGGCTTGCCGTCACGCTCCCCATGACGGCGGCGCTGTACGCATCGGTATGTTCACGCGCGGGCGATACGCCGGTATAGCTGCGATGCAACATGCCGATACAGCGAAAAGCGCCGGATTGGCCGTGCAACTGCCGCGCTTTCGCTATCATCCGGCCTTTGTTTGCATGTGCGGGGAGAGGCTGATGAGTTTTCTGAGCAGGATGCTGCGCCACAAATCCGTCGAGCAGTTGCAGACGGAGGCCGGCCGGCGTGGTGATTTTCGGCGGGTGCTCGGGCTGTGGCAGCTCACGGCGATCGGCATCGGCGGCATCATCGGCGTGGGCATTTTTGTGCTCGCCGGTCAGCAGGCCGCGATGAATGCGGGCCCGGCGGTGGCCCTCAGCTTCATCATCGCCGGTTTCGGCAGTGCCTGCGCAGCGCTGTGCTATGCGGAATTCGCCGGACTGATTCCAGTCACCGGCAGCGCCTACACCTACGGTTACGCCGTGCTGGGCGAATTCGTCGCCTGGGTCATCGGCTGGGACCTGCTGCTGGAATATGCGCTGGTAGTGGCGGTGGTGGCGATTGGCTGGTCCGGCTATGTGCAGGTGCTGTTGGCCTCGGCCGGCATCCATCTGCCGGAATGGGCGCAGCAGAGCATGAGCGCACAGACCATGGAGTACTACCTGCAGCAGCTGTTCGGCGTGCATGGCGCGCAGGCAATTGCCGCTCCCAGCGACGGTCATCGCTTCAATGTCATCGCCGCCTCCGTGTCGTTGCTGGTGGCTGCGCTGCTTACCATCCGCACCGAGTGGGGCGCACGTTTCAACACGCTGGTGGTGACGATCAAGGTGATCGGCGTGCTGCTGGTGGTGGGTGTCGGCGCGTTCTATGTGCACACGGCGAACTGGCAGCCTTTCATTCCTGCGCGCGTGATCGATGCGCAAGGCGTCGGGCACTTCGGCTGGGCAGGTGTGCTGACCGGCGCCAGCGTGGTGTTCTTCGCAGTGTTTGGTTATGACACGCTGACCACGGCAGCCGAAGAGGCCAGGCATCCGCAGCGCGATCTGCCGCGAGCGGTGTTGCTGTCGCTGGCGGTGGCGATGGTGCTGTATATCGCCGTGTCGCTGGTGCTGACCGGCATCACCCCGTACAGCCATCTGGGCGGCGATGCGTCGGTCTCCGATGCGTTCGAGTCGATCGGCCTGCACTGGCTGAGCGTCACCATTGCGGCAGCGGCGGTGATCGGCGTGACCAGCGTGTTGTTCGCCTTCATGCTGGGCGCGGCACGTATCTGGTTTGCGCTGGCGCGTGACGGCTTGTTGCCTGCCTGGTTCGCGCATATCCATCCGCGTTTTGGCACGCCGGCGCGGCCTACGGTGATCCTCGGCGTATTCACCGCCGTAGTGGCGGGTCTGTTGCCGATCGGCGAAGTGGCCGAGCTGGTGAACATCGGCACACTCAGCGCCTTCATCATCATCTGCACGGCGGTGCTGGTGCTGCGGGTGCGCAAGCCGCATGTGCAGCGCAGTTTCCGCGCACCGGCGTTGGCACTGGTCGCGCCGCTGGGCGTGCTGTTTTCCTTGCTGCTGATCTTCGGCGTGCCCCTGCGCGATGGCGACGGCTGGCACCTGATCGGCGGCCTGCCGTGGATCACCTTCCAGCGCTTCATTATCTGGATGGGCGTGGGCTGCCTGGTGTACTTCGGCTATGGCATGCGGCATAGCCGGCTGGAGCGGGAACAGCAGTAAGCAAGGGTGAGCAACGGGTAGATGCCGCGGCGCTGGCAGCTTTCGATGCGCTTACGAGCTACCCGTTGCTCACCCTGCCATCCGGGCTTGTCCTGGCATGACCTCTGGCAGGGGTAGCGGGCTGGGGCCTTGGCTCTAACATGAGCCGGTGTTTGTTTGACCAGCGCTAGTTGCCAACTTGCTGTCGCGGAATTCCGTACAGACAGCGCCTGCCCGGAGTCACCTGTGAAATTTCATCCGATGCGTTTGAGCCTGATCGCCACCGCGGTGTTCGCGGCCTGTTCCTGGTCGGCCATGGTGGCCGCGCAGTCCGATTCCACCCCTCCGCCGACGCTGGTCGATCAACCGTATCCAGGGATGCTCACGGTCAATGTCGACCTGACCGACGCAGGCAAGCGCATCTTCCGTTCGCATGAAACGATTCCGGTCAAGCCCGGTGCGTTCACGCTGTTTTATCCGCAGTGGATTCCTGGCGAACACGCGCCTTCCGGTCCGGTGGAAAACGTTTCCGGCCTGATCATCCGCGCGAATGGCAAGCAGCTGCCGTGGCGCCGCGACCTGCGCGACATGTACGCCATTCACCTGGATGTGCCGCAGGGCACCAGCCAGCTTGATCTGGAATTCGAATTCCTTTCGCCCGGTGATGGCGAGGGCAGCAACTTCGGCGCCAGTGCTTCGTCCACGCCGGACCTGGTCGACATGGAATTCAATCAGGTCGCGTTCTATCCGGCCGGTTACTACACACGCCAGATCCAGATCCAGCCCACGGTGCAGCTGCCGCAGGGATGGAAATTCGGCAGCGCGCTGGAGGTCGACAGCCAGTCCGGCAACACCACCCATTTCAAGCCGGTGAGCTTCAACAACTTCGTCGACTCGCCGTTGATTGCCGGTGCGAATTTCAACCGCGTCGATCTCACGCCTGATGGCGGCGCGCCGGTGCATCTGAATGTGGTGGGCGATGCCGCCAAGGATGTGCAGCTCAACGCCAAGCAATTGGAACAGCAGCGCAAGGTGGTCACGCAGACCAACCTGCTGTTCGGCGCGCATCACTACGGTCATTACGATTTCCTGCTGACCTTGTCCGATCACACCGGTCACTTCGGCCTGGAGCATCATCAGTCCAGCGATGACCGCCTGCCGGCGGACTTCTTCACCGACGACGACATGCATCTGGTCACCGCCAGCCTGATGCCGCACGAATTCGTGCATTCGTGGAACGGCAAATTCCGCCGTCCCGCCGATCTGTGGACACCTAACTTCAACGTACCGATGCAGGATGACCTGTTGTGGGTATATGAAGGCCTCACCGATTACTGGTGCGGCATTCTTACCGCGCGCGCCGGCCTGTGGACGCCGGATCAGTATCGCGATTCGATCGCCAATATCGCCGCCGAAATGACCTACCGCACCGGCCGCGCCTGGCGCTCCCTGCAAGACACGGCGGACGCCTCGCCGCTGACCTATTACGGTTCGGAAGGCTGGAGCAACTGGGTCCGCGGCGTCGATTTCTATCCCGAAGGCCAGCTGCTGTGGCTGGACGTCGATACCAAGATCCGCGAACTCAGCGGTGGCAAGCGTTCGCTGGATGATTTCGCGCATGCCTTCTACGGCATGGACAACGGCAGCTACGTCACCAAGACCTACACCTTCGACGACGTGGTGAACACGCTCAACCAGGTGCAGGCGTTCGACTGGGCGAAATTCCTGCGCGATCGCCTCGACTACACCGGCGACCAACTGCCCGAGCACGGCATCGAGCGCGGCGGCTGGAAGCTGGTGTTCGACGACAAGCCGAATCCGGAAGAGAAGGCCTGGGAAGGCATCCGCCACAGCGCCAACTTCGCCTATTCGATCGGCCTGATCGTGAATCAAAGTGGCCATATCAACGATGTGCAATGGAACGGTCCCGCCTTCGCGGCCGGCCTGGTGCCGGGTCTGAGCATCGTCGCCGTCAACGGTCGTGACTTCTCCACCGATGCGCTGAAGGACGCCATCGTCGCCGCGAAAACCTCGCAGGCGCCGATCGAGTTGCTGATCAAGAACGTCGATCAGTACAACACGGTGAAGGTGGATTACCACGGCGGGCTGCGTTATCCGCACCTGATACGCGCGGATGGCAAGGATCTGATCGGCGCGATCGTGGCGCCGCGTAGCAAATAACGCCGCACCCGCACGGCAAAGCAAACGGCCGCCTCGAGGCGGCCGTTTTTGTAGGTGCTATGCAGCACACGCGTAGCCGGCCGAGTCTGCTCCAGTGGAAACTCCGTCACATAAAAAGCAAGAAAATTCGTGTCAAGTGCCGCAAGGGGTCAAGGCGTCAACTTTTTGGCCGATATAGATCCCGTCAGGCGGAGTCGTTCCGCCCACGCCGGCGGGTGAGAGGGGCTTATGGGGCAATTCTGGAAGCGACTGTTCGTGCGCGAGGAGCCGAAAGAACGTCCGCGTTTCAACGTGGTACTGCCCTGGCCGGAAGATGCTGCGCCAGCCGAGCAGTCGCCGCCGGCGTTGAGCAGTGCCGATGTCCAGGACTGGTTTTATCGCCTGGTGCTTGGTATGCCCGGTTCCGAGGCGGTCGAACTCAGGTCGCCCGAGCAGGTGATGCTCAGGCGCCTGGATGAGCTGTGCGGTGGCGATCGTTTCGATATCACCAGCCTGCCGCGCCTGCCGGAAGTGTTGCCGCAATTGCTGCGCCTGCTGAAGAGTGACAACTCCGACGGCACCAAGGTCGCCAAGCTGATCGGGCGCGATCCGGTGCTGGTGGGCGAAGTGATGCGGGTCAGCCGCAGCGCGCATTACCGCACGGCCAAGCCGATCAGCAGCCTGCAACATGCGGTCGTGCTGCTGGGTCACGACGGCCTGCGCCGGATGGTGACGCAGCATGTGATGAAACCGATCCTGCAGGCTACGGCCGGCATGCTCGGTCATGCCGCCGGCCAGCGCCTGTGGGATCACGCCGAGCGTTGCGCGCACGTCAGCATGTACCTGGGGAAAGGACATGGTGATCCGTTCGAAGCGTACCTGGCGGGTGTCGTGTGCAATGCAGGTGTCGGCGCCATGGTGCGCGTGCTGGATCAGGAGGCACCGCCGACGCTGGGCGTGTTTAGCCGCAACTTCCTGATGCAGTACGTGAGCATGGCCAACCACCTTACCTTGCGCGCGGCACGGCACTGGGAATTGCCGCCGAATGTGATCGAATCGCTGCGCGAACGGCTGGAGTCGCGCGCCAGGCCGCCGACCACCGAGCTGGGCAATGCATTGCTCGCCGCCGATCACCTGGCGATGATCCAGATGCTGGCGGACAACCATGTGATCGATCGGGGTACGCCACCGGCGCAGACCCGCCTGGATCGTTTGCCGGATGTGTTGGTGGATCGCGCACAGCAGGAGTTGCGGCGGGTGTTTCGTCAGCACGACGGCTACGTGGGTTGAGAGTCACCCGTTATGTAAATCATCAGTTGGTAGGTTGGGTTAGCGCAGCGTAACCCAACGATGGTTATCGCTTCGATGAAGATCCGTTGGGTTACGCTGCGCTAACCCAACCTACCCAACCGTCGCGTGGTCAATGTTGCATCGGGCTGCGAGGTTCGATGTGGTGGCGCTTCTCCAAATGCTCCAAGGCCTCACCAATCAGTCTGCTGATGAGCTGGAAGGTGAGTTGCATTTCCCAGCGGGGAATCATCACGGTGCCATCTTCGTCGGTGTGCGACTCCTCGTCGCTGCCGACGTTCGACATGATCATCAGCAGGTGCTGAAGGTTTTTTAGTTCGATGTAGTTGGTAGGTTGGGTTAGCGCAGCGTAACCCAACGATGGTTATCGCTTCGATGAAGATCCGTTGGGTTACGCTGCGCTAACCCAACCTACCCAACCGTCGCGTGGTCAATGTTGCATCGGGCTTCGAGGTTCGATGTGGTGGCGCTTCTCCAAATGCTCCAAGGCCTCACCAATCAGTCTGCTGATCAGCTGAAAGGTGAGTTGCATTTCCCAGCGGGGAATCATCACGGTCACGTTTTCGCTGGTGGGCGCGTCCTCGTCGCTGCCGACGTTCGCCATGATCAACAACAGGCGCTGGAGGTTTTTCAGTTCGTCGTACTCTTCGGCGGACAGCAGATAGTGACGTGACCCGCACGGGTCATCGTAGGTGCCTTGCATCGGTATGCTCCACGGGTTTAGGTCGCCCGCGCATTGCGCGCGGGCGAAGGGACTGCAGGAAAAAATCCTGCTCGTTTCAGCGGAATGGCCAACTTCCGCTAGGACGATTACCCACTTGGGCCCGACGCCGCGCAGTCTGAGCGGCGGTGAAGTAGCGCTAATGTCGGCGTGGCGGGGTCACGCGTAGGCGTGCGTGCCGTAAAATCGGGGATAACCATGGTGAACTTCCATTGAGTTTGTTATGGCCAGCGGATCGTTTGGGGTGCAAGCCCAGGCGATCCGCGCTACTTCTCTAGTGTCGGGCGTGTCGTGGTCATCGCTGGGATGGGCACGCCCGACACGCATACGATTGCATAAGCAAGATCGATGGTGTTCAAGAAGGGGCGAAATTTTCGCAACGGAAAATTCGCCGCGCCCGCGCCTTGCTCCCTCTCCCCTCCGGGGAGAGGGTTGGGGTGAGGGGCTGCGCTTGCGGGGAAATTCGGAGCCGCGTCGATGTTTCTTTGCAGGCTCGTCGCGAGATTGACCCCTCACCTCAGTCCTCTCTCCCACAGGGACTAGCTTTGCGTCGCCCGGAGGGTAGAGGAAGAAAAGCAGATTGCGTTTCTTTGGAGGCTCATCGCGAGGTTGGCCCCTCACCTCGGTCCTCTCCCCGGAGGGGAGAGGAGGAAAAGCATTAGGTGCTCAGTGCGTACGCTGCTCAGCAAACGAGTAGACCTGATCCGCCCACTGCGTAGCGGCGAAATACGCACCAGCCATCTTGCGGATGTTCTGCGGCTGCATCTGCGCCGATTGAATGTCGCCGGCTTCCCAGGCGTAGATCTGGCCAAGCAACGGCGCGAACGGGCCGCGATCTTCCACCAGCGCTTCGCGAATTTCCGGTGCGAGCGGCAAGTGGCTCAGCACGAATTCCATCGGTGCACACAGCAGGGTGTCGAGCAGGGAGAGCAGGCCGGCCATGAAGGCCATGTCCTGCTGTTCGGTGGACATCCCATGCGCGAGCTTTTCGCACATGTGTGCGCGGATCAACGCGGCGCGCAGCAGTTCCGGCGGGCGGTCATCCATGCTGCTGAGCGCCATGGTGTTGATCCAGTTGCGCATGCGCGCTACGCCGAAGAAGATCGCCGCCTGCTGGATCGATTTCAGCTGGCGCGGCAGGGCGAAATAGGCGGAGTTCACGCAGCCGAGCAGCTTGTAGCTGAGCACGGCGTCGTCGCGGATGATTTCGCCAAGTTCCACCGGGCCTGCATTGTTTTCCTGCAGCGCGCTCATCAGGCGCAGCAGGCTCAGGCGGCTGGGGGTTAGCACCGGTACTTCGATCTGTTGCGGTACCAGCAGGTAACGGCCCTGGATCGCATGGAACGGCAGATTCTTGCAGCGGCCGTAGGTGACATGGTCGTCGACGTTACCGGCGATCACGCCGAGTCCGCGTTCGAACAATTGCTTGCAGCGTGCGGCCAGCGTGTCGGCATCCAGCGCCTTGGCGTCGATGCGCACGTAGCGCGCAAGGCGCAGCAGCGGTTCGAGCGGGCCGTGCGGTTCGTGGGCGCTGGGATCGAGATCGCCCAGATCCAGCATCATCGAGCAGTTGCGCAGCGCGAGCTGTTGCAGGCGTTGCAGCAGGGCGGCGTCGCGCACCTGGAACGGATCGATGATCACGCCCAGGCGCGGCGTGTGCGAGAGCACGTCGGTCTGTTCCAGCAGCAGGGAGCGCGGCAGGCGCATGAAGGCGCGATTGCCGCGGACCAGTCGGGTAATCGCGCCATCGGTTATGCCGGAGAGCACGCCGTCGAGCAGGGTGGTGTCGGCGTCGGTGCCGGCGCCCTGGCGGTAGAACACCAGTTCGTAGGCGAACAGTTCTTCGTCGCGATCAAGCATCGGGCTGCGCACCACCGGCAGCAGCATGTCGCTAAGCGCGCTGGTCGCTTCCATGCTTGACGGTGTGGCTGTCGCGGGGGCGGAAACTGTACTCGTCGTCATGATATCGATACCGGGCGGGGTGAAGCGACTACCGTGACGCGGGCAGCGTGCCCGACGCACGAGGGATAACGTTGGTCAGGCTTGGGCTAACGTCACTGAACGATGCGTCCCCTGGAACGCGCCGCTCGGGTTGTAGGTACCCACTTGGGCATCCGTGCCGGTCAGTACGGACAGGGCGCGGCGTACCTGATTCAAGCGCTGGCCGACAAGCGCGCCATTGCGCTGGTTCTTGTCGCGGCAGGCGGCCAGTGATTTCAACAGTTCGCGCCAGGTGGGTTCGGCTTGCGCGGTGGCTTCGACGGAGGTGCTGCACAGGTGCAGGCGTTCCACATCCAGTTGCTCAAGCCGGCGCATCAGCATCTGCTTGGCTTCACCCGCGCGGTTGAGCGCTTTGGCGTCGGCGCTGGTGAGCGCATCGCGCTCCTCGTCCAGAACGGCGATCAGTTGCGCGAGGGTCGCGCCCATTTCGTCCAGGACGGTGCGCACCGCGGCACCGAGTTCGGCCTGCAGATTCGGGCTCATAGCATTACTTCGTACCGCTGATCTGGCTTTCCAGCGACGTCAGTCCAGCGGCGATGGCGTTCGGGTCGACTTTGTAGGTGCCGGCCGCCAGCTGCTTCTGGATCTGTTCGACACGTGCGGTATCGACCGGACTGTCGGCGCTGCTGGCCTGTTGCAGGGCGCGGGCCGAGTCGGTCAGGTTGACACTGTCGTTGGCCTGCGGCGCGGCGCTGTTGCCGGCCTGGGCCGTCGTCGACGCCTGGCTGGCGCTGCTGTCCGTGCTATTGGTGGCGAGCGGGAGCTGCGGCAATCCGTTTGACGATATGGTCGTGTTCATAGCCCTTGGAGTTCTCTGTTTCGATGAGCCCTGTGAGAGGTATCGGCGTCCCCCGGAAAAACTTTAAGCCTGCCGATTACCTAAGTATGTCTGCTCGCCATGCGTTAAGGCAGGGCCTGTACCTGCCCGGCTCCCACCACGATTCCGTCAATGATTCGCCCCGAGTCGCCGTTGCGTACCCGCAAGTGTGCCCCGGTATCGCCGCCATCCAGGGCCATGCCGGAGGTGCGCACCTCGATGCCGTCCAGATCGGCGATCAGGGATACCTCTTCCCCGGCCTGCACGATCTGGCGGCCGTTGAGGTCGCCCGGCTCCAGTACCACGCCGGCCATCAGCGGCCTGTCCAGTGAATGGCCGGTGATCTGGTCGAGGCTTTCTATATAGCCGTAGCCCAGCCGGGTGATGTCACGTTCTTCGGTGTGCACATCGGCCGGGCCGGCGATGTCGCCGCGGGCCAGTGGACGGCTGGTCACCAGCACCTGACGGAACACCTGCATCTGTACCGGGATCTGGATAGTCCAGCCCGGGTTGCCCTGGCAGCTGACCGCTACCGCGACTCGCGATGGCGTGCCCTGGCGCATGGGCAGGCGGGTCTGCAAGGCATGTGAGCAACTGGCCAGACGCAGCCGCGCATTGAGCGGCGTCGGCGTGATCACCACCCGGCTGCCGGCGCCGCCGTACTGCGTGCGCACGGCCTGTTCGGCGGCGGCGCGCAATTGCTCGGGAGCGGTGTCGGCGATGGCGGTATTCGCGACGATGAGCAACGCAAGCAGCACCCACATGCCGCGCTGCTCCCGGCGAGCGGGAGCAGACGTGTTGGCGGTATGCGGATGGGCTTGGCGGAATCTCATGGATGGTCGTCGGCGAGCATGGTCGACAGCTGATTGTTGATGGCTTCGCGCTCGCTTTCGAACTTGCCGGACATCTGCGCCGCCTGATCAAACTGTCCGTTGATCAGCAGTTCCAGGAAGGTGTTGCCGTGTTCCTGCAAACGCGCGGCGGATTCACGCAGGGGTTCGCTGGCCGGATGCTGGTTGTGGCGGGCGGTGAGCCGGTCGAGGCTGCGTTGCAGTACATCGGTGTCGAACCAGCGGCGGTCGAGCGAGGTGGGTTCCTGCAAGGCGAGTTCCATGCTTTGACGCAGGCCCACCACCGATTCGCGCACCGTGAGGCTGAGGCTGGCGATGTCGTTGCCGCTTTCGCCTTCCAGCCAGCTCAGGCACAGGCGATGCGCCAGGGCCGCGGCGCGGTTGAGTGCTTCGCCATGACGACGGGCTTCATAGGCGCGACGCTGCAAGGCGCCCAGGGTTGCCTTGATCGTGGTGGCGCGTACCTGGGCGGCATCCTGCGTTTCGCGCAATGCGCGCAAGCGTTCGCCGGCGCCTTGCAAGACATCGCTGCCATGCTGCAAGGAGCGTTCGGTTTCGTTGATGCCGGTTTGGGCGCGCTCCAGGCGTTGCAGGCCAATTTGCACATTGCCATTCATCTGCAAGGAGAACTCGCCGATGGAACTGGTGACCGTTTCGATTTCCGCCGTGGCCTGGGTGGTTTTTTCCGCCAGCTGCTTCACTTCATCGGCTACCACCGCGAAGCCGCGGCCGGCATCGCCGGCGCGTGCGGCTTCGATGGCCGCGTTCAGCGCGACCAGGTTGGTCTGGTGCGCGATGTCCTGCACGGTGGTGGTCAGGGCGCGAATCTGCGCCACTTGTTCGGTCAGCAGGCTCTGATTCTGGTTCATCGCCGACAAGGCGCTACGCAGCAGGCGCAGCTGGCCGTTCAATTCGGCAACGCTGGCCGTGCTCTGTTCGCCGGTCTTGGCGGCTTGTTCAATGCCGCCCTGTGCCTGTTGCAGGATCGTCGACATCCCGGCGCCGTGCTCCGTCAACTGCCCGGCGCTGTCGCGGCCTTCGCCGATCGATCGCTCAAGCTCCGATTGTTCGCGATGCAGCGTCTGCGCATGGGTCAGCACCAGGCTTTGCTGTTCCAGCGATTGCGGCGCGACCGCTGCCGGCGCACGCGGCGCCAGGCGCGCGAACAATGGCGCGAGCAACCCGGCCGGGACTGGATACTTGCGACTCAGCCTGGCCAGTTCGGCTTCGTTTCCGGCGAGGGCGGCTTGCGTCAGGGCGGCCAAATGCTGGCTGCGGATCAGGCTCATAGGCGAAGCAATTCCATTCGTGGTTTCCCAGACATCGGCGGGAATGATCGAAAGTTGAGGAAGCAAGTGATGTGCCACTGGGTGAAGAGTTGGGAGAGAGGAGTGAGGAGTAAGAGGGGGTGTCGTTGTGCTCAAGCTGTGGGGTGGGGTGCCGATAACTTGTGCATATAGGCAAGACAGGACAGGAATGCTCATGAGTGGCGCGGCACTGCTGGACAGCGTGGAGAGTCATACCCGGCTGGCCGGTCACAATCGCGTCGCGATGTTGTTGTTCCGTCTGGGCGATGCGCAGCTGTTCGGGATCAACGTGTTCAAGGTGCGCGAGGTGTTGCGCAGGCAGCCGTTGGAAAAGCTGCCGGGCATGCATGAGCTGCTTGCGGGCAGCTTTGACTATCGTGGCAAGACCATACCGGTGATCGACCTGGGCGCGGCCCTGGGCTATCCGCCGCTGACGGCGGTCGATTCGGCGCATCTGGTGGTGACGGAATTCAGCCGCTCGATGCAGGGTTTTCTGGTGGCGGATTTCCAGCGCATCGTGCATTGCGCGGGCGAATCGCTGGAAGCACCGTCCAGCACGCTGGGTTTTGGCGGCAGGGTGAATGCGGTCACGCGCATCGACGGCCAGCTGATGGCAGTGGTCGATGTCGAGCACGTGCTGGCCAGTATCGATGGCACGGCGGCGGAGGTGTCGCCGCGCATTCAACAGCAGGCCGAGCGGCAGCACCTGTCGCCGCGCCGCATCATGGTGGTGGACGATTCCATCGTGGCGCGCCTGCGCATCGTCAATCTGTTCAAGCAGATGGATATCGAATGCCTGGTCGCGCAGGACGGGCAGGAGGCGCTCGAGCAGCTTAACCAGCTGGCGGCCGGCGACGACGAACAGATCACGGTGGTGCTTTCCGATATCGAAATGCCGCGCCTGGATGGCTATGCCCTGACGCGCGCCATTCGCGAGACGCCTGCGCTGCGTTCGTTGAAAGTTGTGCTGCACAGCTCGCTGAGTGGCGTATTTAATGAGGCACTGGTGCGCGATGTGGGGGCTGATCGTTTTGTTGCGAAGTTTCAGCCGGATTTGCTGGCGAAGACGGTGTTGGAATTGATGGCGTAACTTTGCTCTGCTCCCTCTCCCCTCCGGGGAGAGGGCTGGGGTGAGAGGTCGGGCTTGCCATGGACGCCGTCGTTACAAGGCATCTTCGCTTTGATGTGTCGAGGCTACGCAAGCAAGTGATTCGCAAGAGTGTCCCCTCACCCCAACCCTCTCCCCGGAGGGGAGAGGGAGAAAGGCGCGCCGTCAACAAATTGACGATGCATCCGCCCTCGGCGTGACGTCGGGATTCCGTCCCCCCGCGCCGGGATAACGTCGCCACGCATCGTGCGGCGATGCGTTCAAGTAGCCGCAAATGGCCGCGCCATGCGGTTCCCGCGGCATGGCCGAACCGTGGCATACAACTTGCTCACGACCAACGCAAGCAGTGTTTGCTGCGGGGAGTCCGTCATGAGCAACACCCTCGACAATGTTTTCGGCATGAACAGCCAGGCCCTGGAGGTTTGGCAGCGTCGTTCCGAAGCGATTGCTTCCAACATCGCCAATGCGGATACGCCGGACTATAAGGCGCGCGACGTCGATTTTCGCCAGGTGCTGCAACAGGCCAGCGGCGAATCGTCGAACCTCGAACTGGCCACGCCGTCGCCGGGACAGATCAATCCGGTGCAGCAATCCGCCGATCAGCTGAAGTATCGCGTGCCGCTGCAACCGAGCCTGGACGGCAACACCGTCGATTCGCAGGTGGAGCAGTCGTCGTTCGCCAGCAACATGGTGCATTACCAGGCCAGCCTCAGCTTTATCAACGGCACGATCCAGACCTTGCGCCTGGCCATCAACGGTGGAGGCCAAAGCTGATGTCACTGATGAAGATCTTCGATACCGCCGGTTCCGGCATGGCTGCCGAATCGCTGCGACTCAATACCGTGGCCAGCAACCTCGCCAACGCCGACAGCGTCTCCAGTAGCGCCGATTCTGCTTACAAGGCGAAAGAACTGCTGTTTGCACCGACGCAGGAAAGCGAAGAAGGCTTCGGCGCGTCGGCCGACGCCGAGGTCAACAACGGCGTGCGCATGGTGGGTGTTTCCGAAAGCCAGCAACCGGTGGAATCGCAGTACGAGCCGGGCAATCCGATGGCCGATGAAAACGGCTACGTCTACAGCAGCAACGTCAATCCCATTGATGAACTGGTGAACATGATTTCCGCATCGCGTTCGTACCAGAACAACGTCGAAGTCATGAACACCACCAAACAGCTGATGATCAAGACGATTGATCTAGGTAGCTAATCCGGAGTCCTTCCATGTCCGCCGTCATAGGTAGCAGCACCAGCAGTACTTCCACATCCGGTCTGAGTCTGACCGGCAGCACGGTTACGAGCACACCGAGCGGCTCGACCATGACCCAGTCCGACTTCCTGCAATTGCTCACCACGCAGCTGCAGGACCAGGATCCCACGCAGCCGATGGACAACTCGCAGATGGCCGCCGAACTCGCGCAGTTCGCCACGCTGTCCACCGATCAGGATATCGACACCAACCTGCAGACCCTGAGCAGCAACATCAGCAGCGGCATGCAGACCTCGCAGGTGCTCAGTGCCTCCAACCTGGTTGGCAAGCAGGTGTTGGTGCCGTCGACCACGCTCGCCTACAGCGGCAGTGCAGTCAGCGGTGCGGTGAATGTCACCACCGCGGGCGATGTGGTGGTCAACATCCAGGACAGCAACGGCAATACGGTCAATTCCATCGACCTGGGCACCCAGCCGGTGGGGTTGGCGCAATTCAGCTGGAACGGTACCGACAGCAACGGCAATGCCGTGGCCAACGGTACCTACACCATTTCGGCCAACAGCGGTGGCAGCAGCACTTCCATGACGACGTATGCCTCCGGTTCGGTCACCGGTGTCGGCTACGGCGGCAGCAGCACCGGCACCTATGTGCAAGTAGCAGGCGTCGGCGGGGTACCGCTGAGCCAGGTTGCGCAGATCAACTGACGTCGGCTGGCACTTCGCTCGCCGTCATCACATCCAGAGGAACACAGCATGGCTCTTAATCAGGCGCTCAGCGGCATCAATGCGGCCGAATCACAACTCAACGTCATCTCCAACAACATCGCCAACGCGGGCACGGTGGGCTTCAAGGGCTCAACTGCGCAGTTCGCCGAGGTGTATGCGGTCACGGGACTCAATCTGAGTTCGTCGGCCGTGGGCAGCGGCGCGGAGCTGACCAATGTCGAGCAGCAGTTCTCGCAGGGCGACCTGGAGACCACCAACGGCAGTCTCGACATGGCGATCAGCGGCAATGGCTTTTTCGTCGTCAACAACGGTAGCGGTAATCAATACACGCGCGACGGCGCATTTACCGAAAACAGCAACGGCTACGTAGTCAGCCAGTCCGGTCAATTCTTGCAGGTGTATCCGCCGAATGCGGCGGGCGGCTTCAATACCAGCACGCTGACCGACTTGCAGTTGAATACCGCGCAGAGCGCGGCCACGCCGACCAGCCAGATCACCGTCACCGCGAATCTTCCGGCGGGTGCCTCGCTGCCGACCGACACGCCGTTCAGCCCGACCGACAGCAACAGCTATAACAACGCTTCCACCTTTGAGGTGTACGACTCGCAGGGCGGCGCGCACTCGGCGACGGTTTATTACGTCAAGACCGGCAACAACACCTGGAACGCGAATCTGTATATCGACGGACAGAGCGCGGGCTCGCAGGCGCTCGCCTTCAACAGCGCCGGTGCGCTGGTAACGCCGGCCAACGGCAATCTGGATTTCACGCCGGCGGCGTTGACCAATGGTGCGACGTTCCCGAGCCCGATCGTGGCGAACTTCACCAATACCACGCAGTTCGGCACGGCGTATGCGCCGGGCACGACCAATCAGAACGGTTATCAGGCGGGTGTGCTGCAGAACATCGAAATCGGCACCGACGGCACCGTGACGGCGATCTATTCCAACAACCAGACCACGACGCTCGGCCAGATCGCGGTCGCCAACTTTCCCAACCTGCAGGGTTTGCAGCAGGTCGGCAACAACAGCTGGGTCGCGACGCAGTCGTCGGGCACGGCCGTGCTGGGCAACGCCGGCGCCGGTCAGTTCGGTGATATCGAACAGGGCCAGCTGGAAACCTCCAACACGTCCGATACCACCGCGCAGCTGGTCGACATGATCCAGGCACAGCAGGACTACGAAGCCAATTCGCAGATGCTGGGCACGGTCAGCTCGCTGGATCAGTCGCTGTTCTCGGCGGTTGATCGCAGCTAAGCCGCGCATAAGGCCCTGACCCATGGATCGTTCCGTCTACATCGCGATGACCGGCGCCACGCAGACCATGCGTGCGCAGGATGCCGTCAGCCACAACCTGGCCAACGCATCCACGGTGGGTTTCAAGAGCGAGCTCAGCGCGTTTCAAAGCGTGCCGGTGCTCGGTCCGGGCGCCAACACGCGCATCAACGCCGTGGCGGAAGGCATCGGGCAAGACGAAACGCAAGGCTCGATCCAGCACACCGGCCGTTCACTCGATGTCGCGGTGAACGGTCCGGGCTGGATTGCCGTGCAAGCGGCGGACGGCAGCGAGGCTTATACGCGCGCCGGCAATCTGCAGCTCGATGCCGACGGCAACCTCACCGACAGCCGCGGTAATCCGGTGATGGGCACGGGTGGTCCGATCACCATTCCGCAAAGCTCGTCGATCTCCATTGGCAAGGACGGCACGATTTCCTCCGTGCCGATGGGGCAGGGGCCGGACACGATCGCGGCGGTCGGCCAGATCAAGCTGGTCAATCCCGATACCACGCAGATGTCCGAGGGCGCGGATGGCCTGATGCACATGAACGACGGCAGCACCGCGGATACCGATGACACGGTCACGGTGACCTCGGGTGCGCTGGAAGCCAGCAACGTCAATCCTTCGTCGGAGCTGGTGAAGATGATCTCGCTGTCTCGCCAGTACGAGATGCAGGTGCGTTCGATCAAGACCGCCGAAGACGATGCGGACGACAGCAGCAAACTGCTGCAAACCAGCTAACGCAGCTTACGAACGGAGTTAAGCGATGTTTTCCTCACTGTGGATTGCCAAGACCGGACTGGATGCGCAGCAGACGGAGATGGATGTCATCTCCAACAACCTTGCGAACGCCAGTACCACCGGCTTCAAGGCGTCGCGCGCATCGTTCCAGGATTTGATGTACCAGAACGAAGGCCAGCCCGGCGGCCAGACCACCGAGCAGACCGAAGCGCCTTCGGGCCTGTTGCTAGGTACCGGTGTGAAGGTGGTGGGCAGCGAAAAGCTGTTTACCCAGGGCGCGATCACCCAGACCGGCAATTCGCTGGACGTGGCGGTGCAGGGCAACGGCTTTATCCAGGTAAGCCTGCCGGATGGCACGGTGGCTTACACGCGTGATGGTTCGCTGCATGAAGACTCCACCGGCCAGTTGGTCACGGCCGACGGTTATCCGCTGGTGCCGTCGATCACGCTGCCGGCCAACGTCAACAGTGTCACCATCGGTACCGATGGGACAGTAAGCACCACCGCCAACGGCTCCACCACGCCGACGCAGATCGGTGTGATCCAGCTGGCCAACTTCATCAATCCCGCCGGCCTCGAGGCGATGGGCCAGAACCTTTATCTGGAGACCGAATCCAGCGGCACGGCGCAGACCGGCCAGCCCGGTGTCAACGGCATGGGCACGCTGGCGCAAGGTTCGCTGGAGTCTTCCAACACCAACACGGTGGAGGAGATGGTCAACATGATCGAAGCCCAACGCACTTACGAGATGAACTCCAAGTCGATCAGCGCCGTGGACGACATGTTGCAGTTCGTCATCAACAAGACCTGAGTAGTACTGTCATGTCGAAATTACCTGTCTATACGCGTCTTGTTTCTGCTGTGTTGCTGGTCGCAACGCTGGCAGGCTGTGCGGGCATGCAGGAACGGCAAAAAAAGGAAGACGCCGAATGGGCGGCTACCGCGCCCGTGACGCAGCCCACGCCGCCGCCGGCCGACGGTTCGATTTATCACGACATGCAGAACCTGGAGCTGTTCAACGATCCGCGCGCGCATCGTGTCGGCGACATCCTCACCATCAACCTGGTTGAGGCGATGCAGGCGAGCAAGACCTCGGAAACCACCACCAGCAAGACCGACAAGAACACGCTCAACGCGCCGGAGGTGCTGGGCCATACGCTGAGCGTGAAGGGCGGCAACACCGCCGATAGCAATCTCAATTCGGCCAACAGCTTCGATGGCGCGGGCAGCAGCACGCAGAGCAACCAGCTCACCGGTGAGTTCACGGTCACGGTGTCACAGCGGCTTTCCAACGGCAATCTGCTGGTGCGCGGCGAGAAGTGGCTGACGATCAACCAGGGCCAGGAGCTGATCCGGTTGTCCGGCATCGTGCGTCCCGAAGATATCGAGCAGGACAATTCGGTCGACTCTACCCGCGTTGCGGATGCGCGCATTACCTATACCGGCCGTGGCGTGCTCAACAGCGCCAATCAGCAGGGTTGGCTGGCGAGATTCTTCAATTCCAAATGGATGCCTTACTGATGACGTGTGAAAGGCGCCCCGTTTGGGCATGTCATGCGGGCATGATGTTCGAGGTGTGACGATGCAGCGTGCGTGGAACAAATTATCGATAAGCGGCGTGGTCGCAGCGCTGGTATTGCTGTTGGCGCCGATCCAGCCGGTGCACGCCGACAAGATCCGCGACCTGGTGCAGGTTGCCGGCGTACGCAGCAACCAGCTGGTTGGCTATGGTCTGGTGGTGGGTCTGGATGGCACCGGCGACCAGACCACGCAGGCGCCGTTCACCACCCAAAGCCTGGAAAACATGCTGAAGGAATTCGGCGTGTCGATCCCCAGCACCGGCATCCAGCCGCAGCTGAAAGACGTGGCTGCGGTGACTGTTACGGCGAACTTACCGCCGTTTGCCAAACCCGGCCAGACCATCGACATCACGGTGGCGTCGATCGGCAATGCCAAGAGCATCCGCGGCGGCGAACTGTTGATGACCCCGCTGCGCGGCGCGGACGGCAATGTCTACGCGGTCGCGCAAGGCAGCGTGGTGGTAGGTGGGGTGAGTGCGTCGGGCCGGAGCGGCTCCAGCGTGCAGATCAATATCTCGGCGAGCGGACGCATTCCCAACGGCGCTTCGGTGGAACGCACGGTGCCGTCTTCCTTCAACACCAATAGTGACCTGGTGCTGAATCTCAATACCGCCGACTACGTCACCGCGGGACGCATCGCCGACGCGATCAACCATCTTTATGGCGCGGGTACCGCGCGTGCGCTGGACGGCGGTTCGGTGGCGGTGCGCGGACCGGTGGATCCCAGCGAGAAAGTGGCATGGCTGGGCGCGATCGAATCGATGGATGTGCAGCCGGGCGATGCGCCGGCACGCGTGATCGTCAATTCGCGTACCGGTACGGTGGTGATCGGTTCGGATGTACGCGTCAGCGCTGCCGCGGTCGCGCATGGTTCGATCCAGGTGACCATCACCGAACAGCCGCAGGTCAGCCAGCCTAATGCCTTCAGCAATGGCGGGCAGACCACGGTGGTGCCGAACAGCTCGGTGTCGATCAGCCAGCAGGGCGGCCATATGTTCAAGTTCGGGCCGGGTGTGAGCCTGGATTCGATCGTGCGCGCGGTGAATCAGGTCGGCGCGACACCTACGGACCTGATTTCAATTCTTGAAGCACTCAAGCAGGCCGGTGCCTTGCACGCGGATCTGGTGGTCATATGAGTGTCTGCCCGGGATCATCGCGCCGTCCGCATGGTCGCGTCGCAACGTCAGGCGGACGCTGCGATGGCTGATATCGGCAATGCCGCCGCGCAAAGTCTGAGCACCTGGACCGATCTGGCCGGGTTCAGCGCGCTGCGTCATCAGGCCGAGACCGATCAAGGCGGCACCTTGCCCGCCGTCGCGAAGCAGTTCGAAGCCATGTTCACGCAGATGCTGCTCAAGTCGATGCGCGATGCGAACTTCGGCGATCCGCTGTTCGAAAGCCAGGCGGGCGACGAATGGCAGGACATGTATGACCAGCAGTTGTCGCTGAATCTGTCCCAGCATGGCAAGGGCCTGGGAATTGCCGATCTGCTGATTCACCAACTCGGCGGACACGGCCATGGCCAAGGTGGCGAACACCAGGCGGGCGCCGTCGACCCGAGCACGACAGGCCTGGTCGATAACTGGAAGCAGCGCCTGTATGAACTGGGCGATGCCACGCGCTCGGCCGGCAAGTCGGCGATGGCCTGGCTGCCTGCCGATGCGGAGGCATTCGTGCGCGAACTGGCGCCGCAGGCCAGCATCGTGGCGAAGGAATTGGGTCTGTCGTTGCGCACGGTGCTGGCCCAGGCCGCACTGGAAACGCAGTGGGGCAAGCACATGCCGACCCACGCGGACGGCAGCAGCAGCTTCAACCTGTTCGGCATCAAGGCCGGCAGCAGTTGGGACGGCCCGCGCGTGAATGTGCCTACCGTGGAATATGAGGACGGCATCGCCGTGCGCCGCCAGGCGCAGTTCCGTTCCTATAAGTCCACCGCCGATTCGCTGGCCGATTTCGCCGATCTGATCGGCAAGGACCCGCGTTACGCCGAGGCCCGTGGCCGCGGTGATGACGCGCTCGGTTATGCCAAGGCGCTGATCGACGGCGGTTATGCCACCGACCCGGAATACGCGGGCAAGGTGGCGGCGATCGCCAACAGCGCGATGATGCGCGACGCCCTGGATGCGCTTAAGAAAGCGACGGGGATGCCGACACCTTGAAACAGAACTCCCGTTATACGAAGCGCGGCATGCCCTCTCCCCGGCAGCAAAGGGAGGGTTGGGGTGGAGTTGCATCGTTTTGCGCCAAGGCGGGCGCGAGCAGTCCCTTCCCATCCTCGTCCTGCCTGCGGGGCGAGGGAAAAAACGTTAACTGATTACAGGATGGCTTCATGTCCAGCTTGCTCAACATCGGCATATCCGGCCTCAATGCCGCCGAGGTAGCGCTGAGCACGGTCAGCAACAACATCGCCAACGCCAGCACCAGCGGCTATAGCGAAGAAAGCGTGCAGCAGGTGGAAACCCTGGGGCAAAGCAACAGCCAGTACACCCTCGGCAGCGGTGTCAATGTGGTGGCGGTGCAACGTGCCTACAGCCAGTACCTGACCAGTGCGTTGTGGAGCAGCAACAGCGGGCTGCAGAACGCCACCACCACGAACAATCTCACCAGCACGCTCAACAGCCTGCTGAGCAACAGCGGCAACCTGCAGACCGCACTGGACAATTTCTACAGCGGCTTCAGCAACGTCGCCAATACGCCGGGTTCGTCATCGGTACGGCAAGCGACGCTGGGCGATGCGTCCTCGCTGACCAGTGTGTACAACACGCTGGGGCAGCAGCTCGGCCAGCAGTCGACCCAGGTCAATCAGCAGATCGGCGACACCGTCACCAGCATCAACGACCTTGCTTCGCAGATCGCCCAGCTCAACGGGCAGATCGCAGCAGCCGGCAACACCAATCCGAACAGCCTGCTCGACCAGCGCGACAACTTGGTACAACAGCTGGCCGGCCTGACCGGCATTTCCGCGTCGACCAACAGCGACGGCGCGGTCAGCGTGTACACCTCGGCCGGCGAAACCCTGGTCAGCGGTACGCAGTCGTATGCCTTGTCGTCGGGCTCCAATCAGTACGATCCGACCAGCACCGATGTCTTCGACAGCTCGGGCAATGACATCACCTCGCAGCTCTCCGGCGGCACGCTGGGCGCGCTGATCAGCTATCGCAATACGGTGCTGGAGCCGGCGCAGAATGCGCTCGGCCAGTCGGCCATTGCGCTGGCCTCGAGCGTGAATGCGCAACAGGCACAGGGCCTGGATCTCAATGGCCAGCAAGGCCAGCCGATCTTCAGTGTGGGTTCGCCGGGCGTGCTGCCTTCCAGCAACAACGCCGGCAGCGCAAGCGTGAGTGCGTCGATCAGCGACGTGTCGCAGCTCACCACTTCCGACTACATCCTCACCTATACCGGCACGGGCACCGGCACCAACGGCTGGAGCCTGAGCACGACCGGCGGGCAAAACGTGGCGTTGACGGCCAACAGCAACGGCACGTTATCCGCCGACGGTCTCACCTTCAGTGTGTCGGGGACGGCGCAGACGGGTGACAGCTACGAGATCGAGCCCACCCGCAATGCCGCGACGTCGTTGTCGGTCAGCTTGACCAATCCCAGCGGCATTGCTGCCGCCGCGGCGCTGACGGCGACGGCGGCAACGAGCAATACCGGTACCGGCGCGGTAAGTTCGATCAGCGTGACCGACGCCAGCAATACCAATCTGCTTTCCGGTGCGACCGTCACCTTCGGTGCGGGCGGCACGTATACGGTCACCGATGGCGCGGGTAACACCACCACCGGCACCTATACCGCCGGCCAGCCGATCACCGCCGATGGCTGGAGCCTCAACCTGAGCGGCACGCCGGCCAGTGGCGACAGCTTCAGCGTGGCGGCCAATACCAATGGCCTCAACAGCAACGCCAACGCAACGGCCCTGGCGGCGCTTGCCAACACGGGTGTGCTGGATGGCGGCCAGACCTCGGTGGTGGACAGCTACGCCAATCTCACCACGCAGATCGGCGACGCCGGCAGTCAGGCCAACAGCGAACTCACCACGCAGACCGATCTCTACAGCCAGGCCGAAAGCAATCAGCAGAGCCTTGCCGGCGTGAACCTCAATCAGGAAGCGGCCAGCCTGGTGCAGTACCAGCAGGCCTATCAGGCCTCGGCGCAGGTGATTTCAACCGCGCAGCAATTGTTCACTAACTTGATCACGGCGATTCAGGACGGCACATGATACGTATCTCTACCAGTTGGATGTATCAGCAGTCGGTCGACACCATGCTCAACCAGCAGAACGCGCTGGACGAGACGGAAAACGAGGTCAGCACCGGCAATGCGATCAATGTCGCCTCCGACAATCCGGTCGGCGCGGCGCAGATTGTCGGCCTGAACAATATCCTGGCCGAAAACACCCAGTACACCAGCAACATCACCAGCGCCAACACGCGGCTGTCCACCGAAAGCAGCACGCTCAGCTCGATCAACAACCTGCTCAGCAGCGTGAACGATGTTGCGCTGAGCGCGATGAGCAGCACCAACAACAGCACCGATCTCAGCAACATGGCAACCGAGCTGGAGCAATACCGCAATCAGCTGGTGCAGCTTGCCAACACCACCGACGCCAACGGCCAGGCGCTGTTCGCCGGCACCAGCACGACTACCACGCCATTCGTGGCCAACAGCGCGGGCGCGGTGACTTATACCGGCAACGGGCAACAGTCGTACACGGCGATCGGGCAGGGTTTGCAGGTGGCCAATGGCGATCCCGGCGACGCGCTTTTCATGGACATCCCGGCCGGCAATGGTTCGTTCGTGGCCAGCGCCGGCTCCAGCAATACCGGCACCCTGGTGGTCGGCGCCAACAGCGTTACCGACACCAGCGCATTCGACGCGGCGACCGCGGCGGGGCCGATCAACGACACCATCACCTTCGGCGCCAACGGCACGTATACGGTCACCGATGCCGCCGGCAATCCGGTCATGGACAGCAGCGGCAACCCGATCACCGGGACGTATACCGACGGTGGCAGCATCAGCTTCGATGGCATGTCCGTCACCATGAGCGGCACGCCGGCGGCGGGCGACACGGTCAATATCCAGTCCGATACGGCATCCAACACGCAGGACGTGTTCACCACGCTCAACAACATGATCTCCGCGCTGCAAAGCGGTGACAACAACACGCAGTTGAGCAATACATTGAACCAGCAGCTCCAATCGCTGCAGCAGGCCATGAACGGCGTGCAGAGCACGGAAGTGTCGGTAGGCACCCGCATCGATACCCTGCAGCAACAGCAAAGCGATTATTCCAATCTCAGCGTCACCTATCAGAGTGCGCTGTCGGATGTGCAGAACGTCGATATGGCGACGGCGATCAGCAACCTTTCGCTGCAATCGACGGCATTGCAGGCATCGCAGCAGGTGTTTTCGAAGATCCAGGGAACCAGCCTGTTCGATTACCTGCAGAGTTGATCGATCAGTTGCCTTGCGGGCCCGGGCCGTCGGCTGCCGTGTTGGTGCCGGCGGCTTCGTGCGCCAGGGCGGTTTCGATCTTGCCGTCCAGCACGCCGCTGCGTTCGTCCTGCAAGAGTTTGTCGAGCGATCGCCGGTCCAGCAGGGCCAGCGTATGGCGCAGGCCGTGCGAGGCGCTGAAGGCCGGAGCGAATCCGGACCCGTAGATCATCCGGAAGATGCGAATCGGAACCTCGCCGTGCTTCTGCTCGATCTGATGCCCCTTGAAGTCCTGGCGCAGGCACGCGTGTGTCAGCGCTTTCTTGTCCATCATCAATCCCCCTGACTGGCACGGCCCAGACAGCAGGCCGCATAGATGGCTATACACAAGCCGTGCCAGCTGGCTGCTACTTGCTGCGGGAAGCCATTTTCAAGGCGATTTCACGGGATTTTGCGCACGGCAGCGTGGGGGTGGCTGGGCGATGTGATGGACGCCTGGCGTCAAAGCGTTTTTGTGCAAGCGTGCCCAACCAGGTCACGACCGGACGCAGTTGAGATCGCCGCCCAGGTGCTATCCCCATTCCCGATGGCTTCCAATTCAAGTTTGAGGGCGTTTCGGCGATACTATGTGGCGCGCTATCCGCGTTTGGGGTGTTGAGCCATGCGGTCGAAGGCATCGAACTTTCGATGGCCGGTGGTGTGCGGGGCGAGGTGGGATTGATCGCGATGGCGATATTTGGCATCGCCCTGTTTGGCCAGTGCCTGCGCTTTCGGGGTGGCTGGGGCTGGGGTTGATCAGGGCGGGCATGGTCCTGTCGACATTCACCTGATCGATGACGCAGGTGGTGGGGATCAGGGACGCATCGGAAGGTTTTACGATCGCCGAGTGTATTGGGTGGGTGAATGGCCGAACGGGGAGCTCGGTCTTCACAAATGTCTATGGCCGGGATGGCCGATCGCCGGAATGTGACGCAGTTAACCCTTTGATGGGTATGGCTTGGCTGGGCTCTTGCATCCATTTGTATAGAGCCAGTGGCTCACGCCGAATTCACACCAGAAATTGTTCCATAATCCATTGGATTAGAAGTCATACTGACAGCCACGCGGCGGGCACAAACAAGTTGTTCGATAAGGGGCGCGGAGCATGGGAAAGGTATCGGTGAGAGATGAATGGCTGGCACAAGTCGGCGTTGCCGTCGGCTATGCGCTGCTTTATCTCGCTATCAACCCGATTTCGACAACGTATTTTCCGATTCACGCAGGTGTGCGGCTTGCCTGCCTGCTGCTGTTTCCCTATCGCTTCTGGCCAGCGCTGCTTGTCGGTGAGTCGCTTTCCAATGGCTATGAGGTCTATAGCTGCCTGGATACGCTGGGTCCCGTCTGGGTGGCGGTGCGCGCCATTCCTCCCAGCCTTACCGTCATGCCCTTCGTCTGGTGGTGCCGGAAGAACATGCCGCCTTTCCCCGCCAAGCATCTGGTGGATATCAAGGCGCTGATCATTTGCGCGTTGCTGAGTTCCGCCGCCGGCATGGTCTACAGCACGATCGCCTACTCGGTCCTCATCGACAGCGCACGCCCAACGGCCCCGCTTATCGACATAGCCATTGGCTGCTTCCTGGGGCCCTATCTGGCCATCATGTGCGTGATGCCGTGGGCCGTGATGGTGAAACTCGACTATCGGGCAGGACACTGGCGCGAGTTGGTGCGGCAGGTTACTGCCAGCAGGCTGTTCCTCGACACGATCGGTTTGCTGGTTCCGTCGTTGGCGATTCTGTTCTGGCTGAGTGTTTCTGGAGACGAGCAGGTCAAGCAGATTGCCCCGGTTGCCGTGTTTCTGCCGATGGCGTGGCTTACGCTCAAGCATGGTTGGCGTGCGGCGGCCGTGAGTGGAGCCCTTGCGATTGCCTGCTTCTCCCTGCAGATCCTGTCGGTCAATGAATTTGAGACCAAGACATATGCAACCCAAGTGTTGCTGGCCATTGGCATTACCTGTTTGTTTGCCCTTGGCGCACGCATCAGCGCCCAGCTCATGCAGGAGCAGAAGGAGCGGCAGAGCGCGTTGAACGTGCAACGCCTTGCGAGGCAAACGCTTCAGATGGGCGAGCAGCGCATGAGGCAGACATCGCAGGCGCTGGAATATCTGGCCGGCAGCCTGCATGTAACGAACAGCCGCTTGCTTGAGCAAATGCGGCGAATCGTGCCGAATATCGAAAGTCACGCGTTCTACAAGCAGGCGTTATCGACGCAGACACAGGTTTACCAGCTGGCCGAAAGCATGCATCCGCTAGCTTGGCGCGAACGCGGACTGCCTGCCGCGCTCAATGAGACGGTTGCGCGTGCACTCGATGAAGCCGGCATCGCTTACCGCTGCGAAATCACCGGACGCGGATTTACCCGGCTTGCACCATCCGTACTTACCGTGACATATCGGTTGGCGTGCGAAGCCGTTGTCTACGTGACTTCGCGTCTTGCCTGCAGCAGGGTCCGTTTAACGCTCCGCGGAGGAGAAACCCACGGCAAGCGTTGGGTAGTGCTTCGTATCGAAGGGGTGCTGGAAGATACTGGCGTGGCCAACGCCGTGTATTTCGCGGAAGAGCGGCAGCGCCTTGCGTCAAAACTGGGCGCAAGCGCCCTGGATGTATCTGAGATGCGCGACAACGTGGGCATCTTCGACGGGGCGCTTCACCTGCGTACGCGCAAGGACAGGCTGCGTATTACGGCGCTGCTGCATGATGTCCTGCAAGAGGAACAGAGGCCGGTTCCTACACCTGCCTCTGCTCCATTGCGCTTGTGGGTCAAATAATCTTACGCCTGCATCGCTTCTTAGCCGCCACCGGAGCAGCCGTTCGGACAAACCGCCGTCAGCGTGGTGAATTGCGTCGTTCCGTTGCTCTGTGGCGCCGCGGTCACCGTGGTGTCACTGTCGCTATAAATTGTCTGCGCGCTTGAATTCGATGAAGGTGACGATGTCGACGTCACAGGCGTCATCGTTACATTCTGCGAATCGACACCCATCGGCAGCACTACGCCGGTACCATTGGCCACACCCACTGCCGCATGCACGGTGCCATTCAAGTCATTGATCTGAATGTACTTGACGCCGTTCATCACAAACACGTAGACGTGCCAGTTCGGGCTGGCGCTGAGGTCCGTGGTATTTGGCCAAGCTTGGCCTAATCCGTTGGAAGGCGTGGCGGTCTGGGCGAAGGCTGCGCCTGTCGAGGCTGCGCAAAGAGCAAACAGGCTGGACAGGGCGACTTTGCGGATGAGATTTGCTTTAGTGCGCATGGGTTTCCCCTAAGTAAAGGTAGTGACCTACCGGTAACAGGAATGTAGCAGGGGAAATGTACGCAAAAGAGTCATCTTTTGCGCAAATGCGCGAATATTCAGCGAACCGATAGCAGTGGCCCGCCTTCACATTCCTTTGACGCGCCTTGCGGTTGGCGAACTTGCCGTCCTTCCCCGGGGCCGGCAAGTTCAAACAGGTTAGTTGGGCAGCCATGCATCGCGCCAATGCAGCAGCTTGTCTTCGGTGAGCATCCAGTCCTTCTTTACGGCATCGCGCAATGCATCACCCATCCTGGCGGTGGCATCCAGATCACTTAGGTGCGTGCGGATCGCTGCGGTCCACTCCTTATAACGGTTCTTGACGCGCGTGACCGGCAAGTCGCCCTGGTAGCAAACGATGTCGGTGCAGACCACCGGGAAACCGCAGGCGCCATATTCGAGCAAACGCAGGTTGCTCTTGCATTCGTTGAAGACATTCTCTTCCAGCGGCGCCAGCGCAAGGTCCAGGTTGAGTGAAGCCAGCTTGCGCGGGTACTCCTCGATCGGCACGCCGTTGTGGAATTCGTGGATATACGGGCGCAGCTTTTCCGGGCACATGCCGAAGAAGACCCACTCCACTTCGTTGGCGAGATCGCGCACAACATCGGCGATCAGTTCCAGGTCGCCACGGTGGCTGGAGCCGCCGCCCCAGCCGACGCGCGGCTTGCGTCCCACGCGGCGCTCGCTCTTGGGCATGTCGCCCCACCAATTCACCGGCAGGCGATTGAGCACCACGCGGATGTCGGAGTGGAAACCCTTGAACTCTTCGGCCAGCGCATCGGTCGAGACCACGAAGCGGTCCACCGTGGAGAGCGAGCGGCGCAGGGATTTGACGATGTCCTTGGGCATCAGGCCGTGGAACTGGCTCTTGATCGGGATCTGCTGGATCAGGTCATCGAGTTCGAACACCTTGAACGCGCGTGAAAAGTCGCGATAGCTCTCGAGCAGTTTCACCTGCGCGTCGGTGACCTGGCGCTGCAGCACCAGCGAGGTGGGCTGGAAGCGCTCCATCGCCACCGGCGGCAGATGCGCGCCGGCAATCATGCCTTCCACCATGCCGCTGCGCTGCATGGAAGCGAACGGCTGCATGATGCGGTAATGGCCACAGCCATGCGAATCGGCCGCTACGCAGAACATGCGCGGCAGCAAGGGTTGGGTGAAGGGCTGCCAGTTCTTGCCGCGGTGCGGATCCAGCTCGAAGCCGGTGCCGTCGATGCTGAGATTGATGCTGTAGGCCGGATCGCGCGCAAGCTGGTGCAACCACTTGCGATACATCGCGCCCTGTTCGCCCTGGAAGCGTTTCTGCTTGGCTTCCTGGGCCGTTTTGTCGACCTTGGCCTGGCTGACGCTGCCGACGTGCATCAGACGTGCGTAAGGCGTCCAGACCGTGAGATAGCCGGCCTTGTTGACCTTCAGGCACAGATCGACGTCGTTGTAGGACACCTTGAAGTCCTGCTCATCGAGGCCGCCGACCTGCTCGTACACGGACTTGCGGATCATCAGGCAGGCTGCCGTGACCGCGGTGTAGTTCTGATCGACGCGCAGGCGATGCATGTAGCCATCCGCCTCCATCGGTTGGCCGATGAAAGGATGATCGGCCGGACCGCGCAGGCCCAGCACCACGCCGCCATGCTGGATGCGCCCATCCGGATAGTGCAGTTTGGTGCCGACGATGCCCACTTCCGGACGTTGCGCGTGATTGAGCAGCGCTTCGATCCAGTCGCCATGCAGCACGGCGGTATCGTTGTTGAGCAGGATCAGGTATTCGCCGCGTGCCTGTGCGGCGGCAAAGTTGTTGATGGCCGAATAGTTGAACGGATGCGGATAACGCAGCACGCGCAACTGGCTGTTGTTGAGGCGTTCAATGCCATCCAGATAAGCGCACGCGGCCGGTTCCTCGGTGTTGTTGTCGACGATCAATACCTCGTAGTTGAGATAGGTGGTCTTCGACAACAGGCTGTCGATCAGTCCGTTGAGGATCGGCAGCTGATCCTTGGTCGGCACGATGATCGACACCGCCGGCTGCCGGTTGTGCTGGTACAGCACGCGATTGAAGCCGGGCAGTGCGCCCGGGTCCATCTGGTGCGGCACGCCGAGGCGCGCGAGGTGGTTCGAGACAATGGTGGCGCTATGGGTCTTCACCGTGTCCGAAGCCAGCCAGCGCGCATACGGCAGCGCGGCGTGGTACATGACTTCGCCGATGTGCCCGATCGCGTACAGGCCATCCGCTTCCAGCAAGCGGAACAGCAGGTCGTAGCCGGCGATGTCGCCGTAGTCTTCGCTCAGGCCGCCCAATGCCACGCAGCGCTCGCGCTTGAAGGCAGGCGCACGGCCTGCGTAGGGATAGCTGCGCAGCATGTCGAGATTGAAATCCGGCTTGAAGATCGGACTCTCGAACGTGCCATGCGTATGCGTGTCTTCGTCGAAATAGACGGCACTCAGATGGGCATGCGTGGCCACGCGCTCGGCAAGCAGCAGCAGGGTGGCCGGATGCAGGATGTCGCCGGCGTAGGCGAGCTGGATCCAGTCGGCGTCGCTGGCGGCGATGGCCTGGTTCAGCCGTTCCATTACGCGCTCTTCGCCGGAAACGACGCTGAGCTGATGATGGGGATAGTGCTGGGCATCCAGGCTGTCGCGCGTGATTGCGACGGCTTCCGCATCGTCCGCCGTGTCGATCAGCAGCACATGGATACGCGGTGGCGTACCTGGCTGCTCGATACGTTGCATGGCTTGCGCAATCGCAATCTCGCCCAGCTGCAGCTTGGCCTGCCAGTGTTTGTAAAGATCCGATGGCGGGGGCGGGACCATCCACGCAGGCAGCACCTTGAGGTGCCGATCGGTGCGATTCCAGCAATCGCCTTCGTGAATCTCGCGCGCAAACGATTCATTGATATTGCGGCCGTGCCCAATCCACTCGGCGGAGGCGTCAATCATCAGCCGCTTGCACAGCCAGATCACGCGCTCCATCGGCGAGGTGATGCCAAGCAGGTTTTCGAACCCGCTTTCATAGGCGATCTGCCACAGGCCGACGTAGACCGGAATCTGCTTTTCGATCGGCTGTCGCGAGCGCCATTCGCCGCCTTGGTAGCTGAGTCCGCCGTCGGCGTCGATATAGATGTGCGCGGGCAGTGCATCCAGCCATTCGGCCGGAATCTTGTCGTCGTCGTCGGCCTGCGCGTAGACCAGGGCGCCCCACTTGCGCAGCAGTGCGATCATGCGGTCGGTGCGGCGTTCGTGGATGGCGCGGCGAACCTCGGTCAGCAAGGAGCGGCCTTGCGGATACGCATGCGATGTCAGGACTTGATCAAAGCCGGTCGTGTTCCAGCCCTGATCGCTCACCAGGCTGCGCGGCACCACCTTGATCGCGCCTTCATCCAGCACGATCTCGGTAACGGTATCGAGTGCAGGAATGCGATTGTCCACATAGCTCTGTGCGAGCACGCCAGCGCGCAAGGGCGAGGGCGTATCTTCGCGGCGCGCGATCAGCAGCAGACCTGGGGCGTACTGGCCCAGCGAGCCTGCTTCCTGATGCCGCTGCCATTGCACGGCTTCGTTGCCGCCATCGCGCAGCAGCGGACGTTGAGCGATCAGCTCGTCGACGCGCAGCTGGGGTGCCGCAGTGAGTGCCTGATCGGATACCAGCAATTCGGGAAGCCGGACATCCGGGAAGACGAGCTGCGTGTCGATCCGTGGCAGCCCGGCTGCACGCAAGGCCGCTTCGAGCTGGCTGCGGGTGAGTAGCGCATGATTGTCCGGTTCGGCCAGACGGTTGCCGCTGAACAACAACAGCACGCCGCCTGGCTTGAGCGCACCGGCGGCCACGGCGATGGCCTCGCGCAGTGCGTCACCGCGCGGCCACGCCTCGGCATACTCATGATCAAAATTGAGACAGACCACATCGTAGTTCGCAGCCAGATCAAGCTCGCGCAGACTGGCCTGGAAAACCCGCGCCTTCGGCTGCTCGCGCAGGCGTGCAGCGGCAACGCGTGCCCAGTGCGGGGCGAATTCGATGGCGTCCACGCTGCAGCCGCGTTCAATCCACGCCTGCGTCAGCACGCCGCCACCGCAGCCAAGCTCCAGCACGCGGCTGTCAGCGGCGATGCCGTCGAGAGCATGCAGGGGATTGGCGCGTCGGGGCGACAAGTGCAGGGCACTCTCGCGGCTGTGGATTTCCCTGGCCAGCGTTGCCGAATACAGGCTGGTATCGGCGGCCTGATGCATCACATCGAACAGATGCGTTGCCGTGGTGTGGATGGCTTTATGCGCGGGACGATCGCGCAAGGGTGAATGGTAGACACCCTCGTCATTGCGCTCGAAGGTATCCAGCGCCCACTTGGGCGGCAATACACCCAGTTGCGCCACGACACGCAGCACGGTGTCGTCATGGACGGAATTGAGAATCTTGTCGTGCGCCAGGAATTCATTCCAGTCGCGCGAGCCGGTGCCATCGGCAAAACCGCGGTTGAACTTATGGCGGCACTCTTCTTCCGATTTGCTCCAGTAGTGATTGATGCGCAGGTGTTCCACCGACACCTTGTCGGTAAAGGAGCCGGTGATCGGTCGCCGGTTCTCGTCGACTGCGCGTGCATCGTCAACGTAAAGCATATGGTGCGCATCGCCGCAGCTACGCACTTTCGACGGTTGCACGATGCTCTTGATATGCGAGTTTTCCGAGCGGTAGCTGCCGTCCGGCAAACGCAGATGCTCGTATTGCAGATCCCCATTGAGGTCACCACGGCGCAGGAAGTTTTCCAGCACACCACCTTTCGGTTTGAGCTGGTGTCCGGCCGAACCGAACGTCACCCGGTTAACGCCGACGCCAGGCTGGTCGGCATAGTCGGCCAGGACATCGGACAGCAGCTTGGCCTTGGGCGAAAACAGGAATTCATCCACGTCGAGGAAGGCGAGCCAGTCGGTTTCGCTGCCGTGGGTCTTCAGGCAATGCTCGTAGACCTGCAGCTGCGCGGACTGCTGCGGCCATTCGTACACGACGACCGCGCCGGACTCGATATGCACCTGCAGGGCATCCAGGTAACGGTCGGAGCCGTTGTTGTTGTAGAGGTAGAAGCGCTCTACACCCATCAATTGATGGAATTCGACCCATTCGCGCAGATACCAGGCCTCATCCTTGAAGATCGCGCAGATCGCAAGCACACAACGCATTTGACTTCCTCACCTTATCTATAGAGCGCCGGGCGCAAGCGTCGGAATTCCGACACTTCCGGGCGCCGGCGCCGGATATGGGAGGTAAGGAGCAAGCTTGGTGCCAATGGGCGTGGGTGTTTGCGGTCGACGGGAGATTTGCCGCGCTTGCGCCGCTGTGTTTGCCAGTTCCGCTTTAGCTCCCTCTCCCCTCCGGGGAGAGGGCTGGGGTGAGGGGCTGCGCTTGCTGCGATCTTCACAGCTTCCTCGATGTTTCTTTGCAGGCTCGTCGCGAGATTGGCCCTTCACCCCAACCCCGGATCAAGTCCGGGGCAGGCTCTCTCCCCGGAGGGGACAGGGAGTAAATGCGGACTCGCGGTGCCGCATGCGGATTTCGTCTAAAGCATCACCTAAGCGATGTCGCATCGGCAGTCGCGGCGAAACCTTTAGGCACACTGCATCACATTTTTGTGATCCATCTCGTTGCCTGTGCTCAATTTTTTTGCCTCGGATGCGCTTAAGTATTCGCGTGCGACGCCGAAAAAGTCTCCGAGGCGGTCGGCACAGCAGTTACTGGACCCCGCCGGCATGAGTACAAACTTACCGGTTCCAGGAGACTTCCATGTCACTCGTTCTCAATACCAACGTTTCTTCGCTGCAAGCTCAGAACAACCTGACGACTTCGTCCAACCAGCTGAGCACCGCCACCGAAGACTTGTCCTCGGGTCTGAAGATCAATACCGCAGCCGACAACGCTGCCGGTTATGCGATCGTCCAGAACTTCCAGACCCAGATCGGCGGCCTGAGCCAGGCCAGCCAGAACGCCACCGACGCCATCAACCTGTCGCAGACCGCGGGTTCGGCGTTGAGCCAGATCACTTCCAACCTGCAGTCGATCCGCGACCTGGCCGTGCAGGCGGCCAACGGTACGTACCAGGCATCTGACCGCCAGGCGATCAACACGACGGTTCAGCAGTACCTGTCGCAGATCAACACCATTGCCAATCAGACCAGCTTCAACGGCATCAATGTGCTGAATGGCTCGTCCAGCACCCTGTCGTTCCAGGTCGGCGCCAACGTCGGCCAGGCGATTGACGTGCAGCTCGGCCAGGGCGCCACCACCGGCCAGCTGGGTCAGATCTCGGAAATCTCCACCGGTGATATCAGCGGTGCGTTCCTGAATTCCACCGGCGGTACCGGCGCTTCGATCAGCCTCAGTGGTCTGGCGATCACCGGTGCCGACGGCAGTGCGTATACGTTCACCGGCGGCACGGCCTCGAGCGCGCAGGACGTGGTCGACGCGATCAACGCGGCGGGCATCGATGGCGTGAGCGCGGCGGTGAATGCCAGCGGCGGTATCAACATCTACTCCACCGGCGAGCTGGCGGTATCCGGCGGGGCCGTCACCGGCGCCTCGGCGGCGTCTGCCGCTAGTGGCAGCTTCAGCAACCTCACGTCCGGCGCCACGGTTACAGAGGGCGCCTCTGGCACCACCGCCATCACCGCGGGTACCGCCTATACCGACGGTTCAACCATCGACGCCAGCGGTTCGCTCTCGGGTGGCGACGTTTTGACGGTGGACGATGCCAACCAGCTGATCTCCAGCGTCGATGCGGCTCTGGCTCAGGTCAGCACGCTGGCCAGCACCTTCGGTGCGGTGCAGGACCGCTTCCAGTCCGACATCTCCACGCTGAGCGCGCAGCAAACCAACCTGACCTCGTCGCAGTCGTCGATTCAGGACACCGACTACGCCGCAGAAACCGCGGTGCTCAGTCAGGCGCAGGTGCTACAGCAGGCGGGTATCTCGGTGCTGTCCACGGCCAACTCCGAACCGCAGAACATCCTCAAGCTGCTGGGTAACTGATGAAGTACCACCGGCCATGGCGGAATCGCCATGGCCGGGATTTTGCTTAAAAGGGTTCTGGCGGCGAGTTGGCCGCCAGAAAACTTACGCGAGCGGCAGGTAAAGCGTTGACCAGACGTAAGCGTTTTACCGGCAGCTTGACGGCATGCGGCGAAGCCGCCGCATTCGGCAGGGTGATTTTGCGAGGTCTGACATGAGCAGCATTTCAAGCGTTGGAAGTAGCTCAAGCGCGATTTCCAGCGCGATTACCGGTTCGTCCTCCAGCAGCACTTCGTCGTCGAGCAGCAGCGGTTCGGACGTGGCGAACATTGCCGGTACCGGCATCCTGAGTTCGCTGGGCCTGGGCTCGGGCCTGGATGTGAGCTCGATCATCACCGCGCTGGTGAACGCGGCCGAAGCCGGCCCGCAGGCGCAGATCACCAATCAAACCAACGAAGACAACGGGCAGGTCGCTGGCCTGACCGCGCTGCAAACCGCGCTCACGGGCCTGCAGTCCGCCTTGTCCGAGCTGACCTCCAGTACGACTTATCAGACCTACACGGCGGCGTTTTCGGCCAATAGCACCTCGGCCAGCGGCGTCGGCACGGCCACTACGCTGCCTGACGCATCTCCCGGCACCTATTCCGTGGACGTCACTCAACTTGCCGCAGCGGAGACGGGCATCAGCAGCGCTTACGGCAGTGGCGCCACGGTCGGCACCGGTTCGTTGAATATCAGCATCGGCAGCAGCACGATCAATGTTCCGGTGTCGTCCTCGGATACGCTGGAAAGCATCGCCACGGATATCAACAGCGCTGCCACCAGCGGCGGCCTGGGCGTCACGGCATCCGTGGTGGCCGGCTCCAACGGCGACCAGTTGGTGCTTACCTCCAGCCAGACCGGCACCGCCAACGCCTACAGCATCAGCGCCGCCAGCGGCAGCAGCAGCGGGGTCGCGGCGTTGGCGAGTCAGCTCAGTACACCCAGCACCGCGGCGGCCAATGCCGAGCTCACCGTGGACGGCATTCCGGTCACCAGCCCCACCGACAATGTGAGCGGTGCGCTGACCGGTGTCACGTTGAATCTGACCTCCACCGGTACGTCGACTCTGACGGTCTCGCAAAGCACCGCGCCGATCACCCAGGCGGTCAACGACTTCGTCACGGCTTACAACACCTACAACAGCGAAGTGGGCGAGCTCTCCAGTTACACCGCCAGCACCGGCCAGGCGGGCGTGCTGCTCGGCGACCCGACGCTGCAGGCGATCCAGAATCAGATCTCGCAGGTGATCGGCACCACCCTCAACGGCAACAGCATCGGCAACCTGGCCACGCTGGGGATTACGCGCAATCAAGACGGCAGCCTGTCGCTGAATAGCGAGACGCTCAGCAACGACCTCAGCAGCAATCCATCGGCGGTGCAGAACCTGTTCGCCAGCACTAACGGCATCGCCACGCAGTTGAGCAGCCTGGTCACCAACTACAACAGCAGCTCCGGCATCCTGCAGACACGGATCAACGATCTGAACTCGGATGTGAGCAACCTGGCGACCCAGCAGTCGGCGCTCACCGCGCGCATGGCCACGTATCAGCAGCAGCTTGTCCAGCAATACACCAATCTGGACACGCTGATGACCTCGCTCAACAACACCAGCTCCTATCTGACCGATCTCGAGAAGCAGAGCACCAGCAGCAGTAGCTAATTTAGGGAGAAAGGACCAAGCACCATGAGCTACGCGATGCGTAATGCAAGCACGCTGTATAGCCAGACCAAGGCGCAGGGCAGCGTCGAGGGCGCTGACCGTCACCAGTTGATCGCCATGTTATTGGATGGATTGGTCGACCGGATCCACCAGGCCCGGGGCCATATCATCCACAAGGACATACCCGCCAAGGGCCACGCCTTCGCCAAGGCCATCGGCATCATCAACGAGCTGCGCCGCAGTCTGAACCACAGCATCGAACCGACGCTCACCGGTCGGCTGGACGCGCTCTACGACTACATCAGCCGCCGCCTGATCCACGCCCAGTTGCGTGATGATCTGCGCGCATTGGATGAAAGCGAGCGCCTGATCGCCCCGATTCGCGAAGCCTGGCATGCCATCCGCGGCGAATACCTGGCCGAACAAGGCCGCGTCCAGGTCAGCGAGCCATGAAGCAGGCGGCCAGCGTCGACCTGCAGCGTGCCTTGCAGATCACCATCGAAATGCTCGATGCCGCCGCCGGCAACAATTGGGATCGCGTCAGCCAGCTCGATGCCGAACGGCATCGCCAGCTGCAGCGGCGCCAAGCCGGTCCGCTGACCGGCGATGATCGCCAGGTCATCGCGACCATGCTCACGCACAACCAGACCCTGAAGGCGCATGCCGGCATCGCTCGTGCTGCGCTGAAGCAAAAACTGGATCAGCACCAACATAACCATCGAGCGCTGCGCTCTTACATTTCCTCCTCGGTATAAGGCACCGTTGCCGGCGCGACGGTAAAGCATGGGGAAACTATCGCCAGAACGCTGCGCAGATAGCATGCTTGCGGCAGGCAAGAACCGTTGTCGCCCAGGGCCGCCGCCGTGGCACGCGTTGTGAATGAAGCAACACGTGCCGCCGGTATTCCGTCACGGCGGCGCAAGGAGCAGATTCATGCACACCGATGAAAAATGGCAGCAATTCAACGAGCGGATGGCGTTCGAAGGCGGCATGCACGTGGCGGTCGACGCCTTCGATGCCGCGCCCGACGCCATCGCGCGCTACAACGAGCGCAATCTGCATATCCTGCGCACGCTGGCCTCACTGGACGAGCGCCGCAGCGAAAACGGCATGGATGTCGATGACCCCATCATGCTGGAATTGCAGCGCATGGATAGCAAGATCAATGTCTTGCTCGACATCGTCGACCGCCTGTTGGTGCCGGTTTCCATGCTGCCGGCGCGTCACCCGGTCCGTTTCAATGCGGCAGGCATCGTGCTGCCGGAAAGCCTGCTCGTTTCCGACCAATCGCTGCTGGTGCGACTGCATGTCGACACCTGCCGTGCACTGCCACTGGAGCTTCCGTCCCGGCTCGGTCGCAAATTGAACGATGGCCATGCGTTCGTTTATTTTTGCGATGTGAATGAATTGGTGGAGGATGGCTTGGAACGTTTCGTTTTTTGCCACCACCGCCGAAAAGTGGCCGAGGCTCGCTTGACCGCCGCGACGGAAAGCGTGTCGGGCGGCAAGAACAGAGCGTGACGCATCAATGTCGAATTCCCTCTGCATGGAATGGATCAGAGCATCCTAATTCCCTTTGTAATTTGGATTGGGCGTGAATTTCCCCGCTTTATCGAAGGCGCCGACCACGGACGTGCCGGGGATATCTGTACCGTAATTGATTTCCCATGGCAGTAATTTTATCCGCGTATCACCAGGATGCTCCTGCAAATGACGGTTCGCATAAAGGTGAAAGCCTTCCAGATTTCTTCCGTCGATAACAAAGGTGTGCCCACCCTTGTTTCCTCCGTAATAAAAAGCTCCCGCTCCGGCGCGTTGGTAAAATGCCGAGGTGGATATGCCCATGCCGTCGGGATCCAACGCATCTTTGCCACCGCCAAATCCGCCGCGAAAACCATTGACTTGGTTGATGTCGGTAATCGGCGTGCGTAATTTGAATCCATCTTGGAAAATCACTTCCCGCGGGCGCATATCTCCACGAAAGACCATGCCCTTATAGACATAGCCCTTGTCACCGCCCACGTAGTTTATTGATTGAGTACTGTCGACAAGTTTCTGCGCCTCTTGCGGGGTGGTCTGGTCCGAAAATGCAAGCTGCTTTGAGAATACGGGGCCGCCACCTTCGACCCCTCGTCGCCGCCAGTTTCCCGCCTCGTCCGGCTTGGCGATAATTCCACTGCTGACCAGCTCCGATGACTTTTCCGGGTTTGGCATGCGCAGCAGATAAAATCCGTCGGCCGTGTCGGGCGCGTTAGCGGCGAAATACTCCTTTCCATTGAATTGAACGTTTTGCATGTCTGGAAACGACGTTGATGGATCTGTGGTGTTCGACGTGTCGCTCCCCGCTTTGACTTCTTTCTTTTCCTTTTCCTGGGATACGGGCGAGTCCTGGGGGCCGGATGATTTGTCCGGCTGAGCTGCAGGGCTTTTTAGCGCCGTCTTCAGCTGCTGAGATAAATCTTGCAGGTCGTCAACGGTTAAGGGTCTACCCTTGGCTGTGTTCTGCAGTCCAACCAGGGTGCCCCCTATCGCTTGCAGGATGGCGCCCTTGGGGCCAGTGCCGAGTGATAAGACATTCGTGATCTGCGACCCGATTTGTTTTGCCTGGTCGATCTTCTCGGGGGAGCCGCCGTCAACGGTCACAATTTGTTTGGCAAGTTCCCCAAATGGGTCTTTGAGGGAGGTGCCCAATTGACCTAGGAATTCATCGAGGCTGTAGTTCGAATAGTCTGTGCGGATGCCGACAGGTGATTGGATCGGTGTTCGGGCAACGACGGTGCCGTCCCCATCGGTATGAGTATCTGCGCCGTTCTCATGGTTCCAGTAGCTTTTGCTGTTGGATCCGGTATCTCTCTTTGTTCGATCATGACCCGAGGTTTGGGCGTAAGCATGCACGCCATCGTCGAAGGGGGCGGTGGGTATGATCGAATACGGGCGTATGCCCGGCGAGGATTCCTTGGGCCCGGCAATGGAAGGGGCGGTGGCGGCCGGTATGAGCGGCGACAGGTCGTTGGTGATGGAAGACATCAATGGTTCCTGCAATCAACATCAGCCATCGATTCTCACAATGCCGTGCCGTAACAAGGTGTTACTTCGGCAACACCCCCTTCATGGCGCACGCCGTGGCAGCAAGATCAACGTCTTGCTGAAAGTGGCTGACGGACGAGGAGTGAGTGGAGAGGAGTGAGTAGTGAGAGAAAAGCAAAAGACCCACGGCTGCCTTTCTCTCATTACTCACTCCTAGTTCCTCTCTCCTAGGAGTTCCTCTCTCCTAGGAGGCGATTCATTGCTGACGTGATCCTGTGCCGACACTCGCCGCGCTCTGCCGCATGGGCATGCATCACGGTTTGGATGCCAACAGAGCGACGACCATGCGTTCGTTTATTTTTGCGATGTGAATGAATTGGTCGAGGATGGGTTGGAACGTTTCGTTTTTTGTCACCACCGCCGAAAAGTGGCAGAGGCTCGTTTGACGGCCTCGGCGGACAATGTGTCGGGTATCAAGAACAGAGTGTGATTCACATCACGCAATCGGATATCCAAAGTGACAAGTTTTTGCCTCGCATACGTATGCAAACGGTTGGCTTGACGCCTGAACCGGCTTGGCGAGCGGTCGATCTGCTCGATCTAAACCCTTGATAACTGACGGTTCTTTGATCCGCCAAATCTGTGCATCCATCGAGATATGGAGCGCGAAGTGCGTCACGAAACAGGCGGAGTGACGCGACGGAACACCAACTTCTTGGCGTTCTTCTTGCTGCGTGGACACACGTGTCACGACGGATAGCTGACACACAGGGGGCAACGCGACTTGGGACGGGGAATCGTCGTTGTTCGACAGCAGTGGTCGTAACGCAGCAGGACTCGCTCATGCCAAACAGCAACGTACTCATTATCGAATCAAACGGGACTCGCGCCGATATCATTACTTCGGCGCTGCAATTCATGGGTTACATCCCTCAGCGTTGGGATGCTTCGCAACCGTCCGATTCGATCACGCACGATTGGCGTGCGGTCTACGTTGGGGGGATCGAAGACGACGAACTTTGCGAACAGGCCCTGGCCTCGCTCGACATGCCGCCGGACCAGCTGCTGGTGCTGGTCGGGGCCGATTCACCGCAACTGTCACGCATGACCCAGGGCGGCTCGCCCTATGCCGCGCAGCTGGAAGTGCTGGATTTCCCACTCCGCTACGAGCGCCTGGCTGAGGCCGTGCGCCGCGCGCCGACGCCGCGGGTGGCGCCGAGCGCCGCACCCCTGCGCCTGGTCGGCGGCTCCACCGCCATGGGGCGCGTCAATGCATTGATCCGTCAGGTTTCTCCGTTTGATTCCAGCGTGCTGGTACTGGGCGAATCCGGTACCGGCAAAGAGATGGTGGCGCGGGCCATCCACGATTGCTCTCCGCGTCGCGACAAGCCCTTCGTGGCGATCAACTGCGGCGCGATTCCCGCCGAGCTGCTGGAAAGCGAGTTGTTCGGACATGAAAAGGGCGCGTTCACCGGCGCCATCAGCACCCGCAAAGGCCGCTTTGAAATGGCCGAGGGCGGCACCCTGTTCCTCGACGAAATCGGTGACATGAGCCTGCCGATGCAAGTGAAGCTGCTGCGCGTGCTGCAAGAACGCATGTACGAGCGCGTCGGCAGCAACCGTACGCAACGTTGCGACGTGCGCATCATTGCCGCCACCCACCGCAATCTTGAAGTGGCCACCGCTGAAGGCCGCTTCCGCGAAGACCTTTACTATCGCCTCAGCGTGTTCCCGCTGGAGATGCCCGCCCTGCGCGAGCATTTGGATGACATGCCGGAGCTGATCAACGAATTCAACCAGCGCCTGCAGCGCCGCGGACTCAATACCGTGCGCTTTAGCAGCAGCGCGATGCAGGCGCTGCGCCAGCACACCTGGCCGGGCAATGTGCGCGAGCTGTCCAACCTGGTCGAGCGGCTGGCGATCCTCTATCCCAACAGTGAGGTGCGTGCGGGCGACCTGCCGGAAAAATATCGCGGCATGCAGCCGATCGATGAAGCCGGCGGCGGCATCCTGCGCGCCATGCTGGACGGCCAGGCCAAGCCCGCGCCGGTGCAAGGCCGTTCCGCGCTGGATACCGAAGTACTGTTGCCCGAAGGCGGCGTCGATCTGAAGGATCATCTCGCCGATATCGAAGTAGGCCTGATCCGCCAGGCGCTCGACATCACCGACGGTGTAGTGGCGCACGCGGCGAAACTGCTGCACATGCAGCGCACCACGCTGGTCGAAAAACTGCGCAAGTACGGTTTGCAGTCGTGCGCCCGCGCCAACGATGCGTCTGCGCAGAGTGGCACGGCCGTTGCTTGAAGCACCTCAAAGCCTATCAAGCGTTGGAAAACCGACATGAGCCAGTTTGACGTCAACAGTGTGCTCTCCCAGATGCGTGCCCTTGGTGCGCAAGCAAGCGGAGCATTGCCCACCGCAGCGCCGTCATCCGCCTCGGGTGCCGCGCCGAACGTGGATTTCAGCACCCTGTTCAAGCAATCCATCAATGCCGTGGCCTCGCAGCAGAACGAAGCGCAGGCGCAGTCCGATGCTTTCGACCGTGGCGATCCGGGTGCCGACATCGTCAAGACATCGATTGCCGGCCAGAAAGCGGACCTGGCATTCCGTGGCCTGGTCGAAATCCGCAACAAGCTCACGGATGCATACACCACGATCATGAACATGCCCGTGTAAAAGAGCGCAAGGTCAAGCGAGGGGAGCGAGAAACAGGAGATCGAACACTTTTGCCTTTGCCGTTGCTCATCGTCTCTCACTTCTCACTCCTCTCCCCTCACTCCTAGAAAGCCATGGCCGAAAACACGGTAGCCACCACCAACAACGCGACGCGCATGGACTCGCTCAAGAGTCTGTTGAGCAATCCGATGACGCGTTTGCTGCTCTTGCTGGTCGGCGTTGCGGCAGCCGTGGCCTTGGGCGTGGCGATCGTGTTGTGGTCCCGCGGTCCCAACTTCGCCTTGCTGTATGCGGGACTCGATCCGAAAGATGCGGCCGCGGTCACCCAGGCCTTGCAGACCAGCAACACCCCGTACCGCCTTGGTGCGGACGGCGCGTCGATTTCCGTACCCGCCGATGTGCTGGCGGACACCCGCCTGCGTCTGGCCAGCCAGGGCCTGCCGCAAGGCAGCACCGCCGGGGCCACCATGCCGCAGAGCGATTCGCCGTTCGGCATGAGCGATCTGGCCGAAAGCACGCACTACCAGGAAATGCTCGAAACCGATCTGGGCAACACCATCGCCGGTCTGCAATTCGTGCGTGCCGCACGCGTGCACCTGGCCTTGCCCAAGCCGTCGGCCTTTATCCGCGATAACCACCCGGCCAGCGCCTCGGTGCTGTTGACGCTTTATCCGGGCCGCCAGCTCGACAGCAGCCAGGTCGCCGCCATCGTGCACCTGGTCTCGTCCAGCGTGCCGGACCTGGATCCCACGCAGGTGTCGGTAGTCGATCAGCAAGGCAATTTGTTGACCAATTCCGATCCCGACAGTCCCGGCGCGGTAGGCGATACGCGCATGCGCCTGGCGACGCGCATGGAAAACAGCTACGCGCAACGCATCGAAGACCTGCTGACCCCGCTGGTCGGACAAGGACGCGTGCGTGCACAGGTCGATGTCGATCTGGATTTCAGCCAGACTGAAAAAGCCAGCGAAAGCTACGACAGCGCCAACCCGGCTCTGCGCAGCGAACAAACCAGCACCGAACAGAAGCAGGACGACGCGGCCGGCGGCGTTGCCGGTGCGCTTAGCAACCAGCCGCCGAACACGGTCGCACAACCGACTGCCGCCAAGCCGAATGCCGGTACGCCCCCGGCGGCGAATCCCACGACGGCGACTGCGGCGAACACTTCCAAGAACACCCCGACCGACAGCTCATCCAGCTCCACGCGCAACTACGAACTGGGTCGCACCATCAGTCATGTAAGCGATCCAGCCGGCCGCCTGGTGCGTCTGACCGTAGCCGTGGTGGTCGACAACATGCCCGCGCCGGATGGCAAGGGCAAGAGCATTCCGCTCACCACGCAGGAACTGCAACACCTGACCGATCTCACCAAGAATGTCGTGGGCTTCGACGCGCAACGCGGTGACAGCGTCAGCGTGATCAATCAGGCGTTCTCCGCTCCGCCGGTCGACGATACGCCGGTGAGCGAGCCGTTCTGGCAGCGCCCGGGCATGCTCGACCTGATCAAGCAAGGCGCCGGCATCCTGATTGCGCTGCTGATTGCCTTCGGTCTGTTGAAGCCAATGCTCAAGGGCCTGTTGCGCGCGCCGGAACCGATGCCGGCGCTGGCCGGCCCGATCCCCACCGTGTCGGTGCGCATCAACGACGACGATCGCGACGAACGCGAAGACAAGGTGCGCATCACCTCACCACAGATTCAGAGCATGGCGTACGAGCAGAAGATCGGTCTGGCGCGCAAGCTCGTGCAGGAAAACCCCAAGCAAGTGGCACAGGTTGTGATGAACTGGGTAGGCGACGATGGCGGCTGAGCAAGGCAGTCTTCTCAGCGGCGCACAGCGCGCGGCCATCCTGTTGCTGACGCTCGGCGAACAGGATGCGGCTGAAGTGCTCAAGCACCTGAGCGCGCGCGACGTGCAAGCCGTCGGCACGGCAATGGCGACATTGACCAATGTTTCGCGCGATCAGGTCGAGGTCGTGCTCAACCGCCTCAACGACGACATCGGCCGTCAGACGGCGCTTGGCGTCGGCACCGAGGAATACATTCGCAAGATGCTGGTCAACGCGTTGGGCGAAACCAAGGCCGGCAGCCTGATCGACCGCATCCTGCTCGGCCGCTCCACCAAGGGGCTGGAATCGCTGAAGTGGATGGAAAGCCGCGCCATTGCCGAGATGATCGGCATGGAACATCCGCAGATCATCGCGTTGGTGCTGGCGCATCTGGAACCCGACCAGGCTGCCGAGGTGATCGGCTACCTGCCGGCACGCACGCGCAGCGATGCGGTGATGCGCATCGCCAACCTCGACGGTGTACAGCCGCAGGCGCTGAATGAACTGGACGAGATTATGGAGCGCCAATTCTCCGGCACCTCGTCCAAGCTCAAGTCCGCCACCGTCGGGGGTCTGAAGGCGGCGGCGAACATCCTCAATGCGATGGAAACCTCGCGCGAAACCGAGCTGATGAGCGCCATCCGCAGCCAGGACGCCAGCCTCAGCAACAAGATCGAAGAGCTGATGTTCGTGTTCGAAGATCTCGCAGAGCTCGACGACCGCAGCATGCAGACACTGTTGCGCGAAGTGCCGTCGGCGCGCCTGATCGTGGCGTTGAAGGGTTCGGAACCGGCTGTGCGCGAAAAGATCTTCGCCAACATGTCCAAGCGCGCCGCCGACATGCTGCGCGACGACCTGGAAGTGAAAGGCCCGGTCAAGCTCAGCGAAGTGGATGCCGCACAGAAAGAAGTGCTCGGCATTGCACGCAAGCTGGCGGATGCGGGGCAGATCAGCCTTACCGCCAGCGGCGATGAGTTTGTGTGATGGCGAGCGTTACTTTCCAGCTCCCTCAAACCAAATCTCCCTCTCCCCTTCGGGGAGAGGGTCGGGGTGAGGGGCCGCGCTTGCCTCGCACTCCACGCTCATGTTGTGGTGCCTTCTCGATCTCCAGCGCAGCAACAAAGTCTGCCGCGAGGTTGCCCCCTCACCCCGCCCCTCTCCCCTCCGGGGAGAGGGAGTTTAATTTTGAGCGTGAGGTGCACTGATGCCCGGCGTCCTCTCCCGCGAAACCATCTCCATCTACGACCGCTGGGAACCACCCATCGTCGGCGCCGCGCCTGCCGCGGAACCTGATCCGGAGCCCGCTGCACCGCCAGGCCCCACTATTTTCGAACTCGAGGAAATCGAACGCCAGGCACGCGAAGAAGGCTACGCCGCCGGACTTGCCGAAGGCCGTGCCGCCGCGAAACAGGAACTGGACGAACGCCTGGCGCGATTCGATGCCATCTGCGCCGCTGCCGCGCGTCCGCTGATCCAGTTCGACGATGCCACCGAGCGTGAGCTGGCCTTGCTTGCCACGGTCATCGCGCAACGCGTAGTCGGCCGCGAACTGCAGCTCGATCCCTCGTTGATCGAGCTGACTGTGCGTCAGGCCGCGGCGGCCTTGCCTTCCGCCACGCGCGAGTTGCGTGTGTGGGTCAATCCCGGCGACCTGGACCTGCTGCATCAGCTTGGTGCGGCGGAAACCCATTGGCGTTTTGGCGCGAATCCCGCCTTAAACCGTGGCGACTGCGTGCTGGAAAGCCAACGTTCGCGCCTCGATGCGCGTGTCTCGACGCGGCTTGCGGCTGTCGTCGATGCCGTGTTGGGCGACGATCTGGATGACGGCGAAGAAGAGGTTTCTGCGTGAACCCCGAAGCGGCGACGCAGGCACGGCAGCAACGCTGGCGACAGCAGCTGGCACGCCGTGCGCAGCGTGCGCATGCCGCGTCGATGTTGACCGTGGAAGGACGTCTGCGCCGCGTGGTCGGACTCACGCTGGAGGCCGAAGGCTGCGAAGCGCCGCTGGGTTCACGCTGTCTGGTCGATGCGGCCGATGGCACGCAGCTGGATACCGAAGTGGTCGGTTTTGCCGACGAACGCCTGTTGTTGATGCCGGTCACCGAAATGCATGGCGTGTTGCCCAATGCACGCGTGCGGCCTTGCTCGCGTATCGGCGGCTTGCCGGTCGGTGAAGCTTTGCTGGGACGCGTCGTAGGCGCAGACGGTGTGCCGCTGGATGGCGAAGGTCCGCTCGGTGCGGACAGTCACGCCGCACTCAAGCGCGAACCGATCAACCCGATGGCGCGCAAACCGATCGACACCCCGCTGGATACCGGCGTGCGCGCGATCAATGCCTTGCTGACCGTTGGCCGTGGCCAGCGTATCGGCCTGTTCGCCGGTTCCGGCGTGGGCAAATCCACTTTGCTCGGCATGATGACGCGTTACACCGATGCTGACGTGGTGGTGGTCGGGCTGATTGGCGAGCGCGGCCGCGAAGTAAAGGAATTCGTCGAGCAGACGCTGGGCCATGAAGGGCGCGAGCGCGCCGTGATCGTCGCCGCGCCGGCCGACGCACCGCCCTTGAAGCGTCTGCGCGGTGCGCAATACGCCACGGCGATCGCCGAGTGGTTCCGTGATCGCGGCCAGCGCGTGTTGCTGTTGATGGATTCGTTGACGCGTTATGCACAAGCCCAGCGCGAGATTGCGTTGGCGATCGGCGAGCCGCCGGCGACCAAGGGTTATCCGCCCTCGGTCTTCGCCTTGCTGCCCGCGCTGGTCGAGCGCGCCGGCAACGATGCGGAAGGGCGCGGTTCAATCACCGCGTTCTACACCGTGCTCACCGAAGGCGATGACCATCGCCATGATCCTATCGCCGACGCGTCGCGTGCGATTCTGGACGGCCATATCGTGTTGTCGCGTGATTTGGCCGAAGCCGGCCATTACCCCGCCATCGATATTGAGGCCTCGATCAGCCGTGTCATGCCCGCCGTAGTCAGCAAGGAACAGATGCGCGCCGCGCAGCGCTTCCGGCAGATCTATTCGGCCTACAGCCAGCGTAAAGACCTGATCGCGGTCGGCGCCTATCAAAAAGGCTCGGATCCGCAAGTCGACCAGGCCATCGCCATGTGGCCACGCCTGGCCCGCTTCCTCCAGCAGGAGGTCGATGAGCCGATGGCGCTGCGCTCGGCGCAGGAGCGCCTGGCGGAACTCGTAGGGAAGGACGAGAAGTGAGTGGAGAGGAGTGAGAAGTGAGAGAAAAGCTTGACAGCCCGCAGCACTCTGAAAAGCCCTTGAGTCAGGTTGGCTCCGCAGGGGCTTTCCCGAAGGCTTCAGCCCCCGAGCTCGCCACTCTCACTTCTCACTCCTCTCCACTCTCTCTTAAGGCGCTCTCATGACGTCTCGCTCGGAGCGACTACAGCCAGCGGTGGATCAGGCGCAGCGCCGCCAGAAAGACGCCTTGCAGCGCATGGCCGAGCAGCAGCAAAAGCTTGCCGGTGCTGAGCAGCAGTTGGAGGAGCTCCGGCGGTACCGGCGCGATTACCGCCTTGGCGACGGTGGCATGACGGTCAGTGCGCTGCTCAACCGTCAACAATTCGTCGAACGCATCGACCAGGCCATCGTCCAGCAGGAGCGGCTGATCGAGCGGTTGCAGCGCCAGGTGGAGGCCGCGCGCCAGCGCTGGCTGCAGGCGCATGCCCGCGAAAACGCGCTGGATAACGTGGTGGAGCGCTTTCGCCAGCAGGAGCAGCAGCGCGAGCAGCGTCTGGAACAAGCGGAAGTGGACGAGCGGATGCAGCACCGCTCGCGCCGGGCCGGCACGCCATGAGCGGCGCTTGCGGCCTTGGCTTGGTTTTTGCTGCAACGAGGCATGTATTGCGAGCGGAAGTCCTGCGTGGCTGCACGGCGCGGGATCTGTCGAAGCCTTCCTTATTGAATGAGTGTCGAGCATGAGCGCCAGCCCGTTACCCGCCATTCCCGTGGTCAGCCCGGCACCGGCTCCCAGCCCGGCGCCACCGAGTTCGCATAACGGCAGCTCGGCTTTCGGCGCGCATCTGCAAAACGCGCAACAGCAGCAATCGGCGTCTGATGATGCACAGAATTCGGCGAACCAGAACGCCAATCAGGGCAATGACCAGCAAGCCGCCGGCAGCGCGCAGGCCAGCGCGTCGGGTGTGGCATCGTCCGGCGCCGACGCGACGCAAAGCAGCAGCGCGGACAGTAGCAGTGACAGCCTCAGCATCCCGACCAGTGCCGGTTCGCTGGTCAGCACGGTATTGGGTCTGATTGATAAGGCCGCTGACGCCGTCAGCAGCGGCAAGGCGCCATCCGGTACCAAGCCTGCCACGCAAACCACCAGCGCGCAGACCGCGCAGCAGCTGGCGCAGGGTGTCGTGCCGCCGATGCTTCCACCGGCGGTGGTGGCCGCAGTGTCTGGGGGCAAGGGCGGCGCCAACACCAAGGAGAGCGGTATCAATGCGGTGCAGTCCAACGCCAATAGCGTGGGCGGCAACCTCGCCGCAAACATGCAGAAGTCGAGTGATGCGGAGAGCGGAAAGAACGATGCCGATGACAGCGGCAGCAATTCAGTAAGCAGCGGTACCAGTGACAGTTCGGCGGCCACGCAAAGCACGAGTGATGGCGCGCAAAGCTTTGCCGGTACGCTGTCGGCGGCCAGTCACGCCGCTTCGATGACGGCTGGCGCGTTGCCGTCAACCAACACCGCGGCTGGCGCGGCGCCGGATCTCAGTGCGCTGAGCAGCATCGCCAATGCCGCCGCTGTCGCCGTACCGACTGGCACGAATGCGACAGGCGGACATGCGCTCGGCGTGAATGCGCCGGTCGGTTCCTCCGGTTTTGCCAAAGAGCTGGGACAGCAAGTCACCTGGCTCAGCGGGCAGGATGTGAAACAGGCGCAGATTCGCCTCAATCCGCAGGATCTGGGCCCGCTCGACGTCAAAATCAGCGTGGACCATGGTGGGCGCGTCGACGTTTCCTTCATGACGCAGCATGCGGCCACCGCCAGCGCCGTGCAGCAGGGACTGGGTCAGCTCAATCAGATGCTGGGCGGGCAGGGCCTGTCGCTGGGCCACACCACGGTGGGCCAGCATGGCGGCCAGCAATTTGCCGGTCAGCAACAGCAATCGTCCGGCTCCGGTGGGCAAGCATCGGCCGACGGGGATAACACCGGCGACAGCTCGACGGCGGAAACGCTGACGCGGGTAGCGGTCGGCCTGGTCGACGCCTTCGCCTGATATCTCACTGCAACATCGCGCGTACCTGATCGATCCCGGCCACGTCGGGATCGTGGCGTTGCATGCGCTGTGCATCGGCGCTGACGGAATCACCACACCACCGCCACGCCTGCTTCCCGTCGCGCGTCAATAAAACGCCGTTCGCCACCCAGGCAACCTAGCAAAACCGCGCCGTCATGCGATTCCGAACGATGGCACGCCGCTTGCTAAAACTCCTGTAGATCAAGCTTGCGCCGAGCAAGCGGATGTTCGCATTCACAGGAGTTGAGGTCGTTCATGGCTAACGCCGAGAGTGTTCAGGAAGCAGAGTCCGCCGCCCCGAAGAAGAAGGGTGGCAAGGGTTTGTTGATGGTGTTGGGCGTCGTGGTGCTGGTTCTGTTGGCTGGCGGCGGCTATCTGCTGATACAGCCGCGCACGGCGCATGCCGGTACGGGCGCGGCGGCACAGGCCGCGAAACCGGAACTTTACTTGCCGCTGGATCCGGCCTTCGTGGTGAATTTCCAGGACCAGGATTCCACGCGCTACCTGCAAGTAGGCGTGACCGTGATGACGCACGATCAGAACGCCGTGCAAGCCATGAAAGACAGCGACCCGGTCATCCGCAACGCGCTGGTGATGCTGTTCAGCAGCCAGACCTATGCCGGCCTGAGCGATACCGCCGGCAAGAAGAAGTTGCAGGCCCAGGCGCTGGATGCCGTACGCAAGATCGTGTCCGACAAAACCGGCAAGCCGGATGTCGATGCCCTGTATTTCACCAGCTTCGTGATGCAGTAGATGAGAGCCTGCATACGATCTCTGAGTAACCCGCGTTGCCGCCGTGCAAATGCCATGCGGCGGCGCGAGGCTTGGCTTGACAGCCAGTCAAGCGCTGCGCCACGCACCACCACCTGGCATTTGCACAACAACAACGCGGGTCACTCAGAGACCGCATGCAGGCTCTGGAGGCACCAATGAGCGATCTGCTTTCCCAGGAAGAAATCGACGCCCTGCTCAACGGCGTCGACGACGGCAAGATCGAAACCGAAAGCGACATACCGCCGCCACCCGGCACGGTGTTCGACTTCGACTTCACCCAGCAGGACCGCATCGTGCGCGGCCGCCTGCCGACGCTGGAAATGATCAACGATCGTTTCGCGCGCTTCTTCCGCACCGCCATGTTCGGTGTGCTGCGCAAGACCTGCGAAGTGTCGGTGCTGGGCGTGAAGATGGTGAAGTTCAGCGAATACGTGCATGGCCTGGCCGTGCCGAGCAATCTCAACCTGATGCGCGTCAAGCCGCTGCGCGGCACCGCGCTCACCGTGATGGAGCCGCGCCTGGTGTTCACGGTGATCGACAATTTCTTTGGTGGCGACGGGCGCTACCACGCACGCATCGAGGGTCGCGACTTCACGCCGACCGAAAATCGCGTGATCCAGATCCTGTTGGCCGAAGTGTTTGCGTCGATGACCGAAGCCTGGGCGCCGGCGATGCACGTGCAGTTCGAATTCCTCAATTCGGAAATCAATCCGCAGTTCGCCAACATCGTCAGCCCGACCGAGACCGTGGTCGTGTCGCGTTTTCACGTCGAGCTCGACGGCGGCGGCGGCGAGATCCACCTGACCTTGCCTTATTCGATGGTCGAGCCGATCCGCACCATGCTCGACGCGGGTGTGCAGAGCGATCGCATGGGCGAGCGCGACGAGCGCTGGATCCATTTCCTGCACGAAGAAGTGATGGATGCGGAGGTCGAGCTCAGTTCGCTGTTGCTGGAAACCGAAATCAACATCGGGGAATTCCTCGGCCTGCGCATCGGTGACGTCATTCCGATCAACCTGCCCGAAGTCACCACCGTTTTTGCTGAAGACGTACCGGTATTCCGCGGTCAATACGGCCAGGTCAACGGCCATTACGCCGTGCGCTACAAGTCCGCGGCCGGTCGCCGCGCACCGCTTCCCTCCCTCGAACTCGCCGAAGAAAAAGTCCTATGAACCAGAACAGCGATACCGCATCTGCCACCAACGGCGCGTCGAAGAGCGGCGGGCAACGCATGGAGTTTGACACCTTGAACGAAGGCACCGGCGAAGGCGCCGACGTCAGCCTGGACATGATCCTCGATGTGCCGGTGACCCTGGCCATGGAAGTGGGTCGTACGCGCATCAGCATCCGCAACCTGCTGCAACTCAACCAGGGCTCGGTGGTGGAACTGGATCGCGCGGCCGGCGAGCCGCTGGATGTCTTCGTCAACGGCACGCTGGTGGCGCATGGCGAAGTGGTAGTGATCAACGAGAAGTTCGGTATCCGGCTGACCGACGTGATCAGCCCGGCCGAACGCGTGCGCAAGCTGAGGTGAGCATGATCCAGGCGATGCTGGCGCGCGCGCCGACGGCGAGCGTGCCCGATATCAATGTCGCTGGCGAAATGGTTCGCGTGATGCTGAGCCTGGGCGCGATCGTGGCGTTGATCTTTGCCGCGGGCTGGCTGACGCGCCGCCTGCAATCGCGGCAGTTCATCGGTGGGCGTCGTCTGCGTTGCATCGAAAGCATGGCGATCAGTGCGCGCGAACGTGTGCTGCTGATCGAGGCCGACGGCAAGCGGGTATTGGTCGGCGTGGGCGCGGGTGGTGTGCGCGCGCTGCATGTTTATGAAGGCAGCGTGCCGGTCGGGGAAGCACCGGCGTCGGTCGCCGCGCCGTCCTTCGCCGAGCTGCTGGGTCGCCTGGGGCGCAAGTCATGAAGATGGATATCGGGCGCAAACGCCCCGCCCCCTCATCCCGGCGCAGAGCCTGCCCCGGACTGGATCCGGGGTCGGGATCCAGCGCCTTGGATCTGCAAAAGACATTAGGTCCCGGCCTGCGCCGGGACGACGGGATAAGGAAGATGATGGGCAAGTTTGTACGTAGCGTTTTTTTGCTACTGGTGATGGTGTTCATTCCTTTTGCCGCGCATGCCGCGACGACCACGACCACCACGGCATCATCCACGATCACGCCGATAGCGCCGATTGCTCCAATCGCCGCTTCGGCCGGCATCCCCGTATTGACCGTGCAAAACGTCGGCGCCGCCGGCCAGAACTGGAGCCTGTCGTTGCAGGTGGTGGCACTGATGACGGTGCTGACCATGCTGCCGGCGGTGCTGCTGATGATGACCTCGTTCACGCGCATCATCATCGTGCTGAGCTTCCTGCGCCAGGCCTTGGCCACGCAGTCCACGCCGCCCAACCAGGTGCTGCTGGGACTGGCCCTGTTCCTGACCATGTTCGTGATGTCGCCGGTGCTGAGCCGCGCCTACGACAACGGCGTCAAGCCGTACATGGATCACCAGATGAGCGCGGAGGATGCGATTCCCGCCGCTGCGGCGCCGTTCAAGCGCTTCATGCTGGACCAGACGCGCGATTCGGATCTTCAGCTGTTCACCCATCTGGCCAAGCTGCAGCCCTATGCCAGCCGCGACGATGTGCCGTTTCGCGTGGCGATGCCGGCCTTCGTCACCAGCGAACTGAAGACCGCGTTCCAGATGGGCTTTCTGTTGTTCGTGCCCTTCCTGGTGATCGATGTGGTGGTGGCGAGCGTGTTGATGTCGATGGGCATGGCGATGGTGTCGCCGATGATCATCTCGCTGCCGTTCAAGATCATGTTGTTCGTGATGGTGGACGGCTGGTCGTTGCTGATCGGCACGCTGGCAGGGAGCTTCTACACATGACGCCGGAATGGGTGATCAACTTCGGCCAGCATGCGCTGTACGTCACCATGATCGTGGCCGCGCCCTTGCTGCTGACGGCGCTGCTGGTCGGCTTGCTGGTTGGTGTCATCCAGGCCGCGACCCAGATTCACGAAATGACGCTGAGCTTCATCCCGAAGCTGCTGGCCATGGCGGCGGTCGGCCTGCTGGTGGGGCCGTGGATGCTGCGCACCCTGATCCAGTTTACGCATGACATCATCGTCGGCCTGCCGGGGGCGGTTAAGTGACGATCCAGATGTCGGCGCTGATCTACTGGCTGTCCGGCATGCTGTGGGCGTTGGGCCGCATCGGCGGCTTCTGCATGACCGCGCCGATCTTCAACTCCACGGTGATGCCGGCACGCGTTCGCGTAGCGCTCGTCGTGGTGCTTACCATGGTGTTGGCGCCGCTGGCGCCGACCCAGATGGATCTGTTCAGTGCGACCGGCGCGGCGACGATGGCCATGCAGATCCTGATCGGCGCCAGCATCGGTTTCGTGTTGCAGCTGGTGTTCGAGGCGGTTTCCTATGGCGGCATCCTGATCGGGCAGAGCATGGGGCTTGGCTTTGCGGAACTGATCAGCCCGACCAACAACAACACCGAGCCGGTGCTGGGCCAGTACTACATGGTGATCGTGAGCCTGCTGTTTCTGGCGATGGACGGCCATCTGCAGGTGATATCGCTGCTCGCCGACAGTTTTCGCAGCTTGCCGCCGGGCGCAAGCGGCGTGGATCCACAATCGCTGTGGCTGGTGGTGAAGGCCGGCGGCGATTTGTTCTCCGGCGCGCTGCGCGTCGCGCTGCCGGGGGTGACCGCCTTGTTGCTGGTGAATATCGGCTTTGCGGCAACCAGCCGCGCGTCGCCGGCGATGAATCTGTTCGCGGTCGGTTTTCCGATCAGCATCTGCATGGGCTTTATCACGCTGTGGCTGGCGATGCGCGGCATCGCGAGTGCTTATGCATCTTTGCAGGCGGTGGCCTGGACCCTGATGCAACGCCTGGCGGGACTCTGAGGAGCAGCGCCCATGGCCGAGGGGACAGAAAACGAAGACCGCACCGAAAAACCATCGGAAAAACGTCTTCAGGACGCCCGCGACAAAGGCGAGGTTCCCCGCTCGCGCGATCTGTCCGGCGCGATGGTGGTGCTGGCCGGCGCGAGCATGCTGCTGTCTGGCGGTGAAAGCATCTACGCGCACATGCAACGCATTTATGGGCTTGGCCTGACGTATTCACGCGACGCTTTGTTTAGCGATCAACTGCTGATCCGCGTGCTCAGACAAGTGGCGGGAGAAATACTGTCCCTGCTCACGCCGATCTTCGCCGCGACGCTGCTGGCCGCGGTGGGTTCGACGGTGCTGATCGGCGGACTTAATTTCAGTTCGGAAGCCTTGGTGCCGAACTTCGGGCGCCTCGATCCGATCGCCGGTTTCGGCCGGCTGTTTTCCTTGAACGGCTTGATCGAGCTGGCCAAGTCACTGGTCAAGGTCATCTTCATCGGCCTGGCGCTGGTGCTGCTGCTGCGTCACGACGAAATGGCGGTGATGGCGACCGGCCAGGAGGCGATTGGCGCGGGCGTCGGGCAAGCACTCACGCTGGTCGCGCATGCGGCATTGCTGTTCGCGGTGGTGCTGGCTTTGATCGGCGGCCTCGATGCGATCTGGCAGCGCTTCGATTTCGAGCGCAAACACCGCATGTCCAAGCAGGAAGTGAAGGACGAGCACAAGGACACCGAAGGCAATCCGCAGATGAAGGGCCGCATCCGCCAGATGCAGCAGCAGATCGCGCGCCGCCGCATGATCCAGGAAGTGCCCAAGGCGGATGTGGTGGTGGTCAACCCGACCCATTTTGCGGTGGCCTTGCGCTACGACGATGCACGCATGCGTGCGCCGCGCGTGGTGGCCAAAGGTGTCGACATACTCGCGCAGCAGATTCGTCTGGTTGCCGATGCGCACCACATTCCCCTGGTCGAAGCGCCGCCGTTGGCACGCGCTTTGTATGCCACCACCGACCTCGGTCAGGAAATTCCGGCGGCGCTGTATGTGGCGGTCGCGCAGATCCTCGCCTACGTCTATCAGTTGAAACAGGCTCTCAAGCACGGCGGGCCTGCCCCCACGGTACCTAAGCCGGACGTCGATCCCGAGCTGCAGGGCCGTTACCGCCAACCCTAATGCACTGAACTGCTAAGGCAACCCGCATGGCCACCACCGCAAGCGCCTTCGATACCTTCAAGCAAATCACCCGGCGTGGTGTGGGAGCGCCGATCGTGATGCTCGCCATGCTGGCGATGCTGATGTTGCCGTTGCCGCCGTTCGTGCTGGACATACTCTTCAGCTTCAACATCGCCTTGTCGCTGGTGATCCTGCTGGCGGTGGTCTATGTCATGCGGCCACTGGAGTTCGCCGCGTTTCCCACCGTGGTGTTGCTGTCCACCTTGCTGCGCCTGTCGCTCAACATTGCGTCCAGCCGCGTGATCCTGCTCAACGGCCACGGCGGTCCCGGCGCGGCGGGCAAGGTGATCGAGGCGTTCGGCGAATTCGTGATCGGCGGCAACTTTGCCGTCGGCCTGGTGGTGTTCGCCATCCTCACCATCATCAACTTCGTGGTGGTCACCAAGGGCGCCACGCGCGTATCGGAAGTGACCGCACGCTTCACCCTGGATTCGATGCCCGGCAAGCAGATGGCGATCGACGCCGATCTCAACGCCGGCCTGCTGACCCAGGAAAAAGCGCGCGAGCGCCGCCAGGAAGTGCGCGAGGAAGCGGATTTCTACGGCTCGATGGATGGTGCGTCCAAGTTCGTGCGCGGCGACGCCACCGCGGGCATCCTGATCCTGATGATCAATATCGTCGGCGGCTTTTTCGTCGGCATGTTGCAGCACGGCCTGTCGGCCGCGGAAGCGGCGCGCACCTACACCTTGCTGACCATCGGCGACGGCCTGGTTGCGCAGGTGCCGGCGCTGATGCTGTCGGTCGCTACAGCGGTGATCGTCACCCGTGTATCCAAGTCGCAGGACATGGGCAAGCAGGTGGTGGGGCAGGTGTTCGCCCAGCCGCGCGCGCTGGCGGTGGCCGGCGTGGTGCTGTTCGTGATGGGCCTGGTGCCCGGCATGCCGAATATCGCTTTCCTGATGCTGGCCGCGGTGTGCGGCGGCGCGGCTTACCTGATGATCCGCCGCGAGCAGGAAACCAAGGAGCGCCTGGCCAAGGCATCGGCCGAAGCCTTGCCCGCACCGGTCGCGGCGGAAAAGCTGGAACTGGGCTGGGAAGATGTGGCCAGCGTCGATCCGATCGGACTGGAAGTGGGCTACCGCCTGATTCCGCTGGTCGACAAGAACCAGGGCGGCGAGCTGATGGCGCGCATCAAATCGGTGCGCCGCAAGCTTTCGCAGGAGCTGGGCTTCCTGGTCGCTCCGGTGCACATACGCGACAACCTGGATCTCGGTCCCAATGCCTATCGCATCTCGCTGATGGGCGTGCCGATGGGCGAGGCGGAGGTCTATACCGAGCGCCACCTGGCCATCAATCCCGGCCGCGTGCACGGCACCGTGCAAGGCTTGGCCACGCGCGATCCCGCCTTCGGCCTGGAAGCGGTCTGGATCGAAAACAGCCAGCGCGAACACGCACAGGGACTGGGCTACACCGTGGTCGATCCGGCCACGGTGATTGCCACGCATCTCTCGCACATCCTGCAGAACCATGCGCATGAACTGCTCGGCCACCAGGACGTGCAGCAGCTGCTGGACCGCCTGGCGCAGACCGCGCCCAAGCTGGTGGAAGACCTGGTGCCCAAGCGCCTGTCGCTGGGCGTGGTGGTGAAAGTGCTGCAAAACCTGCTCGCCGAGCAGGTGCCGATCCGCAATATGCGCAGCATCGTCGAGTCTTTGGCGGAGCACGCGGGCCAGAGTCAGGATCCCGGCACCCTGACTGCGGCGGTGCGCGTGGCTTTGGGCCGCCAGATCGTGCAGGAAATCGCGGGTTTGGGCACGGAAATCCCGGTGCTGACGCTCGCGCCGGAGTTGGAACAGATCTTGCTCGGATCCCTTTCAAGCAGTGGTGCAGCAGGTGCGGCGGTCGAGCCGGGGCTCGCGGACCGCTTGCAGCAGAGCGTGGCGGAAGCCGCGCGGCGGCAAGAGGCAAACGGCGAACCGGCGGTGATGTTGGTGCAACCGCAACTGCGTCCGTGGCTCTCGCGCTTCACGCGCCACGTGGCTCAGAACCTGCATGTGCTGGCCTACAACGAAGTACCGGATAACCGTCGCGTGCGCTTGGTGCAGGCGATAGGGCGATAGCCCTGCAGGCCACGGATGGCCTGCCGTGAATCAAGCACTCAGTGCTTGATTCAGCGGAGCCCAAGCCGGCCTTGCTGGATTGGGCGAGTAGAAAAAAGTGCAGGACGCACTTTTTTCTACATCAAATACGAACAGCGACAAGGCAAGGCGGCAGTGAGGACATATCGGATGACTATTGATGGCGTGAACAAAAAGAAGCTCCACGCGACATCCGATGTCGATCACAGGAGCATGCAATGAAGATCAAACGGTTCCTGGCCCCCGATATGCGCCAGGCCATGCGCGATGTACGCGCGGAGCAGGGCGCCGATGCGGTGATCCTCTCCACGCGTCGTCTCGAGGAAGGCATCGAGATCATCGCGGCAGTCGATTACGACGAATCGCTGATGCGCGAAGCCGTGCGTCACAACACGCCCGCGCCGGAAGCGGTGAAACCGCCGGTGAAGGATGCGTTGAAAGAAAGCTCCAAGGAACGCAGCAAAGCGATCGCGAAGGAACCGATGAAGGAACCGGTGAAGGAAGTGAGCGCGGTCACGCCGCCACCGCCGCCGCCGATGCCGGTGCCACCCAGCGAGGTGGCCGCGTTGCAGCCGATCGTCGAGCAGAGCGCGCTGGAAACGGCACGCATGCGCAGCGAGCTCGGCGGTCTGCGCCAGTTGCTCGAACAACAGCTTTCCAGCCTGGCGTGGAACGATATGGAGCGCCGCAGTCCAATGCGTGCGCGCGTGCTGCGCGACATGTCGCGCCTGGGCATCGATACCGATGTCGCGCGTCAGCTGATCGATGAACTGCCGGAAGAACTCAACGCCGACCAGGCGCGTTATCTGCCGCTGGGTCTGCTCAGCCGCAGCCTGAAAGTAACTGGCCGCCGTCTGGCCGAAAGCAGCGGCGTCACCGCGCTGGTGGGCCCCACCGGGGTCGGCAAGACCACCACCATCGCCAAGCTCGCCGCCTGTGCCGTGATGAACCATGGCCCGGCGAAAGTCGCGCTGGTCAGCACCGATCACTACCGCATCGGCGCCGCGGCGCAGCTTGAACATTACGGGCGTCTGCTCGGCGTGCGGGTCTATCCCGCCTACGACGCGGCGGGCCTGACGCAGACGCTGCATCTGTTGCGCGAACACCACACCGTGCTGGTCGACACCGCCGGGGTTTCCGGTACCGACCCGCGTCTGCAACAGCAGATGGACGTGTTGCGCGATGCTGGCGCCCAGGGCGGCACCAAGCTGCGCGCCTGTCTGGTGCTGGCGGCCAATGCGCAGGCATCGGCGCTGGATGAATCCGTACGCGCCTATCTGCCGCTGCAATTGAGCGGATGCATCGCCACCAAGCTCGACGAAGCGCCGAGCCTGGGCGGATTGCTTTCGGCGCTGATCCGGCACCGTCTCGCGCTGGACTGCACCACCGACGGTCAGCGTGTTCCGGAAGACATCAGCGCCGCCGATGCACGCGTACTGGTTTGCCGTGCGGCGCAGACGCAGAAGCGTCTGGGGCCGGCGGCTGAGGATCTGGATATGGCTGATCGTTTTGGCATGGCGGTGGCGGGTCTATGAGCGAAGCAATGCATATGAATCAAGCAGCTGGTCTAAAAAATCTGTTTTCCGCCGCTCCGGTCCAACGTGAAGAGCCGCCGGTCATCCATCAGGCGGCAAACCTGCGCCCGATCGTGCAGCGACGTCGCATCACCCGCACCATCGCCGTCGCCGGCGGCAAGGGCGGCGTGGGCAAGACCACCGTTGCCGTGAACCTGGCGATGACGATGGCCATGGCCGGGCGTGACGTGATGTTGCTGGACGCCGACATGGGCGTGGCCAATATCGATGTGCAGCTGGGCCTCAGTCCGACCCGCCACGTCGGCCATATGCTGGAAGGGCAGTGCACGCTGCAGGATCTGATCATCCCGGCGCAGCATGGCCTGAAGGTGATCCCGGGCGGTTCCGGCATCCGCCGGCTGGCCAAGATGGGCAACGGCGAACATGCCGCGGTGATCCGCTCGTTCGACGATCTGATCCAGCCACCGGAATTCCTGATCGTGGATACCGCCGCCGGCGTGGCCGACAACGTGGCCATGTTCGCCGCCGCGGCCGATGACGTGCTGATCGTGGTTTGCGATGAGCTGGCTTCGCTGACCGATGCCTACGCCTTGATCAAGATCCTCGCGCACGACTTCGGCGTACGTCGCTTCCACATCGTCGCCAACATGGTGCGCCAGGCCGGCGACGCGAAAAAACTTTACGAAAAGATGGCCCGGGTATGCGGGCGCTTCCTCGACGTGGCGCTGGACTACATGGGCATGGTGCCGCATGACGAATGGCTGCGGCAGGCCATTCGCCGCCAAGGCGCCGTGGTCGACCTGTGGCCCTCCAGCCGCTCGGCGGTGGGATTCAAGCAATTGGCAGGTGCGGTCGATACATGGGGAGAACCCGCGTACCCGGACCTCGGACGTATTGCGTTTTTCAGCGGCCAGAGTCTGCCGGCTGCGGGGTGGTGAGATGAATGTGGCCTCCGAATATTTGCAGCTACAGCGCGAAGATGCGGACCAGCTGGTGCGCAGGCACGCGCCGCTCGTGCGGCGTATCGCCTACCACTTGATGGGGCGGCTGCCACCGAGCGTTGACGTAGGAGATCTGGTACAGGCAGGCATGATCGGCTTGCTCGAGGCAGCGCGAAACTTTACGAGCGATCGCGCCGCCAGCTTCGAGACGTATGCGGGCATCCGCATACGCGGCGCGATGCTGGACGAACTGCGCCGGACCGACTGGACCCCCCGGTCGGTGCATCGCAAGGTCCGCGAAGTCGCCGAAGTGGTGCGGCAGATTGAAAACGAGACCGGTGCCGACGCGGAAAGCGCCGAGGTGATGAAGCGGCTCGGCATCAGCGCCGAGGAATATCACCAGGTGCTGGCCGACGCGACCAGCGCGCGCCTGCTCAGCCTCACCGCGCCCGACGACGGTGAAGGCGGCGAAGGCAGCGCACTGGACGTGGCCGACAACGACAGCCTCGGTCCGCAGGACAGCATCGAGCAGGATGGCCTGCGCGATGCCCTGGCCGAAGCGATCAGCACGCTGCCCAAACGCGAACAACTGGTGATGTCCCTGTATTACGAGCAGGAATTGAACCTGAAGGAAATCGGCCTGGTGCTTGGCGTGACCGAATCACGCGTCTGCCAGATCCACGGCCAGGCATTGGTAAGACTGCGCGCGCGCATGGGCGACTGGCGTGGATGAATGCTTAGGAGTGAGTGGAGAGGAGTGAGAAGTAAGAGAACGACACGCATGCAACCACATCCCCATCGGGCTGCCGCAGCACGCCGGCTTGCCACTCTCACCCCTCACTCCTCTCCACTCACTTCTCGCTTTTAGGAGATCGGCTTGGACAAGAACATGAAAATCCTGGTGGTAGACGACTTCTCCACCATGCGGCGCATCGTCCGCAATCTGCTGGTCGAACTGGGCTTCAGCAATCCGCTGATCCAGGAAGCCGATGACGGCAATGCGGCGCTGACGATGCTGAAGGCCAACGCTTTCGACATGGTCGTCACCGACTGGAACATGCCGAACATGACCGGCATCGAACTGCTGCAGGCGATTCGCGCCGAACCCAAGCTGAAAGGCCTGCCGGTGCTGATGGTGACCGCCGAAAACAACCGCGAACAGATCATCGCCGCTGCCCAGGCCGGCGTGAACGGATACATCGTCAAGCCTTTCACGGCGATCACGCTGAAGGAAAAGCTGGACAAGATCTTCGAGCGCCTGGCCGCCAGTGGAGCTTCCGCATGACCGCAACCATGACCGCCGTACTCAACGATGGCCTTCCCGCGGAAGTTCGCGCGCTGCTCGACAGCACCGACGGTGCCGCGTTCGAGCAGGCGCTGGACAGCATGGTGCGTCAGCGCGAGCAGCATCTGTTCCGCGCACTCGGCGTGCTCGCCCGCGATCTGCATGGCGCGGTGTGCCGCCTCGGCAGCGACCTGGCCAATGAAGGCGTGCCCGAGAGCATGACCGATGCGCGCAACTACCTGGCCGAAGTGCTCGACATGAGCTCCAAGGCCGCGCATCGCAGCCTGGATTTCGTCGACCGCATGCGTCCGGAAGCCGAAGCGCTGTCGGCCAACGCGGTCGCCGTGCTCGATTTCAACAGCAGCGAGACCGATCCCGCCGCCGTGCTGGCGCGTCAGGCGCAAGTGTTCGCCAACGCCTGCGCCGAAGGGCTCAACGACATGGTGCTGGTGCAGTCCTGGCAGGACCTGGCCGGGCAGCGCGTGAAGAAAGTGGTGAGCTTTATCGAAAGCGTCGAATCCTCGCTGCTCGAACTGGTGCGTCTGACCGGCGCACTCGCCGGCCGCGAAGCGCCGGTGGAAGTGGCGAAGGTAGCCAGCCAGGACGAAGTGGATCGCCTGTTGAGCGAATTCGGGTTCTAGGCGACTGACGGATGCGTGGCGTGGGCGTGATGTCGGGAATGTGTGCAAGACCCTGCGCCGGTGTCCTCGCGACGTGTCCCGCGTCCCTCTCTCGTTCCGGTGAACAACTTGCCCAACGTTTGCCAAGCTTTACGGAAGCACATTGATGGATGCGAACCTGGACAGCGAACTGCGTGACGATTTCCTGGTCGAGGCCGGGGAATTGGTGCAGCGGCTGGGCGAACAGCTGATCGAGCTGGAAGCCTCGCCGCTCGATCGCGAGCTGCTCAATGCGGTGTTTCGCGTCTTCCACACGGTCAAGGGCGGGGCGGGCTTCCTCGGTGTCGAACCGATGGTGCAGTTGTGCCATAACGCCGAAGAACTGCTCAACGATGCCCGCAACGGCCGGCTGGTGCTGAATTCGGTGCATATGGATGCGCTGCTGGAAGCGCTGGATCTGCTCAACGTGATGATGGCGGCGCTGGCCAACGGCGAACCGATGGCGCCGCCGCCGCAGGCATTGCTGCAACGCCTGCAGCCAGCGATCGCCGCCGCGCCGGTAGCCGCGCCGGCCAAACCGGCGCGTGCGGCCGACCCGATCGAAGCGGAATTCGAAGCCTTGCTCGATACGCTGTACGGGCAGGGCGGTGTGCCGGGTGCACCCGCGCACACATCCAAGGAAATCAACGACGACGAATTCGAAAGTCTGCTGGACACCCTGCACGGCAAGGGTGGATCGCCCGGCACCGCCCAAGCGGCAGCGGCCGAGAACAAAGAAATCAGCGACGATGAGTTCGAGTCCTTGCTCGACAACCTGCATGGCAAGGGCGCGGCGCCTGGTCAGGCGGCAGCGCCCGTTCCCGCGCCAGCACCTGCACCGGAGCCCGTCGAAGCGAAGCGCGCACCAGCGGCTGCGAAATCGACGCAGGCCGAAAGCACGGTGCGTGTAGACACGGCACGACTCGACACACTGGTCAGCCGCGCAGGCGAACTGGTGTTGCTGCGAAATCGCCTGCTTACCCTGGCCTCGCGCAGCGAGAACGAAACACTGGCCGCGATGGCCGGCGATCTGGATCGCGTTTCCGACGATCTTCAGACTGCCGTGCTCGGCATGCGCATGCAGCCGGTGGGCCGTCTGTTCCAACGCTTTCCGCGCATCGTGCGCGATCTTGCACGTCAGCTCGGCAAAGACATCGAGCTGATCACCGAAGGCGAAGACACCGATCTCGACCGCAGCCTGGTCGAAGCCCTGGCCGATCCGCTGATCCATTTGCTGCGCAATGCGGTCGACCACGGCCTGGAAGATCCGGCCGGCCGCGAACGTGCCGGCAAGCCGCACAAAGGCAAAGTGACCTTGTCGGCCAGCCAGCGTGGCGAGCGCATCGTGATTTCCGTGAGCGACGATGGTCGCGGCATGGATCCGGAAGTGCTGCGCCGCAAAGCGGTCGAGAAAGGCGTGATCGACGCGGCGCAAGCGGCGCGTCTGTCCGAAGTGGAATGCTATGAATTGATCTTCCGCCCCGGCTTCAGCACGGCGGCGCAGATCTCCGATATCTCCGGCCGTGGCGTCGGCATGGACGTGGTGAAAACCCGCGTCGCCGAACTCGGCGGCACCTTGCAGGTGCACTCGCGCCTGGGTCACGGCAGCAACTTGGAGCTGACCGTACCGCTCACGCTGGCCATCCTGCGCGTGCTGATGGTGCGCGTGGCCGACCGCCTGTTCGCGCTGCCGCTCAGCAATGTCAGCGAAGTGTTCGAGTTGAATCCGCAGCATGACCACATGCTGGATGGTCGCCGTGTCGCTGCGCATCGCGGCCGCGCACTGATGCTGGGTGACCTGGGTGACTGGGCGGGCATCAGCGGACCGGGCGGCAGTCATGTGGTGGTGCTGCATGTCGGACACATGCATCTCGGTTGCCTGGTGCACGAGGTGATCGGCCGCGAAGACGTGATGGTCAAGCCGCTTGGTCCGTTGTTCGAAGGCGTGCCCGGTGTGGCCGGTGCCACCGTTACCGGCGATGGGCGGCTTGCGCTGGTGCTGGATCTGGCGGCGCTGTCGCAGGATGACGGGCGCTTGCTGCCTTCGTTGAAGGTGTCGGCATGAGCCAGAACTTCCGTCTCGCCACACAACGCTCTCGCCCTCTCCCCTTCGGGGAGAGGGTTGGGGTGAGGGGCCAACCTCGCCCGATGGTTGTTCGTGCGCAACAGCCAAAAGCAAACAGTTCGCGAAGCGCTGAGTTTCCCCGCAAGCCCGCCCCCTCACCCCAACCCTCTCCCCGGAGGGGAGAGGGAGCTGTAATTCGGGGAGAGGGAGTTGTAGTTCGCAGCAAGGCAGGTGCTTGATATGGACATCGTAAGCATCGCCGGCACCATTCTCGCCTTCGTGGTGCTGATCGTCGGCGCCATCCTCAAAGGCACCGATGTTTCCGCGCTGTGGAATCCGGCGGCGTTCGTCATCGTATTCATCGGCACGATTTCCGCGCTGCTGCTGCACACGCAGGGCAAGGTGCTCAAGCGTGCGGCGGGCATGTTGAAAATGGTCTACAAACCGCCGCAACTGCATCCTTCCGATTTGATCAGCCGGGTGATCGGCTGGAGCGAAATTTCGCGCCGCCAGGGTCTGCTCGGACTCGAGCCGCATATCGATGCGGAAGACGATCCGCTGGTCAAGAAAGGCCTGCAATTGCTGGTCGACGGCAGCGAGCCGGAAGCGATCCGCAGCGTGCTGGAACTGGAAGTGGAAACGCGCGAACAGGCCGACCTGCATGCCGCCAAGGTGTATGAACAGGGCGGTATTTATTCGCCGACCATGGGCATCATCGGCGCCGTGCTGGGTTTGATGGCGGTGATGCGCGATCTCACCGATCCGGCCAAGCTCGGTCACGGTATCGCCGCCGCCTTCGTCGCCACCATCTACGGCATCAGCCTGGCCAACCTGTTGCTGCTGCCGATCGGCGCACGCCTGAAGGCGCTGATCACCAAGCAGACGCAAGTACGCGAAATCCTGATCGAAGGCTTGATCTCGATCGCGCAGGGCGATAACCCGCGTCAGATCGAGAGCAAGTTGCAAGGCTATTTGGTATGAGACGCCGGCATAAGCACGAAGAACATCCCAACCACGAAGCGTGGGTGATTCCCTATGCGGATCTGCTCACGCTGTTGCTGGCCTTGTTCGTTGTGCTGTATGCGATGTCCAGCGTCAACACCACCAAGTATCGCGCGCTGGCCCAGGCGATTTCCGCTGCGTTCAATGGTTCGCGCTCGGTGATTCAGCCGGTCACGCCAAGCATGCAGTCCAGCACGCCGGTACCCAGTTCCAAGCCGGCGCCGATTCCGCGCTCACCGCTTGCGCAAGTCCTGCTGCCGGTGCTGACGCAGCACATCAGCACGCCCAATACCGTGCCCGGTACGCCCTCCGATCAGAACAAGAGCAAGCTCAGCGAGGAACAGCAGAACCTGGAGCGCATTCGCAGTGAAGTCGAGCATGCGCTGCAGCCGTTGATCGACAAGAATCTGGTGGTGGTGCGGCGCACGCCCAATTGGCTGGAAATCGAGATCCGCACCGATATTCTGTTTCCCAGCGGTGTAGCCAGCTTGTCGCCGTCGGCCAATGAAGTGTTGACCAGCCTCGGCGAAATTCTCGCGCCCTTCGCCAACCCGTTGCGGGTGGAGGGATACACCGACGACGTGCCGATTGATACCGCGGTCTACCCGTCGAACTGGGAGCTTTCCGCCGCACGCGCCGCCAGTGTTGCGCGCCTGTTTGCCGAACACGGTGTCGATCCGGAACGGATGGGCATCGTCGGCTGGGGACAATATCGCCCGGCGGCGGACAACGACAGCGCCGATGGCCGCAACCGCAACCGGCGTGTGCTGGTGGTGGTGTTGAGCGACAAGGCCGCGCCGCGCCGCTTCTACACCAACAGCGACCAGATCGCCGATGCCGATTCGGACGCGACGGACGATCGGCAGGCGTCGACATCAACGACCGCTCCCGGTCCAGTCACCATGACGCCGCCCGTGCAGGTGCTGGCCCCTGCCACGCCGCCAGCATCCGCGCCTGCGCAGACACCGGCAACGCTGCCGTCACCGCGCGTCATTACACCGGTCGCCAGCATTATCAGCACGCCGGTCGTCGTGCCGCCGCCTCAACCCGTTACGCCAGATAGCAAGGGATAACACCAGCGCATGAGTTCTGTTCCCAACATCGAGAAGATCGCCCGGGAGCCGTGGCTGTCCTTTCAGCTGGACGGTCAGCATTACGCGGTGCTGTTGAGCCAGGTGAGCGAGGTCATCCGTGATTGCACGCCCACGCCAGTGCCCGGCGCAGCGGCGGATCTGCTGGGCATTTGTCACCTGCGCGGCAACATCGTGCCGGTGATGGACGGCCGCGGCCGGCTTGGTTTCAGTCAGGCCGCAGCGGCTGATCCGGCTTCCGTGCGTATCGTGGTCTTTGCACACGATGCGCATCGCGTGGGTTTGCGCGTGGATGCGGTGGGCGATCTGTTGCAGCCGAAGCTTGGAGCGATCGAGCCGCCACCGGCGCGATCCGGACGGGTGGATGATCCGGTGCAGGCCGTGATGGGCTGGCAGGGAGGTTTTGTGGCGTTGCTTGATGTTGTGCGTTTGTGCCGCTTGAACCAGGAGTTGCAGGATGTGGCTTGAGGCGGTGGTGATCGCGCTGCTCGTACTTCAAACCCTCACCATCATCCTGCTCTGGCAGCAGGGGCGTCGCATGAAGCGGCAGGTCGGCGGCAAAGACGACGAAGCGGCGAGCGTGCCGGGGTTGATGATCGTCAATGCGCTGAACAAGATCGAGCATCGGCTGAGTGTGCTGGAAACGCGCGTGAATCTGCCGGAAGCACCGCGGCGTTCGGTGGAAGTGCCGGCGGCGCAGATGGCTCCGGTGCGTTCGGCCAGTCTTCATTCGTCGGCGAGCAACTATGAGCTGGCACAGCATCTGGCGCGTGAGGGTGGGGATCTGGAGCAGTTGATGGAGCGTTGCGGTTTGTCGCGCAACGAAGCGGAGCTGGTGCTGCGTCTCTACGCCAAACGCGCATGATCCCGCGCTCTTCCCCCTCTCCCCTCCGGGGAGAGGGCTGGGGTGAGGGGCCAACCTCGCGTTGATCTATCCATCGAAGCGACGCTTTGAATCACCATCTGTGCAAGAGTGTCCCCTCACCCCAACCCTCTCCCCGGAGGGGAGAGGGAGAAAAGCGCGGTCAAGCCTTGCGCGAAGCGTCGTAAATACTCGCCAACACCGCCGCCGCCACCGCATACAAAAGCACCGGCACATCCGCATTCATCCGCAACGACACCAGCAACGCCGCAACCTGCGCATCGTGGTGCAAGGGCAAGCCCAGCGCATGCGCATGCTTGAACAGATTCTCAACCTCAGCCGCATTCAAATGCGTCGTCCCGGACGAACCATCGGCGCCCCCCGGCAGGCGCAATACGACTTTGCGTTGTGGTGCGGGCAGGAGTGGTGTGCTCATACCGTGGCCTTCAGGAACGCGGCGCTGACACTGCTGCCGGCTTGCGGAAGTCCCAGCTGGCAACTGAGCTGATCAAGAAACAGACCAGTCGCGTCGACGCGCGAACGCAAGTCATCGAACTGTTGTTCCAATCGATCCACGGTTTCGCGGCGCAGCGCCCACAGGCGCACCGACAGGCGCAGGCCACGCAGATGCAGTTCGCCGGCAATCGGTCCCAGCGAAGGCAGGTCCAGCGAAAAACCCATGGTCCAGCCTTGCTCGGCTTCCTGTTCCTGCTTGAGCATCAGCTGCAGCACATCGGCGCCGTCTTCATCCTGCACCGGAATTTCCACCAGCCAGTGTGCAGGCGTCGCCTGCAATTGCGCGACTTCCAGCCGCGCCAGCGCGGACTGCACATCGGCGTAGAGGCGGGGCAGAAAGTCGGTAGCTTCGCTGGTATTGGCCAGTTCGAATGGCAGCGGCAGGCGCCCTTGTGGCATCACGCCGCGATAGAGCAGGGGCGGGTCCACCTCGGCATCGCTGCTTTCACCAAGCAGAGGCTGGCCTTTCAGGATCGCCACCAGTCGTAGCAGCGCACCCTTCATATCGTCATGCGCGGTGGTGGCATCGCTGGCCGGCGCCTGCGCAAGCTGCGCTTCGAGGAACATACCGCTGCGATTGATGGCCTGGCGTACCCCATCAGGGGTAGTAAGTTCTGCCGGCGAGCTCATGCTGTGCTCAAGCAACGCCAGGGCCGAACGCAGATACGGCGGCAGCTGCTTGGCAATCGCCCATTGCGACAAGGCGCCCACGGTCGCCAGCAGCGGGGCGTAGCCGTTCTGCTGCGGCAGGCGTTCGCGCAGGGCTTGGTTGACCGTGCTGTCGAGCGGCGAATTGGCGCTGAGGATTTCCAGTTGCGGCTGCGCGCCCAGGCTGAGCACGCGCACTTGAAATTGCGGAGGAAGCTTGGTGCCGGTGCCGGGCGCCTCGGCTTCCACCGTCAGCGCGCCGATCTGCAACACCATCAAGCCTTCTTCGGTTATCCCAAGCGGACGCGCGGACAACACGCTGCCAATACGCCAGCCCTCGGAGCTGGCGCCTGCGGCGGCACCGAGCCAGGTCAGTGCGGCAACGCTGGTTGGCTGGATGATCACGCTTGGCTCCTCGGCCAGCGACGTGCTCTCGTCGCACGTTCTCGCGAACCTGGGGGATTAATCGGCGCAGGGCGAAAAAACTTTAGGGGGTTTTGTGGCGTGATTTTTTGCGCGGATCCTGGGGGCGGCAACCTCCGGGTTTGTGACGCAAGCGTCAAGAAAACCCTCTAAAGCTGCCTCGCGCCTGGCCGATAAATCTTCCAACAGGCATCCGTGAGGAACGTGTCATGGGCAGCAAGAACAAGAGTGATGCAGCGAAGGGCCCGGTGCGGGTGGGCATGCCGTCCGATTTCCGTATCGCCGAGGTGACCGATATGCATCGGCAGCTCAGTGCTGCGCTTGACGTGTCCGAAATCGTGCTCGACGGTGGTGCGGTCGAGCGCGTGGACACGGCCGCCCTGCAACTGCTGGTGGTGTTCCAGCACGAGGCCCGCAAGCGCGGCAACGCCGTGCAGTGGGCCAGCGCGAGCGCACCGCTGCATGACGCGGCCAGCCAGCTGGGCCTGGCAGAGGTTTTGACATTGCCGGCGAAACAGCCGGCCTGAACTTGAGGTGGAAGATGGCAAAGATTCTTGCGGTGGACGATTCGGCTTCGATGCGCGGCATGGTGGCGTTTACGCTGCGTAGCGCCGGCTATGAAGTGGCCGAGGCGGAGAACGGCCAGCTCGCGCTGGATACGGCGGCGGCTTCGCGCTTCGACCTGGTGCTGGCCGACGTGAACATGCCGGTCATGGACGGCATCAGCATGGTGCGCGAACTGCGCACGCGCGCCGAATACAAGGGCGTGCCGATCCTGATGCTGACCACCGAGTCCAACACGGACAAGAAGATGGAAGGCAAGGCCGCTGGCGCGACCGGCTGGCTGGTGAAGCCGTTCGATCCGGAGCAGTTGCTGGCGACGGTCAAGCGCGTGCTTGGCTGAGCCGCCTTTCCCCTCTCCCCTGCGGGGAGAGGGCAGGGTGAGGGGACAACCTCGCGAAAGACGCTATCAGTGCCAGCGCTTTGATCTTCACTCTTGAGGCAAGCGCGGCCCCTCACCCCAACCCTCTCCCCGGAGGGGAGAGGGAGCAGAGCGGTATCAGGCCCATTCCAGGATTTTGTTTATGAGCAACATCAGCATCGCCCAATTCCACAAAGTCTTCTTCGAGGAAAGCCTGGAAGGGCTGGACGCCATGGAAGCGGCGCTGCTGGCGCTCGATGAAGGCGGTGATGCCGAGCTGGTGCACAGCATTTTCCGTGCGGCGCACTCGATCAAAGGCGGTTCGGCCACCTTCGGTTTTCCGGATATGGCGGCGCTGACGCATGAAGCCGAATCGCTGCTCGACCAGGTACGCGACGGCCGCCGGGCGATCGACAAGAGCATCATTGAATTGATGTTGCGCACGGTCGATTGCCTGCGCGGCATGTTCGACCGCGCACAAAGCGGTCAGCCGCTCGCCAATGGTGAAAGCGAGAGCTTGAAGCAGCAACTGGCCGCAGCTGTCGGCCATGCTGGGCCCACGGCGACCAAGGTCGCTGCCAAACCGGCCGCAGCCAGCGGCTGGATCATTCAATTCCGTCCCCACGCCGGCATGTTGGCCGGCGGCAACGACCCGTTGCGTCTGTTGCGTGAACTGGCTGCGCTCGGGCAGCTGGTCGTCGAGGCACAGTTGGATCGTGTGCCCACGCTGGACGCGCTCGACCCCACCGAATGCCATCTGGGCTGGCGCATCGAGTTGACCGGTTCGGTCAGCCGCGAAGCCATCGCCGGTGTATTCGAATGGGTCGAGGACGAGTGCGATCTGAGCATCGAGCCGCTCGTTGCCGCTGCGCCACCGCCTGCACCGGCTGTCGAAGCAGTCAGCGCGCCGGCCGGCGCAGGCGGCGCGGCGGGTACCACGCGCAGTGCGGCGGCCAGCAGCAATGATGCCGGTTCAGTCCGCGTCGGCATCGACAAGATCGATGGCCTGATCGACCTGGTCGGCGAACTGGTGATTACCCAGGCGATGCTCGATCAGTTCCGCGAAGAATTCGATCCCTCGCGCCTGGCCATGCTGCAACAAGGTCTGGCCCAGCTGGCCCGGCATACGCGCACGCTGCAGGAAAGCGTGATGGGTATACGCATGTTGCCGATCGGTTCGGTGTTCAACCGCTTCCCGCGTTTGGTGCGCGACCTCAGCCAGAAGCTCGGCAAGCAGGTGAAGCTGGAGCTGGTCGGCGAGCATACGGAACTCGACAAAACGGTGCTGGAGAAAATCGGCGATCCGCTGGTGCACCTGGTGCGTAACGCGATCGACCACGGCCTGGAAACACCGGAAAAACGCCGTGCCACCGGCAAGGGCGACATCGGCACGCTGCGCCTGGAAGCGTTCCATCGCGGCGGTTCCATCGTGGTGGAGATCGTCGACGACGGCGCCGGCCTGAATCGCGAAGCGATCATCGCCAAGGCGCTGCAGAAAGGTTTGATCAAGAGCGGCGAAGGCATCAGCGACGACGAAGTCGGCGAGCTGATCTTCCAGCCGGGCTTCTCCACGGCCGCGGTGACCACGGACCTTTCCGGCCGTGGCGTGGGCATGGACGTGGTTCGCCGCAACGTGGTGGATCTTGGCGGCACGGTGGCGATCAAGACGCGCCCCGGCAACGGCACCACCTTCACCATCACCTTGCCGCTGACGCTGGCGATCATCGACGGTCTGCGCGCGGCGGTCGGCGATGAGTGCTACATCGTGCCGCTGGTGTCGATCGTGGAATCGATCCAGTTGCCTGCCGAGGCGATACGCAGCGTCACCGGTGGCGGCGAGCTGTTCCGTTTCCGTGGCGAATACCGGCCGATCGTGCGCCTGCACCAGCAATTCGGTTGCACGAATGCGCGGCAGAACATTGAAGACGGCCTGGTCATCGTGGTCGAGGCGGACGGTAACCAGGTTGGCTTGTTTGTCGATGAACTGATCGGTCAGCAGCAAGCGGTCGTGAAGTCGCTGGAAGCCAACTATCGCCGGGTCGACGGTATCTCCGGCGCGACCATCCTGGCCGATGGTTCGGTGGCGCTGATTATCGATATTGCCGGATTGATCCGGCTGCAATCGCGCCGTAAGGCGGCTTAACCGGTTGCGCCGGGAAGGCGCAGCCACATTCCAACTCCATCGTGTCACGCACCGCGGGCGTCGGTGCGCGGGCCGCTGCGCCCTGTTTTTTCCCTATTTTTGAAGGTTGTCGTCATGAAGTCCCCGTTGAAATTGCTTGAGCGCCTGAGTCTCGCAGCCAGAGTTTGGCTGGTTATTGCCATTGTGGTGGTCGGGCTGGTTGCGCTGACCGTGCTGTCAGCGATCGACAGCCGCAGCTTGCAGATGCAGGCGCGCGAACGAGCGCTCAGCGATCAGGTGGCAACCGCCATGTCCCTGTTGCAGAGTTACCACGATCGCGCTGCGAAGGGTGAATTCAGCGATGCGCAAGCGCAGCAGCGCGCCCTTGCCGCACTGTCCACCTTGCGCTGGAACAACGGTACCGGTTACGTGTACGTGTTCGATTCCGGTCTGGTCATGCGCATGCATCCGATCATGCCCAAGCGCGTCGGCCAGAGCATCCATGACGATGCCGACGCCACCGGCAAATTCTTTTATCGGGACATGCTCGCCGCCGATCAGCGTGATGGCCACGGCCTCACCGACTACGTGTGGCCGATGCCGGGCAGCACGGGCAACAAGGCGAAGATGACCTACTCGTCCTGGTACAAGCCCTGGGACATGCATGTGGCGGCAGGCGCGTATTTCGTGGATATCGATGCGCAATTCCAGCAGATGCTGGTGGGCAGTCTGCTGCGTGCGGCGCTGGTGGGCTTGCTGGTGATCCTGGTGGTATGGGAATCCATGCGCAGCATCCGGCGCAGCATCGGCGGCGAACCGAGCGTTGCGCTGAGCATGGCCGCGCGCATCGCCGATGGCGATCTGAGCGGTGACGCCTTGCAGGCCGCACCCGGCAGTCTGCTTGATGCCCTGGGCCGCATGCGCGGCAAACTCACCGATATCGTGGGCGAAGTGCAGCAAGGTGCGCATGCGGTAAGCGCTGCCGCGCAGCAGATGTCGCACGGCAACGACGATCTCAGCCATCGCACGCAGGAGCAGGCGTCGAGTCTGGAAGAAACCGCCGCGTCGATGGAGGAAATGACGTCCACCGTCAAGCAAAGCGCCGAGAACGCCGGCCACGCCAGCCAGCTCGCCGGCGCCATGCGCAGTGAGGCCGAACGAGGCGGTGAAGTCGCGTCGCAGGCCAGTGCCGCGATGCACGCGATCAAGCAAGCCAGCGGGCAGATTGCCGATATCGTCGGCCTGATCGATGAAATCGCTTTCCAGACCAACCTGCTGGCGTTGAACGCGGCGGTCGAAGCCGCGCACGCCGGCGAACAGGGCCATGGTTTCGCGGTGGTCGCTACCGAAGTACGTCATCTGGCCCAGCGCAGCGCGCGCGCCGCGAAAGAGATCAAGAGCCTGATCAACGACAGCGTGGACAAAATCCAGGCCGGTTCCGAACTGGTGGACGCCTCCGGCCAGGCCCTGGCCGGGATCATCGGCAGCGTGAAGAAAGTGGCCGATATCGTGAATGAGATCGCGGCGGCCAGCCAGGAACAGTCGGCCGGTATCGATCAGGTCAACCGTGCTGTCACCCAGATGGACGAGGTCACCCAGCAGAACGCCGCCCTGGTGGAAGAAGCGGCGGCGGCCGCCCGCGCCATGCAGGAGCAGGCGGTCCGGTTGCAGGCGCAGATGGGGTATTTCCGGGTGCAGGTTGCGGCGCCGGTGATCCAGTTGCGGCCGAAACCCGCGCCGGTACGGGTGCAGCAGCCGGTCGCGCGGCCGCTGGCGGTGGCGGGCGAGTGGGCCGAGTTCTGACGCCAATCTCCGCGCGTGGCTCTCTCCCTCTCCCCTCCGGGGAGAGGGCCGGGGTGAGGGGCCACTCTTGCGAAACAGTTGCTTACGAAGCCTCAAACCATCGAAGCAAAGATTCGTCGTAACGACGGCGCTTACGGCAAGCCCGACCCCTCACCCCAACCCTCTCCCCGGAGGGGAGAGGGAGCAACAGCTCGGCGAGTAGGTGTGTTGTCACGCATAGCCGCCTCTCTCCAGGGAGAAAAGCATGCCGAAAGTAATGGGCTGCCGATGAAGGGAAACATGCAGCTTTCAGCTCAAGTTTTGCCCAAAACCGCCGATCTATCTCACGAACGGGAGCCCTCTGGGGGCGCTCCAATGACGAGGCGAAACATGTCTGACCTGGCCCGGGGCGAAGCGCTCCAGTCGCAGTACCTCACCGTCAACCTCGCGCACGAGGAATACGGTGTCGACATCCTCTCCGTGCGCGAGATTCGCGGCTGGACCCCGGTCACGCGCATTCCGCAGTCGCCGCATTACGTGCTGGGCGTGCTGAATCTGCGCGGCGCCATCGTGCCGGTGATCGATCTGCGCTTGCGCTTCGGTCTGGCGCGCGAGGAATACAACGCCACCACCGTCACCGTGATCATCACCGTGGCCGGGCGCCAGTTCGGCATCGTGGTGGATGCCGTTTCCGATGTGATCGACGTGGCCAGCGACGCGCTGCGCCCGGTGCCCGACATGGGCACCACCGTCGACACCGAATACTTGAAAGGACTGACCTCGATCGGCGACCGCATGGTGCTGCTGCTCGATGCAGACAAGCTGCTGCAACCGCAGGACGCGCAGATGCTCGAGGCCGCCCTGAACGCGGCTGACGATGTGAAAGCTGTGGCATGAAGGAATAAAACAACATGAAACTGCGCTTCCCGAACTTGAAGTTTTTCTCGCTCACCATCAAGGCTCGTCTGATCGTCCTGGTGGGTCTGCTGTGCTTCATGCTGGTCGCCGGTGCGGTGATCGGCCTGGGCTCGATGGCCCGCCAGAACGCCGGCACGCAAGCCATCTACGACAATGAACTGGTACCAACGCAGCTCACCGACACCCTGCGTACCAGTTCGTTGAAGTACTTCATCGCGCTCAACGAGGCCGCCAACCTGATAGGCAAGGCCGATCAGTTGAAGCAGAAAATGACTGAAGTCGCTCGCTACCAGAAGGAGATCGACGATGTCACCGATGCGCTGCAAAAGCGCTCGGCGATGCTGAGCCCCAAGCTGATGGCGGTGGTAAAGGACTATCGGTCGTCCGACAAGGACTACGCCCAGGCGCGCGATGACGTGCTGGATGCCATCAAGCAGAACGACAACTCCGCCACCGATCTGATTGAGATGGAAATGCGTCCGCTGCTGATGCAGCGTCAGGATGCATTGTCCAAGGTGGTCGACACGGAGCGTCAGGAAGCCCAGCAGATCTACCAGGATCAGGTGACAAGCTACGAACACGTGCGCTTGATCACCGTCATTGCCCTGCTCGCCGGCCTGCTGTTCGCGCTGCTGCGCTCGGCCTTGCTGATTCGCTCGATCTCGCACGCGCTGAACTACGCGATGAAGGTCGCCAAGGAAATCGCCGGCGGCAAGCTCGGTCATGAGATCGAAGTAAAGGGTGCGGACGAACTGGCCAACCTGCTCTCCGCGCTGCGCACGATGGACCAGCGCCTGGTGGAAATCGTGGCCGAAGTGCGCCAGGGTTCCGATGCCGTGAGCACCGCCGCGCAGCAGATTGCGCGTGGCAACGATGATCTGAGCCAGCGCACGCAGGAACAGGCTTCGAGCCTGGAAGAAACCGCTTCGTCGATGGAAGAGATGACCTCGACGGTGAAGCAGAACGCGGAAAACGCCAGCCACGCCAACCAGCTCGCCCGCGGTGCGCGCGAACAGGCCGAGCGCGGCGGCGAAGTGGTGGCGCAGGCGGTGACCGCCATGCGCGAGATCAACAGCTCCAGCCGCAAGATCTCCGACATCGTCAGCCTGATCGACGAAATCGCCTTCCAGACCAACCTGCTGGCCTTGAACGCAGCGGTGGAAGCAGCGCGTGCCGGTGAGCAGGGGCGTGGCTTCGCGGTGGTCGCCACCGAAGTGCGCAACCTGGCCCAGCGCAGTGCGGGCGCGGCGAAAGAGATCAAGCTGCTGATCAACGACAGCAATGACAAGGTGCGCACCGGTACCGACCTGGTGGATCAGTCGGGCAAGGCGCTGGCCGACATCGTCGACAGCGTGAAGAAAGTGACCGACATCGTGGCTGAGATCGCCGCTGCCAGCCAGGAGCAATCGGCCGGTATCGATCAGGTCAACAACGCCGTGGCGCAGATGGACGAGATGACCCAGCAGAACGCTGCGCTGGTGGAAGAAGCTTCCGCCGCCGCACGCGCCATGCATGAGCAGTCCAGCGAGCTGTCACGCCAGGTGAGCTTCTTCCGCTTCGGTGATGACGCGGTGGTTGCCGCTGCACCGGCCAAGCCGAAAGCCGCGGAAATCATGGCGGAAACCGAAGCCGTGTTCGCCGCGGTGCGCCAATCGGCGCCGGCTGCTCGCCGCAACGTGCCGGAAACGGCCGACAGCGGTGTGTGGAAGGAATTCTGACAATCAACCAGGCCCTCCCCCAAAGCAGGGGAGGGTTGCGGTGGGGTTGCCGCTTGCGTGGCGTTTCGTGCGAGCAACCACCACCCGGTTTTCGACAAAGATGCGGCTTATGTAGACAAAGGCGACCGCAGCAGTCGCCGAATGGGCGGAGTTTCAAGCAATGGCGACGGCAACCCTGAGCGATTTGAATCCCGCCGCGTCGGGCACGGGTAGCCTGTCGTTGGGCGACGCCGACTTTCAGTTCCTGCGCGACTTCGTTTATCAGCATTGCGGCATCTCGCTGGGCGAACAGAAGCGGCAGCTGGTGCAGGGACGTTTGCTGCGCCGCCTGCGCGCACTGGGCCTGAAAGACTTCAGCGGCTACTGCGAGCTGTTGCGCCGGGATCCTGACGGTGAACTGGGCGAACTGGCCAGCGTGATCAGCACCAATGTCACGTCCTTCTTCCGCGAGATGCATCACTACGATCTGCTGGTCGAGGAATTGCTGCCGCGCTGGCTGGAAGCGAAGAAACAGAGTGGACGCCTGCGCATCTGGTCAGCCGGCTGTTCCACCGGCGAAGAGCCTTATGCGCTGGCCATGGTGCTGGCCGAAGCGCTGGAGCGCACCGGCAGCAAGGTCGATGCACGCATCCTGGCCACCGATCTTTCGCCACAGGCGCTGGAAACCGCGCGGGCCGGAACCTACGCGATGGAACGCATGGGCGGGGTCAGCGATGCACGCCGCAACCGCTGGTTCCTGCGCGGTGAAGGCGCTTACGAAGGCTTGGCCCAAGTGCATCCGCGCTTGCGCGAACTGGTCACCATCCAGCCGCTCAACCTGCTGCACGACTGGCCGATGCGCGGCCCGTTCGACGCGATTTTCTGCCGCAATGTGGTGATCTATTTCGACAAGCCGACCAAGCAGCGTTTGTTCGAACGCTACGCCGGCTTGCTGGAGCAGGGAGGCTATCTGTTCCTTGGTCATTCCGAATCGATGTACGGCCTTAGCGATTCGTTCGAACTGGTCGGCCGTACTGTCTATCGAAAACGTATGTCATGACTGCTCCCATGCCCGGCGTTGCCGTTGCGCCCAATTCAGCGGCCCCCGTTTTGCCTGGTTTCGAGCATATGCGCCGATACTGGGATCCCACCCACGGCTGCATGACCGTCAAAGTGCTGCCCGGCGAGTTCTACGTCAGCGCGCAGGAGGAAATGGTCTCCACCGTGCTCGGTTCCTGCGTGTCGGCCTGCATCCGCGACAACGAACGGCGTATCGGCGGCATGAACCATTTCATGCTGCCCGAGCCGATGACCGGGGAGCGTAATGACTGGTCGTCGGCGATCGGCCGTGCGGCGCGCTATGGCAGCGATGCGATGGAGCAGCTGATCAACGCCATCCTCAAAGCCGGCGGCCGGCGTGACGCGCTGAGCGTGAAGATCTTCGGCGGCGGCCGCGTGCTGGCCCAGATGACCGACGTGGGGCAGCGCAATATCTCGTTTGTGAAGCGTTACCTGGAAACCGAAGGCTTGCCGCTGGCCGCCGCGGACGTGGGCGATATCTACCCGCGCCAGCTGCAGTTTTTCCCGGTCAGCGGGCGGATCCGGGTGCGCCAGTTGCGCACCCAGCGCGACGCCGAACTGGCCGCCAACGAGCAGCGTTACCTCAAGCGTTTGGCAAATGATCCGATAAAGGGAGAAGTGGAGCTGTTTTGATCCGGCTCCCTGGCGTTTGCGGGAGCGAAGGATGAGTGGCGGGGGCGCGAGCGCGTATGTCAATACAGGGGGCATGCGACGCCCAGGTCCGCAGCCCTCGCTACTCACCCTTCGCTCCTGATTGAAGACCGAAGCATTAAGCGGGAAGGTTGCAATGGAAAAAGTTCGCGTCCTGGTAGTCGATGATTCCGCGCTGGTGCGGAAGCTGCTGTCGGCCATGCTCGATTCCGATCCGGGCATCGAGGTCGTCGGCGTGGCTGCCGATCCGTTGATTGCGCGCGACAAGATCAAGCAGCTCAATCCCGACGTGCTCACGCTCGACGTGGAAATGCCGCGCATGGATGGCCTGACCTTCCTCGAAAACCTGATGCGGCTGCGGCCGATGCCGGTGGTGATGGTGTCCTCGCTGACCGAACGCGGCGCCGAGGTCACCTTGCGCGCGCTGGAAATCGGCGCGGTGGATTTCTTCACCAAGCCGTCCAGCGATCTGGCCAATTGCTTTGCCGAGAGCGCGCAGGAAATCTGCGCCAAGGTGAAGATGGCCGCGTTGACCCGTCCGCGCGCCTACACCACGGTGCAGAAACTGGATGTGGCGCCACGCCTTTCCGCCGATGCGGTGTTGCCGCGTTCGCAGTCGCCGGGCACGCGCGGCAGCCAGCGCATCATCGCCGTCGGCGCGTCGACCGGTGGCACCGAAGCGATTCGTGTATTGCTGGAAGCGATGCCGCCGGATGCCCCGCCGATCGTCATCACCCAGCACATTCCGGCGGCTTTCAGCGGCCCGTTCGCTGCCCGCATGAACAACTGCTCGGCCATGCGCGTGAGCGAAGCGCGCGATGGCCAGCCCATCCAGCCCGGCCACGTCTACATCGCACCCGGCGGTGAGCACCTGCTGGTGATGTGGGACGGCGCCAAGCACGTGTGCCGCCTGCACGACGGCCCGCAAGTGAACCGGCACAAGCCCAGCGTGGATGTGCTGTTCCGCTCCACCGCCGCCAGCATCGGCGCGGCCGCCATCGGCTGCCTGCTGACCGGCATGGGCGACGACGGTGCGCGCGGACTGCTCGAACTACGCGAAAGCGGCGCGCCGACCCTGGTGCAGGACGAAGAAAGCTCCGTGGTCTGGGGCATGCCGGGCGCCGCCTGGAAGCTTGGCGCCGCCGACGAAAAGCTGCCGCTCGAACAAATCGCCGCACGCCTGTTGGTGCTGGCGCAACAACCCATTGTCAGCGCACGACGCGCTGCTTCCTGACATATCGGAACATCCTATGTCCGTAAACATGCCCCACGTCGCTGCCCGGCCCTTCGCCGCTCCGCGTCCACTCATCGGCATCGGCGCCAGCCTGGTCGCGCTGCTGCTGTGCCTGTTCTGGAATCCGCTCTGGATGGCGCCGCTGCTGGTGACCGCGCTTTGCGCGGTGTGGATCTTCGAATGCCGGCGGCTGGCGACCCCCACGATCGTGGTGGAAACCACCGCAGAACCGGACAGCACGCCGGTACGCGAAGCGCTGGAAGATATCCGCGGCGCGTTGGTCGATGAGCTTGGCCATGCCTCGCGCGAACTGCATCAGGCACTGGACCTGCTGCGCGATGCGGTGTCCGAGCTCGGCGGCGGCTTCGATGGTTTGTCGCAGAAGACCGGCATGCAGCAATCGCTGCTCAAGCAGATCATCGGCGTGCAGAACGGCGGCGTGTCGGTGCAGGACTTTGCCGCGCGCACCGGCGATCTGCTGGAACACTTCGTAGGCCTGATCGTGCAGCTTTCGCGCGAAAGCCTGCGCATCGTCTATCGCATCGACGGCATGTCCAAAGAAATGGACGCGGTGTTCGCCTTGCTGAAGAACGTCAACACCATTGCCGAGGAAACCAACCTGCTGGCGCTCAACGCCGCGATCGAAGCGGCGCGCGCGGGTGAAGCAGGGCGCGGCTTTGCCGTCGTCGCGGGCGAGATCCGTAATCTGGCCAGCCATTCCAATCAGTTCAACGAACAGATCGGCAGTCACGTCGAGCGTGCCCGCATCGCGATGGAGCAAGTGCGCGGCCTGATCGGTGAACTCGCTTCGCAGGACTTGAACGTGGCGCTCTCCGCCAAGGGCGGCATCGACGCGATGATGGCGCACGTCACCGAAAGCGATGCACGCACCAACGCTGTCGCCGACCAAGTGGTCGAGATCAATCGTGGCCTGGGCAATGACGTCTCCACCACCATCCGCTCGCTGCAGTTCGAAGACATTCTCAGCCAGCTGCTCAATCAGACGCGCTCGCGCCTGGTCGAGTTGCAGGGCGTAGTGGCCGAGACCACGCGCGATATCCAGACCCTGGCCTGCGAGCCGGTGGATGCGCAGGTACTGCGCCAGCATTCCGAGCGCGTGCGTGAGCGCCTGGCCTTGCAGCGCGAGAAGGCACGCATCCGTTCACGCGGTCCGGCGCTGCAGAACAGCATGGATGCCGGCGATATTGAACTGTTCTGAGGAGTGACCGCCATGAGTCTCAATGTTCAACACGATATGGAGCAGGACTGCCTCACCCTGCAGTTCGGCAACCACTTCGATTTCAGCGTACATCGCCAATTCCACGAAGCCTGCCTGGGTGGCCGCAAGCCGTCGCGCAGCTATGTGATCGACCTGGGTGAGGTCGACAGCATGGATAGCTCCGCGCTTGGCATGTTGATGTTGCTGCGTGAGCACGCGGGTGGCGATCGCGCTGAGATTCGCATCGTCAATGCCAGTAGTTCGTTGCGCGGCACTTTGAAAGTGGCTGGCTTCGATAAGCTTTTTACGCTGCACTGATCCAAGCTGCATCGCGCTTGCAAGCATTGGCTCCCTCTCCCCTCCGGGGAGAGGGAGCTATCACGGCAAGTAGGGAGAGCGGCGCAAACGCGACGAATTTTCCATCGCCACAAATTCGCCCATTCTTGAACACCATCGATCTTGCTTATGCAATCGTATGGGTGTCGGGCGTGCCCATCCCTGCGATGACTACGACACGCCCGACACTAGAGAAGTAGCGCGGATCGCCTGGGGGACAGACCCAAACGACCCGCTGGCCACAACAAACTAACTAGGAGTTAGTCATGGTTATCCCCGATTTTACGGCACGCACGCCTACGCGTGCCCCCGCCTTGCCGACATTAGCGCTACTTCACCGCCGCTCAAACTGCGCGGCGTCGGGCCCAAGTGGGTAATCGTCCTAGCGGAAGTTGGCCATTCCGCTGAAACGAGCAGGATTTTTTCCTGCAGTCCCTTCGCCCGCGCGCAATGCGCGGGCGACCTAAACCCGTGGAGCGCCGCAATGGAAAGCACCTACATCGACCCGTTCGGGTTGAAGCATTACCTATTGTCTGAAGACGACTACATCGAACTAAAAAATCTTCAGCGCCTGCTGATGATCATGTCGAACGTAGGCAGCGACGAGGAGTCGCACACCGACGAAGATGGCACCGTGATGATTCCCCGCTGGGAAATGCAACTCACCTTCCAGCTCATCAGCAGATTGATCGGTGAGGCGCTGGAGCATTTAGAGAAGCGCCACCACATCGAACCTCGCAGCCCGATGCGGCATTGACCACGCGAAGATCGGCGTAGGTTGGGTAGGTTGGGTTAGCGCAGCGTAACCCAACGGAACTTCATCGAAGCGATAACCATCGTTGGGTTACGCTGCGCTAACCCAACCTACGCTTCGCTACCGCGCGCAAAAAAAGCCGGCGACATGGGCGTGCCGCCGGCAGGTTCACACACGCACAGAAAAACAGGTTTACCAGGCGCGCACGTCAACCACGGTGAGCGAGTAGCTCTGCATGTCCGCCTGGTAGTGGAGCAGGCGGCCCAGGTCGAAGTCGACCGACTGGCCGGGGCTGATATTGGTGGTGCCGGCCGGCCACCCTTCCCTTGACGACAGCACGTTGCCGGAGCCGTCTTTCGCGTCGAGGCGCACTTGCGCAGCGGCGGCGGTGGAGCAGTTGTTGACGAGCTTGCCTTTCACGCTCAGGCGGGTGCCGATGCCATTGCCGATGGCCGAGACTTTGACGTCCTGGATGGCGAAATCACTGGAGGCACATGCGTGAGCGGCGATGGGGGCGACCATCAGCACGGTCGCAGCGATGAGAGATTTCATATGTCAGTCCTTAGGCCGAGGTGAGCGCGCAGAGCGGCTTGAAAGAGGTATCGGCGACGGGACTGGGAAACTTTAGGGGTGCGTCAGGTAGACGACTGGCATATATAAATAAAAAATCCCCCGAGTCGCCTCGGAGGATTTTGCGAAGCTGGACCGCTGCGCAGGGGGCGCACAGCGGCCACGGACTTGCTTAGAAGCGGTATTCCACCGAAGCCGAGTAGGCCGCGACGTTGGTGCGGATGTGGCCGACGCCCACGTAGTACGGGCTGGTCTCGTTGCCGGCCTGCACGCGGTAGTTGTCGTAGTTCAGCGCCAGGCTGACGTTCTTGGTGACGTCGTAGCCGACGCCCAGGCCGGCGTACAGGCCGTTGTTCCAGGTCTTGTAGCGGCTGTCGAAATCACCGGCGGTGAGGGCCAGCTCGGTGCGCGAGCGCATGTAGCCGGCGTGCGCGGTGACGTACCAGGCCTGGTAGAAGTTGTACTTGGCGTTCAGGCCGATGGTGGCGGCCTGCGGCTTGGCCGAGAACGAGCCGAAGCCATTGCCGATATCAGCCTTCGGGCGGCCGAGGTAGGCGTAGCCGATTTCCGCGCCCACGATGCCGTTCCAGCGCCAGCCGAAGCGGACGTTCTGGAACACGCTGTTGTTGTGGGTCAGCTCGCCGGCGCGAGCCTGGGTCTGGCCCAGGTTGCCGTCAACGAAGAAATTGTCCTGCCAGTTCGGATTGACGTTCGAACCGTAGGTGGGGGTGGTGCTGGCGTCGTCCGCATGGGCCACTTGGCTCAGGACGGGGGACAGGGCAAGGGCGGCCACAGCGGCCGAGAGGGCTAGCTTATTCATGGAGGACTCCATCTCTTTGTTATTGGCCGACACAGGATGGGGAGGTCACTGTGCGGATCGCGCGGGGATACGCGATGTAACAACATTGTAACATCTCTCTTACTTCAAACTTTCCGCAACCTTCTACGCGGAAGCTGTTGTTCAGCTTTAACCGTCGCGAACAACCCCGCGATCTCCTACGAAAATTAAGGAATTGGCTGATTCTGGAAACCATCGGCCAGCGTCGGGCCGATACCGGAAAGCCGTTCAGTCTGTGACCTCTGGCAGGGGAGCGCGACCTGCACAGCTGGCTAGCATCGGATACTTAATGCCGTGTTCACTTTTGTGAGCGCGGCCGAGGCCGCTTGCCGCACAGGAGAACACCTTGAAACGTCACCCGCTTACTGCCGCCATCTTCGCCGCCGCGCTGGGATGCACCGCCTTCGCCGTTCATGCGGACGATGTACCCGCACCGCAGAACGTGCCTTACAGCGCAGGCACGCTGAAGATCGATGTGGATGCCACCGATCTTGCCCATCGCGTGTTCCGCGTGCACGAAGTTGTGCCGGTGGCAGCGGGTCCGCTCACCTTGCTTTATCCGCAATGGATCCCCGGCAATCACTCGCCGAGTGGTCCGATCGACAAGTTCGCCGGCCTGGTGGTGAAAGCCAACGGCCAGGTGCTGCCGTGGACGCGTGACGAATACAACGTCTATGCCTTCCATGTGACCGTACCGCAGGGCGTCAGCTCGCTCGACGTCGAGTTCCAGTACCTGTCACCGCAGGACGTGCGCCAGGGTCGCGTGGTGATGACGCCGGAAATGCTCAACCTGCAGTGGAACACCGTTACGCTTTATCCGGCCGGTTACTACGCGCGCCAGATTCAGACCGAGCCCAGCGTCACGCTGCCGGCCGGCTGGCAGTTCGGCTCGGCACTGGAAGTCGCTTCGCAGGACGGCGGCACCGTGCACTTCAAGCCGATCAACTACGACGACCTGGTCGACTCGCCGATCTATGCCGGCAAATACTTCAAGCGCGTGGATCTCGATCCGGGCGCGAGCACGCCGGTGCACATGGACATCGTGGCGGACGATCCGAAGTACCTGGTGATGACGCCCGAGCAGCTGAAGATTCACGAGAATCTGGTGCAGCAGATGTACAAGCTGTACGGCGCGCATCACTACAACCACTACGACTTCCTGTTCTCGCTCAGCGACAAGATGAGCGGCAACGGTCTTGAACATCATCGCTCCAGCGAAGACGGCACGCCCACCGGCTACTTCACCGAGTGGGACAAGACCTGGGTGATGCGCGATCTGCTGTCGCACGAGTTCAACCATTCCTGGGACGGCAAATACCGCCGTGGCGCCGACCTCGCCACGCCGAATTTCAACGTGCCGATGGGCGATTCGCTGCTGTGGGTTTACGAAGGCCAGACCCAGTTCTGGGGCCAGGTGGTGGCCGCGCGTTCGGGCCTGTGGAGCAGCGACCAGTACCACGAAATGATCGCTGCCGTTGCCGCCACTTATGACAAGGGCCGCCCGGGCCTGGCCAGCTGGCGCAATGTGCAGGACACCACCAACGATCCCACCATCGCCCAGCGTCGTCCGCTGCCTTATCGCAACTACCAGGCCAGCGAAGACTATTACTCGGCCGGTGAGATGATCTGGCTGGATGTGGATGGCAAGCTGCGCGAGCTGACCGGCAACAAGAAGAACATCGACGATTTCGCCAAGGCCTTCTTTGGCGTGAATCCCGGTGCGTGGGACGTCGACACCTACACCTTCGAGGATGTGGTGAAGACGCTCAACGACATCACGCCGTATGACTGGGCCAGCTATCTGCGCACGCGTCTGGATGGTCACGGTCCGCTGACCGGCGGTCTGGAAGCGCACGGCTGGAAGCTGGTCTACAACGACAAGCCGTCCGACGTGATCAAGGCCGTCGAAGCCCTGCGCCACACAGCCGATTTCACCTATTCGCTGGGTCTGTCGATCGGCAAGGAAGGCGCCATCAGCGACGTGCTGTGGGATGGCCCGGCCTTCAATGCCGGCATCTCGCCCGGCATGACGATCGTCGCCGTCAACGGCCAGAGCTATGACCCGGATGTGATGAAGGATGCCGTCACCGCCGCGGCCAAGGACACCAGCCAGCCGATCGAATTGCTGGTGAAGAACTTCGATGAGTACAAGACCGTGCGCATCGACTACCACGGCGGCCTGAAGTATCCGCATCTGGAACGCGACACCAGCAAGCCGGACACCTTGAGCCAGTTGATCAAGGCCCGCTGATCCAGGCGAGCTCCTGCCTCTCTCCTGCGGCGACCGCCGCGGGAGGGAGTGCCTGGGTGAGCCGCTGCGCCCGCGAAAAACGCCATGCGTGGGCGAGCCTCCGCCAACTCCGCTATACTCCCGCTTCGCCGCTGGCCCGCATCCTTCGGATTGCCCATCCAGCGCGCAGCACACCACGCGCCCGTAGCTCAGCCGGATAGAGTAGTGGCTTCCGAAGCCATTGGTCGGGGGTTCGAATCCCTCCGGGCGCGCCATTTCTCTTGATGCGGCGTCGCTATTGCGCGATCCAGCATAGTTTGTCCGTTTTGGACAAACTTCGATGGACGTCCAGCAAGTTTGTCCACCTAACCTGCTTCTGCGGCGGCAGCGATGCCGTTCGTCGATCACGGTTTGTGCTTCGCGCAAGCCGATTGACTCCCCTCCATCGCGTACGGCCTACAATTTCAAGGGAATCTCTAGGACTGCTCCGTCCTTCATGCCTACCGGATCAGTCAATGTTCTAGACGCGACGTACTTCGGCTTCGACTCCAGTGCTTCTCCGACAGGGTGATGCCGCATGGACTCAATCGTGCCCCAAGATTCGAGGAACAGGTCATGCGTTCTGCGCCCAAAAAAGGAACGCGTCAGCGCGCAGGCAGGTCGCAAAAATGTGATCGCGAGTCGCGTCGTCGCCAGCCCCCTTTGCCCATCCGCCGCGTTCGAATCCCCCTTTGCGATCTTCGTCACTCGTGGCATCGTTGCCCTGGGTCACTCCGTCGAGGGTGAGCTGTGAGATAGTCGTGAGCTTCATCTCGTTGCTCCTTGTATTCAGAGATCGGGTTCGCTGAGTTTAAGACCGAGGCTGAGCCAAACCTCGATGACTTCGGCCTGCACTTTATGTGCCCCGCCTGTGGGCGTCGGAAGCTTCCGTTGCCGATGCGTGAGAGATCCGGACGTTCGCTTCCGACCCTGAGGTGTCATCCGACATCTCGACCTGGCTGCCACAAAGCCGCCGGTCGGAACTTTGCCCGCGCTCGACATGCGCAGTTTGGGTTCAGAGCGGTAGAGGAGCTACGTGCGATTTGCGCCCGTAGGGTCATCCACTTGCAAATCACCCAAGTGCGCCTTACAGTGAACCATATGGTTCACTATCAAACCCGCCTCGATACAACGTTCGCCGCGCTCTCCGATGTCACCCGACGCGGCGTGCTGGAGCAGCTCGGGGGTTCAGACGCCTCAATCACCGACCTTGCCCAAAGGTTTCAGATGACCCTCACGGGCATGAAGAAGCACGTCAGCATCTTGGAGCAGGCGGGGCTCGTGATCACGGAGAAGGTTGGACGCGTACGAACCTGCAAACTCGGGCTGCGCCGGCTGGAAGAAGAGGCCGCATGGATCGAGCGGCACCGCGAACTCTGGAGCGCACGTTTCGACGCGCTGGACAAGCTTGTCGAGCACTTGAACCGCAAGGAGAGGGCAAATGCCAGAAGCAAAAGAAAGTAGTTCCGCCGCCATGAACCGCACCGTTGTGGAACGCAAGTCCGACCTCGAACTCGTCGTGACGCGAACGTTCAATGCCCCGGCGCACATCGTCTTCGAAGCGTGGAGCAAACCCGAATTGTTCAAACAGTGGTGGGTTCCGAAGTCGGCGGGTATGTCGCTGCTCTCGTGCGACATGGATATTCGCACCGGGGGCACGTATCTCCTCGTGTTCCGCCATCCGGCCTTCGATCAACCGATGACGTTCTTCGGCACGTACAAAGAAGTAACGCCGCACAAGCGTCTCGTATGGACGAACGAAGAAAGCGATCAGGGAGCCGTGACTACGGTGACGTTCGAAGAAAATGCCGGCAAAACGCGGGTCACCCTGCACGAACGCTACCCAACAACGGAGGCCCTCGACGAAGCCCTCGCCGGTTCGGCGGAAGGCCTACCCGAACAGTTCGCGCAGTTGGATGAGTTGCTCGCAGGCGGATCGTGACCACGCCGCGGTCACCGGCGCATGGAAGGGGTGACGATGAAACACACGGTCACCCCCGCGCTGGACCGTTCGGCACCCCGTGAGGACGATATGCTCAGACGCGATTTCCTGAAGACTGCCATGGCGACCGCAGTACTGACCGCGGCCCTTCGCGTTCAAGCCAAGCAGACTCTTGCCACTTCGAACGAGCATTTTGCCGACGTCAATGGCCAGCATCTCTTTTACAGCGTGCATGGCGCCGGCAAGCCGCTCATTCTTCTCCACGGTGGCATCGACCCGGACAGCTTCGGGAGCAATCTGGCCGAACTGGCTGCGGGCCGGCAGGTGATCGCTCCCCATCTCCAGGCACATGGGCGCACGCCAGACGCGGACAGGCCACTGCGCAGTGAAACGATGGGCGATGACATTGCCGCGCTGATCGGCCATCTGAACCTCGGCAAGGCCGACGTCATGGGCTACTCGCTGGGTGCCAGCGTCGCGCTGCAGACCGCCATCCGCCATCCGGACGTGGTCGACCGGCTTGTGCTCGTGTCCGCGGCAATGAGGCAGGACGGCTTTTATCCGGAGGTGGTGGCGGCCTTCAAGCAGTTGGAGGCCAACGCTGCCACGTTCGGTCCTGGCGTAAAGGCATCGCCGTTAGGGAAGGCCTATCCCGATGTCGATTGGACCAACCTCTTCAGGAAGGTTGGTGACCTGACCAAACGCCCCTTCGACTGGAGCGCCGACGTCGCCAAGCTTCAGGCACGCACACTGCTGGTCTTTGCCGACGCTGACGCCATCCGGCCCGAACACATGGTCGAGTTCTGGAAGGCGTTGGGAGGCGGCCAGCGCGATGCCGGGATCGATGGCTCCCTGCGGCCCGCAAACGAGCTCGCCATCTTGCCGAATACCACCCACTACACACTCCCCGTCGAGCCGATGCTGTCGGGGATCGTCGAACGCTTCCTCGGAGTTGCATTGAAGGCAGCAGGTTAGGGGCCCGCGAAGCGCTCGCGGAGCTATCACAGCGCGTGAGAGTTGCATGAGTCCTTCGATGTTCTGAACAATCGGACTTGCCACCGCGGACACGTGATGGTCCATGAAGGAATAAAGGAGTAACTCGATGCAAACAGGCAGGGCTGTACCAGCTTACTCTTGCGCATAGCGTCCGCTTTCACCCAAAACAGACATTGCAGGTGAGGACGTAGGGCGGCCTTTGGGCACTATCGTGGACGCTTTGACCCTGCCGCCGAGCATCGACGTCTGCTTAACCTTGTCCCCGAGGTTTGCTTGCCGGACAGATGTGCGTCGAACCAATCGTCGATCGATTCATTCAGTGCCTCACTGCGGTCATCCCGCAGCAACGCCGAGCAAAGTCGATGCAACCAAGATCGCGAGGACAAGAGCAGCGATCAGAGCGAAGTCGAATTCACGGCGAAAAAGAAAGCACACACCCATCGTCGCGACGCGAATGGTCGGGAGCGCAATCAACAGGACGATTCCGGTTGAGACAAGACGATCAGCTCCCGATCGTGCGCTTGCGGCAAACGTGCGCAGCACCATCCCGATCGCGATGAGCCAGCATGACACCCCGCTTCCACGGCTCAGGAGCCACGCCAAGCGGCTGTTCAATCGATCAGCAGCGCTGCACATCGGCGTCGTCATACCCCAAAGACTCTGCGTACGCCCACCGCTGCGAGGATCATCTGAATCGCCAAGACCAGCAGCGCGGCTACGAAGACCAAGCGAAGTTTGTTCGGCGAGATGAGCACCAGGAGGCGTGCGCCCAGAAGTGCACCGACGACCGACCCTAGCGCAACGGGGCCCGCGATCGTCGGCACGATCGCGCCGCGGATGAAATAGGCGCCTGCGCTCGCGGCTGCCGTTACACCTATCATGAAGTTCGACGTCGCGGACGAGACCTTGATCGGCAAGCGAAGCGCGGTGTCCATGGCCGGGATCTTTAGTACACCGCTGCCGATCCCAAGTAGCGCGGACAGCAGCCCGGCGCCGTACATCAAGGCGAGGCCCGCCGTCAGGCGCTCGACCCGATAGGCCACATCGCCGCCGATGGCGCGGTCTGGATAGACAGAGTCAAGCCGGCGCACCCACCCATCGTTCGGTCCGTCATGAGGATGCGCAGCGGCGTTCCCTCGGCGCATCAGCATCTGCCAAGCGGAAACCAGAAGCACCATGGCGAATACCGCATAGAGAACTGAAACCGGAACGACACCGGAAAGCAGCACGCCGCTCGCAGCTCCGAGGGTGGTCGCTGTCTCCAACACAATCGCGAGCCTCACGTTCGTAAGACGCTCCTTGAGGAACGACGCAGCGCTACCGCAGGAACAGGCGATCACGGAAACGATGCTGGCACCAATGGCGACGCGAACATCCACACCTGCGATGAGGGTCAAGATAGGGACGATGAAGATGCCGCTGCTCATTCCGAGCGCCCCACCCAGGGCGCTCGCGCCCACCGAGATACAAAAGAGTCCCGGAACAGATGTTGCCAACATGCAATCTCACTTCTGGCCAGGAGGAACTCGGCGTCGGGCCAAGCGTGTCTTGAACCGAATGTAGTCGCCCCGGTAATACAGCCTTTCGTAGTCGACGGCGCGATGTCCCGAGGTGTAAGAAGTTCGCTCGATCAAGAAGATCGGACTGCCGACGGGAATTTCCAGCGCCATCGCGACGGTGGGATCAGCCACGGTGGCTTCCAGAACATATTCAGCCTCGACCAGCGGAGTGTCGTATCGCTCTTCCAGCAGAGTGAAGATGGGCTCTTTGGCGAGGTCATCGGTTATCACCCTGCGGCCGAGTTGCTCCGGCAGATAGGTCTCGTCGAACGAGAGTGGCACGCCGTCTGACAATCGCACGCGCCGAATTTGCACCACCGCTGTTCCTGCAGGAACGGCAAGTTTCTCTGCGACGAGCGAGGCGGCCGGAACAATCTCTCGACTGAGCACGCGGGCGGTGGGTGTTCGGCCCAAGGCCCGCATATCCTCAACGAAGCCGGTCAACTCTGCGAGTTCTTGAACCATTCTCGGCGAGGCCACAAATGTCCCTCGACCACGTCTGATTTCCACCAGGCCCTGCCGTACGAGGTTCTGAATCGTCACGCGGACGGTGGTCCGGCTAACGCCAAACTCGCGGCTCAGTTCCTCTTCCGATGGAAGTTGCGTTCCAACCGGCATCGCGCCGCTCGAAATACGGGCTGCGAGAACATCTTCGATCTGGGCGTAAAGCGGCAGACGCGTTGAAGGGCTTTCGGGCATGCTGAGACGCGACCTCTTTGGGGTATCGACGAATACCTAGTTGGCCACCTGCTTGGTGTCAACGAAAAGCTTGGCGGGCATGGCGGAACTCAGTTTATTCGAAGACGAACAACCGTTTTCGGCAGGGATGCCAAAAACAATACGAGGCAAACGCAAAGAAGCACGATGTCCTTGTATAGAAATTCTCCGGCAAGGTTCCACGCTATGGGGTCCGTGGACAGGCTCCATGTCACGACTCCTGGTGTCGTGAAGAAAAACGACCAAGTGATCATGAAAGTGCCGACACCCATCAAGGAGCCGATGGCCGACAGAACGGGGATGAATGCTCCAGCAGCAAGCGCCACTGCCGTTGTCAGCTCAACAACACCAAGCAGATTAGCCTCACCCCGAATTCCGAATATGGATAGCCAGGAAACAAACGGGCTGTTGGAGATATACACGGCGATACCATGTGCCGATTGCGGCGTGAATTTCTGTATGCCGAACGAAATAAAAATCAGAACCATCACCCATCTGAGAATGGCAAGCAGCCAATAGGAGCCTTCGCCTCTCTCGGCGATGTTGAACTCTTTAAGCATACGTAACCTCTTCTCTCGTCTGCCGCCGCGCAGATACTGCGGGCAAGGTATTCAGGTCGATCCTGCGCCAACTGTTCTGTGATTCGGTCTTCACGCAGACAGTTGGGCGTCCGCGAACCATCCGACCCGGAGGGATGGGCGTATCACGGCAGTCCTTTATTTGTATGTACACATCATGACATCATGATGTCTCTATGTCAAGCGCATTCAAGCCAGGCAGTGCTCTCGGGTCTTAGATGAGTTGAGAGCAAAACCATGTCCGCTTTCGACTGCGGACATAACTAACCAGGGACACAGGAGGGACACGCGGCGCGGCGCGTCCAAACAAAATCACTTAGACCGCTTGCATAGCATCCACTGCTTGCTTGGAAAGTGGAGCCAGACGATGGCGAGCGTTCGCCATCGCCTGGCCATGCGGAATGCCGGATTTCCCGGTTCCGCATCAAGGCGCTCATCAGCATGAGCCTTGCAAGCGAGCAACTCCAGGTAACTCATCACTTGCCAGACGCAACTGCAGCTTGTTCGATCAGCTTGGCGACCTCGGTGGGGTGCGACATATAGACCACGTGGCTCGCATTGATCTCGATGGTCTTGCTGCCGGCGCGCTTGGTCATGAAGCGCTCGAGATCCGGATTGATCGCGCGGTCTGCAGTGGCGACAACAGCCCAGCTCGGCTTCATCCTCCACGCGGCGGCGGTGATTGGCGTACCGAAGGACTTGGCTGCTGGCATAACCTGGGAAAGCGCCATGAACTTCGCTTCATCGGCAGGAAGATCAGCAGCGAAGTCCTGATGGAATTGAGCCGGATCCAGATACAGGTAGCCATCAGCGGTTGCCTTGATCGCCTTGGTGGCGGACGGCATCTTGTTGTTCAGCACCATGGCGCTTTCGCCGGTATCCGGCTGGAACGCTGCCACATAGACCAGACCGGCAACCTTGGCGTCATTACCGGCTTGGGAGACCACTGCACCACCGTAGCTATGTCCGACCAGGATGCTTGGGCCGTCCTGCGCATCGATCACGCGTGTGGTTGCTTTGACGTCATCCTCGAACGAGGTTTCCGGCTCCTGTACGACGGAGACTTTGTAGCCATCGCGGGTCAGGATATCGGATACGGCTTGCCAGCCCGAGCCATCGGCGAAGTAACCGTGGACAAGGACGATGTTCTTGACCGGCGCCGCCGTAGCGGCCTGGGCACCCACGGCGGCAAAGGAAAGGGCGAGTGCGGCGGCGATACGGCTTACACGGGATGCGGTTTTCATGTTCGTACTCCAGAAGTCAGTTGAGGGATCGAGAAGGCTTCGGCAGGCCTTGCTTGCCTGGCTTTGCCATCCTACTAGTTGGTAGGATAAGCTGCAAGCACTTTCTCACCTTGGCGATTTTCCCTTGCTGGATATACACTTACGCGTATCCGACCAACTAGATGGTAGATATTTGCATGACCAACAGTGGAGAAATCACCGCCGGGAAGATCCTGGAAGCAGCGCGCCAACTCATCATGCGGCGTGGTTACAGCGGCTTTAGCTATGCCGACATCTCCGACGCCATCGACATCCGCAAGGCGAGCATCCATCACCACTTCCCGACCAAGACGGATCTGGCCATTGCGGTGGTAAGGCAACATCGCGAGATGTTCGATACCGACCTGCTGACCTTGCAGGCGAGCGGCGCCGATGCATTGACGCAGTTGCGAGCCTATGTCGGTTATTGGGAACGGTGCATCGCGGACGACAGTGCACCGTTTTGCGTTGCCGGCATGTTGGGTGCGGAGCTTCCCGCGCTACCAGACGAAGTGGCGCAGGAGGTGCGCGCGTATTTCGAAAACTTCGACAAGTGGCTGGAAGAGGTGCTTGCGTCAGGCGCCAAAAGCAAACAGCTCAAGCTCAGGGGCACTGCCAAGTCGGAGGCCAAATTGCTCGTGTCTCTCATCTATGGCGCGATGCTGGCTGCACGAGCCTATGGCAATGCCGAGCTCTTCAAGGACGTGGCCAATGACGCCATTGCACAACTTAGCCGGCCATAGGCAATTCGATACGGGCCGTTCCGGCAAGCGGGCAAACCATGTTGAATCGCCGTTGGCCGTTGCCCGCGGCGGTCGCTTCCGCTGGTGCGTCACGAAGCGCGCTTGGGCAACTTCCAATCCGGCCGAATGAAGTGGCAGGTATAGCCGTCGGGATAGCGTTCCAGATAATCCTGATGTTCCGGCTCTGCTTCCCAGAAGGGGCCGGCGGGCGCAATCTCGGTCACGATCTTGCCTGGCCACAGACCTGAGGCGTTCGCGTCGGCCACGGTGTCTTCCGCGACGCGCTTTTGCTCTTCGTCGAGATAGAAGATGGCCGAGCGATAGCTCATGCCGACATCGTTGCCTTGGCGGTTCTTGGTGGTTGGATCGTGGATCTGGAAGAAGAATTCGAGAATGCGGCGGTAGTCCAGCTGGCCCGGATCGAACACGATCTCGATCGCCTCGGCATGCGTGCCATGATTGCGATACGTCGCATTGGCCACGTCACCACCCGTGTAGCCCACGCGCGTGGACAGTACGCCCGGATAGCGCCGCAACAGATCCTGCATGCCCCAAAAACACCCGCCCGCCAGGACGGCCGTTTCGCTTGGCTTGTTCATACGGGGTACCTCATCAGAAGCTGTTTCAACATCGGGAATCACCGATGTGCCTGTGAAAAGGCCATATGGTGACGATATCCGAAAAATTCCAGCCGGGCAGGCGAGCCATGCGCGATGCTTGCTGCGGGATGTCCGTGAGCGCATCGGTAGGTACGTTCGTCTGCCACGCAGTGACTGGTCGGCGAACACAACCCGATGCGTTACGCGCGCGTGAGTTGACTGACTTTCTCCATGACGCGCGCAAAATTTTCCATGAGTCCGGATTCAGCCAGGAGCTGCCCCTGGTTGCTGGTGCCCGCGTCTTTGACGAGCTTCGGCATCAGGTGCATCACCCTTTCGGCGCCAGCTAAAAATTCGTCCTTTTCAAGCAGGAAGCCAAATTGTTCCGCCACATAAAGCTGATGCAGCATGTCCGATACACCATGGCAATACATGTGGAATGTATTGGACATCTGTGCTTGATGAACTCTTAGAAAGCTCAAGGGAGTCTTTATATAAGCGATCTTGCCCTTGCTCATCAGCACGACCCACGAGGCCATATCCGAGTTGCACCCATACTGGCGACCGGCGCACACCCCGAAAGGCTCTGTCAGCATCGACAGCCGGAATAGGACCGTGGTTGGTTCGCCGATCAGGTTGTGGGCTGTCCGAAGACACAGGTTGGCAACCTCGGCGCCATTAAAGGACTTGCTTTCGTTCAGATACAGGTTAAGGCCGCCGACTTCCTCCCCCGCGACGTCGTTTTCATCAATGCACACGCGGGATGATGTGACCAGCGCAACATCCTTGTCACTGCGCATGACCTTCATCATCACCTCGATTTTCTGGGGATGGAAAAGATCATCGTCCATCAGGTAATTGATGAACTGGCCGCGCGCCAGATCCATGCATTTACGGAAATTGCCGATGCCGCCAAGACGGGGTTTGTTGCGCACGTACTTGATGTTCTTGGCGACCTTTCGATACGCGAGCACCAGCTTTTCCGTTTCGTCGTTGGTGCTGTCGTCACCGACAATGATTTCGATGTTTTTGTAGCTCTGTACCAAAGCCGACTTCAGCGCCTTTTCAAAATAGCGCGGTCGGTTATAGGTAGGAATCAAAATGCTCACCAGTGGATCGGTGCCCACTGTTCCCGTCGCCATGTGGAGTTACTCCGTCCAAGCCAAGTCAATGCCCGCTATCCAGAACCCATCGATAGCATGCTGATTCATCGGTAGCCCTGTTTCGGCCACTCTACATCGAACTAAAGCCAGAGTTGAAGCTTGGCATGTTAATTGCTGCTAGCTACCCGGACGTCAATTTAATGGCGTGTGGCGGGTTTGCTACCGCCTTTGAATCGAATGGTCGGAGTGGCAGATGTCAGTTCAGCTTTTTGTGCCGAGTTTTCGCGTGGACGAATGCCTGCTTGAAATCAGGGAATGCCTTGAAAAGGGCTGGACCGGCAGCGGCTTCAAGACCTTGCAGTTCGAGGATGCGTGGAAGGAATACACCGGCTTGCCGAATGCGCATTTCGTAAGCTCGAACACGGTGGGGTTGCATCTCGCCTTCAAGATTCTCAAGGACCGCCATCAGTGGCGTGACGGCGATGAGGTGATTACCACGCCGCTGACCTTCGTATCGACCAATCACGCCATCGTGCACACCGGGCTCAAGCCGGTATTCGCCGATGTCGACGATTCACTCTGCCTCGATCCTGAGAGCATTCTGTCAAACATCACCGAGCGCACGCGTGCCGTGGTCTTTGTCGGCATCGGCGGTAACGTCGGCCAGTATGAACGGGTGCGCCAGCTGTGCGACGGGCGCGGCATCAAGGTGATTCTGGATGCCGCCCACATGGCGGGAACGCGTCTTCACGGCAGGCACGTATGCGGCGACGCCGACGCGACCGTTTTCAGTTTCCAGGCCGTCAAGAATTTGCCGACCGCGGATTCCGGCATGGTCTGCTTCAAGCACGAGGAAGATGATGTACAAGCGCGTAAATTGAGCTGGCTTGGCATCAGCAAGGACACCTTCGCCCGCACCATGTCCCATGGCGCCTACAAATGGATGTACGACGTGGAAGACGTCGGCTTCAAGTACCATGGAAACTCCATCATGGCCGCGATCGGCCTGGTGCAGCTCAAATACCTGGACGCGGACAATGCCTATCGACACCAGTTGGCCAAATGGTATGAAGCCAGGCTTGGCGGCCACCAGCACATTGGCCTGATTCCCATGGCGGAAGGTTGCGAATCCTCGCGCCATCTCTTTCAGATCCGCATCGCGAACCGGGACGAGATGATCCTGATCCTCAACAAGCACGACATCTTCCCCGGCGTGCATTACCGGGACAACACCGAATACCGCATGTACAGAGAGTTCAGCGGTCTTTGTCCTCAGGCGCATGCCGCGAGCAGTGAAATCCTGTCGCTGCCGATGCACATGGGCGTCACGCGCAAGGATGTGCACACCATCAGCGACATCATCCTGCAATACGCCAAGGCATGAAGCAGCCGATCCCGCCATTTTCACATGGTCCGATCAGGCTACGCCTTCTGCAGGAAGACGATCTGCCAGCGACGCTTGAGTGGCGAAACCGGGATGGGGCGCGTCAACAGTTCTTTTCCGGTGAGCTGATCAGCTGGGACCATCACGTGGCTTGGTTCACCCGCTATGCGGATAAAAACGATGACTTCGTCTTCATCGCCGAAGAGCTGGAATCCGGGCAGCGTATCGGCCAGGTTTCCCTGTACGACGTTAACCTGGCGCACGCCGATGCCGAAGTAGGTCGGTTTATCGTTGCTCCCGAATTCGCCGGCAGGGGACTGATGCGCGCCGCCATTGAGGCGCTTTCTCTGCTTGCTGCAACGAGTCTCGGACTCCATCGGCTTCGGTTGGAGGTCAAGGCGTCCAACAGTCGTGCGTATCAGCTTTATGAAAGTCTTCGGTTCGAAGTCACCGAGCGAAGTGACAGTGTCATCCACATGGAGCGAAAGCTGGCGGATGGCCCCTGACCAGTGAGAGGTCCGGAAACGCTTTCCTGCGCGGCCGGATGAGCCTTGGTCCTTGTTCCGCATTGAGCATCTGGGGTTGAGACATCTTGCTCGGCGATCCGATTTGGCTATCGCTGCTTTTCAAGCAAGCTCATTCATCCCGATTCGTCGCCTTGACGAAATCGACGAATGCGCGCAGCGGCGCAGGCATCAGGTGGCGGCTTGGGAAGTAAAGGAACGGCCCGCTGAAGCGTTGCCACCATGACTCAAGAATAGGTTCGAGCTGGCCGCGATCAAAATAAGGGCGCAGCCAATCCTCGAACAGATAAATGATGCCGGCCCCGGCCACCGCTGCGTCGACGCCAAGATCAGTGGCCGTGCCAATGCGGACGATCAAGGGGCCGGAAGGCTCCAGCTTGACCAGCTGGCCTGCGCGCTCGAACTCCCATGCGTTGATCATCCCGCTGCTGAAGCGGCCGCGGATACATGCATGTGACAACAAGTCCTGCGGATGTTGCGGGCGTCCGTGGCGGTCGAGATATGCTGGTGATGCCGCGACAGCGAAGCGTTGTACGCGGGGCCCGATCGGTATTGCGATCATGTCCTGTTCGAGCCGTTCGTCGTAGCGGATGCCTGCATCGCATCCGGAGGTCAGGAGATCAACAAAACTGTCTTCGGCAATGATCTCCACCTGCACTTCCGGATACGCGGCGAGGAAGGCGGGGAGGAGCGCCGGCAGCACCAGTCGCGCTGCACTCACTGGCACATTGAGCCGCAAGGTGCCGATCGGTTTGTCGCGGGCACTGTTGACGACGTCGAGCGCCGATTCCACTTCGGCCAATGCAGGACCCAGGCGATCGAGCAAGCGCCTGCCTGCTTCGGTCGGCACGACGCTGCGCGTGGTGCGGTTCAGCAGCCTGACGCCCAACTGGGTTTCGAGTCGTCGCACCGCTTCGCTCAGCCCGGAAGGGCTCATGCCCCCAGACCGTGCGGCGTCGCGAAAGCCGCCGGCCCTGGCCACCGACATAAAGGCGTTCAAGTCGCTGAGATCGACGTTCATTGTTCGCTAATCCGCACGGGTCGTGCAGATTGTGCGCTCTTATCGCGCGATCAAACAACGCTTAGGCTTTGCAGCTATCCATGAGAGGAGGTTGACGATGTCCATGACCCGTAAATCCGAGGTGTTTGTGCTGGGCGACCGCGCTGTTAAGCGGCTCGGCTATGGCGCCATGCAATTGGCCGGACCCGGCGTATTCGGACCGCCCAAGGACCACGCTGCCGCACTGGCCGTCCTGCGCGCCGCGGTGGAGTCCGGCGTAGACCATATCGACACCAGCGATTTTTACGGTCCACACGTCACCAACAAGTTGATCCGGGAAGCGCTTGCGCCTTATCCGGATGAGCTGGTGATCGTTACCAAAATCGGTGCGCGCCGCGGCGAAGACAAATCGTGGATCCCGGCTTTCTCGCGCGAAGAGCTCACGCAGGCCGTCCACGACAACCTGCGCAACCTCGGCGTGGATGTGCTCGAGGTCGTGAACCTGCGCATCATGATCAATCCACATGGCCCGGCTGAGGGGTCCATCGAGGCGCCGCTCTCGATCCTTGCCGATCTTCAGCGGCAAGGTCTGGTTCGTCACATCGGGCTAAGCAACGTGACGGCCGCACAGGTCGAGCAGGGGCGAAAAATCTGTCCGATCGTATGCGTGCAAAATCACTACAACCTGGTGCATCGACACGACGATGCATTGATCGACAGCCTGGCGCGCGATGGTATCGCCTATGTGCCGTACTTTCCGCTGGGCGGATTCACTCCGCTGCAATCGTCGGTGCTGTCGGACGTTGCACGGCGCCTGGATGCGACGCCGATGCAGGTGGCCATTGCATGGCTGCTTCGCCGCGCGCCGAACGTGCTGCTTATTCCCGGCACATCTTCCCTCGCGCATCTCAACGAAAACCTTGCCGCGGCCAATCTGAACGTGCCCGATGAAGTGATGGCCATGCTGGACGGCATTGCGACGCAACCGACGGCAGAGCATTCCGAGCATGGCGCACTCAGCCAACGCGCTTGAACTGTTCGTGAGCTGATGGTCGATGGTCAGCGCAAGGATGCGTCGGATAGGTGTCGTTGTCGCCACGGTAGGCAAAGAAAAAGCCCGGCCGGAGCCGGGCTTTTTCGTGACGCTTTGCAACTGTCCAATTACTGCTGGACCTGCAATTCCGTACGACGGTTGCGCGCACGACCGGCTGCCGTCTTGTTGGTGTCGATCGGATCGTTCTCGCCATGCCCGATCGGGCCTTCCAGGCGGCTCGGGTCGATGCCATGCGCGGTCAGGTAGTCGTACACGATCTTCGCACGACGTTCCGACAGACCCTGGTTGTACTGCGGGGTACCCACGCTGTCGGTGTAGCCGGCGACCGTCACGTGCACCTGCGGATAGCGCTTGAGCGTGTCCACCGCCTGATCCAGGATCGCCATCGAATCGGAAGCCGGCACGGCCAGCGTCGGTTCGATGTTGGTCTCGCCCTTCTTCGGACGATCGAACTTGAAGTTCACGCCCTTCAGATCGATAACGACCTTCTGCGGGCAACCATCCGGACCCACGATCGTGCCTTCCGGCAGATCCGGGCACTTGTTGTCGCACAGGTTCACGCCGTTGCGGAACTGCTTGGAGCAGTCAGGTTGCGGCGGCGGGGGCGGCGGAGGCGGCGCGGCAGGAGCCGGCGGCGGGCCGATACGGAACAGCACTGCGAAGTCGACCACGGCGTCGCCATAGCCGTTGCGCTGCGGGAAGGTCTTGTCGTCCCAGTCGTAGCGGTATTTGACTTCGGCGCGGACGTCGATGTTCGGAGTGACTGTCTTCGACAGGCCTACACCGCCTTCAGCGGCGGGCTCAACCTTGTGATCGAAGGAGTTGATGTGCTGGCTGGCCATGATGCCGCCGACCAGGTAGGGGCGCCATGCGTCCCAATCGAGGAAGAAGTAACGCGCGTCAACGCCAATGTTGTTGCTTGCCCAGCGGCCACCGGGATCGACCGAGCTACGGAAGCGGCGGTCCGTGCGGTCCGCGAAGATATCGATCGACACGTTCGGGTTAATGAACTTGCCGACATCAAGACCGTAGTAGATCTGATTGCGGTTGGTGTAGCGCTTGGCGTCGTTGTGATACCAGCCAACCATTGGGCCGATATACCAGCGATCGTCGTAGTTGGTGTTGGTGACGTCATTACTGGTCGAACTGCCCGCGGCAGTAGACGTATTGTCTTGCGCATGCACGACACCGGCGCCGCCCAGAGCAAGTGCAACTAAAAAATACAGACTCCTACGCTTCATCATGAGGTGTCTCCTCTTTATGTGATATCGACGTTTATCCGGGGGAGGATGAAACGCCGCCAGCTTCATGCAGCCGATGCGGCCTGTTTAACACCAGCAGCTTGGCAAGTTCCACCAAGGTCCTGCGAATCCCTCCGCCTTTCGTGTAGGTTTAGTTTTCCTTCTCCTTCTGAACTGAAGCGAAAATCGCTGTTAGCTCCAGCTATGTCGCCCGAGCTGGGGGAGATAATACTTTTAACGCGGTATTTATTGTGAACGCGTGGCGTCTGGGACATGTCTCGAAAGTGTGAAAATCCCCTTCACAGATCGTTGTCAAAGCGGAAGATTGCCTGCCTAGTTATGTTAATTTGCCGACAACACATGGGCCTGGTCATTAATATAGACCCATCCGCGGTGATGCGCCGCAATGGCTTGGCATAATCACTTGAGGTGTAATGGAGTACTGGCTGTATTTAGGCTTACGGGATATTTAGATGCGAATAATGCGTCGGAATATTCGGCGCATTTATTGCTTGGCTATGCCCCCATTTACTTTGCATCGCGCCCGATTTGCCACGAGGTGGCGAGTGCGACGATAGCGCGCGGGCGTCGTTGTCACCCGCGAATGGATAGGCGCAGCTTTGCTGCATCCGGATGCCTGTTCTTCGCAGCGTGAGTGCTTTTCCAGGCACCCTGCCAGACCGATATCGTCCCTATCGCACGCCACGATATGCGGCACGTGCGCCCGCACAGTTCCCCGGCATAGGGCCGCAGAGGTAAGGTACGCAGGCTGAGGGGCAGGGTGATCTATGGAACAGCAAGAGCAAGCGCACTCGATGGCGAATGACCGTCACGTAACGGATCCGGCAGAGGCAAGGTGGTTGGCCATGCCGGACGGCCAGGCTTTATATCTGCGCGACTGGCCGAATCCGACGGCGCATCAGGCCGTGCTGATCGTGCATGGGCTGGGCGAGCATAGCGGACGCTATGAACAGCTTGCGCAGTGGTTTCTTGCGCGGGGCTATGCGGTCCGCAGCTACGATCAGCGTGGACACGGGCATACCCCTGGGCAACGGGCCGCGATCAAACGGAGCGATGACTTGCTGCGGGACCTGGCGGTGGTTTACCGGGATTACGCCGCCGGCTTCGGCAGGCCACCCTTGCTGCTCGGTCATAGCATGGGTGGCGCGGTGGCGTTGCGGACCGTCCTCGACGACTGGATCCAGCCGCCGCTGCTGATTCTTTCCTCGCCAGCGCTGCGCACCTACGAAGCCCCCTGGTTGCGCCGCCTCGCCGCGCTACTGACGCGCGTACTGCCGAACCTTCCCTTGCGTAATGGCCTGTCGCTGGAGGGCCTGTCGCACGATCCCAAGGTGATTGAAGACTATCGCAACGACCCGCTGTGCAGCGGCGCCGTTACGCCGCGCATGGCGGACTTCATTTTCCGTGCCGGTGCGTCGAGCATCGCCGACGCCTGGCGCCTGAAGGTGCCCACCTTGCTCTTGGTAGCGGGCAGCGATCGATTGGTTGATCCGTCCGGCAGCCGTGCTTTCGCTGATGGCGCATGGGCGACCAAGCAGCTTACCAGCCGCTTTTTCGATACCTTGTTCCACGAACTGTTCAATGAGACCGAGACCGGACGTCACCAGGTGCTGGCGCAGTTGGCCGACTGGTTGCGCCGCAGCGCGGCGGCCTGATCGCCAGCCCGGCCTATAGCGCTTTGCGATAGACCACGAAGCCCGATTTATCGGCGAGCTGGTCGTAAAGCGCCATGGCTTTGGTGTTCGTTTCGTGGGTATGCCAGTAGAGGCGCAGACAACCCATCTCCACCGCACGCTGATGCACGGCATGAATCAGGGCACGCCCTACACCCCGGCCTCGCGCCGCTTCGGTGGTGAAAAGATCCTGCAGGTAACAGACCGGCTGGATCTGGGTCGTGCTGCGATGAAAAAGATAGCGCGCGAGCCCCAGCAAGCGTCCTTCGCATTCCGCGACCAGGGCATGCACCGGTTCGTAAGCATCAAAAAAGCGCGACCAGGTCGTGCGCGATACGTCATCCGGGAGTGCGGTGGCGCCGCTTCTGCCGTAGAAAGCGTTGTAGCCGTTCCATAGCGGCTTCCATGCGTCAAAGTCATCCTTTGCAACAGGTCGTACCGTAACCGGAGGATGCATGCCTGCCTCGAATGAAAGGTGGTCGTTACGCTATGCAGCTTTCACGAGCGAGCTTTCGCTTAGCCTTCGCTGGCGATATCACGCAGGATGCCATCCTTCGGTGATGTTCAAATGCGGCGTAAAGGCGCCATGCCTGGTGTGCCGATAACGGAGGCGTTCCGGGCCGATGAATAGCAGCACCATGCAACGCCTGCTCGACGCGTGCGAACGCGATCGTTCCTTGCATGAGCCGGCTCGGCTGCGCCAGCGGATCGAGATGCTCGATCGTCTGGATGACGCACTGCTCGACGCGCACGACCGGGCCGAGGATGGGCAAGTCCGGTGCCGCGCCAAGGCGATCTATGACGGGCTGGATGCGATCAATCGCCGGATCTATCAGCAGATCCGGCGCGAGATCCAGCAAGGCCGTGGTGCAGATGAACTATTGAAGTGGGCGTCAGGTGGCAGCGCATCATGCGACCAACAAAGCGGGCAAGGCTACGATTACCTGGACGCCTTGCTAAGCGGCGTGCTCGCATTCGAGGCGCCGGCTGAAGGTATCGCCGCACTGGCGCCGGAAATGGTCTTCTACCAGCCGACGCCGGCGCGCCATATCTTTGATGCCGTCCGCCGCCTGTCGCTAAGCGGCAGCGATGTGCTGATGGATCTCGGTTCGGGGCTTGGACATGTTCCCCTGCTGGCGGCGATCTGCGCCAAGGCGTATTGCGTTGGCATCGAGCTGGAAACGGCTTACGTCGCGTGTGCACGGCAGTGCGCCCAGGCATTGAATCTTGCCAATGCGAGCTTTATCCACCAGGACGTGCGTTCAGCCGACTTCTCTAGCGGTACGGTGTTCTATCTCTATACGCCATTCATCGGCATGATGTTGCGGAGCGTATTGCAGCGCTTGGCGAAAGAGGTGGCGCAGCGTCCTATCCGCCTGTGCACCCTAGGGCCATGTACATCCGTGGTGGCGAACGAAACCTGGCTGACACCGATCGGCAGCGTGCATGTCGACAGGATTTCCGTATTCAGCAGCAACTACGCGGCTTGAATTGTTTATAGCTTTTTTAGGTCTTGTTTATGCACTTTCGCGATAAACAATCGCGCCCTCGCAGCGAAAGAGACGCCACGGCTCGTCACCGTGACGTCCATCTAGATCAGCGGACTGTTAGAGACGAGGTCCTCGCCGTATGCCACCAAAGATCAGCGATAGCACAAACAGAACGATAAACACGATAAAGAGTATCTTGGCGATGCTCGCGGCACCGGCGGCAATGCCGCCAAAACCAAATACGGCAGCGATGATCGCGATGATAAAAAATACGGCAGCCCAATAAAGCATGGCGATCTCCTAATCAATGATGGCATGCGTGCTTGATCTGGATGCACGCGCCTCGGGGTGTGGCGCGCCATCCGGGTCAGTGGCTCAGTGGCTTGTCTTTCTGCCTACTGACGTCCAGATCCTTCTGAAAGTCACGGACTTGCCGTTCGGCTTCCTCGCGGGCGATGCCGTAGCGTTCCTGCAACCGGCCGGCGAGCATCTGGGCGTTGCCTTCGACGACTTTCAGATCATCGTCGGTCAATTTGCCCCATTGCTTTTTGATCTGGCCGCCGAGTTGTTTCCATTGGCCACTGATCGTGTCGTGATTCATTACAGTCACCTCGTGCGCTTCGATGGATAAGCCAGACGCCACGCATCTGACGCGATCGATTCGAACAGCCCCGCTGTAAACAATGTGTGGGAGTGCGCTGGAACGGTTAAGTCACATGAATGCCGTGCGCACGATTTGTTTGCGTGGTGTGCAGATCACGTGGGGATATACGCGTGATCGTCTCGCGTTACTGAACTCAGGCGAATTCCAGAAGGGTTGTCCGCCCGCGCGCAGAAGCGTGGTCGCAGCCAGGACGGGCGACGTGTCCGGCACGAATTCAGCAATGGGAGGTTCGCGGTATGCCTGAAGACGTGTTGCCGATGGGCGTGAACTGTACAGCGGCCAGCATGTCATGCATCAGCCGGTCGGCGGGCGCATGCAGTGAGGCGCATCACGCTGCTGCCTGCGGTGCGATCTCTACGTCTTTATGTCGCGCGGTCTCACGCTCTAAGCGCGCCGCGGCGATGATGAGGGTGCCCTGTGCCCCCGCACCAGCCATCTTGCGAGCTGCTCGGGTACGTATGCTGGTGCGGGGCCGCGGATGAAAGGTTCAGTGATGCGTATGCTTGCTGATCTGAGTCTCGAACTCGCGAACCTGTTTTTCGGCTTCAGAGTGGCTGATGCCGTAACGTTTCTCTACCTTGTCGGTCAGGTATTCCACGCTTCCTTCGCTGACCTTCAGGTCGGCATCAGTGAGCTTGCCCCAGTGCTGCTTGATATTGGGGGTGAGCTGTTTCCATTGACCCCTGAGCATGTCTTGGTTCATGACGTTACCTCTTCAGCTTGAAAGGATGCACAAGGCACATGCACCGAGTGCGGTTGTCGATTCGATCACCGCGCACGTGAATCATTCGTGCCTGGTTTGTATAAAGAGGTTGCCGGCATTCACCTTGGTAAAGGCGTGCATGCTCACCGCGTCATGCGCGTCAACGGCATGAGCGTGATTGGATTGTGTGGTTTTTATTATCAGGCCGTGCGCCAGGTAATCAGTGCACTGTCATGGAATTTTGTGCCGTGTTTTGCACGGTTGCGGAGTCAGCCGGCAAGTCGCCGATCATGCGCGTGGCAAGGCCGTCATAGTCGTAATTGAAATGATGGTCGCCCGGCATTTCGTAAACTTTTACCCAGGTCGGCAGTTTCGGGTCGTCGCACACCGTGTCGTCGCCGTCTTCGCGGCCGTAATAGCAGATCATCGGCGGTTTGTTTTGCAGTGCGGTGATCGGCGGTAGCGCGGGATAGTGCGCTACCGGATTGATCCATTCCATCAGCGCCTTGGTGTGCGTCTTGAGCCAGTTCTCGCGCATATAGCCTTCCAGCTCGACTTCGAAGTTCACGTCCTGGCTCGGTGATAGCAGCACCAGCTGAGAGATGCGGGCGCGATTGGCGGGGCTGAGCTTGTCGACGATCGTCGGCAGCACGTCTGCCCCGAACGAGAAGCCGATCAGCCACACTTTCTGCTTGTGCCACTGCGTGGCGTATTTGGTGATCAGTGCATCCAGATCTTGCGCGGAATCCTCCGGCGAGCGGTTGCGCCAGTAATAGGCCAGGCAACTGACGCCGAGCACCGGTATGCCACGATTGGCCAGGCGCGCACCTACTTCCTTGTCCAGATCGCGCCAGCCGCCGTCACCGGAGTAGAACACCGCCAGCACATCATCGTGACCCGCCGGAGCCTGCACTTTAGGCGTCAGCGCGACGGTGGCTTCTTCCAGGCTGGGGCGGGGAAAGGGTTTCCAAATGATCAGAGATGCAGCAATCGCCAGGCAGACAACGATTGCGATGATGCGGAATTTCATCGACGCACAACTCCAGTAAGGCCGCCCGAAATCAGGCTGGCGACATTGGTGAGCACCACCGGCAGGGCAATGCCGCCCGGCACTGCCATATAGCGCGGCTCCCACTCGGGGTCGAACTTGTCTTTGTAGCGGTGCAGACCCTGGAAATTATAGAAGCGCTCGCCGCGGCCGAAGATGAGCGCACCGAACCGGTTCCACAACGGTGCTTGGCGCCGGCTCTGCAGGCCCGAAAGCGGGGCCATGCCGAGGTTGAACCAGCGATAGCCCTCGGCCCTGGCCCACAGCATCAGTTCCACGAACAGATAATCCATGAGTCCGGTAGGACCGTCGGGTAGCTGGCGCATCAGGTCCACCGATGCTTCTTCCATGTTTTCGCACAGGAACATATTGGCGAAGGCGATGGGTTTGTCGTCTTGCCACACCACCGCCATCGGCATGCGCGAGAGGTAGTGCTCATTGAATGCGCCGAGCGAGAAGCCTTTTTCACGCACGCGCTTGTCGCGCAGCCAGGCCTCCGAGACCGGCCGTAGTTGCGGCAGCAAGGCCGGGACATTGGCGGCCGGCACGATTTCCAGGCGCAGACCATCGCGAGTCAGCTTGTTGACCGTGCCGCGCAAGGTTTTCTTCGATTTACCGTCGAGATTGAAGTGTTCCAGCCTGACGCGCGCTTCTTCGCCGATTTTCAGCAGGCTCATGCCGACTTCGAGATACAGATCCAGATCGTCCGGTGCGACCTGATAGAACACCGGCCAGCCGCCGCCGCGTTCGCAGTGTTCGTGGAAGGTCCAGACCAGCTCCTGTCGTGCACGATCATCGTGGCCGACCGGATCGCCCATGGCGACCCAGCTGCGGCCTTCGATGCCGTACATGATGAACGCCTTGTCCTCCGGATCGAACAGCAGGCTCTTGTCGCCCATCAAGGCGAGGTGCGCTTGTGCGGAATGGAATCGCTTGATCAGTGGCAATGCGCGCGCCAGTTCGGTCTCATCCGGCAGGGTGGGGCGTGGCCGCGCCGAGCGGATCAGCGTGGTGAGTGCAAACAGCAATGCGACGCCGGTGGCGCCGACCAGCGCACGCAGTGCGCGCGGCGCATTGCCGTGATAGAAACTGAATTGCCACCACAGGTCGCGGCTGTATTCCACGTGCTGGTAGCTGAAGAACACCAGCCATACCGTGCAACCCAGCACGGTCGCGCATGCCAGCACCCAGCCAAACGAGAAGGTCACTTCGAACATTGACGCGCGCCGGTAGAACAGGCGATGCGCAGGCGCGAGGGCAACGGCGAGCAGGATCAGCAGGCCGGCTTCTTCGTAATCGATGCCCTTGAGCAGTGAGGCGACCGCACCGGCGATCAGCAGCACCAGGGTCAGCCAATACGCGGCATCAAGCCGTCGCTGCAGTCCGCGCGCAAGAATCAGCAGCGACATGCCGATGACGCTACTGAGAAAATGCGAAACCTCCAGCACCGGTAGCGGCAGTAGATCGCTGAGCAATTCCATGCGCCCGGGCAGTGCCGCGGTGGCGCCAGAGAACAGCAGCACGGCGCCGGAGACCAGGGTAAGACCAGCAAAGAACGGCGGCAGGATGCCGTTGAACCACGGTGTGAGCAGCGCAGCCTGGCGCAATCCGCGCGCTTCGCGGATCACCACGGCGACCGTCGCGGCGCACAACGGCAGCAAATAGTAGACGCCGCGATACGCTGCCAATGCGCCGAGAATCGGTGCCGAAAGCGCCTGATTGCCGGTGGCGCCAAAGCCGGCCAGCATCACCGCTTCGAACACGCCCAGACCGCCCGGCACATGGCTGATCAGGCCCGCGATCTGCGCCAGCGCAAAAATCGCCAGGAACGAGCCGAAATGCAGCACCATCGCATCGGGCATCAGCGCATACAGCACGGCGGCGGCCAGCCCCCAGTCCACCGCCCCGACGAGCACCTGGCGCAGGCCGACCGTCACCGGCGGCAATCGAAAATGCCAGCGCCACAGACGAATCGGCCGGCGCATCAAGGCGCCGCCAAGCAACCACAGCGAAGGAATCACGCAAAGTGTCACGCCGAGCAGCACACGTGCGGACGCCAGCGGCAAACCGGTCGGCAATGGCACCAATATCAGCGTGACGCCGGTGATCGTGAACAGGCCGAGCCAGAAGCTGATCGTGCAGAACAACACGACCCTGGCCACTTCCATCGTCGACAAGCCGGCCTGGATATAGAAGCGATAACGGATCGAGCCGGACACCAGCATCGCCATGCCCAGCGTATTGCTGAAGGCGTAGCTGATAAAAGAAATCAGTGCGACGCGCGGACGCGGCAGTTTGCGGCCAATCGAATTCAGCGCGAACAGATCGTAGAACGGCATCACCGCATAGCCGAGCGCGGTCAGCACGATAGCCTGGCCGATACGTCCGCGGCGCAGGCGATGCATGTACTCGCCGACCTGGTGATAGCTCACCTCGCCGGCCAGCCGGTACAGCGCCCACAGCGCCAGGCACAGCATCAGCACCGACAATGCCGGACCACCGAATCGACGCAACCAGACCGGGCCCTGCCGGCTCAAGGCATCTTCTTGGCTAAGGACTTCGGCCCCGCCTTGTTGCTCCACGCTACGACTCTCTCGATTCCTTAGGGATGCTCTAATCCATTCGCCACAGGTGGCACTGGCCCTGTCTGTTCGCAGGCCACCGGGTCATCGGCGAAGGCAGACTGGCCGTCTGTCGAGACGATGGACCGAAGGCATGCGGACAGACAGGGCCAGCACTGCGTTTTGGATTTACTAATGGGGTGATGCCCAGAAGGCTCTCAGCCTGCGCCGCCCGGCTTGAAAAGACGGCCAGTCTTCCCTGCGCCGCGCGACACACCCTGAGAGCCTTCTGGGCATCATGCCATCTGCGGGGAATGGATTAGAGCATCCCTCACACTGCGATGGTGCCACATCAGACATTGCAGGTAATAACTTGCGATGCCATGCGCGACGACATGTCCGACGCCAAAGGTCCGCTCAAGGGCGCATCCGCAACGGTGCGCGTGACGAGGACATTTCAACGGGACGTGCTCGATGGAACATGTTCAACGAAAAAGGGGCGCCCGTGGGGCGCCCCATCTACATCATGTCGGCGAGGCTCAGCTCTTCTTGATTTCGAAGGTCTTGCTCGCGACCTGCTTGCCATCAAGCAGGATGTCCACCTTGTACTTGCCCACCGGCCACAGGTCCGGGTTCTGCACGCGGAAGGTGGTGGTGGCCGGACCATCGGCAACGATCGACTGGCTGACGCTATTCACCAGTTCACCGTTGCCTTCCAGGTAGCTCCACTTGGCATTGAGCGTGGCGCCAGTGGTGCTGCCGCTGGTGTCAACGCTGACATAGATGGTCTTCTGGTTCGGCGCGAACGTGTCGACTTCCTTGCGCACCTTGTGATCGGGGGTGACGGCATCGCCCAGCGTGATGTCGGCGACCTGGAAGGTGTTGTCCGCCGCAGCGGGAGCGGCCGTGGCGGCAGCCGGCGCGGTGCTGGCTGCGGCAGGCTTGGCGGCCGTGCTGGCCGGAGCCGGCGCCGTGCTGGCCGGAGCGGGTTTGGCGGCGGTGCTCGGTGCTGCCGGCGCCGTGCTCGGGGAAGCGGGCTGGTTCGCAGGCTGCTGCTCGTTCTTGCCGCAGGCGCTGAGCGCCAGCAGGCCGGCAAACGTGACGCTGTATAGGGCGGCGGAACGTGCGGAGAGTTTCATGGGCGGGATTCCGAAATAAGGGAGCAAGAGAACCGGAGGCTGACGACTTCGGACCGGTGGACAAGGCTAGCGCCGCCGATCTGAAGTGCCGATGACCAGGGCGGCGAGTGTAACCGGTAAGGCTAGGAGTGAGTGGAGAGGAGTGAGGAGTTAGAGAAAGGCCAGCGAAACCTGCCTGTCACCCCTCTCACTCCTCTCCACTCACTGCCTTTACTGCCTTGCGCCGCGAACATTGTCCGGCAGCGCCTTGCCGGTGCTGCGGAAGGGATTGATGTCCAGTCCGCCGCGGCGGGTGTAGCGCGCGTACACGCTGAGTTGCTCGGGCGCGCAGCGCTTCATCACGTCGATGAAAATGCGTTCCACGCATTGTTCGTGGAATTCGTTATGCGTGCGGAACGAAACCAGGTAGCGCAGCAATCCTTCGCGGTCGATGGCCGGGCCACGGTACTTGATCTGCACGCTGCCCCAGTCCGGCTGGCCGGTCACCGGGCAATTAGAGCGCAGCAGGTCCGATACCAGGACTTCCTCGACGACATCGCCAGCCGCGCTGACACGCAGATAGTCGGCCTTGGGCGGGCCGTAATCATCGATCTTCACCGGCAGACCGTCGATCGACTCGCCTTCGAGATCGGCAAAAAGATGCTTTGCCGCGCGCGGCTCACGGATATACACCATCACCGGCGCGCCCGCCGCACGCGACAGATCCTGCTGCAGCAATGCACTCAGTGCCGCCGCGTTGGCAACCGGCTCCTGTGCGAAACCATTGAGATACAGCTTGAAGGACTTGGACTCGATGATGTTTGGCGAGGTCGCCGGCACATGAAACTCCGCCACTGCCGCCACCGGCTTGCGACGCATGTCCAACCAGGACAGCTCATACGCATTCCAGATATCCACGCCCTGGAAAGGCAGTGGCTCATCCACCCCGATCTCATCGCGCTTTGCTTGGCGCGGAATCGGGAAGAGCAGGCTGGGATCGTAACGGTCGGCGTAGACGGTGTGCTTGCCGAGGGGGGAGTATTCGGGGGAAGTCATTTCCCTATTTTATAGGAGAGAGTGGAGAGGAGTGAGAGGTGAGAGAAGAGCGCTGAAAGGCCGGTTTTTCTCTTACTCCTCACTCCTTATTTCTCTCTCTTACCGATTCACATGAACCATTCCCGCCGCGGTATAACGCTCGCCGGCTACGGCCTCGATGGGGAAAATCTGCTCGATCGAGGCCAGGTCGCCTTCGCTCAGATGGACATTCAGTGCGCCCAGGTTTTCGTCCAGACGCGAACGGCGCCTGGTGCCGGGGATCGGCACGATGTCCTGGCCCAGCGCCAATACCCAGGCGAGTGCCAGTTGTGCCGGGGTGCAGCCTTTTTCCTGGGCCAGTGCCTCCACCCGCTTCACCAGCTGCAGGTTGTGCACAAAGTTTTCGCCGACGAAACGTGGATTAGTGCGACGGAAATCGTCCGGGTCAAAATCTTCCGGCCGGGTGATCGCGCCGGTCAGGAAGCCGCGTCCCAATGGCGAATAGGCCACCAGCGCGATGCCCAGTTGGCGGCATCGCGCGAGCGTGCCGTTGTCCAGCAGGTCGCGGGTCCACAGCGACAGTTCGCTTTGCAGTGCGGTAATCGTATGCACCTTGCTGGCGCGCTCGATGCTCTGCACCGAGGCTTCGGATAATCCGAGATAACGCACCTTGCCCGCGGCCACCAGCTCGGCCATCGCGCCAACGGTTTCCTCGATCGGCACATTCGGATCCACGCGATGCTGGTAATACAGATCGATGTGATCCACACCCAGCCGCTTGAGGCTGTTATCGCAGCTGGCGCGCACATATTCCGGCCGGCCGCTGATTCCGCGCTTGGTCGGATCGGAGGCGTCGCGCACGATGCCGAACTTGGTGGCCAGGAAAACCTGGTCGCGGCGGCCCTTGATCGCCTTGCCGACCAGTTCCTCATTGATGAATGGGCCGTACATGTCGGCGGTGTCGAGCAGGGTCAGGCCGCGGTCGAGCGCATGCTGGATGGTGGCGACCGATTCGGCGTCGTCGCGTGCGCCGTAGAAATCGCTCATGCCCATGCAGCCGAGGCCGAGGGCGGAAACGACAGGTCCGTTTTTGCCGAGTGTGCGTGTTTGCATGATGCATCTCGTGGTTGGGGGGACAGCACATCTTCGGCTTGTACGGTGATGCGATAAATGCTCAATAATGGCCATCACCATTTCATTTGGATCAACAATCCATGGATCGCCTCGATGCCATGCGTCTGTTCACCCGCATCATTGAACTGGGCAGCTTCACTGCGGCGGCCGATGATCTGAACCTGCCGCGCGCCACCGTCACGCATACCATCAAGCGGCTTGAGACACGGCTGGGCACACAGCTATTGCAGCGAACGACCCGGCGGGTACACGCCACGCGCGATGGCGAGGCCTATTACAGCCATTGCGTGCGCCTGCTGGCTGAGATGGATGCCGTCGAAGCGGATTTTCGCGAAGCCACGGTACAGCCGCGCGGACATCTGCGCATCGATGTACCTGCGCTGATGGCCCGCCTCTGGCTGATTCCCGCGCTGCCTGCGTTCTTCGCACGTTATCCCTTGCTCGAGCTGGATATCGGCACCGGTGATCATTTTGTCGATCTGCTGCGTGAAGGCGTGGATTGCGTCTTGCGCGTCGGCAAATTGCCCGACTCGAACCTGGTCGGTCGTCGCGTCGGCGTCCTCGAACAATTGACCGTGGCCAGCGCCGCCTACGTGCGCAAACATGGCGTGCCGCAATCGCTGGCCGATTTGCAGAACAGGCATTGCGCCGTGAACTGGGCCTCGCCCACCACGCATCGCAGCGAGCCGCTGGAGTTCATGGTGGGACGCAAGCGGCGCGAAGTGATCCTGCCCGGGCAGGTCACGGTCAGCAGTGTGGAAGCCTATCTTGCCTGTTGCGAAGCGGGACTGGGCATCGCGCAGTTTCCGCGCTATCGCGTCGCGGAAGGCATTGCCAACGGCACCTTGCGAGAGCTTCTTCCCGCCACGCCGCCACCGTCATTGCCGGTTACCGTGCTGTATGCACCGCACCGGCAGATGCCGGCCAGGTTGCGCGTGTTTGTGGACTGGCTGGTGGAGCAGATGAGCAAACAGCTTTGACGTTGCGCCTGGTAGCGCATTACGAAGCGGTGACGGCAAATCAGCTGCGCGGAAACCCATGCCGCGGCGTATCCGTTGCCAACGTCGCACGCGTGAGCGGCGCTCCCGCCGCGGCCAGCACTTCGCGTTGTTGCGTAACCGGAATGCGCAGCATGCTGTCTTCCAGCCGCGCCAGTTTCTGAAACGACGGCAAGGCCTGCACCTGCTGCACCAGTGCCGCAACGCGTGGCCACTTCTGCGCATCCACCGTGTAGCGTACGAACGATGCCGTGCGGAAATAACAGGCGATGCTGATGTCGGCAATCGACAGCTCGCCGAAGACGAAACCATCCGCGGGAAGCTGTGTTTCCAGATAATCGAGCGCGGAGGGAATATCCACCTCGCGCGCTTTCTGCACCACGCTTTCATCGGTGGCCTGCCCGAACACATAGCGCAGGACCGCCAGTTGATAGAACAGCCGCCACACCAGCACGTCGGCCAGTCGCGTATCGGCAAATTCCTCCAGCCAGCGCGCTTTGGCGCGCTGGCCGATATCGGCAGGGTAGAGCGATGGGGTGGGATATTTGTCTTCCAGGTACTGACAGATCACCGAGGAATCGTTGAGTACCAGGTCGTCATCGATCAGCACCGGCACACGGCGCAGCGGGCTCAATCGGCTGAAGTCCTCGTTGCCGAGGAAGGGCGTGATCGGATCGATCACGTAGTCGATGCCCTTGAGCTCCAGACATGCCAGCACCTTGCGCACGAAGGGCGAGATGTAGTTGCCGATGACGGTCAATGGCTGGGACATGGTCAGTTATCCGGGTATCAGGCGGAGTGCAACTGCGGTACAGCCGTGGGCGAGCCGTTGGAATCGAGCGCGATCATCACAAAGCGCCCGGTGGTGCAGATGCGGCGGTCGCCGGTGAGCGGGTCTTCCGCGGTCATCTCCACTTCCACCTGCATCGAGCTACGCCCGGTGCCGACGATGCGCGCGACCAACTCCACCAGTTGTCCTTTGCGTACCGGGACGCGGAAGTTCACTTCCTCCGAGCGCGCGGTGACCACGGTGCGCCGCGCATGACGCGAGGCGACGATAAAGGCGGCCTTGTCCATCCAGGCCAGGGCCTGTCCACCGAACAACGTGCCCAGGTGGTTGGTGTGGTCCGGAAAGACCATTTCCAGCAGGTGGGCTTCGGGCAGGGTGGAGGTCATGGCGGATCAGCGGTGAGAAAGGGCCGTACACAATAAAGCCACGCCGGCCACGGCGCCATGCGGGGCGTGCCGGTAGCCGGGTTCTTGAGTACCTTTGGCAGGGGTGAGCAGACGGTGTCCGGGTTAGGATGCCTGGTTGGGGACAGCGCCGGCGGTGGCTGTTTCGAGTTCTTCGGCAAGTTCATTGGGAGCAAGCATGCGTTCGACAATCGGCATGTCGCGTCTTTACGGCGCTCTGTTGTGTGGGCTGCTGGCGGCATCGAGTGCCGGCAGCGCGATGGCCGAGGGCCGGACGCTGACTGCGCAGGACTACGCGCAGGCCGAGCGCTTCATGATGTACAACACCGCGCCGCTGGTGGATCACGCGGTGCGCACGGTGCATTGGATGGATGGCACGCATTTCTGGTACGTCGATCACGACGCCGGCGGCGACCACTATCTGCAAATGGATGCAACCAACGGCAGCGCTTCGCCGCTGTTCGACCACGTCAAGCTGGCGGGAGCGTTGACCAAGGCCGGCGATAAGACAGTCAAGGCCGACAAACTTGGCATCACCGATTTCCGGGTCGCCGCCGACGGGCGCGACGAAATCGAGGCGGCGGGCAAAAAATACCTTTGCAATCTGCAGGGCGCCGGCGAATGCGCGCCGGTGAAGGAAGGCAAGGAGCCGGGCGTGCTGTCGCCGGATCGCAAGCAGGAAGCCTTTATCCGCAACTGGAACCTGTGGGTGCGCGATGTCGCCACCGGCAAGGAAACCCAGCTCACCACCGACGGCGTGGAAAACTTCGGCTACGCCACCGACAACGCGGGCTGGAAGCACACCGATAACGCCATTCTGGAATGGTCGCCCGATTCGAAGCAGATCGCGACCTTCCAGCAGGATCAGCGCCGCGATGGCGACATGTACCTGGTCACCACCAAGGTGGGCCATCCCGAACTGCAGGCCTGGAAATACCCACTGCCGGGCGATGCGAATATCACGATGATCGAACGCGTGGTCATCGACGTGCCTGCCCACAAGGTCGTGCGCCTGAACATGCCGGCCGATCAGCATCGCTCCACTCTCTGCGACGACGTCAGTTGCGGCGACAATGGCGGCTGGGATGATGTGAAGTGGGCGCCGGATGGCAAGACGCTCGCCTTTGTATCCACCTCGCGCGATCACAAGCACGAAACCTTCCGCATCGCCGATACGAAAACCGGCGCAGTGCGCACCGTGTTCCACGAGGATGTGCCCACCTATTACGAGAGCGGCAACGGCGCAGTGAACTGGCGTTACCTGCCCGGCACACACGAGGCCATCTGGTTTAGCGAACGCAACGACTGGGGCAACCTGTACCTCTACGACCTCGGCAACGGCCAGCTCAAGCACGCCATCACCAGCGGCGACGGCAATGTGACCGAAGTGCTGAAAGTGGACGCGGCAACCCGCACGGTGTGGTTCCGCGGAGTGGGCCGCACTGCCGGCGTCAATCCGTATTACCAGCAGTTCTGGAAGGTGAGCCTGGACGGCGGCGAGCCGGTGCTGCTGACCCCGGAACCGGCCGATCACGAGATCACCATGTCGGACGATGGCAAGTATTTCGTCGACAGCTATTCGACCACTACCACGCCGCCGGTCACCGTGCTGCGCGATGCCAATGACGGACACATCATCGCCACCGTCGCCAAGGCCGACATCAAGCGCCTGCTGGCGACCGGCTGGCAGCCGCCGGTGCCGTTCACGGTGAAGGCGCGCGACGGCAAGACGGATCTGTACGGCTTGATGTTCAAGCCCACCCATTTCGATCCGCAGAAGAAGTACCCGATCGTCGATTACATCTATCCCGGTCCGCAGACCGGCTCGGTTGAAACCTTCGGCTTCACGCCTTCGCACTACGACAACCAGTCGCTGGCCGAACTCGGCTTTATCGTGGTGGCGATCGACGGCATGGGCACGCCGTGGCGCTCCAAGTCGTTCCACGACACGTGGTACGGCAACATGGGCGACAACACGCTGCCGGATCAGGTGACGGCAATCAAGCAGCTTGCCCAGCGTTATCCTTGGATCGATCTTGACCGGGTCGGCATCTGGGGCCATTCCGGCGGCGGCGATGCCACGGCCGATGCGATGTTCCGCTATCCCGACTTCTTCAAGGTCGGCTGGTCGGAAAGCGGCAACCACGATAACCGCGACTATGAAGACGATTGGGCCGAGAAATGGCAGGGGCTGCTGGTCACCAACAAGGACGGCAGCACCAATTACGACAGCCAGGCCAATCAGCTGATCGCCAAGAATCTCAAGGGCAAGCTGATGCTGGTGCACGGTTCCATCGACGATAACGTGCCGCCCTACAACACCCTGTTGGTGGTGGATGCGCTGATCAAGGCCAACAAGGATTTCGACATGTTGTTCTTGCCCAACCAGCATCACGCCTATGGCCCGGACACGCCGTATATCACGCGCCGCCGCTGGGATTACTTCGTGCATAACCTTGCCGGCGACACGCCGCCGCAGGAGTACGAACTCAAGCCCTGGCCCTGGCGCTGAACGGGAAGCACGCGTGCGCTGCATGGCGCGGTTTACCGGGTGGGCTAGCAACTGATCTGCCATGTGCGCCATAGCCATAGCCTGGCGCACATGGCAGCCTGAACGCCGAAAAATGGTTACGCTGGAACGGCTCAGTAGGGCCGTATCCACTGCGGCGCGTGCGGCAGACGCCGGCCCCAAAATGAACTGAATATCAGCAGCACGGAAATCGCTCTGCACTCGACGCGCCTCTTGAGGTCACATATCTCGTGCATATTTCCATGTACTGCCAGCACTGCGCCGGCATTCATCTACAGCGCAACGGAGAACCCCATGACTCCCCAGGAACAGCTCCTTCTCGACGACTTTCTTCAGCGCCTGGCCGCCGTCAATGGCGTCGGCAAGGATGCCCAGGCCGACGCCTTGATCCGCCAACGCCTGGCCGGTCAGCCCGATGCGCTCTATCTGCTGGTGCAGCGCAGCCTGTTGCAGCAGCACGCGCTGGATGCGGCCAAGGCGCAGATCGCCCAGTTGCAGGCCCAGCTGGCCGGCCAGCAAGGCGGCAGCTTCCTCGGCGGGCAGCCGTCCGGCTGGGGCGCTAACCCGCCGCCTTATCCGCCGCAACAGCAGGCCCCGGCGCCGACGTGGCGCGAGCGCCTGTTTGGTGGCGCGCCCGCCGCGCCGCAGAGCGCCGCGCCGAGCTTCCTGGCCAGCGCAGCCACCACGGCGGCCGGTGTGGCCGGTGGCATGTTCCTGTTCAACGGTATCGAGGATCTGCTCGGTGGCCACCGTGGCGGTGGCTTTTTCGGTGGCGGCTTTGGCGGCCAGCCGGAGATCATCGAAAACGTCACCGAAAACAATTTCTTCGATGACGGCAACCTGTCGAACGGCGGCGGCCAGGATTTCTCGTCCACCGGTTTCGACGACGCCAATTTTGACGGTGGTAATTTCGACGACGATAACAGCTGGACATAATTCCCGGCTTCAAGTCGCAACGACAACGCCCGGGGTGTTCGGTCCCGGGTGTTTTTGTGTGTGATCAGGAAAAGACGGCTGCGGGATAAGTATCGAAAGCAGCTTCGATCATGGCTTGCGCGCCACGATCACCTGGCTCTTGGGCACGCAACGGTCCAGTGCTTTCTTGATATGCGGGCCGCTCGCGCTATCCAGCAGGCTGTTCCAGGCGAACGCCAGGTGATCGAGCACCGGATGACGCGGTGCAGTGCTCGGCTGCGGGTCGCACCACCATAGCCACCACCAGATTGCCCAATACGCGCCGTAGCTGGATTCGGATTCGACGATCAAGCCGGCGTCCGTCACCATCTGCCGGAAATCGTCCGGTTCAATGATGCGAATATGATTCGGCGGTTCGAAGTAGGAAGGGTGCGCAATGTTTTTCAATACGCGTTCGCTGAAAGGCGCCGGCACGCAGATCAGGTAGCGCGCACCTGGTGCGCCGATACGCTTCAACTCGGCCAGGAAGGCCGAAGTATCTTCGACGCGCTCAAGCACTTCATTGCAGACAATGCGCGTGCAGCGGCCATCTGCAATCGGAAAGGGGATTGCACTATGCAGATGGGATTCGACCTTCGAATTGTCGGCCGCCCAGCGCGCGCGAGTTACATTCAACTTGGCCTCGTTGGCCTCCACCAGAATGACGTGCGCGCCCTGATCTGCGCAGAAGCGCGCATGCATGCCGGTGCCGCATCCGATATCTGCGACGACATCATCGGGGCCAAGCGCAAAGCCGGTATACAACTCACGGCGTTCTTCGTTGAACCAGCCGGCGAGCTTGTTATCACGTAGCGGAACGGCCAGCGGATCAAAATCCTGCGTGAGCGTGAGCGTTGCGTTTGATGCGGTCGATGCCGGTGTGGCCGGTGCATTAGCCTGATCGAACAGGGAGCGATCGATTTCGTAGGCGATGCGGCGGAAAACCTTGGCCAGAAATCTGCGTGGTGTCATGCGTGGCATGCCAGGCGGTGATGCCCGCAGCATACCCAATCCACGCCGCTCACGTCGCCGGCATCAGATCCTTGGTAAAGAAAATGCGGCGGTTGCCAGGTGGATCGCTGGGGAAATTGCCGTATTCGCGCCAGCCGTGTTTTTTGTAGAACTCGGGCGCTTGAAAGGAGTTGGTGTGCAGCAGGCCGATACGGCAGCCGCGACGGCGGCCTTCGTCTTCCGCCATCTGCAACAGCCGGCTGCCCAGGCCGTTGCCGCGCATCGACTCGGGCAGGAAAAACACATCGACAAACAGCACCCCGCGCGAGGTGCGTCCATTCAGGCCGCCCAGCACGTCGTGTGTCGCGGGATCCTTGACCAGCAACGCGATCGGACGCTGGTCGTCGATACCGCTCGCCGCGCGGTTGAAGGCATCGAGCCCACGCCGGATTGCCAGCAGTTCGCTGGCATCCGGCGTATCGGTAAGAACGATCTGCGGCGAATCCATGCAAGCGCTGGTGATCAGAACGTCATGTCAAAGGCAACTTCGCCTTCCACGCCGACCTGATAGGCCGAGACGCGGCGTTCGAAGAAGTTAGTGACTTCCTGTACATCCTGCAGATCCATGAAATCGAACGGATTCTTCGCGCCGTATTTCTTCGGCAGGTCGAGCTGGGTCAGGCGCTGGTCTGCGCAGTATTCCAGGTACTGGCGCATGTCCTTGACCGACAGACCCGCCACGCCGCCGGAAAGCACGTCCTCGGCAAACTGCGTCTCACAGGCGATGGCCTCTTCCAGCATGGCCTCGACCTGGGTGCGCATCTCCTCGTCAAACAGATCCGGCTCCTGCGCACGCACCGTACGCACCACTTCGAAGGCAAAGGCCATGTGCCCGGATTCGTCGCGGAACACCCAGTTGGTGCCCGAGGCCAATCCATGCAACAAGCCACGCGAGCGCAGGAAATACACGTAGGCAAACGCGGCGAAGAAGAACAGACCCTCGATGCAGGCAGCAAAGCAGATCAGGTTGAGCAGGAACTGCCGGCGCTGCTCACGCGTTTCCAGGCGCTGCAGGTTCTGGATGGAATCGATCCACTTGAAGCAGAACGCACCCTTTTGCTTGATCGAAGGGATGTTCTCGATCGCGGAGAAGGCCTTGTTGCGTTCGTTCGGATCAGGAATATAGGTGTCCAGCAGGGTGAGGTAAAACTGCACATGCAGCGATTCCTCGTACAGCTGGCGCGAGAGATACATGCGCGCTTCCGGCGCGTTGATGTGCTGGTACAGATTCAGCACCAGATTGTTCGCAACGATGGTGTCGCCGGTGGCGAAGAACGCAACCAGGCGATGGATCAGGTGGCGATCCGCATCGGTCATCTTCGACTTCAGGTCGGTGACGTCGAGCGAGAAATCCACTTCCTCCACCGTCCAGGTGTTCTTGATGGCGTTGCGGTACATCTCGTAGAACTCAGGGTAGCGCATGGGACGCAAGGTGAGTTCGAAACCCGGTTCGAGGATGTGTTGGGCTTTTGCTGTGATTGACATGGAGTCCTCGATTTATAGCGTGTAGGAAGTCGCTGGGTCCCGGCCCCGGATCCAGTCCGGGGCAGGCTCTGCGCCGGGGCGACGGGAATGTGACTACTGGCAAGCCTCGCAATACTCCGGATTCTCCAGCGAACAGAACACTGCAGCAGTCGCCGCTTCCTGCGCATCGGGAGCCGGCGCCACAACAGCGGCAGCCGTCACCGTCGTCTTCGCAATCTTCGTTGCCGGCCGCGAGCGCAGGTAATACGTCGTCTTCACTCCTGCCTTCCACGCATACATGTACATCGAGCTGAGCTGGCCGATGTTCGGATTTTCCATGAACAGGTTCAGCGACTGGCTCTGGTCGATATAGGCGCCGCGCGCTGCAGCCAGGTCGATCAGTGCTTTCTGAGGCAGCTCCCACACGGTGCGGTAGATGGTGCGCAGGCGCTCGGGAATGGCGTTGATGCCCTGGATCGAGCCTTCCGCCAGCTTGATCGCGTCGCGGATTTCCGGCGTCCACAAGCCCAGCGTCTTCAGCTCGTCCACCAGGTAGCGGTTCACCACCAGGAAGTCGCCGGACAGCGTTTCACGCTTGAACAGGTTGCTGACCTGCGGTTCGATGCATTCGTAGCAGCCGGCGATCGAGGCAATGGTTGCCGTCGGTGCGATGGCGATCAGCAGCGAATTGCGCAGACCCTTGGCCTTGATCGCTTCGCGCAGGGCATCCCAGCGTGCGCGGTCGTTCGGCTTGGCGTTGCTCCAGTAGTCGAACTGCAGCTCACCGTTGGCGGCGCGGCTTTCCGCAAAGCCCGGGTGCGCACCGTGCTGTTCGGCCAGTGCATTCGATTGCGACAAGGCGTTGAAGTAGATCTCTTCGGCGATGCGCGTGGACAGTTCCTGTGCTTCAGCCGAGTCGAACGGCAGACGCAGCTTGAAGAACACATCCTGCAAGCCCATCACGCCCAGTCCCACCGGACGCCACTTGCGATTGGCCACCGCCGCGGTGTCGATCGGGTAGAAGTTGAGGTCGATCACGCGATCGAGCTGACGCACCGCCGTACGCACCGTCGCAGCGAGCTTGGCGAAATCGAAGGCGCCATCCACCACATGCCGGGAAAGGTTGACCGAACCCAGGTTGCACACCGCCGTTTCGCCGGCGTTGGTGACTTCCAGGATCTCGGTGCACAGGTTCGAAAGATGGATGACGTTTTCGGCTTTGGCCGTCTGGTTGCTGGTCGCGTTGCTGCGATCCTTGAACGTCATCCAGCCGTTGCCGGTCTGCGCCAGCGTGCGCAGCATGCGCGCATACAGTTCGCGCGCCTTGACCGTCTTGACCGCCAGGCCTTCGGCCTCGGCCTTGTGATAGGCGCGCTCGAACGTCTCGCCCCAGCTATCCACGAAGTGCGGCACGGTCTTCGGATCGAACAGCGACCAGTTGCCGTCGTGCTCGACGCGGCGCATGAATTCGTCGGGAATCCAGTTGGCCAGGTTGAGGTTGTGCGTGCGGCGCGCTTCGTCGCCGGTGTTGTCGCGCAGTTCGAGGAATTCCTCGATATCCGCGTGCCACGGTTCCAGGTACACGCAGGCCGCGCCCTTGCGCTTGCCGCCCTGGTTCACGGCCGCGACGGATGCATCCAGCGTCTTCAGCCATGGCACCAGGCCGTTGGAATGACCGTTGGTGCCCTTGATCAGCGAACCGCGCGAACGCACGCGCGAATAGGCCAGGCCGATACCGCCGGCGAACTTGCTGAGCTTGGCGACGTCGCCGTATTTCTCGTAGATCGACTCCAGCGAATCGGTGGGCGAGTCGAGCAGGAAGCAGGAGCTGAGCTGCTCGTGCGCCGTGCCGGAGTTGAACAGGGTCGGCGAGCTGGCGATGTATTCCAGCGAAGAAAGCAGGCGATACAGTTCAAGCGTTTCGGCGATCTCGCTGCCGCCCAGCGCGCAGGCGATGCGCATGAAGAAGTACTGCGGCGTTTCGATCACCTTGCGCAGCTGCGGATGACGCAGCAGGTAGCGGTCGTACACCGTGCGCAGGCCGAAGTATTCGAAGCGACGGGTGGCGAGCAGATCGATCGCATCGTTGAGCTTGCGCGCGTTGGCGCTGACGAAATCACGCAGACGCGCATTGACGATGCCCAGCTCGGCACCGCGTGCGATGGATTGCGAGAAGCTCTGGATTTCCTGCCCGCTTACTTCCTTGTCGATAAAGGCGCCGAGCAGGCGCGCGGCAAGCTGGCCGTATTCCGGTTCTTCAGCGGTGAGCGCGGCGGAGGTGCGGATGGATAGCTGGTCCAGCTCCAGCGTGGTCGCGCCGTCGTACAAGCCGCCGATGGTCTTCAGCGCGACGCGCAGCGGATCGACCGCGTGCAGGCCTTCGGCGCTGCGCGTGACCGCGCGGACGATCTTGTTGACGTCGACAATTTCCTGGCCGCCGTTGCGCTTGGTGACGCGCATCTGGCCGGGGTTGTGAGGTGGGGTGAGGGCAAAGGGTGCTTCGGCGGTAGCGGACATCGTTACGTGGTTGGCAGTGGCTGACGTGGTTGCGTCGGCGGAAAAGACGGACGACTCATCGCGCGCGTCAGTGCGCTCGCGCGATTCGGTATCAATAGGCTGCATGTCGGACGCTCCGGGCTGTGGAACCTGCCCATGGCCGGACTTCTCGGGTCCGGTTCGGTCAGGACGGGCTTCCAGATTTCAACCGCCTGCTCCCGCGCGCAGGGCTGATGTGGCGGTTGCCGCGGCCGCTTTCGCATGACACAGATACTGCGCCGCGTCATGCGACTCGCCTCCCCGCGGAGGCCGTCACTTTCGGCATGACGCTCCGGTCATGTCGTGTCGGCAGGTCTTCGGACTTGCGGACGTGGGTCTTGCGACCCGCCTAGTTGCCCCGCTTCCCGGCCCCAGAGCCAGTGCATGATGGGCGTTCGTTTCCGCTTACCGCTGCGGGGCAGTTCCGGATTTACACCAGGATTCCCTCAAGCCGCCCTCGGACTAATCCGAGAGAAGCGACCGACGAGACACAACATATCGGGGTAGCTGCCATCGGTCAACCCAATAATTTGTGGATAAGCCAGTGGATAAGCGGCGCGAAGCCCGACCGGGTGCGGGCTGCGGGAATTTCATGATTTTGCGGCACGACCGTCGCTACGGGAGCACGGCAATCACGATCGCCAACCACATCAGGATCATGCCCGTGGCGAAGGCCCGGCGGGCCGGGACGATCCGTTCGTGGCCGTCTTCCGGCACCGGCGTGGTGATCAGCCAGATCGTCGAACCCAGGGCGCCGAAGCTCAGAAAAGCCAGGCATGCCACCAGGATGTCGCCCACCTTCCAGGGTATCGGTTCGTGGATGCCCCAATAGCCCAGGAAGGCCATGCCCATCGCCGACATCGTGGCGGAGGCGGAGCAAAGTCCGACAACCGAACCGGTGGGTGCGCGCATCGCTGGCTCCGAACGGGAGGAGGCGAACCGTAGGGTAGCGCATGGTGGCGACCCGGATGCGGCCGGTAGGCTCGCGCCATGCCGCCGTGCATGGGGCTGCTCCGGACTTGATCCGGAGCTACCCAACTTACGCTCGATGCGATTGCCGGCTATCGCTGCTGCGGAAGGCGATCAAGGTGGCGATCAGGCCGCACAGCGCCGCAAAAGACAGCCACAGCCCCGGCGCGGCTTTATTGCCGGTGACGTGGATCAGCCATTGCGATATCGCCAGGCTGGAACCGCCCAGCGTGGTGGCCAGGCTGTAGGCCAGCGAAAAGCCCGTCGTGCGCACGTCGACCGGCATGATTTCGGTCAGCGTCACCACCAGCGCACCGTTGTAGCTGGCATAGATGAAGGACAGCCACAGCTCCACGCCGAGCAATTTGCCGAAATCGGGTGCGGCGACCAGCCAGTGCAGCACGGGATAGGCGCTGAGCAGTGCCAATGCGGTGCATCCCAGCAACAGCGGACGGCGGCCGATGCGATCGGACAACGCGCCCATCACTGGCAGCCAGACAAAGTTCGACACACCCACGCACAGCGTCACCACGAACACATCGAACTGCGAGAGTTTGAGCACTTCAACGCCGAACGTGGGCGTGTACGCGGTAATCAGATAGAACGACACGGTGGTCATCATCACCAGTGCGACACCGACCAGCACGATGCGTCCGTTGGCGAGCATGGAGCGATAGATCTCGCCGATGCCGGGGCGGTGCCGCGCAAGAAACGCTTCGGTTTCTTCCAGTGAACGGCGGATCAGAAACAGGAACGGCACGATCAGGCAGCCGATCACGAAGGGCGCACGCCAACCCCACGCTGTAATGGCTTCCGGCGGCAGCCAGTACTGCAGCAGCAAACCGAGCAGCGCGGCGAACACCACTGCCACCTGCTGGCTGGCCGATTGCCATGAGCAGTAAAAGCCGCGATGCCCTGGCGTGGCGATTTCCGCCAGGTAGACCGATACACCGCCCAATTCCACTCCTGCAGAAAAACCTTGCAGCAAGCGGCCGCCCACTACCAGCAGCGGAGCAAACACGCCGATCGTTGCGTAACCGGGCACCGCTGCCACCAGCAAGGTGCCGATCGCCATCAGGCCCAGGGTAAGGATCAGGCCGCGGCGACGGCCGTAGTGATCGATATAAGCACCGAGCACGATGGCGCCGACCGGGCGCATCACAAAGCCCGCCGCAAACGCCAGCAAGGTGAGCAGCAACGAGGCGTAGGCGCTATGACTAGGAAAATACGTTCTGGCAATGGCCGGGGCGTAATAGCCGTAGACCATGAAGTCATACATTTCCAGGAAATTGCCGCTGACGACGCGGATGATCGCTTTGAAGCTGTCGCGGCGTGAGCGATTGATTGCGCTGTGCGTCATCCGTGCTTTCCTCAGCCCGTTGCCCCGGCGCGACGGATGAAATCGCCGGCGAGATCGATCATGCGAAAGCAGACATGGGAATACACCATTACTTCCGGCCAGCGCTCAGCATGTCGGCAAATACCTGCGCAAAGCGATGCACATCGCCAGGCCAGCGGGCGGAGAGATAATTGCCGTCGCGCACCACGAAGGCCGGCGTGTCGTCGCCATCACTATCGCGCACCATGCCGGACGTTTTGCGCCAGTAGTGCGGCGCATGTTTGGGTACGTCGAGAAAATCGGCGGGATCGGCGAGTGCGCGTGTCACTTCCTGTTGCACCGACATATAGCCGGCGGGCTGTCCGGGTTCTTCGCGGTAAGTGCGGTAGTAATGCGGATCCCAGAAGCGTGTGATGCGGGTGAGCGACCATGCGGATTTTTCCAGCGCCCAGGTCAGGCCGGTAGTGCGCCGCCGATGGAGTACCGAGCGACCATCGGCACCCAGCGTACGCGCGACCAGCAGGACGCCGTGGCAGATCGCAGCGACCGGCTTGTCGGCCGCGAAGCTGGCGGCAATCACGGCCTTGAGCCGTTCGCTTTCCAGGTAGCTGCGCATGCCGCGAGCGCAATGGCCACCCGGTAGCAACAGCGCGTCATACGAGTTGTCGTCGATGGCATCCCAGCGCAGGGGCGAGCGAAAGGCGACGTCCTGGACCAGCCGCGCATGATCGCGGCGCGCATCGCGGTTGGCACGCAGGAGCAGGCCGAACACGGGCAGGCGACGCACACCGGGCAACCAGCCCCACGGGTCGAGCCCCATGCCGCTCAGCATGATCGGATCGGCGCTGGCGATCTGCCCGTCCGGTGTGGCGAATATGACGTGATGTCCGGCCTGCGTCAGCACACGCCATGGCACGGCGACCTCGCTGGGGTCGTAGTCCATATGCGGGAGCGGAATCAGCACGGTGGCCATGGCGGTCGCTTACATGCTTACGTCGATTTCGACAGGATAGTTGGTCGAACCGGGCGCCTTGGGTGGTGCCGGAAAGCTCCAGACGGAGAACTGTCCGGCGAGGCAGCGGGCGACCGGCGTGGGCGCGCGCACTTCGACGTTGAGCGGGTGGCCGTCCGGGGAAATGTCGGCGACCAGGGTAAAGGGCGATTTGTCCGCAGGCATATTGCTGGCGATGCAGCCGCGCAGTGCCTCGGTCATCGGCTGCTTGGTCTTGTCCCAGAATTGCTTTTGGTAAGCCGGCCCGGTGGCGTTCGCCTCCAGCATCTTGGCGCGCTGCACACGCGCGGTGAACGTATCGGTGGAGGCGGCTGGCTGAGCGCCGGCCAGAAGCGCAAAGGCGATGACGGTCAGCATGGCGACTCCGGATCGTAGGAGAAGGGCGTCACCGTAGCAGCAGTGGTAGCACCGCGTGAAGCGGATCGAACATTTAACACGGGCAGAGGCAAAGTAAGCTGCGGGTAGATGGCTCTGCACATGGCGAACTGATCTGCAAAGGATGCTTGGCGATGAACGAATGGATAGGCGTCTTTACGGTATTTCTGCTGGTCGCCGCCAACGGTTTCTTCGTCGCGGCGGAATTTTCGCTGGTGGCGGTGCGCCGCAGCCGGGTGGCCGAACTCGTCGCGCAAGGCCGCGCAAACGCCAAGCCGCTGTTGCGCACGGTGGATCGCCTCGACGCCAGCCTCGCGGCGACCCAACTGGGTATCACGCTGTCGTCGCTGGCGCTTGGCTGGGTCGGTGAACCGGCCCTGGCGCATTTGATTGCGCCGCTGCTGGAAGGTGTGGCCGGCAAGTATGCGGGCCTGGGCGCGGAGGTGATCGCGGTGGCGATCGCTTTCAGCATCATCACCGCCTTGCATATCGTGCTGGGCGAACTGGCGCCGAAAAGCCTCGCCCTGCAGCGCAGCGAAGGCACGGCGTTGTGGGTGGTGCGGCCGTTGAATCTGTTTCTGTTTGTATTCCGTCCGGTGATCGTGCTGCTCAACGGCCTGGGCAATCTGGTGTTGCGCGCGTGCGGGCTGCGTCCCGGTGTCAGCGAGGAGATGCTGCATTCGGCCGAAGAGCTCAAGCTGCTGGTGTCGGCCAGCCAGGAAGCCGGACTGCTGCTGCGCACCCAGCAGGAAGTGGTGGAGCGCGTGTTCAATATCGGTGATCGCCGCATCGGTGACATCATGACGCCGCGCACCGACATAACCTGGATCGATCTGGACAACGATCGCAGGGACATCCTGCGCACGCTGCGTGAATGTCGGCATGAACATATTCCGGTAGGGCGGGGCGATGTCGACGAACTGCTCGGCATCGTCGCCAAGCGCGATCTGCTCGATCAGCTGTTGGATGGTCGTGAACCGGATCTGCAGGCGGCGTTACATGCGCCGCTGTCGATTCAGGAATCGACACCGATCTTCAAGGTGCTGGAACGCTTCCGCGCCGCCCCGGTACGCATGGTGCTGGTGCGCAATGAATACGGTGGACTGGAAGGCATCGTCACGCAGGCCGATCTGCTCGAAGCCATGGTGGGGCACATGCCGGAAACCGAAGGCGACATGCCCGATATCGTCGAGCGCGAAGATGGCAGCCTGCTGATCGATGGCGCTTGCCCGGTATTCCAGATGTTCGAACGGCTCCAATTGCGCCAGCCCGCCGAACGCAGTGCGTATCACACCGCGGCTGGTTTCGTGCTTGCCCAGTTGGCGCACATACCGCAAGTGGGTGAGTACGTTGTTTACGAGGGCTGGCGGCTGGAAGTGGTCGATACGGACGGGCGTCGCATCGATAAGCTATTGGCGGCCCGGGACGTTGATGCGGATTTGCTTCCTTCGTAGACACACGTCGATCTTGCGTCGATGCCGAAGCAAGACGAAGTAGCGCTTATTCCGCGCGATGCGGCAAGCCCAGGTATTCCTCGCTCTGCATTTCGATCAGGCGGGATTCGGTGCGGCCAAATTCCGCACGCAGGCGCTCGCCGTCATACAGCTCGGTGATCGGAGCTGCGGCGGAAAGGATCAGCTTCACATGACGGTCGTAAAACTCGTCGACCAGCTGGATGAAGCGCTTGGCCGGATCCTCGCTATAGATGGTGAACTGCGGCACGTTGGAAATGATCACGGCCGGACCCGCCTTGGCGAGGGTGATGTAATCGGCCACCGCGCGCGGGCCATCGCATAGCGCCGCAAAATCGAACCACAGGATGTTGGCGGCGCGTTTGCGCACCGGGATCGGGCGATCGTTGATCATCAACTCGCCGCCATCGATGATGTCGCCTTGTGCCTGGCTGGCAAAGATGCGCGCCAATTCGCGCTCCGCTTCGGCGCCGGGTGGTGTGTGGTACACCGGTGCGTGCGTCAATGCGCGCAGACGCCAGTCGTGCGCGGAGATCATCTCGACCACGTGACAGTGCGCTTCAATCGCCGCGATGGCGGGCAGAAACCGCGCGCGTTGCAGGCCGTCCTTGTAGAGATTCGCCGGTGCCGTATTCGAGGTGGTGATCAGCGTGACGCCGCGCGCAAACAGCGCATCGAACAGATTGGCCAGAATCATCGCATCGCCGATGTCGTTGACCAGAAACTCGTCCAGGCACAGCACGCGGCAACGCGCCGCAATGCCGGCGGCAACCTCGACCAGCGGATTCTGCCGGTCGCCCAGCTCGCGCAAGCTTTCGTGCACTTCACCCATGAAACGGTGGAAGTGACGGCGCAACGCCACGCCATGCGGCAGGCTGGCAGCAAACAAATCCATCAGGAAGGTTTTGCCGCGGCCCACGCTGCCCCAGAGGTAAAGGCCGGGCACCGCTGCGCGTTCTTCCGCGCCCAGCAGCGATTTCAGGCGGCCAAACAGGCTGTTGCCGTTTCCGTTGCTCGCGCAGAGCGCCGCTTGAATGCGATCGAATTCAGGTAACACGGCCTGTTGCGCCGGATCGGACGTCCAACGATGCGCGGCGACGCCTTCCTGATAACGAGTGCTGGGGGAGAGATCCGTCATACGGGTAAAGCTAAGGAGTGAGTGGAGAAGAGTGAGAAGTGAGAGAAAAGCGTGGGTTAAGCGGAGGGCGGTAAAGGAGGGGAGCTGTTCGCTCTTCTCTCACTTCTCACTCCTCTCCACTCTCTCCTGCTTTTAAGCTCTCGGCGCCGGCAGCCAATCGCGGATCGCATGCTTGACCGCGCCACGCAGATCCATCAGGCGCCGGTGGAAGAAATGGCCGGTTTCAGGCATGCGGATCAGTTCCGGCGGCTGTTCGAGGCTATCGATCCAGTCGAACACGGCCTGTGGCTCCACGATCTCGTCTTCCTCCCCCATCACCACCAGCCAGGGACAGGCCGGCAGCGCGAGGGTTTCATACGACCAGCGGCCGACCGGCGGCGCGATGCTGATCAGCGCATCGGCCTTGAAGCGCACGGCGTTGCGCAGCGTGACGTAGCTGCCGAACGAAAATCCGGCCAACCACAACGCATCGTCCGGGCGCATCTTGCGCACCCAGGCCACCGCGGCAGCCAGATCTTCGCTTTCACCGATGCCGTTGTCGTACTCGCCGGCGGATTCGCCCGCGCAGCGGAAATTGAAGCGCAAGGTATCCAGTCCGGATTCGCGCAGACTGCGCTCCAGCATGGTCACCACCTTGTTGCGCATGGTGCCGCCATCCTTGGAGTTGGGGTGGCAGATGATCGCCGTGCCGCGGCGCGCGCAGGGAGGCTCAGCGACATCGCTGATGGCTTCAAGCGGACCTGCCGGGCCTTGCAGGAAGAACTCGGTGAGCTGGTCCGGAAATTGGGTCGGGTCTGGGGTGGGGGGAGTCATGGGGGCTAATGATAGCCGCCATGTGAAGAGCAGGAGAGAGTGGAGAGGAGTGAGGAGTGAGAGAAGGCGTGCCGGCTCTTGGCTCTCTCTTACTCCTCACTCCTCTCCACTCTCTCTTAAAACGCTTCTTTCACCCGTGCATCCGTCAAGGCCGGGCTACCGCCCTGGGCAGCAGGAAGTTGCGACGAGCCGGTCGGGAATCGGATGCGGAAGTTGCGGGAGCCAAATTGAGGCCCCACTCAAGGCAGGAGTGAGTGAAGAGTAGTGCGGAGTGAGAGAAGGCATGCGGCTTCCCGCTCTCTCTTACTTCTCACTCCTCGCCACTCTCTCTTAAAACTACTTCGCTTGGCTAACGATCCAGGTCACCGCGGCTTTCACCTGCGCGTCCGTCAAGGACGGATTGCCGCCCTTCGGTGGCATGAAGTTGCCGTCCGGACCGTGGTAGCCGTCGGTGGCGTGTTTGATCAGCGTATCGAGGCCTTCGGCGATGCGCGGACCCCACATCGTCTTGTTGCCCAGCACCGGCGCACCGGCGACGCCGGCGGTGTGGCAGCTGTGGCAGAGGTTGTCGTAGATGGTCTTGCCGTCCGTGGTGCCACCGTAGGCGACCTGGGCGGCAGCGGCCTTGGCGGCGGCTTCCTGCGCGGCTTCCATGGCGGCGCGGCCGGTGTTGCCGGCATACACGGCGCCGTTCGGAGCAAGACTGGAGGAAAGTTGTTGCGCGGCGTTCGGATTGGTTTCCTGCGGCTCGTGCTCGTAGATGGTCCAGGCGGTGAAGATAAGGACCAGGGTCAGTACAGCAAGACCAGCGATAAGCAATGAGAATTGATGCAGGAAACTCCGATCGGACTTGCTCATGGAACCGCTCACGCAATACTCCAGTCATCAAATGATTAGTCTGGAAAGCCGCCACGTCCCCGTGCCGTGCCTTGCCGCCACCCCTTGGCGACCATGCGCCGCGGTCCATTGAGCCCCCGCGGACAATTAAGGTTCCGAGTATAGACGAAGCTCGAGACAAGTTAAGCCCAGCCGGCGCGATGTACATGGGACGAAGAGTCGCGGGCCGAGGGCGAGCTGCATGCCGGTATGTCGGGCATCGCTGCTTGTGTACCTTCGCGATGCTGTGTTTCGCGGCAGCGCAAAAAAGCCACCCACGTTGTCATAAGTGGCTGCTACGCTTGGGCTTCGAGCTCGTCTTCGAAGCCCGCATCCGCGTTGCTGCATTGATAACCGACCACGGGCGCCGTATGGCTTGACCAGGCGGCCAGCCCAGTGCCGTGCCGGATGGTACGAATCGCCGGTCAGATAACCAGCGCGGGCGTTGCAGGTTATAAAAGCAGGCTCGTTGGACCCTGCCATCGGTCACAAGGCACCTGTGTCAACCGGCATTGTCCAATCTCGTTGAGCTACCCCTATGCTTGCGTGCAAGTGCTTGTAAGCAAGTTGAAGGGCTAGTGCGTTGTACGCGCCGGTGGGTCGGGTGGGCCCCCGTTTAATCCAGGAGTTTCACATGTCGCGTTTTTGGAAGATCGCGTTGATCGTGATCGCCGTGCTCGTAGTCGGGGGAGTGGCCTTCCGTTTGCTGCACAAACCTGAAGCAGCCGGTGGTGGCTATGGCCATCATCGTGGCGGCGGTCAAGGCCAGCATGCCAGCCAGAGCGGCGGCGGATCGGGCCAGCCGGGTGGCAGCGGTCAGGACAATGCGCCGGTGCCGGTCACGGTGGAGCCCACGGTCAAGCAGAACGTGCCGGTCTATCTGACCGCACTCGGTACGGTGACGGCGCTGAACAACGTCGCGGTCAACCCGGAGATTGGCGGCCAGTTGTGGACCATCAACTTCAAGGAAGGCCAGGATGTGAAGAAGGGCGATGTGATCGCCCAGATCGACCCGCGCACCTATCAGGCTGCGTACGATCAGGCCGTCGCCAAGCAGAAGCAGGACGAAGCCACGCTGGCTACGGCCATCAGCACGCTGGACCGCAACCAGCAACTGGTGGCCAAGGGTTATGTGGCCGCGCTCGACATGGATACCTATCGCAACAACGTGGCGCAGCTCAAGGCCACGGTGATTGCCGACCAGGCGGCCGCGCGCTCGGCCCAGGTGCAGCTGGATTTCACCAAGATCATCTCGCCGATCAACGGCGTGGCCGGCATTCGCAATGTGGACCCGGGCAACGTGGTCACCACCACGACCTCGATCGTTACGCTGACGCAGATCCAGCCGATCTACGTGATCTTCAACTTGCCCGAGCAGAACCTGGAAGCAGTACGCGACGCCTTCCAGAACGGCGCGAACAAGCTGGAGGTGGTTGCGCTGGATCGCACCGATGCACATCCGCTCGATACCAGCGGTTACCTGCAGGTGGTCGACAACCAGATCGACACCACCACCGGCACCTTCAAGCTGCGTGGACTGTTCACCAACCCCGACAGGAAGCTGTGGCAGGGTCAGTTCGTCAATGTGAAGCTGCGCGTGCAAGTCGTGAACGGCGGCCTGGTGGTGCCGGCGCAGGCGGTGCAGCGGGGTCCGGATGGCGACTTTGTCTACAAGCTGCAGCCGGATCAGACCGTGGCGATGCAGCCGGTGACGGTAGCCGGCGAAGTAGGCGACAGCCACGTCATGATCAGCAAGGGGCTGGATGAAGGTGATCAAGTGGTCACCGAAGGCCAGTTCCGCCTCAAGCCGGGCAGCAAGGTGCAGGCGCTCAAGCCCGGTGAGGTGCCGGTTGCGGCGGCACCTTCGGATGCCGACAAGAAGAAATGGAAAAAGCAGGGTGGCGGTCGCCGCGGTAATGGCGGCGGCGGTGGTGGCGGCGGTTGATGTAACCGACGCCTCCCTTGTCTCTCCCACGGGATGGCCTGCGCGCCGCCCGTAGGAGAGGGGCCTGATATTCAGACGGTATTCCTCATGGGATTTTCCACACTCTTTATCCGCCGCCCGATCGCTACCGCGCTGTTGATGGTGGCGGTGATGCTGCTTGGCGTGCTCGGTTATCGCGAATTGCCGGTATCGGCGCTGCCCGAGATCGAAGCGCCCAGCCTGGTGGTGACGACGCAGTATCCGGGTGCCAGCGCCTCGACCATGGCGTCGCTGGTCACCACGCCGCTGGAACGCAATCTGGGCCAGATTTCCGGTCTCGACATGATGACCTCGGATTCCTCCGCGGGTCTGTCCACCATCGTGCTGCAGTTCAACATGGACCGCGATATCGATATCGCGGCGCAGGATGTGCAGGCGGCCATCAATCAGGCGCGCGGCACCTTGCCGAGCACCTTGCCGTATCCGCCGGTATACAACCGCGTGAATCCGGCCGACGCGCCGATCATGACCTTGATGCTCACCTCCGGCAGCCGCCAGCTGCGTGATGTGAACGACCTGGCCGACTCGATCCTGGCGCAGAAGCTGTCGCAGGTGCAGGGCGTGGGCCTGGTGTCGATCGCGGGCAACGTGCGTCCGGCCGTGCGCATCCAGGTGAATCCGGCGCAGCTGGCCAATCTTGGCCTGACCATGGAAGACGTGCGCAATGCGCTGACCGAAGCCAACGTCAACGCACCCAAGGGCACGCTCAACGGCGCCACGCAGTCGTATACCATTTCCACCAACGACCAGCTGGCGACCGCGGCCGAATACAAAGACACCATCATTTCCTACAACAGCACCACCAATGCGCCAGTGCGTCTGTCCGACGTGGCCAAGGTGGTCGATGGGGTCGAAAACGACCAGCTCGCGGCCTGGGCCAACGGCAAACCGGCGGTGTTGCTGGATATCCGTCGTCAGCCGGGTGCGAACATCGTGCAGACGGTGGCGCAGATCCGCCAGATCCTGCCGCAGCTGCGCAGTGTGCTGCCAGCCGACGTGCATCTGGATGTCTTCGCCGACCGCACGATTACCATCCGCGCCTCGGTGGAAGATGTGCAGTTCACGCTGCTGCTGACCATCGCCCTGGTGGTGGCGGTGATCTTCGTGTTCCTGCGCCGGCTGTGGGCCACGATCATTCCTTCGGTGGCGGTGCCGTTGTCCTTGCTTGGCACGTTCGGCGTGATGTCGTTCGCCAACATGTCGCTGGACAACCTCTCGCTGATGGCGCTGACCGTCGCGACCGGTTTCGTGGTGGACGATGCGATCGTGATGATCGAAAACATCGTGCGCTACATCGAACAGGGCAAGACCGGTCCGGAGGCGGCCGAGATCGGTGCGAAGGAAATCGGCTTCACCGTGCTGTCGCTGACCGTCTCGCTGATTGCGGTGTTCCTGCCGTTGCTGCTGATGCCGGGCGTTACCGGCCGCCTGTTCCATGAATTCGCCTGGGTACTCGCCACCGCCGTCGTCATCTCGATGCTGGTGTCGCTGACCCTCACGCCGATGATGTGCGCCTATTTGCTGCGGCCCGATGCGCTGCCGGAAGGCGACGATGCGCACGAGCGGCACGCGGCCGCCGGCAAGCGCACCGTGTGGGGACGCACGGTGGCGCTGTACGAAGGCTCGCTGGATTGGGTGCTCGATCATCAGCGGTTGATGATCCTGGTCGCCTTCACCGCCATTGCGGTGACGATCTTCCTGTACATCGTGATTCCGAAGGGCTTGTTGCCCGAGCAGGACACGGGCCTGATTACCGGCGTGGTGCAGGCGGACCAGAACGTGGCCTTCCCGCAGATGGAGCAGCGCACCAAGGCGGTGGCCGATGCGTTGCAGAAAGATCCCAACGTGGCGGGCGTCGCGGCATTTATCGGCGCCGGCTCGATCAATCCCACGCTCAATCAGGGCCAGCTCAGCATCGTGCTGAAAGACCGCAGCAAGCGCGGCAGCCTGGAGGACGTGGTCGCCAGCCTGCAGAACGATGCCGCAAACATTCCCGGCGTGGCGCTGTACCTGAAGCCGGTGCAGGACGTGACACTGGATACGCGCGTCGCCGCCACCGAATACCAGTACTCGATGTCCGATGTGAATTCGGACGAGCTGGCCCAGTACGCCACCCAGATGACCCAGGCCCTGCGTGACCTGCCGGAACTGGCTGACGTCGACAACAACCTGGCCGACCAGGGCAACGCGCTCAAGCTCACCATCGATCGCGACAAGGCCAGTACGCTGGGCGTGCCGGTGCAGACCATCGACGACACACTGTACGACTCGTTCGGCCAGCGCCAGATCTCCACCATCTTCACGCAGTTGAACCAGTATCGCGTGGTGCTGGAAGTGGAGCCGCAGTTCCGCAACAGCACGTCGCTGCTCAATCAGCTGACGGTGAAGAGCAACGGCAGTGGCGTGCTCACCGGCAGCAATGCCACGACCTTCGGCCAGCCGACGTCGAGCAACTCCTCGACCACCACCGGTATCGGCGTAGCGAATATCGGCATCACCATCGGCGCGGGTAGCACGATTCCGCTGGCATCGCTGGTCAACGCGCAGATGACGACTGCGCCGCTGGTGATCAGCCATCAGCAGCAGCTGCCGGCAGTGACCATCTCCTTCAACCTCGCGCCGGGTTATTCGCTGTCGCAGGCGGTCGATGCGATTCATCAGGTGGAGAAAAAGCTCAACTTCCCGCCGCAGGTGCGCTCGCAGTTCATCGGCAAGGCAGCGGAATTCTCCTCCTCGCTGAGCAACGAAGCGCTGTTGCTGCTGGCATCGGTGATCGTGATCTACATCGTGCTGGGCGTGCTGTATGAAAGCTACATCCACCCGATCACCATCATTTCCACCTTGCCGCCTGCCGGCGTGGGTGCGTTGCTGGCGCTGATCCTGTGCAACATGAGCCTGTCGGTGGATGGCATTGTCGGCATCGTGTTGCTGATCGGCATCGTGAAGAAGAACGCGATCATGATGATCGACTTCGCGATTGAAGCGCAGCGTACCGGCATGAAGCCGCGCGAGGCGATCCATCGCGCCTGTCTGCTGCGCTTTCGTCCGATCATGATGACCACCGCCGCGGCCATGCTCGGCGCCTTGCCGCTGGCGCTCGGCACCGGCATCGGCGCCGAACTGCGGCGTCCGCTGGGTGTATCGATCGTCGGCGGCCTGCTGCTCTCGCAGCTGGTGACGCTGTACACCACGCCGGTGATCTACTTGTACATGGAACGGTTCTCCGACTGGCTGCGGGAGCGCAAGAGGCAGCGCGTGCTGCGCCACGCGCAGCGCGGCGCAGCCTGAAGTGCCCCGCTTTTTGCCTTGGCCTCCTCTCCCCTCCGGGGAGAGGATTGAGGTGAGGGGATACTCTTGCGAAAGACTTCACCGCGTAACGCGGCGCAGCCTGAAGTGCTCCGCTTTTCGCCTTGGCTTCCTCTCCCCTCCGGGGAGAGGACTGAGGTGAGGGGCCAACCTCGCGGCGGCCTGCATCGAGGCATGCTTCGAATGGGTCCGATCGCAAGACTGGCCCCTCATCCGACCCTTCGGGCCACCTTCTCCCCGAAGGGGAGAAGGGATAAAAGCTTCAACCAATCCGCTTCTCGCACGTTGATTCAAGCATGAATATCTCCGGCCCTTTCATCCGTCGCCCGATCGGCACCTCTCTACTGGCGATGGGGGTCTTCGCGGTCGGCGTGATCTGCTACGCGCTGCTAGGCGTCTCGGCTCTGCCGGACATGCAGTTCCCGGCGATCTTCGTGACCGCCAGCGAGGCCGGCGCCAGCGCGGACAATATGGCCGCCACCGTGGCCGCGCCACTGGAGCGCCATCTGGGCCAGGTGCCAGGCATCGATACCATGCGCTCGTCCAGTTCGTTGGGCAGCACGCAGATCCTGCTGATGTTCAATAGCGGCCGGAATGTCGATGACGCTGCGCGCGACGTGCAGGCCGCGATCAATGCCGCCCAGTCGGACCTGCCCACCGGCTTGAACAGTCCGCCGAGTTACGAGAAAGCCAATCCCAACGACGACCCGATCATCGCGTTTGCATTGACCTCCGATACGCAGTCCGCGCGTGATCTCTACGACGTGGCCGATTCACTGCTGGCACAGCGCCTGCGCCAGCTCACCGGCGTGTCGGAAGTGGACATCCTCGGCGCGGCCACGCCGGCAGTGCGTGTCGACGTGAATGTGCGCGCGCTCAATGCGATGGGCATTTCGCCGGACCAGCTGCGCAATGCGCTCACAGCAGCCAATGTGTTCGAGCCGCAGGGTTTTCTTTCGGACGGCAAGACCACCATGGCGGTGGAGGCCAACGATGCGCTGCATACCGCGGCCGACTTCGCCAACCTGGTGATCTCGACCAACGACAAGGGCGTGCCGGTGCGCCTGAAGGACGTCGCCAACGTCTACGATGGCCAGCAGGATGCGTATCAGGCGGCCTGGTTCCAGGGCAAGCCGGCGATCCTGATGTATGTCTACAAGCAATCCAATGCCAACATCATCGGCACCGTCGACCGCGTGAAGGCGGAAGTGCCGCTGTTGCGCAGCTTCCTGCAGCCGGGTACCACGCTGACTCCGTATTTCGATGACACGCCGACCATTCGCGCTTCGCTGCGGGAAGTGCAGGTGACACTGCTGATCAGCCTGGCGATGGTGGTGCTGGTGATGGCGCTGTTCCTGCGCCGCCTGGCGCCGACTCTCATCGCTGCCGTGGCGGTACCGCTGTCGCTGGCCGGCGCGGCGGTGATCATGTATGCGTGGGGCTTCACGCTCAACAACCTCACCCTGCTGGCGCTGGTGATTGCGATCGGCTTCGTGGTGGACGATGCGATCGTGGTGATCGAAAACATCATTCGCCATATCGACCAAGGCATGACGCGCTTCGAGGCGGCACTGACCGGCGCACGCGAGATCGGCTTCACCATCGTGTCGATTACCGCCTCGCTGGTGGCGGTGTTCATCCCGCTGCTGTTCATGGGCGGCATCACCGGCATGTTCTTCAAGGAATTCACCCTGACCCTGGTGGCGGCGATCGTGGTGTCGGCGGTGGTCTCGCTGACGCTGACCTCGTCGTTGTGCGGGCACTTCCTCAGTGGCCATAACGAGCCGGAAAAAACCTCGAAGCTTGGGCAGATGCTGGATCGTTTCCACACGGGCATGCTCAGGATGTACGAAGTCTCGTTGGATTTCTCCCTGCGCCATGCCTTGCTGTTGTCGTTGACGCCGCTGCTGTTGATCGGCCTCACGGTCATGATCGCGCTGTCCGGCCAGATCAAGACGAGCTTGTTCCCGACCCAGGACACCGGCCTGCTGCGTGGTCGCGCGACCTCGGGCGCGACCGTGTCGTTCCAGGATTCGGCCGCGCGCCAGCAACGTCTGATCGACATGCTGCTGCGTGATCGCGACGTCGCCGTGGTGGGATCGCGTCTGGGCAGCACGCGCCAGGGCGCTGCCGGTACCTTCGATATCCAGCTGAAGACCCATGCCGAAGGACGCAAGGACGATACGTTCACCGCACTGGCCCGGCTGAGCGCCAAGGCGGCGAAATACCCCGATCTCAATGTGCGCCTGCGCGCGATCCAGGACCTGCCCAGCTTTGGCGGTGGCGGCACCAACCAGGGTGCGCAGTACCAGATCTCCCTGCAGGGCAACGACACGGTCGAGTTGCAGGAGTGGCTGCCCAAGCTAGTCGATGAGCTGCGCAAGAATCCGAAACTGCGCGACGTCGGCAGCGACCTGGACGACGCCGGCCTGCAGCAGAACATCGTGATTGACCGCGACAAGGCGTCGCGCCTGCAAGTCAATGTCGGCAGCATCGATTCGGTGATCTACGACGCCTTCGGCCAGCGGCAGGTCAGCACGATCTATTCCGATCTCAATCAGTACAAGGTCGTGGTCAACGCGCTGCCCGGACAGACGGCGACGCCGCGATCCATCGACGATGTGCTGGTGCCCGCCTCCAACGGCACGATGGTGCGCCTGTCCGCGTTTGCGCATCAGGTGCCGGGCCTGGCGCCGACCCAGGTGTCGCACATGAATCAGTACACGACCATGGATCTCAGCTTCAATCTGGCGCCCGGCATCAGCATGGGCGAGGCGCTGCAGATCGTGCAGGAGACGGCCACCAACATGCGCATGCCCGGCGATATCAAGCTCGACGTGGGCGGCGATTTCCGCCGCTTCCAGCAATCGCAGAGCGGCATGCTGTGGCTGGTGTTCGGGGCGATCGTGACGGTCTACATCGTACTCGGCATTCTGTACGAAAGCCTGATCCACCCGGTCACCATTCTCTCCACCTTGCCCGCGGCAGGCGTGGGCGCCTTGCTGGCCTTGTGGTTCACCAATACCGAGCTTTCGGTGATTGCGCAGATCGCGCTGGTGCTGTTGATCGGCATCGTGAAGAAGAACGCGATCATGATGATCGACTTCGCCCTGGTGGCGCAGCGCGAACACGGCAAGACGCCGCTGGAAGCCGCGCGTGAGGCCAGCCTGGTGCGCTTCCGTCCGATCATGATGACGACCATGGTGGCGATTCTGGCCGCGCTGCCGATCGCCATCGGTCTGGGCGAGGGCTCGGACTTGCGTCGTCCGCTCGGTATCGCACTGATCGGCGGCCTGCTGATTTCGCAGAGCCTGACCCTGCTCAGCACACCTGCGCTGTATGTGATCTTCTCCTGCCTGGCCGAGCGCTGGGCGGCGATGCGTGCGCGGCAACGCGAGCGCAAGGCGGCGCGGCAGCGCGTGCTGGCACGCGAATCCTGACGCAGGTTGGCGTGCTACCGGATCAATCTCCGGTCGCAACACCAACCTGCGTTACGCAGTGCAAACGCTCCATTAGAACAACTGCTGCGTGTACTTCAGATAGATCACGCGACCGAAGTCGTACTGCGGGTTATAGGAAAAGGCCGTATAGCCGTCGGTGCCGGTCGGGCCCAACGGACCGGACACGTTTTGCACACCGTCATAGCTGAGCGGCGCGCGGCGATTGAAAATATTGGTGGCGCCGATCGCAATCTGGCCCTTCCATGGCGCCTTCCAGTTCAGCTGCAGATCGTTGAAGGCCAGTGCCCCTTGGCGATACAGGCCCGCTTGCGTGCCCTGCACGTTGCCGTTGATGTTGGTGCAGGGGAAGTATTCGGACAGCGCCGGCTGATCCTCGCGGCAAGGCTCCTGCAGCGAGGAGTAGTAGCGAATCGTCCAGGTCGCACCGAAGTTGCCGTAGCTCCAGTTGATATTGGTGGTGTCGCGGAAGCGCCATACCGGGCCAAGCACCGGATCGTAGGCACCCAGGTTGTAGGACACCACCGGACCACCGGCGACGGCCTGCTCGTTGAGCGAATTGATATAGGTGCCATTGGTGTCGATCTTGAACTTGCCGACCCGTGTCTCCGGGAACAGATAGCTGACGGTCAGGTCGGTGCCGCGTTCATCCACAAAACCTTCGTTGACCACCGCCTGCAACAGGTTGATGACCTGGCCGTTGGTCGCGGAGCGCTGGAATTGCGTGCACTGCTGTAGCTCGCCTAGCAGGTAGCAGTTATCCAGGATGCTGTCGGCCGTGGGCAGGGTAATGATGTTGTCGACGCGAATGCGATACGCATCCAGCGTGATGTTGAAGCCGCTGAACCAGCTCGGGCTGTAGACGATGCCCGCGGTGTAATTCTTGGAGGTTTCCGGCCGCAGGTTGGGATTGGCCCCGGTGAAATACGGCGTGGTGCTGGGGCTGTTCGGCGCGGCGATCGGCGAGCCGGTGACGGTAAGCTGGGTGAAGCCGGGGCCGACGCCCGGCAGCCCGCCAAAACCTTGCAGGCAACGCTGTGCGACCACCGGATTGCCGGTCAGACCGAAATTGACGTCGCAGGGATCGGTATAGGCGGTAAAGCTCTGCATCGTGCCGCCGTACAAATTGGAAATCGACGGTGCACGGAAGCCGGTGCCGTAACTGGCGCGGATCAGCAGGTCATCGATCGGCTTCCAAGAAAGCTTGTAGGAGTTGTTGTTGGTGGTGCCGAAGTTGCTGTAGTGCGAAAGGCGGTGCGAGACGTCGAAGTCCAGCAACTGCGCGCCAGGCATATCCTTCAGCAGCGGCACATTGATTTCCGCATAGGCTTCGTTGATGCCGTACGAGCCCTCACCGGGATTCTGCTGCAGGTTGGTATTGAGACCTTCCTGCGTGTAGAGATCGGGCGTGACCGCGCCGGAGACATCGCGATGATCGGCGCCGACCGCGAAAGTGGCGTCACCCTCGCCCAGGGACTGGGGCAGGGTGAACATGTCACCGCTTAAATTCGCCTGGATATTGCGTTGCTCGCTCCATGAGTGGGTGAAGTAGCTGTAGTTGAGATAGTTGATTTCGGCCGGCGTAAGTCCACCAGCGCCGGAGAATGGATTGAGCGGCACGCAACCGGCAATCACATGACCCGGCGTACCGCACACGACCTGACCGGCAGCATCCATGAAGGACGGGCCCACGGCGTAATACAGGTGCACCAGGTTCAAGTTGCCGGGGCCGCCACTGTCCTCGATATAACGGTAATCGCTATAGCCGGCGTCCCAGTTGAATTCGTTCTCGCCGATCGAGAAGTCGCCTTCCAGCCCGGTGCGAAAGCCATACTGCTTGATGCTGTTGTAGGTGACGCGATTGGGATCCAGCAGGTTCAGCGTGAACGAGGTGTCGTAACCCGGCAGTGGGTTGTAGTAGCTGTTGGGCGACAGCACCGGGAACCAGGCGCCACCGAGGCTGCCCGCGGGCAAACCGAGCGCGTTGGCCAGATTCACGCCATTGGCCGGTGTCTGCGAACTCAGCGGATAGCCGCCGGTGAGGTTGGTGGCGCTGTTGGTGTTGTAGGTACCGGTAAAGACCGCGGTGATGTGATCGGTGATCTTGTAATCGCCTTTCAGCGTGTACGAACGCAGCCGGTTATCCGGCACCAGCGATTCGAGCGGCGCGGAATTGGCATAGTCGTTGTTGAAATAGGGGCTCGGGTACTGGATGAGAAACGTGCTGGGATGGTAGTTGGCGATATTCATCCCGTTCTGCCCCGCGTTCACCGTCAGCGAGGGCGGGAAGGTCAGGCCGGGTGGCGGCAGGCCGGTGACCGGATTGACCGCGCCGGTGATGGTGCCGTAATCCGACGGCTGCATGGTTTGCGGATACTGCGGCACGCTGGCGAATCCGTAGTGACTGAACCACGCTTGGCTGGCCAGGATCTGGTCGATGTTCTGCACGGTCACGTTGAAGGTGAACGAACCACGCTTGAACTTGTGTCCGCCAGTCAGGCTGAACTGGTCTTGCTTGCCGTAGTTACCAGGCGAGTAAGTGCTGTTGTACGTGTCCAGATACAAGCCATCCACATTCTTGGTGTGGATGTTGATCACACCCGCGATCGCGTCGGAGCCGTAGACGGACGATGCGCCGTCCTGCAGGATTTCCACGCTGTCGATCAGCGAACTGGGAATGGTGCTGAGATCGGTCTGGCCGAAGATATCGGTGGTGTAGCGTTGGCCGTCCACCAGGATCAAGGTGCGTGTCGCACCCAGGCCACGCAGGCTGGCGTACTCGCCGACGATGTCGCCTAGCGCACTCTGGTTACTGGTGCCGGATGAACCGACCGACGGCACGTTCTGCAGAATCTGGCCGACGCTGACGAAGCCCTGCTGCTGCAACGCTTCGTGCGAAAGCTCGGTGACCGGCTGGGCGGTTTCCACATCCACGCTGCGAATCAGCGAGCCGGTAACGGTAATGGCTTGCAGGGTCTTGGAGTTGCTTTGGTTTAACGCGGCGGGCGGTGGCGTAGTCGGTGGCGGTTGTGTCTGAGGTGCCGGTGCTTGTCCGCTCGTGGTTCCGTTCGTTTGCTGAGCCCATGCAGCTGCCGTCAGTGCTACGCTGCCCAGCGCCAGGACGGCACGTATCGCAAGCGCGATCTTTTGCTGTTGAGTGTTCACAGCGCTACCTCCCCGATGTCATTGGGTAATGGCTCGTCCGCCAACTCCACGTGTTTTTCGGGCACACGTTCCCGTGGCTGCGGCAAGTTGGGGAACCGCAACCTATGCAATTCATATACGTCAGCCGAACGAGAAATCGAGCACCAATTCGTCGCGATTTCGTAGCGCCAATTTAAGGATGATGCGAGCGTCAGCTTCACGTAGGTAGGATTAACCCGGACTTGATCCGGGGGTAACCCGACAAATCAATATCGAAGCGCCATGGTGCGTAGGTTGGGTTAGCTCCGCGTAACCCAACGATGGTTGTCGCTTCGGTGAAGATCCGTTGGGTTACGCTGCGCTAACCCAACCTACCCAAACCTATCCGACCTGCATTGGCCTTTGCTTGATCAATGCCGCTTGTGGTCCCGATGTTCGATGCGGTTGTTCTGCTCCAATTGCTCCAGCGCCTCACCAATCAGCCTGCTGATCAGCTGAAAGGTGAGTTGCATTTCCCAGCGGGGAATCATCACGGTGCCATCTTCGTCGGTAGGCGACGCCTCGTCGCTGGCGACGTTCGCCATGATCATCAGCAGGCGCTGAAGGTTTTTCAGTTCGATGTAGTCGTCTTCGGACAATAGGTAGTGCTTCAACCCGAACGGGTCGATGTAGGTGCTTTCCATCGGTGTTCTCCACGCGCTTAGGTCGCCCGCGCATTGCGCGCGGGCGAAGGGTCTGCAAGAAAAACCTGCTCGTTTTTAGCGGAATCTGTCACTTCCGCTAGGACGATTACCCACTTGGGGCTCGACATTGCGCCGTCGGCGCAGCGGTGGAGTAGGGGGAATGCACCAGGGCGGGGGCACGAAGGCGTGCGGGTGCCGTAAGATCGAGCGTAACCATAATTGACTCCAAGTCAGTTGATTGTGGCCAGCGGATCGTTTGGGTGGCTGCCCAGGCGATCCGCGATTACTCCACTACTTGTCGGACGTGTCGTGGTCATCTCGGTGGATGGGCACGTCCGACATACACATGATTACGGAAGTGCAAGGGCTTCGGTATCAGATGATGCTGATTGGTGTTGACGGGAAAATCCCTACTTTGACTCTTCCTTCTCTCACCTTCGTGCCGTAATCGCTCCCTCCAAGCGTTGAACCGCATTTACTCTCCCCCCTCCGGGAAGAGAGACTGCCTTATTTGGGATGATCAATGAAGCAGTCCGGTTTTGGACGCTAAGGAGATATTTGGCAATCTGCACCAAACCTCGTTTTCAGCTCTCCTGCAGGCAAGATGCCCTGCACCTGTAGCGTGCTGTTATTCACCAATAGGCCGAAGCAGTAGGGCGTCATTGGACCATCACCTTCGGGTGAGGTCGCACCTCCTACTGCCAACACCAAGCTGCTGTCCTTCCAAGATACGAAGCGAGGCAGGTAGGACACGATGTGTCTTTTGCCTTCCAGCTGCTTGGACAAGACGTGCTTAACTGCTTCATCGATCCTGCCAGGCGACTGCAATTGCTTGCCTTCGGACAATGACTTTACGTCGAACATCAGGAGCTGATTGCTGCCGCTCAACGGCTCGTTCACCACTAACAAACTCGTGCTGCCCGGGCTCCAATACATTTCGGCGCTTCGTTGGAGAGTAAATAGGGGCCAGGGGCCACCTCCCTGACATCCACGAAGAGAAACCGGCGTCTGGTTCTCGTCAGAAGTCAGCACTGGATGCACCTCTACCTCCCAGCCATGACTTGGCGCAACGATGGTCGCGGGCTCACTCCATTGCAAATGTGCGCCAGTCTGCGCAGCGTTCGCGCACGACGGCGTGGAAGCGCTAGGAGATAGAAAAAAGAGTCCAAGGGTAAGGGGAATCATCATGGGGTCATCGTCAATCCAGGTGGGTAATGTGCACCTATGCCGTTCGGAAATCTGATAGTGACACCCACCGTCTGTCTACCAAACTGCATTCCGGCATTCACTGTGGGGAACCCGCAGATCTCGAACGCAACACGTGCAGTCCTATCACGTCCTATCTAACCCAACCCGCGCATCCCCATGCTTTGACAACACAATGGCCAAAAAAAAGAACCCCAACAGGTTCGCAAACGCGAGTGTTGGGGTTCTTGGTAGACCGGGAAGGGTGAAAGCCCGGGATACCCGATGCTTTCACCACCTCCTGGGTGTCGCTTAGAACAACTGCTGCGAGTACTTCAGGTAGATCACGCGGCCGATGTCGTAGGACGGGTTGTAGGCAAACGCCGTGAAACCGTCCGTACCGGTCGGACCCAACGGACCGATCACGCTTTCTGCACCGGTGTAGGTGAGCGGAGCATGGCGGTTGAAGATGTCCGTTGCGCCCAGCGAGATCTGGCCCTTCCACGGTGCCTTCCAGCTGACCTGCAGGTCGTTGAAGGCCAGGCCGCCCTGACGATACAGACCGGAGCCCACGTTGCCCTGCACGATACCGTTGGGATCGGTGCACGGGAAGTAGATTGCCAGGTTCGGGTTATCGGGGTGGCAGGTCTCGCGCAGCGAGGAGTAGAAGCGCGTCGTCCACGTGGCGCTGAAGTCCTTCCAGCTCCAGTTGAAGTTGGTGGTGTCGCGGAAGCGCCATACCGGGCCGAGGACCGGATCGTAGGTGCCGACGTCGTATCTGACCACCGGATCGCCAGGTGCATCCTGTTCAGCCAGCGAAGTGATGTAGGTAGCCGTGGTGTCGATCTTGAACTTGCCGACCGGGGTATCCGGGAAGGTGTAGCTCGCACCAAAGTCGGCGCCGCGTTCATCGATAAAGCCCTGGTTGACCACCGCCTGCAGCAGGTTGACGACCTGGCCGGTCGACGAACGCTGGAACTGGTCACACTCGTTGAGCTCGCCCAGCACATAGCAGTTGTCGAGAATGCTGTTGGCCGCCGGCAAAGTGATGACGTTGTCGATGCGAATGCGATAGTAATCGACATTCACGTTCAAGCCGGTCAGGTAGCTCGGGCTGTAGACGAAGCCGTAGGTGAAGTTCTTGGACGTTTCCGGCTTCAGGTTCGGGTTGGCGCCGGTAAAGAACGGCGTTGCGCTTTCACCGAAGGGACCGGTAACCGGGATGCCGGTTGCGGTGAGCTGCGTGAAGCCCGGACCCACACCCTTCAGGCTGCCGATACCGGCCAGGCAACGCTGTTCGACCACCGGATTACCGGTCAGGCCGTAGTTGACGTCGCACGGATCGGTGTAGTTGGTGAAGCTCTGCATCGTGCCGCCGTACAGATTGGAAATCGACGGTGCACGGAAGCCAGTGCCGTAGCTGGCGCGAACCAGCAGGTCATCGATCGGCTTCCAGGAGAGCTTGTACGAGTTGTTGTTGGTGGTGCCGAAGTTGGTGTAGTGCGAGAGGCGATGCGAGACGTCGAAGTCCAGCAGCTGCGCGCCCGGCAGATCCTTCAGCAGCGGGATGTTCAACTCGGCATAGGCCTCATTGATGCCGTACGAACCTTCACCCGGGTTCTGCTGCAGGTTGGTGTTGAGACCTTCCTGCGTGTAAATGTCGGGAGTCACGCCACCGGACACGTCGCGGTGATCGACACCGAACGCGAAGGTCGCGTCACCTTCACCCAGGAACTGCGGCAAGGTAAACATGTCGCCGCTGATGTTGGCTTGAACCTGGCGCTGCTCGCTCCACGAGTGCGTGAAGAAGTTGTAGTTCAGGTAGTTTTCTTCAGCCGGGGTCAGGCCACCCTGGCCGGAGAACGGATTGAGCGGTACGCACCCGGCGATCACGTTGCCTGGCGTGCCGCATTGCACCTGGCCGTTGGCACCCATGAAGGACGGACCCAGCGCGTCGTACAGATGCACCAGGTTCAGGTTGCCGCCGCCGCCAAAGTCTTGAATGTAGCGGTAGTCGCTGTAGCCCGCATCCCAGTTGAATTCGTTTTCGCCCAGCGAGAAGTCGCCTTCCAGGCCGGCGCGGAAACCGTACTGCTTGATGTTGTTGACGGTGACGCGGTTAGGCTCCATCAACGGCAGTTCAAAGCTCACGCTGTTGCCGGGCAGCGGGTTGTAATAACTGTTCGGCGACAGGGTCGGGAACCAGGCGCTGCCGAGGCTGCCGGCCGGCAGGCCGAGCGCGTTGGCCAGATTCGCACCGTTGGCGGGCGTGTTCGAGCCAAGCGGATAGCCGCCGATGTAGTCGGTGGCGTTGTTGGTGTTGTAGGTGCCGGTGAAGGTCGCCTTGATGTGATCCGTGATGTCGTAGTCACCCTTCAGGAAGTACGAACGCAGACGGTTGTCAGGCGTGAGGGTTTCCAGACCCGCGGAGTTGCCGTAGTCGTTGGCAAAGGTGGCCGACGGGTATTGCACGCCAAACGTGTCGGGATGGTAGTTGGCGATATTCATGCCGTTGCCGCCCGCGTTCACGATCAACGGAACACCGTTGACCAGCCCAGGGACGTTTACCGGCTGACCATTGGGCCCAGTGGCGCCAAGGATCTGACCGTAATCCGACGGACCCTGCGTCTGCGGGTAACCCGGCAGGCTGGCGTAGCCGTACCTACTGAACCAGCCCTGGTTGGCCATGATCTGGTTGATGTTCTGCGCGGTGATGTTGAAGGTGATGTCGCCACGCGACCACTTGTGACCACCGGTCAGGCTGAACTGGTTCTGCTTGCCGTAGTTGCCCGGCGAGTAGGTGCTGTTGTACGTGTCGAGGTACAGGCCATTCACGGTCTTGGTGTGAATGTTGATCACGCCCGCGATAGCGTCGGAGCCGTAAATCGACGAAGCGCCGTCCTGCAGGATTTCAACGCTGTCGATCACTGAGCTGGGCAGCGTGCTGAGGTCGGTCTGGCCAAAGATGTCGGTGGTGTAGCGCTGACCGTCGACCAGGATCAGGGTGCGCGTGGCACCGAGGCCGCGAAGGCTGGCGTACTGACCGACGATGTCGCCCAGCGAGCTCTGGTTACTGGTACCGGCGGAGCCCACCGACGGCACGTTGGCGAGAATCTGGCCAACGCTGACGAAACCCTGCTGCTGCAGTGCTTCATGCGAAAGCTCGGTAACCGGCTGAGCGGTTTCCACGTCTACGCTGCGAATCAGCGAACCGGTGACGGTGATGCCCTGCAGCGTCACGGTCTTGTTGTTGGACTGCGCGGGTGCCGGCGTGGCCGACTGGGTCTGCGCGGTCGACTGCGACGGGGTCGCAGGTTGCTGGCTGGTGGTTGCGGTTTGCGCCGCAGCCACGGTCGCCAGTCCATAGCTACCTAATACCAACGCCATGCGTACCGCATGAGCGATCTTTTGCTGCTGAATTTTCAAGGTCGTACTCCCCAAAGTGGTGATTACTAGCCAGCTAGTCCCTGCCCCTTTTGATCAAGCTCCCTGTGGTTTGCGTCAGTGGGAAAGCCGCAATCCGTAACGCAGTTCATACACGAAAATTACATAAAAAATCGAGCAGCAAGGAATTACGACGATTCGTAAGAAATAATGCTTTCAAAATCAACTATTTGAAATCGTCAGCAAAATGAAAGCTAAATTTTTGCTAGCCCCGAAAGGTGTCTAAGCACTAGATGTCACAAAAAAAGGGCACGGCCAAGCCGTGCCCTGGGGGTGCGACCAAGACTCCGGGCAGGGTGTCCAACACCCCGCCGGAGCGTCAGCAGAATCAGAACAACTGCTGGGAGTACTTCAGGTAGATCACGCGGCCGAAGTCGTACTGCGGGTTGTACGGGAACTGCGTATAGCCATCCGTACCGGTCGGGCCCAACGGACCGATCACGCTTTCAGCACCGATGTAGGTGAAGGGCGCGCGGCGGTTGAAGATGTCCGTGGCACCCAGCGAGATCTGACCCTTCCACGGCGCCTTCCAACTGAGCTGCAGGTCGTTGAAGGCCAGCGCGCCTTGACGATACTGACCCGATTCCTGCCCCTGCACATTGCCATTGGGATTGGTGCACGGGAAGTATTCGTCGAGTTCCGGTACATCCGGACGGCAGGATTCCGACAGCGGCGAGAAGTAACGGATCGTCCACGTGGCGCTGAAGTCCTTCCAGCTCCAGTTGATGTTGGTAGTGTCGCGGAAGCGCCACACCGGACCGAGGATCGGATCGTAGGTGCCGATGTTGTAGTCGACCACCGGGCCACCGGTGACATCCTGCTCACGCAGTTCCGCGATGTAGGTGGCGTTGGTGTCGATCTTGAACTTGCCGACCGGCGTATCCGGGAACAGGTAGCTCATCGTCAAGTCGGCGCCGTGCTCGTCGATGAAGCCTTCGTTGATCACCGCCTGCAACAGGTTGATGACCTGGCCGTTGGTCGCAGAGCGCTGGAACTGCGCACACTCCTGGGCTTCGCCCAGGATGTAGCAGTTGTCCAGGATGCTGTTCGCGGACGGCAAGGTAATCACGTTGTCGACGCGGATGCGGTAGTAGTCCGCCGTGATGTTGAAGCCCGTGAACCAGCTCGGGCTATACACGATACCCGCCGTGAAGTTCTTCGACGTTTCCGGTTTCAGGTTGGGGTTGGCGCCGGTGTAGAAAGGCGTGGTGCTGGTGCTGTTCGGGCTGGTCACCGGCACGCCGTTCGTGTTGAGCTGGGTGAAGCCCGGACCGACGGCCGGCAGGTTCGCGAAGCCGTTCAAGCAGCGCTGCTCGACGACCGGGTTGCTGGTGTAGCCGAAGTTGACGTCGCACGGGTCGGTGTAGCTGGTGAAGCTCTGCATCGTGCCGCCGTACAGGTTGGAGATCGAACCCGCACGGAAGCCGGTGCCGTAGCTGGCGCGAACCAGCAGGTCATCGATCGGCTTGTACGACAACTTGTAGGAGTTGTTGTTGGTGGTGCCGAAGTTGGTGTAATGCGAAAGGCGGTGCGAGACGTCGAAGTCCAGCAACTGCGCGCCGGTCAGATCCTTCAGCAGCGGCAGGTTGACTTCGGCGTACGCTTCGTTGATGCCGTACGAACCCTCACCCGGATTCTGCTGCAGGTTGGTGTTCAAGCCCTGCTGCGTATAGCTATCGGGAGTGACACCGCCGGAAACATCGCGGTGGTCCGCGCCGATTGCGAACGTGGCATCACCTTGGCCCAGCGACTGCGGCAAGGTGAACATGTCGCCGCTCAAGTCGGTCTTGACTTCACGCTGCTGGCTCCACGAGTGGGTGAAGAAGGTGTAGTTGAGGTAGTTGATCTCGGCTGGAGTCAGGCCGCCTTGGCCGGAGAACGGATTGAGCGGTACGCAACCGGCGATCACATTGCCCGGCGTACCGCACACCACCTGGCCGGAGGCGTTCATGAAGGACGGACCCACGGCGTCGTACAGATGCACCAGGTTCAAGTTGCCGGGACCACCGCTGTCCTGGATATAGCGATAATCGCTGTAGTTCGCGTCCCAGTTGAATTCATTCTCGCCCAGCGTGAAGTCGCCTTCGAGGCCGGTGCGGAAGCCTTCCTGCTTGAGGTTGTTGTTATCGACGCGATTGGGCTCCTGCAGCGGCAGGCTGAACTGCACGCTGTCGCCTGCGCTGGCCAGCGGGTTGTAATAACTGTTCGGCGACAGTGACGGGAACCAGACCGTACCGAGGCTGCCGGCAGGCAGGCCCAGTGCCTTGGCCAGGTTCGCGCCGTTGGCCGGCGTCAGCGAGCTCACCGGATAGCCGCCAATATAGTCGGTAGCGTCGTTGGTGTTGTAGGTGCCGGTGAACTTCGCCGTGATGTGGTCGGTGACTTTGAAATCACCTTTCAACGTGTACGACCGCAGGCGGTTATCCGGCTGCAACGTTTCCAGTCCCGCCGAGTTGTAATAGTCGTTGGCGTAATACGGCGTCGGATATTGAACGCCGAACGTGTTGACGTGGTAGTTGGCGATATCCTGCCCGTTCTGGCCCATGTTGACCGTCAACGGGGCGGAGAGCGGCGTGCCGTTTACCCCGGTGATGGTGCCGTAATCGGATGGTCCCACCGTGGCCGGCATGTTCGGGAAGCTGAAATAGCCGTTTTTACTGAACCAGGCTTCGCTGGACAGGATCTGATTGATGTTCTGCACGGTCGCGTTGAAGGTGAACGAGCCGCGCGAGAACTTATGGCCACCGGTCAGGCTGAACTGGCTTTGCTTGCCATAGTTACCCGGTGAATACGTGCTGTTGTACGTGTCGAGATAAAGACCTTCCACACTCTTGGTGTGGATATTGATCACGCCTGCAATAGCGTCGGAACCGTAAATCGACGATGCGCCGTCCTGCAGGATGTCCACGCTGTCAATCAACGAGCTGGGAATGGTGCTGAGGTCGGTCTGGCCGAAGATATCGGTGGTGTAGCGTTCGCCGTCGACGAGGATCAGTGTGCGCGGAGCACCCAGACCGCGAAGGCTCGCGTACTGACCGACGATGCCGCCGAGCGAGCTGTTATCGCTGGTGCCGGAAGAACCCACCGACGGCACGTTCTGCAGAATCGAGCCGACGCTGACGAAGCCCTGCTGCTGCAGTGCTTCATGCGAGAGTTCGGTAACCGGCTGGGCGGTTTCCACGTCCACGCTGCGAATCAGCGAACCGGTGACGGTGATGCCCTGCAGGGTCACGGTCTTGTTGTTGGCGGGCGCGGGTGCCGGCGTGGCCGACTGAGCCTGCGCGCCCGGCTGCGAAGTGTTCGCTGGCGGTTGTTGGGTGGAGGTTGCGGTCTGCGCCGCGGCTATGGTCGCGAATCCACAGCTACCCCAAACCAACGCCATGCGAATCGCATGAGCGATTTTTTGCTGCTGAATTTTCAAAGTGATACTCCCCAGAGTCACGTGATGGTGATTACACGTCAGCGGATCCCTGCCTGCTTTTTCAAAACTCCCCCGGCTAGCGTCCCCAGCTAGCCGCAACCCGTGCCGAAAGTCATGCACAAAGCCGTGCCGAAAGTCATACACGAAAATTACATAGAAAATCGACAAGCAAGTTATTACGACAATTCGTAATAAATAACATATTAAAAATTAATGACTTATGGCCGTAAGCCACACGAAAGCTAATTTTTTGCTAATCGAGAAGGCGTCCAAAGACAATCTGGCGAAGAAAAATGTCACAACCGAGCCGCCCCCGTTGAGCGCGAAACTGGCCAACGGGGCCTCGTAACCTCGCCGGAGGGATAACAGGATCAGAGCAACGGCTGGCCATGTTTCAAATGAATGATGGTCGACGTTGTATCCCGGGTTATGTGAAAACGGCATATAGCCGTCCATACCAAGTGCGCACTGACCATGCTTTCCCACTTGGTAGATGAGCGGGCACGACGTGTGTGATGCATGGCCCATCAGGTATGTGCAATAAAAAAGCGCGGCATGGCCGCGCTCGTGCGTTTCATTGAGGCGACGCAGCGATCAGCATGCGTCGCAAGATTCCTCAGCCTGCCCCTCTCCCATCAAGGAGAGGGGCAGGACATTGCATCGCGAAGTGTCGATCCCGATCAGCAGATCAGAACAACTTCTGCGAGTACTTCAGGTAGATCACGCGGCCGATGTCGTAGGACGGGTTGTAGGCTTGCGACGTAAAACCGTCGGTGCCAGTTGGGCCCAACGGTCCGATCACGCTTTCGGCACCGGTGTAGGTGAGCGGTGCGTGGCGGTTGAAGACGTCGGTCGCACCCAGCGAAATCTGACCCTTCCACGGTGCCTTCCAGCTGATCTGCAGGTCGTTGAACGCCAGCGCACCCTGACGATACAGGCCGGCTCCCTCACCCTGCACGTTGCCGTTGATGTTGTCGCACGGGAAATACATTTCCAGTTGCGGGGCATCCGGGCGGCAGGACTCCGACAGCGAGGAGTAGTAGCGGACCGTCCAGGTGGCGCTGAAGCTCCTCCAGCTCCAGTTGATATTGGTGGTATCGCGGAATCGCCACACCGGGCCGAGGATCGGATCGTAGGTGCCCAGGTTGTAGGAAACCACCGGACCAGGCACCGCGGTCTGCTCATACAACGAATTGATGTAGGTGCCGGTGGTATCGATCTTGAACTTGCCGAACGGGGTATCCGGGAAGATATAGCTCAGCCCGATGTCGGTGCCACGTTCGTCGATGAAGCCTTCATTGGTCACTGCCTGCAGCAGATTGATGACCTGGCCATTCGTCGCCGAGCGCTGGAACTGACCGCACTGCTGCAATTCGCCCAGGATGTAGCAGTTGTTCAAGATGCTGTTGGCCGACGGCAGCGTAATGATGTTGTCGACGCGGATGCGGTAGTAGTCGGCCGTGATATTGAAGCCGTCCAGCCAGCTCGGGCTATAGACGATACCGGCGGTATAGTTCTTCGACGTTTCCGGTTTCAGATTGGGATTGGCGCCCGTGAAGTACGGAGTAGTGCTGGGGCTGTTGGGACTGCTGACCGGCACGCCATTGGTATTGAGCTGGTGGAAGTTCGCGCCGACGCCGGCCAGGTTGCCGATACCGCTCAGGCAACGCTGCTCGACAACCGGATTGCTGGTGTAGCCGTACACGACGTCGCAGGGATCGGTGTAGCTGGTGAAGCTCTGCATCGTGCCGCCGTACAGATTGGAAATCGACGGCGCACGGAAGCCGGTGCCGTAGCTGGCGCGGACCAATAGATCATTGATCGGCTTCCACGACAGCTTGTAGGAGTTGTTGTTGGTGGTACCGAAGTTGGTGTAGTGCGATAAGCGATGCGAGACGTCGAAGTCCAGCAGCTGCGCGCCGGGCAGATCCTTCAGCAGCGGCATGTTGACTTCCGCGTACGCTTCGTTGATGCCATACGAACCTTCGCCCGGATTCTGCTGCAGGTTGGTGTTGAGACCTTGCTCCGTGTAGGGATCGGGCGTGACGGCGCCGGACACGTCGCGGTGATCGACACCGAAAGCGAAGGTCGTGTCACCTTCGCCAAGCGCTTGCGGCAAGGTGAACATGTCGCCGCTGATGTTGGCCTGGACCTGGCGCTGCTCGCTCCAGGAGTGGGTGAAGAAGGTGTAGTTGAGATAGTTGATCTCGGCGGGAGTCAGGCCGCCCGAGCCGGAGAACGGATTGAGCGGTACGCAGCCGGCAATCACATTACCCGGCGTACCGCACACCACTTGACCCGAGGCGTTCATGAAGGATGGGCCGATCGCGTTGTAAAGGTGGACCAGGTTCAGGTTGCCGGGACCACCCATGTCCTGGATGTAGCGGTAGTCGCTATAGCCCGCATCCCAGTTGAACTCGTTCTCGCCTACCGTGAAGTCGCCTTCCAGGCCAACACGGAAACCGTACTGCTTGATGTTGTTGATCGTGTAACGGTTGGGCTCGTACAGCGGCAGGCTGAACTGCAGGCTGTTACCGGGCAGCGGGTTGTAAAAGCTGTTCGGCGACAAGGCAGGGAACCAGGCTCCGCCAAGGCTGCCGGCGGGCAGGCCCAGCGCCCTGGCCAGGTTCACGCCATTGGCTGGCGTCAGTGAACTCAACGGATAGCCGCCGTAGAAGTCGGTGGCGTTGTTGGTATTGTAGGTGCCGGTGAAGGTCGCCTTGATGTGATCCGTCAGGTCGTAATCGCCCTTCAGAAAGTACGAACGCAGCTTGTTATCCGGTTGGAGCGTCTCCAGCGCCGCGGAATTGGCATAGTCGTTGGAGAAATAGGGGCTTGGATATTGCACGCCAAACGTATTGACGTGGTAGTTGGCGATATTCAGTCCGTTCTGGCCGGCATTGACCGTCAACGGGTTGGCGAGTGGCGTGCCATTGATGCCCAGGATGGTGCCGTAATCGGAAGCCTGCTCGCTCTGTGGGTATTGCGGCACGCTGCCATAGCCATACTTGCTGAACCAGACTTGGCTCGCATAGATCTGGTCGATGTTCTGCACCGTCACGTTGAAGGTGATGTCGCCGCGCTTGAACTTGTGGCCGCCGGTCAGGCTGAACTGGCTCTGCTTGCCATAGTTACCGGGCGAGTAGGTGCTGTTGTAGGTATCCAGGTACAGGCCATTCACATTCTTGGTGTGGATGTTGATCACGCCCGCGATCGCGTCGGAGCCGTAGACGGACGATGCGCCGTCCTGCAGGATTTCCACGCTGTCGATCAGCGAACTGGGAATCGTGCTGAGATCGGTCTGGCCGAAGATGTCGGTGGTGTAGCGCTGGCCGTCCACCAGGATCAAGGTGCGCGTCGCACCCAGGCCACGCAGGCTGGCGTATTCGCCGACGATGTCGCCCAGTGAACTTTGGTTACTGGTGCCGGACGAACCGACCGACGGTACGTTCTGCAGAATCTGGCCGACGCTGACGAAGCCCTGCTGCTGCAGTGCTTCATGCGAAAGCTCGGTAACCGGCTGGGCCGTTTCCACATCCACACTGCGAATCAGCGAGCCGGTAACGGTGACGCCCTGCAGGGTCACGGTCTTGTTGGGCTGCGCGGGTGCGGCGTTTTGCGGTGGTGCCGACGACGATTGCGTGGTCGACTGCGGCGTGGTTGCAGGGGGTTGTTGGCTGGAGGTTGCGGTCTGCGCCGCGGCTATGGTCGCAAATCCACAGCTACCTAATACCAATGCCATGCGAATCGCGTGAGCGATTTTTTGTTGCTGAATGTTCAAGGTCGTGCTCCCCAGGGTTGCGTGATGGTCAATGCACGCCACGGCTGACTTGCCCGTTTTTTAAAACTCCCCCTGGTCTGCGTGCGCTTCATCAAAGCGACGCACCGATCAGCATACGTCGCAAGATTCCTCAGCCTGTCCCTCTCCCACTAGGGAGAGGGACAGTAAATTGCATCGCGAAGTCGAGAGCCTGTCGGCAGATCAGAAGAACTTCTGCGAGTATTTCAAATAGATCACGCGGCCAATGTCATACAGCGGGTTGTACGGATATTGGCTGAAACCGTCGGTACCGGTTGGACCAAGCGGACCGGCGATGCTGTATACGCCGGTATACGACAGTGGTGCTGTGCGATTGAAGATGTCGGTGGCGCCTACGGCGATGCGGCCGTGCCAGGGTGCATCCCAGCTCAGCTGCAGGTCGTTGAACGCCAGCGCGCCCTGACGCTGTATGCCGGTGGGTGAATTAACCAGATCCAGGGTCGGATTGTTGCAGGGGAAGTTTTCATTCAACAGCGGGTTGTCGGGATGGCATGACTCCGACAGCGAGGAGTAGTAGCGGACGGTCCAGGTGGCGCCAAAACCGCGATAGCTCCAGTTGAGGTTGGTCGTGACACGCGTACGCCAGATCGGGCCAAGCACCGTGTCGTAACTGCCCAGGGTGTTGGAAATCACCGGTCCGCCCGCCACCGCCTGTTCGCGCAGCGACTGGATATAGGTGCCGCTGGCGTCGACCTTGAATTTGCCCACCGGTGTATCCGGGAACAGATAGCTGATGCTGACGTCTTCGCCGCGTTCTTCCAGGAAGCCTTCGTTGATCAGCGCCTGCAGCAGGTTGACAATTTGACCGCTACCGTTGCGCTGGAACTGATCGCACTGTTGCAGGATGCCCAGCAGGTAGCAGTTATCCGCAATGCTGGTGGCGGTCGGCAGGGTGATGATGTTGTCGACACGGATGCGATAGTAATCCGCGGTGACGTTGAAGCCGGTCGCCCAGCTCGGGCTGTACACGATACCGCCGGTCCAGCTGGTGGACGTTTCAGGCTTCAATTGCGAGTTGGCGCCGGTGTAGTACGGCGTGGCGCTGATCGAATTGGGGCCGGAGACCGGCACGCCCGAAGACGTGAGCTGGGTGAAGCCGGGGCCGACGCCGGCAAGGCTGCCGATGCCGGCCAAGCAGCGTTGTTCAACGACTGGATTGCCGGTGAGGCCGAAGTTGACGTCGCACGGATCGGTGTACGTCGTGAAGCTCTGCATATTGCCGCCGTACAAGTTGGCGATCGACGGCGCGCGGAAGCCGGTGCCATAGCTGCCGCGGATCAGCAGGTCGTTGATCGGCTTCCACGAAATCTTGTACTGGTTGTTGTTGGTGGTGCCGAAGTCGGTGTAGTGCGAGAAGCGGTGCGCAACGTCGAAATCCAATAGCTGCGCACCGGCCATATCCTTCAATAGCGGCACGTTAAGTTCGACGTACGCTTCGCCGACACCGTACGAACCCTCGCCCGGGTTCTGCTGCAGGTTGGTGTTGAGTCCTTCCTGCGTGTATTCGTCCGGCGTGGCGGCGCCGCTGACATCGCGGTGACTGACGCCGAAGGCAAAGGTGGCGTCACCCGAACCCAGGGACTCGGGAAGGGTCCAGATGTCGCCGCTCAAGTTGGCGTCCACCGTACGGTTTTCGCTGAAGGAGCGCGTGCCGGCAATGATATTGAGGTAATTGATTTGAGCCGGGGTCAGGCCGCCTGAGCCTGAGAACGGATTGACTGGTACGCAACCGGCGATCACATGACCCGGCGTGCCGCACACGACCTGGCCGGCCGAATCCAGGAAGGACGGGCCCAGTCCCAGATAGGCGTTGACCAGGTTGAGGTTGCCGGGGCCAAAACTGGATTGGTCATAGCGATAGTCGCTGTAGCCCGCATCCCAGTTGAACTCGTTCTCGCCGATCTCGAAGTCGCCTTCCAGGCCAACGCGGAAGCCGGCCTGCTTGATCTTGTTGTCGTCAGAACGGTTGGGATAGAGCAGTGGTAGCGAGAACTGCAGGTTATCGCCGGGCAGCGGGTTGTAGTAACTCTGCGACGAGAGCACCGGGAAATACGTGGCGGGGAAGGTGCCTGCCGGCAGTCCCAGTGCCTTGGCCAGGTTGGCGCCGTTGACCGGCGTCGACGAACTTAATGGATAACCGCCGATCATCACGTACGAATTGTTGGTGTTGTACGTGCCGGTGAAATTGGCAGTGATGTGATCGGTGATCTTGTAATCGCCCTTCAAGGTAAACGAACGCAGCCGGCTGCTCGGTACCAGCGTATTGAGGAACGAGCCGTTGGTGTAGTCGTTATTGAAGGTGGGTGATGGATACTCGAGGCCGAACGTGTCCGGATGGTAGTCGGCGAGATTCATGCCGTTGCCGCCGGCATTGACGATCAACGGCGCCGGGATGCCGTTAACCATGGAATTGTTCAGCGCCGGAACACTGACTGGTTGCCCGGTCGCAGGATTGATCGCGCCAAGGATCTGGCCATAAGGCGAAGGGCCTACTGCCTGCGGATAGTTCGGGCCAAAGCTGAAAAAGCCGTACCTGCTGTATGGGCGATCCGGCGCGTTGAGCGCGCCCTGGTTCTGCGCCGTAAAGTTGGCGATGAACGAGCCGCGTGAAAACTTCTTGCCGCCGGTCAGGCTGAATTGGCCGATGTTGCCGTCATGGTCCGGTTGATATGTGCTGTTGTACGTGTCGAGCTGTACACCATCAAAATCCTTCTTGGTGATGATGTTGATCACGCCTGAGATGGCGTCCGAACCATAGATCGCCGACGCGCCGTCCTGCAGGATTTCGACGTGATCGATCAGCGAACTGGGAATGGTGCTGAGGTCGGTCTGGCCGAAGATGTCAGTGGTGTAGCGCTGGCCATCAACAAGCACCAGGGTGCGAGGCGCGCCAAGTCCGCGCAGGCTGGCGTACTGACCGACGATGTTGCCCAAGGCACTCTGAGTACTCGTGCCTGACGAGCCTACCGAAGTGACGTTGTTCAGAATCTGCCCAACCGTGACGAAGCCTTGCTGTTGCAGCGCTTCGTGCGAAAGTTCTGTTACGGGTTGCGCCGTTTCCACGTCCACACTGCGAATCAACGAACCGGTGACGGTTACACCTTGCAGGGTGATGGTCTTATTGGATGGCGGCGGTGGCGGAGGCGGGGTGCCGGTGGGTGGTGGAGGTGGAGTGGTTTGCGTCTGTGCGCCGGTCGCTTGGCTGGCACCGCTCGGTTGATTGGGCGTTGATGTTTGAGCCACAGCGATCGTCGTTAATGCACAGCTACCCAGGATCAACGCCGTGCGGATCGCGAGAGCGATTTTATGATGCTGTATGTTCAAGGTAGTACTCCCCAATTAATTGCGTGATTGCAACTTGGACTTACTCCTTAACGCTTGTGTGGTGATGCCTCATGGCGCCGTCTTGCGTAGTGTGGGCGTACGCAATCCGTGAAAGCGATATTAACTCCGGACAGGTATAAAGTGACGATTTACTGTGAAAATTTGCGTGTTATGCGTGCAGATATAACGTGAATTGCAGTTGCCATGCGTGGCGTTATTTGAAATAAATAATTTATACGCGTCAGGTACGCATTATTCATGCCTAAAACAAGGTCGAATATTACGCTTGAATCGATTTAAGATAAGATTGTTTTGTTAAATATAAAAGGCGCACGTGAAAATAGTCCTAATTAATACTGGACATGACAGTGTTTAACATTTGGAACGCGCGGCGGACAAAATAATGGCAACTCAAAAGGAATGCCGGGAGTGGTGCGTTTGCCAAGCGCCATTAGCGCATATACCCGGTCATGTGGGCTCCGTTAGCGGCGCGGCCTCGCTGCGGGATGCGCCGGTTGCCTTCTTCCTTCCAGTCACCCGCAAAGCAGGGCATGGCGTGTGCAGCCGAGTTTGGGAGTGGATCAGCTGGAGTCCTGGGTTGGGCTTTACGGAGGTGCGCGCACGCTGGCGCGTCGTCCCTCATGTCCGGCTGACTACGCCCCCATGGTTGCCCGTAGCGCTCAGTAACGCGTGACCATTTCGTTATGCAGCAGATCGCCGCAAATATCGCGCAGACGGGTCAGCAGAGCATGCCGATGCGCAGCGACTTCGGCAGGTAAGCGGCCGATGCCATGCAACTCGACACAGCGCAGTGCGGCTTGATAGGCGAGCAAGGGGCCGGGCACTTCCGATCGCCGCTGGGCGTCGCCTTGCCACAGGACCGCCACCCAGCCTTCTTCGCGTTCGGCGCCGGATTCGTCCACCGGCATCAGCAAGGTGCCGTCGACCAGGGACAACGCGCAATCGTATCCATCGGCAAACTGGAAGGTGTACAGCGGCATCAGCTCGGCGATGTAGTCGACGATGCGTTGGCTCAATAGATTCATCCGGCTCTCCGTGGCGTGCACTCGTCTATCAATGCTGGAACGACTATGGAACCGTGATGAGGGACTTGAGCGAGGCCAGGTCCGATGCGGAAAGTTTCCGCATCAGCGGTACGAGTCGCTGACCGTGATAGAGATATGCAGTGGCTGACCCGTTGCTGTGTGCGTAGACCGTCAGGGTGGAGCTCTGCCCATCCGCGCCTTGCATGTCCACTTCGAAGACCGGGTTGTCCGGAATGTTGACGGTCATGCCGGACCAGTCATTGCGCGCGGTGATCCAGTTCGAAAGTGCGGCGAGTTGAGTGCTGGTCAAGACATGATCAGGAACACCTTGCTCCTTGACGCTGGCACTGGTCTGTCCTGTAGCGATCTGATGCACGTTCATGCGCTGGAAACAACCGGCAAGCGCCATCAGGCTGATCATGAGGAAGACCGAGGCAACACGCGTAGACATGACGATCCTTTTGCGGAGTGGGTCGAACTGTCACTGTAGCGCTGGCATATGGCAGCCTGCGGACGGCAGGTGTCGTCCGGTAATACCCGTCAAGCCACGGCGGCGCCCCTTCTGTACGTAAGCGTACGTTTGAGCTTCGCGCCCGGCAAGGTCTTGGATTTGACGAAGCTGTCCCAAGATCAAGGCGCCACAACGTCCCATCGTCCGGGGCGCGGTTGGTATCCGCGAATCGTCGCCATGACAAGACGGTGTCGCGCTTTCGCCTGGCGGGTGAAAACGCGACAATGACTGGCTTTCGCGGATGCCCATCGCCCGTTCTGACGATGCCCGGCGATGGCGGCGCACAGGGTTGTGTGCCGGGTGGCGCCGGCTTTGTCGCGGTGACCACACCCCCATTCGATATGCCGTAGCCATAGAGGCCCATGCAGACCATGTCCAACACGCCCAAGATCATCTATACGCTCACCGATGAGGCGCCGTATCTCGCCACGCACTCCCTGTTGCCGATCATCGATGCCTACACGAGCACCGCCGGTATCAAGGTTGAGACGCGTGACATCTCGCTCGCCGGCCGCATCCTGGCGCAGTTCCCGGACATCCTCAAAGAGGGCCAGAAAGTTTCCGACGACCTGACCGAGCTGGGCGAACTGGCGACCACGCCGGATGCCAACATCATCAAGTTGCCCAACATCAGCGCCTCCATGCCGCAGCTCAAGGCCGCGATCAAGGAATTGCAGGCGCAAGGATATGCGCTACCGGATTATCCGGAAGAGCCCAAGGACGTCAGCGACTGGAACGTTCGCGCCCGCTACGACAAGGTGAAGGGCAGTGCGGTGAACCCGGTGCTGCGCGAAGGCAATTCCGACCGCCGCGCACCGCCCTCCGTGAAAAATTACGCGCGCAAGCACCCGCACAAGATGGGCGCCTGGAGCGCTGATTCCAAAACCCACGTCGCGCACATGTCCGGCGGCGATTTCTACGGCAGCGAAAAGTCCACCCTGGTCGATCAGGCGACGGTCGCCAAGATCGAGTGGTTCGGCAAGGACGGCAGCAGCACCGTATTGAAGGAAAAGACCAACCTCACCGCCGGCGAAATCATCGACGCCGCCGTGATGAGCAAGAAGGCGTTGGCCAGCTTCATCGACGCGCAGATCGAAGACGCCAAGAAGCAGGGCGTGCTGTTCTCGGTGCATCTGAAGGCCACGATGATGAAGGTCTCCGACCCCATCATGTTCGGCAATGTCGTCACCGAGTTCTACAAGGATGTGCTGGCCAAGCACGCCGATACGCTCAAGAGCATCGGCTTCAATCCGAACAACGGTATCGGCGACCTGTACGCACGCATCGGCGCCTTGCCGGCGGACAAGCAGGCCGAGATCAAGGCCGATGTCGACGCCGAATACGCCAAGCGTCCGGCCATGGCGATGGTGAATTCCGACAAGGGCATCACCAATCTGCACGTGCCCAGCGACGTGATCATCGACGCGTCCATGCCGGCGATGATCCGCGACTCCGGCAAGATGTGGAACACCGAAGGCAAGCTGCAGGACACCAAGGCGGTGATTCCGGATCGCAGCTATGCGGGCGTGTATCAGGCGGTGATCGAGGACTGCAAGGCGCACGGTGCCTACGATCCGGCCACCATGGGCAGCGTGCCCAATGTCGGCCTGATGGCGCAGGCAGCCGAAGAATACGGTTCGCACGACAAGACCTTCCAGATCGCCGGTGACGGCGTGGTGCGCGTCACCGATGCCAACGGCAAGGTGTTGCTGGAACAGAACGTGGAAGCCGGCGACATCTGGCGCATGTGCCAGACCAAGGACGCTCCGGTGCAGGATTGGGTGAAGCTGGCCGTGACCCGTGCCCGCCTCAGCAACACACCGGCAGTGTTCTGGCTGGACAAGAACCGCGCGCACGATGCGCAGATCATCGCCAAGGTCGAGCGCTATCTGAAGGATCACGACCTCAGTGGGCTGGATATCCGCACGCTCTCGCCGGTCGATGCCACCAAGTTCTCGCTGGAGCGCATCCGCAAGGGCCAGGACACGATTTCGGTCACCGGCAACGTGCTGCGCGACTACCTCACCGACCTGTTCCCGATCATGGAACTGGGCACCAGCGCGAAGATGCTGTCCATCGTGCCGCTGATGGCCGGTGGTGGCCTGTTCGAAACCGGTGCCGGTGGTTCGGCGCCCAAGCACGTGCAGCAGTTCCTGGAAGAGAACTGCCTGCGTTGGGATTCGCTGGGTGAATTCCTGGCCCTGGCGGCCTCGCTCGAACATCTCGCCAACCGCTACAACAATGCTGCGGCGCGCGTGCTGGCCAAGACGCTGGATCAGGCCAACGGCAAGTTCCTCGACAACAACAAGTCGCCTGCGCGCAAGGTCGGCGAACTCGACAATCGCGGCAGCCATTTCTATCTGGCCATGTACTGGGCGCAAGCGTTGGCGGAACAGAACGACGATGCCGTGCTGAAGGCAAAGTTTGCATCGTTGGCCAAGGCGCTGACCGATAACGAAGCCAAGATCGTCGGCGAACTCAACGGTGCGCAGGGCAAACCGAACGACATCCGCGGTTACTACCATCCGGATGTTGCGCTGGTGAGCAAGGACATGCGGCCGAGCGAGACGTTCAATAAGGCGCTCGCGGCGCTGTAAGCCTTTAGCCTTTCTCCCTCTCCCCTTCGGGCGACGCAAAGCTAGTCCCTGTGGGAGAGAGGGTGGGGGTGAGGGGACATTCTTGCGTTGAACTACCGCTTTGCGCAGAAGCGGCTAAAAAACTCGGCGCCGGCCATGATGCTTGAGGCAAGCGCGGCCCCTCACCCCGGCCCTCTCTCCCACAGGGACTAGCTTTGCGTTGCCCGGAGGGGAGAGGGGAAAAGCGGGGCGCTAGGTCATCTTTGTGAGCGCGTTACTCTTTCTGCATCCGCCGCCGCGCCTGTACGGTGCACTCCTTGCTCATGCCGATCAGAATCGCCACGCCATTTAGCGCGGAGGAAAGATGTCTGGGTGGTACGACGGCTGAGTTCCTGACTCCGTCGCCGAGTATGCGCGTAATGTCTTGCGCGCTGTTTAGCAGCCGATTGGCATTGTTGAGCAAGGTATCGGTGTCTGCGTTGGGATGGATGCGATACCTGGGCTCACGCTTGAACGACGGATCAAGATGATTGATCGACACTCGGCGTGAGTCCTTGTCGTGACGGTGCATCGGAAACTCCTTATTCCGGAATGAATCGTTTCGCCGCGGCTCAGGGCGGCGGCCGCGCCAGGATGGGATTGCCTGTGCCGCGACCGGGAGACGCTAAGCCGCAACAAGCGATGAGTCAAGCCATCGGGCCGAAGCCACGGAACGCAGTGGTCACAGACATTGTCTAGAATCACCAAACGATCTATGGCCCATTCCTTACCTTTCAGGAGCGATGAAGCATGCGCATCTCCGCGGCAGTAGTCCTGCTGAGCGTTGTTCTGGCAGTACCTGTCTGGGCGCAATCTGTACCGGCTTCATCCAGCACGGCCCCCGCGGCATCACGCGCGAATGCTCCGTTGTTGCAGGCGGTCACGGTGACGGGTGTGCAGCCCGGTCCGGGGCTGTGGAAAGTGAGCAAAGGCGATCACGTGATGTGGGTGCTCGGCACGGTCACGCCCTTGCCCAAGCATATGGAATGGCAGTCCGCCGACGTGGAGCAGGTGCTAGCGCATTCGCAAGTGTTGCTGGAGCCACCCAAGGCCGATGTGAAAGTGGACGTCGGCTTTTTCGGCAAGCTTGTCTTGCTGCCGTCGGTGTACAGCGCGCGCAAGAATCCGGGTGGGCTCAGCCTTCAGCAAATTCTTCCGTCCGACATGTATGCGCGATGGGAAGTACTCAAGCAGCGGTATTTCGGCAGCGATCGCAGCATTGAATACTGGCGCCCGATCATGGTTGCGCTGAAGCTTTATCAGAAGGCGCTGGACCAGGCCGGGCTTACCAACGCCAACGACGTCAGCAAAGCCGTGATGAAGATGGCCGACGCACATGGGGTAAGGCGTGTGTCGGTAAAATATCGCCTGGTGATCGAGCATCCGCGTGACGTGCTGAACACCCTCAAGCAAACCAATCTGCACGACATCAGCTGCTTCAACCAGACCCTGGATCTGGTGCAGAACCAGATGGGCGCCCTGACCGAGCGCGCCAACGCCTGGTCGACCGGCGATGTGCCGGCATTGCAGCGCTTCGCCCTGGGCGACCGGCACGAGTCCTGCGTGGTTGCGGTGGTCAATGCTGATTTCGCCCAGCAACTGGGCTTGCACGATTTGCCGCAACACCTCGAAGAGGCCTGGCTGAGCGCCGCACAGGACGCGCTTGCGCACAACAGCCAGACGTTCGCTGTGCTTTCCATGCAGGACGTGTTGGCGCCAGATGGCCTGCTGGCCCGTTTGAAGGCCATGGGATATACGGTGCAGGCGCCGGACGAGCAGAATCCCTAGGGATGCTCTGATCCATTCTGCGTATGTGGCATCCCCGGGTCTTCAGTCCCCTGTTGGCCGCGGTGGCTTCACCCCTGATAGAGTTGTCTGGGGTGTATGGATCCACTCGGCATAGGGGAAGGAAATGAAGAAGTTCTTGATGGTGCTTATGGCGCTGTTGTTGGCATGCAGTGCGGGAACACTGTTCGCGCAAGAGCAGCAGGAACGGCCGGCGCAGCAGCAAGCGCGCAATGCGGTGGCGGCGCTGCCCTGGCAGATGGGGCCGACAACGGTAAAGCTGGGTGACCGTGCGAGTTTGAACGTACCTGACGGCTACGCCTTCCTGGGGCCGGAGGGCAGCCGTTCACTGAATGAAATTCTGCACAATCCGCCGGCCCGTGTGGACGTCTATACGCTGGCGCCCAAGAGTCTGGCGTGGATCGCGTTTTTCTCTTACGAAGACATCGGCTACGTGCGGGACGATGAAAAACTCGACCCGGATTCGATTCTGCAGTCGTATCGCGAAGGAACGGACGCCGGCAACAAGGAACGCCGCGCGCGTGGATGGTCCGAACTCAATGTGCTGGGCTGGAGCGCCAAGCCGGAATACGACGCGCAGATCAAATCGCTGGCCTGGTCGATTCTGTTGCAGGATGCCCAAACGCACGCCGATGTCGTCAATTACAACACGCGTCTATTGGGCCGGCATGGCGTGATGGATGTGGTCGTGGTGACAGCGCCCTCCAGGCTCGTGACGTCAATCGACGACTTCAAGAGCACGCTGTCCGGTTTCCAGTACGCGCCTGGCGAGAGTTACGCCGAATATCGTCCGGGTGACCGCGTTGCCGAATACGGGCTGGCCGCGCTGATTACCGGCGGCGCCTTGGCGGTGGCGGCGAAGAAGGGCTTGTTTACGGTGATCGGCGGCTTCCTGGTGGCAGCGTGGAAGTTTGTGCTGGCCGGATTCGTCGCCCTGGGAGCCTGGTTCAAGAATCTCTTCAAGAAAAAACAGCAATCGCGATGACGTCGCACGATGGGTTGTTGCTGCTGGGCGGAGTCGTCGTGCTGTATCTGTACGACTCCGCGCTGCTGCTTTATCACAACGAGATCATGCTGATCGGCGTGCGCCGTGGCTATCGTGTTTCCGCCGGTTCGGGTTTCGAGTTCGGCGGTCGGCACGTTTTCCTGCCGCAACCCTTGTTTCCACATCAACCCCTGTTCCGCCTGAGCTGGCCGCTGCAGGGTGTGTATGGGGGCGATACGCAGGCGATCCGTTTTCGCCGTGTACGGGTCGCGCTGGCAGCGGTTTCTCCCTGGACGTTGATACTGCTGCTGTTGTTTGCGCTGGGCCTGCCTTTTGTCCTGTTCGTATCCGCCAGCGTTGAGGCGTTGCTGGCGTGGATAGCCACAGTCTATGCCGTGATCGTGATGATGCTGGTGCAGGTCTACCGTCATCGGAAAGCCTTGAATCTGTCGGGCCGAGCGGTTGCGGCCGTTGCGCTGGATGCGTTGCTGTGCGCGCCGTTCGCGTTGAACATCGTTCGCAAAATCGGTTTGCGCCAGCACTTCCAGGTGGATTTGCGCATGGTTGCGAGAACTGTGCTGCCCGCCGTAGCGATCCATGAGTTAACAGCCATACTGCGCGAACGCATCCACATCAGCCTCGGCTTTCTTGAGCCCGGTGACGCGGACGCCAGCACCTTGGTCGCCTATCTGGATGACGTCGAGGGACTGCATCCATGACCGCGCTGGACATGGTGGTCATTGCCGCGGGCCTGCTGTTCGGCTATCGGTTGGTCAGCAATTACCTGTCGCCGCATGTCGACGAAGGGCCGGCGTCTTCGCGCAAGGACAACAACCGCCGGCCGGATCAGAAACTGCTCGAACCAGAGCCATCGGCGTGGTTCGTGGTGCTGGGCGTTGCCGAAGACGCCGACAAGGCCGACATCGAGCGCGCCTATCGCATCAAGATCAGCCAATACCATCCGGATAAGGTTGCACAGATGGGCGACGATATCCGGCAGCTTGCTGAAACCCGCTGCAAGGAAATCAACGCTGCTTATGAGATGGCGCTGAAAGGGCGCAGATGAGCGGCAGTTCCTTGCCAGAGCCGCTTTCCAGGAGGACGCATGCAACAGGAAGACCTGATCCGACTGTTCGCCGAACTCACCGATGATGCACTGCTAGAGAGGATCCACTCCGGCGACTTGACCGATGCAGCCGAAGAGTTTGCTCATGCCGAGGCACGGCGGCGTGGCCTGGATATGTCCCGCGATGCGCCAGCCAATATCCAGAAGGTAGCCTTGCCGCCACCGGATTATGTGCAGCTTTCCGGTTACCTGAAGCCGATCGAAGCCTATGTGTTGCAAGGACGTTTGAACGCTGAAGGGATTGACGCGCAGTTGTCCGGCGCCAACACGGTTGAAACCAACCCGCTCTGGTTCAATGCACTGGGCGGTGTTCGCCTTTTTGTGCCGAAACTTCAGCTGGCGCGCGCCAGCGAGATTTTGGCCATGCAGGACAAGGGAGCCTATGATCTGGCCGAGGAGGGTGACCAGGATGGCGTCGATGTAAACACCGGCAAGTACTGGCTGGGTTGGACGGTGCTGGTGATTCCCACCCTGATCTTCGGCTTTCTTGCTGTTTTCCAGATCTGGAAATCCGCTTGTGCGCCGAATACCTACTGTGCCATCCAGGAACAACAGGGCGAGACCGTCGCGTCCTACCTCATGAAATGTTTCGCGACAGCGTTGGCTTTTACGCCTGTCGCGTTTTCAATCAGGTATCTGGAGTTGCGCTTCAAGAAACCTTCGCCGTCCCGGCGTTAGTCGGGACGGAGAACCGGCCGTGCAAAAATGCGCGGGAAAATTTCAGCCTTCAACCGCCCGAGTCGTTGAGCGCTTCGATTTCTGCGGCGGTGAGCGTGAGTTTCACTGCGCCAAATAATTCCTCAAGCTGCTCCACGCTGGTGGCGCTGGCAATCGGCGCGGTGATCCCGGGACGGGCGATCAGCCAGGCGAGCGCAACCTGCGAGAGCGTCGCCTTATGCGTTGCGGCAATCTCATCCAGCGCAGCCAGCACCTTCATGCCGCGTGGATTGAGGTATTTCTGCACGGCGCCGCTGCGCGCGCTGCTTTTGTAGAGATCCGCTTCGCTACGGTACTTGCCGCTGAGAAAGCCGCTGGCCAGGGCGTAATAATTGATCACGCCGATGTTTTCCTGGCGGATCAGCGGCTCGAGTTCTTTTTCGTAGTCGGCGCGGCTGACCAGGTTGTATTCCGGCTGCAGGCTTTCGTAGCGCGGCAAGTTGTGTTGCCTGGAAACGTTGAGCGCTTCGGTCAGGCGGTCGGTGTTGTAGTTCGAAGCGCCGATCGCGCGCACTTTGCCTTCTTCGATGAGTCGTGCGAATTCGCCCAGCGTTTCGCTCAATGGCACCGTGGCATCGTCGGCATGGGCCTGGTAGAGGTCGATGTGATCGGTCTGCAAGCGCTGGAGCGAACCTTCCACGGCAGCGCGGATGTTTATTGGCGAAAGGCCGGAATGCTCGACCCACTTGCCCACCTTGGTCGCGATCACCACCTTGTCGCGCTTGCCGCTGCGCTTGAGCCAGTTGCCGATGATGGTCTCCGATTCGCCGCCGCGATTGCCGGGCACCCATGCCGAATAGACGTCCGCTGTATCGATGAGGTTGAAACCGGCGTCGACGAAGGCATCGAGCAGTTCAAACGAACGCTGTTCGTTCGCACTCCAGCCGAACACATTGCCACCAAAGGCAAGCGGAGCGACGGTGAGTGCAGAGCGACCCAGTTGACGTTGTTGCATGGAAAACCCCTCGGATGGCATGGATATATGCGCTGCCTTGCGGCGGCGCGTGATGCTTCCGAGGTGGGTCTGCGCCGGCGGTTATCAAGCCAGTGAATGGCCGGTGCAGCAAACGGGCGACTTTTCCAGGCAGATGGGTAGCGGCAAGCGGGACACATCCGCCTCCACCTGCTCGGTCTTGCAGCGGCAGATGGGTGCCTCCGCATCCGGGCGCCACATCAGTGTGGCGGGGGTGGCATGGCCGTGCAGGAACAGCAGATCGATCCATGGCGAGCGCATGGCGAGTTCCTAGTGAGGGTTGGAGTATGCTCAAGGTAATGGGGGGTTCTGACCAGCAAAAGCGATATATTCGCAAGGCTGGTTTGAGGGGCATTCAAGATGAGCCGGGTTCCACTGAGTCTGTTGCAGCAATTCGTGCAGGTGGCGCGATTGGGCAATCTCTCGCGTGCCGCCGATCAGGCCAACCTGACGGTCAGTGCATTGAGTCACCAGATGCGCCAGCTGGAAGATCGCCTTGAGCGGCGCTTGTTCGAGCGCGGACCACGTGGGGTCACGTTGACGGTTGAAGGCTGCGAGCTGCTCGAAGCGGTGGGCGAGCATTTCGACGGTATCGAACATGCGCTATCGCGCTATCGCGAGCGCCGCCATGAGGCGCTGACCCTCAGCGCCAGCCCGGGCATCATTTCCAGTTGGCTGATGCCGCGCTTGCCGCGCTTGCTTGCGGCGCATCCGGAATTGGAACTCAATCTGCAGTCCACTTCGGTCCTGGTGAATTTCGACCGCGAGGCCGTCGACGTTGCCATGCGCTATGGCAAGGGCCAGTGGCAGGGAGTGCGCAGCGAGCGCATGTTCGGCGAGTGGATTGCACCGGTGGCGGCGCCGGAGTTGGTGGAACGCATGGCGGGTGCCGATCCCCTCGATCTTGAAAACTGGCCGGTGCTCGGCGATCCCAATCCGAGTCGCTGGAACGATTGGTTTGCGCATTACGGCGGCAAGCCGCCGCGTCGTTACGTGGCGCACATGGATACGGTCGATGCATTGCGCCACGCGGCGCTGGAAGGGCTCGGTGTGGCGATGGGCCGCATGGTGACGTCGAAATCGCTGATCGATGCGGGCCGATTAGTGGTGCTCGGCGACCGCTATCTGCCGGTGCCGGATCCGGAGGCGTATTACCTCGTCTATCCGCCGCGTTCGGAAGATCATCGCGGCATGGCCACGTTCCGCAAGTGGTTGCTGGCCGAGGCGGAGGCGTATTGCAAGCAGATGCCGCAGTTGGGATGTGATGAGGCGGTGGCCTGACGTACCGTCAAAACACCGGAGGCTGGGTACCTTATGCAGAAAGGCGACTGGAAGCTTTCATGGGCTGATGCGCGGAAAAATCTTCCGACGGAAGCTGGCGTCTTCAAGTTTTACTACGGTCTGCGGCATGGCTCGATGAAAGCCGGCTTGTACGCGCCGGAGAACGTCGATACGCAAGGCCCGCACAAGCAGGACGAGATCTATGTCGTTATCAGCGGCAGCGGTGACTTCGTCAAGAACGGTGAGCGCACTCGTTTCGTACCGCACGATATGCTGTTTGTCGAAGCAGGCAGCACACATCGCTTCGAGAATTTCAGCGAAGACTTTTCGACCTGGGTGATTTTCTGGGGGCCGCAAGGCGGAGAGCCGGGTGTCGAATAATCAGGCCGCGTAGGCGCCTGTCGGTTGTCTGACAACACCGCAATGCCCATCCCTTCGAGCGGTGTGATCGTGCCCGCGTGACGCTGTCCCGGCCCATGCTGTGGCAATTGGCGTAATATGCATGGCCGGCCTTTGTCCGCCGGTGTCGCATCACATTCGTTGTACTTGCTACTTAATAAGGATTTCCTATGCCGAGTACCGCCATCCTCGTTGACGGCGCTTTCTTCCTTGCACGCTACCGCAAGGTCTGGGGGGACCGGGATGCCAATGACGCGCGTACCGTCGCCAAGACTGTTTTCGGTATGGCGCTGGAACATCTCAAAGCGTTGGACCGGCCCCGCGAAGCGCTTTACCGCATCTTTTTCTACGACTGTCCGCCACTGGATAAAGTGCTAGTAAAGCCGATCAGCGGCGAAAGCATGGATTTCTCACGCACGGCCGCAGCGACGTTCCGTCGTGACCTGCACGATCAACTGCGTCGTCAGCGCAAGATGGCTTTGCGACTCGGACGACTGGCGGACCGTGGCGAGTGGAAGCTCAAGCACCAGGCTTATCAGCAGCTGCGCGACGAATCGCTGTTCTGGGATGAGCTGGGCGACGAACACTTCGAGCCGGATATGCGCCAGACCCAGGTGGACATGAAAATTGGTATCGATATCGCCGCCCTGGCATACAAGCGGCAGGTGGATCAGATCATCCTGGTCGCTGGCGACGCCGACTTCATTCCAGCGGCCAAGCTGGCCCGCTATGAAGGCATCGATTTCATCCTCGACCCCATGTGGCAAGGTATCGCCCCGGATTTGCACGAGCATATTGATGGCTTGCAGTCGGTCTGCCCGCGTCCGTTTTAAGGCGGCCCTGATCAAGTCCTTCTGACCGTCGTGTGGGATAGGGATGGGTGGCGAGGGTGCAAGTTCGTCCTCCGTGCGCAAGCGGATGTGTTGCGCATTCGCCGCTGATCCCGTACTCCTCTAACTCGATCGAGTGTTTCCCCGCGACAGAAAACCTGTCGCAATTCGCATGCGAATAACGCAGCGGTCGTAAACTGATCGTAAAATACCCGCTTCCCCGCGAAGTGCCGGTGGCTGCCACCGCCCTCTGTTGAAGGAGATGTCATGAAGATCAGGCTTGCCTTTGGTTTGTCCGCCGCCCTGTTGTTCGCTGGCATGGCCCACGCACAGCAGGCGGGACAGGATCAGCCCCCGGGCGAGCTGGTGCCGCCCACCAGTGCCAGCGATTTCACGGCCGGTCAATTGGATGCGGTATTGGCGGGCTCCTGGCGCTCGGCCCCCAACAAGGCGCGCGACGTCTATCGCCATCCCAAGGCCACCTTGCAGTTTTTCGGCTTGCAGCCGGACCAGACGGTGATCGAAATCACTCCAGGCGGTGGCTGGTACACCGAGATCCTGGCCCCGCTGCTGCGCGACAACGGGCATTACATTGCCGCGGTGTCGGGGGGCAATGGTGGCGAGGACCAGCAGAACGCCGCGTCGTTGCGCAGCAAGTTTGCGGCCGACAGTACCGAGTACAGCAAGGCCAGCATCGTTATCTTCAATCCGAAGGCGCCGGTATTGGGGCCGGCCGGATCCGCCGACATGGTGCTGACCTTCCGCAACGTACATAACTGGGCCGAAGCCGGCACCGCGGAGGCGATGTTCAAGGCGTTCTATGCGGTACTCAAACCGGGTGGCACGCTGGGCGTGGTGGATCATCGCGCGGCCGCGGGAGCCAGCCTAGATGCGGTCAAGGATTCGGGTTATTTGCCGACCGATTATGTGATCAAGCTCGCCACCGACGCTGGCTTCAAGCTCGATGCGCAGAGCGAGATCAACGCCAATCCCAAGGACACCAAGGATTACCCCAAGGGCGTGTGGACCCTGCCGCCGACCTTGACCCTGGGTGATCAGGATCGCACCAAGTATCTGGCGATTGGCGAGTCCGATCGCATGACCTTGCGTTTCGTGAAAGTGGCGAAAGCGTCGTCGCCCGCCTCGTCAGGCACGACGGCACACTGATAGTGAAGCTTGGATGGTCGAGCACAGGCCTTGACCTCTTGCCTTCACCCCTCTTCCCTTCAGGGTGTCCGAAGGGAAGAGGATGCGAACGAAAAACGCCATGCTCATTGCACTGAATAAGCCGTTCGGCGTGCTGTGCCAGTTCACCACCGATGAGGGGCGTCCCACGCTCGCCGACTACGTGCGCCAGAAAGACGTGTACCCGGCCGGTCGCCTGGATCACGACAGCGAAGGCTTGCTGCTGCTGACCGATGACGGTGCGCTGGCGCATCGGTTGACCGATCCGAAGCACAAGCAGCCGAAGACGTATCTGGTGCAGGTGGATGGCGCGATCAGCGATGAAGCCATCCAGGCGCTTTGTCGCGGTGTGACATTGAACGATGGACCCACGCTGCCGGCAGTCGCCGCGCACGCACAGGAACCATCATGGTTGTGGCCGCGCGATCCGCCGGTGCGCTTTCGCAAAAGCATTCCCACCAGCTGGCTGTCGATAACCTTGCGCGAGGGGCGCAATCGGCAGATTCGGCGCATGACGGCGGCGGTGGGTTTTCCTACCTTGCGGTTGATCCGCGTGCGGATAGGTGCTTACGCCTTGGACGATCTGCCGCTTGGGCAGACACGGGTGCTGGCTTCTTGAGTAAAGCCCTCATCGCCGGAATGACGAGGTTGTGGGAATACGCGGTGAAGTGAACCTGCTTATTTCAACCCGAAAAATGCGATCGCCGTCGCAGTGCTGTTCGCCGCGGTAACCTCCGCCGGTTCGCCACGGTCGCGCGCGATTTCCTCACAGATATGCTTCAAATACATCGGCTCATTGCGCCGATGACTTGGCTGCGGCCGCACCGTGCGCGGTAGCAAATAGGGTGCATCAGTTTCGATCATCAAACGATCTGCCGGGATCTCGCGCACGAATTCACGCAGATGCGTGCCTCGCCGCTCGTCGCAGATCCAGCCCGTAATGCCGATGTGGCAATCCAGCGCCAGGTAATCGTGCAGCGCTTCGCGGGTGTCGGTGAAACAGTGCACGACCGCGGCGGGAACCTTCTCGCGATAGCGCTTCAACAGGGCGATGAAATCGTGATGCGCATCGCGCTGATGCAGGAACAGCGGCTTGCCCGCATCCACGGCAATTTGCAGTTGCCGCTCGAACACCTGCAGTTGCACATCGCGCGGCGAATAATTGCGGTGATAATCCAGGCCGGTTTCGCCCACTGCGCGAACTTCCGGCAACTGCGCCAGTTCACGCATGCGTTGGTCGGTCGCGTCGTGGTAGTCGACGGCGTGGTGCGGATGCACGCCGGCAGTCGCGTAGAGCAGGCCAGGATGAGCGCGGGCCAATTCCAGGGCGTGTTCGCTACCGTCATGTGACGCGCCGGTGACGACCATCTGGATCACTCCGTGCGCCCGGGCACGGTCGAGAACGGCGGGGAAATCGTGCCGGAAGGACTCGTGGGTGAGATTGGTCCCGATATCAATAAGCTGCATGGAGAACCCTTTTTAAGTTTTTATTGTCCCATTCATTAATCCCACCGCCCAGTCCATCATGAACCGTTGACCCGTAAGCGCCAGCACCTGCTACGCAAGGCTCGCCAGCGGCTTTGTGGATGTGTTACGAATGGGATTGACCTATTCGACGTGAAGGCGCGCCGGGTGGGCAAGACATGTTTTAACAAAGTAGTTACGAGCGGGGTGGAGCATGTCGGCAGTCGTAAAGCCGGCGTCCGTTGGGAACGCTAAAGCCACGGATGACCTTGAATCGGCAGTGTGCGCGCTGCTGGTGGCGCGTGGGCGCTTGAAAGACAACGATCTGGCTCGCGCCCGGCGCCTGCACGAGGAGTCGCCCGAGGGCACCCTCACTGCGCTGCTGGCGCGACTGGGCCTGGTCTCCGAGCGTGAACTTGCCGAAGCCTGGGCGGAACGTCTGCATGCCCCGTTGCTGGTGGTCAAGGATGTGCCGGACATGCCGCCGGCGGATCTGGATATCTCGGTGCGCTTTCTCAAACAGCAGCACGTGGTGCCGGTGCGTTCCGGTGAAGACGGGCTGATGCTGGTGGTGGCCGATCCGGCCGATCCCTATCCATTGCATGCCGTGCGTCTGGCATCGGGCCGGCCGGTGTCGCTGTGCATCGGCCTGCGCTCGGAAATCGACGACCTGATCGAGCGCTACTACGGGCAGGGCCGTTCGGCGATGGGCACCATCGTGGAAAACCTCGATGGCAGCGCCGCGCAGGAAGACGACGTGGAGCACCTGCGCGACCTCGCCTCCGAGGCGCCGGTGATCCGCCTGGTGAACCTGATCCTGCAGCGTGCGGTGGAACAGCGCGCCTCCGACGTGCATATCGAACCGTTCGAGAATCGCCTGAAGGTGCGCTATCGCATCGATGGCGTCCTGCATGAAGTGGAAGCGCCACCTTCCAGTTCCACCGCCGCGGTGATCAGCCGCGTCAAGATCATGGCCAAGCTCAACATCGCCGAGCGCCGTTTACCGCAAGACGGCCGCATCCAGCTGCGCGTGCAGGGCAAGGAGCTGGACCTGCGTGTTTCCACTGTGCCGACCAGCTTCGGTGAATCGGTGGTCATGCGTATTCTCGATCGTGAAACCGTCGTGTTCGATTTCGCGTCGCTGGGCTTTACCGATGCGTTTCGTGAACGTTTTGTGGAGGTGCTGCAACGCCCGCACGGCATCTTGCTGGTAACAGGTCCGACCGGCTCCGGCAAAACCACCACGCTCTACACCGCGCTGTCGAAGATCAACACGCCGGGCGTGAAGATCATCACGGTCGAAGACCCGGTCGAATACCAGCTCGAAGGCATCAACCAGATCCAGGTGAAGCCGCAGATCGGCCTGGATTTCGCCAACGCCTTGCGCTCGATCATGCGCCAGGACCCGGACGTGATCATGATCGGCGAAATGCGCGATCTGGAAACCTGCCGCATCGCCATCCAGTCCGCGCTCACCGGTCACCTGGTGCTGTCCACGCTGCACACCAACAGCGCGGCCGGCGGTGTCACCCGCATGCTCGACATGGGCGTGGAGGATTACCTGCTCGGCTCCACCGTCAACGGCATCCTCGCGCAGCGACTGGTGCGCCGCCTCGATCCGGAAACGGCGATTCCCTATGAAGCGCCGCCGGAAGTCATCCAGCAGTTCGAGCTGGAGAAATACACCGACGAACGCCCGATCCGGTTGTGGAAACCGGGCAGCAGCGCGGCCAATCCCACCGGTTACCGCGGTCGCCGCGCGATCATGGAATTCCTGGTGATGAGCGATCCATTGCGCCGCCTGGTGATGCAGCGCGCCGACGCTGGTGAGATCGAAAAGCAGTCGCGCGCCGAAGGCATGCGCACGATGTATGAAGACGGCATCGCCAAAGCGGTGGCAGGCATCACCACCATTGAGGAGGTGTTGCGTGTCACGCAGGAAGGTTGACGCCGCCGCTTTTGCGCGCGCGCTCTTCAGGGGGGAGCGAACTGCTTCTACTCCCTCTCCCTTGTGGAGAGAGCACACTGCTTTTGCTCCCTCTCCCCTCCGGGGAGAGGGTTGGGGTGAGGGGGTGCTCTTGCCCCTCGCTTACATCGGAGCGAGCTTCGATATAGGTCAGCGCAAGACTGGCCCCTCACCTCAATCCTCTCTCCCACGGGACTACCTTCGGGTCGCCCGAAGGGGAGAGGAGGCGAACGCAAAAAGCCATTTTCTATGAGTCAATTCCGCTACCGCGCTGTCAGTGCCGCCGGTGAAATCGTTCAAGGACAGATGGAGGCGGCCAGCCTCGATGAAGTGATCGTGCGCCTGCAGGATCAGGGGCACACGCCGCTCGAAGCCAAACCTGCCGATGCGGGCGGCGAGGGCACCGGTTTTGCCGGGCTGTTCAAGCGCGGACCTTTCAACGGTGATCAGCTCGCGCAGTTCACGCACCAGCTCGCCACTTTGCTGGGTGCGGGACAGCCGCTGGACCGCGCCCTGGGCATCCTGATGGATCTGCCCGAAGGCGAGCACGCCAAGAAACTGATCGAACGCGTGCGCGATCGCGTGCGCGGCGGTACGCCGTTGTCGCAAGCCCTAGATGAAGAGCATGGCGTGTTTCCCAAGCTCTACATCGCCTTGGTGCGCGCGGGCGAGGTCGGTGGCTCGCTGGAGGACACGCTGCGTCGTCTCGCCGATTACCTGGAACGCACCCAGCAATTGCGCGGCAGCATCATCAATGCGCTGATCTATCCGGCATTCCTGATGGTCGGCGTGTTCGGCTCGCTGCTGTTGCTGCTCACTTACGTGGTGCCGCAGTTCGTGCCGATCTTCCAGGATATGCAGGTGCCGATTCCCTGGATCACCCGCGCCGTGCTGGCGCTGGGCACCACCTTGCAGGATTGGTGGTGGCTGATCGCGGTGATCGTGGTGGGCGGCGTGTTCGTGTGGCGCGCGCGTATGCGCGATCCCGCCATGCGGCTGGCCTGGCACGAACGCCTGCTCAAGATGCGCCTCGTCGGTCCGCTGGTGTTGAAGGTGGAAACCGCGCGTCTGGCGCGCACGCTCGGTACGCTGGTGAAGAACGGCGTGCCGCTGCTGTCCGCGCTGGGCATTGCGCGCATGGTCACCTCGAACAAGGCGTTGGACGAATCGCTGATTCAGGCGACCGAGATGGTCAAGGGCGGTAACGGCCTCAGTCTTGCGCTGTCGCAATCGCAGCGGTTTCCGCGACTGGCGATCCAGATGGTGCAGGTGGGCGAGGAGGCCGGCCAGCTGGACACCATGCTGCTGAAAGTCGCCGACACCTTCGAGCTGGAAAGCCGCCGCTCCATCGACCGCCTGCTGGCGGCGCTCGTACCCGCGCTCACCATCATCATGACCGTCTTTGTGGCCATCATCATGGCGGCCATCCTGCTGCCTCTGCTCAGTCTCACCAGCAATATCCAGTGATCGGCGCGGTCCGATCCACCCATCTCATCGATCCAGGCATAAAACGGAGAAATCAGCCCATGCAGTACAGATATCCTCGAACCCGGCAACTGCGTCATCCCGCGCGCAGCGCCGGCTTCACCCTGCTGGAGATGCTGGCGGTGATCGTGCTGATCGGCATCGTCGGCGCCATCGTGGTCCGCCAGGTCGGCAGCAGCGTGGACAAGGGCAAATACGGTGCCGGCAAGGCGCAGCTCATCACGCTCAGCCAGGCGATCGACAGCTATTCGCTGGACAACGGCTCGCCGCCGGCGCAATTGGAAGATCTGGTCAACAAGCCGGCGAATGCGACCAACTGGCAAGGTCCTTATGTGAAGCCTTCGCAGCTCAAGGATCCGTGGGGTCACGATTTTGGCTACAAGTACCCCGGTGAACACGGCAATTACGACCTGATCTTCTACGGCCGCGATGGCAAGCCGGGCGGTGAGGGCTACGACGCGGATGTGGGTAACTGGCAGTGAAAATCCGGGGATGGGGAGCGGGGCATGCAGAACGTGGCGGAGCGCAGCTTCATCACGTGACGCGTTCCCGCGTTTCCCCGTTCCCGCTTTCCCGCTCCCGGCGCGCCCAGCGCGCCTTCACGCTGCTGGAAATGCTGGCCGTCATCATCCTGATCGGGATCGCTGCGGCGGCGGTATCCATCTCCGTCGCGCATGGCCTGGCCAGCGCGCGCATCAATGCGGCCGCCGGTGAACTGGCGGCTGCGTTGCGCACCACGCGTACGCAGGCGATCGTGCATGGAGAGCAGCGGATTTTTCAGGTCAACACGGGCAATGGCACCTATCGCGGTGCGGATCAGCGCGATGTGCGTCTGCCCAAAGGGCTGGAGCTTTCGGTAACGAGCGCGACCAGCGACCAGAGCGCCGGCGATGTCGCGCGCATTCGCTTTTTCCCCGATGGCAGTTCCACCGGAGGACGCATCACGCTACGCAGCGGCCAGCGCGAATGGCACGTCAACGTGTCCTGGCTGACCGGCGCCATCACCTTGTTCGACACGGCTGAGCATTCATGAGCATGTCGGCCCGCCACGCCCGCGGCTTCAGCCTGCTTGAAGTGATCGCAGCGATTCTGTTGCTGGCGGTCACCTTCGGCGCGCTGATGGAAGTGGCGGGCGGCTCGATCCGGCTTTCGCAGAATGCGTCCGAATACACGCAGGCTGCGTTGTGGGCGCGTTCGCTCATGGATACACGCTTTGCGCTGGACCCCATCCAGCCCGGCGTCAGCCAGGGGCAATTCGATGATCACTATCGATGGCGGCTGGAAGTCGTGCCGTGGGTGGCGCCTGGCGTGACGCCGGCGCCCAACGCCAACGCGCTGCAGATGTATCAGCTCAACCTGGATGTGATGTGGGGTTCCGGACCGTTCCAGCGCACGGCGCATTTCAGCACGCTGCGTATCGGCAGTCCCAACAACGCGGCGCCGTCATTATGAAACGTGCAGCCGGCTTTACCTTGTTGGAAGTGCTCGGCGCGCTGGTGCTGCTGTCGCTGTTGCTGCTGGGGGTTTACTCGGGCGTGCGATCAGCGACGCACACGGTGAGAGCCGGCACCTTGAAGATCGAACAACTGGATGATGTGCGTTCCGCGCAAATGTTCCTGCGCCGCGAGCTGGAACAGGCCATGACGCAGGCGATCGCCCGTGACGATAACGGCAACAGCATCTTCTTCATCGGCAGCAGCAATGAGATGCGTTTTGCGGCGCCGCTGCCCGGCTACCTGGGCCAGTTTGGACCGCAGCTGATCGACGTCAAACTGGTTTCCAACGGCGACAAGGGCAAGCAACTGGTCGCGAGCCTGGTCATGCTGCCACCGGACGGCAGCAAGCCCAAACCCTTGGGTGAGCCGCAGGTGCTGGTCGACGGCGTGGTCGATGGCAGTTTCAGTTATCGCGGTATTAACCAGCAGGGCCAGGCGATGGACTGGCAGAGCGACTGGAACAGCACCGGCAATATGCCGAATATCGTCAGCATCAAGCTGGCGCTGCAGGATGGCCGCGAATGGCCGCAGCTGAGCGCGCCATTGCGTGTGAATGCCGCCGCCGTGCAAGGCACGGGTAATCTGCTGCGTGGATTCAACGGTCCGGGAGCCGGGCCATGATCAAGAAGCGTGCTCAGCGCGGTGTCGCACTGCTGCTGGTGATGTGGGCATGTACGCTGCTCGCCATCCTGCTTGGTGGCTACGCCATGCTGGCGCATACCGAAGGTTTGCAGGCCACCTATCAGTTTGAACAGACACGTGCGCATTACGCCGCCGAAGCCGGCGTGATGCGCGCCATCTATGCCTTGCAGGCACCCAACATGAATGATCGTTGGGTCGCGGACGGGCGCGTGTATCCCTTTGCGTACGACGGCGCCAAGGTTGCCGTCTCGGTGATCGCCGAAGGTGGCAAGGTCGATCTCAATGCCGCGACGCCGGATGTACTCAACAATCTGTTCCGCAATGCCGGTGTCGATGCGCCGCATGCCGCGGCGATCGCCCAGGCCATCGTCGACTGGCGCAGCTTTCCGATGACCCAGCAGCAGGCCGCGCAGCGTGCGGCTGTCTATGCGGCGGCCGGCCGCGATTACGGGCCGCGTAATGGACCGTTCCTCAGTGTCGAGGAGTTGCAGATGGTGCTGGGCATGACGCCCGACGTGTATGAGGCCGTTGCGCCCTACGTCACAATCTGGTCAGGACGGCCCAGTCCCGATCCCAACACCGCGCCATTGCTTGCGCTAGCCTCTATCCCGCCTGGCATGAACCTGCAACAAGCTGCGGCGACGATCGCAGCGCGTCCAGCCAATGCCGCTGCCAATAGTGGGGTGGGGCTGTTCGCCAATAATGGCATCACGCATAGTATTCGCTCAGAAGCCGTGCTCGCCGATGGAACGCGCGCGGTGCTGCGCGCCACGGTACGTTTGCAAGGATTTCGGCCCGGTTCGCAAGCTTTTGCGGTGCTGCGCTGGCAAGAGGGAGATGGGGAGTGAATTCCGCTACGCAGACACTGCGACCGCAGCTTGAACGCGCACGCCGCGCATGGCGCGGGTCGCCTCTGCCTGGTTTTCTGGCCTGGTGGGGCGGCGAATTGCGCAGTTTGTTGCCGGTGCGCTGGCAGTCGCTGTTCAGCAGCGGCAACGTGTGGTGCCTGCTGCGGCATGAAGACGGCCACTGGCATGTCCGGCGCAGCGGACAAGCGCAAACCACCGCGCCATGGAGCGACACCCTCGACGCACCGACGCAACAGGCGATGTTGAACACCGCCGTGGCAGGCGTGGACCGGCAGGATCTACGGCTCGCCCTGTGCCTGCCGCTAGAGGCGGTACTGCGCCGGCGTCTATTGCTGCCGGAAGTGGCGCGCGACAACCTGCGCCAGATCGGCGCCTTCGAAATGGATCGGCAGACGCCGTTCCGGACCGATCAGGTGTACTACGACCTGCGCGAACTGCCAGGTTCCGCACCGGCCGGCCGCATCGCGGCCGAACTGATCGTTGCGCCGCGTACATCGGTGGATGCCAAGCTTGAGCATTTGCGCAATGCGGGCATCGCGATCGACGCAGTGGATCTGTGCGAAGGGGACAAGCGCCTGGGTGTAAACCTGCTGCCGCCCGAGATGGCGCGCGTGCAGCGTGATCCGCGCCGTCGTCTGAACCTGATGCTGGCCGGTGCCGCGGCGCTGCTGCTGGTGCTCTGTCTTGGACAATGGCTGCACAATCGCGAAGAGGCGTTGGCGGCCATGCAAACTCAGGTCGACGACATGCATGGCGACGCCCAGAAAGTGGCCCTGCTGCGCAAGCAGTTGGAAGACAGCGCCGGCGCGTCGGGATTTCTCGCACGGCGCAAGATGGATTCGGTGGCGGTAGTGGATGTGCTGCAGGATCTCACCGCGCGCATTCCCGACGACACCTGGCTGGAACGCTTCACCATCGATAGCAGCGGACGGGTCGGCATGCAGGGGCAGAGCGACAAGGCCGCGCCGCTGATCGATGTCCTGCAAAGCAGCAAGCTGATTACCGGCACCAATTTCCAGGGCGTTATCCAGCGCGATCCCGCCACCAACAAAGAACGCTTCTTCATGGATGCGCAATTACGCATGCCGAACAGCGCCAAGCCAGCGAGCAACAGCGGCGCGGGAGCAGCGCAATGAATCTTCGGCCCATGAAACCCGCCGAGAGCCGCATCGCTGCCATCAGCTTGCTGGTGCTGGCGCTGGTGCTGGCCTATTTCGTGTTGCTGCATTGGTGGTTCGTGGCGCCGCTGCGCGATATCGACAGTCAGATGGATGATCTGCGCGACACCCAGAGCCGTTACGCTGCGGCGATTGCCGAAAAACCGCAATTGCAGAAGCGCCTGGCGGAGCTGGGCCATAGCCAGACCGACAACAGCACCTTCCTGCCCGAATCCGACCCCAATGCAGCCGCCGCAGGATTGATGCAGCGCGTGGTCGATGACGCCGCCGCGCATGCACAGGAAGGCAGCTGCGAAGTCAGTCAGAAAATGCCGGTGCCCAATCCGAGCACCACAGCAAGTGATCCGTATCGCAAGGTCGTGGTGAGCATCAGCCTGCATTGCGACATGCAACCTCTGATTGGCCTGCTCTACACCCTGGAAAAGGGCAAACCCTATCTGTTCGTGCAGGATTTCAGCGTGTACCGCAATCCGCTGCTGAACATGCAGAGGAGCGGCGCATCACCGCTGGAAGTGCAATTCACGCTGGCCGGTTACGTGCATGCGGCGGCGAGTTCGGGCAACGCCAACGGCAATGGCGACAACGCGGCAGCGGGAGACGATGCGCAATGAACGCCGCCGCCCAACGCCGTTTAACTCCCGCATTTGCCACGGTGGTCGCCGTACTCGGCGGCGTGCTGCTCTGCCTGCTGTTTGGCGTCGGCCGGGGCGTGGAGTGGGACGCTCCCCGCGTCACGCCACCGTTACCCGCCGAGCATCCGGTTGCCCTGCCGACACCGCCGGCCTTGCAGAGTTACGCGCAGGTCTGGGACCACCCCTTATTCAGCAGTGACCGCAAACCCATCGTCAGCAGCGAGGGCGGCGACTCGGGCGTGAGCCTGAACGATCTGCAGCTGACCGGCATCATCCTGACGCCGACGCTGCATATGGCCCTGTTGGGCCCCACCCACCCCAACAAGGACGACGACAGCCAGGACGTAGGAGTCAAGGAAGGCGCCAACCTGCCGGACAGCTCCTGGAAATTGATCAAGGTATTGCCGCGCTCGGCGATTTTCGCCTCCCCCAGCGGACGCACGGAACTAAAACTGCCGGCTGGTGCACCTATAGATCAGCCCGCAACGAATGCCGCCGCGCCAGCGATCCCGATGGGCGGATCGCCCGGCATGCAAATGCAACCGCACAACTTGCCACCACCCGGCGGCCCCATGCCGTCGAACGCCACGCAAGCGCAACGATTTCAGCAACTCAGGGCCGCCATTCTTAAACAGCGTTCCCAGCAGGCCGGAAACGCTCAGGGAGAACACTGATTCATGTCACACACGCGCACGCAACTTTACCGACGTCACGGCCTGCGTATAAGCGCCATCGCGCTGGTGGTCTTCGTGGTCGGCTGTGCCGCCAACAAGCCGTTGGTGAAGCCGGATCTGTCGCTGGAGCGCGAAGCTATCGCCGGCACCGAAAAGCCGGCGCCACAGCCGCAGGCGCTGAACAGCAATCTGGGCAACAACACGCCGGCACCGCCCGTGGCCAGTATCTCCACCGGTACGGGACAGTTCGTGCGCCCGACCGAGCTATCGACCCCGCGCCCGGCAGCGGCGGGTGCCGGTGCGGTGACCTTCAATTTCGAAAACCAGCCGGTACAGGCGGTAGTGAAGGCGATCCTGGGCGACTTGTTGCACGAGAACTACACCATCGTGCCCGGCGTGCAGGGCAACATCTCCTTCTCGACCGCCGAGCCGGTGGACAGCACCCAGGCGATGCCGATCCTGGAGACACTGCTGTCGTGGACGCATAACGCCTTGATCAAGACCGACGGCCGTTACGTCGTCATGCCGGACAAGGATGCGGTGCAGGGCAATGTCGCGCCGAGCCTCGGTGCAGTCGCGCCGGCTGGCGGCTTGCAGGCGCGCCTGTTCCCGCTGCACTACATCGCCGCCGATCAGATGCAGAAACTGCTCAAGCCGTTCGCGCGTCCGGATTCGATCCTGCTGGTCGACAATGCGCGCAACGTCATCGTGGTGGCGGGCACGCCGGATGAGCTGGCCAATTACGACCGCACCGTGCGCACCTTCGACGTCGACTGGCTGCGCGGCATGTCGGTCGGCGTATTCAATCTGCAGCACGCGACCGTCGATGACCTGATGCCGCAGCTTGACAGCATGTTCGGCACCAAGGGCGATACGCCGTTGGCCGGCATGCTGCGTTTCATTCCGATCAAGCGCACCAATGCGTTGGTGGTGATCAGCACGCAGCCGGAATACCTCAGCGAAGTCGGCACCTGGATCGACAAGATCGATCTCGGCGGCGGCAACGAACCGCAGCTGTATGTCTACGACGTGCGCAATGTCAACGCCTCGGATCTGGCGCACTACCTGGCGCAGATCTACACGGATAACGCCAACGGCGGCGGCAATGATCGTGGCGGCGGCGTCGCGCCGGGTGCGGGCGGCGCCACGACGCTGGGCATCGGCAACAACGCCAGTGGTTCGTCCAGCGGCATGGGCAGTACCGCCGGCGGTTTCGGCAGTTCCACCAGCGGTGGTTTGTCCAGCGGTTTCGGTAGCAGCACGGGCAGCAGTTCGTACCCGTCTACGTCAACCGGGTCGACCGGCAGCAGCTTCGGCAGCTCGTCTTCGTCGACCGGCGGCATCGGCGGCGGTACCGGCGTCAGCGGCGTCGGCATGAACGGTGGACTGTCCAGCAACAACAACCAGGATCAGGGGTACAGCTCCAAGGACGGCAGCATCCGCATCAGCTCGGTGGATGCCAATAACCAGTTGCTGGTGCGCGCGCGTCCGGCGCAGTGGCAGGAGATTCAAAGCGCGATCAAGCAGCTCGACGTGCCGCCGTTGCAGGTGCAGATTGAAACGCGCGTGTTCGAAGTGGATCTGAGCGGCGACCTCGAATTTGGCGTGCAGTGGTATCTGCAAGGATTGGCCGGAACGCAGCAGACCTCCAACAGCGAAGGGACCAGCTCTTACACGCCGGGCAATCCGTATTCTCATCGCATGATCGCCCTGGGCGGTGGCTCCGGTACCAATTCGACCAATACGTATAACGGACAACCGTTCTTCTATTCGTTCCTGAGTTCGAACGGAAAATTCCAGGCTGCCGTCAGCGCTCTCGAAAGCAGCAGCAATACCAAGACGCTGTCGGCGCCTTCGCTGGTCGTGCTCAACAACCAGGTGGCGCATATCGAGGTGGGCAACCAGATTCCGGTCAACCAGACCTATTACACCGGCCTGGGAACCACCTCTACGGCAACGACGGTAGGCCAGGTGCAATACATTCCCACCGGCATCATTCTCGACGTGCAGCCGCGCGTGAATCCGGGTGGACTGATCTATCTCAATATCGATCAGCAAGTCAGCTCCACTGTCGGCAGTGCCAACAGCCAAGGCAACTACACCATCCAGCAGCGCCAGATCGCTACCCAGCTTGGCGTGCAGAATGGCCAGACCGTGTTGCTCGGCGGTCTGATCCAACAGACCAACGCCACCACTAATCAGGGCGTGCCGTGGTTGAGCGATATTCCCATCCTGGGCAAGCTGTTCGGCTCCACCGGCAAGACCAAGAGCCGTACCGAACTGATCGTACTGATTACCCCGCGTGTGATTACCAGTAGCGAAGACGCCAAGCAGATCACCGACGAGTACCAAAATGGTTTCGAATCGTTGGCGCCGTTACTCAATCATCCCACGCCCGCTGCGGCATCACCGACCGGCGTGACCACCAAGCCACTCCGGCAGTAATGCACCGCAGCCATGCATGCCTCGTATCGAGGCATGCATGGCTCGGGTGGGCGGGTCTGCTTCCGCCCATTATCATCGCTGCATGAATGCGCCGATGTTTCCGATCACTCCGCTACTACCCGATATCCGCACCTCGCTGGCCGCGCAGCCGCGTTTGGTGCTGGAAGCACCGCCGGGCGCCGGTAAAACAACTCAGGTACCGTTGGCGCTGCTCGGCCAACCATGGCTGGACGGCAAGAAGATCGTGATGCTGGAGCCGCGCCGCATCGCCGCGCGTGCAGCAGCGCAGTTCATGGCGCAGCAGTTGGGTGAGCCGCTTGGGCAGACGGTTGGCTATCGCATTCGCTTCGAGTCGAAGGTCAGCGCGGCGACGCGCATTGAGGTGGTTACCGAAGGCATTCTTACGCGCTTGATTCAGGACGATCCCGAGCTGTCGGAGGTCGGTGCGATCCTGTTCGATGAATTCCACGAACGGCATCTGGCGGGTGATCTTGGCGCGGCGTTGGCGTTGGATATCCAAGCCACCTTGCGGCCTGATCTGCGCATCGTGGTGATGTCCGCCACGCTCGACGGCGAACGCATCGCGCAATGGCTGGATGCGCCGCGGATCAGCAGTCCCGGCCGAAGTTTTCCGGTGCGTATTGATTATCCGCCGGCACGCACGCAGGAAAGCGTGGAGCATCAGCTGGCGCGCGTGGTGCGTCAGGCGCTGGATGAAAATGACGGCGACGTGCTGGCTTTCCTGCCGGGCCGACGCGAAATCGCGCGGGTGCAAAGCGTGCTTGCGCAGACACTGCAACGGGGTGATGTGGAGGTGGTGGCGCTGCATAGTGAGTTGTCGCTTGCCGAGCAGCAGCTGGCACTTGCGCCGGCCGAGCAAGGAACGCGGCGGGTCGTGCTCGCTACCAACGTGGCCGAATCCAGCGTGACCTTGCCGGGCATTCGCGCGGTGGTCGATACCGGTCTGGCGCGCGAGCCGCGCTTCGATCCCAATTCGGGTTTCACCCGGCTGGAGACCGTGACCATTTCGCAGGCTTCGGCCGATCAGCGTGCGGGCCGTGCCGGCCGCGTCGCCGAAGGCACGGCGTATCGCTTGTGGCCGCAAAGCCGCCGCCTGGATCCTTCGCGTACGGCGGAAATCATGCAGGCGGAATTGTCCGGGTTGGCGTTGGAACTGGCTGCCTGGGGCAGTGCGCAGCTGCCGTGGCTGGACGCGCCGCCATCCGGCGCACTGGCGCAGGCACGTGAACTGCTGGTACGGCTTGGTGCACTGGATACGCAACAGCTCATCAGCTCGCTGGGACGCCGCATGCTTGAACTCGGTGCAACGCCGCGCCTGGGTGCCGCAGCACTGCGTGCGCCGGAAGGCCTGCATGCGCTGATCGCCGATCTGCTGGCCTTGATGGAAGCACGCTCGCCGTTACGGGGTGAGCAGGCGCGCAGCGACGACTTCCGGGTACGGCTCAACGCACTGCATGCCTGGCGCGATCGCCGCAGCGCGACCGGTTACAACAGTGGCGCTGATGCAGGTGCTTTGGCCGCCATCGAACAGGCCAGCAAAGGCTGGCGCCGTCGTCTCGATGTGCGCAGCGCAGCGAGTGGTGTGCCGCATAGTCACGCCGCCGGCGATCTGCTGTTGCACGCTTTTCCTGATCGCATCGCGCGTCAGGATGAAGGCAATCCGCTTCGCTATACGCTGGCCAACGGGCGTGGTGCGCGCTTGCACGCACAGACTGCGCTGCTGGGCGAGCCTTGGCTGGTGGTGCTTGATTTGCGGCATGAGGCGCGCGACAGCCTGATACTTTCCGCTGCACCGCTTGATCCGCGTGTGCTTGAGCAGGATTTTCCCGAGCAGTTTCAGCGCAGACGGCATGTGCGCTGGAATGACGAACGTGCGGCGGTGGAGGCGTTCGAAGAGCGCCGCTTCGGTGCGATCGTGCTGGAGCGGCGTAGTGTTCCCGTGCAGGCGGAAGATGCCGTGCCGGCGCTGCTGGCTGCGATTCGCCAGCGTGGTCTGGCGGCCTTGCCTTGGAGTGATGCCGCGCGGCGTTTGCGTTTGCGCATGCAATCGTTGCGCGAATGGATGCCGGAGCTTGAACTGCCCGATGTTTCCGATGGGTATTTGCTGGAGACGCTGCAGGATTGGCTGGCGCCTTATCTGCAAGGCAAGCGCAAGCTCGATGCCTTGGCGGAGGAAGATCTTTCGCAGGCGTTGGCGGCGTTGTTTGACTACGAGCAGCGTCGTCAGCTTGATGCGCAGGCGCCTGATAGTTTGACCGTACCTAGTGGCCAGACGCGTCGACTTGAATACGTTCCCGGTGAAGCGCCGGTGCTTGCGGTGAAGCTGCAGGAGTTGTTTGGTCTGGCGGATACGCCGCGGGTTGCGGGTGGGCGTGTTCCGGTGACTTTGCATCTGTTGTCGCCGGCGGGGCGTCCGATCCAGGTGACGCAGGATCTGAAAGGTTTCTGGGAGCGCACCTATCCGGAGGTGAAGAAGGAGTTGAAGGGGCGCTATCCCAGGCATCCGTGGCCGGACGATCCGTGGACGGCGATGCCTACGCATCGTGCCAAGCCACGCGGTACGTAAGAGCGCGCTCGTGCCGCAGCTCTGCTCCCTCTCCCCGGAGGGGAGAGGGAGAAAAGCAGTTTGCGGCGATGTGTCGTGCTCGCGCAGCCCTGCTCCCTCTCCCCTCCGGGGAGAGGGCTGGGGTGAGGGGCTGGGCTTGCCATAGACGCCGTCGTTACGACAAATGCTTGCTTCGATGTTTCAAGGCTACGCATGCGACTGTTTCGCAAGAGTGGCCCCTCACCCCGACCCTCTCCCCGGAGGGGAGAGGGAGAAAAGCAGTTTGCGGCGAAGGGTCGCGCTCGCGCAGCCCTGCGCCCTCTCCCCTGCGGGGAGAGGGCTGGGGTGAGGGGCTGGGCTTGCCATAGATGCCGTCGTTACGACACATCTTCGCTTCGATGTTTCAAGGCTACGCATGCGACTGTTTCGCAAGATTGGCCCCTCACCCCGACCCTCTCCCCGGAGGGGAGAGGGAGCAGAGCTGTAGGCATGCTTCCGATGCCGATCAAAGTGGCACGCAAGGCCTGCTCAACCGGCGTATAAGGCGCGCCACCCAGAAACGCAATCAACTTGCGATCGTCCAGCTGTATCGGCGACTTCCACAAATAGCGCATTTTGCGCACCTCACGCAGCGTCTTCACAAACGGCGCAAGCACCGCAGTGAGCCACCAGGCAAAGTGCCCGGCAGCAATGCGCGGGTTGTTCGCCGCCGCACGCACGGCATCGAGCATGCCGTGGCCATCCAGCCAATAACCGCCGAAATGAAAACTCTCAAAATCGGCCAGCGCATCCTCGCGATCCAGCAAGCGTGCGATGGTTTCCGCCACATCCGGCAAGTAAGCCCACGCGTGGCCAATACGGTAGTCGCCGGGATAGTGCAGCGTTTTCACCGGTGAACCAGCTTTGATCAAACCTTGCGAGAGCCAGGTATTGCCAGCATGCGGACCGAAGAAATCCCCGCAGCGCAGGATCAACGTACGCACACCGTGACTTGCGGCAGCGGCCAGCTTGCGCTCCATCTCCACGCGTATCTCGCCTTTGCGTGTCAGCGGACGCTGCGGTGAATCTTCACGCAGCAGCGGAAACGCATCGGGACCGAAGTTATAGATCGTACCGGGCAAGACAATGCGGGCACGTTGCGCGCGGGCGGCGGCGATGGTGTTGTCGAGCATGGGCAGCACCAGCTGGTCCCAGTTGCGATAGCCGGGTGGATTCACCGCGTGCACGATCAGTTCGACACCCTGGCTGGCGGCCAGTACATCCTCCCGCTGCATGGCGTCGCCCTTGATCCAGGTGATGCCGTCCTTGCCGGCATCTTCAGGAAGGTGGCGCACCAGTGCGCGAACCTGCCAGCCGTGGCGTTGCAGCGCCCGGCAGGTTTCGCTGCCGATGCCGCCGTGGGCGCCGATAACCAATGCTGTGTTCTGCGCATGCATGAGCTTGTCCTCGGTTGGGATGGACAAAGTCTGGTCCCGGCCGTGATGAAAGAAAATTGCCAAATCGTGCAGATCTGCTATACAAATATGCATGGCCAAGACCGAGCCCGATTGGGAGTTGTATCGCTCTTTCCTCGCGGTGATGCGCGAAGGAAGCCTGTCCGGCGCGGCGCGCAGCCTGGGCATGACCCAGCCGAGTCTGGGGCGGCATATCCGCGAACTGGAGGAGAGCCTGGGTGTACCGTTGTTTGCGCGCTCACAACAGGGGTTAGCTCCCACTGATCTGGCGCACGAGTTGATGGGACATGCACAGGCGATGGCTTCCGCCTCGGCGGCGTTGCGGCGTGCTGCCACCGTGCGGCAGGACGTGGTGGCCGGTGTGGTGCGCATCGCGGCCAGTGAGGTGATCGGTGTGGAAGTGTTGCCGCCGATACTCGCTGCGTTTCGACAGCAGCATCCTGGCATTGTGATCGAGCTGTCGTTATCGAACCTGCCGGAAGATATCCTGCGACGCGATGCGGACATCGCTGTGCGCATGATGCGGCCCACGCAACAGGCGCTGGTGGCGCGGCAGATCGGCAAGATTCCGTTGGGGTTGTTCGCGCATCGGCGATATCTCAAAGCGAACGGTCAGCCGAAAAGCATCGCCGATCTCGCCGAGCATGCCTTGATCGGCTTTGATCGCGAAACGGCGTATATCCGTAAGCTGCGTCCGGCTGAGCTGCCTTATACGCGCGAACATTTCGCTTTGCGCACCGATAACGATCTCGCTGCGTTGTCGGCGATCCGGGCGGGATATGGCATTGGTATATGTCAGGTGGGTATTGCACGGCACGATGCCGCCCTGGTGCATCTGCTGTCGGAACGTTTTACGTTGAACATGGAAACGTGGGTGGTGATGCACGAGGACCTGCGCCGCAGCCTGCGCGTGCGTACGCTCTATGACCATCTGTGCACGGCCTTGATCGATTACGCAAAGTTGTCCACGACACCGCGCGCAAAGCGCAAGGCGTAGTTCGACGCGCCAGGTGCGGCACATCGACCTCCAGGTGATGTGCCGCGGTAACGATCATACAGACCCTGGCGCGTTACCCAATGGGCTCAAGCATGAGCCGTTCGGCGAATTGGTCGAGCAGTTCGCTCGCGACCAGCAAACCAGCACACGTCACGGGCGTAAGTGGCCATTGATCCGGCTGTACGTTCAACCCGTTGTCGATCGCCTCACAATAGGCATCACTGTCTGCGAGCAGGCAATTGATGACAGTGTTTGCCTCGAAGATGCAGGCGATGAGGTGGTCAATGTCTGGTGGCGATGGCTCGCCCGTGTCCAGCGAATCGGGCGCAACGCCGTGCAGATGGGTACGTAGGTGGTCGGAAATTCCCGACACGCGTGAAGGTGCCGTATGATTTGGCTTAGCCATAATCAGCTACTCCTGGTTGTGGTTAGCGGGTCGTGGGAGGTGATGACTCTCACGATCCGCGATTCTCACAGCACGATTGCCGTGGCCTCGATGTCGCCTCGAAGGACTTGTCGATGGCCTGCTCAAGTTATCGAGTTGCGGTGCTTTCGTATGTAGGCGAACGCCGCTTTTTCGTTACGTACTATTACTAACTTGATGCCGCCTTGCTCCCGAAGCTTTGCTCCCTCTCCCCTTCGGGGAGAGGGTTGGGGTGAGGGGCTGCGCTTGCCTCGAACGTTGTGGCTACGGCGTTATTTTTTTAAGTGAATTCGCGCTGCGTATAAACCTCTTCGCGAGGTTGGCCCCTCACCCCAGCCCTCTCCCCGAAGGGGAGAGGGAGCAAAGCGGGTGATGCTTCGATCGGCAACGAAGCGTTTATCCGCGCCGGCGAATAGACTGCCCACATGACCGAGGCAAGCCCGCTCAATCGCTATCAGCTGGCCGAGCTGGGTTCCTTGCTGGCGGAACCTGCACGCGCGGCGATCTTGCTCGCTCTGATGGACGGCACCACGCGCCCGGCGGGCGAACTCGCACGCATCGCCGGCGTCAGCCCCGCCACCGCCAGCGCCCATCTCAAGCGCCTGCTCGACGGCGGTTTGCTCGGCCTGCATGAACAGGGACGCCACCGATATTTCCGTTTGGCCAACGACGATGTCGCCGCATGGCTGGAAGCGATGGCCTTGCCGCACGCGGCACATAACGTGCCGATCACCACCACGCGCGATGCGGCCCTGTGCCGAGCGCGCACCTGTTATCGCCATCTCGCCGGGCAACTGGGCGTGGCCCTGTGTGAGGCATGGTTGCAGCGCGGCTGGCTGCATAGCGGCAGCGATGGCCTCAGTCTGCTTCCAGCGGCAGCCGAGGCTCTGGTGCGCGCTGGTTGGCAAACCGGTTCGACGCAGCAACTGCTGCATTTGCGCGGACGTGGGTGCCTGGACTGGACCGAACGCCGTTTGCATATCGGCGGTCCGCTGGGCGTCGCCATCACCGGTGCGATGCTCGAAGCCGGATGGCTGCGCCATGCACAACGCAATCGCGCGTTGTTGCCGACACCGGATGGCTTACGTCGATTGGCCGAGCTTGGTGTGCGTCTGGAGCATTGAACGCAGTGTGTGCGTCAGCATCCATTCATGCTTTTTTGGGTGATGCGTTGTGTTGCACGCGTGAATGCCTGCGTTTTTGGATCGTGCAAACGTGAAGCCGTTCCATCTGCTGCATGACAGTCATTCCGAACGAAGACTTACGCGGGCCTTGCGGATACCGATATCAATGCAAGCGCATGGCCTTTCGTGACGCTACGCCTTCGGGAAAAGTTGCGTGAAAAATATTTTCACTTTCACGCTGCACCGACAGCTAAGTAGCGGTGAATGCAGTGTTTCATACGAATCGTGTTGATGGCTGTGCATGTGCATGCACATTGCTATCGATAACACTCGTGCAAGTTTGTGCGCTGCGATTCGTCATTAATTTTTGTGAATAAAACGGCTGTTTTTATGGGCTCGAATGGGTCATGAGTTTCTGCGGATTGGTTCTATGTCTGCAGCTTGACGCAGGTTTGTTCGACAGATAATTTCGAATGCATTCGTCGTAGGGAGCACGCGACGAATGATTCCACGACGACGCCAGAGATTGGGGAAGATGCGTCGTTCGAGCGTTACGTCGGCACTGCACGCAGTGGGAGCGCAGGGGGAGCTGCAGCTCGCCGAGGCTCGAGGAGTCGCTGGGTAATCCTTTCGATTCAATGGCGTCGCGTCCACGCGCGACTTAACTGCTATGGGGTACTCGCGACCTCATCGGGGTCGTTCGTCCCGAATTTTTCTGGGGAAACTAAATGCCAAGTCATTTCCGTATGAAAACGCTGGTTGCAGCAATGGGTCTTGTTGCACTGGGCAGTTCCATGGGTATCGCTGCGCAGCCGGTGGCAAGCGGCGCGGTTGCCGCGGTTGCCAGTGCCGCGATGGTGAACCTGCATCCGGCGGTTACCCTGCGTAACGGCGACAAGGTGGTTGGGCCGCTGGCCTTTTCGCAGGCGATGCATGTCGTGGTGACGTTGAAGCTGCGCAACGAGCAGCAGCTGGACAACTACATCGCCAAGCCGGGCTTCAAGCCGCTGACCTCCGCACAGTTCAACGCGCAATATGCGCCGACCGCCGCGCAGGCACAGCAGGTGGCCGAGTACCTGACCAAGGCCGGCTTCACCAACGTGCAGATCGCCGCGAACAATGCCCTGGTGGAGGCCGATGGCCACGCCGATAACGCGCAGGCGGCGTTCAATACCAACTTCGTGCATGTGAAGACGCATGATGGCCGCGACGCCTATGCCAACAGCAGCGCCGTGCAGATTCCGGCCAGCCTGCAAGGTATCGTGCACGCCGTGCTCGGCATGCAGAACGTGCATCGCTCGACGGTGTTCGCGCGCTATCACGATCCGATCGCCGCGCACGCGCTCGCCACGCATCCGGAAGCGACCGGTTCGGCGGTGGGACATCAGCCTTCCGACTTCCCGTCGATCTACGGCGCCAGCGGCATGGCGAACGTGACTTCGGTGGCGGTGGGTTCGGTATCCTCGGGCCCGATGAGCAATGTCGAAAGCGACCTGAAGTCGGTGGACTCGGGCGTCACCATCACGCTGAAGGGTGACAGCAGCGTCGGCAGCGGCAGTGGCAGCAATACCGGCGATGGCGAATGGGATCTGGATAGCCAGGACATCATCGCGTTCACCGGTGTGAAGCAGTATTACTTCTACGTCGCCGCGTCGCTGGACGATTCGGCTCTGCAGACCGACTACGCGTCCGTGGTGTCGGACAACCTGCTCAAGGCGATCGACGTCTCGCTGGGCGAGTGCGAGACCGATGCGCAGTCCGACGGTTCGGCTGCATCGAACGACACCACCTTCAAGCAGGCCGTGGCGCAGGGCCAGACGTTCTTCGTGTCAGCCGGTGACTCCGGTGCCGATGAATGCGGCAACGGTGGCGTCACGCCGAGCTGGCCGGCCAGCTCGGAATACGTCACCGCCGTGGGCGGAACCGAGGTCTACACCAGTCCCAACACCACCTGGCAAAGCGAAACGGTGTGGAACAACCTCAGCGAAAACGAAGGCGCGACTGGCGGCAGCCCCAGCACCTTCGAGCCGATTCCGAGCTGGCAGCAGGGCGTGGCCGGCATCACCAACCAGACCTATCGCGGCGTGCCTGACATCGCTTTCGATGCCAGCCCCGACAGTGGCGCGCTGGTGACGGTGGATGGCGAAGCGAACCAGCAGATCGGCGGCACCAGCCTGGCCGCACCGCTGGCGGTCGGCTTCTGGGCGCATGTGCTGCAGGCCAACGGCACCAGCCTCGGCTTTGCCGCGCCGGTGATCTACAAGGTCGCGCAGTCGTCGTCGAGCAACTACGCCAACGCGTTCCACGACATCACCTCGGGCAACAACGATGGTGAAACCGCCGGCACCGGTTGGGACTACACCTCCGGCTGGGGCAGCGTGATCGTCGGCCAGTTCAGCACGCTGGCCGGCGGCGGCAGTTCGTCGGGCGGCGATCCGGTGGCCAACTTCACCGATACGGTGAGCGGCCTGACGGTGAACTTCACCAATACCTCCACCGATACCGGCGGCACTATCACCTCGTATGCGTGGAACTTCGGTGACGGCAGCACCTCGACCTCGGCCAGCCCGAGCCATACGTACACCGCCGCAGGCACCTACACCGTGTCACTGGAAGTGACCGATAGCACCGGTGCGACCAACACCAAGACCGGCACGGTCACGGTGTCCTCGAGCGCGAGCGGCAAGCCGGTTGCCAGCTTTACCGATAGCGTGAGCGGACTGACGGTGGCCTTCACCAACACCTCCACCGATACCGGCGGCACCATCAACGCGTACGCCTGGAACTTCGGTGATGGCAGCACCTCGACCTCGGCCAGCCCCAGCCATACCTACACCGCGGCCGGCACGTACACCGTTTCGCTGAAGGTGACCGACAACACCGGCGCCAGCAACAGCAGCAGCCAGTCGGTGACGGTGAGCAGCAGCGGCGGTTCGGGTGTGTTCTCCAACAACACGCCGGTGGTGATCAACGACAACGCCACCATCACCAGCAACATCTCGGTGACGGGTGAATCGGGCAATGCGCCGTCGAACCTGAAGGTGCATGCCAGCATCACCCACAACTGGTCCGGCGATCTGGAGATCGTGCTGTTCGCGCCGAACGGTGACTACGCGATCCTGCAACAGCCGAACTACGAGAACAACGGCAACATCAACAAGACCTGGACGGTGAATGCCTCGTCCGTGAAGAGCAACGGTACCTGGACGCTGGAGGTGATCGACAACGATCCGAACTACTACGGCGACTACGGCACCCTGAACAACTGGAGCCTGACGTTCTAAGTGCTTGCGACGCGCAGGGACGCGCGTCACCCTCATCGTTTGCTTGGGCCCGGCCGTGCGATTTTTCCCTAGACGCGAGTTTCGATACGCAAGTTTTACGAATACATACGATGCCAAAATTAGTTGGGCCAGAAAATAAGAATCAATATGGCTACAACAAATGCGGAGCCAATCAAAAACATTGCGACCCAATAGAGCACCGGATCGACAGATCTCTTAACGCGACCGTAGATTAAAGCCGCATTACCTGTCCTCAGCCCACTAACGATTTCGTATAGAAAAAATCCCGCCGCCAAGAGAACCCACCAAGATTGCCGCAGCCAATTAATTGTTTGCACAGGCCGCCCCCTCCGCTGACAATGCAGCGGGAACTTGCCCAAGAATGGAGTTAGCAGCACTTAAGGTCGAATTTTCCACTCCATTAAATAGACGTCCCAGAGCAAAACTTCCACCATGATCAATTGCCACACTTTTAATAAATGATAGCCCGGCACCCTTATAGCCACCCTGTGCATATCCTGTCAGTGTCTCCCCCATAGTTGATAATGCTCCTCCGGCGTCGATTAGTCCGGCGCCAGTCTCTGCCCCTCCTATTTCGGCAGGCGCCCCCTCCGGGGCCAAAATTCCGGCAACTCCTGATGCGGCGACCAGTCCTACCCCGGTCCATGTTACGGCACTCCCGGTGGAGGAGAGTTGCTGACCAAGTGATGCCAAAAGAGCGCGCGCGGCGGTACATTTTTGCTGGTCGCATAGACCGAGCGGATCGATCTCACTTATCGGATTCCCGCCAACATAGGCATAAGTATTTACTCCTCCCCTAAGGCCTATGGGGTCGGACTGTAGATAACGGCCATCCGTTGAAGCGTAGTCGCGAAATCCATTGCTCCAAAACCCGCTATTTGCATCGTATATCTGTCCAGGCAATCCCATATCTACGTCGTCTATGCCGGCCGTGACGATAGCCCTGTCAAAGGCATAATTTTGAGCGCGCCAAACCGTGGAGCCTGAACCATTGGTAATGATTTCTGGCCTACCCAGTGCATCATCATGCATGTAGTACACTGCATTGCAGTTTGTGCTGTTGTGCATTTAAGGCCTAAAGGATCAATTGCGCCAATCGGGCTATCTCCACATAGGCATATATATGCGAAGTGCGGCCAGTAGATCGAACTTATTCAATCCGACAAGGCTTCCTCTATATCTTCGAAAGGAGACGCCCTGTCTATAGGTACGGCCTTGGTCAACTTCTCATATACTTCCATGCCCACGTCCTTGTAGCGCCAAAATCGCATATATAAATTTTCCTTGTCCTTTAATCCGGCATCCGTGATCCGCTTACATTTTATTGCGAAAATTAAATAACTTGGCAATGTGAAAATAAAGAAATATTTTTTGACATTACGGTGCCGAAGCCTTTCCAATAGAAGGACAGAAGGAATGTGTCCCGCCTCCGCTCCCTTCTGCAACATTCTTCTGACTATGGGACGATTTTGAAGAACATCTAACCGTGCAAACATAAATGCCCCCATAAATGGAGACAAATTTTTTGTCTTTAAAAAATAGCGCGAACCCATTCTTGGGTTGCGGGCCAATCTCTTTCCTTGAATCAGGGCTTCGCCTGCAGTAACAAGGACTTCAGGATCCTTCGATCGCATACCAAAATTCAGAAAGAATTCGTACTCTGAAGTCAATCCCGTGCGCCGCGCTATCAATGGAAATTTATGGATCAGCATAGCTGCGGCGATGGCTTCTTTAGGGTCGCCCGCTCGCGCGGAAGCGACCTTATTCAAAAGTAAGGCGGTGATACTTTCGTCAGATTTCATCGTGGGCATGTAGTCTGATTGCTTGCTGGCACTGCCAACGGTGCGGCCACAGGTTGGGTTGGAACCGGAAGCGTTGGTGGCGGCGGCTGCGTTTCAAAACTTTCGCCGATGTATTCTAGCGCGTCAGCCAATATTCCTGTTTGCGGTAGGCCTTCAGCTATAACTGTTGGTACCTCGATAGCTCCATTCAGTGCATTCGCGAGCAACGCAGTCTGTGCAATTCCCGAAAGCGATATTTCTGGGAGGAGAACGGCGGCAGACACAGCTATAGACGGAGCGCCCAGAACATACACAGGTCCCATGTTGGGAGTGCCATATGAGTTTTGGATCATATCTGGGGGAAGCGTACACAAGCCTCCCGGGCAAAATGCGCCCTGCATATCGCCAAATCCATCCAATCCCAGTGGATCGATATTATTAGGCGGATTTCCTTCCACATAGGCATAAGTATTTACTCCTCCCCTAAGGCCTATGGGGTCGGACTGTAGATAACGGCCATCCGTTGAAGCGTAGTCGCGAAATCCATTGCTCCAAAACCCGCTATTTGCATCGTATATCTGTCCAGGCAATCCCATATCTACGTCGTCTATGCCGGCCGTGACGATAGCCCTGTCAAAGGCATAATTTTGAGCGCGCCAAACCGTGGAGCCTGAACCATTGGTAATGATTTCTGGCCTACCCAGTGCATCATCATGCATGTAGTACATGGGGTAGTCCGTACCGGCTATCTCGTTCAAAAGCACTACAGGCTCACCATTAAGCCACACGTATGAGTTCACGTTCACACTGCCTGACGCAGGTGACGTGATTTCTCCCGTAAGTTCATTCCCAAGGCCATACGAAAGTAGCCATAGGCCAGCCGGGCCATAGGCAAAATCACGGCGGCCAAGTGCGTCAGCTTGATAAGAGGTTGAACCGGATGCGAATGTCGGACAGGTGTAGTTCGCCTGACAAATCGATACCGAGCCACTTCGGGTCAGGGTTTTTAGCTGGTTAAAGGCATCATAGGAGTAGGTAGTGGTAACGCCACTAGCCACATCACTCGTACGATTTCCGGAAGCGTCATAACCAAAGGACGTGGCGCCGCGGGAAGTAATCTGATTGTTCGATCCCGATACATCTACCGTATCTGAGGTCATCCAGTTTTGTTGTGTTCGATTGCCGTTTGCATCGTAAGCGATGGACATCGGTGCGCCGCCGGCCTCGCTCGTGAGCCGATCCAGGGTGTCATATCCGAAACTTTGCGATGCCGCTGAATAGACTCCGTTCGTGATGGCTGTCACTCGGTTAGCCGTGTCATAACTATACGTGAGGCTTTGTATAGTCGATCCACCCAAGGTTGCCTCAATTGACGTAAGGCGACCGTCCGCATCATAGGTTCGTGTCCGAACTTCACCGTTACCAAAACTCCAGCTGATCGGATGGCGCATTGCGTCATACACAATATTACTGACGGCCGTGACGTTCTGACTTCCAAAAATCACTCCAACGCTCGAAACCTGGTCATCGGTGTAATTATAGTTAGCCGTGTAGGTGCTTCCGGCTACTATTTGAGTAAGACGATTCATCTCGTCATACGAATAGGTTGTCGTTGCCGTGCCAAGGAATGTGGTGTCTGACCGAGTGTTCACCAGACCCTCGATCGTATAGGTCAATGTCGATGCACCGCCACCCCCTGTAGTGCCGTTGTAGCTACACAACCGCCCGGCCCCGTAAGTGCAGGAATCGTAGGTGTAGTTATACACCTGCGAGCCACCATTCTTTTCAGTGACACGATTGAGGGTGTCATAGCTGTAGCTTATGGAAGATCCATTGGCCATGGTCTTGGAAGACAAACGCCCAAAAGCGTCGTAGCTATAGCTTGTCGTCCCGGTATCCGGACTATTCATCGACCATTTTTGGCCAAATCCATCATAGGTGTACGTGGTGGCTAAGCCTCGAGGATCTATGATCTCGATAGGGTCGTCACCGAAATCGTAGTAGTACACCTCTGATTTATTGGTCGGATCATAGACATACTGAAGCCTTCCATAGCTATCGTAGGTGTACTGAGTTGTCTCGCCTAGAGCGTTACTTTTGCTGGCAACTTGACCATTGCCGTTGTAAGTGATGGATTCTTTTTGGCCGTTGTTTCCAATAATGGAAATGACTCTTCCCAGCTGATCATATGCCGTGCTGACTGAATAGTCGGGACTCGAGGCGCCTGCGCGCGTCAGGCTCTCACCGGTTACATCACCATTGGCGTCGTATGCAAGGGATTTCGTGATAGACGCCCCCGACGGACCAGTCCAAACGGAAGATGTAACCTTGAAGTCGGCGTCATAGTTGTTAACGACCGTTTCGCCGTCATACTGAATGACTTTTGATACGTTGCGCGAATTGGCGTCGTAGTAGAAATATTTGGTGTATGTTGTTCCATTATGTGCGTGCGATTGCGTCGTCAATCTTCCTGCAGTGTACGCATAATTAGTTACATCACCGTTGATAGATGTGGTTGTGCCCGGCTCGCCGATGGCATCTATATTTCCGTAGGCCACGCTCTGCCCTAAGGCGTTTGTAACCGACGTGAGAAATCCGTCTGTGTTGTAAGAGTACGTGACGGTGTTGGCATTGCCCGATGATGGATATGTCACTGTCTTACTTGCCACCATCCCGTCGCTATAAAGCGAGTAGCTATACGTGGTAGTTCTTGTTTGATTAGCCACTCCGTTACTTGTCAAATTTTCCGTTGTAACGGAAGCTAAGCGGCCCTGTGCGTTATAAGTATAAGAAGTGGCTGAATATCCAGCGATGGTCATCGACAAAAGTCGATCCGTGCCAGGCGTAGCATCCCAGTTGTACGTGATTGATCGTTGGAATTCACCAGGCGCTTGTATCGTTTGCTGAAGTAAGCCGTTGCTGGCGTACGTGTAATTGATCACACGGCCCATGTTATCTGTCGATGAGCTCATGTTTCCGTTTTCATCGTAACTATTGGTTGCATATGTAGCAGCACAGTTTGCAGATGCATTACCCGTAATCGATACCAAGAGTCCGCTCGCGTTATACTGGTAGACAGTCACGTGGCCGAGCGCATTGGTGGCCGTAGCAACCCGTCCTGTGCTATTGGAGCTATACACAATGGACGTATTTTGAGTTCCATCCGCCATGCTCGACGAATTTGCGTTGCCGTTGCTGTCGTAAGTGGTGATGTCGTGGGCAACACCGTTGTAAGCCACCTCGGTCAGCTCGTTCGCCGAAGAGTTGCCAGGTGCCTCCTGATAGGTGTAGGTGACGGTGGTGGTCGGCGATCCTGGATAAGTGACCGAGCTGATCAACCCGATGCTGCTAAGTGAAGATTGCGCATTGCTGCTCTGATACGTATAGACGTTCCCCGAGGGGTCAGTAACCTGGACTTCCATGGCACTGCCGCTTTGCGGAGTCTGCACAATGCTGTAGGACTGTCCTGATGTATGCGTAACGAGTGTGGTGGTTTGACTGGGATGGGTGATCGTCCAGCCCACTCCGGCAAGATCCTTAATCGAAAGGAGCTGTCCTGAGGCATTGAAGGTAAGGATGTGGGAATCTTCATCCTGGACGGTATACCCGTTGCCGTTATAGGTCAGAAGTGCGGTGCCAACTCCCGTAAATGGACCAGCATTGGGAAAGGAGCTGACCGTATCCAGGCCATTGGAATAGGGTGTGGGATTCGTGGTTGGAAAGACAAGTTGCGATCCATCCGGACGAATGAAAGTGATGGAGCTGCAGTGAGCGGGAACGCCCGATTGCCCAGTCCAACTGCAGTTCGTTCCGGACAATTCGAAGTCGATGCTATCCGTCCACATCCCGGCATTTTCAGTGGACCCCAGAAACTTCGAGTTATAGAACCTCTCAAACTGAAGCCCCATTTCGCCCGGAAGCGTAAATTCTGTCACGGTCACTGCTTTGTTGCCCGTGCTCATCATGATCGGATCGCCCTGGTTATCCGGGCAAGGATTGGGGTTTTGAGTCTTTTTATCGGTTGTGGCTTTACTCGCTGGCGTGTGCACCGAACCGCCACCACCTGGACCTATCTCCACCACATCAGGAATGGTCGTCACGAAAGGCGATCCGGTGACCGAGCCGAGATCCGGGTAAACAGTATCTTCAGTAGTAGCGGTCACATTAACTGGGGGAAGGTTGACGACACCTATAAAACCACCGCCACCGCCAGCGTCACCACCACTAACACCACCGCCGTCCGAACCGATTACATCATCATCCGCATGTGCTATGGGAATCATTAAGTTACTTACGCCCGTGACGGCGACCAGCAAGGCAAGTGCGGTCATCAGCTTTACGTTAAAAAATTTCCCAGCACTGGCCCTTCTTTTCGCGCTAGCGGCGATCTGAGGAACTGTTCGCCCATCAAGCTTGAACAGACGAACCGGATTTAAGCAATTCAATGCCTTCGTCATACCCATTTCTCGAATGAAAGACAGAGCAAAGGAACGCGCCATTTGGGCGCAATTGCCCAAGCACGCATCGGACTTTTGATGAGCGTTAGTCGGCGAAATGCGGCCGAATACGAACGAGGTCTTTCCGAAGACTGGAAAAGACGAAATACCGCGACGATATATCCATACTAAGCGTCAGCATACGATCCCCTGTGTCATCGTTTGCAGCGGCAGTGATGCAGATAACATCACTTCTGGTCAATCCCTTTTTTCACTATGCTCCTGGAATTTGAACCGTGTCAATCCCCGGTTACATCGGGCTTCGTGACGCCTATTTGCTGCCCCATCATTATCCTGTGAAAGGCTTTTGATGGCCGCTTCGCTGGCAGGGCTTGCGTTGCAAATGGGCAACCAGAATGCCTAAATTGAACGCCTTCGGAACCTGACGTCGCCGAGCAAGATTTGGATGGATGGGATAAGTGGCCGTCGGTTGGTTTATATGGAACTGCATTCCTTTACGATGAGCGAAATATCATTAAACAACAGGGGTTGTTTATGCCGTTCCGCTCTGGCCGGGCCTCTTTTTAGGTTCAATGCGTAGGCATGGCGAACTCGGCACCCTGGCTGCCCTCGCTGCTCAACCAGCGCTGCGTGACCGCTTTCTGCCGGGTGTAGAAGCGCACCGCTTCGGGACCGTGTGCGTGATGGTCGCCCATCAGGCTTTTCTTCCAGCCGCCAAAGCTGTGGAACGCCATCGGTACCGGAATCGGCACGTTGATGCCGATCATGCCGACTTGCACGCGATGGGCGAACTCGCGGGCGACGTGGCCGTCGCGTGTGAAAATGGCGGTGCCGTTGCCGTAGGGGTGTTCGTCGGTCAGCTTCAGTGCGGTGGCGAAATCCGGTGCGCGCACGACGCACAGCACCGGTCCGAAGATTTCCTCCTGGTAGATGCGCATCGCCGGCGTTACGCGATCGAACAGGCTGCCGCCGAGGAAGAAACCCTGTTCGCAGCCGGCCACGCGATGGCCGCGACCATCCACCACCAGGCTGGCGCCGGCCGCGACACCGTCATCGATGTAGCCGGTGATCTTGTCGCGATGCTGGGCGGTGATCACCGGGCCCATCTCGACCTTGTCACCCATGCCATCGCCGATGCGCAGGGCGCGCACCATCGGGGCGAGTTTTTCTACCAGGGCATCGGCGGTGGCATCACCGACGGCAACGGCTACCGAGATCGCCATGCAACGCTCGCCGGCCGCGCCATAGCCCGCGCCGATCAACGCATCGGCGGCTTTTTCGATATTGGCATCGGGCATCACGATCATGTGATTCTTGGCGCCGCCCAGCGCCTGCACGCGCTTGCCGCTGACGGTGCCGCGTGCGTAGATGTATTGGGCGATCGGGGTGGAGCCGACGAAGCTGATCGCGCGTACCTCCGGGTGATCGAGCAAGGCATCCACGGCGACTTTGTCGCCTTGCACGACATTGAAGACGCCATCCGGCAAGCCGGCTTCCTTAAGCAAGCCGGCCAACATGAGCGAGACCGAAGGATCGCGCTCGGACGGCTTGAGCACGAAAGTGTTGCCGCAGGCGATCGCCATCGGGAACATCCACATCGGCACCATCGCCGGGAAATTGAACGGTGTGATGCCGGCGCATACGCCCAGCGGCTGGCGCATGGTCCAGGCGTCGAGGCCGTTGGCGATCTGTTCGGTGTAATCGCCTTTCAGCAGTTCGGGAATGCCGCAGGCATATTCGACCACTTCCAGGCCGCGGACCAGTTCACCCTTGGCATCGGACAGCACCTTGCCGTGCTCGCGGGTGATGACGGCGGCCAGCTGGTCCAGGTCACGCTCGATCAGTTCCTTGAAGCGGAACATCACGCGTGCGCGTTTCAGCGGCGGTGTCTGCGACCAGTCCGGAAAAGCGGCCTGGGCGGCTTGCACCGCAAGATCCACCTCAGCCGCGGTGGCCAGGGCGACCGCGCCGGTGATCGTACCGCTGGCCGGATTGAAGGAAGGCACGCTGGCACTGCTGATGTTGCGGTATTCGCCGTTGATGTAATGGCCAATCGGCTGCGGTGCGTTGCGTTCGGATGGTTGCGCGGACATAAGCGTATTCCTCTCTTTCTTTAGCAGTGAATGAAGAGGCGCGAGTGCAAGCCGGTCGCGTCGCGGCCAACTTGCATCGGAACGAGCGTGCGCTTCTCTCACTTCTCTTATCTCACTGCGGGTGTTCAGCGCATCAGCCAGTCATGCGCAGGGTCATTCTTGAAGTGCCATTCGCGGTGCGGGCCGGCCATGACGTTGAGGTAATAGCCGCGGTAACCGTGGGGCATCACCACCGGGTGATAGCCACGCGGCACCATCACCACGTCGTGGTCGTAGACGGCCATCGATTCGTCCAGGTCGCGTTCGTCGGTGTACACGCGCTGGAAGGCGAAGCCTTGCGGCGGATCGATGCGGTGGTAATAGGTTTCTTCCAGCCGGCTTTCCAGCGGCAGGTTGTCGGTGTCGTGCTTGTGCGGCGGATAGCTGGACGAATGCGCGGCCGGTGTCACCACTTCCACCACCAGCAGCGATTCGGCCGGTTCGGTTTCCGGCAGGATGTCGCAGATATAGCGGGTATTGGTGTCCTTGCCGCGCACGGAGCGTTTCATGCCGGCGGCCGGAATCCGGCGCAGCGGATAGCGGCCGGTTCCCGGCGCGGTGGCCAGGGCGAGTTCGGCCGCGTCGTGTGCGGTGATCTCGAATGACGTGCCGGGCGGGGCATAGATCGCATCCGGCGAGCGTTCCTCGAACACGCTGGCGCGGCCGCCGAGCTGTTCGAAGTGTTCGTGGCCAGCCTGCACGCTGACGGTTCCGGTGAGCACGACCAGGCAGCCTTCGCGCGCGTGTGGCAGCGTGAGCTGCAGGCGTTCACCGGCGGCAAGCCGGAAACCTTCGAAGCCGACATGTTTCCAGCCGGCCGAGGCGGGCGTGACCTTGACGATCTCGCGGCCCTGCGGCTTGGCTTTGACCAACAGGCTCATGCGACCTCCTTCAGCGGCGTGCCATCGACCAGCGCACGCAGCGTGCGGTAACCCTTTTCGGCATAGGCGTAACTGGGCGCCACCGCGGGATCCTGTTCCGCTTCGACCACCAGCCAGCCTTGATAGGCATGCGTGCGCAGCGCATCGACGATCGCGGCGAAGTCGATGGCGCCATCGCCCGGTACAGTGAACACGCCGTTCAACACGGCATCGAGAAAACTCCACTGGCGATTGCGCGCATGCCGGATCATGTCCGCGCGCACATCCTTGCAGTGCACGTGGCAGACGCGGTCGATGTGCGCCTTGAGCACGGCGAGCGGGTCGCCGCCGCCGAAATAGGCGTGGCCGCTGTCGAACAGCAAGCCGACTTCGTCGCCGGTGCTAGCCATCACGCGATCGATATCCTCGGGCGCCTGCACGTAGGCACCCATGTGATGGTGATAGGCCAGGCGCACGCCTTGCCTGAGCAAGTGCGCGCCGAATGCAGTCAGTTTGTCGCCGTAGCGCTTGAACGCGTCGTCATCGCGGAAGCGTGGGCGTTTGTACAGTGGCTGCGTGCGATCTCCCTGGATTGAATCGGCCACTTCGCCATACACCATCACCTTGCAGCCGTTTTCGGCGAGCAATCGCAGATGCGATGCCACCGCGGCGATTTCTTCCTCGACCGGGCGCGCGGCGAGTTGTCCGGAATACCAGCCGGAGACGACGTCCAGGCCGTAGCCCGCCATCAGTTCGCGCAGGGCCTTGGGCTCGCGCGGAAACTTGTTGCCGAGTTCGAAACCTTGGTAACCGATCGCGCGTCCCTCGCTCAGCGCGGTGGACAAGGGGGTTTCGCCGCCGAGCGAGGGCAGGTCATCGTTGCTCCAGCTGATCGGGTTGATGCCGATCTTTACCGCGAAATGTTGCTCAGCCATGGCTGTTACCTGTGCTGTTGCTTCTTGGCGATGTCGTAGTCACGGCGTGCCCGCTGCACGGCTTCGTGTTCGGAAACTTCGGGCACCGCCACCTCCCACCAGCAGCCGCCTTGTTCGGTGGTGCGGCGATGATCGGTGTCGATGGCGATCACATAGGTGCGGGTGGACGCACGGGCGCGTGCCAGCGCCTGCTCAAGCATGGCGATGCTGCGCACGTGTTCGGCGTGTGCGCCCATCGCGTGTGCATGCGCGGCGAAATCGATCGACGGGATGCCATCCGGACCGTGCAGGCAGTCCTCGAACATGTTGTTGAACGGCACGCCGCCGCATTCCTGTTGCAGGCGGTTGATGCAACCGAAGCCGCGGTTGTCCAGCACGATGACGATCAGCTTGTGGCCCAGCATCACGGAGGTGGCGATCTCGGCATTGAGCATCAGGTAACTGCCGTCGCCGAGCATCACGATCACCTCGCGATCCGGCTTGGCCATCTTCACGCCAAGGCCGCCGGCGATCTCGTAGCCCATACAGGAATAGCCGTATTCCACGTGGTATCCGCCGGGCGTTTCGGTGCGCCAGAGCTTTTCCAGTTCGCCGGGCAAGGTGCCGGCGGCGCAGACCACGATGTCGCGGCGCGTTGAGTCAACATGCGAGCGCTGCACGGCGCCGATGATTTCCCCGTCGTAGGGCAGGGTGCGGGCGGGCAGTTCTCGGCAGCCGGTGATACCGTCGACGATGCTGCGCCAATCTTTCGCTTCGTGCTCCGCGCGCGCGCGCCATGCGTGGTCGCTTTGCCACGTATCCAGGGCGGCTGACAACGCTTCCAGGCCCAGCGTGGCATCGGCCAGCACTTGCACGTTGCCGCCTTTGATCGCGTCATAGCCATTGACGTTGAGCGTGACGATGCGCGCCTGGCAGTAGAGTGCGTTGGAGCCGGTGGTGAAATCCTGCAGGCGCGTGCCGACGGCAAGCACCACGTCCGCATCGGCCAGCATTTCGTTGGCAGCGGTGGAGCCGCATACGCCGGCGGGGCCAAGCTGCAATGGATGATGCCAGGCGAGGGTGCCTTTGCCGGCCTGCGTTTCAGCGACCGGTACGCCATGCGCTTCGGCAAAGCGCCGCACGGCTTCGCTGGCCTGCGCATAGAGCGCGCCACCGCCGATCACCATGACCGGATGCCTGGCATGACGCAGTGCCTGCGCGGCGGCGGCGATGTCTTCCACGGCCGGTGGCATGCGGCGGAAGTGATGCACGCGTTCGGCGAAGAACTGCTTCGGCCAATCGTAGGCCTCGGTCTGCACATCCTGCGGCAGCGCCAGGGTCACCGGGCCGCACTGCGCCGGATCAGTGAGCACGTGCATGGCGCGCGGCAGTGCGGTGAGCAGTTGTTCGGGTTTGACGATACGGTCGAAATAGCGCGATACGGGGCGGAAGCAATCATTGACGCTGAGCGTGCCGTCGCCGAAATCTTCCAGTTGTTGCAGCACCGGGTCTGGCGCGCGCGATATGAAGACATCGCCGGGCAGCAGCAATACCGGCAGGCGATTGACGTGGGCCAGGGCGGCCGAGGTCAGCAGGTTGGTCGCGCCCGGGCCAATCGAGGTGGTTACCGCCATCATGCGCCGCCGCATATGCGCCTTGGCGTAGGCGATCGCCGCGTTCGCCATCGCCTGCTCGTTGTGCGCGCGATAGGTGGGAAGCTGGTCGTGATAGGTATACAGCGCTTCGCCGAGGCCCGCGACATTGCCGTGGCCGAAGATGGCAAACATGCCGCCGAACAGCGGCAGCAACTCACCGCTGGCTTCGTCGCGCACTTTTTGCGCAGTGAGGTAACGCACCAGGGCCTGCGCCATGGTCATGCGCACGGTGGTACTCATGCGGCAACTCCTGTGCTCTTGCGCGGTTGACCATTGCGCGCCCGCTGCCAGAGTCCGGCGAGTTCGGCAAACTGTTGTGCGGCACGCGCGACTAAGGTTGCATCATCGATCTCGCCACGCAGCCATGTGCTGGCCGGTTCCACAAACAGACTGCGGCCGACGGCGAAGCCTCGGCAGCTGCTGCTGTGCGCGGCGGCGGCGAAACCTTCGGCCAGTTCTTCGAACGACGCGTTGAGACCGAGCAGCACCACGCCACGGCAGTAGGGATCGCGTTCGGCGATCAGTGCATCGACGGCGGCCCATTCCTGCGCGGGCAAGGGTTTCAGCTTCCACCATTCGGGACGGATGCCTAGGTTGTAGATGCGCTTCATCGCACGCAACACGCGCTCGCCCTCGCCAGGCGTGCCGGTGGTGGAACGGGCGGGCGGGATCACCTCCAGCAGCAATTCGTGGCCGCTCTGTTTCACGGCGCCGTATAGCGTGAGCAGTTGGGTTTCCTGTTCCAGCCGCGATTCCGCGTTGTCGTCGGGATCGAAGAACACCAGGCATTTGACGGTGTGTTCAAGCGGCCAGTGTTGCAACTGGCTGCCAACCGAGCGCCCGTGTTCGAATTCCAGCGGAAGCGAGCCCGGCATTTCCATCGGGCGGCCGATCCACCAGCCGCGCCCGGTGGCGGCGTTCAAGGCGTCCTGTCCGTAGCGCTGGTCGATCAGCACGCCCACGTGCTGCTGCAGGCCCAGGTCGTGCTCGGTTTTCGCCACCGCCTCCACCAGCAATTGCTTGAGCCGGGGTAGCTGGGATTCGTCGGCGCCGCATGCGCATGCGAGGTCATAGAACTGGCTGCGATGGTCGAAGGCGAAGATGTGCAGATCGTTCCACACCGGGCGCGCCACGCTGACGCGGTGCAGGTGCGCGAGTTCATCATCGCGATCGGGGCGCTGCAGACGGTCGGCATGCGCCAGAAAATAGTCCAGCTCCGCACGGCTCGGCATGGCCGGCGCGCAGCCGTGGCGTGATACCACGATGGCGCCGCAGGCGTTGGCGTAGGCGCAGCTGCGTTCGATGCTTTCGCCGCGCAGCCAGCCATACAGGAAGCCGGCGATAAACGCGTCGCCCGCACCAAGCACGTTGAGCACTTCCACCCGGGTGCCGTGATAGGTGGGGGCCTGCTCGAGATCCGCGGGAATGGCGCCTTCGATCACACTGCAACCCAAGGCGCCGCGCTTGATCACCAACGTTGCCGGCGTCACCGCGCGGACGGCGTGCAGGGCGTCGAGCAGATGTTTGCTGCCACCGGCGATCTGGAATTCTTCTTCGGTGCCGACGATCAGGTCGAACTGCGACAGGATCGCCTGCAGATGCGCCGTTACGCCGTCGTTGGCGATAAAGCGGGTTTCGCCGTCGCCGCGTCCGGTGAGTCCCCACAGCACGGGACGGTAATCGATATCCAGCACGGTGCGCACGCCGTGCTGGCGCGCACATGCCAGCGCCTTGCTGCTGGCTGCGTGCACGCCGGGCGTGGAGAAATGCGTGCCGGTGATGGCCAGCGCGCGGCTGGACGCGATGAAGGCTTCGTCGATATCGTCCGCGCCGATCGCCATGTCGGCGCAGTTTTCGCGGTAGAAGATCAGCGGGAAGGTGTCGCGGTCCTTGATGCCGAGCAGCACCAGGGCGGTCAGCCGTGCGCGGTCGACACGCACCTGGCTGACGTCGCAGCCTTCGCGCCGCAGGGTTTCGAGCAGGAATCGGCCCATATGGTCGTCGCCGACGCGACTCAGCATGGCGGTGCGCAGGCCGAGCCGCGTTGCGCCGAACGCCGCGTTGGCGGAGGAGCCGCCGAGATATTTGGCGAAGCTGGCGGCGTCTTCCAGCCGTGCGCCGGGTTGTTGCGCATACAGATCGACGGCGAGGCGGCCGAGACAGATCAGATCGTAGGTGCGTTCGTTCATCACGGGATCGTTCCGGATAGAGAAGGACTCAGGCGGCGACGTCACCTTCGAGTTCCGCGACCAGGCTCTGGATCTCGGTGCCGCCGGCCATCATGTCGAGCAGTTGTTCCTTGCTGATCTCGTGCTTGGCAAACGTGCCCATCGACTGGCCGCGATTGAGCAAGGTGAAGCTGTCGCCGACCGGGTAGGCGTGCTGCGCGTTGTGGGTGATGAAGATCACCGAGATGCCACGCGCGCGCGCGGTGTGGATCAGCTTGAGCACATTGCAGCTTTGCTTGACGCCGAGCGCCGCCGTCGGCTCATCCAGGATCAGCACCTTGGCGCCGAAATGAATCGCCCGGGCAATCGCCAGGCATTGGCGTTCGCCACCGGACATGGTGCCGACCGGCTGATGCGGCGAGCGCACGAAGATGCCCATCTCCGCCAGCTTCTGCTCCGCCACCGTCGCCGCCTGCTGCATGTCCATCACCGGAATCAGGCCGAACAGCTTGCGCATCGGCTCGCGGCCGGCGAAGAAGTTGCGCGCCACGCTCATCAGCGGCACCAACGCAAGGTCCTGGTAGACGGTGGCGATGCCGTGGTCGAGCGCTTCGCGCGGCGATTGGAAATGCACTTCCTTGCCTTCGACCAGATAGCGGCCGCGATTGGGTCGATGCACGCCGGCCAGGGTCTTGATCAAGGTGGATTTGCCGGCGCCGTTGTCGCCCAGCAGGCAGTGCACTTCGCCGCGGCGCAGGCGCAGCGTCACATCCTGCAGCGAAATCACCGTGCCGAAGAATTTGCTGACGCCTTCGAGCTGCAGAATGTAGTCGTCGCTTTGGGTGTTCATGGCGATGGCCTCACTTGCCCGTGGTCGCACGCGAACGGATGTAGTGATTGAACAGCACCGCAAGCAGCAGCATGGTGCCGAGGAAAACGCGATACCAGTCGGAGTCGAAGCTGGTGTAGGAGATGCCGATCTGCACCACGCCGAAGATCAGCGCGCCGAAACAGCTGCCGAGCACCGAGCCGTAGCCGCCGGTCAGCAGGCTGCCGCCGATGACCGCGGCGATGATCGCCTCGAATTCCTTCTGCAAGCCGCGATCGGCGGCGGCCGATCCGACGTCGGCGACCTGCAGCACGCCGAACAGGCAGGCGCAGAAGGCCGTGAACACGAACAGGCTGATCTTGACGCGGCGCACCGGTACGCCGACGTTCTGTGCGGCCGCCGCGTCGCCGCCGACGGTGAAGATCCAGTTGCCGAAGCGTGTGCGCGAGAGCACGAAACCCGCGGCCGCCGCGACCAGCAGCCACCACAGCAGCACTTTTGGAATGCCGTCGACGATCGGCTCACCGTTGGGCAGCGTGGTGATAACACCGGCATGCGCCAGCCACACGAACAGGCCATTCAACACGCTGCCCTGGAACAAGGCATGGGTAAGCGGATCGCCGGCCATCCGGTTGCCCACGCCGCTGACGATGGTGCTGTTGGCGAAATGCGTGGACAGCACCAGGGTCAGTCCGCGCAGGATGAACATGAAAGCCAGCGTGACGATAAAGCTCGGCAGCCTGGTGCGCACGACGAGATAGCCGTTCAACCAGCCCAGCGCCATGCAGGCGGCGAAGGCGAACAACATTGCCGCCCACATCGGCCAGCCCATGAACATCGCCGGCACCGCCAGCATGGTGCCGGCGAAGCCGATCATCGAGCCGATCGACAAGTCGAATTCGCCGGCGATCATCAACAGGCACGCACCCACCGCGATGATGCCGAGATAGGCGGCTACCTGGGCCCAGTTCATGATGCCGTCGAGGTTGAACATGCCCGAATCGCCGGCCAGGATGCCGAACAGCACGAACACCAATAGCGTGCCGGCGATGGAACCGAATTCGGGGCGGTGCATCAGGCTACGCCAGAGCGGAATGCGTCGAACGCGTTCATCGGTTTTCACGGCTGCGGTGGCCTCGCGGGTCGTGCTGGACATGGATGAAGTCGTCGCGCTCATGGGCATCTTCCGTCACCGGTATTGGCCGGCGTATTTCGCGACCGTTTCGACGTTGGCCCGGGTAACGAAAGCCGGGCCGGAGCTGATGTCGTCCTGGGTGTAGATCGGCTGCAAGCCATAGGCTTTCAGGCGCGCCTGGTATTTGGGGTTGGCCTTCAGCGCAGCAATGATGGCGGCCGGATCGCGCGTGTTGTCCTGATGGGCGATCGCCAGCACGGCAATCGCCGCATAGCCTTGCAGATAGGGTTGCTGATCGATGGCGAAGTTGATGTAGCCCGCGCGGATGCCGTCGATGATGGTGGGTGAGAGATCGAAGGTGGCGAAATAGATCTTGCCGGCCAGACCCATGCGCTGCAGCGCTTGCAAGGTTGGCTCAGCCGAGGCCGGACCCAGCGCCAGCACCGCCTGTGTGGCGGGGTGATTGCGCAGGTAGGCGCTGACCTTGCTCGTCACCACGGTGGGATCGATGCCGGAATCGATCATTGATGTTCTCGCATCCACGCCAAGCGCATCGGCAAAGCCTTTGCAGCGTTCGAACGAGGCGACATTGGTGACGTAGTGATTGACGCAGACAAAGCTTTTGATGCCCGCGGCCCTGGCGCGTTCGCCCGCCGCCTTGCCCGCGTCGTATTCGGGCTGGCCGATATGCATGATCGCGCCGAGTTTTTCACTTTCCTGGATGGTGCCGGAATTGATTGTGACGATCGGGATGCGCTTGGCGGAAATGCGCCCGGCTGGCTTGGCCAGGGTATCGGCATCGGCGATGTCGAAGGCGACGCCGTCGTAATTGCGCGCGGCGGCTTGTTCCAGCAAGCGCACCATCTCGGCCAGGTCGCCGTCGGGCGGATTGCGATAGTCCACCTGCACACCGAAGTCCTCGCCGGCCTGGGTCTCGGCGTTCTTGATGGTGTTCCAGAAGGCGTCCGAATCGGGGGCGTGGCTGATCAGCACATACCTTTCGCTGGCGCGCAGGCCATCTGCCGCCGACGTCAGGCCTGGCATGGCCAGCGTCCCTGCCAGCAAAAGCGCCATCCACCGAGTACGCATACCGTCTCCGGAACAGGTCGGCCGGCGGGCGAGGCGGATCGAGCCATCGCGCAAACCGGTTGTTCGAGCATAGGAAGGCCGGTGCGTAAATTTCAACTTGCATTGCACAATAAGAAAATATGGAAATTATTTTCCATTCGGGGCTAGGATGCGCAAAATCCCACCGGCAGGCAGTCTTTTACGACATGGGCAAGCAAAGCGCCGTCGACGAACTGTTACAGCGCATCGGGCAGGCCTTCGAAACGCTGCCGCGGCAGCTGCAGAACGTCGCCAGCTACCTGGAACGCGAACGGGCCAACATCATGGTCCAGCGCATCAATGAGATTGCCGAGGGCTGCGAGGTGCATCCTTCCGCCGTGGTGCGCTTCGCCCAGCGCTTTGGCTACAGCGGCTTCAGCGAAATGCAGGCGGTGTTCCGTAGCGACTACACGGACACGGTGACACCTGCGCGCAGCTATCAGCAGCGGATTCGCAAGGTCATTGCCGAAGGTGAGGCGCGGATGGGGCCATCGCACATGGCGCTGCGCTTCATCGACGCCAGCCGGGCCGGTTTGGCCGAGCTGGCCGAGCACTTCGATGCCAAGCAGTTCGACGCGGCCGTCGAGCTGTTGCTGAAGGCGGAGAACATCTATGTGGTGGCGGTGCGCCGCACCTTCAGCATCGCCAGCTACATCGTGTATGCGCTACAGCACACGCACAAGCGCGTGCATCTGGTCAGTGGCCTGGGTGGCATGTATCGCGAGCAGATTCGCAGCATCGGCAAGAACGACGTGCTGATCGCCATCAGCTATCCACCCTACGGCAAGGAGACGCTGTACTGCGCCAAGGTGGCGCATCAGCACAAGGCGAAAGTGCTGGCGATCACCGACAGCGCGCTCGGTGCCGTTGGGCGCGATGCGAATGTCATGTTGATGGTGAACGAGGGCAGCGCCTTCGCGTTCCGCGCGCTCACCAGCACGATCTGCCTGTGCCAGGCGCTGTTCGTCGCGCTGGCCTACAAGCTTGAGCTGAAGGTTGAAGAGAATCCCCACCCCGGAGAATACGATGACTGAAAACGGACGCCTCGATGTCGCGCTGTTCGGCGCGGGCCGCATCGGCACGATCCACGCTGGCAACCTGGCGCGCCATCCGCATGCGCGACTGCGTTATGTGGTCGACGTGCATGCGCCGGCTGCCGAAGCCTTGGCCCAGAAACATGGGGCCAGGACGGCGAGTGTCGAGCAGGCGTTGAGCGATCCGGCCATCGCAGCGGTGGTGATTGGTTCGAGCACCGACACCCACGCCGAGTTGATTCAGCGCGCCGCGGCGGCGGGCAAGGCGATCTTCTGCGAAAAGCCGGTGGATCTGGCATTGGACCGTGCGCGCGCCTGTGCGCGTGCGGTCAAGCAAGCCGGGGTTGTATGCATGATCGGTTTCCAGCGCCGCTTCGATCCCACTTTCGCGGCGCTGAAACAACGCCTGGAGGCCGGCGAGATCGGTAAGCCGGAAGTGCTGGTGATCACCAGTCGCGATCCGGCGCCGCCACCGGCTGCCTATATCGCCAGTTCCGGTGGTGTGTTCAAGGACATGCTGATCCACGACTTCGATATTTTTCGCTGGATACTCGGCGGTGAAGCGGTGAGCGTGCACGCTACCGGTGGCTGCCCCGGTCTGCCGGAGGTGGCGGCAGCGGGTGATCTTTCGCATACCGCGGTGACCTTGCGTACGCGTGATGGTGCGTTGTGCCAGATCAATACGTCACGCCGTGCGGCTTATGGTTATGACCAGCGGTTTGAAGTGCTGGGCAGTAATGGCTTGTTGCAGGCGGGTAACGTGCGTCCCACTGAGGTGGTGGCGTGGAGCGATCAGGCGATCAGCAGTGATAAGCCGGAAGCTTTTTTTCTTGAGCGTTATCGTGCGGCGTATGCGCTGGAGATTGAGCATTTCTTCGATGCGCTGGTGAATGGCACGCCGGTGCGTACGACGATTGAGGATGGCATCAAGGCGTTGGAGCTGGCTGAGTTGGCTACGCGGTCGTGGCGTGAAGGGAAGGCGCTTGAATGTGCGGTTTAGCAAACGCTCTGTTCCCTCTCCCCTGCGGGGAGAGGGCTAGGGTGAGGGGGACAAGGCTTGCGGGAAAGTATGTTCGTGCGGCGGGTCCGCTTTTGGGCGCTTGCGCATAAGTAGTGCCGAGGCAAGATTGGCCCCTCACCCCAACCCTCTCCCCGAAGGGGAGAGGGGGAAAAGCGGTCAGAACGCGATAACCGTCTTCAAGCCCAGCACAAACACATTGTCGTTGTGACTGGTCCCACCAGGATGAATCACATACTGCAGATTCGGGCGCAGGCTGACCGACGGAATGGGCGACCAGCTGTAGAACAACTCCGCCGCATACTCGTAGCCATCCTGCACCGGCACCGCCGCCGCAGGACCAAGCTGGTTGTAAAGCCGCTGATACGCCGCCAGGCGACTGCTGCCATGCGTGGCGCCCATGGCGAAGCCGATCATGTCATTGGCGCGATTGAACGGTCCCTTGTATTCCGCGCCTAACGCAAATTGGCGATCGGTCGGCGAGGTTTCTGTGTCTGTCATCGTCGCATTCAAGAACACGGTGACGCCGTTGCCGTTTGCATCACCGCTGATCTGCTGCTGGAAGCCTAGATAGCCGCCGTAACGCGAATGATCTTGCAGCGGTGCTTCGCCAGTAAGCGCAAGCGGCTGTCTGTTGATGTCGTAGAAGAGATCCGAGCCGCCGGCATTGTTGTACCAGCCGCCGGCCTTGTAGCTGCCGGGCAGGCCGTTGATGCTGGGCGTCCAGCCGAATTCCAACGGAATCAGCGCACCGGTGGTGCCGCCGGGGAAGTTGAGTTTCCAGCCGTTGTCGCGCGCCCAGTCGTTGTCGATGTATTTCGGGTTGAGTTGATATGCGCCGAGTTTTACGTAGGTTCGATCCGTGGTGTCGAACTTCAGCCAGGTCGCCCATTGGCTGGTCGGCCAGTTGATCCAGTAGTCGCCGGCGATGTTGCCGGGCTGCGAGCCGCAGAAGGTGAGGTTCTGGAAATCGCAGGAGAAGCTGTCGAAATCCGAACCGACCGGTAGACGGCCAAAGCTCCACGCGAGCTTGCCGCCGAAGAAGATCTGCTTGAATGCGAAGATCGTCAGATGCCAGGTCTGGCCGCGGCCGTAGACTTCCTGCACCTGCTGATAAACCGGCAGGTCGGCATCCGCAGTGAGATTGCGGCCGTTGCGGTCTGTCAGCATGAGCTGGACGCTGCTGCCGTTCCATCCCCATAACTTGCCAAGATCGAAGCTGGCGCCGAGATTCCACTGATCCGTGTAACGGGTCAGCTGCTTGCTGCCGCCACTGAAGTTATGCGCGGCTTCGCTGGTATAACCGACGTTGAAGTCGATGCCCTGGTCGGCAAGATGCGTGCGTTCGCCGTTCCAGTCGCCAAACAGGTAGGGGCTGTCCGCGGCGTGCGCGGCGTGCGCCATCAGCGTGCTTAGTGTGAGGCAGCCGTTGGCGATCCAGTGACGGCGTCCTTGCAGTCTCTTTTCCAAAATGAAGCTCCATGCTTGTGGCGTTCGACCTGCAAGTGGCGGCGTTTCGGCTAGCCGTTGCACATGCTGGCCGGATCGGCGCAATGCATGGTGAAGCTTTCGAACCGCCGCCGTCTTGCACGACCGGCTGCGTTATTTGTGATGTCAGGGCTTTGGGCTGACCCCGCCTGAGAGTATTGCTATGGCGTGTCGAGCGATGTCCGCCGGACCCAACTTGGAGCGTAGAGGATCGTTCTGCCACGTCTTGGTGGCAATCAATGGCAGGATGGTCAGGCCGAAAATCGTCATAAACAGTAGTGAGGGTTCGAAGTCGCGGTTGAGACGGCCTTCTGCCTGCCAGCGTGCAATACAGTCCAATACGGATTGTTGATGCAAGGAGCCGTAGCGCTGCTGGATGCGTTGGCGCAGCACGCCGTTGTCGCTGAATACCTCGCGCATCCAGAAAGCAGGGAACCACGGATCTTCGGTGGCGGCTTTCATCACGCCTTCCACCAACCGGGTGATGATGGTCACGGGATCGCCGGCATTCGCATCGAAGATTTTGCTGATGGCGGCACGGCGCGGTTGGATGCGTTCTTCGATCAACACGTCCAGCAGCTGATCGCGCGTCTTGAAGTAGTAATGGAGCATGGCCGGAGTGACGCCGGCTTCGTGCGCGATGGCAGAAAGCGGTGTCTCGACGATGCCTTGCCGGGAAAACAGTTGCAGTGCCGTATCCAGCAGCCGGTTGCGTTGTTCCAGGCCATTGACGGAGCCGGATGGCCGCCCGGGACGGCGCGCCGGCGGTTCCGGCGGGGCAGCGGGGTTGTCGGCGTTTCGCGTCACCATCGGAGGGACACCTGTTGACTGAACTGGCGAGTGCACTATATATTAATTATCTTATTAATTAATTTCAACCGGGCTACATGATGAGCGCCGATTCCCCCATGGCCATGGAAGGTTCTGCCGCAGCGGCGGGGCTGCACCACGATGTGTCGACGGACGCGCGTGAGCATCCGCCGGTGCGTCTGCTTTTTTCCGCGTTGTTGCTGGTGATGCTGCTGGCCGCGCTGGACCAGACCATTGTGTCCACCGCCTTGCCCACCATCGTGGGCGAACTGGGCGGCCTGGAAAATCTGTCGTGGGTGGTGACGGCCTATCTGCTCACCTCGACCATCGTGGTGCCGCTGTACGGCAAGTTCGGCGATCTGTATGGCCGGAAGGTCGTGCTGCAGGCCGCGATCGTGCTGTTTCTGCTGGGATCGATACTGTGCGGACTGGCGCAGAACATGACGCAGCTGATTCTGATGCGCGCGCTGCAAGGTCTTGGCGGCGGCGGTTTGCTGGTGGTGACGATGGCGGTGATCGGCGACGTGATTCCGCCCGCCGAGCGCGGACGCTTCCAGGGCATGTTTGGCGCCATCTTCGGCCTGGCGACGGTGATCGGGCCGCTGATCGGCGGGTTCCTGGTCGAGCATCTTTCCTGGCGCTGGATCTTCTATATCAACCTGCCGCTCGGCGTGCTGGCGCTGTCGGTGATCAGTGCAGTGTTCAAACCGCATACGGCACATATCAAGCATCAGATTGATTACATGGGCGCCGCGTTCCTGGCGACCGCGCTGACGTGCATCGTGCTGTTCACCACGCAAGGCGGCGTGACCTTGCCGTGGTCGTCGGGGCAGCTGTGGTTTACGTTGATCTTCGGCTTGGTGGCGCTGGTCGGTTTTATCTACGAGGAGCGGCAAGCGGCCGAGCCGATCATTCCGTTGCATCTGTTCAAGGAGCGCACCTTCCTGCTGTGTTGCCTGATCGGCTGGATCATCGGCATGTCCCTGTTCGGTTCGATGACGTTTCTGCCGCTGTACTTGCAGGTGGTGAAAAACTCGACGCCATCCGAAGCGGGCATGCAGCTGTTGCCGATGATGTGCGGTATCACGGTGAGTTCGATTGTCAGCGGGCGCCTCATCAGCCGGATCGGCAAATACCGCATGTTCCCGATCATCGGCACCTTGCTTGGTTCGATCGCGATGGGGCTGCTCGGCACGCTCAACAACGATACGCCGGTGACATACCTGTACCTCTATATCGGCCTGCTCGGCCTGGGTCTTGGCATGGTGATGCAGGTGCTGATCCTGGCGGTGCAGAACACCGTGCATTTCAAGCACATTGGCGTGGCGACGTCCGGTGCGACCTTGTTCCGCTCCATCGGCGGTTCGATCGGTGTGGCAGCATTCGGCGCGATGTTCAGCAACGGCCTGCATTCACGGCTGGCGGCGAGCATTCCCGCTGGCACGGTATTGCCGCATTCGATGGGGCCGCAGGGCGTGCATCAATTGCCTGAAGCCGTGCGCAGCGTGTATCTGCAAGCCTTCGGCGGTTCGTTGCACCTGGTCTATATGGTGGCCGCGTGCGTGATGGTGGCGTCCTTCCTGCTGACCTGGCTGCTCAAAGACGTGCCGTTGCGCAAGAAACAGTAAGCCGCTGAATAGGCGACTCAGAAGGATCACCTATACGCGTCAGGCATCACATCACCACTCCGTGCGGTTGGGCAGCAGACCCTTCAACTCCGCATCGGTCAGATTGCGCCACTGGCCAGGTTTCAGATGGCCCAGCTTGACGTTGATGATGCGCACGCGGCGCAACTGGGTGACGCGATAGCCGAAGGCGGCGGCCATCAGGCGGATTTGCCGGTTCAGGCCCTGGGTCAGCACGATGCCGAAACCGAACTTGGCGATCTTGCGGGTACGGCAGGGCTTGGTCATCTGTCCGTGGATGCGTACGCCGCGCGCCATGCCGGCCAGGAACTCCTCGGTCACCGGTTTGTTCACCGCGACCAGGTATTCCTTTTCGTGGTGGTTTTCCGCGCGCAGGATCTCGTTGACGATGTCGCCGTTGCTGGTGAGCAGGATCAATCCCTCGGAATCCTTGTCCAGGCGTCCAATCGGAAAGATGCGCTCCTGATGATCGACAAAGTCGATGATGTTGCCGCTGACGGCCTGGTCCGTGGTGCAGGTAATGCCGACCGGCTTGTTCAGCGCGATATACACCGCCCGCTTGGTCGATGGCGTGCCGGCCAGGATGCGCGGCTTGACGATTTCCCCATCCACGCGCACTTCGTCACCTTCCAGTGCCTTGGCGCCGGTGGTGACGATTTCGCCATTGATGGTGACGCGTCCGGCCAATAGCCACTCGTCGGCCTCACGGCGCGAGCACAGGCCGGCTTCGCTGATGTACTTGTTAACGCGCATGGACGGTTTAGGAGCGCAAGCCCACACCACGGCGCAGCAGGCTCAGCGCAACCCATGACAGCCCGACCACGAAGGCCAGCATCACGATGAACGCCACGCCGATATGCACGTCGCTGATGCCTAGCACGCCGAAGCGGAAAGCGTTGACCATGTACAGGATCGGATTGATGCGCGAGATCGCCTGCCACGGTTCGCTCAGCATGTTCACCGAGTAGAACACGCCGCCAAGATAGGTCAGCGGGGTGAGCACGAAGGTGGGCACCAGGGCGATGTCATCGAATTTCTTCGCATAGATCGCGTTGACGAAGCCGGCCAGCGAAAAAATCGTGGCGCCGAACAGCACCGACAGAATGGTCACCAGCGGATGCGCGACATGCAGCTTGGTGAAGAACAGCGCGATCAGCAGCACCAGGAAACCGACGATCAGGCCACGCACCACCGCGCCGGTCACGTAACCGAGCAGGATGACCCAGTTCGACATCGGCGAGACCAGCATCTCTTCCACCGAACGCTGGAACTTGGCGCCGAAGAACGAGCTGGAAATGTTGCCGTAGCTGTTGGTGATGATGCTCATCATCACCAGGCCCGGCACGATGTACTGCATATAGCTGAATTGGCCCTGGATGTTGCCGATACGGCCGCCGATCAGCCTGCCGAAGATCACGAAATACAGCGTCATCGTGATGGCGGGCGGAATCAGCGTCTGTGTCCAGATGCGCATGATGCGCACGATCTCGCGGCGCACGATCGTCTGCAGGGCAACCATGTTGCCGGCAAGGTTGCTCATGCCACTTTCTCCTTGCTCGATTCCTGTTTGTCCTGTTCTTGCCGTCCGTTCTCGACCAGTCGCACAAACAGTTCCTCCAGGCGGTTGGTCTTGTTGCGCATCGAGGTCACCGTGATGCCGTGGGCGTTGAACGCGTCGAACAGGGCGTTCATGGCCTGCGTGCGCGGCATTTCCGCCTCCAGCGTGTGCTCGTCCGTGCGGCGGAAGGTGATGCCCGGCAGCGAAGGCAGCACTTCCGGCAGGTTGTTTACGTCGAACACGAAGGTCTCCACGTCCAGCTTCGACAGCAACTGCTTCATCGTGGTGTTTTCCACGATGGTGCCGTGATCGATGATGGCGATGTTGCGGCAAAGCTGTTCGGCTTCTTCCAGGTAATGCGTGGTGAGGATCACCGTGGTGCCGGCGGCGTTGATGCCGCTGATGAAGTGCCACATGGAGCGGCGGATCTCGATGTCGACGCCCGCGGTCGGTTCGTCCAGGATCAGCAGGCGCGGTTCGTTCATCATGGCGCGGGCGATCATCAGGCGGCGCTTCATGCCGCCCGACAGCATCCGCGCCTGATCCTGCGCCTTGTCCCACAGGCGCAGTTCTTTCAGGTATTTCTCGGCGCGTTCGGCGGCAATCTTCCGCGGGATGCCGTAGAAGCCGGCCTCGTTCACGCAGATGTCGAACGGCTTCTCGAACTGGTTGAAGTTGATCTCCTGCGGGACCAGGCCGATCAGCTTCATCGCCTCGTTGCGCTGCTTGTTGACCGACATGCCAAAGATCCGGGCATCGCCCTCGCTGGAGTTGACCAGCGAGGAGAGGATGCCGATCAGCGTGGACTTGCCGGCGCCGTTGGGGCCGAGCAGGGCGAAAAAGTCGCCGGGCTGCACCGTCAGGCTGATGCCTTTGAGCGCCTGGACGCCGTTGCCGTAGGTTTTGCGCAGATTGTCGACGACAAGTGCGGGGATGGAAGACATGAGGAGCACCGTTGGGAGGGGCTGCCTGGGGCCGCTCCGCCTGGGCGGAACGGATCAGGGCATCCCGCTATTATAGCGGGCCTTGCCCCGACGACCGATTCGGCCGGGCGTACTCACTGTTTCCCGTTGGATACCTGCATGGCCGAACATTTCTCGCTACGTCTTGCCGACAGTCACATGCTGGCCCCCACTGTGCGGCACCTGGCCTTCGAGCGCGCCGACGGAAAGCCGCTGGCATTCATTCCCGGCCAGTTCCTGCAGATCCACTTTCATTACGACGATGGCACCGCCACCAAGCGCAGCTATTCGGTGGCGACCGTGGGCGATGGCGGTTCGCCGGTGCAACGGATCGAGATCGCGGTGAGTTATGTGGATGGTGGCGCTGCGACCAAGTTGCTGAGCGAACTGGCCATCGGTGGAACGATCGAGGCGAGCGGCCCGTATGGACGCTTCTGCCTGCAGGACAGCGATACCCATCCACGCTATCTGTTGCTGGCGACAGGTACCGGCGTCACGCCGTACCGTGCGATGTTGCCGCAGTTCGAAAAGCTGGTCGCCAGAGGTGACCGCGAAGTGGTGCTGCTCTACGGCGCGCGCAACGAGACCGAATTGCTGTACGGCGAAGAATTCGAAGCCTTCGCGCAAGCCCATCCCGGTTTCACCTTTTACGGTTGCCTGAGCCGGCAGCCGCGCGCGGTGCCGCGCGCGCATGACCGTGCCGGCCATGTGCAGAGTGTGCTGGCCGAAATCGCTCCGTCGGCGGAGCGGGATATCGCTTACCTGTGCGGCAACCCCAACATGGTCGATGCCGCTTTCAATGCCTTGAAGGAATTCGGCCTGCCGATCCCGCAGATCCGGCGCGAGAAGTACATTTCTTCGCGCTGATGCCGATCACATAGGTGCGCGCAAGCATGCAGGTTGCTTGCGCGGCCGGCTTTACAACGGAAAACCGTGCGCATGTCGGGCGTGAGGCCTGATATGCGGCATGCGTCGTGCAAACGTGATCTGCCGCGGGCCGCGTAAGAAAATATTCACATAAGGCCTAAAGCGTGCCGGAATCTTGCCGATAACTCACTAGGCCGGGCGGGATGCCCTACGCAAGCGTCATGATCATGGCGCTTGAAGGCGTCGATCGCTTTTTTGCATAAGCGTCCAACTGCCCTTGGACGGAAGTGCGTGGCGAATCGACCCGAATTCTTCGTGGCGGGGAACCGACACGGACCAGGCTGTCCTGTTAATCGGTTCAAATCATTGTTTCACGAGGAATTCACACATCCACCACAAAGCCGGATCCTGATCCCCGCGTAGGCTTTTTGACGGGCCCATTGCACAAATTTATGTGATGGACTTCGCATTTTCGTAACTGAACTCGGCAGACGCTCTCAAGCCCCAGGGCGCGCCGCCGATGTGCCTTCACAGGTGCTCGCACGTGCGCGAACGCCGGTGGAGGGCAGCACTATGCGTGGTCGTCGGTGGTGGGTCTTAGTCGGTTGCTTCTTTGTTGCGGTCTTGGGCGCGTCGGTCGCGAAAGCGGGCGGCAGCGTGAAGGCTGAAGGCGGATCTATTAAAGGTGGAACCATCACCTTCGTCGGCGCGTTGGTCGAGCCGACCTGCAATATTTCCGCGGCGGCGGATTTGCTGAGCACGGTTAACCGTGCTGCGAGAGCGCAGCAGCCGTATCAGCAAAGCTGTTCCGGCACGGCCTCGGCGCCGGTCAATGCATCGCGGACTTACAGCGCCAGTGTCGAGCACCTTTCCAGCACTGAGCCTGATCAGGTGCTCAGGTACTTCGCCAGCTATGTTCGTGCCACGCAGTCCAGTGGCGCGGATCCGGTACTGGTGACTCAGACCTATGAGTGATGCCTGAAAGTTATCGGCTGGCGAAGCGGATAACTTGAGCGCTCGATGCGCGAATAATCGAAGGCGTACTGATCGCGGCGATGTCCTGCACTGACGGGACAGGGTGAATGTCGCGGTGGCGTCGATGGTTGCGGCGCCAACAAAACACTTTTTTATGCCGAGCTTCGAATGACACCGCGGCGAGGGCGGTGCATCAGTTGCTTTCAGGCGATCATGGGTAGGCGATGGTGAACGTCACGCTGGTGGTCACACTGCCGGCGGTCGTGGCGCCAGTGGCGTAGTACTGCCCGTAGTAGTTCAGTGTTGCATTGCCGCCGCTGACGGGGAACACCGACGAGTTCTGTGCCGTCGCCTGTGGTTGGCTAAGGTTGATCACCGAAAGCGCCCCCGCGCTGCCGCCGGGACCATTCAACAATTGCACCTCGACATTCGTGGCCGAGCCATTGTTGGTCAGAGCGCCGGTGTTGGTGTCGATGTTTCCGCCATAGAAATAGGTCGTGATCGAGCTTACGTTCGAGGGGCAGCCAGTTACCGAGATGCTGAAAGCGGTTCTGCCGCTCGTTTGTCCCGCAGTCGTTAACGATGACGTTGCCACCCCAGGCAGGGTGACCGGGATGCTGATGGAGTTGGAACTCAGGTAGCAGCTGGGAGCTGTCAAACTGATCGCGGGAAGGATCAGGTCGGCATTCAAACTTTTACTCGTGCCGTACGTCTGATCCCCAGGGATGTACCACCAGAAAGGAATCAGGTTGATCGAGGCGATATTGCCGGGCGCGATCGGGCCGGTCTTGATCAGGGTTGCGGTGTAGTCTGCGGTCACCGTGCCGCTGCTGCCGGAGGAGGCCGCCACGGATCCCGGGACGTAACCGGCGGTGCTGGTGGGACCATCCTGACTGGCATCGCCGCTGTTGCTCGTTGCCTGAACCGGGGTAGCTTTGACCAGTACCGCGAGGCCGGACACGCCGGTTGCGAAGGTGATGCCCGGACCGTTTGTATTGTTGGTGGCATCCAGCGTCGCCAGATACTGGCCTGCCTGGATCGTTGCCGGCGTGTGTTGAGTCGATACACCCGTGCACGTAAAGGTCATATTCGCCGTGCCGGTGGCCAGCGTGGCTCCTACCTCGGCATTGGTCGGAATAGTGACGGTGGGGGGGAAGGTGAGCGTTGCCGACGAGGCGGTGCAGTTGGTGGCGGCCGCACGCGGAGCCCAACTGGCGGCAACGATCGCCAGCAACAGCAAGGCAAGGTGTTGGGCGCACCGTAGCGCGTGGTCGAAACGATGCATCATGTACCGCTCCTCGTAACCTGTGCGACCGCATCGGCACGCGTGCAAGTTGCCTGGATCTCATCATAGGCTTTCACGTGCTTGTGCTTGGTCCGCGGGGCAACCTGATAGGCGAACGAGCAGGACTGCGCTGCGCCATTGTCATCCTGCCAGCGCACGCTCAGTTGACCGGACTGATTGACACCACGCACCAGGATCTGGCCGCCCTGACCAACCACACCCAGCGAGGTTCCCTTCTCGTTGAACACTTCCGCGCCAAACGGCAGCGCCTGACCGTTCTCCAGCGTGGCGTGCACGATAAGCGCACGGCCGTTCTCGGTCTTGAACTTCAGCATCACCACGGCGCCCTCATACGGCGCGACCTGCGCGCTGGTGGCATCGAGCTGCACGTCCAGCGGCAATCCCTTCGGGTCGATCTGGACGGTGTTGAGGTTGTAGGGAACCAGGTACGGCACCACGGCATAACCGAAGTGGTCGATGCGTGCGCCCGGTGCACTCTCCAGCTGCGCGCCCGCGGCGCCCGGCACGTAGACGATGCCGATCGTGTCGCCGGTTGGCTGGCCGAAGGTGACACCACCGGGGTGTGCGACGACGACACCGGTCACGCCCACGGATGCCTGCGAGTAACCGCTGCCATCGCCGTAGCTTGCGTTGAACACGGCGTAGGGGCTGCGGTAACCCACATTCACGCTGCCCGAGTTGCCGCCACCGTCACTGCTGTGTGTGCCGGTCGCGCCGTAATTGAACTGGTTGTCCGAACCCAGTGTGCCGTTGACGATCGCTTGATCCTGCGAACCGCTGATCTGGTCGTGCGTGACATTCAGCATGAACGTCGGCGCATGTGGGCTCGAGCCTAGCGGTATGCTGAAGTTGACGAAGTATTCGTTGTCGTAGCGACCGGTCGGATCGACCGAACGGGTGGCGGAAATGCCGAAGTTCAGCCGATGGAAATGGTTGTTGTAGCCCACCTGGAACTGCGTGGAGCTGCCGTTGGCGTTCCAATAATTGCTGGCGGTGATGTTGGCGTAGATCGAACCGCCGTTTTGCCCCAGGCGCTGGTTGAGCGAGAGCGTGAAATTATTGCGCTGGCGTTCCACACCGGTGGCGGAAAGAATCGGATTGGTGGTGAATGAGGTGCCGTTGAGCGCGGCCTGCTGGGCAGGGGTGAGCACGCTTTGTTCCGGCACCCCGTCGATCGTCGGCACGTCTGACGGCGGTACGTAGGTGAAGGCGTTGATGCCCTCGCGCGCATATTCGCGCGCCTCGGCGGCCTGGGTGAGGGTGAGGAAGCCGCCGGTGGAGTAGCGATATGCAGCGACCGACAGCGTCGTTTGCGTCGACGGAATGATCTTGCTGTAGGTAATCCGCATGCTCTGCCCGGACTGCGTGGAATAACCGGGGATGTGCGCGTTCGCCTGGGTGAGATCTACCGCCAGCGCACCGTAGCGCGTATCGATCGCGGCACCGACCAGTGCGGCCGCATAGCCCGGTGAACCCACCAGGCCGGCGTAGCCGGTCAGCAGATTGTTGAAACCATGCTGCAGCGTGGCCTGCACCACGGCAGGTTTGTTGGAAACCGTCGCGTCGCGCAATTGACCCACGGCGATGTCGAAACGAGTGATGCCCGGGCGCAGCAATTGCGCCACCGAGGCATAGGGCACGGAGTAGGTCGTTACGTGGCCGTCCGCTTCGGTCACCGTGACATCCAGGCTGCCGCCGTAGCCGGTCGGATACAGATCGCTGATCTCGAAGGGACCGGGGGCGACGGTCGTCTGGTAGATCTGCACACCGTTCTGGCGCACGGTGACTTTGGCATTGGTATTGGCCACGCCACGAATGATCGGCGCGTAACCCTGCAGGGACTGCGGCAGCATGCGATCGTCGGTGCCGAGCTGCACGCCGCGGATGCCATAGCTGTCGAATACGGCACCGTCGGTATAACTATCGCCGATGGTCAGCAGCGCGCGCAGCGAAGGAAGGTCGCGCTGCAGATAGGTGTCGATGTTCTGCCACTGGAAACGTCCCGGGGTGGTGGGCGTGGCTGACTGCCAGTTGACGGTGGCGTCTTCGCGCAGATGCCACGGGCCGAGATTGAGGCCCGTGTTCAGCCCAAGATACGAGGTGGTCTGCGTCTGGCCATCGTTGGTGCTGCGATAGCTGTTGAAGTTGTAGTTCAACAGCGCGGCCGGCACGCCGGCGTCCCAGTATTCCGGACTGACGTAGCCGCGCGGCATCTGGCTCATATAGGCCTGCGGCACGCTGACGTCCAGTCGCAGCTCCGACATGTCGAACGTCATGGTGGCATCCTTGATGATGCTGCCGATGCTCACGCAGGCCGAGGGGTCGCTCAATTGTGCGGTGAGCACACTGGACAGCTTGGCCGGATGCAATCCAAGCACGTCGAGCAGCTTGCGATCCACGCACGGCGTGGCACTGGCGTTCGCGGACGTTGCCATGAAGCGCACATCGCCGCGGCCGACCCAGGCGTTGTTGAGGTAGATGTCGGTGTTATAGCTGCCTGGCAGCACCGGGTTGCCGTGTTCGAAGCGGGACAGGTCGGTGGTGTTCTGGCCGGCGCCGGACAGCAGGTTGCGATCGAAATCGGCATAGCCGCCGCCGGCGCTGGCGTCTGCACCGCTGGTCGCGGCGGGATTGGCGGATGCATCCGCGCTGCTGGCGGCGGCGCTCGCTGCGCCAGCCCAGCTCATCAGTACAGCTGCAATGCCTGCACACAGAAGCGCGCGACGGCACGCCACATGCCATTGGCCAGATTGGCATGTGGCGCGCCGGGTCATCACGGTGAGACGTTGCCCTTGAGGACCACGTCAGCGCCGTAGTCATTGATGCAGTCGTACTGGATCGCGCTGCCGGCGCTCGGCGCCTGCTTCAGATCCTTCACCGCCAGACGCAGATCGGAAAGCGGCGCCACCATGCCGGTGTCCACTTTGTGCGATGCGCCGCCGACATCCACCGTGATCTGGCCGATGGTGACGTAGTAGGGCGTTGGGTTGTGCACCACCAGAGCAACCGCCCCGGCGTCATCGGCCGCCTTGAAGCTGAGTTCGCTCGGCGCCTTCTGCGGATCGCCCGCCAGCCCGGCGGGACGATAGAAGAGTTTCAGCCGCGAACGGATCGCCAGCTGCATGTAATTCTTGCCCTGGAATTGCGGGCCGCTGGGCTTGGGCGGAACTTCCAGCACATTGAGCCAGAACACCGACTCGCGGTCGGTCGGCAACGGCTGCTCACTGTGCGTAAACAGGATGCGCAGGCTCTGATCGCGATTCGGTTCCATGCGGAACAGTGGTGGCGTGATCAGGAACGGCGTATTCACCTTGTCCGGTGTGGACATCGGGTCGCCACTGTCGATCCAGGCCTCGACCAACGCGGGCGTGGTGTTCTGGTTGGTCAGGCGCACGGTGACCTCGCCATCCTGCGCCGGAAAGATCACTCGCGTGCCGCCGATGATGACGTTGGCGTAAGCGCTGGATAGCAAGCAGCCGGTGGCTAGCAGCGCCGCGGCAAGGGCGCGGATCGATTTGTTCATGGGGGTCTCAGAACCAGTGGGTGAACACGCTGCGGCCGGCACTCCGACCGCAGCTGCGAGGTTGCTGGCGATTACTGATAGTTGAGGGTGTACTGCACGGAGGCGCTCACACCGCCGGCCGTCGCCGCGCCGCCCGTAGCCACGTAGCCGGCGTAATACGAGAACGTCGGGGTGGTGGCGGAAAGCAACTGCGTACCCGCGTTCTGGTTGCCGGTCGTGTTTTGCAGCGTCAACACGCCGGTCAGGCTCTGCTGATTGGACATGGCGACTTCCACATTGCCGGCCGTGCCGGTGTTGCTCAGGTAGCCGGTGGTCGCGTCAATGCCGCCCCCCGAGAAATACGGATAGACCTTGGTATAGCCGGTGAGCGAAGTGCAGCCGCTCAGGGTCAGGGTGACCGCCGTCCAGCCGGCCGATGAGCCCGCAGTTCCCAGCACGCCATTGACCAGCGGGGTGGTCGGCAGCGGGATGGTCGGGCTGGACGTACCACCGTTGACCGCCACCGTGCAGGTGGACGCGGTGAGCGAGCCGGTGAAGGAGATGGTGCCGGAACTGGTGTTGGCAGCCCGGGCCTGCGGAGCAACGGCTGCAACGCCGACAGCAGTCAGCAGCGCAGCGGTGAGTAGAGTCTTTTTCATAGGGTTTTCCTTGGTTTACGTGTGTAGGTCGATGCAGCGTTTCGGTGTGTCGCTTGCTGTGGGCCGGGCGTTTTCCCCGCCCCCTCACGGGCAGGCCCACGCCTTGCATGGACTGCTCAGCAACAATCAGGCCAAAGCGTGATCCCCATCACATTTTCCATGGGAATGGCCAAAATTCCTACATTTCCGTCACAAGAACATAAGAAATCCCCCGCCTCCCTCCCGGAAATTCCGTGATATGCATCACAAAAACTCCGGTTATCCCCGTCCAAAAGTGACGCGATAGGTCCCTGGACTACCTATCCAAGGCTCATCCATGGCTATTTTGTAAAGCATGCTTGACATGCTGACTGCCCAGGCCTAGGCTTGTGTCAAGTACGCTTTACATGCCGAAATGGGAGGGGGTATGTCGAGTCACGACGGGGTTTGTCGGTCCGGGGCTGCCACGGCCCGGTTGCCATTGCAGCCTGAGCGGGCGAGGAGGCTGCCGTGACGCGCTTTTCACAAAAGCAGTACCAGCGGCAGGTGCTGGTGATGCTCGTGCTCTATGTCGGCTGCATATTGTTTGCGTGGCCCTTGCTGCACACGACGAGCAACCTTTTCCTGAAAGTGCTGCTCGCCCTGGCGCCGGTGGTGCCGGTGATCTATCTGATCAGCCTGCTCGCGCGGCGCATCCGTGCCAGTGACGAATTCGAGCAGCGTACACATTTGATCGCCCTGGGTACGGCAGCGGCCATCACCGGTTCGCTGGGGATCATCGGGGGCTTCCTCAGCATCGCGGGCGTGCTGAAGTTCGACGGATCGATTCTGATTTGGGTGTTCCCGGTCATCATGTTCAGTTACAACGTGGCGCGCTGGTATGTCTTGCGCCGTTATGGCGCGAGCAGCTGGTGCAGCGAAGACACGAGCATCTGGTTCTACCTGCGCTTTGCGTTACTGGGCGTAGTGATGTTGGCGATTGCGCTGATGTCCCATGGCGGACTGGACGAATACCGTCTCGGTTTTATCTACGGCACCGGGGCGGGATGCACGGGGGCGGGATTGGTGCTTGCCATGCGGCACTGGTATCGGCACAGGTATCGGGATGAATAAGCGCGTGAGACGGGATGCATGTGGCCCTGGGATGCGCCCGATACCATGAACAATCTTGTACGTGAACTGCGCGGCGAACGAGGCTGGTCGCAAGCCGATCTTGCGCAAAAACTCGATGTTTCGCGCCAAACCGTCAATGCCATCGAAACCGGGAAGTACGATCCGAGTTTGCCGCTGGCTTTCAAGATCGCGCATCTGTTTGGCATGCCGATCGAAATGATCTTCGTACCTGGAGAAGAGTAGGGATGCAGGCCAGAACCGTCTTACGCATCTGCGTGGCCGTCGCCGTGGTGGGTTTGCTGGCCTATCAGTACGGGCGGCATGAAACACGCGAAGCAGTCCGGGACAATCTTGTGCCGGCATCGTCGGCGAGCAAGCCAGCACCATCGACGACGCGTACCTGGCGGCGCGGATCGCTGACGTTCAAACCTTGCGAGTTGGGACGTCCGGGCAGCGGCGCGACCGCCGAAGCCTGGTGCACAACGTTCGAGGTGCCGGAAAATCGCGCCGATCCGCACAGCCGGCGCATTGGCTTGAAGCTGGCCATTGCGCGCAGCGATGCGCAGCTACCCGATCCAGACATGGTGGTGCTGCTTGCCGGTGGCCCCGGTGAGGCCGCAACCGAAGCATGGGTGGTTGAAGCGCCTGCGTTCGAACAGGTGCGCAAACATCATGACGTCGTACTGCTGGACCAGCGCGGCACCGGCGGCTCCAATCCGCTGAGCTGCAAAGGTGCGGCGGCGGATTCCGACGAGAACTCGTTGTCGCTGGATCTCGGCAAAGTACGCAAGGACGTGGCGGCATGCCTGGACGAGGTGAAGCAAAAAGCGGATCCGCGCTACTACACCACCACCATTGCCACGCAGGATCTGGAAGACGTGCGCAAGGCTCTGGGTTCGCCGCAGTTCGATCTGGTCGGCGTGTCCTACGGTACGCGGATGGGTCAGCAGTACCTGATCCACTATCCCGGCAGCGTGCGCAGCGTGGTGCTCGATTCGGCGGTGCCCAATCAGGTGATCCTGGGCGAGGATATGGCGGATAACCTCGACAGCGCACTGAAAAACGATTTTGCCAGCTGCCTGGCGGTGGTCGCGTGCAAGCAGCGTTTCGGAGATTCGATGCAGACGCTGTATCAGTTGCGTGATGCGCTGCGCGCCAATCCGCACACCGTCAGCTTCCGCGATCCGCAGACCTATCAGACCGTCGAACGTCCGCTGAGTGAATTTTCACTCGCCAGCGTGGTGCGCATGTTCGCCTATCAACCGGAAACCGCCGCGCTGCTGCCACTGTCGATCAACGCCGCGGCACATGGCGACGTCGGACCTTTGCTTGGTCAATCCAAGTTGCTCAGCAGCGATCTCGGTGGAGATATGAACAGCGGTATGTCGATGAGCGTGATCTGCAGCGAAGATGCCGATCTGCTGCAGCCAAGACCGCAGGATCAGAACACCATGCTTGGCAGTCACTTGATGGATGCCATCAAAGCGCAATGCGATGTCTGGCCGCACGGCGCGCGGCCGGCGGATTTTCACGCGCCGCTGAAAAGTGACAAGCCGATCCTGATCCTCTCCGGCGAGTCCGATCCGGTGACGCCGCCCCGCTACGGCCAGGAAATCCTCGCGGGCCTGACGAATGGACGGCAATTGATCTTCAAGGGGCAAGGCCACTCCGTGCTCGGCCGTGGCTGCATGCCGCAATTGCTGGGCAAGTTCATCGACAAGCCCGATCCGAAACAACTGGACGCCAGTTGCCTGGACAAGCTGGGCCCGACGCCTGTCTTCATCGATTTCAATGGAGCTTCGCCATGATCGAGGTCAAGAATCTGTACAAACACTTCGGCACGGTGAAGGCGGTTGATGGCGTCAGCTTCAAGGCGCGTGACGGGGAAATCACCGGCTTGCTGGGGCCCAATGGCGCCGGCAAGACCACGACATTGCGCATGCTGTACACGCTGATGCATCCCGACCAGGGGCAGGTGCTGGTCGACGGCATCGATGTGGCGCGCGATGCGCAGGCGGTGCGCCGGCAGCTGGGTGTGCTGCCTGACGCGCGCGGCCTGTACAAGCGTCTGACGGCCAACGAGAACATCGATTACTTCGGGCGTTTGCAAGGGATGGATGAGGCGCTTATCCGCATGCGCCGCGAGCAGCTGATTGCCGCCCTGGAGATGGCGGACATCGCGAATCGCCGCACCGAAGGCTTTTCGCAGGGCCAGCGCGTCAAGACCGCGATTGCGCGTGCGTTGGTGCACGACCCCAGGAATGTGATCCTGGATGAGCCCACCAATGGACTCGATGTGATGGCGACGCGCGGCTTGCGTCAATTCATGCGCCGGCTGAAAGAGGAAGGGCGCTGCGTGCTTTTTTCCAGTCACATCATGCAGGAAGTGGCGGCCTTGTGTGATCGCATCGTAGTGATTGCGCATGGACGGGTGGTGGCGGACGACACGCCGGACGCGCTGCGCACACAAACCGGCGAGGCGAATCTGGAGGATGCCTTCGTGAAGATTATCGGCAGCGAAGAAGGGCTGGCGGCATGAGAACGACGCTGACCGTTTTCCTCAAGGAAGTGAAAGAGAATCTGCGCGACAAGCGCACCGTGCTGAGCGCCTTGCTGTACGGCCCGCTGATCGGTCCGATCATTTTCGTGATGATCATCAATACCGTGCTTACGCGGGAACTCAACAAGGCCGACCAGCCCATCAAGGTGCCGGTGATCGGTGCGCAGTACGCGCCGAATCTGATCGAAGCACTCAAGCAGCAAGGCTTCGTGCCAGAACCGCCGGTAGCCAATCCCGAGGCCGCGGTACGCGAGCAGGATGCCGATGTGGTGCTGCGCATCCCCGCGGATTTCGGCCAATCCTGGCGCAAGGGCGAAACCGCGCAAGTGGAGTTGATCTATGACTCCTCGCAGCGCGAAACAGGTGGCTCGGTCGAGCGCATGAAGGGAATGCTCGAAGCATTTGCCCGTCGCCAGGGGGCGATGCGGCTGGTGGCGCGTGGTTTGTCGCCCACCATGATGGCGCCGGTGTCAATCGACGAGCGCGATCAGTCCACGCCGCAATCGCGCGCCGGGCAGATGTTTGCGATTCTGCCGTACTTTTTTGTGCTGACGATTTTCATGGGCGGCATGTATCTGTCCATCGACCTGACCGCCGGCGAGCGCGAACGCCAATCGCTGGAACCGCTGTTCGCCAATCCGGTGGCGCGCTGGAAGGTGCTGCTGGGAAAGCTTGGTGCGATCTGCATGTTTTCGCTGACCAGCTTGTTGATCTGTGTGGTGGGGTTCGGTGTCTGCGGCAGGTTCATTCCGGCGGAGAAGTTGGGCATGGTGCTCAATCTCGGGCCATCTTTTGCACTGCAGGTATTGCTGATGATGTTTCCGCTGATCCTGCTGCTCGCATCGCTGCAGACCTTGGTCGCCGCGTTTGCGAAAAGTTATCGTGAAGCGCAGACCTATCTGGGCATATTGATGCTGGTCCCGGCGCTGCCTTCCATCTTGCTGAGCATCTTGCCAGTGAGGGAGGCTGATTGGATGTATGCCGTGCCTTTGCTCGGTCAGCAGGTGGGCATCACGCAATTGCTGCGCGGAGGCGAGCCCACGTCAGCACAGATTGCCATGTGCGTGATATCTGGCTTGATCGTGGCGATGCTGGCCACGTTGGTGACGGCGCGGGTTTATCAGTCGGAACGGTTGGCGATTTCCGCCTGATCGCGCCGACGCCGGTCAGGCGGGCTGCTCGGCAAGCAGCCACGATGCGACCGCCTGCGGATGTTCCAGATGAAGATGATGGCCGCCGTCCATGTGCGCGACGGCGATACGTGGCAGCAGCGCGGCACGTTCTTGCATCATCGCCGAAGGCAGGTAAGGGGTTGCGGGGTTCGATAGCAGCAAGGCGGTAGGGGCTTCGATGCCGGCGAGCAAGGCGCGGATCTGGCTCTCGGCCAGGCGCGCCGCACTGGGGCGGGTAAGGCGCGGATCGCTGCGCCAACGATAGCCGCCGTCCGCTTGCGCCAGTCCGCGTTCGACGATCGGGCGAGCCAGATCGGCGCGCAGGCCGCTCGCCAGCGTGCGCGCGCTGATCGCCTGCTCGATGTCCTGGAATACGCGCAGCGACTTGCCGGAGGCCGCCGGCGCGGCAACGGCGTCGCGAAAGCGCTGCAATGTATGCGAACCATCGTCGCCGAGCGGGCCAAGCCCTTCGATGAGATAGAGCCGTTCGATGCTTTGCGGTGTAGCCGCCGCGACCAAGGAGGCGATGCCTGCGCCGAGCGAGTGGCCCAGCAGGGTATAGCGCGCCAGCTGCAAGGCGCCGGCCGCGGCGATCACCGCGCTCACATAGTCGAGGTAGTGGTAGTTGATGCCGGCGGGCAAGTGATTGGAGTGGCCGTGACCCGGCAGTTCGAGCGCAATGACCCGCCAGTGCCTGGCGAGCAGCGGCGCGAGAAAGTCGTAGCTGCCCGCATTGTCCAGCCAGCCGTGCAGTGCAAGCAGGGGCGGCGAGTCGGGCTCTCCCCAGATCAGTGCGGTGAGCGAAAGATGATGGGAAAGGGTAACGCGTTGCTCGATCGGTGCGGTCACGGATGCCCCGCGCATTCCGGCCAGCCTTGCATATGCCGAAGAATCAGCGCGGTGAGACTGGCAACCTGTTCGCTGCTGTCGTTGAGCGAGGGGATGTAGCGCAGAGCCTCGCCGCCGGCGGAGGTAAAGAAGTCGCGATTCTGCATGGCGATCTCTTCCAGTGTTTCCACGCAATCCACGGCAAACCCGGGGCAGGCGACATCCAGCCGCCTGACACCATCCTTGGCCAGACGCTGGACGGTGACATCGGTGTACGGTTGCAGCCAGGGTTCGCGGCCGACGCGGGATTGGAAGCTCATGATCAGCTGCGATGCATCCAGACCGAGCCGCGCACCCAGTCGGCGCGCAGTGGCCTGGCATTGATGGAAATACGGATCGCCGGCATCCACATAACGTTGCGGAATGCCGTGAAAGGACAGCAGCAGTTTTTCACCGCGGCCATGTGCCGCCCACCAGCGTTCGATCGACAGCGCCAGCGCTTCGATATGGCCTTCGTCATCGTGATAGTCGTTGACGATGCGCAATTCCGGCGGCCAGCGCAGTTGCTTGAACGTATCGGACACCGCGTCGATCACCGAACCGGTCGAGGTGGCCGAGTACTGCGGATACAGCGGCAGCACCAGCAGACGCCGCACTCCCTCGCGTTGTAACTGCTCGATCTGCGCCCGCACGGATGGGGCGCCGTAGCGCATTGCCAGTGCGACGCGGATCGGTCCGGGACGAATCGACTGCAAGCTGGCCTGCAGCGCGGTGGCAAGCTTTTCCGAGCCCACGCGCAACGGGGAGCCTTCGGGCGTCCAGATGCTCGCATAGGCATGGGCCGAACGTGCCGGCCGGGTGCGCAGGATCACGCCATGCAGGATCATCAGCCATAGCCAGCGCGGGTATTCGATCACGCGTGGATCGCCCAGGAATTGCGCCAGATATGGGCGCAATGCCGCTGCCGTGGGTGCGTCCGGTGTGCCAAGGTTCACGAGTAATACGCCAGCCTGTGCGGGCTGGTCGTGGGATTGGCCGGCGAGACCGGTATAGTGGCTGCGTGGCATCGTGACGAGGTTAGCTCGAACCGCGGGCAAAGTCTGCCATAAGCGTTCCGCATCGCGCCGGTATCATGCGCCGTCGATCACGATCCTACTTCTTTGATTCAACCGGAGCCGCCCAATGTTTAAGAGCCTGACCCATGCCTTCGAGTGGTCCGCGCCGAAGTCTGTTTGCGCGCAAGACAAGGAATCGCACGCGAAGTGTATGTCGATACATAAGCGAGCGATGACGCAGGATTGTGGGCAAACAGACTCGGCCCTCCGGGTTGATTCCGTGCGCCCACCATGCGGCAGCGCGCGGCTTGACTTGACGGCCAGTCAAGCGCTGCGCCACGCACTACCACCTGGCGGGCGCACGAAATCAACGCGGGCCGCTCGAAGGCATGGGTCAGGCTCTTGGGCATCGCTGCGTCGTTTTTCGTTCCTGGCCTTGGCGTTCTTGCTGCCTGTCGCGGCGGTGCATGCGGATGACGATTCCCCGCTGGTCCGCGCACAGAACGCGGTGCGCGTGCTCAACGAAATCGAGCAAGCGCCGGACAAGTCCATCCCCGGCGACCTGCTGCGGGACGCCAAGGCGATCGCCGTCGTTCCCGATGTGCTGAAGGTCGGCTTCGTCTTCGGCGGACGCCGTGGTGAGGGCCTTATCTCGGTGAAGAATCCGGATGGCACCTGGTCCAATCCCAGCTTCGTCGTCCTGGGTGGCGGCAGCGTCGGCTTCCAGGCGGGCGTGTCCAAGACCGACGTGGTCCTGGTGTTCCGCACGCAGCGTGGCGTGGATTCCATCGTCAACGGCAAATTCACGATCGGCGCGGACGCATCGGCCGCTGCCGGTCCGGTGGGGCGCACCGCCGCGGCGGCAACCGACCAGCAGCTGAGGGCCGAGATCTACTCCTACTCGCGCGCACGCGGCCTTTTCGCGGGTGTCGCGCTGGATGGCTCGGTGATGAAAATCGATTATGACGCGAATAAGGCAGTCTACGGGCCGGGCATCACGCCGCGGCGCATTTTTGAAGGTGGCGTGAGCAACGTCCCGGCGCCGGTCGTTGCCTTCCGGGACGCTCTGGAAGAGTACACTTCACACTGATACGGAACGCCGGCGGCTGCCCTCGCAGTTCGTAGACGGCACACTCCGCAACGAGGTTTCTCATGGGTTTGGACAGCATTTGGCATTGGGCGATCCTGCTGGTCATCATTCTGCTGGTGTTCGGCACCGGTAAGCTGACCCGGGTGGGCTCCGATCTCGGCAATGCCGTGCGCGGCTTCAAGAAGGCCATGCAGGGCGACGAGGAAGAGGAAAAGCGCAAGGCGCAGGAGAAGCTGCAGGCCGACCCGCCCGCCGGCGGCAGCACCCAGGCCAATCAGAATCAGCGCGATTCCAGCGAAACGAAGTAACCGAACAGGAATAGCACCGTGATCGAGATCAGCCTCGGCAAGCTGGTGTTGCTGGCGCTGGTCGCCCTGATCGTGCTCGGCCCCGAAAAATTGCCCCACGCTGCACGCACGGCGGGCGCGCTGGTGCGTCGCCTGCGTTCCGGGTGGGACAGCGTGCGCGCGGAAGTCGAGCGTGAGCTGGAAATCGAAGAGCTCAAGCGCACCGCGCGCGAAGCCGCCGCGAAAGCCGAGGCCATGCAGGCCGATATGAACCAAACCGCACGCGACACCCGCGAGCAGGTGGCATCCGTCGCGACCGAAGTCCACCAGCAGATGCGCAGCCATGCTGCCGACGTGCAGAAGGAAGTAACCCAGACCGATGCGCCGAAGGAATCCGAGCATGGCAGCGTCTGAGCCCGAGATGGATCTGGAACAGGGCCTGTTCTCGCATCTGCTCGAACTGCGCTCGCGCCTGATCAAGGCCATTCTGGCCGTGGTCGTGGTGCTAGTGGTGCTGGTGCCGTTCGCCAACCGTCTTTATGCCTTGCTGGCCGAACCCTTGGTGTCGCGCCTGCCGCATGGCGCACATCTGATTGCGACGGAAGTGGCCAGTCCGTTCATTACGCCGTTGAAGCTGGCCTTTTACGCCGCGCTGTTTATTGCCATGCCGGTGGTGCTCTATCAGCTATGGGCTTTTGTCAGTCCTGGTCTGTACAAGCATGAAAAGCGCCTGGCCCGGCCACTGCTGATCGCGGCGCTGGTGTTGTTCTACATCGGCTGCGCCTTCGCCTATTTTCTGGTGCTGCCGGCGGCGTTCCGCTTCCTTACCGCGGTCACCCCGCAGGGCGTGGAGATGATGACGGACATTACGCATTACCTGGATTTCGTGATGCTGATGTTCTTCGCCTTCGGCCTGTGCTTCGAAGTGCCGGTGGCGGTGGTGATTCTTGCCGCCGTGGGCGTGGTCGACCTGGACAAGCTGCGCAAGGGGCGGCGCTATGCCATGGTCGGCGCCTTCGCCATCGCGGCGGTGGTGACGCCGCCGGACATCACGTCGATGATCATGCTGGCGATCCCCATGTGTCTGCTTTACGAACTTGGCGTGCTTGCGGTGCGCTGGCTGCTCAAGCCGAATCCCGCCGAAGCGGCTTCCTGATCCGATGAATCCTTCCAAGACCTCCCGCCTGCCGGAACCTTCCGCAGACGAACTCGCTCATTCCGAACGCCTGCTCCAGCATTTGCGCGAACACATCGCCGCACGCGGCCCGATGCCGTTTTCGCAGTACATGGAGCGTTGCCTCTATGCACCGGGCCTGGGCTATTACAGTGCCGGCAAGACCAAGTTCGGCGAGGCGGGCGATTTTGTCACCGCGCCGGAGCTGGGCGAGCTTTTCCCGCGCTGCGTTGTTCACGTGCTGCAGCCAACCATGGCCATGCTCGGCGATGCTGATTTTCTCGAGCTCGGTGGCGGCAGTGGCGCGTTCGCCGAGGCTGCGTTGCGGGCGTTTGCAGACAGTGGTGTGTTGCCACGCCGCTATCGGATTCTCGAGCCCAGCGCGGACCTGCGCGAGCGTCAGCGCGAGCGGCTTGCTGCGGCACTACCGGCAGAAATGGCTGGCCGCGTGGAATGGTTGGATCGTCCGCCGGAAGAAAACTGGCGGGGGGTGCTGTTTGCCAACGAAGTCATCGATGCCTTGCCCACCACACGATTCGTCATGCGTGATGGCGAGGTCTATGAAGAACACGTGGCGCTCGATGGCGAGGGCAGGCTGTGGCGTGTCGACCGTCCGGCCGACGTGCTGGTAAGCGGCGCGGTGCGTCACGTCGAGCGTGATCTTGGGCGTGAATTCGAGGACGGTTATCGCTCGGAAGTCCTGCCGCAGCTGCCGTACTGGATCCAGGCGATCGCCGGCTCACTCGAAGCGGGCCTGATGCTGTTCGTCGACTACGGTTACGTGCGCCGCGAGTTTTACCTGCCCGAGCGCCAGGATGGCACGCTGATGGCCCACTATCGCCATCGCGCCCACAGCGATCCGTTCTACTTGCCCGGTCTCAACGACCTGACCGCATCCGTCGACTTCACCGCATTGGCCGAGGCCGGCAACAGCGCAGGCTTCAGTGTGGCCAGTTATCTTTCGCAGGCACAGTTCCTGATCGCCGCTGGCCTGCAAGAGGTGTTCGAACACGCCTACGAACAGGGCGACGAGGTCACCCGTCTGCGCCTCGCCCAACAAGTCAGGAAGCTCACCCTGCCGGATCAGATGGGCGAGCGTTTTCAGGCAATGCTGTTTGCACGCGGGATTCCGGCCTTGCCCTTGCCCGCCGAGCTGCTTGCGGCGGATCAGGCCGGACGGCTATAGCTGTTGGTTGAGCTGTCGATGGTTCCACGTGTAAGCCACCATGGCCCACGGATGAAAGCTGAAACGCAGGCGGTGTTTCCCGCCCGGAACGCACACTGCGCGGAACATGCCGTTTGCCCGATGAATCGGTAGCGGCTTTCCTTCAAGTTCGGCCTTCCATCCCGGGAAATCCAGTTCGCTGACAACCAGCCAGCCTGGATGGGGGGCGTTGGTGAGGAACGTGGTGGAGGTCGGCGTCATGCTGAGCATCGTTGCCTGTATTCGGTCAGTACAGGTCGAAGCCACGGCGTGATCTTCGTTTTCATCATCCTTGTCGCGAGGCGTCAGCCAAAGCCAGTCGTTGAAGTTGGTGGCCGAGAAGGCATCGGCCGGCGGAAGCTCGCCCGCTGCGAGCAAGTGAGCGTGAATCGGTGTCAGCCATGGTGCATAGGCATGTCCGGCTTGCCATATGTCTTCATGTTGGCCGGTAAAGATCCTGGTGAAACCCGCTGGCGGCGATACGGGTCGCGCATCGGGCCTGCTACCGACGACCAGATATTTCACGTCGAGGAGCTGATTCAGGACGCTGTCCGGCGCAGGATTGAATAAGGTGTCCGCTCTGCCGAACAGGCTGCTTTCACGCGCGCCATACCAACTGGCATAAAGTTCGTAGCGCAGTGGGTTGTAGCCCTGCGTGGAATACATGTCGTGCAAGGTCACCTGGTTGTCCCAATCGGTACCCGTATTCAAGGTTTCGATGCGCGGTGAAGGTTGACCGTCATCAAGCAGACGCTTGCCAAGAAAAATCACCGAGGGACTTTCGGAGAAGCGCGCGATGACATTGCGCGACTCATTAAAGCTCCCGTTTAAATTGAAGCAGCGGTAATCCACCACCAAGATGAGCAGCAACCAGAGCGTCTTGGTCCGGGTGCCACAGGGCCTCTGCATAAAACACAGTGCGACGAACGCAACGGCCGCTGCCGCCAGGGATCCTGCCTGCCAGCGAACGTGGCTGTCACGCATATGGAAACTGGCGAGGGCAAGCAGGCAAGTGCTGAGGGCCAGCAGGATAGTTAGCTGTCGCCGTGATTGCAGCTTGAGGTGGCTGGCAGAAAGACCTGCGACGATCGCGAGCGACAAGTTGAACAGATAGGCGGCATCCACCGGACGACGCAAGTGCTGCATGCCCGGCATCCAGGAATACAGCCAGGCGTAGAACGGTGTGTTACTGCCAAGCATGTACAGGCAGGCGAAACTTGCGCTCGCTGCAAAGAACAGCAGCTGGCGCCGTTGCTGTAGATCACGCCACACGCCGCCCATACCAGCCAGCATCAACAACGGAAGGGTGCCGATATAGAGATATGCCTCGACGAGGCTGGCCGGCCCTGAATATTTGCCGCGCAGTGCGTGGAATGCATTAGGGTCGAGCAGGGTCAGGAAGGCCCGAAGATCCAGCGATGCAATCGCTATGCTCGATAGGGGGAGCACGGTGCGGTTGGATAGGCCCATGTAGCCCCAGCTGAGCAGCAACTGGGGAAGGCTCAGCGCCAGCGCACAGGCCATCGCTACCAGGATGCCCGTGCACCATCGCCATCGGGATGAGGTGTCGTAGCGCATCCAGTGCAGCCATGTGCCGGCCAGCGCGTAGACCGCGATCATCAATGTCAGCAGATAGGAAACTTGCACGAGCTGGGTGCACATGGCGCCGGCAGCCAGGCCGAATAACGCGCCACGGCCTATGCCGGGTACGGCCAGAAAGTGTCGCAAGCTGAGCAGAATGACCGGTGCATAGGCATACGCAATCACGATGGGAGTGTGTTCCAGGCGCGATGCGGCAACACCTCCGGCCATGAATACGGTTGCACCAAGCAGCGCTCCCAGTGCATTGGCTCCATCCCGGCGCAACAGGCCGAGCATGGCCGTACCGCCCATCAACACATGAAGCAGCACGCCCCAGGTGAACCAGGTGGGGCCGGGCGCTTCACGCAGCAGCATCCAGGCCATCAATAGCGGGGAAAACAGCATGCCCTGCGGATCCGCAATTTGCGGATAGCCGGCATAGATATGCGGATTCCACCAGGGTGCCAGGCCGAGGCGAAGGCTGTGTACATTGAAATAGACGGTTGGGTAGAACTCGTCCATGGCATCCCAGGGAAGTACCCGGATGCCCAGCAGCAAAGGCAGGTTCAACACCAGCCAGATCAAAAACAGGGCTGCAAAAAGCTGGCGGAAATAAGGCTTTGTGTGGTCCATCAACGATACCTTGTCAGCTTGTGCCGCTGAAGCAACGCAGTGAGCGAAGTTATCCGGGTCATCATGGCCGGATCGAGAGGAGTCCCTGTCGGTTGTAAGAGAAGAAAGGGTCTCAAACGCCCGGCCTTCTGCGCCATGCGCGTCCCCTTGTCCAAAGAGCTCCGGAGATAGCGGCTTATAGCTTATCGCCATCTCCGGGCTTGTTTTTCTTCAGGGCGCCGTCGCCACGCTGCTTGTGGATACCGGCGCTGGCGCTGAGCTGGCCGGAGCGGGCGCAGGTGTTACGGGAGTTGCATCCGACGCTGTTCGAGCCAGCAGGCCATGCTTGAACAGATAGCTGGCGACCTGATAGTCGGCGGTTGCGTTATCGAGGTCGTCCTGGTTGATGTTGGCCACGGGTGTCGCATCGCCAGTATCGAAGTTGGGGATGACCTGTTCGGTTTTGCGCTGCGGCTCAAGAATGCTTAGCTCCTTGCCATGCAGGTAACCAAGCTTTTCATAGGTGGCCGGGAAGGCGCGTTCCTGCCCGGGCGCCAGGTGAAACACGTCGTAGCCGAAGAAGCGGCTGCGGTAGCTGAAGTTGAGCAGGCCGAGCAGGGTAGTCGGGATGTCCATCTGCGACATCTGCGTTTCGATGCGTTGTGGTGCGAAATGCTTGGGAGCGTAGATCCACAACGGGATGTGGTAACGGTCGATCGGAACGCTGCTGCGGCCGGCGCTCGATGCGCAATGATCGGCGGTGATCACGAACACCGTGTCATCAAAATAGGGCTTTGTGCGTGCGCGATTGATGAAGTCCGCGATGGACCAGTCGGTATAGGCGATCGCGCCTTCACGGCTGCCGTTGCGTTCCTGCACGCGTCCGGCAGGGAAGGTGAAGGGGCGGTGGTTGGAGGTGGTCATGATGTGCAGGAAGAACGGCTTGCCCTGCGCATGAATGGCATCCATCTGGCTCAGCGCCAGCGTGTAAAGATCTTCATCGGCCACGCCCCACACATTCTCGCCGTGGATCGGCATGCTCTTGGGAATCGAGCTGCGGTCCACGATCTGGTAACCGTTGTGGCTGAAGAAATAGTTCATGTTGTCGAAGTAGCCGTAGCCACCGTACACGAACTGCGAAACATAACCGTGCTGATCGAAGATCTGACCCAGCGACAGCATGTCTTCGTTGTGCGCCTGTTTGAGGATCGAATCGCCGGGCGTCGGCGGAATCGACATCGATAGCGCTTCCAGACCGCGCACGGTACGCGTGCCGTTGGCGTAGAGGTGGTCGAAGAACAGGCTTTGTCCGACCAGCGCATCCAGGTTGGGCGTGATATCGCCATGGCTGGCGCCGAAAGTATTCAAGAAGTCGGCTGACAGACTTTCCACGCTGATCAGCACGACATTCAGATGCTGCTCGGGTCCCGGATGCTGGATCTCGCGGGTAAGGTCCCGCGGGTCGTTGCTGACGTAGGTGGCGTCCGGCGTTTTCAGTTGCGCGCGCACCCGCGTAAAAGCTTCATGGAGCGGCAGGGTGCGGTAGAAGCGGTCGTAATCCAGGTGGCTGCTGCGGAAGGCGGCAAAGAATTGGTAGACGCCATTACCGGCGAGCTCATTGACGTAGGTGTTGCTGGTGCGGTCCTTGGTCGAGCTGTTCACCACAAACAGCGACATCACGGTCAATACGAACCATACCGCGACCACCTTGCTGCGCTGTCCAAAATGTGTGCCATGGTCACGCGTACGCAACGCCCCGCGCGAGAGCAGCAGGATCACGATGGCCGTAGCGGCCAGCATGGTCAGCCAGCGTGCGATCGGATACGACTCGCGGATGTTGTCCACCACCTCGGTGGTATAGACCAGATAATCCACTGCGATGAAGTTGAAGCGCACCCCGAACTCGTCCCAGAACACCAGCTCGGATGCCGCCACGAACAGCAGGCCGAACAACAGCAGCAGGCAGAGGATGTAGAGCCCGTGCTGACCACTGCGCGCGCCATAGCACAGCGCAGGCATCGGCAGAAAAAACAGGAAAACCAGCATGATCGGCCATACATCGCGGATTGCCGCATGGACGGCCAGGTGCAAGGCAAACAAGGTCAGTGCGTACAACGCAGCAAGCAACAACACGTAGATCAGCCATTGCCTGGCGGTGGAAATCAGCGGGCGCCGTGACGGCACGATCCACAAAAACAGCAGCAACGGCCAGCCTACATAGAGCAGCGTGATCAGGTCCGAGCACAGGCCGACACCAAAGGCGTACAGCCAGTCCAGCGGATTGTGCGGGATGCCTTTGCCGGTCATGACCAGCAGCGCGACACGTGTAATGGCACCTAGCACGACATAAACGATGCCAAACCACCACAGGGGGCGGAAACGCTCGCGCAGCGTGGAACGAGAGGAAAAGGTCAACGACAAGGGATGCTCCGGTCAGGGAGGGCGGCAAGACAATCGGTGCTTTATACGCCGAAGGATTAAGTGTTACAAAGTTTCATTTCGGCGATGGCCTGGGTCCGGGCCTTTTCGATCGCGGCCCCTACCGCAGGACCTTGCAGCCCTTGCGCGATGAACCGGGCCGAGGTGATCGAGGCCGCGGCATCGCGTGCGCTACGCAGCCAATCCGCCTGGGGATAGTCGTCCTGCTCGTGCCCGAGCCGGCCGCGCTTGTCGGCAGTGCAGGCGGCGAGAAAGGTGTGCAGGCGCTCCGGGCGGCGCAGGGCGTCCAATGAGATGAGCAGCTTCAACACCGTAGCGGGTTTCAATTCGAACGCACGGTGCGTATTCAGATGCTCGCGACAGACCAGTTCGGCCAGTTCGGCGTATTCGGTCGGTACTTTCAGGCGCGTGGCCAGTGCGCGCAGCGGCTTTACGCCGCGCTGCTCGTGGCCGTGATGGCGTGGCAGCTCATCAATAGGTGTCAGCGCTTTGCCGAGATCGTGCGTCAACGTGCAAAAGCCGACCAGATCATTGCCGGGGGCCAGCTTGGCAGCGGCATCCAGGGTCATTTCCAGATGTACGCCGGTATCGATTTCCGGATGGAATTCCGCGCGTTGCGGGACGCCGTACAAGGCATCGATCTCTGGAAACAGTACGGCAAGCGCCCCGGATTCGCGCATGACGCGCAGAAACGCCGACGGCTGTGCTTCGCCGAGCGCCTTGCGTGTTTCCGCCCAAACGCGTTCCGGCACCAGATGATCGACTTCGCCATCGCGCACCATCTGCTGCAACAGCGACATGGTTTCTTCCGCCACTGTGAATCCGAGCGGCGCAAAGCGCGCCGCGAAGCGCGCGACGCGCAGCAGGCGCACCGGATCTTCGACAAAGGCGGGTGAGACATGCCGCAGCAGGCGCTGCTCCAGATCGCGCACACCGCCGTAAGGATCCACCAGGTTACCGTGCTCATCCTCGGCAATCGCATTGATGGTGAGGTCGCGGCGAGCCAGATCCTCTTCCAGCGTTACGCCAGGATCGGCGTGGAAGGCGAAGCCGTGATAGCCGTGTCCGGTCTTGCGCTCGGTACGCGCCAGCGCATATTCCTCGTTGGACTGCGGATGCAGGAACACCGGGAAATCCTTGCCGACGGGCTTGTAGCCCAGGGCCAGCATATCCTCCGGACGCGCGCCGACGACCACGTGATCGCGGTCGACCACCGGTCGTTCCAGCAACTTGTCGCGGACTGCGCCGCCAACCAGATAAGTGCGCATGGACGCATTTTGCCATGCCGGGCTCAACGTGCCGCTGCCGGCAGCATGTCAGCGGTGGCGATAGGCGTTTCTGGCCGCATCCAGGCGGGATTGCCTCGGTAATCCGTGGATCAGCCGGGGCAGCCACGGTGTGAAAGGCTGCGGCACGATACCCAGTGCGGCATAGCCGTCGACCTTGCCCACCGAATCGGTGCGCAGCGAGAGGAAGTTGTCCGGCGAGAACGGCTTACCCGGCAGCAAGCCGGCCACTTGCGCTTGCAAGCGGCCAAGGCTGTCGGGCAAGGGAATGATCGACGTACGCAAGCCAGCCGCATCACGGATGGCGCGCACGATTTCACCCAGCGTCAGCACTTCCGGACCGTACAACTCGAAGTTTTTGCGTACGGATAACGTGTCATCCGCTACGCAGCGAGCGATGGCCTCAGCAACATCGCCGGCGTAAGTCGGCGCCAGGCGCGACGCTGCGCGCGCCAGCGGGAATACCGGCATCTTGCGCAGCAAGGTCGCGAAGCGGGTAACCAGGCCATCGCCATCGCCAAAGATGACACTGGGTTGATAGATGGTCCAATCCAGTGGCGATGCCTTGACCAGGGCCTCCACTTCGCCACGTGTCTTGAGGTATTGCGAAAGCCCCTGGCCCGCTTTCAACGAACTCATCTGATGCAGACGCTTTACGCCGGTTGCCTTGCAGGCGTCGAGCAGGCGTTTCGTCAGGTCGATATAGATGCGCTGGAAGGTGTCGCGGCCTTGCGGGTTGAGGATGCCGATCAGGTTGATCACCGCGTCGGCACCTTCCAGCTGCGCGCGCAGCACGGCATCGTCATGGACATCCGCGCTGCGAATAATGACGCCAGGCAGCACGGCCATGGTGCGCCGTGATTCGCGATTGCGCGAGAGCACGGTAAGGTGGTGTCCATTGGCAACCAGTCGGGGCACGAGATAGCTGCCGACGAAACCGGTTCCGCCGAGTATGACGATGCGCTGAGTTGTCATGGCGAAAATCCCTAATTCAGTGTGCCTTGTCCGTGGCGGGTGCGCTGCTGGATGAAGCGGTCGGGCGGGCCGGTGCCGATGTCGCGGTTCCCGGCGAGGAGGATGCCGGTGCAACGACAGGCGGCGTCATACAGGTGACGTCTTTACGCGGGTCCTGCGCATCCGGACGGCTATACGGCTGTCCGATTGGCGTCATCCGGGCGGACATCAGTGCCGCCGAGCCGTGCAGGCGCCAATCATAGATCACGCTGTAATACATCACACGCGCGACGTATTCGCGGGTTTCCTTGAACGGGATGGTGGCTACGAACAGATCAGGGGGCAGGGTGCCGCGCGCGTCCAGCCACTGCTTCACGCGTGCTGCTCCCGCGTTGTAGGCGGCGCTGGCAAGCCAGGGCGCGCCGTCGAAGCGGTCGGCCATCTGGGCCAGGTAGCGCGTACCCAGTTCGATGTTGACGGTGGGGTCGTACAGGCTCTCGGCACCGGCCCAGGGCAGGCCGTTGCGGCGTGCCACGTCGGCGCCGGTGCTGGGCAGCAGTTGCATCAATCCACGCGCATCGGCACCGGACTGGGCGTCGCTCATCCAGGCGCTTTCCTGGCGCAGGATGCCGTAGGCCCAGGCGGGGTCGATGCCAGCCTGTTGGGCTTGCGACACCAGCCCGTCCTGGCGGGCGAGCGGGAAGCGCAAGGTGTAGTAATGCAGGCCCTCGCCATTGTTGAAGGTGAACACGGCGCGGTCATACCAGCCGCGTCGGTCGGCCAGATTCACCGCTTGCCGCAAGGTCTGCGGGTCTGCATTGGCCATGGCCTGACTCCATTCGCGCCGTGCCTGCTTGGGCATGCCGACGGCGAATAGCTCGAAAGCGCGCTGCATGCCGGGTATCGCCAGCACCGCCTGCTCGCCCTGCGGATCAACCACCGGTTGCGCCACGCATAGCGAATAAGGCGAGCCCTGATGATCGGCCGCCAGATAACCGAAGTAGCTGGATTGCGCGGCGGCCGTGGCATACGCGCTTTGCGCTTCGCTGGAACGCCCCAGTTCACTCAGCGCGCGCGCGCGGAAATACAGCCACTCGTCATTCTGCTGCAGAGCCGGCGGCATGGCGTCGATCGCAGCCAGCACGGCCGCCCAGTTCTGCTGGGCCAGCGCCACGCGTACACGCCATTCGCGGCTGACGTCGGTTTGCGCTGAGGCCGGCAGATTGATCAGCCGGGCCAGCGCATCGCTGTCATAGTCGGTGGCGTGAAACAGGGCCAGGGCGTTGAGGATGCTATCGCGCTGGCTGGGGGCGAACTGGAACTGGTTCTGAAGTTTCTGCCAAGCCGTGTCGGCAGTCATCGACTGGCGCCGTGCCATGCGGACCAGGGCGAGCGTGGCGGCCTGGCGCGAGCGCGCCGTGTCCGGCCAGGTCGGGGCGGCGGCCACGGCCGAGGCAGGATCGCTGAGCGCCAGCGCCAGGCGCTGCGCCACCGGGACGTCATCGCCTTGCAACCACTGCACCAGGCCGGAAATGCTGCCGCCCTTGCCTGCATCAGCGGCGATATCGATCCGCGCCCACAGGCGTTCCCGCGTCAACAGGCCCTGATCGTGCGCGGCTTGCAGCACGGGATCGCATGCGGATGGCAGGGCTGGCGTGGTCCACAGCGAGGCGAGATCCTTGTTGAAATCCAGCGGTGTACCGTCTGCGATCTTGGCCTGCAAGGCATCACAGGTCAGCGTGTCGCCCAGGCCGGGTTGGTACATCGCCTCGAAGTTGTCCCAGTCCTGACGTCGCGCCAGCTCTTGCAGGAAATGGCGACGCAGGTCGTCAGCCGGGATCAGGTCCGGATATTGGCGCAGATAGGCTTCGACCGTGGGGCGGTCGATCAACTGGATATCGTGTTCCAGCGACGCCGCCTGCAGGTACGGATAAAGCGGGAAGTTGCGCAGCCCGGCAGCGAACTGCCGCCAGCTGTCGCCGCCCTGGCTGGCTGCCGCATAGGCCTGCTTGAAAGCGGCGCGTTGCGATTCGAGGCTGGTGTTGTCGGTCTGGGCGGTGACCGAACTGACCAGCATCCAGCCGGCAAGGACGGTCAGCAGACGACGGCCAAGGCGCGTTACGGCATGCGGGGCCATGGAAACTCCTGCGGGCGATCGGGCTGAAGTGTAATGGATGGCTTGGAAGTGCCCTGAACGATCGGTAAGTTTTCCAGCCGCGGCGTCGAAAATGAGTGAGCATATCCGCGGCCGGTGGGCTGGTAAGCTTGCGCGCTTCCACTACGCTGCATCGGCAGGACCTGCATGTTGCCACCGTCGAAAAACGTCGCTCATTACGGACTGGCCTGGCTGACGCTGGTGCTGACGACGCTGGCTGGCGCGACCTGGTGGTGGAATGTCGGACGGCCCGTGACGTTGCCGGATGCGCCGTCCGATCGTATTGCCTGCGTATCCTACGCGCCGTTCCGCAAGCCCGGTGAAACACCTTTCAACCAGCACTACATCATCACGCCGGAACGCATCGACGAGGATCTGCGTACGCTGTCGCAGCGCTTCGACTGCGTGCGTACCTACTCGCAGAGCAACGGTCTCAACGCCGTGCCTGCCATTGCCGCGCGCTACCACATGCAGGTGCTGATGGGCATCTGGCTCGGCAGCGTGGAAAAGCTCAACGAGCAGGACGTGGCGATGGGCATTGCCACGGCCAACGCCAATCCCAAGGTGATCCGCGGCATCGTTGTCGGTAACGAAGTGCTGTTGCGCGGCGATCTTTCGCCGAAACGTCTCATCCAATACATCCAGACCGTGCGCGCGGCGACGCCGGCATCGATTCCTGTCACCTATGCCGACGTATGGGAGCGCTGGCTGAAATACCCGCAGATGGCGAAGTATGTGGATTTCATCACCATCCACATCCTGCCTTATTGGGAGGACAAGCCGGTGCGGGCCATTGATGCGGTCAAGCACGTCGAAGACGTGTATACGCACATGAAGCAGGTGTTCCCGGACAAGCCGCTGATGATCGGTGAAACCGGTTGGCCCAGCGCGGGGCGCCTGCGTCGTTCGGCCGAACCCAGCATCGTGGATGAAGCGCTTTACCTGCGTGAATTCCTGCGTTACGCGGCGACCGTGAACATGCCGTACAACGTGATCGAGACCTTCGATCAGCCATGGAAGCGTGCGCTGGAAGGCACCGTGGGTGGCTACTGGGGCATTTTCGATTCGAATGCGCACCCGAAATTTCCGATGCGCGGACCGGTGACTGAAGATCCTCGCTGGTGGCTGGGCTGGCTGGCTGGTGCGCTTGGTGCGGTCGTCTTTACCATCGTAGGCAGCGTGGGCCGCAAGTGGCGCGGTGTGAGAGGCTGGCTGGCCTTGCTGATGGCTGGCTTTGCCGCGGGTACCTCGGCAGCGTGGCAGATCCGGCAGATGACGTTTGCGTGCGCAGCGCCGTGGGAGTGGGTGCTGTCGTCGGTCTGTCTATTCGCCGCGTTGTGTGTCGCTGCGGTGTTGGCCCGGCGCATCGCCGCGCATCTGGCCGATCATCATGATCATTCCGAGCCGGCATCCTGGTGGCGTTTCTGTTCGCTGTTCGGGCTGGTGCTCTACGACATCCTGATGGCGTTCGACGGCCGTTATCTGGATTTCCCGATGGGTTTGTTCCTGTTGCCCTGCGTGGCTTACGGCGTATTCGGACTGCTTACGCATGAGCGGTCCATGCCGTCCGCGGAGCAGCGCTTCATGGCCTGTGTCGGTCCATTGCTCGCGATCGCGCCGGTGGTGGCCGAAGTCGGCATGAACAAGGTGGCGTGGCTATGGCTGGGTCTTAACCTGGCGATTAGCTTGCCCGTGCTGGTGGCCTGGCGCTGGCATACGGTTCGCTTGCAGGCGCAGCAGGCGTAAGCAGCCGATCAGCAGCGCGACCGCACCGGCGTAATAGCAATACATGATCACCGCGAACAAGCCGAGCGCCGCGGCCAGCCAGGCCATCGCCGGCTTTTTCATGATCAGTGCAAGCGCGGAGGCCACCAGGGCGGCGATGCCAAAACTGTAGCTGTTGAAGCCAAGCACGATGAAGCGGCGTATGCCGCATGAGGACGGCCCATGGGCGGGGTCGTCGCACATATGCGCCAATGCCGGCGGCTCGATAAAGCCGTAGCGCAGCCATGTCGAAAACAGTCCGATCAGCACGATCAGAAGCCATGGCCAGGTTACGTTGAGCAGTTGTTTTGCGGTCATCGATGATGTGGTTTGACGAAAGGGGCGGGGAGCTGGATTTCAGCGGCCAACGCAAGATGATCGGAGAAAGCTTGCGGCAGCGTCCATACTTTTTCGATCCGGATGCCGGGTGAAACCAGGATGTGGTCCAGTGCGCGCTTGGGTTTCCAGCTGGGAAAGGTGAGCACTGGATGCGCTGGCGGCTGCAGATCGCAGCGCTCGAACAGATGCTGCATTTCCCGACTATGTGCATCGGTGTTGAGATCGCCCATCAGCACGGCATGCGGATAATCCTGCAGTACTTCGGCAATGAAGCCGAGCTGCTTGGTACGCGCCTGTGCGCTCAGTGAGAGATGCGCGATCATCACCGCCAGGCCGTTGGCATCATCACCGAAGTGCGCGAGCAGCGCGCCGCGGCCGGGAATGCGGCTGGGCAAGGGATAGTCGATCACGGCCTGCGGCTCGAGTCGGCAGATCAAGCCGTTGGCGGTGTGCGAAAGCTGCGCTACCGGGCGATTCGGCTGATGGCTCCAGAACGGCATGCCCGAGGTTTCGGCGAGGTAGCGCGTCTGGTTGAGAAAACCCGAGCGCAGGCTGCCGGCATCAGCTTCCTGCAAACCGATCACGTCGAACTGCGGGAGCAGTTCGGCCAGACGATCGAGGTTCTCGAGTTTGCTGCGTCCAGGCAGCACCGCGTTGATGCTGCGTGTTACGTATTGCCGGTAACGCTGCACGCTGGCGCCGGCCAGGATGTTGCAGCTCAGCAAGCGCAGCCGTTGTTTGGCGGGGGCGCGGGTCATGATCCAACGTTATACGCTTGCGGCGTCATTCGTGTGAACGACGCTGCGAGCAGTCATTTCCCTTTGTCGGCGTTCAGTTCCCGCTGCACCAGCCACTTGGTGAGCGCCACGAGTTGCGGGAAGTCCTTGATGTTGGCGCTGCGATACTTGCCGTCAACCACGATGGTCGGCGTGCCGTCCACACCCCAGGTCTGAATCAGCGCGAGATCTTTCTTGATCTGCGCATCGGTTTCGGGTGAGTTGGCAATCACCATGAACTGGCCGCGATTGGCGCCCTCGCTGGCATAGAAGTCGGCGATTTCATCCATCGAGTTGATCGGATACTGCTCCTTGAACTTCTTGTCGAAGAGCGCGTCGTTGGTCCGCTCGAACAAGCCCAGCTTCTTTGCTGCATAGTAAGCGCGGGCGAACGGTACCCAGGCGTCGTTGAACGGCGCCGGCACCTGCTTGAGCTCCACGCCCGGCGGCAGATCCTTACGCAGCTGGTCCACATAGGGCGAGAACTCGGCGCAGTGGATGCACGCATAGGAGAACACTTCCACCACTTCGACCTTGCCGCTGCTGCTGTAACGTTGATAAGGCGCAGGCAAGGTGACGTATTCGTTGCCGTCGGTGAACGGCGCGGCAGACTTGTCGGAGCTGGCCGCGCTGCAGGCGGTGGTCAGCACCAGGCCGCAGAGCAGGGCAGTCAAACGGGATCGGGCGGTCTTGAACATGGTTCTTCCTGCTGGGTAACGGCGCTCGTGCCGTTGTCGATCAATCAAAGAAAAAGCGCCCGGCGAACCGGGCGCTGGAGTGTTGGACTTACTTGCCGGCCGCTTCCTTCGAGACCAACCATTTGGTGAGCTCGATGCTTTGCGCATAGCCGCCAGCGTCGCCGGGCGTGAAGCGGTACTTGCCGTTCACGATGATGGTTGGGGTGGCGTCGACACCATAAGCCTTAACCATGTCATCGGCGCGCTTCATCTGCGTATTGATGCTGAAAGAGTTGGCCACGGCGACGAATTCCTTCGGATCGACGCCATATTTTGCGTAGAACTTGGCGATGTCATCGATCGTCGGCCAGGCGGACTGCGGCTTCGGCCGGCCGGTGGTCAGATCGTCGGAGGCCAGCTCTCCGGACTTCCAGACCGCATCGAACATTGCGTCGTAGGTCTTGTCCGCAACGCCCATGGCTTTGGCGGCGAAATACGCACGCTGGAACAGCGGGAAGTTTTCGTCGGGGCGGAACGAGACCGGCAGGTAGCTCATCTCCGCATTCGAGGGCAGGCTCTTGGCCAATTGGTCGGCGGTGGTGTGGAACGCGTTACAGGCCGGGCAGGCGTAGGAGAACGCTTCCGTCACCACGATTTTGTCCGGATTGCTGGTCGGCTGGGCCGGCTCGATGGTGAAGTAGTTCTTGCCTTCCACCCACTTGCCGTCATCCACGAATGGCGCGGCCGGGGTGGAGGGCTTCTGCTGTTGAGCCGTGGTGCTGGCGGCTGCCGGCGCAGGGGCCGTGCTGCTGCTTGCTGCGGCGGTCGAGGCGGCAGCCGGCGTGCTGGCCGCCGGAGCCGGCGAGGCTGGTGCGGCCGGAGCCGAGGTCTGTGCTGGGGCGGGCTGTGGGGCGGTGCCGTTATCGGAACCGTTATGACTGCAGGCGCTTACCGCAAGCAGTGCCGCACAAAGGAAAGTCAGACGCTTCAGCATGGCTGGTCTCGGGAGGGGGAAACGGAAAAGCCTTGGACAACATAACCGGTCGAAAGTTACGGTGATGCGGCCACAGAGGCGTTATTGTCGGCCACGTGCAGGCCTTCGATATAGCTGGCCAGCGCGGCGATGTCCTGTGGGTCGAGCTGCTTGGCGATCGCCGGCATGATCTGCGCATGCGGTTCGTTGCCCCAGCTGACGCCGTCGTGGAAATCTTTCAGCTTGGCTTCCACGTATTGCGCATGCTGGCTGGTGAGCTGCGGGTACATCGCGCCCGGATTGCCGCGGCCGTCCATGCCATGGCAGGCCATGCAAGCCGGAATGCCGCGGGCCGGGTCGCCTTCGCGATAGAGCTTCTGGCCCCGGTCGACCAGGGCCTGATCAGCTACGCCAGGCAGTGAGCGCTTGCTGGCGAAATAGGCGCCGATGTCGTGCATGTCCTGATCGGAAAGCGGGGTAGCCATACCCAGCATGATCGGGTTCTGGCGGGAGCCGGACTTGAAGTTATGCAGTTGGTGCGCGATGTACATCTCGTGCTGCCCGGCCAGTTTCGGATACTGCGGATCGGTCGAGTTGCCGTCCATGCCATGGCAGGCGCCGCAGGCGGCAGCCTTGGCCTGGCCTGCGGTGGCGTCGCCCGGTTTGGCAGAGGCCATGTCGTTGTCACCTGCCGCCGCGGCGGATGCGGCAGGCGCCGCTGCCGTGCTCGCGGCGGCCGGCTTGGCGGCGGCTGTCGTAGCGGGTGTCGGGGCTGTCTGGCCTTTGGTGTTCTGCGCAAGTGCGACGCCGGCAGAGAGAGCAAGAATCAGGGCTACTGCATTCACTACAGCGGGCCGAAAACCGGCGAGCCGAAAACTCATACACTTGCCTCCAGGAAATACTGCTACGAATGTTCGGTACGCACCCTCAGCGACCGTGACTGGCAGAACCTTGGGGTACTCTGATCAGAGCATTCCAAATTATCCCCACGCCATACTAGCCGGTCAAACGACGACAGATGAGTTCTAACCCGTTGCAAGGCGCACAATTCGTGCTCGCCGCCCACCGCATCAATCAGTTGCCCGCCGACGAGGGAGCGGAAGTTGCATTCGCCGGCCGCTCCAACGCGGGCAAGTCCAGCGCATTGAATGCGTTGACTGGCCACAAAGGGCTGGCGCGTACCTCCAAGACGCCGGGCCGCACGCAGCAGATGGTGGCGTTCTCGTTGCCGCCCATCGTGCACGGCACGGCGTTGCCAGCGCTGGACGCGCGCCTGATCGATCTGCCCGGTTACGGTTACGCCAAGGTGCCTGAAGCCTTGCGCGAACATTGGCGGCGCGAGATTGATCGCTATCTGCATGAGCGTCGCAGCCTGCGCGGCGTAGTGCTGATCGTGGATATCCGTCATCCCTTGAAAGAATTTGATCGGATGATGCTCGATTTCTGTCTCAATACCGAGCTTGCCTGCCATGTCTTGCTGACGAAAGCGGACAAATTGTCGCGGAATCAGGCAAGCCAGTCGCTTGCGGCGCTGCGCAAGGAGCTGCCGGTGGGCACCCCGGCCACGGTGCAGATTTTTTCTTCCGCGGATGGCACCGGCGTGGAAGAAGCGCGCAGTGCGGTGATGCAGCTCCTGGAAGGTAATGTCAGAACGAAAAGCCTGGCGGAGCGATAACCACGCCCCTGCCGGGCTTACGCTTGCTGGTTTACCGCCCGCATGAAGATGTCACACAGTGCCTGCATACCGGCGCGGTCCTCGTCGTCAAAGCGTGCGATCGACGGGCTGTCCACATCCCACACGCCCAGCAGGCTGCCATCGGCCTTGACCAGTGGCACCACGATCTCCGACTGCGACGCCGCGTCGCAGGCAATATGGCCGTCGAAGCTGTGTACGTCACGGATGACCTGGGTTTCGCGGGTTTGCGCTGCGGTGCCGCATACGCCCCTGCCCAGCGCGATGCGAATGCAGGCGGGCTTGCCCTGGAACGGTCCGACGACCAGCTCAGTGCCGTCATAGAGGTAGAAGCCGGCCCAGTTCAGATCGGGCAGGCTGTGGAATACCAGTGCGGAAAAATTGGCGGCATTGGCGATCAGGTCGGGTTCTCCGGCCAGCATGCCTTCGGCCTGCTGGGCCAGGTCGGCGTAAAGCTCGCGCTTGCTGTTGGCCTGGCCGGTCTTGATCTCGAACATGGCGGACAATCCGAATTCTGAAAGCTGGTGATCTAACATGGGATGCCAAGTGCCTTGGCACAAGGGGAGCCTGCGGATCATGAGCAAGCATGACGAGTCTGCGCAACGGCGGCCATCACGATCACTTTCTGCCAGCCGGTTTATCGAGGCGCGCGCGACGTATTACGTACAATACGGCCCCTTGGCGATGGCCCCGCTGTCCTCGTTGACGATGCCGGTCCTGCCACCGATCAACGACAGCGAGTCGCTCTCGCTGCCGGGTATGATTTATGTCTTGCTCACTGCGGTCTGCCATCCGGCGGGGCGCTGGTCGAGACGCGCATTGGCACAAGTAACATGAAGTCTGCATTGTTTATCGCCGGGACCGATACCGGCATCGGCAAAACCCATTCGGCCTGCGCCTTGATCCATGCCCTGCGCGCAGCAGGGCAAAGCGTTTGCGGCATGAAGCCGGTCGCAAGCGGTTGCATGGAAACCGCCGACGGATTGCGTAACGAAGATGCGCTCGCCTTGTTGATCGCAACAGGTTCTTCCGCGCCTGCTTACGAGATCGTCAATCCGCTTGCGCTACGCGAACCGTTGTCGCCGCATCTTGCCGCTGCGCATGAAGGCGTGACGATCACGCTGCCGCCGTTGCGCGCTGCGTTTGACACTTTGCGCGCGCGCTATGACGCGGTGGTGGTCGAAGGCGTGGGCGGCTGGCGTGTCCCGCTGGCGCCGGGATTGTTTGCGTCGGATATCGCCAGATCCTGGGATTTGCCCGTGGTGCTGGTGGTCGGCTTGCGGTTGGGCTGCCTGAGTCACGCCTTGTTGACGGCAGAAGCGGTAGTGGCGGACGGCTGCAAGCTGATTGGCTGGATTGGGAACCGCGTCGACCCGCACATGGACGCGGTGGAGGACAATATCCAGACTTTGCGCACGCTGCTGCCGGTGCCTTGTCTTGGCATCCTGCCGCACGGCGTGGCGCCGGAACAGGCGGCGAGTTTGCTCGACTGCGCAGCAATCACTTTTTGAACAGGAACAGGAATCGCACACCGGTTCCTGACGATACGGTCAGCCACAGAGGGAGTCTTTAATGACCAACCGCAGCCGCTATTACATCCAGATCAAAGACCTTCCGCATGCGCGTGGCGCAGAGGCGGCGTTGAGCTATGACGGTGCCGGTCCGAATGATTTTGCCGCTGCCCTGCAGGAAGCCTTGCGTAGCCCTTTGCTGTTTCAGCGTTGGCGTGCATTGCAGCCTGATCCGGATAGCGTCGATGTGCGACTTGGCGTCACTGATCAATTGGCAAATGTAAGCGCGAAGGCGGTGGACCTGCACACCGACGTGGAAGTGACTTCCGATCTGCCGATGAGCATCCTGCGCCAACGCCTGAACTGGTTGATCGGTAACCATTGGCAATTGCACGACGTACGCCCGGCGTAAGTAGTCGGTGCGGTTTGAGCGAGATGAGGTGTTTTACCTGACCGGCGTCTGACAAACGCACTGACATAAAAAAGCAGCTGCGCGTGTGCGCAGCTGCTTTTCACTGTTTCGACTTCTGGTTGCGCGGTTAGTGCTTGCGCTGCTGAATATGATCGGCCAGCCACAGCAACGGATCGGCATTGCCTGAAATACTGCGTGCCGCATCGCGTGCTTCGTCGAACAAGTCATTTGCACGCTGCTGCGCCTGCTCCAGTCCAAGCAGGGACGGGAAGGTGGATTTGTGCTGGGCGAGATCCTTGCCGGCAGTCTTGCCGAGCGTGGCGGTATCAGCGATCTGATCCAGCACGTCGTCCTGAATCTGGAACGCAAGGCCGATGCAACGGCCGTATCGATCAAGTGCGTTACGAACCGTTTCCGATGCGTTCGCGGCGATCGCGGCGAGCTGGCAGGTGACCAGAATCAAGGCGCCGGTTTTACGGGCATGCAGCGATTCGAGCTGTGCAAGCGTCAGGGTGAGATTCTCGGACGCCATGTCCACCGCCTGCCCGCCAACCATGCCCAGTGAGCCGGAGGCGTGCGCGAGCGCGGTGATCATCCGCACCTTCTGCTCCGCGTCGAGTGCATTCGTCGTGGCGAGCGCTTCGAATGCAGACGTCTGCAAGGCATCGCCCACCAGGATTGCGGTGGCTTCGTCATAGGCCTTGTGCACGGTTGGTCGGCCGCGACGCAGGTCGTCGTTGTCCATGCCAGGCAGGTCGTCGTGTACCAGCGAATAAGCGTGGATCAGTTCCACCGCACAGGCGGCGGCATCGAGTTTCTCAGGAGCGACGGCAAGCGTTTCGCCAGCGGCGTACACCATCAGCGCACGGAGGTGCTTGCCGCCTTCGCAGGCGTAACGGATGGCCTCGTGCAATCGCGCGGGATCCGTCGAGGCAGCGGGAAGCACCGCATCCATGGTGCGCTCCAGCCTTTGCAGGTAGGCGGTCACGCGGGTATCGAAGGCGGAAACTTGGGGTGAAATCAGGCTCATGCAGGGTCCGGGCAGCGCGCAGGGATCCGCCGATTTTAACATCCCGCTATGGCTGCTGCCCTATCCGCGGAGGGTGGCAGCGGTGAGGAACGAGAAGTGAGCGAAAGCCCAGGCTTTTGCTCACTTCTCGCCCTCTCCATGCATATCTCATGCTCAGGCTTCGCGATACCAAAGCAGGATCACGCCCACCAGCATGAAGCAGATCGGCCAGACCCAGCCCGCGATGCGGCCACCGCGCCCAGGCAGGCGCAGTTCCAGCCAGCGCGCCCAGCCGGCCGAGACGCCGGCCAGGGCCAGCGGGGTGTGAGTCAGCTCGATCAGCAGCTGATCCTTGACGTTGGAAATCTGGTGGCTGTGGGTCAGCAGCATCGCACCGCCCACCGAGACGAGCAGCGGGAATACCAGTGCCGCTTTCGGATTGTGCAAGCGTCCCGTGCGCACCGCCCATTCGAACATGCCGAACAGGATGATCAGCGCCACGAAGAAACGATGCTGGGCCACTTCCACATCGCGCCAGGCCACCCAGAACCCCTCGCTGCCCATCGGCCACACTTCAGGATCGGATCGCACCAGCAGAAAACCGGCCATCAGCAGGAATAGCAGCGGCCAATGTTTGAGCCATCTGACGCCAGCGCGGTTGAGCAAGGCCAGGAAGCCAATCAGCAAGACGAAGATACCGGCCCAGTGATGGTTGTACTCGGACCAGGCAATGTCGTCGGCGTTGCGTGGCGGCAGGATGCCCGAGCCTGGCACATTGGCTTGTGCGGCGACCTGCCCACGTTGGGTGGCTTCCTGGTCCAATTGCGCTTGCATTTGCGAAATCGCGAGCTTGTCGTGATCGGGTGAGGTGAAGCGCGGCCACGCTGGTGCATTGCGCACGGCAATTTCGTGCAAGGTGACGCGGTCGGTGGTGAGATCGACGGCGGGTGGTACGGACGTCAGTGATGCTGCCGCAAAGAAGATGGTGAAGCCGATGCCGATTTCCACTTCGGCGAAGCGGCGCAGGCGGATGACCGAGGCATCCTGATTCTTGCGCAGCCGCTCGGTGACCATCAGGTTGCCCGCGCCCAATGCAAGCAGGGCGAGGAACATGGCGATCTTCGCGCCCACCATCACACCATAGGCCGTGCCGTAGAAGCCTTGCAGACTGCCGATATAGAACAGGCTCATCACGGCACCGGAAATCACGATGCTGGCCACGCCGATCATCGACATACGCGAAAAGCGTGCGCCAACCAGACGCCATCCGTTCACATCGCGCAGATGACTCAGCGCCAGGACGAAGCATGGAATTGCGCCAACCCAGATCGCGGCGCCGAACTGATGCAAGCCTTCGACAAACAGCAGCAGCGCGTTGTTATCCAGACGCGCATAGGCGTGCGTGGTGAAGGTGGCGGCGGTCAGTTCCGCGGCGCCGATCAGCAATGGCAATACGGACGCCAGCGGGCTGGCAGCAACACGCTTGCCCAGGCACGGAATCAGCAGCAGCGCGCACAGGATCTTGACCGTGCCGGCAATCGCGAACGGTGCCTGCATGACATCAAAAAAGCCCAGGTCGACCGTTGACATCACTACTGCCACCTGCAAGCCCACGCCCGCGAGTTCGACAATGATCAGGCCGATGGCGCTATAGATGGTGAGGCGCGTGATGCGCCGCTGCAGGTCGTCGCCTTGCTCAATCAGGCGTGCAAACGGCCGTACCAGGAACACCAGAAACAGGATGCCGCCCAGCGTCATCGACTGCGCGACGATGGTGAAGCCGTGCAGGATGATGCTGAGGTAGCCGAAGATGTCGACGAGAAGTTCCACGGGTGCGCTCGGGCAAGGAAGATGAGTGAGGAGTGAGTGGAGAGAAGTGAGAGAAAAGCCGCTTCAGCTCGCAGCGAGCCGAAGTGACAGGCTTTCTCTCACTTTTTTTCTTCGCTCATCCTTGAGGTTACGGCTTGGCCGTGACCGTGAACGGCACGTCGCCGCGGGTGATATGGCCATCCAGCGCAAGCGCCTGCCAGCGAATGGTGTAGGTGCCGGGTGCGAGATCGGCGCTGGTGTCCAGCTCGTTGGGCTTGCCGCTGTCGACGGCGATGGTCAGCACGGTTTGGCTCTGATCGGACTTGACCAGGGTCAGGCGCGAGCGATGCTGGTCGATCTTGCTGTTGTACTTGAAGAACATGTCGACGTGACCCGCGGTCACCGTGCCATTGGGCTTGGGCATGCTGTCGATCAGGATGGCGTGGGCCGAGACGGACATGCTGGCGACGGTGCAAGCCGCAGCAACCAGGAAAGTTCCAAAATGACGACGCAAGGACATCAGGCTGTTCTCCAGTAGGGCTTTGCCGTTAACGGCATACGAAAATTTCAGTCAGGATGGCCAGGCCATCGCGGAGCCCGTCGCCTTGGCGGCGGTGCTCAGCGCCTGGGTGGCGCGCTGCATGCGTGAGTATAGTCGGGGCAGGTCGGACAAGACCGACGGGTGGCGGCACAGGGCGGTGATCAGGGCGAGGGGGCGGGGACGTCCCCATGCGTCGACGCTGTTATTCAGGGCGGCAGGAATGGTGTCTTCCACTTCATCGACAATCGCCCGCAAGACGATAAAGGGCAGGCCGCGTTCGCCGGCAACTTCAGCGACGGCGCCGCTTTCCATGTCGACCGCCAATGCCGCATGTCGCTGCTGTGCAGCCGATTTGTCGGCGGTGGTCAGCAACGGGTTCTGCACGCTAAGCAGGGAGCCGTTCGTGTGCAGCGGCAGTTGCGTGCTTGCAAGTCGTTGCTGCAGGCGTGTGCGCCACGGTGCATCGGTGGGATAGGCACGACCACGCTCGTCAACGATCTGCTCCGGGCAGAACAGCGAGCCGTTGCGCAAGCGTCCATCCAGCGCACCCGCGACGCCGAACACCGCCAACGCGGTTGCGCCTGCGTCGGCCAGGCCTTGCGCTGCGCGCCGCGCAGCGATCGGGCCCATGCCGCTGAGCCAGAGCGCAGCACCCTGGTCGAGCGGTGTCATGCCATCCGGTTGTGCGTTCCGAGACGTTAGCGTCCTGGCCTCCGATACCAGCGCCACGACGATGCCGGTTGTGCGGATGGCCGAGGGCTTGCTCAAGCTGCGGCCGATTGCGTCAGTTGCCGGTAACGGGTCAGTGCCCACAGCGGGAAGTACGCGGTGTAGCCGTGATACTTGAGGTAGTACACGCGCGGGAAACCAGGCGCATTGTGCGAGGGGTGATACCAGAGCCCGGCAAGCGCACCGCTGGTTTGCTGATGGGCCAGCAGGAAGGTTATGCCGCGCTTGACCGAATCGGACTGCGCTTCACCCATCGCGAGTTGCGCGAGTACGGCCCATGCGGTGGATTGCGGCGTGCTGACGTTGCGGTTGGTGCCGCGCAGCGCCGCATCGATATAGCTGTCGTTGGTTTCGCCCCAGCCGCCATCTGCGTGCTGGCGCGAGCGCAGCCATTCAATCGATTTGCGGATATAGGGCTGGCGCGGATCTTCACCCGCCAGGGCAAGACCGGCGAGCACGCTCCAGGTACCGTAGATGTAGTTGCTGCCCCAGCGGCCCCACCAGCTACCGTCTTCCAGCTGCGTCGAACGCAGGTAGTCGATGCCACGGCGCAGGCTTTCCTGGTCCTGCGGGCGCGCGAGTACGCCCAAGGCAGCGACCACGCGGCCGGTGACGTCTTCGGTGGGTGGATCGAGCAGCGCGCCGTGATCAGCGAATGGAATCGCGTTGAGGTGGTAATGCGTGTTGTTGGCATCGAATGCGGCGAAACCACCGTTCTTCGATTGCAACCCGATCATCCAGTCCATGGCACGGTCGGTATTGATGCGATGACGGCCTGACTCGCCGCGACGGCGATCCTGGATATGCAGCAACGCCGCGACCACCGCCGTGTCGTCGATATCCGGGTAGTACGCATTGTTGTACTGGAAGGCCCAGCCGCCTGGCGCGAGGTCGGGTGCCTGCACGGCCCAGTCGCCCTTGAGTTCCAGTTCCTGCTTGGACGTCAGCCAGTCGGTCGACCTGGCGATGGCGTCCTGCGTGGCGTCGTCACCGCTGGTGTGCATCAGGGTGAGTGCGCTCCAGACGGTATCCCAGATAGGAGATACGCAGGGCTGGCAATAGGCCGAGCCGTCGGCGCGGTGAACGACCAGTTTCTGGATCGAGCGCAGGCAGGTCTGGCGAGCCGGATGATCCTTGGGATATCCCAGCAGGTTCATGGCTTCGTAGCTGTTGACCATCGGCGGGAAAATCGCACCGATGCCGTCCTCGCCGTTCAAGCGAGGCATGAACCAAGCCTCGGCCTTCTTCACTGCAAGCCGTCGTACGCTGTTCGGAATGAAGCGGTCGGCGAAACGACCGATCTTGTCCAGCACGAGGAAGGTGCGATTGAGCAGCCCGCCCCGAACGAAGTAGTGATGCTCTTGCTCCGGCGGCGTGACGAACAATTCGCGAATATGGATCTTGCGCGGATTGGCGGCCTTCGCCTTGAGCGAGCAGAGAACGGTCAGCGGCACCAGCGTGGTGCGCGCCCAGTACGAGATCTTCTCGATGTGGAACGGGAACCAGCGCGGCAGCAACATGATCTCGACCGGCACGTATGGCGTCGCGCGCCACGGCACCTGTTCGAACAGTGCCAGCAGGATGCGCGTGAACACGTTGGCCTTCGCCGCGCCGCCGAGCGCAAGGATGGCCTTGCGTGCCATGCGCATGTGCTCGGCTTCGGGATCGTCACCGGCAGCCTTGAGCGCGAAATACGCCTTGATCGTGCACGACAGATCGATGTCGCCACCGTAATACTGCGGCCATCCGCCGTGCGCATCTTTCACCTGAGTGTCGCGCAGATAGCGCGCCATCTTCTCCTGCAGCACGTCGTCGATCTCATCCATGAAATGCATCATCAGGATGTATTCGGCGGTGATGGTGGCGTCGGATTCCAGCTCGAAACACCAGTGTCCATCTTGCTGCTGACGCGCGAGCAGGGCCACCCGGCCGCGTTCGATCGCTTCATCCAGGCCGTTGGTTTCGGCTGTCTGGAAGAGGTCGTTGACGGTAGCGGTGGCGGTGTTGGGCGTCGAAGAATTCATCATTGATGGTGGACTTCCTGCGCATCCGCCGTTTCACGCCAGGTGACGTCGGCAATATGCGGGATGGAGCGCTTGGGCCACGTGCGTGCAGGACTGGATGGCTCGCTCCACTCGGCGGTCAACGGCGTTAGCGGCAGTCCGCGTGCAGTGCTCGTGAACAGCCAGCGCAGGGCCGCATTGGACTTGCCGAACAGCCGCGTAAACAGGATGGTGCGCGCAACGGCCTTGCGCGAAATCTTGATCTGCGTGCCGGCGGAGAAATCCAGATTGTTCTGCAGATTGCGCAGGGTCAGCAGCGCCATGCCGATCGCCCATAGGCAGAAACGACGAACGCCGGCATGTTTGGCCGGGATCAGCAGGGTGTAGTCGAGTGCCTGGCGCAGATGCGCATGGGCAATGCCCACCAGTTCGGACATGGTGGCGGCATAGCCGGCGTTTTGTTTGCCCGACTTCAGCTCGATCAGCTTCACGCCGTGACGCGCGAACATATCCTGCGGCAACCAGCAAGCGCCGCGCGTGCGATCTTCCCACTGGTCCTTCAGGATGTTGGTCATTTGCAGACCCTGCCCAAACGACACCGCCATCCGCAGCATGGTGTTTCGGTGCGGGATCAGGGCCGGTTCGAAATCGACGAACAGCTCGGTGAGCATTTCACCGACCACGCCGGCCACGCAGTAACAGTAACGATCCAGGTCGTGCAGCGTGGGCAGGCCATGCAGGCCGGCCTTGCGCTGAAACTCGTGCATGCCGTGCGACATGATCTTCAGGCACTTCACGATCGATGCCTGTTGCGGTGGTGCAAGACTACGCGTTACTTGCAGCACCAGCGGCAGCCGGCGCATCAGATCGCGTTCGGCGTCCAGTGTTTCGTTCGACAGCAGGGGTGCGACTTCGTCGGCGACGTCCTGCGGATCAATGTCACCGGTGACCGCACTGACGAAAGCATTCTCGAACGAGCGCTTCTGTTCGGCCGACAGGGCCGGCTCGTCTTCGATGGTGTCGGCGATGCGACAAAGCAGGTAAGCGTTCGCAACCGCACGACGCAGCTCCGGTGGGAGTTGCGGGATGGTCAGCGCAAAAGTCCGGGACACCTTGGGCAGGATCGCGTCCTGGTAGGTGTTGGCCTCTTCGCTTCCGGCAGGGGCGGTGGCATTGTGAAATTCGATCATTGGTGTGCCTCAATCCGCGGAATTATGACACACCAATACGGGTGCGCTTTTTGAATGGCGGTTCTGATCGAAGCTCCCGAACCCTTCAGGAACGAGTAAGGCGAACACGCACGCTTGCTGGCTTTGGGCTGGCTAAGTGGGGTTGGCATGCCCAATATGCTGAAGCAGCAGGCGGTTTTCGTCCATAATTGTGTGATGACAATTCTCATTTCTTCGAATGCGTCAACCTTTGCCGCCACTTTGCCACCGCTAGCATTCGCGGCGGTTTCGCTGTGAGGGCGCTGGTTACCGGGGCCACCGGTTTCGTGGGTTCGGCCGTGGCCAGGCATCTGTTGCGCGACGGGCACAGCGTGCGGGTTCTGGCCCGCCCGGGCTCGGATCGCCGCAATCTGCAGGGGCTTGATGTGGACGTGGTCGAGGGCGACCTGACCCGGGCCGAGTCCCTGTTGCCGGCCTGCGATGGCTGTGATGCGCTGTTCCACGTCGCCGCGGATTACCGCCTGTGGGCGCCGGATCCGAGTGAGCTGTATCGCGCCAATGTCGATGGGACGCGCTCGATCCTGGATGCTGCGAGAAGGGCTGGAGTGCCGCGCATCGTCTACACCAGCAGCGTCGCCACCCTGGGCATCCCCAAGGACGGCACGCCAGGGAGCGAGAGCACGCCGGTTTCGGTGGACGACATGATCGGCCACTACAAACGCTCCAAATTCCTGGCCGAGGAAGTGGCCCGGCAGTATGCGGCAGAGGGGGCGCCGATCGTGATCGTCAATCCGTCCACGCCGATTGGCCCGCATGACATCAAGCCCACGCCGACAGGTCGCGTGGTGCGCGACGCCATGGCGGGACGTGTGCCGGCCTATGTCGATACGGGTCTCAACATCGTTCACGTGGAAGATGTGGCGCACGGACATTGGCTGGCTTTTGAGCGCGGTGTGGTTGGCGAGCGCTACATTCTCGGCGGCTTCAACATGAGCCTGCGTGAGGTACTGACGGAGATTGCGGATATCGCCGGGAGATCGCCGCCCAGGGTGCGCCTGCCGCATGGTGTGGTGATGCCGATCGCGTACATCTCCGAAGCGTGGGCGCGCCTCACGGGCATGAATCCCATTGCCACGGTGGAAGAAGTGCGCATGTCGAAGAAACGCATGTTCTTCACCAGCGCGAAAGCCGAGCGTGAGCTCGGCTACACGGCGCGTCCTGCGCGCAAGGCGCTGGAAGATGCGGTGAAGTGGTTCCAGGTCCAAAGGCACTCGTAGGTTGGGATGAGGCGCAGCCGCATCCCAACATCGCAATATATGGGTTGGCGTTGGGATGCGGCTGCGCCTTATCCCAACCTACGTCGCTAGTTCTTATTTCTTGGCCTTCTTGCGCCGCTCGAAAAACTTCAGCACCGGCAATGCGCATTTCACCATGAACGGCATGGTGGTCGGGCGCAGCAGGCGCTGGTCGTAGCCAGCGAAGCGGCGATCGTTTTCGCGCAGGCACCATTCCATCAGCTCGACGACGCTCAGATCCTTTTCGGTCACCGACTGGGCGCCATTGACGGTGAAGTTGTTGTCCTGCGCGTGTTCCTTGCCTTCAGCGTCCAGGCTTTTGGCCAGGTCCATGCGTTCCAGGCCAAGGAAGCACCACACGCGGAACACCTTCCATTCGAACGCGATGCGCTTGATGAATCCCAGGTTGGCACGATGCCAGGCCACCCAGTTGGCGAATAGCAGGATGTGACGACATTCTTCCTGCATCACCGGTTCGAAGGTGTCGATCAGTTCCGGCGGGAACAGGCCTGAATCGTGCGCCACCTTGAACAGGCCGAAAGCGAAGAAGCTGTCGATGCATTCGCTATAGCCTGTTACCAGATACGCCCATTCCGGATCCTTGGGATATTCATACGGCGGTTCCGGCACCAGCGGAATGTTGTAGTGCTGCACCATCTTGGACAGCACTTCTTTGTGGCGATTTTCTTCCCAGGCATTTTGCGCGAGCGCGTTACGCATCTGCGGATCGAGAAGCGTGCGCGCATAGGCGGCCATGCGCAGGCGCGCCTTGCCTTCGGTCTGTACGGCGATATCCCAGATCGGCAGCGAGGTGATGCGATGCAGGGCGGCCTCATCCAATGTCGGCCACTTGAGCACCGATGGACGATAAGGATTGAAGGTCTCCTCGAACATCCGGCACATCATCTGCTTGTGCACGTCAGAGCCGTACTTGATGCGTTGCTGCGGGTCATTGCCCGACCAGTGCCGGGTACGCGCCTCGGAGGCAGCGATGGTCGCAGCATCCGGTTCACCCGTCGGTAGCACAGGCTCATGAAAGCCGGGCACCAAGGACTGGGTATCGAAGGCCTCGTGTTGGAACGTCATACTCAAATTCTCTTCAGGTAGGCGGCTGACTGGAACCGGCGCGTGCGGAGGAGCCCGTATACAGTCGGCGGGCTTCGGCCCATTGCCAGGAAATCAGGGCTGGCACGCCAAAGCCTATTTCGCGCATGCGCTTGACCAGGGACAAGGCGACACTGGCCTCGGGCGGCAGGCCAATGATGTTGCCGAACAGCACCAGACCGCCTTCTTGTACGCCGATGCCGGCTGGCACAACGAAAATGATGTGACGCAGCGCCTGGGTGACGGCCTCGATGGCGATCGCATCCCACAGACTGATCGGATAACCCAGCAGGTGCAGTGCCAGCCAGGTTTCGAAGCTGCCGACCACGTAGCCCAGGAACTGCCAGCCGCACGCCAGCATCAGTCTCAAGGGGCGGGAATATTGCGAGCGGATCTCCAGATCCAGATTGGCGCCGTCGATCAGCTCGGTGAGCTTGGAGCGTCCCCCCAACGATTTCTCCGCAAACGCCTCGATGCGGGAGAACACCTTGCCGTGGCGAAGCAGGATGAGCAGGAAGATCGGTAGCGGCAGGCTTGCGACAAGCGCGGAAATCACTGTGCTGAACGCACTGATATTGCTGGTCAGCTCGATCAGAAGAATGATGCCGAGCGCAGTAAACAGATACTGGTTCACCAGCGTCAACAGCACTTCCATGATGATGCTGGCCGCGGCGGCGGCACCGCCGATGCCACGCCATTTCACCAGGCGTATGCCGATAATCTCGCCGCCGATGTTCGCCACCGGCAACAAGCGGTTGCTGGCTTCACGAACGGAGGCTACCCAGAACAAGAAGGGCAGCGTGAGCCGGCGATGATGATCGCGCGGGGCGATCAGCACACGCCAGCCGACCACATCCAGCAGCAAGGGCAGGGCGTGGAAGGGCAACAGCCACAACAACGGCCAACCGGCGTGATCGATCGCCTCGGCAATCTCGCCCCAGCCCTGATGCGCTACGAGTGCGATCGCGACAGCCAGACCGAGGAAGCCGGCGATATAGCTGAAAAGCTTCATGCTCATGTCGCCGCCGCTGGGTCCGAGAAGCCGTTGCAAAGCAGGTAGCGTTGCGCGATCGCATCGCGCACACGTGGCGACAGCAGTGCGGCAAGCTCATCGGCATGCCGGTAATCGGCCATGCTTGCGGTCAGGTGACCGTGCGAGGCGGGGTGCAGATACACCTCCGAGAGACCGTCTGGCAGCTGCTGCAGGATGTCCAGCATGACCATTTCATCCATGCCGCCGCTATGCCGGAGGCCGAATACGTGATCGTTGTAGGCAATGCCCGCACGCTTCATGCGCCAGCGCATGAGCGCCAGCCAGGGCCGCAGCCACGGCCCCATGCCGGGTTCGGATGGCAGGCGGATCGCCCGCAGGCCGTATTGGCGGCCGATGCTCAACATCAGCGACAGGATCGTGGGATGCAGATGGAAATGCTTGTGCGCATTGACGTGATCGAGTGGCAGACCGGTCGCCGCAAAGGCTTCGAATTGCGCATGGATTTCGTCAGCCAATTGGCGACGGACGTGCGGCAGGAAGAAGAAGCGAATACCGTTGCGCACCATGTCCGAGTTGAACATGCCCTGCGCGTCGACGAGATCAGGAATGCGCGACGGTGGCAGCATCGCGCGTCCATCCGCAAGCACCAGGTGCAGACCCACGGCAAGGCCGGGGTTTTGTTTGGCGCGCGCCACGGCATCAGCCACGGCAGGCGCTCCAACCATCAAGCTGGCAGCGCGCAGCACGCCGTCGCGATAACCGCGCTCGACCGCTTCGTTGACGGCTGCATGCAAGCCGAAATCATCAGCTGTAACGATCAGGCGAGGGCGTTCACCCTTGATCCCTTTCCCTTCCGAAGAGAGGGGTGGGGTGAGGGGTTGCTCTCGCCGAATGGAAGGTTCAGTGCGCGATTTCATGTGACGACTGAGGCAAGCCGTGGCCCCTCACCTCGATCCTCTCTCCCACAGGGACTACCTTCGGGTCGCCCAGCGGGGAGAGGAGGAGGCTAAAAGGTCACGCCTCGTGCGCGCGCAGGAAGCGGAAGAACTCCACGCCTTCGCGCAGACGACGCTTCATCATTTCCCAGCTCGCCAGCATTTCCTTGACGATCTCCCAGATCTTCGACGGACGGAAGTAGAAGGCCCGATAGAACTTCTCCACGCCGTGGAAGATGTCTTCCTTGGAAAGATGCGGGTAGCTGATCAGCGCGAGCTGCACGCCCTTGTCATTGACCAGGTTGACCGCCTCGTTCTCCTTCAGCCAGCCGTTTTCGACCGCCTGGTTGTACAGCGTGGTGCCCGGGTAGGGAGCGGCCAGCGACACCTGGATGGTGTGCGGGTTGATCTCCTTGGCGAACTGGATCGTCTTGTCGATCGTTTCCTTGGTTTCGCCCGGCAGGCCAAGAATGAAGGTGCCGTGGATGGTGATGCCCAGCTTGCGGCAGTCTTCGGTGAAGCGGCGCGCGATGTCGGTGCGCAGACCCTTCTTGATGTTGTGCAGGATCTGGTCGTCGCCGGACTCGTAACCCACGAGCAACAGGCGCAGGCCGTTTTCCTTCATGATCTTCAACGACTCGTACGGCACATTGGCCTTCGCGTTGCAGGACCAGGTCCAGCCCATCGCACCCAGGCCGCGCGCGATGTCATGCACACGCTCCATGTTGGAGCTGTCGGTGAAGGTGTCGTCGTCGAACATCAGTTCCTTCACTTCCGGCATGTTCTCCTTGATCCACTTCGCCTCGGCCAGCACGTTCGCGGCCGAGCGCGTGCGATAGCGATGACCGCCCACGGTCTGCGGCCACAGGCAGAAGGTGCACTTGGAGCGGCAACCACGGCCCGTGTAGATGGACACGTACGGGTGCTTGAGGTAGCCGATGAAGTAGTTGTTGATCGTGAGGTCGCGCTTGTAGATCGGTGCCACGAAGGGCAGGTCGTCCATGTTCTCGATCATCGCGCGCGGCGGATTGTGCTGCACGGTGCCATCGGCCAGCTTGTAGCTGATGCCGGTGATGCTTTCGAACGGACGGCCCTCGGCGACTTCCTTGCAGGTGTAGTCGAACTCTTCGCGCGCGACGAAATCAATGGCAGGCGATGCGGTGAGCGAACCGCTCGGATCCACCGCGACTTTTGCGCCGACCAAGCCGATCAGCACGCTCGGCTTGCGCGCCTTCAACAGCTCCGCGAACTTGGCATCGGTCGGGAAGGAAGGCGTGCTGGTGTGGATGATCACCAGGTCATAGCCCTCGGCGATGCGCAGGCTGTCTTCGACCGAAATCTCGTCGGCCGGTGCGTCAAGCACGCGCGAATCGGGCACCATCGCAGCCGGTTGAGCCAGCCAGGTGGGATACCAAAAGCTCTTGATCTCACGTTTGGCCTGATAGCGCGAACCGGCGCCACCATCAAAGCCGTCGAAGGAGGGAGCTTGCAGAAAAAGCGTTTTCATTACGGAGGACTCCTGCGGAGGCACTCAACCGTGCCCAGGGACAGCAGATAGTTCAGAAATCTTAGGTTTACGGCGCTGAACCGCCGCCTCGAGCATGCAAAACCTGACCGCGCCATCTTACCTGCCAACCGGCGAGGGCTGCTGCCCATTCCATCAGCAATAAGGTGTCGCGGAGGGGAATCAGCAGGACTTCGTGCCAGGCGAAGCGTCGGTCACTGGTGCGCCGCTGTAAAAAGTGTAGCAAAACCCGAGCCCCGCCACCGAGCAGGGCCAGACCCGCGGTCGCCGCACCCGGTGCCAGACATAGTCCGAGCAGCAATAAGGGCGATGTAAAGCACACGAAAGTCATGGCAAAACCTGCCGGAGCAAGTGAGCGGATGGTACGTAGCCAGCGCAATTCATGCGTCCACAATTCTTTCAGTTTGCTTTCGCCGACATCCGTGCCCACGACAACTTCAGACAACACGGTGCGCAGGCCTGCACGGCGGGTAAGTTCGCCCAGCCAGAAGTCATCGGCCAGTGTATCGCGCAAGGCCTCGAAGCCGCCGATGGCCTGCAAGGCGTCACGCCGCAGCGCAATGGTGGAGCCGAACGCAAAGCGAGTGGAGCCAAACGCATGCGAGAGCCGTACCGAGGGCGCAAACCAGTCGTCGATAAACAGACGGCCAAGGCGTGACCAGAAGGAAGGGCCGGATATGCCGTGATAAAGGCACGTGATAATGCCGACATCAGGATCGGCCAGCGGCGCCGTAACACGCACCAGATAATCCGCGGGCACGCTAATGTCAGCATCGGCCAGCACCAGCCAGCCATGCTGTGCGTGAGGCAGCATGTTGATCAGGTTGCTGACTTTGAAATTCGCGCCATGGATGCGTGGATCGACGGCTAAAACAATTGATCGTTGCGGAAATTCTTCGCGCAAGCGCTGGACCACGGCGATGGCCGGATCATCCGGTTCGCGTACACCGAAAACCAATTGATAATTCGGGTGCGTCTGCACGCAGAAAGTGCGCAGATTCTCGTACAGGCGAGGCTCTGCGCCGTGCAAGGGCTTGAGCACGGCGACCGGTTGAGGGGGCGTAGGGTTCTTGATGACGCGGGAGCGCATTCCTTTCACCACGGCCCACACGGCCACACAGGCATAGCCCGCGGCGGCAAAGGCGAGTCCGATGCCGAGTCCGTGGATAATGGCGGTGGTAATCCAGCTTAAAGACATGGACGCTTATGCTACAGACCAAGGGGCGGGACATGAGGGCCGATCACCATCCATGCAAGGGTGCGCGATGAAGATTGCGCGGCACATACGTTTGTTTCGACATTCAGGATTGTATTTACTGGCTTTTTTTCTGCTCTGGGCTTCGCCCGGCGGGGTTTGCGCGAGCAATGCCTACACGCCGTCTGGCCCGTCGGCGATTGTGGGGGACTGGCTGGTGGAGAGCCGGGATGCGGTGATCCGGATCGAGCAGGTAGGCGACGAATATCAGGGCCGCATTCTTTGGCAACTGCACGACACTTATGGTCCGGAAGATGGCCCCGAACTGAACGGCAAGATCGTCACGGACCGCAACAACCCCGACCCTGCCTTGCGTTCCCAGCCCTTGACAGGCCTGCGGCTGTTGAATGGGCTGCACTATGACGCTGCTGGCAGAAAGTGGATCGATGGGCGCGTTTATAATTCCGAGAACGGACGGACGTATAATTGTCTGATCCGGTTGACGAGTGCGAACCGGCTGCAACTGCGAGGCTACATCGGCATCAGCCTGTTTGGCGGAAATACCGTGTGGAGCCGGGTCACCATGCGAACCCCCGTAGATGGTGGCCTACCCTTTGTGATGGATGTGCTAGACAAGTAACTCTTTGTCCGGCTTGTGTTTTTTGTTGATTTTCCCCTTCCCCCTGCGAGACGTATGAACCTCGAATCACGCGCCGATGTGTCCGGAGCATTCCATGCTGCCTCGCAAGCCCAGCCGAACATCGCGCTGGTCAAATACTGGGGCAAGCGTGATGCGCTGCTGAATCTGCCGGCGGTCGGTTCCATCTCGATTACCCTGGACAGCCTGTGGACGCGCACCGAAGTGCGCTTTGTGCCAGGGCAGAAGCACGATCAGGTGAGTCTCAATGGCCGCAGCGACGAGGCCGAGTCCAAGCGCGTCACCGCCTGCCTGAACCTGCTGCGTGAGCGCGCGGGCGTCGACTACGGTGCAGAAGTCGCCAGCGAGAACAACTTTCCCACTGCTGCCGGTCTGGCGTCCTCCGCTTCAGGTTTTGCTGCGCTGGTGCATGCCGGCGCGCGAGCGCTGGGCCTTGAATTAAGTCTCGCCGAGCAGTCGGTGCTGGCGCGTCGTTGCTCCGGCTCGGCGGCGCGTTCCATTTTTGGCGGTTACGTGGAGTGGGCGCATGGCAGACTGGCCGATGGCACTGACTCCGTCGCTCGTCCCTTGCTGGATGCCGATGCATGGCCGTTGCGTGTTGCCGTGGCCATTACATCCAAGGCAGCCAAGCAGGTGGGTTCAAGCGAAGGCATGCGCCGCACGGCGCAGACGTCGCCTTATCAATCGGCCTGGGTCGACACCCAGGAGGCCGATCTGGATAGCGCGCGCAACGCCATTCTTGCGCGTGATTTCGATGGACTTGCGGCGATTTCCGAGTACAGCTGCCTGAAGATGCATGCGCTGGCCATGGCCGCGCAGCCGGGTCTGCTTTACTGGAATGGCGCGACGGTGGAATGCATGCATCGCGTGCGTGCGCTGCGGCAACAAGGCGTGCCCGTATTCTTCACGGTCGACGCGGGACCGCAGTTGAAAGCGGTATGCGCGCCATCGGCCATCGAGCAAGTGAAGGCTGCGCTGCGTGATGTGCCCGGTGTGCTCGACGTACTGGATACGGGTCTGGGCGCCGGTGCGCGCGAACGACCGGTAGGTGTGCTGGAGACATGATGGAGCTCACCGCAAGCGCTCCCGGCAAGCTGGTTTTGCTGGGCGAATACGCCGTACTGGAAGGTGCGCCTGCGTTGGTGCTGGCGGTGAATCGTCGCGCCCATGTGCGCATCGAAGTGCGCAGTGATGGTGTGTGCGATGTGCATGCGCCGGATCTTGGTGTCAGTGGTGCGCGCATGACGGTGGAAGGTGGTGCTTTGCGCTGGCGGTGTGATGACGTTGCCGCAGCCAAGCTGTCACTGGTCGAGCACGTGTGGCAAGGCCTGGTGCGCGAAGGGCTTGCACCTGAAGCGGGCGAAGGTTTCAGCCTGCATCTGGATACCTCCGGGTTCTTCCACGTCGATGGCGCATCGCGCGCCAAGCTTGGGCTCGGTTCCAGCGCAGCACTGACCGTTGCGCTGGCTTCGGCCTTGGCGGCTTTCGCCGGACACGCCGATGTGCTGAGCGATCGCACGCAATGGTTGCGTCGTCTGCTGCATATGCATGGCGGATGGCAAGGTGGGCGGGGCAGTGGTGTGGATGTTGCTGCCAGCGTCGCCGGTGGTTTGATTCGCTACCAGTTGGCAGGGCAGGCGCGTGAACCTACTTTCGCGCCGCTGCCGTGGCCGATGACTGGGGTGCATTGTCTGTTCGTATGGTCGGGCCAGTCGGTATCGACCAATGACTTCCTGCAGCGCTTGGCGCAGTGGCGCGTCAGTCGCGCCGCTGACTACGCATCACACATGCGTGAACTCGGCACGCTTTCCGAAGCGGGGCTGGATGCGTTGGGTCGCCAGGATGCCCAATCTTTCGTTGAGCTGACAAAAGCGTATGCATCGGCCCTGCAGCAGTTTGGTCATGCGTGCGGTCTGGAGATCTATTCGCCAGAGCAGAAAAAGCTGGCAGATATGGCTTCTGAAGCAGGTGTCAGCTACAAGCCGTGCGGCGCAGGCGGCGACTTCGGCGTGGTTTTTGCCGACGACCCAGAAAGGTTGGCGACATTTGAACGAGCCATTGTTCCGGCCGGCATGCACGTCGTCCCCCTGGGACTTGATTCCGACGGGGTCAGCAGCCATATGCGCCTTGCGCGAAATCTTCCCCCCTCAAGGATTTTGACGTGATCGCAAATGTTCTTGAACGTCATGGTCGACGTGCTGCACGCAACGTCCTGACGTTGGGGTGCATGACTAACGTCCAATACGGAGTGCTTACGGTATGAGCGCCGAATCATCGAGTGCCGAACGGTCCCGATTCCCCGCTTTCTACAAACTTTCGGTTTCTGATCGTGTTCGCATCATCCACGAGCGGGGCTGGCTATCCGCAGAGGATTACCAGGCCCTGGTCTCCGGCGAGCACACGCTGAAGATCCATAAAGCCGACAAGATGATCGAGAACGTCGTCGGCGTGATGGGTCTGCCCGTCGGCCTCGGCCTCAACTTCCTGGTCAATGGTCGCGACTACATCGTGCCGCTGGTGGTGGAAGAGCCGTCGATCGTTGCCGCCTTGTCCTCCGCCGCCAAAGTGGTGCGTGGAACTGGTGGCTTCACCGTCGAAAGCACCGAGCCGGTGCTGATCGGCCAGGTGCAGGTGGTGGATGTGCCGCATCTTGCGCACGCCAAGGCTGCATTGCTTCAGCGCAAGGACGAGTTGCTCAATCTTGCCAACAGCCTCCACCCGCAGATGGTGGCACGTGGCGGCGGTGCGCAGGATCTGGAAGTGCACGTGCATCCGCGTCCCGAAGGCGGCGACATGCTGGTGGTGCACCTGTTGGTCGATACGCGCGACGCGATGGGCGCCAACCTGGTCAACACCATGTGCGAAGGCATCGCCTCGCTGGTGGAAACGATGACCGGCGGCCGCGTCTTCCTGCGCATTCTTTCCAACCTTACCGATCGCTCGATGGTGCGCGCGCGCTGCGTGATTCCGGCCGAGCAGCTCACCGGCAAGGGCTTTACCGGTGAGGAAGTGCGCGACGGCATCGTGCTCGCGAATGAATTCGCCAGTATCGATCCGTACCGTGCAGCAACGCATAACAAGGGCATCATGAATGGTGTCGATGCCGTTGCGCTGGCCACCGGCAACGACTGGCGCGCCATCGAGGCTGCCGCTCATGCCTACGCTGCGCGCGGTGGCCGCTACACCTCGCTGACCCGTTGGTACAAGGGTGAGAAGGGTGAGCTGATCGGCGAACTCGATATCCCGATGAAGGTCGGCACCGTCGGGGGGCCGCTGCAATCCAATGCCACCGTGGCGCTCAACCTGCGCCTGCTCGGCGTCAAGACGGCGCGCGAGCTGGCAGAAATTATGGGTGCGGTTGGTCTGGCGCAGAACTTCTCTGCGCTGCGTGCGCTGGTCACCGAGGGCATCCAGCAAGGTCACATGACACTGCATGCGCGCAGTGTCGCCGTCGCCGCGGGCGCTACTGCGGAAATCTTCGATACCGTGGTGGAGCGTCTGGTGGAAAGCGGCGAGATCAAGATCTGGAAGGCCCAGGAAATCGTCGAGCAGGTGCGCAAAGAGTCACGCGGAGTGCCTGATGTGACCGAACAGCCCGCGGTGGATCATCGCGCCTGCGGTCACGGCAAGATCATCCTGCTCGGCGAGCATGCGGTCGTTTACGGCAGCCATGCGATTGCCGCGCCGGTGCCGTTGGCGGTGCGTGCGGTCGCGCAGGACACCAAGTCCGGCGGCGTGGATATGTTCATCCCGCGCTGGGGCGTGGAATATCGCCTGCATCGTGACCCGGCACATCGCGACTCCTTCCAGCGCTCGCTGGGCATCATTTTCGACACGCTGGAACTGACCGAGCGCTCGATGCGCATCGAAGTGTTCCCGAACGTGCCGCGGGCCATGGGCCTGGGTGGTTCGGCCGCGATGGCGGTGGCGGTGATCCGCGCGCTCGATCAGCACTACAAGCTCGGCCTGAGCGATGAAGAGATCAACGCACTGGCCTTCCGCTGCGAAGAAGTCGCACACGGCTCGGCCTCCGGTATCGACAACACCGTCGCCACCTACGGCAAGCCGCTGCTCTACAAGCGCGCCAGCAAGAAGGGCGAAGCACCGATGGTGCGTGAGCTGCAGTTGCCCAAGCGTATTCCGCTGGTGATCGGCATCAGCGGCAAGGAAAGCCTCACCGCGGTGACGGTCGGCAAGGTGCGCAGTGCATGGCAGCGCAACCCGGCGCTGTATGACGGCATCTTCCAGCAGATCGACGGTCTCACGCTGCAAGCCATGGAAGCCATGCAGCAGTACGACCTGGAGCGTCTGGGCGATTTGATGAACATCTGCCACGGCCTGCTCAACGCGCTGCGTGTATCGAGCTGGGAAGTGGAGGAGCTGGTGCAGATTGCGCGGGAACACGGCGCGCTCGGCGCCAAGCTCACGGGTGGCGGTGGCGGCGGTTCGATCGTCGCGCTGTGCCCGCAGAACCGCGAAAAGGTCGCCGCCGCGATGCGCGATGCCGGCTACCAGGCGATGGAGGTGGACATTGGATAACCAAGAGCTCGAGCGCCAGGAATGGCGTGACTCGAACGAAATCGTCTCCTTCGACGATGAACCCTTGGTGCTGGTCGATTCCAACGACCAGGAAGTTGGTTTCCTCGACAAGGCTTCGGCCCACGAAGGCAAGGGCACCTTGCATCGCGCCTTCTCGCTATTTGTGTTCAACACAAAGGGCGAGCTGCTGTTGCAGCAGCGTGCGCCGGGCAAGCGCCTGTGGCCGGGCTACTGGTCCAATACCTGCTGCAGCCATCCGCGTCGCGGTGAGACGGTGGACACCGCCATTCATCGCCGCCTGAAGGAAGAGCTGGGCCTGGCCTGCCCGCTGCAGTATCTGTTCAAGTTCGAATACCAGGCGCAGTTCGATGTTGATGGTGCCGAACACGAGCTGTGCTGGGTCTATGCGGGGCGCAGCGATGATGCGCCGACCGTGAATGTGAACGAGATTTCAGGTTTGCGCTACATCTCGCCCGACGCGCTCGATGCGGAAATGGCGGCCAAACCCGAGGCTTTCACCCCTTGGTTCAAGATCGAATGGGAGCGGATCCGCCGTGAGCATGCTCACGTGTTCGCCCCCTTGTCCAAGGGTTAGGCAAGGCAGGAATAACGGCGGCCACCCGGGTGGCTTATACTAAGCCTTTGTAAACACTTACAGTTTGCGGATGCGCAAGCATCGCCAGATGGTGATCGGCAAGCATCCGCAGCATTGACGTACTGGAGAATCCTTTGGGTATTCCTCTTATTCAGCAGACCACGATCGCGCGTTACATCCTCGGCAAGAAGCTGAGCGGTCAGAAACGTTATCCGCTGGCGATGATGTTGGAACCGTTGTTCCAGTGCAATTTGGCCTGCGCCGGTTGCGGCAAGATCGATCAGCCCAAGGAAATCCTGCAGAAGCGCATGAGCGTGGAGCAGGCGTTGGCAGCCGTGGACGAATGCGATGCACCCGTCGTTTCGATTCCCGGTGGCGAGCCGCTGATCCACAAGGATCTGCCGAAGATCGTCGAAGGTATCGTGGCGCGCAAGAAGTTCGTGTACCTGTGCACGAACGCTATCCTGATGCCCAAGCACATCGACGAATACAAGCCGTCGCCGTACTTCACGTGGTCGGTGCACCTCGATGGCCTTGAAAAGCGCCATGACGAATCCGTCTGCATGGACGGTGTGTTCGACAAGGCCGTGGCCGCGATCAAGCTGGCGCTCTCGAAGGGCTTCCGCGTGACGGTCAATTGCACGCTGTTCAACAGCGAGCCGCCGCAAGAGGTCGCCGACTTCTTCGACTACGCGATGGAACTGGGCGTGGAAGGCATCACCGTGTCGCCGGGCTACAGCTACCAGCATGCGCCGCGTCAGGACGTGTTCCTTGGTCGCAGCGAAAGCAAGCAGCTGTTCCGCAGCATTTTCAAGATCGGTAAGGAACGCAAGCGCAAGTGGGCGTTCAATCAGTCGGCGCTGTTCGTGGATTTCATCGCGGGCAACCAGGCCTATCAGTGCACGCCGTGGTCCAACCCGACCTACAACATTTTCGGCTGGCAGAAGCCGTGTTACCTGCTGGTGGATGAAGGCTACGCCAAGACCTACAAGGAATTGATGGAAGACACCGAGTGGGAGAAGTACGGTGTGGGCATCAATCCCAAGTGCGATAACTGCATGGCGCACTGCGGCTTCGAAGGCACGGCGGTGGATGACATGTTCGCGCATCCGCTGAAGGCGCTGAAGGTGTCGATGTTCGGTCCGCGTACCGATGGTCCGATGGCACCGGATCTGCCGGTGAAGTATGGCAATCGTGCCGACGCCACCGCGATCCATATTCCGATCAGCTCGATCCAGCGCCGCAATTCGACGACCGGCGTCGACGCCAATCCCTGACGTCGACCACGGTCATCAATGAGCATCCTGGGATGGGTGGCCGCGTCGCTACCAGTGCTGATGTGGTTGGGCCTGCTGCTGGTACCGTGGCGGCCCTGGAGTACTCGCGAGCGTATTGAGCCCGACCCGCAAGCCGGGTCGGAGGATCTCAGCGAGATCACCGTACTGATTCCCGCACGCAATGAGGCCGATGTCATCGGCCTCACGCTGGCTGGCTTGCAAGCGCAGGGTAGTGGCTTGCAGGTGGTGGTGGTTGACGACCAGTCCAGCGACAAGACGGCCGAGATTGCCGCTTCGTTCCCGAATACACGCGTTATCCGCGGCCAGCCTTTGCCGGAAGGCTGGGCGGGCAAGCTGTGGGCGCTGGAGCAGGGTAAGTCGCAGGTGCGCACGCCGATCACCCTGCTGCTGGACGCCGATATCCAACTTCAGCCCGGGCTGCTCGCCGCATTGCTGGCGCACAAGCGGCGCGACAACCGCCAATTTGTCTCGCTGATGGCCGATCTGCGCCGTACGAGTTTCTGGGATCGCCTGCTGCTACCGGCCTTCGTCTACTACTTCAAGCTGCTGTATCCCTTCTCGGTCTCCAATTCATCCTCGCGCCTGGTTGCGGCGGCCGCTGGCGGCTGCATTCTGGTCGATACCGAAGCCCTGCAGCGCGCCGGCGCATTCGCGAGCTTGCGTAACGCGCTGATCGATGACTGCACGTTGGCAAGGCAGGTCAAGAACGCCGGCTATCGCACATGGCTGGGCCTCAGCCGCGGCGTGGTCAGCCTGCGCCCGTATGGCACGCTGGGCTCGATCCACGACATGGTGGCGCGCTCCGCATTCACCCAGCTCGGCTACTCCACTGCTGTTTTGCTGGTCGTCACGGTGCTCTTCGTGCTTGCCTACGGCCTGCCGTTCCTGCTCCTGGCGCATGCGGCCACCTGGCGCCTGGGGCTCATCGCTCTCGTCGCCATGATGCTCAGCTACCTGCCCATGCTGCGCTACTACCACATGCGGCTAGCCTGGGCGCTGCTGTTGCCGTTTGGCGCCGCGCTGTACCTGGGTATGACCTGGAGCTCGGCGATCCGTTACTGGCGCGGCGTCCGCTCGCGCTGGAAGGACCGTACCTACAGCACTTGACGCGGGCGGTTTTCGTCCCATGCCGTCAGGCAGGGTTGGAAGATGGGGACGCTCTGGCTACAGTCAGAAGCTAACTATTCACGCCCTGCCTGTAGCCGGGCCGCAACCCTGGGGAGCTTTCATGCCTCGTCTTCGTTTCCTTGCGATTGCCACATCGATCGCGCTCGCCGCCTGTTCCCAGTCGCCGAACAATGCCAGCAACTCGGCGCCGGCGTCCTCGGGCAGCGCGCCAGCCAAGGCATCTACCGCGGCCGTGGCCGAGGCGCCGGCCAGCAATCCGTTCTTCACCGCCAGCACGCTGCCGTACCAGGCGCCGCCGTTCGACAAGATCAAGGACAGCGACTACCAGCCGGCGATCGAAGAGGGCATGAAGCAGCAGCTCGCCGAGGTCGACAAGATCGCCAACAATCCTGATCCGGCAACCTTCGAGAACACCTACGTGGCGCTGGAGAAAACCGGCGTGCTGCTCAATCGCGTGATGGGCGTGTTCAACGGCATCACGGCCGCTAACACTGACGACGCGCTGCAGAAGGTGCAGGAAGACGAGGCTCCGAAGCTCGCGGAGCATGAGGATGCGATCCACCTCAACGACAAGCTGTTCCAACGTCTTCAGACGGTGTACGACCAGCGCGACTCGCTCAAGCTCGATCCCGAGTCGCAGCGCCTGATTGAAGTGGTCTACCGTAACTTCGTCATGGCCGGTGCCAAGCTTTCCGATGCCGACAAAGCCAAGCTGAAGGATTACAACAAGGAAGAGGCCGGCCTCGAAGCACAGTTCAATAACAAGCTGCTCGCCGCCTCGAAGGACGGTGCGCTGGTCATTGACGACAAGAGCAAGCTTGCCGGTCTTTCCGATGAAGATGTCGCCGCCGCCGTCCAAGCCGCCAAGGATCGTCACTTGGATGGCAAGTGGGTGCTGACGCTGCAGAACACTACTCAGCAGCCGCTGCTGCAGGATCTGACCGATCGGGCCACGCGCAAGGCCTTGTTCGAAGCGTCGTGGACGCGCGCCGAAAAGGGCGATGCCAACGACACGCGCGACATCATTGAACGCCTTGCTCAGCTGCGTGCACAGGAAGCCAAACTGCTCGGCTTCCCGAACTACGCGGCATGGACGCTTGAAGACCAGATGGCCGAAAAGCCCGAGACGGTCATGAGCTTCATGGACAAGCTCGCGCCCGCAGCGGTGGCGCGCGCCAAGATCGAAGCGGCCGATATCCAGAAACAGATCGACAAGGATCAAGCCGCGCTGCACCAGCCCACGTTCAAGCTTGAGCCGTGGGATTGGGAGCACTACGCAGAAGAGGTGCGCAAGGCCAAGTACGATCTGGACGATTCACAGATCAAGCCGTACTTCGAACTGAATAATGTGCTGCAGAACGGCGTGTTCTATGCCGCCAACCAGCTCTACGGCCTGACCTTCAAGGAGCGTAAGGACATCCCGGTCTACAACCCGGATGTGCGCGTGTTCGAAGTGTTCGACAAGGATGGCAAGTCGCTGGCGCTGTTCTACTTCGATTACTTCAAGCGCGACAACAAGAACGGCGGCGCCTGGATGGATAACTTCGTCGGCCAGTCCAAGCTGCTTGGCACCAAGCCGGTGATCTACAACGTTGCCAACTTCACCAAGCCTGCCGACGGCCAGCCTGCGCTGCTGTCGCTGGACGATGTCGTCACCATGTTCCATGAGTTCGGTCACGGCCTGCATGGTCTGTTCTCCGACGTGGAATATCCGACGTTGTCGGGTACGGCTACGGCACGCGACTTCGTTGAGTTTCCCTCACAGTTCAACGAACACTGGGCTACCGATCCGAAGGTGTTCGCCAACTACGCGAAGAACTACAAGGACGGCAAGCCGATGCCGCAGGAGCTGGTCGACAAGCTCAAGAAGGCCGGCCTGTTCAACAAGGGTTATGACATGACCGAACTGGTCGCGGCGGCGATGCTGGACATGAACTGGCACATGCTGAGCGCTGACGAGCCGAAGCAGAATGCCGACGAGTTTGAAGCCGCTGCGCTGAAGAAAGATGGCGTGGATCTTTCCTATGTTCCGCCGCGCTACCGTTCCAGCTATTTCCTGCATATCTGGAGCAACGGCTACTCAGCCGGTTACTACGCTTACCTATGGACCCAGATGCTTGCTGACGACGCCTTCGAAGGCTTCAAGCAGCATGGTGGTCTGACCCGCGAAAACGGTGATCGTTTCCGCGCCATGATTCTTTCGCGCGGCAATACGGTGGAACTGTCCAAGCTGTACAAGGATTGGCGTGGTCAGGATCCGAGCATCGAGCCGATGCTGATCGATCGGGGCTTGAAGCAGACGCCGGCGAAGTAAGCCTTAGTTTACGTCTCTTCATAAAAGCGGGCCGGCATGACGGCCCGCTTTTTTTATGCCGAACCTACGTGCGGCAGGCAGCTCAGTTCAAGACACGCTCTTCGTTTAAATTGCGCAGACGTCCCGGACAAATGCCGCTGACACGCTTGAACAGTCGCCTGAACGCGGCTTCGCTGCTGTAGCCAAGCTGTTCGGAAATCCACGCAACCGATAGCTGCTTATCACGCAGCATCCGTTCGGCGACGCTGACACGCCACTGCGTCACGTATTGCATCGGTGGCATCTTCATCAGTTGTGCAAAGCGTTCGGCAAAGGCGGAACGGGACATGCACGCGAGCGACGCCATGGATTGCATGGTCCACGACTGTCCGGGATTTTCGTGCACCGCCTGCAGAACTTTGCAGATACGGCCGTCGGCCAGCGCGGCGAACAATCCGCGATGGTCGGTGTTGCGATGGGCGTAGTCACATACCGCCAGGGTAAACAACGTGTCGGCGAGCTTGTTCAACAGCACTTTGCGGCCTGGCATGCCGGAGTGGGCAACGTCGACCATCATGGCCGTCAGATGTCGGAATACTGCATCGGCCTGCGCCGCGCGCACCACAAAACAGGTTGGCAGGGCGTGGCTGAGCGGGTGCTGGGTATGGCTGGAGAAGTGCAATTCGCCGCAGATAAGACTGGTGACGGTTTCTTCGTGGTCGTTGCGTGCGTAAAGTCGATGCGGATCGCCATGCGGAAGCACGACCAGATCGCCGGCTTCCAGATGTAGCGCTTCGCTGAAAGCGGAGCTTTCGACCAGGCATTCGCCGGTGCCGACGAGATGGAAAAGGCCGCAATGGTAGCGAGGTTCGTCCATGAACCAGGAGCCGCAGTATTGCTCCTCAGCGACTATGTCGACTCGCAGCATCGAGTGATTGAGCAAGGACTCGAGGGCAGGTGCGACAGCATGGTGATGGGTGTGGGCGGCCAGGGTGGGGTGGTGCTCAATCGACATGGGCAGGGCTTCCGTGACGTGGCGCTATGCCTCTTTCTTCGCCGGAAGCTGGTGCGGGTTACACGGAGTGTCTACCTTTCGCGCAGGCGATAGGCCGCCTCGGAGGGGCAGCAAGGCGGATCAGCCAGGGTAAGGTGGGGTCCCGGCAGGCGCGGAAACACGAGTTAGCCGAAGCTCCAGCCACGGATCAGGCCGGCTTCCAGCCAGCCTTGCAGCAGCATCACCATGCGCGGCGTCGCGCTGGTTTCGTCGTGGAGGTTGGCCATGCGTTCGCACAATGAAGCGAAGGGCTCGCCTTGTATGACGGCGCTCAGGACCTGCCACTCATCCTCTTCCAGCAGGCGGTAGTGGACGGACATCGCTTTACGCCACACCAGTATCTGGCGGGCCTGCTCAAAACGGCGCAGGCGTGGACGTTTGTCGCCACGATCGGCGGCACGCCGGAAGGCCTCGATGTTGTAGTGGGCGGCCAGGATGTGCAGGTTCTGCTGCAGCGAAAGGAGCAGACCGGGCCAGGTATCAGATGGCACGGATGACAGCTCGACCATGCCGATGCAGGCTTCGTCCTCGGCATCGAAGGCGGTCGAGATGGCCCAGTCCAGGCGAGCCATTTCGGCCCATTGCGGCTGCTCGCGCCAAGGGCGCGCATAGTCGAGGAAAGCCGCCAGCCCTGCACCGTACCAGCGAATGTTGTAGTGCTCGGAAGGATGCGCGGCGACGTATTTGTCCAGCATGCGCTGGAATCGCTGTTCAGCCATGCTGCGCAGGCCGGCAAATTCGTTTTTCAGGGCATCGCGCAAACGAATTCGATAACCGTGCCGATAAACGGCGAGCCGGCTGTCGGCATCGGCAATGGCGTCGCCACGAATGGTGAAAGGCAAGTGCGCTCTTTCTGCCAGCACGGCTTGCAGCATTTGCTGCTGGATGGCTTGCAACGAATTCATGCAGCATCTCGCAGCAAGGGCTCAGCCAATGCGCGTGCATGCTCAAGTTCGGTTAGTAGTTCGGTCAGTGGCGGAAAGTGGTCGTCGCGTTCAATCATGGTCGAGACTCGCCCGAACCTGCGTACGGCGTCGATATACAGATCCCACACGGCATGTGACACGGGTGCGTCATGGGTATCGATGATCAGCTGCTCACCTTGCTCATAACCGGCGAGATGAAACTGTTGCACGCGCGAGACAGGAATGCCTCGCAGATAATCCTGCGGCGAGAAGCCATGATTCATGGCACTGACATGCACATTGTTGATGTCGAGCAGAATCAGGCAATCGGCACGTTCGGCCACCGAGGCCAGGAAGTCCCATTCCGTCAGTTGAGAATCGGCAAAGCTCACGTAGCTGGAAACGTTCTCCAGCAAGATGCGGCGCTTGAGCGTGTCCTGCACACGCCTGACGCGATCGACGACGTGATCAAGGGCTTCTTCGGTATAAGGCAGCGGCATCAGGTCGTGAAGATTCACGCCTTGTACGCCAGTCCAGCACAGGTGATCGGAAATCCAGGCCGGTTCGATGCGTTGCGCCAGTGCAACCAGTCGCGCGAGATAGTCGTTATCGAGCGGATCGGTGCTGCCGATCGACATCGATACGCCATGCATCACCAATGGAAAGCGTTCGCGAAATCGCTCCAGCCATACCAGCGGCAGGCCGCCGCTCACCATGTAGTTTTCCGAAACCACTTCCAGCCATTGCACCTTGCCCGGATCGGCCAGCAGTGCCTCGTAATGTTCGGTGCGCAAACCCAGCCCGTAGCCGAGATAGGGGAGGCGATCGGCGCGTTCCATCTTGTTCATGGCCATGGTCTGGGCTACCGGACAATGAATGTAAGAGTGGGGCGCACTGCTTTGCACTGCGCCCCACTACAAGCATTACTTCTTCGCAGCGGCTTGTGCGGCAGCACAGTCAGCCTGGGTCTTCTGCATGGTGAAGCCCTGACCCTTGCAAGCATTCTGGCCCTTGCACGAATTGGTGGCTTGCTTGCAGGCGCCTTGGCCTTTACAGGACGAGGAATTCAGGCACTTGACCCCCGCCTGGTCGCCGGCCGGGGTGCTGGCCACGGCGGTGTTCATGGCGGCAGCGGCGAACAGGCCGGCCACGATAACGGCCATGGCGCTGGCGTTGACTGTCTTGATATTCATGTCTATGGCTCCTAAAGGTTTCGTTCGCCGCCATGCGGCTTTGGGAATGTCTTATCCAGTAACCGGGGTGATCCGCTTGCCGGCTTCGACAGGGTCATTGTGTTGCTTCGTTGCCTAGAGGACTGCATCTGCGCATCCCGCTTTTATGCCCGATCGTCCGGTTTGCATGCGGGCTTGTTAGCCCCGGATTCCGAGCAAGAAAGCCTGGACGCATGGATATGGCAGGCCTAAAGCGGGTTCGCGCATCATGCACCTACTTCATGCCAAGGAATATGTGCAATGCGTCAATTTCTCGCTGAAAAGTGCTCGCAAGTGCTCAGCATCCTGCATGCCGGGCGTTGGCTTGGGCCGCTGGTGGTACGCGTGGTATTTGGGTACTTCTGGCTCGAGACCGGCATCGCCAAAGTGCATAACCTGGCTGGCTTCACCCAGCGCTTCATGGGATGGGGCATTCCATTCCCGGCGTTCAGTGCGGCACTGTCGGCCTGGACGGAATTGCTGGGCGGCTTGCTGTTGATGCTTGGACTGTTCACTCGCCTGGTGACCATTCCGATGATCATCAACATGATTGTGGCCGTCACCCTGGTGGTGTCGAGCAACCTGATGGGGCTGGACGATTACGTCGAAGCCGACGAAGTGGTCTACACGCTGATCTTCTGCTGGTTCCTGATGGCCGGTCCCGGCAAGATCAGTCTGGATACCTTGGTGGCGCGCTGGCTGGGCATTCGCACGCGGGACTGATCAGTCTGTCAGAAACGACAGCAACAGCTTGATGGCGATGCTCCACATGACTACGGCGATCAGCACGTCGAGCACGCGCCAGGCGGTTGCTTTACGGAACAATGGAGCAAGCAGGCGCGCGCCGTAAGCTAGCGAAAAAAACCAGATAAAGGATGCGGTGGCGGCGCCGATGGCGAATAACGTACGCGGCAACGGTGCAGGCCAGGCCGAGGCCAGACTGCCGATCAGCAGCACCGTATCCAGGTACACGTGCGGATTGAGCCAGGTGAATCCGGCGCATGTGGCGATCACACGCCACATGCTGCTGGTCTTGCCGTGTGTATCGGGTGTCAGCACCTGCGGATGAAAGGCACGCCGCAGTGCCTGCACGCCGTACCAAATCAACACCAGCGCGCCGACGCATGCGATCAGTGCAAGCACACGCGGATGCTGTCCTACCGCGATCCCCAGCCCACCGACTCCCGCAGCGATAAGCACGGCATCGGAGAGTGCGCAAAACAAGGCTACCGGGAACCGATGTGCCTGCAACAGTCCTTGACGCAGAACAAAAGCATTCTGCGCGCCAATGGCAACGATCAACGATGCGCCGAGCAGCAATCCGGCGAGAAACGGAGCGTGTGCCATCCCTGTGGCGATCAATACGCGAATTCCTTGAATACCGGATCCACACTGCCGTTCCACGCGCCATGGAACAGTTCGAGCTTGCGTTCGGCCGGTGTCTGGTTGGCATCGACGATCTCGATCAGCGGTTCGAGGAAGATGCTTTCGTCCGCGCCGTGGCGGTTGAGCCGATGGCGGCGCTTCAGGCCGTGGGCGGCGATCTGCAAAGTTTCCCGGGCGAGATCACCTACGGTGCCGTTGCGAAATGGCAGTTTCAAGCCGTGTTTCGGCACGCCATCGCGCAGCGCGTGACGTTCCTGGCGCGTGAAATCCTTCACCAGGTCCCAAGCGGCATACAGGGCATCGTCGTCATAGAGCAGTCCGACCCATAGCGCGGGCAACGCGCACAAGCGATTCCATGGGCCGCCATCGGCGCCGCGCATTTCGAGATATTGCTTCAGACGCACTTCCGGAAACGCGGTGGTGAGGTGATCGGCCCAATCCTTCATGGTGGCGTGTGTGCCGGGCAGGGCATCCAGCGTACCCGTCATGAAACGCTTGAAGTCCTGGCCGGCGAGATCGATGTAGCGGCCATCCTGATAGCTGAAATACATCGGCACATCGAGGATGTAATCCACATAGCGCTCGTAACCGAAGCCGTCTTCGAACACGAAATCGAGCATGCCGGTGCGGTTCGCATCGGTATCGGTCCATACATGCGAGCGATACGAGAGATAACCGTTGGGCTTGCCTCCGCTAAATGGTGAATCGGCAAATAGCGCGGTGGCGATCGGTTGCAGCGCAAGGCTGGTGCGGAACTTGCGCACCATGTCGCTTTCGCTGCCGAAGTCCAGGTTCACTTGTACCGTGCAGGTGCGCGTCATCATGTCCAGGCCGAGGGAGCCGACCTTGGGCATGTATTCGCGCATGATCTTGTAGCGGCCCTTGGGCATCCACGGCATCTCGTCGCGACGCCACTTGGGCTGGAAGCCCATGCCAAGGAAACCCAGGCCCAGGCCGTCTGCGACAGAGCGCACCTCTTCCAGGTGCGAATTCACTTCGCAGCAAGTCTGGTGGATGGTTTCCAGCGGTGCACCGGAAAGCTCAAGCTGACCAGCCGGTTCCAGCGTGATGTTGGCCTTGTCGCGCGTCAGCGCCACCGGTGTCTCGCCCTCACGGGCAATGTCCCAGCCGTAACGTCCGGCGATGCCTTCCAGCAGGGCTCGAATGCCACGATCGCCTTCGAAGGCCGGCGGCCGCAGATCATCCGTGCGAAAGCCGAACTTCTCGTGCTCGGTACCGATCCGCCACGCCTCACGCGGCTTCTCGCCCGCGGCCAGGTAATCGATCAACTGCTGGCGACCGTGGATCGGGGTGCTCTTGACGGCACTGGGTATAGACACGTGGCATGCCTCAAGGGGATGGCCTCCGACTATGGAGGCGCGATATCGCGCTGAAAAGGGGGTGAATCAAAAAAATTGTACGTGACAGTACAGCTACAAAGCGATCGGACTTGCTTGACGGCAAGCCGAGTCCCACCCCTCTATTGGATGGGTTCTATACCTTGGTACGGATTCGAACGGGTGTGAAGATGACCTTAGGCATTTGCCGGGAATTCGATACGCATGCGCGCACCGGTTCCCTCAAGGGCATCAAGTATCTCGAAACGTGCGCGATGGGCACGCGCGATTTCCTCGACGATCGCCAGCCCCAGGCCGCTGCTTTGGCCATCGCTGCCGGCCGCGCGATAGAAACGCTCGCGCACGCGTTCGCGCTCGGCGGGCGGAACGCCTGGACCGCTATCTTCCACTTCCAGATAGGGCGCCCCTGCATGCCGACCGCAGCGCAGAGTGATATTGCCGCCCTTGGGCGTGTGGCGGATGGCGTTGTCGAGCAGATTGATCAGTAACTCATGCAGCAGCCAGTACACGCCGTGGACCTGCGCCGGTTCGCATTCGGCGCCGAGGTCGATGTCATGCGCCAGCGCGCGATCCAGCAGGGAGCTGACGACGGCGCCGATCAGCGAGTCGAGCTGGATCGCGACGAAATCGCCTGGACCGTGTGCCGAGGGCTCGGCGCGCGCCAACGCCAGTAATTGGTTGGCGGTATGCGCAAGGCGATCCACACTGCCTTGCAGGCGGCTGATCCGCTCCTGCTGCGCGTTGTCCTGGATTTCGCTGGCAAGTACTTCCAGCTGTGCTTTCAGACCGGTGAGCGGGGTGCGCAATTGATGCGCGGCATTGGTCAGAAAATGTTGCTGGGCCAGGGTGGAGTCGCGCACCGTCACCAGCAAGGTATTGAGCGATTCCACCAGCGGACGCACTTCGCCCGGCACCGGCTCCAGTGCCAGAGGCTGTAGCGACTGCGGTTCGCGGCGCATGATCTGGTCGCGCAAGCGGTTGATCGGGCGCAACGCCACTGTGATGCCGAACAGGCAAACGCCGAGCACCAGCGCCAGCTGGATGCCGTCGCTGAGTCCGACCACGGTATCCAGCCGCCGCACCACCGCGTCGCGCCGATTCACCGTCTCGCCGACGGTCACGATGACGGGCTGGCCGCCGACTTCGGTGTGATAGCTGGCTATGCGCAGGGAACGCTGCTTGTAATGCGCGTCGCCATAGGTGAGGTTGTCGACGATCCTGCCGGTAGCGATGGGTAATCCTTCCTCGCCGGCCAGGGTGCTCCCGTCTGCCAGGCTGACGCGGTAGACGAAGGTTTCCCGCGCACCCGAATAAAACCGCATCCAAGACATGGGGCGATACTCGGGATCGAGGCGCCCAGGTGGTCTGGCTCGCTCAAAGGGCTCATCGCCGGGCGGTGGCGGCATCGGTTCCGCGCCCGGGGGATGAATTAGTGGCGGTCCCGGATCCTGCCTATCCACGTAAAGGCGCCCATCGGGCGCCTTTTGCACATGCGATGCGATCGCCACCGCGGAATGCGAGAGCGCGCGATCGAAGATGTCGTACATCGGGGTGACGTAGGTGCGATGGTCAGCCCAGATGCTGGCGATCAGCAACAGCACGAGAGGCAGCAGCAGATAGCCGAGCAAACGGCCACGAATGCTGGGAGCTCTCCTGGGGTGGGAACGGGACATCGTGCCGCCTACGTCGGATCGTCAGGGTTTCCTAGGCGTCATCGAGGCGGTAGCCGAGGCCACGGATGCCGCGCACCGTGGCCGCCTCGCCCAGTTTTGCACGCAAACGCGATACATGCACTTCGATCGCGTTGCCGGAAATTTCCTCATCCCAGCTGACGATGGCCTGGATCAGGCGTTCCTTGCTGACCACCCGGCCACTATGGTGGGCGAGACATTCCAGGATCGACCATTCGCGACGCGTCAGTTCGAGCACCCGGCCGCTGTCATCGATGGCGCGGCGTCCAGCCAGGTCAATGCGCAGGCGGCCCACCACCATTTCATTGGCGGTGGCGGCCGTGGCGCGGCGAATCAGCGCGCGGCAGCGCGCGGCCAGCTCGGGCAGGGCGAAAGGTTTGACCAGGTAATCGTCCGCGCCCAGGTCCAGCGCATTGACGCGGTCGTCCAGACCATCGCGCGCGGTCACGATCAGCAGCGGCAGCGGACTGCCCTCGCGGCGCAGGCGGCGGACCAGGGTGAAGCCATCTTCGCCAGGTAGTCCCAGATCCACGATCGCAAGGTCGTAGTGGGTGGTGTCCAGGCGGCTTTGGACGGATTCGGCGTCGGTGACCGCGTCTACCACATAGCCAGCGGTGGCCAGGCCCCGCACGATGGCGTCGGATACCAGGGGATCGTCTTCAACTAGCAGGATGCGCATACGGCCAAGGACAATGAGGGTCGCAAGATCCTAACAGCTGACGCGCTGGCGACACAGACTGGTATGGACCCTAGGCTTGCCGCGGCATTTTCTGCTTGCCAGGAATTTGCTGAATGAGGTAGGCGTTCGGTTATGTCAATGTCAGTAAAAAATTAAGCCGGCATCTTTATTGATGCAAATCAATGGCATTGGAGCGTTTTTTGGATTTTTTTGAGACTCATCCGATATTCGCGGCGGGCGAATTTTGGCTCAATGACCATCAACGCTGATCGCTGCCTCGGCGATGCTATTCAGCAAGCCGGCGAGATGACGGAAATTCTCGCTATTCCCTCCACGGAAACTCGCGGGCCCATGAATACGGGCATGTGGTTTCTGCGTGCCGGAAAAACGATGTCTGTGATGATTCTCTTCCCCGTCAGGAAACGTCTTTCGCGGCTTCGCTGGCCCATTGTTGCCGGCAGCATGTTTGCCGCCTTGCTGGCGGCCTACACCGTGGCGGCACTAGGTGAACGCGAGCAGATTGATGAGAACATCAGTGCGCAAACACGCGATCAGCGGCATGATCTTTTGCGACCGACGGAAAAAGCCCGGTTCTTCCATGCGAATGTTTTCAAGCGAGCCCATGCGGCAACGGCCGACAACGTTAATGAGTCCTTCGCCGCTCCCGGAACCTACTTTCGCGCGTTGACCCGCATTTATGGGGCGTCAGTCGATCATCATGCGCTGGCGCACATCGAGCCGCCGGTACAGGCGAATGAGCCCATGCCACTGGATGAAGTGGCGAAATTCCATCAGATGGAAACGCATATGCCAGTTGCGATGGCGCGCGTTACCTCGGAATTCGGCGATCGCCCGAATCCGCTCGGCAAAGGTCATGTGTTTCATCGCGGTATCGACCTCGCCGCACCCGTGGGCACGCCGGTTTATGCGGTTGCGGCGGGTACCATCATCAGGGCGGTCAACGATCGTTCGTATGGCAACGTCGTGGTGATCAACCATCACAACGGCTACAAGACGCTATACGCGCACAATTCGAAGTTGCTGGTGAAGGTGGGTGAGAAGGTCAAGGCGGGGCAGCCGATTGCCAAGGTTGGATCGACCGGGCATTCCACCGGTCCGCATCTGCACTTTGAAATCCATTGCAGCGGTCAGCGGGTGGATCCGGGACCTTATCTCGCTGCATTGTGATGCGGCAAACAAAAAGGCCGCCCGAATTTTACGGGCGGCCTTTTGCTATACGTTCCAGCGAAACATCAGCGCTTCATCGAATTGAAGAACTCGTCGTTGGACTTGGTGTTCTTCATCTTGTCGAGCATGAATTCCATCGCCGCCAGCTCATCCATCGGATGCAGCAGCTTGCGCAGAATCCAGATCTTGGCAAGCAGGTCCGGCTCGATCAGCAGGTCTTCGCGGCGCGTGCCGGAGCGGTTGATGTCGATGGCCGGATACACGCGCTTTTCGGAAATGCGGCGAGACAGGTGCACTTCCATGTTGCCGGTGCCCTTGAATTCTTCGTAGATCACTTCGTCCATCTTGCTGCCGGTATCGATCAGCGCGGTGGCAATGATGGTGAGCGAGCCGCCTTCTTCCACATTGCGCGCGGCGCCGAAGAAACGCTTTGGACGTTGCAGCGCGTTGGCATCCACACCACCGGTAAGCACCTTGCCGGAGCTGGGCACCACGGTGTTGTAGGCACGGGCCAGACGCGTGATCGAGTCGAGCAGGATCACCACGTCCCGTTTGTGCTCGACCAGGCGCTTGGCGCGCTCGATCACCATTTCGGCCACCTGCACGTGACGCACGGCCGGCTCGTCGAAGGTGGAGCTGATCACTTCCGCACGCACGGTGCGGGCGATTTCCGTAACTTCTTCCGGGCGCTCGTCGATCAACAGCATGATCAGATGAACGTCCGGATGGTTGTACTGGATCGCCTGCGCCACGTTCTGCAGCATCATCGTCTTACCGGACTTCGGCTGCGACACGATCAGGCCGCGCTGACCGCGACCGACCGGTGCGACCAGGTCCAGGATGCGTCCGGTGATGTCCTCGGTCGAACCATTGCCGCGCTCCAGGCGGAACGCCTTGCGCGGGAACAGCGGCGTGAGGTTCTCGAACAGCATCTTGTTCTTCGATGCTTCCGGCGGATCGCCGTTGATGTCGTCGACCTTCAGCAGGGCGAAATAGCGCTCGCCTTCCTTCGGATGACGCACGCGTCCGGTGATGTAGTCGCCGGTGCGCAGGTTGAAGCGGCGGATCTGGCTGGGCGAGACGTAGATATCGTCGGGGCCGGCCAGATAGGACTCGTCGGCCGAACGCAGGAAGCCGAAGCCGTCCTGCAGGATTTCCAGCACGCCTTCGGCCCAGATGCCACCGCCTGAGCGGGCGTGTGCCTTGAGGATGTTGAAGATCACATCCTGGCGGCGCTGGCGGGCGACGCCTTCCTGGATGCCGAGCGATTCGGCGAATTCCAGCAGTTGAACCGGATTCTTGCGCTTGAGTTCGGTGAGGTTGATCACGCGATCGTTGCTGCCGATATCCGCGTTCTCGTCATCCACCGGCAGGCCGTGCGGGTTGCGCGGCAGGCCGCCACCCGGGCCCGGTGGGCGCTGGCCGCGCTCGTGACGGCGGCGGCGGTTGCGGTCGTTGCGATCATTACGGCGGTCGTTGTTGCCCTGACCCTGGTAAGGGTTCTGGCCGCCATTGTTTTGACCGCCCTGGCCCTGGTTGTTGTCGCGAGGTGCTTCCTGTCCTTCATTGCCCTGGCCATTGCCATAGCGCAGTTGTTCTTGCGACGGGGCCGGTATGGGGGGCAGTTCGGGGCGCTCCATCGGGGGCGCCGGACGTTCGATAGCGGGAGCGGGGGCGTCTGCGGGCCGCGCGTTTTGTGCACTGGCTTCGGCCGCGGCGGCGGCGGAACGTCGTGGCGCACGGGTACGGGTAGGCGTATCACTCACAGGTTTGGATTCGGCGCTGATGGCGTCGGAAGAATCTTTGCTTTCGATATCGGACACGGGCAAACCTCACGGGGCGCCGTTGATGACAGGAGGGAGGACGAGCGTTGCGCGGAATGCGCGAGGGGGCAAGACAGCCCCGACTGAGAGGAATCTAGCACTCGCCGCGCAGCGCCGTAAAGGGCCTGCGCAGCGAGATGAGCACGCGGCGCTCTCAGATCGCCTTGTCGATCATCTGAACCAGCTGGCCCTTGCTGACCGCGCCGATCTGGGTCGCTTCGACCTTGCCGTTCTTGAAGACCATCAGGGTCGGGATGCCGCGCACGCCATAGGTGCGGGGGGTTTTCTGGTTATGGTCGATGTTCAGCTTGACCACGCGCAGCTTGCCCTCGTACTGCTTGGCCAGATCTTCGAGGGTGGGTGCGATGGCCTTGCACGGGCCGCACCATTCGGCCCAGAAGTCCAGCAGGACGGGGGTTTCCGACTTCAGCACTTCCTGATCGAAGGCGTCGTCGCTCACATGGCTTATAAGTTCGCTCACCGTGGGTCTCCGAGGTAGGCGGGGTAAGGGTTCACGACCGCGTGCTGATCATCAGCTACACTATAGGAATGCCCATGAGGCGCGGGTCGATCCGGGAATGGAAGCGGTGCCGTTGCGGCAGGGCTCCATTCCAGCCTAAGTCGGGACGCGATTCAAGCGATTCAAGGGCAAAGCGGCGGGTCCGGCTGGCATAGGTGAAGTGGTTTTCGAGCCGTTTCACCTATGTCGGCGGGGCGTGCCGCCCTTTCGGTGCCGCTGTGTGAAGCGCGCCGCCTTCATCCACCTGTCCCAAAGTTGCCAGACTGACTGCGGGACCGGGCCGGGCGCTCCACGCCAGCCCGTACCAGACTCCCCTTTCATGTCCCAAACCGTACTTACTGAAACCTTCTTCACCCAATTCGATTTGCATCCGCTGCTGCAGCAAGGCCTCGACGAGGCCGGCTTTGCACGCTGCACGCCGATCCAGGCGCTGACCTTGCCGGTTGCCCTGACAGGCCGCGATGTCGCCGGCCAGGCCCAGACCGGCACCGGCAAGACCTGCGCTTTCCTGGTTGCGATGATGAACCGCCTGCTGACCCAGCCGGCGGTGGCCGAGCGCAAGGATTCCGATCCGCGCGCGCTGGTGATCGCACCAACCCGCGAGTTGGCCATCCAGATCGAAAAAGATGCCAAGAACATCGGCCGCTACACCGGCCTGCGCACCGCGCTGATCTACGGCGGCGTCGACTACGACAAGCAACGCCAGATGCTGAAGGATGGCTGCGACATCATCATCGCCACCCCCGGCCGCCTGCTCGACTACCACAAGCAGAACGTGTTCGGCTTCAACGGCGTGGAAGTGATGGTGATCGACGAAGCCGACCGCATGTTCGACCTCGGCTTCATCAAGGACGTGCGCTTCATCTTCCGCCGCCTGCCGGTACGCGAGCAGCGCCAGGTGCTGCTGTTCTCGGCCACGCTGTCGCACCGCGTGCTGGAGCTGGCCTACGAGCACATGCACAACGCCGAGAAACTGGTGGTGGAGACCGATAACGTCACCGCCGACCGCGTGCGCCAGCTGGTCTACTTCCCGGCCAAGGAAGAAAAGATGCCGCTGCTGCTGAACCTGCTGGAGCAGGCCTCGGCGTCGCGCAGCATCATCTTCGTCAATACCAAGGCCGCGGCCGAACGCATCACCGATCGCGTCAAGCGGCAGGGTTATCGTGTCGGCGCCCTGTCCGGCGACGTGCCGCAGTTAAAGCGCCAGAAACTGCTGCAACGTTTCCAGGATGGCCAGCTCGACATTCTGGTCTGCACCGACGTGGCTGCGCGCGGTCTGCACATTCCCGCGGTCAGCCACGTCTTCAACTACGACTTGCCGCAGGACGCCGAAGACTACGTGCATCGCATCGGCCGCACCGCGCGCCTGGGTGCCGAAGGCGATGCCATCAGCTTTGCCTGCGATCTTTATGCGATGTCGCTGCCGGACATCGAGGAATACATCGGGCAGAAGATTCCCACCGCAACGATCGCACCTGAGCTGCTGATCATGCCGGAGCCCAAGCAGGTCGATCCGCAGTTCGCCGCCGAGGCGGCTGCCGACAGCGCAGCGTTCGGCGACAAGGTGACGCCGCGCGAAAAATCCCCAGGGGGGGCTCGTCGTCGCGATGGGCGTGCTGGCGAGCGGAGTGGCGCGCGCGCGGGTTCGTCGCCGGAGCGTCGGCGCGAAGACCGGCCGCGCAAACCGCGTGCCGAGGCAGCTGCTCCGGCAAACACGGACAAAGCGCCTACGCCATCGCCTTCCGAGCAGCCGCAGGGTGATGTCACGGGCGAAGGTAAACGTCGCCGCCGGCGCGGTGGACGCGGTCGCCGCCGTTCGGGCGGTGCCCCGGGTGCGGAGGCCGTGGCCAATCCGTTGACTGCTTCGGCAGGCAACAACAGTCGTCCATCGCGGCAGGTGGTGGCGCAATCGCCCTCCGGCGAGCAGCCCGCTCCAAGGAAGCAGGGTTTCTTCCGTCGCCTGGTCAATCTGTTCACTGGTCGCTGAACCGTTATCGCTTCGTCTGGCGGATTTGTGGCGAAGCGATAAACAAAGGCGCGCAGAACAGCAAGCCATCCCTTATCCTTGCCGGCATTGACACGGTTCAAGGGTGAGGAACGCGGTGATCCGCTTCGACCAAGTCAGCAAGCGTTATGAAGGGGGGCATGAAGCCCTTTCCCAGCTTACGTTCGAAGTCGCCAAAGGCGAGATGGCGTTCGTCACCGGTCATTCCGGTGCGGGCAAAAGCACCTTGCTCAAGTTGCTGGCGTTGATCGAGCGCCCCTCGCACGGGCACATCAGCCTCGATGGTCAAAGCCTGACAAAGATCGGGCAAGGCGGCATCCCCAAGTTGCGTCGCAGCCTTGGCATGGTGTTTCAGGACCATCGCCTGCTGATGGATCGCACCGTGTTCGCCAATGTCGAGTTGCCGCTGGTGATCGGTGGCATTGCCCCACAGGAACGTGGTCGGCGCGTGCGCGCGGCGTTGGAGAAAGTCGGTCTGCTCGATTACGAGCGCCAGCTGCCTGCTTCGCTTTCCACCGGCGAACAACAGCGGGTCGGCATTGCCCGCGCTATTGTCGCCAAGCCGAGCGTGCTGATTGCGGATGAGCCGACCGGTAATCTCGATCCCCAGCTCGCCGTCGAAATCATGAGTTTGTTCGCCGAGTTCCAACAGATCGGCACCACCGTCCTGATCGCCAGCCACGACCTGCCGCTGATCAAGCGCATGAAAAAACGCGTGGTCGTGCTTGATCATGGTCGGCTGGTCGCTGATGTGGCGGCGGAGGAGGTGCTATGACGGCGTCGAACGAAGCCGCGGTCCAGGCCCCGGCACGTAGCGAACGCAGCCACCGCCGCCCTGTTGCAAGCTGGCGCGAGCATCATGGCTGGAGCGCCAGTGCAAGCTTGCGCCGCCTTGGCGCCAAGCCGGTCGGCAGCTTGCTGACCATTGCGGTGATGGGTTTGGCGTTGGCCTTGCCGCTGGCGTTCTATCTACTGCTGTCCAATGTGCAGTCGCTGGGCGATGCACTGGGCCGCAACCAGGTCATCAACGTGTTTCTGAAAACCGATCAGGTCGCCAGCAATGCGCAGTTGCTGGCCAAGCAGATCGAGCAACATGACGGTGTCGCAAGCGTCACGGTGAAAACCCCGCAGCAGGGCATGGAAGAGCTCAGCAAGATGCAAGGCTTCTCCGATTCATTGCATGCGCTGGACGACAACCCGCTGCCGTATGTGCTGGAAGTGCAGCCGCAGGATGGCATCTCTGCTGACACGGTCAGCCACCTCATCGACGATCTGCGCAGCATGCAGGGCGTGGATATGGTGCAGGACAGCGGCGCCTGGCGGCAGCGCCTGGATGCTTTGCTGGATGTGGGCGATCGTGCCGTGCTGATTCTGGCGGCGATGTTTGCGCTTGCTGTGTTGCTGGTGGTCGGCAATACCGTGCGCGTGGATATCACCAGCCGTGCCGAGGAAATCGGTGTGCTGAAACTGATTGGTGCGAGTCGAGCCTTTGTGCGCCGCCCCTATCTTTATGCGGGCATCTGGTATGGCCTGTTCAGTGGCCTTCTGGCGGTGGGCTTGGCCTTGGCGATTGAGCTTGCCCTGGCCGAGCCGGTCGCTCGCCTCAGTCAGGTTTACGAAGGGAAATTGCACGTAGGCGGCTTGCCGCCGTGGTTGCTGCTGGCGGTGCCGGTAGCTGCCGCATTCCTGGGCTGGCTCGGCGCACGGCTGGTCAGCGCCTGGCAATTGCGACGGGCCGCATGAATGGATGCGGCGGGTGGTGAATTTGTTCGCAACCATTCGCCGATGTCCTGGTGCACCATAGGTATCCCGGTGGACGCAGGGGGTGTCCGCTGACGCATGAGCATGGAAGCCTGGGGGATGGTGGGGTTTTTTTGATGAGCGCAAGCATCAGCAGCCGCGATCTGAGCACCGCGCCGCGAGTACTGGTGGTGGACGGCTCCAAGGTCGTTCGCCAGCTGATTACTCGTGTGTTGATGGCGGAGCTGCCGCAGGCGGAGGTCGTGGGCTGCGGTACTGGCGCTGAAGCGCAACAGTTGCTCGGCGAAGGTGTATTCGACTTCATTACGGTTGCGCTGCGCCTGTCCGATATGGACGGGCTGGAACTGGCGCGTTATGTGCGCGAGTCCGCGCCACAAGTCTACGTGCCCATCGTGGTGGTATCCGGCGACGTGGACGCTCGCCTGCACCGCCGTGCGCTGGGTGAGCACGTCACGGACTACTTCGACAAGTCACTTGGCTTTCAGGCACTCGCTGAATTCATCCGTGGCTACGTCAAGCCTGAAAGCGCTGCGGAAGGCGTGGTGCTTTATGTGGAAGACAGTCGCGTGGTGGCGCTGGCCACGCGCCGCATGCTGGAAAAAATCGGCCTTAGCGTGCGCCACGTCGTAAGTGTGGAAGATGCGCTGGCACTGCTGGAGACCGAGCGCTCACAAGGTTCGGTCGGTGCCGATGTCGTGCTCACCGACGTGAGCTTGAAGGGCGAATTGACCGGCGGCGATCTGCTCAAATTCATCCGCACCGATTTCGGCTACGGCAAGGGCAAGCTGCCGGTACTGGTCATGACCGGCGATGAAAATCCGGACAATCAGGCCGCGCTGATACGTGCCGGCGCCAATGACCTGGTTGAAAAACCGGTCGAAGAACGTTTGCTGGTCACCAAGCTTCTGTTTCAATTGCGTGTGGCGCAACATCTGCGCGCACGTGAAGAAGCTGGGTCACCGGAATGAGCGACGAAGAACGTATCAAACTCGAACCTTCCTGGAAAGAACGCATCGGTGATTACCTGCAACGGCCGGATATGCGGGCGCTATCGGAGTTTCTGCGTGCCGAGAAGCACAACGGCAAGGTGATCTACCCGCCGGGACCGGAAATCTTCAATGCCTTTGCACACACGCCATTTGAAGCCGTGCGTGTGGTGATCCTGGGGCAGGATCCATATCACGGCCCCGGTCAGGCGCATGGCTTGTGCTTCTCCGTGCGTCCTGGCGTGCCGGCGCCGCCTTCGCTGGTGAACATCTTCAAGGAGATCCAGCGCGACCTGAATATTGCGCCGCCCGATCACGGCTGCCTCACGCCGTGGGCAGATCGGGGCGTGCTGCTGCTCAACGCCGTGCTCACGGTGGAGCGCAGTCTGGCTGCTTCGCATCAGGGCAAAGGCTGGGAGGGTTTTACCGACGCGGCCATCGATGCACTCAACCGCGAATGCGAAGGCATTGTCTTCATGCTGTGGGGCTCCTATGCCCAGCGCAAAGGCCAGTTGATCGATACGCGCCGGCATGCGGTGCTGAAGTCAGTGCATCCATCGCCGCTGTCCGCGCATCGCGGGTTTATCGGCTGCGGGCATTTCTCTGCCGCCAATCGTTACCTGGAAAAGGCCGGCCGGCAGCCCATCGATTGGTCGCTGCCGCCGCGAGCGCAGCTCAACCTGGGTTGAACCGCCGGGTCATGGCGCGGAAAACGAGGCCCCGCCCAGCTGGCATAAGCGCCGCCATTTTTCCCAGTAAGGAGGGGCTGCGGCGATTGGCCACGGTAACCGGGCCGGTTGGCCCCCCTTCATTTCCCAGAAGTCATGCTTGAAGCCCTGGTCCTGGGCATCCATGGACATGGACAAGGCCGGGGCATTCATGTACTATTCGGTACATAAATGGCGCCGGAACTACCCGGTGTCTTTAGCACTCTAAGTACCAGAGTGCTAAGCTGACCCCATTATCAGGAGGTTCCAACATGTCCCAAGCCTTGGCGACGGCTACTTTGCCGGTTCCCAGCGTCGTTGGCAGTCTGGATGCCTACATCTCGGCCGTTCACCGTATCCCGGTGCTCAGCCAGGAAGAAGAGCAGAACCTGTCGCGTCGCTATCAGCAGGGGGAGGATCTTGCCTCCGCCCGCAAGCTGGTGATGTCGCACCTGCGCTTTGTCGTTCACGTGGCGCGTGGCTATAGCGGCTACGGCCTGCAGTTGTCCGACCTCATTCAGGAAGGCAACATCGGCCTGATGAAGGCGGTGAAGCGTTTCGATCCCGACCAGGGCGTTCGCCTGGTCAGTTTTGCCGTGCACTGGATCCGTGCGGAAATGCACGAGTTCATCCTGCGCAACTGGCGCATCGTGAAGGTGGCTACCACCAAGGCCCAGCGCAAGCTGTTCTTCAACCTGCGCAAGAGCAAGAAGCGCCTGGGCTGGATGAACGCCGAGGAAGTGCGCATGGTCGCCAAGGACCTGGGTGTACCGGAAGCTACCGTGCGCGAGATGGAGTCCCGCCTGTCCGGCCGTGACATCGGTTTCGAGGCCCCGGCCGACGCCGACGAGGACGCCAAGCCCGCACCGGAGGCGTTCCTGATCGACGAAGGCGCCGATCCGTACGAGAACGTGGCCGACGCTGACCAGACCGACAACCAGTTGGAAACCTTGTCCAGCGCACTGCAAAAGCTGGACGAGCGTTCGCGCGACATCATCCAGCGCCGCTGGCTCAATGAAGAAAAGGCCACGCTGCAGGATCTGGCTGATGAGTACGGGGTCTCGGCCGAGCGTATCCGCCAGGTTGAGGCGAACGCGATGAAGAAGATGCGCGGGTTGTTTGCGGCCTGATCCGCGGCCCTTCGATAAAAACGATGCAAGCGCTGACGGCCTCCCTCGTGGAGGCCGCCTTCGTTGCGCGTCCGTTTGGGAAAAGGTGCCTATCGGGCCGGCCGCCGCGTTACGCCGTCGTCCCGGACTTCATCCGGACGACGCGTCAGGGGAGATGAATTTCACGGCAAGGTCGATTCTTCCTGTGATCCCCCAAGCAAAACCACACGCAATTCACCTCAGCCCCTCCATGACCTACCCTTATCGGCATCGATGGAACGGCCGATAACCCCATGTCCCATATCCTGGTCATCGAAGACGACGAAATCACTGCGCGCGAAATCGTGCTGGAGCTGGCTTCGCACGGCATCACTGCCGAGCGCGTGCATGACGGCGAGCAGGGTTTCCAACGCGCGCTGGAGCCGCACTTCGACGCGATCACGCTGGATCTGATGCTGCCCGGCATGGATGGTCTGACCCTCGTGACGCAGTTGCGCGAGCGCGGTATCCGCACGCCGGTGCTGATGATCAGTGCGTTGGGTGATGTCGATGAGCGCGTGCGCGGTCTGCGTGCAGGCGGCGACGATTACCTCACCAAACCCTTTGCGCCGGATGAGATGGCAGCGCGTGTCGAGGTGCTGTTGCGACGGCATCGGCAGGAGCATCCGGCGCAGACCCGGTTGCGCGTCGCCGATCTGGAGCTGGACATGATCAGTCGCACGGCGCGTCGCGGCAGTCGCGAGTTGACTTTGTTGCCTACCGAATATCGCCTGCTGGAATTCCTCATGCGTTACCCGGGACAGGTGCTGACCCGGGCGATGATTTTCGAAAGTGTGTGGGGCCTGCGCTTCGATCCAGGCACCAACTTGATTGATGTGCATATCGCACGCCTGCGCCGAAAGGTCGACAACGACGGTGAGCCATCATTGATCCGCACCATGCGCGGCTCGGGGTATCGCCTTGGTTAGTACCCCGAGAAACCTGTCGATCCACTGGCGCGCGACGACGTCGCGCCTGCTGCTTGCCTACGGTGTGTTTTTCGTCATCTGGGGCACGGCGCTGTTGGGCTATACCTATTGGGAAACCCTGCATTACCTGGAAACGCGTACGGATATGCAGCTCAAGCAGCAGATCACCTATCTGCGTAGTCTTGACCCGGACCATATGCTGGTGGCGCTGAATGACTACATCATTCTGGAGCGCACCAATTACAACGCTTGGGGGCTATTTGACGCCAACAAAAAATGGCTTTACGGCGACGTGCTGCAATTTCCGGGCGGGTTGAAGATCGATTCGGATTCCGTGCGCATGCCCACCGAGCAGGTGATCAGCGGGCCGTTTGCACCTGCAACGTCGACGCTTTCCGTCATCGCTACACGCCTCAATAACGGCCAGATACTGGTGCTGGCGCATACCACACGTATTGCAGCACAGGTTGGCAACATCATTTCGCATGCCGTGATGTGGGGTGTTTCGTTCACCCTTGTACCGGGTCTTATCGGTGGTTTGATTCTTAATCTGGGGCCTCGGCGCCGCATACGATTGATTGAGTCGGCTACTCAGCCGATCATGCGTGGCGATCTGCGTCAGCGTCTGCCGGTCAGCCATCGCGGCGATGAGCTGGATCGACTCGCGGCGATCGTCAACGACATGCTTGATCAGATTGAACGCCTGATGGGCGAGGTGAAAGGCGTCTGCGACAGCATCGCGCACGATCTGCGTACCCCGCTGACGCGCCTGCGCTCGCAGCTCTACCGCGTCCAACAAGAGCTCAGCGAAGAAGATCCGCATGCGTCGCTGATCGAGCGCTGCGCTTCGGATGTCGACGAGGTGCTGGCGCGATTCCGGGCCTTGCTGCGCATTTCCGAGCTGGAAGACCGTCGCCGTCGCGAAGGTTTTGTGGATGTCGATCTTGGCGAGATCCTGGAAAGGGTGCATGAGCTTTATGCCCCGCTGGCCGAAGATCAGCAGTTGCAGTTCGAACTTCACACTGAGCCCGGGTTGATTGTGCAAGCCGATCCGGACCTGCTGTTCGAAGCGATCGGCAACCTGGTCAGCAACGCTATCAAGTTCACCCCGGTAGGTGGGCAGGTTGGTCTGTCGGTGCGGCGGACCGGACCGGATCTGGCGCATATCGAAGTGGCCGACAGCGGCCCCGGCATTCCGGAAGAGCAACGTCACGCGGTATGGCAGCGCTTCTATCGCGGAGACGGCAACCGGGATGCTTTGGGCCACGGTCTGGGGCTGAGCATTGTGGCCGCCATCGCCAAATTGCATGACTTTGAGCTGAGCATCGGTGGGGATGGTGCCGGCACGCGTATGGGTATGGAATGCCCACTGAAACCAGCGGCCTGACTGGCCGGAAATGATCCGGCGAGGCCGTTTGGCGCCCCTTTATTAAACAATCTTCATGCGGGCGAAAGGTGTTGCGGCGCCGCAATTCGGATAATCACTTCCATCGTTAACGCATGCTGGAAGTGACCGAATGTTGGCTCTAGTCCGGATAGCGCTTGCGCGCCCTTACACTTTCATTGTCCTCGCGCTGTTTATCCTGCTGGTCGGTCCGCTTGCCGCGCTGCGCACGCCGACGGACATTTTCCCGAACATCGGCATTCCGGTGATCAGCGTGGTGTGGAGCTACACGGGTCTGTCGCCGAGGGATATGTCGGGTCGCGTGATCTATTACTACGAACGCCAGCTCGGCAATTCGGTCAACGACATCGAGCACATCGAATCGCAGTCGCTGCCGGGCCTCGGTGTGGTGAAGATTTTCTTCCAGCCAGGTGTGGACATCCGCACAGCCACTGCGCAGGTCACCTCCATCTCGCAGACCGTGCTCAAGCAGATGCCGCCGGGCACAACGCCGCCGCAGATCATCAACTACAACGCCTCCACGGTGCCCATCCTGCAGATGGCGCTATCCAGCAACAAGCTGTCGGAAGAAAATATTCTCGATACCGCGCAAAACTTCCTGCGCCCGATGCTGTTGTCGGTAGATGGCGTGGCGATTCCCTCGCCTTATGGCGGTAAAAATCCTGAAGTGATGATCGACCTCGACCCGCAGGCGTTGGCCGCCAAGGGTCTTTCCGCGCAAGACGTTAGCAATGCGTTGGCGGCGCAGAACCAGATCATTCCAGTCGGTACGATCAAGATCGGCCACTACGAGTACATCGCCAATCTCAACGATAGCCCCGAAGTCATTGCAGAGCTGAACAATCTGCCGATCAAAACCGTGAACGGCGCCACCATCACCATCGGTGACGTGGCGCACGTGCATGCTGGCTCGCCACCGCAGACTAACGAGGTGCGTGTGAACGGGCATCGTGCGGTGTTGATGTCATTCCTCAAAGGTGGCGACGTGTCGACGCTGGACATTGTTGCCGGCATCAAGAAACTGTTGCCACTGGCCAAAGAAACGCTGCCGTCGTCGCTGAAATTGAACCTGATGGGTGACCAGTCGGTGTTCGTGCGCGCGGCGATTACGTCGGTGGCGCGCGAAGGCATCATTGCCGCGTGCCTTACCTCGATCATGATCCTGGTGTTTCTAGGCAGCTGGCGCTCTACCGTCATCATTGCCGTATCGATTCCGCTGGCGGTGATGTCCGCTATCGCGCTGCTGTCGGCGTTCGGGCAGACCTTGAATGTGATGACACTGGGTGGCCTTGCGCTGGCGGTAGGTATTCTGGTCGACGACGCCACGGTGACGATCGAGAACATCAATTGGCATTTGGAACAAGGCAAGGATGTGCATACGGCGATCATGGATGGCGCCAAGCAGATCGTGACACCGGCTTTTGTGTCGCTGCTATGCATTTGCATCGTGTTCGTGCCGATGTTCATGCTCGGCGGCATTGCCGGGTTCCTGTTCCGGCCGATGGCGCTGGCGGTGATTTTCGCGATGATGTCTTCGTTCGTGTTGTCGCGCACCCTGGTGCCGACCTTGGCGATGTACTTGCTCAAGCCGCACGTGCTGGAGAAGGCGCCTGGCGATCATCCGGAAGATCCGTTTATCAATCATCACGTCGGTGACCAGCATCCGTCGCTGAAGCGCGGCAAGTTGCGCAGTATGCTGGTGTCGTTCCAGCAAGGTTTCGAACATCGCTTCTCCAAAATCCGCGAGGTGTACTACGGCACGCTGTCGCTCGCGCTGGATAACCGCCGTCGTTTCGTCATCGGCTTTCTCGGCGTGGTGCTCGCGTCCTTCTTGTTGGTGCCGTTCCTGGGGCGCGATTTCTTCCCGAATGTCGAGGCTGATTCCATTGCTATCCACGTTCGTGCTCCGGTCGGCACGCGTATCGAAGATACAGCGGCGGAATTCGACCATGTCGAGGCGGCTATTCGTCGCATCATTCCGCCGGACCAGCTCGACACCATCGCCGACAACATCGGTCTGCCGCTTAGCGGCACCAACTTGGTCTACAGCAACACCGGTACGGTCGGGCCGCAGGATGGCGATATACAGGTGTTGCTCAAGCCTGATCATGCTTCGACCGACGAATACGTCAAGAAGCTGCGTGCGATGCTGCCGCGTCTGTTCCCCGGCACGGAATTCGCCTTCCTGCCGGCGGATATGGCCAGCCAGATCCTCAACTTCGGTGCGCCGGCACCTTTGGATGTCAAAGTGACCGGCCGCAATTTCGAGGAGAACCAGGCCTATGCGCTTGAGCTGATGCGCAAGATGCGCGGCATCCCGGGCATTGCCGACGTCCGCTTGCAGCAGTCGGACAGCGAGCCACAGTTGAATGTGGATGTGGATCGCGTTCGCGCTGACGAGCTGGGCATTACCGAGCGCGACGTGACCGACAGCATGGTCTCCACGCTGGCCGGAAGCTCGCAGGTAGCTCCTGTGTTCTGGTTGAATCCGAAAAACGGTGTGTCGTATCCGATCGTGGCGCAGACACCGCAATACAGTGTCGACTCCATGGCTGATCTGAACAGCTTGCAGATCACCTCGTCAGGTAACGGCGCGCAGCAGATCCTCGGTGCCGTCGCCAAGGTTGTGCGCACGACCGCGCCGGCCGTGGTTACTCACTACAACATCGAGCCGTCGTTCGACATCTTCGCCGCTGTGCAGGGACGCGATCTTGGCTCGGTGGCCAGCGATATCCAACACGTGCTCGATCAGGCGGCGAAGGAGCGTCCGAAAGGGTCCACGGTGGGCCTGTTCGGCCAGGTGACGGCCATGAATACGGCATTCTCGGGCCTGCTGTTCGGTTTGCTGGGCGCGATCGTGCTGATCTACATGCTGATCGTGGTGAACTTCCAGTCGTGGCAGGACCCGTTCGTGATCATCACGGCGTTGCCGGCGGCGCTGGCCGGGATCGTGTGGATATTGTTCGTCACGCACACAACGTTGTCGGTGCCTGCCTTGACCGGCGCGATCATGTGCATGGGCGTGGCGACGGCGAACTCGATTCTGGTAGTGAGCTTTGCGCGTGAACGGCTGGCTGAGCATGGCGACGCATTGAAGGCGGCGCTGGAGGCAGGTTTTACGCGCTTCCGCCCGGTGTGCATGACCGCGCTCGCGATGATCATCGGCATGCTGCCGATGGCGATCACGCATGAGCAGAACGCGCCGCTGGGCCGTGCCGTCATCGGTGGCTTGCTGTTCGCCACCTGCGCCACGCTGCTCTTCGTGCCGGTGGTCTTCAGCATCGTTCACGGCCGCGAACAAGTGGCTCCCAATCCGGACTCTATCCCAGGACTTCCCCATGTCGCATAATCCCGCTACCGTGCAAGTCGCGCAGAAACCGCCACGTCTCAAGGCCGTCGGTATCGGCGGTGCGGTAGTCGCTGTGCTTGCCGTCGCCCTTGGTCTGGGGATCCGCTTCCACGAGCATCATCAATTGGTGCAGTGGACCGATGCGCAGCTGATTCCGAGCGTGCGGCTGGCTCCTGCCATGGATCCCGCCAAGGACTACGCCATCACCTTGCCGGGTCACCTGGATGCCTGGTACAGCGCGCCGATCTATGCGCGCGTCGGCGGCTATCTGAAGGTCTGGTACAAGGATATCGGCGACAAGGTCAAGGCCGGCGATGTACTCGCCGTGATCGATACGCCAGACCTGGACCAGCAGCTAGAGCAAGCCAAGGCCGTACTGGCCAAGGCGCAGGCCGATGCCAATCTTGCCAATATCACCTCGCGGCGCTGGCAGCATTTGCTTTCTTCCGACTCGGTCTCCAAACAGGAGGCCGACGAGAAAAGCGGTGAAGCCGAAGCTGCCCAGGCTACGGTGCTGGCCGCCAAGGCCGATGTGGATCGCCTGAATGCGTTGGAAGCGTTCAAGAAGATCGTCGCGCCGTTCGATGGCACTGTCACGGCGCGCCGAACGGACGTGGGTGATCTGATCACGGCCAACACCGACAGTGGACCGGAATTGTTCACGGTCGCTGACACCACACGTATGCGCCTGTATGTGCCGGTACCGGAGGTCAATGCTGACGGCATCAAGCCCGGGATGACGGTCACGCTGAACGTGCCCGAATTGCCAGGTCGTACGTTCAAGGCCACCTTGATCGGCACATCCGAAGCCATCAATCAGAACTCTGGCAGCTTGCTGGCGCAGTTCGTTGCCGACAATAGCGATGGCGCACTCAAGCCCGGCGACTACGCCGATGTGAAGCTCAATCTGCCGGTGGATCCGAACATGGTCAGCGTGCCAGCCAGTGCGTTGATTTTCCGTTCGAAGGGGGCACAAGTAGCGGTGCTGGGTCCGGATGGACGCGCGCACTTGCACGATGTGCACATTGCGGTGGATCTGGGTTCGAGCCTGCAGATCGATCAGGGGCTCAAGCCCACCGACCACGTGATCGAGAATCCGCCCGATTCGCTGATGGACGGCGACAAGGTCCGTGTTGAAACCGACACGAATCAGAATCTGGCGACGCAAGACGTGGCTACGGAGAAAAGCAGTGAATCGGCGCATTAATCTCCGGTTAGCCGCCGTCGCCGCCGCATGTCTGCTTGGCGGTTGCTCATTGGCGCCGACTTATCACACGCCAAATCTGCCGCCGATGCCGAGCAGCTACAAGGAGGGCGATACGGCATGGAAGGTAGCGTCCCCTGCCGACGAGTTTTCGCGCGGCGATTGGTGGGCGATTTACAACGACGGCACGCTAACCCAGCTGGAATCGAAGCTGGATGCGGACAACCCGAGTCTGGCCGCAGCATTGGCCAGGTATGACACCGCACGAGCCTATGAAAGCCAACTGCGTTCGGGCTTGTTTCCAAGCCTGGATTTTTCGGGAAGCCCGATACGCGCACGCCAGTCAAATTACCGTCCATTGCGCGGCAGCAACGAGCCGAATGAATATGACGCCAATACGGTAGGCGTGGAAGCCAATTACGACCTGGATCTATGGGGACGCATTCGCAATGAAGTCAGCCAGGGACACGCCCTGGCGCAGGCATCGAAAGCGGATCTCGCCTCGGCCAAGCTGAGTCTGGAAGCGCAACTGGCAGAAAATTACGCGCGCTTGCGTGGTTACGACATCCAGGTAGGCATTCTGCAGGACACACTGAAAGCCTATCAGCGCGCGCTCGTGCTGACGGAAGATCGTCATAACGGTGGTGTGGCCTCGGGCCTGGATGTATCGCGCGCCCAGACCCAATTGCATGACGCGCAGGCGCAGGTCATGGACATGATCGCCCAGCGTGCGTTGACCGAACATGCCATTGCGAGCCTGGTCGGCGTGCCGGCATCGAGTTTCTCGATCGCTCCCCTGCGCGAGCAACTGGCCGTACCCGTGACACCAGTCGGCGTACCGTCGACGCTACTGGAACGCCGTCCCGATATTGCCGCCGCGGAGCGTCGTGTTTACGCAGCCAACGCAGGGATAGGCGTAGCCCGCGCCGCTTTCTTTCCGGATCTGAGTTTGTCGGGAGCCTACGGCTTTCAGAACACCGGCTTTAATAATCTGTTTTCGATCGGCAACCGTTTCTGGGCACTCGGGCCGCTGGCGACCTTGAACCTGTTTGACGCCGGATTGCGTCGTGCGCAGTTGCGCCAGGCACATGCCGAATTCGCCCAGGCTTCAGCCTATTATCGGCAAGTTGTGCTTGATGCATTCCGTGAAGTGGAGGATGACCTGGTGCTGTTGCAGGATCTGGGTACCGAAGCGGAACAGGAAGATCAGGCGTTTGCTGCCGCACAGCAGACACTGAATATTGCCACCAATCGTTACCGCGAAGGCATCGTCAATTACCTTGACGTGGTCGTAGCGCAAGAGGCGGCGCTGTCGACGCAGCAACAAGCCGAGACCATCCGTACAAGGCGGTTACAGGCCAGTGTGGACCTCATCCGGGCGTTGGGCGGTGGCTGGGACCGTAATGTGGCGGGCATTGATCCCGCAGCCACGGCCCAAGCCAGCGAGCCTCCAAAAGCCGGTTTGCACTGATTTCTCTGTGCGCGGCATGACACGGTGACCTGGCCCTCAGGTCGTTAGGCTAGAGGGCTAGGGTTCAAGTTGTTTGTCCGGAGTGCGGTGGTGTTAACCGCCGCTTGAAGATGCCTTGACCAATACCGCCTACGCAGTATTGATCAAGGCATCTTTTGGTTATTCGATGCGTTTGTGAACGAATCAGCACGAGCCTGAGCGGGCGTGCTTCGCCTCGTCCGCGATTGCGCGATACTCCGCCCAATCGTGGTCACTGGAACCCTTCGTATGTTGGGTCTGGTCCGCATCGCGCTGGCACGGCCTTACACGTTCGTGGTCCTGGCGCTGTTCATCCTGCTGATCGGCCCGCTGTCGGCCGTGCGTACTCCCACTGACATTTTTCCGAACATCGGCATTCCGGTGATCAGCGTGGTATGGACCTACAACGGCCTGTCTGCGGAGGCGATGTCGGGCCGCGTGATTTATTACTACGAGCGGCAACTGACTTCCACGGTCAACGACATCGAGCACATCGAGTCGCAGTCGCTGCCAGGCATCGGTGTCGTCAAGATCTTCTTTCAGCCTGGCGTGGATATCCGTACTGCCACGGCACAAGTCACGTCGATCTCACAGACCGTGCTCAAGCAGATGCCGCCGGGCATCACGCCGCCGGACATCCTCAACTACAACGCTTCCACCGTACCCATCTTGCAGATGGCGCTTTCCAGCCCCCAATTGTCGGAGGAGAAAACCCGCGATCTCGCGCAGAACTTCTTGCGCCCGATGCTGGTGTCAGTGCCCGGCGTCGCTATCCCCACGCCTTATGGCGGCAAACAGCGTCAAGTCATGCTGGATCTGGATCCGCAGGCGCTGGCTGCCAAGGGGCTGTCTGCACAGGACGTTAGCAACGCGCTTGCCGCGCAAAACCAGATCGTGCCTGTAGGTACGATCAAAATCGGCAATTTTGAATACACCGTTGAGTTGAACGATAGCCCCCTGGCGATCAATGAGCTCAACCGGCTTCCGATCAAGACCATCGACAACGCCACCATCACCATCGGCGAGGTGGCGCATGTGCGTGATGGTTCACCGCCCCAGGAAAACGTGGTGCGGGTCGACGGACATCGGGCCGTGCTGATGCCGATGCTCAAGGGCGGAAACGTGTCGACCCTGGACATTGTGGCCGGCATCAGAAAGCTGCTGCCGTTGGCGAAAGAAACGCTACCCCGCGACTTGAAGATCACCTTGCTGGGGGACCAGTCGATCTTCGTGCGCAGCGCCATCGCTTCGGTCGCGCGTGAAGGCATCATCGCCGCCTGCCTCACCTCGCTGATGATTTTGGTGTTCCTGGGCAGTTGGCGTTCGACCGTCATCATCGCCATATCGATTCCGCTGGCGATATTGTCCGCCATCGCCTTGTTGTCGGCGTTCGGGCAAACCTTGAATGTGATGACTTTGGGCGGTCTTGCGCTGGCCGTCGGTATCCTGGTGGATGACGCCACCGTCACCATCGAAAACATCAATTGGCATCTTGAGCATGGCAAGGATGTACGTACAGCGATCATGGACGGCGCCAAGCAGATCGTGACACCGGCCTTTGTATCGCTGCTGTGCATCTGCATCGTGTTCGTGCCGATGTTCCAGCTCAATGGTATTGCCGGCTTCCTGTTCCGGCCGATGGCATTGGCGGTGATCTTTGCCATGGTGTCTTCGTTCGTGCTGTCGCGTACGCTGGTGCCGACGATGGCCATGTATCTGCTGAAGCCGCATGCGGCTGGAGCAGGGGAAAGCGGCCATCCGGAAAAGGCAGATGCCAAGCATCATGGGGAAGGTCAACGTGCATCGCCAAAGGCCGGCAAATTGCATCATGCCCTGGTGTCCTTCCAAAAAGGCTTCGAGCGCCGCTTCATGCGGATTCGCGATAACTACCACGCCACCTTGGCGTTGGCGCTTGGCGCACGATGGCGATTTGTGTGGGCCTTTCTGGGCTTTGTGGTGGTGTCATTCGCCCTGGTACCGTTCCTCGGCAGAAACTTTTTCCCGTCGACCGACGAGGACGCCATCGCGATTCATGTGCGTGCGCCCATCGGCACGCGTATTGAAGATACCGCGGCCGAGTTCGATCACATTGAAACGGCTGTTCGGCGGGTCATTCCGCCGGATCAGCTCGACGATATCATCGACAACATCGGTCTGCCGTTGAGTGGCATCAACATGGTCTACAACAACAGCGGAACCATCGGTCCACAGGATGGCGACATCCAGATCCTGTTGCGGCAGGGTCACGATCCCAGCGCTGGTTTCGCCAAGACGCTGCGCGCGGTGCTGCCGCGTGAATTTCCCGGCACGACGTTCGCCTTCCTGCCGGCGGACATGGTCAGCCAGATTCTCAATTTTGGTGCCCCCGCGCCGCTGGACGTGAAAATCTCCGGGGAAAACAATCTTGCCAATCAGGCTTACGCGGTTCGCCTTCTTCGTGCAATGAGGGCCATACCGGGCATCGCGGATGTAAGGCTGCAGCAATCGACCGGAATGCCGCAATTGAATGTCGATGTCGATCGCGTACGGGCGGATGAACTCGGTATCACGGAACGTGATGTGACCGACAGCATGGTGTCGTCACTGGCCGGCAGTCTGCAGGTGGCTCCCACGTTCTGGCTCAATCATGCCAATGGTGTCTCCTATGCTGTTGTCGCGCAGACGCCGCAATACCGCATAGATAGCTTGGCCAATCTGCAAAGCCTGCCCATCACGTCGTCCGAAACGGGGGCAAAGCAGATTCTCGGAGCGCTGGCGAGCATCACGCGCAGCTCGACGCCGGCCGTGGTTTCGCATTACGACATCGCGCCTTCCTTTGATATCTATGCGGCGGTGCAGGGGCGTGATCTGGGTGCGGTGTCCGACGGTGTTCAACGTATTCTGGATAATGCCGCCAAAGATCGTCCAAGAGGTTCGGTGATCCGCTTGCTGGGGCAGGTAACCGCGATGAACATCGCGTTCTCGGGCCTGCTGTTCGGCTTGTTAGGTGCGATTGTGCTGATCTACATGCTAATCGTGGTGAACTTCCAGTCGTGGCTGGACCCGTTCGTGATCATCACGGCGCTGCCCGCTGCACTGGCGGGAATCGTGTGGATATTGTTTGTCACGCACACGGCGCTGTCCGTACCTGCCTTGACCGGCGCGATCATGTGCATGGGTGTGGCGACGGCGAATTCGATCCTGGTGGTGAGCTTTGCGCGTGAGCGGCTGGCCGAGCACGGCGACGCGATGAAGGCAGCGATGGAAGCGGGTTTCACGCGTTTTCGCCCGGTGTGCATGACCGCGCTGGCGATGATCCTCGGCATGCTGCCGATGGCGATCACGCAGGAGCAGAACTCGCCGCTGGGCCGCGCCGTGATCGGCGGTTTGCTGTTCGCTACCTGCGCCACGCTGCTCTTCGTGCCGGTAGTCTTCAGCATCGTGCATGGCCGCGAACAACCGGCTACTCATGCGGACTCTGTTCCAGGTGTTCCGCGGGTCGCCTAAGCCTGCATCTAATAGAGATCAACCGGATCCACATCCAGCGACCAGCGCACCTTACGTGCGCCAGGCAGTTGCGCCAGTTGTAGCGACCACGGCCGAACGACTGCGTGCAGATGGCGCCGGGTAGTGGATTCGATCAGTAGCTGACCGCGCTGGCGACCTGCGCGCAATGGCATCGGTGCCGGCATCGGGCCGGCGATCTGCAAGGTATCCGTCTCAGGCAGTGCGGCGCGTGCTTCGCCGAGGAAAGTGTCGACTGCCAGGCGCTGATGTGCTTCTGCGCGCAGTAATACTTGATGTCCATAGGGTGGCAAGCCCGTTTGATTGCGCTCGCCGAGCAGGTCTTTGGCTGCTGCGGCGTAGCCTTGCGAAAGCAGGCTGCGCAACAAGGGGTGATCCGGGTGATGTGTCTGCAATAACACGCGGCCGGGCTTGCGCGCGCGTCCGGCGCGTCCAGCGACCTGCACCACCAGTTGCGCTAGGCGTTCGCTGGCGCGGAAGTCGACGCTGAGCAAACCTTCATCCACGCCGACGATCGCCACCAAGGTGAGGTTCGGCAGATCATGCCCCTTGGCCAGCATCTGCGTGCCGACCAGAATCGCAGGCGCATCCGCTTGCAGATTGTCCAGCAGTTGTTCGAAGGCATCGCGGCGACGTGTGGTTTCGCGGTCGATGCGCAACACTGGCGTTTGCGGGAATTGCGCGGTCAGCGCTTCTTCCAGCCGTTCGGTGCCCTGGCCTTGTGGCTTCAGTTCGTTGCTGCCGCAAACAGGGCAGGTGGTTGGCACGGCGGATTGATGATCGCAGTGGTGGCAGACCAGCCGCCGCCATCCAGCGTGCAAGGTCATCGGATGTTCGCAGCGCGGGCATTCCGCGTGCCAGCCGCAGCCATGACACAACAGTACCGGCGCGTAGCCACGGCGATTGCGGAACACCAGCACTTGTTCGCCGCGCGCGACGGTATCGCCGACAGCGTGCAACAAGGCTGGCGAAAGGCCGTGCTCCAGCCGTTGCGCGCGCATATCGATGATCTGCACTTGCGGTGGCTTTGCCGCACTGGGACGGGAACGCAGATGCAGCGCCTGGTAGCGGCCTGCTTCGACGTTGGCCAGGCTTTCCAGGGATGGCGTGGCCGAACCCAGCAGCACCGGCACGTTCAAGGCGCGCCCGCGCACCAGGGCGAGATCGCGAGCGTGATAGCGAAAGCCTTCCTGCTGTTTGTAGGCACCGTCATGCTCTTCGTCGACGATGATCAGCCCCGCCTGCGGCAACGGTGTGAAGACGGCCGAGCGCGTGCCGAGCACTACCTTCGATTCGCCCGATCGCATGCGCAGCCAGGCGCGCGCGCGTTCGCCTTCGGCCAGGTTGGAATGTAGCACTTCAACCGGTACACCCAGTCGTTCGCGCAAGCGGCGAACCGTCTGGGGTGCCAGGCCAATCTCCGGTACCAGCAGCAAGGCTTGCCTGCCTTGCGCCAGCGCCCGTTCGATCAGCGCCAGATAGACCTCGGTCTTGCCGCTGCCGGTGACGCCGTCGAGCAGGAATGGCTGAAACTTGCCGAAGGCTTCGGCCACGGCACCCACGGCAGCCTGCTGTTCGGCGTGCAAGGGGGGCGCGGGCAGCGTAGAAGGCGATGTGGATGAAGCCATCGGTTCGCCGCGCTCGATCAGGCGCGCTTCGCTCAGTCGCCGCGCGGCGACGCGCCAGTCGGTCAGCAAGGTATCCAGTTCGGCCGCCGGGAGCGGCGCCGCCGACAAGGCTTGCAGTAAGGCGCGGCTTCCGCCACGCCGGCTGCCGGCATCCAGCGCGCTGCGTCCGGCGATGGTCAACTGCCAGACCGGTTCACGGGTTTCCGGCAACGGTTTGTCTTCGCGCAACAGCAACGGCAAGGCGTTCGCGTAAGCCTCGCCCGGTGCGCCCAGCCAGTAGTCGGCGGCCCAGGCGAGCGTTTGCATCAGCTCGGCATCCAGCAACGGTGCATCATCCAGTATCCGCAGTACGCGCTTGAGCCGCGCATTGCCGACCTGCGATGGCCTGTCCGTTTCAACGATCACGCCAACCGCCTTGCCGCGTCCGAACGGAACCAGCACCCGGCAACCGATGGCTGCTTCACCGTTGGCGGGGGGCAGGTAGTCGAACAGCGTGGGCAGGGGAACCGGCAGGGCGACGCGAAGGACGGATGGCATGAGTGATGAGAGGGCGCGGTGCCGGTTTGAGTGTATGGCGAGCGTCGATCAGCTCGATTCAAAAACCACGAAGGATGTTGCGATGGATGCTTGCCTGCGATTGCTGTCCTGTCATCGAGGAACAATAGCTAAGTGGCTCATCGGAACACGGTTTTTCCCTTATCCACAAGAGCTGTGGATAAGTCTGTGGATGCGCCGTTGAGAGGAGGTCTTAATGCGCATCAAAACGGCCCTTGTGACACGCTGTTCAAGTTTTGACCAGTTAAAAATAATCATATGGATCAATATTTTGCGTGGCAGCTTCGAACGTGCGTTGGATTCGTCCACGTACTTGACACGCGTGTATGTCAATACCTTGACGCTGTGTAAAACCGCTCTTTTGCGCCCTGAAAAATGACAATCAGTGGGCGAGGCCGAGTACGGCAGCAAGACTCAGGGTGAAGGTGAGCAACCAGAAATAGCAGCCACCGATAAATAAGAATTTTACGACGGTCATCGCCCAGCCCTGGCGATAAACCCGCTTCTGCATGATCAGCAGGTGGACCGGTAGCCAGAGCATCAGAGCCAGCTGGACGAAGCCCAGCAACCATCCGGTCCAGGCGGCGTGGGGTTTGAGCCAGGTCGAGAGCATGCCGGCCAAAGTGATGAGCAACAGGCTGAGGAAGATAAAGGCGTGGCTATGCAGGGCGACGATCAGGTTCTCCATGTAGAGCCGGCGTCTCAGCGCGTAGAACAGCGTCAGCAGCAGGGCGAAGGTGGGGATCAGCACCAGCATGGTGCCGGGCAATTCGCCGAACACATTGGTCATCACCCGTTCGCGGGCCTCCTGCCGTTGGGCCGGGTTGCCTTGCAGCAGGTCGCGCATGTTGTCCAGCACGTGTTGCCCCAGTGTGGTCAGCCGCTGGTTGGCGAAGGCAGGCAGCCAGCGGATATCTACCGGTGACATGGTGTAGTCGTCGCTGTGTTTCCCGGCGGCCGGAGATGGGGCAGATGGCGCTGTGCTGGGTGCCGCGGGGATGGCGGCGGCGGTGGTTGCCGCTGCCGTGTTGGGCTGGCCCAGTTCGATCAGGCGTTGTCCGGCATCCTGACGGTACTTTTGTTCTGTCGCGTCGATCTGGGCGACGAGGGCTGGGTTGCCGCTGGTTTTGGCACTTTCGGCGCGCGTGGCATCCAGAATCGCCAGCTTGCGGCTGAGATCCTTTTGCACCTCACCGGCCGTGTCATCGTCCTCGAAGTTGCTGGAGGCGCCGCTGATCAGTGTTTGCTGGTGGCGTTGATCGGCGCGGCCGGCGATGACATCCGCGGCCAGGTGCAACGTGAAGAACGACAGCAGGCACAGTACGAACATCAGCCGGAAGGGCGCGATGTAGCGCACGCGACGTCCGCTGAAATATTCCAGGGTGAGAAATCCCGGTTTGAAAAACAGCGTCGGTACGGTATGCAGGATGCGGCCGTCGATATGCAGGACCGTTTCGAAAAGCTCTTCAACCAGTCCATGCACCGGGCGCAGCACGCTGTGCACGGACTGACCGCAGTGATGGCAATACTCCCCTTGCAGCGGTTCGGTGCAGTTGGCGCATTTAATGCCCTCGAACGAGGTCAATTCCTTCATAACCGGTCCCCAGCGGCGCAGTTTGCGATCTTGGCATAGAAGCCGCGCGGATGGCTTTCGCTTCTTAGCCGTGGGGATTGGATACCGGGATGTACAATGAGCGCCTAGGAGAACCCATTCCCATGTCCGCGTTCCATCTCGACCGGGCCAGAGCGTCGCGGGAGATCGGCGCCACGGTGCGCCTTGCCTTGCCGCTGATCCTCGCCCAGCTTGCCGCTGTGGGCAGCAACGTGATTGATGCCGTACTGGCCGGTCATGTGAGCGCGCACGTGCTCGGTTCGGTCGCCGTCGGTGCCAGCATCTGGTCGCTGGCCATCGTCCTGGGCATCGGCATGATGATGTCGGTGCCGCCGTCCATTTCGCAGCTCGATGGCGCGGGCCGTCGGCATGAGGCTGGCGCGGTGTTCCGTCAGGCGATCTGGCTGGCGCTGGGCATGGGCGTGGTGCTGTGGTTTGCCGTGCGCCATGCTGAACCGCTGATCAAACTGATTGGCGTGTCGCCGGGCCTCTACGTGGACGTGGGCGCGTTTCTGCGGGCGATTAGCTGGGGCGCGCCGGCGCTGACCTGCTATTTCGCCCTGCGCGGCTTGTCCGAAGGCCTTTCGCTGACGCGCCCGTCGATGTATTTCAGCTTCGGTGGCCTGGTCTTGCTGGTGCCGCTGGGTTACGTGTTTATGTTCGGCAAGCTGGGTTTGCCGCCACAGGGCGCGCGCGGCTGCGGCATCGCCACCGCGACGGTGCTGTGGCTGGAGATGGTGGCCTTTACCATCTATGTCGCCTGTCATCGCCATTACCGCGGGCTGGGATTGTTCGATCATTTTGAATGGCCGGACCTGCAGCGCATCGGTGCCTTGATGCATATCGGCGTGCCGATGGCGATCACCCTGCTGGCGGAGGGCGGCCTGTTTGTGGCGGCGGCCTTGCTGATCGGCACCTTGGGCGAAGACATCGTCGCCAGCCATCAGGTGGCGCTCAATGTGGCTTCGCTGTTTTTCATGATTCCGCTGGGCCTGGCCATGGCCATCACGGTGCGGGTGGGCAATGCGGTGGGGCGCGGCGATTCGCAGGGGGTGCGCTATGCCGGTTTCTGCGGCATCGGCCTCACCCTCGGTACCCAATTGATATCGGCAGGTCTGATGCTGGGTTTCCCGCACCTGATCGCATCGCTTTATACCCGCGACAAAACGGTGATCGAGCTGGCTTCGCAATTGCTGGTGCTGGCCGGTCTGTTCCAGTTTTCCGACGGTATCCAGGTGGCGTCCAACGGAGCCCTGCGCGGGCTGAAAGATACCCGCGTGCCGATGGCCATCACCCTGTTTGCCTATTGGATGGTCGGCATGCCGGTGGGCTGGTGGCTGGCCTTCCATGTTGGTCTGGGCGCGCGTGGCATCTGGATGGGTCTGATCGCCGGACTGACCATGGCAGCCGTCTTGCTGTTCGCCCGTTTCTGGCTCAGGTCGCGCCGTCACCAGCCTGGTACGTTTGGCCCTGTTGCGACGGCGACTGCGGATGCCACGATTCCCTCATGACCTGAACCGCGCAAGCGGTTACGCTGAGCATCCCATACGGAATCGATGGATCTATGACGACACCCCCGCCCTTGCGCCAACCGCGGCAGCCAAACGGATTCTGGGCTTTTCTGCGCGTATTCGGGCGCGGTATCAACATGGTCAGGCTGATCCTGATCAATCTGGTGTTTTTCGGATTCCTGTTTCTTTTCCTGTTGCTGATCCTTGGCATCGGAGCGGCCAAGCACAATAGCGATATCCAGGACAGCAGCGTGCTGGTGCTGAAGCCGGAAGGACGACTGGTGGAGCAGTACAGCATCAGTCCATTGAAGCGGACACTGTCCAAACTCTCCGGCAACGAGCCCAAGGAAGTGCAGCTGCGCGACCTCACCGGCGCCATCGATGCGGCGGCAAAGGATTCGCGCATCACCCGCATCGTGCTGGATCCGGGCGAGCTGCAAAGCGGTGGTTTTGCCGCGCTGACTGAAGTAGGCGCCGCACTGGATCGTTTCCGCGCTGCGGGCAAGCCGGTAGTGGTGTGGGCATCCAGTCTGGATCAGTACCAGTACCTGCTCGCCGTGCATGCCGATCGCATCCTGCTCGATCCACAGGGCGGTCTGCTGATTACTGGCCTGGCCAACTATCGCCTGTTCTACAAGGACCTGCTCGACAAGTTGGGCGTGAATGTCTACCTGTTTCGCGTCGGCCAGTTCAAGAGTGCGGCCGAGCCTTTTGTGCTTGATCATGCCTCGCCCGAATCCAAGCTAGCGGACAGCTATTGGATGGGCGGTCTGTGGGATCAATACATCGCCACCATCGCGAAACTGCGCAAGCTCGATCCTACCGTCGTGCGTGCTGATATCGACGAACTGCCCGATCGCATTGCCAGCACAGAAGGCGATCTGGCCAAGCTCGCGCTGGATGAGCATCTGATCGACGGCCTCGCCACGCGCGAGGAACTGGTTGAGTCGTTGCGTGCGCAAGGCGTGCCGGCGGGCAAGGATGGTCATGGCTTCCGTGGCGTGGATCTGGATCGCTACGTCGCCAATCTGCCCAGCCGCAACAAGATTGCTGGTCCGGGCGTGACGGTGGTGGTGGCCGAGGGCGAAATTTCCGGTGGCGAGCAGCCGGCCGGTTCCATCGGTGGTGAGTCGACCGCGGCGTTGATTCGCAGCGCACGCGAAGACAAGCGCACCAAGGCGCTGGTGTTGCGCGTGAATTCGCCGGGTGGCGAAGTGTATGCCGCCGAGGAGATCCGGCGCGAAGTGGAGCAGACGCGCAAGGCCGGCATCCCGGTCGTCGTGTCGATGGGTGACGTGGCGGCCAGCGGCGGCTACTGGATCTCGATGAACGCCGACAGGATTTACGCCGATCCCAACACCATCACCGGTTCGATCGGCATCTTCGGCATGTACTACACCATCCCCAACACGCTGGCCAAGCTGGGGATCAACAGCGATGGTGTCGGCACTTCGCCGCTGGCGGGCGCGTTTGATGTCAGCCGTCCGCTCGATCCCAAGGTACAGACCGTGATCCAGTCCGTGATCAACAAGGGATATCACGACTTCGTCGGTGGCGTGGCGCAAGCGCGTGGCAAGGATTACGCCGCCATCGATGCGATTGCGCAGGGGCGCGTGTGGACCGGCGATCAGGCCTTGCAGCGTGGCCTGGTCGACCAGCTTGGCGGGCTCGATACCGCCATTGCGAATGCAGCCGATCTGGCCAACCTGGGCAAGGGTTATTCCGTGCGCTACCAGGAACAGCCGATGAGCGCGTTCGAACGGTTTGCGGTAAGCCTCAACCAGACGGCGATGGTGTCGGCGTTGCAAAGCTATGGCATCAGGCTGCCGGGCTGGGTCGCGCAACTGCCGGCACTGGCTCCTGAGTTGCAGATGCTGAGCAGTGCGCAGGCGGGGCGGCCAAACGTGTATTCGTATTGCTTCTGCTCGCCACATTGATGGCACGGGATAGCTCTCCCTTTACGGGAGAGCTATCCACACGGTTACCGATGTTGGCAGGGATGGCGCGCGATGCGTCAACCGACGTCGGCAGCGTAATACTCACCTTGCCTGGCTAAACGCATCGGCATGCCGAATGCGGCAGTAAGCGCTTCATCGGTCAATACGCGGTTCTTGCTGCCTTCCTGCAACACCTTGCCGTCGTGCAGCAACAGCACGTGATCAATCTCCGGCAGGATTTCTTCCACGTGATGCGTCACCAGCAACAGCGTGGTGCCGTGATGAGCAAGTTGGCGCAGGCTTTCCAGAAAACGCCGGCGGCTGGCCGGATCCAGTCCCGCGCACGGTTCATCCAGCAGCAACGCACGCGGACGATGCACCAGTGCACGCGCAATCAATACACGCCGGGCTTCGCCGGTGGACAGGCTGGCCATTTCGCGTCCGATCAGTTGCGAGGCTTCCATTTGCGCCAGCGCTTGATGCTCGCGCTCGCGCATGGATGCGGTGACCTGATGATCCAGGCCAAGCCCGCGCGCAGCGAAGAAGCCGGACACCACCACGTCGAAGACTTCCAGGGGCGAGTCGCTGGTGTAGTCCAGTTGTACGGCGGGCGAAACGATGCCGATCAGGCCGCGCAATTCGCTGACGCTCCAGCGGTCGCGCCCAAACACGCGCATCACCGGTGCACCGTCACGGCGCGCAAGTGGATAAAGCTGGCGTGAGATAAGCCGGATCAGGGTCGATTTACCTGAACCATTCGCGCCTAGGATCGCCGTGTGCTGGCCGATGGCCAGACGAAGACTGAGGCGATCAAGAATCAGCCGTTCGCCGCGCATGACGCTGGCTTCGTGGATCTCCAGCAAGGGGACGGTGGTGTCGAGGTGATGCGTGGTATCAGGGCTCATGCCCGAACCATGCCTTCATCGGGGTGCCTTGACAAGCTTCAGACGTACGGACGTCCAAACGTCACGTGCACGAGAGTGGTTGTTCTAATGCAGACGTGCGAGCGAAAAAACTGATCCGCAGGTATTGGTGCGCAACCCTGCTTATTGCGATTGCTGCTCGATTTGCTTGTCCTGATCCGCCGCCTGCTTGTTCACCAGCTTCTGCACATCCTTGGCGCGCTGCTCGTCCTGCTTCATGGCGTCCCAGGGGGCCGCTGTCGAGGCGCTCTTGGCGGGATCCGACTCGGGCGTCGGGGGTTTGCCGCTGCAGGCGACGAGGCTCAGCAGGCAAAGCAGTGCGGGGGCGGCTTTCATGGCGATGACCTCAGTCTGCGATGCGACCGAGCGAAGTGTCTCGCCGCGTGGCGCTTCAGACAAGCCGGTAAGGATGCTCTGATTCATTCTACGTAGGCGTCACCGAGCCTGTCTGTTCGCAGGCCCAGGGCCGTCGGCTCGACAAGACTGGCCGTCTCCTCGCTCCTCAAAGCCGGGCACATCCATGTGCCCTCTCCGCGTCGGCGGGCCTTCTGGACATCATGCCGCCTGCGTAGAATGGATCAGAGCATCCTTAATGTAAGCTTTGTGCATGAATAGTCGTATTGATGCTTGGCAATTACAGGGACACACCGCCTTGATCACCGGGGCTAGCAAAGGCATCGGCTATGCCGCGGCTCGCGAATTGGCCGGACTGGGCGCCAGCCTGCTGCTGGTGGCGCGCGACGAGGATTATCTGGAACAGGTCTGCGTGGAGCTGACCGACGATTTCCCCGGTATCGACGTGCTGTCGTTCGCGGCGGACGTCAGCGAAGCCGAGGATCGCATGGCGGTGTTCGACTGGATTGCCGATCTGGACACGCCGCTGTCGATCCTGATCAACAATGCCGGTGGCAACATGCCCAAGGCCACGCTCGATTACCACTCCGCGGAGTATCGCTCGATCTTTGAGCAGAATCTTTTTTCCGCTTACGAAATGTGCCGGCTTGCCCACCCCTATCTGACGCAACACGCCAACGCGGCGATCGTCAACATCGGATCCGTGTCTGGCATGACGCATGTGCGTACGGGCTCACCGTACGGCATGACCAAGGCGGCGCTGCATCAGCTCACGCGTAACCTTGCTGCCGAATGGGCCATCGATGGTATTCGCGTCAATGCGGTAGCGCCGTGGTACATCCGCACGCAACGCTCCGAGCCGGCATTGGCGGATGCGGACTATCTCGACGAAGTACTCGATCGCACGCCACTGCGGCGGATCGGCGAGCCGGAAGAGGTCGCCGCCGCCATTGCCTTCCTCTGCCTGCCGGCAGCCAGCTACATCACTGGCCAGGTGTTGGCGGTGGATGGAGGGTTTCTCAATTACGGCTTTTGACGAAGCCGGTTCCTTGGTTTGTCCACAGCAATTGGGGAAACCCTGGTAGCAACCCTGTGGATAATTCTTACCAGGCTTTTCACGACAAGCCTTTGCATGACATTGCGTACATATTGCGCAGACTTTGCTCAGCAATGGTTGAGCTGGGCGATCAAGTCGCTTTCGCGCTGGAGCAAGGGCGGTTGATCGCTCTTGAAGGCCCGCGACAGTTTGCGTTCGTTCTCGTCGTATTCATTGCGTAGCTCCGAACAGGTGTCTTCGGCTGTCATGGCCTGGCAGGAGTCGTGCACCAGCACGTAATGGCTGGCGATAGTCGCTGCGGTCGGCGCGCCGCGGCCGGGCGGCGCGTAGGTCTGGCCGAGCGGAGTGGGGATGATGCCGGTGACCGCCAAGGGTGCGTAATACGGCTGCGGATTACCGTTACTGCTGAAGTAACTGTTGCCGTTGACCGCGTTGATGCAGCGGTACATCAATGATGGTGGCGTACTGGGCAGGGCTGGCGGCGCGGGCGCTTTTGCGGCGATGCTCGTGGTGCTGCCCGGCGAGGCCGGTAGCGGTGAGGAGACTGGCTCGCCGTTTTCCAGCTGCATCGTCTGCTGCTGTTGATTGCGCGTACAGGGCGTGCCTTGATAAATCACTTGTCCCTGGGGCGAGCTGCACTTGTATACCGTCGTGGTGTCGGCACGGGCTGGCAAGGGCAAGTGCAAACCCGCGAAGAGCAGGGCGACGAGCAACAGGGCGGGAGCGCCTAGACGATGCATGTCGCTGCCTGCGTACATCCGATGGGCTAGATGGGCGCAGCGTAACCCAGCGGGCAGGCGAAGTGGATGGGGCGCCCGCGGTCAGAAGTCGATCGGATGTTCCTCGGCGGCAAAGCCGATGGTGACCGCGCCTTCGCCCACGTTGACCATGCCCGTAATGCTCATGGGCGCCTGCATCAGGGTGACACCGTGCTCTTCGCAGGCCTGGACCAGCTTGTCGTAGCCTGGAAGCTTCGGCAGCTCGTCGAGATCGCCGCCATAGGCGGTACACATCACCGGTACCAGCAAGCCCGCGCGCACGCGGTCGGCGGCATACTGGAACAGGGTTTCGCAACCGTGCTCCCAGCCGCGCACCTTGCCGACCGGGCTGGTATCGCCACGGTAGCCACGCAGCAGCGGCTTGATATCCAGCGTGGAGCCCAGTACGGCACTGAACAGGCCCACACTGCGATCGCCTTTCTTCTTGGCGCGTGCGCGCAAGTAATACAGGTCGCGCGGCAACATGTAGCCGTAGGAATTCTCGGCGATATAGGCCAGGCGTTCGCGGATCGCCGCTGGCGTTTCATCGGCTTGCATCAGGCGCACGGCTTCGACCACGCACGGGGCGGAGCCGGCGAACAGGCTGCGCGTATCCATCACGCGCATCAGGAAGGGGCCGGTCATGCCCGCCGGTTCGCGCACCTGGCGGTAGTGCTTCAGCACGGCGAAGCTGGCCTTGACCACGTGCTCGTAGATCGGGCTGCGGGTCGCGGTGATGGTGAGGCAGAACACGCAGTCATTTTCCAGCACCAGTTTTTCCAGGAACAGCTTCTGCACGTCTTCCACCGAACAGGGTTCGGTTTCCGCGGAATGGCTGCGGCTACCCAGCTTCAGGCTGAGAAAGCGCTGGACTTCGGCGGGATCGCGATTGTCCTTGAAAGTCGATTGGTCGACCCGTACCGCGATGGGCATGACAGCGATGTTGTGTTGCTGCAGAAAATCCTGCGGCAGATCGCAGGACGCATCGATAGCCAAACCCATTCGCATGTGCCACCCCTCTCACCCTCAAAAGGCGTGTCGAACATAACACGCGTTATTGTCATGTGATTGTCGCAGTGCGCCAAGGTTGGCGATACGGGTACGCGGGACGGAGTGTATTCGCCGGAGCGCGAGCGCGACGTATAGCCTTCGCCAAGACGGTGCACACGGACTTCGTGCAGCCAGCCGCGCCAATACACACTAAGATAAGGGCACATACTCATCTGGCATTCTGCCGGCGTGGCGTCGCCGGTTTAGCGTTGCGAAGGCTCGCTGCGCGTTGCTCATAGAGTCCTTATGAAAACCAAACACGAGATCGTTAGCAACTGGCTGCCGCGTTACACCGGCGTCCCGCTGGAGCAGTTCGGCCCGCATATTCTGCTTACCAATTTCGGTCACTACGTCGATCTGTTCGCCGAATGGCATGGGGTAGAGGTGCAAGGGCACGACCGCCCGATGCCCAACGCCACGGCCGATGGCATCACCATGATCAACTTCGGCATGGGCAGTCCCAATGCCGCCACCATGATGGATCTGCTCGGCGCCATCCAGCCCAGGGCCGTGCTGTTTCTGGGCAAGTGTGGCGGGGTGAAAAAGAAGAACAAGCTCGGCGACTTGATCCTGCCGATTGCCGCCATTCGTGGCGAAGGCACCAGCAACGACTATTTGCCGCCGGAGGTGCCGGCGCTTCCGGCCTTCCAGCTCCAGCGCGGTGTTTCCACCATGATCCGCGATCTGGGCCACGATTACTGGACCGGCACGGTCTACACCACCAATCGCCGCGTGTGGGAACACGACGAGACCTTCAAGGACTATCTGCGGCGCACCCGCTGCATGGCGGTCGATATGGAAACCGCCACCATCTTTGCCGCGGGCTTTGCCAATCACATTCCCTGTGGCGCCCTGCTGCTGGTGTCCGACCAGCCGATGATTCCCGAGGGCGTCAAGACTGAACTGAGCGACCGCAGTGTGACGGCTCAGTTTGTGGAAGCGCACATCCGCATCGGAATCGAAGCCCTCAAGCTGGTTCGCCGCAACGGGCGAAGCGTTAAGCATCTGCGGTTCGAAGAGGATCCGGTGGAGTAATTCACTCCTTGGCGGGTCGATTTAAAGGGCCTGGAGCGCCCGTTTTCCGCCTCGCGCTCCGCGGCGTCGCCAGCCCTCACTTCGTAAGCTACACGACAAAAATACGTTATTTCATAACGTAAGTTTTGGCGTGCGACAATTTTTCTCGTCCAGTAAAACATGCATAACTGTATGAATTAGAAGTATTTATAGCGATACTTGATGCTTACAAATAGATCGTAAATTTTTGTCATTGACTTTTGCTGATACAGACAATTATGGTCGGAACAGCAAATTGCTAAGCAGCGGTTAAGAAGGGGACTTTGCTGCGCAGGTGGTTTGCAGGGGATGGGGAAGACAGACAGGCATCGCGCAGGTGGCGGTCGAAAAGACCACACCAAGGCTCGGGAAGGCCGTGCATGCCTTTTTGTCTGTTTTAAAAATCTTGCCGCTGGGGGTTATACCGCATGAGTATCAAGAGGCTTGCGCCTGCATCAGGGATGCCGGTGCGTCATACCGCGTTGGCTATGGCTGTAGCCATGGGATTTGGTTTCTCCGGATTTGTCTCTGCGCAGTCTACGACGGGCACCATTGCCGGCCAGGCGCCGGTTGCAGCGGGCGAAACCATCCAGATCACGGGTGGTTCGGGTTTCAACCGCACGGTGCCGGTCGACAGTAAATCCGGCCGTTACAGCATCACCCTACCTATCGGTACTTACACCGTCACGTTGTTGCAGAACGGCAAGACCGTGCAGAGCAAGAACAACGTGACCGCGCTTGCTGCCAGCGCGGTTGCGGTGGACTTCGTCGCTGCATCGGGTGCCAGCACGGCCAATGCGCAGAATCTGTCGTCGGTGATGGTGACGGCGAATGCGATTCCGCCGATCGACGTTACGTCTACCAACCAGAGCACCACCATTACCGCCGAGCAGCTGAAGCACTTGCCGCTGCAGCGTAGCGCCGAAGCGATTGCCTTGCTGGCACCGGGTACGGTGCAGGGCGCTTCGGCCTTGAACAAAGGACCGACAGGTGCGCCGCTGGTGTCGTTCGGTGGTTCGTCGGTGGCCGAGAACGCTTACTACATCAACGGCTTCAACACGTCCGACCCGATCGGCAACCAGGGTGGCCTCACCCTGCCGTACGGTGCCATTGCGCAGCAGCAGACGCTGACCAGTGGTTATGAAGCGCAATACGGTCGTTCGGCCGGTGGCGTGATCAGCCAGATCGGCCAGAGCGGTACCAACACCTGGCACTTCGGCGGTCAGGTGCTGTGGGAACCGGCCTTTGCAGGCGGCACGCCGGCCAATCTGTATTACGAAAACCCGATGTCGACCACACCGGGCCAGGAAAAGGGCGATCTGCTCGACTACCGCAATGCGGACAGCCAGTGGAACACGGTGTATGACGGCTATCTGGGTGGTCCGCTGATCAAGGACACCTTGTTCTTCTTCATCGCTGCCGAAGCGGATCGTACGCACGATACGAATCTTCAGCCGAGTGCCACGACGGGTGACATCTATTACCAGCAGTACACCAATCCGAAGATGTACGGCAAGATCGACTGGAACATCAACGATAGCAACACGCTGGGCATTACCTACGTCAAGAACTCGTACGCCTATGACAGCTCGATTTACAACTACAACTACAACACGTTGACGCCGGGCTCGTTCAGCAGCTACGACCAGTCCTTCAAGAACTCCTACTCGCTGTGGAACGGCAAGTTCACGTCGTACATCACCGACGACATCACGGTAAACGCGATGTTCGGCAAGATGAGCGGTACGCTGTACACCGATCAGCCGCCGTTCAATGGCTCGTCGCTGCCCAGTATCATCCTGCCGTTCCTGCAGAATCCGGCACTCAACGGCAACTCGCCGATTTCCAATCCGAACACCAACTCGAATATCAACAATCCCAACAACACCACCAGCGTGCTCAACCTGCGCTTCGACGTGGAGTGGAAGATTGGCGATCACGATATCCAGGCGGGTATCGACAACGACACTTCGCGTGATATCAACGCCGGTTCGCTGATGACGGGGCCGGGGTATGCCTGGCTGTACAACCAGGCGGCCAGTCCGACTACCTATATCGCCGGCAGCACGGCAGGTGCTTACGGCTGGGTGGATGCGCCCGCGAATTATCCGAACGGCGCACAGGGATATTACGTTGCCAAGTACATCTTCACGGATGCGGCGACGGTGGAAGTGGCGCAGCGCGCGCAGTACATCCAGGATCGTTGGCAGGTCTTGCCAAACTTGTTGTTGAGTCTGGGTCTGCGTAATGACCAGTTCACCAACTACAACCCCTCCGGCGTGCCTTACCTGCGCCTGACCAGTCCGCAATGGGCGCCGCGCCTGGGCGCTACCTGGGACGTGTTCGGCGATTCCACCCTGAAGGTGTTCGGCAACGCCGGCCGCTACTATCTGGCCATGCCATCGGCGGTCGCCCTGCGTGACGCCGGTGCGCCGCTGTACGAGGAAACCTATTACACCTACTCGAGCATCAATCCGGTTACGGGTATTCCGGAAGGTCTGACGCCGATTGCGTCCAATCCAACCACCAACGTGCCGGTCAACAACGAAAACGGCAGCTCGCTGGATCCCAAGGTGGTGGCGTCGCGTAACCTCAAGGCGGAGTACCAGGACGAATTCGTCCTCGGTATGCAGCAACAGATCAACCCGTCGTGGGACTACGGTGTGACGGCGATGTATCGCAGTCTCGGTCGTGCGATCGACGATACCGGCTATACCCAGGCGATCTACAACGCGATGATCGCGCAGGGTGCCAATCCGGCCACGCTGACGCTCAGCGATATCGACGGCAGCATCCTGATCAACCCGGGCCAGTACAACGTGATCGTCGCCAAGAACAATGCCGGCGGTTACAACACAGCGGTGGTGACCAACGCGATGCTGGGCATGCCGCAGTTGATTCGCCGCTACTACTCGCTGGACATGTTCCTGGAGCATCCGTGGGACGGCAAGTGGACGGCGAAGTTCGACTACGTGTTCTCGCGCAGCTGGGGTAACACCGAAGGTCCGGTGCAGTCCAACATCGGCCAGGGCGGCAACTCGGTGTCCGCCACCGAGCAGTGGGACTATCCGCAGATCATGTCCTTCTCCAACGGTCTGCAGGCGAACAACCAGAAGCACCAGTTCCGTCTCTACGGTACGTACCAGATCCTGCCGGAGTGGACCGTCAGTGGCGTTCTGCAGATGGCTTCCGGTACGCCCAAGGATTGCCTGGGTTACTACGGCCCCAACCAGACCGACCCGATCAGCTACGGCTCGTCGTATCACTGGTGTTTTGGCAACCCATCCGCGCCTGGTGCGACTGGCAGCAACCCCTGGACGGAAATTCTGAGCCTGCAGGTGGAATATCGTCCGGAGTGGGCGAACAAGAAGTTGGGCTTCCAGCTCCAGGTCTACAACCTGTTCAACCAGCAGCGCATCACGCAGATCTACGCGCAGGCGGGATCGACGTCCAGTCCGAACCCGTTGTACCTGTCGGCGATCGAGAACGGTACGCCCAGCCAGAACAGCTATGGCGTGGAAACACCGCGCTATCTGCAGTTCGGTATTACCTACGACTGGTAATCGGGTCGTGGTGTGAAAGCGCGGCACTTGATTCGTCAGGTGCCTCGTTACGAAGGAAACATCGACAAACAAAAGGCCGCCGGTATCCGGCGGCCTTTTGCGTTGGCGTTCAATCCTGGATCAGATCAGGCCCGCTGCGCGGAGCCGTTCGCGCAATGGATCCAGCTTGTCACCGTAACGCGTGTTGCGTGGCGTATCCATGCGCAGTGGTTGGCGGACCTGCGCCGCACTGGCGGTACTGAGCACGGTGCGGGATGTTTCATGAAAAGCGAGGCAGGCCGGATCAAAGCCGAGTCCGCAGAAATCGAGCAGCTGGCGAATCTGTGGCTCGGTGTCTGTAAGCAGGGTTTCGTAGACGTGATCGAAAATCTTGCCGGGCAGCACCTCTTGCCAGTAACGCATCAGGCGCTCGTAGTCAGCGTAATAGCTGACCATGTCGTCCAGGTCATAGCTGAAATGCGCGCCATTGCTAAACAGCTGGCGATAGCAGGCAAAGCAGGTTTCGAGCGGATCGCGTCGCGAGTTGACGATGCGCGCACCCGGCAACATCCGCGCTATGGCGCCGACCAGTTCCCAGGTCACCAGATTTTTGTCGGTGGAGCGCGGCCGCTTTTCCCGCCAGCGTTGGGTTCGTTGCAGATAATCGCGCCCCAGGCGCGCCCAGTCTTCGGCAGTCGCCGCGGCGACCCACTGCGGGAAAGGTTGTCCGCGGCGCCTGGATTCGTCGTCAATCACCTGCGGAAAGTCGGTGATCTCGTTGGCGCCCTCGACGTCGGGATGCGAGGCGAGGATCTGTTCGGTGAGCGTGGAGCCGGAGCGGGGAAGGCTGACGATAAAGATCACCTCCTGGCCCAGGGCCGGGTCCAGCGGTGCGGGTGCGGGACCTTGAAAAGCCCTCATGATGGCGTCTATCTGCGTCCGTTCGGCGGACGCGTTCCACGGCACCTGCTTACGCTTGAGCGTATTGGCTTCGCGTAGCGTTTCGAAAGCGGCGGGATAGTTGCTCTGGTCTTCCTGCGCCTTGGCCAGTGCGAAGCCGATGGACAGGCGAGCCTCGGTTTGCACGCCGGGCTGCCGAAAAAGCTGATGCAGTTGGGCGGTGTCCTTTTCCGTAAAACGCAAGGTCTTCAAGTTGGCCAAGGCAAACCAGGCTTTGTAGTTGCCGGGTTGGCGCCGCAGGATGTCTCGATAGTTGTCGATGGCGTCTGCGACATTTCCCTGGCTGGCCTGCGCATCGGCGAGGGTGATGCGTGCGGTGACATGGCCAGGCTCAATCGCCAACGCACGTTGCAAGGCTGAGCACGCTTCATCCGTATGCACCTGGAGCTTGAGCGCCTTGCCCAGGTTGTACCAGGCAGAGGCCATGCCCGGCTCGCGCTCGCAGGCTTGCCGCAAGCTGGCCAATGCCAGATCGATCGCACCGGTCTCGAACTGCGAGCTGCCCAGGCTGGTAAGTATCACGCCATCACCAGGACACACAGCCAGTGCGCGCTGCAAGGACTCGACGGCCTTTACGTGATCGCCGCGCATTTGAAACGCAATACCCATCAACCGGTGCGCTTCCGCACATTGCGGCGCCAGCGCCAGCACGCTCACCAGTGCGCGCTCAGCAACGTCAGGCTGCCCACGCCCAAGCGCCATTCCTGCCTCATCAAGGAAGCGGCGTGCGGACGGCGACAGGCCGGCCGCACGGTCCACCGACGGGTGAGCCTGGTTTGCCGTCATGCTGCGATTCCCCGTAAGCGCGATCTGAATCCATGGATGAGACTACATCAGCGATCAACATCGCACTACGGCGACGTATAAAGAAAGGCCGCCGGAAACCGGCGGCCTTGAGGGGTGGAAGAGCTCGTTACGTGTTTGTCAGGTCGCGATCAGAAATCGTACTCGGCGTTGAGCTGGACGTAGCGGGGTACTTGGTAACCTGTCGGAGTCAGGTATGTCGTGTTGTTGAACGTCTGCCACGTACCTTGTCCCCCATTGGAAGGTGGTGCGTAGTTGGCGTTCTGGTTTTCGTTGACGCTGAGTACGGTGTGCTTATTGAACACATTGAAGACGGTTGCGCGAAGCGTAAGGCCCTTGAGCCACTCAGGCTGATAGGCCACATTCAGATCAAGCTGCCACAGGGTAGGCGTCCTTCCGGCGGAGCCACGTGATACCCACTGACCGACGCCGTCCGCCACGCAGTAAAGATAGGGCGAGGAGCCTCCGGACGAACCGTAACCGCCGATATCGTAATCAATCGGGGCGTCGCCGTAGCAATTCCTGGGGCGTCCGGTTTGCGCCAAAAGATTCGCGCCGACGGTCCATTCATGGGTGATCTTCCATGCACCGTAAGCCTTCACCGTATGGGTGTGATCATTGGTTTGCGGTCCATTGTTGCCGATCATGATTTCCGGGTAGTCGAACAACTCAGAAGTAGCTGTGTCGGACTGACCAATATTGGAATTTACCAAACCTTCCGAGTTGCCGTATGACTTGGCAAACGTGTAAGAGACATTCAAGTAGAACTTGTTAATGAAATTGCGCTCAGCCGTTAGTGAAAGCGCGTAGTAATTGCGTTTGTAGCTGGGCTCGCCAACGTCAGTGCCGGTCAGATGGATCGGGTAAAGCTTGCCTGGATTGTTCGGGTCAAGCGGCAGCGTCAAATCTGCGCGATTGCCGGGGTTGCCGATAAAGCAGCCGTTGATGAAGTCATACGGAGGCGAGAGTGAATCCGTTGGGAGGTTCATGCCATACGTTGCATTGGCGTACTTGGCAATCGGACGGAAATCGCAGATATCGTCGATACCGGTGAGCACCTTGCGGAAGGTTCCCTTGATGCCAAGCGTCCAGTCGGCAACTTGTTGCTGCGCGCCAAGAATGAATTCCCGTTGCTTGAACGGCTTGAGATTGCTCGCTGCGTAACTGGTTGGGTTGGGGGTTATGCCAGCTGCACCATTCGCATACGCAATGGGGCCTGTGGCAACCGGATCGATCGGCGCGCCAGTGACCGGATTGACCTCCGTGTAGCTGAAGTTTTGATAGCTGTAGATGGAAGCCGCCGCACCGCGAACGGCGACGCCGGCGTCCACCGGAAGCGAGTAGTCGCCCGCGCTTCCATAGATCTTCAGGGTCGAATCACCATGGACATCCCAGGAGAAGCCAAGGCGTGGCTGCAGGTTGTGGTCCTGCTTGACGTAAGTCTGGCCGAGGCCATTCTGGTTGTTGAACTGGTCGTTGCGCAGGCCATAACGCAGCAGAAAGTTATCGGTGATATGCCAGTTATCCTGCAGATACGCGGCGCGCTGCGTCATACCTACTTTGGCGCCGGTATTGAAGATGATTTGCTGCGCCGAATAGTCGCCGGGATCGCCGCTGTAGTACCACATCGATCCGCCTTCGTAGCCCTGGCCGAAGAACGACGTCGTGCGATCGCGTGACCAGCCGCCGGTGATGTCATGATCACCAAGCTTGTACTCCAGGTCGATGCGGAAGGACTTGCGAGTGTCGTTGCTCTGAGGGGCGGTGAGGAAGCTTCCAGGCACGAAGGAGCAGTGGTTATAAGCCGGAATGCTTCCATCTACCACCGGGCTGCGGCGATCGGAGATTCGCGGGCAACCGGAAGCCTGCTGCGTGATAATGCCCGGATACGATTCCACCGCGCCATTGGCCGCATAGGCGACGTTATAACGGCTGTTTTTGTTCTGGCCATATTGCGTGGTCAGCGTAAAGTCGTCGGTGATGTAGCTGGTGTACTTCAGGATATTGTTCTGGCCACCGGCCTTGCTCTTCACCACGCCCTGGTAATCGTAATGATAAGGACGGTTGGAGCCATCGGTTGCAAAGCCGGCGTAGTAGACATCCGTACTGTAGTGACGCGTGTCGTTGAAGCCGGTGTATTCGAGGATGTTGTTGTCGTTGATGTTCCAGTCGACCTTCAGCAACCAATACGGATCTTTCTCGGTTTGCGCGGTGTAGCCACCGGAAGCGGGGGCGCCGCCCGGAACATAACTGCCATATCCGGCAGAGTTGGTCTGGGTCTGGCTTACCAGACCAAACACGAACAATTTGTCTTTGATCAACGGGCCGCCAATCCAGGCGTTCCAGCGCGAATTGAAGTCAACCGGTGCGCCGTCAGCGTTGCCAAAACGGTAGTTCCTGTTGCCGCTGGTGATGTACTGCGGATTGCCGTTCTTTTTGTAGACGTTCGGGTCGCGCGCCATCAATGATGTGGGATTCCAGGTGACATCCACACCACCTTTCCATTCGTTCGTGCCGCGCTTGGTGGTGACCGAGATGACACCCCCGGTCGAGTTGCCGTATTCGGCGCCATAGCCGCCGTCCTGAATTGATTCCTGGTCAATCGCTTCGAACGGAACCTGCGAAAAGCTCAGTGAGTCAAATTGGTTTGTGACGTTGAAGCCGTTGACGTAGTAGCTGTTTTCGGCAACGGATGCGCCGCCGAAGGATGCAAGATTGCCAAAGGCTGAGTCGCCTTGAACGGCGCCGGGCGTCAGCAAGGCAATGGCAGTCACATTGCGCGGAATCGGTAACGACTTCATTTGCTCGGCGGTGATCACGGTATTGGTTTGCACCGAGGACACGTCGATATTGGCCATCGACTTGGCCGACACGCTGATGGTGTCGAGGTTCTTGGCATCTGCCGAGCTGGCACTGGCGGCGACATCGGCAGCCAGATTCACGCTGGCGCCTTGACCGGCCAGTACGGTCACTTCCTGCGTGCTCGTTTTGCCGCTATCGATCAGCTTGACTTGATACTTGCCCGGAAGCAGTGCATTGAACTGAAAGGTTCCGCTCGGTCCCACGGTAATGGTGCGAGAGGAACCGTTGCCTTCATTGACAGCGGTGACTTCGGCGCCCGCGGCAGCTGTTCCGTGGATCGAGCCCGACGTACTTTGCGCCAGCACGGCGCCGCCGCCCATGCCGAGCACGAGGGCGATGCTCATCGCGATTTTGCGATGGCGTGCTTGGTTGTTTTGACGAATCTGCATGGATCCCTCCAGTTGGCAAGCCGCTACCGCGAAGCGGTAACGCCTCGAAAGTTGCAGCGTCCGAGCGCTGCTCTCGATGGGTTTGTTTGCCGAGGCGCCGAATGTGCCCGTCACGAGTGCGGGTTCGCCGAACAAGCGATGCGCTGGCTGGACACACGCTATGGCTTGGAGGAGTTGCTGTGCAACGGTTACTTGACCGAAAAATGGCTACGGCGCTTGGTGGCGGCAATTGCACATGCGGGAATCGTTGCGCATGTCGTGCCTGACATCACCTTGATGTCGTTACATCAAAAGGCATGCGATACAACTGTTTATTCACACCAGATAGTTTTCCGATGTAGGCGAGAACCTTGCTTTCTGTCCGTTTATGCTTGTGTGCTTTGCATACTTCTTGCTGAAGTTATGGCATTAGGCTTACATGCATGTGGGTCGTGAAAGTACGCGAAGGGGAGTGGGTTAGATAGCTGTCTATCTGAACCGATGACCTCGAAGGGTGTCGCAAAAAGATCCACTGGGAAGTCGATGTTGCCGAATTCCCTGCTCGATAGTTCTTGTCCGTGCAACTACACGCCAGGTCGGGGAGTCGGGTCATTCAAGGCACAAAAAAAGCACGAGGTTTTGAACCTCGTGCTTTTTCATTGCGGGGATGCGCTCGGGATGGGGTTCAGTAGCGCGGTACGCTCGAATCAATCTCAGCCGCCCATGCATCCATGCCACCATCGACGCTATAGATGTTGGTGAAGCCGTGCGCGATGAAGCGTTCGGCAGCACTGCGGCTGGAGATGCCGTGATGGCAGATAAAGGCCAGTGCGGTGTCCTTGGGCAGCGCAGCGAGTGCGGCGTAGCCTTCTTCTTCCAGTACACGCGCCTGCGGCAGCGGCGCCGCCATCATGCGGCCCTGGGCCGGACGTACGTCGATCAGTGTGATATCACCCTTGGTCAGGCGCTGTTTCAACTCATGCACGCTCATCGATTTCAGCTCGGTGGCGCCCGGAAACTTCAGGCTCAGACCCTCACCCTGCATGGTGGAGACCCAGTCGATCACGATGTCCTTGGCGCGCTGTGCGCTGGCGGGATCGAAATGCACTTCGATGCCGTTGGCGACCACCACGATGTCGTGATCACTGCTCGGTGCGAGCTGGAAGCCGGCGCTATGGTCCGGGCCGATTTCCAGATGCAACGCAAGACCCTGGGCGTTGGCCGTGCCTTGGCGGATCGCCTCGGCGGCCTTGTCGGTGATGGTGATTTCAGGCGGCGTGCGGTCCGGGGCTGCGGCACCGAACAGCTGGTGCAGTTCACCGCTGCCATACATCTGGCGAATGATGTCGGCGCCGCCGACCAGTTCGCCATCCACATAAAGCTGCGGAATGGTCGGCCAGTTACCGAATGCCTTGATGCCTTCGCGGATTTCCGGATCTTCCAGCACGTTGACAGTGTGGTATTCCGGCAGCAGTTCGTTGAGGGTGTTGGTGGCGGCGGCGGAGAAGCCGCACATCGGCTGCTGGCGGGTGCCCTTCATGAACAACACCACGCGGTGGTCTTTGAGCAGGCTTTCGATACGTTCGCGGGTGGTGCTGTCGAGGGACATGTAGGGGCTCCGGTGGGGAAAGGCCATTGTATCCCCTTGCATATGCTGGCGGATTGGGCGCGTTCAAGGCGGGGAGAGGGCGAGGGGCGAGGTGGCCAGCTCGCCCCTTTTTCGGCCCTGGAGCGGACGTCAGGCTGCCGGGCGCAGGTCTTCCAGTTCAGTCTTGCGACGGGCCAGCGGCGCCAGGGCCAGTGCGGCGGTGGGCGAGGGCATGACCAGTTCGCGGCTGGCGCGGCCCAGTGCCGTGGGCTGCTCGCTCCAGTGGATCAGTTCCATCGCCCCGACCTCGTCCTCGATCAGTGCGGTGCAGTGTTCCACCCAGTCGCCATCGTTGAGGTAGACCACGCCATCGATGGTGCGTACCTGGCCGTAATGGATGTGGCCACAGATATGACCGTCCATGCCTCGTTCGCGCGCGTCGGTGGCCACGCGTTCTTCATACGCGCGGATATAGGCCAGGGCCTTGCCGATGTGCGATTTCACAATGATCGACAACGGCAGATAGGGGAGCGCCATACGGCGGCGCCAGGCGTTCACGCGGCGGTTGCCCCAGCAGATGAAGCGATGCATGGCTTCGCCGATATGCAACATCCAGCTGCGTCCGATCTGCTCGGGATCGTATTCGTCGCCGTGGCTGACGCGATAACGGCGTCCGTCGGCGCCCACGTGCACGGCATCCAGTTCGATGCGTACGCCGCAGATCGATTGCCCGACCATGCCGCGCAGTGCGGCATCGTGGTTGCCGGGAATGTAGGTGACTTCGACCCCGCGACGTGCCATATCCAGCACTTCGGCGATCACGGTTCCGTGGTCTGGATGCCACCAGCGGCGGCGGCTCAGGGCTTCCAGGTCGATGATGTCGCCCACCAGATACAGCTTCTGACACTGCAGCTGCCGCAGGAAATCCAGCAGGTAAGCCGCCTTGCAGTCAGGTGTGCCCAGATGAACGTCGGAAATGAATGCGCTTCGGCAGCGAAGGATGGCCATGGCGTCGGTCCCCGGTTGGTTGCCGGGTGCTCAGTCTCATACTGCAACGTCACCAAGTGATGGCGAAAAGGTTGCAAAGAGGTTGCTGCCGGCCTTTCCCCGAGCTTTCTTAGCTTAAAGCGGCCCGCACGACGGGTTCGATCGCCTGGGTCCACAGGCTGTACTGGGCACCCGAAGGGTGCAGGCCGTCTGAAGCGACCAGATTGGCGTGGTCGCGGGAAATGCCGGTGATATTCACGAACCGGGCGCCGGCCTCAAGGGTTTCCGCATGGGCGATCCCATTGAATGCATCCAGTTCCGCCGCGATCTGCCGCAGATTGCGGCCACTCTGGTGGCCGAATGGCGTAACGCCCCAATCGGGAATGGAAACCACCACCAAACGTTGCGGGCGCTTGCCAGCCAGGCTCATCGCGCGCAGCAGCAAGGCGCGGAACTGAGCACGGTATTCCTCGGCCGGCCGGCCCCGATATTGATTGTTGACGCCGATCAGCAGGGTGACCAGGTCATAGCTTGCAGCGAGCTCGGCCTTGTCGATGCCGTCGGACAATTCGTCCGTGGTCCAGCCGGTGACCGCGACAATCTGCGGGTCGTCGATAACCAGACCCTGCCCGCGCAGCTTTTCAGTGAGCTGCATCGGCCAGCGCTGATTAGCCAGCACGTCCTCGCCGATGGTGTAGGAGTCACCCAGAGCCAGATAACGCAAAGCCATGGATCAGGCGATCGCCGCTGCGCGCGGTGTTTGTTCGGCCGCCATCCGTTCCAATACCCGCTCCATGCGCACGAACACTTCGTGCAGTTGTGCCGGTGGCGGCAGCAGCGTCAGACGCAGATGGCGGCTGGTGGGCACGTTGAAACTGGAGCCGGGTACGACCAGCACTGATTCTTCTTCCAGCAGGCGCAGCGCAAACGCGTCGTCACTGAAATTGGCAATGCGATCGCTTCGCACGCGCGGGAACGCATAGAGCGCACCGCCCGGTGTTACCAGATCCAGATAGCGGCTGGCTGCAACACCTTCCAGCACGGTCTTGCGTGCGTCGTGCAAGCGTCCGCCCGCCGAGGTGAGGGCGTTGATGGTCGGCGTATCTTGCAGCGCAGGAATCACCGCCCATTGTGCGGTGACGTTTGCGCACAGGCGCAAGGCCGCCAGCAGCTGCAGTGCGTCGCGGTAATCGTGGGTGCGCGCCGGATCGCCCGAAAGACTCAACCAGCCCACGCGATAACCACAAGCGCGATGCACCTTGCTCAAGCCGCCGAAACTGATGCACGGCGTGTTGCCGGCGACTTCCGCCAGCGGCTGGAAGGTGGTGTCGTCGTAGAGGATCTCGTCGTAGATCTCGTCACAAAGCAGCAGCAGGTGGTGGCGCGCGGCGATGGCGACGATCTGCTCCAGCAAGGCGCGCGGATACACTGCGCCGGTGGGGTTGTTCGGGTTGATCAGCACCAGCGCACGGGTCCTCGGCGTGATCAGCGCCTCGATCTCTTCCGGATCGGGCATGTGCCGGTTCTCGGCCAGGCAGCGGTAATAGCGAGGCACGCCCCCATTGAGGATGGTGGCCGCGCTCCACAGCGGATAGTCCGGACTTGGCAGCAACACTTCATCGCCCGGTTGCAGCAGTGCGCGCAGGCTTAGATCGATTAATTCGCTGACACCGTTGCCAATAAAGATGCGCTCGACTTCCACATGATGCGCACCGCGCGCCCGCTGTTGCGCGGCGATCGCTTCGCGTGCCTGTTCCAGGCCCTGCTCGTGGCCATAGGCTTCGCTTTCGTGCAGGTGCGCGGCGATGGCCTCGCGCAGGTGATCCGGCACAGTAAAGCCATAGCGGGCGGGGTTGCCGATATTGAGCTTGATGATGGGCAATCCCGCGGCTTCGAGTTCGCGCGCGCGACGGGTCAGCGCACCGCGGATTTCGTAACGCACCTCGTTCAGATGCGCGCTGGGTTTGATCGGGGCCAACGGCTTCGTCCTTTATTTTTCGAGGAAACCCGGCATGCCGCCGGTTCGGGACGATGCTAACAGCGTGGACGGGCGCTGTGGGGCCGAAATGGGGCGAAACAGGGGAGCGGGAAAAGCATCGCAACCCTCGGCGCCACCTCCCACCCGCAAGACTTGAAGCGAAAATATCTGTCTCACGTCAACGATATGTTCCCCGTTGCCTGCGCCACCCGGCATAATCCAACCTCATGAGCAATGCCCAGACCATCGAACAGCTCCGCCGTATCGGTTGGCGGGGCGAGGCCTTGCCCGGTGACGGACTGCTATTGGCCCGTGTGGTGGCTCAGCACCGCGCCGGTTACGAGTTGCATGACGGCAGCCAGACCTTTGGTGCCCAACCGGCCGGTCACTTCCTCAAGCGCGGACTGGATCCGGCCGAGCGGCCGGCGGTGGGCGATTTCGTGGAAATCGAGCCGGGCAAGCCGCCGCACATCCTCACCGTGCAAGCGCGCCGCACCGTGTTGTCGCGGGCAGCGGCGGGCGAGCGCTACGAGCGCCAGGTGATCGCCACCAATATCGACTACGTGCTGGTGCTGACTGGCCTGGATGGTGATTTCAATCCGGCACGGATCGAACGCTATCTTTCCCTGACGGAAGGTTCCGGCGCGCAGCCGGTGGTCATCCTCAGCAAGCTCGACCAACGCGATGATGCTGAGGCCAGGATTGCCGAATTGCGTGCCCGCTTGCCGGTGGGCACGCCGATCCATGCCATCAACGGCAAGGATCCGGCCAGTGTTGTCGCCTTGTCGGTTTACATGAAGCCAGGCGATAGTGCCGTGCTGGTCGGTTCTTCCGGCGCCGGCAAGTCCACGCTGACCAACACCTTGATGGGCAGCGAACGCATGGCGACCGGTGCGGTACGCGATCATGACAGCCGTGGCCGCCACACCACGACCTACCGCGCCTTGCTGCAGCTGCCCAGTGGCGGTTGCCTGATCGATACGCCCGGCATGCGCGAGTTGAAGCTCACGGGCGAGGAAAATCTCGATCTGTTCGCCGATATCGAAGCCTTGGCCGAAAACTGCCGTTTCGCCGATTGTGGCCATGGCAGCGAACCCGGTTGCGCCGTACAAGAAGCGCTGCATGACGGCGAACTTTCCGCCGAACGCTGGCGCAACTATCTGAAGCTGCGCGACGAGCGCGAGGAACAAGCGACCATGCTGGAATCACGTCTGCGCCGTCAGCGCGGCGGGCGTCCGGTGGGCAAGCTGCATGGGCCGCGCGGTTCGCGTGAAAGGGAGTGATGAAGTAATGAGCACGCCAGTCGACGCGATACCCGCCGGCTTGGGAGTCTACGCCGCGCTCGACAAGCGTCTGCTGGCGGCGGTGCGCGGCATCAACATCCTGGCGACGGTCAGCTGGCCGGCATCACTGGAAGACCGGATGATCGAGGAGTACGGCAGAGGGCAGTACGCCTTGCCGGAAGTAACCTACAAAAAACCCGACCTGTCCGAGGTGCGCAGGGAACTTGCCGCGATCGAAAGCGAAGCGGGCAACGACGATCCACTCGGTGACTATCTGCGCCGTACCGCCGAATCCTGGCGCATCGCTGCCGAGATGCTGGAAGCTGTCGGTACCGAGGGTGTCACGGCGCCTTCCATCCAGCTCTATGGCCGCCCCGGTGATGCCATCCCGGGCAGTGACCGCAGCAATCTCGATGCCGCTCATTATTTCGTGGAGCTGTCCGACGAGCTCGGCGCGGATCTGCACGACGACGACATCTCCGCCAACATCTCTTCCGAAAAACTCCGCGCGGATCTGGCCAAGGTGCTCGATGAGTTTTTCGGTGCCGGCAAGATTGCGGTGGAAATCGATAACGATCTCACCGCGAAAGCGGCGGCGGGCGCGACGCGCATCCGCTTGCGTGGTGGCATGCGTTTCAGTCAGTACGATCGCCACCAGTTGCTTAATCACGAAGCCTTTGTGCATTCGCTCACGGCATTGAATGGCCGCGAACAACCGCTGCTGGCATCGCTGGCGCGCACCTCGCCGCGTGTCACGGCAACCCAGGAAGGGCTGGCGGTGTTTGCCGAACTGATGTCGGGCGCGATCGATATTGCCAGGCTCAAACGCATCAGCCTGCGCATTCTGGCCATCGACATGGCGTTGAATGGCGCGGACTTTGTTGAGGTGTATCGCTTCTTCAATCGCTGCGGTCAAAGTGTGGCCGACAGCTTCCATTCCGCGCAGCGCGTATTTCGCGGCGTACCGCTGACCGGGGGGGCGGCTTTCGCCAAGGACAATGTTTATCTGTCCGGCCTGCTGGACGTGCACACCTTCTTCCGCTGGGCATTGAAGGAACGTCGTCTGGATCTGCTGCGTTATCTGTTTGCCGGCAAGCTGACCCTGCACGATGTGATGAGCCTGGAACCACATTTTATTTCCGGTGTGCTGGCATCCCCGCGTTGGCTACCGCCATGGATGCAGCATGTTCACGGCCTGGCCGGCAAGCTGGCGTTCTCGTTGTTTATCAATCGCATCCGCATGTCGAAGGTGGAGGCGGAGTCACTGTCGTTGGGCGTGTAACTTCCAAAGGAGGGATTCGTGGGCAAAATCCTGGTTATAAGAAGGCGGGTGCCTACATAGGCGGGCGCGAACCCGAAGCACCCCCGGTGCTACCATGCCCGCCATTGCCTGCTTGGCAGCTCTCTTCCCTCCCTTTTTCGTTGCATTGCATCAGATGGCTCATTCCGACGACTTCCGCAAAGCCGCACTCGAGTACCACCGCCTTCCGCGTCCCGGCAAGATCAAGGTCTCGCCAACTACCTCGCTGATTACCCAGCGTGATTTGTCGCTGGCGTATTCACCGGGTGTGGCCTATGCCTGCGAGGCAATCGTTGAGGATCCGCAATCGGCCAGCGAGTACACCGCCCGCTCGAACCTGGTGGCAGTGATCACCAACGGCACAGCCGTGCTCGGCCTGGGCGATATCGGCCCGCTGGCCGGCAAGCCGGTGATGGAAGGCAAGGGCGTGTTGTTCCAGAAGTTCGCCGGCATCGACGTGTTCGATATCGAGCTGGCCGAGCGCGATCCGGACAAACTGGTCGATATCATCGCCTCGATGGAGCCCACCTTCGGTGGCATCAATCTGGAAGACATCAAGGCGCCGGAATGCTTCATCGTCGAGCGCAAACTGCGCGAACGCATGAAGATTCCGGTGTTCCACGACGATCAGCACGGTACCGCGATCATCGTTGGTGCAGCGGTGGTCAACGCACTGCAAGTGGTGGGCAAGAAGATCGAGGACGTGAAGCTGGCCACGGCCGGTGCGGGTGCAGCGGGCATCGCCTGCCTGGACATGCTGGTGGCGCTGGGCCTGAAACCGGAGAACATCCTTGCCTATGATCGCGAAGGTGTGCTGTACACCGGCCGCGACCATATGGATCCCGACAAGCAGCGTTACGCGCGCGATACCAAGGCGCGCACGCTGGCTGACATCGTCGCGGGAGCGGATATCTTCCTCGGTCTCTCGGCCGGCGGCATCCTGAAGCCGGAAATGGTCGCCAGCATGGCCGAGAAGCCGATCATCCTGGCGCTGGCCAATCCCAATCCGGAAATCCTGCCCGAAGACGCCAAGAAGGTACGCCCGGATTGCATCATCGCCACCGGCCGTTCGGACTATCCGAACCAGGTCAACAACGCATTGTGCTTCCCCTACATCTTCCGCGGCGCGCTGGATGTGGGCGCTACCGGTATCAACGAAGCGATGAAGCTGGCCTGTGTGCACGCGATCGCTGCGCTGGCGCAAATGGAATCCGGTGATCTTGCCAGCGCGTACGCCGGCGATCCTCCGACCTTCGGTCCGGATTACCTGATTCCGCGCCCCTTTGACCCGCGCCTGCTGGTGATGCTGGCACCCGCCGTGGCGGTAGCTGCGATGGAGTCGGGTGTCGCGACGCGTCCGATTACCGACATGGATGCGTATCTGGAGAAGCTGGCGCAGTTCATCTATCGCACCGGCTACATCATGAAGCCGATCTACGAGCGCGCGCGTACGGATCGCAAGCGTGTCGTGTATGCGGAGGGTGAGGAAGAAACGGTGCTGCGCGCGGTGCAGACCTTGATTGATGAAAAGCTCGCCTGTCCGATCCTGATCGGCCGTCCGGAAGTGATCGAGGCACGCATTGAACGCATGGGCCTGCGCATGCGTCCGGGCGTTGATTTCGAGCTGACCAACATCAATGAAGACCCGCGCTTCAACGAGTATTGGCAGCATTACCACGCATTGACCGAGCGCCGTGGCGTGTCACCGGCGGCAGCCAAGAACCTGCTTCGCTCTCGTCCTACCCTGATCGCAGCGATCATGGTCGAGCGTGGTGAGGCCGATGCGATGATCTGCGGCCTGGTCGGGCGTTATCACAAGAAGCTGGGTTATATCCGCAGCGTGTTCGGGCTCGACCCGGGCGTGCAGTGCACGTCGGCGATGAGCGGTGTGATCAACGACAAAGGCACCTGGTTCTTTCTCGACACGCACGTGCAGTGCGACCCCTCGGCCGAGCAGATTGCCGAGGCCACACTGCAAGCGACCTATCGCCTGAAGCTGTTCGGTGTCGAGCCCAAGGTCGCGTTGCTCTCGCACTCCAACTACGGCAGCCACGAGAACGCCAGTGCGGCCAAGATGCGCGAGGTGTACAAGATCCTCAAGGCGCGCGTGCCGAAGCTGGAAGTGGATGGCGAAATGCAGGCCGACACGGCCTGGGACGAAGCGCTGCGCCAGCGCATTTTCCCCAACACCACGTTGAGTGGGCGTGCCAACCTGTATGTGATGCCCAATCTCGATGCCGCCAACATCGCCTACAACATGATCCGCGTGATGACCGACGGCGTAGCGATCGGGCCGATCCTGATGGGCGTGAACAAGCCGGCGCACATTCTCACTCCGTCCTCCACCGTAAGGCGCGTGGTGAATATGACAGCCATCGCTGTGGTCGATGCGCAGATTCGTGCTGCAGCGCAAGGTGAGCGGGGCTGACGCTGACCCAAGTCTGGATCGTGCATATGGCAATCAAAAAAAGCGGCCGTTTAGGCCGCTTTTTTATTTGCGCCGCGTCGAAAACACCGTATGGCATTTTGTGTGCTTGCCATAAAGCATCAGGCCTATGCCCGTGCGCATACGTATGTAGCGTCTTGGCAATTGGCGGGATCACCAGCTGAGGGCTAGAATCGGAAGACTTAGCTCGTCCTGCGGCGAACACGCCACGCGGTCCTTATTCCGTGCCGCCTCAAGTCGCCGGATCGATGCTCCGGTTTCGTCGCCTCCCCAGCGACGCGCATCCACCGCATGGCGGCGCACGGCGCCGCGGAGACATTCCATGGATCAGCTCGACGATATCCTCCACCAGGACCTCGACCCCACCGAAACCCAGGAATGGGTTGAGTCGCTCAGTGCCGTCATCGATCGCGAAGGTACCGGGCGTGCGCACTTCCTGCTGGAAAAGCTGGTCGATTCCGCGCGCCGTTCGGGCGGTTATATGCCGTTCGACCCCACCACCGAATACGTCAATACCATCCCGCCGCATCTGGAAGCCAAGATGCCTGGCGACGGTGCCATGGAATGGCGCATCCGTACGCTGATCCGCTGGAATGCCATGGCGATGGTGGTCCGTGCCAACCGCAAGCCCGGTGAGCTCGGTGGCCATATCGCCAGTTTTGCTTCGTCGGCCACGTTGTACGACGTGGGCTTCAACCATTTCTGGCGTGCGCCGAGCGCCGATCATCCGGGCGATCTGGTGTTCCACCAGGGCCACTCCAGCCCCGGCGTCTATGCACGTTCCTTCCTCGAAGGTCGTATCGGCGAAGATCAGCTTGATCTGTTCCGCATGGAAGTCGCCGGCCATGGCCGCGGCCTTTCTTCCTATCCGCATCCCTGGCTGATGCCCGATTACTGGCAGGTGCCGACGGTGTCGATGGGCCTGGGTCCGATCCAGGCGATCTACCAGGCACAGTTCTGGAAGTATCTTGAACATCGTGGCCTGATTCCCAAGTCCGACCGCAAGATCTGGTGCTTCCTGGGCGACGGCGAAACCGATGAGCCCGAATCGCTGGGCGCCATCGCCCTGGCCGGTCGCGAAGGCCTGGACAACCTGATCTTCGTGATCAACTGCAACCTGCAGCGCCTCGATGGTCCGGTGCGTGGCAACGGCAAGATCATCCAGGAACTGGAAGGTGTCTTCCGTGGCGCCGGCTGGAATGCGCTGAAGGTGGTATGGGGCAGCTACTGGGATCCGCTTCTCGCACGCGACAAGAACGGTGTGCTGCGCAAGCTGATGATGGAAACCATCGACGGCGAATACCAGGCGTGCAAGGCCTTCGGCGGCGCGTACACGCGCGAGCATTTCTTCGGCAAATACCCGGAGACGCGCGAGATGGTCGCCAACCTCAGTGACGACGACATCTGGCGTTTGAACCGCGGCGGCCACGATCCGCACAAGGTATACGCGGCTTATCACGCGGCGGTGAACACCAAGGGCATGCCCACGGTGATCCTTGCCAAGACGGTGAAGGGCTACGGCATGGGCGCCGCCGGCGAATCGCAGAACCCGACACACCAGCAGAAGAAGCTGGACGACGAAGCCGTGCGCCACTTCCGTGACCGCTTCAACATTCCGGTGCCGGACGACAAGCTCAAGGACGTGCCGTACTACCACCCCGGCAAGGATTCCCCGGAAGTGCAGTACATGCTGGAACGCCGCAAGGAACTCGGCGGCTTCCTGCCGCAGCGCCGCCGCCACACCGATGTGAAGCTCAAGGCGCCGGATCTGGCTGCGTTCGAGCAGATCACCAAGGGCACCGGCGATCGCGAAATCTCCACCACCATGGCACTGGTGCGCGGCATGAATCTGTTGCTGCGCGACAAGGCCATCGGTCCGCGCGTGGTGCCGATCGTCGCTGACGAAGCACGCACCTTCGGTATGGAAGGCATGTTCCGCCAGATCGGTATCTATGCACCGTTCGGCCAGAAGTACCGTCCACAGGATGCCGACCAACTGCTGTATTACCGCGAAGACCAGAAGGGCCAGGTGCTGCAGGAAGGTATTTCCGAAGCCGGCGGCATGGCCGCCTGGATGGCCGCGGCGACCAGCTACAGCATCAGCAACCAGCCGATGCTGCCGTTCTTCATTTACTACTCGATGTTCGGTTTCCAGCGCATCGGCGATCTTGCCTGGGCCGCTGGCGACATGCGTTCGCGCGGCTTCCTGATCGGTGGTACGGCCGGCCGCACCACGCTGAACGGTGAAGGTCTGCAGCACGAAGACGGTCATTCGCATCTGCTTGCCGGTGCGATTCCGAATGCGCGTGCGTACGATCCGACCTTCTCCTACGAAGTCGCGGTGATCCTGCAGGATGGCACGCGCCGCATGATCGAGGATCAGGAAGACGCCTATTACTACCTCACGGTCATGAATGAGAACTATGCCCATCCCGATCTGCCGCAAGGCGTCGAGGAGGGCATCGTCAAGGGCATGTACCTGTTCAAGGATGCTGGCAAGGCGAAGAAGAGCGAACCTCGCGTGCAACTGCTGGGTTCAGGCACGATCCTGCGGGAAGTGATCGCTGCGGCCGAGCTGCTGGAAAAGGATTTCGGTATCAGCGCCGACATCTGGTCCGTGCCCAGCTTCAGCGAGCTGCGTCGCGAGGGTTTCGATGCCGAGCGTTGGAACCGCCTGCATCCGGAAGCCGAACAGCGCGTACCGTATGTCACCGGTTTGTTGCAGGGCCATCAAGGTCCGGCGATTGCAGCGACTGACTACGTGCGTGAATACGCCGACCAGATCCGCGCCTTCATGCCGGATGGCATGCGTTACACCGTGCTCGGCACCGATGGCTTCGGCCGTTCGGATACACGCGAACACCTGCGCAACTTCTTCGAAGTGGATCGTTACTGGATTGCGCATGCCGCGCTGGCCGCGCTGGCGAAGGACGGCAAGGTCAACGCCAAGGATGTCGCGCGCGCCATCCGCGAGTACAAGCTTGATCCGGACAAGCCGAATCCGCAGAACGTCTGATGTAGTAAAAAAGAACCCGCCGAAAGGCGGGTTTCTTTTTGCGGATGGGCTGCTTGCTCTGAGGCCTGCTCGATCAATCCTCGTCGTCACTGCGGAAAACGCGGCGCAACAACAGGAACGCACCGATGGTGCCAGCCACGATAGCGGCGGTCGCCACCGGATGACGATTGACCTGGCGACGCAGGCGACGGTACTGGTAATTGGCTTCGTCCGCGAAATCCTCCGCCGCGCGGACGATGCGCTTGCCCGTATCGACGCGGTTGAAGCGACCCACGGCGCGACGTCCACGTGTCGCCATGCCATCGGCCGTTTCGGAGACGCCATCGGTGTAATGCCGCACGCGGGTGCTGAGGTCGTCGAGGCGACGTTCGATATCGGCTTGCCTGCTCATGGGATTCTCCAACTGTCCGGATACTGCAAATTGCCAGCGCTGACGTGAGCGTGACGTTAATCAATGATACTCGCATTCAGCTGCTCAACAGGCTGTATTCACCGCCGCGTTGCAGCGCCCGCTGATAGGCCGGGCGCGCGTGGATGCGTTGCAGGAAGGCCTGCAGGCGCGGATAGCGGTCATCGAGTCCGCTGCGTGCCGCAGCCGCCTCCAGGGGGAAACTCATGCCGATGTCCGCAACGCTGAAATCTGCGCCGCCGAACCACTCCGTTTTGGCCAGCTCGCCTTCCAGATAGGCAAGATGCAAGGCGATTTGCGGATCCACGAAGCTCTGCTGAACTTTGCCGGCAATGCCTTTCGCGACCGGCCGTACGAAAAACGGGACCGGAGCGGTTTCAACGCGTCGGAACACCAGCTTCAGCAGGAGCAGCGGCATGGCCGATCCTTCTGCGTAATGCAGCCAATATTGGCTGCGCAGACGGGCCAAGGTTCCGTGTGCAGGAATCAGCCTGCCAGAACCATAGCGATCCGCCAGGTATTCCATGATGACTCCCGATTCGGCCAAGGTTAGTGCCTCATCGGTGATCACCGGCGATTTGCCCAGAGGATGCACCGCACGCAGCTCAGGCGGCGCCAGCATGGTCCTCGGATCGCGCCAGTAATGCTTGATCTCGTACGGCAGATCGAGTTCTTCCAGCAACCACAGGATACGTTGCGAGCGCGAGTTATTAAGGTGATGAACAGTGATCACGACGGCTCCCGTGGATGCGAAGGTTTATCCGTGGACGAATTCCTGGCGAATAGGCGGACGCTATAACTGCCTGGTGATTCAGCCGAACAATACAACGAACTCAAGCATCGTCAGCTGGCCTGTCATGTAGGGCTGATCACCAGTGCCGATGTCATCTGAAGATGTTGTGATCCGACAGGTGTTGCACGCATCGTAGATAACTTGGCGACATCGGGCTGCTGGCTAGATCGTCTGTGCCGATGCTTCCTTATCCTGGGTGGGCCGTTCCCGGTGCAGGCGTTCGCGGCGGCGCAGGCTGGGGAACATCCCCATCCACAAACCCACCACCACCAATGTGCCGATACCGCCGAAAACCGCGGAACCCACGGCCCCCAACCACGCCGCCATCATGCCGGATTCGAACTCGCCGAGCTGGTTGGAGGTGTTGATGAAAATGGCGTTGACCGCGCTGACACGCCCACGCATGGCATCCGGAGTGTCCAGCTGCACCAGCGAGCCACGGATCACCACGCTGACCATGTCGAACGCGCCCAGTGCAAACAATGCTGCCAGTGACAGCCACAAGATTTTGGACAGCGCGAAAACCAGCGTTGCGATGCCAAAACCAGCCACGGACGCAAACATGATTTTGCCTACGCGACGCTCCATGCTGTGGTGTGCCAGCCAGAACGACATCAGCAAGGCGCCGACTGCCGGGGCCGCACGCAGCAGGCCAAGGCCCCACGGGCCGGTGTGCAGCACATCCTTGGCGAAAATCGGCAGCAATGCGGTCGCGCCGCCGAGCAGCACGGCGAACAGATCCAATGAAATCACGCCGAGTACATCCTTGCGCTCGCGAATGAAATGCACGCCGGCAAACAGGGTCTTGAGCGTAGCCGGCTCGCGTTTCGGTGGCGCCTGCTCATAGCGAAGTTGAGACACGAATGTAGCGGCGATCAGGTACAACACTGCCGAGGCGCTGTACACCACGCCAGGACCGGCGATGTAAAGAAAGCCGCCCAAGGCAGGTCCCACGATCGATGCCGCTTGCATGGCCGAACCATTTACGGCCATGGCTCGCGGCAGCAACGATGGGGGTACCAATGCCGGCACCATCGATTGCATCGAAGGAGATTCAAACGCCTTGGCGGTGGCGATGACGAATATCAGCAACAGAATGCCGACTCCGTTGATGGCGTGCAGCAAGGTCAGGATCGCCAGCAGCATGATCGCGATCCACTCCACGATCTGCCCGATCAGTACGATGCGCCGCCGATCGAACTGGTCGGCGAGATGACCGGCAGGTAATGCCAGCAACACGGATGGAAAGAATTGCACCAGGCCGATCAGGCCCAGATCGAAGGCGCGTCCGGTCATGGCATAGATCTGCCAGCCCACTGCGACCGCCAGCATCTGGAAGCCGAAGCTGGAGGCGGTGCGAGCACACCAGAAGGCGACATACGCGCGATGTTGAAACAGCGAATCGGTAGAGCCCGACGCGGGGGAGGGCGACATGAGGGATCCTTGCCTGGATGGGGCATTATCGGAAGCGCTCACCGATGCGCAAGCGATTCGTCTGCTGTGCTTTATGGCAATACTGCGAAAGGTCGCGCCTGCGGGTGGCGAATCACCACAGAAGGCTGGGTAGAATCCCGCTATGGGGACACATCACGGTTTCACGTTCGAAAGCTTTCAACGCTGGCGGCGATCGTTCGAGATCGGCTTCTGGCCGGTATTCTTTGCCATCAATACCGTGTTCAACGCGGTGGTTGCCGTGATGGATCACCCGGATGTGTCGTCATGGCAGCCCTGGGTGTGGGAATCCAGCAGCTCGATCATGATGCTGGCCTTGATACCCGCGCTGGTCTACGCATCGCGGCGCTGGCCGATCCGGCTCGAAGCCTAGTGGCGTCATCTGCCGCTGCATCTTGTCTGCAGCGTGGTGTACAGCCTGATCCATGTCGGCGGCATGGTGCTCTTGCGCAAGCTTGCCTATCTCAGTGTCGGCCGTCACTACGAATTCGGCGCCTGGTGGAAGGATTTCGGCTACGAATACCTCAAGGACGTCCGCAGCTATTTCTGGATATTGGCGGGCATCGGCCTGTATCGCTTGTGGGTGGTGCGTTTTCAGGGCGAAGCGAGCTTGTTGGCGGAGCCGGATGTCGGGCCGCCGGTGGAGCCGGTCGAACAGCCCGAGCGCTTTCTGGTACGTAAGCTCGGCAAGGAATTCCTGCTGGCGGCACGTGAGATCGAATGGCTGCAGGCCTCCGGCAACTATGTGAATTTGCACGTGCGCGGGCGTGATTATCCGCTGCGCGCGACCATGGGCGGTATCGAGGCACGGCTCGATGCGCAGCATTTCGTGCGGGTGCACCGCAGCTATATGGTCAACCTGGATTTCCTGGCCGAGATCGAACCGCTGGATACCGGCGATGCGCGCCTGTTGATGCGCGACGGCGTGAAAATCCCCTGTAGCCGCCGCTATCGCACGGTTTTGCGTGAACGGTTTGGTCAGTCGGCCGCGGCATAACGCCGATCTCGCGCTTTGGCCGGTTGCGCCGGAAGAGGGCTCGTTTCAAGCTAGCAGCCTGTCCATCGCCGGTGCACTGACAATGACTCGTTTGCTTTTTCGCCGTTCCGTGACTGCAGTTGCTGTGTGCGGTCTGCTGGTTTTGACTGCTTGCTCGCAGCAGGACCAGAGCGCTGCGCCATCCCAGGCCGATGCCGCGCAGGCACAGGCCCAGGCGGAGGCCAAAGAAGCCAATGACCAGTTGCAGACCTATCGCCAGATGCTGCAAATGAAAAATGACGAGATGGCGTCCGGACTTGGCCAGGAAATCGTTCAACGTTTCCCCAATTCCGCCGCCGCCAAGGAAGTGCAGCAGACCTTGCCGGAAGTCGAGCAGCGCTGGAAGGAAACCAGCGAAAAACACCGTCTGGCTGCGCTGTGGACGTATCAGGTGGGCCCAATGGAAGGCGGCACCCAGTCCACGGCCAGTCTCTATACCACGGCACCTTCGGGTGACCGTGCGGTGCGCCTGGTGCTGCGGCGCCACACCAAATGGGGACAAAGTGTCTTCCTGTTCGGTAGCGGGCATGGCTTTGTGTGCAAGGGCAATTGCATGATCCAGGCACAGTTCGATGGCAAGTCGCATCCGCTGCGTGCTTTTCTGCCCACTACTGGTAATGAGCCGGCGATCTTCATTCGTGATGACAAGCCATTTATCGAGGCCATGGAAAAGACCAGACGCATCACCATGGATGTCGAAATGCAGGATGGCGGAAAGCAGACGCTGGTGTTCGAGACCGGTGGCTTTAATCCGTCGCAGTGGTCCGAACTGGGCAAGAAGTGAACAGGCCTGGTTAGGCTGCCCAAGTGTCAACGATGGCGTATCCGCTGCATGGAGGAAAACGTATGTCGAAGATGCGGCTTTTGATCGTGGTACTCCTGGCTGCAAGCCTGATGGCTTGCGCCAGCGTGCCGTATGCCCAGCATTTGCAGCAGCGTCAACAAGCCTATACCGCTGCGGCGGGCGCACCGGTGCGGAGTTTCCGGCTGGTTCTCAACAACATCTATTCGTGGGAACCGCTGAGCGACACGCAACTGGTGATCTACACGCTGCCGACACGTGCGTACCTGCTGGATGTCTGGCCATGCAATTACCTGACCTTTACCAACACCATCGGCCTGACTTCCTTCGCCAATCAGGTGCAGGTGGGATTTGACGAAGTGTTGGTTGGCGGCAGCCATATTCCCTGCGCAATCAAGCAGATCAGGCCGGTGGATCTGACTCAGTTCAAAATGGAAAAGGCAGCGCAACACCACATCGACAGTCTGCAGCGCAACAACGCCACGCCAGCGGGAAAGACCGGCAACTAAGGCCGTGAAAGAGCCGGACATCTACTGCCCACACTGCGCCTGGCGCCCATTGAGCACGAGCCGCTGGCTCTGCTCCCGCCACATGGGCGGCTGCGGTACGGTGTGGAATACGTTCTGGACCGGCGGCGTTTGTCCTGGTTGCGCCTACCGCTGGGAAATCACCATCTGTCTCAGCTGCAAGCAGTTTGCGTTGCACAAGGACTGGTATCACTGGCCGGAATCGGAGTCTCGCGGCAGTGAGCGCACACGCGAAACGGAGCAACCCTCGTCGGGCTGAATAGAACGACGGTACTTGTGCACTTCCCGTGTGCTGGTGCGTTAAGTCGTGGCAGATGAATCGAGAGTTTTTGCCATGTCGACGATACGTGCCGTAAGCGCCTTATTGATTGCCACCATGCTGGCCGGCTGTTCCAATTTGCCCGTCGCCCAGCGTGATCAGCAGCGCCAGAATGCCTATAACGAGGCGGCGGGGGCGCCGATACGTAGCTTCCGCTACCTGACCCCTCGTATCTGGTCGTGGGAGCCGCTATCCGATACGCAATTGGTGGTTTACACCGTGCCCAATAAGGCCTACCTGCTGGACGTATGGAGCTGTCCCAACCTGATATGGACCCAGGCGATCGGCCTGACCTCGACCTTCCGCGAGGTATCGGTGAACTTCGACAAGGTCCTGGCGGGGCGTCCGTATGGGCCGTGCACGATCACGAAAATCCGCCCTGTCGATCTTTCGAAACTGAAGATTGTGCAGCAGGCGCAGCGTGAGGTGGACCTGCAGCCGCGTGATAACGGCAGCAACGCGGCTCCGCCCGCAAGCACCAGTGGCAACCAGTAGTTAATCAGTAAAGGGGGCCGCAAACAGGCCCTAGTGCAAAAACAGTTTCTCGCTGATCTTGGCCAACGGCTTCTCCAAGGTTTGGAGCAACCGCGGAGGCAGATTCAGCGGTTTGAGCAGCATCTTTACGGTCATTTCTGCCGGGATGTGCCGGCGCAGCAGCGCCTGGGCCGGACCGGCCACTTTCAGGAATGCCGCCTTGTCATCCTTGTGCTGGGGATAGCACTGGTTGAACACGTGGCGCAGCGCGATATCGCTGTCCTCGTTACGGATCTCATTGACCCGGCGCAGGATCGCGCGGAAAACTTTGTAGCGCCCCAGCCGCTCGCTTTCGCGATAACGCTGGAAGGCCTGGTAGAAGTGCTTGTAGTGCCGCACTTCATCGCTCTTGATGTTATTGGTGAGCTGTTTGAGCACCGGCTCGTCGACGATGTCGTTCAAGGCGCGGTACAGGCTGGCGGTGCCGGTTTCCACCACGCAGCGGGCGGCCAATTCCAGGCCGCGCGACGGTTCGAGTTGCTCGTTCGTGCACAGAGCGCCGTAGTCGTTCCAGAACGCCTTGAAACCTGCGTCCCAGTCGAACTCCGGCCAGACATGACGGACATAGGCGGCGAGGGCGCGGCCGTGTTGCAGCTCCTCGTGCTCCCAGTGCTCGCGCAGCCAGGCTTGCAGCTCCAGGTCGCCATCGAAGTGTTCGATCAGGTTATGGGTGTACAGGTCCGAGCCGCTTTCAACAAACGAAGCGCTGCAAAGCAGCAAGAAAAGATCCTGGTTGTGCCGGACGCGGGCAACATCGATACCCGCGAAATTCAGGCTTTCCAGAGTCCAAGGCAGGGCGGAGCTGTAGTCCACGTGGGGAGGTTCCTGTACAGAAAAGGCCGTCCGATCCATGACAGATCGGGGACAACAGCATAAAGGGAGAACGCTGCGGCGGATTAATGCCAGCCGACCTAAAGGCTGCTATGACAGGAATATAGGGCCTGCTTACACTATTTGCGTAGCTCGCGTTGCCGCATGAGGGCCATTCAAGGCAACCCCGGGGGCCGGGTCTGTTTGCCCACCATCCCGCGTCATCGCTCAGTCGTGTACGGACGTACACTCCACAGCTCTTCCCTTGGCCGGCGCGCAAACAGCTCCCGGCGCGAGCCACGAAAATAGTGTAAGCGGGCCCTAGCGAACGACGGTCACCGGCACGTGGGCGCCGGCCAGCACGTCCTCCGACACGGAGCCCAACAGCCAGCGGGCCAGGGTACCTCTTGAGGTATGGCCGATGACGATGTGGTCGATATCCGGATGCTGGCGGACCTGATTGAGCAGCACATCGCCGGGGCTGCCGTGGGTGATTTCCAGGTCTACACGATCGATGGCATCCGGGGCGATCGCGCGCAGCTCATCCAACATTTCCTGGGTACGCTGGCGGGATTCGTCGGTGATCATCAGCGAGCATGCGTCCGCGCCGCCCTGGGTCACCTGCAGCACATATACCACCCGTACTCGCCCATCGCCCGCGCGTGCCAATTCCATGGCAAAACGAAAGGCGCGCTGCGAGGTGTCGGAGCTGTCGTAACCGACCAGCGAATACTTGACCATGTTTCCTCCGTGGCAATAAAAGGCGCCACGCGCGTTCCAGTGTGCATGGCGTGTCGTTAGTTAAGCATCAAGTGCATGGAAACAACAGGCCGGATCTACATCGCCATCACAAGAACTTGCCGATGCTTAACACATAGGAGCATTCTTGCTCATCTGTTCAGTTTCCAAACGTGACACTTCCGTCACGGCATTGATGACCGTAACGCAATGTAAGGAGACCCCCCATGAAGAAGCGTACTTTTGGACTGACCGCCGCGATGGTGCTTTGTGCCGGCGGACTAGCTGGACTACCAGTGACCCCGACGTTCGCTGCCTCGGCACCCATCAAGTGCCATCTGACGTATGAACTGGCTGGCTGGTCGGCGATTTATCAGCATGCGACGGGTAGTGGCCATGTAACGTGCGACAACGGTCAGCGTGCCGCCGTGAGCCTCAGCATGCACGGTGGTGGCCTTACGGCTGGCAAGTTCCGTGTCAGCGGTCGTGGCGACATCAGTAATGTCTACGGCATCCACGATGTCTTCGGCAGTTATGCCCAGGCCGGAGCGTCGGCTGGCGCGGTCAGCAGCGGCACGGCACAGGTACTGACCAAGGGCACGACCTCGATTGCACTGTCGGGCACGGGTGAAGGTATCAATCTCGGCGTGGCCATCGACAAGTTCGACATCGAGCCGGCCAAGTAATCGGCTTCTGCTATGACGATGTACGAAAGGCGCCCTGGTGGCGCCTTTCGTTTTGCCAAAGCCGCACTGCTCGAGGCATGAATCGCCCGCGTATACTCGATGCCACAGGGCTTTTCAGACCGGCTTCTATTTCCTTGGGGAGTGATGTCCATGCGCCGCTTTTCAATCATGCTCGCGATGGCCTGCCTGCTGGGCCTTTTGGCGATTCCTGCATGGGCGGGCGTGGCGTTGGGTAATCCGCAGGTGGGCCAGGTCGCGCCCAATTTCCGGCTGGAGGATCAGAACGGACACTGGCGTACCCCGGCCGATTATCACGGGCGCTGGTTGGTGCTGTACTTCTATCCCAAGGACTTCACGCCGGGCTGCACCACCGAGGTCTGCACCTTTCGCGATAACGTCATCAAGCTTCGCCAGGCCGGTGCGGAAGTGGTGGGTGTCAGCCTGGACGACGTAAAATCGCACGAAGAATTCGCGACCAAGTATCACGTGCCGTTTCCATTGCTGTCGGATGCCAACCGCCAGGTAGCCACCAGCTATGGGGTACTGACCTCGGCCATCGGTATGCATTTCGCCAAGCGCACCACCTTCCTGATTGATCCCAACGGCAAGATCGCCAAGATCTACCGCGACGTGGATCCTGAGAAAAACTCCGCTCAAGTGTTGAGCGACCTCAATACGTTAAAGAAGGCTTCCACCTGATGTTGATCTCCCGAACCAACCTGGACCGGCGCAAGCCCGGGTTTGCTTGGTGGCGCATGTTTGCCTGGGTCATGCTGCTGCTGGCTGCTTTCGGCGGTGTGCAGTACATCCATCACGCCCAGCAGATATGGGGAGTCTTGCAGACGCTGCCTGCCGGCGATGATCAGAGCGCTTCGGCCCTGCATGGCATGCTGGCTTGGGATATCGGCTATCTGGTCGTGGCGTTCGTGGTGATCGTGGCCAGTGCGGGCTGCATCCTGCGACAGGCATGGGCGCGGCCGGTGCTGCGCGTGGTTGCCCTGGGACTCTGCGTCTGGAGTGCCTATCGCGGCGTATTGCTATGGCAGCAATGGAGTGTGTTCGAGGCGGCCAATACGGTCTTGCTGGCGGGCGGGCAGTCCACGCCCGCGCAGGCTGCGCAGATGGGCGAGCTAAAGCGGGTTCTACTGGCAGGCATCGGTTTGCGCGTGCTCGCGATACCGCTGCTGCTATGGCTGGCCTGGCAACTGGGGCATCCGGCAGTACGCCTGCAATTTCGCGCGCGCCGCGCCTGATCCGGGCGGTTCAGCCGCAGTTCCTGCGGCGGGTTTTATCGCTATCGACCCATGTCGCCATCGCGTTGCCCGGATCTTTATCTATGCGCCTGAATCGGTTGCTTCCCGTCGTCATGTTTGCCATGGCTTGTGGCGGCTTGCATGCGCAGGACCTGGCGACGGTATGCCGCGCCACCAGCAGCTATGACCTCACGGTACGGCCGAACCAGCTTATTTTTGATCGTCCAGCACCTGCGCCGACACGTGTGATATTGACCGACGGCGCGCTGATTACGGATGGCCAGACGGTCGCCTTGAACGATGAAGACCAAGATCGACTCGCCCTGTTTCAGCGCGATCTGCGCGCTTTGATGCCGCGCGTCAAAGCCGTTGCCCAGCAAGGTGTGGATGTGACCATGCAAGCAGTGCGGGATGAATCCGGTGGCCTGGATCTGGACGCCGACACACAGGCCGAACTTGATCGCCGTTTGGCCGCTCATGCAGCCGAACTGCATCAACGCATCGCGGCCAGCGAGAGTACCCACGACTGGCACGGCGACGCTGCCAACCAATACGCCAATCAGGTCATCAACGATATCGCGCCATTGCTCGCCTCGGCACTGGGGCAGCAGGCCGTCAGCGCGGCCGTCAGCGGGGATCTGCAACAAGCGGCGGCGCTGCGCGATCGTGCCACCCATCTCGCTACCGGCTTTCAGCCGCGTCTGCAGCAGCGCCTACAGGTGCTGCGACCCCAGATCCAGGCGTTGTGCCCTTCTATCCAGCGCCTGTCCGTCTTGCAGGAAGGCATCCGGGCCAGTAACGGCCGGCCATTGAACCTGGTTCAGGTCGGCCAGTGAAACGTTGGCTGAGCAAGCTCTCACGAAGGCTCGCAGGTTAATGCGCCGCTAAGTACCGGTTCTGCAACATGGCGCCATCCTTGTTTTGAGACCAGGCAGGAGGCGACCAGCGTGTCGCTCATACCCCGATACCTGTGCAATGGACTGATCCGTCGCAGCATCGAGCTGCGGACGTTGTATCGCCATGCCTCTGCTCAGGTAAGCGAACCGGGGTTACGCACCGTTTTGAACGAAGAAGCCCAGTCGTTGGATCAAGTGATCATTGAGCTGCAGGCACAGATGCGCAGGCATGCGCTGACGCCAGCGACCCGCAGCCGCATGATTGGTGCGGTGCGGCAGCGCTTTGATGCCCTGCTGCTGCGAGGCCTGCCGCGCAGCGATGACGCCTGGATACGGCTGCTTGCTCGCAGCGAGCAGCGTTTGCTGCGAGCGTTCGAGCGTGTGCTCGGCCGGCTAGGGCCGGGCGAGATGACGACCACCATGCTTCGCCAGCTGTCGCGCCTGCAGTTGATCGATCTGGACATGCACAGCCTAGCCAAGGCCGTAGGGCACTGATGACTTGCCCGCCGCCAGACGCACAGGCTGTGCTGGCATTCTGGTTCGATCCTGCCCATCACGACGAGTGGTACGCCAGCAATCCGGCCTTCGATGCGTTGATCCGCGAGCGGTTCATGGCGCAGGTCGACTTGGCCGCAGCTGACAAGCTGACAGATTGGCCTGACACACCCTCCGGTTGGCTGGCCCTGTTGATCGTGCTGGATCAGTTTTCGCGCAATCTCTATCGTCACGATCCACGTGCCTGGGCGCAGGATGTGCGTGCACAACAACTGGCGTTGTCAGGTATCGAGGAAGGTTTTGACCGCCAGCTTCCAGCGTTCCAGCGAGTGTTTGCCTACATGCCGCTGGAACATGCTGAAGATATTGGGTTACAGCAACGCTCTGTGGCGTTGTTCGAGGCCCTGTGCAGGGAAGCTCCAGATCGTTTTCGCAGCTTTCTCGACTATGCTCGACGCCACGAAGCGGTCATCGCGTGCTTTGGCCGCTTTCCGCATCGCAATGCCGTGCTGGGCCGAGTGAGTACGCCGGACGAACTGGCCTATCTCGCGGAGCGCGGCACCGGATTCTGATTGGGTTGCTTCGCTGGCCTTGGAATGTGGCCGGATTACGACAGGGAGCATGTCATGCACCGTTATTTTTTTGTCGTCGCCTTGCTGGTATGCAGCGTCAGCGCACATGCGCTGGAAAGCTTGCGCGTGGGCAGTCAGCTGTTGGTAGTGGGTGACAGCGCGGCCAAGGTGAAGGCGTTGATGGGAAATCCAGTGGTGCGGACGAAAAGTGCGAGTGACAAGAGTGCGCGCAAGGGCTCCTCCCGATCCGTCGGCAAGAGCAAGAAGCAGCAGGCGAAGGAGAAGGGGGAGAAGTGGCAGTACCGGCGTGACGGCCATACAACGATTTTTACCATCGCCAATGGCAAGATCGCGCACATCGAGGATCTGCCGCGGTAAAGCGGCACTCATTTCAAAGGCTTATCGGGGTATCGACCTTCGCCGGGATCGCGGGTTTTGTGATGTCTGCAAGAAGTGCAAAAAACTCCGCGTAATCCCCGTCATGGTGCATCCCGTAATTCTCTCAGCAACGCCTGCGCATTCCATGGCTCGAACGACTGTTCCGCGTCGCGGATCAACGACACTATGCGCGCATTCGCCGATGCTCGCTGCCCCTTCGATGCCGCGAGTGCGACAATTTCTCCATTGATGTAATCCACTTCCGTTCGTCGCCCGGCTTGCAGGTCATCCCAGGTGGATGATCGCGCCAGTGGATCAATGGCGAGCATGCGTGCCGCGATGCGGTGGAACAATCCATCCGGCAGCGACAGCGCGCCAGGCAGCCAGCGTGCTGGCAAAGCCGTGAGCTGTGCAGGGCGGATTCCCGCGGCGTCCAGTGCACGTAAACCTTCGCGTTGCAGTAGTGCAAGACATTGCCGCCACGCCCGTTGGGCCAGCTCCTCGCGCAAAGGCAATCCACTTAGTGCGTTCAACGGATTATTCAGGTTGATCAGCAGTTTTGCCCACAACACGGCTTGCATGTCTTCCTGCTGCTGCAGCGGTATTGCGCTCGCAGCGAACACGTCGGCGAAAGCTGCCAGCGCGTCCGATCGTTCGACAATCAGCTCGCCGGACGAGCCCTGATGAAAATGCCCTGGTTCGGGCTGGGTCACGTTGAACGGCACCATGCCGGCCAGCACCTTGTGTCCGGGCAGGGCGGCGCGCAGCTCAGCGGTGTTGCGCACCCCGTTCTGGAAACTGATGACCAAGGTCCCTGGCGTCAGCAGCTCGGCGAGTTCGTGTGCGGCATCCATGGTTGCCGCGGATTTCACCGTCACCAGTACCAGGTCCGCATCGCGTACGGCATCAGGATGGGTGTGTATATCGAGTTCGTCCGGCGCTATGTGTTGCTGCCGGCCGTGCAGATCGCTCACGCGCAAACCGTGTTCATTGAGCGTGGCGGCGACGTGGGGACGGGCAATGAAGCGGACACGTGCATGATCATGCAACCGTCCGCCCAGATAGCTGCCGATCATGCCGGTGCCATAGATGGCAATGCGTGGCTTGGATTTCATGCGATGGCGGACGCGGTGGCACGGCCGGCGATCCTTCCGGAAAACAGGCAGCCGCCCAGAAAGCTGCCTTCCAATGCGCGGTAGCCGTGTAATCCGCCGCCGCCGAAACCTGCAGCCTCACCGACGGCATAAAGGCCACGCAGCGGCTGTCCATCCTGCCCCAGCACCCGAGCTTGCAGATCGGTTTCCAGCCCACCCAAGGTCTTGCGCGTGAGCACGTTCAGTCGTACCGCAATTAACGGTCCATTGGCCGGATCAAGGATGCGGTGCGGCTTGGCCACGCGTACGAGTCGATCGCCGCGATAGCGGCGCGCATTATGGATGGCCATCACTTGGCTGTCTTTGGCATAGGGATTATCAAATTGGCGATCGCGTGCCTCGATCTCCTCGCGTAGTCGTGTGGCATCGATCAGTTGGCTGCCTGCCAGCGCATTCATTCCGGCGACCAGATCATCGAGGTTGTCGCGCACGACAAAGTCGCGACCGTGTCGTTTAAAGGCTTCCACCGGTGCCGGCGCCTGTTTGCCGACCGCACGCCTGGCAACTTGCCGCCAGCTCTTGCCGGTCAGGTCGGGATTCTGCTCGGAGCCGGAAAGCGCGAATTCGCGCCGGATGATCTGTTGGTCCAGCACGAACCAGCTGTAGTCGAAACCGGTGCGACGCAGATATTCCAGCGTGCCCATCGTGTCGAAACCGGGCCACAGCGGACCGGGCAGGCGATGTCCGCGCGCATCCAGCCACAGTGACGAAGGGCCAGGCAGGATACGGATCGCATGCATGGGCCAGATCGGATCCCAGTTTTCGATCCCTTCGACGTAATGCCACATGCGATCCCGATTGATCAGGCGCGCACCCGCCGCTTCGCTGATGCCGAGCATGCGGCCGTCAACATGCGCGGGTACGCCGCAAAGCATGTGGGAGGGTGGGGGCCCCAAGCGTTCGGGCCAGTTCCTGCGTACCAGCTCATGGTTCCCCCCGATACCGCCGGACGCGACGATCACGGCCTGCGCGCGCCATTCGAAATCACCGATGACATCGCGCGAGCTGGGTTTGCCGCGTGCTACGGAATCATCGGCGAGTCTTGTGCCACGCACGCCTGTCACGCAGCCGTTTTCGACGATGAAGTCATCAACGCGGTGACGGAACGCGAACTGCAACAAGCCCTTTTCCTGCGCGACACGCGCACGGCGTACAAACGGTTCCAGCACGCCGGGGCCGGTCCCCCAGGTAACGTGGAAACGAGGTACGGAATTGCCGTGCCCGATAGCGCCATACCCGCCGCGCTCAGCCCAGCCCACCACCGGGAACCAGCGCATGCCCAGACCGTGCAGCCAGGATCGCTTTTCACCTGCGGCGAAATCCACGTAGGCCTCGGCCCATTGCCGCGGCCAATGGTCCTCCGTCCGGTCGAAGGCGGCGGTACCCATCCAGTCGGCAAGGGCCAGGGCACGAGAATCGCGTACCCCCATACGACGTTGTTCCGGGGAATCGACGAAGAACAGGCCACCAAAGGACCAGTGCGCCTGGCCGCCAAGGCTTTGTTCGGGTTCCTGTTCGACCACCAGCACACGCCGGCCGGCATCGGTCAACTCGGTGGCCGCGACCAATCCGGCGAGCCCTCCGCCGACCACGATGACGTCAGTGGATTGCATCTGCTTCTGCCCCTGGGTGCGATCCGAAAGAGCAACTTATCGTGGGTGGAATGTTTTTCCTATGTGCGCTGCGCCATCCACTAGCCCAGCTCGGCACGGAGGCTGTGTTTGCCTTGTTGTAACCGTGGCTTGGGCTGGGATGGTGAGCTGCCGACGGGCCAGTCCGTACGCAACCTGACGCCGGTTGGATCCATACGGTTCGGCTGTGACCGATGGCATGGGATGACGTACGACCCATGTCGATGGCACCACTGCCGTTAAACCCTATGCGCATCGGATGGCATCCAAGCCTGTAACGGTTGGCCTGGTTCTACGTTGGGGAGGGAATGACCCATGCGCAGTCGCGCCGTTTTGCTTGTATTGATAGCGTGCCTGATGGCCGCGGGCGGCGTGCACGCCATGGGCAATCATGGGCCTCACCTGCAGTGTGACTATGACAGCGACTACGACGTGCAGGTGCAGCCGAATGGCATCGCATTCACTCGCGACAGCGGCCATCCCGCCGATGTTTTCATGCATGACGGGCAACTGCGTGTCGATGGCCGTGCGGTAACTGTTTCTGCTCAGGACGTTGCACGGCTGCGCGAATACGAACAGCAAATGCGCGAACTCGTGCCGGCCATGGCGGCGATTGCACGTGGTGGCGTGGATGTAGGTTATGCCGCGCTGGCCACCGTGGTTGCCACAATGGTGGACAATGGTGATCAGCGCACACATCTATTGCAAACCCTGCGCGACCGGCGTGTTGAAGCATTGCAGCAGGTGGATGAGACGTTGGGTCGTGGTTTGTGGAAAGCCGGCGTCGAAAGCGAGCTCTTCAATCAGGACCTCGAAAAGACCGTATCCGATCTGGTGGGCGGTATCACCGGCGACGCCGTGAGCGATGCACTCAGCGGTGATCCCAATCGGCTTGCGGCACTGGAAGCCAGGGCCAATGCGTTGGATGCAACACTCGACAAGGCGGTCGAAACACCGGCCGAAAGGCTCGGACAACGTGCGGAAGCCTTGTGCCCACGCTTGAACGCGCTCAATCAGCTGCAGCAGCAATTCCAGTTTCGCCTTGCCGATGGCGGACGTTTGCAGTTGCTCTCTTCAGACATGGATAGTTCCAATCAGGCAAGGCAGTACGCCCAGCGGTAAGAGCCCCTCCCAACACCATGCTTCCCGGCATGGGACAGTTATGTGCCCGGCCTCCCTTCCGGGCACTTTTTTTATGTCTGCCCGAATGCCTGGCTATGCATTCTGAAAGCACGGGTGCCTGCCATCTGGAACGACAGCCTGGGCCAAAGCGCCGTCTATTTGCTGCAGTGTGCCAACACCCGAACGGGTGATTTCTGGCACGCGCAGGCCCATTTGTTGCAGGTAGTCGAGCCACATGTCGAAGCCGCAGGCATCAGCTTTCCGTTTCCGTAGCGCAAAGTGCGCGTTATCGGTACGCCGATCGGACAGCTCCAAGTGGGTCAAATTCACCCGCATACGTATGCGCATGGCCTGCTATGGCCGATTCGGCATGTCCGTAAGCAGCAGCGATTGCTATGATGGAAGCCTTGCGGCCGCCCCCGCCTCCCCAGCGTGGCCGCCTTCGCACTGCAGGAGAAATCATGGCCGACCTAAAAGAAGCCCGCGTTCCTGATATCGGCGGACACGCGGATGTGCCCGTCATCGAGGTGATGATCAAACCCGGCGACACGGTCGAGAAGGATCAAAGCCTCATCACCCTGGAGTCCGACAAGGCCACGATGGAGGTACCCGCACCCTTTGCGGGCGTGGTCAAGGAAGTGAAACTCAAGGTGGGCGATGAAGTCTCCGAGGGCGCGGTGATTGCCATCATCGAAGCCTCCGGCGCCACCGCGGCTCCGGCGCCCGCCCCGGCCAAGGCCGAAGCACCGGCTGCTCCGGCACCTGCCCCCGCTCCCGCCCCGGTGGCGGCGCCCCAGGTAAAGGAAGAGCCAGCACCGCTAGGTGGTCGCAGCGTGCTCCCGGGTAACGTCCCGGAAGGTGACGTGGCCCCGCAGGCTCGTCCGCCGTTCGACGCCAAGCTGGTGATGCCGGGTGATGCCCCTTATGCCACGCCGGCCGTCCGCGCTTTTGCCCGCGAACTGGGCGTGGATGTCAGCCAGGTAAAAGGCAGTGGCCGCGGTGGTCGCATCGTGCGCGAGGACATCACTGCTTACGTCAAGCACGCCCTGGCGTCCGGCGCGCGTCCGGTGTCCGGCAGTGCTGCTGCGGCAGGTGGTCTCAATCTGCTGCCGTGGCCGAAGATCGACTTCACCAAGTTCGGCGAGATCGAAGAGAAACAGCTGTCGCGCATCCAGAAGATTTCCGGTGCCAACCTCGCGCGCAACTGGGCGATGATCCCGCACGTCACCCAGCACGAGGATGCCGACATCACCGAGATGGAAGCCTTCCGCAAGAAACTCGGTGAAGAAAACAAGGACCTGAAGATCACCCCGCTGGTATTCCAGATCAAGGCGGTGGTTGCAGCACTGAAGAAGTTCCCGACCTTCAATGCCTCGCTCGACGAGAGCACCGAGAAGCTGATCCTCAAGAAGTACTTCCACATCGGCATCGCGGTGGATACGCCCGACGGCCTGGTGGTGCCGGTGATCCGCGACTGTGACAAGAAGGGGCTGCTGGATCTGGCCGTTGAACTGGGAGAGATCTCCAAGAAAGCGCGCGACAAGAAGCTGGGGCCGAACGACATGTCCGGCGGTTGCTTCTCCATCTCCTCGCTCGGCGGCATCGGCGGCACCTCGTTCACGCCGATCGTCAACGCGCCGGAAGTGGCGATTCTTGGCGTCTCCAAGGCGCAGACCAGGCCGGTGTGGAATGGCAAGGAATTCGTGCCGCGCCTGCTGCTGCCGCTGTCGCTCAGCTATGACCATCGTGTGATCGATGGCGCGCTCGCCGCGCGCTTCACCACCTTCCTCGCCACCCAGCTCGGCGACATCCGTCGCTTGTTGCTCTGAAGGGGGCGGTCATGGCCAATACGATCGAAGTGAAAGTCCCCGATATCGGCGGTCACGACAACGTGCCGGTCATCGAGGTCATGGTGAAGGTCGGCGACAGCGTGGCAAAGGAACAAAGCCTTATCACGCTGGAGTCCGACAAGGCGACGATGGAGATTCCCTCCAACGCCGCTGGCGTGATCAAGGAACTCAAGCTCAAAGTGGGCGATGAAGTTTCCGAAGGTACGGTGATTGCCATCCTGGAAACCGCGGGCGCAGCCGACTCTGCATCTCCCTCTGCAGAGGGTAAGAGTGAGGCGGCGACCTCGCCGAGTACTTCTGCAAGCCCCGCCCCTTCGCCGCAACCCTCCCCCCAGAAAGGAGTGGAGGCCAAGGCGCCACAAGCGGCAGCTTCATCGGGAAAAGCGGCCGACATCGAGTGCAAGCTGGTCGTGCTCGGTTCGGGTCCGGGCGGCTATACCGCTGCGTTCCGTGCTGCGGACCTCGGCGTCGACACCGTGCTGGTGGAACGCTATGCCAAGCTCGGCGGCGTCTGCCTCAATGTGGGCTGCATTCCATCCAAGGCGCTGCTGCATGCCGCCGCGGTGATCGATGAAGCCGAAGCCATGGCCGCGCACGGCGTCAGCTTTGGCAAGCCGAAGATCGACATCGACAAGCTGCGCGACTTCAAGACCAAGGTGGTCGGCCAGCTGACCGGCGGCCTCGGCAGCATGGCCAAGCAGCGCAAGGTGCGTACCGTGCAGGGTGTCGGCACCTTTGTCTCGCCGAACGAAATGGAAATCGAAACCGCCGAAGGCAAGAAACTGCTGCGTTTCGAATACGCCATCATTGCTGCTGGTTCGCAGTCGGTGAAGCTGCCTGCGTTCCCGTGGGACGACGACCGCATCATGGATTCCACCGGCGCACTGGAAATGAAAGACGTGCCGGCCAAGTTGCTGGTGGTCGGCGGCGGCATCATCGGTCTGGAAATGGCCACGGTGTATTCCGCACTCGGCAGCGAAGTGACCGTGGTCGAGTTCATGGACCAGATCATTCCGGGTACCGATGCGGACTTGATCAAACCGCTGGCCAAGCGCTTGGGCGGCAAACTCAAAGGCGTGCACCTCAAGACCAAAGTGGTCGAGGCCAAGGCCACCAAGAAGGGCATCGAGGTCAGCTACGAAGGCGAAAACATTCCCGAAACCACTGTGTTCGATCGCGTGCTGGTGTCGGTCGGCCGCTCACCCAACGGCAACAAGATCGGCGCCGACAAGGCCGGTGTGGCAGTGACCGAGCGCGGCTTCATCAATGTCGATACGCAGATGCGCACCAACGTGCGGCACATCTTCGCCATCGGCGACCTGGTCGGTCAGCCGATGCTGGCGCACAAAGCCACGCACGAAGCAAAGGTCGCGGCGGAAGTCGTAGCCGGTCAGAAGAGCCATTTCGACGCGCGCGTGATTCCGTCGGTGGCTTATACCGATCCGGAAGTCGCCTGGGTCGGCGTGACCGAGCGCGAAGCGAAGGAAAAAGGCCTGAAGATCGGCGTCGGAAAATTCCCGTGGGTGGCCAGCGGCCGCGCGATCGGCATCGATCGCACCGAAGGCTTCACCAAGCTGCTGTTCGACGAAGAAACCCATCGCGTGGTGGGTGGCGCCATCGTCGGTCCGCATGCTGGTGATCTCATCTCGGAAATCGCGCTGGCGATCGAGATGGGCGCAGAAGCGGCCGATATCGGCCTTACCATCCATCCACATCCGACCTTGAGCGAATCGGTAGGCATGGCGGCGGAAGCCTATGAAGGCACCATCACCGACCTGTACATGCCAAAGAAGAAGTAAGGTTTCTTATAAATGGTAAAGCGAAAAGCCCGGAGCAATGCTCCGGGCTTTTTCTTTGGATATGAATCCATCGTGCGACTGCATGCCCATGACTTGCGTTCAATGAGTCGCGTCAGCGAAACGCCGGTGGCGTCCGCCATCTTCCTCGCGCGTTACGGCATGACGCCGGACGTCGTGGCTGGTTCGGGATGTTATCCGTATCAGTTGCGCCGTGACGACTACGTAATTATCTGAAAAATAACGCCGGGGATATCTGGACGCGTGCCGCGAATTATCATTCGCGTACGCTGATCCATAGCGCCCGCCATCGAGCCTGTCTGCGTTATCGCGCTTACGAATGGGCGCAATGGCTCGATGCTCATTACGCCACTCAGGTGGTTGATGGTGATTATCGTCCCGGGTAGCAAAAGGGATGAATGCGGCGCCGCGTTAACGCATGGGCTTTGCTTTCATTTCCATTGGATCAGGAGTTCATGAAAAAGATTGTAAGAACATATGCCAAGGTGCTTCCTTTCGGCTTGATCGCGCTTGCCGTGTTGAAGTCGGGTTCCGCGCAGGCGGCTTGCAGTCTTGGAAATAACGTACAGAACTACATCCTCCAGCAGGTTTCCGATGTGTACGTCGACAGCGGTCTTGCGCCCGGTGCGTCGCTTGGGCGTAAAGGGCAGTACACGTTTCCCACCCCTTGGAAACTCAATTGCACCGGGACCAGTCCCATCTATCTCAAGACAAACATTGCGCAAGGCGCCCAAACCAGCGGTGATGTCTATGAGCTCACGGTCGGCGGCCAGCGTTCAGGGGTTGGTATTCGTCTTGCCATGAGTATCAATGGCGGCGACTTTCTGCCGATGCCGATAACGCGGCAGTTGTCGCTGAGTACAGGTAGTCCGGCCTACACCGAGAGCGATACGATTGAGGCGGAACTCGTGCGCACCGCAAGTCCGGTTGTGTATGGCGCGGTTGATCAGGGCTTGGGCGTCGGGGCATCCAATTTCTACAACGGAACGGGTGAGGTGGGTGGCCCTGGCCAGTATCAAACGGTGCACACGGGCAGCATGAAGCTGGTGCGACCCGCCTGCGCGATGGACGTGGGTTCGCTCAACCAGACCGTGAATCTGGGCAGCTACTCGACCAAGGATCTGCAAGATCCCGCCAGTACCACGCCATGGATTCCGTTCAAGCTCACCATGGCCCAGTGCAGTGACCCTGATGTATTGGTGGATATCACCTTTGGCTCCGCCGAAGATAAGGATCAGCACAACCCTAATCTGTTTTCGCTACGCACGGGTGGCCCGGCTGGTCTGGGCATCGCTTTGTCAACTGATGACGGCAGCAATGCTTCGATGCTGCCGGGTGTCATCGGTACGTTTCCGGGCAAGTTGACGGGTGATTCCTATCATTTTCGCGCGCGCCTGGAGCGTACACCGGTAGCACTGACGGCTGGCCAGTTTGATCGGCCGGTGACCGTCCTGGTCAATTACCGCTGAGCGTGAAAAAGCAGGCTCGCTTCCGTCGTGGATGGCCGCGCATCTGCCGCAAACTGGCGATAGCAGCCATCTCACTGTTGCTGCTGATGGGGTTGCTCTGTGTGCTGGGCGCCCGTCTCAATTTGACCGCGAGCTTGCCGCTTGGTGTGTATTGGGCCATCCATCAACCGATTACGCATGGGGCTTATGTGCGATTCTGCCCACCTGCCGAGGGTGCGTTTGCGATGGCCAGAGAGAGGGGATATCTGGGGACTGGTTACTGCCCCAGCGGTTATAGCCCTATGCTCAAGCGAGTCGGAGGCATGCAGGGCGACAGTGTAGAAGTCAGTGATGCAGGCACGTGGATCAATGGCAGGTTTGTACCACTCAGTGCACGCTGGCAGGCCGATCCGGCAGGGCGCCCGCTGCCGAAACCCGGCCAGTCGCACTACGCTTTGCAGCCCGCGCAGCTATGGGTCATCTCCGACACCAACGATCATTCGTTTGACAGTCGTTATTTTGGCCCGATTGATCGTGCATGGGTGGTTGAGATCGTTCGTCCTGTACTGACCTGGAAATAAGCTGGAACGTCCGGCTGATTGTGCTGCGGGTTGCCGTCGTGACGTGACCGCACCAAGCCGTGTCTGCCGACGCAGTATGGCCCATCATCTCATTCGCTCGCGGCTTCATTGACGAAGTTGGGCAGCATGGCGGATTTGATGCGTTTACCCCGCATGGCTTGCAACCAGAAATCACGCAAACCGTGACCATCACGAAATAATCTTCAGTCGTGAATTTTGCCGTCCATCAACGAGACGCTTCTCGGCACGGCCGATTCAAGAACGGCCATCTGCAATGCACGCAATCACGCGTTATTCCGATACCACGCTTATCCGCGAGCGCAATGGCTTAATGCGCATGACGCACGCATGTCATCGACATGAATGTCGTGCTGCAACAGCGGAAATAGCGGGAGCGACGCTTCACTCCCATTTTTTGTTTTAATCTTGTTGAGTCAAAACTTCATGCAAAGCGTTGTCAAGACATATGGAAAAGCACTTTCATTGGCCGTGCTGGCAATAGCCGCGTTGAAGACGGGGAAGGCTGAAGCTGCTTGCTTCCTTGGCAACTCGGTGCAGGATTACATTATCGACCAGACGGCTCCCGTGATTGTCGACAGCAATGCCGCGCCCGGGGCGTCGCTTGGCAGGCAGGGTCAATATACCTTCCCTAATCCATGGAGGCTCAACTGTACGGGCCCAAGTCCTGTCTACCTCAAGACCAATATCGCCCAAGGCGCGCAAACCAATGGTGATGTTTACGAGTTGACCGTGGGCGGCCAACGATCCGGTGTAGGTGTGCGTCTTTATATGGGCATCAACGGCGGCGATCTTTCACCGATGCCGATAGCACGGCAATTGACGCTCAGCTCCGGTAGTCCAGCCTATTCCGAGAGTGATACGGTGAAAGCCGAGCTGGTGCGCACGTCAAGTTCCATTGTCTATGGCCAGGCCGATGCGGCAACGATTGGTGGATCCAACTTCTATAACGGTACCGGGGAGATAGGCGGCCCCGGGCCCTATCAGACTGTCCGTATCGGGAGCATCGTGTTGGTGCGTCCGTCGTGTGCCATGGATGTGGGCTCGATGAATCAGACGGTCAACCTGGGCAGCCATTCGATCAAGGATCTGCAGAATCCCGGGAGCTCCACACCGTGGGTACCCTTCAAGCTGACGGTGGCAGATTGCGGCGATCCTAGTGTGCTGGTTGATATTACTTTTGGCAGCCAGGTGGATCAGGATTCGAACAATCCGAAATTGTTTTCAATAAATACGGGAGGACCAACCGGACTCGGCATCGCATTGTCAACCAACGATGGCGCCAATGCTTCCATGGTGCCGGGCGGCACGCGTACCTTTCCAGGCAAGTTGACCGGCGACTCCTACGATTTTCGCGCGCGTCTGGAACGTACCACGGCACCATTGACCTCGGGCGAATTCAGCAAGCCGATCACGGTGATGGTCGTTTATCGCTGATGGCTCCCTTGCATGTGCCATTCACCATGATGAGTAGCCCGGTACATAGGGGAACGTCAGCGATTCGTAATACTTGAGCGAGCGCTGCGGTGGTGCGTAGCCCGGCGGCAGCGGCCGGCCGGAGATGCTTTGGAAATAAGCGATGCAGGCATCGCGCCACCACTGCGCTTCCTTTTCCTGGATGGCAAGAAACGTGGCGACCTGCTGATAACGCTCCTCGTCAATATAGCCATGCAGATGACTCCAGGTTGCGCGCATCTGCTTTACGTCATCGACGCCTTGCGTGTAGTGCGCGACCAATTCGTACCACAGCGTCTGGCCGGAGCGCATGCGGTAGTCCCAGGGGACATGGTGAAAGTAGAGCAGGAACCGCTCGGGAGTTTGTGCCATATCGTTGAACTGCGCCGCAATGGCCGGCGCGTATTGGGCAACCGCATTGCTGCCGGTGCTGCTGCGATCGAAACCGATGCCTTGGCGATCCGCGCGGTGGTAATACACGGGTCGCCAATCCGCTTCCGATTCACTGGCGTCCCAGGGCGCAGGGCCGTAATGATGACCAGGACCCATGAGATGTAGCAGACCTAGCGGCGTCATATAGTCGACCGCAGCTTCGCGCGAGCCCATCATCATGTCGACCACCGGTTTGACGAACGCCTCGTTATTGGTGAATGTCATCCGCACCCATTCCTCGGCGATGGCGCGCGATGACAGTGTTGGATTCCAGGCCAGCCGGCCGAACACATACCAGTTGGCCTGATTGAAATCCGAGCCACACCAGTTGCGATCGGCACCAATGTTCGCATCACCTGCCATGCCTGACAGCGCATGGCCTTCCAACGACCCGTCAATCACTTTTGCCACGGTCGAGCCCATGCCGCGTTCCATCGTGTCGGACGACAACACTTCTTCGTACAGCGGCCCGAGGTAGACCAGGTGCGTGGCAAAGCCCAGGTATTCCTTGGTGATTTCAAACTCCATCATCAGCGGTGTCTTCGGCATCGCGCCAAACAGCGGATGGAACGGTTCCCTCGGCTGGAAGTCGATCGGGCCGTTCTTGGTCTGCAAAAGCACGTTGGCGTGGAACTGGCCATCCAGCGGCTTGAACTCCTCATACGCCTGCTTGGCGCGATCATCCTTGTTGGCCTGCGAATAGACGAAGGTGCGCCACATCACGATGCCACCGTGCGGTGCCAAAGCGTCGGCGAGCATGTTTGCGCCATCGGCATGCGTGCGCTTGTAATCCTGAGGGCCGGGTTGACCTTCCGAATCGGCTTTCACCAGGAAGCCGCCGAAATCCGGAATCAGCTGGTAGATCTCATCCGCCTTGGCGCGCCACCATGCCCGCACCTGCGGATCGAGCGGGTCGGCCGTCTTCAGTCCACCGATTTCGATGGGGGCGCTGAAACGCACGCTGAGATACACGCGAATGCCATAAGGACGAAAAACGTCGGCCAGTGCGGCGACTTTTTGCAAGTAAGTAGTGGTGAGGATGGTCGCGCCGCCGGTGACATCGTTGAGTACCGTGCCATTGATGCCGATCGATGCATTGGCTCGCGCATAGTCGGTATAGCGCGGAGCACGCCAATCCGGCAGCTTCCACCAATCCCAGATCGAGGCTCCGGCATAACCACGTTCGATCTGGCCGTTGAGATAATCCCAGTGATCGAGTACGCGTAGCTTTATCCGTGGCGATTCGTGCAGATCGAGATGATCGATGGCCTGTCCGGTCTGCAGCAGGCGCAGGAAATGAAAGCTGCCGTACAGTGCGCCGATGTCGCTGCCGCCGACAATGGCGGTGGCAGGGTGGCCATCCACGATGACGTTGCGAATGACATAGCCATCGCTCCCGAGGCTTTGTATGTCCAGCCGAAGCTTCGCGATAAGCGGCGATGATGCCGCTGTGCCGACAATGATCGCGCCATCGCGGGTAACGGTCTCTGATAGCGGCAAGTCTTGGCCAAGCAATCCGCTCAAGCCACGCTGCAATTCGTTGCGAGTGGCGATCTGGGTGGGCGTCGTTGAGCCGATGATCAGTTCGGCTGTATGGCCGCGGTAAAGCACCGCCTGCCCGGGCGTGAGCGGGTGATAACGCAACCACAGCTCATAACCGTCTTCAGCATGTGCCGGCGCCATGCACAGTAGCGTCGCCAGGGTCAGCGTGAACACCGCCAGGATACGCAGGCATGTCTTCATGTCAGGTGCGCCATCGTGTGATCGAACAGATCGCTTTGGGTGATCAAACTATCCTGGTCCACAAATCCGGACAGCCCCACGCCAACCAGACGGTAACGACTATCGGAAGGGCGTTCCACCCGCTCGCGTAGTGCGCAGGCCACATCGGCCAGTTCCTGGGCCGAGCGCGGTAGCGAGGAGAGGGTAAGGCTGCGAGTAAGCGTGTGGAAGTCGGCGGTCTTGAGCTTCAGCACGACAGTGCGTGCGATACGGCCGCGTTGCGCTTCACGCTGATGCGCAGCCCAGGTTTTTTCCGCCAGACGCTGGATGTGCGGTTCAAGTTCGTCCAAGGTGAGGTCGTGCTCGAAGGTGTCTTCGGAAGAAACCTGCAAGGTGAGTTGATTCGGTTGCACTGCATGTTCGTCTATGCCCAATGACAGTTCATGCAGGCGCCGGCCCCAGCGGCCAAAGCGCTGCTCGAGCTCAAACAGTGACTGCGTGCGCAACTCGCTGACGGTGGTGATCCCGAGTTCTTTCAGCCGGCCCTCCATCACTTTGCCCACGCCAGGCAGCCTGCCGACCGGCAGGGGTGAGAGAAAGGCCATCACCTGATGTGGCCGGATGACAAACAGGCCATCCGGCTTGTTCCAGTCCGATGCGATCTTCGCCAGGAATTTGTTGGGCGCGACGCCGGCCGATGCGGTGAGCTGGGTCTCCTCGCGAATCGCCGAGCGTATGGCCTCCGCTGTCGCGGTCGCCGAAGGCAGCTGCGTCTTGGTGGTCGTTACATCCAGGTAGGCTTCATCCAGCGATAGCGGCTCGATCAGATCCGTATGCCGGGCAAAGATCTCGCGCACGTGGCGCGAAACGGCCTTGTAGCGAGTGAAATCCGGCGGCACGAAAATCGCCTGCGGACAGAGCCGCTCGGCGCGTACCGCCGGCATCGCCGAACGCACACCAAACTTGCGGGCTTCATAGCTGGCGGCGCACACCACCGAGCGCGCGCCACGCCACGCCACCACCACCGGCTTGCCGCGCAACGACGGATCGTCACGCTGCTCCACAGATGCGTAGAACGCATCCATGTCGACATGCAGGATCTTGCGTGGTGGCGAGGTAGGCACACTTGTGCGGGGTGGGGATAACGGTGCGATTCTAGGACGTACTGCCGACCGCTGCAGTGTTCCTTTTGGCCAGATGGTGCAGCCGTTCAAGGACATCTGCTGCAAAGCGCTCGGCGGCGTCCGGACGGATTGCCAGGAACAATGAAGGCTCGATCAATTCCAGCTCCATGATCCGGAATTGCCCATCGACGACCACGCCATCCACGCGAGCATAGGTTTGTTCGTCGTACCCCAATGCGGCTATCGCGGCCAGCGCCTGGTCGGCAGCCTGGATGATGACGGCATCCGGAGTGGCCTCGGTAGTGAAGCCACCATGCTCTTCCTGCACGCGGTAATCGCCGGAAGCGGGGCGCTTGATCACGGCATGGCTATAGCTGCCGGCAAAATAGAGCAGGGACCATTCCCCATGGGCGGCAATTTCAGGCAAGAAGGGCTGCACCAGAAAATCGAGCTCCGCAGGCAGTTTCGCGATAGCCTGCCGAAGCGCCTCGCTGCCGGCCACGCCGCGAAGGGTGTGCCAGGCGCCACCACTCACGCTCGGCTTGATGACGATTTCATCGTTTGCCGCTGCAGCCAATATTTCCGGCAAGCGTCCTGCGGGTGCGACGCGCGTGGGAATGATCGGTACGCCCTGTTGCTCGATATCGAGCAGATAGCGCTTCTCGCTGTTCCAGCGAATCAGGCGCGTATCGTTGATCGCAGGTATGCGAAGCCGGTCAAGCGTGTCCAGCCAGGTGAGAAAGGCGCGGTAATGCCGAAAATAATCCCACACGGTGCGGATCAGCACCGCGTCGAACGCCGTCCAGTCCAGCGACGGATCATTCCAGATACAGACAACCGGCGTGATGCCGAGACGCTCCAGCACCGAAGCAAAATACACGTCGTCCGGATGGAGCGCCGGAAACTGTGCACAGGTGGCGATCGCAAGACGAAAACCGGAATGGGACGCTGACATGGCTACACCTCCAATAAATGGGGTGGGCGCCCTTGATCGTTGTGAGTGGTCGGCGAACCGAGCGTAGCGGATACGGGATCCGTTGCAGCACCCCTCGGGGCCGAAACGCCATCGAAACCTTCATGGCGTGTGCGGCACGAAGTATCCCGATCCGGACTCCGGCATGTCAATGCTCGCCACGCACTGCGGTCATGCGGGAAGGGCGTCGAGCGTCCGCCATCCATGTGGATGATTGCTCGCGGGATTTACTGCAAAAGCGAGCGTCGGGATGGCACGACAGGCTCGACCGGTCAGTCATCGATCCTATGCCATAGGACATAGGATCGAAATTTTGATGCCAAGACAGGTTAATGTCGGCATCTATGACCAACGATACTTCCCACTCCTATCTTCGTCGGCTCGGCATCTGGGACGGCGCCGCCATTGTCATCGGTGGCGTGATCGGTGGCGGCATCTTCCGCACGCCGGCCACGGTGGCCGAGCGCACTGCTTCCGGTCTGCCCGTGCTGGCACTGTGGGCAATCGGTGGTCTGTTAACGCTGGCTGGCGTGCTCTGCTATGGCGAGCTCGGTGCGCGGCGTCCGCAGGCAGGCGGCATCTACATCTATCTGCGCGAGGCATTCGGTCCGTTGCCGGCGTTCCTGTTCGGCTGGACCATGGCTTTGATCAACTATCCAGGCAGCGTGGCGGCCGTGGCCACCACCTTCGCCGATTACGCCAGCCGTGCCGCCGGTTTGCCGGGCTGGTGGGTGAAGCCGCTGGCGGTGGGAGCGATCACGTTTATTGTCGGCGTGAACTTTTTTGGTATCCGCGCCGGTGCCTGGATGCAAAACGTGTTCACCGTGCTGAAGCTGGCGGCGATCACCATGCTGATCGTGGTGGGGCTGGCGCTTGCGCATGGACATCTGGGCAGCGTCATGACGGTGGATACGACGCACGCTGTTCCGCATGGCGCATGGATCGGCGCATTGCTGCCGGTGCTGTTTGCCTACGGTGGCTTTCACTACCTCAACGACATGGCCGGTGAAGTGCGCGATCCGCAGCGAACCTTGCCGCGTGCGCTGGCACTCGGCATGGGCGGTGTGATCCTGTGCTACCTGCTGGTGAATGTCGCTTACCTGGTCGGCCTGGGGCATGCAGGATTGGCGGCGAGCGACGCACCGGCAGCCGATGTGATGAGCCATGTGTTCGGTGCGCACGGCGCCACCATCATGGCGATTGGCATTGCTTGTTCCACCTTTGGCTATTGCAGTATCGCCATCGCCGGTGGCGCGCGTGTGTTGCAGACGATGGGCGCCGATCGCATGTTCTTCCACGCGGTCGGGCAGATCGACTCACGCTGGCGTGCACCCCAGGTGGCCTTGGCGGTGCTGGGTATCTGGGCGATCGTGCTGACCTTGTCCGGCACGTTCGGGCAGCTGATGAACTACACCACGGTTGGCGAGTGGCTTGGCCATGCGTTCGGCATCGCCACGCTGTTCTGGTACCGGCGCCGCTTCGCCGATCAGCCGCTGCCATACCGGGTACCGTTGTATCCACTGCTGCCTTTTATCTTTGTCTGCACGGTGCTGGGCGTCATCGTTGCCACGGCCATCGGTACGCCCGGCGATGCCGGCATGAGTCTGGTGATCATTGCCTGCGGCGTGCCGGTGTACGGGCTGTGGCGGTATTGGGAAAAACGCCGCGCCGGCTGAGTGGGTCGTCTCAATCCCTGATCAGGCCCTGTCGCACGCTGAAAGCGCCGGCGGCAGCGGCCTGTGTCTGGCAAGTCACTGATTGTCCACGAAGATTTTCAGTGTGTAGCCAGCTATTTCATTTTCACCAAAAAAGGTGAAAATAGACCCGCCATGACCCTACAGCTCACCAGCCGCCAATCCAACATCCTTGCCTTTATCCGGGCGCGCCTGGAGCGTGACGGCGAGGCGCCTACGCTGGAGGAAATTGGACTGGCGATGGGCCTGCCGAATGTAAGCGCCGTGCTCAAGCACGTGCGTTCGCTGGAAGCCAAGGGCCGGCTGGTGATCGAAGCCAATCGGGCACGCGGCATCCGCCTGGTGCAAGAAGCCGATCCGCTTGCGGCCGACACGCTGGAGCTGCCGCTGATCGGCCGCATCGCAGCCGGTGAACCGATTTTTTCCGAATCGCGAGTGGAGCGCAGTCTGCATGTATCGCGCTGGCTGTTCCGCCTGAAGCCGGATTACCTGGTGCGCGTGATCGGCGATTCGATGCGCGATGAAGGCATTCTCGACGGGGACCTGGTCGCCGTGCATGCCACGCCTGTCGCGCGCCACGGACAGGTGGTGGCGGCGCGAGTGGAAGGCGAGCGCTTCACCATCAAGCGCCTGTACTGGCAGGGCGATGTGATCCGCCTGCTGCCCAACAGTCCCGGCTATCAACCGATCGATCCCGATCCGACCGAAGACTTTGCCATCGAAGGATTGTTTGCAGGTCTCGTGAGGGGCTCTTGATGGGCGCAGTCGTGGCCCTCTCGAATCTGCTGGATGCGCGGCAGGTATGGCGCGGACGCGCAGCGCCGCTGGTCGAAGGCGAGCAGCCGACCGGCTGGGCGATGCTCGACGCCGCGCTGCCAACCCGTGGCTGGCCGGATGCCGCGCTGACGGAAATCCTGCTGCCGGCCGATGGCATCGGCGAATTGCGGCTGCTGCTGCCGACCCTGGCGCGATTGACGCGCGGCGATCGACCCGTCGTCCTGATCGCGCCGCCGTATGCGCCCTGCGCCATGGGCTGGCGACAGCAAGGCGTGAATCTGCAGCGCCTGGAGATCGTCGATGCCGACGAAAAACAGGTGCTGTGGGCAGCCGAGCAATGTCTGCGTTCCGGCAGTTGTGCTGCGGTGCTGGCCTGGCCGCAACAGGCGGATGACCGCAGCCTGCGCCGTCTGCAGGTGGCGGCCGACACCGGCCGTGCGCTCGCTTTCGTATTCCGCGATCGCAAACATCTGGCAAATGCTTCGCCGGCTTCGCTGCGGCTGGAACTTGCCGGCATGCCGCACGCATCCCTCTGGATACGCAAATGCCGCGGCGGCAATACGCCGGCGCAAGCGATTCCCTTTAATCAAGCGCAACGGTTTTCCGGCGAAGGCTGGAATCCGATGGCGGTAATGCATGTGGTTCATCAGCATATGCATGGCGCCGTGGATTCCGGCCTTCGCGGGAATTACGCGCTAGAGAAGCCAAGCGCGTGAGGTCGGTCTATGTTGTGGGCCTGCCTATTGCTACCGCAGTTGGCGCTGGATGGGGTTCTTCGCGGTCGCGCGGATAACAGTCCACTGGTCCTGGTGGATGGCCCGGCCAATGCGCGCACCGTGGTGGCGGTCAATGCTTCGGCCCGCGAGGCCGGCCTGCGTATCGGGCAACGGCTGACCGCCGCGCAAGCCTTGCTGGCGCGATTCGAAGCGGTTCCATACGCCGCCGCCGATGTCGCGCGCTGGCAGCAGTTTCTCGCCAGCGTGGCTTATCGCTACAGCTCGCAGGTGGCCTTGCTGCCGCATGCCATCGTGCTCGAAGTGAGCAAAAGCCAAAGTCTGTTCGGGTCGTGGGCGATGATGGAACATCGGCTGCGCACCGATTTTGCCGCATTGGGTTTTCGCTACCGCATTGCGGCGGCACCGACGCCGCATGGTGCCTACGTCCTGGCGGGCATGAGCGATGGGCAGACAGCGCTCAGCCATCAAGGTTTGCGGCAACGCCTCGACGATGTGCCATTGGGCAAGAGCCGCTTGCCGGCGCAAGCGATCGATGCGCTTCCACGCATGGGTGTGCGCCGTCTCGGGCAACTGCTCGGCATGCCGCGTGATGGTTTGCAGCGCCGCTTCGGTGCAGAGCTGCTGCAGGCGATGGATCGCCTGATCGGCGATCTGCCCGCCGGGCTCGATCTGTACATGCCGCCGGATGCGGTCGACTGGACCATCGAGCTGTCGCATGAAGTGGAAAACGTCGCGGCACTGATTTTTCCGCTTAAGCGCATGACCGGCGATCTGGCGGCGTATCTGTCGGGACGCGATGGCGGCGTGCAGCGTTTCCTCTTGAAGCTGGAGCATCGTGATCTCGCCGCGACCGAGGTGGTCATCAGCATGCTCTCGCCCGAGCGCAATGCGGATGTGCTGTTCGATGCTGCGCGTGGTCGCCTGGAGCGAATCCAGTTGCCCGCACCGGTGCTCACCGTGCGCCTGATTGCCGACGATTTGCCCGGCTTCGTGCCCGCCGGTCGCGATCTGTTCGACGAGCGCCCCGCCAACGCCTTGCCGTTCGAGCAATTGCGCGAACGTTTGCGTGCACGGCTGGGCGATCGCGCGGTTTATCAATGGGGCAGCACCATCGATCCACGCCCGGAACATTCGCAGCGCATCGCCGCGCAGGACGATGCGCCGCTCGAACCGCGTCCGCGTCCCACCTGGCTGCTGGAACGGCCGATTCCGCTGCGTGGCGCCTTGCGCGTGATCTCCGGTCCCGAACGGCTGGAAACCGGCTGGTGGGACGGCGGCGACACGCGGCGCGATTACTACATCCTGGAAACCGAACTGGGCCAGCGCGCCTGGGCGTTTTGCGCACCGGGCGAACAATCGGGCTGGATGCTGCACGGGTGGTTCGCATGACCGACTACGCCGAACTGCATTGCCTTTCCGATTTCTCGTTTCAGCGCGGCGCATCCAGTGCGCGCGAATTGTTCGAGCGCGCCACCGATTGCGGTTATGCCGCGCTGGCCATCACCGACGAATGCTCGCTCGCCGGCATCGTGCGTGCCTTCGAGGCGTCCCGCGATACCAAAATGCCGTTGATCGTAGGCACGGAAATCCAGCTGAGCGATGGCCCCAAGCTGGTGCTGCTGGCGGAAACCAAGCAGGGCTACATCGCGCTGTGCCGCCTGATTACCCAAGGACGGCGCGCTTCGACCAAGGGCAACTACCGCCTCTCCAGGTCGGACCTTGTGGACGGCGCACCCGGCACCCTGGCGCTGTGGATTCCCGAGCGCGAGCCGGATCCAGAGCAAGGCGCCTGGGTAAAACACACTTTCGGCGAGCGTGCCTGGCTGGCGGTGGAATTGCATCGCGATGTCGATGACCACGCGCGCATGTCCGAACTGGACGTGCTCGGCGAACACCTGCAACTGCCGCGTGTTGCAGCCGGTGATGTGCACATGCACGTGCGTAGCCGCTTGCCGCTGCAGCACACCATGACGGCCATTCGTCATCACCTGGGCATGGCCGACGCAGGCGCCGTGCTGTTCCGCAACGGCGAGCGGCATCTGCGTCGGCGTTCGGTATTGCAGGATATTTATCCGCAAGACTGGCTGGCTGAAAGCGTACGCATCGCCAGGCGCTGCACCTTCAGCTTCAGCGAACTGAAATACGAGTACCCCGCCGAACTGGTGCCGGACGGCCATACCCCCATGCAGTGGCTGCGCCAGCTCGTCGCCAAGGGTGTGGCGTGGCGCTGGCCGAACGGCATTCGGCAGGATATCGCGGAAAAAATCGACACCGAACTCAGGCTGATCGAAAAGAAAAACTACGCGGCGTATTTCCTTACCGTGTACGACATCGTGCACTTCGCGCAAGGCGAAGGCATCCTGTGCCAAGGGCGTGGCTCGGCGGCCAACTCCATTGTCTGCTATACGCTGGGCGTGATGCATGCCGATCCGGAGAAAGTCGATCTGCTGGTCGAGCGTTTTATTTCCGAAGAACGGAATGAGCCGCCGGACATCGATATCGACTTCGAGCACGAGCGCCGCGAAGAAGTCATCCAGTACATCTATCGGAAATATGGACGCACGCGCGCCGCGCTGGCAGCGACGGTGATCAGCTATCGCGCCAAGAGCGCCGTGCGTGACGTGGCGAAGGCACTGGGTCTGCCTGACGATCAGATCGACAAACTCAGCCGCATACTGGCGTGGTGGGATGGCGAGGAGTCGCTGGATGCACGCCTGCGCGAGCAGGGTTTCGATCCGGCAGCTCCCTTGCTGCGCAAGGTGCTGGTCTTGACCGCGCAGCTGATCGGTATGCCGCGCCATCTCAGCCAGCACGTCGGCGGTTTTGTCATTGCCAACGCGCCCTTGCATGAACTGGTGCCGGTGGAAAATGCGGCCATGCCGGATCGCACCATCATCCAGTGGGACAAGGATGACCTGGACACCATGGGTCTGCTCAAGGTCGATTGTCTTGCGCTGGGTATGCTCACGTGCCTGCGCAAGTGTTTCGATCTCGTGCATGAGCAGCGTGGCAAACGATGGCATATCGCGACGATCGAGCATGGTGATCGTGATACCTACGCGATGATCCAGCGCGCGGACACCATTGGTGTGTTCCAGATCGAAAGCCGTGCGCAGATGTCGATGTTGCCGCGCTTGAAACCGGTCAATTACTACGACCTGGTGATCCAGATTGCGATCGTGCGTCCCGGCCCGATCCAGGGCGGCATGGTGCATCCCTATCTGCGGCGGCGGAATGGCGAAGATCCCGTCGAGTATCCGTCGGAGGCATTAAGGCCGGTGCTTGAGCGCACCAAGGGAGTGCCGCTGTTCCAGGAACAGGTGATGAAGCTGGCGATAGTCGCTGCCGGTTACACGCCTGGTCAGGCCGATCAGTTGCGCCGCTCGATGGCAGCGTGGCGGCGCCATGGCGACATGGAGGCGCATCGCGAACGGATTACCAGCGGCATGCTGAAAAACGGCTACAGCGAAGCATTCGCCGCGCAGATTTTCGAGCAGATCAAGGGTTTCGGCAGCTATGGTTTTCCGGAAAGCCATTCGGCCAGCTTCGCCAATCTCGCCTATGTCAGCAGCTGGCTGAAATGCCATGAACCGGCTGCCTATGCCTGCGCCTTGCTCAATGCGCAGCCGATGGGGTTCTACAGCCCAAGCCAGATCGTGCAGGATTTGCAGCGGCATGGCATCAACGTGCGGCCGATGGATGTGCGCCATAGCGACTGGGATTGCACGCTGGAAATGGATGCGCGCAGCAAGGGCGGCCTGGCGCTCCGGCTCGGCCTGCGCCAGTTGCGCGGCTGCCGCGAGGATGTCGCACTGCGGATTTCAAATGCGCGTAAAGCGCAACCGTTCCGCGACGTTGTCGATCTATGCGCGCGGGCCGGACTGGATCCGCGTCATCAGGATCTGCTGGCCGATGCGGGTGTCTTGCGTGGATTGGCGGGGCATCGCCATCGCGCGCTATGGCTGACCTCCGGCGTGGAAACATCCTTGCCGCTGTTCGGCCGCGAAAGCCCGCGTGAGCAGGATATCGTGCTGCCGCTGCCCACGCCGCTGGAAAACCTCACGGCCGATTATGCGCACAGCGGGCTGACCCTTGGCCCGCACCCATTGAAGCTGCTGCGCACTCGCTTGCACGCAGCGCGCTTTATGGATTCGCGCCGCCTGCAAAAGCAGCCACGCGACACGCAGGTGCGCACAGTAGGCCTGGTCACGCAGCGGCAACGACCACAGACCGCCAGCGGCGTTACTTTCATCACGATCGAAGATGAATTCGGCTACGTGAATGTGGTGGTCTGGAACCATGTGGCACAAAGCCAGCGCCGGCCTTATCTGGAAGCGCGCCTGTTGGCCGTCGAGGGACGATGGGAGGCGGTCGACGGCGTAAGTCATCTGATTGCGCGCCGCCTGCACGATGTCAGCAGCATGCTCAGCGAGCTGGATGCGCGTTCACGAGATTTCCATTGAGTCGATGGTTCAAACCGGCATACCCATCATGCAATCCTCACTTTTCGAAACGGGCGTGCAACGGATTGCCGACGAACAGACCGGGCCGATCACTTATCAACCGGACGTGATAACGCCCGAGCTGGCGGCAAGCTGGTTTGACGCCTTGCTGAAAGGCGTCGATTGGCATTCGGGTTCACGCATGATGTACGAGCGCATGGTGGAAGTGCCGCGTTTGCACTGCCACTATGCGGCTGACGATCCGTCCTTGCCCCAGGTGCTTGCGAATGCGCTCGATGTGGTCAAGGCGCAAGTGCGCGCGCCATTCGACAGCATCGGCCTGAATTTTTATCGCAACGAGCACGACAGCGTGGCGCCGCATAACGACAAGCTGCACGAACTGATGCCCAACCAGCCGATTGTGCTTTTATCGCTGGGTGCGACGCGAACCATGGTGATTCGCCGCAAAACGCCGCCGCACCTGAAGACGGAACTTGAATTGGAGGCCGGCAGCCTGTTGCTGATGGGATGGAATGCGCAGCTGCATTACGACCACGGCATTCCCAAGCTGCGGCGACCGGTGGGACCGAGGATCAGCGTGGCGTTCCGGGTGCGGCCCAAGCGCAACGGCGACGAGTGAGGTTGGGTAGGTTGGGTTAGCGCAGCGTAACCCAACGATGTTTGTCGCTTCGATGGAATTCCGTTGGGTTACGCTGCGCTAACCCAACCTACCCAACCTACGCTTGGCGCACGTGTTACCCATGTGTCTAGTTCGTACATCCGCCTAACCCGACACACTCCACGAAACGACGAGGCGTTGTTGAGTTACTCCCGGATCAAGGCAGGAGTAAACCAGCGTGCAGAATCAAGCAATGCACCGAAATGTTGCGGATGCTCGATCACCACCTGCGCCCCAGCGAGTTCCAGTTCTTCACGGCTGCCAAAACCCCATAGCACGCCGATGCCGATCACACCGTTGGCTACAGCACCTTCGATATCGTAACGGCGGTCGCCGATCATCAGCGTTTCTTGCGGCGAGGCGCCGAAGTCAGCGAGCGCCTCTGCGATCATCGAGGCTTTTTCGCTATGCGGACTGGAAGGATGCGGCCCGTACAGTTTCTTGAAGCGATTGCCGAACGGTAGCGCATCGATGATCGGCTGCGCGTGCCGGTGCGGTTTGCTGGTGACGACGGCGAGCTGATGTCCCGCGCCCTGCAGCGTGTCGATCAGCTCCGCGATGCCCGGGTAGATCGCGTATTCGCGCCAACCGATGTCGGCAAAACGCTCGTGGTAATAATCCACGGCCATTTCGACCAGGGCTGCATCGTCATTCAGTAGCGGCGCAAAGCTCTGGCGCAGCGGCGGGCCGATCCACGGGCGCAGATCGGCAGGCGTGGGCACATCCAGTTTGGTCAATGCGTGTCGGATGCACGCGGTGACACCCAGCTCGGAATCGATCAGCGTGCCATCCAGGTCGAAAAGACAGAGCATTACTTGGCCGCGCGTGCCTTGAGTGCGGCAACCGCGGGCAGTTCCTTGCCCTCCAGGAATTCCAGGAAGGCGCCGCCGCCGGTGGAGATGTAGGACACCTTTTGCGCAATGCCGTACTTGTCGACGGCCGCCAGCGTGTCGCCGCCACCGGCAATCGAGAAGGCCTTGGAGTCGGCGATGGCATGCGCCAACACTTCCGTGCCCTTGCCGAAAGCATCGAATTCGAACACGCCCACCGGGCCGTTCCATACCACGGTGCCGGCCTTGGCGATCAGCTCGGCGTAGCGCCTGGCGGTCTCCGGGCCGATGTCGAGGATCATCTCGCCATCCTTCACCTGATCCACCGGCTTGACCGTCGCCGACGCGTGCGCGGAAAACTCCGGCGCGACGATCACGTCCACCGGCATCGGCACTTCGGCACCGCGGCGCTTGGCAATGGCCAGCACTTTCCTGGCGGCGGGCAGCAGATCCGGTTCGTACAGCGAGTTGCCGACCAAATGGCCGGCGGCGGCGATAAAGGTGTTGGCAATGCCGCCGCCGACGATGAGCTGATCGACCTTGCCGATCAGGTTTTCAAGCAGCGTGAGCTTGGTGGACACCTTCGAGCCGGCCACGATGGCAAGCAACGGATGGGCCGGATGTTCCAGGGCCTTGCCGAGTGCGTCGAGCTCCTCGCACAGCAGCGGACCGGCAGCGGCGATGGGCGCGAATTTGATGACGCCATGGGTTGATGCCTGGGCGCGGTGTGCAGTGCCGAAGGCATCCATCACGAACACGTCGCACAGCGCTGCATATTTCTTCGCGAGCGCTTCATCGTCCTTGCCCTCGCCGACATTCATGCGGCAGTTTTCCAGCACCACCACTTCACCTTCGGCGACATCGACACCGCCGAGGTAATCGGCGATCAGGCGCACCGGTGTACCAAGATGCTCACCCAGCCACTTCGCCACCGGCGCGAGCGAGGATTCCGCATCGAACTGGCCTTCCTTTGGACGTCCCAGGTGCGACATCACCATGACCTTGGCGCCGGCATTGCGCGCGGCCTTGATGGTCGGCAGCGAAGCATCCAGACGTTGGGTGGAGGTGATACGGCCGTTTTCGATCGGCACGTTCAAGTCTTCGCGGATCAGCACGCGCTTGCCGCGCAGGTCGAGGTCGCTCATGCGGGTGACAGTCACGGGAAAACTCCTGGCAGCTTTAGAAGGTCGGCCACGAGGCCGGAACCGCATATTTTCCCGTCAGCATCGCATTGATGCAAACGGCAGGCTTTCGAGGACGCCTGCTATCCCAAGACGACAGGCAGGCTCTTACACTTACGTCGTCTCAATCAGAGAACGGCTAATGGCCTCCGACCTCGTCCTTTACAACTACTGGCGCTCCAGTTCTGCCTATCGCGTACGCATTGCGCTGAATCTAAAGGGTTTGCGTTACGAAACGCGGGCAATCCACCTGACGCGCGACGGTGGCGAGCAGCACTCGCCCGCCTACGCGGCTCTCAATCCGCAGGAACTGGTGCCGACCTTGATTGACGGCGGGCTGGTGTTGACGCAGTCCCCGGCGATACTCGAATACCTGGAAGAAACCCACCCGCAGCCGCCATTGCTGCCGGCCGACCCGGCAGGCAGGGCGCGTGTGCGTGCGCTGTCGCAGGCGGTGGCATGCGATATTCACCCGATCGGCAACTTGCGCGTCTTGCAGGCGATCGGCAAGGAATTTGGCGCCAGCGACGAACAGAAAGCCGCGTGGATGCGTCATTGGGTATCCATCGGCCTGCGTGCGCTTGAAATCATGCTGGCCAACAGCAAGCACACTGGCCATTACTGCCATGGCAACACCCCGGGCATGGCGGATGTATGCCTGGTGCCGCAGGTGTACAACGCGCGACGCTGGAAGGTGCCGTTGGGCGATTACCCAACCATTCTGCGCATCGATGCCGCGTGCGCGGCATTGCAGGCGTTCCACGATGCGACGCCGGAACAGCAGCCGGATGCGCAGCCACCACCGAGTGCATAGAAGTTTGAAGTTGCTGGCAAGCGCGGGCCCCTCACCCCAACCCTCTCCCCGGAGGGGAGGGGGAGTAGAGCAGGATTACGCGCACCAGCTTTTCTCCCTCTCCCCTCCGGGGAGAGGGTTGGGGTGAGGGGGACGCACTTGCCGGGTAGCGCCATCAAAGCGCGGCTCCGATGCAGCTGCCGGCAAGATGACCCACTAATCCGACCCCTCGAACTACCCCGGATCACTTCCAGGGTAGCCTCAGGCCACGGCCTTAAAACCCCAGCCCGTACGGATCGTTACCCGCAAGCTCCGCATTCTCGGTATTCCCGCCTTCCGACAGACGGATCTTCAACGCCAGGCCATCACGCGAGTCCGCCTTCGACAAGGCTTCTTCCAGCTCGATACGGCCATTCTTATACAGCCTGTACAAGGACTGGTCGAAGGTCTGCATGCCTTCCTGCAGGCTGCGGTCCATGGCTTCTTTCACTTCATGGATCTGGCCGCGGCGGATCATGTCGCGAATGAATGGCGTATTGAGCAGCACTTCCACCGCCGGCAGGCGACGGCCATCCTTGCCGGTCACCAGGCGCTGGCTGATCACCGCGCGCAGGTTGAGGGCGAGGTTCATCAGCACGTTCTTGTGGGCCGACTCGGGGAAGAAGTTGAGGATGCGCTCCAGCGTCTGGTCGGCGTTGTTGGAGTGCAGCGTGGCCAGGCACAGGTGACCGGTTTCGGAGAAGGCGATGGCCGCTTCCATCGTATCGGTGTCGCGGATTTCGCCGATCATGATCACGTCCGGCGCCTCGCGCATCGCGTTGCGCAGGGCCTCGTGATAGGTGTGCGTATCCAGGCCCACTTCGCGCTGGTTGACGATCGACTTCTTGTGGCGGTGCAGGTATTCGATCGGATCCTCGATGGTGAGGATGTGACCGGGGGTATTGCTGTTGCGGTGGTCGAGCATGGCCGCCAGCGTGGTCGACTTGCCCGAGCCGGTGGCGCCCACCACCAGGATCAGTCCGCGCGGTTCCATGATTAGGTCGCGGAAGATGGGCGGCAGTTGCAGCTGGTCGATGCTGGGGATCTCGCTTTTGATCGCGCGGATCACCATGCCCACTTCGCCGCGTTGTTTGAAAACGTTGATACGGAAACGGCCGGCTTCTTTCACCGCCAGCGCCATGTTGAGTTCCAGGTCACGCTCGAACTGCGGTACCTGGCCCTCGTCCATGAGCGAATAGGCGATCTTTTTCACCATGCCGCTGGGCAGCCCGGTATTGCCGAGTGGGTACAGCTTGCCCTCGACTTTGATGTTCACCGGGGCCCCCGTCGTCAGGAACATGTCCGACGCGCCCTTATCCACCATCAGCTTGAGGAAGTAACCGATATCCACCTTAAAGACCCCAGATTTTTATGCATTGCATTCAAGGATTATGCCCGCTCACAATACGCCGTGATCCTCCGAGAGGAATGAGTGATGGTGCACACATTTTCCCCGTTACAGGTACGCAAGGGGCGTACCCGTGCGGTGGTTCCGGCGTTGTTGTTGGCAGTGTCGTTAAGTCTTGGCGGCTGCGCCAGCGTTCCCCCGCCGGATAGCGCGATGAATCAGGCCCAGGCGCAGCTGCAGTCCGCTCGCGATGCGGGGGCGGATACCTACGATCCGGTCGATTTCGGCTTCGCCCAGGACAAGTTCCAGCAGGCGCAGGTAGCGATGGCTGACCGCAAATATGCGCAGGCCGCCGACCTGGCCGATGAGTCGCGGGCTGACGCCACGCTTGCGCGCACCAAGGCCATGCTGGCCGCGGCGCGTGCCCAAATTCAGTCCAAAACGGACGCAAACAGTCAGTTGCGCGCGCAGAACGCCGAAGCGCAGTCCGAGAACGATCAGCATTACCAGCAGCAGAAGGCTCAGCTGGCCGCGCAGCAGGCCTCCATGCAGCAGCAGGCCGCTGGCGACAATCCGGACAATTCGGACGACAACGGCGGCAACCCGGCTTCGTCGGCCACCTCGCCCGTGCCGGCATCCAGCGCCCCGGCGCTTCCGGCCCAGGCGCCGGTGCAGCAGGACATGCCCGCGCCGTCGTCCTCGGTACTCGGCAACCCGAATCCGCAGCCCACGCAGCAGCAACCCACCCAGCAGCAGGGGCAGGGCGGTTTCCAGACCGTGCCTGATTCTGGCCAGCAGAACCAAGGAGGCCAGCCATGAAAAAGCCCGTTTCCATGAAGTATCTGTCGATCACTGCCGTTTCTTTGTTGGCGGTATTGGCCAGTGCGGGCGTTCAGGCGCACAAGGACGACATAGATGTCGACCGATTGAACAATAGCTTGAATCAGCTGGCCAGCGATCCGACCCTGGGCACCTACGCGCAGGCCGACCAGGCGCTGGCGCGCGAGGCCATCAGCCAGCTGGTCCAGTCCGGCTCGCGAGAGCGGCCGCATGCGCTGTATATCGCCGAACGCCGGGTCGATCAGGCCAGGGCCGAGGCGGAGTTGCAGGTTGCGCAGCGCCAGCTCAATCAGCTGGATCAGGACAACGCCCAGCTGCAGCTCGACCGCAGCCGCATCGACGCCAACTCCGCGCAGCAGCAGCTCGATATCCAGCGCATGCAATACCAGCTGGCGCAGCAGGAAACCGCACGCCTGCAGGCACAGGGTCAGGAAGCTGCCGCCCAGGCCGCCCAGGCCCAGGCCGAGGCAGACCAGGCGCGCAAGCTGGCTGCGGCCCAATCCCGGCTTGCCCAGGCCGCCAAGCGTCAGGCTGCGCTCGCCACCAAGGCTGCCCAGGCCGCCAAGGCACTGCAGGACAGCCAGCCGGCGCAGCAACCCGGCGGTAACTGAGCACTTTCTCGCCCTCTCCGCTAAGAGGTACGCGGGGAGGAGCGGGAGGGCCGGCCAGTGTGGGCAAGCACTCTGGCCGCGGGCGGCAAGCTGAAACCGGCCCGACGTAAAACACCCCGTTTTACAGGTTTTTGACTACCAGCCACGCTCCCATGCGGCTTCCCGAGGGGCCCTTGTGCCCCCCTGCGACCGGGAGTAGGGTCGAAGTCGCCGCGGCCCCAATGCCGTCGCGGCTTACCGACTGAATCATGCGCATACCCCTCCTACTTCCCGCACCCGTGTCCTGTATCAAGGGCCTGGGACGTAGTTATGCGTGCGATTCACTTCTGTTCGCGGACGCTCGTCATTGCGCCCGCAGTCTTACCGCGAGGAGGTTGAATCATGTTCGAAGATCAGCAGCGTGATGCTGTCGAAGCCTTTATGAAGGCCGATGCAGAGTTTCGTCGGCTTTACCAACATCACAAGGAACTCGACAGCAAGGTGCACGATGCCGAAATCGGCGTGCTTCCCATTGACGATGTGACACTTTTAGGGATGAAGAAAGAGAAGTTGTACGCGAAGGAGAAGCTGCAGCGCATGTGGGACAGCCGGACGCATCACATCAACTGATCTGCTGGTTTTGACATGACACACGGCCCCGCAGCGGAAGCTGCCGGGGCCGTTGGCGTTTTATGGGGGCGAGGGCGCAGGTTCGCGCACAGACGTGAGACTACGAGCATGCGCCGTCACCACTGGCCCCTCATCCCTGACCGGCCCACCTACCGCTACCCCCATTCCCGTTATGATTACGCTTCATATCGCACCACAGACCTCAAGCACGGAGTTTTCATGACGGTCAACGCAAGCGTCCTCGAGCTGATCGGGAACACCCCCATGGTGCGGGCCCAGCGCCTGGATACCGGGCATTGCGAGCTATTCCTGAAGCTGGAAAGCGCCAATCCGGGCGGTTCAATCAAGGACCGCATTGGCCTTTCGATGATCGAGGGGGCGGAAAAAGCCGGCAAGATCAAGCCCGGCGCGACGCTGGTGGAAGGCACCGCCGGCAATACCGGTCTGGGGCTGGCGCTGGTGGCGCAGGCCAAGGGCTATCGCCTGGTCCTGGTGGTGCCGGACAAGATGAGCCGCGAGAAGATCTTCAATCTCAAGGCCATGGGCGCCGAAGTGGTGCTGACGCGTTCCGATGTCGCCAAGGGTCATCCGGAGTATTACCAGGACATGGCCGAGCGCATCGCGCGCGAAACACCCGGCGCGTATTTCATCAACCAGTTCGGCAACCCGGACAACCCCAAGGCGCACATCGAAACCACCGGACCGGAAATCCTCCGGCAGATGGACGGCAAGGTCGACGCGATCGTGGTGGGTTGCGGCTCCTCCGGCACGCTCAGCGGTCTTTCCAAATATTTTGCCGAAGCTTCGCCGAGCACCGAACTGGTGCTGGCCGATCCGGTCGGCTCCATCCTCGCGCAATACATCAACGAAGGCGTGCTCTCGACCAAGTCCGGCAGTTGGATGGTCGAAGGCATCGGCGAAGACTTCCTGCCCACCATCAGCGACTTCACCCGCGTCAAAAAAGCCTATGCGATTTCCGACAAGGAAAGCTTCCTGGCTGCACGCGAATTGCTGGCGAAAGAAGGTGTGCTGGGCGGCTCTTCCACCGGCACCCTGCTTTCCGCCGCGTTGAAGTATTGCCGCGAACAGACCGAGCCCAAGCGCGTGGTCACCCTGGTCTGCGACACCGGCAACAAGTACCTGTCAAAGATGTACAACGACTACTGGATGCTCGATAACGGCTTTATCGAACGCGAGCAGCACGGTGACCTGCGTGATCTGCTGCTGCGTCCGTTCGCCCAGCGCGACACCGTGGTGGTGGGGCCGAAGGAACTGTTGATGACCGCCTACACGCGCATGAAGCTGTACGACGTATCGCAGTTGCCGGTCATGGATGGCAGTCGCCTGGTCGGCATCCTCGACGAATCGGATGTGCTCATGCATGTGCATGCCGACGAAGCGCGCTTCCGTGACTCGGTGGCCACGGCCATGATCAGCGACCTGCAAATACTGGATGTGCGCTCGCCGATCCAGTCCCTGCTGCCGGTGTTCGACCGCGGCCACGTCGCCATCGTGATGGATGGGGAGCAGTTCCTGGGTTTGATCACGCGCATCGACCTGTTGAATTACCTGCGCCGCAAAGTGCATTGAGGGCAGGGAGCCAGGGGCGAGCAGTAAGGGTGCAAACGCCCGGGCTTGCTCCGGAACCCGTGGCAAGAAAGCCTGTCGAAACGGCAGGCCGGCACAGTCGCCGTTTTGCATCGCTGTCGTTAAGGAATCACCATGTGTGGAATCGTCGCCGCCGCCGCTCAACGTGATGTAGCACCGCTGCTGATCGCCGGACTCAAGGCCCTGGAATACCGCGGTTACGATTCGGCCGGTCTGGCCGTGCTGGAAGGCGGGCAGGTCCACCGCGTGCGCGCCAAGGGCAAGGTGCGCGAGATGGAAGCCCTGTATCTGGCCGAACCCTTCCCGGGCGGTACCGGTATCGCGCATACGCGCTGGGCCACGCATGGCGTACCCAGCGAAGTCAACGCGCATCCCCACATGGTCGGCCGCGTGACCCTGGTGCATAACGGCATCATCGAAAACTACGCAAGCCTGCGTGTGGAGCTGCAAAGCAAGGGCTATGTCTTCGCTTCCGAAACCGATACGGAAGTGATGGCCGCACTGGTCGACGTCAACCTCGACAAGGGCATGAGCCTGCGCGAAGCCGTACTTGCTACGGTACGCGAGCTCGACGGCGCTTATGCCATCGCGGTGATCAGCCGCGATGAACCGGGTCGCGTCGTCGGTGCGCGTCGCGGTGCGCCGCTGCTGATCGGCGTGGGCATCGGCGAACACTTTCTTGGTTCGGATGCGCAGGCGCTGGTCCAGGTCACCAACAAGATCATCTATCTCGATGAAGGTGATGTGGCGGAGATCACTCGCGAAAGCGCGCACATCTACACGCTCGACGGCAAGCCCGCCGAACGCGCCATGCACGAGAGCGAACTTTCCGCCGATGCGGTAGAGCGTGGCGAATACCGCCACTACATGCAGAAAGAAATCTTCGAGCAACCGCGCGCGGTGGCCGACACCCTGGAAGCACGCATCCATGCCAATGGCGTGCTGCCCAATATCTTCGGCGTCGGCGGCGACGAACTGCTGACCAAGGTGAAGGGCCTGCACATCATCGCCTGCGGCACCAGCTACCACGCCGGCATGGTGGCCAAATACTGGATCGAAGAACACGCGCGCCTGCCCGTCAACGTGGAAGTCGCCAGCGAATACCGCTATCGCGAAGCAGTGGTGCCGGAAGGCACGCTGTTCATCGCCATTTCGCAATCCGGCGAAACCGCCGATACCCTGGCCGCGATGCGCGAATCACGCCGCCGTGGCTATCTCGGCACGCTGGCCATCTGCAACGTACCCGAATCATCGGTGGTGCGCGAAGCCGACCTGAAGCTGATGACCCGTGCCGGCCCGGAAATCGGCGTCGCGTCCACCAAGGCGTTTACGACTCAGCTCAGCGCGCTGGCGCTGCTCACGCTGCATCTGGCCAAACAGCGCGGCATGGATGATGCGCGTTATCAGGATCTGTGCGCGCAACTACTGCATCTGCCACGATCGATCGACGATGCCTTGAAGCTGGAGCCGCAAATCATCGAGCTGGCCGAGCGTTTCGTGCATCGCAATCACGCGCTTTTCCTCGGTCGTGGCGCGCATCATCCGGTGGCGCTGGAAGGCTCGCTCAAGCTCAAGGAAATCTCCTACATCCACGCCGAAGCCTATCCGGCCGGCGAGCTCAAGCACGGCCCGCTAGCCCTGGTCGACGAAGACATGCCGGTGATCGCGGTCGCGCCGAACGGTCCGCTGCTCGACAAGCTCAAGTCCAATTTGCAGGAAGTGCGCGCCCGTGGCGGCGAGCTGATCGTGTTTGCCGACACTGCTGCGCACATTGATGGCAATGCCACGCGCGGCGCCATCCTGCGTATCGACGGTGGCGGCGAGTTCATCGCGCCGGCGGTATTTACCGTGCCATTGCAGTTGCTTGCGTATCACGTTGCCGTGTTGCGCGGTACTGATGTGGATCAGCCGCGTAACCTGGCGAAATCGGTGACGGTGGAATAACGATTGCATTGGTGTTTCGATGCATTAATACGCCTTATACGATCTGCATTGCAGGGCGGTTGCGACATTGACGTGCTCCCATAGTCTGTCGATATCGCCTTCAATGATTAATTCGAAACCGGACTTTCCCTGGAAAGTGCTGCGGCGAATCATCATCCAATGGGCCGCCTTTTTCTTGTCGCCCATCCACTCCGCGAGTGCTTGTGCAAGCATGGAGTGGCATGATTCGAATACCAAAAACGAAGAGAATTCGGCTTCTTCGAGAGTCTGTTGCGCTTGAATAACGCGTTCAAGCGCCCTGGAAAGGCGAACGTCCTCGTGCATGGCGGATAACCTTTGTCGTTATAGGCGTGCAGATCACGCTATAAATATCCTGCGCACATGTATTGCATTTTTTGGGAGTTATTACCCGATTTCGGGGGGCGCCGGATTATCGATGGCCGCAGATGGCATTAGGTTGCGTGTGGTTACTCACGGCTTACGTTCCATCTAATTTCACCCTATTGAGTGGTTACTCACGGCTGTCGGTAAGTTCAACATAGACTCGCCTTTGCGAAGTCAGGGGTATGGCTAGACCTTCGTCTCGAATGTGGAGGTTACGATCGTGGTTGAGGGTGCCTATGGGGCGCGGTTGGCGCGCGCGTTCGGTCTGAATGATGCACCTACGCTAGTCAGCGAAGGCCCAGGAGAGTTTGGCCTCGCTGCGACGGAAATTCGCATCGATAATTATCGTCTCGGGCTTACCGGTCGCGTCGGTGATGACGACGCCTACCTGATTGCGCTGCATCTAAAGAATTTACGTCATCACGAGGTCTGGTTGCGGAATGGCTTGACTCATTCGGCATCCATCAGTGGCGGCAACAGTTGCTTCTATGACCTTGCCCAGGGGCCGGCTCTTTATTTTGACGAACCGTTTCATGCCATTTACTTCCATGTGCCGCGAGCATCCTTATCGGGTCTGGATGATGGCGATTCATGGAAGATCCCCAAGAGGCTGGACATCCGCCAAGGGCAGGTTGCAGACGACGCCATCATACGAAACATAGGCTTATCACTTGCTCCCTATTTCGGTTGTGTCGGTCGTGCTTATGGTCTGGTGGTCGATTCTTTGCTGCTCGCGCTGCGGGGTCACCTGCTGCTGACTTACGGCGGGGTGCGCCGGGGCCTGGTAGCGAGGCGCTGTGGATTGGCGCCGTGGCAACAGCGGGCCGCGAAGGAGCTTATGAGTGAGAATCTTGTAGAAGGCGTTTCGTTGGCAAAGATCTCGGACGCCTGCCGCTTATCACCTAGCGCATTTGTGCGCGCCTTCAAGAAGAGCTTGGGTATTACGCCACACCAATGGTTATTGACCCGGCGTGTAGAGCGCGCGGTTGAACTGCTTGATGATCAAGAGCTGTCGTTGGCGGACGTTGCGCTAGCGGCGGGATTCGCAGACCAAAGTCACTTTACGCGGATCTTTGCTCGCAGGATGGGTGCCAGCCCGGGTGCTTACCGGCGAGCGCGCGGTGCGCAGTTGGCTTAGTCCCTGTTTTTATAGCGAATCGAGAAACCCGCGTTTGACGGCGATGGTCACGGCATGTGTGCGATCCGACGCACCGAGTTTCGAAAGGATGCTTTTCATGTGCGACTTGATGGTGTCCTCAGACACAAACAGTGAGTCTGCAATGGCGCGATTGCTCATCCCTGACTTGACCAGCCGCAAGACACTCAGTTCGCGCACTGTCAGCCCCGCAGTGCCGCGGTGATTTGCAAGATCGGCACTGATTTCCTTGGCAATGATTTGCCGGCCTTCGGCCGCCGCGCGTATGGCGACGATGATGTCCTGGCGGCTGGCGGATTTCAGTAAATAAGATGTCGCGCCCAGTGTTAGTGCTTGCGTAACGCGAGCATCTCCGGGATATACCGTAAATACGATAATCGAGGCTTCCGGTGCGAATTGGCGAATGGCCGTAATCGCCTGCAAGCCATCAACATTCGGCATTTGCAGATCCATAAGCGTAACGTCCGGCCGAAATGTTTTGAATAACGCAATGGCCTCGTTGCCGTCGATGGCTTCGCCGACAACTTCCATGTCTGTTTCAAGCGTAATGGCACTGCGCAGACCATCGCGCATCATGGGATGGTCGTCAGCGATAAGAATTCGAATAGGGTGCGTACCTTGCTCCAAGGCGTGTTGCTCTGCTCATCTTTAAGTTGGCTGCGATATGCAGGCCGATATTGAGTTTTGGGCAACTATCGTATACGGGGTAGGGCGGAGCAATAGCCCTTTCGGGTAGGTTGTGCCATAGGAGGCGGAATCGATATGGCTCAACGAGTTATCTATGTCACATACGTGCACATTTTGTGAAAATTGATGAGGATTATCGAACTCAGATGCCTGCCTTATTGCTAATTGGCACTAACCAGGCGAGTCTTGAATAATTCCGGGTACACCGCCAGTTGAATGCTTGATAGGGCCATCACGATGGGCCTCCTGGACGGAGTTTCCAACGCAGATGCCTTCGTAATCGAGCCGTCAACGTGCCATAGGCGTGGCGAGCTGGAACGGTAAATGTCACCTCCGTGCCACGATGACTGCCACGGGCAATCTTCAACTTGCCTCCTATGCTCTGTGCTCGTTCGCGCATGCCGGCAAGCCCCCAATGACCATCCCTGCCTCCGGTAGCAAGGATGTCCTCCGGGATGCCGATACCGTCATCACACACAACCAGCGTCAAGTTGCGCTTGTCAAAGCGAAGGATGACGGTAACGGTGCCGGCTTCGGCGTGAAGGAACGCATTACGGATGCTTTCCCGGCCAATTTCGAATGCGTTGTGCAAAACGTCTGACCGTAGACCCAGGCTGTTACCGTATTTTCTGATTGAAAATCTGCTGGAAAAGAGCCTAGATAATTCGTCACCGGTTTCGCGCAACATTCGCGCAAGATCGGATTCCAGTTCCGATGAATCCCGCAATGCCAAGATGCGATCTCGGCCGTCAGTCAGCATTTTGTTGGTCAGGTCGGTGACATGCCTCATGTCTTCACGAAGCTTGATATCGATAAGTCTATTATCCGACCAGGTTTGCACCTGCAGTACGAGTGCATACATGGCCTGCATGAGCGTGTCATGCAGCTCCCGCGCGATGCGCTCGCGCTCGTCCTGCTTGGCAGTGAGCTGCAAGCGTAGCCTGGCTTGTAGTTGATGAATACGGAATGCGACAAGAAGCGAGGCAAGCAGCGCCGACGCAATCACGCAAAGGGCCATGAACCACCAGGTCTGGTAGTAGGCGGGGGCGATGTGAAAACGTATGACGGCATCCTGTTGGCCCCATATCCCATCCTCGTTGGCCGCCATGACATGGAAGTGGTAGTTGCCTGATCTGAGATTGGTATAGGTGGCCTCTCGCCGTGTACCTGCGTCCTGCCAGTCCTGGTCAACACCATCCAGTCGATACTTGAAGGTGACGCGCTCCGGCATCGACAACGATGGGGCCGTATAGGCAATGCGGAGAACGTGGGTGAGAGCCGGTAGCGACAAGGCATCCATGCTCTCATCGTGTCCGTCGGCGCTGATCGACAGCACGATGGCTTGAGGTGCGACTGGGTTGATCATCATGCGCGATGGATCGATCCATGCAACGCCTTCAGACCGGGCGGCCCACAGGCGGCCGTCGGAGCCCTGCAGGAGCGATTGGCCGTGTTGCAGGTTTTGTGTTCCACCCTGCAAGCCGTCATCTTGATCAAGCATGCTTGCGTTGACGTGATAATCCCGGTTGGCCTTCGCCCGGTCGAGCTCGGCGCTGGAAATCTTGTATAGACCGGCTACGGCGTTTACCCAAAGATCGCCTTGCGGGGTTTCCACTACCCCCGTTGCGTTTCGCAACGGTATGTTGCCCGCCAGCGTGATCGCGACAAAGCGTTTGCCGTCCCATCGCGCAACACCATCATCGCCAGCTACCCAAAAATGATCGGGCTTGATATCCACCGAGGAAACGTTTCCAACAGCAAGGCCATCCGCAGCGGTATACGTAAAAGCGTGTGCGCCGTCGATTACAGCCAGGCGGTTGCCTGCGTACATCAACCAGATTCGACCGTTTGCGTCTTCATAGACGTGGTTCGGCATATCGCTCGGCAGTCCGCTCCGACCTGAGCCAGGTGTCCATGTGTCGCCGTTCAATCTGAAGAAGCCTACTGATGTCACCAGCAGGTGGCCCCCGAGGGGATCATCCACGATACCTATCGTGGTACTGCCGGCGACGCCCGCCGGATAGGAGAGTCGCTTGATGACTCCGTTCGACAAAACGCGGATGTCATCCTCGGCCGGATCCAGCGTGGCTTTGAGAAACCAGGTATTTCCTGCCTTGTCCAGGTTTATGGCCGACAAGCCCGTGCCCAGGGCTGGCCAGGCGACCCTTGAGTCGCCCTTGATCTGATAAACCCCATAATTCTGATTTGAACCGACCCAGATTGCGCCATCCGGGGCGGGACTCATTTCCACACCGATGATGTCGTTCGGTGCTGCGAGCACGTTCACTTTATTGGGCCTTAGTCGCTCAAGGCCACCGACTTCACCAAGCCATATATTGCCCGCGCGATCCGCAAACGGCGTATAGATGGCGTTGTTGGCGTGCGGCAAAGGTTCCATCACGTATTCCTTTTTGCCGCCGGGGGACGTCACCCAGCGGAACCGCGTGAATGGATCTTTAAACGCGGACCACAGCGCCCCGCTCGCATCGAGCGTAACGGCGCGCAAGCCCACGCCCGACGGCGACGCGACGATTTTTTCGATCTCATCGGCCGATTCCTTCGGCAGCTTGGTGTAGTCGAAGCCCAGTTTCGATTTCCACAACGTGTCCTTGTCGCCTTGCTCAAATTGATCGGTGCCCGGTTTTTGAAACCAGATTCGCTTGTTGTTGGCGACCCACAGCCTGCCGTCATTAAGCGTCCCCGCCAGGCCGTATACGGAGTGGGTGCTCGGACCTATGTTGCTTCCCACTTCGGTCCATCTATGGCCTGTCAGGCGATAGATCCCGAATCCGGAGGTCGCCCAGAGAACGCCGCGCTGATCCTGCACGATTGACCAAATGATGTGCCCGGGTGGCAGGCCCGCATCGAATGCCTCGAACTTGCCGTGGCTTAGGCGAACGATGCCGCCGTATAAAAAGCCCACCCACAAGTCGCCATCTTTATCGACGAACATCGAGGAAACGGCGTGGTTTGGCAGCGTGGTGCCGAAATCCCTGACGAAATTGACGCCATCGAATCGTACGAGCCCTTCCGCGCAACCAAGCCAGAGGAACCCGTCTGGTGTCTGCGCGATTTGGTCGATATCGGTGGGGGTCCCCTGCTGGGGGGTGAAAAGCGTGTCGGAAAAGTCGATTAAAGGACGATCGAGTCGCTGTTGCAGCGCACGATGGGAGTCATCGGATTCGCTGTTTGGTGGATGAGCTGCCGCAGTGCTTCCTGTTATAGCGGCGACAGCACATAGCCATCCCTCGCACAGCATGCACACCATACCCAGCCGGATCCGATTCGCCACCGTCCACTCCCAATGGGTCTTCGTGTTGTAGTTAGCGGCCCGTTAAGTGTCGACGCTTGCCCCTGATCACGACGCCAGACTGAAACTCATAGGTATTACAAACATTTACTACAAAGATTTAGAGATTTCACCTGTCCTTGGTCATCAAGTGCAAACGCATGCTTCAAGGGCGTTGCGAGTGCTGGAGGGGGTAAACCGGGTATGCAGACGCATGGCATGCCGGGAGGAGGGCAGCGCTTCCGCGCATTTCGCACAAAAGTCGCCACTTTTGCTCAAGACCCATGGCGAGCGGTACGGCAAACTAAGTGCCGTACCGGACGCCCCGCAGCGTCGTGCATCCATCGACTGGCGAGTCATTAAGCAAGGCAAGGTCATGGACCGATAGCGAAGGGGTTGCATGCAACGACAGGACATGCAATCCAACGAGCTGTTTACGAACGAGCCGCTTCTGCCATCCCCCATCCCACAGAAGAGGCGCGTTCCGCGAGAGGCCTATCCCCGCATAGGCGGGGATAGGCCTCCGCACTTTGCAACGGCTTGCTTACATCACGGACGGCTCCTGTCCAGTCCATGCAGCTTGCAGCAACTTCAACACAGCCGCCTCGTCAACAGGCAACGGATTGTGATCAATGTGGTGGAAAGACTCGGCGGCTATAACGGCGATACTGTCGGCCGGAACGCCCAGTTCACGTAGCGAGGTGGGAACCCGCAGCTCGCGCGCGAGCCGATGCAGCGCCACGGCGGGATGAGTGCCCATCAGCGACTCCATCGTCGTGCAGGCTTCCGCGATTGCCGACGCGTTATAGGCCAGCACATACGGCAGCACAACGCAGTTGGACTCGCCGTGAGGTAGCTTGAAGCGCCCACCCAGTATGTGGCAGATCCGGTGATGCATGCCGATGCCCACCGAGTTGACCATCAAGCCGCCAATCGTTGCGCCATAGGCAGCCTGGGTGCGGGCTTCCCGGCTGCTTGGCTCGATCGCCAGTTGCTTCAGGGCGCGGTAGAGCATGTCGATCCCGGTCAGCGCGAGCTGGCTGGTCAGGGGATTGCTCTTGGGAACATAGAGTGCTTCGATGCAATGCGCGAGCGCATTCATGCCGGTCGTTGCGGTCTCGCGGATCGGTAGCGATTGCGCCAGCATCGGATCGACAATGACGGTGTTGGCCAGCGCCCTGGATTCGCGCCGATTGCGCTTTTCACCGTCCACCAGCACGCCGAACAGCGGGGTCATCTCCGACCCCGAGAGCGTAGTCGGCAATGCGATATGTGGCGCACCGGTTTCGACCGCGATGTACTTGCCGAGGCCGATGGTCGAACCGCCGCCGATGGTGATGACGGCATCACATGCTCGTTGATGGAACACATCGAGCGCCGCATTCGCCACCTCAATCGGGCAGTGTGGCTGCGCGCCGGCAAAGCTCGCCTTGGCCATGTCCTGCAGCGACTCGATCACCGGCGCGTAACGCCGCTGTCCCGAATCGGTGGTGACGACGAGCGCCCGTGAGCGCCCCAGTTCGCGCAGTCGTGCAGCCACCTGGGTCGCGCGGCCGGCACCAAACATGACGGTGGGCGAATGGCAGAAGAAATCAAAGTGCGATGGCATCGAAACCCTCTCGTGTGTGTCCGGGCGAAGCACATGCCTACTCAAAAGCGACGTAAACGCGGCCGTTCTCGATCTTGATGGGATAAGTCCGGATAGCCTCGGTCACCGGGGCGCAAGTCGGCTTGCCCGAGCGAACGTCGAACTTTCCCTGATGCAAGGGGCATTCGATTTCGTGGCCTTCAAGAAAGCCGTCGCAAAGGCGGGCGTTACCGTGCGTGCACAGGTTGCTGGAGGCGAAGATCTCGCCGTCCACGCTGTAGATGGCGACATCCTTTCCGGCGACGATCACGCCGACCACATCATCGGCCGGCACGTCATCGACTGCGATAGCGTCCTGCCACGAAGAAGTTGTGTTGGTATTCATGGTCAGATCGGATAGATAAGGGAGTTTGGAATCATCTCGCTGTCGTAGATCACCAGGCGCGAGGCGAACTTCAGCCCGTCGGGCGTCGCTACGATTTCGTCGAGATAGCGGCCCGCGTTGAACACGGTCGACAGCTGGCTCAGCTTGGTGCGGATCACGACGTAGTTGGCTTCGCTGTAGATGCGGCCGTCATCGACCTTGTGCAGAAGTGGGGCGCTCACTATGTGCCGCTGATAGTACGGATCGTGAAACAGCGTCTCCTGGATACCGTAGACCCGATCCTCGAGCATCTGTTTGCTTTCGAAGGCAAGTGTCGCCAGCGGAAATCCGCGCTCGAAGTTTTCCCGTGGCTGCACACGGTAGACGCACTGTTCGGTGAAGAATTCCGGCCACAGGTTCCAGTTGCCGGAGTCCACGGCGCTCGCATAGTCCGCGTAGAGTCGGGTGAGCGCCATCCAGTCGTTGAAGTTCGTCATCATTCCGATGCCTCCATGACTTCGCGCCAGTAGCGGTACATGCCGCGGATGAGCGTTTCGCTCACCATGTGGTCGGTGTCGCCGATCTCATGTCCGCCCAGCACGGCCAGTGCCTGCTCAGACGGCCTGGTTTCGAACGATGACTGGGAAAATTCGATCACTTCACCATCATCGGCCGAAACGAAGCCCGCCGGTCCGAACAGGTTGGCTTGCCGCAGTCGTCGCTGGATCATCTCCTCGGAATCGTCCTCGAACGCGAAGTGCGTCCAGACGAAATCGAAGGAGCCGAATCCGTTTGGCTGGATCTGTCGCATCGAGAGGCTGTTGACCGATTGCTGCAGGATGGCGCTCGGGAAAATGGTCGTCATCACCGTGGTCGCACCGTCCCACCACGGTTCCATCACGACATCCAGGATGCGGGCGTCGTTGAGCCGCATGTCTTCCTTGAAGCTTGCAACCTTCGACACTTCCGACGCCTTGAGCGCATTGCCTCTCGTGGTGATCATCGCGGCGTGCCGGTGGTGCGCATCCATCTTCAGCGCCGAGTGGTTGTCGGCACGCCAGATGCCGAAGGTGACGAACCACGTATGCAGCAGACCGGGGTGATACGAGTCCTTGATGTTTTCCTGCATCAGCTTCCAGTTGCCCGGGATGCGCTGCCGGTTATAGCCGAGAATTTTCAGTTGGCGGCCGTTAAACGTCCTGTCGAAGTAATGCAGGATCGTCGGACCCAGGTAATCCTCGAACGATTCGATCTCGTGGTCGAAAGACGCAAAGATGACCCCGCCGCGCGTAGCGACCTTCAGCTTGGTCAGGCCGTTGTCCTGCATGCTGAAGTCGGGCGGCATGCCGCCGTGCACCTTGCCGTCCTGCTTCACGCCGCGCCGGAACGGAACGCCCTGCAGATCGCCCTCCAGCGAGTAATTCCACTGGTGGTACGGGCAGGTAAACCCGTCTTTCTGGTTGCCGTTACGTGCCCTGCAGAATGCCATGCCGCGATGCGCGCATGCATTCTCGATCACATTGACCTTGCCGTCCTTGCCGCGAACCACGATGACGGACCGCTCGCCAATCGAGGTGCGAACGAAGTCGCCGGGGTTCGGGATCTCCGCTTCCAGTGCGACATAGCACCAATGCTTACCGTAGAAGAATCGTTCCAGCTCCTTCCTGTAGATCGCCTCGTCGGTGTACGCCATCAACGGGATGCGGCTGGTGCCTTCGTTCTCCCACTCGATGGTCTCGGGGAATACGGTCGACGTCATGGCGCGGCCTCCTTGATGTACGGAACCACGGTCACGATCACGTCCGATAGTCCGTCGATCTGGCCGCGCATCACGTCGCCGGTCACCACCGGGCCGACACCTTCGGGCGTTCCGGTCATGATCAGATCGCCGGGACGCAGGGCTTCATAAAGCGACAGGTGTGCGATGCATTCCGCGGTCGACCAGATAAGCTTTGCGATGTCGGATGCTTGCCGCGTCACGCCGTTGACGGTCAGCTCGATGGCCGCGGCGTCCAGATGGCCGATTTCTTCAACAGGATGCAAAGCACCCATCGGCGCCGAATCGCTGAAGCTCTTGCCGAACTCCCAGGGCCGCCCTGCGTCGCGGGCGGCAAGCTGCAGGTCCCGTCGGGTCATGTCCAAACCAACGGCGTAACCAAATACATGCTCAAGCGCGCGGTCCACCGGAATCTCAAAGCCACCCTTGCCAATCGCCACCACCAGCTCGATCTCATAGTGGTAATTGGAGGTCTTCGACGGATAGGGGATCGACGTGGGGTCCGCGGCGTCCACGGTGGCGCTGGCCGGCTTCATGAAGAAGAACGGTGGGTCCCGATCCGGATCCTTGCCCATTTCGCGTGCATGCGCGGCGTAGTTGCGTCCAACACAGAAGATGCGGTTGACCGGAAAGCGCTGCTCGCGGCCATGCACGGTCAGCGAATAAATCGGGGCAGGTGAAACGGCGAAGTTGGTGACGATTTTCATACTGCTACTCCCGCGCTTCGCGCCAAAGGCCGAGCGCCTGATGAACCGGACGGTCGCTAAAACTAAACAGGTGCGTATCCGCTGTTGCATGGATGCGCAGCGTGTTCCAGGAAGGAACAACGAAGATGTCGTTGGGACCAAAGCTATGCGTGGTCCCGTTGATGTCGGCGTAGCCAGAGCCTTCCAGGCAGACGTAGACGGTGCCGTCAGTGCAGCGATAAGGCCGGGTTTCGAAGCCTCGGGGAAGCCGCTGCACATAGGCGCCGATCGTCGGCATCGGTGAGCCGCCGGTGGCCGGATTCACATAACGCAGCTTGAAACCGAGGTGCGGGTCGGGCTCGCCGTGGGAAATTCCCAGCAGCGCTTCCCGGGAGCGTTCATAGGGATAGACGAATACGGGGCTCGGTGAAACGCGGGCAGGTTGGTAATCGACTGGCAGCATGTTCGTGCCGTATCGCTTCAGGCTGTCCCCTTCGGGCTTCGCCTGCATCTGGGTAGCCACGCTCGAATGCTCCGAGAAGCTCGCATCGAAAAAGCGCACTAACGGTATGTCGAGCCCATCGAGCCAGATGGCGGGCTGCTTGCCGGGGTTGCCATGATCGTGCCAGGTCCAGCCAGGGGTGAGGACGAAATCGCCGCGGCGCATGGTGGTGCGTTCGCCATCCACCGCGGTATAGGCGCCGTCGCCCTCAAGCAAAAGTCGCAACGCCGATTGTGTATGGCGATGCGCAGCGGCCACTTCTCCGGGCATGATCAGCTGCAGGCCCGCATAAACCGATTGCGTGATGGCGGAAAGCCCGCGCAATGCCGGGTTTTCCAGCACCAGCACGCGACGTTCCGCCTCGGCTGCACTGATCAGACGACCTGCTTCCAACAGTGGCTCACGGATCTCCGCGTAACGCCACAGCGCCGCCACGGCGGGCGACGTCGGCGTCGATGTAACCAGCCGGCCGAGCACTTCCCACAACGGGGTCAGGTTCTGTTTGTCGATGCGCTCGTAGTAGTCGCGTCGTGCCTGCGCCTGTGCAGGTTCTATGCTGTGAGCTTGCATGCAGCTTGCCTCCGGATTATTGGCCGATCGGGTAGAACGCATCCGCGTAAAGGTGCTCGGGCGATATCCCGCGCTGCTTGAGGAGCAAGGTGGCGGCCTCCACCATGGACGGTGAGCCGCACAGGTAAGCGCGGAAATCTTTCAGGTTGTTGCCCCAGTCACTGGCGATCGCCTCGGTCACCAGGCCGCTGCGCATTTGCCCGGTCGCACCCGAGGTCGTGACTACCTGCACCGACAGATTGGGGTGATCGTGCGCAAGCTCTTCCAGCCAGTGCATGCCATAGACATCACGCGGCGATCTCGCGCCGAAGTACACATAAATGGGATTGGTCATGCCCGCTTGCAGCGCACCGCGAACGATGGAAAGAATCGGTGCGAGCCCGGTTCCACTTGCGACGCATAACATCGGCCCAGTGTGTTTCTCACGCAGATAGGCGGTGCCGAGCGGGCCGCTCACACGCACCGACTGACCGACCGCAAGCTCGGAGGCGATATAACCCGACACCCGGCCGTCGTGAACGAGACGCACGTGGAATTCCAGTTCTTCATCGGACGGAAGACCGGCCATCGAATACGGCCGGATGTGCTCAGGCATGAACTGAATCTGTGCGTATTGCCCGGGCGAGAACGACAACGGTTTTGCCGGCCGCAGCACGATCCGCTTGATGTCGTGCGTCATGTCCTCGATCGCCGTCACCGTGGCCTTCAGCACCCTCGCCGGATGAATGACGACTTCATCGGGCTCCGGTACTTCAATTTCGCAGCTTTCCGTCAACACGCTCATGCAGGCCAGCACGTGCTGGCCCTGATTCACGCGGGTGCCCTGCGTTTGTGAACCCAATTCGAGCACGCTGCCGTGAGTGACCTTGCAGCGGCAGGTGCCGCATCGCCCAGCCGTGCAGCTGTAGGAGATCGGCACATCGTGCTCGCGCAGTACCTCCAGCAGATTGGCGCCCGGCGATACGGACAGCGTGCGATCAATGGGATGAATAACCAGCTGCATGGGATTCGGTCCACCCGAAAATCCTTAGGTAGATGAATCCTACGAATCGGCCTAACATTGGTAAATGCAATGTCATGAATTATCAACATTCATAAGGTGAATGACATGATGGAATTGAATGACATCGATCTGAACCTGCTCGTCGTTTTCAACGAACTGCTCATCGAGCGCCGTGTGGCGAAAGTGGCCGACAAGCTGGATCTGACTCAGCCATCGGTAAGCAATGCGCTTGCCCGCTTGCGCAAGCTTCTGCAGGACGAACTGTTCCTGCGCACTCCCAAAGGGATGGAGCCGACGCTCTACGCGAGCCAGCTTGCCGAACCCATCAGCTTCGCGTTGAACACGATTCGAAACTCATTGAATCAGCATGCTGAGTTCGCCCCGGCTACGAGCACGCGAAAATTTACCATTGGCATGGTCGATTTGGGAGAAATCTATTTTTTGCCCAGGCTGATGGACAAGCTCGCGCGCGTTGCCCCCGGCGTCTCCGTGAGCACGGTGCGCAACACCGCGGTCAATTTGAAGGATGCGATGGAAGCAGGGCAGGTCGATCTCGCCATGGGCTTGCTGCCGCAACTGAAGGCTGGATTTTTCCAGCGCGGCCTGTTCCAGCAAGACTACGTCTGCATGCTTCGCCAGGGTCACCCGCTGCAAGGGAAAAGGATGACCCTCAAACAGTTCACCGAAGCCGATCACGTCGTGGTGGTCTCCGAGGGAACCGGGCACGCGAAAATGGACGAGATCATCGAGCGTAAAGGCATCCGCAGAAACATCCGGCTGACCGTGCCGCACTTCGTCGCCGTCGGGCACATCCTCGCGAAGACGAACATGATCGCAACCGTTCCCGAACAGTACGCCATGGCGTGCCTGGAGCCCTTCAAGCTGACCTACGTCAAGCACCCGGTCCAGTTACCGAGGATCGGCATCAACATCTTCTGGCACGCGAAGGCGCACAAGGAGCCGGGCAACCAATGGTTGCGCAATTTGATTGCGGATATGTATTCGGAAAGCGGGAGCCTGTGAGGCAATTTCGATGTCGCGACTTTTCCGCGCAGCCCCGATTGGATTTTTATTAGGTCATGCCAATCACAGTAGGGCTTTTACAGCGTTTCTAAAAAGGCTTTGAGGTCTTTCCTTTCCTCTACTGTAAGTTGCAGTGGATGACCGGCCTGCAAGCTGCGGTAATACACCTCGCGATCAATGGCTTCGTCCAGTGTGGCGACGCTGCCGTCATGCATATACGGCGCGGTCTGGGACACATCGCGTAGCGAAGGTGTTCGGAACAGACCGATGTCGGCTGGATCCTGGGTAACGTTGAAGCGACCCAGCTGTGCTTCATCGGCATGCGTAGCCACTCGATTGCCAATCGCGGCACCCTGCAGCGAACGCTGGATCACTCCCTGGGTAAGGCGTGGAAGGTCCTGCGCGATGGCATCCAGGCCGATACCGGTACGGTGAAACGCATGATCGGTGAGCATGGCTGGCGTGCCTTGCAGCAGGTGACATTCGGCGCAACGCCCTTTGCCCTTGAAGATGGCCAGACCCAGCAAGGCGCGCTGATTCAGGGCTGTTTTGTCTCCATGCAAGGCGTAGTGATCGTAAGCGCTTTCCGGCAGTTTCAGAGATTGCACATAGTCTGCGAGTACGGTGGCGATTTGCTCAAGCGTGACAGCTTGTTTGGCGTCAGGAAACGCTTGCGCGAAAGCTTGTCTATCGCCAGCATTTTGTTGCACTCGCTGCAGCAATTCAGTCTGGTCATCCAATCCCATTTCGACGGGGTTGGTCAGCGGGTCGAGCACGGCCTGGTCCAGGGCGCTGCGTCGGCCATCCCAGAAGAAGGAGGTTTCCTGTGCGACGCCGATCGTCACCAAGCTGGGTGTGTTGCGTGTTCCGGCGCGCCCTTCGACACCTACCGCTACCCGCCGTCCATCGGTGTAGCCCTTCTCAGGAATATGGCACGACGCGCAGCGAATCGTGCCATCGGCACTCAGATGCGGGTCGTTGAAGAGTGCCTTGCCCAAGGCAATGCGTTGTGCAGTAAGTGCTGCTGCATCGGAATAATGGCCTGACGCGCGATGGATCATCAGCGCCCCCAGCACGACGCACCCCGACAGGGCAATGAACCCTGTCAGGTGAATTATGCGCGAGGTTGAATAGACCGGCATCGTGCAGTCCGCGCAGACCTACCAGGCTTACATGGTGACAAAACGCACGGTAGCTCCACTGACCTTGAGTGCAGCGGTGTCGGCAGCCTGTTCGGATGGGTCGCTCACCACCATCACCACGATGCCCTTGAGCACATCTGTCTTCAGCTGCTTGGACACACCGGTGATAAACACGGTGGTCTGTGCAGGATCCGGTCCACCCAAGATCAACATGCCGCCCGGCATCAGGATCGGCCCAATGCTGTGCACTACCGAATCCGTTTCGTTCTGGCGCCGATTATTGGCCGCTACGCTATCGCCCCCGGGAATGACGTAGATATAGGGCCTCATGCCCACATCCTTGCCGTGCAACTTGCCCTGCGCAGCAAGGTAGTTACCCCAAGTATTTTCATCCGCCGTGGTCGCCGGCTTCGCCGGTCCATTCGGCGCGGAAGCCGACGTGTTTGAACCAGCATTCGTGGAAGTCGAGTGATTGCAACCGGCTAATGCCACCACTAACGCACCTACGCAAACCAGCAGTCCTGACCGAATCATGTGTTCCCTCATAAGCAATGACCCCTGTAAATGAATCCGTCGGATCCATTCGCTTTCACACCCACGCATGTCATTAGAGCCGAAGGACGGTAGAAATGGCTACTAGGTGTTTCTTCACAAAATCGTCACGCGGATTTGTGATGGTATAGAAGGCGCAGTGTCTGCGGTGCTAACCACACCGCAAGACAAACGGCGCCTACAGGGGCATCACGCGTGACATAGCCAGCCGTTCCTGAGTGAGCGGCCTAAGGGACGTGCGTATGGAGTCGCAGCGCAACGGAGCAGGTCGAGGCCATCTCCATGGATTCGGCTTGAAGCAGCGAGGTGGGCTATCGCTGGTCACTTGGACTCTTTGGCTGCTATGCAGCGCGTTGCTCTGGGCCGGTACGGTCCAGGCGCAATCCACCAGCTATGTCTACGACGCCAACGGTCGCGTCGTTGCGGTGACTTCGGCCAATGGGACAAGCGTCCAGTACGGCTATGACACGCTAGGTCATACCAGCCAGGTCAGTGCCCCGCTTGCGCCCGGACAGATGGCCATTTTCGCCTTCATGCCCACTCATGGTGAAGCGGGCACCCAAGTTACGATTCAAGGCCAAGGCTTCGACAGCAACGTAGCCAACGATACGGTGAGCTTCAACGGCACGGTGGCAACGGTGCTTTCCGCCACGGCAACCCAGCTGGTGACGACAGTGCCGAGTGGGGCCACCACTGGGCCGATCAGTGTGACAGCGGATGGTCAGACGGCGACCAGTGCCACCCCCTTCGTGATCGACGACACGGGTGTGCCGCCGAGCATTACGCAGGTCAGCCCAACGGTAGCATCGGTCGGCAGTACAGTGACTGTCACCGGTACCAACCTGAACCCGGTCTCGGGCAACACCACACTGCAGATGAACGGCATGGGCATGGTGCTGGCTTCAGTCGCCGAGACGCAGCTGCAGTACACCGTGCCAAGTAATGCAAGCAGCGGTTACATGACGGTGGAAACCCCTTATGGAACAGCAACCAGTGCTACACCCGAGATTGTGCTGCCCACTGGGGTCAGTGCATCTAGCGTAGTCAGCACGGCTAACGCCACTGTCAATGGCGCGAGTATCAATTTGAACATCGGCGCGTCAGGTCAAATCGGCGCCATGACCTTCATCGCGCCCCAAAGTGGTTGGGTCAGCTTGCAGGCGAGTGCGATCACGACGACGGCTGGCAGCATCAGCTACACGGTGTATGGACCGGGCAACGCCGTGGTTCAGCAGGGCAGTATCTCGACCTCCTCGCCATCCATCCATCTGCCGCATCTGGTGGCAGGATCGACTTATCTGGCGTTGTTCACGCCAAGCGGTGCCGGGGCGCAGCTGACGATGGGCGTCCAAACGAATGCGTGGTTGACCAGCAGTGTGCAGGCCACGGTAGCCACTTCGGTGGCGGGAGCCAGCCAACGCGTATTGTTCCAGGCCACGGCGGGACAGAACCTGGCCTTCCTGATCAACAGCACCAGCACCAACCCGTCCGGGCATAGCGTCACCTACACCGTCTATTCGCCAAGCGGCGCGAGCTATACCAGTACGTCCACGGCCAGTACGGGGGTGATCAATTTCGGCAGTTTGGCCACGGGTGGCACATACCAAGTGATTGTTGCGCCAGGCAGCGGGGTGACCGGCACGATGCAAGTGGAGATTGAGCCTGGTGTGGGAGGTGCATTGAGCGCGACGTCCCAAAGCTATACGACCAATATGTCAGGTCAGAACGCATATTTGACATTCACTGCCAAGCAAGGGGAGAACCTGGAGCTGACACTCAACAATGTCAGCGTGACCGGTAGTAGCTCCAACCAGCTCAATGTCTATGTCTACAACGCAGCCGGCAGCCAAATTGCCAGCTTCTCATGTGCGGGAAGCAATCCTGGTGGCAGTTGTATGCAGCACTTGTGGTACATGGCGGCCGGTACTTACACGGTGGTGGCTGCTCCCAATAGTGGTGGCACGATCAGCTTCAACGCATTGCTGCAGGACGATCTGATCGGCCCGGCGGTAGCAACGGGCGGTACGGCCAACATCAGTCTGGGCGCGGGGCAAGTTGAGCGGTTGACGTTTAACGCGAACGTGGGCGAAACGGTGGCCTTGAACGTATCGGGCATCACGACGACGCCGCCAGGCCAGACCGTGACATTTACGGTATACAGCCCGAGCGTGGGCCAGGCGATCACGACTAACACATCGTCCTATACCTCCTTCAGTCCAAGTGGCTCAGAGGTAGTGAATCTGTCGAACTTGCCCGTAAGCGGTACTTATACGGTGATTGTGTCGCCGAACTACGGGCTGCCAGCCACGGCGCAGTTCAGTGTGGTACCAGGCGACACGGGCACACTTGTCAGCAACAGTGCGTCACAAAGCTACGCAGCCAATGTGTCGGGCCAGAATGCATACCTGAACTTCACAGCGACACAGGGTGAAAACCTCGAGTTGACCTTGAACAACATCAGCGTAGCCGGGGGAAGTTCCGATCAGTTCTACGTGTATATCTACAACCAGACAGGCAACCAGATTGCAGGCTATTCCTGCTCGGGCACCTCGCCGGGTGCCAGCTGCATACAGCACTTGTGGTATCTGGCGGCTGGTACCTACACCGTGGTTGCCACACCGAACTACGGGGGCGCGATCAATTTCAATGCATTGCTGCAGGACGATCTGATCGGCCCGGCGGTAGCGACGGGCGGTACGGCCAACATCAGTCTGGGCGCGGGGCAAGTTGAGCGGTTGACGTTTAACGCGAACGTGGGCGAAACGGTGGCCTTGAACGTATCGGGCATCACGACGACGCCGCCAGGCCAGGCCGTGACATTTACGGTATACAGCCCGAGCGTGGGCCAGGCGATCACGACTAACACATCGTCCTATACCTCCTTCAGTCCAAGTGGCTCAGAGGTAGTGAATCTGTCGAACTTGCCCGTAAGCGGTACNGCGTGGGCCAGGCGATCACGACTAACACATCGTCCTATACCTCCTTCAGTCCAAGTGGCTCAGAGGTAGTGAATCTGTCGAACTTGCCCGTAAGCGGTACTTATACGGTGATTGTGTCGCCGAACTACGGGCTGCCAGCCACGGCGCAGTTCAGTGTGGTACCGGGCGACACGGGCACACTTGTCAGCAACAGTGCGTCACAAAGCTACGCAGTCAATGTGTCAGGTCAGAACGTGTATATGACGTTCACGGCGACGCAGAACGAGAACCTGGAACTGGCGTTCAACAACGTCAATGTGACCGGAGGAAGCTCCAATCAGTTCTACGTGAATGTCTATAACCAGGCAGGTAGTCAGATTGCGGGCTTTTCTTGCTCGGGCACCTCGCCGGGTGCCAGCTGCATACAACACTTGTGGTATCTGGCGGCCGGTACCTACACCGTGGTTGCCACACCGAACTACGGGGGCGCGATCAATTTCAATGCATTGCTGCAGGACGATCTGATCGGCCCGGCGGTAGCGACAGGCAGTACAGCCAACATCAGCTTGGGCGCAGGACAGGTTGATCGGTTGACGTTCAATGCCAACGTCGGAGACACGGTGGTGTTGGACGTATCAGGCGTAACGACTACACCTTCAGGCCAACCCGTCACGTTTACGGTATACAGCCCGGGCGTTGGCCAGGCGATCACAACAAACACATCGTCCTTTGCCTCCTTGAGTCCAAGCAGCTCACAGACGGTGAATCTGTCGAATTTGCCGGCGACTGGCACTTATACGGTAACCGTGTCGCCGAACTACGGGTTGCCCGCCGCTGCGCAATTCAGCGTGGTGTCCGATACGGCCGGGGCGGCGCCGACGTATGGCACGCCCACACTCGCGGTTGGCGGTGCGACTCAAGGTGAAAGTTCGGTTAGTGCTGGCCAGAGTGTCACCATGACATTCAACGCCACCCAAGGCGATAACCTGGAGGTGGGTTTCAGCAACGTCAGTGTGACAGGTGGCTCAGAGTTTCTTTACAACATCTACAACTCAGGTGGCGCCAATATCAGCGGTGAGCAGGGATGCTTTGCAGGTAGCAACTGTCGGTTTTCCCTGTGGAACCTGGCAGCCGGTACGTACACAGTGGTGGCAAGTCCGGTAGGTTCGACTGGCCCCATCAGTTTCAGCGCACAGGTTCAGCCCGATACCATTGGTCCCGCACTCACGGTGAATACCCCCGTGGCAGTCAATCTCGGGGTGGGGCAGGTGGAGCGATACACCTTCACGGCCAACGCTGGGGATACCTATGCGCTGCAGTTGTCAGGAGTGACGAACGGCCCCGTGTACGCCAACGTATATCGTCCTGACACCGGGGCGATCACCACCGGCAACTACTACACGACCTTCAACACAGGTAGTTCACAAACGATCAATCTGACGAGTCTGCCTGTCAGTGGCACGTACACCGTTGTGATCTATACCGGGGGAGTGGCCTGGGGGACTCCCGCTACTGCGCAGTTGACGTTGGCGTCGGGTGTAACGGGGACGCTGACCAGTGGCGGAGCAATTCAGAACTATGCCAGCTCAGTGAGTGGTCAGTCTGTCTATGTGAGCTTCAACGCCAATCAGGGCGACAATCTGGAGGTGAGCTTCAGCAACGTCAGTGTGACAGGTGGCTCAGAGTTTCTTTACAACATCTACAACTCAGGTGGCGCCAATATCAGCGGTGAGCAGGGATGCTTTGCAGGTAGCAACTGTCGGTTTTCCCTGTGGAACCTGGCAGCCGGTACGTACACAGTGGTGGCAAGTCCGGTAGGTTCGACTGGCCCCATCAGTTTCAGCGCACAGGTTCAGCCCGATACCATTGGTCCCGCACTCACGGTGAATACCCCCGTGGCAGTCAACCTCGGGGTGGGGCAGGTGGAGCGCTACACCTTCACGGCCAACGCCGGGGATACCTATGCGCTGCAGTTGTCAGGAGTGACGAGCGGTCCTGTGTACGCCAACGTGTACCGTCCTGACACCGGGGCGATCACCACCGGCAACTACTACACGACCTTCAACACAGGTAGTTCACAAACGATCAATCTGACGAGTCTGCCTGTCAGTGGCACATACACCGTTGTGATCTATACCGGGGGAGTGGCCTGGGGGACTCCCGCTACTGCGCAGTTGACGTTGGCGCCGGGTGTAACGGGGACGCTGACCAGTGGCGGAGCAATTCAGAACTATGCCAGCCCGGTGAGTGGGCAGTCTGTCTATGTGAGCTTCAACGCCAATCAGGGCGACAATCTGGAGGTGAGCTTCAGCAACGTCAGTGTGACAGGTGGCTCAGAGTTTCTTTACAACATCTACAACTCAGGTGGCGCCAATATCAGCGGTGAGCAGGGATGCTTTGCAGGTAGCAACTGTCGGTTTTCCCTGTGGAACCTGGCAGCCGGTACGTACACAGTGGTGGCAAGTCCGGTAGGTTCGACTGGCCCCATCAGTTTCAGCGCACAGGTTCAGCCCGATACCATTGGTCCCGCACTCACGGTGAATACCCCCGTGGCAGTCAACCTCGGGGTGGGGCAGGTGGAGCGCTACACCTTCACGGCCAACGCCGGGGATACCTATGCGCTGCAGTTGTCAGGAGTGACGAGCGGTCCTGTGTACGCCAACGTGTACCGTCCTGATACAGGGGCGATCACCACCGGCAACTACTACACGACCTTCAATACAAGCAGCTCGCAAGCGATCAATCTGACGAATCTCCCCGTCAGCGGCACGTACACCGTCGTGGTTTATTCCGGGGGGGCAGCGGCGAGCGCGCAGTTGATGCTGACATCGGGTGCAGCGGGGACGCTTAACAGTGGCGGCGCGATTGAGAACTTTGCCGGCACAGTGGGCAATCAGGATGCCTATGTGACCTTCAACGCTAATCAGGGCGACAACCTGGAATTCAATTTTAGCAATGTGAGCGTGACGAATGGCTCGGAGTTCGAGATCAATATCTACAATGCAAGTGGTGTCAATATCAGTGGCTTGCAGCCGTGCTTCTCTAGCGATTGCCGGTTTGCCTTGTGGAACATGCCGGCTGGTACCTACACGGTGGTAGTGAGCCCGTCAGGGTCGACAGGTGTTGTCAGTTTTAGTGCGCAAATTCAGCCCGATATCATTGGTCCCGCGCTTACGGCGAATACACCGGTGACCGTCAATCTCGGCGCGGGCCAGGTAGAGCGCTACACCTTCACGGCCAACGCCGGGGATACCTATGCGCTGCAGTTGTCAGGAGTGACGGGCGGTCCTGTGTACGCCAACGTGTACCGCCCTGATACAGGGGCGATCACCACCGGCAACTACTACACGACCTTCAATACAAGCAGCTCGCAAACGATCAGCCTTACGAATTTGCCCGCTAGTGGTACTTACACCGTTGTCGTTTACACGGCAGGTCCTGCCGCCGCCGCACAGCTTGCTCTGTTGCCCAATACGACCGGAACACTTTCCACAACCGGTTCCATAGGGAATTTTGCGGCAAGTGGCGCGGGCGATGAGGTACCCATGACGTTCTACGCTGCCGCCGGGTCCAATTTGGAGCTGACACTAAGCAACGTCAACGCATCGGGTGCTAGCACCAATGGCTTCGAAGTATTTGTGACCGATCCCAATGGATCGCAAGTTGCCAACTTCTACTGCTATGCAAGCAGTCCTGGTTCAAGCTGCGCGCAGCCGCTTTGGAATCTGATCGCAGGCACTTACTCCATTTCCGCTGTGCCGGTCTTCGGCGGGACGATCAGCTTTAGTGCGCAGCTCTCGCCCGATCTTGTCGGTCCAGCCTTGAGTGCTGGCACCGCAGCTAATATCAGCTTGGCAGCAGGCCAGGCTGAACGCGTGACCTTCAACGCCAACCAGGGCGGCAACATCGTGCTGCAGTTGGCCGGTGTCAGCACCACGCCGGCCAATCAGAACCTCTATGTGGATGTGTATGAGCCGGATGTGGGCGAGATCACCACAGCCGATGCCTACGGCAGTTTCGAAACGTCCGGCTCCAACAGCCTCAGCCTGACGAACCTGCCGGTAAGCGGCACCTACACCGCCGTGATCCGGACGGGCACCGGCATTCCTGCCAGTGCGCAGCTTTCCTACGCCACGCAGTAGTCACGACAGTTTGTTGTAACGGATGCAACGCCATTGTGTTTTGAAAAGGAATAGGGGATATGAAGGCAGAACGGATCACCATCGGATGTGTGGGACTGGTCAGCCTGATTGGCATCGCCATGCTGAGCGCTATCGCACTGGCGCTTCCCCCAGCTACCACGCCGGAACGCATCCACAGCGCCGACCACACCTACTTCCTGCCGCCGTCTGCCGAAGTCAGTGACGTGTTGCTCCCCGACGGCCGCACCTTTGAGTTGCATGGTGCCGAAGGCGTGGCCTATCTGATGGATGGCGGTACACGCCACGCACTGACACTGCCCGAACGCCGCCGCTTCGCCTCCGTCACCGTGCTTCCCGGTGGACAGGTGCTGCTATGGGGCGGCATCGACGACCACGGCCAAGTGTTCGAGGCCGGCGAGTGGTTTGATCCGGCGAGCGCCCGTTTTGTACATACCGGCGTGCTGGGTCTGCCCGCCCGTGCGGGCCACACCCTCACCGTGTTGAGCGATGGTCGGTTGCTGATGACGGGCGGTTGGTCCAGCGATGGCACACCTGCCACACAGTCCGTGGTGTGGGAACCGAAGTCGCACGAGCTCACCCCATTGACTGATGTCCAGACGCCACGCATGGAGGCAATTGCGACCTTGCAGCCCGATGGCAGTGTGCGCATCAGCGGCGGTGTCGATCCCAAAGGCTTGGCACTGTCGACAGCTGTGCGTTTCGATCCCGAGCAGCAGCAGTTCCACACCGTTACGGCGACCGCCACAACGGCGGCCGCCGTCAAACCCGCCATCACTTCGCTACCCGGCGTCGACACGCAGGCCGCACCTCTTACCGGTCCGCTGACGCTGCGCTTCAACACCGCGATGGACCTGCGTGCGTTGAACCCTAAGACCGTCACGCTGCTCGGTCCGGAAGGTGCGGTACCGATCCGCGTGGTTGGCACCAACGAAGGTCGCCAGGCCTTCGTGCAATTGCCGGACGATCTCTATCCCGGTTCGCGCTACACGTTGTTCGTCAAAGGCTTGCACACCGTGCAAGGCGCACCGGTGCCCTATACGGTGCTCGGCTTCACCACGGCGCATACTGCTGCCATCGGCGTCGTGATGGCTGGGCAGGGAGCCCTGCCAGTCCCGCATCTTGCGACTTCTGATGACACCACGACCGGCGAGCCGCCCTTGTACCTGATGGCCGGCAGCGGCCAAGCAGCGGCATGCAGCAACCCCAAGGATCAACTGTGCCGCGCCCACAGCTTCGTGCGTGACGGCGCGTTCTATCCGGGCCAGAACAATGCGCCCGATGCCACCGGGGGCCACTGGCGTTTGTACGCCAAGTACCAAAGCTTGCCCGACACACACGCATTAGAAGCCGCGCTACCTAAAGGTGCCACCGCCCTCATCGGCCAGGTTCGCCAGATCGATGAAACCCCGGTCGCCAATGTCGAGGTCAGCATCGGCGACCAGGTGGTGAAGACCGATGCGCAAGGCGTGTTCGTGCTGAAGGGACTTGCGGCGGGTCGGCAACAAGTGTTCGTCGATGGCGGTTCGGCCGGTCATGGCGACATCAAATACGGTCGCTTCCTGGTCGGCGCGGATGTGAAAGCCAAAACCGTCACGCACATGCCGTTCGTGATGTATCTACCGCGCATCCTGCCGCGCGATGAAATCACCTTGCCCGCGCCGACCACGCGCGAAGTGGTGCTGCGTCATCCGGATATGCCGGGGCTGGAACTGCACATCCCGGCTGGCGCCGTGTTCAAGGATCGCAACGGCCATGTGCTCACGCACATCGCCATCGTGCCGACGCCGGTGGATCACGCGCCGTTCCCGCTGCCAGACAACTTCCCGATGTACTTCACCATCCAGCCGGGTGATGCGGTGGTACAGGGGCTGACGCCGGATGCGGCCAAGGGCATCCGGGTGGTGTATCCGAACTACGGCCACGACAAGCCCAATACGGCGAGTGACTTCTGGGTGTACAGCGCCAAGGATGGGTGGCAGATGTATGGCGGCGGGCATGTGACGCGTGATGCCAAGCAGATCGCGCCAGATCCCGGGGTGGCCTTGGTGTGGGCGATGGGCGCGGGTGTTTCAACCAGTAACCAGAATGCGCCGACCACGCAAAAACCAAACAACTGCACCAAGGGTCAACCTATCGATCTCCAAACCGGCATCATGTTCCATGAATGGAATGACCTGGCGATCAAAGACGTCCTGCCATTGACGCTGACGCGGGCCTATACCTCCGACGACAGCAACTCGCACATGTTCGGTGTCGGCGGAAACTCCAATTTTGGCATCCATCTGTATAGCGCCAGCAGCAACTTCACTACGCCACAATTGGTGCTTCCTTGCGGCGAGGCCATTGCCTTCAACCAGATCGCTGGTAACTCCACCAGTTGGCCGCTCACGGGCGATGTGTGGGAGCACACCGGCACCAACTCCGCGTTCTACGGTGCGACCCTACAGTTCTTCACCGGTACGCCCATTGGTGAGTACTGGCAGATCACGATGAAGGACGGCACCGAATACGGCTTCGAAAGTGACGTGCCCAACCAGCTGAAGTGGATCCAGGACCGCTTCGGCAATGAAATCCTGCTCAACTACAACGGCGGTCTGGTTGACCAGGTCGTCTCGCCCAGCGGCCGCACCATCACCCTCAACTACGACAGCAGCAACCGTGTGTCGACTGCGGTGGACAACAGTGGTCGCACTGTCAGCTATGCGTACAACAGCGCCGGCAGTCTGGCTACCGTCACCTATCCGGACCAGACCACCGAGCAATACACCTACGACAGTAACAAGCACATGCTGACCATGCGGGATCGGCGTGGGACGGTGTGGGTGACCAATCAATACGACACTAATGGACGTGTCGTTCAGCAGACCTATGCCGACAACACGTCCTACCAATTTGCCTACACCACCAACAGCAGCAACGTGGTGACAGCGACCACCGTGACTGATCCCAATGGCAACCAGGAACAGCTGGCATTCGATCCAGTCAGTAGCTATGTGGCTTCGGATACCCGAGCCTATGGCACACCGCTAGCGCAAACCACCACGTATGTGCGCGAACCCTCCGGCCTGATCGACAGCGAGACCGATGCGCTGGGCCGTACCACCGCCTTCACCTACGACGCCCTCGGCAACGTGCTGAGCGTAACGCGCCTGTCCGGTACGTCCAGTGCCGTGACCACGAACTTTACCTACACCAGCGCCTACAGCCAGCTGGCCTCGGTCACCGATCCGTTGGGCCATACCACCAGCTTCAGTTACACCAACGGCTGCCTGACCCAGGTCACCAATGCCCTGGGTAACAGCACGACGATTCAGTGCAACGGGGCCGGCCAGCCGACCGCCGTGCAGGATGCGTTGGGCAACGCCGCCAGCTTCGCCTACCAGGGCTACGACCTGCAAAGCATCACCGACCCGTTGAACCGCACCGTCAACTATGCCGTGGATACGTTGGGCCGCCGTATTGCCACCCGCGATCCGCTGGGCAACGTGACGCTGACTCAGTACGACACCAACGATCGGGTGACTTCCGTTACCGATGCGTTGAATCAAACCACGGCGCTCACCTATGACGGCAACGGCAATCTGTTGACGGTGACCCTGCCCAATACCGGGGTCATCCAATACACCTACGACACCCGCAACCGGCTCATCACGCGCACCGATGCCATGAGCCAGAGTGAGTCGTGGACCTACGACGGCATGAACAACGTGCTCAGCCACACCGACCGCAAGGGTCAGGCCACTGATATCAGCTATGACGCACTCAACCGACGCAGTTTGGTGTCCTATGCCGACGGTTCCGGCATCCAGGCCAGCTACGACGCCGGTAACCGCCTCACGGGGCTGGCCGATTCCACGAACGGCACGCTGAGCTGGGGCTACGATGGCCTGGACGATGTCACCGCCACCACGACGCCGCAAGGCAACGTCAGCTACACCTACGACGCGGCGCAACGGCGCACCAGTATGACGCCCGCCGCGCAAGCCTCTGCGAGCTATACCTACGACAACGCCAACCGTTTGACCGGCATCGCCCAAGGCAGCGAAACGGTGCAGCTGGCGTATGACACCGACAACCGGCGCACCACGTTGACGCTGCCCAATGGCATCAGCGTCGCCTACGGTTACGACGTGGCCAGCGAGCTGACCGGGCTCACCTACACTCAGGCCAATGGCAACACGCTGGGCAATCTGGTCTATGGCTACGACAGCGACGGCCGCATCAACAGCAAGACAGGGACTTTCGCGACTGACACCCTGCCGACCCCGACCACACAAGCTCCGACCTTTGACCTCAACGACCGGGAGACCAGCTTCAACGGTACGGCGATGAACTATGACGCCGACGGTAACCTGACCTTTGACGGCACCAATACGTATACGTGGAATGCGCGAAACCAGCTCACGCAGGTGAGCCAGAATGGTGTCGTTCAACTGAGCTATGCGTACGATGCAACGGGGCGAAGAATAAGTAAGGCCGTACAGAATGGTGCGCCGACGCTGTTTCTCTACAGTGGTTTCAATGCTGTGCAGGAGACGCAAGGAAGCGCTATCAATTCAATCTTGGTTGGTCTAGGTATCGATGAGCGTTATGCACGCAACGATGTGATCGGTCGCACGTACTATCTAAGCGATGGTCTGAATAGCACCATCGCTCTCACTGATCCGACCGGAGCGATAAGGCAACAGTACAGTTACGACCCCTACGGTAGCGTGACACCGAGTGACACAACCACCGGTTTTACCAATCCGTACCAATACACGGGACGTGAAGTGGATAGCCCCGGTCTTTATTACTACCGGGCACGTTACTACAGCCCGCCGATGGGCGGATTTATTAGTGAAGATCCACTGGGTTTTGGTGGCGGGCAGCTTAGCTTCACGGCTTATGGCGGTAGCGATCCAGTAGGTAACATTGATCCGTCAGGCTTGGAGTCCGCGCGATCATTTTGCGGTATGAGCAACAACTCAACGGCGGCATGGGCAGGTTGTTCTGCTCCGATTCCGGAGTGCACGCAACCGTGTGGTTGCGGTAACAGCGGTGCTGGGAAGGCTTTGGCTGCTATGGCAATGATCATGGCTATGGGTGGCCCTGAGGATCCGATTGGTGATATAGCGGCTTGGGAAGAGTTGGCTGCTGACACTGCTATTGATACTGATGCAGATGTGGCGGCCTCCACTCCCATTGGAAGGTCCGGAAATCCACTGGATGTGGCTGACGGTACAAATGCACCTGGATCAGTTGGTGACCTCGACTATTCCGGTCATGCATTTGACGAGATGCAGAGTGATGGAATTATGCCGTCAGTTGTTCAAAATGCGGTGGAAAATGTTGCGCCAGTCGCAGGAAAAGAGGCCGGTACAACTGCGTATTTGGATGCAGCCAATAACATAACAGTGATTACTGACACTGCGTCTGGAAGGGTTATCACGGTATCGCGCGGACTAATCAGGCAATAGGAATATTATGAAAAACTTTGAAGAAAGCGATTTTAATCAGCGTCAGCTGCAAATGATGGCTGGTGAGATAGCCCTGTTCAAAGGCGAAGAAATCTCATTGGGTGATCTTGTAAAGAGACTGAAAGCTCTTCATCGAGCGCTGGAATCACCGAGTGATGATTGGAGTGAAAATTTCCTCAGTGAGTGGGGCTCTCTCGAAACTATGCGGGCAGCGGATCTTGATCGAAAGGAGCGGGGGGTGGCTGCAAGCTATGACGAGACCGCTGATATTCGTGTGCGGGCTCTTGCATCCGAAGCGTTAGAAAGGCTTGATCACCTTGTTCGTGAAAGGCTAAAAAGCGAGTAGGGGTGGGCACGGATGATCGGAAAAAATAATGGTTCCAGGTTCAGTTTGTTCTGATGTCGAAGGATGTGAAAACTGAGATGATCGGCCCATGCATCGCGACATCCTTGCCGACCATCCCGAATTTGCCGCCACACCCGGCATCGTGGAAAACATAGAGCGTGTGGTTGCCGCTGCCGAAGCGGTGAGTGGCAACCACGACGGCGCGCTGGAATGGCTAACGAAAGCCTCCCTTGCTACGTTTGATGGCAAGACGCCGCTGGCCGTGATCGGCGACGGTCGCACCGACGATCTGTTGCATTACCTCGCCTCGATCGAATCCGGTTACGTGGGTTGAGTGCTGCCGAGCACGTGACATCGGTAGCAACTGAGCCGCGCTACCGATGTCACGTGGAGCATGCCGATGAGTTCCATGACCCCCGCCATCAACCTTGAGACCGCGTTAGAGATCCTGGCGGCCTGCGCCGGGTTTATCACGACGGAGCTGCTGAAAGAGCCGCGCAGCGGTTGCCCTAACCAGGAGCGCATCGAGGGTTACCGCCAGGTGCTTGCGGAGCTGACAATTTGCCTACACCACCAACAGCAGCAACGTGGTGACAGCGACCACCGTGACTGATCCCAATGGCAACCAGGAACAGCTGGCATTCGATCCAGTCAGCAGCTACGTGGCTTCGGATACCCGAGCCTATGGCACACCGCTAGCGCAAACCACCACGTATGTGCGCGAACCCTCCGGCCTGATCGACAGCGAGACCGATGCGCTGGGCCGTACCACCGCCTTCACCTACGACGCCCTCGGCAACGTGCTGAGCGTAACGCGCCTGTCCGGTACGTCCAGTGCCGTGACCACGAACTTTACCTACACCAGCGCCTACAGCCAGCTGGCCTCGGTCACCGATCCGTTGGGCCATACCACCAGCTTCAGTTACACCAACGGCTGCCTGACCCAGGTCACCAATGCCCTGGGTAACAGCACGACGATTCAGTGCAACGGGGCCGGCCAGCCGACCGCCGTGCAGGATGCGTTGGGCAACGCCGCCAGCTTCGCCTACCAGGGCTACGACCTGCAAAGCATCACCGACCCGTTGAACCGCACCGTCAACTATGCCGTGGATACGTTGGGCCGCCGTATTGCCACCCGCGATCCGCTGGGCAACGTGACGCTGACTCAGTACGACACCAACGATCGGGTGACTTCCGTTACCGATGCGTTGAATCAAACCACGGCGCTCACCTATGACGGCAACGGCAATCTGTTGACGGTGACCCTGCCCAATACCGGGGTCATCCAATACACCTACGACACCCGCAACCGGCTCATCACGCGCACCGATGCCATGAGCCAGAGTGAGTCGTGGACCTACGACGGCATGAACAACGTGCTCAGCCACACCGACCGCAAGGGTCAGGCCACTGATATCAGCTATGACGCACTCAACCGACGCAGTTTGGTGTCCTATGCCGACGGTTCCGGCATCCAGGCCAGCTACGACGCCGGTAACCGCCTCACGGGGCTGGCCGATTCCACGAACGGCACGCTGAGCTGGGGCTACGATGGCCTGGACGATGTCACCGCCACCACGACGCCGCAAGGCAACGTCAGCTACACCTACGACGCGGCGCAACGGCGCACCAGTATGACGCCCGCCGCGCAAGCCTCTGCGAGCTATACCTACGACAACGCCAACCGTTTGACCGGCATCGCCCAAGGCAGCGAAACGGTGCAGCTGGCGTATGACACCGACAACCGGCGCACCACGTTGACGCTGCCCAATGGCATCAGCGTCGCCTACGGTTACGACGTGGCCAGCGAGCTGACCGGGCTCACCTACACTCAGGCCAATGGCAACACGCTGGGCAATCTGGTCTATGGCTACGACAGCGACGGCCGCATCAACAGCAAGACAGGGACTTTCGCGACTGACACCCTGCCGACCCCGACCACACAAGCTCCGACCTTTGACCTCAACGACCGGGAGACCAGCTTCAACGGTACGGCGATGAACTATGACGCCGACGGTAACCTGACCTTTGACGGCACCAATACGTATACGTGGAATGCCAGAAACCAATTGGTGCAGGTGAGTCAGAACGGTGTGGCTCAGCTGAATTACACGTATGACGCAATGGGTCGTAGAACGAGTAAGGCGGTGCAGGGTGGCACGCCGATGCAATACCTCTACGATCGCTTTAATGCGGTGCAGGAGACTCAGGGTAGTGCAGTCAATCCGATCCTCACCGGGTTGGCGATCGACGAGCGCTTTGCACGAAACGATGTGACGGGAAGGACGTACTTCCTCGCCGACGGGCTCAACAGCACGATAGCGTTGACCGATCCGACTGGGGCGGTCAAAGAGCAATATAGCTACGACCCGTATGGCAGCGTGACGCCGAGTGACACGACGACGGGTTTCACGAACCCCTATCAATACACCGGAAGGGAAGCCGATACCGCAGGCCTGTACTACTACCGCGCGCGGTACTACAGCCCGCTTATGGGCGGATTTACTAGCGAAGATCCCGCTAGATTTTTTGGTGGGCAGCTCACGTTTTACGGTTACGCCGGAGGAAATCCGGTCATGTACCGCGATCCCACTGGTAAGTTCATACCCGAAGCGGCGGTTGGAGCTGGTGTCGGCCTCGTTGTCGGAATTATTGGTGGCGTGATAGCGGGCGACTGGGGTAATGGCGGATGGGCCGGGATAGAGAAACTGGCCGCCGATGGCGGCGCGGGAGCTGCATCGGGACTTTGGATTGGTATGACGGATGGAATGAGTTTGGTTGGTGGCGTAGCGGCGCGTGCGGTATTGAGTGGTGGAACCGAGGTTGCTCGTGAGGCTGTTACGTCAGGTATAGACGGATGCGGTATTAAATTTTCAAACCGCGACATTCTTGGTGCCATGTTTGGTAGTGTTTTGGGTGATGCAGTGGGTGGTGCCGTCGCCGGTAGCATTGCGGATGATGCGTCGAGTGCGGCACACCAGGCGTTTTCTGCAGATGACTTCGGGATGCCAGGGACGTGGGCTGGTAGCGTTGCATCTGGCGCGAGTAATGCTGGATATTCTGCGCTTGATAGAGCGGAGGATGGGAGTAACCAATGATTGTTGGTCTTTCTTATTTGATAGTTGCCATTGCTCTCCCGTTGATCATGCTGGTTATGCGATCAACGAGCAGAGGCGATAGTGGAAATGGTGATGAGTTCCGGTATCAATCAGGTTGGGCGCCTGTGATGCTGGTTTTCTCCGGTGTGCCTGTTGTGGCCGCCTTAGTTATTCTTGTGGTGATGTGGCCAAATGTCAGCGGCATCCAGTTTTTGATCGTTGCACTGGTTGCTGCTGCTGTTTCCTGTTACTTCGTTTACGGCTATAGATATTTGAAGGATTTTTGTATTTCGGCCGATGATGGTGGGATTGAAATTAAGACGGTATGGGGCGCTAAGAAGGTAGGCTTTGATCAGATCAAAAAGATCGTTTTGCTCCAGGGTGGGCGAGGTGAAGAGGTCCTGGAGGTTTATGATGCGAGTGAAAAACGAGTTCTTAGGCTTACCGATAGCCTTAATGATCTTCAAGGATTGTGTGGCCTGTTGAGAATGCGGGCTGGTAAGTTTGGTGCGGTTTATAAGCGCAGGGATAAGTGGGGTAAGTGGTCATAGTTCAATACGTATACGTGGAATGCACGCAATCAGCTGACAGCGATTACGCAGGGCAGCAAAACGCAGATGAGCTATGCCTACGACGCGTTAGGCCGGCGCATCAGCAAAGCAGTGTAGGGCGGCGCGCCGACGCAGTTTTTGTATGACGGTGCTAACGCTGTGCAGGAGACGCAGGGAAGCCGCACTCATCGTTGGAAAACAGCCCACCAGCGCTGTTTGCCGAGATGATGCGGATGACTCCTAAACTGCCGATGGCTCTACCTTAGGCCGCTACAAATACGGGGATAAGGTCAGCCTGAAGCGTCCTCGCTGATTCGATCCAGTTGGAAGTAGAGTTCCACCCCAAGGAGCTCTGCATGAAAAAGTCGAAGTTCAACGAAGAACAGATTGTCCGGATCCTCAAAGAAGTCGAGGCAGGCGCCA
>NZ_JADIKE010000037.1 GCF_016904955.1 Dyella flava | reverse complement strand
CTCTATCCGTTCCAGGCGCGCATTACCTCCGCCGACCACAAGACCATCAATCAAGCTCATCGTGGGCTGTTTGCGCATCGCCGTTCCTCTTCGTCGGATGGGGATAGTTTTGCAAACATCCCGCGAAAGCGGGAACCCATCTTGCTCTTGCCTTTAAAGCAGCTCTTGCCATTAAAGCAACATGGGTTCCCGCTTTCGCGGGAATGACGGCCGCGCACGTGTCCCTTTGTTTGAACGTCGAGGGCGGAGCGCTGTCGCTCCGCCCGCCGCCGATCGTCACGGCTTCTGCTGCGACGGAATGAACTGCGTGCGCACTGCTTCCGCCAGCTGATCCGGCGGGAGCAAGCCCTGGCCGACGATAAAGTCGTTGAAAGCCTGGCGATTGAAGTTCTTGCCCAGCGCCAGTTCGGTCTGCAGCCGCAATTGCTCCAGGCGCATGTAGCCGTAGAAATACGCCGTGGCCTGACCGGGGCTGTTGAAGGTGAAGCGGTCCAGTTCCTCGTGGGTCATCGCTTCAGATAAACCCACGTCATAGCGCAGTACATCGTGTGCGCGTTCCTTGCTGATCAAGCCGAGATTCAACATCGGGTCGAGGAAGGCACGCGCTGCGCGCACGAGGCGGAACTGCAAAGTGATGAACTGACCCGCGGGCGGTTCGTAGGGCATCATCTCCGCTTCCGAATACAGCGCCCAGCCTTCCACGTTGACGCTGTTGAAGGCGAAGATGCTGCGCGCCAGCGACACGCCGCGCTCTACCATCGCGGAGAATTGCAGTTCGTGGCCGGGGCGTCCTTCGTGGGCGGTCAGCGTCCACGCGGCGGCCTTGAAGGTGAAGTCGTCATAGGCATCGGCCGCATTGGCCTGGGTGGTTGGATTGCCCATGGTCAGCACAAACGTCCCGCGTTCGCCGTGGTTATTGATCAGGGGCGGCGGGTCCATATGTGGCGCGGGCTGGTTCGCGGTCTCCGCCTCGGAAGCCAGGCGCATCTGCATCTCGCGTTGCGGCAGCGTCGCGATATGTTCGCGGCGGATGATGTCTTCGATCTTGCCGATCACTTCGTGGTACCACGGCACCACGTCGTCCTTGCCGAGTTGCTGCTTCTTCAGCGCCTTGAGCACATCGCGATAGTCGGTGGCGTCGATGCCTTCGGCCTTGGCGACGACGGGTGCCATCATCTGCATGGTCGAGCGCACTTCCACGAACTCGAGCTGCGCCTGCTTGATCAGCTCTTCCGGCGGAATATCGATGCCGACCTGTTTCAGGTTGTACGCATAAAGCGGTTCCGGCAGACGGAAATCGTCGCGCTGGCGCGGCACGATGGTGCTGTGCACCCAGGCGTCGTAATCCTTCAGCTGGGCTTGCATCGCATCCAGCGCCGCCTTGCCCTCGGCATTGTCGAGCTTGTATTTGGCGAAGAGTTGACGAATGCCGTCGACGTAATGCTGCGTGTTGGACAGCTGCTGATCCACATCACCCTTGTACGGGCCAAGCAGGTTTTTTTCGCCAAGGCGTGCGGTGGTCTGTGCTTCGGCCAACTGAGTGATCGGAGTGCAACCGGGCGCCTGGCCCACGTAGCATTGCAGACGCTTGAGCGCGAACGGACGGCGCTTGGCGTCCACCTGATCAGTGAGCAGGGCGAACTCGCCGTTGAAGATCAGCTGGCCCATGTCCTGATAGGGCAGCATGTATTTGTGGTTGAGATCGATGCCTTCGATTTGCAGATCGGCGGCGTGGATCATGATCTGCAGATCCTGACGAACATTCGGATCTTTCTCTGTCGTCAGCATGCCCTGCAGTTTGGTCTTGGCCTGGATAAACGCGGCGCGTTCGCGCGCATCCACATCCGGCTTGAAGTCAGCAACTTTGTCGTCGTAGCCCGGCAGGCCGAGTTGCGACGCGCTTTCAGGGTTGAAGCGGGCCTGCGTATCGAGCAGCACCTGGGCATCGGCATTGCTGCGCGCGACCCAGGCGGGCGGTTGGTGGGTTTGGGCGCGTGCGGATCCAGCGGCGGCCAGCGCCATCGTGATGGCCAAGGCAAGACGTTTGGTCATGAAGACATCCCCAGGGTTTAGTGGGGTGAGCTTATCGGTGTCTCCCGCCGGGCGTCATGTACCTAAAGACGTACCTAAAGATGCAGTAGCCAGACACCCGCGGCCATCGCCACCATGATCAGCGACAGCACCAGCTTGACCAGCGCGCCAAACAACAGGCCCAGCCACGTGCCCATGCCGACATGGGCCGAACGCAGGACGCTGCCACTGGAAAACAATTCGCCCGCCAGGGCGCCGACGAAGGGGCCGAGGATCAGGCCGGGCAATCCGAAGAACAGGCCCACGATGGTGCCGATCGAGGCGCCCCATACCGCCAGCGAACTGGCCCCCACGCGTTTGGCGCCAAGCGACGCCGCGATAAAGTCCATCGCGATGCCGAACGCGGCGATGAGGCCCAGGACGATCAGCCAGGTCGTGCCGAGGTGGCGATAGTTATCCACGGCAGCCGCCAGCCAGATGCCGCCGAAGATCATCGGAATGCCCGGCAGGTTGGGTAGCACCGCGCCGATCAGGCCGATCACGACCAGGGCGGCGGCGAGTACGTAAAGTGCGGCATCCAGCATGGTCGTCGCTCATCCTCACGCGGTTTGGCCGCGAATCGTCCACAATAGTCCGTTGACAGCCTGCGGCGGGCAAGCCGCAGGCGCCACCCTGGCGAAAGGCCCGTGCCACATAGCGATTCCACCCTGCTGAAGGCCGACGAGCTCGGCCGCATCGAGATCGTCCAGCGCGACGGGATGCAGATCATCCGCCGCGATATTCGCGCGGCCCGTTGGTGGGCGCGTGCTTTCGCGCGTAGCGCCGCCGCGCGCGAAGCCCGTGCGTTGGCCAAGCTGGATGGCATAGACGGCGTACCACACCTGCTCGGCTGGGATGGCTACGAGTTATTGCGCGGCTACATCGCCGGTCAGCCGATGCAACAAGCGCAGCCGCGTGACCCTGCCTATTATCGCGACGCCCTGCGCCTGCTTGCGCAACTGCATCGCCGTGGCATTGTGCATAACGATCTGGCCAAGGAGCCGAACTGGCTGGTGCGCAGCGATGGACGTCCGGCGCTGGTGGATTTTCAGATCGCGTGGACACGTGGCCGTCGCGGCGGTCTGTTTCGCTTGCTGGCACGCGAGGACCTGCGCCATCTGCTCAAGCACAAGCGTACTTACTGCGATCATGCGCTCAGCCTGCGCCAACAGGCGATGCTGAAAACGCCGGCGTTGCATTCGCGGCTGTGGCGGGCGACCGGCAAGCGCCTGTACAAACTCATTGCCAGGCGCGTGTTTGGCTATTGGGACAACGAAGGCAAGGGCCGCGTGCGCGACTGACCACATGCACGCGCAGGTCGAGTAGGTTGGGTAGGTTGGGTTAGCGCAGCGTAACCCAACGATGTTTGTCGCTTCGATGGAATTCCGTTGGGTTACGCTGCGCTAACCCAACCTACCCACTGCGTGCCACGCAGCAAGCATCGCGACTGCTGCGCGATGTGACCTTACTTCTCGACGAACGCCCGCTCAATCACATAATCACCCGGCTCGCGCGTGCGTGGCGACGCCTGGAAGCCACGCGCATCGAGCAAAGCGCACAGGTCATCAAGCATGGCGGGACTGCCGCACAGCATCAGGCGATCGGTTTCCGGATTGAGCTGGGGCAGGCCGATGGTCTGCGCCATCGCGCCATCGACGATGTTGTCGGTGATGCGGCCACGATTGCGGAACGGCTCGCGCGTGACGGTGGGGTAGTAGATCAGCTTTTCACGCACCAGTTCGCCGAGGTATTCGTGCTGCGGCAGTTCGTTCTGCAGATAGTTCGAATAGGCCAGGTCGTTGATGTTGCGCACGCCATGCGCCAGCACGATCTTCTCGTAGCGATCATAGGTTTCCGGATCGCGGATGATGCTCATGAAAGGCGCCAGGCCGGTGCCGGTGCCGAGCAGGTAGAGATGCTTGCCGGGTTTCAGGTCGGTCAGCACCAGCGTGCCGGTCGGCTTGCGGCTCAGGGTGAGCTGGTCGCCGGGCTTGAGGTGTTGCAGGCGCGAGGTGAGCGGTCCGTTTGGCACCTTGATCGAGAAGAATTCCAGATGCTCTTCCCACGCGGCGCTGGCGATGGAATACGCGCGCATCAACGGCCGTCCATCCACCTCCAGGCCGATCATCACAAACTGGCCGCTGTCGAAACGGAAGCTTGGATCGCGCGTGGTGCGGAAGCTGAAAAGGCTGTCGTTCCAGTGATGTACGTCAATGACTTGTTCGGTCGCCAAAGCCACCATAGGTTTGTCTTCTCGGATTGTGCGGTTGGGGAAGCGCGCTGTGCCACACAGCGGGCTGGCTCGCGGGGAGAGGCTGGGGTGCCGTTGCCGTACGAGCGCCAGACGTTTGTCCGGCAATAGGGGCTATAGGTTACGCGATTTGGCCCGTGGCTGTGTTATGGACGCCGTTCATATGGGGCCGCTGGCGGCTTGGACAAGCGGTCTGCCGATCGGACCGCCTGGGATCAGGGCTTGATGGGCCTGTCGCGCCGCCGGTTTCGCCGACGGCGGAAGTGGGCGTATGGCAACGCCCACCACGCACACCAATCGCCGGAAAACCCCTACATTTTTCAATGCTTCGTTTCGATACATTAGACCCCGTCATCAGCGTCAACGCGTACCAGGCAGCGCCGATGACCCATGCAGCAATGTATGGAAGTCGCGGATCGTGAGAGGTCTCAACTCCCACGACCCGCTAAACCACAACAACTGTGAGGTAGTTGAAATGGTCTCCACAGATCATACGGCACCTGTTTGCCCATCGGTTCCCCCCGAACCGCAATCCAAATCCGTCCCATTCGCCGACTATCAGCTTTATCCCCTGAGCCTTGCGCAGGAAAAAAAGCTGACCGACACCATGCGACTCGCCGGCACCGCGCTGGCCGGTCAAGTGATTCAGGACCTGCTCGCGTACAGCGACGCCTACCAGCGTGCTTTTCCCCGAGCCCGGCGCAACAACGTCAGCCCCTGGCCGTTAACCCCCGCACAAGCCAGTGGGCTGCATGCCGCGCTGTACTACCTGCGTCAGTACGTCGGCACGCTTAGAACGGAGACGGATGGATAACACGCTCGTGCCGTAGGATCGCTTCCCGGCACACTGCGTGAGGAACAGTGTGCCGTTTTTAAGGTGAGGCGATCTGGTGGGGCGAATGGGGCAACATCTTGCGTGGATATTTCTGTAGTGCGTTGTCGGTAGACACGATCACAGCTGTCATTACCCCGCAGACAGATCATCACAAACTTTTCACGTGCCGACGGGCAGGTTTCCGCCGGTTGTCACTCGCTACAACGACAGGGGAAAACAATGGACGTCAGTCGTACCGCTTCGCTGGGGCGGCGTTTGTCAATATTGCGGCGCGGTTACCGCATCGGGTGAGTCGCATCAAGAATCATGGCGTTGCTGCGAGCACAGAACGTGCGCGCGGGATGTGGCCTTTGATCACGTAGGCCGTGCAATCTATATGCTTACTCGCAAAAAATCATTTCATCAATCACCTTCATTATGGGGGATCCATGGAAAGACGGAAATTTCTTGGCGCTGTTCCTCTGGTAATCGGTGGCAGCTTGGCGATGGTTTCCAGCGAATCGAGTGCTCAAACACAGGCCTCGACAATATGGACGAATGTTAAAGACTTCGGAGCCACAGGGAATGGAGTCACAGACGATACGGCGGCAATCCAGGCGGCGATCAGTTCCCTTCAACAAAACAACGACTACCGTGGCGGTGTCTTGTACTTCCCGGCCGGGCAATACATATGCAGCGCGACTCTTGCTTTCACGTCATATGCTACTGGCGACGTGCACAACATTATCGTCCGTGGTGATGGGCCTCAGTGCACGTATTTGGATTTTACGGCGGCCAGTTCTGGATCAGCAGGTCTGACATTCAATTTCGGCGCGCAGTTTGGTGTTGAAGACATCATGATCAACGGAGCGCCTGGCGACGGCGTTTTGGTTGGCGCGGGTAATACAGTGGGTGGATCAACTTACTGCTCACTTTTCACCATAAGGAACGTTCGAGTTCAAAATTGTGGTAACAACGGATTTGCGTTCATCAATGCTTATATGGGAACAGTCGAGGAATGCTGGTCAACTGGTAATAATGGCATAGGCTTTCTCTTCAATGGCTACCATACGTCGATTAAGGCGAGCCGCTGTTGGGCCAGCAACAACACTGGAATTGGATGGTCACTAAACGGCATGACTTATTCATCTTTTATATCATGCGGCGCCGACAATAACCTCTGGGGCTATGCCATGACGAATATGGTGGGAATTGCTTTCGTCAGTTGCGGTGCCGAGAGCAACAAAAATGATGGATGGTTGATGGAAACATCTACGTCGTCTACCACTGGACTTCCATCGGAAGTCGTGGACATTCATGGCATGACGTTTACTTCATGTTCCAGTTACTTCAATAGCCAAGCCGGAGAAAATGCATACGCCTCTCACATTGCGGCGCTTGCTACAAATAACCGCCCCATTGAATTCAAGATGTCTGGGAATACGTCGTTCTGTAATACAGGGTCTAGCGTAAGCATGGTGCTAAATGCAACATCAGGGCCCATTACTGTGTATGACGAGCTTTCCTACTTCAATGGCAGTTGGGTGACTAGCGGCACGGTGACGCATAAAACGTTCTGAAGATTTTTGCGCACATTCGTAATTTGAGGGAAAGGTTCGAGCGGGGAAAGGGGCTGCCATTTCCCCGCTCTCGTCAATAGGCAAATAGATACCCGTCTCCGTGATGACCAGAGACAGGTATCTCCCATACAGTCTTGACCCTCAGCCGCTGTTTTGTGTGCGGTGCCAAGAACGGACCAGTCACCGTTCTGGATCTAGGTCGTATGACCATCCCGTCCAAACACTCATCGGTCACCACGGTGTCCGTCCATGTGTACGCAACGGATCGGGTTGGGGCCACCCATCAACCGTTCAAATAGTGAATGCCCTGATTGTACGCAAATCGTAGGGTGGTCGGTAGCGTGAGAGAATGCTGGCGTGTGCGTAAAGACACGTTCGCGATTGCTTTTGCCCAAGGCAGACTTGCGTGATCGACGTGCTCGGGAGATTTTGATGGCGATCGACGGTATCAGCCACGTGACCTTTCTGGTCCGGGACCTGGACCGAATGGCGACGTTCTTATGTGATGGCCTGGGCGCGAAAGAGGTCTATGACAGTCAGGGCGAGAACTTTTCGCTATCCAGGGAAAAGTTTTTTGTGCTGGGTGGCGTGTGGATCGCCGCGATGGAAGGCTCGCCTCCTGCAGAGCGAACCTATCGGCACCTGGCTTTCAAAGTCGATGAAGCCGACTTGCCGCTGTTCGAGCAAAGGCTACGCCGACTGGGTGTCGATATCAGGCCGCCGAGATCCAGAGTGGAGGGTGAAGGCGCTTCGCTTTACTTCTACGACTTCGATAACCACCTGTATGAGTTGCATGCCGGCACGCTGGAGGAACGCGTTGCCTGCTACAGGCGTTGAGTGTGAAGCAGTTCAAAAAGGGATGGAGAGAAGTAGCTGAGCAATTAAGCAGGTTTACTGGAAACTCCATGCGATGCTTCGCTTGTCCGTAGCCCGCATGATGAAATGGATCGATAGTGCCCGCGGAGTCCTGGTGCGACTGGCTTTATGGAGTGCCGGCAACTCGTATGTTGCATTCTTGTTGCACTCCTGATCGGACGCCAATTGACAAGTGCCGCTTCGACCTAAAGACTCTCAAAGGGTGGCCGAGAAAGCGGAAAAGGCCTTGGGGTCGACACGGATCACGCGGAGGGGGCATGAAAGTCAAAAAGGGTGTGGGATGCGCGCTGGCTCTTATCGGGATGGTTGGCGCGGCGAATGGCAATGCGCAAACTGAAGCTCCGAATGCTGCCGACGGTTGGCGTCCGATTACGCGTTCCTGGGCGCACAATTTCACAGTGCTATGCAAAAGAGGCAAGGACCTCATCTATGGCGTTTACGACCATGGTCCCGGTAATACAAGTAACTGGGCCATAGCCCGGCATATTTCTATTAAAACAGCGCCGGACGGACGCATCACGGCTATTTCTCTTACCCGTGGCTTCCATTATGCGGACATCCCTGACACCTATTTCCCCGCTAGCGATGTCTCGTGTGATATCGCCGAAGAGTAGTGACGGGAAGGTATGACTGTGGCATCAGTCAGCGCGGAGTTTGCCGCGCTGACTGATACTTTGTGCTGATTTATTGCATCGAGCCCATTCGGGTGAATCGGGGGGGGCTCAGTGTCTTTCGGTCCATCCATTTCTGGCGGTTCGCGTGCTGGCCGGATGGATAAATTACAGCGACGCCGGGCGATTGGATCACCGGCCGCGATGTCGACGCTTTAAGTTTGAGCCGCAATATCGGGAGCGCGTCGTAAGCTTTAGCGATGACGTTGACGCATGTGTATCCATATGGATACACTATGCGCATGTTCACGATCAAACAAACGGACGAGTTCTCCAAATGGATGAAAGGCCTGCGGGATATGACTGCACGCGCCAAGGTGATCGTACGCATCAAGCGCCTTGCTGAGGCGCAACTTTGGGGACGCCAAGCATTTTGATGGCATCACGGAGTTGCGCATCGACCACTGACCAGGCTATCGGGTGTACATGGCCAAGAAGGGCCAGACGATCTATTTGCTGCTGTGCGGTGGTGATAAGTCGAGCCAGCGCAAAGATATCGAGAAGGCGAAAAAGATACTCGCGGACTGTGATACGTGAGCGTCCGAGCAATATCCAGAAAGAAATAGAAAGTGGAGCGTAGCCATGTCTACTAAATTATCGACGTTCGACCCTGCCGAATATCTCGACAGCGACGAGGCCATTGCGGCCTACATGAATGAAATCCTCGCCACGGGCGATGATGACCTTTTCTTGTCCGCGGTGTCGGACATCGCGCGTGCTCGTGGCATGTCACAGATCGCCGAAATTAGCGGCCTGGGTCGCGAGAGCCTTTACAAGGCGCTCAAACCAGGCGCCAAGCCGGGGTTTTTCACCATCGCTAAGGTTGTGGCCGCGTTGGGCGTCAATTTTCGGGTGACCGCAAAATCCGCTAAGCCCCCAAGGCCCAAGACAATGAAGGTGGCCAAGGTGGCTAGGCCATCTAACTCAAAGCCAGTGAAAGCCGCTGCCAGGACCGCGCGTAAGCGGTCGGCGGCCTGATGGTGAGTCCCCAGTCGATGGCTGTCCTCTACGTGTCGCTGTCCTGGACGTCGTCCAGGGCTACGTGATCGCTTACCGAAGCTCTGTTCTCCAGTTTGACCGATGTGATGTCACCAATCTCCTTGCGATATCACTTGATCAAATCGCCCAGCATATAGCGTTTGCCAAATGGCTCGCCCTGCGCTCGGCTGCTGTCTAGATCCGATTCGCGCCGCCGCATCCACTCGTTGGCGAGTGCTTTGCGGCCAAACGTTTCGAATTCACTATGGACAACTTTTCCGCCTTTTTTAAAACGGATGATGGCCGAATATCGAGTCACGCCCTGTCTGTTGGGGCGCGTAAGAATCGGTCCCACGGTGCAACATGCCTCCTTGCGTTGCACTTCATGTTACATCGAGGTCGAAAAAACGTGCGAAAATGGCCGAATATATCCGGCAATAAATTATGAGTGATCCCGCAAAAAGCGCTGAAAAGAACGGCCTGTCGCTCAATAGCGAGAGTTGGCGTTTGTCCGTCGCACCGATGATGGACTGGACCGACCGCCACTGCCGGTATTTCCACCGGCTGCTGTCGCCCCATGCCCGGCTTTATACCGAGATGGTGACCAGCGCCGCGCTGGTACGCGGCAAGCAGCTGCGCCTGCTGGAGCACAGCCAGCAGGAACATCCCGTCGCTTTGCAGCTGGGTGGCAGCGATCCGCAGGAACTGGCCGAGGCGGCGCGTTACGGTGCGCAGGCCGGCTATGACGAGATCAATCTCAATGTGGGATGCCCGTCCGATCGCGTGCAGTCCGGGCGCTTCGGCGCCTGCCTGATGCGCGAGCCGGAGCTGGTGGGCGATTGCGTGAAGGCGATGCGCGATGCGGTATCAGTGCCGGTGACGGTGAAGTGCCGGATCGGTGTGGATGATCAGGACGAGTATGCGGACCTGCAGCATTTCACCGAGACCATGCTTGCGGCCGGTGTCGAGATCCTGGTGGTGCACGCACGCAAGGCCTGGCTGCAGGGTTTGTCGCCGAAGGAGAACCGCGAAATTCCGCCGCTCGACTACGAGCGTGTGTATCGCCTGAAGCGTGAATTTCCGCAGTTGCTGGTGATTATCAATGGCGGCATCACCACGGCGGAAGCAGTGCAGGAGCATCTAACGCACGTGGACGGTGTGATGCTGGGGCGCGCGGCGTATCACGACCCCTACGTACTGGCGCGGGTCGAGGCGGCTTTGTACGGCCTGCCGTTGCCGGCGCGTGAAGATGTTTTGCAGCATATGCGTCCATATATCGAGGCGGAGCTGGCGCGAGGCACCTCGCTGAAACATATCTCCCGGCACCTGCTGGGCCTGTATCAGGGCGAGCCGGGGGCGCGTGGATTCCGGCGTACCCTGAGCGAGGGGGCGCATCAATCCGGTGCGGGCTGGTCATTGATTGAGCAGGCGATCACCCCGATGCGGGTTGCGGCCTAGCCTGGCGCCCGCGCCTATTGGTCGTCCGGTCATTATTCAGCCCCGATTCCGCAGTATGTCGGCTCAGCCGGATGCCTTTCCGGCCCCTCAACTCACGGGTCTATGGGTTCACATCACGGTCTAACATGGGCGATGGCAGTTGCAGGGCTGCTGGTGGCTGGCACGGCCGCAGCCCAGTCGTCGCCACAAAACGGCTTGAGCCTGGATCAGGCCGTTGTGCGTGTACAACAACAGGTCGGCGGCAAGGTACTGTCGGCTGAGCCGCGCCAGATCGGGCACAGGGTGGAATATCGGATCAAGGTTCTGACGCCCGAGGGACATGTTCGTGTCCTGGCCGTTCCGTCAGATGCCACCCGTGCACCGGCTGCGGCACAATCCACCAAGAAGTCCCCCAATGGCGGAAGCAAGAAGGAGAAACACTAATGCGCATCCTCCTGGTCGAAGACGAAGCGCCGCTGCGCGAGACGCTGGCAGCCCGCCTCAAGCGCGATGGGTTTGCCGTGGATACCGCCCAGGACGGCGAAGAGGGCATCTACCTGGGTCGCGAAGTTCCATTTGACCTGGCCATCATCGATCTTGGCCTGCCCAAGATGTCGGGTATGGACCTGGTCAGGGCCTTGCGTGAAGCCGGTCAGCGCTACCCCATCCTCATTCTCACCGCACGCGGCAGCTGGCAGGACAAGGTCGAAGGCCTCAAGCACGGTGCCGACGACTATCTGGTGAAGCCTTTCCATGTCGAGGAATTGCTCGCCCGCATCAACGCGCTGGTGCGCCGCGCGAGCGGCTGGTCCAAGCCGGTGCTGGCCTGCGGTCCGATCAAGCTCGATACCACGGCGCAGACCGTGTCGGTGGAAAGCAAGCCCGTCGATCTCACCAGCTACGAATATAAGGTGCTGGAATACCTGATGCTGCACGCCGGTGAACTGGTGTCGAAGGCCGATCTTACCGAGCACATCTATCAGCAGGATTTTGATCGCGATTCAAATGTGCTCGAAGTCTTCATTGGCCGTCTGCGCAGGAAGCTGGATCCGGACGCAGCGATGAAGCCGATCGAGACGGTGCGCGGACGCGGGTATCGCTTTGCCATTCCTCGCAGCGAAGACGAATGATGCAGCACAGCGCCGCCCGTTCTCACTGGCGGCGCGCGCTGCGCTTACTACCGGCCTGGTGCTGGCTGCATTCCTGGGCGCCATCGGCTGGACGTTGTCGCGCACCTATGCGGCCAGTGAGCTCAACAAGCTGCAGGATCGCCTGCACGACAATGTGATCTCCTACATCACCGGCACCGACGTGCGCCGCGATGGCAAGCCGTTGATGCCGGACACGCCGCCGGATCCGATGTTCGCGCGTCCGGGCTCGGGCCTGTATGCGGTGGTGCTGGGCAACGATTTCCACTGGGAGTCGTCGTCTGCGCTGGGGCGTGATTTCAGCTTCCTGCATCAGCTGGAGCCGGGGCAATCGCAGTTTGTCGGCCCGGTCGATACCGAATTGGGACGACTCTATTACTACAGCTTCGGCGTGGCGCTGGACGTGCCCGATCACGATCCCGTGCGCCTCACTTTCACCGTGGCGCAGACCGAAGACGAACTGGAGGGTAATACCGCCGTCTACCGGCGCAGCCTGGTTGGCTGGCTGGCCACGCTGGGCGTGATGCTGATCGTGCTGCAGCTGATGCTGCTGTACTGGAGCCTGACGCCGCTGCGCAAAGTGGCCAATGACATGAGCCGCGTCGAGCGCGGTGATACCGATCACCTGGATAGCCAATATCCGATCGAGCTGACTGCGCTTACCGAGCGCATCAATGCCTTTATCGATAGCGAACGCGAGCAGCGCACGCGCTATCGCAATACGCTCGCCGATCTGGCGCACAGTCTGAAAACGCCGTTGGCGGTGATTCGTTCGCAGCTTGAATCGTCCAGCGACATTTCCGTGACGGCGCGTCTTCCGGTGCTCGACCAGGTGCGCAGGATGGATGAGCTGGTGGCCTATCAGCTCGCACGCGCCGCCACCACCGGACGCCAGACGTTTGCCAGCGCCGTGCCGGTTGCCGGTTACGCCGAAGATCTGGTGCAAAGCCTGGAAAAGGTCTACGCCGCGAAAAACGTACTGTGCGAATTTGATATCGAGGATGGTGCGGCGTTTTACGGCGAACAGGGTGATCTGCTCGAGCTGATGGGCAATTTGCTGGAGAACGCCTTCAAATGGGCCGGCCACCACGTATTGCTGGTGGTGAAGGTGCTGCCGCAGGCAGGGCGTCAGCGCCCGGGCCTATTGATGAGCGTGGAAGACGATGGCCCCGGCATCGACGAGCACAAGGTCGAGAAAGTCCTACAACGCGGCGTGCGTGGCGATGAACGCGTGCAGGGGCATGGCATCGGCTTGTCCATCGTGCAGGACATCGTGCGCGCCTATCGGGGCGAGTTGACGGTGGATCGCTCGGAAGAGTTCGGCGGCGCGCGTTTCAGCGTGATGTTGCCGCCCAACTAAAACCTGTTCGGGCAAGGCTTATTGAATCGAACCGGGCAGCAGGGATTGCCACCCCAGCCCAGAGCTGCGCGACGAATCGCCTGACGTTGCGTCGCTGCCGCCCATATGAGCCGGGGCATCGTCCGAAGCGCTACTGGAACTGGAGGCATGGCTGCTGCTGGATGATCCAGACGAGCCGCTGGCGCCGCGCGGAATACTCAAAGCGTCACCGCTCACCGGCGACGTGTCGTGGCTGGCACTGTGTTCGGCGGTATGGCTGGTGCCGCTATAGCTGGAACCGGATGTACCCGTACCCATGCTGCTGGTAGCCGTCGTCCCGGCGGCCGTCGCGTTAGCGATGGCGCCTAGACTCAGCAAGTATCCGAGCAGTAGCGGTGTGGCACGCATGGCAATCAGCCCCTCTATCTCCCGGATGGTCCCAGAAACCCCGCCGGTACGCCAGTGCCCTGGCCGGGAGCGTGGCTGGAAGCGCGCCAGCCGGTAGAATCTGCCGATGCTACGTTCTTGTTCCCATTACCTTATGCGGCCCCTGTTGGTCGATTGTCTCCTGGACTACTGAGACCATGCAGCCGCAACAGATCCTGGCCGCCCTGGCCACTGGGGAGTCGTTATCCGGTTCGCGCCTGGCCGCCGAAGCGGGTTTGACTCGCGCGGCGATCTGGAAGCAGATCGAAACCTTGCGTCATCGAGGCGTGCCGATCGAGTCCGCCGGCGCGGCCGGCTACCGTTTGCCGTGGCCGATCCAGATGCTGGATGAGCCTGGTATCCGCGCCGGATTACCCACGGCCATCGCCCGTCGCGTGGGGGCGCTGGATCTGTATTGGGAGCTCGATTCCACCTCAAGCGAATTGCAGCGGCGCGGCATCCAGGCGCCGGATTTCAGCATCGTGATGGCGGAGACACAGACGGCGGGACGCGGAAGGCGAGGGCGCACCTGGCTGTCGCCGCCGGGGTTGAATCTTTATGTGTCCTGCCTGAAGCGGTTCGAGGCGGGCTTTGCCGCGCTATCGGGCTTGTCGCTGGCCACGGGGGTGATTGTGCTGCGTGCCTTGCATGCCCTGGGCATCGATGGAGCCCGGCTGAAATGGCCCAACGATGTGTTGGCCGATGGCGGCAAGCTGGCCGGCATCCTGGTTGAACTCAGCGGCGAGTACCAGGGGCCGTGTGCAGCCATTGTCGGTATCGGACTCAACCTGCGGCTGACCCCGGCCTTGCGCGAGCAGGCGGGACAAGCCGTGTGCGATCTGGCCAGTCTTGCCGATGGTGTGCCGCCTGATCGTAACCACATGGCGGCGGCCTTGATCACGAGCCTGGTCGAGGGGCTGGATCAGTTCGAGCGCGAAGGCTTCGCGGCTTTTATCGACGAATATGCCGGGCATGATGCCTTGTGCGGTATTCCACTTCGCATAAGTAGTGCTGCCGGTGAATTCGATGGCATGGGGGCCGGCATCGATGCACGCGGCGCGCTGCAGGTGCAAACCGCCAACGGCATGCAATGTATCGATAGTGCTGACGTGACGGTGCGCCGCGCATGAGACTTCTGCTTGATCTGGGCAATACGCGATTGAAGTGGGCTTTCGCGACAGCCGATGGCTGGTCCGCGCGTGGTGCGGTGGCGTGGAATGAAAATGTTTCCGCGGTGCTGCCATCGGCGTGGAAAGCACTTGGTTGTCCGGATCGTGTGCTCGGCGCATCGGTCGTCGATGCGGCCCGTGAGGCGCAACTGGAAACACTCGTCAAAGACGTTTTTGCCCGCGATGTCATGTGGGTGCGCACGCCTGCCGAGGGCTGCGGCGTGCGCAATGCATATGCCGAACCGCATCGCCTGGGCGTGGATCGTTTTCTTGCGATGGTGGCCGCGCACGCTGCCGGACACGCGCCCTGCGTGCTGGCCGGCATCGGCACTGCGCTGACACTTGATGCGCTGACCGCAGACGGGCAGCACCTGGGGGGCTTGATTGCGCCGGGGCCCCTGCTCATGCAGCAGTCATTGCTTGGCGCCACGGTGCGCGTGCGTCCCGAGCATCCGGGTGTAATACGTGACGTGGCCGACAACACCGCCGATGCGGTGGCGTCGGGTTGCTGGCAAGCCGTGGCGGCATTGGTGGAACGCTTCGCCAAAAATATCAGCAGGCAGCACACCCATGGCATGCAACGCGTGTTGCTGGATGGCGGCGACGCCACCCTATTGCTGCCGCTGTTGGATCTGCCTGCCGAAGTGGCGGCCGACAGCGTCTTGCGCGGCCTGCTTGTGTGGGCTGACTCACATCCGGGATGCACCTAGCCCTAGAATCGCTCGACCCAAGACGGTGGATGGCCGATGTTCCTGCGCCTGCTGTTCGTGCTGCTGATTGCCCTCAATATCGCGGTTGGTGCATGGCTGCTACTGGGCCAGAACGACACGCACGCGCGCCTGGCGACCGACCCTGGCGTACCGAAGCTGCGCCTGCTGTCGGAGTTGCCGCCGCCGGCAACCACGGTTGCACATGCCGCTTCGGTTGCCACGCCGTTCACCCCGTCATCCGCGGCTGCTCCGGCGCCGGCAGTGACCGCCGCGCCGGCAGCCTCAGCGAGCATACTGCCGCCCTCGCCGAATGCGCTCAGCTACGCCTGCATGGCATTGGGTCCGTTCGCGACGCAGGAAGATCTGCGCATTGCGCGCAACGCACTTGGCTCAGAAGTGCAGCGCATGCGTGCGCGCCAGGAGCAGACGACGGAAAGCAAGGGCTGGTGGGTGCATCTGCCGCCCAGCCCGAATCATGCGGCGGCGTTGGCGCAGGCGCGTGAGCTTGGTGCGCGCAATATCCAGGATTACTTTGTGGTGGGCTCCGGCGATAACCAGAACACCGTGTCGCTGGGTTTGTTCAAGGATCCGGCCAATGCACGCAAGCGGCGGGATGAGATCACCGCCGCCGGCTTCCCGGCCCAGATGAGCGAGCGTACCGAAACGGTGCCGGAGTACTGGCTGGACCTGATTCCGGTCGATAGCAACCACTTCGACTGGCGCAGCCGGGTCCATGATCCGGCGATCGGATCGCACAGCACGGGCTGCTTTTAAGCGGGTGCTGAGCGTTCGCGGCGCTCAGCTGGTGATCGCAAGGTGAGCGCCGAGGTCAGACAATGGCGCGGCGATCAGGATGCGCGCCAACAGCAGCACAATCACCACCACGGTCGGAGAAAAATCAATGCTCCCCACCACCAGCCTGCCCCGCAGCGGACGCAGCACCGGTTCGACGATGTGGCCGGCCAGCCGGACCAGCGGTTGATACGGATCCACTGACAACATCGTGAGCAGCGACCAGCCAAAGATCACGATGATGTAGAACAGCAGGATGAAGTCGAGCAGATCGGCGAGCGACAGCACCAGCAAGCCCGGTATGAGCGGCATGAAACCGCTGAGGACAAAGATCAGCAGGCGCTCGATAAGCAAGGCCAGCCACACGACCAGCAGGGCGGCAAGGTTGATGCGCCGCCAGTTCCGCAGCACGCGGCGGACCGGCGCCAGCACCGGATTGGTGTAGCGATAAATAAACTGGCTGAGCGGGTTGTGAAAGTCCGCACGCGTGGCTTCAGCAGCCAGACGCACCAGGAACAGCGTGGCGATGGCACCGAAGGCCACCTGGACCAGCATCGACAAAGCGTTTAGCAGATATGGCATCAGGGTTTTCCTAATTATTCCTTGTCGAGCGCGGCAGCCAGTTCTTCGCCGCGGCGTGTCGCAGCGGCTACGGCGCGAGCCACGACACGTGGGAGCTGGTCGGCGCTGAAACTTTCCAATGCCGCCTGGGTGGTACCGTTCGGTGAGGTCACGCGCTGGCGCAAGGTGGCAGGTGCTTCGTTGCTTTCCGCCAGCATGCGTCCTGCGCCAAGGCAGGTCTGGGTAGCCAGGATCCGCGCGGTTTCACGCGGCATGCCCTGCGCGACGGCGGCATCCTCCAAGGCTTCGACGATGGCGAAGAAATAGGCCGGACCGGAGCCGGAAACGGCGGTCACCGTATCCATCAGCTTTTCATCATCGATCCAACGGGTGACGCCCACCGCATCCAGGATGTGCTGCGCCTGCTCCCGCTGTTGCGGTGTCACACGCGGATTGGCGCACAGGCCGGTGACGCCGGCGCCGATCAGGGCAGGGGTGTTGGGCATGCAGCGCACGATCGGCAGCAGACTGCCGAACCAGCGCTCCAACTGGTCGATGCGCACGCCGGCTGCAATCGAGAGCAGCAACGGGCGGTTGCGCTGCAAGGTGTCGCGCAGTTCGGCGTAGATGGTCGGCATGATCTGCGGTTTTACCGCCAGCACCAACACGTCCGCGTCAGCCGTCGCTTGCCGGTTATCGGCAAAGGTAGCCACGCCAAAGTCGCGGGCCAGGGCGTCGCGTGCCTGTGCCAGCGGCTCGGCTACGCGCAGGTTGCTGGCCGCCGCGCCGGTTTTCAGCAGGCCGCCGATCAGGCTGCGCGCCATGTTGCCGCCACCGATGAATGCGATACGTGTCATGTTGCCCAAATCCGGCTGATTCCAAGTGGCATACCTTACCGGAGGTGGGGTGTTACTAAGAACTGGTTGGTCCGGCTCTGGCGAACGCGGAGGGCCAGAACCGGGCGTCTTCGATCGAGGAAAGTGACGGGGGCCGGGCCTTCGCCGGAGCGGCGGCGAGCCCGAAGATCGCAGCAGGCGCGTGCTGTGCGGCGCTTGCTTCCCCCGACTTTTCTGTGCTCACGCGCGCATTTAGGCAATTGAAAGACTGGCTGTTTCACCACTGCCCCGAGTAGTATCAAGCCGGCTGCAAGGGATAGGGGGAGCGGCGGGCAGATCTGCCCGTGTCCGCGCGTCCATCCAAGGTGACTTACCGTCGTCCTGTTTGTGGCCGAGCTTCCATCATTGACGATCGGTTTAGGGGAAACATCCGATGGATATCGCCGAACTGCTTGCCTTCTCGGTGAAGAACAAGGCGTCCGACTTGCACCTGTCGGCGGGCCTGCCGCCGATGATTCGCGTGGATGGCGACGTGCGTCGCATCAACATCCCGGCACTGGAACACAAGCAAGTGCATGCGCTGATCTACGACATCATGTCGGACAAGCAGCGCCGCGACTATGAAGAATTCTTCGAGGTCGATTTCTCCTTCGAGATTCCCGGCCTGGCCCGCTTCCGTGTCAACGCGTTCAACCAGAATCGCGGCGCGGGTGCGGTGTTTCGTACCATTCCGTCCGAAGTGCTGACCCTGGACGACCTGGGTTGTCCGAAGATCTTCCGCGAGCTGATCGAACAGCCGCAGGGCCTGATCCTGGTGACCGGCCCGACCGGTTCGGGCAAGTCCACCACGCTGGCGGCGATGGTCGATCACATCAACAAGAATGAATACGGTCATATCCTCACCGTCGAGGACCCGATCGAATTCGTGCACACCTCGCAGAAGTGCCTGGTCAACCAGCGCGAAGTGCATCGCGACACGCACGGCTTCAATGAAGCCTTGCGTTCGGCACTGCGTGAAGACCCGGACTACATTCTGGTGGGCGAGTTGCGCGACCTGGAAACCATCCGCCTGGCGCTGACCGCCGCGGAAACTGGTCACTTGGTGTTCGGCACCCTGCATACCAGCTCGGCCGCCAAGACCATCGACCGCATCATCGACGTGTTTCCGGCTGGCGAAAAGCCGATGGTGCGCTCGATGCTGTCCGAGTCGTTGCGCGCGGTGATCTCGCAAACGCTGCTGAAGAAAGTCGGCGGCGGCCGTATGGCGGCGCACGAGATCATGGTCGGCATTCCCGCCATCCGCAACCTGATCCGCGAGGACAAGGTGGCGCAGATGTATTCCTCGATCCAGACCGGCCAGCAGTACGGCATGCAGACGCTGGATCAGAACCTGCTCGACCTGGTCAAGCGCGGCCTGATCGCGCGCCAGCAGGCGGTCGGGTATGCGAAGAACAAGGAAGTGTTCAAGTAAGGCCGGATGGGGAGTCGTCTCCCCGTCCTGATAGATATCCCTAGGGGAGAGTGCCATGAGTGAATTCGACTTTACCTCGTTCTTAAAGTTGATGGTCCACAAGAAGGCCTCGGACCTGTTCATCACGGCTGGCGTGGCGCCCTCCATGAAGGTGCAGGGACGTATCGTACCGATCACCCAGAGTCCGCTCTCGGCGCAGCAGTCGCGCGACATGGTGATCAACGTGATGACGCCTTCGCAGCGCGAAGAATTCGAAAAGACCCACGAATGCCAGTTCGCGATTTCCGCGCAGGGCGTGGGCCGTTTCCGTGTGTCCTGCTTCTACCAGCGCAATTGCGTGGGCATGGTGCTGCGCCGGATCGAATCGAAGATCCCCACCATCGAGGAACTGAGCCTGCCGCCGGTGATCAAGCAGCTGGCGATGACCAAGCGCGGCATCATCATCTTCGTGGGTGCGACCGGCACCGGTAAATCCACCTCGCTGGCGGCGATGGTCGGCTACCGCAACCAGAATTCGACCGGCCACATCATCACCATCGAAGACCCGATCGAATACGTGCACAAGCACGAGGGTTGCATCATCACCCAGCGCGAGCTGGGCATTGATACCGACAGCTGGGAAAACGCGCTGAAGAACACGTTGCGCCAGGCGCCCGATGTGATCCTGATCGGCGAAGTGCGTACCCGTGAAACGATGGAGTACGCGATCAACTTCGCCGAGACCGGTCACCTGTGCCTGTGCACGCTGCACGCCAATAACGCCAACCAGGCGATCGATCGCATTCTTCACTTCTTCGCGGAAGATCGGCGCCAGCAGTTGTTCATGGATTTGTCGCTGAATCTCAAGGGCATCGTGGCGCAGCAGCTGATCCCCACGCCGGATGGCAAGGCACGCCGCGTTGCGATGGAAGTGATGCTGGGCACGCCGCTGGTGCAGGACTACATCCGCCAGGGTGAGATCCACAAACTCAAGGAAGTGATGAAGGAATCCACCAACCTCGGCATGATGACGTTCGACCAGAGTCTGGTGACGCTCTACCAGGCGGGCGAAATCAGTTACGAAGATGCATTGCGCCACGCTGATAGCGCCAACGAAGTGCGCCTGCGTATCAAGCTGTCGCAAGGTGGCGATGCGCACACCCTGTCACAAGGCCTGGAAGGTGTGGAACTGGAGGAGGATCGCTCCAACCAGAACGGTCTTGGTGGCGGATTCCTGCGCCGCTAGCACAGGCTTGCATCACGGCAACAAAAAAGGAGCCTGAGGCTCCTTTTTTGCGAGTGGGCGTTGCTCAGCCCGTTTACTTCAACTCGGTATGCGTCGTGATCACCAGGCCCTGATCACCCATCTGCACATTCGCGCCAATCGCCTTGATGTGCTCCGCTTCCGACTCCATCGCCGCAAATTGCGCCTTGGTGTTGGCAAGCGCCGTGTCGGCTTTCTTCTGGTCAGTCTGCGGATCGGAACTGTCCGGGTTCATCGTGGCCGCCATGCTCGCTTCATTTTCGGCGCGGTCGGCCAGCAGCTTGATCCAGTTGGCGTACATGTCACCGTCGAGGTGCATGCGCATCAGTTCGCCGGTGTCGCCGGAGGGTTGCTTGAGCAGATCGGCCAGCTTGCCGTCTTCACCGTCACCCACTGCTATGCCAAGCGACTTGCTGCCCATGGCTGCCCAACCCGTTTCGCCCAGTGCATTGGTGAGCGGCTGAGGCAAGGCGGCCGGCTTGCCGTCCATGGTGAGTTTCAAGCCTGCCATCAGGGGGCTGGTGACCTGCGCCATCGCCAGCAGACCGGCTGGGTTGTTGGTGCCAATCACCAGGCGACCCGAGAATTTCGGCATACCGCCGTTCGGGTTGGGCGTGTAGCTGTCCAGCGCAATGTGCAGGCCAAGCAGATCGCCGATCGGCGGTACGGCTGCCTTCTGCGCGCTTTCGCCGATATTGCTGAAACTGTCGTTGAGGTTTTCCAGCATCGGGCAGCTGAAGGGCTGGGCTGCCACGGCATCGGCCTGTGCGCTCCAGAAAGCGCGCAACTGGCTCATGGGTAGGGCGAGGCTCAGTTCGAACGGCGCGCTGGGGTCGCTGCCCAGACCAGGCAGTTCCACCTTCAGGCCATTGAACGCGCTGACGATATCGCTGGCCAGCGATACGTCGAAGCGGATGTCACGGCGTTTGCCGTCGAGCGTGGTGTAGCCCATGCTGAATTGCGGTATGCGCGCAGCGATGCGGTTCGCGTCGGTCTGGCAACTGGCGGGAACCTGCATCAAGTTAGCCACCGGCTCGCCGGTCTTGGCCGACTCGCTTTCAGCGCGGGCCTTGAGCAGGGTGAGCGCCATCGGATCCTTGCCATCGGCGAGCAGCGGCAGCAGCTTGGTCAGATCGACCTTACCCACGGCCCATTTTGCGTAGCCCTTGGCCTTGGCCAGATCGGTCAGGGCGTCGGTGTCCTGAATACTCTTGCTTGGGCGGTCCAGGCCCAGCGCCTGGCGCACCAGCGGCTGCGCCGCATCATCCGGCAGCATGGCCAGCACGGCCTGCTTGCCGACGACCGCGATGATGAACTGCAGGTGGGAAGCCGTTGCGACATAGCGCTGGTAGCTCTGCGCGCCCAGCGTGACCACGTCGAACTTCTTGCCGTAATCGGTCTGGATCTTGGTGACGAAATTCTGGAATGCCTGGATATCCGCCAGTTGCAAGCGCAGCACCGGGGACAGACCCAGACCATAGAACGCCGCATGGCCCTTGGGATCGATACCGGTGTCCTGGATGACCTGCTCGGCGGTCTTGCCGTCGAACTCGCCGGCCACCGTGCGCAGGTACTTGGCCATGTCCGGATCGGTCGCCTCGATCTGGTCGGCCTGCGCCTTCATCTGCGCTACTTGTGCCGGCATCTCGGCATCGGCCTGGGCCAGGATGGCTCCGCGCGTGCTGTCATCGAGCACGTCGAGATTGGCAATGACGTAGGGGGTGTCCGCCGGCACGAAGGCCAGGGGGGCATCCTTGTCCTTGTGCGAGCAGGCGGCCAGCAAGATACCGGCCAGCGCTATCGCAAGCACACGCTTCGTCTTAAGCATAAACGTTCCCTAGGCTGTTATTTAACCCCGATATTATGCGCTTTTATGACGTGATCGCGGTATGCGCGTGCTGAGCATATGGGTCTTGTGCCCATGGTAGGCAAGCCCTGCCGGGGTGGCCGATACCGGTGTACGCCCTCAGGCACTCCACCGAATGGGCAATGGCCCCGAATCATTATCTCTTCGGTTTTATTACGGATCACCACGACACCGATTTACAAGTCGCGATGTTTGTCATGAGTCATGACAGCATGCCGCGACTTGGTCAGTGCATTCTTTAGAAAAGCATTTTCATTGAAGCGGAATCTTGCAGGCGACGGGCGCAGCCTGTATTGCGCATGTCGCTGACCGCTCCAGGTCACGCAGTGCATGGCACATGTGCCCATGCACGGTTCTCCTTGTTGGCATGGCACAGGATGAATGCATGGTGATGGCGCCATTCGCATCAGGTCATTACTGCTCCACGCTTCACCGCTTTGCGCAATGCATGGCGAGGTAGATATGTAACCCCCGAGTGTCTGGCTCAACACGCAACATATGTCCACGAGAGTCATGGTTATCGACCCTCATGGAGATTACTGACAGGGATGTCATGCGGGGAATGAAACATTTTTCGGGACAAGCGTGTTTGGCACTTTCGCGCCTCACGTCGCTGCATCGGTGGGGGTTTTGTCAGTGCGCAAGCGCACCAGCGGAAGCTGAAAGCCGGCTGCCTGGGGAAAGGCGATGGCGTGTCAGCTTTTCGATTCCATGAATTTGCGTTGGCGCTAAACCACTGCGTATCGACGATCAGAGATGGGTGGCAGCAGGCGGAGTCGTCATGCCATGGCGCATGACTCGTGTTTTACCTGCACCGTTTTACAGCTGAGCGGTGTTTTCAACATCCGTCGTGTTGACGGATATCCACAAGCAAAGTCCTCCAAGGAGTTCAAATGAAACCTCTCAAGTATGTATCGGGCATGGCTATGGCAGCTGCCGTCGTTGTCGCCGGCGCGGGCCATGCAACCACGATTGGCGGCGGCACGATTACCTTCGTCGGCACCATTACCGATAACACGTGCTCGGTCGAAGGTGGTGCCGGTACTGGCGGCGGTCTCGATGATTTTGAGGTCACCATGGATCCGGTAAAGGCCTTTTCGCTAAATGGTGCAGGTACTACCGCCAACGCGAAGGAGTTCCAGGTCATCGTCGGTGGTCCCGGTCAGGGGACTTGCCAGGATGGCAAGGTCGCATCGATGTACTTCCTGCCGGAAAGCCCGCAAGTAAACGCGGTCACCGGAAACCTGAGGAACTCGCTACCGGACCAATCCACCAATGTGGAAGTCCAGTTGCTGAAGGGTGACATGTCGCCCATCAATCTGGATCAGGAAGCCAGCGGCATGCAGACGGCGACGATCGAGAACAATACCGCAACGCTGTCGTATTTCGCGCAGTACTACGCCACCGGTCCGGCTACGCCCGGCCTGCTGGAAACCAATGTGATGTACGCCGTCGATTACAACTGATCGCTGGCGCGGTACTCCTGTCGGCGGCCGTGCGGGCCGCCGACGCTCTCCCCTTGAGGTGACTTATGACAAACCTATGGCGTTTCGCCATGGCGGGCGTGCTTGCGTTTGCCTGCCTTTTCACAGGTCGAAGCGAAGCCAGTGTGATCATCGACGGAACGCGGGCGATTTATCGGCCGCAAGATCAGGAAGCCACGGTCAAGTTGACCAACATGGGCAAAAAGCCCGTGATGGTGCAGGCATGGATGGACGGTGGCGCAGGCAAGGCAACTCCCGATGCCGCCAAAGCACCTTTCACGCTGACTCCGCCGATCTTCCGGCTGGACCCGGGCAAGGCACAAGCCATACGCGTGCTCTATACGCACGAGCCATTGCCCGCGGACAAAGAAACGCTGTTCTGGTTGAGCGTGCTCGAAGTGCCGCCAAAAGCGAGCAATCCGGATGGCCGCAACATCCTGCAGTTTTCCATTCGAACCCGTATCAAATTCTTCTTTCGTCCTTCCGGCTTGCCGGGGAACCCCGCGGCCGCGCCGGATCAGTTGAGCTGGAAACTGGTGACGGGTGAGGGCGGCAAGGGTGTTGCCTTGCAGGCGAGCAATCCAACGCCGTACTACGTCAATTTCGCGCACGTCGGTCTGAGCGCGGCAGGACATCGCTACATGCAGCCGGGCGGCTTGGTCGCTCCCGGGGAAACGGCGGTGTTTCCGATCAAGCAACTGGATAGCCGCCCGAACGGCGAGATCAAGGCCGTGTTCGACGCCATCAATGACCTCGGCGCCATCGGTGCATACGAAAGGCCGATCAATCCTTGAATTCCGTTTCCACCATTTACGACTTATGTGCGCGTGCGAAGGCACGTTCGGCAACAGCCAACAGGAGAAAAGCGCATGCCATCAAGGAAGGCAGCTGCCATGCAGGAAAAGGTTCCGAACCCCTATTCATGGCATCGGGCATTGTTACCAGGACTGATCCTTAGCGCATTGACTGCCGGTGCGCACGCCGCGGCGGCAGCCAACCCGGCATCACTGGGTGGTGCAGACCCGATTACATTCGACGCATCCTTCTTTCCAGGCGGTGAAGCGTCTGCCATTGATTTGTCGCGTTTCGAGAAATCGGGCTATGTACCACCCGGCAGATATCACGGTGACGTGCTGGTCAATAACAGCTGGCGTGCGCGTGGCGACATTGTTTACGTCAATGTGCCCGGCATGCAGTCGGCGCAGCCCTGCTACGACCCGGTCATGCTGGCCAGTTATGGTATCGATCTTGGCAAGGTGTCGGCGGACCTCACTCATCATGCACGCAAAAATATGCCCGAAGGAACGTTCTGCGGAGACATCGGTGATTACATTTCGGAGGCGAGCGCAAGCTTCGATCCCAGCCAGCAATCGCTATCGCTCTCCGTACCCCAGCTCTACATGATGCGCGATGCACGTGGCTATGTGGATCCTTCGCAATGGGACGAGGGTATCAATGCCGCGGTCTTGAGCTACAACACGAATCTCTATCGTAGCGACATGAACGGAAGAAGCCGGAACAACGGTTACCTGGGGCTCAATGGCTCGTTGAAACTGGGGTCCTGGCATATCTACCATCAAGGGTCGCTCAACTGGGCCGGACATCTTGGATCCCATTACCAGTCCGCCGCGACGTACCTGCAGCACGACATCCCTGCCTGGAAGGCCCAGTGGGTAGCGGGTGACACGTTTACGCCGGGCGATATGTTCGACAGCGTACGCCTGCGCGGCATGCGCATGTACTCCGATCCGCAAATGCTGCCGCAATCGCTGCGCGGCTACGCGCCGGTGATACATGGCCTGGCTGAAACCAACGCACATGTGGTCGTGCGCCAAAACGGCTACGTGATTTACGACACCACGGTCGCTCCCGGGCCATTCGTCATCGATGACCTGTACCCCACCGGTTATGGTGGTGATCTGAACGTGGAAATTACCGAAGCCGATGGGCGTATACGCCGCTTTACTCAGCCTTATTCGGCGGTGCCCCAGTTGCTGAGGAAAGGTCAGCAGTTGTGGAGTGCTGCGGTGGGCCGGGTGAATCAGCAAGGAATGGACGATCTGCCGGTGATCGCACAATTGACTTACCAGCGCGGGCTGAGCAATTTGTTGACGGGCTATGCCGGGGCAACGGCGGGCAGCGAATATCGCTCCATGTTGGCGGGCATGGCTTTCAACACGCGTGCCGGGGCGCTATCCACGGACATGACGTATGCCGCCAATCGTGTTTCAGAGCAAATAAAGAGCAGCGGCTATAGCCTGCGTCTTGGCTATGGCAGAAACTTTTCCGACACGGGTACCAGCGTCAACGCCTCTGCGTATCGCTACGCTTCTCCGGGCTTTGTTGGCCTCGGTGATGTCATGGAGCTGCGCAATGCGGCGAGATTCGGCAATGAAAACTACGTCATGCGTCCCCGCAATCGAATGGACGCCAATCTAAGTCAGTCGCTTGGTGATGACTTCGGGCAGCTGTACTTTTCCGCGTCATGGCGCAATTACTGGAACAACAGCAGCAGGCAGCTTGATTTCGGTGCCGGCTACAGCAATCGTTGGAAATGGATGAGTTATAGTTTTTCAGTGCAACGAACGCGGGACACCGTCAGCTCCGTATTGCAAAGCAATGAGCTGATTGACCGCATTCCCGGTGCGCTGGACGGCTACTTTGCATCGGTGCTGCAGAACACCATCCGCGATACGCGCATCTTCTTCAATATTACCCTTCCGCTTGGTCGTTCTTACAACGTGCCGACGCTTGCAGCGTCGGTTACTCGCTCTCACAACAGTGGTGACAACAGCCAGGTGTCGCTCAATGGATCACTGGGTGAGGCGCGGCGTCTTACCTATTACGCGTCGCTGGGCCATAACGATGGCACGTCGGCGTCACTTAATGGCCAGTACAACGGAAGCTCCGCCAATATCACGGGTTCCTACAGCGCCGCAAGCAGTTATCGGCAAACGGGCGCAGGTATCAGTGGCAGTGTGGTTGCACACTCGGAGGGCGTCACGTTCTCACCGCCGGCAGGGGATACGATCGGCCTTATTGACGCGCGCGGTGCCACCGGCGCCAAGGTGGACGGAAGCGTCAACTCCCGCGTTGACTCGTCCGGCTTTGCTATTGCGCCCTACCTGACGCCCTATCAACTTAATCAGGTGGCGCTTGACCCCAAGGGGACCGACAGCAACGTCGAAATGAAAAATACCATGCAGCAGGTGGCGCCGCGTGCCGGTAGTGTCGTGCGTTTGCGTTATGAGGTGGATACGAGTCGCATGCTGCTGGTTGACGTGAAGCAGACTGACGGACGACCGGTGGCGTTTGGCGCAGAGGTGTTCGACGATCAAGGGCGCAGTGTGGGAGTGGCTGGACAGGCTAGTCGCCTGATTGTCCGCGGTGCGGAACACGCCAAGTCACTGACGGTTCGCTGGGGCGATGATCAAGACCAGCACTGCAAGGTGGATTTGCCGACATCGTCCGCTGACCCTCAAGACCGTAATGAAACACAGGTCGTTCAAGCGACTTGCCAGACGACCATGGCCGCGACATCGATACCGGAGACGTCATCGCAGGCGAAAAGCGACGACGCAGCAGGTTATCAATAAAGCCGTCATGGATTTCGCCCATGGTCGATGGAGCAGCGGTGTCTTTGTGCCAGCGCATTCGCTTGTTACGCCCGGTCCCAGGAGATTCCGGCATTTTTGATCAAATGCCGGAATCCTGGAAATGACAGGTTATGGATGAGTGGTTTCATCCGATCCACTTGTTGGGGCAATGAATGTAAGTTGTGCCGGTTCGAGCAAATCAAGCTGGCGTTCATGGCAAGTCATCGTGGATTCCGAGTGGCCTGGTTCCGGTTGAACTGAGCAAGTATTGATGCTCAAGCTTGTCCGCACATGGCGATGCTATCCCGCATTGCCGCCGTGCTATGAGCGAAGCATGAAGGGTATTTTCTGTGATTTGTGCGATGCGTGCGCGTGTGATCTGGCTGCGCAGGACCGAATATACGCGTCGCGCGTTGGGATGTCGCGATAAGTTATGAAGTCTTGTTGCGATTGTTTGCGTCGGACAAAACTATAGGTGTGCGGCGAATGGCCATGTTGACGAGCATAGTACGTGTATTAAAGGCAGCCTTGTCTCACTGAGCTATCCATGGCTGCATGCGGGCAGTTCGGCTCGTCAAGGTGAAGAAATAGAGAAATAGAAGCGTGATAGAGCAGCGTTGCCTGTTTTTATGGAGTGGGTCGCCGCTGATCATGGCATGGATGTTTGCTTATAAAAAATGTCAGCCGAAGTTTTTTGCGTGTGGCTTTGCGCTGAGCGCTATCTGTCTAGTGCTCATGAAGTGAGCGACAGAATGATCTCGAAAAATACTTCTCCTTCACGTAGCGTACGGCACACAAGTCAGTTGATTTGAGTGCGTCGATGGAAAGATGTCTTGTTGGATCGTTGTGCCCGTTGTGTGATGGTCATCATTATCGGTGTGATGTCTTCGTCAGGAATGAGGCTTGGATCGTTTGCCCGTCGGCATGCGCGTTACCTGGCAATGTAGGACAACGAGGTGAGATAACGGCTTTCCAGAAAGATTTGTCACATCATTGTTTTCATCTGCTTGCGCGATGCCCTGATCCAGGGGTGCTGCTTGGTTCGTCATCTTTTCGGTGATCGAAGATATGTGCGGGAAATCGACCGTTTGCGGAAAATCGCTTTATCCACGGCGTATGGCGAATTAACGTCAATGTGCGAAAGGCGCGTCGTCTTGCATGCGTCGTCTAGGTGGCTTGGTTGTGGCTTGAATTGAATTTTTCATGCTGACGTAGCCAATCCATTGCCCTGCTGCGTTGCTGCGGATAGTCGCCAGTCGCAGCACGGAATTGCTATGTCCGTCACGCAAAGGGTCGAGCATATTTCGATCCTTCCTGGGCGTTTGCATCGACGTGATGCGTCGTTGGCTCGTGATCTTCGCTAGGAGTTTCTTCCTTTTACTGCATCCCTATCATCATCCGGATTGCCGGTGGCATTCCGTTATCACGCATCCATTTCGTGGATTTTTATGCTCCATGCATGCGGTAGTTATGTAACACCCATGCTTGGCTAGCGACGAACACTATCACTTGGGAGCGCCATTCAAGGCGGCGGTGATAACAATAAGAAGTATAGGAAGTGGCTTGTGAGGAACGGAATACCTTTTGCAGCAGAAGAGCAGTCGTGGTTTCAGTTCAAGGCTGCCAAATCGCGCTTACTGATGTTGGATGGTTTGGGCGCAGAGATGCTTGAGCCAAAACCAAAATCGATTCGTCTTGATGGAATGTCTACTTGTGTAAGGTTGGAGGGTTTGTATTGGGCCATTTTGAAAACGATGGCCGATTGCAATCGCATTACGACTAACGCGCTTCTTACTGGGCTGGACAGGGAGGTGCAAATGTATCGGGGCGGAGTGAAGAACTTCAGTTCCCTCATACGCGTGATGAGTACGGCGCATCTGCTCAAGATGTGCCCGGAGGGTGTGCGTACGCTGATCATGGAGAATATTGCATGAGGCGGGCAGGCCGATCCTCGCTTCTGCTTGCGCAGGTGCTCGCGGTAACTTTTATGTGGGTGTCTCCATCTGTTAAGGCGGCGAGCGTTCCCTGGCGGGATGGGATGGTTGTGTACAACGCCAAGGGGAGGCCGCTGGCGCAGGTATTGAAGGAAATTCTCGCGACCCAGCCATTTCCGGTCGTGATCAAATCGGATGTCCGTGGTGAGGTTAATGGCCAGTTCGAAAAATCGGCTCGCGCCGTCTTCTCCGAGCTGGAAGCTGCGTACGGGTTTACCTGGTATTTCGACGGTTCGACGATGTATATCGCCTCAAGCGCCGACAACATGTCCGAAGTGGTGGGCATCGCGCCACTGGGCGGAACGCAGGCGATGCGAACCTTGGCCGATTTGGGCTTGATCGAGCCACGCTTCAATTTGCGTGTTTCGGGTGGAAGCGTGCTCGTATCTGGTCCGAGCCGCTATGTGGAATTGGTTGTGAAGGCACTTGATAGCGAGCGTGAACGTGCCTCGCTTGCGCTCAGCCAACGGAGCATGTCGCTGGTCGGCTCGTTGGCCAAACCACCGCCCGGCGGTACGCAGATGGAGATCAGGGTTTTCCCTCTACGCTACGCGCAGGCGCAGGACAGTCGACGTGTTCTTCGGGATGGTGATGCGGCGAATAACTACGTGGTTCCCGGTGTCGCCACGCTTTTGCGTAACTTGTTGAAGGGTGCCTACGCCACAACGCAACCCGATAAGGATGACTTGCTGAAGGGGGTGGCGGCAGGCAGCGCCCTGGCGTCTCTTCCGTCGGTTTCGGGCGGGGAAGGTGACGGTAATGACCTCCGTACCCAGGCCCTGCTGGCCATTGTTGCAGGGCAGCGGCGCGGTAATCCACAGGAGGGGCAGGTCGACCGGGACGTGCACATCCAGGCCGACGTGCGCACGAATTCGGTGGTGATTTTCGACACGCCGGCGATGATGCCCCTTTACGCGCCATTGATCGAGCAGCTGGATCGTCCGCAGGCGCTGGTGCAGCTCGATGTTGCCATCATCGATATCGATAGCAGTGATGTTCACGACCTCGGCGTGGACCTTTCAGTACGTGGAGACAAGGCGGGAATGTCCTCTGGTTCCGACGGCTTGAATTTCCAGGCCATGAACGGACTGGATATGAACAGGTTGAATGCGCGAATTGCCATGTTGGAAACGAAGGGCCGCGCACGGGTGTTGTCTCGTCCGAAGATCATGACGTTGAACAATACCCAGGCCACGATGGGTAACGAGCAAACTTTTTACGTCAAGACCAGCGGCGATCGCTATGCGAGTTTGACACCGATTAGCTCCGGGTTGTCCTTCCGCGCAACGCCTTTGGTGATTCCCGTGGATGGTGCACCGGCGAAAATCAAGCTCGAACTCGAAATCGACGATGGCGGCTTTACCCAGCTAAATGTCGATGACATCCCCGGATCCAGTCACAAATACCTGGCCACGGAGGCAGTGGTCGAGGATGGGCAAAGTCTGCTGGTGGGTGGTTTCCAGTACGAAAACGTAGGCAGCAGCATGTCGGGTGTGCCGGGGCTCAGCCAGGTGCCCGGGGTGGGGGCATTATTCCGTCGCACGCAGAAGTCACATCAGCAGATCGAGCGGCTGTTTCTGATCACGCCGCGCGTCATTGACGATTATTTGAATGATACCTCGCTGATGCAGGCCGTCTTGCCGTCAAGCAGCGTTCCTTTGGCCAAGCCGCATGGCGCAAACCGGGCGGCGCGGATGGATGACGATAACCCCCAGTTCTTGAACGTCTGGTCCGCATCGCGTCGAAGCATCGATATGGCGCCACCGAATATCTTGCCGACCAAGCCGCTGGCACCCGTTCCCAATCCTGCTGGCGTCGAAGATAAGCGGAATGAGGTAAATGAAAGTGGCGCGAAGAAGCCGCCTTCCATAAAAGTTGGCGATGCAAAAAAGGAAGTGAAGAGAGACGCTTCTACTAGTAGGAAAGCGCATGCGGGCGCACCGGCCCCCAGCACCGTTATCCCTTCCAATACGACCGATTCGGCAACGCGATGAATGCCGCGGTTGTGGAAACATGCGTGCTCCGCGTTCTATCCGGCGTTCATGCCGGTGCGGTCATTCATCTCGTTGATGACCGAGTTTGGACCGTTGGCTGCGGCGAATCGGCGGGCATATGTTTGCTGGATGAAAATATCCAGGAGCTTCATGCACGCCTGATATGGATATCGGGCGAGCATGTCTGGCGGCTGCGGGCAGAAGCCGATGACATCTCGGTATTTGGCTACCCGCTCAAGCAAGGCGCTGAAGCTGATCTCATGATCGGTGCCCAACTATGTTTCGGACAGGTGGCTTGCGAAGTCGTTACGGCCTCCGGATCAAATCCTGAGCAAGCGGACACGCTCGCCTCCGCAGATGCGGCAAGGTGTTACCAGGCACGCATGCGCTTCCTGCGCAAGGCGCACCGCATCGATTACAGCCTGGCACTGGCCCGTTCCCTCATGCAGAAACGATATGTGATGCCGTTGCTTTGGGCCGGTGTCGCCAGCGCGGGGGTGATTGCTGTCCTGCTCAGCAAGCCCGACCTGTCTACCGAATATCGGGAAGATAGCGTCAGGGAGATTCGCCGGGTCTATCCCGACGTCGAGCAGCATCTGAACCCGGTTACCGGGTTCACCACCTACACCGGTTATGTCAAAGATCAGCAGCAACTGGGGGCATTGCGGCAGATGGCCTTGAAAGCCAATTACGGCGCGGTGGTCATGAATGTGCTTCCCATGGATATTTTGGCCACCAATGTCTCTGCCATGTTGGAAGAACACTATCGCGATGCGCAGGTCAGCGTAGTCGGACCGGGTGAGATCACAGTGGATATCGGCTCCGTCGATGCCATCAAGGATCTGGATGGATGGAATTTTCCGAAGATACAGGCCAAGGTTTTGCACGAATTGCCTGAGCTCAAGCTGCTCAGCATGAACCTAAGGCGGCCGTCACTCGACAAAGTGGACGTGCCACTGGATCGCCTCGGTTTCAGCGTGGTGTCTTCCTCAGCCGATTTGCCATTCGTGATCAATCAACACGGTGATCTGTTTTTTAGCGGCGCACACGTCAGGGAGGGCAGGTTGGACGATATAAGTTTATGCGAGGTAAGGCTGGTATCGGATACCGAAGCGGCCACGTTCAACATGGTCGCTTCCAAGGAGAAAAACGTTGATTGCCGATAAAAAATCACCCTTTGAAGTGGATGCGAAGGCGTCCTCCGATCGTCAGAAGGATGCTGAAAACATGGAGATCTCCGTGCGTAATACGCTCGCCACGCTGCACGAACTGGAGCAGATGCAGCGGAAGGCTGCCACCGAGGCGATCTCGGTAGCTGCCGCGCGCAGGCACGAGGAACTGATCCTCGGCATTGCCGTGGCTCGTCAGATCGTCATCGGATTGAAAAGAAGGGCTTCGCCCTGAACGCAATTCAGGGCGTCTGGGTGGTGCTTTCGATTCGCAAAAAAACGCCGGCCACTTCAACTTCATCGCGTGTGATTGCTCGGGCGATGTCGGCAAACAAATATAAAAATATTGCCAGCAAGAAAAATCGATAAGCGATGATGATTGCGCGCCCGGCTGAATCAATGGGTCGGCACTACTAAAGGAAGGTTCGCGATATTCGGCAGCATGCGAGGTTGCCGGAATAGGTTTCTTGCTGAAAGGAATCAATGAGTCGGGACTTCTTGGAGGTCATTTTACCGGGCAATGGACCTCATTTTTAACAGCGTGCCCGGGATATCTAGGAGAGAAACATGGCAGTTAATACTGACTCAGGTAAGTACATCACCATGCCGGATGGCTATGGATATCAAGATGCTGACTACGGCAATTCGTATCGGGATCAGGGTAAGAGCATTCTGGAGCAGACGAGTAGCGTCATTGGGTCCGCGGCCGGCACTATCTATCGTCCGGACCAGGTATCCACGGCCAAGGCCAATGCAGGTATGTTCCTCGGTCAGCTGCAGGAAGCCAAGGCACGAATCCTGGCCGGCGATCCGACAGCGTCCATCGATGCCCAATATTACCTGGGTATGTTCCAGGACATCATGAAGCTCGCCGAAGCAGAGCAAGAGGGTGAGTCGAGCGTCAACCAGAACGCTTACAGCTTGGCTTCCCGCTGACGCTATCGGCGTTTAGCCATGGAACAAGGTGGACCGATGAAGCAGGTCCACCTTGTTGACACGCCGGCAAGCACGTTGTGCTTGCGGGAAAGGTTGATGACTTGATTATGGCTGCACGTGTCATATGACCCGATCCTCCATTGAAAAAATGATGCCGGAAAGAGCGCTCGTGGCGTTGATAAACATCGGCCATTCCGCGCGCAAGGAAGGCATGGTCAACCAGTCGGAGCGTCTATTCCAGCATCTTTCGCATGCCTATCCGCTGAGAGCTTTTCCTTATATCGGCATCGCCATGGCATGCATGGAAAAGGGTCACTACCCACGTGCGTGCACTGAATTCGAGCAGGCCATGCAAAACGGTGGCGAAGGTGTGGACCTCTTCATATGGGCGGCCTTCTGTTACTACCGATGCGGAAGGTACGACAAAGTGGCCGAATTGCTGCATAGGGTCGAGGTGGAGGAGGCGCGCGGTGAATCATATGGCGTCAAGCAAATGAAGGATCTGTTGCTCGAAGACGCGAAGGTCGCTCGCCTATATCGCAAATAGAGCAGTTCATCGAAGAGGATTAGTGTATGAATAGCATGGAAGCGCCCGCCCTTATATCCATGGGCCTTTACGATGGTGTGTCATCACCGACGTATGATCAGGCCGTCGTCAGTGTCGGTCAGGCCGATGGACTGTTAAAAGCATTGGATCAAAAGATTGATAATTTCAATCAGGAAATACATAGATCAATGCTGGATATTCCAAACGGCAGTCCCACCGCCGCGTTCGACTTTCTGTCGTCCGTATTGGGAAGGAAGGATCTTGTCGGCCTGGTAACGGCAAGCGTCGGGGGCGTTATCAATTCGTACAATCGACTTTCCCAGATGTTCACATGAACAAGCTGAGATGGATGTTGCCGGTTGCTTTGGTTGTCCTGGCAGGTTGCAGTTCTTCGTTTCGCGAAAACCTGGACGAACGGCAGGCCGACGACATCGTCGTGCTACTTGAGCTGCAGGGGATCAAGGCGGAAAAAGTGCGCGCCAAAGACGGCAGCTGGAGTGTCGATGTTGAGCGAAGCGGACAGGTCGCCGCGGAGCAGATCATGCAGGCCTATGATCGGCCGCGGCAGAGCCACCCGAATCTGGGCGATATTTTTCCCGGCGGAAGTCTGCTGCCTAGCGAAACGGAGGAGCGTATTCGATACGAATATGCTCTGTCGCAGGAATTGAGCGCAACGGTAGAAAAGATAGACGGCGTGCTGACGGCGCGCGTACAAGTGGCCATTCCGGACAAAGATCCCAAGCGCGCAACGCCCGCGCGACCTTCCGCCTCGGCGATGATTCGGTATCGTAGCGATCAGCGTATGGACCTTCTCAAGCCACAGTTGAAGGCGTTGATTGCCAATAGTCTGGTCGATGGATCGACCGACAATGTGGAACTGCTGATGCTGCCGGTTTATCCGGTGTCTCAGACCAATGCCATGCAGGAGGTGAAGACCCACCTCGGTTTGCGTTATAGGGCATCAGAGTGGGTGCGCGTGGCGATCATGACGGGCCTGCCGTGGCTCGTCGCATTTTTGGCGCTGATCGCTTTTCTGCGTCTGAGAGTAAACGCGGGAAGCGCCTCCTGGTCAGAATATGTTGCTAAATCGCGGCAGTGGTATGCGGCGTATCGCAATAGCCGGCAATCTTCGAATAAGGCCGGCAGTGCAGGCGCGGGCTACGCGGCAAGAGGTCTCGCGGCCTTGAAGCCGGGGAAGTCCAAGTCTCCGCCAAAGCCATAGGCGTTTCGGAATGCTACCCGTTGATCCTTCACTGGCGCGGTCGGCGCTCTCGCCAGCCATGCGCGTGTCCGATGATCGCTTGCGATCTCCCTATACCACCCTTTGTACGCGCGGTATGCGCATTATCAATATTCCCTTGCTGAGGTTCGGCGCTCCACCCGGTGACGAATCGCAGTGCCGGGCACTGGCATGGGTGATGAGTGATGGCGAGCGGATACTCGCCGGCGTGCTGTGTGCGGCAGTGATGGCACAGAGTCGGGTGATGCGAAGGCTGCTCGTATCGGGGCCGTTGCGTGAACGGCTGGCTTCGATCATGGGTATGGAACGCCTGGCCGATGCGCTCAGGTATCCGTCAGAGGATCTCGCTCCCGTTGTGGATTCCCCTGATGTAGAGGATTTGCGCGCCATCGGTTATGCCGTCATGTATCGCTATCTTCGCGCGAAAAATGTGTGCATGTCGCGACTTCTATTGCGATCCATGCAGCGAGACGACCCATGCCTTGGCCGGAGCGTTGCGTGGACGAAACGCATGAAGGGGCACTCTTGCGTGCCGATCGGAGCGCTGGTGGTGGATAGCTTTTAGGCAGTACAGGCAGATTTGAACGTGATTATTGCGAAGATAGGCGAATGGTCCATTTATGGAAGCGGGATACTTTCGAGCGAAGACATGGATGCGCTTGATACTCTCGGTTTGCTTGAGCGGAGACTCTTCGAAGAGTCAAAGGATACGCGCCGCCGTTTGGCCAAGGCTCTGCACAAGGCTAGAGGAACGGCAAGGAAAAAAGGCTATGAGTTGGGCCGTAATGAGGCATTCGCGCAAATATCTTCACTATTTGCGTCACACCTGAAAGTGTGGGGCGGCGCGGAAAAAAACTTGAAGTCGGTGGTCGAGAGGGTGCTTCGCGAGGCGCTTGGTGACCTTCCCAAAGAGGCGCTGCTGCTTGCTCGCATTGAGCAGGCAATCCTGGCTGCACGGCAGCAGACTGTGGTGCGTATACATGTACACCCATCGGTGTTCTCCCTGATCGACGGCGTGATCCAGAAAATCAACAAGCAGTACGGCGACGCCGGCTGCGAGGTGGTGGCCGATGTGCGCCAGCATGAAAGCGAGTGCCGCATCGAGACCGAAAAGGGCGTGTTTGAGGTCGATTACGACAGGCAGGTTCGGGCATTGTGTGATGATCTGCTGCGTGAATTGAAAATAGATCTCGACCATGCTGGGGTGGCCGTGTCATGACAGCCTTCACCTGGTCGCCATCCCGAGGCTTGAGCCGCACGGTCGCGGGTATAAGAAATTTCTACGCCGGCACGCGGGCCACGACATCCGTCATGGCGCTCATTCAAGACACGCAAAGTCCGGTTTTCATCCTGGAAGATCCGCTTCCCAGGTATTCAATGGTCTGTACCTGCAGGTGCAGCTACGGCGAATGTCTCATCGGACTGGATATAGGAGCGATCTCCCATGCCTACGCGGCAGATACGGTTTCCCAGGTGGCACAAGAGCCTTCAGCTATACGCGAATGGCTTGACTGGTTGATCACCCCCTGGATGGGACCGATCGAGCGGCACCTCGGCGTCCCCTTCTCATTGGTGAAAGGTGAGCTGGATGCCGTATTTCCGTGGAACAGCGTGGCGTTCTGCATTGATGTCAACGGCAAGCGGGGGCACGTTGCGATTGCCGGCGAAGGACTCGACCGCCTGCCGTGGCAGGCGCTGCTTGTGAGTGAAAAAACCGAGCGGCCACCGATGCATTTGCTGGTCGAGGTTTATGCGCTGATTTCGGCAGGATCCTTCCCGTTGCGAGATGTCCGCACGCTCGCCCGTGGCGGCATGCTGCGGTTTGCCGAGTGGAATTATCAACTGCATCTGGGCGCCCTGAAACACGGCATTCGTTTAAGCATGAGCTACAAGGATGAGGGAATGAGCATGGGCGCATTGACATGCGATAACGCGGATCAGTGGAACATGATCTCGCTGGAGCGTCGTCAACTGGACGGATCGTCCGCATTGGAAGATATCGGGCTTACCGTGGAAGTTGTGCTCGATCAGCGGCTGATTTCTCTCGCCGAGGTGGAGCGATTACGCAAGGGATCGGTCTACCCCATCCCATCCGCACATGCAGGCAAAGCCGTCGCGCTGTGCTGTAACGGACGCATATTCGCGCGAGGGGAACTGATCAGCGTGGAGGGGCAGCTAGGCGTCCTGGTCAGCGAGGGTGTGGGGGATGTTTTGTGAGCGTCGAAGCGTCGCTACCGGCGATGGGTGGTTTTCCGAGCATATCGGTCATCCTGGTGACGATGACCGTGCTGGGTTTGCTGCCGTTGCTGGTGGTGATGACGACCTCGTTTACCAAGATTTCAATCGTACTGGTTTTGCTGAGGAACGCGTTGGGCGTTCAGCAGGCTCCGCCCGGTCTCGCCATCAGTGGTCTTGCGATGGTGGCTACCCTCATCGTGATGACGCCGGTGTGGCAGCAGATCACCGCCCGCCTCGACATTCCCGCCATGCTGGACGGACGCGAGCAGCCCTCGATGACCGATATGGTCGATGCAGGGCGTGTTCCGTTAGAGACTTTCATGCGAAGGCACGTGGATAACGATGAACTGGCCTCCTTGAATAAATTGGTGTCGGACATGCACCTCGGCAATGATGGTGCTGACGACATGAAAGTCGAACCGGGGCATGAATCCTGGCCGGTTTTGGTGGCCGCGTTTGCGATCTCGGAAATCGGTGCGGCGTTCAAGATAGGCATGTTTCTCGCGATTGGATTCGCGGTGATCGACCTGATTGTGGCCAATCTGCTGATGGCCATGGGGATGACCATGTTCCCGCCGTCGACGGTATCCATTCCCCTCAAGTTGCTGGTATTCGTGACCACGCTGGGTCTGCCACGGCTCATGCACGGTCTCATTGCGTCGTATCCACGCTGATGTCCGAGACCGAGATCCTTCATCAGGCTTTCCGGGTCATTCTGTTCGGCACGGCGCCGGCGCTGCTCGCTGCAGTGGTGGTCGGCATCCTCGTGGGAGTGTTGCAATCGGTCACGCAGATTCAAGACCAATCGATTGGCTACGTGACCAAGCTGGCTGCGGTGTGCCTGGTTCTGCTGGTGATGTCGCGCTGGTTGATGCAAACCCTTGATCAGTTGTTTGACGCGATTTACCGGCTTATCCCTGGTCTGATGACGGGGCCGCTATGAGCGACCCGCTTGATGTCGCTTTGGGGCTGCTGTTCGCGTCATTGCGCACGGCGTTGATCGTGCTGTTTCTGCCCATGGGCAAAAAATCTTCGGCAGGGAAGGCTTTTGCGTTGCCGTTTTCGTTGGCGGTCGGGCTGTGCATCCAGAGCGCCTTTCCGATGCATGTTTCGCCGTCGTCACAATGGTTGCTGCTGGGAATCAAGGAGGCTGCACTAGGCGCGGTATTGGGCTTTATGGTCGGGCGCATGTTTCTCGTGGTGGGTACGGCGGGAGCGTTGATGGACCAGCAGGCGGGCTATACGGTTGGTGCCCTGTTTAATCCGAACATGGGGCGCAGCGCGGGGCCGATCGAGACGATCTACACCCTGTTGCTGATCTACTTGCTGATGACGGCTGGGGAGGGGTTTTATTTTCCGAAGGTCATCATGGCCACCTATGCCGTATGGCCGATTACCGCCTTCGCACCACCCATGCACTCGATCCAGGGTTTTATTGATAGTGCACTGAGTACCGGTCTGGATCAGCTGATCAGCATGAGCATGCAGGTGGCCATACCCATGTTGGGGATGCTGATGTTTGCGGACTTATGCGTCGGTTTGTTTAGCCGTTATGCACCGGAATTCAGTCCATTGAGTGCTTCGATGGCTACCAAGGCGTTTCTGGTGGTCCTGATGCTGGCGTTGACCTTGAGCAGCCAGATTCACTATTTGCGCCGGCTCATTCTTTGGATGACCAGGGTCCAATGAGCGAAAAAACCGAACAACCTACCGATCGGCGTTTGAAAGATGCCGCTGAAAAAGGCGATTTGCCACGAAGTCAGTCCTTTGTGACGGGGTTCGGCATGCTTGCCTGGTGGCTTGCATTGCCGGCGGGCGCGAGTGTGGCGTTCGGTGGTCTTCTGTCTTACGCGCGGCGACTGCTTTCGTTGCAGGTCATGCGGGATGAGCCTGCGGCCGGGCGATTTTTCCTGCAGGTGCTGGCCGCTGGCCTGGTTATTCCCTGCGTGATCAGCATGGTCATGGCGTTTGGCTTGGGCTGGCTGCAAACCAGAGGGCGAATCGCGAGCAAGCGTTCCTGGTTTGATCTGAAGCGGCTCAATCCGTTATCCGGCATCAAGCAGATGTTTAGCCTCCAACGATTGCTGGGAATCGTCATGGGCCTGATCCGCACCGTCATCATTGTCCTGATCAGTTTCTACCTGGGACGCGGCCTGCTTTCCGATTTGCAGCACATGCCCACGGATCGTCGCTTGTGGACGGATATCTTCATGTATGCCTTGTCCGTCAGCTGGAAGGCCTTTGGCATGATCGTCGTTGCCTGCGCGTGTCTTGGCATGGCCGACTTCCTGATGCAGCTGCGTCTATGGATACGGCGCAACAAGATGTCCAAGGAGGAAGTGAAACGAGAGTACCGCGACCGGGAGGGCGATCCCCACGTCAAGGCGGTCCGCAAGAGTATCCATCGGGAAATGACATAAGGAAATGTCAATGAATAGCATGCAATTTGGCGATTTTAAACGATTGGACATTACGCCATTCGTCGAAAAATACATCGATGTGGCGATGGGTCTGGTGTTTTTGACGATCATCATGTTGCTGGTATTGCCTACGCCGGGCTTTATGCTGGACATGGCCATTGCCGCCAACTTTTCTTTTTCGATTTTGCTGGTTGCGGTGGCGATCTATATCAAGTCGACACTCGACCTGGCCACGTTCCCCTCGCTGCTGTTGTTGACGACGCTGTTCCGGCTTGGGCTCGCCGTTGCCACCACCAAAGGCGTTCTTCTGCACGCCCACGCGGGCGATATGGTGCAAGTGTTCGGCGAATTGGTGGTTGGCGGCAACGTGGTGGTGGGCCTCGTGGTCTTCCTGCTGTTGTGCACGGTCCAGTTTGTGGTGGTGTCCAAGGGCAGCGACCGTGTTGCCGAAGTGGCGGCGCGCTTCACCCTTGACGCCATTCCGGGCAAACAGATGAGCATCGACGCGGACCTGCGCGCGGGGGTGATCAGTGCCGATCAGGCGCGTGAACGCCGCCAGGTGCTGCAACAGGAAATCCAGCTTCACGGCGCCCTGGATGGCGCCATGAAGTTCGTGAAGGGCGATGCGATGGTTGGCCTTATCGTGGCGCTGATCAACATCGTCGGAGGTATTGCCGTTGGTGTACTACAGCGCCATCTGCCATTCCATGATGCTGTCGGTACGTATGTCATTCTTACGGTGGGTGACGGCCTGGTCTCGCAGATTCCGTCGTTGATGGTGTCCATTTCGGCGGGCCTGGTCATCACGCGTGGTGACACGGATATGTCCACCGACAAGAATGGCAACCTTGGCCGGCGCATTTACGATCAGGTGGCCAGTCAGCCGCGGCCCGTATTGATGGCGGCGGTCATGGCATTCCTGCTCGCGGTGGTTCCGGGATTTCCGCATCTGCAATTCATGGTGATCGGGCTGGCCCTGCTGGGCATTGGAACAGCCAGGCGCAAGCGGGAGCAGGTGGTGGCCAGTTCCCGGCAGGCGCCCATGCCGAACATGGCGCGCGACGGCTCGCACTACGTCCCCCTTTTGCTCGATACGGTGGAATTCGGTACGACGGTGCCGTTGCGGATACGCGTGGGGCGGGGTGCCTTCAACGCGATCGTGCCGGCCGATTTCAATCGTGAGCTGGGGAACATAAGGCAATACCTGATGCAGAACCTCGGCTTGCCCTTTCCAGGTTTGTCCATGGTGGGCGAGCCGTCGATGCACGAGCCCTCATACATCATCGAGGTCAATGATGTGGCCGTGATGTCGGGCGAGTTGCATGCCAATGAGCTTCTGGTCTTCGGCGAGCCGGAGATGTTGAAAGGCTGTTCGCACGAGCGCCCATCGCTCTATCCGGGCAGCAGCGAAGCCTATTGGGTGGACGAACGCGAAGCAGAATCGGCCAGGGCCGCCGGTGCGGGCGTGGCCAGGCCGAGTGAGGCGCTCGCGGCGCAGATTTACGCCGTGTGTTATCGGCATGCCACAGATTTCGTGGGAACCCAGGAGGCGCAATTCCTGTTGGATCGCATGCGTACGACGTTCCCGGATCTGGTGACATCGCTGACCGGCACGGTCACGGCAACGGCGTTCGGCCGCCTTTTGTCCGATTTGCTCGAAGAATCGATCTCCATCCGCAATTTGCGCGCTATCTGCGAGGCGATCATGCGTATGCCGCCGGGAGATCGTTCGCGTCATCGCTTGCTGGAGGCGGCGCGCATCGCCGTGGTCCCCATGGGCATCGGGGCGTACGTCGATGCGGAAACCGGTACGTTACCAGCCATCGTCATTGATGAATCCTGGGGGATGGTGCTGACGAATGCGCTGCGGACCGATGTCGATGGCGAACCGTGCCTGGCACTCGGTTATAACGATTTGCAGGGATTCCAGGCTGCATTGCGCAAGGTGTTCGAGGCAACGTACGGATCAGCGGTGCTTTTGACATCCTCCACGCTGCGTAAGCACGTGGCTCAGTTGGCGAAGCAGATTGACGACAAGCGCTATGTCCTGGCGGTGGAAGAAATTCCGGTTGGGACCGTAACGATCGACAGGGTCGCGGTCGTGGAGCGAGGCAATGCCTGACGTACGTGCTTGGAATGACGCCCCGCGTATGGCGGGCGCGACCGCGGTTCGTCACGGAGGCAAGGTTGTATCGGTCGTCGGTACCCTGGTTAGAGTGATTGGCCTGCAGCTACGCGTTGGCGACTTGTGCCGCATCTATACGTCTTCTTCCGATCCGGGACTGATGGGCGAAGTGATCGGTATCGAGAACGAGCAGATGATCGTGATGCCATTGGGCAGCATGACCGGACTTTCCTCCGCGAGCATGGTGGAGGCGACGGGAGGGGGCCTGCTGATCCCGCAGGCGAAGGACTTGCTCGGGCGCGTCGTGGATGGGTTCTGCCGCCCGCTGGATCAGAGGCCGCTGGTGTCACCTCGGGTCAGACCGGTGACCGGTGACATTCCCTCACCCTTGTCCAGGCCGGTGATAGACGAACCCTTCATCACGGGCGTAGGCGCCATCGATGGACTGCTTACCTGCGGCGTGGGCCAGCGCGTGGGTATTTTTGCACCGGCAGGGGTAGGCAAGACATCCTTGCTGGGCATGCTCGCGCGATTTTCCGCCGCCGACGCCATCGTGGTTGCCTTGATCGGCGAGCGAGGACGCGAGGTGCAGGAGTTCATGCAGCACGCGCTGGGGGATGAAGCGCTGCAGCGTTCGACGATCGTCGTGGCGACATCCGATCGTCCCGCGGCCGAACGGATCAAGACGGCACATACGGCATCGGCGATTGCCGAAGAGTTGCGTGCGGATGGCCGGCGTGTCTTGCTGTTGTTCGATTCATTGACCCGCTTTGCGCGCGCCTTGCGCGAGGTGGGGCTGGCTGCCGGCGAGCCACCGGCGCGCAGAGGTTTTCCGCCCAGCGTCTTCGCGGCGCTGCCCGGGCTGCTGGAGCGCTCAGGCAGGAACGAAGCCGGTTCGATTACCGCCTATTACACGGTGCTCGCCGAGGATGATGACGGCAGCGATCCGGTTTGCGAAGAGGCGCGTTCACTACTCGACGGTCATATCGTGCTTTCCAGCGAGTTGGCGGCGGAAGGTCATTATCCGGCGATCGACATTCTTGCCAGCAAGAGCCGTGTGATGCAAAACGTTTGTGGCCATGAGCACCTTGGCATGGCGAAAGAGATCAGGAAATGGATGGCCGATTACAAGAAGTCAGAGTTGTTGATACGCCTTGGCGAATACCGGCCCGGCATTGAACCGGAGCTCGATGAGGCGGTTCGGAAGAAAACACCGATTGCGCAGTGGTTGTCTCAGTCATCGCAGGACGCAAGGGCGTGGGAGTCGACGCAGGCATCGATGAGGAAGCTCACGGGTGGGTAATGTTTCGATCACCGTGTGGTGAAAAGCGTGACGCGGGGCAGCCGAGGCGATGAGGCGCGCGCAGGTCATTGCGCTTGCCGAAAGCGGGCTTGGAACGGTAACGCAAATACGGCATCAGCTTTCCACGGCACGCATGAGTCGTGCTTCGCACGCCTATCTGGCGGCTGAGCAACGCGCCAGAGAGCTTGCTGCGCAGTTGGATGGATTGAACGAAGAGATGAGTCGGGTTCGTGAAGCCTGCATGCGGGCAGTCACCGAGAATGTCGGCGGCGCCGCGATGTATCAGGTCGTTTTGCGCGCGTTGGATGCCGATATGCGGCGGACCCACGTACGCATGGATATGCAGGAAGAAGAATGTCGTGGGCTTCTTCATGAGCTGAAGCTGGCCAAAAAGCGGGTGGAAAGCCTGGAAACAAGGCTTGACCTCTATCGCAAGGTCGAGTGCCGGGCGAAAGCCATGGGTGATGAGAGGGTCGATGAGGCATTTCAGGATTAAGCAGACGTGCTTCCGATCCCGGTTTTGCGCGAGCCCCTACAAGCTGTGGCCCGGATTTGAGATCGGGTTGCACGCTGTTCGCCCCGATTCTTTCGTCGTGTCGGTGCTTGCTGGGCGAATGTCAATGGACTACTACCCGGTCATATCAAGCGACTCGTAGTCTGACCCACGCGCCTATCTCGCAGCGAATAGGCACGCCGATGGTTAAGGTTCAGCGTAAGAGGTTTCTTTATGAAGGATGTTCTGTTTCGCTTTCTGCGTTCGTGTCTTCGAACTGACGCCGATGCGGTTGCCCGCAATGTGGAAAAGCATCTTAAAGGCCGCGTTCCCGACATGGTGATGGCCCAGGCGATAGCGCGTGCGATGCGGCGACTTGCGCAGGGCTGCTCTCCGGCTGCTGCGACGCATCTGGCGGTCATCTGGGCGATCAACGTCGATCATCCGGAGGTGGTGTCATGATGCGTTCGCCGATCACGCGTAGCGACCGCCCACTGACCAATGGTGAGCGTCTGGCTGCATGGTGTGAGGCGGCCCACCGGCATGCGATGCGAGTCGACTCATCCGTATACAAAGTATCGCCGCGCCGCTCGCCATGCCTGTTTTTGAAAGCGGGTGCCGGCAACAGCTGTGAGACGGAGGCGAAACATGATGGGGGGCGGAAGTAAGTCATTCAGAGACGCCGTCACCGGTAAGTATGACGGAGTTGATCTTATTGTTCTGTCCTCTTGAGAAAATGATCAGATTATCGGTGATTGCGGCTCAAAAATCGGCGGAACATAAATGGTGCCGGTCATTCAAACGTCGACGGACGCCGATCCTCGAGCGGATATTTTGACTGCAAATATAAAAAGTCAAAATTCATATTTCATTTTATTTAATTAAATCATTGAAGAAACATGGTCCAAGGGGCCTTGAGGAAATCTGCGCGGCAGCGGTGATGTCCCAGCGGGCACACGCGCTGTGGTGGAGATGAGCGAGATGGCATGTGCCTGCGGCGTTTGCGAAGACAGCGGTGCGTGCCGATCTCCTCGGTGATAGCTCCGTTCCAGCAACGGGCATGTGCAAATCATAAGGAACGATATATGGATACCAGTAGCATTAATTCATCTTTAGCGAACATCACCTTTAACGGATATGGCGCCATTAACGGGTCCAGTAGTGATGGCTCGAAACCTGCCGCGACCCAGGGGCCGCAGGTTACATCCGATGCTTCTGTGTTCGACGAGGGCGGCGCGCTGGAGCAACCGGATGACAGGGCCCGTTTCGGGATACACCATCCGCCGATCCAGGGTTCGTGTTGCAATCGACCAGGCCCGCCTGGCCCGCAAGGTCCGCGAGGTTGGCAAGGTCCGCAGGGCCCACAAGGCCCGCGAGGTTGGCAAGGCAAGCAAGGGCCCGAAGGTAAGCAAGGACCCGAAGGTAAGCAGGGGCCGCGAGGTTGGCAAGGCGTGGCAGGGCCGCAAGGCAAGCAAGGACTGCGAGGCGAACAAGGACCACAGGGCGAGCAAGGGGCCGAAGGTAAGCAAGGTCCGCGAGGTTGGCGAGGCATGACAGGGCCGCAAGGCGAACAAGGGCCGGAGGGCAAGCAAGGACCGCAAGGCGAGCGCGGTGTGCAAGGCGAGCAAGGACTGAAAGGCGAGCGTGGGCCGCAGGGCGAGCAAGGACTGAAAGGCCAGCGCGGACCGCAGGGCGAGCAAGGACTGAAAGGCGAGCGCGGGCCGCAGGGCGAGCAAGGACTGAAAGGCCAGCGCGGACCGCAGGGCGAGCAAGGACTGAAAGGCGAGCGCGGGCCGCAAGGCGAGCAGGGACCGGAAGGCAAGCAAGGGCCGCGAGGCGAGCAGGGGCCGGAAGGCAAGCAGGGACCGAAAGGCGATCAGGGACTGAAAGGTGATCGCGGGCCGGAAGGCAGGCAGGGATTGAAAGGCGAGCGAGGCCCGCAAGGTCAGTCGGGTGGGCTCGGTCTTTCCGAAAAGAAAAAACTATGGCTCGGAGACTTTCTAGCCGGCCAGGCGGGCAAGGCACCGATTAAGCATGGACATCATGCAGAGAGTCAGAACAAGGCTTCTATATCGCAATTGATCCACAACGGTGCTGAATATCTGAAGGACAAAATACATTCATCAAAAGGGAGATCCGATTTCGATTACTCCGATAAAGATGTCGATGATGTAGAGCAGCAAGTGACAAGCCTCCTTGTTGGCGAAGACTGCGCGCGCGAACCTACGACTCCGTCCTCCCAAGAGAACGAGATGCGTATCGGTCAAGACGGTACAAAAAAGCAGGGCACTGTATTCCCTGCGTCCGATTCAGCCGCTGGTGGAAGTCAGCCATCGAGCCACAGCGTCGGCGGATGGTCGAATAAAACTCAATCCAAGACCATCGTATTCAATAATTACTTTCGACGTTGAATAAACATGGTCTAAGAAATCTGCCCAGCAGCGGCGATGTTTGTGCAGACATGCAAAGCCGCTGCGGCAAGGGTGGACGGAAGGGTGTGTACGGATTCCGCTCGCGACACCCGCCGATTTCGTCGGCGTCACGATGGTCCCGTTTCAAAAACGGATATATACAAATCAAAGGAAAGATATATGAATATCGCTGACATCAATTCATCGCTAATGATTGCTGCTAATGATGTTGCTGATGCGACTGGTGCATTGGTTGCTGGAGCGGCTGCAGGTCTGTCTCCCCAGGTAACGTCAAATGCTTCGCCATTCGATATTTTCGGCAAGGCCGCGGCTGCCGGTGCCGTCGTGGACGGTGCCGCAACGGACTTCCTGGGCAAGGCTGAGCAAGCGCTTGCTAACGCATTGGCCGTAGTTTCGTTAACGGGTCCGGCACTCGCTTCGCTAACGCGCACCCACCGGAGCTAGTTAGTCATGGGTGGGGCGACGAGTGCCAGTACATGCTGGCACTCGTCGCAAGCGTTTCACGTCTAAGGAAGGACTTATGGCAAGTATTGGTTTGTGCATGATCGTCCGTAATGAGGCGCATATCATGGAGCGATGCCTCGGATCGGCGTTGCCTCTGATCGACTATGCCTGCATCGTCGATACGGGATCGGACGACGATACCGTGGCGGTCATCCGGACGTTTCTGAATAAGCATGGCGTGGCGTGCAATATTTATCGCGACACGTGGCGCGATTTTGCCAGCAACCGCAATGCCGCGTTGAAATGGATGCACCTGCGGCCGGATATCGATTATTGCCTGATGCTCGATGCCGACGAGGTGGTGCGTTATGAGCCGGAATTCGATATCCGTCGTTTCAAGGCGCAACTGCAGCTGGATGTCTACGATGTGCGTCTGCGGTCGGAGGGTGCCGAATGCACACGAGTAGCGTTGTTCGAAAACAACATAGCCTGCTATTACCGTGGCAAGCTACATGAATTCATCGAAGTGCCGTCGGGTGTGACGCGTGGCGATGCCGTTGGGTTTTATCTTGATGCCGTGCATGACAGTGCACGTAACCGTGATGCCGGGAAATTTTTGAATGACGCCCGTGTCATTGAGGAGGCGATGGTCGAAGAGACCGATCCCTTCATGCTGTCGCGTTATAGCTTTTACCTGGGGCAGTGCTACATGGATGGCGGCGAATTTCGTCGCGCGATCAAGGCATTTCATCAGCGTGTACGGTATGGCGGCTGTCAGCAGGAGGTGTTTATCAGCTTGCTGCGCATTGCGCGCCTGATGGTGGCGCTCGGCTATCGTGAAGAACGGGTGTTGCACGCTTATTTGCAAGCTTGGTCGGCATGCCCGGAGCGGGCAGAGCCACTGCACGATCTGGCTGCTTACGCTCGCGTGAAAAAACAGTTTCATTGGGCGCGCTTGTTTTCCAGCTTTGGCCTGCGTCTGGAAAAGCCTGCGCAAGGACTGTTTGTGGAAAGCGATCTCTACGACTACAAGTTGCTCGATGAATATGCGACTGCCGCTTATGGTTGTGGCGACTCTGCCGGTTCGCTGGATGCATGTACGCACCTGTTGAAGCGTGCGGCGTTGCCGGCGGCCGAGCGGGAGCGCATTCTGGCCAATGCGGGTATGGCCTTGGCGCGATTGGGGTGAGCATCGACTAGTGGCTACGCACGGCGATTTGCTCCCTCTCCCTACTGGGGAGAGAGCCTGCCCCGGACTTGATCCGGGGGCTGGGGTGAGAGGCCGCGCTTGCCGATAACGTCAATCTTCGCTTGATCAATGCCGCATCCGGTCGCGATGCTCGATGTGGTTACCCTGTTCCAATTGCTCCAGCGCCTCGCCAATCAGTTTGCTGATGAGTTGAAAGGTGAGTTGCATTTCCCAGCGGGGAATCATCACGGTCCCATCTTCGTCGGTAGGCGACGCCTCGTCGCTGGCGACGTTCGCCATGATCATCAGCAGGTGCTGAAGGTTTTTCAGTTCGATGTAGTCGTCTTCAGACAATAGGTAGTGCTTCAACCCGAACGGGTCGATGTAGGTGCTTTCCATTGCTGCGCTCCACGGGTTTAGGTCGCCCGCGCATTGCGCGCGGGCGAAGGGTCTGCAAGAAAAACCTGCTCGTTTCAGCGGAATCTGTCACTTCCGCTAGGACGATTACCCACTTGGGCCCGACGCCGCGCAGTCTGAGCGGCGGTGAAGTAGCGCTGATGTCGGCTTGGCGGGGTCACGCGTAGGCGTGCGTGCCGTAAAATCGGGGATAACCATGATTAACTTCCTTGGAGTTTGTTATGGCCAGCGGATCGTTTGGGTTGCCTCCCAGGCGATCCGCGCTACTTCTCTAGTGTCGGGCGTGTCGTGGTCATCGCTGGGATGGGCCCGCCCGACATATCCAAGATTGCATAAGTACGACCTGGGTGGTGCGAAAAGGTGTGAATTTGTGGCGATGGAAAATTTGCCGCGTTTGCGCAGCTCTCCCTACGCGCCGTAACAGCTCCCTCTCCCCTCCGGGGAGAGGGTTGGGGTGAGGGGCTGCGCTTGCGGGAAAATTCAGAGCCGCATCAATGTTTCTTTGCAGGCTCGTCGCGAGGTTGACCCCTCACCTCAGTCCTCTCCTCGCTCCTCAACGCCGAGCACATCCATGTGCTCTCCCCGCGTGCCCCGGAGGGGAGAGGAGGAAAAGCGCTCCACGGGTGAAGTTCTGGCCCCGGAAGGGGCGGACATAACTCGCCAAATCGCCTAAACTAAGCGGCTGCGCCGGCATAGCTCAGTTGGTAGAGCAACCGCCTTGTAAGCGGTAGGTCGTCTGTTCGAGTCAGACTGTCGGCACCAAATTATCATCCGGGCACACCCGGTGAAGGCCGAAAGCCTTGCTATAGCTAGGCTTTCGGCTTTTTTGTGCCTGGTCTTATGCCGGGGCACCCATGGCAATCTACCGTCCAGTGACGGTAGCTGGCCTGCCCACACTGGATGTGACCGCCATGGCATTGACTGATGCCGTCGTTTGCAACCGCAGGCCCGCCGAAAACCGCAGAAGCTCAGGGATGGCGAGCCCTTTACTTGCGAACCTTAATGGCTCCGGCTGTTGGCGCTTTGACCACCTTTTCAGTGGTGAGAGCAAGATCTGAGCAAGAGCAGTTATCCCGAGACGGGACTGGCGGATGCACGCAGTAGGCGGGTGTCTGCTCCCAGACTATTGCCGGTAGGACGCGCCCCTAGCGAGCACTGTGCCGCTGAGAGAGCCGCTGGCGTGGTGCGTGCAGGAAATGCTTTGCCGCGATCGCAAAGAAATGGTTCGCCACCTGTCAGGACTTGGCGCAGGCGACGCACAGCAAGATGCGCTGGATGTTGGACGACTTTTCCCTTCTGTGGATTGATGCCCGTCCCATCTGGGAAATCGGTGCACTTGAGATGCTGACTGTGCTGTGACGAGTGGAGTCGTGTGGAGGTCACCTCACAGCGGCTCAAGTCCATCCGCCTTCCGGCGTTTTGCCGCACGGCGCCAACGGGTGGGGCGTGGAGCCTTCCCGCAGCAGAAATACGATGTGTGCTCTAGACCCCAAGACTTGCCGTCACGCAGGCATCACTGATTCTGCAAAGATGAACGAACTACAGCTGCAGCTGAAGGTAATGGCTTAAAACTCTGTGGGGGAATGCTGCTTCGTGGCAGGGTGCGGCCTCAAAAGCAAATCCACTTGCTACCGTACAAACCAGCCTTGATGCCGTGTCTAGGCCGCACGGCTTTTTTGTGCGTGACGGGTACCACTTGTCCATCGCGCGGCTTCAAATGTCTTTATATCAGTCCCGCCCTCCAGCAGAAATGCCTCACGCAACCGTGAATGCAACACACCCTCAGATGTCAACTCCTTTTAATTCCGCTCGCGTCTATTTCTGGCGAGCGATGAGCGAGAACGAGCTGGAGGACGATCAATGTGATGACATCATTGCATCGCAAATTGCACATTCGCGGGGGGAGCTGTTCGCTGCAGCACGAGACGGTGATCAGCCGACGCTGCTGCCACGCGGTGCCCTCGCCACGCATGTGCCGCAGCTAAGCGAAATCGAGCGTGCGGCGTTGATCAGCGCGCCCTTGGCACTACTGCAATTGGCGCCACTGCAGCAGGTGGCGGGTGCCCACCTCGCTGGTGCGGTGCAATTGGCGCATGTTCACCAGGTAGCGGGTGCCGCCCTGCTACGCATTCATGCGCGCACCGTTGGCAACGGCAGTGCTGCCAACGGGCAGGCCCACGCATTCGACACGTTATTGCGAAAGTCGGGCTTCGTTCTCCCGGAGGTGCACGCATCGGCGTTCACGTTCGATCCTCGGTTTGATGACGAGTCTTTTGCACTGCCGTCTTTTTTACTGTCGCTTGGTCTAGCTCGTCGGCGCCACTTCCACGCAGCCATTGGTGCGGCGATGTTGCTCGCACTCGCCGGCCCGATCCTGACGGATGCCGAAACTTCCCGCGTGGATGTGGAGGATCTAGAGACTGCCGTCATCCATTGCATTGAGGTGGAAGGCGAGGCTGCGCGACTTGGTATCGAGCAAGGCTTCGCCGCGGCCCGTGCGTTACTTGAAGCGTTCCTCACACACTTACGCGCCAGGCTCGACATGGAGACGCAGCAGGTCGCGGAACGCCGCGTGCTAGATGTGTTGAAAAAAATCGGGACTTGTCCGTTCGGTTATCACAAACGAGGCCGTATGGCGGGGCGGCCGATCGATAGCTTCTTTGTGCCAGAAACCTTTTCGCCTTCGATGGTGCTGCAGGCGCTCGCCCGGTCGCCGTACGTGGTTCCGGGTGCGCCTGAGAAGAGTCGATTACTGACGGAGCTGACGCAGCCTGACGGCCCAATGTTTCGAGTTTTCCCGGATGACGACCTTGCAGCCCTGGCGAGTTGGGTCAAGCAGCTTGCTCCAACTCGCGATGTCTCATTAGCCAGGACGCAAATACTGGACCGCGCATTGCCGGTGGTGCCCGCAGATCCGCCGCCTGGTTTGCCGCCGAGGCGGATGCGTCGCCCTAGTCTGCGCGAGCTGTATTACCGCCTAGTCAATCTCGAATTGCACGAGGATGGCCGTCGAGTCGCGCGCGAATACGCGAGACAGTGGCTCGCGCGTCATGCCGTGCGCCTTGATCACGGCCGTACGCGCTTACCGTTTTCCCGGTATTCGCATGGCGCGTTGCGAGACTGGCTGGACCAACAGCATGCCACGCAGGTTTCCAGCTATCAGCCGCTGGAGGGGGCGCCCGACGAGACATGCGAACAAGTCGTACGCGACGCGCTGCAACTCGCACCGTTGACCCTTATCGATGGCGCGTGGCTGCGAGGCTTCGTCCAGCCGGCCTGGGTTGGTACCCCAATTGGCGCGACGCTCTATCGTATCTATGCGGACGAGCTTGGCAACGTTGACACGGTGTTGCATCACGGCAACATCTATCGCGACCTGCTGCGATCGATGGGGCACGTCTTGCCGGACTTCACTTCACGCGAGTTCGCCGAACATCCGGACTTCGATGACAGTGCGTTTAAAGTGCCAGTCTTCTGGTTGAGTGTGTCCTTGTTTCCTAGGGATTTTCTGCCGGAGATCCTTGGGCTGAATCTCGCAATGGAGCTATCGGGCGTGGGTGGGCAATACCGCCGCTCCGGTGAGGTGTTGGCGCACTACGGATTCAGTGCGCAATTTACTGAGCTTCACAATTCGATCGATAACGTCGCGACCGGCCATACGGCCTGGGCGATCAGCGCAATCCAGTCTTACCTTGACGACACGTACCTGCAAGGCGGCGGCGAACAGGTCGACGTCCAATGGCGCCGCGTTTGGACAGGTTATCGAGCATTGCAGTCGCCGGCTTGGCACACACTGTTTTCCGCGGCGCTCCCGCGCCTGATTCGCTGACCGCCTCCATTTGACAAGGCCGTTCCTCGTGATCCAGCTACTGCCTTACTTTCTAATTACCGTTCTCGTAATCAACCTGGCTCCAGGCCCTGCGATGATGTTTGTCATGCAGCAGTCACAGCGCCGGGGTGTGCAACGGGGCCTTGTCGCCGCGCTCGGCATTGAGTTCGGAGTGTTCATTTACGTACTGCTTACCGCGTTCGGCGTGACCGCGTTATTCAGGCAATATCCGCCGTTGTACACCGGGCTGCAGGTGTTCGGCGCTGCGTATTTGCTATACCTCGCATACAGTTGTTGGCCCCGGCCACGCAGCGTTGCAACGGATCGTCTGGAGCAGAGCACGCACCGAGGCACGTTCGCCAAAGGGGTGTTGATCAACTTGACCAACCCAAAAATTGCGCTGTTTTTCCTCAGTCTGATTCCGCAGTTCGTTCCTCAAGGCAGTGATGCACGGACTTTCGTCATCTACGGACTCATCTTCAACATCGGCGGCCTGTTGGTTAACGGGGCGGTTGCCTTACTGGCCGATCGGGTGTCACGCGTGCTCAAGGGGGCGGCCTGGTTCGAATACATCCCGCCGCTGTTGTTCACTGCTATTGCGATCTTCTCGATCTGGAACCGCTTAAGATGAACTGGATTCTTGGCATTTCCGCCTTCTACCACGACAGCGCAGCCACTTTATTGCGCGATGGCAAAGTGTTTTGCGCCTTTCAGGAGGAGCGCTTCAGCCGTGTCAAACAGGACAAGCGCTTTCCTCGGCATGCGATACGTGCTTGCCTCGATTTCGCTGGGCTGACACTGCGCGACATCGAAACCATTTGCTACTACGAAGACCCGCCAAGCAAGTACAACCGTATCGTGTCGACCTACTTCCGGCATTTTCCCAAAGGCACCATGCTCTTCGCGAAGGAGTTCCCGCGCTATCGCGCCCATAAGCAACTCCTCGCGGCCATGTCGCGGCAGCTCGAAACGGAGTTCGGCGATGGCGCGGCGCCCGTACGCGCGTCGGAACACCATCTATCGCATGCCGCGTCCGCATACTATCCGTCGCCATTCTCGTCTGCCGCGGTGCTTTGTGTGGATGGTGTCGGCGAGTGGGCGACTGTTTCCGCGTGGCATGGCAAGGGTAATCGGCTCGTGCCACTCTGGACAATCGATTTCCCACACTCGCTCGGACTGCTTTATTCCGCTTTCACCTACTTCTGTGGCTTCAAAGTCGATTCTGGCGAATACAAGCTGATGGGACTCGCGCCGTATGGCGAACCGGTTTATGCCGACCGGATCGAGCGTGAGATCATCGACCTTCGCGACGATGGTAGTTTTCGGCTGAATCCGCGCTACTTTGACTATGAAACCGGCGCCCGGATGACGTCGCCGGCGTTCGATCGCCTGTTCGGCGGGCCTCGCCGTGAACCGGAAGGACCTATCACGCAACGCGAGATGGATTTAGCAGCATCGATCCAGCTTGTTACGGAGAAGGTCATGTCTGCGTTGGTTGCGCGGATTCGTCGCGATACCGGCGAGCGCAATCTGTGCCTTGCCGGTGGCGTCGCATTGAACTGCGTGGCGAACGGCAAACTTCTCAAGGAAGCCCATTTCGACCATCTGTTCGTTCAGCCTGCGTCAGGTGATGCTGGGGGCTCGATGGGGGCTGCGTTCGTCGGTCACTTCGCGGCTCATCCGGAGGCGGAGAAGTTCAGTGCCGACGACAGATCGCAAGACGACTTGCAGGGAAGCTACCTGGGTAACGAGTATTCGGATGCCGAAATCTGCCGGCACCTTGACGCGCTCGGTGCGCGCTATGAGGTGTTGAACGAGGTGGAACTGGTCGCCCGTACCGGCCGAGCGATTGCCGACGACAAGGTGATCGGATGGTTCCAGGGGAGGATGGAGTTCGGGCCGCGCGCGCTTGGGGCACGCTCGATTCTGGGTAATCCGTGTTCGCATTACATGCAGCGGACTATGAACCTGAAGATCAAGTACAGGGAGTCATTTCGCCCGTTCGCGCCCGCGATTCTCGCAGAGCACGCGGGAGATTGGTTCGATCTCGACACCGTGAGTCCCTACATGTTGATTGTGGCTGGGCTGAGGAACGATCGGAGAAAAGCCCTCGATGCACGCGACGCTGCGCGCGTTGGCCTCGACAAGGTCAATGCTGTGCGCGCCGATATTCCAGCCGTGATCCACGTTGACTACTCGGCCCGGATACAGACGGTCGACGGGCACCACAACAACCGTTTTCGCCGATTGCTTGAGGATTTTCATGCTAGGACTGGATGCCCGATCGTGATCAACACGTCATTTAACGTGCGCGGCGAGCCGATTGTGGAGTCGCCCCGTGACGCGTTCACTTGCTTCATGCGCACCGGGATGGATTGCCTAGTGATCGGGTCAGCCTTTTTGGAAAAGAAGGCTCAAGCAGCCTGGAACGAGAAAATCGACTGGAGAGTCCAATTTGAACTCGACTGACCTGCCTGTTCTGACCCACCGCGAAGCGGTGCTTGACGTGTATCGGTATACGCCGCAAATTAAAGACTACGATCGCTTCATGCACTGCGGTGCGCGCTGGCTACCGTATACGATGTATTTCCACGAAAAGAATTTTGTGTCTGATGCGATCAACACCGATATGCTTGGTTTTCGCTTCGCACATTTCTGCGGTAGGCGCTATTCGGTGGCCGAGCTACCGTACGGCGCGCCGGTTAGCCTCTTGGTTGGAGGCTCGACCGCGCTGGGGGTAGGGGCTTGTTCTGATGAAGCAACATTGGCATCGCGGCTAGCCGTGGAGACTGGCGAAATTTGGCTGAATTTTGCGGGGCGTGGTTTCAATGCCATGCAAGAATTGATCATGTTCCTGATGCACCAAGGAAAATTTTCGCGGATCAATCGTGTGGCATTGCTTAGCGGGGTCAATACGTTGGCGCTGGAAGGTATTCCCGAGGAATTCTCCAGTGATCACGGTCGCTACTACTACTCCTTCGAGTTTCAGCACTATATGAATCTTTTCAACGAGGACATGAAGCGCAAGAAGAACAGTTTCAATGTGATCGGCCAGTCTAGGGCGTCGGTACTGAGTCGGCTTAAGTTCTGGGAGAGGCCGGGAGAGAACCCGGCTGATCGCGTGATCGATGACTCGACAGTTACGCTGGACGAGCGCATCGAGCGCGCCGCCGCGCAAATTGCCAAGGCATTACGTCAATGGGCGTTGTTGCTCGCCGATTTCAAAATTCGCCCGATCTTCTTTCTGCAGCCATTGAGTTATTGGTGCGAGAAGGAGATGACACGGGAGGAGCGTGGAGTGTTCCATGCTATCGACAGCTGCCCTAACAACTTTTACCGGCTTTTCAGCAAGGTGCTAGGGAAAGAGGTGCATCAGCCGTTCTTTGAGGCGATTCGCTGCAAGACAAACGATATTGTCTGCCATGACATGAATCAATTGCTGCGTTCGTCGCCGAGCATGAAAGAAACCCTGTTTGTGGATCGGGTGCACTTCAACGATCTAGGCAACGCCGAACTGGGTCGACTTATGGCGCCACTCGTTTGACCAAGGAGGAGACATGTTTATTAAGAGAATTTTAGGTTTTTTTACCAAGCCGTTCCGTCGCAAGAAGAAGAGTTCGTCGATTTATCCACTGCGATAAGGGTGGGCGTGGGCACGGCTCGTTGAGCTCCCAGGCGGGGCGGCCTTGCCGGGCCAATCCGATATAGTTTTCGAACGGTACCCCGAGTGTTTGCCGTGGCGTTCAACGGATTTGTTAGGTTGAAACGATCACTCGGTCGCGACCGTGGAAATCATCGACGGGGCCGGGGGCACCCAGTAGCCAAGCCATCACCAGCCGTAATGTCCGGAAGGGCGGCGGGTGATGCCAAATTGTTTTGAAAAATCGCTCAGCTGAGCGGATTTCCGGCGATGATGGGGTGCCGACGACCGCACCAACTGTACCAAAAAGCCCGCAGCGATGCTTTTTTTTGTTGTCTGCGGCCTGCACGGGGCGGCCGGGCTTCCCTTTCGGGGGTACGCCCGCGGCGCTGGCGACCAGCTAAACTTGCTGCTCCGAGTAAGAAAATGTCGAGAAAGCGGTATGAGCAAGCAGGTGATTGCACTGGTCGGCGTGCCGACCGATATCGGCGCCGGGCACCGTGGCGCTTCGATGGGGCCTGAGGCCCTGCGCGTGGCGCAACTTGCCGAAAAGTTGCGGCGCCGCGGTCTGAACGTGATCGATCGCGGCAATCTGCATGGCCCGATGAATCCCTGGCAGCCGCCGGATAACGGCTACCGCCACCTGCCTGAAGTGATCGCCTGGAATACCGCGGTGCACGCGGCGATCCACCACGAGCTGCAGGCCGATCGTCTGCCGATCATGCTGGGTGGCGATCATTGCCTGGCGATTGGCTCGATCAGCGCGGTGGCGCGTCATTGCCGCGAAACGGGCCGCAAGCTGCGCGTGCTGTGGCTGGATGCGCATGCCGACTTCAATACGTCGCAGGTGACGCCTTCGGGCAACATCCATGGCATGCCGGTGGCTTGCCTGTGCGGCAATGGACCGCGCGAACTGGTGGAGATTGGTGAGCATGTGCCGGCGACTACGCCGGATGTGTTCCGCCAGATCGGCATCCGCTCGGTCGATGAAGGTGAGAAGCGCCTGGTGAGCGAAGCGCGAGTGGATATCTACGACATGCGCCATATCGACGAAGTGGGTATGAAGCGGACCATGGAAGAGGCGCTCGACGGCCTCGATGCGGATACTCATCTGCACGTGAGCTTCGACGTCGATTTCCTTGATCCGTCGATCGCGCCGGGCGTGGGCACGACGGTGCGTGGCGGTCCGGGCTATCGCGAAGCGCAGCTGTGCATGGAGATGATTGCCGATACGGGCCGGCTGGGTTCGCTGGATATCGTTGAACTCAATCCTGCTTACGACAAGCGCAACCAGACTGCCAAGCTGGCGGTGGAACTGGTCGAGTCGCTGTTCGGTAAATCCACCTTGATGCGCGGGCCGAACTAAGGCCGTGGCGCTGCAAGTCACGGCGAGCAACTTTTGCCCGTACACTGCATGAGTCCAGTCCGCGCCGCCTGGCGCGGACGTATCACCTTATTCGGCAGGAGCCGATTCGAGTATGCAAACCCGCGTTCTTACAGGCATCACCACCACCGGCACGCCGCATCTGGGCAACTATGTCGGTGCGATCCGGCCGGCTATTGCGGCCAGCCGCCGCGCGGATGTCGATGCCTTCTACTTCATGGCCGACTATCACGCGCTGATCAAGAGCGATGATCCGGCCCGCATCGAACGCTCGCGGCTGGAAATTGCCGCGACCTGGCTGGCAGCCGGGCTCGATCCGAACAAGGTTACGTTCTATCGGCAGTCCGATATTCCGGAAATTCCGGAGCTGACCTGGTTTCTGACGTGCGTCACCGCCAAGGGGCTGCTCAACCGTGCGCATGCCTACAAGGCATCGGTGGACAAGAACAACGAGCTCGGTGAAGACGCGGATGCCGGCGTTACCGCGGGCCTGTACATGTATCCGGTGCTGATGGCCGCCGATATTCTGGCGTTCAACGCGCAACAGGTGCCGGTGGGCCGGGACCAGATCCAGCACATCGAGATGGCGCGCGATATTGCGCAGCGTTTCAATCACATCTACCACCGTGAGTTCTTCGTGCTGCCTGAAGCGCTGATCGAGGAACAGGTCGCGACGCTGCCCGGCCTGGATGGCCGCAAGATGTCCAAGAGCTACGACAACACCATCCCGCTGCTTGCCGGTGGTGCGAAGCAGCTGCGCGAAACCATCATGCGCATCGTTACCGATTCACGCGCGCCGGGTGAGCCGAAGGATCCGGATAGTTCTGCGCTCTTCATGATCTTCCGTGCCTTCGCCAGCGAGGCGGAAAGTGCCGCGTTCCGTCGGGCCCTGGAAGAAGGTATTGGCTGGGGTGAGGCCAAGCAGGTGCTGTACGAACGTATCGAAGCCGATGTGGCGCCGATGCGCGAGCGTTACGAAAGCTTGATTGCACGCCCAGCTGCCATCGAGGAAATTCTGCACGAAGGCGCGCGCAAGGCCCGCGCGATCGCGGCGCCGAAAATTGCCGAATTGCGTGATGCCATCGGCCTGCGTGCGATGTCGTCGGTAAGTCTGCATGCCGGCAAGGCGAAGTTGCCTTCGAAAGGCGGCAAGTCGCCGCGCTTTGCCAGCTTCCGCGATAGCGACGGCAGCTTCCGTTTTCGCCTGTTTTCTTCGGACGGCGATGAGTTGCTGCTGTCCAAATCCTTCAAGGATCCAAAGGCAGCCGGCGCGGTGCAGAAGAAGCTGAAAACACTGGGTGGCGCAGCCGCTACGCTGCACACGCTGTCGCTTTCGCTGGTGCTGGAACTGGATGGCGAGCCCGTCGCCAATACGCCGGACTATGTCGACGAGCCGGCTCGCGATGAAGCGCTTGAATACCTGCGCGAGGCGCTGGATCTGCTGGCGGCGCAGGAAAGCGAATAATCGGTTTTGATCATGTCTGTTGGGCCGGATGCTGATATCAGCATCCGGCCCTTGTTCGTTTTACAACTTATCGCGCGTTAGCCCCCTGAAGGCGATGGTGTCGATCCGCTGCTGCTCGTACTGGATGCGCTGACGGTCAAGCCGCTGCCGTCGACGCTCTTCACGCCTTTCACCTGCTTGGCCAGGTGCTCGGCGCGAGTCTTTTCCCTCGTCGATGTTGCGGTGCCGGTCAGCGTGACTACGCCATCGGTGGTGCTGACTGAGATGTCCGAGGCTTTGACGCCTTTGGCCGCGGCCAACTTGGATTTCACCTTGGTGGTGATCCAGGTGTCGTCCACCTTGCCTGGCACCGTTTCATTGCTCGATGAGGTGCTGCTGGCCGGCTGCTGGGTTTGCTCCGGCATGCTCTGGGAAGGGGTTGTGGCCTGCGCTGAAAGAGCGAACGGCGCGGCGGCAAAGAGCATCATGATGCTGCCGGCGATCATGGATTTGCGCAGAAAAGACGTGTCATGCATGGCAATCTCCTTTGGCGTATGAACTGCATACGCATGACATGTGCGGCGTATGCAGGCGCATCACGATCGATCCGCAGATGCATGGCAACAAGTTGCATGTGAAATCGACGTTGCGAAACGTTACGGTGCGCCGTGTTTGTTCATACTCGTGTGGAAATTGCGAATGCTTTGTTTCGCGGATGTTTTCATGCATGTAAGGGATGGGTTTACCGCCGACGTGCCCGTGGCGTCACAAGCGTGACATCGCACTCTGCTTAAGTAGATCGGGCCCGGCTAGGTCGGGTGCATGCCTATCAAGGAGAGTTGCATGAATACCGAGCACGAGATTCATCATCATCACCACGAAGCGGCAAAACATCTGGAAGAGGCGGCCAAGCATCATCGCGAAGCGGCCAAGCATGCCGAAGCTGGCGATCATGCGAAAGCCAGTCATCATGCGCATCTGGCCCACGGCCACAAGCTTCACGCGATCGAGCATGCCGAGCATGCGGCCAAGAAGCACGCGGACAAGCATCACACGCACTGAGTGCGGCGAACGATCATCCCAGGAGGCGGCACGGTCAAGGATGACCCCCGGGGATGCCCCGATCCATGCTGCGCAGGTGTCAGCGACCGCGCGGATTCATTTCAAATGATGGGGCGATGCGCAGAAGGCGCACGGTCTGGGCTGCTTCGCTTGGCAAGGCAGCTAGGGTGTGCAGGCTGAAGTACACCGACTTCAGCCTGCACCGATGTGTATCAGAACACGTGTTTCAGCACGACGAACAGTACGCCGGCCAGGATGATCGAAGCGGGCAGGGTGAGCACCCATGCCATCAGCAGATTGCGCACGGTAGACCATTGCAGGCCCGAGCCATTCGCGGCCATGGTGCCGGCGACACCGGACGTCAGCACATGGGTCGTGCTTACCGGCAGGTGATACATGTCGGCCGCCTGGATCAGGCCCATCGCCACCAGTTCCGCCGATGCGCCTTGGGCGTAGGTGAGATGTTCCTTGCCGATCTTTTCGCCGACCGTCACCACGATGCGTTTCCAGCCGACCATCGTGCCGAGGCCGAGCGCAAGCGCGACGGCGACTTTGACCCATAGCGGGATGAATTGCGTGGCCTTTACGCCAAGGCCGCTCCAGGTCGTGAGCGTCTTGTATTGATCACTGTCAGCGCTCAGGCCGGACTGCTTCAACACCAGCGGCATCACGGTGTTGGCCAGATAGATGTCATTGCGCACGTTGCCCATCTGTTCCTGCGGCACGGCGCGAAGAGAGGAACGATTGCCAACTTGTTGGTCGATTTCGTTGATCAGCTGCGACAAGGCCGGGATGGTGTCGGCTTGCAGTTGGTGTTGCTGGATGGCTGTGGTGACGATGTCACGCGGGCTTCCACTGACGGTGGCGCCGTGATCAAGCGTGGTCAGCACCTGCTGCACCTTGACCGATACCTGATGAAAGGTTTGCACCTGGCCACCCGCGACCGCGCCATTGAGCGCATAAGCGGTGGGCACGGTGCCGATCAGGATCAGCATGATCAGGCCCATGCCTTTCTGGCCGTCATTGGAGCCGTGGCTGAAGCTCACGCCGGTGCAGGTGAGGATCAACAGCAGGCGGATCGGCCACGGCGGCGGCTTGTTGCCTTCCGGTGCGCGATACAAGGCGGGAATCTTGATCAAGCCTTTGGCCAGGTACATCAGCAGTGCGGCGAGAATGAAGCCTGCAATAGGGGAGAAGACCAAGCCCCTGAACACACCGATGGCGGCGTTCCAATCCACGCCGCTGGTGGCGCTCTTCGCGGCGGTGAGCTGATTGGCCAGGCCGACGCCGATGATCGAACCGATCAAGGTATGCGAGGAAGAATTCGGCAGACCGAAATACCAGGTGCCGAGGTTCCACAGGATCGCCGCCAGCAACAGTGCGAAGACCATGGCGAAGCCCGCGCCGCTGCCGACCTGCAGGATCAGTTCCACCGGCAGCAGCGAAACGACGGTGAAGGCGACCGCGCCGGACGAGGTCAGCACGCCCATGAAGTTGAATAATCCCGACCAGATCACCGCGAGATTGGGCGGTAGCGAGTGGGTGTAGATCACCGTCGCCACCGCGTTGGCGGTGTCATGGAAACCGTTGACGAATTCGAAACCCAGTGCAATCAACAAGGCGACGCCGAGCAGAATGAAGGGAGTGGCCGAATGCGAGCGGACAATCGAAAGATCATCCATCAGGTGGATGGCGGCATAGCCGACGCCCACCAGCAGGATCAAACCGAAAATGATGCCGAAAATGCGCCCCGAACCTTGGCTTGGCGACGCGGTGCTTGCAACAGCTGCTTCTGTCTGCATGAGCATGCCCCTTGGTGGTCAGCCTGATCGAAGCTAAGCACTGCGCAAGACAAGGGCGTGACAAACTGGTATGTGATTGGCTTCAGATGGACGGCTGATTGAGCCCCGTTTGCGCTTGCAGCATGTTGCGGCGATAGGCGCCCGGTCCGCTGTGGTAATGCTTTTTGAACACCCGTCCGAAAGCGGCCTCGGAAGCATAGCCACAGCGCTCGGCGACCTGATTGGCGGCCATGCCTTCGCGCACCAGCAGGCGTGCCGCCAGTTCCATGCGCACGGTGGTTACCCACTCCAATGGCGGCATGCCGCCCAGTTCGGCAAAGCGCCGCGCAAAGGTGGCGCGCGAGAGATGTGCCTGCTCGGCCAGTGCGCCCACGGTCCACGGATGCGCGGGGCGTGACAGCACGGCCTCCACGGCACGGCACATGCGTGCATCGGCCAGCAAGGCGAGCACGTTGCCGTTGAGCTGTTTTTCCGCCATCAGATGACGCAGCAGCAAGGTGAACAAGGCGGTGGAGAGCTCGTCGATCACGGCACCGCCGCCAGGCTTGGGGTCCACGCTTTCGCTTTGCATCATGCTGATCAGGGCGCGTAGCGCGGGGCGCTCGCTGCTGCGGATATGCACGACGTCCGGCAAGGAGCGGAGCAGCGAGCCGCCGGTTTCGCGCATCACAAACATGCCGCACAGCATGTCCATCGGCCGGCCCGGGCCATCAACGCGGATTTCAGTGACCACGCCGTTGAAGTGGCGCTGGCTTGAATCATCCGGCGGCGAATCGTGCTCGTTGAGCTCGACGCTTTCCAGCGAATGACTGACGCCTTGCGGAAAGACCAGCACATCACCCGCCTCGAACACCTGGGTGCGCTGGCCGATGCGCAACCGCAGCTTGCCGCCGAGGATCACGTGATAGGGCACATGGCCGGGTGGGGCGAGTGGATGTTCAGCGGCCCAGACCCCCGCCAGATGGCAATGCAGGTCCACCCTTCCGGCGGGAGAGAGCATTCGGACAAGGTGGCTAAGGCTGTCCATGGCTGAGACGAGTGAGCAATAAATGGAGACGTTTGTGTGCAGATAGAGGCGCTTCTGGCGCCTAAGATAGCTCCACGGATGCGGCGACGCGAGTTCCCGCACCGATTCCTAAACCCTTATTGGAGAATCCTCATGAGCCGTCTGCACACCATCGAAATCAACGAAGCCACCGGCGAAACCGCGCAGTTGTTTGGCGCCATCAAGAAGGCCATCGGCACGGTCCCCAATGCCTACCGGGCCCTCGGCAGCAACGCCCCGGCGGTGCTCGGCCACGTGCTGCAAACCGGCGCCGTGCTGAAGCAGGGCGAGCTGAGCGCCCGTGAGCAGGAAGCGATCAATCTGTCCGTCAGCGAGGCTTCGGCCTGTGACTATTGCCTGGCCGCCCATAGCCTCACCGGCAAGATGGCCGGGCTGAGCGCCGAACAGATCCAGGAAGCCCGCAAAGGGAGCTTCAGCGCCGATGCCAAGATCGACGCACTGGTGAAGTTTGCCGTCCGCCTGGTCAAGACCTCGGGCACGCTGCCGGCGGATGCGGTGGAGAGCGTGAAGCAGGCGGGTTACAACGATCGTCAGATCGTCGAAGCCATTCTGGCGGTGAGCGCGATCCTGTTCACCAACATGCTCAACCGCGTCAACGACACGGTGCTCGATTTCCCGAAAGCGGCCTGATCGCCGGGCATAAAAAAGCGATCGCCGATGCAGCGGCGATCGCCAAGCTCATTTGGGTTAGAACGTCCGCTAAGTGCGACTAACCGTAAAGCTTCATTGTTATTGCTGGGCGGAGGTGGTGCTCGTGGACTGCACCGGGTGCTCAGCCTTGAACTGCTGCCACTGCGCCTGGCGGGCCTGGAAAGCGGCCTTCTGGGCGGTGTACTGCGATTGCTGGGTGCTGGTCAGCACGCTGGTGTAGATCTGTGCGGTAACGGCAGCGCGGGAAGTGATGCGGGCGCTGGTGAGATTGGCTTCAGCCTGGGCCAGGCTGGCAGCGGCGGCCTGGTAACCCGACGCATTCGGCGCCATGGCTTCAAACGCCTGGCGCTGCTGGCGAACGGCCTGGAACTGCGGCTTCAGCTGGGTGAAGCTCTGCTGCACGATCTGCTTGACCTGGGCTTTCTGGGCGTCGGTCAGGTTCAGGCCGCGCAGTTCCATGAAGCCGCCGCCATGGTGGCCATGGAAGCCGCCGCCGAAGCCACCGCCCTGTCCACCCGGACCGGCGAGTGCCAGTGCGGAGCAGCCGAGGGCCGCAGCCAGGATGATCGACAGGGTCATAGTCTTACGCATATCAAGCTCCTGCTTGTTGGGGGTTGTTGGTGATTATTGGAAAGCAGGGGCGCGTTTAAGATCTTTGCGGCCGTGTAAAGAAGGGTAAAGTCAGGATGGCGTAAGCGCGGAACAGCCAATCACAGCCGGTAATGCGATAGTAGGCAGGTTCTTTTCGAAGGCTGCTGCTGCGTATCCATGTCTCGAATACTGATTGGCGACGACGACCGCGAACTGTGCGCCCTGCTGTCCGAATACCTGCGCCGTGAAGGCTTGCAGGTCGAAGTGGTGCATGACGGCGAGGCCGTACTGGCCCGGTTGCGCGATCCGGCCACGCGCCCGGATCTGCTGATTCTCGACGTGATGATGCCCGGTCGCAGCGGTCTCGATACGCTGCGCGAACTGCGCGCGCAGCATCGCATGCCGGTGATCATGTTGTCCGGACGCGGTGAACCGGTGGATCGCGTGGTCGGGCTTGAACTGGGCGCAGACGACTATCTCTCCAAACCCTGCCTGCCGCGCGAACTGTTGGCGCGCGTGCGTGCGCAACTGCGGCGGCACACGGCCGAGGGCGTTGGCGTGCTGACGGCCGGTGTGTTGCGATTGTTGCCCAGCGAGCGGCGCGCTTACGCAGGCGAGCAGGAACTCAATCTCACCGGCGCAGAATTTGCACTGTTGCTGATGCTGGTGCAGCGTGCGGGCGAGGTGATCGACAAGACTTCGCTTACGCGGGTTGCGCTGGGTCGGGAACTGGAGCGCTTCGATCGCAGTATCGACGTGCACGTCAGCCGATTGCGCCACAAGCTGGCGGAAGCTTCGCCGCAGTCGCCGCGCATCGATTCGATCCGCGGCGCCGGCTACGTCTTGCTGTCCAACGCCGGAGGGCAGGCGTGAGCTCGTCCAAGAGTCCGTTTCGCAGCCCGTTGTTCTGGCGCCTGCTGATCTTCTTCTGCATCGCCAATTTGCTGGTGCTGGTGCTGGGAAGCTGGCTGACCAGCCGCTTCATTGCGTTTTCGGCCGGACAAGGCATTGATTGGCCATCGTTGGCGCAAGCGGCCGAAGACGCGTATGACAATGGCGGCCCCGCCGGTCTCGATGCCTGGGCACAGCAGCAGCGTGCGGGAGGTATCGAGGTGACGCTGTACGAAAACGGCGAGCCGTTGCGCGATATCCGGCTGCCGGAACCTGTGCGTGAATCGCTGCCGGATTGGCTCGCTTCCGGTCACAGCGTCGAATTGAACCCGTTTCCCGGCTTTTACATTGCGGTGGAGCCGGTGACCGGCGCCGATGGACATGTGCGGCAACTGGTGGGCATCAGCAGCTCGCGCGCGCGCATTCCGCGGCACATGCGCGAGAAGATTCTGCTCGCCGTGCAATTGGCGCTGTCACTGCTGGTGATTGGCGGGATCGGCTGGTGGGTGGCACGCAGCGTGTCGCGCCCGGTCGAGGCGATGCGCGATGCGACGCGCAAGATGGCTGCCGGTGCGTTTACTACGCGCGTGGACAAGCGCTGGAGCGATGCGCACGACGAGCTGGGCCAGCTCGCACGCGACTTCAACGGCATGGCCGAACGCATTGAAATCCTGGTGGCGCACGATCGAGGCGTGCTGCAGGACCTTTCCCACGAACTGCGCTCGCCGCTGGCACGCCTGCACTTGATTCTGGATCTGGCGCAGCACAGTGAAGATTCCACGCAAGCGGCCGCACATTTTCAGCATGCCGAGCAAGAGATCGCCCGGATGGATCGCATGACGGCGGAAATGCTGGCGCTTTCGCGGCTCGAAGGCGGCTTGCCGGGAATGGAGCGGGAATCGGTAGATCTGGTCGAGCTTGCGAAAGAACGTCTGAATGCCGCGCGCGTCGAGGCAGAAGCGCGATCTATCCAGTTGCAGCTCGCGGATACGGGGCCGGTGACCGTTTGGGGCAGCGGTATCCTGCTGGAGCGTGCGCTCGACAATGTGATCGCCAACGCGATCAAGTTCAGCCCGGCTCAAGGGCAAGTCGAAGTCAGTGTCAGCCGTCAGCTCGGACAGGCGCAGGTGCGTATCCGTGATCATGGGCCGGGCGCGCCGGCCGACGAACTGGGCTTGCTGTTCAGGCCGTTCTTCCGTGGCACCAACGCCGCACATGCCAATGGGCATGGTTTAGGACTGGCCATCGTGCACCGCGTCATGCAGGTGCATGGTGGGGACGTCACCGCCAGGAATGCAGAAGGCGGCGGACTTGAGATCACGATGCAATTGCCGGAAGGCATGGCTTCGCAACCAAGCTGAGCCGTTTCGGCAATCTGTCCCTGATGTAGTCGACACGCTTGAGATGTGTCAGATACCGCGCGTGTAGGAATTCATGCCGTGTGCGAATGCTGTACGGCAGCGGGAGGAGTACGAATTTAGGTCGAGTGCTGTAGGGTTTCCACCACAAGCCGTGTGGACTTTTCCTTCCTTACGCCATCTGTACGCGTCACTTCATCCGAATGCCAGTACGAATGCAGAATCGGAAGCTCGATAGATAGCTGCATGGCAGGGAACGATGAGCACATCCGAAAACAAGACGCTTTACATCGGCGAAGGATTCGAAGGGCCGGGCGTCAATCTCGCCCACATCAACGTGCTGGTGGGGCCGCGCAGCGGTCCGGCGGGCCAGGCATTCGCCACTGCGTTGGCGACACCGTCAGCGGGGCACGCGCCGTTCGTCATCATTGCCCGACCCGGTGTACCGACCAAGCCGCTGACGCTGTACGTCAACAAGGCGCAGATCGTGAATGATTTTCACGGCAACGCTACCTGGGGCGCCTCGCAGGCCGGCATCGCCAAAGCCGTGGCCGAATCGCTGCAAGAAGGCGTGCTGCCGCCAGAAGCGGAAAACGATTGGGTGGTGGTGTCCGCCAATTGGGTCAATCCGGCTTGCGATGATCTGGATGCCGTTTACGAGAACAACTACCGCGCCGCCAAGAACGCCATCCGTGCGGCGATGCTCGGGTTGCCGCAGCGCGATGAAGTCTTTGCCGCCGCGGCCCAGGTGAGTAATCCGTTCTACACGCCGAAGGCCTGAACGGTTGTCCCCCCAAGGAGATCAATCAACGTATGGAATACGTACGTCTTGGCCAATCCGGCCTGAAAGTATCGCGTCTGTGTCTGGGCACCATGAACATGGGCACGCCCAAGTGGAAACCGTGGATTTTTGACGAAGCGCAGAGTGAGCCGATCGTGCGGCATGCGCTTGAGGCCGGCATCAACTTCATCGATCTGGCGGATTTCTATTCCACCGGCGTGGGTGAAGAAGTCGTCGGCCGCATCTTGAAGCGTCTCGTGCGCCGCGAAGAGGTGGTGATCACGACCAAAGTCGGTTACGACATGGGTGACTATCCCAATGCCGGCGGCCACTCGCGCAAGCACGTGATGGATGGCATCCACGGTTCGCTGAAGCGCCTGGACATGGATTATGTGGACATCTACATGCTGCATTTCTTCGACGTGAACACGCCGGTCGAGGAAACCATGGGAGCCTTGAACGACATCGTCCGCACCGGCAAGGCGCGCTATATCGGTGTCTCCACCATGTACACCTGGCAGCTTGCCAAGATCATGCAGGTTTGCGAGCGCAACGGCTGGGACAAGCCGATCAACATGCAGCTGCAGCTCAACCTCGCTTATCGCGAAGAAGAGCGTGAAATGATTCCGTATTGCGCCGACCAAGGTCTCGGTGTGTCCGTGTTCAGTCCGCTCGCACGTGGCCTGCTCGCCGGTGATGTGAACTCCACGCGCAATCAGACTGACTTCTTTACCTCGCAGATGTATGGCGACAGGGCCTCGCACGAGATCGCCGCCTCGGCGGCGCGCGTGGCCGCGCGTCGCGGTGTGTCGGCAGCGCAGATCGCACAAGCCTGGGTATTGGGTCGCTCGAATATCGATTGCATGCTGGTGGGAGCGGATTCCGCCGCCCAGTTCGATAGCGCGCTAGCCGCGTTGGCGATGCGGCTGGACGAGGAAGAGCTGCATGAGCTGGACCGCAACTACACGCCTTGTGACCTGATCAACGATTACACCGCCGGTTGCCGCATCCCACGCGAACCGCGTGAAGCGCAAGGCCGGTTTGCAGCAATCGAAGGAAGTGCAGCATGACCCCATGGGTACGTAACGGACACTACATCAACGGCCAGTGGCTGACGGGTGAGCAGACCTATCCGGTCTTCAATCCGGCCACCGGCAAAGTCATCGTTAATGTCGCCAAGGGCGGTGCCGCCGAGACCGAACAGGCCATCACCGCAGCGGCGGCGGCATTTCCTGCATGGCGTGCACTGACCGCGAAGGAACGCAGCATCAAGATTCGCCGCTGGGGTGAGCTGATGCTTGAGCATCGGGACGCGCTGGCGGACTTGCTCAGTCGCGAGCAGGGCAAGCCGCTGGCTGAGGCGCGTGGCGAAGTGGTTTATGCCGCGAGCTTTCTCGAATGGTTTGCGGAGGAAGCCAAACGCGCTTACGGCGATGTCATTCCCAGCCCATTCCCCCACTCGAGGATCGTGGTGACACGCGAGCCGGTCGGCGTCGTGGCAGCGATCACGCCGTGGAATTTTCCATTGGCCATGATTACCCGCAAGGCGGCCCCGGCCCTGGCAGCGGGCTGCACGATGGTGCTCAAGCCGTCGGAAGAGACACCGCTTTCGGCATTTGCGCTGGCGGTGCTGGCGGAACAGGCAGGTGTCCCGGCGGGTGTGTTCAATGTCGTGTCCGGCGATGCGATTGCGATTGGCAAGGTGCTGACCGAATCGGAGGTCGTACGCAAACTGTCCTTCACCGGCTCAACCCGCGTCGGCAAGCTGCTGGCTGCGCAATGTGCGGATACGCTGAAAAAGCTGTCGCTTGAATTGGGCGGCAATGCGCCTTTCATCGTGTTCGAGGATGCCGATATCGAGGCGGCCGTGCGCGGCGCGATGGCTTCGAAATTTCGCAACACGGGACAAACCTGCGTATGCGTCAACCGGTTCTATGTGCAGAGCGGTGTCTATGATGCCTTTACCAAGGCCTTGACAGCTGCGGTCGGCAAACTGCGTGTTGGCGATGCGTTGAGGGGTGATGTCGATCAGGGCCCGCTGATCAACCCGGCTGCGCTCAAGAAAGTGCAGAGCCATGTGGCGGACGCGCTGGGCAAGGGTGCCAAGGTTTTAACCGGCGGCAAGGAACATGCGCTCGGCGGCACGTTCTACGAGCCCACCGTGCTGGCAGATGTCGTACCCACGATGCTGGTGGCGCAGGAAGAAACATTCGGCCCTGTCGCAGCATGTTTTCGCTTCGATACCGAAGAGGAGGCCATCGCTGCCGCCAACAACACGCCTTTTGGTCTTTCCGCCTATTTCTATACACGCGATATGGCGCGCGCATGGCGCGTTGGCGAAGCGCTGGAGAGCGGCATGGTCGGCATCAACGAAGGCATCATTTCGACCGAAGTCGCGCCGTTTGGCGGTGTGAAGCAGTCCGGTCTGGGACGTGAAGGCTCCAAGTACGGACTCGATGAATACCTCGAGCTGAAGTACATGATGATGGGTGGCCTGGGTTGATCCACGGGTGGAGCCAACACGCTCCGCCGACGCATCACGGCAGGCGAGCACATCGCCTGCCGATGATCCGGGCGCAAGAGGCGCCCATTCACGAGACAAGGAGGCACGATGGCCAGCGGTGACGGACAGGCAACTTCGGTGCGAGCGTTGGGCGATGCAAGCAAGCAGGAGCCGCAACGCGAATACACACTCCTGGACGATGTGCCGCTTAACGGGTTTCACTGCAAGATTGCAGCTTTGACCTTCGGTGCGCATCTCACGGAAGGTTATGCACTGGGCACGGTGGGCCATGCGCTACCTTCGCTCAGCCATCAGATGGAACTGGATGCCGTTTGGAATGGTTTGATCGGTAGTTCCGCCCTGGCCGGCATTTTCGTAGGTAGCCTGATATTTGGCTGGCTATCGGATCGTATCGGCCGGCAGAAAATATTCCTGCTCAGCTTTCTGATTATCACGCTGGCGGCGTTTGCGCAGTTCTATGCCGCTTCGCCATTGATGCTGTGTGCCTTGCGACTGCTGCTTGGTATTGGCATGGGCGGAGATTTCGTTGTCGGGCATGCGATCCTGGCCGAGTTTTCACCACGCAAGCATCGTGGCGTGTTGCTGGGGTCATTCAGTGTGATCTGGACGATCGGCTATGTAGCCGCGAATGTAATCGGTATGCACTTTGCCGATGCATCGCCCGATGCATGGCGCTGGCTGCTGGCCTCGGCAGGTGTTCCGGCCTTGATCGTGCTGGTTCTGCGGATGGGCACGCCGGAATCCCCGCGCTGGTTGCTTGGCAAGGGACGTCGGGCCGAAGCGCAGGCCATCGTGCGGCGTTTCTTTGGCGATAATGTGAAGCTTGATGCCGGCAAGATGCCGGAACACTCGCATGGGGGCGGATATGGCCGCCTGTTCCAGCCGGACCTGATCCGCCGCACGCTATTCAACTGCATTTTCTTCGTTTGCCTAGTGATCCCGTACTTCGCGATCTACACCTTCTTGCCCGGCATTCTCAAGGTGCTTCACCTTGGCGAGAGTAGTGCCGATCTGCTTTTGAACGGCTTGTTGGTGATCGGTGCGATCTTCGGTATCTGGCTTACCGTTGTTTTGCCGCGCCGCGTCTTCCTGATCGGCTCGTTCTTCGTGGCCTGCGTCACCTTGGCTGCGCTCAGTCTTCTGCCCGAATCCGCGACCATGGCGCTGATCGTGGTCTTTGCGGTGTTCACCCTGATCATGTCCGCCGTCTCGAACCTGGTCGGTGTATTCCCGCCGGAATGTTTCCCGACCGAAGTCCGGGCCTCGGGTGTTGGACTGGCCATTGCGTGCAGCCGACTGGGTTCGGCCGTCGGTACATTTCTGTTGCCGATAGGCATGGCGCATGTCGGCCTGCAACCAGCGATGATGATGCTTGCGGCCATTCTCCTGATCGGCATGCTCGTATCGATGGCGTGGGCGCCGGAGACACGCCATTTGTGCCTGAATGAGGCTGCAGGCTCCTGATTTTCCATGCGATATGAGGATGTTGGGTCGGGTGATGCGCGGTGTGTGCCTTGGTGCTAACTGTGATTGGTTTCACATTTTTGATGGAGGTCCGCTGTTTGTAACTAAAGCTTCTTAATCCGGCGTCGATAGATCCAAATCGATTCACGGGTCGGGGGAGCTCATGATTCGCTATACGATCAAGTTACGAATGGGCATGCGGCTCAGCTTGCTGCTGCTGTTTCTGATGGCGATCGGCATAGTGGGTATCTATGGGATCGACCGCGCCAATGCCGGTGTCGAACAGCAATATCGCGAAGATGTGCTGGCGCTGGGCAAATCGGGGCGCCAGATAGATACGCCGGATCCGGCCAGACGCGCCGATGCCGAACAGGCTTTCGAGCAAGAGCTTGCGCGTGCCCAGTCGCGTTACGCGCAGATCAGTGCTCAAGGTCAATTGCTCCGGACGGTTGCACTTGGCGTCGTGCTGTTTGGTCTGTTGTTGACGGTCATCAGTGATGGCGTGTTTGTTCGTTCCATCACGGTGCGCATCCGTGATGCTTTGGAACTTGCCCGCACCATCGCGAATGGCCGGCTCGACAATCACATTCCCACGCTCTACAGCGACGAGATCGGCGAGCTGCGCACGGCTTTCCGCGAGATGGACGAACATTTATCCAGCGTGATCCGACGCGTCCGAGGCAGTGCGGACACCGTCAACGGCACATCGCAAGCACTGGCGTCGGGCAACGGCGAATTGGTCACCCTGATGCGCGACCAGGCCTCTTCGCTGGGGCAGGCCGCCAACAGCATGGAAGCGATGACGCAGCTGGTCCGACGCACCGCCGACAACACCAGTGAAGCAGACCGACTCGCCGTGGAAGCGCGTACGCAGGCTGAGCGCGGCGGCGCGGCCATCGCGCGAATGACGCAAGCGATGGATGAAATCGGCCAGTCCAGCCAGCGCATTGCGGATATCACCGGCGAGATCGACGGTATTGCCTTCCAGACCAATTTGCTGGCCTTGAATGCTGCGGTGGAAGCTGCACGAGCGGGCGAACAGGGGCGTGGTTTTGCCGTCGTTGCCGGGGAGGTGCGCGAGCTTGCTCAACGCAGCGCCACGGCCGCGCGCGAGATCAAGCGCTTGATTGGCGAAAGCCAGGTCGTGGTCGATGAAGGTGCACAGTGGGCACGCCGTTCCTGCACCGATGTCGAGGATATCGTCCGCAGCGTGCGCAAGCTCAGCGACATCGTGGGCGAGATTGCCGCGGCCAGTGAGAGTCAGGCCTCCGACCTTGCTCAGGTAAGCACCACGGTCACCCGCATGGATGCCGGCATGCAGAAGCATCACGAACAAGTGCAGGGCGTCAATCGGGCGAGTCAGGCCTTGCTTGAGCAAGCCGGCATGCTGACGACGGAAGTCGAGTTTTTCAGCTTCGCCGACAGAGCGCGTGTCGCCGCTGGATGATTTGCTTTAGAGATCATTGCATCGCGCTTCGTGGCAGGCCGTTCTCCTGCAGGCGGGAGTGATCCGAGCAGCGTTGGCGTTGCCTTCATGGTGTGCAAGCAAGCGTCATTGGATATGTTCCTTACTTCGGGAAATGCGGCATGGACAAACATTACGACATCGCGCTGGTCGCCTATTCCTTCGTCATTGCCTCGCTTACCGGGTATTGCGGCATCGAGATGACCTCACGCGTCCGCCGTGCCGTGGAGGACAAAAGGTTGTGGATCATCGCCGCGGCATTCGCCTTCGGCACCGGCGTCTGGGGCATGCATTTCATGGGCATGGTCGCATTGGTCCTGCCGGTGCCGGTGACGTTCAACGCCTGGCTGACGTTTGCCTCGTGGGTCGTTGCCGTGCTCGTTAGCGGGATTGGTTTTTACGTGATACGTAACGGCGTACGCATCGGCAGTTGGTTGGTGGCTTCCGCCTTGATGGCCGCCGGCGTTTGCTTGATGCACTACGGCGGCATGTACGCCATGCAAATGGGTGACGGATTGACTTATCGCCCGTTGCTGTTCTGGATTTCGGTGGCCATCGCTTTCGGCGCCAGCGCCGCGGCCTTGCTGATCATGACCTGGCTGCGCGACAGCGAGCGCTGGCCGGGCGTACTTGCCCGCATCGGGGCCGCGCTGGTGATGGGATTGGCGGTGACCGGCATGCATTACACCGGCATGGCGGCCGCGATGTTCGCGCCGGGTGCGTATTGTTCGCCGACGAATGGTTTGAATGAAGCCTGGATGATTCTTGGGCTGGTCATCGCTGCAACCGCCGTTGTGAGCCTTTCACAATGGGCGGCGTTGTTGCGGTGAAGTCATAAAAAAAAAGCGCCCGGACCGGGCGCTTTTTTTGTTTGGAGCTGACGATCAGTTCGGCAACGACAAATCGTCCAGCAGCGCCTTGAGGAAGCGCGCGGCCTCGCCACCGGTGGCAGCGCGATGATCGAAGGTGACGCTGATCGGCATGCGACGATGCACTTCGATGCCGCCCATCACCGCGACCACATCGTGGCTGAGCTTGCCGGCACCGATGATCGCCACGCACGGCGGCACCACCACCGGCGTTGCATAGCGGCCGGCGAACATGCCGAAGTTGGACAGGCTGATGGTGTAGCCGGCCAGTTCCGACGGCGGAATCGTGCGGTCTTCCACCTGCGCGCGCAGGCGCTGGATACCGGCACGGATACCGGCGCCGTCGAGCACGTCGGCGTTGCGCAGTGCGGGCACGAACAAGCCATCTTCCGTATCGACGGCGATACCGATGTCCACGTGCGGATGCAGCGTGCGGGTGAGGTTCTTGCCGTCGAACCAGGCGTTGAGCGCAGGCACGGTCTTGCAGGCGACAACGATGGAGCGAATCAGGCGAGCGGTGATGTCCTGCTTGCCGATCCAGGCGTGCAGGTCGGCATCGTCCACCAGCGTGGTGGGCACCACGTTGGCGTGCGCATCAGCCATCACGCGGGCCATGTTGCGGCGGACACCCTTGAGCTGTTCCGGTTGGCCGCTGGCTTTTACGCTCGGCGGAGCCGTGCGCACCGGCTTGCCGGCCTGCGACATCGGCGTGCGTGCCGGTTCCGGCTGCGGCAGTTCGGGAGCGAGATGACGTCCGGCAGACGCGGGCACGGCACGGGCCGGCGCCGAGCCGAGTGCGGCGGTGCCGTTGGCGGCTGCATTCTTGACGTCCTGCATGGTCACCACGCCATCGGCGCCGCTCGGGCGCACGCGGCTGATGTCCACCTTCAGCTTCTTGGCCAGCGCGCGCACGGCCGGCACGGCCTTCACGCCGCCCACGCTGGAGGCGTGCTCCACATGTACGTGGCTGCCGCTGACCATGGCGCCGACCACGGTGCCTTCGTCTTCGCGATCGGCGGTGCCGTTGCCCGATTCGATTTCGCCGCCTTCATCGGAGGCGGTGACTTTCTTCGGTTCGGCCGCGGCTTTCTTCGGGCCATGATGATGGCCGGTGGCTTCAGCCTCGGCGCGCTGCTTGGCGTTCGGATCGGGTTCGAATTCGGCCAGTGCGGCGCCGGTTTCGATCACGTCGCCCGCAGCGCCGTGCAGCTTGGTGACCTTGCCGGTGTAGGGCGAGGGCACGTCGACCACCGCCTTGGCGGTTTCCATCGACACCAGCGGGGCGTCGAGCTTGATGGTGTCGCCTTCCTTTACGTGCCATTCGACGATGGTTGCGTCGGGCAGGCCTTCGCCGAGGTCCGGCAGGTAGAACGTCTTGATGTCGGCCATGAGTCAGTTCCCGTAATCTGCTTGATGTGCTTTTTGTCATCATCCCGGCCTGGACCGGGATGATGCTGTCGTTATGTTCAGGAGTTGGCGAGCGTGCGCTTGGCGGCTTCGACCACACGTTCCGTACTCGGCAGGTACTTCATTTCGAGACGGAACAGCGGGATGTGCGTGTCGTAGCCGGTGACGCGCTCGACCGGCGCCAGCAGGTCATACAGGCATTCCTCGGCGATGCGTGCGGCGATTTCCGCACCGAAGCCGGCGGTCTTGGGCGCTTCGTGCACGATCACGCAGCGGCCGGTCTTCTGCACCGATTCGGCGATGGTGTCGAAGTCGAGCGGGGTGAGCGTGGCCACGTCGATCACTTCGGCGCTGATGCCTTCTTCGGCCAGCGCGTCGGCCGCTTCCAGCGCTTCCTTCACCTGCGCACCCCAGGTCACGATGGTGACGTCGGTGCCGTCGCGCAGCACGAAGCACACATCGAGCGGCAGCGCTTCGCCATCATCCGGCACTTCTTCCTTGTACTGGCGGTAGATGCGCTTGGGTTCGAAGAACATCACCGGATCCGGATCGCGGATTGCGGCAAGCAGCAAGCCGTACGCACGTGCCGGCGACGACGGCATTACCACGCGCAGGCCCGGGATGTTGGTGAACAGATGTTCGTTTGCTTCGGAGTGATGTTCCGGCGCACGAATGCCGCCGCCCCACGGCGCACGCCACACGGCCGGCACGGTGATGCGACCGCGGGTACGGTTGCGCAGGCGCGCGGCGTGGCAGGCAATCTGCTCCATCATCGGGTAGATGAAGCCTTCGAACTGCGCTTCGGCGACCGGCTTCATGCCTTGTGCGGCAAGACCGACGGTGACGCCGGCGATGGTGGTTTCGTCCAGCGGGGTGTCGAGCACGCGCAGTTCGCCAAACTTTTCCTGCAGACCCTGGGTGGCGCGGAACACGCCGCCATTGACACCAACGTCTTCGCCCAGCACTACCACACTCGGGTCGTGGGCCATTTCATAAGCAAGAGCCTGGGTGACGGCTTCGATAAGAGTGATTTGTGCCATGACTTAGTGCGCCTTCTTGTCGAGCGAGAGCGCGAGGTCGCGCTGTTTGGCGAGGTCTGCGGGAACTTCGGCGAAGGTGTAGTCGAACATCGCCGTGACGGGCTGGGTCTTGGTTTCGAGGTAAGCGTTCACCTCGTTATCCATCCAGTCGTCGCACTCGGCTTTCCAGGCCTCTTCCTTCTGGTCGTCCCACACGCCCTTGGCGACCAGCCAGTTGCGCAGGCGCTTCATCGGCTCCTTGGCCCAGGCGTCTTTCACTTCCTGCTCGCCGCGGTAGCGACGGGCGTCGTCGGCGGTGGTGTGATCGCTCAAACGGTAGGTGACCAGCTCCAGCACACTGCCGCCCTGGCCGTTGCGGGCGCGTTCCAGCGCGTCTTCCATCGCCTTGCGCACGGCGATGATGTCGTTGCCGTCCACCTGGATCGAGAACAGGCCGGCGGCAATGCCTTTCTGTGCGAGGGTCGGCGCACCGGACTGGATCTTGCGCGGCACCGAGATCGCCCACTGGTTGTTGACGATCACTGCCACCATCGGCAGGTTCTGTGCGCCTGCGATGTTGATGGCGCCGTAGAAGTCGCCCTTGGACGAGCCGCCGTCACCGATCGTGCACACGGCCACGCGCTTTTCGCCGCGGATGCGGAAAGCCAGCGCGGAACCGGCTGCGTGCAGGCACTGCGTGGCGATCGGCACCGACCAGGCGAAGTCGTGACGTGCGGGTTCTTTCTGATAATCGTTACCGCGTTCGTCACCGCCCCAGTACATGTACACCTCGCGCGGCTGTACGCCGCGATACAGCTGGGCGCCGTATTCGCGGTAGCTCGGAGCCAGCACGTCTTCCGGCTTCATGGCGCTGCCGATGCCGACGTGCGCGGCCTCGTGACCGAGACAGCTTGCATAGGTGCCGAGCTTGCCGGTACGTTGCAGTGCTACCGACTTCGCGTCAAAGACGCGGGTCGACATCATCAGCTTGTACAGCTCGACCATGTGGTTAAGGTCTTTGGCGAACTCAGGCAGGTCGTCACGGACCTGCTTGCCTTCGGCGTCGAGGTATTGCAGATATTCGATTTCAAACTTGGCGGCGATGGACACGACTCGCTCCCGGGGTGGGGTAAGGAAAGGATCTCTGCGGGGAGGCGAGGCCCATCCAGTGGGGCCTGACGCACAGGGAAAGTCCCGGAAAAGACCACATTTGATAACAGGCAGCCATGTTGCGGTGCAAGGCACACCGCAGCATGCGAGGGCGTACGTAGGACATCCCCAGACCGGGTAACATGAGCATCTTTGCGGGTTTGCGGGCACCATGAAGGACAACCAGCGTGACCTTGAGGCAGGCATTCAGATCGATCTGAGTGGCCGGATGACCTACGACGGCTACCTGCGGCTGGACCAGCTCCTGGCCGCCCAGCAACCCCTCAGCCAGCCCCCGCACCACGACGAAATGCTGTTCATCGTGCAGCACCAGGTGGCGGAGCTGTGGATGAAGCTGATCATTCACGAGCTCAAGTCGGCGATCGCGCACCTGCGCGTCGACGACCTCGATACGTGCCTGAAAATCCTGGCGCGGGTAAAGCAGGTGCAGCGCCAGCTGTTCGAGCAGTGGGCGGTGCTGGAGACGCTGACGCCCTCCGAATACCTGGAGTTTCGCGGCGTGCTGGGCTCGTCGTCGGGCTTTCAGTCGCTGCAGTACCGCATGATCGAATTCATGCTGGGCAACAAGAACGCGCAGATGCTCAAGGTATTCGACTATGACCCGGCGGTGCACGCGCAGTTGCGCGAGGTGCTGGAAGCGCCCGGCCTGTACGACGAATTCCTGCGCTACCTGGCGCGCCGCGGGCATGCGGTGCCGGCGGCGCGCGTGGAGCGCGACTGGAGCGAGCCGTATCAGCGCCATGACGATCTATTGCCGGTGTTCAAGCGCATTTACGAACAGCGGGCAACGTTTTGGCCGGAGTACCACATGTGCGAGCAACTGGTGGATGTGGAGGAAAGTTTCCAGCTTTGGCGTTTCCGCCATATGAAAACGGTAGAGCGGATCATCGGACATCGCCGCGGCACGGGAGGTTCCTCGGGCGTGGCGTTTCTGAAGAAAGCGCTGGATCTGGAGTTTTTCCCCGAGCTGCTGGATGTGCGCACGGTGCTGGGAAGCTGATCTGCCTTGCCGGCAAGGTGATCAAACACTCCGGGATGGACTGCACTGACGCCAAAGCCGGGTTGCTGCGTTGCATTTGACTAAAGTGCATTCGGCTCGTTACATCTTTTTAATCCAACGCCCAGGGGGAGATACGTGAGCCAGAGTTCCGAAGCCAGCATGGCCGGTGCACCCGATTTTCCGCAGATGCTCGGTCATCCGCGTCCGCTGTGGATGCTGTTCATGACCGAGTTCTGGGAGCGCTTCGCGTTCTACAGCGTGAGTTGGGCCTTGGCGCTGTACATCGTGGCGCAGTTCTATCACGGCGATCCCTCCGGGCAGGCCTGGGCCAGCAAGATCTACGGCGCTTACACCGCGCTGATCTATGCCACCGGCATCTTTGGCGGCTATGTGGCCGACAAGCTGATCGGCTACCAGCGCTCGATCCTGCTGGGCGCCCTGGTGATGGCGGCCGGCTTGTTCACGATCATGCTGCCGAATCAGCAGGCGATGCTGTACGGACTGGCGATGGTCGTGGTGGGTGACGGCCTGTTCAAGCCGAATATCTCGTCCATGGTCGGACAGTTGTACGGCCCCATGGATGAGCGGCGTGATCGCGGTTTCACGCTGTTCTACATGGGCATCAACGCGGGCGCGTTTGTCGCGCCGCTGCTCACCGGCTGGCTGGCCAGTTATTTCACCGATACCCCGTTGCAGCAGAACTATCGGCTGGTGTTTGCCGCCGCCGGTGTGGGCATGGTGTTGAGCCTGTTGTGGTTCTGGTTTGGTCGGCGTGGTTTGCGCGGTGTCGGGCGTCCCGCGCCGGAGGCTGCAAGCCGGTTGCGTGTGCTTTGGGTGTTCGTAGGTGTGGTGATCGCGGTACCGATTGTCTACTGGCTGCTGTCCCAGATCGGCGCGATCGGCCTGCAGTGGTTGCTTGGCCTGCTGTTCGTTGGCGTGGCTACCATGCTGATCGTCGAGGCTGCGCGTCACGATACGGTGCAGGTGCAACGGGTGATCGCGATGATGATCATCTTCGCCTTCAACCTGCTGTTCTGGATGTTCTACTTCCAGCTGGGCACGTCGTTTAACTTCCTTGCGGAAAACATGGTCGACCGCAAGATGTTCGGCGGCTGGGAATTCCCGGTGGGCTGGTTCCAGTCGGTGAGTCCGCTGGCGATCATCGTGCTGGCGCCGATCGTCACGCAGGTCTGGGCCTTCCTGGCCAGATCGCACCGGGAGCCTTCGATTCCGCGCAAGTTCGGCCTTGGCCTGATCTTCAACGGACTGGGTTTTCTGGTGCTGATGTATGCCTTGTCGCGCCTGATCGATGCGCACGGGCTGATCCCGTTCTGGCCGCTGACCGCTTGCTACGTGCTGCAGACCGTGGGTGAGCTGTGCCTGTCACCGATCGGCCTGTCGATGGTGACCAAGCTGGCGCCACCGCGCCTGGTCGGTGTGGCCATGGGCGGCTGGTTTCTCTCGTTGGCGGTGGGCGGCAATCTGTCCGGTCTGCTGGCGGGCCACATCAGTGGCGAAAACGGCATGACGGCGGCGTCGGCGCTGAGCGGTTTCACCTTCAGCTTCTGGCTGCTGGCCGGTGCCGGCGTGCTGCTGCTGTTGATCTCTCCGCTCATCAACAAGCTGATGCACGGCGTGAAGTAAGCGCCCGTCGAAGCCAACGGGCGGTGCCGTGCCGCCCGTTGGCTGTTGGTACCGGCTTACTTCTGCGACACCGGCTGGAGTTTGTCCAGGATCCGCGTGAGCCATTGCCGCTCTTCCTGATCCAACTTCTCCAGCACCTCGCGCTCACGCGCGCGCGCCATCGGCGCCACGTCATCGTGAATCAGCCAACCCGCTTCGGTGAGGCTCAGCACCGAGCGGCGCTTGTCTCCGTCGTGGGTATCGCGGTGCACCCGTCCGGCGCTGACCAGCCTGGCCAGTGCGCGGCTCACCGCCACCTTGTCCATCAATGTGCGCTCGGCCACTTCCCGGGCGGATAGCCCGTGGAAGCGGGCCAGCACGGCCATCACGCGCCATTCGGTCACGCTGAGGTCGTAACGCCGCTGGTAGTCGTCCGCAATCGCCTGGCTCACCGTGTTGGAAAGAATCGATAACCGGTAGGGCAGGAAATGTTCCAGTTCCAGGGGGGCATGCTCGGCTCCGGCAGGGGCTGGGTTACGCGGGTTTGACATTGTGGCGATATTCCTTGCAATTAGTTTCACATGTAACTATAACGTAGGTCTTATCTCGATGGTGGCACGCTCCCGTAGTCGCCGTCGCGCATCGACTTACGTCAGGAGAGCGCCATGAACGCCCAGCCCAATCTCGGCATGCAAGTCACCACCTTCGAAAACCCCATGGGCATCGACGGATTTGAATTCGTCGAGTTTGCCGCACCGGCCGGCCGTGGGGGCGAACTGCATGCGCTGTTCAAGAGCATGGGCTTCAGTGCCGTGCTCAAGCACAAGAGCCGTCCGATCACGGTCTATCGCCAGGGCGGCGTGAACTTCCTGGTCAACGAAGATCCGCATTCCTTTGCTGCCGATTTTGCCGCCAAGCACGGCCCCTGTGCCTGCGGTTTTGCGATCCGCTTCAAAAATCCGGCGAATGAGGTGCTCAAGGCGGTGATCGCCAATGGTGGCGAAGCATCGACCGACAAGACCGACACCAAGGCCGTGAATACCCCGGTCGTGAAGGGCATTGGCGACTGCATGCTTTACCTGGTCGACCGTTACGGCAGCGCGGGCAGCATCTATGACGGCGACTATGTGCCGGTGCCCGGCGCTGATCAGAATCCGGCCGGATTCGGCCTGACCTTTATCGACCACCTCACGCACAACCTCTACTTCGGCAACATGCAGAAGTGGTCCGATTACTACGAGCGCCTGTTCAACTTCCGCGAGATCCGCTACTTCGACATCAAGGGCGCCAAGACCGGCCTGGTGTCCAAGGCGATGACCGCGCCGGACGGCATCGTGCGCATTCCGCTCAATGAATCGAACGATCCGAAGAGCCAGATCAACGAATACCTCGATGCCTATCATGGCGAAGGCATCCAGCACATCGCCTGTTTCACCGACAACATCTACGACACGGTGGAAGCGATGCGCGCGACGGGCGTGGAATTCCTCGACACCCCCGATACGTATTTCGACGTGATCGACATGCGCATCCCCAATCACGGCGAGGATGTGCCGCGTCTGGCGAAGAACAAGATCCTGATCGACGCCGATCCGGAAACCAAGCAGCGCAAGCTTCTGCAGATCTTCACGCAGAACAACATCGGCCCGATCTTCTTCGAGATCATCCAGCGCAAGGGCAACGAAGGTTTCGGCGAAGGCAACTTCCAGGCCTTGTTCGAGTCGATCGAGCGCGATCAGATGAAGCGCGGCGTGCTGTAAACGCACTCCCATCTCTCTGTATCGAGAGATGCGTACTAAAGTAGATCCTCGCCGCACCCCTGTTCCATCGGAGCAGGGGTGTTCTAACAAAGAGTGATGCGTGTGATGGAATCGAAGGGTTACCAATCCGGCTTTGGCAACGAGTTCGCCAGCGAGGCGATTACGGGCATTTTGCCGAAAGGCCAGAATTCCCCGCAGCGCGTGGCGCATGGCCTGTATGCGGAGCAGATGTCGGGCTCGGCATTCACCGCGCCGCGACATAGCAATCGTCGCAGCTGGCTGTATCGCATCCGCCCCGCCGCGATGCATCAGCCGTTCCAGCCGCGACCGCATGCCACCTTCCATAACCGGTTCGACGAGGCGCCGGCCACGCCGAATCAGTTGCGCTGGGATCCGTGGCCGATGCCGGCTACGCCCACTGATTTCGTCGATGGTCTGGTGACGCTCGCCGGCAACGGCAGCCCGGCCGAGCAGGCCGGTTGCGGTATCCATATCTACGCCGCGAACAGCTCGATGAAGGGCCGCTTCTTCTATGACGCGGACGGCGAGCTGCTGATCGTGCCGCAGCAGGGACGTTTGCATATCGCGACCGAAATGGGCGTGCTCGACGTGCAGCCGCTGGAGGTTGCGGTGATCCCGCGCGGCGTGCGCTTCCGCGTCGAACTGCCCGATGGCCAGGCGCGCGGTTATGTCGCCGAAAACTTTGGCGCATTGCTGCGCTTGCCGGACCTCGGCCCGATCGGCGCCAACTCGATGGCGCTGCCGCGCGACTTCCTCGCGCCGCATGCGGCTTATGAAGACGTGGAAGGCGATTTCGAGCTGATCAACAAGTTCCAGGGCGCCTTGTGGAGCGCGCGCATCGATCACTCGCCGCTTGATGTGGTGGCATGGCACGGCAATTACGCGCCCTACAAATACGATCTCACGCACTTCAACACGGTGGGTTCGATCAGCGTCGATCATCCCGATCCGTCGATCTTCACCGTGCTGACCTCGCCCAGCGACACCCCCGGCACGGCGAATGTGGATTTCGTGATCTTTCCGCCGCGTTGGCTGGTGGCCGAGCACACTTTCCGTCCGCCGTACTTCCATCGCAACGTCGCCAGCGAATTCATGGGCCTGATCGAGGGCGTGTATGACGCCAAGGCCGGTGGTTTCGCTCCCGGTGGCGCGAGCCTGCACAACTGCATGAGCGGCCATGGTCCGGATGCGGCGAGTTTCGAGAAAGCCAGCGTTGCCGACGTGAGCAAGCCCGATCATCTCACCGGCACGATGGCCTTCATGTTCGAAACGCGCAAGGTGATCCATCCGACCAAACAGGCGCTCGATGCCCCGCAGCTGCAGCAGGATTATTACCAGTGCTGGCAGGGCATCAAGAAGCACTTCAATCCGGAGCGTGCGTGACGTGCACTCGCCAGCGCGCGGTATGGGCGCGTGGCTGGCAGGCATCGTGGTGTGCTGCTGTTCGAAACGGATAAGCCGGTAAAGTAACCCGGTGGCGCGTAGGTGTGCCGCCGCAAATCGATGACGTGGAAGGCTGCGCGTGAACGCGGCCGACGGAGTGAAGGCATGAAACTGGGCAGTCTCAAAGAAGGCGGTCGTGATGGCACCTTGATCGTGGTCAGCCGCGATCTGAAGCATGCGGTGAAGGCCGCCGGCATTGCGACCACCCTGCAGGCGGCGCTGGATGACTGGTCCAATACGGCGCCGCGCTTGAACGCCTTGTCCGATGAATTGAATGCCGGCAAGGCGCCGAATGCCTTCGCGCTGGACATGGCTGCACTGGCTTCGCCGTTGCCGCGCGCCTATGAATTTGTCGATGGCAGTGCGTATCTGCCGCACGTGGAGCGCGTGCGCCGTGCGCGTGGCGCGGAAGTGCCGGAATCGTTCTACGTGGATCCGTTGATGTACCAGGCCACCAGCGCCGGCTTTCTCGGTCCGCGCGATCCGGTCGTGGTGCCGAGCGAAGATTTCGGCATCGACCTTGAAGCGGAAGTGGTCGTGGTCACCGACGATGTGCCGATGGCGGTCACACCGGAACAGGCTGCGGGTCATATCCAGCTCGTGGGACTGGTCAACGATGTCAGCCTGCGCGGCCTGATCCCGGCGGAACTGGCCAAGGGTTTTGGCTTCCTGCAATCGAAACCGCGCTCGGCGCTGTCGCCGGTATTCGTGACGCCTGACGAACTCGGCGATGCCTGGCAGGATGAAAAACTGCACCTGCCGATGCGCACCTGGCTCAACGGCAAGTGGTTCGGCGAGGCCGAGTGCGGCGTGGATATGCAGTTCAACTTCGCGCAGCTCGTGGCGCATGCCGCCAAGACGCGTTCGCTTACGGCGGGCGCCATCGTCGGCTCCGGCACCATCGCCAACCAAGACACCAGCAAGGGTGCATCCTGCCTGGCCGAGCAGCGCACGGTCGAAACCTTGCGCGATGGCAAACCGAGCACGCCGTTCCTCAAGTTCGGCGACACGTTGCGCATCGACGTCACCGATCAGCATGGTGCGTCGATCTTTGGTTCGATCGAGCAGGTCATTGCGCCGTTGAAGTAATGCGCGCGATCCCGCCTCGGCGGGATCGCCAAACCGCGACACGCGCAGGTGACGCGCCGGGACATCGGCGTTATCTTCGGGCGATGTTTTCCTCACACGCCAGGAGTTTCCCCATGTCCCAAGTCACCCTCAAGGGCAATCCGATTCAGGTCGACGGCCATCTGCCGGTCGTGGGCGACAAGGCACCTGCTTTCAGCCTGGTGGCCAAGGATCTGTCCGACGCCACGCTCGCCAGTTTTGGCGGCAAGCGCAAGGTGCTGAACATCTTTCCCAGCGTGGACACGCCCACCTGCGCCACCTCGGTGCGTCAGTTCAACCAAAAGGCCAGCCAGTTGAATAACGCCGTGGTGCTGTGCATTTCGGCGGACCTGCCGTTTGCGCAAGCGCGTTTCTGCGGTGCCGAAGGCCTGGATAACGTGGTGACGTTGTCGACCATGCGGGGCCATGATTTCCTCAAGCATTACGGCGTTTCGATTGCTTCCGGCCCGCTCGCCGGCCTGGCGGCGCGCGCTGTCGTCGTGCTGGACGAACACGACAAAGTGCTGCACACCGAACTGGTCGGCGAGATCGCGCATGAGCCGAACTACGAGGCGGCACTGAAGGCGCTCAGCTAAGTTCTGCATGGTGCCACTCCCTTGGGGCTCCCAAGGGAGCGGTGACCAGGCACCCCTTCAGCCGATCTGGCGCGTGTGGCATTGGCTGGCGCGTACATCCGCCTTTATGCTTGGTGGCTTCAAGCCGGCGGGGACGGTTCGGCCGGTGATGGTGCGTAAGCACGACTATGGCTCAGGGGTGTAGTTATGCAAGGTCCTACAGGGACGTCGATCATCAATCCGGCGGTTTTGGGCAAAGCGGCTGATGTGCGTCAGGAGTTCGTTTCGGCGCCGCCTTTTCCGCATGTCGTTATCGACGACTTCCTTGCGCCTGATTTTGCGCAGTCCCTGCTTGACGCATTCCCGGCGTTCGAGCGCGGTAATGCGATGGGGGATAACGGTGAGCTTGGCGGCAAGTCCACGGTAGACAAGGTTCGCGGCCTGGGTGCGGCCTATCAGCGACTGGACGATGCAATCAAGAGTCCGGAGTTCCTGCAAGCCCTCGGTACGATGACCGGCATCGATGGGCTGATCTATGACCCCTGGTACCTGGGTGGCGGAACGCACGAGAACCGCAATGGCATGGCCCTGGATCCGCATGTCGATTTCAACTATCACCCGAGCGAGCGTTGGCATCGCCGGCTCAATCTGATCGTGTACCTCAATCCAGTCTGGGATCAGGACTGGGGCGGTTGTCTGGAACTGTTCCGCGATCCGCATGCAGATCATCGGCCGTCGCGTTCAGTCAGTCCGGTCTTCAACCGTTGCGTGATCTTCGAGACGTCCGAGGTATCGTGGCATGCGTTTGACGCCATCCGCTTGCCGCCGGAACACGAGGGTCTGACACGCCGTTCGATCGCCCTGTACTTCTATACCAAGGATCGGCCGGCGGAGCAGACGGCATCGCGGCACACGACTTATTACGTCAATCGTCAACTGCCCGCGCATTTTGCCGAAGGGCGTGTGTTGTCGCGCGGTGATCTTGCCGAGATGAAGCATTTGCTGGAGATGCGCGATGGCCATATCCGCATGCTTTACTCAGAAAACACGGCTTTGCGCGAGGCGCAGGATCGTGGCCTGACCGGGCATCTGCTTTACCTCGCCAAGCGTGCATACGTGCGTTTCCGGCGTTGACGTCCTGGTCTGCTGGATGGAAAAGGCCGGACGTTTGTCCGGCCTTTTTTATGGCTCTTCGCGAAGATACGCGGTGACTGCCGTTTACTGGCGTCCAACCATCGGCAGGCCGAGCGGTCTTGCCTGCGAATGCTCAGGAAGCCCGAGCCCCAACCGCAGACTGCGGCCAATGCGTTCGGCGTGCTCGATCACCTGGGCGGCGCCAGCTTCGTCCAGGCAAGCCTTTGCCGTGGTTTGCCACAAGGCCAGCCAGCGCTCGAAATGCTCTGCGCGAATCGGCTGCATGCGGTGTACCGCCATCGGGTTGCCGCGATAGCTGCCGGCGCGCAGGGCGACCGACGCCCAGAACGAGACCAGGGTGCGCTTATGTTCGTCCCAATCGTGCACGGCGGCGTTGAAGACCGGGCCGATCAGTGGATCGAGACGTACTTGCTCGTAAAAGCGGTCGACCAGCCGGGCTATTTGTGTTTCATCGAGTGGAGCTGCGTGCTGCATGTTCCGCATGATAATCCCGGCCTTGCCTGCACGCGATGTGGTGAAAAGCCGCCGCAAGAAAAAAGCCGGGCAAAGCCCGGCTTTTTCGCATGCAGGCAACGCGGCCGATTACTTGGCCGTCGCCAGCGCCTTGGTCATGTCCAGCATACGGTTGGAGAAACCCCACTCGTTGTCGTACCAGCTCAGCACCTTGACCAGCGTGCCGCCCATGACGCGGGTCTGGGTGGCGTCATAGATGGAGGAATGGGCGTTGTGGTTGAAGTCGATCGACACCAGCGGCTTGGTGTTCACCGACAGGATGCCCTTCAGTGCACCGTTGGCGGCTTCGTTGATGACCTGATCGATTTCTTCCTTGCTGGTATTGCGCGCAGCCACGAAGGACAGGTCGACCACCGATACGTTGATGGTTGGCACGCGCATGGCGAAACCGTCCAGCTTGCCGTTGAGGTCCGGCAGCACCAGGCCGACCGCGGCAGCGGCGCCGGTCTTGGTCGGGATCTGCGAGTGCGTAGCCGAACGGGCGCGGCGCAGGTCGGAGTGGTAGACGTCGGTCAGCACCTGGTCGTTGGTGTAGGCGTGGATGGTGGTCATCAGGCCGTGCACGATGCCGATCTTGTCGTGCAGCACCTTGGCCAGCGGCGCGAGGCAGTTGGTGGTGCAGGAAGCGTTGGAGATTACCTGATGGGCGGCGGTGATCTTGTCGTGGTTCACGCCGAACACGAAGGTGCCGTCCACGTCCTTGTCGCCGGGAGCGGAGATGATCACTTTCTTGGCGCCGGCGGCGATGTGCGCGCCGGCCTTGGCCTTGGAGGTGAACAGACCGGTGCATTCCAGCACCACATCCACGCCCAGTTCGCCCCAGGGCAGCTTGGTCGGATCGCGTTCGGCGCAGACCTTGATGCGGTCGCCGTTGACGATCAGGTCGCCGCCGTCCACCGAGACCTCGCCCGGGAACTTGCCGTGGGCCGTGTCGTACTGGGTGAGGTGGGCGTTGGTCTCGGCATTGCCGAGGTCATTGATCGCGACGATCTGGAACTCGTTCGTGCGACCTGCTTCGTACAGCGCGCGCAGAATATTGCGGCCGATACGACCGTAACCGTTGATGGCGACCTTGATGGTCATGGGACAGCGTCCTCCGAAGTGATGGCGGGCAGCAAAGCGGCGGTCCAGGCGGGCCGCCGAAACGCGCATTTTAGCCCGAACCCGGGGCATCCCTCATCCGGGGCTGGCTCTGCCGGCCGGGTGGGGGGCAGGATTATGCGAATACCCCTTCCCCCGGAGAAGTCCATGAGTGGCGAACAATTGGTCGAACTGAGTCTGGAGCAGGTCGAGGATTATGAATTCCGGATCCGTTTCGACGGCACCGCCATGCCGGACCTGATCACCGATGAAACCAAGCCCCTGGGCGGCGAGGTAGGTCCCAACCCCTCCCGCCTGCTAGTTGCCGGCGTCGCCAATTGCCTGGTCGCCAGCCTGCTGTTCGCCTTGCGCAAGTTCAAGAATGCGCCAGGCAAGCTGTCGGCCAAGGTTCGGGGAAGCCTTACGCGCAACGAACAGGGACGCTTGCGCATCACCCACATCGCGGTGGATCTGCAGTTGGCCGACGTCGTCGCAACGCTTGAGCACGCCGATCGCGCCCTGGCTCAGTTCGAGGACTTCTGCATCGTCACCGAGAGCGTGCGGCAAGGTATTGCGGTGGACGTGAGTGTGCGCGATGCCAGCGGTGTGCTCGTGCACAGCAGCAACGTCTGACTGTCACGTTGCCTGTGGCAAGATGCGCCGCTTTCCATTCACGAGTTCGCTTGCATGTTTTCCGTCCGTCGTGTCGCTGCTGCTTTGTTCGCTACGCTCGCCATTGCTCCGGCCGCACAGGCCTGGGGGCCATTAGGTCATAGCGTTGTGGCGGAGCTGGCGCAGCGTCACCTAAGCCCGGCGGCGAAAGCGGAAGTGGCGCATCTGCTTGCGCTGGACCACACCACCTCGCTGGCCGACATCGCCAGCTGGCCGGATGAAATCCGTGACGATCCCAAGCAACAGGATTTGTGGAAGCAGACGCGTGCGCTGCATTACATCGACTTCCAGGGCGATTGCCATTACACCCCGCCACGCGACTGCAAGAATGGCCAGTGCGTGGTCGAGGCGATTCCGCACTACCTTGCCATCCTCGGTGATCGCAGCCAATCCGATGAGGCGCGCCTGCAGGCGCTGAAATTCGTGGTGCATTTCGTTGGTGATATCCACCAGCCTCTGCATGCGAACTATCAGGAAGACGCGGGCGGCAACAAATACCAGGTGCAATTCCAAGGGCAGGGCACGAATCTGCATCGCGTGTGGGATTCGGGCTTGCTCAGCACGCGCAAGATGGATTGGAAGTCTTACGCGGACATGCTTGATGGCGAAGGCGCCGTGCCGCTACCGCCGTCGATCGCACCTTACGACAATGCCGCCGTGCTTTGGGCGGAAGAGTCTTGCCAGATCACGCGCAACATCTATCCGGCCAATCACAAGATCGATCAGGCCTACATCGATGCAGAGTTGCCAGTGGCCGACACCCGCCTGCGCGAAGCAGGCAGGCGGTTGGCGGAGGTGCTCAATCTCGCGTTGCAGAACGGGTGAGCGCTTTTCAGGCCAGCCCGCTATGGGCTGGCTTTGGCTTGAGTCTGTTTATCTGACGCCATATCGCTTGAGCCGATATGGCTGTCGATGAAGCTCACGATCTTTTCATAAGCTTCTTCCCGATGTTGGGGCAGAAAGAAGCCGTGACCTTCATCGGGTTCGACCAGGGTTTCGTAATGCTTGTTGTCCTGATCCAGTGCCTTGGTCAATTCCTTGAAATTCTTGAACGGCGCACGCGGGTCTTCGCCGCCATGGATCAGCAAGAGATCGGCCTTGATGCGGTTGACGCCGCTGAGCGGCGAGCGGCGCAACAGGTCATCCTGGTCGTAACCGAGGGCGAGCTTTAAATACGCATCGCCTTTGTCAGTTTGCTCCGTGTCGCTGTTGCTCAGCTGCACGCGCAAGTCGTAGACGCCCGAATACCCAACCGCGCACTTGTACAGATCCGGTTCGCGTACAGCGCCTTCGATTGCGGCATAGCCGCCATAGCTGGCGCCGTAGATGCAGATACGTTGCGCATCGGCATAGCCCTGGTGGATGGCCCATTCGGTGGCATCGGTAAGGTCATCCTGCATGCTCAGGCCCCACTGCCGGAAACCGCGTGAGACGAAATTGACGCCATAACCGCCAGAGCCGCGATAGTTGATTTGCAGGACCGCGTAGCCACGATCGGCGAACATCTGCGTTTCCGAATTGAATCCCCACGTGTCGAAGATCCAGTGGGGACCGCCATGCGGCAGCACGATCAGCGGGAACGGCTTGTTGCCGGCCGGCACGGTCAGAAAGCCATGCAAGAGCAGCCCGTCCCGGGTCGTCAGTTCAATCGGTTGCATCGGGCGCATCTGGTGCGCGTCGATCCAGGGCATGGCGCTGAATACGTAGCGTGCGTTGCGCGTGTCCAGATCGAACAGGTAGTAGTCGCCCGGATTGCGATCGCTGACCACCCGCACGATGGCGCGCTTGCCGTCACGTGTGAAGCTGGAAAAGTAGGCCAGCTGACCAGGAAAGTTGGCAGCCAGGGCTTTGCTTAGTTGGGCTTCCGGACTGTTTTCATTGAGATAGAACAGTTTCTGCTCACCATCGTTGGTGATGATGGCGTAGTAATCCAGGCCATCGGCGGTCGGCAACAGCTCGCCGGGATCGGCGAACTGGCCTTGGTACACCTTGGTGAATGTGTGATTGGCCAGATCCATCAGTTCGATGGCGTCGGGCCGATCGCCATGCGCCATGCGTACATAGAGCTTGCTGTTATCGCGATTGAATCCGATGGGGGCGAATTCGACGCCGGATTTGCCCGGGTCGTTGAGCACCGTCCATGCATCGCTAGGCGAGGCGCGAAGCCAGACCATGTCGCCCTTGAACTGATTGTCCGCATAGGCCACACGCACCTGGCCGGCATGATCGGCAATCAGCTTGGCATTGGGGACCGGGGAGTTGCCCTGGCTGACCGCTCGTCCATTGCGTATATCAAGAATCTCGGCTTCAGTGAAGCTTCCTGCACGCTCGTGGGTGAAGTCGTTGACCGCGATGAGGATCTTGTTTTTATCGATGGGATAACGGCTTATAGGCTCCGCATAGGCGTTGCGCTTTTCCGTCGTGTGAATCAGGGTGCCGGTCTGCGGACCGCCCGCGCGATAGCCGAACAGGTCGACCTGATCGCTGCCGTCCGCATTGGTGGCGAAAAGTTCGCCGGTTGGTAGTGGTGTGTCCAGGCCGCCGCGCTGGGTGGCCAGCGTTGCCACGATGCGGTCATCGCTGGCCCAGAAATAATCGGCGATGAGCGTGTTCGAGGCGGAGCGCAGCACGTGCACTATCTTGGCGGTCTTCGCGTCGACGATGCCGATCAGGTTGCCATAGGGATTGTCCGGCAGCGGCACGAGTGCCGCGAGGTAGCGGCCATCCGGGGAGATGGTGACCTTGGAAAAGTCCGGCTGTCGAATGAAGTTGCCGATGGGTATCGGACCATGCGCGGCAGTATTGGGGGCTGCGTCAGCGGCGGCTCCCTCATGAGTTATCAAGAGAGAAGTTACGAGCAGGGCCATTAGGCCCCATTTACGTCTAGCCATCCATTTTCCCCTTTGGATTTTTGCGGCGATGCGTCACGGTATGCATTCGTTTGCATAGCTGGTGACTGTCCGAATACGAGTGTAGTTCTGTTAGTCTCCGAAGACGACTACGAACACCGAAGCGATGACTACCGATACTCATTCCCGCCGCACCAAGATTGTTGCCACCCTGGGCCCCGCCACCGATGCGCCGGGCATGCTTGAAAAAATCATCGCCGAAGGCGTGGATGTGGTTCGCCTCAACCTGTCGCATGGTCAGTCCGATGATCATCGTGCCCGCGCCGTGGCTGTGCGCAAGGCGGCCGAAAAGGTAGGGCGCGAAGTGGGCATCCTGGCGGACTTGCAGGGGCCGAAGATCCGTGTTGAACGCTTTGCCAACGGCCCGGTTGAACTGAAAGACGGCGATACCTTCGTGCTGGATTGCCGTGTCGATGCGCCTGCGGGCGATGCATCGCGTGTCGGGGTGAGTTACCTCGGCCTGCCGCAGGATGTGAAAGCCGATGACGTGTTGTTGCTGGATGATGGCCTGGTAGCGTTGACGGTGCTTGAGGTGGTCGGCACGGAAGTGCGTTGCCGGGTATTGATCGGCGGTCGTCTTTCCGATCGCAAGGGCTTGAATCGTCAGGGTGGTGGCCTGTCCGTGTCCGCGTTGTCGGAGAAAGACAAGGCGGACATCAAGCTGGCCGCCGAGATCGGTGCGGATTTTCTTGCGGTGTCCTTCGTGCGTTCCGGTGCGGACATGGAGCAGGCACGACGCCTGTTGCATGAAGCCGGTGGTAATGCCTCGCTGGTCGCCAAGATCGAGCGCGCCGATGCGATTCCGGTGTTGGGTGAAATCATCGATGCGTCCGATGTGGTGATGGTGGCGCGTGGCGATCTTGGCGTGGAAATCGGCGACGCCGAGCTACCGGGCCTGCAGAAAAAGATCATCCGCGAGACGGTGCAACGGAACCGCGCCGTCATCACCGCGACACAGATGCTGCAGTCGATGGTGCGCTCGCCGATTCCGACCCGTGCTGAGGTGCTCGACGTCGCCAATGCTGTCATCGATGGCACCGATGCAGTGATGTTGTCGGAAGAGTCGGCAGCGGGCGCGCACCCGGACAAGGCCGTCGCTGCATTGCGCCGTATCTGCCTGGGCGCCGAACGCCAGTTCGAACCCAAGGAAGACATGACCGCCAGCGGCGGCCACCGCCTCGATCGTACCGATCAGGCGATCGCGCTGGCGGCGATGTTGCTGGCCAGCGAAGTCGGTGTGCGTGCAATTGTGGCGTTGACCGAGTCGGGCGCCACGGCACAGTGGTTGTCTCGCTATCGCAGTGCGGTGCCGATCTATGCGCTGTCGCCGTTCGACGATGCGCGTCGTCGCATGCTGGTACTGCGTGACGTGCAGCCAGTGAAGTTCACCCACGACACCTTGAACCCCGCCGTGTCGGCACGCGAGGCCGTGCGTCAGTTGTTTGCAGCCGGCAAGCTATCGGAAGGCGATCGCGTGGTGCTCACCCACGGCGATCACATCGGTCGCGGTGGCGGCACCAATACGCTGAAGCTGCTTTCGGTCGGTGCGGATGGCATGGTGGAAAGCCTGCGCGATCTTTGAACAGCGGAGCGCTTGGCTGTCACGCAGATGCATGGCGGTTGGCTAGGGCAGGCCCTAGGGTCTGTTAGCACTATTGGCGTAGCCCGCGTTGCCGAGGAGTGGTCGTCAGGTGGTAGTGCGTGGTGCAGGCTTGGCTGGCTGCCAAGGCAAGCCGCGCGCTGCCGCATGGTGGCCACTCCTCGGCAACCCGAAGGGCCGGGTCTGTTTGCCCACCATCCTGCCTCATCACTCAGTCGTGTACCGACGTACACTCCCTCACTCTTCCTTGACTGGCGTGCAAACAGCTTCCGGCGCGGGCCACGCCAATAGTGCTAACAGGCCCTAGACTAGGTTCCATCCCCAACCGCCATACCTCGGAGGCATGTCATGCACGCTTTGACTCGTTTCGGCCAATCCCTGCTGGTGGCCGGTGTGCTTGCTGCCGCCATGCCTGCCATTGCCCAGGAGGCGCAACGCGTCGCGCCGGAGCAGCTCTCCAGCAACTGGATACTGATCAACAATCCCCGGGAAGGCATCCAGGTCGATGTGCCCAATAGTGGCGTGAACATCTACAAGCCGGGTTGCGTGGCGGTGACCTACACCATCGGCTCCGATGGCGTACCGATGAACCTGCAGGTCGCCAAGATGGTGCCACCGAGCGATCTCGGCAAGGCAGCGATCAGCGCGGTGTCCAAGTTCCGCTATGGGCCGTCGCTCAGCAACAAGAACGAAACCCCGATCTCCACTTATTACATCGTCCCGTTCAACTCGCCGGACGATAAAGCCCAGCAGGCCGCCTTGATGGCTCCCTGCAAGCTACCGGGCTACGCCCAGGGCTGATCGCGCCCCCGTTCGGTCCGTCTGGGCGCCGCCTGGACCGGTTGGGTCTATAATCGCGCCTTTTCAAACCTAACCGCCCGCACGGGTGGCGTCCTTCTCTTGCGGCGGTAAGCCGCCAAAGTTTTACGGAGTCGTCCAATGAGCATTGAAGATCTCGAGAGCATCGCCCTGGCGATGGTCGCGCCGGGCAAGGGCATCATCGCCATCGATGAGTCGACCAACACCATCAAGAAGCGCTTCGAGGCGGTCGGGATTGAAAACACCGAAGAGAACCGCCGCGCCTACCGTGAGTTGCTGTTGACCTCGCCGAGCCTCTCCGATCACATCTCCGGCGCGATCCTGTACGACGAAACCATCCGCCAGTCGACCAAGGACGGCGTGCCGTTCACCCAGGTGATGAAGAAGCACGGCATCATCCCGGGCATCAAGGTCGACAAGGGGCCGGTGCCGCTGGCCGGTTTCCCGGGTGATGTGGTGACCGAAGGCCTCGACGGCCTGCGTGAGCGCCTGGCCGAATACGCCAAGCTCGGCGCCCAGTTCGCCAAGTGGCGCGCGGTCATCAATATCAGCGAAGACAACCCCAGCTCCACTGCCATCGAAGCCAACTGCCACGCGCTGGCCCGCTACGCCGCGCTTTGCCAGGAGGCCGGTCTGGTGCCGATGGTCGAGCCGGAAGTGATCATGGACGGCGATCACAGCATCGAAGTCAGCTATGAAGTGCACGAAGCCGTGCTGCGCAGCCTGTTCAACGCGCTGTATGAGCAGAACGTGCTGCTGGAAGGCACGATCCTGAAGGTCAGCATGGTCATCCCGGGCAAGGATGCGGAAGACCAGGCTAGCGTCGAGGAAGTGGCCGAAGCCACCGTGCGCGTGCTGAAGACGACCGTGCCGGCCACCCTGCCGGGCATCGTGTTCCTCTCCGGCGGCCAGAGCGACGAACAGTCCACCGCGCACCTCAATGCGATGAACCGCATGGGTCCGCATCCGTGGCCGCTTTCCTTCTCCTACGGCCGTGCCATGCAACAGGCTGCGCTCAAGCTGTGGTCGAAGGACATGAAAGCCAACTACGCCGAAGCCCAGAAGACGGTTTCCGCCCGCGCCAAGGACAATGGTCTTGCCGCGCTGGGTCAGTGGAAGGGCTGATCGCTTCAGCCGGCATTGATCTGGCCATAAAGAAAGGGCGCCGTTGGGCGCCCTTTCTGTTTCAGCGTCAACCAGCTAACTGAGATCAGAAGCGGTATTCAGCGGAGACCGTGACGGCATTGGTCTGCAACTGCACGCCCTGGTTGCCGCTCTTGCCCTGGCCATCGTAGTAGTCGTAGTTCACGCCCACGCTCCAGTTCGCAGCAAGGTTGTAACCCACGCCCACGCCGGCATACGGGCGAATGCGCTCGAAGCGCTGGTACGAGGAATCATACGTGTCGGTCAGGCCGGAGCCCTGTGCATACATGGCGCCCGCGCGGATTTCGGCATACCAGCTCGGGTTGAAGTTCCAACGCAGGTTGGCGCCGAGGGTCGGGCCATACAGGCGGCCACGGTTCGAAGACACGTTTTCGGCACCCTTTGCATTGACGAAGCCCAGGTACTGGTAACCCGCTTCTACGCCGACCGAGGTTTCCGGATTGATGGCGAAGCGGTAACCGCCCTTGACGCCACCGATGTAGTTGCCTTGGTTGTCATACGGGCCCTTGTTCACCTGGCCATAACCGGCATCGGCGCCCACGTACCAGCCCTGCTGGGCAAGCTGAGCGGGGGCGGTCTGCGCGAACGCTGCGGGGACAGCGGCAAAACCGACGGCGGCGAGAGCAACAGCAAACAGCGTCTTTTTCATGGAGTACTCCTTGTTATGCATTGATCAGGTCGTCGGCACTTAGGGGGAAGCCGAAAGCCTGTACGCATGCGTGCGGCGATGCGTACGGGTTAGATGGGTTTTCGCTGACGTGATTCAACACCAAGAAGTTTAGTATTAAGACTTTATTAATATTTAAGAATTGCCTCTGAATACGTATGAATTTGCGACATTCGGCGTTCGGACAGATGGGCGCCAAGGCCTGCGCCGCGCGGACCGGCTGACTTCAGTCGCGTCAGGTTTTGCGTTCGCAGGCGGGAATCGGACGACAGATCGCAAACGATCGGCGACAATAGCTTCTTTTGTTGCCTGCCTCCGGAGATAAACCTGATGACTTCCCGTCGCGAACTTGCCAATGCTGTCCGCGCCCTGGCCATGGACGCTGTGGAGAAGGCCAACTCCGGCCATCCCGGCATGCCCATGGGCATGGCCGACATCGCCGAAGTGCTGTGGAATGACTTCCTGAAGTTCAATCCAGGCAACCCGAAGTGGCCTAATCGCGACCGTTTCGTGCTCTCCAACGGGCACGGTTCGATGCTGCAGTACGCCTTGCTGCACCTCACCGGCTATGACCTGCCGATGGAGCAGATCAAACAGTTCCGTCAGCTCCATTCCCACACCGCTGGCCATCCGGAAGCCCATGAAACGCCAGGTGTGGAAACCACCACCGGCCCTCTGGGCCAGGGTCTGGCCAATTCGGTGGGTTTCGCGTTGGCGGAAAAGGTGCTCGCCGCGCATTTCAACCGCCCGGGCCACACCATCGTCGATCACCATACTTATGTGACGGTGGGCGACGGCTGCCTTATGGAAGGCATCTCGCACGAAGTGGCTTCGCTGGCCGGTACCTGGAAGCTGGGCAAGCTGGTCGCGATCTACGATGACAACAACATTTCCATCGACGGCGAAGTGGAAGGCTGGTTTACCGATAACACGGCCAAGCGCTTCGAGGCGTATGGCTGGAACGTGATTGGCGTCATCGACGGTCATGATGCCAGCGCGGTGAAAAAGGCGCTGGAGCAGGCTACCTCGCAAAACGAAAAGCCGACGCTGATCATCTGCAAGACCATCATCGGCTTCGGTGCCCCGCACAAGCAGGGCAAGGAAGTAAGCCACGGCGCGGCGCTCGGCAAGGATGAAGTTGCCGCTGCGCGCGATGTGCTCGACTGGCGCTATGCGCCGTTCGAAATCCCGCAGGACATCTATGCCGGCTGGGACAAGAAGGTGATCGGTGCCGAGCGCGAGCAGCAGTGGAACGACGCGTTCGCCAAGTACGAGACTGCCTATCCGGAACTCGCCGCCGAATTCCGCCGCCGCATGGCTGGCGAGCTGCCGGCGGACTTCGCGGAAAAGGCGCAGGCTTATATCGCGAAGATGCAGGCCGAAGGTCCGGACGTCGCCTCGCGCAAGGCTTCGCAGATGACGCTGGACGCGTTTGGTCCGTTGTTGCCGGAACTGGTGGGCGGTTCGGCCGACCTGGCCGGTTCCAACCTCACCATGTGGAAGGGCAGCAAGAACATCACGGGTCCCGAAGGTAACTACGTGCACTACGGCGTGCGCGAGTTCGGCATGACCGCGATCGCCAACGGTCTGGCGTTGCATGGCGGTTTCCTGCCGTATGACGGTACCTTCCTGGTATTTTCCGACTATGCGCGCAATGCCGTGCGCATGAGCTGCCTGATTCCGGCGCATGTCATCCATGTCTATACGCACGACTCGATTGGTTTGGGCGAAGACGGCCGGACCCATCAGCCGGTCGAACACTTGGGGTCGCTGCGACTGATCCCGAACAACAGGGTGTGGCGTCCATGCGACGTGACGGAATCGGCGGTGTCCTGGAAAGCAGCCATTGAGCGCAAGGGCGCACCGTCCTGCCTGATCTTTTCGCGTCAGACGCTCAAGCATCAGCAGCGCACAACGCAGCAGGTAGTGGACATCGCGCGCGGCGCCTATGTGCTTTCCGATCCGGCGGATACCAAGTTCAAGGCGATCTTGATTGCTACGGGCTCGGAAGTGGAGCTGGCGATGGAGGCTGCTCGTACGCTGGCGCAGCAGAACGTGCCGGTGCGTGTGGTGTCGATGCCATGCACGGAAGAGTTCGATGCACAGCCGCTGGAATACCGCGAAGCCGTGCTGCCGAGCTGGTGCCGTGCACGCGTGGCGGTGGAAGCGGCCAATGTCGATTACTGGTTCAAGTACGTCGGCCTCGATGGCGACGCGGTCGGCATGACCACCTACGGCGCTTCTGCGCCGGCGCCCCAATTGTTCGAGTACTACGGATTCACCGTGGCCCATGTGGTCGACACGGTGAAGCGCGTTATCGGCTAATGCATGGCGTTGCCCCTTCCTCCGCAAGGAGGAAGGGGTATTTCATGAGATTGAACCGCAAGTCGCTGGATTAGCGGCTGGCCAGCGTCGTGAGGACGCCGAAGCCGATCGCCATCACCACTGCAACCGCCATGCATGCACTGGCAAGACGTATGCGCCGCGCATCGATGCGTGGAATCAGTCGCCACAATGTGAGCACGCCGACCAGCATGGATATCGCCAGCACAAGGCGAAACAGGTTGCTGGCAAGCAAAGGCGTGAGTGGTGGACGCAGCACCCCGATGTGCGCTGCCACACCGGCACTGACCAGGATCACGAACAGGCACCAGATCAGGCAGGCAAGGTAAGCCCGGTTGAAAACCACCGGCACACGTTCGCTCCAGCGCAACACGAGCCACACGATCAGTGCGGGGACGATGGCGCCGACACTGCTGTAAAGCACCCACCAGATAACGCTGCTGAGCAGCGTAAGCAGAACCGTCATGGGGTTTCCCTGAAACCGATGCGACGGAGCAGTTTATCCATCAACCAGGCCGGACCGATCAACAGGTAGGCAAGATCGGTAAGAAAACTCGGCCGACGTCCTTCGATCAGATGGCCAATAAACTGACCGATCCAGGCCACCACAAACACGGTCAGGCCAAGCTTGAGTAATGAGGCGGGACCGATTTGCGCAAAGGCCCAGGCGCAGCTCAGCGCAATTAACACCAGTGCGATCAACAGTGCCGCACCAAGCCGGCGCGAATGTTTCCAATACCAGGTAAACGCCAGCACGATCGCCAGCACCGCCCACGAGCCCGGACGAAACCACGCTTCCGGCACGGGAATCGTCCACATCATGGCGACGGCGCTCCACACGATCGGTGGTACGCAGATCCAGTGCAGCAGCTGATTGGCGGGGTGCTGATGATCGTGGCTGTAGCTATCGAGCCAATCGTGCATGCTGCGGTTGCCTGGCTCGATCGATCGCATCAGTGCGCGCTACTTTTGGAAAAGAGGTTCAACACCAGGACGCCGGCGACGATCAGCGCGATGCCGAGGACGCCGGGCAGGTCAAGTTTCTGCTGATAGACCGCGATGCCGATAAGGGTGATCAGGGCGGTGCCTGCGCCTGACCACACCGCATAGGCAATGCCGAGCGGCATCTGCCGCAGGGTCAGGCTGAGGCAGAAAAACGCCACGCCATAACCCGCGATCACCACGACACTCGGCAGCAGTTGGCTGAAGCCGTTCGATGCCTTCAACGCACTGGTAGCGATGACTTCGGCCAGGATCGCCAGGCCAAGGGTGAGCCAGGCTTTCATCACTTAATCCAGGGTGATGCCTGCCAGACGCTGCAGCGCTTCGGCGTACTTGGCTGCCGTGCCGGCAATCACGTTGGCTGGAATCTGCGGGCCGGGAGCCTTCTTGTTCCAGTCCAGCGTTTCCAGGTAGTCACGCACGAACTGCTTGTCGTAGCTGGGTGGACTGATGCCGATCTGGTATTGATCGGCGGGCCAGAAACGCGAGGAGTCCGGCGTGAGCATTTCATCCATGACGTAAAGCTTGCCGTCCTCATCCGTGCCGAATTCGAACTTGGTGTCGGCGATGATGATGCCGCGCTCGGCGGCATAGGCAGCCGCCCACTTGTAGATCGCCAGTGTCGCGTCGCGCACCTGTTCGGCCAGATCCTTGCCCACCGCCGCTACGACGGCATCGAAGCTCACGTTCTCGTCATGATCGCCCACCGCCGCCTTGGTCGACGGCGTGAAGATCGGCTCGGGCAATTGCTCGGCTTGGCGTAGTCCTGTCGGCAGTGTGATGCCGCACAGCGAGCCGGTTGCTTTGTAATCCTTCCAGCCCGAACCGATCAGGTAGCCGCGTGCAATGGCTTCCACCGGCACCGGCTTCAGTCGCTTGGTAACGACAGCGCGCTTGTTGTACAGCGCGAGATCGGCGCCCTCGGGCAGTACTTCGTTCAGCGGCGTGTGCAGCAGGTGATTGGGCACGATGTGCGCCGTCTTGCCGAACCAGAAATTGGAGATCTGAGTGAGCATTTCACCCTTGCCCGGAATAGGGTTGGGCAATACGACGTCGAACGCAGACAGGCGATCGGTCGCCACGATCAGCAGGCGATTGCCAGGCAGGGCATGGACATCGCGCACCTTGCCGCGGTGGATCAGCTCAAGGCCAGGCAGGTTCGATTGCAGCAAGGTGGTGGGCACGGCGCGCTCCGGTAGATCGACAAGCGGGCTATTGTAACGGGCTGGGCACGCGGAATAGATCAGGGCGCCCCTGCACGCTGCTAGAATCCGTCCCTTTATATCCATCTGTTGCCAATGCGAACCGTACTCGTCGCGGCACTCGGTCTCATCTGTGCCCTGCCAGCGCTTGCCGCCGATATGCCACCCAAGCCGGTGCGCCTTGGGTTGTGCGCGGCTTGTCACGGCGAAACCGGAATGGCGCAGATCCCCGGCGCGCCGAATCTGGCCGGGCAACGGCTGGATTACCTGCGCAAGGCCTTGAAGGATTACCGCGACGGCAGTCGCAATGTACCGCTGATGCGCGCGGCCATCGGCCCCGTCAGTGATGCGGACCTGGATCAACTCGCACGCTGGTACAGCGCGCAGACACCCCAACCACAGGCCGCTGCGCAGCCATGAGCTACACCTATACGTTCTGGTTCGCCATGGCGGGCTTGCTGTTTGGTCATGGCCTGGTTGGGGCGGGCGTAGGAGCGATTGTCGGTTTCGTGCTGGACAACCTGCGCTTCAGCCAGCGCCGCAGCGCGACGCCCGAGGCCGGTGGCTACGTATCGCCGTTGTTTGCCCTGTTGGGCGCAATCGCGAAATCCGACGGCCGCGTCTCCGAAGCGGAAATTGCCATTGCCGAACGCGTGATGGCGCGCATGGGTCTGGATGCCGGCGCGCGCCAGCGGGCCATCAGCGCCTTCAATGAAGGCAAGCAACCCGAATTCGATGTCACCGGCCCGATCAACGCCTTGCGCCAATGGGTCGGCCTGCGCCGCGATCACGCCTTTCCGGTGCTGGATGTGGTGATCGAGACCGTGCTGGCCGAGGGCAATCCGCCGCCCGAGAAAATGGCGATCCTGCGCCAGCTGGCGTTTGCCCTGCGCGTCAGCGACATGGAGCTGATGGCGCTGATGGCCATGAAGGGCTACGTCTGGCAGGGCGCGGCGGGCGCGCGTAGCCACGGCGCGTGGCATGGCGGTGGTGGCTATGTCCCACCGCAGCGGAACACCCAGGGGCCGGATCCCTATGCCGTGCTCGGCATTCCGCGCAGCGCGGATGATCGCGCGATCAAGCGCGCCTACCGCAAGCTTATTTCCGAACACCATCCCGACCGCCTGGGCGATCTGCCCGAAGAGATGCGCAAACGCGCCGAGGCGCGCGCCAGCGAAATCAATGCGGCGTACGAGCAGATCAAGGCGGAGCGGGGCTTCAAGTAGGGCGGGGCAGGGATCGAGCAGGGACGCCCGGCCCGGCCTCATGGCAAAATTGCGGCTTCCAGCAAGCGCTTCCTCGCATCTCTGACGCAGACAGGACGAGTTCTTACGTCCCCGCTACGCGTCTGCAGTACCTCGATCCCTACACCAAGGTTCGCCATGAGCAAACAATCCCCCATCATCGCCCCCTCCATTCTTTCCGCCGATTTCGCACGGCTGGGCGAAGACACCGCCAAGGTGCTGGCCGCAGGCGGCGACTGGGTGCACTACGACGTGATGGACAACCACTACGTGCCCAACCTCACCATGGGGCCGATGGTGCTCAAAGCATTGCGCGACTACGGCATTACCGCACCGATCGACGTGCACCTGATGGTGAAGCCGGTGGATCGCATCGTGCCGGATTTCGCCAAGGCCGGCGCAACCCGCATCAGCTTCCATCCCGAAGCCACCGAACACGTGGACCGCACCATCGCCCTGATCAAGGACTCCGGCTGCGAAGCCGGCCTGGTGTTCAACCCGGCCACGCCGCTGAACTGGCTCGATCACGTGCTCGACAAGCTGGATCTGGTGCTGATCATGTCGGTGAACCCCGGCTTCGGCGGCCAGAAGTTCATTCCCGAGGCGCTGAACAAGTTGCGTGCGGTGCGTCAGCGCATCGACGAAAGCGGTCGGCCGATCCGGCTTGAAGTGGATGGCGGCGTCACCGCCGACAACATTGGCCAGATCGCTGCAGCGGGCGCCGACACCTTTGTCGCAGGCTCCGCCATCTTTGGCGCGGCCGACTATCAGGCCGTGATCCACAAGATGCGCGCGGCCATCGGCTGACAGGCAAAGAAAAACCCGGCACAGGGGGAAGACTGTGCCGGGTTGGAGGGGCGTCTAAAGACGCTAGAGGAGACACCATTGACAGGTGCTTATGCAGGCTGAAGGACGGGAGGCTCGGCCGTCAGTCAGCGCTGGTAACTTCCACGGCATGGAAATAAGCGCCTGTCGGGTAATAGGACCGGGCCTGTCCCAAATGGTTCCCGTCCGGGCGCAAATAATTTCAAAAGCGCCAAAAAAATCCCCTCCGAAGCTGGGAGGGGAGGAAACGCCGGGACAGGAATGACCGGAAAAGTGGCTTAGTGGTGCGGTTTGCAGAGGAACAACGGAGTCGGGCTCAGTGAATGGCGCGACCGGCTGGCACATCCTGCGCGCCGGCCGCGCCGAGGCCTTCCACGGCAGCCTCATGTGACGGGGTACTCATTGCGCGCTCATCAGCAAGGCGAGCAGCAAGGAACCTACGGCCAGCGCGACGCGCAGCGGTTCAAAGCTGCGGAGTTCGGCATTGGGGTCGATGGAGGGATCAGCACGCATGGGTTGGGGCTCGCTTTAGGGCTTGGGCATATCAAACACCTCGCCAAGGCGCCGCCCCCGGCGGCGCAAGGGCGATCGGGCGATGGAATCTGGCAGAACGCGGGCAAACGGCGCCCACGGCTTGCGCTGGCGCGACCTGCATAGCAACCTGCGCGCCATCATCACGAGGAATCCCTATGGGACGAAGCATCGCCATTGTCGAAGACGAACCGTTGATTCGCGCCAACTATGTCGAAGCCCTGAATCGCTTCGGCTACGACACGCGCGGCTACGGCTCGCGCCAGGAGGCATCCAATGCCTTTGCCGTGCGCTTGCCGGAACTGGTCATCATCGACATCGGACTGGGTGACGAACCCGAAGGCGGTTTCGACCTCTGCCGCGAGTTGCGGGCGCGCTCGGCCACGCTGCCGATCATCTTCCTCACCGCCCGCGATTCGGATTTCGACGTGATCTCCGGCCTGCGCCTGGGCGCTGACGATTACCTCAGCAAGGACACCAGCCTGCATCAGCTGGCGGCCCGCATCGCCGCGCTGTTCCGCCGGATCGAATCGCTGAAGACACCGGCCTCCAGCGAAACGGTGATCGGACACGGTCCGCTCAAGCTCGAATCCGAGCGCATGCGCATCACCTGGAACGAGGTGGAGGTGCCGCTTACCGTGACCGAATTCTGGATGGTGCATACGCTGGTGCGCTTTCCCGGTCACGTAAAGAATCGCGATCAGCTGATGCGTGAAGCGGAGCTGGTGGTTGACGACGCCACCATCACCTCGCACATCAAGCGCATCCGCAAGAAATTCATCGCGGTGGCGCCGGAGTTCGATGCCATCGAAACGGTGCACGGCGTCGGCTACCGGTGGCGTCCGTGAGGCGGCTGCGTTGGTTGCTCACCGGTCTGCTGTTGTGTGCGGGCGCTGCCGCAGCGGCGGCGCCGGCGGATAACGTGGTCGAAGCACACGGTCCGGCCGACGGCGGCGCGCCTGCGTGGAGCATCACCACCACGGCCCCCGCTGGCTGGACCAAGGACTGTTGCACCTACGCCAGCGCCATCGGCGTGAACTACGTGCTTTATCAGGGCGAATGGACCGGCAAGCCGGACCGCGTGATGGTGCTCAACGTATGGCCGGCTAAATTGAGTTCGCTGGATGACGAACTGCAGGATGATCGCAAGCATTACCTGCAAACCGATCCCGCCGGAAAGGTCGGCGATTTTCCGATCAGCAACGCACACATGCCATGCAAGGGCGTGATGTATACCGGTAGCGACCATGTCGACGACGTGGTCGTATTCTGCGATCCGGGCAAGAGTGCGGGCATCCGCTATAGCTGGTCGATGACCATTGGTCAGGGCGATCCCAAGACGCAGGCCGTGGTCGATGCATTCAAGCAGGTGGTGGAGAAATCCAGTTACACCAAATACGTTCCACCTCCCTCTGCGGTTAAAAAAGCCGCGGAGCATTAATTGGTAAGACGCTCGTGTGAGCGATATGGCCAATCAATACGGCGCAATGGAGTCGCTTGGATGGGCGAGGCATGGGAGATACCTACTCGTCGGCAGGCGGCGTGGTTCTGGATACGCAGCCGATGGCTGATTGCACGGCGAAGTGCGCGTAATCTTCTCGATAGCGACCACCGCCGTTGGCGTAGATCGCCCAACCTGGTCGATGGAGCAACCATTGCGCAGGTCATCACACCGCTGTGGGATGACACTCGCCCCGACGAGTTCGTGCTGCTGGCAGGAAAAGTGCATAACCTGAGAACGGCAGTGTGGGCTTTCAATGGCATCGTCGTGCCAGCTCAAGGGGTGCTGAGCTTTTGGCGCCAGCTTGGGCGGCCGTTGCGATGGCGCGGGTACGTGAAAGGGCGAGAAGTACGGGGTGGTTGCGTCATTCCCACTATCGCTGGCGGCATATGTCAATTATCCAATGCCATTGCTGTGTGTGCGGAACGTGCCGGTTTCGGACTGGTGGAGCGTCACACACACAGCGTCGTGGGTGACCACGCTGGGTGGGGTGACGCCACCGTATTCTGGAACTATGTCGATCTCCGAATTCGGGCGCCGGAGCCATGGCGCATCGAAGTGGTGATGACGGAGCGAGATCTCATAGTGACGATAAAAGCTCACGATGATCGGCTAAACCGGACCAATCCAGGGGATGCGTCATTTGATTACAACCGTGCGTCTGCACAGCGGCCGCGAATCTTGGCGGCGCGCGGCTGCATCACGTGCAATGAACTGAACTGCTTCCGGCATCAGCCGGCGTCTGGCCATACGCAACAGGCAAGCGCATGGTTGCTGGACGCGGCAACTCCGGAGTTTATTTCTTATCTAGCGACAAAGGAGTCGCCTACTGACCGTATTCAGTCATTACCAGTCCGCAATGTCATTCGCTGGTTGTTCGGTCGCTCTTTTACCGATCTGTGGTTTCGAGAACCAGGAAGGATTGCCGAGAAAGTCCACTTTGTCGTTGCTATAAACGTCTGGCGTAGTTGGTCGCTACGTCGCGCTGCGAGGTCACAGGGAAAGCGACAAGCTGTGGTGGTGAAGTCGGCGCAGAGGCTGGCGCGAGCGTACGCTCGGCGGCTGCGCCCTGAACATACGCATCTTGTCGTGGATCAGACGCTGTTGCCCCATCTGTATCAATCGGGAGTCCTCGGTGGACGCAGTTATGATGTCTTGGCGCAGGCATTGCCGATGCGCGAAATCCAGCGGCGCCTAGATCAAGCGGCGCAAGGCACAGTAGTCAATTCAGACACGTTGACCGATTTTCGTGCTAGCGATGACCTGCTCGAAGCGGAATTTCGGGCCATGCTCCGCGCGCGACGAGTGATTACGGCGCATCAAGAGATAGCCGATTACTGGTGCGCTCAAGGTCTATCGCACGTTGAAAAGCTACCGTGGATTCGCCCAGAAACGGCATTGCGTGAGCTGTCAGGAAACGATGTGCCGGTGATCGTTTTTGCGGCCAGCGCGTTGGCGCGTAAAGGCGCATACGAATTGGCGTCGGCACTGCAGGGGCTGCGTTGCCGCTTGCTCGTGCTGGGTTCGCCGTCGGACGATACTTTGCTTTGGCGCGGCATTGCAGTCGAGCACGTGGGGTGGCATCCCTCGGCGTGGTTGCCGCGAGCTGACCTGGTTACCCTGCCCGCGCATGTCGAACATTCGCCTCGTGCCGTCTTACTCGCCCTGACGGCGGGGATTCCGGTGATCGTCACACCCGCATGCGGCGTGCCGGGGGGATCGGGTGTAACCCTGGTTTCGGCAGGCGATGTGCCCGCATTACGATGCGCTGTGCAGGCGCTCCTCGATAGGCTTAAGGCATAGCGTTCGTGTCGTCCGCAGCAACATTCGCAAACGTCTCAAAATAGCGATAACCGATTAATGAGCCTGCGCCAAAAACTACTGCTTGTCGCACTGTGCACGCTTGCACTACCGGTGGCGGGCTGGTTGTACGTGCGTCAGATGGAAACCCTGTTGCGGCAGGGGCAGGAGCAGGCGCTGACGGCGACCGCGACGGCGGTGGCGCGCAGTCTCGCCGTGACGGATGTACCGCTGCCGCAGCCGGGCAATGGCTGGTATGTGCAGCAGGCGGTCAACCCGATCACGATTGATGGTTACGGCGACGACTGGGCGCCGATGACCCCCTGGAGCCAGTCGGTAGGCAGGAACGGCAAGCTGTTGCTGGCCGAGGACGACAACGGGTTCTATCTCTATATCGTGGTGAGAGTGGCGCGCCGCACGCGCGCCGATGCGGCCGATCCCAATGCGCTTTCATCCGATCATCTGATCCTGGATCTGGTACAAGGCTCGCAACATCGGCGTTATCTGATCGCCAGCGCAGCACCGGGTGCCTTTACTGCGTTGGCGCTCGATCCTGCGGCGGGTGATTTGCCTGATCAGATCGTTGGTCAGTGGCAGGAAGATGGCAGTGGTTATCACGCTGAATTGCGTCTGTCGCCGAGTCTTGGACTCAGTGCGTTGGGCGTGGGCGTCTACACCGCGGTCGATGGTGGTGATCCGCTTGCCGCCGATGTGCGCCCGTTGTGGCGTTATTCGCCGGATCTTGCGCAAGAGTTGTCGCGCATGGCGCCGGAAGATACGCGGGCGCGCCTGGTGACGCCGGCTGGTTGGCTGCTGGCGCAGAGCGGACGCTTGACGACTTCGGGCCCGCAGCCGGGCTGGTTTTCTTCGATCATCTATCGCTCCCTGCTCGCCAACCCGCTGGAAGAGGCCGAGCTTTGGACGGCCGACGTCCCGCGCCTGGACCTGCCGGAAATCCAGAGCGCGCGTACCGGTCAGCCCACCACCATCTGGCGCCGTGGTGAGGAGCGCGACAGTGTCGTGCTGGCGACGGCGGTGCCGGTCGAGCGCGACCATGTCGTGGTCGGTGTGCTGTTGCTGGAGCAGGCCAGCCGAGCGGTGCCGCTGCTGGCCAATCGTGCGTTCCTGAGCCTGCTGATGACCAGTTTTGGTGTGATGCTGGTGGCTGGCGCGATTCTGCTGCTGTTTGCGACGCGCCTCAGTTTGCGTCTCGGGCGGTTGCGTGATGCGGTCGAGCGTGCCCAGATCAATGACGGACGTCTGGACGGCCAAATGATCCGCAGTCATTTCCCGATGGCCGAAGCCGAGGACGAGATCGGTGATCTGGCCCGCAGCTTCCAGAAACTGTTCGAAGCCGTGGGCGGCTATACCGATTACCTGCGCACGCTGGCCTCGAAGTTGTCGCATGAGCTCAACACCCCGTTGGCGATCGTGAAGTCATCGCTCGATAACCTCGAGCACGCCGAGTTGTCCGCGGAGGCGCAGCCTTATCTGGCGCGAGCGCGGGACGGCGTGGCGCGACTGGGAACGCTGGTTCGCGCCATGAGTGAAGCGAGCCGGATGGAGCGCGCGATTGCCGCCGCCGAGCCGGAAGATGTCGATCTGGTCGACGTCGTACGCGGCTGTGCCGATGCCTACCGGCCACTGGCCGGCGCGCGGGTGCTGGAATGCGTGCTGCCCGATCAATCCCTGCACCTGCATGGCGCGCCGGAGCTGATCGCCCAGGCGCTGGACAAGCTGTTCGACAACGCCTTGTCGTTTACCCCCGCAGACGGCTGGTTGCGGCTAAGCCTGCGTCCGATTGATGACGGCGCAGAGATCGAGCTGGCCAACCAGGGGCCGCCGCTGCCCGCAGCCATGCAGGGGCGGTTGTTCGATTCGCTCGTCAGCCTGCGTGACAAGGCCACACCGGGCGATGCGCCGCACCTCGGCCTGGGCCTGTATGTGGTGCGCCTGGTGGCTGAGCGGCATGGCGGCGTCGCGGCGGCACGCAATCTCGAGGATGGCAGCGGTGTCGCTTTCAGCCTTCGCCTGCACGGCATGCCGAGGCAGCGCCTAGCCGGCTAGGGGCACGCTTACCTACAATGGCCGTTCCCTGTTCGGCCATTCCGGAACCCCCAGTGATTTCCCGCGACGAATTCGAGGCGCTCGCAGCGCAAGGGCACACCCGTATCCCGCTGGTGCGTGAAGTGTTCTCCGACCTGGATACGCCACTGTCGGTCTATCTGAAGCTGGCCGATGGCCCGTACACCTTCCTGTTCGAATCGGTGGAAGGCGGTGCGACGTGGGGACGCTATTCGATCATCGGTCTGCCGGCCAGGCGCGTATATCGCCTGCGTGGTCACGAGCTGGAAGTGGAAGATGCCGGCGAAGTGGTCGAGCACCGTCACCTGGAGGATCCGCTCGCCGAGATCGAGTGCCTTCGCAAGCAGTACCACGTGCCACGTTTGCCGCAGTTGCCGGCGTTCAGTGGTGGCCTGGTCGGTTACTTCGGTTTTGAAACCATCGGTTATATCGAGCCGCGTCTGGCGCAATGGGATCGCCCCGATGAGCTGGGTACACCCGATGTGCTGTTGATGCTGGCCGAAGAAGTTGCCGTTTTCGACAATCTGAAGGGACGCCTTTACCTGATCGTCCACGCCGATCCATCGCAGCCGCAAGCCTATGCGGATGCGCAGCGCCGGCTCGATGCCTTGGTGTATCGCCTGCGCCAGGGCGGTGCGTCGTATCCGCAGCTCACCCAGTCCATTGCGCTGGATGAAGGCGATTTCAAATCCTCCTTCACGCGCGAAGCCTTCGAGGCGATGGTGGAGCAGGCCAAGGAATACATTCGCGCAGGCGATATTTTTCAGGTAGTTCCTTCGCAGCGCCTCAGCGTAGGTTTTCACGCCCGGCCGGTGGATGTGTACCGCGCGCTGCGCGCGATGAATCCTTCGCCGTATATGTATTTTGTCGACCTGGGCGATACCCAGATCGTTGGTTCGTCACCGGAAATCCTGGCGCGCCTGAAGGATGGCAAGGTAGTTGTGCGTCCGATCGCTGGCACGCGCAAACGGGGAATGACCGAGGAAGAAGATCGGGCGCTTGAAGCGGAGTTGCTGGCCGATCCCAAGGAGCGCGCCGAGCACGTCATGCTGATCGATCTGGGTCGCAACGATATCGGTCGCATCAGCGAGACCGGCAGCGTCGAGGTGAGCGAATCCTTTGTGGTCGAACGCTACTCGCACGTGATGCATATCGTGTCGCAGGTAGAAGGCAAGGCGAAACCGGAGTTGAGCTACATGGATGTGCTCAAAGCCACGTTCCCCGCCGGCACCGTCAGCGGTGCGCCGAAGATCCGCGCGCTCGAAATCATCCAGGAACTCGAACCCTACAAGCGCAACATCTACGCCGGTGCCATCGGCTGGATCGGCTGGTGGGGCGATGCCGATACCGCCATTGCGATCCGCACCGCGGTTATCCAGGGCGGGCGCCTGCATGTGCAGGCGGGTGCAGGCATCGTTTACGACTCCGATCCCGCATCCGAGTGGGAAGAGACGATGAGCAAGGGACGCGCGCTATTCCGCGCGGTGGCACAGGCGGCCAAAGGCCTCTGATGATGTTGTCGGTATCGATCAGTCAATAAGGATTCGTCATGACGCGGGTGGGTTGTTGTTTTCGCTCGATTGCGTTGTTTTCGCTTGCGTGCGCATTACCCGTATTGGCGCAGGAGCCATCGCAAGGCTGGCCAGACACCCTGTTGAGCCGCACACAAGCGCTGGCTGAACTGCAAACCTTGAATGCGCAGTTGCTCAGCCATCCCAGCGCGACCTTGACGCTGGAGCAATGGTGCAGCGCGCATCATCTGGCGGCCGATCCACGCGTCATTGCCAACCGCGTACACGGTGCGGATAAGCCGTTGCCGGAAGGTGCACGCGCCTTGCTGGGTATCGGGCCGGACGAACCGGTGCGCTATCGCAGGGTGGCGCTGAGTTGTGGCGGCGTGGTGCTTTCCGACGCCGACAACTGGTATGTACCGGCACGTTTGACCGAGGCGATGAACCAGCAGCTGGATCACTCCGATGTGCCGTTCGGCAAGGTGGTCCAGCCGTTGCACTTCCGTCGCCAGACGCTTTCAGCGGAGCTGTTGTGGTCACCGTTGCCGCAAGGTTGGGACAGTGGCGCGCCGCTGCCGCCGCCGAGCGGCAAGCCACTAGCCATCCCGGATCATGTGCTGCAGCATCGTGCAGTGCTGTACACCGGCGACAACCAACCCTTCAGCCTGGTCGTGGAGAGCTACACCAACCGCGTGCTGGCGCATCCCTGACTGGTTTAGCCATGCATTGGCCGGGCGAATTCGATTTCAGCCGCTCAGCCAGGGCCGGAACGTTGCTGCGCCGCGGCGATGCAGGCCGGTACAATTAACCGGTATCGGCTGAGTGCCCGCGTGCTCCTCAAGTGCGGCGCCCAGTAGCGATTTCGGTAAATATGTTTAGAGAAATCAAGTGGATGGGTCGTTTATGCTGCTCATGATCGACAACTACGACAGCTTCACCTTCAACCTCGTGCAGTACCTCGGCGAACTGGGTCAGGACGTGAAGGTGGTGCGTAACGATGCGCTGGACGTCGCCGGCATCCGCGCCCTGAAGCCGTCGCACATCATGATTTCGCCGGGCCCGGGTACGCCGGACGACTCGGGCGTGTCGCTGGATGTGTTGCGTGAGTTGAGCGGCGAGATTCCGGTCTTTGGCGTCTGCCTTGGCCATCAGGCCATTGGCCAGGTGTTCGGGGGCAAGGTGATTCGCGCCAAGCAGATCATGCATGGCAAGACCTCTCCGGTGCGCCATCTGGGCAAGGGCGTGTTTGCCGGCTTGCCGGATCCGTTTGAAGCGACGCGCTATCACTCGCTGGTGGTGGAGCAATCCTCGCTGCCCGATTGTCTGGAAGTGACCGCCTGGACCGAAAACCCGGACGGCTCCATCGACGAAATCATGGGCCTGCGCCACAAGACGCTGGCGGTGGAGGGCGTGCAGTTCCATCCCGAGTCGATCCTTACCCAGTACGGCCACGATCTGCTGCGTAATTTCCTGGGCCTGCCGTTGCAAAAGCTCGCCGCATGACCGGGCGCGCCATCACGATCACTCCGCAAGAAGCGCTACAGCGCACGATCGAACATCGCGAGATCTTCCATGACGAGATGATCGCGCTGATGCGGCAGATCATGAACGGCGAAGTGAGCCCGCTGATGACGGCGGCGATCATCACCGGCCTGCGCGTGAAGAAGGAAACCGTCGGCGAGATCACCGGCGCCGCGCGCGTGATGCGCGAGCTCTCGGCCAAGGTGGATGCGCCGCCCCATCCGCACTTCCTGGATATCGTCGGGACCGGCGGCGACGGGGCTTCCAGCTTCAACATTTCCACCGCCTCCATGTTTGTGGCCGCAGCGGCGGGCGCGCGCATCGCCAAGCATGGCGGGCGCAGCGTGTCTTCCAAGTCGGGCAGTGCGGATGTGCTCGAAGCGCTGGGGGCGAAGATCGATCTGCCCCCGGCGCAAGTCACCCAGTGCATGATCGAGACCGATATCGGCTTCATGTATGCCCCTAACCATCATCCGGCCATGAAGGTGGTGGCGCCGGTGCGCAAGGAAATGGGCGTGCGCACGCTGTTCAACATCCTGGGGCCGCTGACCAACCCGGCCGGCGCACCGAACATCCTGATGGGGGTTTTTCATCCCGACCTCGTGGGCATCCAGGTGCGCGCCCTGCAGGCGCTGGGCGCCCAGCACGCCATGGTGGTGTGGGGGCGCGACGGCATGGATGAGATTTCGCTGGGTGCGGCGACCCTGGTCGGCGAACTGCGCAACGGCGAAGTCCGCGAATACGAGATCGAGCCGGAGGATTTCGGCCTGGCCATGGCATCGAGCCGCAATCTGCGCGTGGAAAATGTCGCAGAGTCGAAGACCATGCTGCTCGATGCGCTGGCGGGCCACCACGGCGTCCCGCACGACATCGTCTGTCTGAATGCGGGTGCTGCGCTGTACACCTGCGGCCTGGTCAATTCGATCGCCGGCGGGATCGAGCTCGCCCGGGCGACCATCGCCAGCGGCGCGGCGCGTGCCAAAATGGAATTGTTCGTAGCAACTACCCGGCGACTCGCTGATACTACCGGCTAGGCGCTGCAAATCTCCCCCTCCGTTTTGCTTGTCCCCCACGCCGATCACAGACCCATGACCGACATCCTTCAACGCATCCTTGCCCGCAAGGCGGAAGAGCTTGCCGAGCGCAGCACCAAGTTGCCGCTGAAAGAGCTGTCCGCGCGTGTGAAGGACATGCCCGATACACGCGGCTTTGCGGCAGCCATCGAAGCCAAGATTGCCGAAGGGCTCCCGGCGGTGATTGCCGAGGTAAAGAAGGCCAGCCCGAGCAAGGGCGTGATCCGTCCGGAGTTTGATCCGGCGGCCATCGCGCGCAGCTACGAGGCGGGCGGAGCGGCCTGCCTGTCGGTACTGACCGACAAGGATTTCTTCCAGGGCTGCGAGGATTTCCTGCAGCAGGCCCGTGCGGCCTGCTCGCTGCCGGTACTGCGCAAGGACTTCATCATCGACCCTTATCAGGTCTACGAGGCACGCGTGATCGGCGCGGACTGCATCCTGCTGATCGTGGCCGCGCTGGGCGATGCCGATTTGCTGGAGCTGTCCCTGCTGGCGGCCGATCTGGACCTGGATGTGCTGTGCGAAGTGCACGACGCTGAGGAACTGGAGCGCGCACAGGCCGTGCCGGTGCCGTTGATCGGCGTGAACAACCGCAATCTGCGCACCTTCCATACCTCGCTGGACACATCGCTGGAACTGCAGCATTTGATGGAATACGACCGCATCCTGGTTGCGGAATCGGGCATCCATTCGCCGGATGATGTCGCGCGCCTGCGCGAAGCGGGCATTAACGCCTTTCTGGTCGGCGAGGCGTTCATGCGCGCCGCCGATCCCGGTCTGGAATTGAAGCGACTGTTCGGCACGTACTGATCATGGTGACAGGGGACATGGCCGCTGCGCCGGAGAACACTGGCGCTGATGACGGCACGTCGCGCATCGTGCTGTTCGATTTCGACGGCGTGCTCTTTCAGGGCGATTCGTTTGCGATGTTCATGCGCCATCACTACAAGCAATCGTTCTGGCGCAAGGTGCTGGCCGTATTGACCATGCCGTGGTGGCTGCCTTGCGCGTTATTTTCGCGCTGGTGGGCCGCTCGCACTTTGGTGAATGTGGCGTTGTTCGGCATGGGGCAGAAACGCTATCGGCAGCTTGCCGAGGCGTTTGCCGACCAGATCGTGCGCCGCCCGCGCCAGTTCTACCGCGATGGCCTGCAGGCGCTGCGCAAGCATGTCGCCGAGGGCGATCAGGTGATCGTGGTCACCGGCTGCGAGCAGGTGCTGGCCGAACGTCTGCTGGCGCAACTCGGCTTGCCGGAAGTTGGCGTGATTGGATCGCAGATCCGGCCGGGCTGGTCGGGCATGCGCATCAAGGTGCACAACGTCGGGCGCCGCAAAGTACAGAGTCTGGCGGCCAAAGGCATAAAGAGCTGGAGGGTTGCCTATGGCGATTCCTTCCTCGACATGCAGATGCTCAAGCAGGCCCGCGAGGCCGTGCTGGTCAATGGCACGCCCAAACTGTGCAAGCGAGTGGAAAGGGCATTGGGGCGTTCGGTGACGCGAGTCGCCTGGTACTGATCGGCCACGATTGGCTCTTGCTGGATGGCCTTGGCAGAGATACGTTAGCACTTACGTATTTCTGTGGCAGGCATGGTTCATGTACTTGGCAACCCTGGAGAGGCTGGCGCTCGGCAGCCGCCTGAAGGCGCTCAGCGATCATTTTTACGGCGCGGTGGACGAGGTCTATCAGGTGCGCGGCGCCCGCATCGAATCCCGCTGGCTGCCGGTGCTGCGCTACTTGTGGGATATCGGTCCAAGCTCGGTGACCGAAGTGGCCGATGCCATCGGCCAGACCCATTCTGCGGTCAGCCAGCTCAGCGACAAACTGGTGCGCGCGGGTATGCTGCGGCGGCGGCGCGATCCGGCCGATGGCCGCCGAACGGTGTTGACGCTCACCGACCAGGCCGTCAGCGCCCTGGGTGAACTGGGCCCGATCTGGTGCGCCGTGCGGCGCGGCATTTCCGTATCGCTGGGCGAACATGTCGAGCAATTGCTGGATGCGGTGGCGGCGTGCGAGCGCGCCGTGCAGGAGCGCCCAGTGGCGGAGGCGATCCTGGCCGAACACAGCCAGATCATGGCGACGCCGGTGGAAGTGGTCCCTTATTCGCCCGAGCTGCGCGAGCATTTCTATCGCTTGAACGCGCAATGGCTGGAGCGCTACTTCCGCATCGAGGATATCGACCGGGTGGTGCTCACCGATCCGGAGCACTACATCCTGCAGCACGGCGGCATGATTTTCTTTGCGCGTCTGGGTGAGGACATCATCGGCACCTGCGCCTTGTTGCAAGAATCACCCGGCGTGTACGAGCTGACCAAGATGGGCGTGGATGAAACCTTTCGCGGCATGGGCGCCGGGAAGCGTCTGCTGGATGCGGCCATTGCCGAATTCCATCGCCGCAAGGGCAGGACGCTGTTCCTGGAATCCAACAGTCGCCTCAAACCGGCCCTGCGCATGTATGAGAAGGCCGGATTCCGCCTGCAGCCGAACATCCGCCACGACTCGCATTACGAGCGGGCGGATGTCTACATGATCTATGAGAAGCCGGCCTCCGCCGGCAAAACCCCGGGCGCCCCGGGCAGAAGGCGCCGCGTTTAGGGCCTGTTAGCACTATTGGCGTGGCCCGCGCCGGAAGCTGTTTGCGCGCCAGCCAAGGAAGAGTGAGGGAGTGTACGTCGGTACACGACTGAGCGATGACGCCGGATGGTGGGCAAACAGACCCGGCCCTTCGGGTTGCCGAGGAGTGGCCGTCATGCGGCAGCGCGCGGCTTGACTTGGCAGCCAGCCAAGCCTGCGCCACGCACTACCACCTGACGACCACTCCACGGCAACGCGGGCTACGCCAATAGTGCTAACAGGCCCTAAGGCTTAGCGGGTGCCGCGGACCACGATGGTCTTGCCGGACACTTCGATCATGCCTTGCTCTTCCAGCTGCTTGAGCACGCGGCCCACCATCTCACGGGAGCAGCCGACGATGCGGCTGACTTCCTGGCGGGAGATGCGGATCTGGGTGCCTTCCGGATGGCTCATCGCATCAGGCTCCTGGCACAGGTCGAGCAGGGTGCGCGAAATGCGGTTGGTGACATCCATGAACGCCATGCGGCTGACCTGGCGCGAGGTACGCAGCAGGCGGTGGGTCAGTTGTGCGCCGATGGCGAACAGGATCTTCGGGCATTCGTCACGCAGCGGACCTTCCATCAGCTGGAACAGGCGTTCGTAGCTGATTTCGGCCATTTCGCAGGGGCTGCGTGTGCGCACCATCGACTCACGCTGCGCCTGCTCCACGAACAGACCCATTTCGCCGATGAACTGACCGCGGCTGATATAGGCGAGGATCAGCTCGCGGCCCTGTTCGTCCTCGGTGCAGACGGCCAGGGAGCCTTCGATCACGTAATAAAGAGTGTTGGCGGGGTCGCCGGGACGGATGATGGCGGTCTTGCCCGGGTAGCGGCGGCGGTGGCAGAGCCCCAGAAAGCGCTCCATGGCGGCGGGGTCCGGCGCAAAGCCGAGTGGAGCCTGTGAACGTTCGAACGCTTGTTGTAATTGATATTTCAGCTGCACCACAGATTTTCCCCAAGCTGAGTAGTCTCAAGGGCTGCCCTTACCGGCAGCCGTACTGACGGAATGCGTCCCTTGCAATCCTCGCATTATGGCAAAGACGACACGCGGGTGTGGACACCCCCACGGTTCTGTTTTTCATCGTTTTGCCGCATACTTCGCAGTCTTCCCCGGATGGTGGCATTTGCCATCGTCCGTACACAAGAGGCGTGCAGGATAAGGGTCCAGCACGTCTTTCCATTCAGCGGGGACCCTTGTAGCTAACCCGCCTCACCTGTCGGCCGTGACCCGGCCATGGAGTGTCGCCGTGGTGAAACCCCTCCCGCGCCTGCGTCTGCAGGGCTTCAACAACCTGACCAAGGCGCTGAGCTTCAATATTTATGACATCTGCTATGCGGTGTCCGAAGACCAGCGCCAGCGCTATATCGAGTACATCGACGAGCAGTACGACGCCGATCGTCTCACCCAGATCCTCACCGACGTGGCCGAGATCATCGGCGCGAACATCCTCAACGTGGCCCGCCAGGACTACGACCCGCAGGGTGCCTCGGTCACCATCCTCATTTCCGAGGAGCCGGTGGTGGAGAAGCTGGGCCGCGATACGATTTCCGACGCCGTGGTGGCGCATATGGACAAAAGCCATATCACCGTCCACACCTATCCGGAAACCCATCCGCATAACGGCATCGCGACCTTCCGCGCGGATATCGACGTAGCAACCTGCGGCGTGATCTCCCCGCTGAAAGCCCTGAACTACCTGATCGACAGCTTCGAGTCCGACATCGTGGTCTGCGACTACCGCGTGCGCGGTTTCACCCGCGACGTGAAAGGCAAGAAGCACTTCATCGACCACAAGATCAACTCGGTGCAGGACTACCTCGCGCGCCACATCCGTCAGAAGTACGAGATGTTCGACGTGAACGTGTATCAGGAAAACATCTTCCACACCAAGATGCACATCAAGGACTTCGACCTCGACACCTATCTGTTCGAAGCCCACGCCGACGATCTCTCGTTCAAGGAGCGGCAGAAGATCGAGCAGCTGCTGCGCCGTGAAATCGAAGAACTGTTCCACGGGCGCAACCTGATGTGAACATGAAAAACCCGCCGAAAGGCGGGTTTTGGTAGGTTGGGTTAGCGCAGCGTAACCCAACGATGTTTGTCGCTTCGATGGAATTCCGTTGGGTTACGCTGCGCTAACCCAACCTACCAAACCCACCCAGCCCACGGTTCGCGCCCGTGGTTTGTGCGATCAAACGCGGTAAGCCACCGTCTTCATCACCATCGAGCTGACATGCATCAGCTGCGGAATCGGGAAGGGAAGTGCAATGCCGCCTCGTTCCAGCGCATGCTGTGCGTGCTGTACCTCGTCGGTCTGCATCTGCTTCAGCACCGCCCACGAACGCTGATCCTGCCCGGGCAGCTTGTCCATATGCTCGGCAAGATGGGCTTCCACCTGCTTTTCGGTTTCCACCACAAAACCCAGGCTTACCTTGTCACCGGCCAGCGCCGCCACCGCGCCGATCGCATAACTGCCGGCGTACCACAGCGGATTGAGCAGGCTGGGGCGACTGTCCAATTCGCGCAGACGCTCGCCGCACCAGGCCAGATGATCGGTTTCTTCGGCCGCTGCATGCTGCAGATAAGCGCGGTTTTCTTCCTTGCGGGCCAGCGCGGCTTGCCCGTCATACAGCGCCTGCGCGCACACCTCGCCAGTGTGGTTGACGCGCATCAAGCCGGCCGCGTGGCGGCGCTCTGCATCGTCCATTTCGGCATGAGTGATGCCGTGCGCCGGTGATGGGCGGCTGGCTTCGGGAGATCCGGCCACGGTTTCAAGAGCGCGTTCGATGCCGGCCAGCAATCGATCAAGGGGTGTCAGCGTACGTGTGTTCATTACAAGACTCGTTCCCATTGCTGTGCGAGCAAGGTCAGTGGATGCATGGTCGGCAGCGTTGAGGCCTGCTCGGCAAGTCCGGCCGCCAGATGCAGCCGGCACCCAATATTGGACGACAGTAGCATCTGCACATCCAGTGTCTTGACCTGCGATAGCAGATCATTGCGAAGCGGGGCAGCGCGTTCCGGAAATTGCAGGACATGGGTGCCGGCTGCACCGCAACAGTAGGGCGGGGGTGAAAGACGCAGCACGTTCAATTGGGGAATGCGCTGCAACAGATCGGTCAGCACGGCGTCACTGCGCGCCACGTTGGATTGCGTGCAAGGTACGTGCAGCGCCACGCGCAGCGGGAGCGGGCGGAAGCGCAGCTGTTCGGCGCGCTCGGCCAAAAGGTGGTAGGCGTCGTCCACGCGCACATCGGGGAGCGCGTGGCGCAAGGCGGACAGGCAGCCAGGGGTGACCGTCACCAGATAATCCGCATTCGTGTTGGCCCAGGCCTGTCGAACCTGCACTGCTGCCGCGCCGGCAGCGTCAGCAGCCCCGTCATGCCAATCCAGCGCGCCACAGCAAAAGGCGGGCAGGCGGATCACGCGGTAACCCGCGGCAGCAAGCAGCAGTTCCGCCGCGCGCTCCGCCTCGCTGTCCTGGACACTGGCCGCACAGCCGGGAAACAGGGCAATAGTTCCCTGCGTGGAAGGCGCCATCTCGGCGGCTGTTGAGATGCGTGCGGGTCGCTCGACCCCCTTTAATAAGGAGAGGGCCGACTGCCATGCCCCGAGCTTCCGGCCGCCAAGGATGGCCGGAAGCCAATAACCGGCCCCGGTCATGCGGGCCAGCCACTGCAACCACCGGTTCAGCTTGGGGCGCTTGATCAGGCTGAGCAGCGTTTCAGGGCGCTGCGGTGACGGACCCAGCAAGGCGCGGGTCTCGATCAGCAGCTCCTCATACCGAACGCCCGCCGGACACGCCCGCTGGCAGTTCAGGCAGCCCAGGCAATGGTCCAGCGGCTCGCGCAGTTCCGGGCTGGGCAAAACCTGGCCGCGGGCCAACGCCGCGGCAATCGCAATGCGGCCGCGCGGCGATTCAGCTTCGTTGCCGTCCAGGGCGTAGGTAGGGCAGACCGGCAGGCACAGGCCGCACTGCACGCACTGGTCGGCCAGCACGGCAATGCGGTGTTGGGGCTTCTCAAGAGGCATGTCGTTCATGCTATCATTTGCGACTCGCAGCCCCCCGTGGGCTTGCGCGATAGATGAAAGCTTCGCTATTATCTCGCGCCTTTGTTCCACCGATTCCGCTTACCGCCCATGTGGCGGCAGACAGGTATTCCGAAATGAAAACGTTCAGCGCCAAGCCGGAAAGCGTCAAGCGCGACTGGTACGTGGTTGACGCCACGGACAAGACCCTCGGTCGTCTCTCGACCGAAATCGCGCGTCGCCTTCGCGGCAAGCACAAGCCCGAGTTCACCCCTCACGTCGATACCGGCGACTACATCGTCGTCATCAACGCTGAGAAGGTGGCTGTCACCGGCGCCAAGCTGGACGACAAGATGTACCACCGTTTCACCGGTTACGTCGGCAACCTCAAGACCACCAGCCTGAAAGACATGCTGGCCACCCATCCCGAGCGCGTCATCGAGATCGCCGTGAAGGGCATGCTGCCGAAGAACCCGCTCGGCCGCGCCATGTACCGCAAGCTCAAGGTGTACGGCGGCGCCGAACATCCGCATACCGCTCAGCAGCCGCAGGCGCTGGAAATCTAAGGAAGCAACATGGCGATTCAGCAGAATTACGGCACCGGCCGCCGCAAGACCTCCGCCGCTCGCGTGTTCCTGCGCAAGGGCACCGGCGCTATCGAAGTGAACGGCAAGACCCTGGAGCAGTTCTTCGGTCGCGAGACCTCGCGCATGATCGTGCGTCAGCCGCTTGAGCTGACCCAGAGCGCCGACAAGTTCGACATCAAGGTCACGGTTGCCGGCGGCGGCATCACCGGCCAGGCCGGCGCGATCCGCCTCGGCATTGCCCGCGCCCTGATCGAGTACGACGAAAGCCTGAAGACCCAGCTGCGCAAGGCTGGCTTCGTGACCCGCGACGCCCGTGAAGTCGAGCGTAAGAAGGTCGGTCTGCACAAGGCACGTCGCGCTACCCAGTTCTCGAAGCGCTAATCCTCATCCGAGGTTGCGGTTCGGTCGACGATGCATCAAGTCAGAGCGCATCGATCGGCACGGTATTGGGAGATCGTCTAACGGTAGGACAACGGACTCTGACTCCGTTTATCTAGGTTCGAATCCTAGTCTCCCAGCCACTTCAGAAGGCCCTGATTATTCAGGGTCTTTTGTCGTTTCAGGGGCTCAGGTTGGATCAAAACTTGGATCAACTTTGGATGATCCATGCGACTCCCACACCACCTTATCTACCGGTCCTCCGGATTCTCCTTCCGGCTCATCGTTCCGACCGACCTTCGCCCATTGGTCGGCCAATCGGTTATCAGTAGGTCTCTTCAGACCCATGACCGAAGGTTGGCCCAAGCCTTCGCCTTGGTCATGGCTTCGCAGTATGCTCAAGTCTTCAGGGACCTCCGGGGGGAAGGGATGGCTAGGATTGGGCCGCCATCAGTTGCCGAGTTGTTGCAAGGATTCCAGCAAAGGACCTCGCGCAAGTACGAAATTGACCTCGCCAATGGGGTCCTCAAGGCAAATGATCAAGACGACCATGACCGGGCCATGGAGGCCCTGGATAGGTTAGGTCGGCTTCGGGGGGCTATGCCTGGTCAAGCCAAGCAAAAGGCTGCTTCGCCAGCTACACAATCCGTTGGCCTCACCCTTGAAAAAGCCATCCAGAATTATTCTGAGATAGAAGCCCCTGGACTCAAGGCGGACACCTGGGATGGCCGTCAAAGGGCCTTGAAAACCTTTGTTGAATCATTTGGTGCAAGAACGCCCGTTGCCTCAATCACACGCCCAATGGCAGCAGAGTGGGCCGGTGAACTGGTGCGTAAAGGTGTCGCCAAACGCACAGCCGTCAACTATGTGTCGAACGTCGCACAGCTCTTTGCTTTTCTCGTCCAACAAGGTCATTTGACGGAAAACGTCGTCAAAGGCGTGATGGTGATGAAGAAGCGAGAGAAGGCGCAGCGACGTGCCGAGGGTCATCAGTGGGAAGCGTTTGACACTGACCAACTCAAGCGCATTTATTCTCCAGAGAATTTGGCGCTGATGACCAAGGTGCATCCCTGCTGGGCAGCTTTGCTGGGGTTGTATTCTGGTGCGAGAGTTGGAGAAATTGCCCAGATCTACCTGCGAGATATCGTCCAGGAGCAGGGCATCTGGTGCATCAGGCTCACAGTTGAAAGCGATGGTCAATCGGTCAAGACCGAAGGGTCAAAGCGCTTGGTTCCCCTTCATCCAGACATCTTGGACCTTGGCTTCATCGACTATGTTGAGAAGCTTCGAAGCGAAGGTGCGGAACGCCTCTTCCCTGATGTGAATCTGGAGGGGAAGGCGGGCAAGGGTTCCGTCATCTCCAAGAGCTTCACCTATCACCTCAAGCGCTCAGAAGTGAGTGTGATACCCCGTCGCCAGAACGGACGGGTCGGTTTCCATTCTCTTCGAAAGAGTGTCATCCAATCCTTGCAGGGGACCCAGGTGTCTGATGAGCAGCGTCGTGCCTTTGTGGGTCACGAGCAATCGGATGACGTCCACACCACCTCATACATGAGGCCCTGGACCGCAGAGTTGTCGTCACTGTGGGCTGGATTGAAGTGGGCAGAGTGGCTGAGGATTGCCGAATTGAGGGAGCTACTTTGCTAGATCAACTTGATAGTTACTTCGGAGCAAAGGCGGCTCCCGAATTCAATCTCATACTGCGAGACTTGAACGTTGTGGACTGGAGAAAATATGCACGCGGATGAGCTGGCAACCCTCCGGTGGGTAGTTCTGTAAGCACGGACTATGTGACAGGCGTCAGTGACAGCCCCCTGTCCAAGTTGACAAAGGTAAGGTCGCGAAACGTCTGAATAAGTCCGAACAAGATACGGATTATTGGACGATTAGCCCGAGTTGAAACTCGAACATATTGATTGAATTAAAAAGTGAACGCCAAGAATTTCCGATTTGTTGATTTGTTCGCGGGGTTGGGTGGTTTTCACCTGGCACTTAAGCGCTTGGGCGGTACATGTGTCTATGCAGCTGAGTGGAAGGAGAATCTGAGAACGTTGTACCAGACGAATTTCGGAATTCTTCCTGCGGGCGACATCACGAAGATTGCTCCAACCTCCGTGCCTGACCATGACGTGTTGACTGCCGGTTTTCCATGCCAGCCTTTCTCCAAGGCTGGCGAACAACTTGGCTTTGAGTGCACGAAGCAAGGCGGCTTGTTTTTTAACGTGGAAGAAATTCTTCGGCAGAAGAGGCCTAGGTATTTTATTCTTGAGAACGTGCCTAACCTTCTGAAGCACGATGAAGGTGAGACCTGGAAGAAGATTAAAAAAATTCTGGGTCCTGAAGGATTGGGGTATCACATTGATGCAACGAAGCTGTCACCCCATAACTTTGGCATCCCGCAAATACGCGAACGTGTCTACATCGTTGGTTCGTTGAAGCCGCTCAAGCACTTCTCTTGGCCAAAGACCAAGACGGTTGAGACATCAATTGATAGCGTGCTGGATGATCATCCAGAGGATGCGAAAAAGCTTTCGCCAAGGGTGCGTGCTTGCCTGAACGTTTGGGATGCGTTCTTGAAAGCCTGTCCTAAGGACGTAGTCCTTCCCTCGTTTCCTTTGTGGTCCATGGAGTGGGGGGCGACCTATCCGTTCGAGACCGAAACCCCGTATGCACGTACGGTCTTATATGGGGTGGATGGTTTGAAAGGTTTTAAGGGCAGCCATGGCCGTAAGCTGGGCAATTTTCGTGATGAAGACAAGCAATGGGAGGCCCTGCCGAGTCATGCGCGCACGGAGCAGATGGAGTTTCCTAAGTGGAAGAAAGACTTCATTCGCCAAAACAGGCAGTTTTACGAGGAAAACAAAAGCTGGATAGACCCATGGCTGCCAAGCATCCTCGAGTTTCCCTCAAGTCTTCAGAAGCTAGAGTGGAATATTCAAGGCGGGGATCAGGACCTATGGAAGTATGTTTTGCAGTTCCGAGCATCAGGAGTTCGCGTCAAAAGGCGAACGACTGCACCCAGTCTAATCGCGATGACCGATACGCAGGTGCCAATCATTGGCTGGCAGAAGCGATATATGACGCCGCGCGAATGTGCACGCTTGCAAAGCATGCACACTCTAAAGGAGCTTCCTGAAAGTCAAACACAGGCATTTCACGCCCTAGGGAATGCTGTTAACTCAAAGGTTGTCGAGCGAGTCGCTAGTGCATTGCTTACGGCCAACAAGCCGAAGCCAGTTGCGAAATACCGGATGCTAACCAAGGGCCGAAGAAAACGGAAGGTTGTAAAATGAAGGATTCAAACGGCGCTCAGCCTGCGGCAATTCCAATTAGGCCTGAAGTCACAGTTCTATCTGTTCTGCGGCATCTCAACTACAAAGCATGGTTTGCGCTTGCTGAGTTCATTGATAATTCTTTGCAGAGCGCGATTGCAAATGCTGCGCAACTCCAGGCTGCAAACGGTGGAACTTACCAACTCAAGGTAAAGATCCAACTGGACGCAACTGCGCCCGGTTCGATTGTCATCACTGACAACGCGGCGGGTATTACTATCGCCGACTTTCCGCGTGCCTTTCGGGCAGCACAAGTTCCCCTCGACCGAAGTGGGCTCTCCGAATTTGGCATGGGGATGAAAAGCGCCGCTTGCTGGTTCGCTGAAACTTGGAGCGTACGTACCAAGGCTATTGGCGAGTCTGTTGAGCGAACTATTCATTTCGATGTCAAAAAAATCGTCGAGAACAAGATTGAGTTTCTCAGTACTGAAGTTCGAGAGGTAGACCCACAGAAGCATTACACGGTGGTTTCCCTTCGTGGGCTTCATCATTTGCCGCAAGGTAGAACCGTCGCCAAAATTAAGGATCACTTGGCAAGTATCTATCGGGTTTTCCTTCGAGATGGTCGCCTGATACTTAAGTTCAACACGGACGAGCTCACCTATAAGTCCCCAAAGATACTTCACGCAATTCGTTATACCTCTCCGGGGGTCATGGCAACTGGGGATGATGCAACGCCCATAGATTGGCGCAAAGCTATCGACCTCGATTTTGGTGAGGGGCAGCGAGTCACGGGGTTTGCAGCTCTGCGAGAGGTTGGTTCAACCCATCTCGCAGGCTTCGCCCTCTTTAGGCGTGACCGCCTCATTGTGGGCAGCCATGACGAAACTTATCGGCCGTCCCAAATTTTTAAGCAAACGAATAGTTATCGATATCAAAGGCTCTTTGGTGAACTCCATGTTGAAGGGTTCGAGGTCAGTCACACCAAAGACGGCTTTCGCTGGGAAGAGTACGAAGATATCTTCTTGGAGTGCTTGAAGGACGAACTCGGAAAGCCGCCAGTTGATCTGCTCGCACAAGCGGAGAACTACCGCGCACTACCAACGCGAAGATCTATCGACGCTCAAGCCAAAGCGGCGACGGACTCGGTGGCTGAATACCTGGAAGAAGACGTCGCACCTCTTCTAGTGGAAGCCAAAGAGCACCCAGCCAATCCAGATGATCTTCCTCTAATGATTGAATCTAGTCCGCTTCAGGTGTCCGAGCGGATTGTGACGGTTGATGATGGGGTTTATCGGTGGATCATCACTTTGCGCACATCGATTGACCCAGCCACGGAAGACTGGGTTTCCTTGTCGAAGATGGATGAGGCAAATGATGATGCGAACCGTGTTCGCAGGTTGGGCCTAGACCTCTCTCTTACACACCCGTTTTCGGCTAGGTTCATTGGGGCGAACAACGAGAATATCGAACTCCTTCTTCGTATCGCATCTGCCGTCTGTATCTCGCTTGTTTTGTCGGAAGATCTGACGGGTGAGTCCCCTCAGGGTTTCCTACATCACTTCAACTATCTGCTACGAGGCGTGCTCACTCGCACGACATTTCAATGACGGCATCCATCACTGTTCTGAGCAAAATTAAGCCGCCTCTTCGCTGGGAGCCTGTGAGCGGGGATTTCACTCAAGACTTTCTAGAAAGCAAGTCTAAGGATCCGAATGGACCGCGTATTGAGGACCTAACTTGCGGCGAAGATTCCGTTCTTCATGAGGCGCAGAGAATTCTTGGTCGGTGTCTTCCGCCCACCGAAGCAGCAGGAAGAGAAACTGGACTGGTTATTGGCTACGTTCAAAGTGGCAAGACCATGTCCTTCGAGACTGTAATTTCGCTTGCTCGTGACAACGGATTTGGGGTTGTCATTGTGTTTGCGGGCACCAAGAAGAATCTGCGTGAGCAGTCGGAAGATAGGCTAACGAAGGACCTTGGTATCGATGAGGGTGACAATTGGTATCACTTCTCTAATCCCGCTTTGAACGTGGCAAGTCAGATCGACGACAAGATAGAGGCGTGGAAGAAAAATAAGAAAAGGAAGAAGGCCATCCTCATCACCGTGCTAAAGCACGTAGATCATCTAGAAAATCTCGCCAAAGTTCTCGATAAGCTGCCCCTTGATGGCGTTCCCGTGCTCGTGATTGATGACGAGAGCGATCAGGCGAGTTTGAATACAAACGCTGCGAAGATACGCGACAAGAAGGTCAGTGCTAAAGAGAAGAGCACAACATACGACCGCATCTGCGTCGTTCGTGACAAGATTCCACACCACTCTTTTTTGCAGTACACCGCGACACCACAAGCAAACTTGCTGGTGGCGCAAGCTGATCTTCTGAATCCGTCCTTTGCGGAACTTGTTACTCCCGGGGCAGCTTATACCGGCGGCAAGGCGTTCTTTAAGCACAACCCTGGTTTGGTCATTGATATCCCCGCAAAGGAAGTGCCGAGCAAGACAAATGTTGTTTCAGCAGCACCCAAAAGTCTCATCAGCGCCCTGCGCTACTTCCTGCTTGCTGCCGCGCAGCATGCTCTGACTAAGGTAAAGGGCAAGGATCGAAATAGGTCCATGATGGTTCACCCTGCCATGCAGACCAGTTCGCATAAGGACTACAAAAGATGGATGGACAAGTCATATAAGACGCTAAAGTCTTATGTTGAGCGGCAGTTCCCAAAGGATCCCGCCGAGGTTGCGTCGCGCTTTCAGGCCGAGTACGACTCCCTGAAATCTACGTATCCAGATCTGAAGCCACTGGCGGAATTGATCGAAGCCATGGTGAGTGACGTCTTTGGCGAAGTGAACTGCGTCGAGGTGAACGGCACTCCCGACGCTGAAAAGAAAGTGAAGTGGAAGTCGATTCCGTACTGGATCTTGGTAGGTGGAGCCAAGCTTGATCGTGGCTACACCGTAGAGGGTCTTGCCATCACTTATATGCCGCGTCCACTTGGAAACTCGCCAGCGGCAGATACGTTGCAGCAGCGAGCTCGTTTTTTTGGATACAAGAAAGACTACCTGGGGTTATGTCGCATCTTTGTACAAGGTGACGTACGAGAGGCATTCTCTGATTACGTTGACCATGAGGACTTTATACGGACTGCCCTCGAACGGCATCGTGGAAAATCTTTGAAGGAGTGGAGGCGTGACTTTATTCTTGATGCGCTTCTCAAGCCGACGCGACCAAATGTCGTTGGTCTTGGCACTCGACGTATAGCGGTGGATGGCTGGATGGTGCCTCGCGCACTTCAAAGAGACAGCGATTCGGCGGAATCCAATCGAAAACTTTTGGCTGGCATCGAGAAGAGCTGGAAGGCGAAGTACGGGCCTGCCCGAAACGCGTCTGAGTTTTCTCGGTTCAAAGGCACAAAGTCGGTATCGCCAAATTTTGTGATCGAGGGTGTGCCGCTCAAAGCAGTTCTTGAAGATTTCTTGCTTCAGATTGAAGTCCGAGATGCAACAGATGCCGAAGAGCACAGCGCGATTCTTATCGGCTTAGCTGACTTGCTCCGAGAGAAGCCGGATCTCAAAGTTGACGTATTTCTGATGAACAACCTTGAGGCCCAATACCGTACACGTGATGCCGGTCGCGGGTTTCCGGCTGGCCATCCCAATGCTCCCATGAACCAGTACTTCAGTCAGACCGCTGGCGCAATAAATGACCGGAGTTTCTTCTCTCCTGATCGATTGAGTCTTCAGTTGCGCAGGTTCAACCTGGGAACAAGAACAAGAGATTCGTCAAGTGCGGATATCTTGAACGTCACCTGGTTCGCACTGAATGTTCCGAAGGACCTCCGTCGCGACACTCATGTTGAAGACAGGGACTAAGAGTTGTGTCCAATCTGTTCGACTCATTTCTCGCGCTACCCAATGCAAGCGGCGTGGGCAGCTATCAGGCGATTTCTTTAAGCGATAGGCGCCAGGATTTTCTTGGGAAGAGTGCTGCGGGCGCACCCATCTTTCTCTTGCATGATTCAAGTGATGCCACCTACAACCCCGGTATCAATTTTCGCCATCTCTCAGCGGAATTTCACGCCACTTGCAGGGTACAGACGGATGGTGATGCGATAGAGGGTCAGTTCTGCCTTGTATGGTGCGATGATTCGGCACCCGAGTTGCATGAGCTTTTTGTGCGGTGCGTAGCTGCTGCCATTGAGGAGCTTCCTGATGCGAGTGAAACCAAGGATCTTGAGTCTTGCATCTTGCGCTTGCGCAACTTGTTCAGAGCGCTGGCGGCGCCAGGCGTGCGAGAGATTTCTGGGTTGTGGGCCGAGTTGTTTGTGATCTTGAAGAGCGGGAATCCAACTCAAGCACTGGCCTGCTGGCATGCTGGTCAGTTTGACAAGTTCGATTTCTCGCGTCCTGGCCTTCATTTAGAGGTGAAGTCAACGCTGAAGAGAACAAGGTCTCACGACTTTTCTTTAGAACAGCTACAGCCGCCTATGTCTGGTGCGGGCTTTGTTGCTTCCGTGATGCTTCAGATGCTGACTGGTGGTCTCGGAGTTTTGGATCTCGCGCGAAGTATTGAAGCCAATGTGCACGGCAGTCCTAGGCTCAAACAGAAGCTTTGGGAAAATGTCGCGCTCTCGTTGGGCGTTGATTTTTCGGATCTACTCGATAAGAAATTTGACATGTCTTACGCTGAGCGCGGGTTTGCTATGTACGATATGAGTGAAGTGCCTCGGCCTGCTTCTTCCGGTGATCCTCGTGTCACAGACATCCGCTTTGTCTCTGACCTAACGGGTATCCAAAGTGATAGGCCTTTTGAGGTGTTGAGCGCGGCTATGTCGAAACAGTGAAAGGGCTTCAGCGTGAGGCGCGATGATTCCGTGATCTCGTCATCAGACGCGGCTGGCCTGAACAGCGACAAAGAGGCGTTCAATCTGAGCTAGAGCGCGTCTATGTGTTGTTCCAACACGTCGCTCAGAGTCAAGGCAAAACCCAACAGCATCCCAAGGCCAACCCACGCAAAGGTTGGCTTTTTTTATGCGTTTCAGTCTTGACGCGCTTCGATATTCTGCTTTGATTGGACTCCAAACCGTCGTGCTACTCAAACTTGGGGGGACGTCGATGCTCCACGAGTTTTCCAAGATGCGGCTTCGCCGATGTTCGCTACGGCATCCATGCCTTCGGAGTGTCACTTCTGCCAACCACCTCAAAAGTGCTTGGTAAACCCAACGCTCAGCGCATTGTCGTGCAAACGATTGCCGAAGAATCCTTGATAGTCCGCGTACAGACTCCACGACGCGCCAGCTTCCGCCGTAATACGTGCACTGGCGGTGCCCATGCCGCGCCCTTGTGTTGTACCCGGCAGATCAAACACGGTGCCGTCCTGTGCGGTGACCTGCACGATCGGCGTGGCGCTGTTGCGGGTGTCGTAGCGGTAACCCAGGCTTAGCTGCGGCACGTAAACCACCCCATCCGCGACAAAGCTGTGCGCGATGACCATGTCTGCATAAGGCTGCAATGTGGTGTAGCGGCTGCGTGCGCCGTCCACCGGAAAACTCGATGCATTGGGGGTAGTGCTATTAAGCGTTTCGGTGAAACCATCCAGCGTTTGGCGCTGATACGTAACACCCACTTTTGGCGTGAGTTGCCACTGCGAGAGCTGCAACGGGTAGGCCGCTTGCACGGCAGCTGATTGCATGTTGCCGTCCGGTGCGGAGCTGGCGGTACCGATACCGCTGGCACGATTGAAATGGTAATCGCTGTGCATGGCGTCAATCACGGCCGACAACACCGTCGGGCCAGCATCGGCATAGGCATACAAACCGCCATGCACATTGTCGACGCGACCATTGCCGCCATTCGTGTCGCTGCCGTTCACCTGTCCAACGCCGGCTTCCACACCAGCATGCACTGCATCACCGAGTGCATAATCGGCGCCGCCCAACAGACCGAACGTTGTGCTGTGCGAACCATCGGCACCATTCAACGAAATGCTGGAGCCCGTGTATTGCGCCCAGGTACCGGTACCGCAGGATGCCGTGATGTTTTGCATCGACGTGGCATGATCGGCATTGCATTGCGTTCCACCCGGCGTCAATGCGACGTCGAGCACGGAGCCCAGATCCTGTTGACTGGTCACATTCACACTGCGCATCAAGTTACCGAAGAGTGCGCCGTCGAGTGGTTGTACCAGGCGCCGCGCCAGCACCAAGTCAATGTCAGTTGCGGTGTAGCTGATTTGCGATGTGTATGGTTCCGGCACGGTGCCATCGACCGTATTGAATGTGCCGCTGACCGAGCCGGCCTGCAGCAAGTTGAACTTGCTGCTGCTGTAGGTGCCGGGTGCGAAAATCAGCACCAACGTACCGGCGACAGTCGCGTTGCCGCTGACTTGCAACATGGAGGATTGCGACGGCGTCACGTCGAGCTGCAACGTGCCGTCCGCATTCTGCGTGTAATTGCCGTTGATGGTGAGTGTGCCCATCGTGCCGCCCGGCCACACGATGCCATCGCTCACCACATTGCCATTGATCGTGCCATGGCCGCGTAAGACGCCATCGCCTTGCACATCCACAGTCCCATCGATGGACGCGCTGGCGGTGTTGCTGTCGCCAACTTCCAAGGTGCCGGCGGTGATGGTCGTGCCACCGGTGTAGGTATTCGTGCCATCGAGAATCAAGGTGCCTGCGCCTGCCTTGGTGAGGCTGCCGCTACCACTGATCACGCTGCTGAAGGTGCCGTCACTACCTTGATTGAACACCAGCGCGGCGTTGTCAGTGATGTTGCCTTGCAGGGTTGTTGTGTCACCTTGCAACGTGCCCGCATTGACGGTCGTGCCACCGGTGTAGGTGTTCGCGCCGGTAAGCGTCAGCATGCCGGTGCCATTCATTGTCAACGTGCCACTGCCGGATATCACGCCGCTGTACGTACCACTGCCGGTTTGATCGAAAACCAATGCTGCGTTGTTGACAATGTTGCCTTGCAGACTGTTGCTATTACCTTGCAACGTACCCGCGTTAATCGTCGTGCCACCGGTATACGTATTGGTGCCGCTCAATATCAGGGTGCCCCCACCATTCTTGATCAACTGGCCGCTACCGGACATCGATCCACTGAACGTGCCGTTGCTGGTTTGGGCAAATACCAGTGTCGCATCGTTGGTGATGTTGCCTTGCAAGCTGGTCGTGTTTCCCTGCAAGGTACCGGCGTCGATAACCGTGCCGCCGCTATAGGTGTTGGCACCGGAAAGCACCAATGTGCCCGCGCCACTCTTCAACAAGCCACCCGTACCGGTGAGTGCTTGCGTCACCGTGAAGGTGTTGCTCGCATCATCGATATCAAAGCCGCCGCCAGAACTGCCCCAGATGATGCTTCGTGCCGTCTGATTGAAAGTGGTGCCCGTGATTTCCAGCGTGCCGCCTTCGAAATCCAGCGGATCTGCGCTCGCACCCAAGTTGGCATCCGACGACACCGACAGGTAGCCGCCGCTGAGCGTGGTGGTGCCGGTATAGGTATTGGTGCCGGTGAGCACCAGCGTGCCGCCATCGGTCTTGTTGAAGCCGTCGGTGCCTTGCAGCACGTTGTCGATGGTCGCTGTATCGCCGCTGCTGACGCGCAGTACAGGTGCGACACCGTTCTGCTCCACCAAATCGATGGCATCACCCGTGAGGAGATAACCATCGCTTACAAACTGCATGCCGGTGACGCTGACTTCGCCGCCGCTGTCGTCCACCGTAACCGTGCCCGCCGCGCCGCCGAAGATGGCAAAGCCGGGTTGCGGTGTCATCGGTCCCAGGTATTGGCCGTTGGTATTGGACCAGGTGTCCGACGAGGTGCTCCAGGTGCCGCTGCCACCGCCCATCTGGCTTGGGCTCGCGAGACCGTTCGCGTCCCATTCGTCGAGCGTCACGCCCTGGTCGTCGATCAGGGCGATCTCCTTGTCGTAGGCGAAAATCTGCACGGTCATGCCGCTGGGCGGCGTAAAGCCGCCGCCAGTGATGGAAAGCGTGTCGGCCCAGCTAAACAGCTCGTACAAGCCCGGCCCCATGCTGCCGAGATTGTTGACATTGAGCGTTGAACTGCCGATCGACAGATCGCCGCCCACCACCACGTGGTCGCTCTGGCCTGGTGTGCTGAAGTTCGTGCCGGGTGCGCCGAAGTCGAAATTGAGCTGCGAGCCGTCGCCGATGGTGAGATCGCCATCGATGGTCAGCGAGCCGATAGCACCTGCCTCGCCTGGCGTAAGTGCGGCGCCATTGGAAAGCGTCACGCTGCCCAGTACGGTGCCGTAGCCGCCGAGCGTGCCGCCGTTGACGCTAACGTCGCCGCCCACTGTTGCCGACGTATGCGAGCTGTCACCGACGATCAGCGTGCCGCCAGACGCCACGGTCGTCAGGCCGTTATACGTGTTGGCGCCATTGAGGATCAGCGTGCCGGTGCCGCTTTGGGTCAGCGTACCGGTACCGGAAATCACGCCGTTGTAAGTACCGCTAACGGTTTGATCGAACACCAGCGCGGCATTGTCGACGATGTTGCCTTGCAGGCTGCTGGTATTGCCTTGCAGCGTACCGGCGGTGATCGTGGTGCCGCCGGAATAGTCATTGGTCCCGTTCAACGTCAAAGTCGCTGCACCGTCCTTGACCAGAGTGCCAGTACCCAAGATCTCGCCATTGAGGGTCACCTCATTGCTGCCTTCGATAGTCAACCCCGCATTGAGAATGATGTTGTTGGGTAGCGTGATCACACTGGTGGAATCCAGGGTGGCGTTGCCACCTACCGTCAATGCGCCGGTACCGAGTGCGCTGTTGTTGCCAATGATCAATCCGCCGGCACTGAGCGTCACACCGCCGGTGAAGGTATTCGCGTTCGCCAGCGTCAGTGTTTCGGTGCCGCTTTGGTTGAGTCCGCCTGTGCCGCTGATCACGCCTGACAGCGTAATGTCATTGCTTCCTTCCACCGTCAGACCATCCAGGCCAACCGTGATGAGGTTGCCGACATTGAATCCCGCGACAGTGGCTTGGAGCGCGCCGCCGTTGCTCGTGATCGTGCCGGTCCCGAGCGCCGAAGCGTTGTCGATGACCGCGACGCCACCGCTCAGCGTCGCATCCTCGTAGTTCGCCGCGCCGCTGACAGTCCACGTGCCGCTGTCGATATCGAGGTGCTGGAAGTTGATGTAGCTGGCGTTGTCGATCGAACCGGTGGCCGGTCCACCACTGCCCTGCTGCAGCACCAAGGTATTGTTGCCGTCGGCACCGCCGTCCACCGTGCCCGTCGCAGCAAACTCGAGCGTCAGCGCGCCGACGTCCACATTCAGCACGCCGGCGGTGCCGCCGGCCGTGTTCACCGACGAACCGGTCAGGGCCGTAAACGTATTGGTGCTGTTCGCACCCAGCGATACGCTGCCGTTGATGGTCCCCGAGTTGACGAAGGTATTGCCCGCTCCGGGTGTGCCCGACGCCTGGAACGACACGCGACCTTCGATCGTACCGGAATTGTTGAAGTTGACCTGGGCACCCCCATAGGCCATCACAACCAGCGCATCGGCGCCGGTGTACGTGGCGCCGGAAAGCGCGTCCGAGCTGATGGTGCCGGTATTGGTGATGTTCGTTACACCGCCCGTACCGTTCTGAGCGCCCAGCGCCATGCCGGTGACGCCAGACACGCTCGCACCAGTCGAACCATTCAGGACGTCGTTATTGGTCACCGTGGTCGTGCTAGCCGACGCATTGCCGACAATCAGGCCGCTCGACAGGATACCGAGGCCCGTACCGAGCGCCGCAGGGTCGATCGTGCCATTGTTCGTGACCGTGACTCCGTTGCCCGTCAACGACAGCGACGTACCGCCGACACCGAGCAACACGCCGACGCTCGCGCCGGGGTCGACGGTCACGTTGAGGTTATTGCCGCTATCCGAAAAGCTCGGAGCAAGTGGATTGGCCACGCCGGCACACACCACGGTGCTGCCGCTTTGAGTACAGACCGCATGCGCAGGAGTGATCACGGCACCCGCAAGAATGAACAGGGCACCTGTTGCAGGCACGAATTTCGAACAGCCTCGGTTACTTCCCCGTTGCGGACGCGGCATGCTTTTATTGCTCCAGTCAGGATGGATTTCGGGTAAGCCGTCAGGTGTTGCGCAAGCAAAAACACGCCAATCAATGGGGCTTTCAATCGCCTTGATCTGTTTTTACAAAAGCACTTTCACATCGCCGTACAGATTTTGAGCCGGCTGAAATTCGCCGTTTTATGGCAAGCGCAGCAGATAGCCCCTAGATCTGCTAACGAGCGCCCCCCCTACGCGCCGGTAGTTATCCGCATTTTCTTTCGTTGCGGCATGAGTAAGCGCGCAAAACGATGAGCCATTCTGTCAAGCCGACGTAGTTCGAGCCAGTGCCGTAAGTGGCAATGACCAAGTGCCTGATATTTCGGGATGTATGGCACGTGATGCGGCGAACCCTGCTTCCCTTTGGGCGCTTACTCCAGACTTCTTCACGGTCGAGAATGGATGGCCCAAGAGCCGTCGCCACCTGGACCCGCTTGTAAAGGCTGTGGACCGACACGCCCAGGCGTGCGGACACGCCCACTACGCAATAGCCACGATCGACAATGTGCCGGAAAGCTTCTTCTTTAAACTCGAGGGATAAAACGAGGGGTGCTCATGGGACTTCCTTCTATGCTCAAATCATAGGCTGGAAGTACTTGCGATGCCGGGGCAGTCCAATCCATTCGGAGCGCGGCCATCGCAAAAGCAAACTGCCGGAACAGGGGAGGGGTGGCAGTGACTCGGTACTACTTTTCGCTAGGCCTGCGCAGTCTGCGCAAGGCGCCGATTCTTACGGCGTTGATGGTGATGTCAGTGGCGTTCGGGGTAGCCGCTTCGATGACCACCTACGCGGTGTTCCGCGCGGTGTCCGGCGATCCGATCCCATGGAAATCGCGCCAGCTGTTTTTCCCGCAGCTTGATGTGTGGGGCCCCGCCAGCCGAGCCGCCCACGGCTATACCACGCTGCCTTCCGACCTTACCTATACCGATGCCATGGCGCTGATGCGCCGCCGTGGTGACATCCCGCAAACGGCGATCTACCCCATCGAGCCCACCGTCTACGCCCAGGATCCCACGCAAAAGCCGCGTGCTATCGCCGGACAGGCTGTGTTCGTGGATTTCTTCAAGATTGTCGATGCACCGTTCCGCTATGGCAGTGCGTGGTCGGCGCAGGACGACCAGGACCGCACTCCGCTGGCTGTGATCAGCGACGACCTCAATCAACGGCTGTTCGGCGGCACCAACAGCATCGGTCGCGATCTGCGTCTCAACGACCTCACCTTTCGCATCGTCGGGGTGCTTAAAAGCTGGCGGCCGCAACCGAAGTTCTACAACCTGGCTAATAACCAAGCCTTCGAAGAAGAGGATGATGTCTTCGTGCCGTTCAATGCGGCCATCGATGCACAGATGGACAGCAACGGTGACTTCTACTGCAACGACGACTTGCCGGCTACCGGCTTTGCCGCCACGCTGGTCTCCAGCTGTGTCTGGGTTGGCTACATGGTGCAGTTGTCCAGTCCTGCGCAAATCAGCGCCTACGGACAACGGCTGGACGGTTACATGAGCGAGCAACGTCAGGCCGGCCGCTTCAACTGGCCGGCCAACTATGCGCTGCCTGATTTGCAGGCAATGATGCAGCAGATGCACGTGGTACCCGCAGAAACCAAGATGTCCGTGGTGGTGGCGGCGTCATTGCTGATCGTCTGCATGGTCAATGCTATCGGCCTGTTGCTGGCCAAGTTCCTGCGTCGCTCCGGTGAAATCGGCGTACGCCGCGCCCTGGGTGCGACGCGCGGGGCAATTGTCCTGCAATTCGGGGCCGAGGCTGCCGCCGTCGGCGTTGCTGGCGGTGTGCTCGGCCTGCTTCTGACCGGGTTGGGCGTGACCTGGATGCAGCATGTGCTGGATCCACGCATCGCCGAACTGGTGCGTGTCGATGCTTTGCTGATGCTGGAAACGTTGCTACTTGCCGTCGTGGCCACAGTGATTGCCGGCATGTATCCCATCCTGCGCGCTGCAGGTGTCCGCCCGGCCATGCAACTGAAGATTGATTGAGGAGCGTGCCGTGTCTATCCATCCGATCATTGCGGCCCTGCGTAAGCACAAGACCGGCACTATCCTGATCATGTTGCAGATCGCCCTCACCCTGGGCGTCGTGTGCAATGCCTTGTTCGTTGTGGGCCAGCGACTCGACCGCATGCATCGCGCGACCGGCATCGACGAGGCCAATCTGCTGCTGATCAATACGTCGCATACAGGGCTAAAAACGAATACCGATGCAAGCAGGTCTCAGCTCGATGCGTCGATACAAGGCGACCTGCAGGCGCTACGCAAATTGCCCGACGTTGCCGATGCTTACGAATCCAACTCGATGCCACTGGCCCGTTTTGGTGAAGGACTCGGTCTACGGAAAACGGCTGATAAGCATGGCGACATCAACGGCCTAATATTCTATGTTGACGAACACGCCATACCCACGCTGGGACTGAAGCTAATTGCTGGGCGCAATTTTCGTGCTGACGAAATTGGTGCGCATTCCTTACTTGGAGTGGTTGAGCCACCCGTCATCATCATTACCCAGCACATGGCCAACGAACTGTTCCCCGCCGGCGACGCGCTGGGTAAGCAGGTCTACATGACGAGCTCAACTCGGCCTAGCACCATCATCGGCATCATCGGCCACATGGAGAGCAACGCACCTCACGCCAACGACGAGGACTACGTCTGGAATTGCATGCTGTTGCCGTACCGCATGACCGCATCGCAACGGATCTATGTGATACGAGCCCGACCCGGGCGTTTGCAGGCCGCTACACAAAGCGTGCCGACCGCGCTGATTGCCCAGGATCCGCTGCGCGTTATTCCCGATGGCTACGGAGATGAAGCTGGCGGACGTACCTTCGCGCAGGTCCGCGCGGACACTTTCCGCAGCGACCGGGCCGTCCTGCAGTTCATGCTGGTGATCAGCGTGATCCTGCTGGCGGTGACCGGTGCCGGCATCGTCGGCCTGACCAGCTTCTGGGTCGGCCAGCGACGCAAGCAGATTGGCGTGCGTCGCGCGCTGGGTGCCACCCAGCACGGCATCCTGTTGTATTTCCTCACTGAAAACATCTTCATCAGCAGCTGCGGCGTGATATTGGGTGTGGCAATGGCCATCGGCTTCAACCTATGGATGGAGACGCAGTTCGAAATGCATCGTTTGCCGTTGCCTTACATCGCCTGGGGCGTGGTGGCCTTGCTGGTACTGGGACAAGCTGCCGTACTTGGTCCCGCGTTGCGTGCGTCAAAAGTTTCGCCGATGGAGGCGACGCGTTCGGTGTGAAGCCCGCTCGACATCCTCCGGTTTTGAGTAGCGCGGCGATTTAGGGTCCCGAAATAGGGGGAGCTCTAGGTCCACTTCTTGCTCTGAGCAAAGTGAACTTAACCCAGTGATTTTTGAAGGTCACCCGAGACACCCCTCATCTCAGGTTCTGCAAAGTCCCAGCCGCCTTGTAGACATTGACGACAATACCCATCGGCGTAGCGTGCGTGCTTTCCAACGCCAAGGCGCGCGGCGGAGTGCCCTCCGCAAGTAGGCGCTTTCCTTTGCCTAGCAAGACCGGATTGACCAGCAGAATCACTTCATCCGCCAGCCCATGCTCGATCAGTGCCGACGTCAGCGACGAGCTTCCTGCGAGGATCAGGTTCGGGCCGTCCTTCGCCTTGATGTCACGAACACTCTCCACGAGATCCGGCCCAATGCCCACGAACGGACCCCATGCCAGGCTCTCTGGCCGGTGGGTGACGACATATTTCGTCGCTGCATTCAGGCGGTCCGCCATCGGACTCGGTGGTGCCTTCGGCCAGAAGCCTGACCACAGATCGTAGGTTCGGCGGCCAAGCAACACGTCGCAGGTCTCGCCATAAATCGCGAGGACTTTCTCCAGCCCCGCAGGCGTGCGATACGGCGCGGTCCAGTCACCGTAGGGGAAGTCGCTGTCGTTCGGACCATTGGCGATCTGGATCACGCCATCCAGCGACATATGTTCGATGATCTTGAGCTTGCGCATGCTGGATCTCCTCCACGAGTTTGTGTCGCTGAGTCAGTCGGGCTGGTCGCCCTGCACGTCACCATTACAACGGAGGGCGAGACCAGACTTCGACACGTCGCCCAGCAGCATTTCTGGTTCCTGGGTTCGAATGGTGGTGCTGCGCCTGTATCAGTTGGAATGCATGTCCACAGGCGTTCCGTCGGACCACGTTGGGACTGCGACCAGGAACACAAGAATCGGCGGTAGCCCTTTCGTTTGGGGTTGTTCGTTCGGAGAGAAGAACCAATAGGGGGCAGACATGATCGGCGAGAGTGCTGCGCCAGAACCCCAATCGCTACCGTCTTTGACGTGGGTGTAAAACATGACATGAGGCATGTCATGGCCGCCTTGGTCGGTGAGATACGACGACTTCGACATCATGTAATCCATCGCGCCGCTTTCGAGCTCCGGCAGTTGTTTGTTCTGGTACGCCGCTTTGAATGCCGACACCATCTCCTCCTTGGAACGACCGGCCATCACCATCTTCGCGCGCAGAGAAATGATGGGCAGGATCGAATGTGCAGCCTGAGGGTTCAGGCAATCGGCAGCTTTTACCTTCGGGTTCCAGAATTCGTCCCAGTCGAATGCTGCTCCCCACGAGCGTCCCACAAAGCAGACGAAACCGTTTTTTCCCTGGATCGCTGTTTCGTAGCCATGCCGTCCCAGAATCAGGACCGTCGCGTCGCGGGATATGGCATCGGGCGCTGCACTTCGCGCCAGGGCGATTTCCGCATTCCGGTCCGCCATGAGGTATTGGTCGATCGGGGCCATTTTCGGATAGTGCGTCGTGGCATCCTGTGCGATCGCCTGGTACGCCGTGCCGAGCCCAACAAACAGCATGGAGCACGTGATGACGATCGCGCCAATCTTGTTGTTTCCGCGCATAGCCTTCTCCTCCTGATCGGTCTTTTCACGCATGGCCGCCGAAGCGTGCCGTGCACCTGTTGACGCCGCTCACCTCTACTTTTCGTTTGTTTAGGTCTGGCACAGCGGATTTCGCTATAGCGACGAACATCGAGACCGGAATTCGACCCGTTGCCCGGAAGAAGATGGCTCTTGTCGCCGTGGGTCGAAAGCGGGCGTCCCAGAGGCTACGCCACTGGCAGGGCGTCAAGCCACACGGATCGCCTCAAGCCGGTGCCAAAGGGTCTGGGCGGGCTTATGGAAATTCGTTGCGTTGGTCCCAGAATGTCGCTTTTGAGCTTCGTAACACCTTGATTCTTGGGGCTTGGTATCGGGCCTTTCGAATCCCGGCCACCCGGCCCAAAACAAAAAGCCCGCCTTCAAGGCGGGCTTTGAAGCAGTTGCGCTTCAGTGCTTACTCCTGCGAAAACATCGGCTCGCCCACCCACGATTTCTGCGCGACCCGTTGCCCCAAGGCGGCATACGCATCAGAAGCGCGGAATTGTTTCATCGTGACGGGCTTCAAGGCCTCGCTGGTGTTGTCCAGACGGCCGCTGACCAGCAGGCCGGTCATTGCCTGGAGGATCGGGTAGTCGGGATTCATGTCTTCCATAAACAGGAATTGGCCGGCCTGATTCACTTCCAGGAAGTGGTAGTTGCCTTCGCGATCCACCACCAGGTCGATCGCGCCAAAAACCAGGCCGAGTTCCTGCATCAGTGCGCGCAGCTTGCTTTCGACTGTGGAGGGCAGGGTGATGGTTTGGGCGACCATCTCGGGATGATCGGTATAGGTGCGCCAATCCAGGAAGCCGCCGTTCGCGCCCTTGCCAAAGCTCATTGCGAACAGATGTTGGCCCATGACCGTTACACGTACATCGAGCGCTTTATCGATATAGCGTTGATAGATGCCGGGGCAGATGGCGATGGAGTCTTCCGGTAGTTCGCTGTTCTGGTCGAGCAGGGCGACGCCGACGGTGTGCCGCTCACCGGTCTGCTGATCTTGCCAGTGATGGGGAAGGAAGCTCTTGAAGATGATGCGGCCCCATTTTTTGCGCAGCATGTCCACTTGGCCGGCATCGGTGGTGACCACGGTTTCAGGGAACGGCAGGCCGAGTTTGCGGGCCACGCTAAGCTGCACCATTTTGTGCTCGGCGCGTATCGCTTCAGGGAGGCGATTTACCCACAAGGCGTCGCCATACGCATTGCCGAGCGTGAACATACTGCGCTGAAACATTTTCCATTCCAGGCGCGCAAAGGCTTCATCGGCTTCGGCGCAGGTGGGGTCGGGATCTTGCATGCGGCGGTTCCATACCGCACTGACGACGCTTTGGCCGACATTGGAATCAAGCAGGAATTCGTGTTCGGCATCGATATGAAAGGTGTAGTGGTTTCCTGGCTTCGCCTGCAACGACGGCATGCAAATCGGTGTGACGCCCTGTTGCTCCAGCGCCCAACTCACGGCGCATGCGTGGGGATCGGTATCCGGTGCGAGTATCAGCACGCTGTGTTGCATATGCGCTCCTTTGTATGCAAAAGCACACCCCGCGAGTGGCGGGGCATGCTGTTCAAGCCGATTCGCTGTTTAGCTCAATGCTCCGAATTCAGGCTCTACCGGAGGCGTGTGGGTGGTCAGGAACTGACCCTTTTCCATTTCCTCGTCCATGGTCTTTGCGACTTTCACAGCTTGCACGCGAGCGAAAGTGCGAACGATTTCCAGTGCCTCGTTAGATTGAGAAACCATTGTGCCGACTCCTTATTGAGTAATCACATGGGATGCCTCCGAAGCGGAGGCCGGCCGAGTCTACGGGTGTGAAAAATGCATCGCCAGTACCAAACAGGACAATCGTGTGTGCGCGGGCACACGATCTGTGCGGTCATGAAAGTGAATGCTTTGTGCATGCATTTGTCGTGATGGTCGCGACGTTGCTGGCAGTTGCATGATGGATAAAGAGAAAGTCAGCAATCGAGAAAGGGTGGCTTTGCCGTGCTGGGATGGTGCGGGTGATGCATCAGTGCAATCACGCAACCAGCTGCGACAATCTTGCGTTGTTTCTTGGTGCCGCAAAAAAAATCGATGTTGCGTCGTCATTTGCGTGAAGGCGGAATGATGACTCGGAAAACGTGGGATGCCTGAGTGGCGGTCTGCGTTTCCGAAATGGAAACTTACTCTCACTTTTTCTCAGCGATGTTCTGCGCTTTGGTGCTGATTCGTTGGGTTACGCTGCGCTAACCCAACCCACGCACGACGTGTGGTGTGGTTTGCTGCGGGTGGTGGACTTTTCGCCATCACCAAAAAAACGGCACGTTGTTCCTACTCAACGTGCCGGAAATGACGCACTGTCCTACTCCAGCGCGCCAGCATGGCCGCCCTCATACGTACACGCGTTAATCCACCTTACGCTGTGGTATGCGTGTCGACGTGGTGATGCAGGAAGTAGAGGGCGGCTTGCAGGCCGTTGCGTTGCAGCGCGTTGGGCAGCACGTGACTACTGCGTTGGGCGTTGTGCTGAGGTGAGAGGGCGTCGTCTGCCCGGAGTAGCCCGTCAATCACCCGCACCGCGAGCGCGATGCAAGCTTGTCTGGACCTGGGGGATAGCCGTTTTTCCTGACCCGAACTCCGCGTTGGGAGCGTGCTGTCGAGGTTTAAGGTGGGGCCGGGTTCGGATTTGTTGGAATCCAAAGGGCACGGCGGTGCCGTATGATGATGGGAGACCATGATCAACTTCCTTAGAGTTGGTTTTGGTTTAGCGGGGCGTGGGAGTTGGTAGCTCTCACGGCCCGCGTCTCGCCAAGCATTGCTGCCTGGGTCATCAGCGTTTGCTGTTTCGCGAACTGCGTTGATGACCCGCCTAGGGTAATGAAGTGACCCCGTGGGTGTCATGTAGGATTTTGATGACACTTGTTGTGGGCATAACGTCGCCGTTGCTTAGTGTCGCTCTCCAAACAGATGTTCTGCCTCCCAGGCATTCCCTGGATATGGTTCGGTGTGCGTCGATGCGCAAATTGTTTTTCTGACGAAGCATCGAATTCGCTTTTGTCCTGCAAAACCCATCGCCCCAACATGTTCGATACATTCGAGCATTTTTCCCGTGACAACGGCACGTCAATGCACGGCCGCAGGTTCAAGGTATCTCCATCGACGCTACTGAGCTCAAGCGTGTTGCTACGCCGGAGGAGCTGGCTCGCTCGGTGCTGTATTTCGCTTCTGATGATTCGGCCTTCGTTACCGGTACGGCGTTCCTGGTGGATGGCGGGGCTTCGATTACGCGGACGTAAGCGGGACCGGAGAGATTGGGCGCGCGGCAGCCAATCTCCAGGAGGCGAGCCAGGGAAGGTCTCTGGTCGATGGCCGTGATCCGTGTCATCGCAAAAAAGCACGGGCATCCGCTGCCTGGGACTTATTGGCCGACATTGGCCCGGCTGTCAGGCGCTTTGGACTCAAGGCATGGCGCGGTCCGGCAGGGCTCACCCAACGGCAGCGGGTGGACGGATCGAGGCGAGGTCTTGCGCGATGCGCCTCGCTATCCGGCTCGATTTGTGCTTGTCTACCCCACCGGCCGGTAGACGCCGAAAGGATGACGCCCGTGTTGCTGCTTCAAGCACCTTTTGATCTGAATGACGAGAATCCGCCACGCCGGGCGCGACGGGCTGCCGACACTGGGGCAGGGCGGCGTCATGCAGATGGCGGTTCTTCCGGCACGACCGGGCACGCCCGGTCACGACCACCGGTGACCCAGCGCGTCCTGCTGTGCGCACCGGCGACATTCAAGGGGCAACGGACCGGGGCGATCCCGGTGCCGCATGCCCAGAAGATTCTGTTCGTGGATCCGCAGGGCTGGGCTTCCCGGCGACATGTCCGCATCGGCATGGACCGGCTGACGTGCAGTCCTTGCTCGGCGCGTCCGATGAGGGCGTATAGCGTCGCCTACGGCCCGTCGTTGCCCAAGGTGGCCAGCGACATGTCGACGGTGCTGCTCGCCGCCCGGCGCCATGTCAAAGCCTATAAGCAGCCCACCGCCAACACCCTGGCCATGGCCGCGGGAACGGCGGTGGTGGCGATCGTCACGCACTACTTGCATGCGCAGGTGTTGCCGCCGGTGGTGACGTCGTTGAGCATCGAGCGTCCCGAGCTGACGGTGACCGTGTCGCCGGCGATGATCGAGATGCCGCATCTTGTGGCCACGCTTTCCCGGTCGGCGTCGCGCTTGCAGGTTGGCACGCCGTCCTTCTCCGTCCGCGATTTGCAGCGCCTGGTGACGACCCTGCCGGTGCAGTCGATGCACGACGATGGTTTCGATCTCGACATCACCTCGCCCAACAGCCTGTGGGCGTCAGCGGGCGCGCGTTATCGCATCGATCCGCTGCTGATCTATGCCGTGGCGCTGGTGGAGAGCAAGAGTGCCCAGGCCGATGGATCGATTGCGCCGAGTCCATGGGTGGTCCGGGTGAATGGGCGCATGCACAGGGGCTCGCACAACGATGCCGTGCGCGCGATCGAGATGGCGCACCAGATGGCCTTGCCGGTGCAGGATGTCGGCATCATGCAGGTGTATTACCCGGTGCATAAGGACATCGAGCCCGATCCGGTCGCGCTGCTCAATCCGGTGCGCAATATCGAAGTGGGTACCCGTCTGCTGCGCAAGGCGATGCAGGAAAGTCACGACCCGGTGCTGCGCATCGGCTACTACCACAGTCACGACGCCACGCTTGCGCGCGGTTACGGGCGTGCGGTGCTGGGGGTCTATCGCGAGTTGAAGTACGCGATGAGCAAGTCGTCGTCCGCCAATGTGGTGGCGCTGGCGCGTGCGCCGATGGATGCATCCACGGCGGGTGCCGGCGGCTGATCGGCCCACCGGTCCCTGGGTCATGGGCCCGTGGCTACGGCGCAGCCAGGCCGGGCGGGGCAGTGACCCTGACGTTTAGCATCCGGCCCGCTAAACTCCCCGCTTTGATCCCTGCCGGCCACGCCATGTCGCAACCCTTTGTCGTGCAATTCAATCCGGTCGCCCTGCAGCTGGGGCCGATTCAGATCCATTGGTATGGGCTGATGTACCTCATGGGTTTTCTGGGGGCATGGGCACTGGGTGAATACCGTCGCAAGAAGGGGCGCCTCCCGGTCAGCCGCGAGGCCTTCGGCGACCTGATTTTCTACGCGATGATGGGCGTGATTCTCGGCGGCCGCATCTGGTACATGCTGTTTTATTACGCCGGTGGCATCCGCTGGGTCTGGACCGACCCGGTGGCGCTGTTCCGCGTGTGGGATGGCGGCATGAGTTTTCACGGTGGCCTGCTCGGCGTGCTGGTGGCGGGCGTGTGGTGGTCGCGCCGGCACAAGCTGCATTTTTTCGATACCGTGGATTTCCTGGCGCCGCTGGTGCCGATCGGACTGGGGCTTGGCCGTCTGGGCAACTTCATCAATGGCGAGCTATGGGGCAAGCCGGGGCAGGTGCCGTGGGCCATGATCTTTCCCAATGCGCACGATGAAGATGCCGCACTGGCCGCCGCCCATCCGAACCTGTCCCAGTTGATGCAGCAATACGGCGGCTTGCCGCGTCATCCGTCGGAGCTCTATGAATTGGCGCTGGAAGGCGTCGTGATGTTCACGGTGTTGTGGCTGGTGTCGTTGAAGCCGCGTCCGCGCTATTTGATCTCGGGCCTGTTTGCGCTGATGTACGGCTGCTTCCGCTTCGTGGTCGAATTCGTGCGCGTGCCGGATGTGCAGCTGGGCTATCTGGCATGGGGCTGGCTGACCATGGGCCAGATTCAATCGCTGCCGCTGATCGTCGTCGGCTTGTGGCTGATCGGACTGTCGCGCCGCGCACCCACGTTGCCGCTTGCGAAAGCGGATCAAACCCAGACAGCGTAGACTGCTTCCCATGCACGCTTATCTCGACCTGCTTCGCCATGTGCTGGAACACGGCACGGAAAAAACCGATCGCACCGGCACCGGCACGCGTAGCGTGTTCGGCTGGCAGATGCGCTTCGATTTGAACGAAGGCTTCCCCCTGGTCACCACCAAGAAGCTGCATCTGAAGTCCATCGTGCATGAGCTGATCTGGTTCCTGCGTGGCGACACGAATATCGCCTATCTGAAGGAACATGGCGTCAGCATCTGGGACGAATGGGCTGACGAACAGGGTGATCTCGGTCCGGTGTACGGCAAGCAATGGCGCGCGTGGCCGACCGCAGACGGCCACATCGTGGATCAGATCCGCTGGGTGGTCGAAGAGATCAAGCGCAATCCCGATTCGCGACGCCTGATCATCAGCGCATGGAATGTGGGCGAATTGCCGAAGATGGCGTTGATGCCGTGTCACGCGCTATTCCAGTTCTACGTGGCGGATGGAAAGCTGAGCTGCCAGCTCTATCAGCGATCCGGCGACATCTTCCTCGGCGTACCTTTCAACATCGCCAGTTATGCCTTGCTTACCCACATGATTGCGCAGGTGTGTGGATTGGGCGTCGGTGATTTCGTGCACACGCTGGGTGATGCGCATCTGTACAACAATCACCTGGAGCAGGCGCGCTTGCAGCTTGCGCGTGAGCCGCGGCCGTTGCCGAAGCTCAAGCTCAATCCACATGTGTCGTCGATTTTCGACTTCCGTTTCGAGGACGTGATCATCGAGGACTACCACCCGCACGCCGCGATCAAGGCGCCGGTGGCCGTCTAACTCGATCGGTGTCGGCCAATGGGCCGGATTTGGCTCTGGTTTTTCGGCGCAGAAAGATCACCATGGCAGGCGGGGTGATTGGCTGGCTTGGCATATCCACCATGCGTGTCCAACCCGCCAGGAGCTATAATGGGCGGTCAGCGTGACCGGGAGTGTTTCTGGCTGCGCCTGCCGTTCGAACACTGTCACATTGCCCGGAGCTTTCATGGCCATTTCGTTGATTGCCGCCCTCGACGAGAACTTTGCAATCGGTCGCAAGGGGCAGCTCCCTTGGCATCTGCCGGACGACTTGCGCTGGTTCAAGCAGCTGACGGTCGGCAAGTACGTGCTGATGGGCTACAACACGGCCGTCTCGATCGGTCGGGCCCTGCCGAATCGCGAAAACCTGGTGCTGTCCAAGCGTCACGAGGCACCGTTTCCCGGCCAGATCACCGTGCGTTCGATCGAAGAAGCCCAGGCCCGCTCCAACGGCACCGGCCTGATGGTCATCGGCGGCGGCAAGGTTTTCCACGATGCTTTGCCGATGGCGCAGCGCCTGTATCTCACCTGGGTCGGCGCGGCCGTGGAAGGCGCCGATGCCTTTTTCCCCGGCATTCATTTCAGCGACTGGACCGAAGTCAAGCGCACGCACCACAAGAAAGACAGCGAGCATAGCTACGACTTCGACATGGTCGAGTACATCCGCAGTCACTGATCCGGTTCTGTGAGCGATCACCTCGGCGCACCGATGCACGTCATGGCTGGCGTGCTGCGCGATGCGCAGGGCAGGGTGCTGCTGGCGCAACGTCCGGAAGGCAAGCATCTGGCCGGTTTGTGGGAATTCCCCGGTGGCAAGCTGGAGCCCGGTGAAGCGCCGCACCGCGCGCTGGTGCGCGAATTGCACGAAGAACTGGGCATTCATATCGATCCTGCCGACGGCGCGCCATTGATCCGTGTGCCGTGGCGTTATGGCGAGCGCGGCTTGTTGCTTGATGCCTGGCAGTTCACGCATTGGCAGGGCACGCCGGTGTCGCTGGAAGGGCAGGCCTTGCAATGGGTGCTTCCTGCAGCGGTTGATCCCGCCATCCTCGCGCCGGCGGATCGGCCGATACTGCAGGCTTTGCGTCTGCCCTCGATCTACGCCATCACGCCTGCCGATGTCACGCCGGATCAGGCAGCGCTCTGGTACACGCGCGTGACCGCTGCGCTGGAGCGAGGGGCTGGCCTGATTCAGCTGCGTTTTCCGCTCTGGCCGGTGGAGCAGGTGCGTGCGCTGGCGGCGCGCGTGCAAGCGCATGCACTGCGTTGCGGTGCGGTTGTGCTGCTTAATGAAGATATCGATGGCGCGCGCCAATTGGGTGCAGGTATCGGGGTGCATCTGAAGTCGTCACAACTGGCGGCACTGGCTACGCGTCCTTTGCCGTGGGCGCAGCCGGTAGCCGGCAGTTGCCATGATGCTGGCGAGCTCGCACGGGCGGTTGCAATCGGTGCTGACTTCGCCACGCTCTCGCCCGTCGCCGCCACCGCCAGCCATCCCGAGGCGGCCGCCTTGGGCTGGCCGTCCTTCCAGCGGATGGCGGAAGGGGCCGCGCTGCCGGTCTTTGCACTCGGCGGCATGGCACCCGCACAGGCTCAAGTGGCGCGGGAACACGCCGCGCAGGGCGTCGCCGGTATCGGTGCGTTCTGGTGATGCTTGCCCGCCAGCCCTGCCAGCAGTAGCGTGCTTGCATGCGGATCATCTATCGAGCCCAGAATCTGATCGACGCCCATCTGGTGAAGGATGCGCTGGAAAGCGCCGAGGTGCCCGCTTTCATTTCCGGGGAATACCTCACCGGTGGTGTCGGGCAACTGCCGGCACTGGATTACGTGGCGGTATTGGTGCCCGAATCGAGCGTGGATGTCGCCGAACCGATCGTGCAAGAGATCGATCGCGCCCTGACCGAGGCCAGGCAGGTGCTGCAAGAGCAGGATGACGACACCGGCGGCCTGCTTCCCGTCCCAGGTTAAGAACCCCATGTCTGATGTCTCCACCGCGACGCCCGCGGGCGTCGGCAGCGAAGTGCCCATGCGCGCCGCGGTCATGCAAATGGCCATCGGTGCGACGCTGCTATCCAGCACCAGCCTGTTCGTGGTTTACGCGCACACGGCGCCGACGGTGTCCGGTTTCTACCGCATGCTCTTCGGCGGCAGCATGTTGTTGGTGTGGGTGGCCTTGCGTGGTGTGTGGCGGCGGTTTTCCTGGCGTGATCTGGCGTGGGCGGTGTTGCCGGCGATCGGTCTGGCGGTCGACCTGATCCAATGGCATCGCAGCATCCTCTGGATCGGGCCGGGCATCGCCACCTTGCTTACCAACTTCCAGGTGTTCCTGATGGCGCTGGTCGGCTTTGCGTTCTATCGCGAGCGGCCCGGCCGGGGATTCGTGCCTGGCATGTTGCTGGCGACGGTTGGCCTGTGGTTGCTGGTCGGAGCACATTGGTCGATCTTTGACGCGCAGCATCGACTCGGCGTCTGGCTGGGACTTGGCAGCGGTGTCGCCTACACCGTGTACCTGCTGAGTTTTCGGCAGGCGCTGAAGACGCACACACGCCTGTCTCCGGCCCAGTTCCTCGGCCTGATGAGCCTGCTTTGCGCCGTGGTGCTCTGGCTATGGGGGTGGGGTGAAGGCGACAGCTTCGCGTTGCACGGTATACAAAGCTGGAGCGTGTTGCTGGCGCTGGGATTCATCGGGCAGGTGCTGGCATGGCTGCTGATGGTGAGCGCGATGCCGCGCTTGCCGGCATCGCTGGTTGGGTTGTTACTGCTGCTGCAGCCAACCCTGGCTTTTGTACTGGATGTGATCTTGCTCGGCCGGCCGACGTCGCTCGGCGACTGGACCGGGCTGGTGCTTGCGCTGGCAGGTATCCTCTTCGGCGCGCTGCAGCCACGCCGGCGCGTTTCTCAAGCATGACTGGAGTGTAGGCATGACCTCGTTTGAACATCTGATCCGCGCGGTACCGGATTTTCCGAAGTCGGGCGTGATCTTCCGCGATATCACCCCATTGTTGGCCGATGGCGCGGCCTTCGCACGCTGCATCGACGCCTTGATCGAGCCGTGGCAGGGCAGCCAGGTGCAGGCGGTCTGCGGTGTTGAATCGCGCGGTTTCATCTTCGCCGCGGCCATGGCGCAGAAACTCGGTGCGGGCTTCATCCCCTTGCGCAAGCCGGGCAAGCTGCCGCCGCCGGTAATGTATGCGGATTACCAGCTCGAATACGGCACCGACCGGCTCGAAGCCCGCGTAGGAACCGTAAGCCAGGGCGAGCGCGTTCTGCTGGTCGATGACGTGCTGGCTACCGGCGGCACTCTGGGCGCAGCACGCAACCTGCTGGGACAGCTTGGGGCGGAGCTGGTCGGTGCGTCGGTAGTGATCGAACTGCGCGCCTTGCAGGGCAGAAACCTTTGGCCGGAAAACATTCCGTTACACGCCGTGTTGCATTATTAGGGCCTGTTGCGGCTGCCCGCGCAATCCAACGTATCGCGAAGTGTGCTCGGGCATGGCCGGACACGCTGAAGTGGTGCGGGTGATCCATGGCCTGCGCCAGGGCGACGCCCGTACGCCATGCCGTTCAGCCGTCTATACGTCCAATGCTGTGCAGCGCCATGCTGTGCAAGCATCGGCCAGCCGCTTTCAGGCCGAACTGGCGCGAGCGGGCCATGGCAGCATCACTACCGAAATCGCCGTGGCCGGGCCGTTCTGTTTCGTCGAAGACGAGCACCAGCAATAGCTGTCCAAGCATCCGGGTGGCTATTGTGGGCTGGGTGGTGTCGGTGTTTCCGGTTCAGTGAGATCGCCCGCGCAAGGTGCTGGACTCGTGCGTGCGCATGCAAGCCTCAGGCAGCTGCGCATAAGGATGCCGGGGTATGGCCAAGCCATCCCCCGGCTGTTTGCGGGCACAAGGGGCCGCGGTCGCCTTGAAGCTTATGCGATCGAGTTGAACGGCACGCCTGCCAGCACTTCAGTGGCAACCTCTACCGTGGACGCGTTGTTTACGGCATTCGTAAACGTCAAGTCACTATGCGACTTGCCGCTTACCGGGTCGGGGACGGACAGATGGGTGTCGAATGAAAAGCTTGGTTTCCCATCGGGAGGCGAAGAGTGATTGGGCCTGGTCTTCCAGTTGTCGCTGGTGTCGGCATAGGTATGCGAGGCCTCATGAAGCACCGTGGCAGCCAGGGCATCATCCGGTCTGTCCTTCAGCGACTTTTCTGAAATGTACATTCTGTCAAAACGAATTTTATCGTGAGTTTCAGGGTCGATCATTGACATCGATAAACCAAGGCGGTGTTCGGATGACATGCTGCGGACGGTCGAGGCGTTGTCATCACGCAACTTCTGCAGGCCATCCAATGTATAGGTCAACTGGGTTTTCAATGCCTGTCTCTGTGATGGTTCCTGGAGGCCGCCCGGAAAAAGATCGGACAGCAGCTTCTTCGTTTCCCCGCTCCAGCCAGAGGGGTCTTTCAAGGCCGAAATGGCCTTCTGGGTCCAGGTTATCGCGGTTCCGAGTGCCTTCATCACTCGATTGTGTTCCGGTTGAGATAACGGGAGGCCGTCTTTGTTTTCCTTTTCGTTTTCAAGGAAAGGATGCGATTCGGTGACATGCTCAACGTAGAACGGTTTGAGCGAACTGATGTCGGAAGGATTCTTGGTTGCGTGCTGGGCAGTAGTTGGAGATGAAGTGCCTTGCGAAGCCACGGGCGACGCTGGCGATAGCGCGTTTACAGTCATGATGTTTTAGGTTTTCTGCATAAGTAGACCCCACGATAATCGGTGCCGGCGGCGGGGATGCAGTAGCTGTTTACGTCGAGCGTTGAATCAGCCCGTTCAAAACCAAGGCAGCTGTTGATGCGACGCTGGAGGAGCCATGCGTCGACATGAGGGGCTGGGGAAAGTGCGGCCGGGGCGATATCTGTCGTTGACACGGCAGCCGTGTCGCGCCGGCTCTGCTGTACCCGATCATTCCATCGTCGAGAGCAAGGCGCAGAAAATACATCGGCGTGATCTTCGCCGTATCATAACTGTTTCCCTGTCCCACTAGTGCGAACGGGAATCGCATGTTGAGAGCGCGACGGCAGGTCTTTTATCGTGCCGGGTGCGGCATGACCGCGATAGCAGTTGGCGCAGATGGCATCTGCAGCGCGTCAAGCCATGCGGCGTCGCTTTGCCGGCGAGGCGCACGCGCTGTGCGGGTCGAGCAGGTCACGCGGCAGGTTCTTGAATATGTCGGCCAATTGCTTGAGGAACGCCCCCATCGCCGAACTCTTGCGCCACGCCATGGCGATCCTGCGGCTGGGTGGATGACCGCTGAATTCGACCAGGTGCAGATTCGGCGCCTGTGCGACGGGAGGTTTCACGGCTAGCGTGGGCAGCAGGGTGATGCCTACATTGGCAGCGACCATCTGGCGCAGCGTTTCCAGGCTGGTGGCACGAAAGCCGCTCTTTTCGCCGGCACCGGCCATATGACACACCTCCAGCGCCTGATCGCGCAGGCAGTGCCCATCTTCCAGCAGCAACAGGTTCTGATCGGACAGATCATTGAGCTTCAGTTGCGGGTGCTTGGCCAGCGGATGCGATTGCGGCACGGCCAGCAGGAAGGGTTCTTCGAACAGGAATTCCGTATGCAGGCTGTCATCGTGGAGCGGTAGCGCGAGGATGCCGGCGTCGAGCTTGCCTTCGCGCAGCCGGTGCAGCACGTTTTCGGTTTTTTCCTCCACCAGCAGCAGTTCCAGCCGGGGGAAGCGCTCGCGCACCATGGGCACCACATGCGGCAGCAGGTACGGGCCAAGGGTGGGGAAGATGCCCAGGCGAACCGTGCCGGATTCCGGATCTATCGTGCGACGCGCGATGCCCTTGATCTGGTCGATTTCATTGAGCACCTCGCGGGCGCGATGGGCGATCTCGCGGCCCACATCGGTGAGCAGCACCTTGCGTGGCGTGCGCTCCACCAGTGGCACGCCCAGTTCATCTTCCAGTTTCTTGATCTGGGTGGACAGCGTGGGCTGGCTTACGAAGCAGGCCTCCGCCGCACGCCCGAAATGCCGGTGCTCGGCCAGGGAAACCAGGTAATGCAGGTCGCGCAGGTTCATGGCTCTCCTGAAGAAAGGGCGTTTCTCAAATAATAGAGGATTCCTATGAATATTATGTTAGTGATCAATTTTGACAATGCAAGTGGCGGGTGCGGGTAGTCCGGCAAAAAGCCTGGCGATCGCCGGGCTTTTTTGCCGCAGGGAAGGGGCCGGGCACGGAGTGGCCCGGAGAGGGCCATGCCTTATGGCATTGGGGTGGATACGCTGTTCCGGCTACCGTTGAACGTTTTAAGACCGTCAGCGAGGCTCGTTATGCATCGTCTTATCCCTGCCGTTGCCCTGACCGCGTTGGCAACGTGCTGTGCCGTGGCTTTTGCCGCCACGCCCAATGATCAGGCGCCTCACGGCAGGCTGCCGGGCTGGGCTGTTCCGCAGTCGTATCAGCTTTCGTTCCGGGTTAATCCCGCGCAGACCGAATTCACCGGCACGACGACGATCAAGGTCAATCTGAAGGCGGCAGCCGATCACGTCTGGCTGGATGGGAGCGATCTGAACGTCAGCAAGGTGGTGATCACCGAGGCGGATGGCGCAACCCATGACGGTAAATACGTGGTGGTGGCGCCGCAGGAAGGCGTATCGCGCATCGACTTCGGCAGCACGCTCAAGCCACAGGCGCTGACCTTCACCATCGATTATTCCGCGCCCTTCAACCAGCAGCTGCAGGGCTTGTACAAAGTGAGCCACGCCGGCGTGCCTTATGCGATGACGCAGATGGAGCCGATCAGTGCGCGCTTTGCTTTCCCGAGTTTCGATGAGCCGGGCTTCAAGACCCCGTATGACATCACGCTGACCATTCCGTCCGATCTGGTCGGTGTGGCCAATACGCAGCAGATCAGCGAAACGGCTGCCGGGGCCGGCTGGAAAACACTCAAGTTTGCGCAGACGCGGCCATTGCCCACCTATCTGGTGGCGTTTGCCGTCGGCCCGTGGGATATCGCCAAGGGACCGGATATCACGCCGGATGATTACCGCAGCGAGGCGATCCCCTTGCGGGGTATTGCAGCGACGGGCGAGGCACACCGCATGCAGCATGTGCTGAGTGAAACACCGAGCATCATCCACACGTTGGAGAATTACTACGGTTTCGGCTATCCCTTCGGCAAGCTGGACTTGCTTGCTGCGCCGGATTTCTCCGCCGGCGCGATGGAAAACCCGGGCCTGGTGACGTTCCGTGACTGGCTGCTATTGCTCAATCCGGATTCGCCGGAACAATACGTGCGCGGTTCGTTCAATGTGACGGCGCATGAACTCGCGCATCAGTGGACGGGCGATACCGTCACGCTGGCCTGGTGGGACGACCTCTGGCTCAACGAAGCCTTCGCCACCTGGATGCAGCAGAAAGTCACCATGAAGGTGCATCCGGAATACCGCGCCGATCTCGACCGTATCAGCGGTGCCGAACGGGCGATGCAGAACGACAGCCTGACCAGCGCACGCAAGATCCGTCAGCCGATCACTGGCAATGGCGATATCGAAACGGCATTCGACGGTATTACCTATCAGAAAGGCGCCGCCGTGATCGGCATGTTCGAAGGCTATGTCGGCGAAGATATCTTCCAGAAAGGCATGCGCGCGTACATCCAGGCGCACAAGTTCGGCAACGCCAAGGCGGATGATCTGGTCGGCGCCATTGCAACGGCCGCGCATCAGGGTGCGTCGTTCAATCACGCGTTCAACAGCTTTCTTGATCAGAGCGGTGTGCCTTACGTGCAGACCAGGATCGAGCAGAAAGACGGCAAGATCCAACTGCAATTGAGCCAGAGCCGTTATTTGCCGCTCGGCAGCAGCGGCGATGCCAATCGGGTCTGGGGCATTCCGTTCTGCGTGCGCTATGCGGGCCAGGCAGGTACCAAGGTCAGCTGCACGTTGCTGGATAAGCAGACCGACAGCATGACGCTTGCCGACGCGGCTCCCTCGGCGTGGGTGATGCCCAATGCCGATGCTCGCGGCTACTACCGCTTCAGCCTGGACAAAGCCGGCTGGGCGAATCTGACGCAACATGTCAGTGCGTTGAGCAATGGCGAACAACTGGCCTACGCCGACAGTATCGATGCCGGCTTCCGCAAGGGTGAATGGAATGCCGGCGAAGCGATGACGGCATTGAAGCCGCTTACCGGCGTGAACACCGCTGAAGTCGCCGTGGCACCGCTGGCAACGCTGCAGTGGATCTATCGCTACGAAGCCGTCACGGATGCGCAGCGCGCCAAAGTGGTCGATTGGGTGAAAGTGGCGTATCTGCCGCGCCTGCAGCAGCTGGGGTACCAGCGCAAGCCCGGCGAGCCCAGTGCCGACGTACTGTTGCGCACCCAGCTTGCCAGTGCGCTTGCGCTCGATTTCAAGGTGCCGGACGTGCGCGCCGCCCTGCTTGCGCAGGGTGATGCCGCGTTGGCGAAGAAAGCCGATGGCCGATTGAATCTGGCGGCTGCGAATCCGGATCTGCTCGGCGCCGCGCTTGCCGTAGCTGCGCAGGAACGCGGCAAACCTGCCGTCGATGCCTTGATCGCCGAACTGTCGCAAACCACCAGCCCGGATTTGCGCAATGCGATGTTGATGGGCTTGAGCCGCGTGGCACAACCGGCGCTGGCCGATCAGGTGCGGGATTTCGCCTTGAGCAAGGACGTCAAGGTCGGTGAAATGGCCATGATCCTGCGCGGTGGACAGGAAACCACCCATACCCGTGATGGCCTGTGGCAATGGTTCACCGCGCACTATCCCCAGGTCCTGGCGCGTACCGGCAGCTTCGCCAGCGGCGTGTTGCCGGTGCTGGTGGGAAGTGGCGGATGTTCCACCGCCGAAGCCAATCGCCTGCAGGCCTATTTCGAGCCCCGTCTGAAGGACATCGCGGGTGCGGATCGCGGCCTGGCGCAAACCCGCGAGCAAACGCTGTTGTGCACGGCGCTGAAGGCCAAGCAGGACCCTGCAAAGATCTGATCGCAAGCCATGGGTAAGCAAACGCCGGAAGGTGCAAACCCTCCGGCGTTTTTTATGCGCTGTCGTGCAGCCGGTCGGCATGGCCTTTTCAGCCTTGCGATTCCATCTAAACTGCACGAAACGTCGCCAGGGGAGAGCCGCATGCGTCGATGGATAGGGATGTTCGTTCTGCTGTTTATGCGCGTGCCGTTGTTCGCACAAGCCATGCCGCCAGTGCCTCTTACGGATAGGCCGCACGATGCATAAGGTACGAGAGGCTTTGCTAACCGCCACACAGCGGCTCGGTGATCGTGTCGATGCCGAGATATTGCTGGCATACGCGCTGAGCAAGTCACGCAGTTGGTTGATCGCGCATGCGGATGATGCGCTTTCGGCCGAACATGCATCGGCTTATACCGTGCTGGTTGAACAGCGGGAGGCTGGCGAGCCGGTTGCCTACATCACTGGCCGGCGCGGCTTCTGGTCGCTCGATCTTGAAGTGACGCCGGCGACCTTGATACCTCGGCCGGAGACCGAGTTGCTGGTGGAGCTGGCGCTGGAACGCTTGCCCGTCGACAAGGCCGTAAAGGTGCTTGATCTAGGCACCGGCACCGGCGCCATTGCGCTGGCGATTGCACGCGAGCGGCCGCGAGCAGATGTCATCGCCACCGATGCCAGCGCTGAAGCATTGGCGGTAGCGCAGCGCAACGCGGAGCGTCACAGCATCAGGAATGTCAGCTTCGCGCTTGGTGATTGGTTGGCGCCGCTGGGCGAGCAATGTTTTGATGTGATCGTGTCCAATCCGCCGTATATCGAAAGTCACGATCCCCATTTGAATCAAGGCGACTTGCGTTTCGAACCCATTAATGCGCTCGCTTCCGGTGAAGATGGATTAAATGATATTCGCCGCATCATTCGTGATGCAGGACGGCATCTTTTACCGGAAGGATGGCTGTTGTTCGAGCACGGATGGAATCAGGGTGATGCTGTTTGCATGCTGCTGCGCAACGCATCTTTCGCGAAGGTTTCAACGATGCGTGATCTGGAACAGCGTGATCGTGTGAGCATGGGATGCTGGTCAGTCAGCAAGGATTGTGATTCGCCATAAACATCGGCGTAGACTGCAATCACAACTGAGGGAGCCCGGATTAAGTCGGCGCATCCGGGCATTACTACAACGACAAGGTCTGCCCCGGATCCCATGCCATGAGCTACTGCCGTCGTGTTGTTGCTTGTCGCCAGCCAGTGCAGCGTTGTTTGCCGTACTTGATCCGTCTGCTGCTGGTTCCTGCGATGCTTCCTGTCGCAGCACCCGCTGTCATGGCGCAAACAGCGCCGGCAGCGGCGGCATCCACGAATGCGCCAGCTTCGCCGCCACCCACGCCCGCTGCAAAAAAATCCGCAGTGACACTTAGCGAGGTGATGGTGACGGCAAACCGCCGTCGTGAACCGGAACGCGAAGTACCCATGCATGTGGATACGGTATCGGCGGTATCGTTGCAGCAGGTCGGCGCCAAGAATCTCAACGATTACGTGTCCTATCAACCCGGCGTGTTCTTCGCCAGCGCAGGCGGAACGGGCCAGGGCGAACTGATCATGCGCGGTGTGTCGACCGGCAATCAGACCAGCCCCACGGTTTCGGTTTATATCGATGATGTGCCGGTCGGTGGCAGCACGGTGTACGCGGCCGCTGCGACGTTCGTGTTCGATCCGGCCCTGCTCGATCTTGATCACATCGAGTTTCTGTATGGTCCGCAGGGTACGCTGTATGGCGCAGGCTCGATGGGCGGCCTGGTGAAATATGTGACGGTCAAGCCGGATACCAGCGGATTTTCCGGCAACGTGGGCGGGGATATTTCCAACACCAATCGCGGCGGTTTCAGCTATACCGAGCATGCATCGCTCAATATCCCGCTGGTGAAAGACAAGGCGGCGCTGCGCGTGGCGGTGGTGGATCAGCATGTCACCGGCGTCTATCAGGCCGTGGGTGAAACACCGGCCGGTGGCGATGACCGCACGCATACCAAGGGAGCGCGTGTGCAGCTTGAAGTCGATCCCACCGACAAGCTCAGCTTCAACGCCACGGCGATGGCGCAGAAGATCGACGCGGATGGCTTGTCGATGGCCGATTACAACCTGGAGGGACAACCCATTTCCGGCGGCCCCTATAACCGACGCCTCAATCACCGCGAGCCATTTACGCAGACGCTGGAGCTTTATTCCTTCCATGCCGGCTACGACTTCGATGCGGGTACGCTGGATTGGATCAGTTCCTATCAGAACTTCGTCAATCACAGCGTGCAGGATTATCCCGACTCGTTCCTTGCGCTGTTGAACGAACTTGGTCCGGTGCTCGGCGTGGATCAGCAACTCAGCTCGCTCTACGTCGATTCGCAATACACCGTGCACAAGACTTCGCAGGAAATGCGCCTGACCTCGCGCAAGAATCCGAACTTCGATTGGCTTGGCGGTCTCTGGTTCAACCGAGAGAACGTGTGGGAACAGTACGTGCTGGAGGGTGACAACAAGTTTGCCCCGGGCCAGACCAGCCTTATCCAGCAGAACGTCAATGCGGGTTTCGAAGAGTATGCGGCTTATGGCGATCTCACCTGGCATGTTGATTCGACCCTCGATCTGACGGTCGGCGCGCGTACCAGTGGCAACTCGCAGCATTTGTCCAACTTCGAGGAAGGTCCGGTGGCGGGTAGTCCGGGCGGGTTCCGCGAGCACCTGCTCAGCGATGACGTGACCAAGATGATCACCCTGAGCTGGCGTCCCACCGACAAGGACAGTTATTACATGCGTGCCTCCACCGGCTACCGGCCGGGTGGTCTGCAAGCGCCCATCGAAAGCACCTTGCTCGGTCCCAATCCGAATGCCAGGGACACGTTTGGTTCCGATAATCTGGAGAGCTACGAGCTTGGCTACAAGAGTAGCCATCTGGACGGCCAATTGAATGTGGGTATCGATGGCTACGACATCGAATGGCACCACATGCAGCTGTATACCTATACGCTGGGCAACACCATCATCCAGAACGCGGGCGATGCACGTGTGGAAGGCGTAGAAATGGAGGCCAATTATTCGCACGGCCCCTGGCAGTTCGGCGCATCCTCGGCCTACACCGATGCCTACACCAACAACGGCAGTCCGCAATTGGGTATCCAGCCCGGTGCGCCGCTGCCGTATTCGGCCAAGTGGGCCGGTACGCTAAGCGGGAAGTACAAGTTCATTCTGGCCGGGACGGATGCGTATCTAGGCGCCAACGTGCGGGCATCGACCCATCGCAATGCGGGTTTTTCGGGCGACAACAGCGACCCGAATTTCTACCTGCCGGGATTCATGTTTCTCGACATCAATACCGGCGTGAACCTGCGCAACGGCACCAATATCGATTTCTACGTGCGCAACGTGTTGAACAAGCAGATTCCGATCGGCACCTTGAATGACGAGGCGGTGAATTTCCTGGCGACGATCGGCGGGCCGATGCTGGTGCAGTTGTCCACGCCGCGAACCATAGGCGTGTCGTTCAATGTGCCGTTCTGAATGGCGGCACTTTTCTTTTTGGGATAGGGAACAGGGCGCCCCGCTTTTCCTCCTCTCCCCTCCGGGGAGAGGATCGAGGTGAGGGGCCAGCCTTGCGATAAACCTCCAAAGAAACGCAGCACGCTTTTCTTGCTCTCCCTTACGGGGAGAGAGCCTGCCCCGGACTTGATTCGGGGATTGAGGTGAGGAGTGCAATCTCGCGGTGAGCTAACTTTGAGTCGGGCCTGGGTGGGACATCTGCGCGAGGTTGGCCCCTCACCCCAGCCCTCTCCCCGGAGGGGAGAGGGGGAAAGGCCCTAGTGTCCTGTGTTGCTCAGCTGCTTCGGCGGCTTGATCGCATACAGCAACGCCGGCAGGAACACGAAAGTGGCCAGCAATACCGCCACCAGGCTGATCAGCAGCATGCGTCCCATGCTCGCCATGCCGAGATCGTGTGACAGTGCCAGGGAGCCGAACGCGGTTCCGGTGGTCAGCGCCGAGAACAGCACCGCACGCGCCGAGGCCGAACTGATGAAGCGGCGCATGCCTTCGCGCCAGTTCATCACGAAGTACACGTTGAACGACACGCCGACACCGAGAAGCAGCGGCAGCGAAATGATGTTGGCGTAATTGATCTCCATGCCGAGCATGCGCGCCAGCAGGGCGGTGAGCAGCGCGGACATGCCGAGCGTCACCAAGACGATGCCGGTATCCCTCAGGCGGCGGATCACTACCAGCAACACGACCGCAATCGCGATGATCGCCAGCACGGCGGCTTGCTTGAACGCATGCATGATGGTGTCGGCGGAGGCGATGGTGGTGACGGCCGGACCGCCCGCGTCGGGCGCGATGCGCTGCACGGCTTCGACGAAACGACGCAGACCCTGCGTGTCCTGTTCGCTGACCGTGGGCGATACCTGGATGCGCACCTGGCCGTTGGGACTGACCCAGTCGCGCTTGATCGACTCGGGCAGCGTGGCCAAGGTGACGGGCTTGGTATCAAGGGCGTCACGCAGGCTGGCCAGCTGGGTGGGCAGGAAGCGGCTCACCGCTGCATTCATCGCCATCAGTCGATCATCCGGCGACTTGGCGAGCTTTTGCAGCGCGACGTCGATGCCGCGCAGCGGCGAATCAGCGGGCATTTCTGGATTGGCCTGGACGATCGCATCGTGCGTATCGGCAATCGCCTCGCGCAAGGCCGCGGGTGTGACCGGCGGAGCCGAAGGGTCGACATCCAGCGACGGCAGCATCAATACCTGGGCCTGGTCGAGCTGATCCAGCGATGCCGCCTGATCGGCGGGCACGAAGGTGGCCGCGGAGATCACGCTGGAGACTTCCGGCAGCTTCGACAGCTTGTCGCTGAGCACGCGCGCGGCATCCAGGTTGGGCACCATGATGTTGATGTTGAACGGATTGGTGATCGGGTTATCCGCCAGGCTGCGCAGTGTGCGCATCGGTTCGGAATGCGGATCCTGCGTATTGAGCGGATTGGCATCGAATGGCATGCGGATCCCGGCATACAGGCCGATCACCCCCAGCAGGGCGAATACGATAAGCACCGGCTTGTAATGGCGATGCAGGGCCACGTCCATCTTCGGGCCGAAGAACAGCGACAGTTCGGCGCCCTGGCGTTGCGGTTTGAACATGCTGAACAGCGCCGGCAGCAGGCTCAGCGTGCAGACCAGCGCGATGCCCATGCCGACGCCGGCGATGGTGCCCAGTTCGGCGACACCCACGAAGCTGGTCGGTGAGAACGCGAGAAAACCACAGGCCGTGGCCGCCGCCGCCACCGCAATCTGGGTGCCGGATACGCGTGCGCCTTCGGTGATGGCGGTGATGATGTCTGCATGGAGCATGCGCATTTCGCGCATGCGAACCGCGTACTGAATGCCGAAATCCACGGCAAGGCCAATGAACAGCACGGCGAACGCCACCGAAATGACGTTCAAGGTGCCGATCGCCAGTGCGGCAAAACCGACCGTCAGGGCGAAGCCGACCAGCAGGGTGATCAGGATCGGAACGATGCGGCGGAACGAACGCATCGCCAGGTACAGCCACAGCGCCAGCAGCAGCAGGCTGCCGAGGGTGCTCCACACGATGCCCTTGGTGAGCGCGCCGAACTGCACGTCAGCCAATGCGACCGAGCCGGTGTAATCGATGCGCACGCGGCCGCTTTTCACGTCGGGCAGATTGTCACGAATGCGTTCCAGTGCCCTGGTGGCGGCGTGTCCCGGTTCCAGCGAGCCTTCTTCCAGCACGGGATGGGTCAGCACGATGCGCACATTGTCGGGTTGCTGGGTCACATCCGAACCCAGCAGGTTCTGCCAGGAGAGCGGTGTAGGATGACCATCCGCAGCATCGTCGAGCACCTTGCGCAGCTGATCCAGCGCGGGCTTGTAGGGGGTCAGGTCGGCATGCTGGATGCGCACGCCGGCGGCCATCAGCGACACGCCGTTCAACAGTCCGCGCGCCGACGGATCGGCAGCCAGCGGTCCCAGCAGCGGCTGCGCATTCATCAACGAGTTGAGCAGCTTGGTCAGGTCGTTCGGATCGAGCAGCAGCAGGCCTTCGGTGCGGAAGAAGGGATCGGCATCCGGCCGGGAGACATCGATGAAATGCTTTTTGTCGGCCGCCATCGCCTTGGCGAGCTGCGCCGCGGTTTCGTCGGATTCTTCCGGTGTCGCGCCGCGCACCACCGCCACCAGCAGGTTGTTGAACTGCGGGAATTCCCGGTCGAACGCCATCGCGTCCTGACGCCACGGCAGTGTCTTGGCGAACAGGTTGTCGGTGTTGGTGTCCACGCTCAGGCGATGTGCGGCCAGCCAGATGCTGCACCCCGCCAGGGCGAAGTAGAACAGCACCACCAGCACGGCGTAGCGCCGGCAGAATCGGACAAAACGGACGATAAGCTCAGTCACGGGCCTAACGCTTCCTTATTGATGTTAACCAGCAAAATTCGGGGCATTGCTTCCTCCCCCCGGGAGGATGGAGATGGGACATCTCGCCGCGTGCGTTGAATCACTACGCGCGCAAGATGGCACCCTCACCCTGCTTTCTCTCTCAAAGGGAGAAGGGAAAGCAGTCCACCCTCAAGCACTCGCCTGGTTCAATGAACCGAGCTTGGGAAAACGGGCAAAGATCGCTTTGCGGATGCCAGGCAGGTCCAGACCCGCCTCGCTCAGCACTTCCTCACGGGTGCCGTGTTCCAGATAAGCATCGGGCAAGCCCAGATGCAAAATCGGCGAGTTTACACCATGTGCCGCCAGGCATTCGGAGATGCCGGCGCCGGCGCCACCCGCGATGACGTTGTCTTCGAGCGTCACGAAGGCACCATGGTCTTTCGCCAATTCAAGCAGCAGGGTTTCATCCAGCGGCTTGACGAAACGCATGTTGACCAGCGTGGCATCCAGCTCCGCGGCGATCTCCAGGGCCGGGGCCAGCATCGCCCCGAAGCTCAGGATGGCCAGGCCGTGGCCGCGGCGGCGCAGCTCGGCCTTGCCGATCGGCAGCGTGTCCAGCGCTTCGGCGATCGCTACGCCGGGACCGGTGCCGCGCGGATAACGGATCGCCGCCGGACCGTTGTAACGGAAACCGGTCGTGAGCATCGCGCGGCATTCGTTCTCGTCAGCAGGCGCCATGATCAGCATGTTCGGCAGGCAGCGCAGAAAGGTCAGATCGAAACTGCCGGCATGCGTGGCGCCATCCGGTCCGACCACGCCGGCACGATCGATCGCGAACGTCACGTCGAGATTCTGTAGCGCGACATCATGGATGGTCTGGTCGTAGGCGCGCTGCAGGAAGGTGGAATAGATCGCCACCACCGGCTTGGCGCCTTCGCAGGCCATCCCGGCCGCCAGCGTGACTGCGTGCTGTTCGGCAATCGCCACATCGAAATAGCGCTGCGGATAGCGCTGCGAAAAGCGCACCAGGCCGGAGCCTTCGCGCATGGCGGGCGTGATGCCGAGCAGGCGTTCGTCGGCGGCGGCCATGTCGCACAGCCAGTCGCTGAAGACATCGGAATAGCTGGGTTTGGATGGCCCTGCTTTTTTCACCACGCCAGCGCTTGGATCGAACGGGCTGACCGCGTGATATTCGATCTGCGCCTGCTCTGCCGGCGCATAGCCTTTGCCCTTGGTGGTGATGATATGCAGCAGTTGCGGGCCGGGCAGATCTTTCACCGCACGCAAGGCATGCAGCAATTGCGGCACATCGTGACCGTCGACCGGGCCGTTGTAGTGAAAGCCCATTTCCTCGAACAGCGTGCCGGGCAGGCGCGCGACGGATTTAGTCAAACCACCCACGTTTTCGCTGATCGACATGCCGTTGTCGTTGAACACCACCAGCATGTCGGCGTTGACATCCGCCGCATGATTGAGCGCTTCGAACGCGATGCCGGCGGTCATCGCTCCATCGCCAACCACGGTGACGATCTTGCGCGTATCGCCTTTGCGCTTCAGCGCAATGGCCATGCCCAGTGCGGCGGAGATCGAGGTGGACGAGTGACCGACGCCGAAGGTGTCGTACTCGCTTTCCTCGCGGCGAGGAAACGGCGCCAGGCCGCCCTTCTTCTTGATCGTGGTGATACGGTCGCGGCGGCCGGTCAGGATCTTGTGCGGGTAGCACTGGTGGCCGACATCCCAGACCAGCCGGTCGTGCGGGGTATCGAACACGGCGTGCAGCGCCACCGTCAGTTCCACCACGCCCAGCCCCGCGCCGAAATGACCGCCAGAACTTGCGACGGCCTCGATCAGGTACCCACGCAACTCATCGGCGACCACGGAGAGCTGGTCATCGGGTACGCGGCGCAGATCCGCCGGCGTCTGGAGCGCGGACAGATGCGGATAACGGGACAGGTCGATCATCGGCGTATTGTTAACCCTGCGTTAGGGCGGGGCAAGGGAAACACGCGGCGCCGCCATGGCCCCGGTCAAACTCCACTCAGTTTGAGGACGCCGCCTTACACCAAGGCTTCGCGCCGATGCCGGGGCAGGTGGCTGACCAGGAACTCCATCTGGTCCGCCAAGATATTGCGATTGGACAGGATCAGGTGTTCCACCCAGCTCGGCCGGTACGGCACCGCCAGCAGGGGCATGTTGGCTTCCTGCGGGGTGCGGTTGGACTTCTTCAGGTTGCAGGCCAGGCAGGCGCTGACCACGTTTTCCCATTCGTCCCGGCCGCGCTTGGAAATGGGCAGCACGTGGTCGCGGGTCAATTCGCCGCGGCTGAAACGCTCGCCGCAGTACATGCATATATAACGATCGCGCCCAAAAAGGGCGCTGTTGGTAAGGGCTGGTGCCGGGTCGATGGCGTGATCGCGGCAATGGCCGGTGCTGGCCACGATGGGGTGAAGCTGGATCTGGCTCTGCCTGCCCAGGATACGGTTATGGCCGCCGTGCACGGTGAGGCAAGGATCGCCGAGGGTCCAGGCCACCGCCTCCCGCACGTAAAGGCAAACCGCGTCCTGCCAGCTGATCCAGTCAAGGATCCGTCCGGCGGCGTCCAGCGACAACACGCGGGTCGAGTTGAGATCGGCCAGCTTTGGCACTTCCATCAGCATGCGTTCCGTCCTTCACCCAGTAGCGAAAGAGCGCCCATCCATGCAACGGTGCTCGGTTTTGCGGCAGCATAGACCAACTTGATTGCAAAACACATGCAAAAGCCGGGCGATACCTCTCAAAAATCCTGAGTTTGGTCTGATTCCCCCTAGGAAGCAGGCGCTGATATAGTGATCGTTCATCTGTAGACCCGACGCCGGGTTTGGGAGGGGAAGCCTGGGTGGCGGCCCCGGCACGGCGGGGCAGAGGTAAGCAACGTGGCTGAAGTACTTTTCTACGAGCGGCCGGTGCCGCTCAATCGCACCGCTCACAAGGATCTGCGCATCAAGGGGCTGCAGAACCTCAAGTTTGCGCACGGCGTGCATTCCGTGCCGCTGACCTGCACGGAATTCCCCGTCACCGCCCGCGATATCCCGATCCTGTTCGCCGGTTCCGACATCGCCAGTGCCGGTCCGATGGCGCTGCTGGGCCTGCGCCAGAACGAAAACCTGTTCCTTGATACCGATGGCCAGTGGGCGCAGGGCGTCTACATTCCGGCTTTCGTGCGCCGCTATCCGTTCGTGCTGGCTGAGAAGCCGCCGGGTTCCGAAGGCGACGATTTCACCGTGTTCCTCGATGAAGCCTATGAAGGCTTCAGCGACCAGGAAGGCGAGCGCCTGTTCCAGGAAGACGGCAGCGAATCGGACATGCTGAAGAACGCCGTGAACTTCCTCGGCGAATTCCAGCAACACGTCGCGCGCACCAAGCAGTTCATGGAAGATCTGAAAAAGTACGACCTGCTCGAGCCGCGCAACGTTCGTCTGGAGCGCAACGGCAACGTGCTCAACCTCAACGGCCTGTATGTGGTCAACGAGGAAAAGCTGCGCAAGATCGATGCGGAAACCACGCACCGGTTCCTCAACGACGGCACTTTGGCCTGGATCTACGCGCACCTGCTGTCGCTGTCCAACATCGATCGCGTGGGTCAGCGTCTGGCCCTGCGCGAAGAAGCCGAAGCGGCGAACAAGACCAAGAACTGATCGTCACCGGTACGGTTGCAAAAAAGCCGCCTCATGGGCGGCTTTTTTGTGGGCACGCCGGCTACGGAAGTTCAGGGACGCACGGCGGTCACTTCAATTTCCACCCGAAAGCCCGGGTTCGCCAACGCCGCCACCTGCACCGCCGAGCGCGCTGGCAGATTCGGTTGCTGCTTGGTGCCGAAGAATTTGGCGTAGCCGGCCATAAATCCGGCAAAATCCATATGCCCAGCGTGATCCGGATCGCCCACCAGGAACACATTCATCTTCACGATGTCGCCCATGTCCAGATGCATGGCCTGCAGTTGCTTCTGGATATGGGTGAGCGTGCCGATGGTTTGCGTTTCGGTGTTGCCGTAGGCCGCCACGGAATCCTTCGCTGCCTTGGGATCCACCACGGGCGGCACATTGCCGCTCAGATAAATGGTGGCTTTGCCGGCAGGCACTTCCACCGCGGCGGAAATGGGAAAGTTGCTGTTCGGAATCGGGTAGCGCGTCACGTCCTGCGCGGAGCTTGCAAACGAAGCGAACAGTGCGCACAGCGCAACAGCGTGGATGGCCTTATGCATGAGACAACTCCCGTTTACGGCTTGGTTGCCGATGGCTGGTTCTGCGGGTGCATGGCAGCGACTTCCGCAGCAGTAATGCTGTTGCTGTAGGTGTTGCCGAAATGTGTGCGGACATAGTTGATGACTTCCGCAATCTGCTCGTCGCTGAGCTTGGTGTCGGCAAAGAAATTGCTGTGCGTCTCCGGCTTCATCTCGAAAGAAGGCATGTCGTGCCGGCCGAACAGAATCACGGCCGCCATGTATTGGGGCGATGCCAGTTTCGGATTGCCGGTGAGTGCGGGATAAGTGCCCGCGCCGGTTGCACCCTTGGCATCGGGCATGTGGCAGCCCTGGCAGATGCTGTGGAAGATCTGCTCGCCATTGGCGTTCTTGATGGTGGTGCGGGTGTAGAAGGCGTTATCGGAGGATTGGGATTTTGCAACGCCGATGCTCAGCATACTCAGCGCGACACCGCAGAACAGCGTAACGAAGCCACGCTTTGCTCCCTCTCCCCTTCGGGGCACGCGGGGGAGAGGGAGTGGCTTGTGGCGAGATTGGAACAAGCGCCTCATGCCACACCTCCCGCCATCACGCGCTGATGCAATCGCTCAATCACATCCAACGCCGAAGTCACTGCGCCTTCCTGCCACGCAGGCAGATACGACGCGTGCTCGCCGGCAAGCGCAATGCGTCCATCGATCTGGCACAGGTTGTTGTAGTGCCTGGCGCGCAGCTCATCCGACCAGCTCGCAAAACACCCCATGGTGAACGGTGTGCGATGCCAGGCCACGGCGATGCCGTTCTCGTATTCCGTCTTGTATTGCGGATGAATCTGGCTGCCGTATTCCACCGTTCTACGAATGCGCTCTTCCGGCGTCATGGCGGTGAATTCGTAGGCACTGAGGCCCCACATATAACCGCCAAGCAGCACGCCCTTGCCGCGCGTGTTGTAGTCGTTGCTGGGGTAGCTGATGCAGTTGATGGGCAAGTCGGTGGCGGTGATGCCGCCGTAGATGTCTTCGTCTTCCTCCCAGAAGCGGCGCTTGAATTGCAGGCCTACCTTGACGGTTGCAGCGTAAGGCACGGCGCCAATCGCATCGGCCATCGATGCGCTCACATTCATCGGAATCTGGCTGAGGATGGAAAGCGGAATCGTGCAGATGCACCAGTCGGCGTGCGCTTTGTGTGCCTGGCCTGGATGCCGCGCATCCACATAAGTGACGGTAACGCCGTGCTCATCTTGATGAATTTCGGTGACCTTGGCGTTGTAGTGGATCAGCCCTTTCAGTTCACGGCCGAACGCTTCACCAATGCGTCCCATGCCGCCTACGGCCTGAAACAGCGTGGTCTGGAATTCGAAGATCTCGCCCTCGGTGAGGTTTTTCCACATGCGTGAATCAAGCACATCATGCAGCTGCAGCGGTTGCGAATCCGTCGGCTTGCCCGACAAGCCGCCGCCTGGCGGTTTGTCGTAACCACGGCGATTGCTCACCGCAGGGCCACTGGCGTAGGCATAGTTCTTGTCGAGCGCGCCCCAATCCCGCAATGACTCCAGCAACAGGGCCTGGTCATCTTTGCTGAGCTGCGTATCGAGTTTGCTCTGCTGGGTGACCTTGGCCAGCATCTCCGCCACATGGCCGCGGTAATCCGCGTTAATGGTTCGGTAGCGTTGCGGTTTGCCGCCGAAGGCATCCGGGCTGTGCAGGTAGGCGTTGTAATTGATCTGCACGAACGGCTCCAATGGCACGCCGAGCTTCTTGCAGTAATCAAGCAGACCGCGATGGTGATAAGGGATGCGCCACGGGCCTGGATTGATGTACAGCCCGCGGTCGAATTGGCAATGCTGGGTGTGGCCGCCCATTTCGGTATAGGTATCGCCGCCGCGCAGCGTCCAATTTCTGCCACCGGGGCGCGCGTTGTATTCCAGCAACTGCACCTTGTAGCCAGCCTGGCGCAACTCGTAGGCGGCCACCATGCCGGCCAGCCCTGCACCGAGTATCAGCACCGACGTACCGCGTGGCGCGCCTTGCAGTTTAGGCGTGCCTTTGTAGGGTGATTCGGCGGCCAGGCCCAGGCTGCTCATCGCCTGGTACATCGCCGCGCCACCCGCACTCAATCCGATCATGCGCAGCAGATCGCGGCGCGTCATCGACGATTCTGACCCTTCCCCTTGCATCGCTCACCCCTTGCTACCCCAAGTGGTCAGCACATCGCATTCGGGGGCTGGGCGACAGTGACATAAGGCATGTTTGTGGGGCTTTGCTATTCGGGACAGGCAATGTGCTTGCGAAAAGGTTGTGGCTCGCAGGAGAGCAGAGGAATGGTGGCTCGTGGCAAGCATGCGATTCGAGGCAAGCTCGGCCCCTCACCCCAGCCCCCGGATCAAGTCCGGGGCAGGCTCTCTCCCCGAAGGGGAGAGGGGGAACAGCAGTTTGTGGAGGGATGTCGTATTTACCAAGCTTTGCTCCCTCTCCCCTTCGGGGAGCGGGTTGGGGTGAGGGGCTGCGCTTGCCTCGAACGTTGTGGCTACAACGTCATGTGTATTTAGTGCGTAGGCTTGGCCAACCTGAGCAGATCCACGTTGTAGCCCGCCGCCTCATACAACGCCCTTGCGCGTTCGTTGCCGGGAAACACAGCCAGGGTCACCAGCTGGCATTGATGCTCGCGTGCCCATCCTTCGGCGTACTCGATCAACGCCTTGCCCACGCCCTGGCCTTCGTGGCGTGGCGCGACAGCAAGATCGGAGATGTGGCAGTTGGGTCGGCCGGTGAAGTAGTCCTGGGTTTTCTGCAGGTGGATGAAGCCGACGCGCTCGCCTTCCGCATCTTCGGCGATGAACACATAGCTGTTGGAGGGCTGCTCATCCAAGTGACGGCTGAGGTCCTTGCGAATGCCTTCGATGCATTCATGCCGCTTGCGCCAGGTGGGCAGGGAGAAATCCACGAAACGTGGAACCAGGCCGAGGATGAATTCGTCGTCATCCTCGGCGAGACGGATGTGAAAAGCGTTGTCGCTCATGCGTCAGCCGGTCGGTGGACGGAACGGGTAGGTTGTTCTACACCCAAGCGGGTTGCGGGTGGAAGTCCCTCGGCTCAGTTCCGGTGGCTCAACGGCGCATGGCTCCGCCCCTGCGGGCGGAGCCATGCGATGCATCAAATACTGACGACCGGCAGCGAGATATAGCTGGCCTCATCGGCCGAGTGATAAATCCGCTGCGTCGCTTTCTGATAATCCGCCGGCTTGGCCCAGAAGATGTTCGGCACGAAGGTCTGCGGATTGCGGTCATACAGCGGGAACCAGCTCGATTGCACCTGCACCATCACGCGGTGACCAGGCAGGAACACGTGATTGGCATTGGGCAAGTCGAAGCGATAGGCCAGTGGCTGATTGGCTGCGAGCGGCTTGGGGTCGTCGAAACCTTCGCGATAGCGCCCACGGAAGATATCCATCGCCACCGCGAGCTGATAGCCGCCCATCTCCGGCTGCTCGGCGACCTGATCGGGATACACGTCGATCAGCTTCACTACCCAGTCGCTGTCGGTGCCGCTGGTCGACGCCACCAGATGCACCACCGGCGTACCGGCGATGGTCAGCGGTTGGGTGAGTACGTCAGAGATGTACGTGACGACATCAGTGCGGCCTGATGCTTCACGCTGATCGTCGACCAGCCACTGCGGCCAGGTGAGGCCATTGTCGTAGCCGATAGGCTGGATCGGCCGGGCGCGGAACGGGACCGGATGCGCCGGGTCGGAGACGTATTCGTCATAGCTGCTGCCCGCAGCGGGCGCACTGAAGCCGAGCTTGTTATCCGCCTCCAGATACAGCGGCCGGCTCTTCGTGCTGCAACCTTGTTCGCAGGCAAGCGGCCAATGGCTGAGCCGTTGCCACTGATTGGTGCCCGTCTGATAGGCGGTCACCGGTGCGATGTCCGCCTTGGGAGCGCCATCCTTGAGGTATTGCGCCAGATACGGGCGCAGGATGTGCTCGCGGAAATACTTGGCGGTGTCGCTGCCGAATTGAATCGCCCCAAGCGAGCTGCCTTCTTCGATTTCCTGGCCGTGGTGCCAGGGGCCCATCACCAGCTTCACCATCTCGCCGCTGGTGTCTTTCGGCTTGATGGCGCGATAGACGGCGAGTGCGCCGTAGATGTCTTCCTGATCCCACAGGCTGTGCACCAGCATCACCGGCACCTTCAGCGGCTGTGCGGCAAGTACCTTGTCGACCGCCTGTTCGCTCCAGAACGAGTCGTACGCCGGGTGCGCCAGCACTTTGTTCCAGAAGCCGAGCTGTTCCATGCCGTACTGGCGGCCGAGTTCACCGGCCGAGCCGGCCTGCATGAACAGGTCGTATTCGTCGTGATAGTCGGTCCACCATTTGTAGAAGTTATCGCGGCTGGCGCTCTGCTCGTAGATGTAGGACATGTTTTGCTGGCGGAACGCACCGTGATGGAACCAGTCGTCTCCCATCCAGCCATCCACCATCGGGTTCATCGGCACCGCGACTTTCAGCGCCGGATGCGGATTGATCAATGACATCAGCGGCTCGAAGCCGTCATAGGAAATGCCGATGGTGCCGACCTTGCCGTTCGACTCGGGCACGTTCTTCACCAGCCAGTCGATCGTGTCGTAGGTATCGGTGGCGTCATCCACCGGCGTGGGGTTGAGCGGGCCGTGGATCGGCCGGTTCATCACGTAATCGCCCTCGGAGCCGTATTTGCCGCGGATGTCCTGGATCACCCGGATGTAGTGATCTTCTACGATCACGTCGGTCGCGTTGTCGTAACCCTCCAGCATCGGGCCGAGATGGCCGCTCATCACATGATGCGTGAGTTCTTTGGCATCGTAGGGCGTGCGCGTCAGCACGATGCCGGCGTGCGTGACGCCCTTGGGAATCAGGATGACGGTATGGAGCTTGACGCCGTCGCGCATCGGAATCATCACGTCGCGCTCGACGTAGTCGTAGCTGCTGGTGACCGGCTTGAATTGCGCCGGCGTTTCGCTGGGGTAGTTGGGGTATGGCGAGTTGCTGGGCGGATCCGTCGCCAATAGAGCGCCGCTCAGGCTGAGCAGCAGGGCAAACACGGCAGGACTGAGCCCGCGTAACGCGATCGCGGCACGACTCGACTTCATGGTGACTCCCCGTTGGATGTGCCTGCCTAGACTAGCGCAATGTCGGGAAGCGGCTTACCCCATCTTTTGGGACATGAGAGGAGGGTGAGGGGACAATCTTGCGAAATGTTCCCGCTGCATTTTTATGCGCTTGCTTTGTTTGCGCATGCTGCATCGCACGAGCACATCCATGTGCTCGCCAGCAGGTCAGGCGACGATCAGGCAATCGCCGGCAACGTCTCCACACCGGCTTCCACGATCGTCTTGTGCAAATGCGCACGCGGCAGAATGCGGGCAAAGTAGAACGCCGCCGTATCGCGCTTGGCCTGCTTGAACGCGGCCTGTTGCGAACTCTTCTCCACCGCCGCCGCCGCACGCGCCCAGAAATAGGCGAGGGTGATGTAGCCGCTGTAGTAGAGGTAATCGGTCGCGGCAGCACCGAGTTCTTCCGGATTGGCCTGGATGCGCTGGGCCAGCTTGAGCGTCAGCTCACCCCATTCCTTGGCCAAGGTGCCCAGCTGGGCGACGTACGGACGGAGCGTTTCATCGGCCGCGTGCTGCTTGCAGAACGCGCCGATCTCGGCGAGGAAATGCTGCAGGCCCACGCCCTTGAGTTGAAGAATCTTGCGGCCGAGCAGGTCGGCGGCCTGGATGCCGGTGGTGCCTTCGTACAGCGTGATGATGCGTGCATCGCGCACGAACTGCTCGACGCCGTTCTCCACGATAAAGCCGTGGCCGCCATACACCTGCAAGGCCTCCTTGGTGCATTCCTGGGCAAGCTCGGTCACCACGCCCTTGGCGATCGGGATCAGGAAGGCCAGCAGTTCGCTGGCTTTCTGGCGTGTGGCTTCATCAGCGCCGCGTGCTTCGATATCGGTCTGCAGCGCGGCGTACATGATCAGCGCACGCGAGCCTTCCACAAACGCGCGCTGGGTCAACAGCATGCGGCGCACATCCGGCTGCACCAGCAGGTTATCGGCGGGCTTGTCGGGGAATTTCGGGCCGGACAGCGCGCGCGACTGCAAACGCTCACGCGCGTAGTTGAGGCTGTTCTGCAATGCGCGTTCGGCCAGCGCCAAACCTTGCAGGCCCACCGACAGGCGCGCGGCATTCATCATGGTGAACATCGCCGCCAGACCCTTGTGCGGCTGGCCGATCAGATAGCCTTCGGCTTCGTCGAAGTTCATCACGCAGGTGGCCGAGCCGCGAATACCCATCTTGTGCTCGATCGCGCCCGGGTAGGCGTTGTTGCGTTCGCCCAGCGAACCATCCGCCTTCACCCTGAACTTGGGCACGATGAACATCGAGATGCCGCGGCTGCCGGACGGTGCATCAGGCAGACGCGCCAGCACCAGGTGGATGATGTTGTCGGCCAGGTCGTGATCGCCCGCACTGATGAAGATCTTGGTACCGCTGATCTTGTAGCTGCCGTTCGCGCCGGGTTCCGCGCGCGTCTTGAGCAGACCCAAATCGGAGCCGGCCTGGGGTTCGGTCAGGCACATGGTGCCAGTCCATTGACCGGCCACGATGGGCTTGAGGTAGGTGTGCTTCTGATCCTCCGTGCCATGCAGTTCCAGCGCGTGGCAGGCACCCTCGGACAGCAGCGGATACAGGCTCCAGGACAGGTTGCCCGACTGGAACATTTCGGAGGTGGCGATGCCCATCACCGACGGCAGTGCCTGGCCGCCGAATTCTTCCGCCATGGTCAGCCCGGCCCAGCCACCTTCGGAGAACTGGCGAAAGGCTTCCTTGAAGCCCTTGGGCGTGGTGACCGCGCGCGCGGCTTTGTCGAAATGGCAGCCTTCCTCGTCGCCCGGCGCATTGGTGGGCGCCAGCACGTGTTCGCTGAGCTTGCCGGCTTCTTCCAGCACCGCGTCGAGCAGGTCGCGGGTGTGGCCCTCGCCGCCTTGCAGCTTGGTGAGGATGGGTTCTGCGCCAAGTACGTCGAAGAGTGCAAAGCGCTGGTCATCGAGCGGGGCTTTGTAAAGCGTCATGGCGTAAATCCTTCGTGTGGCGATGGCAGTGAGCGGTCAGCGGTACGTATTGGCGATGCCGGGGACCGGCGAGAGGTAGTCGTTGTGGTCGAACGAGAAGTCACGCGGATTCTTGTTGTCCGGGTGGTCTTCCAGATTCGGCTGGCAATGCACGATGCCCTTGATCGCGTAAGCCAGCGAGCCGGCGCTGCCTTTGGCGGCGATGGCCTGCAGCGCCTTGCTCATGTCGTCCGTGGGCAGCACGGTGACCGGGAGAACGTCGCCGGCAAAGGAGGGCACGTCCAGATTGAACTTGGCGTGCAGGCGCACCGGAATGCCTTGCGCCACCTGCAGCTGGCCTTCGATCGACTGGTAATTCATGCCGGTATAGCTGTTGTTCTGGAGGCGCAAGGTGACTTCCCAGGTGCCGTCAGGCTGCACGCGCATCTGCTGGATGGTGACGGTGGGCGGGAACACGCTCTGTTTTTGCGGCCCGCAGGCGGCCAGCACACCAACCAACAGAAGCAAAGCCAATCCGTGGAGCAGTCGTTTCATGAAATCACCTCAAACGATTGTTTGAATATAACAGGGAAAGGAGCGGGTGGAACGGGGGAGCGCAACACGCGAAACGTTTGAAACTCCAGGAAGTTGTACAGCAAGAACAGGGTCGAGGACGAAGGCCAAAGGCGAGTAGCCAGGCCCCAAGCCCGAGGCCTTGCGTGCAACCGGCAGCAATGTCGCCATGCCCCCGCAAACCATCGAACTTGCGCTCTCACTCCTCACTCCTCCCTCCTGATCTCTACCCCGCGGTTTGCAATGCCATACAGAGCAGGCATCATTAGCGGTTGCGTCCCCTCATTCCCGGTTACCCATGGCCCGTCGTATCGCTGCCCGCCGCTCTCCCATTCACGGCAATGGCGTATTTGCTGTCGCCCCGCTCAAGAAGGGTGAAGAAATCATCCAGTACAAGGGCACGTTGATGACCCACGACGAAGCCGACGTGATGTACGGCGACGGTGGCGAGACGGGTCATACCTTTCTGTTTACGCTCAACGACGACTACATCATCGACGCGAACCGCAAGGGCAATATCGCGCGCTGGATCAATCACAGCTGCACGCCCAACTGCGAAGCCCTGGTGGAGGAAAGCGAAACCGGCAATCCGCGCAAGGACAAGGTCATCATCCAGGCCAAGCGCAACATCAAGCCGGGCGAAGAGCTGACCTACGATTACGGCATCGTGCTTGAGGTGCCGCATACCGCACGCCTGAAGAAGCTGTGGAAGTGCCTGTGCGGTTCGCCCAAGTGCACCGGCACGCTGCTCAAGCCCAAGCGCTGAATCCGATCCTGACCCTAGGGGCTGGTTTCTCTCCTGCCGGAAGAAACCAGCGTGGTTGCCGCATCACGCGTCATAGTCGATCCGCAGTACCTCGATCATCATGTCGCCGGCCGGCCGCTCCCAGCGCACTTCATCGCCCACGCGGGCGCCGAGCAGCGCCTTGGCCAACGGCGATACATAACTCACCAGTCCGTGTTCGGCATCGGCTTCATCCTCGCCGACGATCTGCCAGCGCCGTTCACCTTCCGCGCTATCCACGGTGACAATGGCGCCGAACGCCACGCGATCCCGCGGCTGTTTGGACAGGTCCATCTCGATGGCGCTGGCAACCCGCGTGTTGAGCCAGCGCAACTCGCGCTCCAGTGAAGCTAGTTCCCGTTCCTGATCGAGCGTGTTGTTCTCGCTGCCTTTCAGCGCGTCACGTCGCGCACGCGTGGCAGCCAGTCGTTCGCGCAACATGGCGATACCGCGCGGCGTGATGTGGTTGGGATGTTCGCTCAGCGGCAGTTCGGGCAATGCGTCTTGGGCATCACCGTCATCATCTTTGACGAAGGCGCGACTCATGCGGCCCTCCGCAGTGTGGTGTTGATCGTGTTCTGGAAACCCTGATGGCTCGCGTCAGGAGGGGCGGGTGGATCTGTTTATGACATAGGGGCGTGGCCGGGCGGCTGCAATATCGCCCGGCCAGTTTGGTTAGGGGACGGGCGTCGTCAGTCTTCGTCCAGTTTCGGTTTCCACGCCTCGCTGAGCTGCCGCTGCACGGGTGGTGGAACCGGTTCGTAGTGGCTCAGGTCAAGGCTGTAACGACCTTGACCACCGGTCATCGCTTTCAATTCGGTGGGGTAGTCAGTGAGTTCCGCCAGGGGCGCCTGCGCCTTGATCACCAGTTCGCCGCCGCGCTTGGTGTCAGTACCCATGATCCGCGCACGCTTGCCGGCAAGCCCGCCGGTGACGTCACCGACGTTGTCTTCCGGGATCGACACTTCGACGTCCATGATCGGTTCCAGCACGATCGGATGCGCCTTGCTGATGGCGTCGAGAAACGCTTTTTTGCCGGCGCTGACGAAAGCGACTTCTTTGGAATCGACCGGATGGTATTTGCCGTCATAGACGGTCACGCGCAGATCCTGCAGCGGATAACCGGCGACGGCGCCGCTTTCCATCGCCTGGCGCACGCCTTTCTCGATCGCCGGCAGGAACTGACCGGGAATCACGCCGCCCTTGACCGCGTCGATGAATTCAAAGCCGGCGCCGCGTTCCAGCGGATCCACGCGCAGGAACACCTCGCCGAATTGCCCGGCGCCGCCGGTCTGCTTCTTGTGCCGGTGATGCCCCTCGGCGGAACCGGCAATGGTTTCGCGATAAGCGATCCGCGGCGGATGCGTGACCACTTCCACGCCATAGCGATCTTTCATGCGCTCCAGCACGATCTTCAGGTGCAGGTCGGACAGCCCGCGTATCACGGTTTCATTGAGCTCCTTGTGATGCTCCATGCGGAAGCAGGGATCTTCTTCGGCCAACCGCGTCAGCGCGACCGAGAGTTTTTGTTCCTGCCCCTTGTGCTTGGGTTGCAGCGCCAGCCCGAACATCGGTTGCGGGAATGACAATGGCTCCAGATGAATGCTGTCTTCGTCATGCGAGTCGTGCAGCACGGCGTCGAAGTGGATGTCGTCGATTTTTGCCACCGCGGCGATGTCGCCGGGGATGGCCTGGTCGATTTCCACATGACTCTTGCCGTTCAGCCGGAACAGATGGCCAACCTTGAATGCCTTGCGGTTGTCATCGATGAAAAGCTGGCTGTCGCGACGGATGGTGCCTTGCCAGACGCGGAACACGCTCAGCTTGCCGACGAACGGGTCATTGATCACCTTGAACACATCCGCGACGACGTGCTGCGCCGGATTTGGATCCACCGCAATCTGGGTGTTGTCGCTACTGCGAAAGAGTGGTGGATTCGCTTCGGCAGGATTCGGCAGCAGGCGGTCGAAGATCTCCAGCAATTCACGAACACCCGCGCCGGTGCGTGCGCTGGCAAAGCAGATCGGCACCAGATGCCCTTCGCGCAGACATTGCTCGAAGGCGTCGTGCAGTTGTTGCGGGGTGAGTGCGTCTTCGCCCTTGTCGAGATAATCGCCCATGGTGGCTTCGTTAATCTCCACCACCTGATCGAGGATCTGCTGGTGTGCTTCGGTCAGCGAGGAGAAGTCGGTCTTGCCATCACGATGGAAGAAGCAGTCGAGCACGCGGCTGGCACCATCGGCAGGCAGGTTGACGGGCAGGCATTCGCAGCCGAATTCGTCGCGCAAGGCGTTGACCAGTCCGGCCAGATCCACACCTTCGGTGTCGATCTTGTTGATCACCAGCAAACGGGCAAGGCCGCGTTCGCGCGCACGATCCATCATGCGGCGCGTCCCATGCTCGATGCCGTTGGCGGCATTGACTACGATGGCGACAGTCTCGACCGCCGTGAATGCGGACAGGGTTCCGCCACGAAAATCCGAGTAGCCGGCGGTGTCGATCAGGTTGATGTGACAGTCGCCGTGATCGATCCCGGCGATGCAGCTATCGATGGAATGACCGCGCGCTTTCTCTTGTGCGTCAGTGTCGGACTGCGTGGTCCCGCGCTCCACCGATCCCACGTTCTGAATCATGCCCCCGGCGTGCAGCAAGGCTTCGAACAAGGTGGTCTTGCCTGCGCCAGCGTGACCGGCGAGTGCGACGTTGCGGATGTTTTCCGTGTTGTAGGACACGATGCGACCCTCCTCAAGACAGAGGCGCGGGATCGTGCTGGCGACGCCGCATGAGGCCGCGCGTTTTGGCGGGCCGTCATGGTCGTCCTTCGCGTGCGGGACGCAGGGGCGGTCATGGCGGGAGGCGGCCCGGGGCCGCTGGTCTAGCGTTCTCCCATTGCCGGCAATGGTCAAGTTGCAGTGCGAAGACAGTTCCGCGACAACCGTTAACATGACGTGAGCGCGGCACGGAACCGGAGGCCACGCGAAAGGTCTGTGTGGCACCGTGGGAAGCTCCCTGGAGACCCCATCCCCCTGACGGCCACAGGCAGTGGCCGCGCCCCTACCGAGGACGGCTTTATCGAACGCCCTGATCAGGTCGAACACCACCGCTGGTTTTCGCCGTCTCCCGGCAACGACCGCGGGTTGCACCCGTTCGACGGACCCACCCGCGCCATGTTGCATCAGATGCGCTGGCGCAAAGCACCGCGCGATCATCGCCGCTTGTGGGTGGCGCTGACGATTGCGCTGTTGCTGCACGCCTTTTTCGTGGCGGTGCTGTGGTACGAGATGGAGCCCGGTCTGCGACCCTATTCGCCGCCGCAAGTGGTACAGGTGCAGTTGGACAGCGCGATCCAGGTGCGCTTCATCACACGCAGCGCTTCGGCAGCGCATGCGGCCGCACCACCGCCGATTGCGCCACCGCCGCCACCGCCGAGGCCATCGCGTGAGCCGCTGGCGAAGAACGCGATGACCTTGCACATGCCCGGGCCGGCACCCGTGCCCGCAACGACGCCACCACCACAACCCGCGCCCGCGACATCGGTGGCACCGCAATTGTTCGATCGCACCGGACGCATCATCCTGCCGGCAAACGCCAGCAGCGCGCCGGCAGCACCTGCGGCGGATTACGTGCAACGCGGTCCGCAGGGCGACACGCAAATCATGCATGACCACGACCCGGTCAAGTACAAGCCGACCGGGCTCGATCGTTATTGGCGCAAGAGCACTAACGCCGTCGATGACGCGTTGCAGAAGCTGGTCGATAAAACCACGGTGACCAAAACGATCCAGCTGCCCAAGGGCATCCGCATTCATTGCGGCATTTCGATCGCCGCGCTCAGTGGCGGCTGCGGCGGCGATCCGCCGCCACCGCCGCCGTCAAACGATGGCGATGAGCGGTTGAACATGGCGCCGACAGCACTGATAAAGAACGCTGCCACACCCGCCAAGCCGGACGTCGCAACATGCATCGCCATCTACAAGTCCGGCAAGCCGTTGCCCTATGGCTGTCCAGTGGATACACCGGCGCGTGCGGCAAGCGTGCAAAAACCGCCGTCTCCGCAAGGGCCATAAACGCCCGCAGCGGGGTGCCCTGACTTGGTGTCGGGGATACAACGGTAAGCGGCACGAGAGGCTGCTCATCCCTGTCCCCTGAGCTCGCGTGGTGTCGGCTTGCGATCCAGCCCACGCTCAAGAAATGCCATCGCGCCCGTTACACTGGCGCGCATGCCGCCATCGCCCCCGGAACAGCCCGCTACTCCCCATCCCCCGGTGTTGATCAAGTCGCCTCGCGACGCGACCACCTGGGCGATGGTGTATCGGCGCCGCATCCGCGAAAAGCCGCGCGACCGACTGCTCAAAGTCGTTGGCGTGCTGGGCGCCTTGCTGGTGCATGTGATGTTCCTGCTCGGGGCAATCCTCGGTTCGCCTTACGACTTGCCGCCGCCACCGCCCGAGCCCAAGGGGACGGCGTTGGAAGTGCGTCTGATCAATAACAAGCCACAGCCACCACCACCGCCGCCGGTTCGCGGCATTCCACCCAAGGAGCATGGCCCGACCCATCGCGGCAACACCACGCAAGTGGTGCATGCAACGCATGAAGTGTCGACGGCCGCGCCGGTGGCAGAAGTACAGCAACCACCGATGCCGGTACCGAAGCAGCAACTGGTGGTGACTCCGCCCAAGCAGGCGGCCTCTGAACAACCCAAGCCCGCGGCGGCACCCTTGCCGCCGATCACCTTGCCCAAACCCTCACCGGCGCCCATCGTGCAGGCCAAACCGCTAGGTCTGCCGCCGCCCGCGCCGTCGCTGCAAGCATTGCAAGTACCGCAACCGGTACCGCCGCAGTTCCAGCCCGAACCGGTGCGCAAGCCGCAGCCGGAAGGTACGCAACCGATGCCGCCGCTGCCGTCGTTGGCGCTGCCGGTGCAGCCCGCGCAATCGGCCTTGACCGCCACGCCGCCGCAGATGGCGGTGGAAAAACCATCGCTGCAATCAATTCCGATGCCGCAGGTCGCCGCCGTCGCGCCGGCACCCACACCCGCCGCGCCACCGGCTTCCGCATTGCAGCCCGTTCCGATGCCGGCACAGCCTGCACCCAGCGTCAATCTGCAATTGTCGGCAACACCGTTGCAGACCCCGAGCGTGCCGCGCACCGCGCAACAAGTAGTGTCGCCAGCATTGCAGCCGCAGCAGGAAGCGCAGCTCGCGCCGGTGCCGGTAACTCCGGTGGTGGTGCCGGTACAGAATCTCACGCCGTCCGCACCATCACTGACGGTGGAGGCGCCCAAACTTGCCGTGCCTGCGGTGTCGTTGCAGCCGCAATTGAGTCCAGCACCCGCACCGACACCATCAACACCGCAAACCCAGCCAGCCCCATCACCGTCCAGCGAACAGACGGCCGCGCAAACATCATCACCCACCAATCAGCCGGAGTCGCCGAGTGCGCCGGCCAACCCTGGCAATGCCAGCGTCAGCACCGCGCCCAACGCCACGCCCGAAGGCAGCGAGAACGCCAACCCCGGGCAGCCGAACGGCATCAATCAGCCTGCTGAAAACAACAGCAACCAAGGCACGCAGGCTTCGCCAGCCGCCGGAGCCGGCAGCACGGTCAGCGAGCAGGGCCAGGGCACTTTCGGTACGCCGAACGGCACGTATATTCAGCTCAAGCCGCGCGGTGATACGGAGATCATGTCGCACAACGTGAATCTGCCGACGTATCGGCCCACCCGATTCGACCAGTACTGGACGCCCAAAGGCGAAAGCTCGATCGACACCGCGTTGCGCCATGCTGTGGAAAAGACCACGGTCAGTCACACCTTCAATCTGCCGCAAGGCGTGCGCATCAAATGCACCGTGATGCCCTTGCTGCCATCGTCGCTGTTTGGCTGCACCAATCCCGATCCGCCGGCGACACCATTGCCGCAGAAAATCTACGATCGCCTCAATCTGCCGACGACCAATCCATCCGTACCGAAGAGCGCACCTGCGGTTGCCGCGACGCAAGCGGCCCATGCAGCGCCGGTGGTGCTGGACAACAGCGCCGAATGTGCGGCGGCGCGCGTCAGCGGCGGTCCGATACCGCCGAATTGTCCGTCGTCAACGTCGGCGCCGACGACGCAACCTTTGCACTTGCCGGCGTCTGCTTCGACGTCGTGGGTGCCGGCCAGCGATCAGTTTCATTAGCAGGGGTTTTGACGGAGGCTGTGATTTCCGCAAGCCGCTTTGCGCCCTCTCCCCTGCGGGGAGAGGGCTGGGGTGAGGGGGCAATCTTGCGAAGATGTAGATGCGCAGCGTGGGCACATCAAAAGCACATGACGTTGTAACCATGAGGTTCGAGGCAAGCGCAGCCCCTCACCCCGACCCTCTCCCCGGAGGGGAGAGGGAGCAAAGCTTGGCGAGCACGACACATCGCCGCAAACCGCTTTTCCCCCTCTCCCCTCCGGGGAGAGGGCTGGGGTGAGGGGACAATCTTGCGAAGATGTTTGTGCGCAGCGGGAGCGCATTAAAAACACATGACGTTGTAGCCACGAGGTCGAGGCAAGCGCAGCCCCTCACCCCGACCCTCTCCCCGGAGGGGAGAGGGAGCAAAGATTTAAGAGCAAAGATCAAAGCATGCGCAGCAGTTCTTTCATCAACGGCAAGCGCCGCACACGCACCGCACTGACACGAAACACCGCATTCGCCAGCGCCGGCGCCGCGCTCGGCATGGCGAGGAAGCTCGCGCCAGCCGGATCACCATCACCCGGCACGGTGATCACTTCCACCGTGTTCGGCAGCTGCGCCATGCTGGCAAGCGGATAATCCTTCCAGCTGCTCTGCTGCACTTTGCCATCCTTGATGGTGATGGCGAGGTTGAGCGTGTTGGATAGCGCGTCGAGTGTCGCGCCAGCGATCTGGCCTTCCAGGCCCTGTGGATTGATCACCCGCCCGACATCGACCGCGCAGACCACGCGTTCGAGAGTGAGTTGTTCGCCTTGCATCGAGACTTCGATGGCATGCGCGACATACGCACCATCCATGTACCAGCAGGCGATGCCCAGACCGTTGACGGAACGCAGCCAGTCTTTCCAGCCGATGCGATCGGTGACCAGTTTCAGCACATTCGTGAGGCGTGCGGTGTCGATCGCGCCACCGCCTTGCAGCGGCACCAGGCGCGGTTCGCCGATCAGGCGCAGGTGGGTGTCGAGCGGATCTTCCTTGATCGAGTGCGCGATCTCGTCGATAAAGCTGCCGACCGCGAACGCATTGGCGATGTCCGGCATGCCTTTATGTGGACCGCGCGGTATCGACGAGGTCAGGCTGAACCAGTCGCTGCGGTAATTGGGCACGAAACCGGCGGGAAGATCATTCACGCCGACTTCGGACGTCCACAGGTGATCGCTGGACACGCCGCGGCCGGTCAGTGCCGAGGCGCTGGCGACACGCTGGTTCCACGCAATGATGTGGCGCTTGGCATCGACGATGGCGTCGAATTTGTGCACGAAACCGGAACGGTAATAGTCGTGCGTGATGTCCTCATCGCGCGGCCAGAACAGGCGCAGCGGTTTTTTGACTTGCTGGGCCAGCAACACGGCCTCGGCCACGTAATCGTGATCGAGCCGACGGCCATAACCGCCGCCGATGCGCGACAGGCGGATATCGATCTGGTCGGGCGGCAAGCCGGTCAGGCGTTGCACCACCGTCCACGCCTGTTGCGGTGACTGGGTCGGCACGTACAACGTGGCGCCGGTCTTGTCGATGCGCACCAGGCAGTTCATCGGTTCGTTGGCGGCGTGTGCCAGCCAGGGCTGGTAATACATCGCTTCAACGCGGCGCGCCGCCTTGCGGCCGGCCTTGTCGATCTCGCCATCGTCGCGCACGCGCGTGGTAGGTGCGCTGTCGCTGTTGAGCAGTGCCGTCGCCTGCTGTTCCAGGTCGGCGCTGTTTTCCTTGCCACTGGCGCCCGGCTTCCAGTCGAGTTTCAGCGCGCGCCGGCCCTGCAAGGCAATCCAGGTGGTTTCGGCGACGACGGCCACGGCAGGCGCGATCACGGTCTGACCGGGAGGCAGCGCTGGATCGGGCTTGAGTTCGATAACGTCGATCACGCCCTTGATGGCCAGCGCCGGACCTTTGTCGAGCTGATCAAGCTGGCCGTCCGGCCAGGGGCTGTGCGCGAGCACGGCGACGACGGCGTCACCAAAATGCTGGTCGAGCGAGTACGGCGTCAGACCGGTGACGATGCCGCGCGCATCGACATCGCCCGTCGGCTGTCCGATCAAGCTGTAGCGATCCGCTGTCTTGAGCGCCACCGGCGCTTGCGGCGGCGTGATCTTGGCCGCCGCGGCAGCCAGTTGACCGTAGCCAAGACGACGCCCATCCGGCGCAATCACCGTGCTCTTTTCCGTGCGCAGCCGGTCGACCGATACACTGAGTTGTTGTGCTGCGGCCTGCAACAGCAGCCAGCGCGCCAGCGCACCGGCCGCGCGCAGATCGCGCCATGCACGGGGAATGGAATTGCCGGTGCCGCCGACCTGCTGGCCGTAGGTCCAGCTTGGCTTGCCGTTGTTGTTGGTGACGCCGAGTCCAAGCGGCACGACGCGCACGTGCCGCCAATCGGCATCGAGTTCGTCGGCGATGATGCGCGGCAGCGAGGTGGCCACGCCGGTGCCGGTATCCGGATCGCGCGCGCCGATCAGCACGCCGCCGTCCTGATCGATCCGCACATACAGGCCCAGGCCGTAAAGGTTGTCACCGAGCATATCCATCGGCACCGGCGCAGCATCGGCAGCGTCGGCCATGCGGATGCCCACGATCAGCGCGCCGGCGGTACCGGCCAGCACTTGCAGGAAGCGGCGGCGCGACAGCCTTGTCTGGCCGCTCATGCCTTGCCTCCTTGCTTCATCGCTGCCGCGGCGCGCTTGATGGCGCTGCGCACGCGAGTCTGGCAACCGCAGCGGCACAGGTTGGGCAGGGTATTGATGTCGCCGTCGGAAGGGTCTTTGTGACGGTTGAGCAGATCCATCGAGGCGATCAGCCAACCCGGCGTGCAGTAGCCGCAGCCGATCGCGTCTTCATCGATGAACGCCTGCTGCAGCGGATGCAGGCCGCCCTTCGCATCCACCAGCCCTTCGACGGTGACCACCTGCTTGCCGTCCAGTTTGCTCATTGGCACGCCGATGGATGAGGTCGCCTTGCCGTTGACCAGCACCAGGTCGGCGCCGCCTTCGCCATGCTCGCCGCTGTACTTGGTGCCATCCAGCCGCAGCACGTCGCGCAGATACCACAGCAGCGGCATCTCCGGATCACCGGTGTGGTGGTAGCTCTCGCCGTTGATCTGCAACACGATCCCGGAATGGACCGGGACCGGGGTGATATCCCCACTGTGCGCCGGCACGGCGTGGTCTTGCGCCATCTGAAGGTTTCTCCTGGGTACCTATTCGCGCATTGTGGCATTGCGCAAGAAATTAGGGGACTGGATCAGAGTATCCCTAAGCCGGCCTGAACAGCCGGCGCCAGACCCAGTAGACCGGGATGCCGGCCGCCATGATGGCCACGCCGATGCCGGTATTGGCCGGACTGGTGCGCAGGCTCTGCACCACCACCAGCCCGATCGTGGCGATAAAGATCAGCGGCAACAGCGGATAGCCCGGCACGCGGAACGATACGTCGGCCCGCTGCATGCGGCGATACCAGAACAGCGTGCTCACGCCCACCGCGCAGGCCAGCCAATCGCCGAAGGTGGCGTAATCGAGCAATTGACCGTAGCTGCCGGACAGCACCAGCACGATCGACCAGCCGGTAAGCAGCAACAGGGCCAGGTTGGGCGTGTGATGACGCTCATGCAGGCGGCCCACGCTGGCGAAGAACAGGCCATCGGCGCCCATCACCTGCAGCACGCGGGCGCCGGCTACCAGCGTGATGTTGCAGAAGCCGAAGGTGGAAATCGCAATGCCCACGGCAATCAGTTTGGCACCGGCCGAGCCGAACACTTTGCCCATCACGTCGGCGGCGGGCGTGTGACTGAGGGCCAGGCCATCGTGGCCCAACACCGCCAGATACGCCACGTTGACCAACGCATACGCGGTGATCACGCCGAGCATGCCCAGCACCAGGGCGCGGGGCAGGGTGCGCTGCGGCTCGCGCACTTCACCGGCCAGGTTATTGAGATAGGTGAAACCCGAATACGCAAACAACACCGGCAGCGACGCGCTCATGAAGCCGACTCCGCTGCGCGCTGGATCCACCGCCAGCACCGAAGTCTTGCCTGCGCCGGCGAGAAACAATCCGCACACCACCAGCACGGCCACGGCGAGCAGCTTCAGCAGCGTAAAAAGGTTCTGCATCTGCACGCCAAACTTCAGCCCGAACAGGTTGATGCCCGCGACCAGCACCAGGGCGCCGGCCGCCAACGGCGTCGCCATGCTCGCAGGAAGCCCGAACACCGAAGCGGTATAGCTGGCAAAGATGGTGGCGACGGCGGCGCTGGAGCCCGAATAGATCACCAGCAGCATGGTCCAGCCAAACAAGAAGCCGGCCAGCGGCCCGAATGCCTCTCGCAGATAAACATAGCTGCCGCCGGCATGCGGGCGGCGCGCGCCCAGTTCCGCATAGCAGAGCGCACCGATCAGGGTGAGCACGCCCGCGCCGACCCACATCAGCAGCAACGCCAGCCCGGATTCCGTGCGCTGCGCAGCAATGCCCGGATTGAGGAAGATACCGCCGCCGATGATGCCGCCGATAACCACCAACGCTGCGTCCCGCAGTCGAAGGCTGCGCTGATAACCGGAAACCGGTGACGTCATGGGTGTTCCCTGCAGATGAAAGCCGCAGCATCGCAACCAGAAGGGGATACGGCAAGAGCGGGGCGGCGAGAGCTTCGCGTGTGATAGGCAATCAGTGATGCCATCGAAGCTCGCATGCGGTGTGATCCGCCTCGCACCGAACGTCCAGCTCGCCGTCGCCCCGGCTTTGAGGAGCGAGGAAGGCCGGGACCCAGCGACGTTCGACATCAACGGCGCCAAGAGATCAACGTCGCGGTAAAGCGCATCAAGCTTTCACCGGGATGACGATTGACTGCTGGCTCCAGCGAGCCGTTTGCGAAATGCATTCCTCTCACTGAAAATGCCCGGTCCGCCGGTTTTCCTGCGGTCGCAAAAGTTTGCGCTCGTTGATCAGCGCAAACGAAAAGTGGTCGGATCGTTGCGTTCAGTCGTCAACAACAACCCACTCTTTTATCAGGGGCTCCAATGAAAATAGGACTTTCAAAGATCGCCATCGGCGTGGCAGTTGCTATTGCGTCCACGTCGGCGATGGCAGCGGATGGCCAGTTCTTCGTCAATGGCGAAGCGGCCGGCCAGGATACCGCCTTCAACAATCTGCGGGACCGTGATCCCACCAGCTGGGCAGGCGCGGTGCGGCTGGGCTATCTGTGGAACGCCGGGGCGTTTTCCTGGGGCGTGGAAACCGGCTACGTGGATTTGGGCAAAGTAGCCGGGACCAACTACAACCTCGTGCCCAGCGAGGGTGGTCCTTATGACCCCCTCCGTATTGGCGCCAGAACCGATGGTGAAATCCTCGGTGGCACTTTCAAGGTGCATTACGGCGACTACGGCTGGTTCTTTTCGTCGCGCGCAGGCTGGCTCCATTCGCAGACCTACGAAAATGTGCACGATACGCTCGGTCTGATATCGGGTAGGGCAAGTGCCGATGACAACGGCTTTTATGTGGGCGCAGGCCTGGGTTACGACTTCAACCGGCACCTGGGATTGAGCCTGAATTACGATTTTTACCACTCGCAGGCTCCCGGCATCTGGCAGGGCCATTTCGGCACCAGCATGTACGGCGGCACCCTCGAGTACCGCTTCTGAGTTCTACGCAACGACGACCATGCAACGCGGCCGCCATCGTGCGGCCGCGATTGTTTGCGGGGTGCTTCAATCCAGTGTGAGTTCGCCGCGAATCAGCACCACGCAACGGCCGCCGATATGGATGCTGCCGGCAAGCGGATCGCGCGAGACGTCAACCCGGCCGTCGTATCCCACTTCACGTCCCTGGCTGGCCCGATAGCTATCGCCATAACTCTTGTCTTCGCGATCGACGAGAAAGGCCATGATGGCGGCATTTGCGCTACCGGTCACAGGATCTTCCGGAATGTTGTCGGCCGGACAGAACGCGCGCACCGCCATCGCCGCATCGCCGCCGTGCTCCCGTCCGAATACGCACACACCGATGCTGCCGTGCTGCACGCACAGGGTAGCGATGGCGGATAGATCAGGCTTCAGCAGACGTACCTGCGCGGCATCGTGCAGATGGCAGATCAACCATCGCGGGCCGTTGTCCACCAGTCGTACCTGCGTGTCTTCCAGCGGATGCTGCAGTGCCTGGGCGATGGCGTTCCGGAGGCCCGCATCGATGTGATGCGCACGCGCAGGCGGCGCCTGTACGTGAATCGTGCGCGTGGCGCCAACACCATCGACACGCACGGGCAGCAAGCCCGCGGCGCATTGCTGGATCAGCGCGGTTTTTCCTGCCTGGATCAGTCCCGCTTCCATCGCCGCATACGCACTGCCCACGCTGGGATGTCCGGCAAAGGGCAGTTCCTGCCGAGGCGTGAAGATCCGCACGCGATAATCCGCACCCGGTTCGGCGGGCGGCAACAGGAAGGTGGTTTCCGACAGGTTCGTCCAGCGCGCGAAGTTGCGCATGCTGGTTTCGTCGAGCCCGTTCGCGTCGATGACCACCGCCAGCGGATTGCCTTTGGTCGGCTGGTCGGAAAACACGTCAAGCTGCATGAAGCGGCGTTTGGATGACATGGGGATATCTGCGCGGGAATCTGCACGCATGGTATCGGCCAGCGCCTTGCAAAAGAAATCGGGCCGCGTGTCATGCACGCGGCCCGAAGCGTGGATCCATGTCCGCTCAGAATCCGCTGCGCAGGAACACATCCAGGTTGGCGACATTCAGCGAACCGATGCCCGCGCCCTCGTTGTAGCGCGGCTGGCCGTAGTAGAACCAGTTGTCGCCGGCGCGGATGCTGTTGAACGCGGAGAAGCGCCCGTAGCCGAAGATGTTCTGGATCGCGTAGACCTGCGGATTCCACAAGCCGATGCGATGACCGCTACTTTGCCGTAGCAGGGCGGTGATGCCGTTGAGTTGCGGCCCGACGAAGCTGGTGCCGCCTTCACCGTAGTTGATGGCGCCGTCCAGCACGAACATGTAGCCGCTTTCAGGATCCGCGTTCAACGAAATATCCGGCACGTTGCGGCCTTGGAAATGGCTGGGAAGAATCAGCTGCGTGGTCGGGCCGGCAACCGGATCGTCGTACACCAGCGTCTGATGCGGTTGGCTGGTTTCAACGCCGTTGGTGAACGCTTGATAGAACGGCGTATGCCAGTACACGCTCACGCCGCCGCCACCGCCGACCGAGAACAGGTCGATCACGTTCGGGCCGACGTAAGTGTTGAAGTAGTTCTGGATATAGTCCCAGCCCCATACGCTTTCCTGCGTGATCGATTCGACCGGACCGCCGTTGAACGAATAGCTGTACGGCGTGGTGGTGCCGCCCGCCGCCGTGATGTAGGGATCGGAAGCCGGTGAATCTACCGTCAGCGGTGCGCTGGTGTAGTTGCCCGGGCCTGGGGCGTACCCGAAATCGCGCACGGTGTCGTACGCACCGGAGTCGCCCGCGGCGGCAAACAACGACTGCCCTTGCACCGCCGCTTCCAGGAAGATCGCATGGAACGCACGCAGATCGCCGACGTCGGTCGTATCGGTATTGCTCGCTCCGGGGATGTTCAGCGCCGCGAAATTGGCGATCTCCGGCAGGCCCCAACTGGTGGAAATGCTGTCTGCGACGTTGTCGGAAACCGCGCGGGCGAAGACATCGACATAGCCGTCATTGGTATTCGGCGCGTCGTACACGATGACATTCGCATACGGTGCAATACCACCGGACTGCTCGACGTCGATCGAGGTTTCGCCGCTGCCGCCATCAATCGCACCACCGCCGTCGACATGCACCTGCTTGATGCGATTGGGCTTGGTGGCGAGGCCGATATCCGTCCAATACAACGTTGCGTCGCTGGGATAGAAGTTCGACAGCGTTACGATGCCGACGGTCGAACCCTTGCCAACCACACCACGTTGGTACAACGGATTGATGTTGTAGAAGTTGGCCACGTCACCCACCGTGTACTCTTCCGGGATGCCCGTAGCCGTCGGGTTGCCGTTCGAGCCGGCCGCCGCCGAACTTTGCGCATTGGTCTTCGGCTTCTGGCTGTTGAGCGCAGTAAAGGCGGATGCCGATACATGGTGTGCAAGATAAACGTGTTCGTTGCTCAGGCCACTGGCTACATCCACCACGTCGGCAATCGCCGAAGGTATCTGTGCCGAACCGGCCGGCTTGTGGAACTGGCGTCCGTTTTCACGCGACACGTAGTTGTGGATCGAGGTGCTGAACAGCGCATCGAGCTGCGCTGCCGTACCGGTGGTCATGATCGCCAGATGACTCGGCAGCACCTGGCTGCTCAGGCCCTGCTTCTGCAGATACGCCTGCACGCGTGCGACATCGCTATCGCTGGCGCCGTACTGCTGGGCGAACTGGCTGGTGGTCAGGAACTGCTGATAGTGCGCACTGCCAGGTGTGACGGTTTGCTTGATGTAGTCCTCCAGTGCAGCCTGGTTGCGTAGTTTCAGCACCAGGGTGACCTGCATGGTCTGATTGGCCGGAGCAGCTCCGGCATCGGTGGCTGGGGTCGCGTTGGCTGCCATGGCGCCGGTACTCAGACCGGTCAGCAGCAGGCCAAGGGACAATGGAAGCGACTTGCGGCGCAACTTCGCAAACATGGTGTTTCTCCCGATGGGCACAACGATTGCCCGTCTGGACGCGAGACACACGCCCACACTTCAAACGGCGAACCGTCGAGCATTAGCTGAAATCTCTTCTTCCCCGCGACGTCGTCTGTCACCCCTGACGACCGGCGTTGCGCCGCTTGAACAGCGTATAGCGGTCTTGGTGTCTGTGGAAGTGCCTGAGTGACATGTAGGCATGAACGAAAGTGCTTATCGGGATAGCGCCTAGTTCTTTGTATCGATATTACGTAGGACTGCATTTGTGCCCGTTATCTGCGCGGTTTGCGAAAAATGCGCTCTTGATATCGATTTCATTGCACAAGTTTTTTTGTAGGCACATCACTACAAGATGTCAGGGAAGGCTCTTAGGCATCAATCGCTCGGTTCGTTACATTTCGCGAAATCTTTACAGTTCGGGGCCGCCTTGCACGAGAGCGGCTTGATGGACACGGCATCACTACAACAAGGAGCTCGTTGCAATGCGCAAACTCGTCACACTCGCCGTCGTATTCGCCCTCGGCACGGCCTCGGCCGCCGCTTTCGCCGAGGGCAATGCGTTCGTCAATGCCAATGCCGGTTACTCCGATTACGGCATCGGTGCTCGGCCCTCTTTTCCGGGCATCGATGTAAATCAGCGCAACGGCGACCCCGCCAGCGCCCTGCGCGTCGGTTATCGCTGGAACAGCGTGGTCGATTACGGCTTCGAGGTGGGTTATGGCTATCTGGGCCAGTACCGCCTCAACGTCGCCGACCCTTATGGCGCCACACGCTACACCCAGAAAAACCGTGGCTACCTGCTGGGCGGCAACCTCAACTACAACATCACGGATAACTGGTACATCTCGGCGCGCGTCGGATGGTTCCGTGGCCGCAATACGTACACGGTTGCAGACTACTCCCCGGCGGGCATGGAAACGGTGCGCGGCACCATGACCAATACCGGCGAGTACTTCGGCCTTGGCGCGGGCTATAACTTCAACAAGCACTTCAGCGTCGGCCTGGCCTACGACACCTATCGCACCCCGCGCGGTCCCATGCGCAGTTCGGATGCGGGCCTCGACGGCGCGTACCTGCGTACCACCCGCGCCGGCATGTATTCGATCCAGGGCGAATACCGCTTCTGATCCAGCCGGGCCCATCACCCCCACGGCGGCCGCTTCCAGCGGCCGCCTTTTTTATGTGCGGGACCGATTGCGGCACAATAGACGGGTTGTGCCCCGCCAACGCAAGGTTCGCGGAGCCCCCATCCCAGTCGAAGCAGCCGCCAATGACCACCATCAAGCAAGACGATCTGATCCAGTCCGTCGCCGACGCCCTCCAGTACATCAGCTACTACCACCCGGTCGACTACATCACCAACCTGGCCAAGGCCTACGAGCGCGAAGAATCGCCGGCCGCCAAGGACGCCATGGCGCAGATCCTGATCAACTCGCGCATGGCCGCCGAAGGCCACCGCCCGCTGTGCCAGGACACCGGCATCGTCACCGTGTTCCTGAAGGTGGGCATGAACGTGCGCTGGGACGCCACGCTGTCGCTGGAAGACATGGTCAACGAAGGCGTGCGCCGCGCCTATAACGACCCGGACAACAAGCTGCGCGCCAGCGTGCTGGCCGATCCGGCCGGCAAGCGCAGCAACACCAAGGACAACACCCCGGCGGTGATCAATGTCTCGATCGTGCCGGGCGACACCGTCGACGTGATCGTCGCCGCCAAGGGCGGCGGCTCCGAGGCCAAGTCCAAGTTCGTGATGCTCAACCCGTCCGACTCCATCGTCGACTGGGTGCTCAAGACCGTGCCGACCATGGGCGCCGGCTGGTGCCCGCCCGGCATGCTCGGCATCGGCATCGGCGGCACCGCCGAGAAGGCGATGCTGCTGGCCAAGGAAGCCTTGATGGAGCCGATCGACATCCAGGACCTGATCGCCCGCGGCCCGCAGAACCGTGCCGAGGAACTGCGTCTGGAGCTGTACGAAAAGGTCAACGCACTCGGCATCGGCGCGCAGGGCCTGGGCGGCCTCACCACCGTGCTCGACGTGAAGATCAAGGACTACCCCACCCACGCCGCCAACCTGCCGGTGGCGATGATCCCCAACTGCGCCGCCACCCGCCACGCGCACTTCACCCTGGACGGCTCCGGCCCGGTCGCGCTCGATCCGCCGTCGCTGGAAGACTGGCCCAAGCTCACCTACGACGCCTCCAAGGGCCGCCGCGTCAATCTCGACACCGTCACCCGCGAAGAAGTCGCCAGCTGGAAACCCGGCGAAGTGCTGTTGCTCAACGGCAAGCTGCTGACCGGCCGCGACGCCGCGCACAAGCGCATGGTCGACATGCTCAACAAGGGCGAAAAGCTGCCGGTCGATTTCACCGGCCGCTTCATCTACTACGTCGGCCCGGTCGATCCGGTGCGCGACGAAGTAGTCGGTCCCGCTGGCCCCACCACCGCCACCCGCATGGACAAATTCACCGAACAGGTGCTGGCGCAGACCGGTCTGCTGGGCATGGTCGGCAAGGCCGAACGTGGTCCGGCGGCGATCGATGCAATCAAGAAGCATCAGTCGGTGTATCTGATGGCAGTGGGTGGCGCGGCTTATCTGGTTTCCAAGGCGATCAAAGCGTCGCGTGTGGTTGGCTTTGCCGACCTGGGCATGGAAGCGATCTACGAATTCGAAGTGCAGGATATGCCGGTGACTGTCGCCGTGGATTCGGCGGGTACCTCCGTGCACAAGACCGGGCCTCGCGAGTGGCAGGCGAAGATCGGCAAGATCCCCGTCCTGGTGGAATAACGAGGTGCGCACAGCGCACACGTTCGCCTCCTCTCCCCTCCGGGGAGAGGATTGAAGTGAGGGGCCAAGGCTTGCCCCAAACTTCAACAATGCATCCGCTTTGGCTTCCTCTCCCCTCCGGGGAGAGGATTGAGGTGAGGGGCCAAGGCTTGCGTTGAACTTCAACAATGCATCCGCTTTGGCTTCCTCTCCCCTTCGGGGAGAGGATTGAGGTGAGGGGCCAAGGCTTGCCCCAAACTTCATTGATGCATCGCTTCGATTTATTCCTAAGGCAAGATTGTCCCCTCACCCCAACCCTCTCCCCGGAGGGGAGAGGGAGTAGAGCGAGCTGGCATTTAGCCATCCAAACCCATATGCCTTATCACCGGTTGCATTCCAGCTGGTGCAGCGCAACACTGGCAGGATTGTTTTCCTCGCAACCCTGACAGAGAAACCGTGACCTCGAATGCCTCCGCGCCACTTACCAGCGGCGCCCCCTGGATCGTGATGAAGTTTGGCGGCACCAGTGTCGCCACCCTGCCACGCTGGCAGAACATCCGTGAGCTCGTTGCCAGCCGCCGCGCCGAAGACGCACGCGTGCTGGTGGTCGTGTCCGCGCTCACCGGCATCACCGACGCACTCAAACAGATGTGCGCGCAGGAAGAAAAAGGCAAACGTATCGAGGCTGCGAAGGCGATCGCGCAACGGCATTACGACTTGCTCGATCACATGCAACTGGCGGTTCCGGATGCACTCGGCACGCGGCTGGCCGATCTGGCCAAGCTGGCCGAAGAAGGGCCCGCCGCGTTGGGCGAGCTTGCCTGGTCTGCGCTGGTGCAGGCGCATGGCGAGTTGATGTCCAGCGCGCTCGGCGCAGCTTTCCTGAGCCACAGCGGCCTGCCTACGCAATGGGTGGATGCGCGCGACTGCCTTGCCGCGGCCTCGCTGCCCAACCAGAACGAACGCAGCAAGCTGTTATCGGCGATGGTCGAAGCCAAGCCCGATCCGGCCCTGAATGCGCGTCTGGCGCAACGTGGCGAAGTGTTCATCACGCAAGGCTTCATTGCGCGCGAATCGCAGGGCCGCACCGTGCTGCTCGGGCGTGGCGGCTCGGATACCTCGGCCTCGTATTTCGGCGCGTTGCTCAAAGCACAGCGCGTGGAAATCTGGACCGACGTAGCCGGCATGTTCACCGCCAATCCGCGCCAGGTCGCCGGCGCGCGGCTGCTGCAGAAGCTGGACTACGAGGAAGCCCAGGAAATCGCCTCCACCGGCGCCAAGGTGCTGCACCCGCGCTGTCTCTCGCCGCTGCGCGAACCGCGTGTGCCGATGTTGATCAAGGACACCAACCGGCCCGAGCTGGAAGGCACCGTGATCGGCCCGGAAGTGCGCGAGCATGCGCCGAGCGTAAAAGCGATCAGCGCGCGCAAGGGCCTTACCCTGGTCTCGATGGAATCGGTCGGCATGTGGCAGCAGGTCGGCTTTCTTGCCGACGTGTTCGCGCACTTCAAGCAGCACGGCCTGTCGGTGGACCTGATCAGTTCGGCCGAAACCAACGTGACCGTGTCGCTCGATCCCACCGAAAACCTGCTCGATTCCGATGCGGTGGCCGCGCTGGCCAGCGACCTGGCCAAGGTATGTCGCGTGAAGGTGATTGCACCGTGCGCGGCGATCACCCTGGTCGGTCGCGGCATGCGCTCGATGCTGCACACCTTGTCCGGCGTGCTGGCCGAATTCGGCCAATTGCGCGTGCACCTGATTTCGCAATCGTCGAACAACCTCAACCTCACCTTCGTGGTGGACGAGAGCGTGGTCGACGAACTGGTGCCGCGTCTGCACGAAATGCTGATCACCGCCGGCGCCCTGCGCACCGACGACAGCGCGTTGTTCGGACAAAGCTGGCAAACCTTGTACGGCAGTGGTGAAACACCTGCTACTGGTGATGCGTGGTGGCGTTCGTCACGCCGTGAGCAACTGCTTGCCCTCGGTGCCGAAGCCACGCCGCGCTACGTCTATCACTTGCCGACGGTCCGCGCGCAGGCGCGCGAGCTGAAAACACTTGCCGCGGTCGATCGCCTGCATTACGCGGTCAAGGCGAACACGCATCCGGGCATTCTGCGCGCACTGGCCGAGGAAGGTTTCGGCTTCGAATGCGTGTCGCCCGGCGAATTGAAGGCGGTGATGGCGGTGGTGCCCGAATCCGCACCGCTGCTGTTCACGCCCAACTTCGCGCCGCGCGAAGATTACGCCTGGGCCTTGAGCACGCGCGCCACCGTATCGCTCGACTCGCTCTATCCGCTGGAGCATTGGGGCGAGGTGTTCCGTGGACGCGAGATCGTACTGCGCGTGGACCTTGGCCGCGGCCTGGGCCATCACGAGAAAGTGCGTACCGGCGGCAGCGGCAGCAAGTTCGGCTTGCCGGTCGACCAGATCGATGCCTTCCTGCGTCTTGCCGATACCCACAACGTGACCGTGCGTGGCCTGCATGCGCATCTGGGCTCGGGCATCCTCGACGACAAGCATTGGGGTGAGGTCTATAACCAGCTCGCCAGTCTGGCCGAACGCATCGGCAGCGTCACCTTCCTGGACATCGGCGGTGGCCTTGGCGTGCCTTCGCATCCGGGCGAATCGCGCCTCGATATCGCCGCGCTGGAAGAAGTGCTGCGCAAGGTCAAGTCCGCCTATCCGCATTACCAGCTGTGGATGGAACCGGGCCGCTATCTGGTCGCGGATGCGGGCGTGCTCCTCACCCGGGTAACCCAGCAGAAGGGCAAAGGCTCCTGGCGCTATCTCGGCGTGGATACCGGCATGAACAGCCTGATCCGCCCGGCGCTGTACGACGCCTGGCACGAGATCGTGAACCTCACCCGCCTCGATCAGCCCGCCACCGCCTTGTACCAGGTGGTCGGCCCGATCTGCGAAAGCGGCGACGTGATCGGCTCCGACCGCCGCCTGCCGGAAGCGCAGGAAGGCGACGTGATGCTGATCGCCCAGGCCGGCGCCTACGGCAAGGTCATGTCCTCCCCGTACAATCTGCGCGATGAGGCGGAAGAGATCGTCATCGAGTAGCCGCAAGCTTTTCCCCTCTCCCCTCCGGGGAGAGGGCAGGGTGAGGGGACAACCTCGCACTGAGTAAAGTTCGGAGCTGGGCTTCGCTTGTGCTTTTTCGCAAGGTTGCCCCCTCATCCCAACCTTCTCCCCGGAGGGGAGAAGGAGCAAAGCCCAAGGAGCGCGTATCAGGATGAAACGCATGCACGTCGATCGGGCGCGCGGACTGCGCCGCAACATGACGGACGCCGAACATCTGCTTTGGCGCTATCTACGCAATCGACACTTGATGGGAAGCAAATTCCGTCGCCAGCATGAAATCGATCGCTACATCGTCGATTTCGTCTGTCCCGAAGCGAGCTTGATTGTGGAACTGGACGGCGGACAACATGCAGAAATGATGGCAGCGGATGCTGATCGCACACGTCGACTCGAATCACTGGGTTACCGCGTGCTGCGTTTCTGGAACAATGACGTGTTGACGAATATCGAGGCGGTGCTTGAGGTGATTTTGGGGGCGGTGGCAAGAGTGGCCCCTCACCCCAGCCCTCTCCCCGGAGGGGAGAGGGAGTAAAGCTCGCTTCCCCTCTCTCGGGGAGGTGAAGCCGCCCGCTCTTCCCCCTCTCCCCTCCGGGGAGAGGGCTGGGGTGAGGGGCCAACCTCGCGAAGTGTTAGAACATCGATCCGGAGCTTTTGAGTGACCCAACCGATCCAACCCCGCCTGACCCAGGTCTTCCGCTTCGTGCGCTGCAGCTACACCAACGGCGTAGCCGAGCTGGTGTACGCCTTCGACCAGGGCGAGGAATTGATCGAACGGGTGAGCTTTCCCGCTGCACCCCCCGTGTCCGCCGAGCGCAAGCCCGCCTTCGATGCAGCGCTGAAGCTGCTGCACCTCTTTGCCGGCGTCAGCTACTACAAGGCTGGCATTCCACCCAGGATCGAGCTGGCGGACGGCCCGCTGGACGACGCAACGGCGAACCTGCTCGAAGCGCTCTACCTGCACGGCCTGGCCGAGTTCGCGTATCGCAATGGTCTCGATCTGCGTGGACGCATTGCCTTCCCACGCAGTGCTTCACCCCAGGCTGAGGGGCACACACTCGCCGCAACACTCAACCTGCCCAAGCGCACTCTGGTTCCCATCGGCGGCGGCAAGGATTCCCTCGTCGCTGTGGAAGCGATCAAACAGATCGGCGGTGAGGCGACGGCAGTATGGGTCGGCAACTCCCCCTTGATCGCGGCCTGCGCAGAACGCACCGGCTTGCCCACGCTCAACATCCAACGCGAACTCGCGCCGGGTCTGTTCGAACTCAACCGCCTTGGCGCATGGAACGGCCACATCCCGGTGACCGCGGTGAACTCGGCGATTCTCGCGGTGGCGGCGATTCTCTACGGCTACGACAGCATCGCTTTCGCCAACGAACGCTCCGCCTCCGCCGCCACGCTGGAATACGAAGGCCAGCAGGTGAATCACCAGTGGAGCAAGGGCTACACGTTCGAGCAGATGTTCAGCGACTGGCTGCACACGCACGTCGCCACCGATCTCGATTATTGCTCGCTGCTGCGCCCCTATTCGGAACTGGCGATTACCCGTGCCTTCGCCAGGCTCACGCCGTACTTTGACGTCTTCTCCAGCTGCAACCGCAACTTCAAGATCCTCGGCCCGAAACCGGCCGATCGCTGGTGCGGCCAGTGCCCCAAATGCCATTTCGTATTCCTCGCGCTGGCGCCGTTCCTGCCCAAGCCGCGCTTGCTCGGCATCTTCGGCCGCAACCTGCTGGATGACGAAACGCAAGCCGCCGGTTTCGATGCACTGCTGGAATATCACGACCACAAACCCTTCGAATGCGTGGGCGAGGGCGCCGAAGCGCGTGCAGCCATGTATGCACTGAGCCAGCGACCGGAATGGCAGGAAGATGCACTCGTCGCACGCTTCCGCAGCGAGATCCTGCCGCAGCTCAACGTCGCGGAACTGGCACTGGAGCCCTGGCTGCAAGCGTCCAGCGAACACCGCGTGCCGACCCGCCTGCAAGCTGCACTGGCAGCGATCGGCTGATATGCGTATTGCGGAGCTGGCCGGTCAGCGCGTCGCGATCTGGGGTTTCGGCAGGGAAGGGCGCGCGGCGATTCATGCGCTGCGCAAACGTCGGCCCGAATTATCGCTGGCGCTTTATTGCGGTGAAGCCGAAGCCGCCGACGCGCAGGCCTTCGATGCGGCACTGCGCGTCTATCCGCATGAACCCGATGCCGTCGCGCTGAGCGCCTACGACATCGTCATCAAATCACCCGGCATTTCCGCCTACAAACCCGCCGTTGTCACCGCAAAGGCGCAAGGCACGCGCTTCACGTCCGGCACCGCCTTGTGGTTTGGCGAAAATCCGCAAGCGCACGTCGTGGCGGTCACCGGCACCAAGGGCAAAAGCACCACCACCGCCTTGCTTGCGCATCTTGCCCGCGCGCTCGGTATCCGCACCGCATTGGCCGGCAATATCGGCTTGCCCATGCTCGAATTGCTCGATGAGCAAGCCGAGCTATGGGCCATCGAACTATCCAGCTTCCAGACCGGCGAAGCCGGCCCGCTCGAACTCGGCGTCATCACCAGCCTTTACGAAGAACACCTGGATTGGCACGGCACCCGCGAGCGTTACGTCGCCGACAAGCTCAAGCTGGCCGATGTCGCTCGTCGCTTGTTGGTGAATGGCGAGCAGGCATCGCTGTTGGAAAAAACCGCCAACCATGCGCATCGCCTGTTATTCGGTCAGCCGGAAGGCTGGCATGTGGCGAATGGCTTTATTCGTCGTGGCGCGACGGAAGTGTTGGCGCTGGAACGCATCGCCGTGCCCGGCGCGCACAACGCGCTGAACGCCTGCGCCGCCCTCGCAGCCCTGGATGCCATGGGCCACGACGCCATCGCCGCTGCACCAGCCCTGGCAAGCTTCCGCCCGCTGCCGCACCGCCTGCAACCGCTGGGTGAGCGTGATGGTTTGCAATGGATCAACGACTCCATCAGCACCACGCCGCAGGCAACGCTCGCGGCCTTGGAGAGTTTGCACGGGCGCGAAGTTACCGTGATTGTCGGTGGACATGATCGCGGGCTGGATTGGAGCGCATTTGTCGAGGCGGTCAAATCGCGCACGGCCTTGCGCATCATCACCCAGGGCAGCAACGGTCCGCGCATTGCAGCGGCCTTGCGTGCCGCCAAATCAGAAGTGCCGTTAGGTGATGTCGACAAACTCACCGACGCCGTCGAGATGGCGCGCATCGTGACACCGCAAGGCGGCACCGTGCTGCTTTCGCCGGGCGCGCCGAGTTTCGATCAGTATCACGATTACGCCGAACGCGGCCGCCGCTTTGCCGGCATGGCCGGGTTTGACGATGCAGAGATCGCCGGTATCGCCGGCATGGGCATCGCCTAAGCTTTTGCTCCCTCTCCCCTTCGGGGATAGAGAGCCTGCCCCGGACTTGATCCGGGGGCTGGGGTGAGGGGCCAACCTCGCGAAGAAGTAGATGCGCAGCGTCAACGCTTTTCCTCCTCTCCCCTCCGGGGAGAGGACTGAGGTGAGGGGGACAATCTTGCGAAGATGTGGATGCGCAGCGCGAGTGCATTAAAAGAAATAACGCTATTGCCACAACGTCCGAGGCAAGCGCAGCCCCTCACCCCAACCCTCTCCCCGGAGGGGAGAGGGAGCAGAGCATCGCAAGCACGACACATCGCCGCAAACCGCTTTTCCTCCTCTCCCCTCCGGGGAGAGGACCGAGGTGAGGGGCCAACCTCGCGAAGAAGTTGATACGCAGCATCAACGCTTTTCCTCCTCTCCCCTCCGGGGAGAGGACTGAGGTGAGGGGCCAGCCTCGCGAAGAAGTAGGTGCGCAGCGTGAGCGCATGAAGAAGATGCGCGCTGTAGCCATAAAGTTCGAGGCAAGCGCAGCCCCTCACCCCAACCCTCTCCTCGCTCCTCAAAACCGAGCACATCCATGTGCTCTCCCCGCGTGCCCCGGAGGGGAGAGGGAGCAAAACGCCGCAAGCACGACAGTTGCATCAAGTTAGTAATTGTACGTAACGAAAAAGCGGCATCCGCCTACATACGAAAGCACCGCAACTCGATATTTTGTGAACGTCATCGACAAGTCTTCCGAGGCAACATCGATGACCATGGCAATCATGCTGTGAGAATCGCGGATCGTGAGAGGTGCGAACTCCCACGACCCGCTGACCACAACAACTAACAGGAGTAGCTGAAATGGCTAAGCCGGATCATACGGCACCTTCACGCCTGTCGGGAATTTCCGACCACCTACGTACCCATCTGCACGGCGTTGCGCCCGATTCGCTGGACACGGGCGAGCCATCGCCACCAGACATTGACCACCTCATCGCCTGCATCTTCGAGGCAAACACTGTCATCAATTGCCTGCTCGCTGACAGTGATGCCTATTACGAGGCGATCGACAACGGGTTGAACGTACAGCCGGATCAATGGCCACTTACACCCGTGACGAGCGCTGGTCTGCTGGTGGCGAGCGAACTGCTCGACCAATTCGCCGAACGGCTCATGCTTGAGCCCATTGGGTAACGCGCCAGGGTCTGTATGATCGTTACCGCGGCACATCGCCTGGAGGTCGATGTGCCGCACCTGGCGCGATGACACTTAGAATGGCCGCCTGTTCAAACGCCATCAGGGGCCAGTGCGCGTATGCATGACGATCTTTCAGCTCGCGACCTTGCCGCGTTGCAGGGCACGTGGGAGCAAGTGGCGCATGAGGCGGACGGCATCGCCAACCCGCCCGACGAGTATGGCGCGCCTGGTGCCATCACTATCTTCAGTGGTCAGCACTTCGCGGTACGCACGCGCGAGGGTGATCTTTTGCTGGAAGGTAGTTTTACGCTTGATGCGTCGGCTACACCCAAAGCCATCACCTGGATCGATGCGATCGGTGAGGATGCTGGAAAACATTTGCCCGCGAGTTACGTGCTCGACGGTGATCACTTTGTGTTTATTGCCGCTGATGAAGGTTGTCCGCGGCCTACGGTGTTTCGTACGGAGCGTGGGCAGACGATGCGGACGTTTGTTCGCAGGTAGCTCTTCCCCCTCTCCCCTCCGGGGAGAGGGCCGGGGTGAGGGGCCAATCTTGCGAAGATGTTTATACGCAGCGTGAGCGCACTAAAAAACATAACACCGTAGCCATGACGTTCGAGGCAAGCGCAGCCCCTCACCCCAACCCTCTCCTCGCTCCTCAAAGCCGAGCACATCCATGTGCTCTCCCCGCGTGCCCCGGAGGGGAGAGGGAGTAGGTAGATGGCGTGTTTACCAGATCTTCACCCGATCATCCGGCGCCAAATAAAGCTTCTCACCCGGCTTCACACTAAACGCGTCATACCACCCATCGATATTGCGCACCGTCAGCGCACGGAAGTTAGCCGGCGCATGCACATCGGTAGCCAAACGCTGACGCAACGCTGCGTCGCGAATCTTCGAACGCCACGCCTGGCCGAAGGCGAGGAAGAAACGTTGATCACCCGTGAGACCATCGATCACCGGCGCCGGCTTGCCATCGAGCGACTTGTGATAAGCGGCATAAGCCACGGTAAGACCCGACACATCGGCGATGTTTTCACCCAGCGTCTGCTGACCATTCACGTGGATGCCGGGCAGCGCTTCATACTGGTCGAACTGCTTGACCAGCTTTTGCGTCGCCAGCTGGAAGTGCGCGGCATCCTGCGGCGTCCACCAGTTTTCCATCTTGCCCTGTGCGTCGAAATCAGCGCCGGTGTTGTCGAAGCTATGGCTGATTTCGTGGCCGATGATCGCTCCGATGGCACCATAGTTGGCGGCGGCATCCGCATTCGGATCGAAGAACGGCGGCTGCAGGATCGCGGCGGGGAAGTTCAGTGCGTTCTGCAACGGCAGGTTCACCGCGTTCACCGTTTGCGGCGTCATCCACCATTCGCCGCGATCCACCGGTTGATGCAGCTTGGCGAGCTGGTGCTGGTATTCCAGGGCGACGGCACGCTCGTGATTGCCCAGTGCATCGTCAGCACGAATGTCGAGCGAGCTGTAGCTGCGCCAGGTTTCCGGGTAGCCCACGCCAACGCGCAGGGTTTCCAGCTTTTCCTTCGCCTTGGCGCGCGTGGCAGGCGTCATCCAGGCCAGCGTATCGACGCGGTCGGCGAAGGCGGCAATGATGTTCTTCACCATTTCTTCCATCTTCGCCTTGGACGAAGCGGGGAAGTAATGCTTCACATAGATCTGCCCGACGGCGTCGCCCAGGTCGGTATTCGTGGCGGCGATGGCGAGCTTCCAGCGATCCTGCTGCTTGGGCGTACCCTGCAGCGTGGTGCCGTAGAAAGCGAAGTTGAGATCCGCATAGGCCTTCGGCAGCAACGGTGCCGCCTTATCGAGGGCGTGGTAGCGCAACAACTGTTTCCAGGTGTCCAGCGGTTCGCTGGCGACCAGCGCGGCGATGCCGGTGGTGGCGGAGGGCTGCCACACATCGATATGCGGCTGATCGGACAAACCCGCTGCCTTGAAATAGGCATTCCAGTTGAGCCCCGGCGCTTTCTGCGCGAAGTCGCTCATGCTCCACACGTTATTGGCCTTGTGCACATCCTGGCTGTCGACCAGGCTTTCCTGCGCCTGCGCGATCTTGGTTTCCAGCGCGATGATCGCCTTGGCCTGCGCCTCGGCGTCGGGTGTGCCGGCGAGTTTCAGCAGCGACGTCACGTACGTCTGGTACTTGGCACGGAACGCGGCCATCTGCGGATCTTGCGACAGGTAATAATCGCGACTGGGCATCGCGATACCACCTTGCAGCAGGTAGGCCATCGGGTGCGAAGGATCTTCCAGCCCCTGGGTGACGAACAGGCCAAACAGGTTTTCGGTATCGAAGTGGGTGGCGTTGATCGGATCAACATCGGCGCGTTGTTGGCTGCCGAGCACGCTGGCCAGATCATCGCGGGTCTTGATCGCGTCGATCTGATCGAACTGCGGCTTCAGCGGAGCGAGGCCGTGCTTCTCGATGCTGGCCTCATCCATGTACGCAGCGTAGTAGTCGGCAATCTTGCGCTCGTTGGAACCGGCCGCGGCATGGCCCTGGGCGATGTTGCGGATCAGCTCCGCCGTACGCTTCTCGGCCAGCTCATACACTTGCAGGAAAGTGCCGGTGCTGGAGCGGTCGGCCGGAATCTGCGCCGTCTTCAGCCAGTTGCCGTTGGCGTAGTCAAAGAAATTGTTGCCGGGCAGTACGGTATGGTCGATGCCCTTCAGGTCGATGCCGAGGTTGGTGTTGCTGGCCTTGGCGACCGGGGCGCCATCCATCGCGGCCGGCGCCGCCATCAGGGTGGTGGCGCAGCCAAGCGCCGCCGTCGTGAGAATCCATCGAAATCGCTGCATGGCAACACCTTTGTGTGGGTCTGAGCTCGTCACCATAGTGTGCCATCGCCAGCTTGTGAGCATGACTTTTGGACTAGAGGCCTTGGCTCTTCCCCCTCTCCCCTCCGGGGCACGCGGGGAGAGCACATGGATGTGCTCGGCTTTGAGGAGCGAGGAGAGGGCCTGGGTGAGGGGGACAATCTTGCGAAGATGTGGATGCGCAGCGCGAGTGGATTTAAGAAGACATCACGCTGTAGCCATGACGTTTGAGGCAAGCGCGGCCCCTCACCCCAACCCCCGGATCAAGTCCGGGGCAGGCTCTCTCCCCGGAGGGGAGAGGGGGCAAGAGCTTGCAACGTGCGAGGCGCCACGCTCTTCTCCCTCGCCCCTCCGGGGCACGCGGGGAGAGCACATGGATGTGCTCGGCTTTGAGGAGCGAGGAGAGGGCCGGGGTGAGGGGACAATCTTGCGAAGATGTGGATGCGCAGCGCGAGTGCATTTAAGAAGACATCACGCTGTAGCTATGACGTTTGAGGCAAGCGCGGCCCCTCACCCCAACCCCCGGATCGAGTCCGGGGCAGGCTCTCTCCCCGGTGGGGAGAGGGGGCACGAGCTTGCAACGTGCGAGGCGCCACGCTCTTCTCCCTCGCCCCTCCGGGGAGAGGGAGCAAAGCGACCTCAACGGCCCAGCAATTCGATCTCGGCCAGCGCAGTCGGCCCGCTGTTATCAAAACTCAACCGGTAATACGAATGCGCCGCCGGCTCGCCGATACCAAACACCCGCGTCTGCCGCGCCCACGCGAAGCGTTCGTCACTGCGTGTATCCAGCGTTGTCCAATGCAACCCATCATCGGAAGCTTCGAGCTTCCAGTTCGACGGAGCTGAGGCACGAGCACCGGAAGTAAGCGTATACATCGCAATGCTGTGCGGTTGCGGGAAATGCCAGCTCACAACCGCATGCGCTGGCAGTTGCGCTTCGGTATCACTGGTGTGATCGAACAGCGCGTTGACATCAGGCATGGCCGGATCGCTGCTTGCCTGACCTTGGCCCGGGCCAACGAGATCGCGCAGCGGCGAAGGTTTGCCTTCGACAGTAAGCGAGGCGGGTAGGGCCTGCACATCGCTGCCCCAGGTCGACGGCTTCGGCCCCATCGTGAAATCGAGCGTGGCGCCCTGCGCAAGCAGCGCATGCGGCAAGGTAAGTTTGTTCCACGGCTGCCCGTTCACGCGCAGGCTTTGCACGTAGCGATTGGTATCGCTGACCTGCGGTGCATTGATGACGATGTGCTTGCCGTTTTCCAGGGTGATATCCATGTGCGGGAAGTACGGTGCGCCGATCACATACTCCGGCGTGCCCATGCGCAGGGGATAGAAACCCATGGCGCTGAACAACCACCAGCCAGACATCTCGCCGTTGTCTTCGTCACCCAGATAGCCCTGGCCGATGCTGCTGCCGACATACAGACGGGAGAGCACATCGCGCACCTTGTCCTGCGCTTTCCACGGCTCGCCGGTGTAGTCGTACATGTAGATGATGTGATGCGAGGGCTGATTGCTATGGCCGTACTGGCCCATGCGCACGGCCTGTGCTTCGCGCATCTCGTGGATGGCCTGGCTGTAGTCACCGATGTGATAGACCCCGGGCGTGGCGAAGAACTGGTCGAGCTTGGCCGCCAGTGCAGCGCGTCCGCCGTACAAGCCCGCCAGGCCCGCGCCATCTTCGGGGGCGTGGAAGGCCATGTTCCAGGCATTGGTTTCGGTGTAGTCGCCACCCCAGGCCAGTGGATCGAAATGCTGCTTGTCGACGCGCCAGTGACCGGCCGCATCGCGGCCGACAAAGAAGCCGACATCGGGATCGAACAGGTTCACGTAGTCCAGGGCGCGGTTGCGGAAGTAGGTCGCGTCTTGCGCATACTGTGTCGCGTAGGGATCGCTTTTATCGTCCTGGGTCGCCAGCGCTTCAGCCAGGTTGCCGATGGCGAAGTCGGCGATGTAGCCGTCCATCGACCACGACAAACCTTCCTTGATGGCGGTATCGGTATAGCCGTTGAAGATGGAGCGTTGCAGTCCTTTGCGTCCGGTGCCTTGCAGGGGACTGACCACGGTCGCGTCTTTCAGCGCCGCCTGATAGAACGAACGCACATCGAAGTTGTGCACGCCCTTCAGCCAGGCATCGGCGAAGGCGACATCGGCGCTGGTGCCGACCATGAGATCGGCGTAGCCGGGCGACGACCAGCGCGCAATCCACCCGCCGTCGCGATATTCCTGCACAAAGCCGTCGATCATCACGCCGGCCTGGGTCGGCATCAGCAGCGCATAGGCAGGCCACGCGGTGCGATAGGTATCCCAGAAGCCATTATTGACGAACACCTTGCCATCGACGATGCGCGCGCCGGTGTGCGTCGGTGTATCGGCTGCCACTTCGGGCGAGAACGGGCTGGCATATTGATAGACCGGCTGCGCGGCGGTGCCGGTGTTCTCATAGGCCGAGTTGGGATACATCAACATGCGGTAGAGATTGGAATACAACGTCACCAGCTCACCGTGACTGGCGCCCTGTACCTGCACGATGCCAAGCTGCTTGTCCCAGATATCTTGCGCTTGCGCACGCACCGCATCGAAACTTTCGTCCGGCGCGATTTCCATCGCTAGATTGTGTTTGGCCTGCTCAAGGCTGATCAGCGACGTGGCGATGCGCACATTCAGCGTCTTGTTCTTCGAGGTATCGAAGCCGAACCATGCGCTGACATGATCGCGCCCTTCGCCGGTCAAGCGCCCGCTTTCGCTCACCGGCTGATCGACCACAGCGTAGAAGAACAAACGCGTCGCGCCGGTGGACAGATCGCTTTTGACATCGGAGTAACCGCTGAAACTGCGGTGCGAGGGATCGAGCGTGATACCGCCTTCATTGGTGCGATTGTCGAAGACGAGCTGGCCGCGCTTACCGGGGAAGGTGAAGCGCAGCATGGCGGCGTGATCAGTGGGCGTCATCTCGCCCACGATGCCGTTGTCGAAACTCACCTTGTAGAAATACGGACGGGCGATTTCGTTGGCATGGCTGAAGCTCAGTGCGCGCGCTGCGCGGTTGGCGCTCGGCGCGCCGCTGGCCACGGCCTCGGGCATCATCTGGAAGGTCTGGCGATCGCCCATCCACGGGCTTGGTTCGTGCGATAGCGAAAACGCTTCCAGGCGCGGCCGGTTGTTCGCGTCATTGCGCTGCTGATACTGATACATCCAATCCGAGCCGGCGTCGGTGACCGGTACCCAGAAGTTGAAGCCGTGCGGTAGCGTGACCGCAGGGATATTGTTGCCGCGCGAGAAGGTATAGCCGGCATTGGTGCCGCGCAGGGTATAGACGTAATCGCTGGGGCGCTCGTTGGTCGATTCATCAACGGCCGGGCCGATGCGCAGGTCATCAAGAAAACCTTCGAAGTGCGCAGCCGGGCCGTCGTGCGTCAGCACAATCTGCCGAATCCGCCGTCCGGCCGCGACCTTGCCGAGATCGATCGACAGCTTGTTCCACTGATTGACATACACGGTACGGCTGGCGCCCAAGGCATGCGCATCGGCGGGAATGCGGTGCTGGTCCTGCGCGTTGAGCATGGATAGGCGCGAGCCATCGTCGAAGATCAGATCGATCGCGACATAAGTCGCTGGATCACTCAGATCATTCGCGACGATGCAGGGAAACAGCAGATAGGAAAGTTGCGTATCGGCCTGTACCGGCAGATCGACCTTGAACAGCGTTGTTTCCTGTTTGCCGCCCGCATTGCCTTGATAGTGCAACGAATGCAGGCCGGTGAAACCGACCCCGGATTTGGCGCTGTAAGCGTCCTTGGCGGAAGGGCCGCCGGCGACGTCCACGTGGAACGGGGCGCCGGGCGCGCTGGCGATCGGCGCGGGCTCGCCCGGTTCGAACGATCGGAAGAAAGTGTCGGGCTGATCCGCGCAGGCGACGGTGGTAAACAGGGCCAGCCCGAAGAAAAGCAGTTTCCGCCGGAACGTGACTGCGGTAGAACCTGGTGCGATGTGCATCTGTCACCCCTATCGGATCGTGCGCGGCGCCAATGGAAAGCGCCGAAACTTGGATTTGAATCGATCTAAATTAAGCCTGTCAAACTGCAGTGCAGCACGTTGCGCGTATGTGCCGGTCGGGGCAGGGCGGTCGATGCCGGCCCGGCTCGTTCGACGTACCCGTAAAGGCGGCGCACTCGCGCTGCCAACACTTTTAATGGAGCAAGCATGACTACCTCCGACGACCACGCGCCTCATCTTGCCACGCACCCGGACCGCCGCTGGCTGGCGCTGGTGCTGTTATGCCTGGGCGAGCTGATGATCGTGCTGGACACCACCATCGTTAATGTCGCACTGCCGTCGATCAAAACCGATCTGCATTTCGGCGACACCGCGCTGGCCTGGGTGGTCAATGCCTACATGCTCACCTACGGCGGCTTTCTGCTGCTGGGCGGCCGCTTGGGCGATCTGTACGGACATCGCCGCCTGTTCCTGCTCGGCATCGCCGCGTTCACCCTCACTTCGCTGGCCTGCGGTTTGTCAACTACGCAATCCGCGCTGGTGATCGCGCGTAGCGTGCAGGGGCTGGGTGGGGCGGTGGTCTCGGCGGCGGCGTTGTCGTTGATCATGGATCTGTTTACCGAGCCGGGCGATCGCGCCAAGGCGATGGGCGTGTTTGGTTTCGTCTGTGCCGGCGGCGGCAGTCTCGGCGCGATGCTCGGTGGTCTGCTGACCAGCAGCCTGAGCTGGCACTGGGTGTTTCTGGTGAATCTGCCGATCGGTGCGGCGGTGGTAGCGGCCGCATGGCGTTTGGTGCCGAAGGCGCCGGCCACCGCCACCTCGCGGCATCTCGATGTATTCGGCGCCGTCACCGTCACAGCCGCGCTGATGTTGGCGGTCTACGCCATCATCAACGGCAGCCAGTCCGGGTGGGAGTCGGCGCAGACACTTGGCCAGCTGGGTGTGGCGCTGGCGTTGCTGTTGCTGTTTCTGTGGATCGAAACGCGCGTGCAGGTGCCGCTGATGCCCTTGCGTCTGTTCAAGCTGCGCAACCTGGCGGTGGCGAATGTGGCCGGCGTGCTGTGGGCGGCGGCCATGTTTGCGTGGTTTTTTCTCTCCGCGCTGTATATGCAATTGGTGCTGGGCTATGGACCGATGCAAGTCGGCTTGGCGTTTCTGCCCGCCAACCTGATCATGGCGGCGTTCTCGCTGGGCTTGTCGGCCAAGCTGGTGATGCGATTTGGCATTCGTCGGCCGTTGGCGGTCGGTCTGGCGCTGGCAGCGTGTGGCTTGTTGTGTTTTGCGCGGGCAACGGAACACGGCGGGTTTATCAACGTGATCCTCCCCGGCATGTTGCTGCTTGGCGTCGGTGCCGGCGTGGCCTTCAATCCGGTTTTGCTGGCGGCGATGAGTGATGTAGGCCCGAGCGAATCCGGTCTCGCTTCCGGCGTGGTCAATACCTCTTTCATGATGGGTGGCTCGCTCGGCCTGGCGGTGCTCGCGACGCTGGCCGAAGCGCGTACGCAAAGCGTGTGGGCCGCGGGCATCTCGCATGCGGCAGCGCTTGCAGCAGGTTATCGGTGGGCATTCTTCGCCGGCGCCTGCTTCGCCGCGCTAGGCGCCCTGCTCAGCGCCACGCTGTTGCGCACAGCGGGTGCGACGGCGCAAGAGCAAACCGTTACCGTACATTGACCGCGCACACATCAACCCATACCTAACCGCGCAGGTTGAACCGCAGCCGCGTAGGTTGGAGTAAGCGCCAGCGCACTCCAACATCGCCATGTCCTGTCTTGCAATTAAAACAGCCACGGGTTGGTGATTCACCGCCATGTCATGTCCTGCGCCAAAGACATCCTTGGCCAGCAATGATTCCTCGCCATGTCAGAGATGGCGGCGTTGGAGTGCGCTGGCGCTTACTCCAACCTACGTTATTGCGTTACATGGTGGTCGCATGCCCAATCGGGGGAGATGTCGCCACGTCGAATATATCGATGAATCGACGAATACGCCCAATCGCTGGCGCGTGTGACATATCGATGCTTCACCGGGTTTATATGCACATAATCCACATGGCGCTGAAGGTCGAGGTCGTTTCTGATCTGATGTTCCCAAAAACGCCGCTGCCAAATCTCACGTTCGCCTTTGCGCCGTTTCGAGGCGCAAGCAACGCCGCGTGCTTCGATAGCCTTGGAGAACGTCTGTTTGATCAACATCCAGCGCATCGAATAGTTCCCGTCCTCGGCGGGCATGCGCCATACGGCATGCATGTGCTCGGGGAGAACGACCCACGCGGTGATGTGAAAAGGATGGCGCTGCTTCACCACCGTGACGGCGTGGCGCAATACGGCGATGCGTTCTGTCAACAAGGAGCTGGACCGATCAGCGAGATTGACCGTGAAGAAGAATGTGCCGCCGGGAGCTTGGGTCCGTCGATAACGCATATCGCCCTCCGTGGCGGGTGGACATGGGTTGAGGTTTTATTTGGCGATGTTGGCGGACCACCAACCCGCATCGCAACGCGCGATGTTGTGGCGCGATGCCACCGCGTGATGTCGCCGCGCGATGTGTAGGTTGGTGGTAAGCGAAGCGCACCCCAACGTCGCCATGTCGTGTCTTACGAATAAAATAGCCCTGGTTCGGTGATGATTGATCGTTGTGTCAGAGATGGCAATGTTGGAGTGCGCTGGCGCTTACTCCAACCTACGCGGTACACGATATGCGATACGCGATTCGTGGCGGATTTGCGTTTCAGAAGGATGCCGACCCGGCTTTCAACCGGGTCGGCGGCATGCGGCGTTGTTTCTGCTTGCGGTCAGTTATAAGCCACGGTGAAGGTGGCCTTGGCGGATACGCTGCCGGTTGCCACCGTTCCGGTCTGCACCATGCGCGCCTGCAAGGGGGCGGCAAACGTGCCTGTTCCCGTCGCGACCGTACCGGCCAGCCATTGGTTGGCGTTGCCGATGTCCGCGGAGTCTGCGCCGAATAAAACGTCGGTGGCACCGCCATTGCGTTGGATCCGTACGGCGACACCGCCCGCCGTCGATCCCGGTGCCAAGTTGAGATTACTCGTTCTATTCGCAGGAACGGTGGCATCGGTCATGGTGATGTAGATGTTTCTCGTGCCACCTGCCGTGCCGCCCGCACAATTGAAATTGATATTGAATGCCTGCGGCGGCGTCATGCTCCCCACGCCGGTAAACTGCCCGGCCGTATAGTTGCCAAGGTTGACTGTCTGGGTGGAATTGGCGTTGACGGAACAAGTTGGCGTGGTGAGGACAACCTGAATCGGCCTTGCCCACGATAAGGTGGTGTATACCTGTGGATAGCTAGAGGTAATGCGCCAACGCCCGAAAACTCCGCTTAACGATCCGCTACCCACGGGGCCTGTCTTGACGAACTGAAACACCATGGTTTGGGCAGGCCAACTAAACGTGGGGCCTCCTAAACCTAATCTGCAGGTTGAAGGGAACCATTCGCCGGTGGCGCAGTTCGTGGCCATCCTCATGCGAGCTGCGACCCCCGGTATGTTCGTGGCATAGAGATTATTACCCAGGTAAGCAGTGCTGCCTTCAGTCACTAGGTCAAACGTTCCAGCAACGCACTGAGTTGGGTCGGATGTGGCGGGCGAGGTCACATTGCCACCCCAGAGCACACTTCCTACGGGAATCGATGGGTCAACACTGATCGACGCAGGTCCGGTGAAGTTGAGGTTATAAGTACAGGCATGGGCTTTCGATGGCGCCATGCCCCAGAGTATTAGCAGGCCGATGAAGACGAGCAAATGGGTAAACCTATTCATCGTAGAACTCCCAAAAAATGCCTTGTTATAAGGTGCATCGCTAGAAAATGTTGGAAGTGGTATTTATTTTTTTCATGACGCATTCATCGAGCCATGGCAACGGTGTCTGACACGCATTGCCCTCGCGGTCACGTAGGTTGGAGTAAGCGCCAGCGCACTCCAACGTCGCCATGTCATGTCTTGCGCCAAAAACATCCCTGGGCCAGCAATGATTCACCGCCATGTCAGAGATGGCGGTGTTGGAGTGCGCTGGCGCTTACTCCAACCTACGCGATACGCCATACGCGATTTGCAGCGGATTTGCGTTTCAGAAGAATGCCGACCCGGCTTTCGGCCGGGTCGGCGGCATGCGGCGTTGTTTCCGCTTGCGATCAGTTATAAGCCACGGTGAAAGTGGCCTTGGCCGATACGCTGCCGGTTGCCAGCGCTCCGGTCTGGATCATGCTTGCCTGCAAGGGAACGGAAAACGTGTTTGTTCCGGTTGCGACAGTACCGGCCTGCCATTGGTTGGCGTTGCCGATGGTCGCGGAGTCTGCGCCAAATAAAACGTCGGTAGCACCGCTGTTTCGCCGAATGCGCACGGCCACGCCGCTGGCCGTCGATCCTGCTGCCAGGTTGAGGTTATTTGTTCTATTCGCAGGAACGGTGGCATCGGTCATGGTGATGTAAACCCTGGTCGACTGACCCGCGGTGCCGCCCGAACAATTGAAATTGACGTTGAATGCCTTGGCCGGCGTCATGCTTCCCACGCCGGTAAACTGCGTCGTCGTATAGGCACCCAAGCTGACCGTCTGGGTGGAATTGGCGTTGACGGAACACGTTGGCGGAGTGGGCGAAACAATGTTCGTCGCTCCGATGAGATTAATGCTGGCGATCTGGACGCTATTGAACATAACGATACCGACCGTTCCCGCCGAGATGGTTCCGTTGCCCACGGTGGTAGCGGTTTTAATCCATTCCACCGTCGCGAGGGTGGCCGTTCCAATCCCTTCCCCCGGACCTGGGTTGTTAATGGTTGAATTATTGTTACCTGACCAGCTCAGGGTATCTACTGAGACTGGGTTGGGATAACTAACGCGGATGCCAATTCCCGGAATATTGGTGGCATAGACATAGGCGATGCCGGCCGATGTGGTGAAACGCTGCATCGTGCCTGCCATGCTGTAGGAGTAGATGCTTCCCACCGGCCCTAAACAGGACGCGATGGTACCCCCTTGCGAAGGATTGGCCCTTTGCGTCGAAAGCACCGTGCCCACTGGAGTGGCTGCTGAAACGTTGAGGGTCGCGGGTGCCGGTATCGAGTACGTGACGGGGCCGAAGACGTTCACGATTCCCGAGTAGCCAGGATTGTCCTTGAACACACTGCAGTTGATCTGTGCGGCTTGCGCCAGGTTCGGCAGCAGGATACTTGCCCCAATAAGCAGGAGACCGGATGCCAGCCATCTGGACAGTCCGAGTAAGCGGCTTGGTTTGTACAGACTGGAAGTCATTTGAAGGTTCCTCTTAAAAATCATGATCTCGAATGGTGTTGCTTCGATAAAGTTGTCTTTCTGCGTTTGAATGAAAAATCGCCCGATAGCCCGATGCTCTTGCTCTGCAGGTAGGCTGAGTCACCAGGTCAGGTTGTTGTCGTCGCGGACGGTGAGTCCGCTCTGTCCGCCGTGGCTTGCCGAAGCGTGAGCAGGCAAGGCCATCGCCGATGCGTTGCCTTGCGCGCATTGCCCTTGCACGACCGCAGCGTTTTGCTGCTTGCCCTTCTCCAGCGATGGCAGCTGATAAGCGATGCGGCACTCGCTGTCCGCGGAGTCACCCCACTTGACCAGCAGTGAGCCCCGGTCGGCGATGCCACGCACAAACAGCTTGCTGGCCTGCCCGACGCTACCCACGCTCTTGCCCTGGTCGTCGAGCACGTCCGCCGCGAAGGGCAGCGGCTCGCCGTTGGGCTGCGTCGCCTTGATGATGACGGCGCGGCCGCTTTCGGTCTGGTACTTCAGCTTGACCACGGCACCCAGGCGCGGGGCGACGGTGGCGGAAGTGTTCTTCAGTTCCAGATCGTCGGAAGCGCCCTTGGGATCAAGGTTGACGGTGTTGAGCTGGTAGGGCATGAGGTAAGGCACCACGGCATAGCCGTTGTTGCCGACGCGCACACCCACCGCGTTGGAGATCGATGCACCGGCCGCACCGGGCGCTTCGACCAGACCAATGGTGTCGCCCAGCTGCTGCGCGAATTGCACGCCACCGGCATGAATGATCACACCGCCGTCGGCGGATGCCGAGATCTGATTGGCGTTGCCGCTGCGGCTATAGCCGCCACGCAGGTTGGCGTAGCTCGCCTGGTAGCCGAGGTTGGCGTTGAAGTATTGGCTGCTGCTCTGGTCGATGTTGCGATTGGCCGACGCGTTGTAGGTGATGTTGTTGTTCTTGCCGGCCGTGCCGCTGACACCCACCTGCACGCTCTTGCTGGGACTACTGCCGGTCGTGTTGGTGAGGTAAGTGTTGAGCGTCGGTGCCTTGGGCGCTGTGCCGAGCGGCATCGACAGGGTGAACATGATGCGATTGTCGGTGGTGCTGGGCGTGACGCGCCCCGGACCATAGAAAATGTCGTCGGCCAGGTCGGCCTGGGTTTGCAGGGGCGCGTTGTACGAGGTGCCCTGGGTGCGCGTGCGTTGCGCGGACACGCTCCAGCTCACCGACTTGAAGCTGGAGCTGTAGCCGGCGGAGTAGGAGATCTGGCGACCGCTGCCGCCCCAGTAATCGGTGCTGCTGCCGCTGAAGAACAACTGGCCCTGGCCGATCTTCTGGCTGATGTTGAGATCGAGGCGGCTGCGCTGGTGCGCGTACTGGCTGAGGTCACCGCCATGGCGCGCGATGTCCCGCATGTTCACGGCATCGAGCAGGCCCAGGTAGCCGCTGGTGGAATAGCGATAAGCGCCCAGGGACAGATTGGTGCCCGCGTTATTGAAGTTTTTGCTGAAGGTGAGCCCCAGGCTCTGGCCCTGCAGGCTCTTGGCATTCGGCAGCTGGGTGTTCGACGCGGACAGGTTAAGTGCCAAGGTGCCGTAGCGTGTGTTGATGGCGGTACCGGCGTTGAGCTGGGTGTAGCCCTGCGACGCGGTGACGGCGCCAAAGCCGGTGAACGTGTTGTTGAAACCATGCTGCCAGGTGCCCTGAGCCACCCACGGCGTACTGCCCTGGGTGCCGTACTGGCGTAACTGGCCCGCGGTGGCGCTGAATTGGGTCTGGCCCGGGCGCAGCAACTGCGGCACGGCGGTGTAAGGCACCAGGAAGGTGTTCTTGCGGCCGTCGGTTTCGGTGACGGTGACTTCCAGGTCGCCGCCGTAACCGGTCGGGAACAGGTCGTTGATCTCGAACGGACCCGGCGCGACGGTGGTCTCGTAGATCACATAGCCGTTCTGGCGGATGGCGACGCGCGCGTTGCCTTCCGCCACGCCACGCACCACCGGCGCATAGCCTTGCTGGGATTGCGGATACATGCGCGGATCGCTGTAAAGGCTCACGCCACGCACGCGGATGCTGTCGGCAATCTGGCCGCTGGTGAAGGTGTCGCCCACCATGAGCTGCGCCTTCAGCGCGGGAATATCGCGCTGCACATAGGTGGCGGTGTTTTGATAATTCTTGCTGCTGCTACGGGAATTCCATTGCAGCGAGCCTTGGTGGCGCAGATGCCATTCGCCCAGGTTGACGCCGGCATTGAGACCCAGGTACGACTGGGTGCTGCTGCGCGGCCCCGCCGTGTGCGACGAGACGAAGTTGTAGGCGAGGAGGCCGGCGTCGATGCCCTTGTCCCATTGCGAGGGATCGACATAGCCGCGCGCGCTGTTGTCCATGAACAGCTGCGGCACGGTGATGTTGAGCGCGCTCGCGCTGGCATCGAAGTGGAGCGTGGCACCGGGAATGAAGGTGTCGAGATCGCCGCACAGGGTGTCGGAAGCAAAGGTGTATCGCTGCACCTCTTCGTCGCTACGGGTGCCATCGCCTCTGGCCACCTTGTCCAGATTGATGCCCCATTTGGCCAGCGTGGCGCGGTCGAAGCAGGGCACGGCGCTGGCACTGCCGGGCATGTCCTTGAACGTGACATCCTCGCGGCCCAGCCAGTTCTGGTTGACGATGATGTCGACGCGGTAGGTATCCGGCAGGACCACGTTGCCCTTGGCGAAGCGCGACATGTCCACGTGCTTGCCGGCGGACAGGAAATCCGTCTCGAACGTGGCCTCGGCCGGTGATGCTGCCATGGCCGCCGCCATCGATGCACCGGGCGTCAGCGCGCCGAGGATCAGCGTGCTCAGCAGGCGCTGTGCGGGTGCGAATCCGTTGCGTCGAAGGCGGGTGTGGGTTCGCAACGATGTCATGGTCGGGTTCCTCAGATAATGCGTTGATCGGTCGAGCGCGCGATGCGCCAGGCTGCTGCTCCCCCTCCTCCGTCAAGAGGCCCAGTGGGAAAGCGGGGTGGAGCGAGTGCCGGGCGTCCGCCCGGACGACTTACGGCTTCAGCGGTGCCGTGAACGGTACGAATCCGCCGGCATCATTGATGGTCTTGAAGCGCACTTCGGCGTTGGCGGCCGGAGTCGCAATCTTGTTCTTCAGCGAGATGCTGAGCGTTCCGAAGGGAGCGACCATGCTCATGTCGTCCGACGCTTCGTCCAGCTTGTCGCCTTGGGCCAGCGCTACGCTCTGGAACGACACGTAGTAAGGCGTGGGGTTGTTTACCTGCAGTGCACTGCTGCTGCCGTTGTTCGCCAGCGTCCAGGTCAAGGCCTTGGGCGCATCCTGCGCTTGGCCACGCAGTCCGTCAGGACGGAAAAACAGTTTGATACGCGTGCGGAAGGCGAACTGCAGCACGTTGGCGTCGGCCGCATCGGTCGACTTCGGCGGCACTTCGAGCACGTTCAACCAGAACAGGGATTCCTTGTCAGTCGGCAGTGGCTCCTTGGTGTACACCACGCGCAGCGACTGACTGGCACCGGGTTCCATGCGGAAAACCGGTGGGGTGATATGGAAAGGCACGTCGGCCTTGTCCGGGGAGATGGTCGCATCGCCGCCGTCGATCCAGGCCTGGACCAGACGTGGCGTTTTCTTTTCGTCGTTGGTCAGCCCGATGGTGATCTCGCGGTCGGCGGCGGGATAAATCGCGCGTGTACCGGTGATCACGATACCCGCGTGGGCATCGGTGCCGATAAACCCCGCAAGGCACAGGCCGGCAGCGGCGACGTAACCGAGGTAGCGTGTCAGATGGCGCATGGTTGTGATACTCGAGAGGTTATGAATTGGAGTGATCCATCGGCGTGTGGTTGCGGATGGATCGTTGAGTTGTGGTGCCGTGCTGTGGTGGAAAGGGAAGGCCGCATGGCATGGCACTGCGCCGCGGCCTTGGGATCAGTTGTACTTGACCGTATAAAGCACCGAACTGTTGGCCGTGCCGGCGGTAACACCGGTCGCGGTCGACACGTACTGCGCGTAGAACGGCAGCGTGGCGGTGTTGCCGGCAATCGTGATCGGCGTCGAGTCCGGCGCGTTGGCCAGGTTGATCGCGCTCTGGTTGCCCGCGTTGAGCAGCTGCAGCTGCACGCCGGTGGCCACACCTGTGCCGGTATCGAGCTTCAGGTTGCCGGTGGCGGGATCGACGCGCGGGCTGGTCGGCTCGTAGTGCACGCTTACCTGCGTGCCGTTGGTGCAGCCGGCCTCGCCTGCAGCGCCCACATAGATGTTATAGGGCGTGGCACCGGCGGTGCTGCCTACGCCACTGGCGAAGGCCGAGGACGCAACCGTGGGTAGAGTGACGGTGAAGTTACCGCTGTTCGAACCGGCGGTGCCGCCGTGAACGGTGCAGGTGACGGCAGAGATGCTGCCGTTGAAGGTAATGGTGCCATCGGCGGCCATGGCCGCCTGCGAGGCGAGCATGCCCAGGCCGGCGATCATGGCAGCGGACAAAATCAGCTTTTTCATAAGTAGTGTTCCTTGGGAATGGACGTGGGTGACACCCCCGTTGTCGTGCGACTTGCGTCGGTGGACCTTCACTCGTAGGAAAGAGCGTGTTCGGGGGTGTGATTAGGATGACGTCGAGTTCCCAGGAAAGATTTAGGAGTATTCCTAAAGTGCATTAGGACGATTCTGAAAACATGTCTTTGACTGGGTATGAAGCCATCGCTAGCTGATCCATCCAGCACCTTTGTGCTGACGTTTCGCGTGGAAATGCCAGACTGAATCTTGAATGGCGTCACGGGTTGATGACCGGCGCTTGATCGGCGCTGGCAGCTCGTACGCATGGCCGGTGTTTTGATGATGTCGTTGCCGCGCATGGGATGCGCCGGCCAAAGAGTCGCGCGGGAGTGCCGTTGGAAGCGGGTCGCGCGTACATCGTTGCCAATGCATCGATATTTGCCATCGCGCTGGCGACAAGCGAGATGGCGCGTCAGAGGGCGCATGGTTGTCATCGTCGGGAGGTCATGGACTAAGGCGATCCACCTGTGTGTTGTCACAGGTGGATCGAGGTCTTGCCGTGCAGGGTTGCTGCCCGTGAGAAAAGGCCGCGGCGCGACGCGACGCGGCCGTTGGATCAGTTGTACTCGACCGAATACAGTACCGAGCTGTTCGCCGGGCCGGCCGTAACATCGGCCCCGGTCGATACGTACTGCGCGTAGAACGGCAGCGTGGCGGTGTTGTCGGCTACCGTAACCGGCGTCGAGTCCGGCGCGGTGGCCAGGTTGATCACGCTCTTGTCGCCGCCGTTGAGCAGTTGCAGCTGTACGCCGGTGGCGGCACCTGCGGTGTTATCAAGACTCAGGTTGCCAGTGGTGGTATCGACGCGCGGGCTGGTCGGCTCGTAGTGCACGCTTACCTGCGTGCCGTTGGTGCAACCGGCCTCGCCTGCAGCGCCCACATAGATGTTATACGGCGTGGCACCGGCAACGCTGCCGACACCGTCCGCGAAGGCCGAGGCTGCCACCGACGGCAGATTGACGGGGAAGTTACCGCTGCCCGAACCGGGCGTGCCGCCGTGAACCGAGCAGGTGACGGCCGAGATATTGCCGTTGAAAGTAATGGTGCCGTCGGCGGCCATGGCGGCTTGCGAAGCGAGCGCGCCTAGACCAGCGATCAAGGCGGCGGACAAAATCAACTTTTTCATGAGTAACGTTCCTTAGGATTTGACGCATGCGTGCCCCCCGTTTTTTGCGGCCTGCGCCGGTGGACCTTCACTCGTAGGAGTGAATGTTTTGTTGGGGGGGTAATAGGGTGACGCCTGGCCGCTTTGAAGGCTTTAGGACCGGCCTAAAAAAGCCATTCGTATGATGTCGAAAAGATGTTTTACGCTGCGACGTAGGTGTAGGTTGGAGTAAGCGCCAGCGCACTCCAACACCGCCATCTTCGACATACCAAAAAACCATCCGCGCACAAAAACAACCCCAGTCACACGGCTTTTCGCAGACAAGCCCAAACCGTTGACGCGATGGCATGGATGGCAAAGTTGGGGTGCGCAGGCTTACCCCAACCTACGTTGACCGCCATCTCCGGCGAACCAAAAAATCCATCCCCGCACAAAAACAACCACACGGCTTTTGGCAGACAAACCCAACCCATCACTACAACGGCGTGAATCACAACCTCGGATCACGCAAGCTCACCCCGCCCGCATAACCGCCGAGAAGGCGGCTCCACCCGGCGAGATCATTTCTCGATGCGATAATTAACGCTGGCGCGATTGAAGTCCGTAGCGTTCTGCGCCTCGAAGTTCCAGCGCTTGCTGAGCATGTAACGCAACGTGATGATCTGCCCTGGTTCGAACAGGCCGATGCCGTAGCTGAGGTAAAGCCGCGGTGAAAGGTATTTGCCGACGGTGAATGCGGAGTTGCCATTCAGTGCATCGCTGCTCGACACACCAATGTCGCTGATACCCAGCTTGCTGCCGATGCTCTTGGCGAGCAGGTTGCCGGTGGCCGAACCCAATGCCTGCGCGGCGGCGTTCACCGTGCTGCCTTCGCTGCCCTTGACCTGTGAAATCGGCTTGCCGGTCACCAGGTACGAGAGCGCGTCGGATTGATCCATGACCGGATTGGAGAACACCGTCAGCACGGGGCGTTGCGCCGTACCGGTGATCTGCAAGCCGACTTGCTGTCCCTGGTTGATCGTGGCGTTGGGCGTAAGACTGCGCAGCGCGCGTATATTCAGTCCGGGGTTGTCGATCGGCGTGCTGGCAAAGAGCAGCAAGCCCTGTTGGATCTGCAAGTTCTGGCCATAGGCTTTGTACGTACCGTTGACGGCGATCTGGCCCTGGCCGGTGGTGCTGCGCCCCGGGCGTTCGTCCACGGTGAGCACGCCACTCAGGCGTCCATCCAGACCCTTGCCGGCCAGATGGGTGTGCGATCCAAGATCCACCTTGATCGAGGCGATGATCGGCGTGGATCCGCTGTTGGCCGGCTGCTGCGGCTGATCGACGATCACGATATCGGGTGATGCCTTGTTGACGCCGCTGCCCGGCAATTTGTCCAGGTTGACATCGGCGTTGTCCAACCGCACCGAGCCGGTGGCGTGGATGCCTTGCGCATCGCGGCCAAGCAGCAAGTCAGGCGACATGGCGACTTTCGCCGCGGGGATGTCGACGACGGTAAGGCTGCTGCCTTTGAGGGTGATGCTGGTCGGCGTCTGTGCATTGAGTCCGGCAACGCCGTCGATCGCCAGTGTGCCTTTGCCGGAAGTCACGTTGCCGTAGATGCGAAGCTCACGTGTGTCGGCAGCGCTCACGCTGAGCTTGCCGTCGGTAAGCTTGAGGCCGGCATCCGGAACCTCGGCCGCAAAATCGACGACGCTGGCCCGTCCCGTCACGGCCGGTTCCGATACGGTTCCGCCCAGCGTGAAGTCGCCGTCGAGGCGGCCCTTCACATTGGCCAGTGCGTCGGTAAACAGGTTGACAAAGGCGAGATTATCCAGGTGCAGGCCGATCTGGCCGGCAAGTGTTTCCTGCGCGCCCGTGATGCTCGCCTGGCCGTCCAGACGTCCGTTGCCATTCAGTGCAGCACGCACGCTGATTTGCTGATTACCCGGCGACAAAGTGGCATTCAAGGCCAGGTTGTTATAGGTCAGCGCGGGCTGATCAGGATGCTCGTTATAGGTGAATCGCCCGTTCGGTGACGTTATCGATGCACTGCCGGCGAGGCTGCCCGCGGCATTGCGGCGAAGCTTGCCATTGCCTTCCAGTGTGCCTTCCGCGCTGAAAGGCATATTGGCGTTGCCGAGCGCATCGATCACCAGGGTGAGTGGGACGGCGTGCAGCTGATAACTGGCATCGAGATTGCCGGCCTTGTCGTAATTGCCGCTGATGCACAGCTCTGGTTCGCCTGCGGTGAGGCAAAGTTCGGAAAGGCTTGCGCTGCCGTTATTCCAGCCAAGGCGTGTGGCTTGTTGCAGGCGCCAGCGCGGCAAGCCTTGCACGTCCAGCGAGAACGAGGAGAGCGTACCGTTCCAGTTCTGGCCTTTCAGGCTGCCGCTGAGCGTCAATGCTGTAGAAAGCGGTTCGCCTTGCGCATCGAGCGTAAGCTGGTGTTGCGCGGATGTGCCCTGGCCATTCAGTCGGACCTGCCGGAAGGCGAGGCCGCCCAGCTCGGCACCGGATGCATCCAGCTGCAGCTTGCCGCCCGGGCTGCTGATATCCGGAATGTCCGCTTGCAGCTGAAGCTGGTTGATGCGTTGCTGTTCCCACGCCAGTGACTGGCCTTGCAGGCTTCCATTGACAGCGAGCTTGGGCAGCTTGCCGCGCACGCGGAATTGGCCGTCCAGACGTCCGCTGGTCTGCGGCAGCCAGTCGGCCAGCGAGGCGATGGCCAGCGTGACATTGGCATCGTTGCTGTTGCCGGGGCGGGCGAGCAGTTTGATGGTGCTGCTGGCGGATGTGAGATTCAGCGTGCCGTCCAGCACTTCATTGGGAGATAGATGCAGGTGGCCGCTGCCGTGCAGTTTGCGCTGACGCAACTGCCCGTCGAGCTTGCGCAGATCGAGCGTGACATCCGGGCTGTTCTTGACCAGCTTGCCTTGCGAGCCAAGGTCGGCGTCCAGCATGCCTTGCCAGCCGGCGAACAGTTGCCCCGGATCGAACTTGCTGGCGTTGGCCTGGAGCTGCCAAGCCAAGTCAGGTTCCAGTGTGAGCGAACCGCTGGCCGTGAAGTTGCCTTGTGGCTGTAGCAGGCTGAGTGTGTGCAACTGGATTTGCTGTGGCGTGCCATCCAGATTCAAGGCCAGCTTGGCGAGTTTGTCCGGCGGGCCGATGCTCACGTCGCCTTCCGCGTGATAATGCTCGGTACTGCCGTTCGCCGTGAGTTGACCCTGGCTCACTAGCACCTGGCCGACCAGTTCGGCGGGCAGTTCCAGGTTTTTCCAGGCGATCGTCAGATCGGCGTTGACCGGCTGCGCATCCAGATGGATGGTTCCCGTCGCGTGCACTTGTCCCTTCACCTGCGGCGAGCTGAGCTGCAATTGCTGCAGGGTCAGTGTCTTGAAGTCCTTGTCGAAGCTGGCCTGCAGCGGTTGCAGGGAAAGGTGATAGTCGTTGAGGTCCAGCTCGCCGGTGATGCTGCCGCCGTACTGATCGCCACTGCCGTGCAGGTTCGCGGCGAGGCGCGTGAGTGAACTGCTGCCGATCAAGGGTTTGGGATCGAAGCCGGGCAGGTCGAGCATTGCCGTCCACGCGTTGTTCCTGCGTTGATCCAGATCGAGTTCAAGTTGCGCCAGCATCGGTTCGGTCAGCGCAAGTTGCAGCCGGGCGTTGCGGCCGTTGCTTTGCGCGTTGACGTTGCCGGCGTATTCGGTGTCGTCGATTTTCCACGTGAATTCCGCACGGCCTTTGCCGCGATAGCGACGGCCGATACCAAGCTGGCCATCGAGATCGACGTGACCCTCCGGCGCACGCAAGGCCAGCTGATCGAGGCTGATGCCGCGGTTGGTCCAGCTGCCGGCAAGGTCGAGCTGGTCGGAGGCAAACAGGGGCTTGCCGGCCTGGGTGATGGTGACCGGGCCGACATGGACCTTGTCCAGCACCCATGCCAGCGGTGGCTTCATGGAGAAACCACTCGACGATGACGATGTCTGCTGCGGTTTGGGCAGGGCTACGTTGACGCGATCCACGCGCAGGTCGATCACGTGCAGGCGTCGATAGATCAGTGGCCAGATGCGCCAGTCGAGATGTGCGTGGGTTACGGTGACATCGGTGCCTTCGCCGTCGTTGTAGCGCAGGCTGCCGATATCCAGCGGACCGATAAGGCGGCCCTCCGCCTGTTGCACCTGCAGCGCGCCGTGCGTGAAGCTTTGCGCTTGCGCAAGGGCAAAGCGCAAACCCGATCCGCTGCACAGCAGCCAGCTGATACTGCCGATAAGCAACAGCAGGACGATCAATACACCCAGGCCGATGGCGCGCAGCCAACGGCGGCGGGGACGAGGCGTGGGCTGTGGGGTGGTGTTCACGGCATATCCCTCACAGATCCGGTCCGATCACTACGTGCAATTCCACCCCGTGACGTTGTGCATCATTCACCGGGGTACCCACGTCGACGCGAATCAGACCGACCGGCGAGCGCCAGCGTACACCGATACCGGTGCCTACCTTGGCCTGCACGTTCGTGCCGTTGAACGCGTTGCCGGCATCGATGAAGGTCGCGATACCCCAGCGGGGCGTGAAGTAGTGCTCCAGCGTGGCGCTGGCGATCACCAGGCTGTCGCCGCCGATCACGCGGCCGTAACTGTTTTCCGGGCCGATCGACTGGAACGAATAGCCGCGGATGGATTGATCGCCGCCCGCGAAGAAGCGCAGTTGCGGCGGCAGGGCGTCGAAATTATCGGTCCATACGTGGCCCAGGCTGCCGCGCAGGATCAGACGGTTGTTGCGCCAGAATGCGCGAATCCAGCGCGCGTCCAGCGTGATCTCGCTGAAGCGGGCCGAGGAGAGCAGGTCGCCCGCGGTGCTGCGCACATCGATGTTGACCGACCAGCCGCGCCGCACGAAGTCGAGATTGTCGGCCTTCTTGCGGGTCAAGGAGCCTTCGGCATAGACCAGCGTGCTGCTGCCGTGTTCGATACCGGGCGTGCTTTCCGGCTCGTCCGGCGTCTTGCCGACATCGAAGGTGCCGGTAAGCGCATGCAGCCCGATGGTGCGCACCCAGTCGTGCCAGAGTTCGCTTTCGTTGGCGATCAGTTCCAGCGTGCGCGATTGCGAGGTGATGGTATTGGCGTCGCGATACGTGGCGCCAAAGTTGAGGCTGCGTTCGTTGTCGCCGGGCAAAGGAATCGTGTATTGGGTGGAAACGGTTTTCAGCCGTTGTGCGAGGACGACATCGTTCGTCCATTTGTGTCCGTACTGGTTGACCCACCGCTTGGCGATGCCACCGCGAATGCCCAAGCCCGTGTCGGTGCCCACGAACAAGCCGCTGGTATAGATGGTGCGCTTGGCCGGCGCGAGTTGCACATCGATATCGACGATGCCGTTCCTGGCCGTATCGAGCTGCGGCATGACGTTGACCGCCGAGAAGTAATCGGCGCCGTTCAATGCCTGCTGGAATTTCAGCAACTGGTCCTGGTTGAAATAATCGCCCGGCTTGAATGGCACGTAGCGTTGCAGAAAACCCGGCTGGAATTGCGAGCCTTCGAAGTGAACCTGCCCGTAGCGATAACGCGTGCCGACGTCCCAGGCCAGATGGACGGCGGCGCTGTGCTCGCCACGATTCACCTCGACCCGGTGCACGGTCATTTTGGCATCGAGGTAACCGTTGGCGGTAAGCGCGGCGTTCAAGCCATCGCGCGCGGACTCGTATGCCGCATCATCCAACCGTTGCCCTTTGAGTTTTTCGACGCCGCGCCGCGCCGTTCTTACCGGCGCCAGCTTGGCTGCCGCGGGATCGAGCTGGATATCGACCGAGGTCACCTTGACCGGCTGGCCGGGCGTGACGTGCAAGGTGACGCGCCAGCCTTTGTCGGTCTTTTCCAGTTTGCCGCTGGCGTGCGCGTCGTAGTAGCCATAGGGCTGCAAGGCGACGCCCACCTGCGCATCGGCGCGCTCATACAGTCGCTGCACCTGGGCCTCGCTGACATCGCGCGTGGCGTACTGCGAGAGATTGACACCGGCGATGACCGCCGCTTTCAGTGGATCGTTCACCCCGTCCACGACAAGCTGCACCCCCGCATAGCTCAATGCGGGGACCAACAGCAGCGGGAGCAGGCTTAGGCAACGGCAGATCCGGCGCATGCGTTAGGGTTCCATCCTCAACTCGGCATCGCAAGTAGCAGCTTAACCAGTCGCAGATGAACTTCTTCACCGCGCCGCTCTTAATTTAATAACGCGCTTCTCGCGTTCGCCTCCTCTCCCCTCTGGGGAGAGGATTGAGGTGAGGGGCCAATCTTGCGAATGGCTACATCAAAGCTAGCTTTGCTTTCTCTCCCCTCCGGGGAGAGCACTGAGGTGAGGGGGCAACCTCGCGATGAACTCCATCAACGCACGTTGCTTTGCTTCCTCTCCCCTTCGGGGAGAGGACCGAGGTGAGGGGGCGCTCTTGCGATCAGCTGCATCAAAGCACGCTTTGAATGGTGCAATTGCGCGAGGTTGTCCCCTCATCCCAGCCTTCTCCTCGCTCCTCAAAGCCGAGCACATCCATGTGCTCTCCCCGCGTACCCCGGAGGGGAGAAGGAGCAAAGCGCGTCATTGCGAAAGATCGCCGGCGGAATCACCCAGCCTTGTCGCCCGACCTATGCGCAATCCACGCACCAGCCAGCGCCGAGATATACGGAATCGCCTGTGCAGCCAGGATGAACATCCACAGCTGTCCTTCGGTGAAGTGCGAGGCGGTGCTTCTGGCCATACCGATGATGCACAGCACGAGTGCGCACAGCATCAGCATTTCTTCGCGCACCGGCGCAAAGGCGGCGAAGTTGCTGCCGCCGAGGCGACGGCTCTTGGCGGTCACCACGAACGAGGTTTTCTGGCGTGTCAGGCCGTGCAGGATGCCGCGTGCGATGGCATGACTGAGGCCCATGCTGGCGACCGACGCCATCAAGGTGTCGTACCAGCCGCATGGCACGCGGGCGCGATAGAGCACGATGCCGAAGATGGCCTTGGCGAAGAAGAAGCCGATGACCGGAATCAGGAACAGCTGCATCGGCAGGCTGAACAGGTGCGGCAGGCCCACCATGCCGGCGGTCCAGAAGATCGCCATCAGGGTGAAGATCAGGTGCAGGGCATCGGCGAACCAGCTGAACCAGCCGGTGAGGAAGTGGAAGCGCTGGCCGGCGCTGAGCGGGCCTTGCCTGGTCATCCAGCTCCAGCGGCCTTTCAGGATCTGCATGGCGCCGAAAGCCCAGCGATAGCGCTGGCTCTTGTATGCCTTGAAGTCGGCCGGGGTGAGACCCTTGCCCATCAGCTCGTCGACATAGACCAGCTCGTAGCCGGCATGCATCAGGCGCAGGCCGAGCTCTGCGTCTTCGCAAATGGTCCATTCCGACCAGCCGCCGGTGCCTTCCAGTGCGGAGCGGCGCACCATGGTCATGGTGCCGTGCTGGATGATGGCGTTGCGCTCGTTGCGGTGGTGCATGCCGATGCGGAAGAAGCCGTCGTACTCCCATGCGGTCATGCGGCGGAAGCGGTTGTGTTCGAAGTCGCGATGCGCCTGCGGGCACTGCACCACCGCCACCTTCGGGTCATGGAAGTAACCGGTAAGGCTGGCAAGCCAGTCGGCACGCACCTCGTAGTCGGCGTCGATCACGGCCACCACGTCGGCGCGCGGGTTGGTTTCCTTCAGGCCGAAGTTCAGCGCGCCGGCCTTGAAGCCCGGCCACGGTTCCAGGTGGAAGAAGCGGAAACGTTCGCCGAGCTTCTCGCAGTACTCCTGCACCGGCTTCCAGATCGCCGGGTCCTTGGTGTTGTTGTCGATCACCAGCACTTCGTAGTTCTGGTAATCCAGCGCGGCCAGCGAATCGAGCGTGACGATCACCATCTCCGGCGGCTCGTTGTAGCAGGCCAGGTGGATGGAGACGAACGGCTGTTTCTCGACCGGATCGGGCGGCAGCATGCCGGCATGGCGAACCCACTTGCGCCGCCACAGCACCTCGGTGAATTCGAAGCCGTTGATCAGCAGGATCGCCAGGATCGCTACCTGGGCGGGGAACAGCAGCACCAGCATGCTCCAGTCGATCCAGTCCAGGTAGAAATTGAAGGGCAGGGTGACCGACCACACGATCAGGCCGCAGGCCAGCTGGATCAGCACGTCGAAGAACAGCCGTCCGGTCAGCTTGAAGCGCCGGAAGCGGATGCCGAACCAGATCATCGGGATGATCGCCAGCAGGCTGGCGGCCAGCGCCTTCCACGGCCAGCCGGTGTCTTCCGTCACCGGGCCGGTGAACGGGAACTTGAGCTGGCGGTCGGCGTTGAAGATGCCCCAGTAGGCGCCGGTGCGGCCTTCGCCGAGGTTTTCCTTCCAGGGCTGGTCGAAGGCTTCGAACAGGTAGTAGTCGACGTTGTGGGCCTTGGCGTAGATCAGCCATTCACGGTCGAAGATCGCCTCGTTGGAGATCGACGGGTAGGCGCGCTCGCGGCGGTCGCCGTTCGAGGGCCAGCCGATTTCGCCTACCACCACATGCTTGTTCGGGAAGCGGTGCTGGACCAGCTCATAGGCACCCTCGGCGGCGGCGATGGCGTCTTTGCGGTCCAGACCGTTCCAGAACGGGAACAGGTGGATGGTGATGAAGTCCACATGCTCAGCCAGCTGCGGGTACTTCAGCCAGATGTAGTCCGGTTCGGCGATCGACACCGGCTGGCGGATGTGCGCACGGGCCCGGTCGAGGTAGACGATCATCTTGTCCACCGGGATGTTGTTGCGGAACAACACCTCGTTGCCGACCACCACGCGTTCGATGGTGTCCGGGTAACGGTTCGCCAGCGCGATCAGCGCGTCCATTTCCTTTTCGTTGTTTTCCAGGCGGGTGTCGATATCGGCACCGGCCATCACCTTCAGCCCGTCTTGCCGGGCCAGGCGATAGACCTGCGGGTTCAGCAGGGTGGAATAGGTGCGGATGCGGCCGGTATAGCGGCGCAGCAGCTTCAGATCGCTGTCGATCTGGTCGTCGCTGGGGAAATCCTGGTTGAAGGGGTTCTGGTAGCGCTGGAAGAACGAGACGGAGAAGCCATTGATCTGACCGCGCCAGTCTTGCGGGCCGCGCGGGAGGTTACCCCACCACCACAGGCCGATGTTCAACGCGGCGACCACCAGAGCCAGCAGGATGGCGGTGAAAATCGACGGCCAGGTTTTGGGTTGGGTGGGTGTCGAGCTCAAGAAAATCCCCGTAGAGGTGACCTCTTTCGAGGCACATGAAGCTCGCGGAGCTTAACCAATTAACGGTAGTCGGCTCAATAATTTGCGGTGGGAACGGTCAGCGCGAGGTCAGGGCAGGTCCGCGGTTGGAACGGGAGCGGGGCGGCTTGGCACCCGATGGCGGTGGCCCGGATGCCGCTTGCCGGCACCCAGCGGCGGTCAATGGCCTGGCGGCGATGCAACAGCGACCGATTGAGCGATGCGGCTACGGCGTGCTGTGGCGAGGTGCCGCCGATCCCTCGTTTTGTTTCATGTCGATTTTGTCGCGCGCTGATCGTCATCGTGTTGAGGGTGCATCGATGACTGTTCGGCGCGAGCGCGCATGGTTATCAACGTCGAAAAAGGATGGCTTTGAGCAGGGCGTCATTCGCAATGAATTACGCGCCCGCTTCGTAATCAATTACGCGGCCGTTTCACGCGGATGGCCGTGGATGTCATGTGCGCGTGCGCAGGATATGAAAAGTGGTTGGATCGCATTGCCACATTGGCGCAGACAGGCACTACACGTCGCTATGCACTAAAGCTATCTTCAGAACAGGGGGAGGGAGCCGGATTCTTCAACTGGATTTTTGAAGTCCGGCGCAATTAGCGCAAGCCACAGAGAAGCTTGCGTGAAACTGACAATTGGGGAAAGGTCATGAAGGCTCAACAGCGGAAACTGTTGTACGTCGTGATTTGCACCACGCTCGCGGGAACGCTGGGCTATACCCACCTCGCCCGAGCGCAATCCACGACCACAAGCACGGCGACACAAGCGTCCGGACCCTCACCGCAGTCCACATCCACGACGCAAACCGGCAATCCACCACAAGCGCAGACCCTGAAAACCGTAACGGTCACTGGTTCGCTGATCCGCAGCGTCGATGTGGAAAGTGCGCAACCGGTGGTCACCATTACCTCGCAGGACATTCAGCGCCAGGGTTTCGCAACGGTCGGTCAGCTGTTGAACAATCTCACTTCGGCCTCTTCGCCCGATATCAGCAAATCCGATCCCTATGAAGGTGGCCCCGACGTCGGCGGCACCTATGTCGACCTGCGCAATATCGGCACGCAACGCACCTTGGTATTGATCGATGGCAAGCGCGTGGGTACATCGTTCGATGGCTACACCAATCTCGACACGATTCCGACCGCGATTGTCGATCACATCGACGTGCTGGCCGATGGTGCCTCGGCGATTTACGGCTCCGATGCGATCGCAGGTGTGGTGAATATCATCACCAAGCAGAACTACAACGGCGCCGAGATCGAGACCTACAACGGCAAGTATCTTCCGGGCGGCGACGGCAACCAGGGGCAATACAGTGTGCTGTTCGGCAAGACCTTTGCGCGCGGGTCGATCGAGCTTGCCGCGCAATACCAGAAGCAGGATGCGATCAGCGCCGCCGATCGGTCTTACAGCGCCTACCCCGAGACCGGCAATTTTCCGTTGAATGGCTATGCACCGTACGGTACGCAAGGTCAGTTCTTCTTGAACAACAACTGGTACGTGCTCAACAACGGCGGCAATCCGCAGAACATCAATGACTATCACGTGTTGCAAACGCCGATTTCGAATGCCAACGGCGTCGTGACGAATCCGGGCGATTACGCCAACATCAATCCGTACCAGTCCCTGCAGAGCGCGACGAACATGAAGAACCTGTTCTCGCAAGGTCACTACGACATCCTCAGCAACCTGACCGCGGATTTCACGGCGAGCTTCAACCAGCAGGGCAATACCGCCGTGTTGGCCGGCTTCCCGCTAACCAGCTCGGGCCTGTTCTCCCAGCAGTTCCCGCAATACACGGGCATGGAGTTGTCGCCGGATAGCTACTACAACCCGACCAATGCGCCGGGCCAGACGCCGACTGCGCTGGCGTTTCAGCGTAACGTGCTGGAACTTCCGCGCTTGAACATCAACAAGGTGGAAAACTTCCGCTTCAGCCTGGGGCTCGAGGGTAACTTCACTATCGGGGAGCACTCGTTCAACTGGGATGTCTATTACTACGACACCCGCTATGAAGGCACCATTCTGGATACCGGCAATTTCTCGCTGCCGAATCTCTCCAATGCGCTCGGTCCTTCCTTCCTGGCCTCAAACGGTACGGTCGAATGCGGTACGCCCGGCAACGTCATTGCCGGCTGCGTACCGTTGAACGTGCTCGCATCGCGCTATACCCCGGCCATGCTCAATTACATCGACGTCAATGGTTACGAGCATTACGGCAGTTCGGAAAAGGGGCCGCAATTCGATTTCAGCGGCGACATCCTGGAGCTGCCGGCCGGTGACCTGAGCTTCGCGGTGGGTGCGTCGCACCGTAATCTCCAGGGTTACGACACGCCGGACATTCCTTCCGCAGAGGGCTTGACCACCAACCTCGCCGGCCAGCCTACTTCTGGCGGATACAACGTTACCGAAACCTGGCTCGAGTTGAATGCGCCGCTGCTCAAGGATCTGCCATTCGCGCAATCCTTGAGCCTGGACGTTGCCGATCGCTTTTCGCATTACAGCAACTTCGGCGGCACGAACAAGAGTCAATACAAGCTGACCTGGAAACCGATCAACGACCTGATGGTTCGCGCCAGCTATGGCACCGGGTTCCGTGCACCGACGGTGGGCGATCTTTACGGCGGTGTCACCACCACGTATCCGTTCTACAACGATCCCTGCGATGTGGCTTACGGTCTGGCTCGCTACAACACGACCGTGGCCAAGAACTGCGCCAACGGAATCGGCGGGCAGCCGGGTTTGAATCAGGCGGCGTTGAACGCGGCTGGACTGGGTGCCGAATTTCCGACCGGCTTCATGCAGGAGGCGGCGCCAGGCAGTCCGGTAACGTCGCCGGGCGGCTATCCGGTGTATGCGCCGTTCACCCAGGGTGGCAATCCCGAGCTCCGTCCGGAAACCTCCAAGAGCGTGCAGCTCGGTATTGTCTACAGTCCCAGCTACCTGACCGGCTTCAACGGCACGGTGGATTATTTCCATTACATCGTGCGCAACGTCATTTCGTTTGTCTCGGACAATCAGGTGCTCGATAACTGCTACGCGCTTGGCATCGTCTCCGATTGCCAGTTGTTCCAGCGCACCGCGGCGGACGACTACCAGGTCAGCAGCCTGTTCATCGGGGAAGAGAACCAGGGCTGGATGGATGTGGCCGGTTACGACGTGGATCTGTCGTACAAGCTGCCCAAGTTCTCCTTCGGCGAGTTCACGCTCGACTCCAAGTCCACCTACTACACGCGCAACAACACCGAGCAATACGCCGGCGCGCCCGTTTCGTATAACAACGGCTTCGGCTCGTATTGGCGCATACGCTCCAATTTCACCATCGGCTGGCAATACAAGGAATACGGTGCGCAGTGGACGCTGCGTTACTACTCGCCGCTGAAAGATCCTTGTTACAACGAACAGTATTCGGCCTTTCCATGCACCTTGCCGAATTACTATCAGCCAGGCGTAGGCATTGTGCCGATGACGCAGATTGCGTCGGTGACGTTCAATGATGTGCAGGTGTATTGGAATACGCCCTGGAACGGCACCATCGCGCTGGGCGCCGACAATATTTTCAATCGCGTAGCGCCGTACTTCTACGGCGGCTTTACCTCGGGCGGCCCGATTGAGGCCGACACGTCGTACGCCTACAACCCGTCGTATGACTACGGGCGGTTCGTCTACGTGCGCTACACCCAGAAGTTCTGACCGTTGCCGCGGCCGCGCCCTTTCCTGTTTGCAGGAGAGGGCGCGGTAAGGCTCGCTTGCGTCAAAGAGCGTTACATCAACAGCGACCGCAGCATCCAGGCGGTCTTTTCGTGCGCTTTCAGGCGGCCGGTCAACATATCGGCCGTTCCTTCGTCGCCGGCGCCGTCGGCCGCCTTGATCGCTGCGCGCGCGGTGGTCGCAGCGATTTCATGGCCGGTGACGAGCTGGGTCACCATCTCCTTCCAATCCGGTACACCGGATTCTTCCTTGATCGAGGTGAGTTTGCCGAACTGGCTGTAGGAACCCGGGGCGAACACGTCCAGCGTGCGGATGCGCTCGGCGACTTCATCCGCCGCCAGCCATAGTTCGTTGTACTGCGTCTCGAACATGGTGTGCAGGCTGTTGAAATGCGGGCCGGTGACGTTCCAGTGGAAACTGTGGGTTTTCAGGTACAGCGAGTAGGTATCGGCGAGCAGCTTGGAAAGCTGCCTGGCAATGGCTTCGCGGTCTTTCTTGGCAATGCCGATGCTGGTGGCCATGATGCGTTCCTTTTTGCAGAGGGTCGTGTATGGACTCCTCGAGCTTAGCGACCTGCCGGTGCCGGGGAAATGTGTCGTGCGGCTACGCTCGATAGTCACGAGTTATCATGTGGGGCTGCATGAATGATATGAAGCCCACCCCCGCCCCGGATGCCCCGGAAACCTCCCTGCGTGCGCTGCGCCAATCGCTGGATGGCGTTTGCAGCCGCGATTTCGGCCGCCTGCTGGGCCGCTGGCGCGGCCTGTCGCGGCGTCCGGAGGCGAAAAAGCTGGAGTCGCTGGCCGCCGATATCGCTGCCTCCGCCCAGCGCAGGCAGCGCCGTGCGCACAGCAAGCCGCCGATCCGGCTGGACGAATCACTGCCGATCACCGCGCGTGCCGAGGAGATCATCAAGCTGATCCGCGAGCACCAGGTCGTGGTGATCGCGGGCGAAACCGGTTCCGGCAAGACCACCCAGTTGCCCAAGCTTTGCCTGGCCGCCGGGCGCGGCGAGGCCGGGTTGATCGGCTGTACCCAGCCGCGCCGGCTGGCGGCCCGCTCGGTCGCGCGCCGCGTGGCGGAAGAGTTGGGCACACAGTTGGGCGACAAGGTCGGTTTCCAGGTGCGCTTTACCGATCAGGTCACCGAACAAAGCCTGGTCAAGTTCATGACCGACGGCATCCTGCTGGCCGAGACGCAGGGCGATCCGTGGTTGTCCGCCTACGACACGCTCATCATCGACGAAGCGCACGAGCGCAGCCTCAACATCGACTTCCTGCTCGGTTATCTCAAGCGGCTGGCGGTGAAGCGGCCGGAGCTGAAGATCATCGTCACCTCCGCCACCATCGACACGGCGCGTTTTGCCGAGCATTTCGGCAACGCGCCGGTGGTGTCGGTGGAAGGCCGCGCCTATCCGGTCGAGCTGCGCTGGCGTTCGCCGGATGAGGTATCAGCCCGCCGCAATCAGCGCAGCGGCGATATGCAACAGGGCAGCGCCGAGCATGTCGCGGCCGTGCTGGATGAGATCACGCATGACGATCCACGCGGCGACGTGCTGGTGTTCATGCTGGGCGAGCGCGAGATCCGCGATGCGCACTTGCTGCTCTCGCGCCGGCAATATCGCGAAACGGAAATCCTGCCGCTGTATGCGCGCCTGTCGGCGAGCGATCAGGATCGTGTCTTCAAGCCCGGTACCAAACGTCGCGTGGTGCTCGCCACCAACGTGGCGGAAACCTCGCTGACCGTGCCGCGCATCCGTTACGTGATCGACACCGGCACGGCACGCGTAAAGCGCTATAGCCAGCGCAGCCAGCTTGAGCGCTTGCACGTGGAGCCGGTATCGCAGGCGGCGGCGGATCAGCGCAAAGGTCGTTGTGGCCGTGTCGGTCCTGGCATCTGCTATCGGCTTTATGACGAAGCCGACTACGCGTCGCGTTCGGCGTATACCGATCCGGAGCTGCTGCGTTCCTCGCTCGCCAACGTCATCCTGCGCATGTTGTCGCTGCAATTGGGCGAGGTGGATGAATTCCCGTTCCTCGAATCGCCCGATCCGCGCGTGGTGGCGGATGGCCATCGCCGGCTGCTGGAAATCGGCGCGATTGACGAGCGGCGTCAGCTCACCGCGATTGGCCGCATGCTGGCGCGTCTGCCGATCGACGTGCAACTGGCGCGCATGCTGGTCGAAGCTGAGAAGCTGGGCAGTCTGCGCGAGTTGCTGGTGGTGGTGTCTTTTCTCAGCATCCAGGATCCGCGCGAGCGTCCGGCCGATGCGCGGCAGCAGGCTGATCAGGCGCATGCTGCGTTTGCCGATCCGAAGTCCGATCTGATCGGTGTGCTGAATCTGTGGCGTGAGTACGACAGCGCGCACGAGGAGCTGACGCAGTCGAAATTGCGGGACTGGTGCTCGCGGCATTTTCTTAGTTTTCTGCGCATGCGCGAATGGCGGGAGTTGCATCGGCAGTTGTTGCTGGTGGTGCAGGAGTTGGGATGGCGCTTTACGTCCCACCTTGCCGTAACTACTCCCTCTCCCCTTCGGGGAGAGGGTGGGGGTGAGGGGGCAACCTCGCGAGGAGTTGCTGGTGCGAAAGCAAAAGCTGTGAATGCTGAGGCTGCGAGCAGGCGATCTGGCAAGCCCCAGCCCCTCACCCCCACCCTCTCCCCGGAGGGGAGAGGGAGAAAAGAAGGTGGCTCCCCGGAGGGGAGAGGGGGAAAAGCGGATGTCGCTTCGGGGAGCGAATCCGAAGCGGACCGCACTTACGAATCCATACACCGCAGCCTGCTCGCCGGCCTGCCCACACAAGTCGGCCACAAGGACGAAAAAGGCATTTACCGCGGCACGCGCGAACGTCGTTTCCAGGTGTTTCCGGGCTCCGCGCTGGCCAAGACGCCACCGAACTGGATGTTCGCCGCGCAGATCCTGGATATCGGTGGCCGTGTGTGGGGCATGATGTGTGCGCGCATCGAACCGCTGTGGATCGAACAGCAGGCTGCGCATCTGTTGCGCAGCACCTGTCGTGACGCGCATTGGTCGCGCAAGCGCGGCACGGTGGTGGCGTATGAGCAGGTGAGCCTGTTTGGGCTGGTGCTGGTCGAGCGCCGGCCGGTGACGTTCCAGAAGCAGGACCCGGCGCTTGCACATGAGATTTTCCTGCGCGAAGCACTTGCGCGTGGCGACATCGATGCGCGTGCCGATTTTGTACGCGCCAACCAGCGCGTGCTGGAAGATGCGCAAGGTATCGAAGCGCGTCAGCGTCGTGAGGGTCTGATTCGGCACGAAGACGAACTGGTCGATTTCTTCCGTGGCAAGTTGCCGGAAGACATCGCCAGCAGCCGTGCGCTGGATGCCTGGTATCGCAATGCACGTCCCGCTGAGCAGGCAGCGCTGCGCTGGTCCATCGATGATGTGATGGTGGGTGGGGCAGGGCTTGATCCAAGGGCGTTTCCTGCGTCGCTGGACCTCCAGCCCCAGCGTTATCGTCTGGAATATCGCTTCGTACCAGGCGACGATGCCGACGGTGTCACGCTGCATCTTCCGTTGGCGATGCTCAACGCGCTGCCCGCTGCGCGTTGTGAATGGCTGGTGCCTGGGCTGCTCGGCGAAAAGGTGGCGGAACTGATTCGCGGCTTGCCCAAGGCGCTGCGGCGCAACTTTGTGCCTGCACCGGATTTCGCTCGCGCTTTTGTCGAAGCCGAAGCGCCACGGGACGAGCCGCTCGCTAAGGCGCTGGCCACTTTCCTGCGCCGTACCACCGGCGTGGAGATCGATGCCGCCGATTTTGCACCGGTGGCACTCGCGCCGCATTTCGCCATGCGTTATCGCCTGCATGACGAGAAGGGGCGCACGCTGGCGACCGGGCGCGATTTGTCGGTGTTGCGCGGGCAATGGGAAGGACAGGCGCGCGAAGCTTTCTCACGCAAGACCGATATCGAGTTGACGCGCGAAGACGTTACGCGTTGGGATTTCGAGGAGATTCCCGAACAGGTGCGTTCGGAAGGAGGCCTGCTGGCTTTCCCCGCCTTGGTCGATCTCGGCGATGCCGTCGCCTTGCGGGTGTTCGAGCGCCGCGACGAAGCGAAAGCCGCACACCTGAAGGGGGTGGAGCGTCTGCTGCGGCATGCCTTGTCGAGCGAATTGAAACAGGCGCGCCGCCGTTTGCCGATCGCCAATGCCATGTCGCTGAAATACGCACCGCTTGGCAGCGTGGATGGTTTGCGCGAAGACCTGGTCGAAGGCGGATTCGTCGACTGGCTCGCCACGCAGGATCTGAACGTACGCAGCGCCGCCACCTTCGAGGCGCTGCGCACGCATGCCGCGCGTGATTTGTTCGCGGCTGCGGTGGAGCGGCTGAAACTGGCCGAGCCGATCATCGAGGCACAGGCGGATCTCAAGCCATGGCTGCAACCGCCACTGATCGGTTTCGCCCGCGCCAGTTACGATGATCTCGGCGAACAGCTTGAAGCCCTGCTTGCTCCGGGATTCTTGCGGGAACTCCCCACTGCGCGGCTGACGCATTTTCCGCGTTATCTGAAGGCCATGCGCCTGCGCGCCGAACGCTTGCGCCAGGATCCGACCAAAGACCAGCAACGCATGCTGCAGGTGTTGCCGTACTGGCGGGAATACCTCAACCACCGCGCGGCGGGCGACGCAGGGCTGGATGAATTGCGCTGGTTGATCGAAGAGTGGCGCGTATCGCTGTTCGCGCAGGAGCTGAAGACGCCGGATCCGGTTTCGGCCAAGCGGCTGGCGAAGGCGCTGGAGCTGATCAAACGCACCTAGCCTGCTTTGCTCCCTCTCCCCGCGTGCCCCAGAGGGGAGAGGGAGCTGATGTTGCGGTATTCTTGCGCGGCGCATGCTGACGCGACACACGGGGATCGCTGCACCAATGGTTCACGCCACGACCACTGCTGCGGGACATCTGGCGGGGTGGCAGTCACGGGCTGGCGCACTGCCCGTGGTGCTGGCCGATGCGCTCGCTATCTGCGCCCAGAACGGGGTGAACGAACGCGAGTGCGGGGACGTGCTCGATCTGCTCGCCATGCTGGGCTGCGATGCGCATACCCAGGCGGCGGCCTTGTGGTTTGAAATCGCACGCATTCATCCGCTGGTGTGGGAACAGCGCGCGGCGGCGTTGCCGGAAGAATTGCAGCGGCTGGTCGCCGGTCAGGTGGCGGCGGAACGGGTGTGGGCCCTGCATGCGCAGCGTCCGCCCGAAGGCGGTTCCGAAGGGCTGCGCCGCCTGTTGCTGGCGATCATCCGCGATTTGCGCGTGGTGTTCATCCTGCTGGCGCGGCAACTGGCGCGCATGCGTGCGGCCAGCACGCTGCCGGAAAGTGAGCGCCAGGAACTGGCGCGGCTTACCCGCGATATCCATTCGCCGCTGGCCAATCGCCTGGGTATCTGGCAATTGAAGTGGGAGCTGGAAGACCTGGCTTTCCGCTATCTGCAACCGGATACCTATCGCCGTATCGCCAAGCTGCTGGATGAACGTCGCGGTGATCGCGAGACCTTTATCCAGGAAGCCTTGGGCGAGCTGGGTGATGCCCTGCACGCGGCGGATATCCGCGCCGATCTGGCCGGCCGCCCGAAGCACATCTACTCGATCTGGAAGAAGATGCAGCGCAAGGCGCTGGAGTTTTCCGATCTCTACGATATCCGCGCCGTGCGCGTGCTGGTCGATAGCGTCGGCGACTGCTACGCCGCGCTAGGCATTGTGCATGCGCTGTGGCCGCATCTGCCGGGCGAGTTCGACGATTACGTTGCGCGTCCCAAAAGCAATGGCTATCGCTCGCTGCACACGGCGGTGATCGGTCCGCATAGCAAAACGCTGGAAGTGCAGATCCGCACGCATGACATGCATCGCGCCAACGAGTTGGGTGTGGCTGCGCACTGGCGTTACAAGGAGGGCGGTCACGGCGATGCGGATTTCGAGGCGAAGATTGCCTGGATGCGCAAGCTGCTCGAACCGCGCAATGACGATGGCGAACTGGCCGCGGATCTGCAGACCGAGCTGCTGGAAGATCGCGTCTACGTGCTCACGCCCAAGGGCGAAGTGGTGGATCTGCCGCATGGCGCCACCGTGCTGGATTTCGCCTATCACGTGCATACCGAAGTGGGGCATCGCTGCCGTGGCGCCAAGGTCAACGGACGCATCGTGCCGCTGACCCATCAGCCGCACAGCGGCGACCGGGTGGAAATTCTTACCGCCAAGCTCGCCGAGCCGAGTCGTGACTGGCTTTCCGTGCACCACGGTTATCTCAATACCAGCCGTGCACGCGACAAGGTACGGGCCTGGTTCCGGCGCAGTGCGCATGAGGCAAATCTCGCGGCCGGTCGCGCCTTGTTCGAGCGCGAACTCAAGCGTCTGGCGATTCCCGATGCCGACGTGGCGAAGCTGCCCGCACTGTTCCATCTGCAGACACTGGATGAATTGCTGATCGCGCTCGCCCTGGGAGAAATCAGCACGGGGCAGGTGGCGCGTGTCCTGCAGGAATCCCAGCAACCGCCCGAACCGCCACCCAGCGCACCGGTCACGGCGCGGCCGACCGTATTCGACCACAGTGCGATCAGCATCGAAGGCGTCGGCAACCTGCTGACCGTGCTGGCCCGTTGCTGCCAACCGCTGCCGGGCGATCCGGTACGCGGTTTTATCACCCGTACCCGTGGCGTGTCCGTGCATCGCGCGAACTGCGCCAGTCTCGCCAGGCTGGCCCGACGCGATCCGGACCGGGTGATCGAAGTGAGTTGGGGGCGTGCTGCCGCGCAGGCTTATGAGGTGACCATCCAGCTCAACGGTTACGACCGCAAGGGACTGCAGAAGGATGTGGTAGGTGTCATCAGCAATGCCAGCATCGGCATCATCGCTTCGTCCAGCCGTCTATTTGCACGGACCGGCGAGGTGGAAATGCGTTACACCCTGCGGGTCAGTGATTTCGAGCAGCTATCGGCCTTGCTGGATCGCCTGGCGGCGGTGCCGAATGTGGTGGAGGCGCGGCGCGTGGGGGCAGGCTGATTGGGGAGTGGCCGCCAGGGTGGGCCCGTCTCTTCGAACCCCCTGCCGCCAGTTGAACGTAACATCCTGCTTCCAGCGCGGGCTTGGGGTGCAATGTTAAGCTGCCCCCGTTAACCACCATGTCTTGAGCCATGAGCGGAACCCGCGACCCGCACGACCCTAATAACGGCCGTACCGAACCGAAACTGGGTGATCTGGATCACCTGGACAAGCCGCGCCCGCCCGCCGAGCCGGACGATGGTCTGCCCCGTATGAAGGTGGAGCCGGGCTATCGCCGCGGCACGTCTTCGGGCAAGCAGAAGAACAACAAGAACAACAGGAACAAGAAACGCAGCGGCTGGCTGATGCCGGTGGCGATTGCGGTGCTGCTGCTTGTCATCGTGGGACTGTGGTTCAACCAGAGCCGTTTGCGCGGTCTGGTGCCGCGCACCGACTTTGACGATGTGTTGCATCGCGCGCAGATCGCCTTGCAGCAGGGGCATCTGGATGGTACCGATGGCTCCAGCGCACGCGAATTGTTTGAAGCAGCGCGTGCCTTGGAGCCGGACAACGACGCTGCGCGCCAGGGTCTCAACGATGTAGGCCGCGCGGAAATCGCGCGTGCGGATGCCGCCTTGCAGGCCGGCAACCTGGATCAGGCGCAACAGGCGTTGACCAATGCACGCGAACTGCTTGGCGGCGGCAGCGATGTGGATCGCCTGACCCAGCAGATTGCCAAGGCGCAGGTGGCAACCGGACAAACCGGCACGCTGATCACCCAGGCGCAGCAGGCATTGACCGACGGCAAGCTGGATGGTCCCGATGGCGCAGCTGCGTTGTATCAGCGCGTGCTGGCGGCTGATCCTGACAATGCGGTGGCTCGTCACGGCATGGATCAGGTTGGCGATGCCATGGCCACGCAGATCCAGAAGGCGCTGGATGCGAATGATGCGGCAACCGCATCCACGGGCATCGATCGTCTGGCTGTCTTGCTGCCTAACTATGCGCAACTGCCGACCCTGCGTGCTGCACTCTCCACTTTGCAGGCACAGGCCGGCACGACACTGACGGATGCAATCAACCAGGGCAACGATGCACTGCGTGCCGGCCGTGTTGTTGGTGATGGCGATGACACCGCGCTGGCGCATTTCAAGGCGGCGTTGGCCTTGGATCCGAATAATGCGGAGGCCAAGGCCGGGCTTGGGCAGGTCGCCGAGGCGCTGATCGTGCAGGCCAATGCCGCCATCGACAGTGGCGATACCGATCATGCACGGCGATTGCTTGATCAGGCGGCAAGCCTGGCGCCGGGCTCGGCGGATCTGGTCGCCGCGCGTGCGCGCCTGGGGCAACCTGCTACGCCGGGCGTTGCCGCGGCGGCTAATCAAAATGACGACAACGCGCCCCTGCCAACCGCTACGTTGACGTCGCAGCAGCAAACGCAAGTGGCGAACATGGTGCAGCGTGCGGGTGTGGCCGCGCAGCGTGGCGACATCATGTCGCCGCCGGGCGATTGCGCCTATGACCTGTATCGCGGCGCGCTGGCCATCGACGGTAACAACCAGGCGGCGATCAATGGTTTGCAGCAGCTGCCCGGCATGGTGCAGCAGCAGTTCAATCAGGCGTTGAGCGCGGGCAATCTCAACAAGGCCAGCCATCTGTATGACGCGTTGAGCAATCTTTCACCGGGTGATGCCGGGCTGTTGCCGACGCGGCAGCGACTGGTCGACGCCTGGCTGGATCAGGCCGAGCAGCAACTCGACAGCGGCGATCGCTACAACGCCGCCATGTCGCTGGAGCAGGGACGCAATCTGGCGCCGAACGATCAGCGTGTGCAGCAACTCACCGAACGCATGCAGGGCGGTCGATGACCGTACTGGTCTTTGGCGCTAGCAGTCAGATCGGGCATTACCTGTTGCCGCTGCTGGCCGCGCGCGATGAACCGGTGTTCGCCTTGAGCCGTTCGCCGCGTTCGGCGATGCCTGGGGTCAGCTGGCTGACCGGACAGCTTCCAGGCAAGGTGCCGGCGGTCGATGGTCTCTCGGCGATTTTCAGTTTCGGTCCGCTGCAACCCTTTGCCGATTGGCTGGGCAGCGTGGCACTGCCGCATGCGCCGCGCGTGATCGCCACCAGTTCGATGAGCGCGGAAACCAAGCGCGATTCGGAGGTGCCCGCCGAACGTGAAATGTCCCAGACGTTGCGCCGCGGGGAAGAGGCATTGGCCGCAGCGTGCGAGCGGCATGGCAGCGAGTGGACCGTGCTGCGCCCCACGCTGGTGTATGGCGCGGGGCTGGACAAAAGCCTGACACCGATTGCCCGCCGCGCGATGCGCACGCGCGTGTTTCCACTGCCGGCAGGACGCGGCATGCGTCAGCCGGTGCATGCCCAGGATCTGGCGTTTGCGGCCCTTGCGGCCTTGGATAACGCGGCGTCAGCGATGAAGATCCTGCCGATTGGCGGAGGTGAGCGTCTGCCGGCGGCGGAGATGTTCGCGCGGGTGCGGCGCAGTCTTCCGGTCGATACCTTGCCGGTACCGATTCCGGCCTGGGCCTTGCGCCTGGCGCGGCATGGCGTGGGACGGCTGCGCGGGCCGCTAAGCCGGCTGGAGGCGGATCTGGTGGCCGACAATGCGCAGGTGATCCGGTTGCTGGGTATCAACCCGCGCCCGTTCCGGCCGGATGCGGATTGCTGGGGCTGAGTAACCCGGCACAGCGCATGGTTCAAGCCATGCCGAGCGCCGCAGCATGCCCGCCTTATGCCATTTCCACCCCCTCTGCGTTCATCCGGGCGCCGGGTAGCGGGCCCTATGATCCCTGCACCTTAAATTAACGGGCGCTCCCGCGTTGGACTTCCTGAGCCGAATTCGATCGATCGCAAGCGCTTGCTGGCCGTGGGTACGCCTTCCTTTCTGGATTTGCACCGGCCTGTTTTTCGGTTTCCTGCTGCCGTACTCGCTGATACTCAACAAGCGCGTACAGGACCGTTTCAACGAACTGGTTTTTGCCGTGCCGACGCGCGTCTATTCGCAGCCGCTGCGTCTGGCCGCGGGTGTGCCGATGACGCCGGCCATGCTTGAAGTGGAGCTGACCTTCGCCGGCTACGTGGGTGATGGCCACGGCGATGTGCCGGGCAGCTGGGCCAAGCGAGGCAGCACCTATTTCATTTCCTCGCGCGGCTATGCCGGGCCGGATGGCGGCGAGCTGCCCAAGCGCATTCGCGTGGTGGTGGGGCAGGGCATGGTGGAATCGCTGACCGACCTGGGCACCGATCGACTTCTGCAGCAGACACACCTGGATCCGGGCCGCATCGCCACCGTCTACGGCGCCCAGCAGGAAGATCGCAGCATCGTGCAGTTGCGTGACGTGCCGCCGCTGCTGGTGGACGGTTTGCAGGCGGTGGAGGATCGCGATTTCAAGCACCATATCGGCATCGATTTCAGCGCCATCCTGCGCGCCGCGTTTGCTGATTTGCGGGCCGGGCATACGGTGCAGGGCGCCTCCACCATCACCCAGCAGCTGGTGCGCAACCTGTTCCTGAGCCGCGATCAGACGATGGGGCGCAAGTTGAACGAAGCGCTGATGTCGATTCTGCTGGAGATGCATTACGACAAGGCGCGCATCCTCGACGCGTATATCAATGAAGTGTTCCTGGGGCAGCAGGGCAGCCAGGCGGTGCGTGGTTTTGCGGCGGCCTCGGAGTTCTACTTCGGGCGCCGTCTTGAATACCTGCGTCCGCAGGAGATCGCCTTGCTGGTCGGCCTGGTGAAAGGTCCCAGCCAGTTCGATCCGCGCCGTTTCCCGGATCGTGCCCTGGCGCGGCGCAATCTGGTGCTGGATCAATTCGCCAGCACGGGTTTGTTGACGCCGGATCAGGCGCGGGCCGCGCAAGCCTCGCCGTTGGGCGTGATCGAGAATGGTCAGCTGCCGCACGATCGCTTCCCGGCATTCATGCAGCTGGTGCGTGCGCAGATCACCAATGATTTCGATGAAGACACTTTGCGGCAAGGCAATCTGTCCATCTTCACCACGCTCGATCCCGCGACGCAGCTTTATACCGAGCAGGCGATCGATGCCACGATCAAAAGCCTGGGCAAGCGCGGCGACGATACGCAGGCCGCCGCCGTCATTACCGACTCCAAAACCGGCAGCGTGCTGGCCGTGGTCGGCAGCAAGATTCCGGGCGATCAGGGGTTCAACCGCGCGCTGGATGCGCAGCGGCCGATCGGCTCCACCATCAAGCCTTTTGTTTACCTGGTCGCGTTGACCAACCCTGGGCGCTGGAATCTCGCCACCGAGTTGGACGATTCGCCGATCAGCATGCGCCAGCCGGATGGCACGCCGTGGACGCCGCACAACGACGACAACCAGAGCCACGGCATGGTGCCGATGGTGGATGCGCTGGCGTACTCATGGAACCTGGCCACCATCCACCTTGGCCTCGACGTGGGCGTGCCGCGCATCAAGGCGTTTCTGGATTCGTTCGGCCTGGCGAAAATCCAGCCGGGTCCGTCGCTGCTGATCGGCGCGATCGATCTGGCGCCGATCCAGGTCGCACAGATGTATGAATACCTGGCTTCCGATGGGCACGCCTTGCCATTGCTGGCGGTCAGCGGCGTGGTCGATGCCAATGGCCGCACCATCAAGCGTTATGAAGTGGAGAGCGGGCAGGGCCAATACCAGCCGGCGGTGCGCCTGGTGACCTGGGCGATGCAGCAGGTGGCGATCTACGGCACGGCACACTCCCTGGCCGAGTCCAGCCTGGCCGCGCTGCATGTCGCGGGCAAGACCGGCACCAGCAACGACCTGCGCGACAGCTGGTTCGCCGGTTTCACCGGCGATCGCCTGGGCGTGTTCTGGATGGGCCGCGATGACAACAAGCCCAGCCACCTGTTTGGCGCCACCGGCGCCCTGCGCGGCTGGCAGGAACTGTTCCGCAAACTGCCGACCGAACCGCTGCCGGCGGCGCCGGGCGAGGGCCTGGAAATGGCCTGGATCAACCCCGCCGACGGCCGGCGCAGCGATCCGCAATGCTCGGGCGCCAGGCAGGTGCCGGTGATTGCCGGTTCGCTGTCCAGCGATTCGGAGGGGTGTTTCTGGCAAAAGGTAGGTAATCTGTTCGGCTCCGGACCGAGCGCCCAGGCGCCATCCGATGCCACGCCTTCTGATACGACCGTTACCACCCGAGAATGACCATGCCGTTCCGTTCGCTTCGTGCCCTCCCTCTCGTGCCTGCCGCGCTGGCAGGCGTTCTGCTTGCCGCATGCAGCCAGCCCGTACCGGAAGCGCCCAGGCCGGCAGGTAAATCCAATGTCGCGATGGTGGCCGAGATCCAGGCTGCCGGTGCCAGCGACAAATCGGTGATCAACGTGCATCCGCTGGTGGATCCGGGCATCACCGCGTTGCAGGATGCGGCGCGCAATGACGAGCGTAACGGCCAGTACGCCGACGCCGCGGCCAAGCTGGACATGGCCTTGCAGCGCAATCCGGATTCGCCGGATGTGTTGCAGGACCGCGCCGAATTGGCCGTCTATATGGGCAATTACGATATGGCCGAGCAACTGGCGCGCAAGTCCTGGTCGCTGGGTTCCAAGCAAGGCCCGTTGTGTGCGCGCAACTGGCAGACCGTGGTTGAGATGCGCCAACGCGTGAATGACACCGCCGGTGCGGCCGCGGCCAGCAAGAGCGTTGGCGATTGCCGCGAACCAGGCATCCAGCGTTTCTAGGGCCTGTTAGCACTATTTGGAGTAGCCCGCGTTGCTGTGGAGTGGCCGTCAGGTGGTAGTGCGTGGCGCAGGCTTGGCTGGCTGCCAAGGCAAGCCGCGCGCTGCCGCATGGCGGCCACTCCACGGCAACCCGAAGGGCCGGGTCTGTTTGCCCACCATCCTGCGTCATCGCTCAGTCGTGTACCGACGTAAACTCCCTCGCTCTTCCTTGGCTGGCGCGCAAACAGCTCCCGGCGCGGGCCACGCCAATAGTGCTAACAGGCCCTACGGATGAGTGCCAAGCCAAGGATCGGGCTGGTCGGCAGCCAGGGTTCCTACGGGCGCTGGTTGCGCCGTTTTTTCGAACAGCGCATGGGCTTGCCCGTGCTCGGTCGCGATCCCTGCGGCGAGGTCGCACTCTCCGAACGTCAGCTGCTGGAAACCGTGGATGTGCTGGTGTTCTGTGCGCCGATTCGCCAGACGCCCGCGGTCATCCGTCATTACGTCGAACAAGCCACCGGCATCGAGCGCGGGCAGCTGTGGCTGGATATCACGTCGATCAAGGCCGCGCCGGTAGCCGCGATGTTGCACTCGCAGGCGGAAGTGGTGGGGCTGCATCCGATGAGCGCCGCACCAAAGTCGGCTACCTTGCGCGGTCGTGCGATGGTGGTGTGCGAAGCGCGGCTGGAGCGCTGGCGTCCCTGGCTGGAGGCGTTTCTCGCCGCCAGCGAAGCTGATTGTGTACGAGCCGATGCCGAGCAGCACGATCGTGTGATGGCGCTGGTGCAAGGCATGGTGCATGCCACACATATGGCGCAGGGCGCGGTGCTGCGTGAGCTGGCGCCGGAAGTGGGTGATCTGGATGGCATTCGCCCTTTCAGTTCGGTCGGCTATGAGCTGGATGTCGCCGTCACGCGGCGCATTCTTGCGGGCAATGCGGCGATCTATCAGGACATCCAGTTCGAGAATCCGTATGTCGCGCCCATGCTGGAGCGATTGACGGCACATCTGGATACCTTGCGCGATCTGGTGCGGCGTGGCGATGAGGCCGCGCGCGATCAACTGCGTGAACAACTGTTGGATCAAAGCCGCGAATACGTCGGCCAGCCTTCGGTGGCCGAAGGCAGCTACGCCTTCGAACGCCTGGGTTATCTGCTCGCCGACTTGCGCGAACCTCGCTTCATCAGCGTGTTCCTGCCGCTCGACCAGCCTGGTTCGCTACGATCGCTGTTGTCGGTATTCGAGCAGCGCGGGATCAATCTTGATTCGATCCACTCCTCGCGCAGCGCGGAAGGCGAATTGCTGTTCCGCATCGGCGTCAGCCGGGAAGGCGATGCAGCCGCGTTGCAAGATGCGATAAGTGCGATCGAGGCCGAATGCATTGGTCGTGTGGTGGAAGCGGCCGGCGGCGTTGGCCTGACTCGATAAGGTGCAGTTCCCGGCATCGCAGTCACGCGTTCCCCTTCGTATGACAGTAGGCGATACTCCCGCTATGACCGATTCCGACGACATCGGCGCGCTGCTTGGCGCCGAAGGCCCGTTTGCCCGTGAGTTGCCGAATTTCGCCCCGCGTCCTGCCCAGCAGGCGATGGCGAAAGCCGTGCAGCATGCGATTGCCGAGTGCGAAATCCTGATCGCGGAGGCAGGCACCGGCACCGGGAAAACCTACGCCTATCTCGTGCCCGCCATGCTTTCCGGCCAGCGGGTGATTGTCTCGACCGGCACCAAGGCATTGCAGGATCAGCTGTTCTTTCGCGACCTGCCCAAGGTGCGTGCGGTGCTTGGCGCACGCCTGAAGGTGGCCTTGCTGAAAGGGCGCGCGAATTATCTGTGCCTGTACCGTCTCGACCAGACGGTACGCGAAGGGGCGAGTTTTGATCGCGCCCAGGCGGTGCAATTGGCGGCGATCCGCGCATGGTCGGCGCGCACCCGCCGCGGCGATCGCATGGAGCTGGCGGAAGTGCCGGAGGATTCGTCCTTGTGGCCGCGCGTCACCTCGACGCCGGAAAATTGCCTGGGCGTGGAGTGTCCGTTGTACGAAGACTGCCACGTGGTCGCTGCGCGTCGCGAGGCGCAGGAAGCGGATCTGGTGGTGGTCAATCATCATCTGCTGTTTGCCGATCTTGCACTGAAGCAGGAAGGCTTCGGCGAGATTCTCCCGGGGGCGCAGGCGTTCATCCTGGATGAGGCGCACCAGATTCCGGAATTGGCCGGACAATTTTTTTCGCAGAGTCTCAGTGCGCGCCAGCTTACCGAGCTGGCGCAGGATGCATTGAGCGAATGCAGCGGCATTACCGGGGCGATCGGACTGCTGCTGGAACCTGTCGAAGCCTTGCAGGAAGCGGTTCGCAAACTGCGATTGGCGCTGGAGCCATTGCCGATGCGCGGTCCTTTCCATGATTTGCTCAAGCGTGAGGGTGTACCGGAATCGTTGCGTGATGTGGCCGATCTGCTGGCCGCGCTGACCGATGTGCTGGCCTCGCAGGCTGAGCGTTCGCGTGGCTTTATGAATGTGCACGAGCGTGCCGCTGCGCTGACCGAACGTCTCGACCGGATTCTCGAAGAACATTCCGAGCAGGATGTGCGCTGGTATGAGCTGTTTCCGCGCGGGTTTGCCTTGCATGCCACGCCATTGGATCTTGCCGCACCCTTGCGCGCGATGCGCGAGCGCACGCAGGCGGCGTGGATTCATACCTCCGCGACATTATCCGTAGCGGGGCGCTTCGATCACTTTGCCCGCCAGCTCGGTTTGGATGATCCCCAGACCATCAGTCTGGAAAGTCCTTTCGACTATGCGCGTCAGGCGCTGTGTTATTTGCCGGAGGGTTTGCCGGATCCGGCTGCGCGCGATTACACCGAGCGGGTGATCGATGCGGTGCTGCCGGTGCTGGAGGCGTCGAATGGCCGCGCCTTCCTGCTCTTTACCTCGCACCGGGCGTTGCGTCGTGCAGCGGAGCTGCTGGCCGATCGCGTGCCGTGGCCGTTGTTCGTGCAAGGCACTGCGCCACGGCATCAGTTGCTGGAGGACTTTCGCGCCAGCGGACATGGTGTGCTGCTCGGTGCGGCGAGTTTCTGGGAAGGTGTGGACGTCGCCGGCGAGGCGCTTTCCGTAGTGGTGATCGACAAGCTGCCGTTTGCGGCGCCGGATGATCCGGTCTTGCAGGCGCGGCTGGAAGCGTTGGAGCAGGCGGGGATCAATCCGTTCATGGGCTGGCAGGTGCCGTCCGCGGTGATCGCCTTGAAACAAGGAGCGGGGCGCCTGATCCGCGACGTGCACGATCGCGGCGCCCTGGTGCTGTGCGATCCGCGGCTTACCACCAAGGGCTATGGAAAACTGTTCATGGCCAGTTTGCCTCCGATGCCGCGGACCCGCGATCTTGCACAGGTGCATGCGTTCTTCGAGCAAGCGGCGCAATCGTCGCCATCTTGCGAGGCATGATCCCTGGACTGCCGCGGTCGTCCGGAGGGCCGAAGCTTACGCTGCAGCATGCATACGTATTCAACCGGACAAGCCCTACACTCCTACGCAGAATCGGCAGCCACCTGACATCATCATGCGGGGAGCATGATCGACATGAACCTCAATACAGCTAGAAATCCGGATACCGCGCCAGGGGAAGAGGCGCGTACGACCGCCCGGGTCGTGTTGATTGCTGCAGCCGCGGCGATCGGTGGCTTCTTGTTTGGCTTCGATACCGCGGTCATCAACGGTGCGGTTGATGCGGTGCGCCATGGTTTTGGACTGGGTGCGGGCGAGATCGGCTTTGCCGTGTCCTGCGCCTTGCTCGGCTCGGCACTGGGCGCGTGGTATGCCGGTCCGCTGGCCGATCGCCTGGGGCGGGTACGTACGATGCAAGTCGCCGCGTTGTTCCTGGTGATCAGCGCGCTGGGCTCGGGCCTGGTGCACAGTGTGTGGGAGCTGGTGCTGTTTCGCCTGGTGGGTGGCATCGGCGTGGGCATGGCCTCGGTGATTGCACCGGCTTATATCGCCGAAGTTTCGCCGGCCAATGTGCGCGGGCGTCTGGGGTCGATGCAGCAACTGGCGATTGTGCTGGGCATCTTCGTCGCGTTGCTTAGCGATGCATGGCTGGCCGGCACGGCCGGTGGCGCATCCAGCAAGCTTTGGCTGGGGCTGGAAGCATGGCGCTGGATGTTCCTGGTCGCCACCGTGCCGGCATTGATCTATGGCGTGCTGGTGTTGGGCGTGCCGGAGTCGCCGCGTTATCTGGTTGCGCGTGGCCGCTTGCCCGAGGCGCGCGTGGTGCTGGCCAAAGTGTTGGACTTGCACAGTGACAAGGCGCTGGATGCCAAGGTCAATGACATCGCGCACAGTTTGCGCGCCGAATATCGTCCCGCCTTGCGCGATTTGCGCGGCCCGCGCGCCGGTCTGTTGCCGATCGTCTGGACGGGCATCCTGCTGTCGGTGTTCCAGCAGTTCGTCGGCATCAATGTGATCTTCTATTACTCCTCGACGCTGTGGCATTCCGTGGGCTTCAGCGAGACGGATTCGTTCTCGATCACCGTGGCCACGTCGATCGTCAATGTGCTTGTGACCTTGGTTGCGATTGCGTTGGTCGACAAGATCGGACGCAAACCGCTGCTGCTGATCGGCTCGGCGGGCATGACCCTTACGCTGGGCTTGATGGCCCTGTGCTTTTCGCAGGCCAGCGGAAGCGGTGCGAACCTGAGCTTGCCGGCGCCGTGGGGCATGGTCGCCTTGGTCGCGGCCAATGCCTATGTGGTGTGTTTCGGTTTGAGCTGGGGCCCGATGGTGTGGGTATTGCTGGGCGAAATGTTCCCCAACAGCATTCGCGCCATCGCGCTGGCGGTGGCTGCCGCGGCGCAGTGGATCGCCAATTTCGCGATCACCAGCACGTTTCCCTGGCTGGCGGAGATCGGCCTTTCCTTCGCGTACGGGTTGTATGCGATGTTTGCGTTGCTCTCGCTGCTGTTCGTGATGCGGGCGGTGCGCGAAACGCGTGGTATGGAGCTGGAAGATATGCACGCGTGATCCGCGCCGCGCTTTGCTCCCTCTCCCCGAAAGGGAGAGGGAGCTAAAGCTTACTTGACGTGCAACTGGCGGCTGTACGCATGCACCTCATCCACCAGCACCTTCACATGCTCCGGATCGACTTCCGGCGTAACACCATGGCCAAGATTGAACACATGCCCCGGATGAGGGCCGTAACTGTCGAGCACCTTGCGTGCTTCACGACGAATGACATCCGGACTTGCGCGCAACACGGCGGGATCAAGGTTGCCTTGCAAGGCAACCTTGCCGTGAACAGCAAGCCGCGCATCGTTGAGATCAACGGTCCAATCCACACCTAGCGCCGCGCAGCCGGTATCGGCCATGGCGGCCAGATGGGCATGGGCACCTTTCGAAAACAGGATCACCGGCAGCTCGCGTGCATGCACGTCTGCTTTGAGAGCGTCGACCACCTGCGCCATATAGCGCAGCGAGAATTCGCGATACGCTGCCGGGGTCAGCATGCCGCCCCAGGTATCGAACACCATCAGCGCCTGCGCACCTGCGGCCGCCTGGGCGCAGAGGTAAGCGGCGACCGAGCGCGCCAGGGTTTCGAGCAGTTGGTGCGCGAGCGCCGGCTCGTTCCAGCACATGGCCTTGGCGCTGGCGAAGTCACGTGAGCCTTCGCCTTCCACCATGTAGCAGGCCAAGGTCCACGGGCTGCCGGAAAAACCGATCAGCGGCACGCTGCCATCGAGTTCACGGCGGATCAGACGCACGGCGTCCATCACGTAGCGCAGCTCGGTTTCCATATCCGGCACGCCGAGCTTTTCGACATCGGCACGGGTGCGCACCGGGCGGGCGAACTGTGGACCTTCGCCTTGGGCGAAGGAAAGACCCAGGCCCATCGCATCCGGAATGGTGAGGATGTCGGAAAACAGGATGGCGGCATCCAGGTCAAAACGCCGCAGTGGTTGCAGGGTTACCTCACAGGCCAGCTCAGGGTTCTGAGCCAGCGCCATGAAACTGCCAGCCTTGGCGCGGGTGGCGCGGTATTCCGGTAGATAGCGTCCGGCCTGGCGCATGATCCAGACGGGCGTGGTGTCGGTAGGCTCGCGGCGCAGGGCGCGCAGCAAGCGGTCATTCTTCAAAGGGGTGAGCATGGTTTATCGGCGTCCGAAGGGGCCATCCAATCCTTGTGCAAACATCACGCGGAAGCCGCGCTTGAGCTGGGCGTCGCGCATTTTTTCGAAGGCGGCGATCGCCTCGTCGCGTTCCAGGTATTGGTCACGCTTGAGCGTGGCGCGTCCACCCTGGGTGCCGGATTCGCGATACAGCGTCCAGCCGCCCAGCAGATCCTGTTCCAGCACGATCTGAACGTAGCGTGGCGGTTCGGCCGAGGCTGGCATGGTTTGCAGGTAGAGGCGCATGGCGTCCTGTATGGCGAAGACGGCTATTACACCGCAATGACACCCATTCTAGAGGGCAGGGGCTTGGCTAGCGAGGGCTTGAAAACGGCCCCGGCTGCCATGGGTGTGAACATGCTGCGGGATTCAGCGGTGCGTTCCGGTGGCTGCGCGCAGCACCGCCAGGACGTCTGACTCGCTCACTCCCGAGATGATCTGCGCGCGCCCGATGCCTTGCCAAAGGATCAGGCGCAGGGTACCGGCGATGTTCTTTTTATCCAGCCGCATCAATGCACACAGTTGCTCGGGATCGAAACCGGCAGGAACAGCAGTGGGCAAGCCTGCAGTGTTGAGCAACTGTTCCAGCCGTTGCGTATCGGCCGGTGCGCTCATGCCAAGTCGCTCGGAAAGCCGCGCGGCCAGCAGCATGCCGACCGCGACACCTTCGCCGTGCAACAGTGTGGTGTAGTGTCCGGCGGTTTCCAGCGCATGGCCGAAGGTATGGCCAAGATTGAGCAGCGCGCGCTCACCCTGTTCGGTTTCATCGCGGGCGACGACGCCGGCCTTGTAGCGCACCTTGGTAGCAATGGCCTGCACGAGCGTGGTTTCGTCACGTTGGGCCAAGGCGTCGGCGTGCTGCTCCAGCCAGGTGAAAAAATCCGCATCGCCGATGGCGGCGCCCTTGATGACTTCCGCCAGGCCGGCACGGTATTCACGCGCAGGCAGGCTGTCCAGCGTACCGATGTCGGCGATCACCGCGCGCGGTTGATGGAAGGCGCCTACCAGGTTCTTGCCGGCCGGCAGGTTCACGCCGGTCTTGCCGCCGACGGACGAGTCCACCATCGACAGCAGCGTCGTCGGCATCTGGATGAAGTCGATGCCGCGCATCCAGCAGGCTGCGGTGAATCCGGCAAGGTCGCCGACCACGCCGCCACCCAGTGCGATGACACAGGCGTCGCGCGTGGCGCCGAGTTTGGACAAGGCATCGAGCGCCAGGCCGACATTGGCGAAAGTCTTGTGCGCTTCGCCATCTTCGAGCAGGAAAGATGACCACTGCAGGCCATCGAGCCCATGTGCCACGCGTTCCAGATAAAGCGGTGCGACCGTGCGATTGCTGATCACCAGCACATGCCGTCCACGCAGGGCGGCGCGCCAGCGTGCGTGGTCATCGAGCAAGCCGCGGCCGATCCATACCGGGTAGCTGCGTTCGCCGAGCGTAACGTCGATGGTTTCGGGTGCAACGGTGCTCATCATGTGGCTAGGGATGCTTTGGTTGGTAACGTGCAAATTTTAAACGATGGGGTGATGTCCAGCAGGCCCGCCTGTGCGGAATGGATCAGGGCATCCGACGGTTCCAGTGTTGATCGATGAGCGCAAGGCAGCGCTCGGTGGCCGCGGTCAATCCTTCATGTTCGCCGTCATGCGGAATGACTAGGTCGGCGACTTCTTCATACAGTGCGGTGCGTGTCACCGCCATGGCTTCCAGCTTGCGCTGGCGATCGCTGTCGGCCAGCAGTGGCCGGGTAGTGTCGTGGGCAAGGCGTTGCAGCTGTGCCGGTACGCTCACTTGCAACCACACAACATAACCGCGCTCAGCCAGATGACGCCGATTGGCTGGGTCGAGCACGGCGCCCGCGCCACTGGCCAGCAATACGCCGCGACGGTGGCTGTATTCCTCAAGCATGGCATGCTCGCGTCGGCGGAAGCCCGCCTCGCCCTCGATCTCGAAGATGGTGCTGACCGGAACGCCGGTATGGCGCTCGATTTCCTGATCCAGGTCCACGAAGGGCAACTGGTAGCGTGCTGCCAGCTGGCGGCCGATCGAGGTCTTGCCGGCGCCCGTCGGGCCGATCAGGAACAGGTTGTACGAAGGATTCATGGGCCAATTTTAGGGCCTGTTAGCGCTATTGGCGTAGCCCGCATTGCCGCATGACGGCCACTCCACGGCAACCCGAAGGGCCGGGTCTGTTTGCCCACCATCCGGCGTCATCGCTCAGTCGTGTACCGACGTACACTCCCTCCCTCTTCCTTGGCTGGCGCGCAAACAGCTTCCGGCGCGGGCCACGCCAATAGTGCTAACAGACCCTAGTCTGGGATGCCTAGGGCGACGCTACGGAAACCCCTGGGACACGGTGCCGACACGATGTCCGGCAGCCATTCTGCTTCCTTGTTCGTAGAATGACGGGACATTCTTGAGGTGTGTGATGGCTGAGCGGGTATTGTTGGCGGGGTGTGGCGATCTGGGCTGGCGCGTGGCCCGGGAGCTTCAGCGGCGTGGCGACGAAGTCTTCGGTTTGCGTCGTCATCCGGTGGCACAGGATGACGACGTCATCCGCTGGGTGCAGGCGGATTTGACCCGTCCTGAAACGCTTTCGACGCTGCCCGAAGGCATCACGCAGTTGATCTACCTGCCGACGCCGGGCGCTCGTGAGCAGGATGCTTATCGAGCCATCTTCATCGACGGTCTGCGCCATGTCGTGCAGGCGCTGGATGCGAAGCTGCTCAAGCGCGTGGTGTTTGTCTCATCCAGCGCCGTCTATGGCGAACATGATGGCGCCTGGGTGGATGAAGAGACGCCGCCCGCGCCATTGGCGTTCAATGGCCAGGTGATGTTGGAAGCTGAGCAATGGTTGTCGAGCCAACCGGTTCGATCCGTCGTATTGCGTCTCGCCGGACTCTACGGGCCTGGGCGACTGCAATGGGTGGAGCGATTGCGTGCGGGGCAAGCGCAGGTTCCGCGTCATCATCCGCATTGGGCCAATCGCATGCATATCGATGACGCGGCGGCGGCCATCGTGCACCTGCTGGCACTTCCGAATCCGCATGCCCTGTATCTGGGCGTGGACGATACGCCGCTGCCGCTCGACGTTTTATACGACAGCATTGCGACGTTGATCGCCGCGCCCATGGCGCCGGATGGCCCTGCGCCTGCCGCTGTCGGCAGCAAGCGCCTGAGCAATGCGCGTCTTCGCGCCAGCGGTTTTTGCACGCGCTGGCCGGATTCGCGCGCCGGTTACAGCGAACTGTTGCGCTGAAGTGAAGGAGCAAGACGTGACTGCATGCGATGCATGCGTGCAGTCACGTCGTCATGGAGCTTATCGTTCCGGGGTCCCGAAGGGGTTTTTAAGCTCGCTGGAAGTCTTCGGCACTTGCAGGGTCAGATCCGATTCCATGCCGTATTTGATGAGATCCGCATCGCGGCGAATACCCAGGCGGCGCATTGCACTCATCTTCTGCGTGCTTATGGTCTGCTTGCTGCGATGCAGGCGTTCGGCAATTTCGCTAACGGTCAGGCCGGTAACGAAAAGGCGAACCACTTCGAGTTCCCGCATGGTCAGGTTCTTGCTCGGCGATCTGGACCAGCTGTTGCCGATGCTATGCATCTTTACAATGGCTTCGATAGACGGCGAGAAAAAGCGTTTGCCGGACAATACGGCATAGATACTGCCGGCGACATAGGCGAGTGAATCGGACTTGCTCAGGATGCAGTCCACGCCCTGCGTCACCAGGGAGCGAATGACGCCGGGGTTGCTCATCATGGTGACGACGACGATGTGCATTTTCGGAAAACGTCGTTTCAGAAAACCGATCAGCGCAATACCGTCACCGTGGCTGCCGCCAGGCATGGCGTAATCGGACACGACGACGTCAACCTGATGCTGATTCAGCAGTTCAACCAGTTCCGTGGAATTCTGTGCTGTGCCTACCACGATGACGCCGGATTGCTTTTCCAGCTCGTAGGCCAGGCCGGAAACTAGCAGCGGATGATCATCAGCAATCGCGATTCTGACCTGGCGGCCGTAGATATAGTGCGGCTGGGATTCAGCATGTTCTTGAGTAGGGTTCATGGGTACGACGTTCCAAGGTTGTGGGGATGTCTTCCTTGACGATGTCTGCTTTATCTTTAATTAGGCGATCGATGGCTGTGTCGCAGGAACGAAACAGCTGGGCAATGTGGTGTTGCCGATATGGATCGGTCCGGTAACACACTGCGTTCCTGTGGATCAGCAATTAACAAACATGGACTGGATATAAGCACCACTCAAGGGAATGGGGGGGCTTGGCTTGAGTGAATCAGATGAATGTGGAGTAGGAAATAAGGTTGCGGACTAGTGGTAAGGGATTATGTGGGCACCTTAGGAGAGGGCCAATAGTTCTGTTCCTAAAATGCATTTGCCTGCGAAGCAAGGCGGAAGTTCAGGGTAGGAAGAGGACTACATTTGCCTTGGCGGCGATGTGGCTCTGGGCGGTGTTGAACGCTTCGTTTGGGATAAATGCCGTCATCGGCATTTCCAATGAAACGCAAGCCATCGCCCGTTTATGCAGTAGGCCGCCGATTAAGATCGTGTAAGGGCAGGCCCCTGATGTGTGTCGACCACGTGAGGCAGCGGATGCTCAGCTGTGGTTGAGGCCCGTGACATGGTGCTCGGTGTCGTATTCGACACATGTATCAGCCAGCACCGGCAAGGTCGCCAAGGCGTGGCGGCTGAGCCGTTCGAAGTGGGCGAGGAAGCGTTTCATTGCTTTGGCATCCATGGCCAAGGGGGCGCCGCGCGCCAGCAGCTCCTTTTCGGTTTCGCTGCGCCAATTGCGTACTACTTCCCAGTTCGGCGCCTGCAAGACGATCAGCGCGTCCAGTTTGCGCCATAAGGGCTGGTATGCCCGCAGTTGCTTGTTGACCCAGTGCCGCCAGCGACCGTCTTCGTCTTCGGTACGTTCCAGTTCGTTGACCGGATGATCCAGTGCGCTTTCCAGCTGAGGACGCAAGCCCAGCGCCCAGCCTTCCACAATCACCAGGCGGGGCGGCCGGGTCACACGCGGCCAGCGTGAGGGTGGCGTGCGGGTATCGCGGCCTTTGTCGAAGCGCGGCCAGGTGACCGGCAGTTTGTCGGAGGCATGCGGCAGCGCGGCAAGCACGGATAGCAGAAGCTCGATCTCATGCGTACCCGGAACACCGCGTGTGCGCAACAGGGGATGGATCTGTTGGGCCAATGTTTCGCGTTCGCTGCGCGAATAATAAAAGTCGTCCAGCGACAGGACTTCGGCCGGCCAGCCGTGCTGTTCGGCCTGGGCCTTGATCAGCCGGGCGAGGGTGCTCTTGCCGCTTCCCTGCAGGCCGGACAGGCCGAGCACATACGGCCGGTGTGTCCGCGCGATGCGGCCGGCGTAATGATCTAACAGGTGCCCGGCGAGGGCCTGATTTTGCGTGCTAGCATCCTCCTTCATTGCGTCATGATGACGTGCGTGAGCCACGATTCAAGTCCTATGCTGAAACCCGAGATTCTTGACACTTTCAATACACTGCTCGACCAGGCCATCGCCAGTGGCGATCCTGAGCCGACTGCCATGAACCTGTCCAGCGTCGATGCGGCCGGGCGGGTCAGCTCGCGCATCGTGCTGCTGAAAGGCGCCGACCAGCGTGGCTTCCGTTTCTTCACCAACTACCAGAGCGACAAGGGTGTGCAGTTGGATGCGCATGCGCAGGTTGCCCTCTGTTTCCACTGGAAGCGTCTGCGCGAAGGCGTGCAAGTGCGCGTCGAAGGGGTGGTGCGCAAGCTGCCGGTGGAGGAGTCGGATGCCTACTTCAACAGCCGTCCGCGCGGCAGCCAGATCGGTGCCTGGGCTTCGCTGCAATCACAGACCTTGCCCTCGCGCGACGTGTTCGAGCAGCGCGTTGCGCATTACGAAGAGCAATTCGCCGGCCGTGACGTACCGCGCCCGCCGCACTGGGGTGGCTACGTGGTTGAGCCGGATATGATCGAGTTCTGGTACGGCGCCAATTTCCGGTTGCACGAACGTGTGCGTTGGGATCGCCACGGCCAGACCTGGACCAGCAGGCTTCTGTACCCCTGAGGAGACGTGCGATGAGCCGAGCCACTCCCGCGGAACATGTCGCACAAAACGGCTTCACGGTACATACCCGTGGTCGTGGTTTCAGCGAAATTACCGACAAGGTAGCCGAACTGATTGCGACCAGCGGCGTGCATACCGGCATCGCCAACATCTTCACCGCGCACACCAGTTGCTCGCTGCTGATCAGTGAAAACGCCGATCCGGCGGTGCGTACCGATCTGGAGCGCTGGTTCGCCCGCGCGGTACCGGACGGCGACAAGATCTTCCAGCACGATGCTGAAGGTCCGGACGATATGCCTGCCCATGTGCGCGCCATTCTCACCGGCGTGGGCCTGACGATTCCCGTGCATGGTGGCAAGCCGCAACTGGGAACCTGGCAAGGGATTTACCTGTGGGAGCATCGTGTGGATCCGCACCAGCGCAAGGTGATCGTGACGGTGTTCGGGCATTGATGTGCGCAGGCACGCGGCTGGATGTCTTTACCCATCATGCCGTGCCGAGATCACCATAGGGTTCCATCTGTTCCTTAGCCAGGCCCTGCCTCACCATGAAAGCCAACGATTCATTTCCCCAGCGCATTGTCTGCCTCACCGAAGAACCCACCGAGGTGCTCTACGCATTAGGCGAGGAAAACCGCATTGTCGGTATTTCCGGTTTCACGGTGCGCCCGCCGCGTGCGCGCAAGGAGAAACCGAAGGTGTCGGCGTTCACCAGCGCCAAGGTGGATGAGATCCTTGCGCTCAAGCCGGATCTGGTCATCGGCTTTTCGGACATCCAGGCTGATATTGCGCGCGAGTTGATCCGCGCGGGTATCGAAGTATGGATCAGCAACCATCGCAGCGTGGAAGGCATCCTCGCCTATATCCGTCGGCTTGGTGCCATGGTGGGTGCCTATGAGAAAGCCGAGCGTTATGCGCAGCGCGCTGAAGCACATCTTGAAGAGGTGCGCAGGGCTGCCGCGCAACTGCCGCAACGTCCCAAAGTCTATTTCGAGGAATGGGATGAGCCGATCATCACCGGCATCCGCTGGGTAACGGAGCTGATTGGTATTGCGGGTGGCGATGACGTGTTTCCGGAGCATGCGCGCGAATCGCTGGCCAAGCATCGCATCCTTGCCGACGGCTCGGAGGTCGTGCAGCGTGCGCCGGACATCATTTTCGGCTCATGGTGCGGCAAGCGCTTTCGTCCCGAAAAAGTTGCAGCGCGTACGGGCTGGGAAAGCATTCCCGCCGTACGTAGCGGCGATCTGCACGAGATCAAATCGCCGATCATCCTTCAGCCTGGGCCGGCCGCTTTATTTGATGGGCTCGACGCCATTCATGCGGTGATTGCGCATTGGTCGGAAAAGGCATCACGCATATAGCCGGTGTTGCTGATTGAACTCAAGTGAAACGTGGGCCACAAAGGCAGTTGAAGCGCAAAAAATAGATATGCGTTTCCTCTCCATCGTGCCGGTCAGCATACGATCCAGACACCGCTGAAGAAGGCTTCGGTGGAGGAGAAATACTATGTATGCGACCAACGATATATCCACAACTAATTACACGCGCCCGGCTGATTATTCGGACGCATATCCTTCAAATGGCGATACATCCAGTCGCCAGCCCAAGGCGAATAACTTCCAGGCTACCCCGGTTAACCAGCCTGGCGACTTTCGCTCCGTAGGACCCGGCCCATGGGCTCCCTTCAGTTATTCCTCGCCCAAAGGAATGACACCTCCAGGTACGTTTATTGAGCGACCGGCGGATCAGCCCCCGGGCGCGCCGAATACGGGGATTAGCTTCCGTTCGGAGGGAGATCTGTCCGATTACAGGGTTAATTCGAACAACCTGCGTGGGCTGCAGCCTGACAACCATGGCATCTATGTACGCAACCAGTCCGATCGAAGCAAAAGCTACTTCACCAAGATAGATGGCAATACTTATCAGGTGGGTGGCTTCGACCGATCCGATACGAGTTGGCGCGTACTTGATCCCCAGTCGGGCAAGGAAGTTTTCAAGGTGCAGAAGGAGAATGGCAAGTGGGTGGCCAAGGATCTGGCGCCTCCCGCGAAATCGTATCCGCCGGGTCCTAAAGGTCGCATGTTCAAAGCACTGGACGGTGGCATCGAAAACGTTCGGCAAGCCAAAACCCAGCTCAACCGCGACTGGGACTCTCATACGAGTTCTGCCATGCGGAGTCTGTTTGGCGGTGGTGCCTTTACGCCGTCTGGAAAGGCGCGCATCCAAGCGGGGTTGGATAATACTTTGAGGGCGATGGAGACGACCAAACGCCAGAACGGCCGGAACCTTTCGCAGTGCCAGGGAAGCTGGCCCGGTGGGCCTTCGGCGCAGGCTTGGCCCAGCACCGGGGAAATCTGTTTTTCACCCTATGCCTTGAGATCATGGCGTGACGGCGAACTCAACGAGTTGGCGGTCCATGAGCATACGCATACAGGCGCTTACACCAATGACAATTGGTACCTGAAGCAAGACCTCAGCCGTTACCCCAATTGGAGTGGCTATACGGCTCCGTTTACCTTCAGCAATGCGCTGAATAATGCCGATACCATGGCGCGCGCCACCTCCGTGCTGGCCAACAACCAGCCAGGGTGGCGGATGAAGTAGACGCATATAGGCATGCGCGGTGATAAGCGCATGGCGCAAGAAAACCTGCGGAGCTTACGCCAGGATGCAGGCGATTATCGCAGATGCGGATTTTCTTCGCAGAGTCGGACACGCCGCGTAGACGGCGCGTCCGACCACATGTAAGTCGCGTGGCGACTTTGCCATCGCGGGCACGAAGAAACAAAAGAAGGCACTCGCGCGGATCTTTCGAATTCCACGGGATGCGGATGTCAACGTGCCAACATTTCTCCCAGCACCGCCATGCGCACGAATACGCCGTTGCTGACCTGTTCCAGGATGCGTGACTGTGGCCCGTCGGCGACGTTCGGTGCGATTTCGATGCCGCGGTTGATCGGTCCGGGATGCATCACCAGGCAGCCGTTTGCAGCCTTGGCCAGGCGACGGGTGTCCAGGCCGTATTCGCGGAAGTACGCGGCCTCGTCGGGCAGGTCGATGCTCGACATGCGTTCTTTCTGCAGGCGCAGCATGATCGCCACATCGGCGCCTTCGATAGCCTGGTCGAAATTGTCGTAGAACGTGCAGGAGGGGAACTCGCTGTGCTCAGGCATCAATCCGGCTGGGCCACAAAGCCGGATCTCCTTGGCGCCCAGTTTGCTAAGTGCGTGAACATCGGAGCGCGCAACGCGCGAGTGCTTCACGTCGCCGCAGATCACGACAATGAGCCGGCTGAAATCCGGCCGGTGCTGGCGAATGGTCAGCGCATCTAGCAGACCCTGCGTGGGATGTGCGCGATTACCGTCGCCGGCATTGACCACGGACACGCCGCTCATCGCATGGCGCACCAGCTCATCCGGCGTGCCTGACACTTTGTGCCGCACAATGATGGCGTCCAGATGCATCGCTTCGAGAGTGTGCAAGGTATCGAACAATTCTTCGCCCTTGGCGGTGGAGGAGAATCCGATATCGAAGTTGATCACGTCCGCGCCGAGCCGGCGCGCGGCCAGCTCGAAAGAGGTGCGCGTGCGCGTGGATGGTTCAAAGAACAGATTGAGGATGGTGCGCCCGTTGAGCAGATCCAGTTTGCGCGTACCGTGCGCACAGGCGTCGCGCATGGTGATGGCGCGATCCAGCAGGCGCTCGATGCATTCGCGCGGCAGGTTTTCCAGCGTGGTGAGATGACGCAAACGTGGAATCATGGTGACCATCTGGCTCTTGTTATTGGCGGTGGAAGGGAGTGCTTCACGCTGCACCGGTATCCTGGTGCAGCCATCGTTCGAGAATGACCGCGGCGGCTTCGGCATCGATCTGCGCGGCGTCGCTGCGGCGCTTCAATCCGTTAGCGCGTGCTTGCGCGAAACGCTGCGCGGCTTCGCGCGAACTATGCCGCTCGTCCATCAGTGCCACCGGTACGCGATAACGCTGGTGCAGCTGATCGGCAAAACGGCGGGCGCGTTTGCTGGCGGCTTGTTCCTCGCCTTCCAGCGTCAGCGGCAGACCGACGACGAGCGTATCCGGCAGCCATTCGCTGCGCAGAGCATCCAGCGCAGCCCAATCCGGCGCATCATTGCGCATGTTGATGGTGGCGATGGCGCGGGCGCTTGCCGTGACACGGTTGCCCACCGCGACACCGATAAGTTTGCTGCCGACATCAAAGCCGAGCGCGCAACTCATGCGTGGCCCGCATAGCCAGGCAGTTGCAGTGGATCCACGCCGACCAGGCCGGCTGCCGCACTCCAGCGTTCTTCGAGCGGGGTATGGAACACCACGCGCTCGTTGGCTTCGGCAGTAAGCCAGGTGTTGTCCTTCAGTTCCTGCTCCAGTTGCCCCGCGCTCCAGCCTGAATAGCCAAGCGCCATCAGGGCCAGTCGTGGACCTTCGCCGGCGGCCATGGCGACCAGGATGTCGCGCGAGGTGGTCACCGACCAGTCGCCGTTGATGCGATAACTCGATTCCCAGTGGCCGTGTTCACGGTGCAGCACAAAGCCGCGTTCCTGCTGCACCGGACCACCGATCAGTACCGGCGCGTCGGCCAGTTCGTGGTCGGTGCAATCGAGTTTCATCTGTGCCAGCACGTCGCCGAAACGGTATTCAGAGAGCTGGTTGACCAATAGACCTACGGCGCCGTCTTCATCGTGCTGGCACAAGAACGCCACGCCGCGGGAGAACGGAGGTTCGGCCAAGCTGGGCATGGCGATCAGGAACTGTCCGGCGAGGGATTGGGGAGTCTTGGGCCGCATGGTGCCATTGTATGCGCTGCGACTCGTCGCGTCTGCCGCGCGTCAAGGGGAAAGTTTGCTGAATATTTGCCTGCGCAGGTTATTTCCGTGTCATCGGTGTGTGAGGCGGATCGTTATGCTGCCTCGTTACCTGCCGCACATCCGGAAGCTACCTATGAAGCGCCTGACCCGGCTGATTTTGCTCTGCGCTGCGCTGATCGTTCCTTCAGCTGTGCTGGCCAGGCACGATCACGCGTCAGGCAATGGGCTGGCGGACACCACGCTGTTGATCATCCGCCATGCCGAAAAACCGGAAAGCGGCCCCGGCCTGACGCCAGCGGGCGAGGCACGGGCGCAGGCCTATGTCGGGTATTTCGAGCATTTCACGCTGGATGGTGCGCCGATGACGCCGAACGCGCTCTATGCGAGCGCCGACTCCAAGTCGAGCATGCGCCCGCGCCTGACCATCACGCCGCTGAGCCAGGCGCTGGGTTTGCCCATCGATGACCGCTTCGCTGACAAGCAGACGAAAGAGCTTGCCGATGCCTTGCGTACTGAGGCGCATGGCAACCATGTGCTGATTGCCTGGCATCACGGCGAGATCCCCGCGCTGATTCATGACCTGGGCGGCGATTCCTCGGCGCTGATTCCGGGCGACAAGTGGCCGTCGGACGTGTTCGGCTGGGTCGTGGTGTTGCAATATGACCATAAAGGGCAGTTAGTTGCCGCGAAGGTCATTTATGAGCACCTGATGCCGGATGATCGGAAATAGGCCGGGGCGGGTCGGCCAGGCCAGCGCTCACCGCGTCTTCAGGACGTCCCCAGGCTGGAACTCCCATGTACGCGTGATGTAGAGAATGTCCACCTTCTCCTTGTTATCCGGCGGCAAGGGCGGAAACGGCGCGCACAGTCTCACAATCGTTTCGGCGGCCTTGTCGATGACCGCGTAGCCTGAGCTTCGGGTGACGTCGATGCTATGTACCGTGCCGTCGCGATCGAGGCCAACGGTAAGAATCACGTCGCCATGCAGATGCTGCTCGCGCGCCCGCTCCGGATAATTCAGGTTGCCGACGCGCTCGATGCGGTCCACCCAGCCACGCATGTAGGCCGCGTAGACATATTCCTTGGTGCTGGCGGAAATGAATTTCTTGTGCGGGCGCTTGGCGTACGCCTGACTTTGTTCGCGTACCTCGGCGGCAAGCTGCGCGGCTTCCTGCTCGATTCGCGCTTCGTCGGCGTCGGCGGCAGTATCCCGTTCATTCTTGGCGGTATCGCTGTTGACACTGAAATCGCTGTTGCCGCTGGTGGTAAGCATGCGCCGATCGGTCGCCTGCTGCGGCGACGGGGTGGCGGCATCGACCTGCTGCGGCGCGGTGCCCGGATCGGGCTTGGGCAGCAATCCGGTGAAGGGCTGCGAGGGACGCGCGGCCTTGTCGCTGTCGCCGCCGCCCTGGTTGTTGGCCTGGCCGAGGAAGTCGGCCTTGTCGGGCGCTTCGTTATTGGCGACGTTGACCAGGGTGACATCCAGCGTAGGCAGGGCGGGGCGGGTAGCGACATACGTGACGCCAACGCCGAACAGCAGCAGGCCGTGGACCAGCAGCGAGAAAATAAAGGTGGCCCCGATCTTGTTGTCGCCGGGGCGGCGGGCAACGGCATTCACGTTTGAGACGCTCTGAATTCAAGTCCGCAGAATCGGCATGATGCCCGGAAGGAGGTCCGGTATCACGCATCGCGCGTATTTCAACACGTTGGGCGGGGGCTGTCTGCGTACCGCTCTGCACTGGGCGGAATTCGTGGCGCACGGGTCGCGGCCGTTGTCCTGCCACCGTATTTTGTCAAGGTGCGTGCGAGGCTTTGCAATCGGCGGGTCGGTGGTGGCTTCGACCCTGCTTGCCGGAATGAAATGCCCCAAATCCGTTTATATCTTGCGTGCATCATCCCGCATGGGTTCCAGCAACTCCTGGAAGGCTTCGAATTTTTCTCCATAGTTGGCGATGTATTCGCCGCGGCTATAAACGCGTTCGCCAAGCTCGGCATATCCCGCTAACTGGAGTGCTTTTCCTATCGCTTGTGCTAGCCCGCCCCCAAGAAAGGAGGCTCCGGCGAGTGTGCCGGTGCCGGCAACGGCAGCATGGCCAACATCTTGTTCGTGGAGAGCGGTGGTGATGTCGCTGGCGTTCCGGCGGATCATGGTTATGCCACTGCCTATATTGCCGGTGGTCGCCAAGGTGGTGCCAAGTGCGGCGACGAATTTGCTCGCGCCGCCAGCGGTTTCGTTTACCGTTGTAACGGTATCGCCCGTTTCACGGATGATGGTGCTCAATGCTCGCTTGAAAGCCAGGTCTTTTTCTTTGGGCGTCTGGGTCGGGTCAGAGAAAGCTTGCACGGCCGTGTCCAGATCTTTAAGGACAGCCCCGAAAGCTTTCAGCGGAGTGCCGGCCGAATTTAAATAATTGGCTCCGTGTTCAAGCAGCAGTCCAAGGGATGTGTTGCCTTGTAGCTTGGTCAGGTCGGCGGCACCGGACAGTGTCTCCCCGCCTGCATTGATCACCTTGCCCAGGCCGCCAATCGTCGCATGCAGGCCATCAAGATATTTTTGGGACGAAAAGCTTCGGCTGGCTATCTGCAGTTGGGTGATGCCTGTGTGCAAATTGACGGATGCGTTGTTGAGTTTCAGGAATGCCGTATTGCGCATTTCGGCGCGAGTGGGAGTTTCGTGCGTCTCAGCTTGCCGTGCGCTGGGCGGGTGCGGCAGGGGCATCCTGGGTGGTTTGGTCGAAAAGCCGGAACGATTTGTGGCCCATGGCACATCGCTTGCCGCGATGGGTTGAACGGGGAGTGGTTGGGCTGTGCTGCGGCCTGTCGATACAGCGCTATCTGGATCGTCGCCCAGATGGGTGGCGGTGTTTGAGATGAAAGGGGCGTAATTGTCTATGAGGCGCATCCAGGCTTTCCCGATATGGAGATGGGTAGGCGAGGGGCAACAGACTGGGTTGAAGCTGGGTGATGCCACCTCACCGCTTCATTGTTGAAAGACTGAGTTGTTGCAGGTGGTATGGCTTTGTAGAGGCACCAAGAGTTTTGTCGTTGCGACGCTTGCGAGGGTGCCTATTTGCAGGGTGTTGCCGATGGCCCCACCATGCTTGTGGGGCGTTGATTTCAGCTGCGTTTCGCCTATGCAGCCCTCATGGGGTTCGTAGCCCTCAATGCGCTCCGGCTTCGATGGCGTCGAACAGCAAGCCCGCGATGTTGAGTCCGAACTGTTTGTCGAGTTCGCGCACGCAAGTTGGTGATGTGACGTTGATCTCGGTCAGGTAATCGCCGATCACGTCCAGGCCGACAAAGCGTAGCCCCCGGCGACGCAGGTCGGGGGCGACTTCAGCGGCGATCCAACGGTCACGATCGCTCAGCGGCACGCCTTCGCCGCGTCCGCCGGCGGCGAGGTTGCCGCGGAATTCGTCACCCTGCGGGATGCGCGCCAGCGCGTAGGGCACCGGTTCGCCATCGATCAGCAGGATGCGCTTGTCGCCCGCGCTGATCTGCGGGATGAATTTCTGGGCGATGGCGAGCTGACGGCCTTCGCCGTGCGCGTCGCCGCCGATCAGTGTCTCCAGCATGGAGTTGAGGTTTTTGTCGCCGGCCTTGACGCGGAAGATCCCGCGCCCGCCCATGCCGTCCAGCGGCTTGAGCACAGCGTCACCATGCTCGGCGACAAACTTGCGCAGTTCGGCCGGGTCGCGTGCCACCAGGGTCGGAGCCATGCACTGCGGGAACTGGGTGGCGAACAGTTTTTCATTGCAATCGCGCAGGGCCTGCGGGTCGTTGATGACCTGCACGCCGGCCCGCTGCGCGGCTTCCAGCACCATGGTGTCGTAGATGAACTGGGCGTCGACCGGCGGATCCTTGCGCATCAGCACGATGTCCAGGGTGCGCAGGTCAGTCCACACGGCCTCGCCCAAGGTGAACCAGCCGGCCGGGTCGTCCTTGACGGACAGCGGGCGCAGACGGGCCCATGGGGTGCCGTCGCGCAGGGCCAAGTCGCCCTGTTCCATGTAGTAGAGGCGGTGGCCGCGGCGACTGCCCTCCAGCAGCATGGCGAAGGTGGTGTCTTTGGCGATCTTGATGGCGCCGATGGGGTCCATCAGCACGGCGACCGAGCGGGGCATGGGAATTCCGGCAACCAGGGGGAAGGGGTGTGCATGGTCGCCGAGGTGGTCCGTATACGGCAAGGCGGCGGCTTGTCCGCCGGGGCTGGTTCGCACGACCGGCTTGCCGGGCTCGTCGGTGTGCAGATGACTTTTTGAGGCGGTTGCGATGCCCGGCTATCATCCCGGCGACCGCTAGGCAGGATTTATGCATGCGGGTTAGGGGGTGTAGAACCCGGGCGGCCAGGCAGGGGCGCGGCACGTTCCCTGCGTGGCCTGAGATTTGACGGTGATCAAAATCACGTTTAAGAAGATCGAGGAAACTAGAGGGGTGGGCGCTAAGGTCGGCTGCTGTAAGCGATTTTTCCTTGACGGAAGGCCGTGCAGGCAGTAAACAGCAACGACGGAGCGCCCTGACGAAGATCAGGCGTGTATTGAATGTTCTGCAGGATTTTTCATCTGCATCAGGTGGCGGCCCTTGGCCGTGCACCGGGTGTCGTACCTGAGCCTGGGGCAGGCCACAGGGGGGTTAAGTGAACTTGAATGTAGGTACGAACGGCTTGGCCGGTCTGAAGGTCATGGTTATTGATGACTCCAAGACCATCCGCCGCACGGCGGAAACCTTGCTGAAGAAAGAAGGCTGCGACGTGCTTACCGCCGTCGACGGCTTCGAAGCGCTGGCCAAGATTTCCGACCAGAAACCGTCGATCATTTTCGTGGACATCATGATGCCGCGACTCGACGGCTATCAGACCTGCGCGCTGATAAAGAACAATCCGCAATTTCGAGCGACGCCGGTGATCATGCTGAGCTCGAAGGACGGCCTGTTCGACAAGGCCCGCGGCCGCATCGTCGGCGCCGAGCAATATCTCACCAAGCCGTTCACACGCGATGAACTGCTGGGTGCCATCCACCGCCATGTCACCTCGGTTTGAAGCCAGTGAAGACAAGCTCTAAAGGGGGAGCTGTGGCCAATATTCTGATCATCGACGATTCGCCGACCGACGTGCGCGTGTTCACCACGCTGCTCGAGCGCGCCGGCCATCGGGTCGATGCCGTCAACAACGCCGAGGACGGCATCGAGCGCGTGCGCGTCACGCGACCCGACCTGGTCATCATGGACGTCATCATGCCTGGCATGAACGGTTTCCAGGCCACGCGCACCTTGACGCGCGACCCGGAAACCGCTGGTGTGCCGATTGTGATCATCACCACCAAGTCGATGGAAACCGACCGGGTGTGGGGTATGCGTCAGGGCGCCAAGGCCTTCATCACCAAACCGGTGAACGAGAAGGAACTGCTGGCTTGCATCGACGAGCTGCTGCCCAAAGCGGCCTGAGGTGACCATGAACGCAGCCGTCGCCCAGTCACCGTTCGAAATCCTCGCCCGCTACGAGCGGCTGTCGCTGGCGCATGCGTCCGCTACGCAGGAGCGCTTCGAGGCGCCGGGCCTGTGGCGCGGTATCGGTTATCGCGCAGGCAGCCATCTGTTTGTGAGTGGTATTGAAGAGATCAACGAACTGCTGGCGGTGCCGACGCTGACGCCGGTGCCGGGCACCAAGCCATGGCTGCTCGGCGTGGCGAACGTGCGCGGCAACCTGATGCCGGTCATTGATCTGGCGCGCTTCCTGTTCAGCGAGCGCACGCTGCACTCCGAACGTACGCGTTTGCTGGTGGTGCGCCAGGGCAACGGCAACGTGGCGCTGATGGTGGACGAAGTATTCGGTCAGCGTACGGTGGATATGGAACAGCGTCGTGGCGCGGAGCCGGAAGACGATCCGCGCCTGGCGCGCTTCGTCGACGATCGCGTGGACGTCGACGGGCAGCGGCTGGCGATGTTCAGCATGGGCAGACTGGTGCGTGCTCCTGATTTTCGCCAGGCCGCAGCCTGACAAGGTGCGGAGGACCGGTGCCTGGTGCGGCCGGATGAGGAGCGTGGGCTCCGGATTTTTCAACCGGCGGACGGCTGGCCGGTGTGCAGTAACGGATGAGGTGAAGACATGAGCACTACAGGGGGCGTCGGCAAGGAACGGGGATACACCATCCTGATCGTCTTGCTGGTGGTTTCGATCGGCTTCGCGGCCATCGACTTCGTACTACTCAACCTCAAGAACGGCGAAGATCGCCAGGCGATCGCGTTGACCACGCAGATCCAAGTGCTTTCGCAGCAGACGGCCAAGTACGCGCTGGAGGCATCCGGCGGTAACGCCGATTCGTTCGCGGAGCTCGAAAACGCGCGCGACACGATCGACTCCGCCGTGCAGCGCCTGGTCAACGGCGACGTCAAGACCGGCATGAAGCCTTATGCCGACAAGAACGCCACGCCCACTGGACGTTCGGTGAGCAAGCTGGCCGACGCGTGGAAATCGCTTGACGGCGATATCGGCAAGATCCTGTCCAACAAGGCGGCGGTGCTCGATTCCTCCCAGCGCGCCGACGACCTCTCCAAGCAGTTGCCCTTGCTCAACTCCAACATGGAGCAGGTGGTCAACATCCTGCAGCAGCGCAAAGGCACCAGCGCGGATGAAATGCTCGGCGCCTCGCGCCAGATGGTGCTGGCCGACCGTATCATCCGCCGCGTGCAGGAAGTGCTGCAGGGTGGTGAGTCCGAACAGGCATCTGCCGACGGCCTCTCGCGCGACGCGCAGAGCTACGGCGAAGTGCTGAACGGCCTGCTGCAAGGCAATCAGGGCATCGGTGTGCAGCAGATCGGCGACGCGAACGCGCGCAAGATCCTGGACCAGATGCAGGGCGATTGGGGCAAGCTGAGCGAACCGGTTTCCAAGCTGGTGGCCGCTGCCAGCAACATCGCCGAAGTGAAGAGCGCCGGCAACCAGGCCTCGCTCGATTCATCCAACGTACTTTTGCGCGCAAACGACGTTGCCGATCAGATCGGCCAGCTGCCGCTGCGCCGTCTGTTTCCCAACATCGGCTGGGGCGTGATCGGCGCGGTTGGCGCGGTGCTGTTCGCCATCGTGCTGGTGTGGCAGTTGGTGCGTGACCAGCGCCGCCGGTTCCAGGAGAGTACCGAGCTCAACCAGCGTAACCAGGAGGCGATCATGCGCCTGCTGGACGAAATGGGTTCGCTCGCCGAAGGTGACCTGACGGTGAAGACCACCGTGTCCGAAGACATCACGGGCGCGATCGCCGACTCGGTGAACTACGCCATCGACGAGTTGCGCACCCTGGTGACGACGATTAACGAAACCTCCGAGCAGGTGTCGTCCTCGGCGCAGGAAACGCAGACCACCGCGCGCCACCTGGCCGATGCTGCGCAGAACCAGGCGCACCGCATCAGCAGCGCCACCACCGCGATCAACCAGATCGCCAGCTCCATGGACAATGTGTCGAAGAACTCCGCCGAATCGGCCGATGTGGCCGAACGCTCGGTGCAAATCGCTTCGCACGGCGCGGAAGTGGTGCGCGAAACGATTTCCGGCATGGACTCGATCCGTGACCAGATCCAGGAAACGTCCAAGCGCATTAAGCGTCTGGGCGAATCGTCCCAGGAAATCGGTTCGATCGTGGAACTGATTAACGACATTGCCGAGCAGACCAACATCCTCGCCTTGAACGCCGCCATCCAGGCGGCATCAGCTGGTGAGGCGGGTCGCGGTTTCGCGGTGGTGGCGGACGAAGTGCAGCGCCTCGCGGAACGCTCGGCGAGCGCCACGAAGCGAATTGAAACGCTGGTGCAGACGATTCAGTCCGACACCAACGAAGCAGTGAACTCGATGGAACAGACCACCGCCGAAGTGGTAGCCGGTGCGCGCAAGGCGGAAGACGCCGGTAGCGCACTGGGCGACATTGAACGCGTTTCGCACGACCTGTCCGCACTGATTCAAAACATCTCCACCGCCGCTCGCCAGCAATCCATCGCGGCGACGGATATTTCGCAATCCATGAACGCAATTCAGGAAATCACCTCGCAGACGTCGCAGGGCGCAAGCCAGACGGCGGAATCGATTGGTTACCTGGCACAGTTGGCAAGCGATCTGCGCCGTTCGGTGGCGCACTTCAAGTTGCCGGGTTAATTACGGGTTGGCATCGGTCCACACACTATGAGGGCAACCTCGACGGTTGCGTGATGCGCTAGGAACGCAGCCGCTGAGGGGGGCGCATGAGACTTCAAGATCATATCGATTTCACAACCCTGCAGTGGGTCAAGCCTGAGCTTGACGAGACGCTGTCGCTCGCGCGCCAGGCGCTTGAGTCCTATGTGGACAACCCCGGCGAACGCGAGGCCATGCGCTCCTGCGCGGACAACCTGCACCTGGTGCAGGGGACCTTGCGCATGGTGGAGCTGTATGGCGCGGCGATGGTCGCCGAAGAGATGGAAACACTCGCCATCTCGCTGCTCGAAGACCATGTACGCAATCGCGAGGACGCCTATGCCGCGCTGATGCGTGGCCTGATGCAGCTGCCTGACTACCTGGAGCGTCTTTCCAGCGGTCACCGCGACGTGCCGGTGGTGCTGCTGCCGCTGCTCAACGAACTGCGCGCCAGCCGCGAGCAGGATGCGCTGAGCGAATCGGCATTGTTCACGCCCAATCTCGAAGCGCCGCTGCCGCCGCAGGCTCCCGCGCCGGCCAACGCTGCCGACGCGGCGCGCAACAAGGCTGAAATCGGCGAGCTGCGCCTGCGCTTCCAGCAGCAGATGCTGGCCTGGTTCCGTGGCCAGGGCGCACAGCATCAGCTGGCCGCGATGCGCAAGACGCTGACCGCGATCACCGCGCGTTGCGTGACCGTCCCCGGTCGCCGCCTGTGGTGGATTGCGGCCGGCATCCTGGAAGGTCTCGATCACGGCATGCTGAAGAACCATGCCGCTGAAGTGCGTCAATTGATCGGCCGTGTCGATCGCAGCATCCGTTCGTTGATCGACCATGGCGAGGAAAGCCTGCAAGGCGGTGACGCCGACGATCTGGCACGCAAGCTGCTCTACATCGTCGCGCAATCCAAGCAGCGCACTGCGCAGATGGCGCAGCTTGCACAGACCTACAACCTTGACGGTCTGGTGCCTGACGCGACCGAACTGGAACATGCGCGCGGCTCGATGGCCGGTCACAACCGTGCGTTGCTCGACTCGGTCGCGCGCGCGCTGAAAGACGACCTGCTGCGCGTGAAGGAAGCGCTGGACCTGTTCCTGCGCCAGCCCGATGCCGATCCGGCTCAGCTCGGCGCGCAGGCCGAGGTGCTCGAACGGGTCGGCGATACGCTCGGCATGCTGGCGCTCAACGTGCCGCGCCGCGTGATCAACGAACAGCGCCGCGTGCTGGAAGAAGTCGCCAACCGGATGCGCAGCCCTGACGAAGAGTCGCTGCTCGACGTGGCCGGTGCGCTGCTTTATGTCGAAGCTTCGCTGGACGACCACATCGAAAGCCTGGGCGCGGACAACGCGCCGGCCGAGGAGTCGCATTCGCCCGCCATGCTGCCGCGCAGCGAGGCGCGGCATATTCTCGCCACGCTGATGAACGAAGCCGTGGCCAACACCGGCAAGGTGAAGGGCGGCATCGTCGCCTTCGTGGAATCCGGCTGGCAGCACGGGGAACTGAACGGCATGCCGGCGCTGATGGATGAAGTCGCAGGCGCCATGCGCATGCTTTCTTCGCCGCGTCCGGCGCAGATTGCCGAAGGCGTAGGCCGTTTCATCGGCAATGAGCTGTGCGTGGACCAGCGCGTGCCCAGCAGCGCGCAAATGGACCAGCTTGCCGATGCGCTGGCTGCACTTGAGTACTACCTCGAAGCCGCCCGCGAACATCGTGGCGGGCTGGAACACATTCTGGACGTCGCCGAGCACAGCCTCGGTGGACTCGGCTACTGGCCGCCGCCGCTGGCCAAGGCCATGCCGGAGCCGATCGCAGAAGTGCAGGCTCCGCACGCCGAAGCACCAGCGCCGGCCTTGAACGAGCCGGTCAGCCTGGTGCACGGCGAGGACGCCAGCGAGCTGTTTATCGGCAGCAGCGAAACACCGGCGCCGGTCGCACACGACATCACCGGCCTGCATCTGGTCGAAACCGAAACACGCTCGCATCCATCGGCGGCGGAAGCCGACGAAGACTGGATCGAGATCGAGGAAGAAATCGAAGAGCAGGTCGCCAGCGCCGATCCGCTGGCTCCAACGGCGGGCTTCCAGGCCAGCACCGAAGGCATCGACGACGACATCCGCGAGATCTTCCTGGAGGAAATGCAGGAAGAGATCAACAACTTGCAGCATGGCCTGCACAGCTGGATGGCCGATCCGGCCCAGCTCACCGAGCTGACGCCGATCCGCCGTTCGTTCCACACGCTGAAGGGCTCCGGCCGCCTGGTTGGCGCCAGTGTGCTCGGTGAATTCGCCTGGCGCGTGGAGAACATGCTCAACCGTGTGCTCGACGGCACCGTCCAGCCGCACGATGGCGTACAGGCGCTGGTCGGTCGCGCCATCGATGCGTTGCCGCAACTGCTGGCGATGCTGAGAGATGGCGTCGTGCCGACGGCGCCGCTCAGCGCCATCATGCAGACTGCCGATCAGCTGGCGGCTGGCGAGCACGCCAGCGTCGAACAGTTTGCCGTGAGCGGTGGCACGCAGACCGTGCGTCGTGTGGTGCGCCGTCGCGTACCGCGTGTGGACGCGGTCGCCGATGCCGTTCCGGTCGCTACGCATACCGAACAGTCCGTGGCCGCTTCTCAGCCGGTCGAGGAAGCTCAGGCACCCGCGTTTGTCGAACCGATCCACGAGCCGGTATTGCCGCCGGTCGATCCAGTGCTGCTGGAAATTCTGCGCAGCGAAGTGGCGCAGTATCTGCAGATCATTCGCAACACGGCCGATTTCGCCGACGGCGAGCTGCCGGTCGACGACGGACTGCTGCGTGCCGTGCACACCCTGCATGGCGCCATTGCGATGGTCGAGATTCCATTGCTGATGCATTTGCTGTCGCCACTGGAAAGCTTGCTCAAGCGCCTGCGCGCTGCCGGTCAGCCGCTTTCGACCGAAGGCGTGCGTCTGCTTCGCCAAAGCGCCGACGTGGTGGACGAGGTGATGGCGCAATTCGACGCGCCGCATCCGCAGTTACCGGATGCTTCGGCACTTATCGCCCGCCTGGAACAACTGCGCGATCATCAGCCCGAGCCGCAGATGGCGCATGTGGTGTTCGAGTCGCGTCCGGCCGAGCCATCATCGGTGGTGCCGGAAGCGCACGAAGCCGAGCTGCCCGAGCATTTGGCCTTCGATCAACTGCTCAGCGCCGAACATCATGAGGAACACGTCGAGCACCTCACCTTCGCTCCTCCCGTCGAAGAGCAAGCGCCATCGACGGTGCATGACGAACAGCCCGCCGACGCTCACGACGAAGCCGAACTGCTGGCGGCGCTTGCCGAGCACGAGCCGGACGACGTGGCGGAAACGGCCGAGATGGCCGAGGAAGAAACCGTCGAGCCACTCGCGCATCGCGAGCCCGGCACCAGCACCGAAGAAGACGATTTCGCCGCCTTGCTCGCCAGCCTCGAAGCGCTGGAGCCAGAGCAAGCCGCGACATCGGTTCCGGCTGAGGACGTGGCCGCGCCGGCCGAGCATCACTTCGATATGGAGCACGTCGCAGCGAACGACGAGCCGGTCGAGGAATCCACCATCCATGCGCCGGCCGACGAGACGCCTGCGCTGGAAGAAGCCGAGCTTGAAGAAGCGCCGTACATCGAGCCTGAGATTGAGGAACCGGTAGCAGAAGTCCAGCACCGAGCCGAACCGCTTGCCGAGCCTGAAACGGCACATGCGGCTGAGCCTGCCGCCGCGGCCGATGTTCCGCATGAGGTTGTGGAAGCGGTGCCGGTTGGCGAGCTGATGAACTTCAGCCATATCGATCCCGACCTGTTGGAGATCTTCAGCGAAGAAGCGCGCGAAATTCTCGATGACGCCGACGGGGTGCTGGCCAAGTGGCATGCCGAGCCGACCGAAGTCGTGCACATGAACGGTCTGCTGCGTGCGCTGCATACGCTCAAGGGCGGCGCGCGTATCGCCGGCGTGACGCCGGTGGGCGATCTCAGCCATGCGATTGAAAGCATGCTGGAGCGTTCGCACAACATCGATCCGCAACGCACCGGCCCGCTGATCGCCACGCTCGAGGCTGCTTTCGACCAGATGCACGGTCTCGTGCAGCGCGTGTCGCAGGGCAAGGCCATCGCCTATCCGCAGGCGATGATCGAGCTGCTGCAGGGCGGTGTGGCCGCGGTCGAGCCGTCGCCGCAGGAAGCCGTCGCTGAAGCGCCCTTGCAAGAAGAGCCCGTCGCTGCCCCAGCCCCCGCGCCGCAGCCCTTGTCGGAGCTGGATTTGCCTGCGCTGCTGCCGGCCGAAGAACCGCTGCAGGAAGAAACCGCGCGTGTTGCGCAGGAACAGATCCGCGTCCGCGCCGATCTGCTCGACAGCCTCGTCAACAACGCCGGCGAGGTGGCCATCTACCGTTCGCGTCTGGAGCAGCAGGTTTCGGCCTACCGCTTCAACCTGGTCGAACTGGAGCAGACCGTGTCGCGTCTGCGCGGCCAGCTGCGCATGCTGGAAATCGAAACCGAAGCGCAGATCATCGCGCGCTTCCAGCGCGAACACCGCGAAGCCGGCATCGGCGTGTTCGATCCGCTCGAACTGGACCGTTTCTCCCAGTTGCAGCAGTACTCGCGTGCGCTGGCCGAATCGGTATCGGACTTGGTGTCGATCCAGAACATGCTGGACGAACTCACCCGTCAGGCGGAAACGCTGCTGATCCAGCAGTCGCGCGTCAGTTCGGAATTGCAGGAAGGTTTGCTGCGTACACGCATGCTGCCGTTCGACACCATGGTGCCGAACCTGCGCCGCACACTGCGCCAGGCCGCCCAGGAAGAAGGCAAGAGCGCCCAGCTGTATGTAGAAGGCGCGCACGGCGAAATGGACCGCAACCTGCTCGATCGCATCAAGGCACCGTTCGAGCACATGCTGCGTAACGCCGTGGCGCACGGTATCGAGTCGCCGGAAGATCGTCGCAAGTTCAAGAAGCCCGAAGAGGGCGCCGTACGCATCCGCGTGGCCCGCGAAGCCACCGAGGTGGTGGTGCGCGTGAGCGATGACGGCCGTGGTCTGGACCGCGAGGCAATCCGCAACCGCGCGATCGAACGCGGCCTGGTGCGCTCGGAAACCCGTCTCAGCGACGACCAGTTGCTGGCGCTGATCACCCAGACCGGTTTCTCCACCGCGAGCACCGTGACCCAGCTCGCCGGCCGCGGCGTGGGCATGGACGTGGTGGCCAACGAGATCAAGCAGCTCGGCGGCTCGCTGGCCATCGAATCGCGTCAGGGCGAAGGCACCACCTTCGTGCTGCGTCTGCCGTTCACCCTCGCGGTGACGCAGGCGATCATGGTGCGCGTCGGCGAATCCACCTTCGCCATCCCGATGACCTCGGTGCAAGGTGTGGCGCGCATCAGTCCGGATGAACTGGCGCAACGCATGGCGGACGACAATCCGCAGTTCGAATACAACGGCGAGGACTACGGCATCCACGACCTGGCCGGCTTGTTGGGCCTGGTGGCCGGCCATGTCGGCGACGAAGAACAATTGCCGCTGCTGCTGACCCGCTCCGGCGAATTGCGTGCTGCGATCCGTATCGACGCGGTGATCGGCTCACGCGAAATCGTGGTGAAGTCGGTGGGCCCGCAGGTGAGCTCGGTACCGGGCATTCTCGGCGCCACCATCATGGGCGATGGCTCGGTGCTGGTGATTCTGGATCTGGCCCCGCTGGTGCGTCATGGTCTCAGCCGCCGCGAACAGCGACTGGCGGAAGGCTTGGAGCATGCAACCACGGCGCCGGTCGTCGAGGATGTGCGCACCCGACCGCTGGTGATGGTGGTGGACGATTCGATCACCATGCGCAAGGTCACCGGCCGCGTGCTGGAGCGTCACGAATACGAGGTGGAAACCGCGAAGGACGGCCTCGACGCCATCGAGAAACTGCATGAGCGCGTGCCCGACCTGATGCTGCTCGACATCGAAATGCCACGCATGGACGGCTTCGAGTTGGCCACCCAGATGAAGGCCGATCCGCGCTTCCGCGGCGTGCCGATCATCATGATCACCTCGCGTACCGGCGAAAAGCATCGTCAGCGCGCGTTCGACATCGGCGTCGAGCGCTACCTCGGCAAGCCGTATCAGGAAGCCGAATTGCTGGCGCAGATCACTGAAGTACTTGAGCAGCACGCGCGGGAGCCGGTGAATGACTGATAAGCGCATCGCGCTGTTTTTCGACGATGCTGATCTAGGTAGTCACCTGCGCACCGCGCTCTCCGAGCATGGTGCGCAGATCGTACACGAAGGTCCGCTAAGCAGTTTCGATGAAGCGAAACTGCGCCAGGCTGGCGTGGATGTGCTGGTGGTCAACCTCGACGATGCCGTGGACGACGCCACGCTTGATCGCATCTACAGCCTGGTCGAATCCGGCGACGTGCCGGTTGTGTTCAACGACGCCCAGGCCAGCCGTAGCCTCGAGGGCTGGGATCGTGCCCGCTGGGCACGTCATCTGGCAGCCAAGACGCTCGATAGCAACATCATCGATCCGCCGCGTCCCGACAATGCGCGCGAGGTCGAGGCGCCGGCTGCCGCACCGATCGATGACGAAACACCAGTGCCGTACACCGAGTCTGTTGATGCGGACGACCCCGCTGCCAGCAACCCATCAGTGTCTGCCGATGCAACCGAGGAACTGCCGCTGGTGCATGACGAATCCGCACCGGATTCGGAAACCCTGGCGGCCGAACTGGAAGCCTTGCTTGCTTCGGATGAAACGACCGGCGAGGCCGAAAGCGAATTCGGCGCGGGCCTGAAGTACAGCACAGAAGAGGAACTGCCGCCGCTGCACGACGGCGACTTCCACTGGCAGGACGACACAGCACACGAAGCCTCTGCCGGACAGGCGGCCGTGGCCGAGCCGGAGGTCGTGGAACCTGAGGCGATCGCGCCTGCGCAGTCGCCGGCTTTCCATATCAACCTCGATCATCTTTCCCTCGCCGACGTCGACGAGGAGTTCAAGCCGCCGGTGATCGAGCGAGCGACGCTTGCCCAGCAGACTCCCGCGCCGACTGCGCCGGAATGGGGTTTTGTGGAAGAAGAGAACCCGGCGGCCGCCGCGGCTGCCGAGGGCGATCACGCCTTCGGCGTCGAGAAGGTCAGCGCTGCCGATTTCCTCGCACCTGATGCAGAGCATGTTGAAGAACATGAGCTGCCGATCGAACCAGGCATGAGCCTGGAACTCGTGTCGATGGAGGAAGCGGTTGCACCCAAAGAGGATTACGAAGTTTACGAGTCGCACCTGCATGAGCTGGACACGGCTTTGGCGCGCCTGCTGGTGCTCGGCGCGGCACACGACAGCCAGACATCGCTGTTGGCGTTTCTGACCGGTTTGCCGGGTGACATCAAGTTGCCGATCCTGTTGACCCAGCACCAGAACAAGCAGTCGGCCGAAGAGCTGGCGCAATCGCTGGCAGCGCGAAGCGCGCTGCCGGTCAAGGTCGCAGCAGCAGGCTCGCGTGCCCGTGTTGGCGAAGTGCTGGTGGTGCCGCGCGGACAGCAGGTGCGTGTATTGCGCGATGGCCGCGTGGAACTCAGTGCGGTGGACGAGGAGCTCAGTGAACAGTCGCCGTCCATCGACAGCAGCTTCACGATGGCCGCGAATGTGTTTGGCCGCAATGCGCTGGCGATCGTGTTTGCCGGCAATGCCACTGACGCGGTGGCCGGCGCACAGGCCATTCATGATCGCGGTGGACAGGTCTGGGTCGAGTCGTCCGGCAGCGACCGCTTCAGCGATATGGTCAATGGTGTGCTGGCCGAGCGTCTGGCCAGCTTTTCCGGCTCGCCGCAAGAGCTCGCGGTGCGCCTGGTGGAGGACTTCCGATGAGCGAACAGCCACTACCCCGTGAAATCCGCTGCGTGCTGGTGCCAGTCGGCAATCTGCGTCTGCTGCTGCCTAACGCCACCGTGGCGGAAGTCATCACCCTTACGACGCCCGAACCGGTTGCCGGCGCGCCGGAGTGGCTGCTCGGCCGCATCTCGTGGCGTGGCTGGCGCGTGCCGCTGGTTTCGTTCACCAAGCTGGCCGGCGCTGAGGAAGGCGATACCGAGCTCAGCATGCGCGTCGCCGTGCTCAAGGCGCTCGGCGGTAATGCAGAGCAGCCGTTTGTAGCAGTCCTGACCCAGGGCTTTCCGCGCCTGACCACGCTCAACGCCGAGCTGATCATTCCCACCCACGACGGCAAGCCGCTGCCGCGTGGCGTGAAGGCGCAAGTGCTGGTGCGTGACGACGTGGCGATGATTCCGGATCTGGAAGGGATCGAAAGCGAAGTTTACGAGTTGCTGCAGCAGGCGAGCTAAAGCCGTCGGCGCAATCCGTAGGTTGGGTTAGCGCAGCGTAACCCAACGATGTTTGTCGCTTCGATAGAATTCCGTTGGGTTACGCTGCGCTAACCCAACCTACGCAGCGTGTTAGAAGTCGCCGTGGAGTGCCTGCAACGCCGCCAGCGCGGCCAGTCCCGCCGTTTCCGTACGCAAAATCCGCGGCCCCAGGCGCAAGCCTTGAAAACCAGCCTCCTGCAAGGTCGCCACATCGCGGTCGCCCAGTCCACCTTCCGGTCCCACGACCAGCCATCCACCGGCGCCGCCAAAGCGTAGTTCGCGCGCCCGCAATGTGCCTTCAGGCAGCAAGGCCAGACGCAGGGCACCGTCATCGACCAGCGTCTTCAGCCATTCCTGTAACGTCTGCGCCGGCAATACTTCGGGAATTCGTACGCGGCCACTCTGCTCACACGCGCTCGCGGCCACCGCGCGCCAATGCAGCAGGCGTTTCTCGGCACGCGATGCATCGAGCTTTACCTCGGAACGTTCGGTAAACAGTGGCACGATACGGGCAACGCCCAGTTCGGTCGCCTTCTGCACGATCAGATCCATTTTTTCGCCGCGCGCCACGCCCTGCACCAAGGCGAGTGGAAGTGGCGATTCGTTGTCGATCTGCTCGCGATCCTCAATGCGCACCGTAACATCGCGCTTGCCCACGGAAATCAAGGTCGCGGCATAGTCGTAGCCGTCGCCGTTGAAGAGGGTGAGCATGTCGCCCGCATTCATGCGCAGCACGCGTACCACATGTTCAGCGGCCTGCAGCGGCAACGCCAGTTCGGCGGCCAGGGACAGCGGTTGATCGACGTGGATGCGGGTGCTGCGCATACGGATTCGAGATATCAGATAGACCATCCAGCATACAACCTGCCGTGTCCGGCTGTTCATTCATCTGAATATGAATGGCCGTCTTTATCGCTAGCCCTTGCAGGCGTCGTGGCGCCGTATCAGCATGGCGAGTGACCGATACAGACTCGCTTTTCCCCGTCTGGCGAGCAGGAGGTTACCCATGTCCAAGCTAGTTACCGTCGTCGTCCTGTTGACGGCCGCCGGTTTTGCCACAGCGATCCGTGCTGCGCCGCAGAACAGCGCGGCTACCCAGCAACCGGCCGCCACCTCGGCTGCCGCTTCGAACAATCATTCGCCGATCAAGCCGGGCGACCGCAATTGCCTGCATGACACCGGCAGCCTGATCCCGGCCAAGAAAGGCCAGTGCCTGCCGGTGACCGGCCGCAGCTACAGCAAGAAAGACATCGACAGCACCGGCGAAACCAATTTGGGACCGGCGTTGCAGAAGCTGGATCCGGCCATAACGATTCACGGCAACGGATACTGAGGCAGGAGAGAGAAAATAGGAGTGAGAAAAGAGAGTGCCGTCGCTCTCTCTCACTCCTCACTCCTCACTCCTCACTCCTCTCCACTCACTTCTAGCTCCTAGCTCCGCACGGCAAGAGCAATACCCTCATTCGCCACGTGAACGAGGTGATCGATATCGCTCTCGCTCACCACGTAAGGCGGCATGAAATAAATCACATTGCCTAACGGCCGTAGCAACGCGCCGTTTTGCAGGCCATGCAGATAGACACGCAAGCCGCGTCGCTCTTCCGCCGGGAAAGGACGGCGCGTTGTTTTATCTGCCACCAGTTCCACGGCGGCAATCATGCCCTGCTGGCGCACGTCGGCGACGTGCGGATGATCGCGGAACGGCTCCAGCCGTTTGGCAAGATGCGCCGCTAGCACACGGTTACGTTCCAGCACGGGTTCATCACGGAAAATCGCCAGCGTTTCGAGCGCCGCACGACAGGCCAGCGGATTGCCGGTGTAGCTGTGCGAATGCAGAAAAGCTTTCCCCGCGTTGTACTCGGCGTAAAACGCATCGTAGACATGCTGGGTAGTAAGCACCACGGAGAGTGGCAAGGTGCCGCCGGTGAGCCCCTTGGACAGGCACATGAAGTCCGGCGTCACGCCGGCCTGTTCGCAGGCGAACATCGTGCCGGTGCGGCCGAAGCCCACGGCGATTTCGTCGGCGATGAAATGCACGTTGTACTCATCGCACAACGCGCGCAGCCCGCTGAGATAACACGGGTGATACATGCGCATGCCACCCGCGCACTGCACGAGTGGTTCGACGATCACCGCGCAGGTTTCATGTGCATGCTGTTCCAGCAACACACGCATGGCTTCGAGCCGGCGCGTTGCGGTTTGTTCGGGCGACTCCCCAGGCGCTCCCTCGTAAGCGTCCGGCGAAGGCGCAAGCAGAGGCGTGAGCAGCAGCGGCGCGTAGGTTTTGCGATACAGCGCGACATCGCTGACGGACAGGGCGCCGAGTGTTTCGCCGTGATAGCTGCCGGTCAGCGCGATAAAGCGGGTCTTTTCGCCGTGCCCCTGGTTGAGCCAGTAGTGGAAGCTCATCTTCAGCGCCACTTCAATCGCAGCCGAACCATTGTCTGCGAAGAACACCTTGTCGAGTCCGGCCGGCGTGATCTTCACCAGTTGCTCGGCCAGCTCGATCGCCGGTGGATGGGTAAAGCCGGCAAAGATCACGTGCTCCAGTGTTTTCGCCTGCTCGGCCAGTCCGGCGGCGATGCGCGGATGGGCGTGGCCGAACAGATTGGTCCACCACGAGCTGATGCCGTCCAGGTAGCGGCGGCCTTCGGCATCGATCAGCCAGGGGCCTTCGCCCCGCACGATCGGCACCATGGGAACATGCTGGTGGTCATGCATCTGGGTGCAGGGGTGCCAGATGTGTTGGAGATCGCGCCGGGCAAGGGCGGCATTGGCGTCATGGGGCTGGGTCATCCGGCTATGATCGGGGCAGTGGCGGATGGGCTCAAGGGTGCTGAAATACCTCGCCGTCATGTATCGCTGTCGGCGGCAGCGCCCATTCTGGAAACGGATTTAATGAAACCTCTGCGTGCACTGCTCACCGGCCTGGCCGTGTTTCTTATCGCATTGGCCCTGCTGGTGTGGTTCATGCCCGCACGCCTGGCCCTGTCCCTGATGCAATCGCGATTGCACGGACTGAAATTCGATCGGATTGGCGGCACGCTGTGGCAGGGTCACGCCGGGCAGGTATCGACGCCGGCCGGCACCGCCCTGGGCAGTCTTGCCTGGACACTTTCACGGCGCGCTTTGCTTGGCGATGTGCAAATCGGCATCGATTTGCGGCAGCCGCAACTTCAATTGCAGGCAAAGATGCATCGCATCTCCGATACGCAGGAAGACTGGCACGACATCACCTTGCATGCCGATATGGCGCAACTCGGCGTGCAGGCGTTGTTCAACGGCCAGCCGCAAGGCCAGCTTGATCTGCATGTCACGCAAGCATTGCTGCAGGGCCAATGGCCGATGCAGGCCGATGCCTCTGGCGTCTGGTCCCATGCGGCAGTGCGCACGGCGCAAGGAACGATTCCTCTTGGAACGATGCGGCTCACGATTCTCGGCGAGTCTGGTGCGTTGAAGGCGGCGCTTGATGATGATGGCCGCGGTTCCTTGCAGACGGCTGGACGGCTATCTTTTAGTCCATTGGGCTGGGATCTGAGCATGAATCTGAAACCGCGTAGCGAAAATCCAGCGCTTCTGCACTGGTTAGACGGCTTTGGCACGCCCGCGGCGGACGGCAGCGTACAACTCCGCTATCGTGGAGGCTTGGCCCAATTCAACACGGCAACAGGAAATCCATGAACGACCAGCGATGGGGTGCTGCACTCAGCGCAGCGCGGGAAGCCGCGGACGCTGCCGCCGAAGTCATTCGGCATTATTGGCAGCGTGGGGTCGATATCGAGATCAAGTCTGATGCCACTCCCGTGACCATCGCCGATCGCGAGGCGGAACAGGCCATCCGGGCCATCCTCGCTCCGGTCTTGCCGGATGCGGCTATCTATGGCGAGGAATTTGGTCTGGATGGCCGTCGCGATGGACTGCTGTGGCTGGTCGATCCGCTGGATGGCACCAAGAGTTTCGTACGGCGCACACCGTTTTTTTCAACGCAAATTGCGTTGATGGACAAGGGTGAACTGGTGCTTGGCGTATCCAGCGCGCCGATCTACGGTGAAACCATGTGGGCCAGCGCCGGCGACGGCGCATGGTTAAACGGTGAGCGCGTACAGGTGGCATCCACTTCCGAGATGGCGCAGGCCTCGATCTCCACCGGCAACGTCAAGACGCTTACCAGCGACGCGCGCTGGCAGGCGCTGGGTGCCTTGATCCGCGACAGCAACCGCATTCGCGGCTACGGTGATTTCTGCCATTACCACCTGCTGGCCCGTGGTGGTCTGGATCTGGTGATCGAGTCCGACGTCAACATTCTTGACATCGCCCCCTTGGCGGTAATCGTGCGCGAGGCCGGCGGCGTGTTTACCGATCTGCAAGGCCAGCCGTTGACCCTCGACACCCGTAGCGTATTGGCCGGTACGCACGCCATCCACGCGCAAGCCCTGCAACGGCTTTCCCTGCCCACCGTGGGGAGCGGGCCAGGGTGAAGGCGCCATCCAGCAAGCCTGGTTATCCGTGCAAGATCGTTCCCGCGTCTTAATCCTCTCCCCAGGTTTCCATGGGGAGAGGGGATAAAACCCCGCTACAATCCCCCGATGCCACACTATCCCATCATTCACGCCAAGTACGATTCGGACGCCAGCAGTTTCCTGCGTGTGGAAAAGGTGGATCTGGAGTTTTCCAACGGCGAGCACCGCACCTACGAACGCCTGAAAGGCAGCGGCCTGGGCGCGGTGATCATCGTGCCGATGATCGATGACGAAACCGTTCTGTTGGTGCGCGAATACGGCGTGGGCGTGGAGCGTTACGAGTTGGGCTTGCCCAAGGGGCGGCTCGATCGTGATGAAACGGTGGAGCAGGGTGCCAATCGCGAGCTGAAGGAAGAAGTCGGTTATGGCGCTCGCTCGCTCAAGATCCTGCACAACCTGTCCTTGTCGCCGTCCTACATGACCCATATGGCGCATGTGGTGCTGGCGCAGGATCTGTATCCGGAAAGCCTGCCTGGCGACGAACCCGAGCCGCTGGAAGTGGTGCCGTGGAAACTCGCCGATCTGCACAGCCTGGTCTCGCGTGACGACGTCACCGAAGGCCGTTCCATCGCAGCGCTGTTTCTGGCGCGCGAATACCTAGCCGGACGTCTACAGCGAACCTGATGAGCAACGGACCCGACCATTCCCTCCTGCTTGAGATTGGCCTGCTGGCGCGCCGCGCCGGCGAGGCCATCATGGACATCTATCGCGAAGATTTCGATGTCGAAGTCAAGGAAGATTGTTCGCCGCTTACCGCGGCGGATCTGGCTGCACAAAAGGTGATCGCCGCCGGTCTTGCGCAGCTTGATCCGGTGCTGCCGGTGGTGTCGGAAGAAGCCAGCCACTCGCCCTGGGAACAGCGCCGGCAATGGTCGCGCTACTGGCTGGTCGATCCGCTCGATGGCACGCGTGAATTCATCAAGCGCAACGGCGAGTTCACCGTCAATATCGCGCTTATCGATCAGGGCGAAACGGTGATGGGTGTGGTGCTGGCCCCGGTGACCGAAGAATTGTTTGCCGCCGCGCGTGGATACGGCGCGTGGTGGCAGGTACAGGCCGATGCCGAATGGGAACGCATCTCCAGCCGCGCCTTGGCCAATCCGCCAGTGGCCGCCGGCAGTCGCTCGCACGGCGGCATGGCGGAAACCGCCATGCGCCGCCTGCTGGGCGAGGAATACCACCTGCAACCGCTGGGCTCGTCGCTCAAGTTCTGCCTGCTGGCGCGCGGTGCTGCCGATGTCTATCTGCGCCGTGGCCCTACCAGCGAATGGGATACCGCCGCCGCACAGTGTGTGCTGGAGGAGGCCGGCGGTGCCGTGCTCGACCTGACCGGCAAGCCATTGCGCTACAACCGTGGGGAATCGCTGATCAATCCCGAGTTCCTGGCGGTGGGCGATACGGGCATCGACTGGCCGGCGCGTATACGCGGCGCTTTAGGAGTGAGTGGAGAGGAGTGAGAGAAGAGCATGCTCTTCGTGGCGCCTCTCCGTTGCTCTTCGTTCGCTACATAAAAAGCGCGTAAGCATCGCCAATGCGATGGCTTTCTCTCACTCCTCACTCCTCTCCACTCACTCCTAAGCCTTATGACCCGCCACAGCCTCGCCGACCTGCTAGCCATCATGGCTCGCCTGCGCGATCCCGAACGGGGTTGCCCGTGGGATGTGAAGCAGGATTTCAGCACCATTGCTCCCTATACGGTCGAGGAAGCCTACGAAGTCGCCGACGCCATCGACCGCCGCGACTGGCACGATTTGCGCGATGAACTGGGCGATCTGCTGTTGCAGGTGGTCTTTCACGCGCAGATGGCGCAGGAGCAAGGACTGTTCGATTTTGACGATGTCGCGCACACCATCAGCGACAAGATGCTGCGCCGCCATCCGCATGTTTTTGGCGATGTCACCTACGCCGACCTTGACGAGCAGAAGCGGGCCTGGGATGACATCAAGGCGCGCGAACGCGCCGCCAAGGGCGACACTCAGGACAGCAGCGTGCTGGCCGGTGTGTCGCGCGGCCAGCCCGAATGGCAGCGTGCACTCAAGCTGCAGCAGCGTGCCGCCACGGTAGGTTTCGATTGGCCGGATCACCGTCCGGTGATCGAAAAGCTGCACGAAGAATTGGCCGAAGTGGATGCCGAATTCGCCGCCGGTGCCGATCCGGCGCGGTTGGAAGACGAGATCGGCGATGTGCTGTTTGTGGCGGTGAACCTGGCCCGGCACGCCCGCGTGGATTTCGTCCGGGCGCTGAAACATGCCAATGCGAAATTCGAGCGCCGGTTTCGACGCATGGAGCAACTGGCGAGCGAGGCTGGGAAGCCTTTGTCGGCTTCCGACCTTCCCGCGCAAGAAGCGCTTTGGCAGCGCGCCAAGACGGAGGAACCCAAGCTTTAAGCACTTCTCTTCCGGGGTTCTTTAGGGCATAGGTACACGTGCTGGGGCTGGCCCCGCCGTCGTTCCGGCGCAGGCAGGCGGACCAGTCAGGCTTTCAACCTTTGCGGTCCGCCAGGCATCAGAACACTCGTACAACCACCGGAGATTCCGCATGCGCCGCCTACTCGTTCTTTTGCCCCTGCTGTTGATTTCCCTGACAGCGGCTGCGGATGAATGCCGTTATTCGGCGCCGCGCAATCTGCACGATGACCTGTCCGGCGTGCGTGGCGTGCAGATCGAACTGCACAGTCACGATATGCATCTGATCGGCAGCGGCAGCTCCAGCTCGCTGGAACTCACCGGCCGCGCCTGCGCGTCATCGCAGAGCGCGCTGGACAATTTGCAGGTGTCTTCGCACCGCGAAGGCGATCAGTTGATTATCGATGTCGGCGGCAAAAGTGCCATCAATATCAGCCTGTTCGGGGTGTCTTACGAGGAACTGGACCTGCAGATCCAGCTTCCGGCGACCATGCCGGTGTCGGTCAACGATGGCTCCGGCGACGCGTATATCAGCGGCCTGGCCCAGCTCGATGTGCAAACCGGTTCGGGTGACCTGCACATCAGCAATATTTCCGGTGCGGTAAGCGTGGTCACCGGCTCCGGTGACGTGGATATTGCCGAGATTGGCAGTTTGCGTGCGGGCTCAGTCGGTTCCGGCGATCTCAAGGCACGATCCATCAAGAGCGATGTGCATATCGGCAGCGTCGGTTCGGGCGATGTGGAGCTGGATCAGGTGGGCGGCAGCGTCGACGTGGGGACACTCGGCTCCGGCGACCTTACCGTAAGCAATGTGCGCGGCGACCTCACGGTTGGCGCGAAGGGCAGCGGCGACGTCACGCACAGGAATATCGGCGGCAAGATCAACGTGCCGCATGACGACGATGATTAACCCAGCAGGTAAGCCGCCAGATACACCAGTGGCGCGCAGACCAGCAAAAACGGAATCGATACTTCATGAAACAGCCGCATCGCATGCGGCTGTTTTGCCAGGCGCAAGGCGATCAAATTCGCCAGCGATCCGATCACGACGCCGAAGCCGCCGACGTTCACCGCTACCGCCAGCGCCAGCGCATTCGGGCCGCGATCCAGCAGCAAAACGGTAGCCGGTACATTGCTGATGAGCTGCGAACTGATAATGCCGCCGAGGTAAAGCGCCAGCGGCTGGTTGAAATCGATGTGGTCCAGCGCGTGCTCGACCGCCGGCAGCGCCGCAAAATGGCCCAGGCCGAGAAAAATCGCGGCAAAAGTGGCCATCAGCAACCAGTCGATACGTATCAGGCTGCGCCAGGAGAACAGCGCAAACGGCAGCACCAGCAGCAAGGCACCCAACGGTGCGTGTCCATACTCCATCATCAGCACCATCATGACGAGGCTCTCCAACGACAATATCGCCAGTGATACCGATATGGCGTGGCCGTCGAGCCGTTCGGCCTGCAGGGTCACGCGGCCTTGCGGCAGCCAGATCCAGGTCAGGGCGGCAACCAGCACAAACATCACTGCCGCAGCGGGCAGCATGCTGCTGACGAATTTCAGGAAGGGGAGCTGCGCGTGTTGCCAGATCAGCAGATTTTGCGGATTGCCGATCGGGCTCAGCGTGGAACCGGCATTTACCGCCAGCGCCTCCAGCACGGCCATGCGTAGCACGGGCAGGTTGGACATGCCGCCGATCGCCACGGTCAACGGCACGACCAGAAACAGGCTCACGTCGTTGGTCAGTACCATCGACAGCACCGACGTCATGCTGACCAGCAGCAAACCCACACCACGCAGTGTGTGCACACGTGCCACCAGCATGCCGGCGATGCGCTGCACCAGTCCGCTATCGCGAATACCCTGGATGGCGATCATCAGGCCGAGCAGACCGCATAGGGTCGGCCACTGAAGCCAGCGCTGGTAACGCACCAGCGGCTGCGGGTCGATGCAAGCCAGCGCGACGGTCAGTGCGGCGAACAACAACAGCAACCACTCGTGCTTGAGGCGATCCCGCCAATGGCGAGCGGGTGATGAGGGGGAATTCATGCGGATAGGGGCCGGGATGAGTAACGAGGGCGCAGCTTTGCAAGCGTTCGATCATGCATCGGGCTTGCGCCTTCGGCACTTGCCGCTAACCGCGCTGAGGATTCTGGTTCGTGATGCAAATTACCAGTCGCTCAAACCTTCCAGTTCGCAGAGCCGTTTCCAGCTCGGACGCGCACGTACCAGATCTGCCAGCCGTTTCAGTGCCGGCCATTCGGTAGCGGGCCGTGGCATATTGCGCGACCAACGCATCAGCATGATCAGCATCAGGTCGACGCCGGAGAAATCCGCGCCCAGCAGATAAGGGCCATGCGCGGAAAGATGCGCTTCGAGCTGATCCCATACGCTCTCGATCTTGCGCTGCACGGCTGCGCGCAAAGCAGGCGGATGTTCCGCGTTACCCAGTTCGTGCGGGTAGAACCATAAGCGATAGCTCGACATCAGCGCGTTGCTGAGAAACACCATCCACTGCAACCACGCATCACGCGCGGGGTTGCCCGGCGGCGGGATCAGTTTTGCCGCGGGATGCCGCTCGGCAAGCACGGTGAGCAACGCCCCCGACTCATACACCGGCCTTCCGTCGATCACCAAGGTCGGCACCTTGCCACCGGGATTGAGCTTCAGATATTCGGCACTGTGTTGCGCGTCCTTGTCGAAATCGACGTACTCAAGCCGATAGTCCGCGCCGATTTCCAGCAAGGCCAGGTGCACGACCATGCTGGCGGTGCCGGGGGAATAGTAGAGGGTGTACATGCGCACTCCTTGTTGACAAGTATTTCCAATCGTAATGCCGGGCGAGCGGTTACAAGCATCGATGCCACATCGTAATCCAACGAACTTGCGCCTGGCCCCTCATTCCGCCCGCAACAAACGCATCGGCGGCGTATGTGTGACTTTGCGTGTACCGGCCAATCCCAACAGCATCACCACCACCGCCGCCAGCAGGGCGGCAAGTGCAAGTGGCCAGGGATGCGGCATGAAGTCCTTGATATGAAACACACTGCGGCCCAGCCACCAGCCACCTATCATCGCGCCAAGCGCGGCCGTGATGCCGGCGATCAGTCCAAGCAGGGCAAACTCGCAGGCTGCAGCAATGCGCAGCAAACCACGCCGTGCGCCCAGCGTGCGCAGCAGTGCAGCTTCATGACGACGCTCCTGTCCGCTGGTGGCCAGTGCGGCAGCCAGCACCAGCGCACCGGCGAGCAAGCTGAAACCAAGCACCCAGCGCACCGCGCCGGTGACCCGTTGCACGATCTCGCGCACGCGATCGAGCAAGGCATCCACATCGACCAGGCTCAGGTTCGGATAAGTGCGCGAGAGCCCAGCCAGGGCTTCGGTATGGCCGCGCGGCAGGTAGAAGCTGGCAATCCAGGTGTGGGGCAATGCATTCGCATGGAGCGGATCCATCAGCAGGAAGAAGTTGACTCGGAACGACGTCCAGTCCACATGCCGGAAACTGGTCACCTTGGCATCGAGCTGGCCTTCGCCGACATCGAAACGCATGGTGTCACCGAGTTTCAGCGCGTACATGTCGCGCCACATCGTATCGACCGAGACTTCGGCTTCGGCCGGATGGGGTGCAAACCAATGACCGGCGATGATGGTGTTCGAAGGCGGCAAGCTATCCGACCAGGACAGACGCAACTGACGATCGTTCCAATCCTTGGTGCGTGGGTCCTTGAAGGCGATCTGGTCGATCGGCCGGCCGTTGATGGCGGTGAATTTGCCTACCGCCAGCGGCATCATGTTGAGTTGGTCGGCGCCGATTTGTGCGAGTGACTTGCTGAAGTCCGCGCGTTGGTCGTCTTGCAGATTGAGCACGAACCAGTTCGGGGTGTCGGCGGGTAGTTCCTGGCGCCAGCCATCCAGCAAGGCCGGCGCTACGATGGCGAGCAGCAGCAACGCCGTCAGTCCCAGGCTCAACGCGGTGGCCTGTACGATGCTCAGGCCACGCCGCCGTGCCAGCGCCGCCATACCCAGGCGCAACGCCGGATGTCCACCCGGGGTAATGCGCCGTGCGATCCATAACAACAGAGCGGCCAGCCCCGCCGCGACGACGGCCACACCCGACAAGCTCACCGCGAGAATGCCTGCCAGCCGGACCGAATCGCTGAGGCTCCAGATCAGCGCGAGCGCCACCGCTGCGGGAATCAGGTACAGCGCATCGAAGCGGCGGATTTGGCGTGCAAGGCTGGCGCGAAAGACGGCCACCGGCGACACATCGGCCAGGCGCACCAGCGGCGGCAGGGCAAAGCCCGCCAGCACGGCGACACCCATGCCCGCCGCGGCGAGCGAAGGAAGTGTCGGCAACTCGGTCGGAACGCCTGCGAACAACTGGCTGGCAAACATCCACGCTGCTTCGGCCAGGGCCAGGCTCAGCAAAACACCGATCGCGGCGGCGGGCAGGGCAAGTCCGCCCAAGGTACCCAGCAGCAAACCGAGTACGCGTGCGCGCGACGTACCCAGTGCACGCAGCAAGGACACTTCACTGGTTTTCCGCCGCGCATAACGCTGCGCGGCAAGTGCTATCGCGACTCCTGAAAGCAAGGCGGAGAGCAGCGCGGTAAGACGCAGAAATGCGCCGGCCCGATCGAAGGCGTTGCGCATCCGCTCCTGCGTTTGTTCGGGCGTGATCAGTTCGCCGCCGGGTGGCAGCGGCGTGGATTGCGCCCACTGACGCCAGCTTTGCACTGCGGAAGGATTGCCGGCCAGCAGCACGCTATGCCGTGCGCGGCTGCCAACGCCGAGCAGTCCGGCCTGTTGGGCATCGTCCAGGTTCATCAGCGCGCGCGGTGCCATGGCGACCAGTTCGCCGCCGTCGGGCTGTTGCACCAGCTCACCGGCAATGCGCAGATCACGTCCACCCAATTGCACGCTGTCGCCAACCTGGCGATGCAGGGCGACCAAGGCGCGGTGATCCAGCAACACCGTGCCGCCTGCCGGGCCATGGCCGACGCGCTGCCGTCCCTGGGCGTCGCCAATCAGCAACGTGCCGCGCAAGGGATAGGCCGTATCGGTGGCCAACACCTCCAGCAACTGACTTTGTTGTTGCGCAAAGGCTACGCTGGGAAAGCCGGCGGTATGTGTCATCGCCAGTCCGCGTTCACGGGCGGCATCGGCGAATTTTTCGGGAAGGTCTTGCGGTGCCGAGACACCCAGATCGCCGCCGATCAATTCGGCCGCGCTGGCCAGTATGCCGTGTTCCATGCGCGCGGTGAGCGTAGCCACCACGCCGAGTGCGACCACCGCCAGTACGAGTGAGGCGGCTAGCGTGCGCAGTTCCGGCAGATGCCATTCGCGGCGCAGGCTGCGCAGGGCGAGGAGAAGGATTTTCATGTGGATATGGCCTCGCCGCGAGATTCGAGCGACGGATGGCGTATTTCACAAAGCGGGAATGGCCGGCTTGCGCCAAGCGTGCTCATGCCAACGGCTCCAGTTTTCCTTCCTGCAATTCCACCCGGCGCACGCAGCGTTCCGCCAGTTGCAGGTCATGCGTCACCAGCACCAGGGTGGTGCCGTGATCGCGATTGAGCGCAAACAACAGATCGCAGACATGCCGCCCGGTACGCCGGTCCAGATTGCCGGTGGGTTCGTCGGCAAACAGGATGCGCGGACGGTGCACGAACGCACGGGCAATCGCCACGCGTTGCTGTTCACCGCCGGAAAGCTGTGCGGGATAGTGCTTGCGCCGGCCGCTCAGTTCGACCGCTGCCAGGGCTTCACGCGCGCGTTCGCGGGCCGCCGGATTGCCTTCCAGTTCCAGCGGCAGCATCACGTTCTGTTCGGCGGTCAGTGCGGGCAGCAGATGAAACGACTGGAACACGAAACCCACCAGGCGACGGCGTAGATCCGCGCGGGCTTCCTCATCGAGTTGCTCCAGCGAATGACCATCCAGCCGGATGCTGCCCCGCGTAGGCGTATCCAGCCCGGCCAGCAGGCCGAGCAGGGTGGTCTTGCCCGAGCCGGACGCGCCGACGATGGCAAAGCTCTCGCCGGTGTTCACCTGCATGGCGACATCACTGAGGATATCCAGCCTTCCCTCGGGACCGTTGACGGACTTGCTAACATCCCGAACTTCAAGAACCGGATGAGAACCACCACTCATGCGTCGTTTCCTTTGTCTGCTTGTTCTGCTGTGCGGTATCGGTGCGTTGCAGGCGGCGCCCGCGAAAACCCTGATCGTGTTGGGCGATTCCCTGTCCGCCGCCCATAACATTCCCGTGGAATCGGGTTGGGTGCATCTGCTGGAAGTACGCCTGAACGACATGGAGCCGGGCTGGACGGTCGTCAATGCCAGCATCAGCGGCGAAACCTCGCTGAGCGGCCGCAATCGCCTGCCGGCGCTGTTGGCGCAATACCATCCGCGCATCGCGGTGATCGAATTGGGTGCCAATGACGGCTTGCAGGGGTTGTCGCTGAGCACGCTGCACGACAACCTCGGCGCGATGATCGACGCCGCCCAGCACGCCGGCGCCAAGGTGTTGCTGCTGGGAATCGAGCTGCCGGTGAACTACGGGCCGCAGTATCGCGACGGCTTGCGCGCGGTCTATGCCGATCTGGCACGGGACAAGCATGTGGCCCTGGTGCCGTTCCTGCTCGACGGAGTGGCCCTGAACCCCGCCCTGATGCAGGAAGACGGCCTGCATCCGATGGCTGCCGGGGAGCCGATCGTGCTCAATACCGTCTGGAACCAGCTCAAACCCTTGCTGCACTGAGATCTGCTACACGGTTTTATAGTCCGAAATTCACGTTCCGCTTACGCCATCGACCGTTAGCCTTCACAAATGTGAAGACATCGCGGTAGCCGACGAGGGGAACATGAGTTCACGTGACGAACATGCCGGACTGATCCTATTGGTCGAAGACAACCGACAGATCGCCGAAATGGTCGGCGAGTTTCTGGAACGTCGTGGCTACTCCGTTGATTTTGCTCAGGATGGGGTGAGCGGGCTGCACCTGGCCGTCTCCAACAGCTACGACGTGGTCGTGCTGGACCTGATGCTGCCGGGCATCGATGGTCTGGATGTCTGCCGCAAGCTGCGCTCCGACGCCAAGAAATCCACCCCGGTGCTGATGCTGACCGCGCGGGACACCCTGGAAGACAAGCTGATCGGCCTGGAGGCCGGTGCGGACGACTACCTGGTGAAACCCTTCGAGGTTCGCGAGCTGGAAGCCCGTCTGCGTGCGCTGATCCGGCGCGATCGCCGTCAGGTCTCCAGCGAAATACTCACGGTGGGCGACATGACCCTGGACACCGCGACCTTGCGTCTCACGCGCGGCGGCCAGGAGCTTACCGTGTCGCCGATCGGCCTGAAGCTGCTGGCGATACTGATGCGTGAATCGCCGCGCGTGGTGAGCCGGCGCGATATCGAAAGGGAGATCTGGGGCGATACCTTGCCCGACTCCGACACCTTGCGTTCACACCTTTACAACCTGCGCCGGATTATCGATAAACCTTTCCAGCGTCCGTTGCTGCATACCATTCATTCGGCCGGCTACCGCCTGGCCGATCTCGATTCAGAAACGACTGCAACAAGTTATTTCGCCTGACCGCCCAAACCATGACACAACAGGGTGCGCCAAACCAACGCGCAGCGTCTACGCGCGGCGGTCTTCATCGCCGGTTGCTGCTGATCTTCGGCATGCAGCTGGTCGCGATCGTGCTGGCGTGCCTGATGGGTTACTACAACGTGGCGCCGCTGGGCGCCGTGCTGGCCTTGATCGTGATCGTCAGCGCACTGGCCTGGCTGGCCGCGCAACGCACCTGGCAGCCCGTAAGCACCCTCGCGCAACGGGTGCGCAGCTGGCGCGAAGGGCGGGGTGACCTGCAAGCGCTGTCGCCGGATGATCATCTGCTGCAACGCGTGGATGCCGATGTGGCGACCTTGGCGCACAGCTTTCATGACTTTGCCAACCGTATCGCGGGCTACAACGAGCGTGAACGCAATTTCACCCGCGATGCCAGCCACGAGCTGCGCAGTCCGCTTACGGTGATCAAGATGTCGACCGATATGCTGGCCGACGAACCGGAGCTAAGCGATTTCGGCAAACGCTCCGTCGAGCGCATTCGCCGCGCTACACGCGAAATGGAAGCGCTGGTGGAAGCGATGCTGATCCTGGCGCGCGAGGCCGACAATGGCCAGGGCGAGCAGGATTTCGTGGTGAATGACGTGCTGCGCGACGAACTGGCCGACGCCCGCGAAATGCTGCACGGTCATCCGATCGAATTGCAATTCGAAGAGCCCGCCAGGTTTGCCTTGCACGGTTCACCGCGCGTATTTGCCATGCTGTGCTGGCAATTGATCCGCCATGCCAGCCAATACACCGGGCAGGGCACGGTGCTGGTGACGGTGTTGCCGGGAGTGGTGAGCGTGTGCGCCACCGCCGGCGCGGATCACGATCCGCAGTTGCCGGGACAGCAGGGATTCGAATACGCCATCGCGCGGCGGATCAGCGAACGCTTCGCATGGCCGCTGGATCTGCATGTGCAGGGCGGCAACAGCTATGTGGCGGAGATACGGTTTCCGCAACCGCTGCCGGTGCATGCATGAACGGACGGCAATGGGCAGGGTAGGTTGGGTTAGCGCAGCGTAACCCAACGATGTTTGTCGCTTCGATGGAATTCCGTTGGGTTACGCTGCGCTAACCCAACCTACCCAACCTGCCAAGAAAGGGGCGTGCCATGGTCTGGCGCACCCCATATCATCTCAGCGCAACGAGGCATGCACCTCAAACGCGCATCCCGTCTTCGCTTTCACCTCATCCACGGTCACGCCTTCCTGCAGTTCGATCAGCGTCAGGCCCTTGCCCTTGTGCACTTCGAACACGCAAAGATCGGTAATGATCAGGTCCACCACCTGCTTGCCGGTGAGCGGCAGGTCGCACTGATTCTTGATCTTCGGCGAGCCATCCTTCGCGGTGTGCTCCATCAGCACCACCACGCGCTGCACACCACTGACCAGGTCCATCGCGCCGCCCGGGCCCTTCACCATCTTGCCCGGCACCATCCAGTTGGCCAGGTCACCCGTGTTGGAGACTTCCAGGCCGCCGAGAATCGACAGGTTGATATGGCCGCCGCGAATCATCGCGAACGACTCGGCGCTGGAGAAATAGCTTGAACCGGGCAGGGCGGTGATCGTCTGCTTGCCGGCGTTGATCAGGTCGGGATCGATATGCGCTTCATCCGGGAACGGACCGATGCCGAGCAGGCCGTTTTCCGATTGCAGCGTCACGTCCATGCCTTGCGGAATGAAGTTGGCCACGAGGGTGGGGATGCCAATACCGAGGTTCACGTAAAAACCGTCGCGCAGTTCTTTCGCGGCACGCTGCGCCATCGCCATGCGGATCGGGCTTTCCTTGCCGGTGTTGGCGCCGGCGATCGTGCGGAATTCGATGCGCTTCTCGTACTTCTCGCCTTGGATGAGGCGGTCGATGTAGATGCCCGACACGTGGATCTCATCGGGAGCCAACTGACCCACTTCGACCAGTTCTTCCACTTCGGCCACGCAAACCTTGCCGCAGGTGGCGATCATCGGATTGAAGTTGCGTGCGGTCTTGCGGAACACCAGGTTGCCGAGCCGGTCGCCCTTCCACGCCTTGACGATGGAGACGTCAGCGTGAATGGCTTCTTCAAGCACGTATTCCTTCTCGCCGAACTTCTTGGTTTCCTTGCCTTCGGCCAGCTTGGTGCCGTACGCGGTGCGCGTATAGAAACCTGGAATGCCGGCGCCACCCGCGCGCAGCTTCTCCGCCAGCGTGCCCTGCGGCACCAGATGCAGTTCCAGTTCACCGGCCAGCACCTGGCGCTCGAATTCCTTGTTCTCGCCCACGTAGGAGGCGTACACACGCTTCACCTGGCGCGTCTTCAGCAATGGACCCATGCCGAAATCATCCACGCCAGCATTGTTGCCGACGATGGTCAGGCCCTTGGTGCCTGCCGCCAGCAATGCGCCGATCAGGTTTTCGGGGATGCCGCACAGGCCGAAGCCGCCTGCTGCGATGGTCATGTCATCAAACAGCAGGCCGTCCAGCGCCTTTGCCGCGTTTGCATAAACCTTGTCCATGAGAGTGCCTTCTATCGGGGGGGAGATAGCTGCCTAGGATACGACGGATTGGTCTCGGCGCATGCTGTGCGAAGGTCGCGACAGCCGGTTTGCAATCTGCCTAAGCTGTTGACACGGCTCCGATATGCCATACGGCTGAGCACGTCAAACGGGCTGGCTATACTCGGCCAAAGCCTGGAGAAGCATCACGTGAAGTCGTTCCGCCTGTTCGCCGCCCTGGCCGCGCTGGGAGTTGCCGCCATGACTCATGCCACCACGCCGGTCCTGATCATTCATGGCGGTTCCGGCGTGGTCAGGCGCGACATGACGCCCGCCAAGGAAAAAGCGGTGCGCGCGGCCATGACCAAGGCCTTGCTGGATGGTTACGCCCAGCTCAAGGCGGGCAAGCCGGCACTGGACGCGGTCACCACCGCGATCACCGTGCTGGAGGACGATTCCAACTTCAACGCCGGCAAGGGCTCGGTGTTCACGCATGATGGCAAGAATGAAATGGATGCCGCGATCATGGACGGCGACACTTTGCGCGCCGGTTCCGTTGCCGCCGTGCATCGCGTAAAGAATCCAATCCTGCTGGCGCGCGCGGTGATGGAGCATTCGTCGCACGTCATGCTGGTTGGTGACGGCGCCGAGGCGTTTGCCAAGGAGCAAGGCATCACGCTGGTCGATCCGTCCTATTTCCGCACGGAAGAACGCTGGCAGCAGCTGCAGAAGGCCTTGAAGGAAGACGCGGCAAAGCAGCCGCATGCCGATCTCGAAACGGCCAAGCATTTCGGCACGGTTGGCGCCGTTGCGCTCGACAGCGACGGCCACCTCGCCGCCGGCACTTCCACCGGTGGCATGAACGACAAGCGCTGGGGGCGCGTGGGCGACTCACCGATCATCGGCGCAGGCACCTACGCCAACGCCCAATGCGCCGTGTCCGGCACCGGCTGGGGCGAGTTCTACATCCGCACCGTGGCCGCGCACGAAATCTGCATGAAGGTATCGATGTTGAACGAACCGATCCAGCGCGCCGCCGCCGAAGTGATCAACCAGGAAATTCCGTCCATGGGCGGCAACGGCGGCGCGATCGCGCTGGATAGCGACGGCCATATCGCCATGCCGTTCAATACCGACGGCATGTATCGCGGGTGGATCGGGGCGGACGGCGTGCCGCATGTGGCGATCTACGACGATGAGCCGGACCCGTCGAACCAAACGCCGGCGCCGGCGACCTCATCCGCGCAGGACTGAGCGTTTTCTCCTTGCACCATCATGCGTACGGCATGCAGCCATGCCGTCAACGCGCTGACCGCGATCGACGCTAATCGGCCTGTTGTTCCGGCCGCTCCCGCACCGGATGCTTGCTCAGCTTGCGCTGCAGGGTGCGGCGATGCATACCGAGACGGCGCGCGGTTTCGGAGATGTTGCCGTCGCACTCGGTGAGTACACGCTGGATGTGTTCCCACTCCAGGCGACGCAAGGCGAGCGGCGCTTCGGGGGCGTCGATGACGTCGTCTTCGCTTGGTTGCGCGCTCTCACCTTCGAGCAGCGCACGAACCACGGCATCGGCATCGACCGGTTTGGCCAGGTAATCGTGAGCACCGCGCTTGATCGCTTCGACGGCCGTGGCAATCGAGGCGTAGCCGGTGAGCAGCAGGATGCGCATATCCGGCACCAGTTCGTGCAGCTCGGGAATCAGACGCAGTCCGTTTTCTTCGCCGAGCTTGAGATCGAGCACGCAATGGCGGGGCTGGTGGCGCCGCGAGAGGGCGCGGGCTTCGTCGGCACGGGTGGCGGTGATGACTTCGAAACCGCGAGAGGTGAGGGCCCGGCTGAGTACGCGTACAAAGGTGGCGTCGTCATCCACGATCAACAGTGGACGGGTGCTGCTTGCCTGATTCGGGGGGATCATTTGCTGCTACCGGTCGTATTTGCCCGCCTATTTTGCCGGATATGCGGATCTTATGCTTGCAGGCTTGTGATCCTCTCCTTTTGGGCGGCAATGAGAGATGGACGAGAGCGGCAACCTGTCGTGGATGCTGCTTTCTTGCAGCCGTCACCGCGCACGGTTCCCGTGGTTGTGAGTGGTCGGTAACCCAGTTCTGCGCGAGAGGGAGCGGATCACTCCGCAATGGCCGGCAATGGCAGGCGCAAGCGCATTTCCGCGCCGCTATCGGTATTGGTCGCGATCAATTCGCCACTCAGGCGCTCGGCGGTGGCCTCCGCCAGGGCGAGGCCAATGCCCAGTCCGCTTTGCTTGCCGCTTTCGCCGATGGATGCCGGCGCGCCGCTGGCATGAAAGCCTGGACCCTGGTCGAGCACGATCCATTCCAGCCATTGGCCTTCCTGCCGGACCTCCAGTGCCACTTTATGAGAGCCGCGCATGGCCGACGCATCGGCGGCGTTGTTGAGCAGGTTGATCAGCGCGTGACGCAGTCCGGGCGGACTGCGCAGCACCAGCAATTCGAGCTTCGCGGGGACGCGTAGTTCAAGCTCCGCTTCCGGCCGCAGCAGCTTGAAGCGTTCCACGAAGCCGTGGATGAAGGCTTGCAAGGTCAGGCGTTCGGGTTCCTGGGAGAGCTGGGTTTTGCCGAAGGCCACCATCTCGCGCAGGATGGTGCGGCAGCGTTCCACCTGTCCTTCCAGCAAGGCCAGATCTTCGTCCAGCACGACGTCGTCGGCATGCTCCCGCCGCAATTCCGGCAGCAGGGTGCGCATGGTGGCCAGCGGTGTATTGAGTTCATGCGCAGCCCCCGCCGCCTGGGTGGCGATAGCGAGGATGCCTTCGTCGCGCAGGGCGCGTTCGCGCACGCGCTGCACTTCCAGCTGTTGCAGGCGAACGGCGTTGGCGAGACGGTTGATGAAGAAACCCAGCAACAGGGCCGTCACGGCGAAGTTCACGCCCATGCCGGCAACGTGCAACGAGAAACCTTGATCGGTGCCCATCAGTTCGTTCGGCGGCAACGGCACATACCAGAGCAGCAACACGATATAGGCCGCGCCGGCCAGAGCAGCCACCGAAAGCACCGCACGTACTGACAGCGCGGCAGCGCTCAATGCGACAGGTACCAGCAGCAGCGTAATGAACGGGTTGCTGGCGCCACCGGTGAAATAGAGCAGGTAGCCGAGCACCACGGTATCGGCAGCCACATGGCACACCGTTTCCCATTCGCGCACCGGTCTGGGCTGGCTGATACGCCAGGCGGCGAACACGGCGAATACAGCCAGCAGGTCAATGCCCAGAAAGAGCGAGAGGGCGGGAATATCGATCCGCATCCACCACGAGCAGATCATCACCGCTGCGCTCTGGCCTGCAATCGCGCACAGCCGCAACCATGCGAGGGTGCGCGTCAGCGCGAAGGGCCCGATCGGTTGCTTTAGCTGGTAAGACATGAAGGCGAGGAGTGAGTGGAGAGGAGTGAGGAGTGAGAGTGAATGCGTGAGAGCTAACCTCTCTCTCCTCTCCACTCACTCCTAAAGGCCCGATCCGTCGCTTGAGCTGGTAAGAAGATATAAAGACGAAGAGTGAGTGGCGAGAACCAAGGAGTGAGAGCGAATGCGTGAAAGCTCACCTCTCACTCCTCTCCACTCACTCCTGGATATCACGGAGTATTGAACTCCTCACTGCGCACGGCGGGCAGCGGCTCGTGATTGGTGGCGGCATCCGAATGGCTGGCCGACAGGCGATTCATCAGCGGCAGCACGGCCATGGCGACCAGGGTGCAGGCCACGCCGACGAAGCCCAGCTTGTTGAACAGGTTGGTATAGATCGCGAGCGACTGCAGCGGATCGGTCAGGCCTTCCGGAATATGCGCGTAGTTGGCCACCACGCTGCCCAGGTATTGCGAGATGCCCGATGCCACGAAGTAGGTGCCCATCATCAGGCCGCCCATGCGTTCGGGCACATAACGGGCGATCATCGCCAGACCCAGACCGCTCACCAGCAATTCGCCCAGCGAGTACAGGCCATAGCCCCACACCATGATCCACGAGGACACCTGACCGTTGACGGCGAACTTGGCGCCGATGCCGTAGATGAAGAAACCCGCCGCAACCGCGGCGAAACCCCAGGCGAACTTGGCGGCGACGGAAGGATCCTTGCCGAGGCGGCCTAGCGAGTTGTAGATCCAGACCAGCACCGGGCTCAGCAGCACGATCCAGATCGAGTTGAGGTTCTGGTACTGCTCGGGAATCCAGGTGAACAGGTGGATGCCGAACAGGCCGAAGTTGAGGTCCACATTGCGCTGCGCGAACAGGTTCAGCGAGGTGGACATCTGCTGGTAGAAGATGAAGAAGAAGATCGTCTGCACCACCAGTACCAGCGCGGCGATCAGGCCGGAGCGCTCGTTGCGGTGGCTGACCGCAATCATGTAGATGAAGACGAAGAACATCGCGATGCCGGCCACGACCACGCCCCACTTGGCGACGGTTTCGCTCTGCAGGATCAGGATGGAGGCGAACACGATGGCGACGGCGGCGACCATCACCGCCAGCAGGCGCTTCTTGTTGACCGGCTCGTTGTCGGCGGGCGAGCCGACGTGGGCGAGCGTGCGGCTCATGATCGAATAGTTGATCAGGCCGAGGATCAGGCCGATCGAGCAGACGCCGAAGGCGGTGTGCCAGCCCATCGAATCGCCGTATTGGGCGGCCACGACATCACGGATCCATGGCGTCAGCGTCATCGAGATCATCGAGCCGATGTTCACCGCCATGTAATAGATGGTGAAGGCGCTGTCGATCTTCGAATCCTCGCCGTCGTAGATCTTGCGCACGAGGTTGCCGGAGTTGGCCTTGAAGAAACCGTTGCCGACGATGATCACGCCCAGTGCGGCATAGGTGAAGGTCGCATGGTCGGAAGGGACCCAGAGCAAGGTGTAACCGAGGGCCAGGATCACTGCGCCCATCAGCATCGTCCGGCGCGTGCCCAGCAACTTGTCACCGACCCAGCCGCCGATCGCCGGCGTGGCGTAGATCAGGGCCGTGGCGGCACCCCAGACCAGGTTGGCCTTGGTGTCGATGAAGCCAAGTCTCTTCATCATGAAGGTGACCATCAGCACCTGCATGCCGTAGAAGCCGAAGCGCTCCCACATCTCGATCAGGAAAACCGTGCTGAACGAGCGGGTTTGTGAAACGGGACGAATCTGAGTTGCCATGGGGTATTCCGTGCACGTGTACTACAAGGCCGAAACCGGCCTGTTTTTGTCGCCCCTGAACAGGGCACAACCGGCGAAGGGTAACCCATCCGTCATTAGCTTAAAGTTGCAATGCGGCAAGCAAAATCCTGCGGAACGGAGTAGGGCGTGCGGCTTGTGGCATGATGGCGCGCTCGTGACCGTACCTGGGGAGTACCGCCCGCCATGCCGAAATACGCCGTAACTCCCTTAGCGGCCAACCGTTCCCGCCATGCCCGGTAGCGGATTCCGCGGCGATCCGCGTCAGCTGTGGCGAGCCTTCCGGTGGTCCATGAACGGGCTGCGCGCCGGCTGGCGTCATGAAGCCTCGTTTCGGCTGGAGGCCATGCTGACGGTCATCCTGCTACCCATCGGCCTATGGGTCGGGCATGGGGCGCTGGAAAAGATCGCGCTGGTCTCGCCGGTGATCCTGGTGTTGTCGGTGGAACTGCTCAATTCCGCCATCGAGGCGGTCGTCGACAAAGTCAGCCCGGAATTTCATGAACTGGCCGGCCGGGCCAAGGACATGGGGTCTGCCGCGGTGTTTCTGTTGCTGGTGCTGGTGGTGCTGAGCTGGGGGCTGATCCTGGGGCCGCGCTGGTTCTAGCCGCAGCTGCCGCGACTCGGCAGCAAGCGGGTCGAGCCGGGACCTGAAGAAATCCTCCGCTTGCCGTCAGCTTGTGTGACGCTGCATGCCTGGCGCCTAGGACAAGCACGGTTTGCTGTCCGAAGCGATTGCATCGGGGTAATCCTGATGCTGCAATGATCTCTCATTAGATAGGGAGCATCTCGATGAAAACCATCCGCGTATTGCTGCTGATGTTGCTGGTCGCCGCTTTGTCCGGTTGCGGTTACAACGCGATCCAGAAACAGGACGAGGCCGTCAAGGCGCAATGGTCCGAAGTGCTTAACCAATATCAGCGGCGCGCCGACCTGGTGCCCAACCTGGTGAACACGGTTAAAGGCTATGCCGCGCACGAAGACAAAGTCTTCACCGAAGTGACGGAAGCCCGCTCGCAGGTCGGCCGCATCCAGATTAATGCCGATGACGCGCAATCCCTGGCAAAGTTCCAGGCGGCGCAAGGCCAGTTGGGCAGCGCGCTGTCGCGCTTGATGTCGGTCAGCGAGAACTATCCGAACCTGAAGGCGGACGGTCTGTTCCAGAATTTGCAGGCGCAGCTGGAAGGCACCGAGAATCGCATCACCGTGGCGCGTAACCGCTATATCCAGGCGGTGCAGCAGTACAACACGATGATCCGCACGTTCCCGAACAACCTCACCGCCAAGATGTTCGGTTATCAGCCGAAACCCAATTTCTCGGTGGAGAACGAACAGGCCATTTCCACCGCGCCGACCGTCGATTTTGGTACCAACGCGCCGCCGGCCCAGTCGCAGCCTGCTCCGGCCCCGGCCGCTTCGGCGCACTGAGAGGGCGTGCATCATGATCCGGCGCTGGGTGCGCCTATGGCTGGTGCTGGCGATAGCCTTGCTGTCGCCATGGACATCGCACGCCGATGATCTGCCGGCCGTGCCAACGCTCAGCCGTCACGTCACCGATCTCACCGGCACGCTGACGGCGCAGCAGATCAACCAGCTGGATGCGCAACTGACCGATCTGGAAAAGCAGAAAGGTGCGCAACTGGTGGTGCTGATGGTGGGCACCACCCAGCCCGACGATATCGACGATTACTCCCTGCGGGTGGCCGAGCAGAACAAGCTTGGCCGCAAAGGCGTCGATGACGGCGTGCTGCTGTTCATTGCAAAGAATGATCGGCAGGTGCGCATCGAAGTGGGCTACGGCCTGGAAGGAGCGATTCCCGATGCCGCCGCGGCGCGCATCATCCGCGAATACATTGCGCCGAAGTTTCGCGTCAACGATTACGTCGGCGGCATCCATGATGCCGTGGGTGCGCTGACTCAATTGATCAGCGGCGAGCCGTTGCCGCCGCCAGTGCGTGGCAACGAAGTCGAGCGGCACGGCCCTGATCTGCAAGGGCTGTTTTTCCTGGCCATCTTCGCGGTGCTCTTCATGCGCGGCATTTTCGGGCGGGCGCCGGCACTGGTGCGTGCACCGCTCGGCGGCTTCGTGGTGGGCGGATTGCTGTGGCTGCTGGCATCCGTGGGCGTCGGCATTTTCGGTGGAATCATCGGCGGCTTGCTGATGCTGTTGCCGGTCGGCATCGGCCGCTCCATCGGGGGAGGCGGCTGGGGCGGCTTCGGTGGCGGCGGTTTTGGCGGAGGTGGTTTCGGTGGTGGCGGTGGCTTTGGCGGCGGAGGCGGCGGATTCAGCGGCGGCGGTGGCAGCTTTGGTGGCGGCGGCGCCTCGGGGAACTGGTGATATGTCCACATCCCAACGCCTGGTTGCAAACCTGTTCGATGGCTGGTTCCAGTTGCATCGGCGCTTTCCGTCCGAGCTGCTCGACGATATGACCGCCGCGATCGCGGATGGCGAACACACGCATCTGGGTGAGGTGCGCTTCGCCATCGAATCGCGCCTTGCACCATTGGCAGTGTGGTCGGGGCTGGACGCGCAGACGCGTGCACGGCAGGTGTTTGGCCAACTCGGTGTATGGGATACCGAACACAACTGCGGCGTGCTGCTGTATCTGCTGATGGCCGAGCACCGTATCGAAATCGTTGCCGATCGCGGCATTGCGCGACGGGTGAAGCCGGAAGAGTGGGCATCGATTTGCAAGGGGATGCAGGAATGCTTTGCTGCCGGACAATGGCGTGCCGGTGCGTTGCACGGCATTACCGAAGTGCATACGTTGCTGACGAAGCATTTTCCGAGTCATGGCAAGGCCCGGCCGGATGAATTACCGGATCGGCCGGTGTTGCTCTGATGATTGCCATTTCGCCATGAACGCATCCGTCGCCCCGGCGAAGGCCGGCCCCAGCGTCTTTTGCACAAAGCTCGCCGCGCCCGGACGTCCTTGAGGTAACAGGTACTGGCGGATGGCGCCCCGCTTAATCCAATCCCGCACACGCCGCTGCATCGACCGGACTGGCAACTTCTCCTCGTATACGGCCGCGCCTCGCCACCACCACCTTCAGTGCATGCGAATCATCGCCACGCAAACAGATAAACAATGTCTGATTGCTGGCCCCCACCGTGCCATCCGGCTGAAACCGCACGCTCTTTTTGCTATCGCTGCCAATGATGTTCAGTCGGCTGGAGTACTTGCCGCCCACATACAGCGGAGCACCCACGGGTCGCCCCTTGTTTTCCGGATCATGTCCGATCAACCAGCCGTTGTTCCATGCGGCGTTGTTGCAGGTCAATGCGTTGCTGCTGGGACAAAACACCACGCGGACTTGCTCATTCACGGCCAGATCGTGCGCGTGCTGCAGGGCGGCAATGTAATCCATCTGTGCCTGGCGTAGTGTCTGCTGGTCTATCAGATGCCGGAAGGATGGGATGGCGATGATGGTGAGCACAGCGAGTACGACCATGGACACGATCTGCTCGATCAGCCCAAAACCGTCTGGCATGCGCCGAAATGGCGATTGGGCGGTCCACGACTTCATGTCAGTCATGCTAAGCCGGTTGGCCGGCGATCCCAGTAGCTTCCGGGCGTGCCGCTGGTCAGGCGTTGCTGACAGGCCGTGTCAGCAGCCGTCATTTAAAATACCTGCCTGAGCCCACAGACTAAGCCAATGACCGATCGCGACCGCTTCGAACTCGTCTCCGACTACCAACCCTCCGGCGATCAGCCTGAGGCGATCAAGCGCCTGGTCGAAGGCTTCGACGCTGGCCTGGCGGCGCAGACCTTGCTGGGTGTGACGGGCTCGGGCAAGACCTTCACCATCGCGAACGTCGTTGCGCAGGTGCAGCGTCCCACTATCGTGCTGGCGCCGAACAAGACACTCGCGGCGCAGTTGTATGGCGAGTTCAAGGAATTCTTTCCGCACAATGCGGTGGAGTATTTCGTCAGCTATTACGACTACTACCAGCCGGAAGCCTACGTCGTGGCATCCGATACCTATATCGAGAAGGACGCCTCGATCAACGAGCACATCGAGCAGATGCGGCTGGCTGCGACCAAGGCGCTGCTGTCACGCAAGGATGCGCTGATTGTTGCCACGGTGTCCGCCATTTACGGCCTGGGTGATCCGGAAGACTACCTTTCGTTGCGCCTGATCCTGGCGCGCGGTGAACGGATCGAGCAGCGCGCGCTGATTCGGCAACTCACGGAATTGCAGTACACCCGCAACGAGATGGAACTGCGGCGCGGCACCTATCGCGTGCGCGGCGAAATCATCGATGTGTTTCCCGCCGAATCAGAAACCGAGGCGCTGCGCATCGAACTGTTCGACGGCGAAGTGGAAAATCTCTCGCTGTTCGATCCGCTGACCGGTGAAACCATCCGCAAGGTGCCGCGCTATACCGTCTATCCGCGTACGCATTACGCCAGTACGCGCGAGAGCGTGCTCAACGCCATCGACACGATCAAGGAAGAACTGAAGGATCGCCTGGAATACCTGTACAAGGAAAATCGCCTGGTCGAAGCTCAGCGCCTGGATCAGCGCACGCGCTTCGACGTGGAGATGATGGCCGAGGTCGGCTACTGCCAGGGCATCGAAAATTACTCGCGGCATCTCACTCGTCGTGCGCCGGGCGAACCGCCGCCGACGCTGTTCGACTACCTGCCGCCGGATGCATTGCTGGTCGTGGACGAATCGCACGTGACGATCCCGCAGCTGGGCGCGATGTACAAAGGCGACCGCTCACGCAAGGAGACCCTGGTGGAATTCGGGTTTCGGCTTCCGTCGGCGATGGACAATCGCCCGCTGCGTTTCGAGGAATTCGAGCGCCGCGCGCCGCGTTCGATCTATGTTTCGGCCACGCCGCGGCCTTACGAGTTGGAAAAATCCGGCGATGCGGTGGTCGAGCTGGTGGTGCGTCCCACCGGCTTGGTCGATCCGGAAGTGGAAGTGCGGCCCGTGCGGACCCAGGTTGATGATCTGCTGGGCGAGGCCAAGAGGCGTATTGCGATGGGGGACCGCGTACTGGTCACCACGCTCACCAAACGCATGGCGGAAAACCTCACCGAGTACCTCAGCGAACACGATGTGAAAGTGCGCTATCTGCACTCGGATATCGAAACGGTGGAGCGGGTGGAAATCATCCGCGACCTGCGCCTGGGCGAATTCGATGTGCTGGTCGGCATCAACCTGCTGCGGGAGGGCCTGGACATGCCCGAGGTGTCGCTGGTGGCCATCCTCGATGCCGATAAGGAAGGCTTCCTGCGTTCCACCGGCTCGCTCATCCAGACCATCGGCCGTGCGGCTCGCAATGTGCGCGGCAGGGCGATTCTGTACGCCGATGAGATCACTCGCTCGATGCAGGCGGCGATGGACGAAACCGCCCGTCGTCGCGAAAAGCAGGTCGCCTGGAACGCCGCTCACGGCATCACGCCCAAGTCGGTGGTGCGCCGGATCACCGACATCATGGAAGGCGCCCGTAGCGAAGCGCCAGGCCGTGGCCGCAGCAAATCGACACGGGGCCGGGGCGCTGTCGCGGTGGCCGAGGAAGCGGCTGGCTACGCCGCGCTCAGTGCGGACCAGGCTTCGACGCTGATCAAGCGGCTGGAGGCGGAGATGCGCAAGCACGCGGAAAACCTGGAATTCGAGGAGGCTGCCCGCCTGCGCGACCAGATCCATCAGCTCCGCGAGAAGGCCGTCCGCTAGGCAAAGCCTTTTCAGCCCTCGCGCCTTACCGTATACTGCGCTGCTCTTGGGCGGTTAGCTCAGCGGTAGAGCACTTCCTTGACATGGAAGGGGTCACAAGTTCGATCCTTGTACCGCCCACCAATTAAATCAACGCCTTGGCCCGAGTACAGCGCGATCTGGAAAGGCGAGCAGACGAAGATACGAAAAACCGTCCTGTAGCAGGGGCGGTTTTTTATTGCCCAAATGACGCTCAATGGGGCCAAAAAATTCGCTGTCATCTAGCCGGCCAATGTCCCGGCAAATCTCAGGTGTCGACCATCGGGCAGACCATCCAGGCAGTGGATGTGATTCCGTATTTCAAGCGTGAGCCAGCAAAGAAGCAGCTCAAGAGTACTTCGCGGCTTGCAGCGAGCATGGTCGTTGACGGCACTATTGCAAGCGACATGCAACGATGATGGACACTGTAGTGAAGTTGCCGCTTGTGTGACGCGTAGTCGCAAGCGCTGACGACGGCAGCGGATCAACGTACTATCGTGCAGTTCATCCTTGCTGCCCGGAATCGCCATGGTCGACGCCTATGTCTGGATCAAGAGTCTGCATGTCCTGTTTGTCATGGCGTGGGTTGCCGCGGTGTTTTACCTGCCGCGGATCCTGGTGAATATCGCCGAGGCGGGTGCCGAACCTGCAGTGAAGGCAAGGCTGGAGCTGATGGGCCTGCGCCTGTATCGATTCGGGCACATGATGTTCGGCATCGCCTTTCTGTTCGGCCTGACGCTTTGGCTTGGATGGCACATCTTCCCGAGTTTTCTGCCGCACTGGGGCGAGATGGGATGGTTGCACGCCAAGCTTGGGCTGGTCGTGTTGCTGCTCATCTATTTCGTATGGAGCGGTCGACTGGTGAAGCGCAGCGTGAAGGGCGGAGCCTTGCCGCCGGCACGTACCTTGCGCTTGCTCAATGAGCTGCCGGTGCTGCTGCTGCTCGGCGTGATCTTCCTGGCGATCGCCAAGCCGTTCTGAGCTTCATGCCCGACGTGGATTGACGTAGGTCGGGTAGGTTGGGTTAGCGCGTAACCCAACGATGTTTGTCGCTTCGATCGAATTCCGTTGGGTTACGCTGCGCTAACCCAACCTACGTTGGTCTCAGGCGATGTTGTGGTATTCGCGATACCAGGCAACAAAGCGCTTCACGCCTTCTTCGATGCTGGTGCCCGGCGCGTAACCTACATCGCGCCGCAGTGCCGATACATCTGCCCAGGTATCGGGCACATCGCCGGGCTGCATCGGCAGCAAGCGTTTTTCGACGCTGCGTCCCAGGTTTTGTTCCATCAGTTCGATAAAACGCATCAGCTGCACCGGTTGATCGTTGCCGATGTTGTAGACGCGATAAGGCGCATTCGATGTGCCGGGATTGGGTTGCAGCGGATCGTAGCCAGGATCGGGCTGGGCGACATGATCCAGGGTGCGGATCACGCCTTCGACGATATCGTCGATGTAAGTGAAGTCGCGGCTGTGGTTGCCGTAGTTGAATACGTCGACCGGCTCACCACGCACGATGCGATCGGCGAACAGGATCGGCGACATGTCCGGTCGGCCCCACGGGCCGTAGACAGTGAAGAAACGCAGCCCGGTAGTGGGTAATCCATACAGATGGCTATACGTGTGCGCCATCAATTCGTTGGCCTTCTTGCTCGCGGCGTACAGGCTGACCGGATGGTCGACCGCGTCCTCCACGGCAAATGGCATCTTGCGATTGGCGCCGTAGACGGAGCTGGACGAGGCATACACCAGATGCTCTACCTTGCCGTGACGGCAGGCTTCCAGCACGTTCACGAAGCCAACCAGGTTGCTCTGCACGTACGCCTGCGGATTTTTCAACGAATAGCGCACGCCAGCCTGGGCGGCCAGATTGGCCACGCGCTGGGGCTGGAAATCATGGAAGGCGCGCTGGACTGCTTCGGCGTCGGCCAGGTCCACGCGCAGGTGCGTATAGCCGGGATGCGAAGCAAATCGCGCCAGGCGAGCTTCTTTCAGAGTCGGGTCGTAATAATCGTTGTGATTGTCGATGCCGAGCACTTGGTCGCCACGGGCCAGCAGACGTTCCGTTAGGGCAGCGCCGACAAAGCCAGCCGAACCGGTGACGAGAATGCGCATCGAATTATCCTGGAAGTGTTCCTGAAGCTGTCGTCCGGCGGTAGCCGGGGCCTGGTGTCTTTTATTTATCGGGTAAGACGCCGAGTTCAGGTCTGCGCCGGGACGACAGGGTTTGTTGCGCGGCATTGTAACGGTTGAATTGACACTGGGAACGTCCTGATCTAGCGTTGCGCTTCTTAGTATTGCGGAGACAAGGTGGCCCGCGCCGAAGGCGCCGGTCGAGTGTGTGACATGGCAACTACCTGCTACCAACACTGATCACGCCACGCCTTGGTCTTCCAAAAGGGCGCGTGGCGCCCTTTTTTGTTTTCAGAGAAATGTCCCGATGATCGAAATCACGCTCCCCGACGGCAGCAAGCGCCCCTTTGACCATTCCGTTACGGTGCAGGATGTGGCCGCCTCCATAGGCGCCGGCCTGGCCAAGGCCACCCTGGCCGGCAAGGTGAACGGCAAGCTGGTGGATGCCAGCTTCCCGATTGACCATAACGCCAGCCTCGAAATCATCACGGAAAAAAGCCCCGAGGCGCTGGAGATCCTGCGTCATTCCACGGCGCACTTGCTCGCACAGGCGGTGCAGCGGTTGTATCCAGGTGCGCAGGTCACGATTGGTCCGGTGATCGATAATGGCTTCTATTACGACTTCGCCTACGAACGGCCGTTCACGCCCGACGATCTGCTGAAGATCGAAGCCGAGATGGAAAAGATCGTCAAGGAACAGCTGCCGGTGACGCGTAGCGTGAAATCACGCGACGACGCAGTGACGTTCTTCCGCGGCCTCGGCGAGGAATACAAGGCCGAGATCATCGAAAGCATTCCGGCCAACGAAGAGCTGTCGCTATACACGCAGGGTGAATTCACGGATCTCTGTCGCGGCCCGCATGTACCGAACACGAGCAAGCTGCGCGCCTTCAAATTGATGAAGGTTGCCGGCGCCTATTGGCGTGGCGATTCCAACAACGCGATGCTCACGCGCATCTACGGCACGGCGTGGTTGAACGACAAGGATCTCAAGGCGCATCTGCATCAGCTGGAAGAAGCCGAGAAGCGCGATCACCGCAAGATTGGCAAGGCGCTGGACCTGTTCCATCAGCAGGAAGAAGCGCCGGGCATGGTGTTCTGGCATCCGAACGGCTGGGCCATCTGGCAGGCGGTGGAGCAGTACGTGCGTGGTGTGTACCGCAGCAGCGGTTACCAGGAAGTGCGCGGTCCGCAGATCATGGACGTGAGTCTGTGGAAAAAATCCGGCCACTGGGACAACTACCAGGAAAACATGTTCTTCACGGAATCGGAAAAGCGCACGTACGCGCTGAAGCCGATGAACTGTCCTGGTCACGTACAGATCTACAACACGGATCTGCACAGCTACCGCGACCTGCCGATCCGCTATGGCGAATTCGGCGGCTGCCATCGCAACGAACCTTCGGGTGCCTTGCACGGCATCATGCGCGTGCGCGCCTTCACGCAGGACGACGGTCACGTCTTCTGTACGGAAGATCAGATCGAATCCGAAGTGACGGCGTTCCACCAGCAGGCCATGAAGGTGTATGCGGATTTCGGCTTCGACGACATCGCACTGAAGATCGCCCTGCGCCCGGACAAGCGCATTGGCAGCGATGAGGTGTGGGATCGCGCCGAGGATGCGTTGCGCGCCGCACTGCACTCGGCCGGTGTGCAATGGGAAGAGCTGCCGGGCGAGGGCGCTTTCTATGGGCCGAAGATCGAATACCACATGAAGGATTCCATTGGTCGAGCCTGGCAGGTCGGTACGATGCAGGTCGATTTCATGATGCCGGTGCGTCTCGGCGCCGAATACGTGGATGAGCACAGCCAGCGCAGGCATCCGGTGATGCTGCACCGGGCCATCGTGGGTTCGATGGAGCGCTTCATCGGCATCCTGATCGAACACCACGCAGGCAACCTGCCGGCATGGCTTGCGCCGGTGCAGGCACAGGTCTTCAGCATTACGGATGCGCAGGCCGACTATGTCCGTCAGGTGACGCAAGCCCTTGTCGACAAAGGTTTCCGCGTGAAGGCGGATTTGCGCAACGAAAAGGTCGGCTATAAAATCCGCGAACATACGCTGCAGAAAGTTCCCTACCTGCTTGTGGTCGGTGATCGCGAAAGGGAGTCGGGCTCGGTTTCTGTGCGTACGCGTTCCGGCGAAGACCTGGGCAGCATGCCGCTTGCCAGCTTCATCGAGCGCCTGGAGGCCGAGACGCGGCGCTGATGCCGCCCGGCCGATCGAAAACATCTTCTGGAGGATAGTGGTATCGCCACCACCGAAACTAAGGGCAACCGCCGCAACCATGAGATCCGCGTACCCCGTGTGCGTGTGATCGGACCGGATTCCGAACAGCTCGGCATCCTGACCCGCGACGAGGCGCTGCGCGCCGCTGAAGAAGCAGGGCTCGATCTGGTCGAGATCCAGCCGAACGGCGATCCGCCGGTCTGCCGCATCATGGATTACGGCAAGTTCAAGTTCGAAGCCCAGAAGAAGGCCCAGGCTGCCAAGAAGAAGCAGAAGCAGGTCGAAATCAAGGAAGTGAAGTTCCGACCGGTTACGGACATAGGTGATTACCAGATCAAGCTCCGCAACATGCTTCGTTTCCTTGAGGAAGGCGACAAGGTCAAGGTCACCATCCGCTTTCGCGGCCGCGAGATGTCCCACCAGGACCTCGGTCAGGACTTGGCCAAGCGCATCCAGGACGATGTGGGCGAGAACGGCGTGGTCGAGTCGTTCCCGCGCCTGGAAGGGCGCCAGATGGTCATGATGATCGGACCGAAGAAGAAGTAAGCGGCGGGATCTCCCGTTGTGCCATAACCCCTCTCCCCCCCCCGGGGAGAGGGTAGGGTGAGGAGCCAATCTAGCCCCGGCCCAGCAAATCGAGACAGGCTTCTGAGGCTCCAGCGCTGGGAATCTGCCTTGTAGCAGCCACCTTGGCAGCTCGGCTCCTCAGCCCCTCAGCCCCTCAGCCCCTCAGCCCTCTCTCTCCGGAAAGGGGGTGTTACGGCAACTTGGAGCTTTTGACAAAGGGGCTGCTGGCATTGCCCACCCTTTGTCCGTATAATCGCCGGTTCGACCCGCAAGGAAGGGTCGTGAACCGATCGTGGCAGGACGGAAAGAGCGACCAAGTCGCCGCCAGATCAGTCAGAAACCGGGCTGCCTCTCACAAAGCGAGCCCCATCAAGGAGCATTTCCATGCCCAAGATCAAGACCAACCGCGCGGCGGCGAAGCGTTTTCGCAAGACCGCGTCCGGCAAGTTCAAGGCCGGTCACGCCTTCAAGTCGCACATCCTGACCAAGAAGTCGACCAAGCGTAAGCGCAATCTGCGCGCCACCAACCACGTCAAGGCCTGCGACACCAAGGGTGTAGCACGCATGTTGCCGTATCTCTAAGGCGGAGGACTGAACCATGGCTCGTGTAAAGCGTGGCGTTACCGCCCGTCGTCGTCACAAGAAAATCATCGGTCGTGCCAAGGGCTACTACAACGCCCGCCGCAAGGTCTTCCGCGTTGCCAACCAGGCTGTCATCAAGGCCGGTCAGTACGCCTATATCGGCCGCAAGCAGAAGAAGCGCCAGTTCCGCGCCCTGTGGATCGTGCGTATCAATGCGGCTGCCCGTCAGTTCGGCCTGTCCTACAGCCGCCTGATCAACGGTCTGGCCAAGGCCGGTATCACGGTTGACCGCAAGGTGCTGGCCGACATCGCCGTGCACGACATCAAGGCGTTTGGAGCCATCGCAGAAAAGGCGAAGGCCAGTCTGGCCGCTTGATCGTCGAACACTGACGAATGATGTGAATCAAGCGGGGAGAAGGCCTTAAGCCTTCTCCCCGTTTTTGTTTGAGCTTCTGCTTTTTTCCCTCTGAAAGAGCACATGGGTATCCACACGCTTCGGTGATCTCAGCTTTTGCCGTCATTCCCGCTTTCGCAAAATGAGGGTGAGGCAGCATGGAGCTTCTTGGGACGTATCGATGCCTTGGCCCAGGAGAAGGGGAAAATCGAAACCATGAATCAAGCCGGGACGACATCAATGGAAGACCTGGATAGCCGCGCCTCCGGGGCGCTGGCAGACATCGACAAAACCGACACCCTGGAAGCACTCGACGCACTGCGCGTGAGCCTGCTCGGGAAAAACGGTACCGTCACGGCCGCCTTGAAAGCGCTCGGCACGTTGTCGCCGGAAGAGCGCAAAACGCGCGGCGCGGAAGTGAACCGCCTGAAAGAGCGCCTCAACGACGCCCTCACTGTGCGCAAGCAGACGCTGGAGCAGGCCGAACTCGATCGCCGTCTCGCTTCCGAAAAGCTCGACATCAGCATGCCTGGCCGTGATGGCGAGCGTGGCGGCATTCACCCGATCACGCGTGCACTCGAACGCATCGCCGCGATCTTCTCCCGTCTCGGCTATCAGCGCGCTGACGGTCCCGAGATCGAAGACGACTGGCACAACTTCGAGGCGCTGAATTTTCCGCCGCACCATCCGGCGCGCGCCATGCACGACACCTTTTATTTTGGCGATGGCCGTCTGTTGCGCACGCATACCTCGCCGGTGCAGATCCGTTCGATGAAAGGCCGGCAACCGCCGATCCGGGTGATTGCGCCCGGCAAGGTATACCGCAGCGATTCGGATCAGACGCACTCGCCGATGTTCCACCAGATCGAAGGTTTGCTGGTGGATGAAACCTCCAGCTTCGCCGACCTGAAAGGCACGCTGGCCGAATTCATTCGCGCCTTCTTCGAGCGCGATTTCGAGATGCGCTTTCGACCCAGCTACTTCCCCTTCACCGAACCTTCGGCCGAAGTGGATATTCGCTGGGATGCGGAAGACGGCTCTGCGCGCTGGCTGGAAGTGCTCGGCTGCGGCATGGTGCATCCGAATGTGTTGAAGAACTGCGGCATCGATCCGGAGCGTTATACCGGTTTCGCCTTCGGCCTCGGCGTTGAGCGTTTTGCCATGCTGCGTTATGGCGTATCCGATCTGCGCGCGTTCTTCGAAAACGATCTGCGCTTCCTCAAGCAATTCGCGTAACTGGCCGCAGGAAACAACACGATGAAATTCTCCGAAAACTGGCTGCGCGAGCTGGTCGAGATCAAGGCCGACCGTGCTGCCCTGGCCCATGCGCTGACCATGGCCGGGCTGGAGGTGGAAGAACTCACGCCACTGGGTGAAAGCCTCGGCGGCGTGGTGGTAGCCGAAATCGTCGGCGCCGAAAAGCATCCGGAGGCCGATCGTTTACAGGTCTGCAAGGTCAATACCGGATCGGGTGAGCTGCTGCAGATCGTCTGCGGCGCACCGAATGCGCGCGTCGGCATCAGGGTGCCGCTGGCGACGGTTGGCGCAAACCTGCCCGGCGGTATCGCGATCAAGGCGGCCAAGCTGCGTGGCGTGGAATCGTTCGGCATGTTGTGCTCGGCCAAAGAGCTGGGCGTCGACAGCGATGCGTCGGGCTTGCTGGAACTGCCAGCCGATGCGCCGATCGGCAAGTCGCTGGCCGATTACCTTGGTCTGCCCGACGCCAGCATCGAGCTGAAGCTCACGCCGAATCGTCCGGATTGCCTCGGACTGGTCGGTCTTGCGCACGATGTCGCGGCACTGTTCGGCAGCGCGGTGAAAGTACCGCTGCAGGCCGCTGCGCCAGTTACTGCTGCAGCACGCCGCGGCATCCGCCTCGAAGCCGGTGCGGACGCGCCGCGCTATCTCGGCCGCATCATCGAGGGTATCGACCCGGCGGCGCGCACGCCGTTGTGGCTGGCCGAACGCCTGCGCCGGGCCGGCTTGCGCCCGATCAGCGCGGTCGTCGACGTCACCAACTACGTGATGCTGGAACTGGGCCAGCCGTTACATGCGTTCGACAACGACAGGCTGGAGGGCGATATCGTCGTACGCCATGCGCGCGACGGCGAAACGCTGAAGCTGCTCGATGGTTCCGAAGCGAAGCTCGATACCGGCTTCCTGGTGATTGCCGACGACAAGAAAGGCCTGGCCATTGCCGGTGTGATGGGCGGCTACGACTCGCGCGTTACCGACGCCACGCACAACATCTTCCTCGAATCGGCGCATTTCGCGCCGGCCGCGATCATGGGGCGTGCGCGCAAACTGGGCATGCATACCGATGCATCGCATCGCTTCGAGCGTGGTGTCGATCCAGAACTGCCGCGCCGGGCGCTGGAGCGTGCCACCGAACTGCTGCTAGCCATCTCCGGCGGCAACGCCGGCCCGGTGCTGGTGGCCGAAAATCTGTCGGATCTGCCGAAGCCAGCCGCCGTGCCGCTGCGGCGTGCCCGTCTCAAGCGTGTGCTGGGTGTGGATGTCGCAGATGCCGAAGTCGCGCGCATCTTCACCGCCCTCGGCATGCAGGTGGAAACCGTGGCCGAAGGCTGGCGCATCACTGCGCCGAGCAGCCGCTTCGACATCGAGCTGGAAGAAGATCTGGTCGAAGAAGTGGCCCGCATCTACGGCTACGACCGTATCCCTACCCACACTCCGGACGGTGCGCTGGCGCTCGCTACCGAACCGGAGGCCCGTCTGAACGAGCTGTCGGTGCGCGAGCAACTGGCCGCACGCGGTTACTACGAGGCCGTCAATCTGGCCTTCGTCAGCCAAGCCCTGCTGGAAAAGTGGGGATTGGGCGACAAGCTGGTGCCCCTGGCCAATCCGCTGTCCGCTGATCTGGCTGTGATGCGACCGTCGCTGCTGCCCGGCTTGATCGAAGCCTTGTCGCACAACCGTGCCCGTCAGCAGGAGCGCGTACGTCTGTTTGAATTGGGTCGCGTGTTTGCGGAGGGCAACCCGCCGGTGGAAACCCCCAGTCTGGCCATCGTCGCTTGCGGCAGCGCGCGGGCAGAGCAGTGGGGCGAGGCCGTCCGTCCGCTGGATTTCTTCGACCTCAAGGGCGATCTGGACGCACTGATCGCATGGGGCGGCGAGCCGCAGCGCTGGTCGGTGCATGCCGATGGTCTTCCCGGCTGGTTGCATCCGGGGCGGGGCGCACGGGTGGCTCGCGACGGTGAGACAGTCGGCTACCTGGGCGCCTTGCACCCTCAGCTGGCCAAGGCGCTGGACCTGGGGCCGGACGTGCACGTCCTGGAGCTGGCCCTGGAGCCGCTGCTCGGTCGCCGCCTTCCCAAGGCGCAGCCGGTGCCGCGCTTCCCGGCCGTCCGTCGCGATATTGCCGTGGACGTTCCTGAACAGGTGAGCTGGTCACAGATTGAGCATTCCGTCCGGGGAAGCCTGGGCGGCGCCCTGGCGGAGTTGCGTCTGTTCGACCGCTATAGCGGCAAAGGGGTCGAAGCGGGCCGAAAGAGTCTCGCTATGGGCTTGATTTTGCAGGACGCTTCCCGCACGCTTACCGACGACGACGCGGATCGCTGCGTTCGAAATGCGGTGGCTGCGTTGGAGGCGTCATGCGAGGCAAAATTGCGAGGATAAGATGGCGGCGCTGACAAAGGCGGAGATGGCCGAGCGCCTCTTCCTCGAGGTGGGCCTTAACAAGCGGGAAGCCAAAGAGTTCGTGGACGCCTATTTCGAGGTGGTCCGCGAGGCGTTGGAAAGGGGCGAGCAGGTGAAGTTGTCAGGATTCGGCAACTTCGATTTGCGCAAGAAGAACCAGCGACCGGGCCGTAACCCCAAGACCGGCGAGGAGATCCCGATCTCCGCTCGTCGGGTGGTGACGTTCCGGCCAGGGCAGAAACTCAAGGTGAGAGTCGAGGGCTATGCTGGATCAGGGGAATAACACCGAGCTACCGGCCATCCCGGCCAAGCGCTACTTCACCATCGGTGAAGTCAGCGATCTGTGCGGGGTGAAGCCGCATGTGCTGCGTTACTGGGAGCAGGAATTTCCGGCGCTCAATCCGGTGAAGCGCCGTGGCAATCGCCGCTACTACCAGCGTCACGACGTGCTCATGATCCGGCAGATCCGCTCCCTGCTGTACGACGAGGGTTTCACCATCACCGGTGCCCGCGCCAGGCTGGAAGGTCCGCAGGCCCGGATGGAAGCCAGCATGTCGCATCAGATCGTGCGCCAGGTGCGCATGGAGCTGGAAGAAGTACTGGCTCTGCTGCGACGTTAAGCTTGGCCTTCCGGCAGTCGCGCCGGAACTGCTACAATTTCTTTCTTTGCCGGATCAGTCGGGGCGTAGCGCAGCCTGGTAGCGCATTTGCCTGGGGGGCAAAGGGTCGTGGGTTCGAATCCCGCCGCCCCGACCAATTCGGTGAAAAAAACAGGGAGTCGCACAGGTGTGACTTCTTGATCTTCGAAGGTCTTCACCGGGGTGCCATATCACGGCACTGCACCGGCCCCGAAGAGCCCACAGGATCTCCACCACCGGAGATCCACAACGTGGCTTTCGAAACCCATCTCTTTATGCGCGGCCGCATTTTCCATGTGGGCTGTCCGGCTCACCGAGCTACTTGGTCTGAGTCGCGAGCGCAGACTCTTCTGCAAACGAGAAACTGGCAATCCCTCGGCACCAGCGGCGGGTGGGAGATACGCAAGCGCACGACAGCCAAGTCGAAATGGTTCTCGCAGATCGAAATGGAGCAGCACGCGCCGCCGTAGGGACAACTCCCGGCTTCGTGTCGTTCTGCAAGGAAGAAAACCGTCGCGTATTCGCTTCCGCCGAGTGCTCTCACGTTTCATCTGAATCAGCAGCGCAATGTTGCGAAGGATGGCGAGCAGCCTCCAACGCTTCCAGTGCATCTGAAGGCACGTTCGCGATATTCGCGAAGCCCCTGCGTGGACAGTGCGTGGTCGATGACTTCATCAACGCATGCGCCCGCTTCCAGGGGTTGAGATCAAGACCACCCCGTACGCAATGACGTTCATCGTGTGAGAGTCCGAGAAGAAGCAGAGCTTGTCAGCGACCTATCGTTTCGGGATTGTCGTTAAGGGGCATCTCTGATCCGCACTTGCTCCTGAGCACGTGTTGGAGAAATCGCTGGGTTGCGTTGTGCGGATATGCGACAGAAAGACGAGATGCGGGTTTTCGACATTACCGATGAGCGATGTTGAGCGATTGAAAACCGCAACATTCCGTTGCGTCGTACCGGTTCACAATAAGCTTCTGCGGCTGGGGAAACTTGATTGCTGTCGGCAAGCTCAGGATCGGGGCCAAGCTTGTGGAGCTGATCGAACCTCATCATTGAACATTGCTCACTTCCGAGCAGAGTCTGCAAAGTGTGGCTCTCTCGGAATTGACAATTCCTTCACGCAATAGCGTCAGACGTTCGGTTTGCCTTCATCTCGAAACCAACATTTAACTGCTAAATTCCGGGCATCCGGCAGGTGGTCTGCCGGCCTCAAAGGGGAAGCCCATGTCACGCACTCTCGGAGTCCGCAAAGCTCTGCTCGCTGGTTTTGTCGCGCTCTCTCTCACGTCCACAGTCTTTGCGCAGACTTCGACACCGGCCACAGGCCTGGGGCAGTCCTGGCCCAATGCCGCGGATCTCAGCGCGAGTTCGAACTGGCACGTCTACGTCTTCGTGCTCAACGGCGTCGAATATATCCAGATCAATGATCTGAATGGCACCGTGCATGCAGCGATTGCTGCGGCGAACGGAGGCGTGGTGGTTTTGCCGATGGGTATTGACTCGCAGAATGTGCAAACCACGGCGTCGGGCGCGACATCAACAGCGCAGACGGTTTATAGCGACGCCACCACGACGGTGATGGCGACTCCGCAGAGCAACGGGACGACTCAGTTCGTCGTAGAGGAGGAAAAATGTGACAACCCCGTGAGTTGCTCCGCTGTTGAAAAGTCGGTTTCGAATTGATCAGTTCACCCACAAGCGCAGAGGTGCCGAGGCTTTTTGCTGACGCACTTCTGCAGCTTGGCTGTGAAGTAGTGCGGTAACCCTCAAGTGTTTGGACGTCGCTCGTACATGGACTTGCCCGCCAAACACTTGAGCTTGGCTGCGCATTTCTTCAATGCTCGCGAGATGCGCTCCTAGTTTCACCCCGAGATCGCGACGCTGCTCGCTGTAATAAACGCTTCTCGCAACGTCGTCGTGGTCCATTAGCCCATCAACCCGAATGACCGCCCAACGGTGTTTATTGGTTTCGCCAGCCCGCACTTCCAGGCGCACCCGCGAACACGTCAGATGCGATGTCACATGAGTGATGGCTTCGCACGCCGTTCGGTAGATGGCAGTCATAACTGACGACTCCAGCAAGGTGAAGCCGCGTCCGCCTATGTGACAGCTGTAAGCGATGCCAGCCTCATCCAGCGCCCGAGCTACAGTCTCATTCAATGCGGCGGGAACGCCTCGATCGCGCCACGCGGAGGGGTGGAGGCTCTCAGCAAGCTGGTAGACCTGCTCGTGCGCCACCATCGCCTGTTTGTAGAATGCATGGGACTCGATGTTGGGCACGATTCGCCGCATATGGTCGAGAACCCTGTTATTTGCAATGTGGAGTGATCCGGCCACGAACTCCAGCTTCTCCGCGGCACGGCGCATCCGGCGTTCAGTGACGGCTAGATTCTGTCTCACCATTTGTTGCTCAGCTTCCACGCCCTGACGCTCACGCTCATTTCTCAGATTTTGAGCCGTAACCTTAGCGCCCAGGGCGTAAAGGCCGCTCACGGCGAGACAGAGCGCGAAAGTGATCTCGACAACGTTGGATGTTGTCGGAAGGTCAGGTTGCAGTAGGCCATTGCAAATGATGATTAGGGTGCCGGCCAAGGCCGCCGCGCGCCACCCATGTCGAACAGTCAGCCATGCGGCTGGAATGAGCATCGCCATCTCGATCACTGTTGCCTGCGTCATCTCCGACTTTCCGGCGATCCATGCCATGAAGGCGATAACCGGCAAGGCAAGACCCGATGCATCCGCCAGCAGCTTGCTGCTGGACCAGATCTCCTTCAGGCGCTCGTGGAAGCGTCCCTTCCGGAAGTCTAGTCGGACAATCAACGCACACGGCACAAGTGTTAGCAAACCCGCATAGTTACCCGCCAAGTAAATGCCTGCGAGCATTGGACTGTGGCGATAGGGGCCGTTGGTGATGTGGAGAGTAGAAACTAGGGCGCAACTGTAGGCGCTAAGAACGATGGAGATTATCAGCACGCACGTCAGCAGTGCCTTGATATTCACCAAGTGCTTCGTCGGGAAGATATTGAGCTTGCTGCGGTACAGCCACACCACGGGCATACAGAGCAGCATCTCTGGGATCATGCGAAGAGCGACCCATGTTGAACCGAAATCAGCAAGACACAGCCATGCCTCGTAGGCGTTAGGAATTGCCTCACCGACGAGCAGTGCTCCCCAATACCGATAGGGGATCAAGAGAAGAGTGATGATTTCGAGACCAGCATTGAGGTGCCAGTGAGCTGGGTATGAATTGATTGAGTGAATAGCCAGGAATGCCAATGCGTAGCCAACGCAAACCCCAATTTGCGCAAGCAGCTCTCTGCCCCACAGCCTGTTCCCCATGCTCCGTGCCCCTCGACCGAGATGTGGTGAAGCGTTTTTCCCCAATGGGCCAACCTTCTATCGGCCCATATCCGCAATCATTGAATGTTAAGCGTGAATTAGTCGTGTAGCCATGGGGCGCAAGTTCGTGCGACGATGAGTTGTGAGGAGCAATGGGATCTGCTTCACAAAAAAAGCCTCTGAAGACCAGGGGTTTAGGCTTCCAGCCATCAGGATGATCGGTCGATTTCGGTAGACAACATAGAAGAACGACGCCTTGGCGCCGTTCTTCATTTCTGCAGTGGTCAGGCGGACCTTTGCTCGCAAGAACGACTTGCCAGTCGCATCCATCACACCAAAAAGTCTGATCGTCAAGCTGAAGTCCCGCGGCAGGGCGGCACATTATCGCGGCAGATCAAGAAACGACACCTCGTCAGATTGATTGTCGGAGTCGAAGGGCGGCACGCTCGCCAGCACCTGCGTGGCATATTCCAGCGTGGATGCATTGTTCACGGCCTTCGTAAAGGTATACCCGTTGCTATCACCGAAATCCGATGCTGGCGGGTGGCCCATTGTCGGAGAAGGTTTGCTCGACATCTGCCGGGCCTTGGTCGGATTTGAAGAACTAAATGCACCGAGCCTTTCAAAAGCCGGCGGATCGTATGGAATGTTGTACTTATTGTCAGCAGTATTGGCATAAATATGTGAGGCTTCATGCGTGATGGTTCCTGTAAGGTCCTCATCTGTGCTTCGCTGCAGCCACTGCTCTGAAATATGTATTTCATCCAGGTTCTTGAGGCCTTGCGGGTCATCAACTTGAGCGGATAAAGCACGCATGCCCAAAGGCAGCGTTGCCGAACCTATGGTTGATGCGTTGTTGTCGAGGAGTCTTTGCACGCCATCGCAGATATGCGCCAGTTGCGTCCTTACAGCATTGGTTTCGGATAGTTTTTGGAGTCCGCTCGGGCAAAGCTCCGACAACAATTGCTTTGTTTTGGGGCTCCATCCGGGCAGCCAAGGGCGTCTGGGGCCTTCCTGACATGACGCCCTTTTGCCGATCCCGGTGTCACATGGACATGTAACTGCCGGAACGACGCGTTAATCTCGGTGGCACCGCCTCTTAATTGTGCCGATAGGAGATCTGCTTATGCCGTCGAACACCTGTCACCCCAATGCACCGCATGTGAAGTTGAAGGCCCCTGACTGGTACATCTCGTCGCTGATGCTGGATCGTGCGCTCGATGCCATCCTGCGCCGGGTCAAGAAGCTCGACCGTGAGCACGACATCCCTTACCTCGCCGGCTACAGCCAGGACGGCAAGACCATCTACATCGATCGTCATCTGCCCAAGTCATTCAGCTTCCGCGGCCGCACCATTGATGTGGATCGTTTCCTGATCCTGCACGAGGAGGTGGAAAAGACGCTGATCGATCAACTGGGCTTGCACTACCTGCATGCACACCAGATTGCCACGCGCGCCGAAGAAGCGGCGGTGCATGCGCAGAACGTCACTTGGAAGGCTTATGACCGCTTCATGCAGAAGTACGTGAAGGCGGTCGGTGATGAGCGCCTGAGCAAGGTGCCGGCAGATCTCGATCTGAAGCCTTATCGGGACTATCACGATTACGATCTGCTACGGCAGATGGAACAGCATCTGGAGCACACCCCGGGACTGGCTGCCGCAAAGAAGAAGGAGCTAAAGAGCTACGCCAACGCGTTTCGCGAGGAATTGCGCGTGCAGCATCGGCATGAATTGCATAGTGACGATGCGAGCGTGCGGCGTAAGCCCGCAGTGAAGAAGTCGGCGGCGAAGAAGGCTAAAACGTCCAAGACGGCGAAGCGAAAGGTGGCGGCGAAGCGGGTGAAGTAAATCGCTGCTGCTCGCATTGGGGGGCATATTTTTCACGACACCTGTTTGCTCCTCACCATCATTTCGACCTTCGCCGGAATGATCGTGAGGAGCGGATGGGCATGACGAGAGCGATGGATGCCTTGCAGATAGCACTGCAGGCGCAAACAGGCGTGCATGGCCCCTACGATTTATCCACCGAAATCGCCAGCTGCGCAAACGCACCATCCCGCGTCAACGCCGTGATCTGATGATCCCCCGCCTGCGGTAACGACAACTGCATCGCCGCGCTGCCGACACTGCTTCCCTGCAAACGTCCATCCAGCAGCCATTGCACTTCACCCGTTGCACCCAGTGCCTGTAATGTCACGCGCAGCGGTTGCGTGCTGTTTGGCGCTTGCCGCAAGCGAATGCCTTGCGTAAGCCCGGCAATGCGAATCGGACTGGCAACTTCCAGCGAATCCGGCGCGCAGCCGGGCGCAAGCGGTGGCAGCGTGGCGCGTGCGGCATCGTCGCTGCTCAGCCATGGTGCTGCCAGCGCGGGCCAGCGGGCGATCTGCACGGTGTGTTCGCCCTTGCCGTGGCACGTGGCACTGAGGCGTTGTCCTTTCGCATTGACACGCACGCTGATCAGGCCCGCCGACCACGCGGTGATATCACGTTCGGCAAAGGTCGGTGGAATTGCTCCGTCGAGTGACCAGGCGGTGCGTCTTTCACGGCATAGGTCGGGCGGGGTGTTTGCTGCAGCGCCACCGAGCGGCCAGCAGATGTCCACTTTGCGCACGCCCGGCGGCTGCACTGCACCAAAGCGGGTGCGATTGTCCGGCAACATGCCGACCACGGCGAACATCAGCGGTAGCGATGTCACGGCGCCGTATTGCCCGGGTGACGGCGTGCCATCCGGACGGCCGATCCAGACGCCGATCGTCCAGCTGTCCGTGACACCGATTGCCCAGGCATCGCGATAGCCGTAACTGGTGCCGGTTTTCCACGCAACGGCGTCATGCCCGTTGATCGTGCCTTCCATTGGCGCGCCTTCGACGTCAGCCGGATTGTTGGAAAGAATGTCGCGAATAATCCACGCCGAGCCTGGCGAGAGCAGGCGTCGCGTCTGTTTGGGTTGTTCCGGCACATAGCGCGGTGCGCCGGCCACACCGCCATTCGCAAAAGCGGTATAGGCCCCCACCAGATTTTCCAGGCGCGTCGAAGCGCCGCCGAGGATGATGGAAAGATTCGGCTGCGCCCCCTGCGGCAAGTCCAGGTCGATGCCGCCGTTGGCCAGGCGCGCGACGAAGCGGTTCGGGCCGACGTGATCGAGGACGTCGACGGCAGGCACGTTAAGCGAACGCTGCAGGGCTTCGGCCACGCTCACCGGTCCGCTGAAGCTTTCGTCGAAATTCCCGGGCTTGTAGCCGTTGAAATCCTGTGGCGCATCGACCAGCAGGCTCTGCGAGGTGATCAGTCCATCGTCCAGCGCGAGGCCGTACAGGAATGGCTTGAGCGTGGAACCTGGCGAACGCGGCGCACGCACCATGTCCACGTGACCCAGCCGCAGCGGATCGGCAAATTCAGCCGTGCCGACGTAGACGCGCGCTTCGAGCGTGGCGTTGTCGACCACCAGTACTGCCGCCGATGTGCGCGGCGGCAACCGGGACAGATAATCGCTGACGCGATCCTCCACCGCACGCTGCAGGTTGGCGTCAATGGTGGTGACGATTCGCCGGGCTTCCGGCTGCTGCTGATGCAGGCGCTCGGCCAGTAGCGCGGCGTCCAGCGGCGCACGCAATGATCGAGCGACCACTGGTTCGATTTCGGCATCGCGAATCTGCGCATCGCTCCACAAGCCTTCATCGCGCATGCGCCTGAGCACCTTGTCGCGCGCGTGTCGTGCCGCATCGGGATGACGATCAGGGCGCAGAAGGCTTGGCGATTGCGGCAACACGGCGAGCATCGCGGCCTCGGCATGCGAGAGCTTGCTGGCGGGTTTGCCGAGATATGCCCACGATGCTGCCTCCACACCCTGAATCGGTCCGCCGAAGGGTGCGTGATCGAGATAAAGATCGAGAATCTGTACCTTGTTTAGGTGTGCTTCGAGCTGCAGCGCCCGAAAAATCTGCACGATTTTGCCGGTAAACGTGTGCGGAATCGGTTCGATGATGCGGGCCACCTGCATGGTCAGTGTCGACCCGCCGGAAACCACATGGCCGTGATCTACCGCTGCGACCACGCCGCGCAGCAGTGCATACGGATTCACACCGGGATGACGGTAGAACCAGCGGTCCTCGTAGGCGAGCAACGCTTGCAGGTAGAGCGGCGAGACGTTTTGTGTGGTGGTGGGGTAGCGCCAGACGCCGTCGCTGTCGGCGAAGGCGCGTAGTGGCGTGCCGTCGCGCGCCAGGACGACAGTGCTGCCGGTGTCGGGAGCGGGGAGGTGAAGTGGGAACAGTCGGTCCAGGGCGAGGGCTAACAGAACGAGTGCGGCAAAGCCCAGCAGCAGCGTTCGGAGCGGGCGACATAAATATCGCGAAATCCGTCCCCTCTCCCCTTCGGGGAGAGGGTTAGGGTGAGGGACCGGGCTTGCCGTAGCCTTCATCGTGGCCATGTCCTGATTAACCTCGAAACTCAGAGGTGTGTCCTAGCGCCTTCTTTCCTTCGTGCAATTCGAAGATAGCCGTAAAAAGGGGTGGAGGAGAGAGCATTTCTGCGAAGCATATAAATCAGAGCGTCGCATTGATGAAGCTGATGGCAAGCCTTGGCCCCTCACCCCAGCCCTCTCCCCGGAGGGGAGAGGGAGTAAGGCACGCCTTGATCTTGAAACACTATGGCTCCACCACTTTCAACTGCGCCAACGGCATCGCCCCAATGCCACGCAGCGCCGGCCGATACATATCCTCCACCAGCGGCGGCGGCACGGTGTAAGTGCCCGGCGTGACTGCGCGCACCAGATAGAACACATGCGCCGCATTGCCGCGTTCCAGCCTCAAGGCAGCGTCATAACGATCATCGCGATATTCCTCGTGCACGATGTCGGCGGCCCCGGTGTGTTGATCCATATTGATGCCGTCGATCACCACGCCAGCCCATTGTTCGGCGCCGCTCAGGTTGAGGTTTTCCACCTCCAGGCCGCCGGGCAGCAAATCGGTCACCATGGCGTCGGGCATGTTCATGCGTGCCTCGATGGTCAGTTCGACGATCAATGTGTCGCCTTCCTTGAGGGTATCGCCGCTCCACGGTTGACCGTCGGTGGTGAAGTAGGCACGACGTACGTCGACCTGGCTGGCATCGGCAGCCGGCGCCTTGATTGGAATGCCGGCGATATCGAAGGTCGCGAACACGGTGGCCTTGCTGGATGGTTGCACGCTGACGCCTCTGGCCAGTTCGGCCGGGGTGAGGTTGCGCGTCCAGAGGAACTGGTCAGCCGGAACCGGCTCGCTCTTGCCGCCGATCACCAGCGCGGCGGAAAGCGGTGTGTTGCTGGCCGCATCGAAGGCATGCGCGACGCGAGCGATGGCCACTTGTTCCTGCGTGCTCAGATACGACCATGACCAGTGGTAATAGGGAATCTTCTGCTCGGTCGCACGTACGTCAGCGGTGGCATTGCGCGCCCAGTCGATCAGTTTCGCGTCGTACTCCGGCTTGTTCATGCCATAGGTGTGAGTGAGCGCCACCATCGTTGCCAGATCGCGCAAGTCGGAGCCGTAATCGCCGACATACCAGGGACGTTCCTTGTTCCAGGCAAAGGCTTCATCGATCGCCTTTTGCGCGCGCTCGTTGTCGCCCATCAGCTTGAGCGCGATACCCAGATGCACCAGCGGCAACGGCGCCACCAGCTTCTGCCGGTCGTTGTCGAAAATTGCGCGCAGGGTGCCGAGTGGCGCACGGTTGACGCGGGCCAGTACAAAGCCGGAATAGGCCTCGTCGGCAATGCGCAGGTGATCGTGGTGCTCGTAGTCATAGTACGGATGACCGCCGGCGAGCAAATCATCGCTGAGCCGTTGCAGGGATTTCTGCAGCACATCCTGTGGCACGGCGAATCCGGCGTCACGCGCATCAAGCATGAAGTCGACCACGTACGGCGTCATGAAGGTTTCGATCGGGCTGGTGCCACCCCAGAAACTGAAGTGCCCGTTGCTGGCCTGGAACGAGGCAATACGCGCGAGCGCGCCCTCCACCGCAGCTTGCCGCGCAGGGTCGCTCAGCCCTTCGGTGCCGAGCGCCTTGGCGGTTTTCTGGTCCATGTACAACGCGGCGTAACCCTTGCTGGTGGTTTGCTCGATGCAGCCGTAGGGATAGAGCAACAAATTGCGCAACGCCGTGCTGTAGGGCAGGGGTGGCAGCGTGCTCAACGTAAGCTGGGTTTTTACGGTGGCGGGAATCAGGCCGGCCAGTGAACCGTCCAGGCGCGTGGGTTTGCCGTCTTCGATCGCCATCGGTACCGTGCTCACCTGCTCCGGCCAGGCCGGCCGCACGGCGAATTCGAAATGGCGGTCGACCTGGTAATCGCTGAGCTGCGCATGGATATCGACGGTTGCCACACCCGCGCCACCGAGTGCCGTCACCGGCATCAGTAAGGTGGTGCTGGCGCCGTCTTTCAACGGGACATCGCGGGTGGCGTCATCGACCTTGATCAGATGGCCGCCCTTGACGCTGATCCTGGCCACGCCGTCCTTGCCGGAAAGGTTCTTCAGATCGAGGCTGATCTGCGCCTTGTCATCCGCCGCCATCACCCGTGGCGTGCTGGGTTCGACCACCAGTGGCGCGCGTACCGTGACATTGCCGTCTGCATTGCCGAAGCGATCATCCGTATAGGCCAAGGCGGCCAGCCGCAGGCTGCCGTTGAAGTCCGGCACCTGCACATGCAAGGTCGCCTTGCCTTGGGCATCGAAAGCCACCGGGCCGGCGAAAAGATCCACGATCTGCACGCGCGGGTTCAGCCGTGCGGCATGCGGCAGGCCCTTGCCGCTCATGTCACCACCGTAGCGGAGCTTGGCCTCGGCGCCATCCATCGCTTCGATGACGCGGCTGTAAAGATCGTAGGCATCCACGCCAAGCGCGCGTTTGGCGAACATCCATGCCCAGGCATCCGGCACCGGGTAGTTGGTGATGTTCAGCACACCCTGATCGACGGCGGACAAGGTGACATACGCATGCTGGCCGGTGAGCCCATCTGCCTGCACCGTGACATCGAGTGGATTGCCAGGGCGCATCATGGCCGGCGCACTGAGTTTCAGCGGAATGCGCCGGTCATTGCGATCCATCGTGACGTGTTCGATCCCCATCGCGCGGGCGGGCGTGGTGTGTTCGGTGGCATCGCCGCCGCGAAACACCAGTGCCACGACATACACGTCATGCCGTTCCCAATCCTTGGTCACCGGAATCGCGAAGGTCGCGCCAGCGGTGGCCTGGATGTTCTGCGTGTAAAGCAAATGATCCGATTCGACCAGCAGCACACCAGGGCCGTCGTGTGGCGGCGTCACCGTGACCTGCATGGTGTCGCCTACACGATAACGGGCCTTGTCCAGCGCGAGCTTCACCTTGTCCGGACGCGCTTCCTTGCCGAGGTTTTCGTCGTCCCAGCTATAGCCGGCGAAGAACGGATAGACGGTGGTCAGTTTGGTATCAGGATCGTAGACCTCCAGCCGGTAGCCACCCCATTCGACCGGGAAATCGACCTGCACGCGTTGACCGGCCGCGACGTCGATATCTTTTTCGTCAACCTGCTGTAATTGCACGTTGGCGTTCGACTTCCAGTCGTCACCGTGTTCGTACAGCCAATAGAAATCGCGGATCTCGCGTTGCAGCCGCACTTTCAGATGGGAGCCGGCGACCAGTTTGCCGTCCACATTCGCGCGCAGAATTTCAAATGAGGCGCGGCCTTCGCTTTCCGCGCCCTGCGTCGGATCAAACAAGGGACGCACGCCGACCAGTTCGGACGCGGGCCAGTAAACGCGATTCAACAGCCGGGTGACGGCGCGGCCACCGCTTTCGTACACACTGCCCGACACTGTCACCGTGAAGGGAGCTACCGGTTTTACGTCATCGGGCAGGGTAAGGTCTTGTTCCAGATGGCCTTGCGCGTCGAGCTTGGTGTCGAGCACATCGTTCGCGCTCTTGGGCACATCAGCAAGCGGATTGCCGAAAAAGGTATCCGGCAGGTTGGGCAGGGGATGCACTTCCGGCTGCACCATCAGCTTGGCGGTGAAGCGGTTGCCATCGGCCGGCGCGCCGTAGAGGTAGCTGGATGTCACTGCAAGCTTCAGCGGTTCGTCCGGTGCGAGTCGCGCCTGCGGACTCGACAGATCCACCTTCAGCCGTTCGGGGAGAAACTCCTCGACGTGGAAAGGGAACGCTTGCACGGCCTCCTTGCTGGCCGGATCGAGACGGAATTCGAGTTGCCACAGACCGGTGGGCGCATCATCCGGAATCACCTGGCTCAACTCGAAATAGTTGAGATCCTTGGGCTCCAGGCGCGTGTCGATCAGGCTGCGTCCATCGGGTTGCTTCAGGCGCACGAACAGTGCCTGCGGCTTCATCGGCTTGCCGTCGTAGTCGCGCAGCAACGCCGAGGCGCGCAGCGTTTCGCCGGGGCGATACAGGTCGCGTCCCGACCATGCAAACACTTCAAACGGTACTTCCTGCCGGCCAGTGATATCGAAGTTGGATACATCCAGCGCGGGCTTGTTGAAGGGCAGCACCGACACATCCTTGCCGTGGCGTGCGATCAGCACATCGGCAGGATTCACCTTGTAGGCAATCAGCGCATTGCCGTTGCTGTCGGTGGTGGCTTTCAGTTTGGCGCTGCCGCTGGCATCGTCGATTTCAATATCCACGTTGCTGACCGGAGAGCCGTCGTGCAACGAGGCGACATGCAGCAGCGCGTTGTCGTGATAGACGCGCAGATGCAAACCCAGGTCGCTGACGAAAAACACCGCCGTGTCATAGCCGCCGAGAAAGGTGCCCCCCTGCTTGAGCACGGCCATATACACACCCGGCTGGGCGAGTTCGGCCACATCCTGCAGCGGAATATAGGTAACCGTGCGTTCGTTCTGGTCGCCGCCCAGGCTGTAATGGTTGGCGTAGACCGGATCGCCCATGTCGGTAATCGAACGCTTCTCTCGATCGCCGTGTTCGCAACGGTCCCACGGGTTGGGATCGTGCTGCAGCTCATAGTCGTCGCGGTGCTTGTTTTGCGGGTAGGCGCAGAACAGATCGGAAAGCGCATCGTCGTGTACGCGGAAAAATTCGATATCCGCATCGTGCACATTCACTGACACCACCGGCAGTCCACGCGAACCGCGCGCCGGCAGCACGCTGCCGGTGGACGCAAAGCCGATCGCCGGCTGCAGGTTGCCGGAATAGACATCGCGCTTGATCTCGCGTCCCAGCGTGCGTCCGTCGGTCGCCATCAGGCCTGCATGCAACACCACGGCGTAATGCTGATTAGGCGAGACGAATGGGAAATTCAGTGTCTTGCCGTCGTCCTGCAGATCCCAGCTGCCGTTCACCACTTCGCCATTCGGGCCGGTAACGGCGATCTGCTGATCAAACGGTTGGGCGGACGCCAGCGCGGCGCTGAAATGCAAGGCAATCGCGGTACGTGAGTCGGTGGTCTGGGAACTGGCCGACAATAGTGCAAATGGCTGGTTTGAGGCGGCGTGTGCGGTGCTGCTTGCCGCGGGTGTTCCCTGTAATGCGGGCTTGTTTCCGTTGTCGTGATGACAGGCGCCCAGCAGGCCGATCATCAGTAAAAGGCTCAACCCTGCCAACCCGCCGTGAAGACGGCGGCCGATCGATACGCGCGTCATAGAACCCTCCCTGAGTCTAAGACGCAGTTTGGCACGCATTTGTGGCGGCCCGGAGGCGGGGAGGTGGCGTCTCGATATCTGCTTTGTCTGGCCCTGTGGTGTCCTGAAACGGACCACTTTCGGGGCGTGGCGAGGGCGTGACGCATAGGTTGGGTTAGTTTGCGTAACCCAACAGATGTTGATGTCTGTGTTGTGGTTGATGTTTTAGACCATTAAGAGCTTTCGGTCCCTAAAGGGCCCGAATCACTTTTCTTTGCTGCCCCCAAAGAAAAGTAACCCAAAGAAATGGCCTCAGGAGCTCGTGGCGCTGGGTGGGTTACAAGCCTGGACGATCACGCATTGCTGGGTATTTCGTTAGTTGAACCATTGCCTGCGGCGCTTTCGGCCTGAAGGCCGAGTCACTTTTCTTTGCTGGCCCAAAGAAAAGTAACCCAAAGAAATGGCCTGAAAGGCTCGTGGCTTGGGGGGATAAAAGCCTGAGCGATGGCGGCGATGGAATGGTTAATGGCCCATGGTTATGCCTCCCCGCTATACCGCGAGCATCGAGGCGCTGAGGGTTTAAAGCGGGTGCGCCGATAAGTTGAGCTTTGCCCGTGTTTGTTTTAAGTCCTCACCGCGTCGACGCCTCGCGGTATAGCGGCGTTGTCTAAGCGTGGCCTGCTGACCAACACGGCAAGGCGTAATCGTCCAGGCTTGTAACCCGCCCAGTGCCACGAGCTCCTGAGGCCATTTCTTTGGGTTACTTTTCTTTGGGCCAGCAAAGAAAAGTGACTCGGGCCCTTTAGGGACCGAAAGCGCCGCAGGCAAAGGTGGCACCAACGAAACGCACAGCGATGCCAAAAACAGATTTGGGTTACTTTTCTTTGGGCCAGCAAAGAAAAGTGACTCGGCCTTCAGGCCGAAAGCACCGCAGGCAATGGTTCAATCCACGAAATACTCACTCATGCGAAACACCACCACAGCAAAGCGCGAAAAGAACACCAAGCCCCCACCAAATCAAGCCCAAGGCAATTCAACCAACAAAAAAACGGCCACCCAGCGCGTTGGGTCAGCTCGCGTAACCCAACAGATGTTGATATCTGCGTTGCAGTTGACGTGTTAGAGCGTTAAGAGCTTTCGGCCCCTCCGGGACTGAAAGCTCTTAAACATCAACCAGACGACGGACCCCAATATCCGCTGGGTTACGCTGCGCTAACCCAGCCTACGCATTGGCTGGGGTGCGAAACAAATGCGCTGCGGCTGGCTCAATAAAGCACCCGCGCACGCAACGTCCCCGGTATCGCCGCCAGCTTATCCTTCAGCGACGCCGCCTGATGCTCATCAGCCGATACATCGATCACCACATAACCCACGTCCGCATGGGTCTGCAGGAACTGCGCGTCGATATTGATATTGCCGGCCGAGAACAGTTCGTTGATGCGTGAAAGCACGCCGGGCACATTGCGGTGGATGTGCAGCAGGCGGCGGCTGCGTGGATGTTCCGGCAGGGTTACTTCCGGGAAGTTGACGGCGGAGAGGGTGGAGCCGTTGTCGCTGTAGCGCACCAGTTTGCTGGCGACTTCGACGCCGATGTTGTCCTGCGCTTCCAGCGTGCTGCCGCCGATGTGCGGCGTAAGAATGACATTGTCCATGCCAAGCAGCGGCGATACGAAGGGATCGTCGTTGCCTTTCGGTTCCACCGGAAACACGTCGATGGCTGCGCCGCCGATGTGCTGTTTGCGCAATGCATCGGCCAATGCATCGATATCGACCACGGTGCCGCGCGATGCGTTGATCAGCAGCGCGCCTTTGCGCATTTTGTCGAGCTCGGTCTTGCCGATCATCAACTTGGTCGAAGGCGTTTCCGGCACGTGCAGGGTGACGACATCGGCGCGTTCGAGCAGATCATCCAGGCTGGCCGCCGCGCGCGCGTTGCCTAGCGAAAGCTTGGATTCGATATCGTGGAAGATCACGCGCATGCCAAGGCCTTCCGCCAGCACGCCGACCTGCGTGCCAATATGGCCGTAGCCGACGATGCCAAGCACCTTGTCGCGCACTTCAAAGCTGCCGGAAGCCGATTTGGTCCAGCCGCCGCGATGACACAGCGCGTTCTTCTGCGGAATGCCACGCAGCAGCATGATGGTTTCGGCAATCACCAGTTCGGCCACGCTGCGCGTATTGGAGTAGGGCGCGTTGAAGACCGGAATGCCGAGCTTGGCGGCGGTGTCCAAGTCGACCTGGTTGGTGCCGATGCAATAGCAGCCCACGGCGATCAGGCGCTTGGCGTGTTCCAGCACTTCGGCGGTGAGGTGGGTGCGTGAGCGGATACCGATGATGTGCGCATCGGCGATGCGCGCTTTCAATTCGTCCTCAGGCAGCGATTTGGCGTGGTACTCGATCTGGCTATAGCCGGCGCGCTGGAAGGCTTCCACCGCGGTACGGCTGACGCCTTCGAGCAATAGCACCTTGATGTCTTGCTTGGGGTACGAAGTTTTCATGGCAGGCCGGGATTTGGATGTCCAAACACTATGCCAGATTTTGCGGCGATGCAGCACTGGACGCGCACGGCGGGCACTGGCACGCTGGGGACTTAGCCACGGAGTTGCCATGACCGACCAAGCCCTCGCTGACCTGACCCGCCGCCTGCCCGAACTGCGCCTGCTGACCGATGCGGGTGACCTGGAGCATTACGGCCGGGACTGGACCCGGCGCTGGACGCCGGCCCCGCTGGCGATTGCCTTGCCGGCGTCGGTGGAGGACGTGCAGGGCATCGTGCGCTGGGCTAACGAGTACAAAGTGGCCGTCGTGCCCTCGGGTGGCCGTACGGGCCTGTCGGGTGGCGCAGTGGCAGCGCATGGCGAGCTGGTGCTGAGCCTGGAGCGGATGAACCGGGTGTTGGGCTTTGATGCGGTGGACCGCACGTTGACGGTGCAGCCGGGCATTGCGCTGGAAGCGGTGCATGGCGCGGCGCGCGAGCATGGCCTGATCTATCCGGTGGATTTTGCCGCGCGCGGTTCCTGTTCCATCGGCGGCAACATCGCCACCAACGCGGGCGGCATTCGTGTCATCCGCTATGGCAACACGCGTGAATGGATCGCCGGCTTGAAGGTGGTGGCCGGCAATGGCGAGTTGCTGGACCTCAACCGTGGCCTGATCAAGAACTCCAGCGGCTACGATCTGCGTCAGTTGATGATCGGCTCGGAAGGCACGCTTGGCATCGTGGTGGAAGCGACGCTGCGCCTGACCGATCCGCCGCCGCCATCGCAGGTCATGCTGCTGGCGTTGCCGGACATGGATGCGTTGATGCAGGTGTTTGCCTTGTTTCGCCGCAAGCTGTCGCTGCAGGCTTTCGAATTTTTCACCGATGTCGCCTTGAAGCACGTGCTCGCGCACGGTGCGCAGCGAGCGATTGATGGCGAACATCCTTATTACGTGGTCACCGAGTTCGATGCCCCCGACGAGCGCGCGCACGAAGCCGCATTGGCCGCCTTTGAACAAGGTGTGAAGCAGGGGCTGATCAACGATGGCGTGATGGCGCAAAGCGACGCCCAGGCCGCCGCGTTGTGGCGCTTGCGGGAAGGCATTACCGAGAGCCTGGCGCCGCACAAGCCCTACAAGAACGATATCTCAGTGCGCGTCAGCGCCGTACCGGCCTTCTTGCATGAGATTCAAGCCCTGTTGACGCGCGAATATCCGCACATCGAAGTGGTGTGGTTTGGCCATATCGGCGATGGCAATCTGCACATCAACGTGTTGAAGCCGGTATCGCTTTCCGATGCGGACTTCATCACGCAATGCGAGCACGTGACCAAGTTGCTTGCGCAAACCTTGCAAGGTCATGGTGGCAGCATTTCCGCCGAGCACGGCATCGGCCTGGTCAAGCGGTCTTACCTGGAGAGTACCCGCAGCCTGCAGGAGATCGCCTTGATGCGCGGCGTGAAGCAGGTGTTCGATCCGAACGGGCTGCTCAATCCCGGGAAGATGTTCCCCTGAGCCGTACGCGGCCAGCTTCCTGAGGGGCGTGTCATAACGCCAGCTTGGGTTGCCCGGCACTCCCCCGTACCATGTGCTCTCACACTCACTTCAGGCCGCTTGACCATGTCCGAGAACCGCCGCGCCTTGTATCCCGAAATCGAACCGTACGATGTCGGGCAGCTCAAGGTCTCCGCGTTGCATACGCTTTACTACGAGCAAAGCGGCAACCCGAACGGCAAGCCGGTGGTGTTCCTGCATGGTGGCCCGGGTGGCGGCACCAATCCCAAGTGCCGGCGGTTCTTCGATCCGGCGGTGTATCGCATCGTGCTGTTCGATCAACGCGGCTGCGGCAGATCCACCCCGCATGCCGAACTCACCGACAACACCACCTGGCATCTGGTCAGTGATATCGAGCGCCTGCGCGAGCATCTCGGGATCGACCGCTGGCAGGTGTTCGGCGGTTCGTGGGGCTCGACGCTGGCGCTGTCCTACGCGCAAACGCATCCGGACAAGGTGACCGAGCTGGTGCTGCGCGGCATCTTCATGCTGCGCCGCTGGGAGCTGGAGTGGTTCTACCAGCAGGGTAGCGATGCGCTCTATCCCGATGCCTGGGAAACCTATCAGGCAGCCATTCCCGAGGTGGAACGCGGCGACATGATGAGCGCCTACCATCGCCGGCTGACCAGCCCGGATGCCGAAACACGCCTGGCCGCCGCGCGGGCTTGGTCGGTATGGGAGGGGGCCACCAGCTTCCTGTTCCAGGATGAGGGCTATATCAACAGCAGCGGCGAGGATGAATTCGCGCTGGCTTTTGCGCGCATCGAATGCCATTACTTCGTGAATGGCGGTTTCTTCGAACATGACGATCAGCTGCTGCGCAACGTCGAGCGCATTCGCCGTATTCCGGCGGTGATCGTGCAGGGGCGTTACGACGTGGTGTGTCCGATGCGTAGCGCCTGGGATCTGCATCGTGCGTGGCCGGAGGCAGATCTGCGCATCGTGCAGGATGCCGGGCATTCGGCGTTTGAGCCGGGGATCATGCACGAGCTGATTGAGGCGACGGATCGCTTTAAAAACCGAGCGCCATAGGCGCTCTCCTTATTTCCCCTCTCCCCTTCGGGGCACGCGGGGAGGCGCCATGGATGGTGTCGGCTCTGAGGAGCGAGGAGAGGGCAGGGTGAGGGCCGCGGCTCGCGCGGATATCCATCAGAAGCACGCTCTGAATATCCCAGCTCGCAAGATTGGCCTCTCATCCGACCCTACGGGCCACCCCGGATCACGTCCGGGGCAGGCTCTTCTCCCCGAAGGGCAGAAGGGAAAGCCGTTACTCCACCGCCGGCAACTGCTTCGTCCCGAAAATCTTGTCCCCCGCATCCCCCAGCCCCGGCAGGATGTAGCCGTGCTCATTGAGCCGCTCATCAATCGATGCGGTATAGATCTCGACATCCGGATGAGTGGCTTCGATGCGCTTGAGCCCTTCCGGCGCCGCCACCAGGAACAGCCCCTTGATGCGCTTGCATCCTGCGGCTTTGAGCATCTCTACCGTGGCAATCAGGGTGCCGGCAGTGGCGAGCATGGGATCGACGATCAGGGCGATGCGCTCGTCCATGCGGCCGGTGAGCTTTTCGTAATAGGCGATGGGTTGCAGTGTTTCTTCATCGCGCTGCAGGCCGACCACGCTGACTTTCGCCGCCGGAATCAGTTCCAGCACGCCCGGCAGCATGCCCAACCCGGCGCGCAGGATCGGCACGATGGTGATCTTCTTGCCTTTGATTTGCCGCACGCGCACCGGACCGGCCCAGCCTTCGATCTGCGCTTCGACGGTTTCCAGGTCTTTGGTGGCTTCGTAAGTCAGTAGCGAGCCGACTTCCGAGGCCAGTTCACGGAATTCCTTGGTGCTGATACCGGCCCGGCGCATCAGGCCGAGCTTGTGCTGGATCAGGGGATGGCGGACTTCGACGATCTTCATCGGGCGGGCTGTTCCCAAAGGGATGCGGCAAGCATAGCGGCAAACGAAAAGGGCGCCGCCAGCCTGGCGACGCCCTTGGAATCGGCGCTTTATATGCAGTGCCTGGCTCAGGGGCCTTTCATGCAGTTGCTGACGGCGCTCTTGTAGTCGTCGCCGGTCTTGCCCTTCGCGGCATGGCTGCAATCGGCCATCTTCTGCTGCGGGGTCTTCTTTGGGGTGGCCGCCGCGCTGTTGTCACCCTTCATGCAGTTGGCGACGGCGCTCTTGTAGTCGGCGCCAGTCTTGCCGGCGTTGGCGTGACTGCATTGGCCCAGCTTGGTGGAATGCCCCGTCGTGCTGGATGAGCTCTGCGGTGCAGCGAAGGCGGTAGTGGTCGCGAGGGCCAGGACTGCACCGGCGGTGAGCAGGCTGAAACGCATGGACATGATGCTTCCTCCTGAAGTGATCACCGGCGTTGCGCCGGCGGGGGCAGTCTATGCCCGGGTATGAGCAGGGGAAAGCTATTGCGGATAAAGCCCTCTCCCCGTTGGGGCGAGGGCTTGGGCAGGCGGGAATCTTGCGCGGATGCTGATCCGAAGCGGGATGGATGGGAGGCAACCGCATGGTTGCCCCGCATCTCGATCCTCTCCAGGGAGAGGAAGAAACCCTCAGGCTGCCCGCGCTTCGCTCTTGCGCGGACCTTCCAGCAGCGCATGGCGCACGTGCGCGATCACCATGTCCACTTCGGCACTGGTGATCTTGAAGTGCGGGGTGAAGCGCAGCGAATTCGCACCACCGTGGATCACGCCGACGCCGCGCTCGCGCAGATATTCCTCGGTCGAACCCGCGCCGTAGCACTTGAACTGCGGAGCCAGTTCGCACGAGAACAGCAAGCCCGTGCCTTGCACCTTGGTGATCAGGCCGCCGAGTTCGTCTTTCAGCGCATTGAGTTTGTCGACGAATTCCTTGCCGCGGACACGGATATTCGTGCGCACCTCATCGGTGAGCTGATCGAGTGTGGCCAGCGCGACATCGAGTGCGCGCGGGTTGGCCGTCATGGTGTTGCCGTAGATGCCCTTGCGATACAGGTTGGCGGTGCGTTCGGTCACGGCCAGCACCGACAGCGGATATTGGCCTGCATTGAGCGCCTTGGAGAAGGTTTCCATATCCGGCGGCGCCAGCTTTTCGAAGCCGGGATAGTCGGTGATCGACAGCACGCCATGCGCACGCAGACCCGCCTGGATCGAATCGACCAACAACAAGGAGCCGTGTGCTTCGGTCAGTTCGCGCGCGGCCTGGTAGAACGCCGGCGTGACCGCGCGACCCGGATCGCCTTCACCCATCACCGGTTCCAGGAACAGCGCTTCGACGAACCAGCCGTGGCGATCGGCGTCGGCAAATACCGCTTCCAATTGCACGATGTCGTACGGGGCGACCGTCAGCAGCGTGTCTTCATGGCGATAGCTCGCCAGATGCTGCTGATAGGTGCGGCGCGAGGAATCCGAATACAGCGCCGGCTTGTCGGTGCGGCCGTGGAACGCGCCCTTTACCGCGACGCGCTTGATCGTGCGACCGGCATAACGGCCACCGGCGTCGGTCATCAGCTTGGCGTTCACGTCGGCGATACGGCAGGCGAGGCCGACCGATTCCGAACCTGAATTCAGCGCGAGGTATTGCACATACGGATTGGCGCCACGGTTACGACCCAGTTCGCGATGCATCGCCTTGGTGAAAAGCATCTGCGACACGCTCGGCGTCATCACGTTGGCCATCACCTGCGGGCGCGACAACGCGGCATCGATCGCTTCGTTGTTGTGTCCAAAACCGAGCATGCCGTAGCCGCCGTTGTCGTGGACCACCGCGCCCTTCAGCGTGACGATCCACGGGCCGCGCGCAGCAGCCGGCAGATAGGGGTTGATCGCATCATCCGGATAGAAGTTGACGAAACCGGCCAACACTTGCGACAGCTGTTCGGCTTCACCCAGCTTGAGGAAATCGTCCAATTCGGTGCGCAGTTCACGGTGCCGCGCAACGGCTTCGGTAATGGCTTTGCCCAGTTGCGGATCCAGCGCGGCCATCCGCTCGATAGTGGCGTCATCCAGGCCAGTGGTCCGCGGCTTGCCGCCAAATTCGCGCAGTTCGCGCAGCTGATCGATCACACCCATGACTACTCTCCTCGAACTCTTGTCAGCGCCTCGCACCCAGCGCAAAGCAGGCCGACAGATATATTGCGTGCGTGAAGGCGCCGAAGGCCCGCGGGCCATGCGCCCGCTCGCACCCGCCGAGTGTGGGGAACCACCGGCGTATGCCCATCAGGATAACCCGTGGGCAGGGGCTGCCGGAACCCCGGATGACGCTTGTCATCTCCATCGGCTGACGCCGGCAACTGGGCTAGGCCCCTTGCGGAACCTACGCTGCAGTGCAAGGAGGAACCCCTATGCCCGCCACTTCCGATGTCGTCGCCCGCCTCTCCGCTGCCGTGAAGCGCTACGGCCCACTGACCGCGCTGGACGGGGTTGATCTTGTGTTGCACCGCGGCGAATTGCTCGCGGTTCTGGGTCCCAATGGGGCCGGAAAAAGCACCAGCATCAGTTTATTGTTAGGCCTGATCCGCCCCGATGGCGGCCGCGCGGAGCTGTTTGGCCGAGATCCGCAGCAGATCGACGCACGTCGGCGCATCGGCGTGATGCTGCAGTCGGCGATGTTGCCGATCACCTTGCGGGTGACCGAGCTGTTGCGCCTGGTGGCCAGCTACTACCCGAATCCGCGCCCCTTGCAAGAAAGTGCCGCCCTGGCCGGGATCGGTGACCTGCTGCAGCGACCTTACGGCAAGCTGTCGGGCGGGCAGCAGCGGCGCGTGCAGTTTGCGCTCGCACTGTGCGGCCGGCCGGAACTGGTGTTTCTGGACGAGCCGACCGTCGGCATGGATATCGACGCGCGCCAGAAGCTTTGGGCCGCGATGCGCGCCCTGGTCGCCGAAGGCTGTTCCGTGGTGTTGACCACCCACTACCTCGAAGAAGCCGAAGCGCTGGCGCAACGCGTGGTGGTGATGGGCAAAGGACGTGTATTGAGCGAAGGCAGCGTCGATGCCTTGCGTGCACAGGTACCGCTCACGCGTATCCGCTGTGTCACGGATCTGGATGCCGCGACGGTGGCGAACTGGCCGCAAGTCGCCGTCGCCGAGCGCGATGGAGGGCGCTTGCGCATCAGCACCAGCGCTGCGGAAAGCGTGCTGCGCCGTCTGCTCGATGCCGACGCTGCCTTGAGCGAACTCGAGGTGCAGCGTGCCGGTCTGGCCGAAGCCTTTACGGAACTCACCCGCGACGAACCGGCGATCGAACAGGAGGCCGCGTAATGAACGCTGTGTCGATCAGTACTGCATCGAATACCCCGGTGGTTACCAGCATGCCGTTTCGGCGCGTGCTCGGCGCTTATGTTGCCGAAGCGCGCAGCGAATGCCTGCGCTACATGCGCAACCCGAGCTTCATGCTGCCGATTCTGCTGTTTCCAACCATGTTCTATCTGCTGTTCGGCATCGTGCTGAGCAAATCCGAAGGCCCGGATGTCGCGCGCTATCTGCTGGTCAGCTACGGCGTGTTCGGTGTCATGAGTCCGGGGCTGTTCGGCTTCGGCGTATCGCTGGCGCTGGAACGCGACGGCGGCCTGTTGACGTACAAGCGCGCCTTGCCGATGCCGCCCGGTGCGTATCTGCTCGGCAAGATGCTGATGGCGATGCTGGCTGCCGCGGTAGTGATCCTGTTGTTGCTGGCGATGGGCCTGGGCCTGGCGCATGTGGCGCTTACCGTGCGGCAAGCAAGTCTGCTGGTGTTGATGGGCGTGTTGGGCGTGTTGCCGTTCTGCGCGCTTGGCATGCTGGTTGGCACGCTGATCAAGGGGCAGGGTGCGCCGGGCGCGCTCAACCTGCTCTATCTGCCGATGTCCTTCCTGTCGGGGCTGTGGGTGCCGCTGAACCAACTGCCCAAGGCCTTGCAGCAGCTGGCGCCGGTCTGGCCGAGCTATCACCTGCATCAGCTAGGCCTGGCCGTGCTGGGCATGCAGCACGGGACGGCATCCGCGGACCTGCTGGTGTTGCTGGGTTTCACAGCAGTGTTTTTTGTCATCGCCACACGTCGCCTGCGTCGTTACGGTTGACGTAGGATGCTCGCTGACGCAGTCCGGAGCCGCTGATCATGTCTCTCTCCCTCCCCGTGCCTGCATGGCTGAGGCCGACGCCGGATTCGGAAGCGGCCGAGAACATCCGCAAGGGCCATAACCCGTGGATCGATGCCGTCCACCTGCTGTGGTCGATCTGGATTTTTTTCGGCCCGTTGATGGACGACAAGGGCTTCACGCTCAAGTGGGCGGTCATCACAGGGGTGACCTATCCGATCTTTACGCTCCTTTATGCGCTATGCATTGTTCGCCCGCAGCGTTCAGTACTTCGCTACGCATGGTGCATCGCCCTGCTTGGTTACATCACCCTGACATTCGATGGCGGTACGGGTGGGTGCTATGCCATTTATGCCTGCGTGATGCTGCGTGCCGGCGTATGCGGCTGGCGCCGGTATCTGCTGAACCTGGTCGCCATGTGCGTGCTGTTTGCAGTGGTCGCATCGGTGGACCGGATGCCGTGGCAGGTCATTGCCTATCTGATTGCGATGGTGGCCGTGATCACCACCGTCGTTAACGTCGGCATCAATGCATCAAAGAAAAATGCCGCGCTGAAACTGTCGCAGGATGAAGTGCGCCGACTCGCGGCCACGGCGGAGCGTGAACGTATCGGCCGCGATCTGCATGATCTGCTTGGCCACACCTTGTCGCTGATCACGCTCAAGCTTGAGCTGTCGCGCAAGCTGTTCGACCGCGATCCCGACACCGCACGGCGCGAATTGGAAGAAGCGGAAAGCGTGGCGCGCCATGCGCTGGCGGAAGTGCGTGCAGCAGTCACCGGCATTCGCGCCACCGACCTTGCCGCCGAACTGGCCTCCGCACGCTTGCTGCTGGAGTCCTCGGCGGTGCGTCTGGATTACGGCCAGCTGCCGTCATCCCTGCCGGTGGATGTGGAGCGCGGCCTGGCCCTGGTGATTCGCGAAGCCGTAACGAATATCCATCGGCACGCTGGCGCGACGGAGGCGAATGTGCGGTTCGATTTCACAGCGGAAAAACTCGATATGCAGATTTGCGACAACGGGCGTGGCGGACAAAGCGCCGAGGGCAACGGCATCAACGGCATGCGCGAGCGCATCAAAGCCTTGGGCGGAACGTTTTCGATCGACTCGCCACCCAAGCGCGGCACCCGGCTCAACATCAGCGTTCCGCTTGGCGCAAGGCAACGCTGGGCGCAGCAAGCTTCATCGCCTGCGCACGACGAGCCGACCGATCTTGCGCGGGGCGCCGCATGATCCGCGTCCTGCTGGCCGAAGATCAGGCGATGGTGCGCGGTGCCTTGTCGGCGCTGCTGAATCTCGAGTCGGATATCGAAGTGCTCGGTTCTGCCCCCGACGGCGAAACAGCATGGCGTGAAGTGCAGCGCCTGAAACCGGATGTGCTGGTCACTGATATCGAAATGCCCGGCATCACCGGCCTGGAACTGGTGCAGCGCATACAACGGTATGAGCTGCCGGTGAAGTCGATCATCGTCACCACCTTTGCGCGTCCTGGCTTCTTGCGGCGTGCGCTGGATGCAGGCGTATCCGGTTATCTGCTGAAAGATGCGCCGGCTGAAAATCTCGCCGAAGCGTTGCGCACCGTGCATCGCGGTGGCCGCTCGATCGATCCACAGCTGGCACTGGAGGCATGGTCGGAAGCCGATCCGCTCAATGATCGCGAACGGCAAGTACTGCGCCTGGCCGGCGAAGGACAATCGGCGAGCGATATCGCGACCAAGCTCAATCTGTCACATGGCACGGTGCGTAATTATCTTTCCGAAGCCATCGGCAAGCTGGGTGCGGGCAACCGTATCGAGGCGTATCGCCTGGCGCGGCAGAAAGGGTGGCTTTAATCGGAATGAGTTGTCCTCGAGCATATTGATGTTCGATATGACGATGACTTCATTTGCGGCCTGAGCGCTCTGGCAGTTGGTCAAGCTGCCGGGCCCGGTGCTCGTCTTTGCGCGATAATGCGCCATTCGACCCTGGCCTCCCGCAGTGAAAAAGTCCGACTTCCATTTCGACCTGCCACCCGAGCTGATCGCGCAGACGCCACTGTCTCAGCGCAGCGCCAGCCGTCTGCTGCTGCTGGACGTGCCGGTGCGTACCTGGCAGGACCGGATGTTTCGTGACTTGCCTTCGTTCCTGCGCAAGGGTGATCTGCTGGTATTCAACGACACGCGGGTGTTGCCCGCGCGGTTGTATGGCAACAAGCCGAGCGGCGGGGCAGTGGAGATCCTGATCGAACGCGTAACCGGTACGCACGAAGCGATCGTGCAGCTCGGCGTCAGCAAGAAACCGCGTCCGGGTACGGTGATCGTGCTGGCCGATGGCAGCCATGCCACGGTGCTTGGCCGCGATGAGAGCTTTTTCCGCCTGCGCTTCGAATCGCCGGAGCCGCTGGAACGTCTGCTGATGCGCTTGGGCGAAATGCCGTTGCCGCCGTACATCTCGCGGCATGCCGATGCCAGCGACATGGAGCGCTATCAGACGGTCTACGCACGCGAGCCCGGCGCGGTCGCCGCGCCCACCGCCGGTCTGCATTTCGACGATGCCTTGCTGAAGCAATTGCGCGACAAGGGCGTGGATTTCGGCTACGTCACCTTGCACGTGGGCGCCGGTACGTTCCAGCCTGTACGCAGCGAGGATCTCTCCCACCATCAGATGCATCGCGAGTGGTTGAATGTCGGCGCGGGGCTGGTGGATCAGATCCATCGTACGCGCCGCGCTGGCGGCCGGGTGATCGCCGTAGGCACGACCGTAGTGCGCGCACTGGAAAGCGCCACCGTGGACAGCGTGTTGCGACCGTTTGCCGGCGAAACACAGATCTTCATCTTCCCGGGTTATCGCATCACCAGCATTGACGGCTTGATCACCAACTTCCATCTGCCGCAGTCGACCTTGCTGATGCTGGTATCGGCGCTGGCGGGGCGCGAGTACATCCTTGGCGCATATCAACATGCGGTAAAGCAGCGTTATCGGTTCTTCTCGTATGGCGATGCGATGCTGATCTTGCCGCAGGGGCTTTGATCACACGCCTTTCTTCCTCTCCCCTCCGGGGGGGCTCGGCTCTGAGAAGCGAGGAGAGAGCCTGGCCCGGACTTGATCTGGGGACTGAGGTGAGGGGGCACCCTCGCCTCGGATTTCAAGCGAAGCAGCGCGCCAAACTACGGTTGTCGCGAGCTTGCCCCATAGGGGAGATCTAGCCAGGAATGCGATAATGGGCGAATGACTGCCATGCATTTCGACCTCCTGGCCACCGACGGCGCTGCCCGCCGCGGACGCCTTACCTTTGATCGCGGTACCGTGGAAACCCCGGCCTTCATGCCGGTCGGCACGTACGGCTCGGTCAAGGCCATGACTCCCCGCGACCTCCTTGAAGTAGGCGCGGAGATTATCCTGGGCAACACCTTTCACCTGTTTCTGCGCCCGGGCCTGGAGGTCGTCGGGGAGTTCGGCGGGCTGCATCGCTTTATCGGCTGGAACAAGCCCATCCTCACCGACTCTGGTGGTTTCCAGGTGTTCTCGCTGGCGCACAAGCGCAAGATCACCGAGCAGGGCGTGGCCTTCGCCTCGCCGGTGGATGGCTCCAAGGTGTTCTTGTCACCGGAGGAGTCGATGCGGATCCAGACTGTGCTGGATTCGGATATCGCGATGATCTTCGACGAATGCACGCCTTATCCGGCCACGGAAAAAGTGGCGTCGGAATCGATGGAGCTGAGCCTGCGTTGGGCCGAACGCTCACGCCGCGCCTTCGATGATCTAAACAATCCGAATGCGCTGTTCGGCATCGTGCAGGGCAGCGTGTATGAAAACCTGCGCCGCCGTTCGGCCGAGGGACTGATCCAGATCGGCTTCGACGGCTATGCGGTGGGTGGCCTGGCGGTGGGCGAGCCCGAAGCCGAACGCAATCACACGCTGGATTTCACCGTGCCCTTGCTGCCGCAGGATCGCCCGCGCTATCTGATGGGCGTGGGACGTCCGGAAGACATCGTCGAAGCGGTGCGGCGCGGCATCGACATGTTCGATTGCGTGATGCCTACCCGCAACGCGCGCAACGGTTTCCTGTTCACCGCCGAAGGCACGCTGCGCATTCGCAACGCCAAGTTCGCCAACGACACGCGGGTGATCGAGGAGGGCTGCGAGTGCTATGCCTGCCGCAACGGCTTCAGCCGCGCCTATCTGCGGCACCTGGATCGCTGCAACGAGATCCTTGGCAGCCAGCTGGCCACCATCCATAACCTGCACCACTACCAGCAACTGATGGCAGGCCTGCGCGAGTCGATCGCGGCGGGGGCGCTCGACGATTTCGTGACCAGGTTCTATGCCCGCAGGCAGGGTGCCGGATAGCCTTTCTCACCCCGGGCTGGGGTGAGGGGCAGCCCTGCGGGGATATGGCCGCCGCGCTGAACTTTTGGCCTTTCCTTGTAGACAAAGCCGGAAACGTACGACGAGGCTGGTCCCTCATCCCATTTCCCGATCGGGTCGGGGGCAGGGCGAACGCAAACAGCCATCACTCATGGCATAATCCAAGGTCTTTTATTGGGCGTGCGGCAAAAACTCTTGCTGCGGCCGTAACTTGCGGGACAAGCTGATGAATCTTTCGACGAATATCGTGCTGGCGCAGGCTGCGCCGGGTGCTGCTGGTGGCGGTCTTTCCATGCTGATCATGATGATCGTGCTGTTCGGCGTGATGTATTTCATGATCATGCGTCCGCAGATGAAGCGGCAGAAGGAACACCGCCAGATGGTGTCCAATCTGGCCAAGGGTGATGAAGTGGTCAGCAACGGCGGCATCGCCGGCCGGGTTGAAGAGGTGGGCGAGACCTTTATCACGGTGGAGATCGCGCCGAACGTGAAGATCAAGCTGCAGAAAAGTGCGGTCCAGCAGGTGCTGCCCAAGGGCACGCTGAAGTCGTCCTGATCCATCTGTCGCGCGGATGGATTTTCCCATTAATTCAAGTTACCCCGCGGCCCGGTGCTGCGGCTTTTATGGATGCAAGGCATGAGTGATTTTCCACGCTGGAAATACTTTCTGGTCGCCGTCGTACTGGTGCTCGGCACTTTGTACGGGCTGCCGAACTTGTATCTGCCAAAGCCCGCGGTGCAGGTCTCGGCCACGCACAATGCCGTGATCGATCAGGCCTTGGAGCAGAAAGTGACTGCCGCGCTGCAGGCCGCCAAGATTGCTTACCTCGATGCGAACATCAAACACGATGTGAGTCGTGGTGATTCCATCCTGATCGGTTTCGCCAACGGGGATCAGCAGAAGGCCGCGGCCGACGCGCTGAAGCCGGTGCTGGGCGATGACTACACGGCGGCGTACAACCTGCAATCGACGGTGCCGGGCTGGCTCAGTGCGATCGGCGGCCGTCCGATGCCGCTGGGTCTGGACTTGCAGGGCGGCGTGCGCTTCCTGATGGCGGTCGATCAGAACGATGTGGTCGACAAGCAGGAGATTCGCTACACCCAGGACATCACCTCGCTGCTCAAGGACAAGAAGATCCCGTTTATTTCCGTGGCGCGTGATCCCGTCCGCGGCCAGGGCGTCAACGTGGTACTGGATTCCGCGGCGGATCGTTCCACCGCCAGCGACGCCATCGCCACCGAATACACCGACCTCAGCGTCACGGACGGCGCCAATACCGGCAATCGCTACATACTTAATGCGTCGATCAAGCCGAACCAGCTGCGTTTGTTGGCCACCAGCGCCATTCGCCAGAATCTTGCCACGCTGAGCAACCGCATTAACGCGCTGGGCGTGTCCGAACCGGTGATCCAGGCGCAAGGCGAAGACCATATTTCGGTTGAACTCGCCGGCGTGCAGGATCCCGCCGAAGCGAAGAAAGTGATCGGCGCCACGGCGACGCTGGAATATGTGGCGGGCTTGGGCGACGCACGTGATCCTGCCGTGCAGGATGCGGTGAAGACCGGCAATGTTCCGCCGGATGCGCACCTGTACTACGGCCGTCGCGGTGAACCGTACCTGGTCAGCAAGAGCATCATCGCCACCGGCGACGAGCTGGTCGATGCCTCCTCCGGCAATGATCAGCAGACCGGTTCGCCCAGCGTGAACGTGACGCTGAACTCGGCGGGCGCTGCGAAAATGCTTGAATTTACCCGCGACAACGTCGGCAAGCCGATGGCGGTGGTGTATGTGGAACGCGTTGTCGATACCAAGATCGTCGACGGCAAGGAAGTGCGCACGCCCAAGACCACCTATACCGTCATCAACTACGCCACTATCAACGGCGTCTTCAGCAACAAGTTCCAGACCACCGGCCTGGGTAGTTCGAAAGAAGCATCCGAGCTGGCCCTGCTGCTGAAGGGTGGTTCGCTCGCCGCTTCGATGGACATCGTGCAGGAAGGCGTGATCGGTCCCAGCCTCGGTCAGGACAACATCGACAAAGGCCTGAAGGCGGTGTTGCTCGGCCTGGGCCTGGTGCTGGTGGCCGCTGCGATCTACTACAAGCTGTTCGGTCTGGTGGCCGACGTGGCGCTGTTCTTCAACCTGGTGATCCTGGTCGCGGTGATGTCGATGATCGGCGTGACGCTGACCATGCCGGGTATCGCCGGTATCGTGCTGACGCTCGGTATGGCGATCGACGCCAACGTGCTGATCTGCGAACGCGTGCGCGAGGAATTGCGTAACGGCTCCACGCCGCTGGCGGCGATCCGCGCCGGCTACGAAAAGGCCTGGGCCACCATTCTCGACGCCAACGTCACCCACCTTATCGCCGCGCTGGCGCTGACCACGATGGGCTCGGGCCCGATCAAGGGCTTCGGCGTCACGCTGCTTATCGGTATCCTGACCTCGATGTTTACCTCGGTCACGGTGACCCACGCGATCACGGCGCTGATCCACCACGGGCGCAAGCTCAAGACGCTGTCGGTGTAATCGGGGAACGACATGGAAATTTTCAGCCATAACAGCAACGTCCACTTCCTCGGCCTGCGCAAGGTCAGCATCGGTATCGCCATCCTGCTGATGATTGCCTCCGTGGCGCTGCTCGCCACGCGCGGCCTGAACTACGGACTGGATTTCACCGGCGGTGTCAGCATCGAAACCACCTATGACAAACCAGTCTCGGTGGAGGATGTGCGTAGCGCCCTGGACAAGGGCGGTATCGAGAATGCTGTCGTGCAGAGCGTGGGCGGCACCCGCCAGGTATCGATCCGCTTCCAGCCGAAGGACGACAGTCATTACACGGTGCCGGAAGGCAAGTCGCCCAACCTGGACCTGATCGTCAACGACGTCGCCAAGGCGCTGCAAGCTCCACGTCCCGACGCCAAGATTGCGGGCAAGGAGTTTGTCGGCCCGCAGGTGGGCGAGCAACTGCGCAGCGACGGTGTCACCGCGGCAATCTTCGTGATCATCGGCATCGGCGTGTATCTGTGGATTCGTTTCGAACGCCGCTTTGCGGTCGCCGCGCTGGCCACCGAAGTGCACGACGTACTGGTCACGCTGGGCGTGATCTCGCTGGTACAGCGCGAGTTTGACCTCACCGTGCTGGCTTCCGTGCTGGCGGTGATCGGCTATTCGATCAACGACAAGGTGGTGGTGTTCGACCGTATTCGCGAACTGTTCCGCTCCTCGCGCAAGGCCGATCCGGAAGAAGTGCTCAACCGCTCGATCAACAGCACGCTGTCGCGAACCATCATCACCTCGCTGTTCACCAGCATCGCCATGGCCGCGCTGTATTTCTTCGGCGGCCCGACCGTGCACGGCTTTGCGATCACCATGCTGATCGGCATTCTGGTCGGTACGCTTTCCTCGATCTTCGTGGCCAGCCCGATCCTGCTGTGGCTGGGTGTATCGAAGAAGGACCTGATGCCGGTGACCAAGGAAAATCCGGAGCTGGCGCGCCGTCCGTAATACGTCTTCACATATGTGATAGCAAAATGGCCCGGATATCCGGGCCATTTTGTTTTCTGCTTGGCAAGGAATAACCGGTTTGCCTCATCGTTACGTCAACAACACAGGTGACGTTGCGGGTCACTTCTGACCGCAAAGTGTGAAGGCGTTGGCCGTAATAACGCGTTGTATTTTCCAGCCTCAACTTCATCCCCGCCCGGTCGATAAGCCTAACTAGGACATCATGTCCTGGCTGGGAGTCCACATGCTTGTCCTGATCGGATCATTGGTTGTGCTGTGCTGCGTATTCGGCGGTTATGTGCTCGCGCACGGCCACATTCTTGCCCTGTGGCAACCCTGTGAACTGATGATCATCGGTGGCGGCTCGGTAGGTGCGTTCCTTTCCGCCAATCCATCCGAGATCGTGAAGGGCGCGTTTCGCAACATCCTGGCCTTGTTCAAAGGACCGAAATATCGCAAGCAGGATTACGTCGATCTGCTGGCGCTGCTGTACGACATCTTCAGCCTGATGCGCAAACAGGGCCTGATGGGGCTGGAGTCGCATATCGAAGATCCACAGGCGAGCCCGGTGTTCAGCGCCTACCCGCGCCTGGTGAAGGAGCACCACCTGATCGAGTTCATTACCGATTGTCTGCGTCTGATGATTGGCGGCAGCATGAATCCGCACGAGCTGGAACAGTTGTTGGAAGTGGAACTGGAAACGCACCAGCAAGAGGCCGAGGCACCCGCGCTGGCGGTGACGAAGATGGCCGATGCGATGCCTGGTTTCGGGATTGTCGCGGCGGTGCTTGGCATCGTTACCACCATGTCGCAATTGGGCGGTGATACCTCGCAGATCGGCGAACACATTGCCGGTGCCTTGGTCGGTACGTTCCTGGGCATCCTGCTTTGCTATGGTTTTATCGGCCCGCTGGGTGCCGCGATGGAAAATCGTGTGCGCGAAGATGGCCGTGCGTTCGAATGTGTCAAGGTGGCCTTGCTGGCTTCCCTGCGCGGCTATAACCCGAAAGTGTCGGTGGAGTTCGCGCGCAAGACCCTGTCGCCGCAATCGCGGCCGAACTTCCAGGATTTCGAAGACCATCTCAAGGGTTCTCGTGCCGGGGCCCCGGCGTGAGCGAGAACGAATCGGAGCCGTTGATCGTCGTCCGCCGTGGACGGCGCAGGAAGTATGGCCATCACGGCGGCGCGTGGAAGGTGGCCTATGCCGACTTCGTCACCGCGATGATGGCGTTCTTCCTGGTGATGTGGCTGATCGGCGTGGGCACCAAGCAGCAGCGGGCCGCCATCGCCGAATACTTCAAGAATCCCAGTATGACCCCCGGCAACGCGCCCATGGCGCCGCCGGGCAAGGTCGGCCCGGGCGGCGCCAGCGACAGCATGATCAAGCTGGGTGGCGCGATGGACATCGCGCATGGTGCGGGCAAGGATCGGCGGTCTTCACGCGATAGCGCAGCGGATGTGGAAAAGCTGGCGCGTGAGCAGGAAAAGGCGCGGCTGGAAAACCTGATGCAGCAACTGCACGCCGCCATCGAGAAGAGCCAGGCGCTGGAGCCGTTCAAGGATCAATTGCTGCTGGATATCACGCCGGAAGGTTTGCGCATCCAGATCGTCGACAAGCAGAACCGGCCGATGTTCGATACCGGCAGTGCCACGCTTGAGCCGTACACGGTCGGCATTCTTCACGAACTGGCAGGTTTCATCAACGAGGCACCGAACAACATCAGCATCTCCGGTCACACCGACGACGCGCCATACGGCACCAACAACAGCTACAGCAACTGGGAGCTTTCCGCCGACCGCGCGAATGCGGCCCGGCGTGCCTTGCTGGATGGTGGCTTGTCGGAGGAAAAAGTTGCACGTGTGGTTGGCCTTGCGGCAGCAGTGCCGTTTGACAAGGCCAATCCCAGCAATCCGATCAATCGGCGCATCAGCATCATCTTGATGACCAAGCAGGCGCAGGATGCCGCGATGTCACAAGAGGAGGCAGATGGCCAGGCAGTGGCGCCGCCTCCCACAGCAAATACGTCTGCGTCGGTAGCGCCACTCAACACGAGCGGGCGCTCCAATATGCCTGGCTTGTCGATACAGGCCGCTCAGTAGTACTGGCTTATCCCGTATGAAGTTCGGGACAAGCCTCGGCATGCGCCGTTGTCACCGATTGAGCGAAGCCAGTCGCTCGGGTGTGCCGACGTCGGTCCATGTACCGTGGTGATGGCTGCCGGTCACAGCGCTTTGCGCAATCGCAGTTTCCAGTAGCGGTCTGATTTTGAAGCGCGGTGGTTTGTCGTGCGCATCCTGGTCGGGTTCGATCAGCGACTGCCATCCATGTAGAAATTCCCGGCGATAGACGCCGATGCCGCTGTAGGTCAGCCTCGCTGCGCCTTCATTACGCAAAAAGCCCCGGTCGTCCAGCGCGAAATCGCCGTGCGGATGGTGCGGCTGATTGTCCACCAGCAGCAGATGCGCGACGCCGACGGGCTCTTTCGGCAAGGCACCGAAATCCGCATCGGTCCACACATCGCCGCTGACGACGATAAACGGTTCCGGACCAAGCAGGGGCAGGGCATTGAGCATGCCGCCGCCGGTTTCCAGCGGCGTAGGGCCTTCGTAGGCGTAACGAATGCGCAGGCCCCAGCGCGAACCATCGCCGAGTGCTTCCGGAAACTGCTCGGCCAGGTGCGAGGTGTTGATCACCACATAATGCACGCCGATCGCGGCCAGCTTTTCCAGATGCCACGCGATCAGCGGTTTGCCTTGAACGGTCAGCAAGGGTTTCGGCGTGTGATCGGTAAGCGGGCGCATGCGCTCACCTAATCCCGCCGCAAAGATCAAAGCGTGCCTCATGCGCCCGCCACCTTGGTCAAATCGCGGTCTTGCGCATGAGCTTCGATCAAGTCGGCCAGGGCCGACAGCTCTGGATAGCTGCGCGCGACAGACACTACGTAGTGATAAACCCGCGGCACATCGGCCAGATAGCCGGGTTTTCCATCGCGATACCAGAGACGGTAAAACTGCCCGAGTACCCGGATGTGACGATGCAGGCCGGTCAGATCGAACCAGCGCAAAAACTGCTGCTGATCGACGCCGGCATCAATCAGTCGTGCATCGATGAGTTTGCCCCGGTACTGCTCCACCCATGCCTCGACGCGCGTGCGCGGCCAGGCGATATAGCCATCGCGCAATAACGAAGCGAGATCGTAGGTGATGGGGCCGGCGAGGGCGCCCTGAAAATCGATGATGCCTGGATTGTTGTGATCGGTGATCAGCAGGTTGCGACTGTGAAAATCGCGATGCACGAAACAGCGCGGCTGTTCCAGCGCATTGCGCACGATCAGGCCGAACGCTGCCTCCAGCACATCCCACTCACCGCAGTCCGGCGCGTGGCCGAGATGCCGGCCGAGGAACCACTCGGGCATGATCTCCAGGCCACGGACCAATACATCGCGGTCGAAGGGTGGCAGCTCGCGGTAATCCATGCTGCGCTGCATGCGCAGCAGGGCGTCCATCGCGTCGCCATACAGCGCATCGGCCGAGCTTTCATTCAACGCCGGCAGATACAAACGCGAACCCAGGTCCTCGATCAGCAGAAAACCCTGTTCGAGATCCTTGTCGTACACCGCCGGCACATGCAGGCCCGCGGCGGCGAGTTGTTCACCGATCTTCAGCCACGGGCGCGGATCTTCTTGCGCGGGTGGTGAATCCATCACGATCCAACTGCGGCCGTCGTGATGCGTGCGCCAGTAGCTGCGAAAACTCGCGTCGGCCGAGGCCGGTTCCAGGATGAGCGAATCGTTGCCAAGGCTGGCTCGCGTCCAGGCGAGGCGAGCGGCAGCGCGGTCGTTGAGGCTTTGCATGAGGGGGTTCGAAGCGGACACTCGAATAGCTTAGTGCCTGTGGGGGCCGTTCACCCAACTCCAGCCTTGCCGTCATCCCGGCGAAAGCCGGGACGACAGCTGCGAACCATCAAGACAGGTTGTACGCCCGTTCCTCATGTTCGGCGATATCCAGGCCGACTTGCTCCTGCTCGGCGCTAACACGCAACCCGATGGTCAGATCCACCAGCTTCAGAATCACCCAGCTCAGCACGCCGCTCCACGCAATCGTGAAACCCACGCCCTTGCACTGAATCCACAGCTGCGCCAGTGGCGAGGTCACGGCGCTGTCGAATCCGCCCAGCTTGGGCGCGGCGAACACGCCGGTGAGCAGTGCGCCGATGATGCCGGCGATGGCGTGCACGCCGAACACATCCAGCGTGTCGTCATAACCCAGTTTGTGCTTCAGGCGGGTGGCAGTGAAGAAGCACACCGCACCGGCAACGAAGCCGAGAATCAGGGCGCCGCCCGGACCCGCCGTTCCCGCGGCCGGCGTTATGGCCACCAATCCGGCCACCGCGCCCGAAGCCATGCCCAGCACGCTTGCACGCTTGTGCACGATCCACTCCACCGTCACCCAGCCAATCGCTGCTGCCGCGGTGGCAATCTGCGTCACCAGCATCGCCATGCCGGCGTTGCCGTTCGCCGCCACGGCCGATCCTGCATTGAAACCAAACCAGCCCAGCCACAGCATGCTCGCGCCGATCACCGTGTAGCCCAGGTTGTGCGGTGGCATGTGCGTGTGTGGATAACCACGGCGTTTGCCCAGCACCAGGCACGCGACCAGGCCGGCAATGCCTGCGTTGATATGCACTACCGTACCGCCCGCGAAATCAAGCACGCCCAGATCACCCAGCAGCGAGCCCGGGCCACTCCATACCATGTGCGCAATCGGCAGATAGACAAAGGTGAGCCACAGGCCGGAAAACACCAGCATCGCGCTGAACTTCATGCGCTCGGCAAACGCACCGATGATCAAGGCTGGCGTGATGATGGCGAAAGTAAGCTGGAACATCACATACACGCTTTCCGGCACCGTCTGATACAGCGAGGCCGGTGTCAGCCCCGCCAGCATCACGCGATCGAATGCGCCGATAAACGAATGCCAGTTGGTGACGCCGGCATGCATGCCATCCGTGCTGAACGCCATGGAGTAGCCGTAGATCATCCACAACACCGTCACCAGCGAGGTAATCGCCAGGCACTGCATCATCACCGAAAGCAGGTTCTTTGCCCGCACCATGCCGCCGTAGAACAGCGCGACGCCGGGAATCGTCATCATCAGCACGAACGCGCTCGCGACGATCATCCAGGCGGTGTCGCCGCTGTTGAGGGTTGGGACTGGTGTTGCTTGTGCGAAAACTGAGGGGGCGAAGAGCGCAAGCAGGACCAGCAGCATCATCTTGCCAGGACGTGCTCCCTCTCCCCTCCGGGGAGAGGGTTGGGGTGAGGGGCCACTCTCGCGAGAAGGGTTATTCAAAGCAGACTTCGAATGAGAGTCAGCGCAAGGCTGGCCCCTCACCCCGGCCCTCTCCCCGGAGGGGAGAGGGAGAAAATCGTGGGCATCACAGCGCATCGGCATCCACCTCCTGCGTCCGGATCCGAATCACCTGCTCCAGCTCACTCACAAAAATCTTGCCGTCGCCGACTTTGCCGGTACGCGCCGCTTTGGTAATCGCCTCGATCGCCAGTTCAACCTGCTCGTCGCTCACCGCCAGCTCGATCTTCAGCTTGGGCAGGAAGTCGACCACGTACTCCGCGCCCCGATACAGCTCGGTGTGTCCGCGCTGGCGGCCGAAGCCTTTGACTTCGGTCACGGTCATGCCCTGTACCCCGGCCTCGCCCAGTGCCTCGCGCACATCGTCCAGGGTGAAGGGTTTGATGATCGCGGTGATCCATTTCATGCGCGGCGGCTCCCCATTGGACGTTTTGTTGCAACACAGCAGATTGCGTGCCAGCCCGCATGAAGCGCAGGGAAACCGCAGCACCAAGCCACTCGGCAGGAGAAGGGCGAGTTGCGGCAGATAGTTTTTTGTCCATGCTGGTGCGTTAGATGATCCAATATGGTGCAATAACCAGCCGATGGAACCCTACGCCGCGTTGACCCCGACCGACTTAATCTGTACCATTTCGGTCTGGATTAACGCGGTGCCTTCCCCATGTTCCGTGTCAGCCGACTGACGGATTACGCCACCGTGGTGATGACCTGCATCGCCGCGCACCCTGACGACGTCCTCAGCACAGCGCAAATTGCCGAAGAAACCCATCTGGAATTGCCCACCGTCAGCAAGCTGCTGAAGTTGCTGGGACATGCCGGACTGGTGGAGTCCTTCCGCGGCGTCAACGGCGGTTACCGCCTGGCGCGCCCGGCCGACGCAATCAGCGTCGCCGAGATCGTGGAAGCGATGGAAGGGCCCCTGGGGATGACCGAATGCAGCTTGAGCGATGGCCATTGCGATCGCATATCGCAATGCGGCGTACGCGGCAGCTGGCAACACATCAACAACGTACTGGATAACGCACTGCGCTCGATGAGCCTGGCCGACATGCTGCACCCCAACGTGCGCACGCCAGCTGCTGGCGTGGCGCATACCGATTTGAAAAGCAGGACCGCACCATGACCATTGAGAGCACGACTGTCGACACCGATAGCACCGCCCTGCGCGACAACGCCGAAGTTGCCGCCGCACTCGGCCGTCGCTACGAAGCCGGCTTCGTTACCGAGATCGAAACCGACAGCCTGCCGCCGGGCCTGTCCGAAGACATCGTGCGCCAGCTTTCCGCGCTGAAGGGCGAGCCGGAGTGGATGACCGAGTGGCGCCTGAAGGCCTACCGCCATTGGCTGACCATGCCGACGCCGCATTGGGCCAAGCTCAACATCGGTCCGATCGATTTCCAGGCGATCAGCTACTACGCCTCGCCGAAGAACCGGCCGAAATCGCTGGACGAAGTCGATCCCAAGCTGCTGGAAGCCTACGACAAGCTCGGCGTGCCGCTGCACGAGCGCGCCAAGCTGGCTGGTGTGGCAGTGGATGCGGTGTTCGACTCGGTGTCCGTCGGCACCACCTTCCGCAAGGAGCTGGCCGAGGTCGGCGTGATCTTCTGCTCGATGAGCGAAGCCATCCGCGAACATCCAGAACTGGTGCAGAAGTACCTCGGCAGCGTGGTGCCGGTGGGTGACAACTATTTCGCCGCACTGAACTCGGCCGTGTTCTCCGACGGCTCGTTCGTGTTTATCCCCAAGGGCGTGCGTTGCCCGATGGAGCTGTCCACCTACTTCCGCATCAACGCCGGCCACACCGGGCAGTTCGAGCGCACGCTGATCATCGCCGAAGAGGGCGCCTACGTTTCCTACCTCGAAGGCTGTACCGCGCCGATGCGCGATGAAAACCAGCTGCACGCGGCCGTGGTGGAACTGGTTGCGCTGGAAAAAGCCAACATCAAGTATTCGACGGTGCAGAACTGGTATCCGGGCGACGAGGAAGGCCGCGGCGGCATCTTCAACTTCGTCACCAAGCGTGGCGATTGCCGCGGCGACGACTCGAAGATTTCCTGGACGCAGGTGGAAACCGGTTCGGCCATCACCTGGAAGTACCCCAGCTGCGTGCTGCGCGGTGACCGTTCGGTGGGCGAGTTCTACTCGGTCGCGCTCACCCATCATCGCCAGCAGGCCGATACCGGCACCAAGATGATCCACATCGGCAAGGGCACCAAATCCAAGATCGTGTCCAAGGGCATCAGCGCCGGCCGCAGTTCCAACAGCTATCGCGGCCTGGTGAAGATGGAGAAGGGCGCCGAAGGCGCGCGCAACTACACCCAGTGCGATTCGCTGCTGATCGGCAAGCGCTGCGGCGCACACACCTTCCCGTATATGGAAGTGAAGAACCCCAGCGCCACCGTCGAGCACGAAGCCACCACCTCGAAGATCTCCGACGACCAGCTCTTCTATTGCCTCTCGCGCGGCATCAGTGAAGAAGACGCGGTGTCGATGATCGTCGACGGCTTCTGCAAGCAGGTGTTCCGCGAGCTGCCGATGGAATTTGCGGTGGAGGCGAAGAAGCTGCTGGAGATCTCGCTGGAAGGTGCCGTCGGCTAACCAGGTACTTCTCCCTCTCCCCTTCGGGGAGAGGGTCGGGGTGAGGGGCCAACCTCGCGAGAAACTCCCTTATTTCGCCCAAAAAGCAAAGCAAACACGATCCGCCATGATTACCACCGTTACGGCAAGCCCGACCCCTCACCCCAGCTCTCTCCCCGGAGGGGAGAGGGGGCGTGTGTGCGTGAAGATGGGCCTTGCCGTGCTGCTTCTCGGTGTCATCGGATCAGCACACGCAGAGCAGCCCCTGTCCAACCAACAAATCGTCGATCACTACTGCGCCAACGCCAACACGCAGATGCAGATGGACGCCTGTTCGGCCCAGGCGCTTGGCGATGCCGATCGCCAGCTCAACGCGACTTACCAGGCCGTGCTCAAGAAGTGGGCCGCCTATCCGTCCATGAGCGCGAAACTGCGCCAGGCGCAGCGCAACTGGCTGACCTATCGTGATGCGGATATCGCCGCACGTTTTGCCATCGCCGATCAGGATAAGGCCGCAGGCACCGCCGGTACCGCCTATCCCACGGCACACAATCTTTATCAGGCCGGCCTGGAATTCGAGCGAGTGGCCCGCTTGTGTGAATACCTGCGCGGCGATGCCTATGGCGAGCGCGACAACGCACCCTGCGCAGACCTGGTGGCTCATCCCGCCGTCGTACCCCATCAACCTTGATGTGACTGACTACCCATGCTGAAGATCGAAAACCTGCACGCCCGCGTCGAGGGCAAGGACATCCTCAAGGGCCTCAACCTCACGGTAAATCCGGGTGAGGTGCACGCCATCATGGGGCCGAACGGCGCCGGCAAATCGACGCTGGGCAATGTGCTGTCCGGGCGCGACGGTTACGAAGTCACCGCGGGCTCGGTGATCTTCGAAGGCCGCGACCTGCTGGCGCTGGAGCCGGAAGAACGCGCCGCCGCCGGCGTGTTCCTGGCCTTCCAGTATCCGGTGGAAATTCCCGGCGTGAACAACACCTACTTCCTGCGTGCCGCGCTCAATGCGCAGCGCAAGCAGCGTGGTGAGTCGGAACTGGATTCCATGCAGTTCCTCAAGCTGGTGCGCGAAAAGCTGAAGATCATGCAGATCTCCGACGAACTGCTGCATCGCGCCGTCAACGAAGGTTTCTCCGGTGGCGAGAAGAAGCGCAACGAGATTTTCCAGATGGCCGTGCTGGAGCCGAAGCTGGCGATGCTCGACGAAACCGACTCGGGCCTCGACATCGATGCGCTCAAGCAGGTGGCGCAAGGCGTGAACGCGCTGCGTTCGCCCGATCGCGCCTTCCTGGTCATCACCCACTATCAGCGCCTGCTCGACTACATCGAGCCGGATTTCGTGCATGTGCTGGCTGACGGCCGCATTGTCGAAAGCGGTGACAAGACCCTGGCGCTGAAGCTGGAAGAACAAGGCTATGCGTGGGTCGCCGAGCGCGATCCGGCTGAGGAGCGTACATGAGCCAGTCCCCGGTCCCGTTGCCCTTTATCGACGGACTGCGCGACGCCGCCAACTTGCGTCTGCCCGGCAGCGGGCGCGCCTGGCTGGATACTGCGCGGCGTGAGAATCTGGAGGCGTTCGTGGCTGGCGGCTTGCCGGACACGCGCGCGGAAGCGTGGAAGTACACCGCGCTGCGCGCGCTGGGTCAGCGACGTTTTGCCTTGGGTGATCCCGCGGCGACGGCACACAGTATCGATCCTCACACCCTGATCCTTCCCGGTGTGGAAGGACCGCGGCTGGTGTTCGTCAACGGCGTGTTCCGTGCAGACCTTTCACGGCTCGAAGCGCTTCCTGCCGGCCTCAGCCTGCAACCGCTCTCGCAAGTGCTTGAACAGGATCCCGAACCGCTGCGCTTCGCGCTCAGCCGCCATTACCGTGAGGCCGGCGACGCCTTCGCCCGGCTCAACGCGGCCCTGGCCGGCGATGGCGTGGTGCTGCGGGTGGCGGCCGGTGCGCGCATCAACAAGCCCGTGCAGATCTGTTTTGTCGGTGCGCCGGCGCAGGGCGATCTCGCCTGGCATGTGCGCAATGTGATCGAAGTGGGTGAGGGCGCCAAGCTCGGCCTGGTCGAACATCATCTCTACAACACGCCGCACAAGCATCTGGGCACGCTGGTCAGCGATATCGTGCTGCAGAACGATGCCAGCTTGCAGCACGTGCTGCTCCAGAATGCGGCGGAAGAGAGCACGCTGATTCGTCATGGCAGCCTGCACCTGGGCGCCAGGTCGCAAGCAGCGCTGCATGTACTGGAGCTTGGCGGAGCCTTGGTGCGTCACGATCTGCACGCCGAACTGCACGGCGATGAGGCTCGCCTCGATACGCGCGGCGTGTTCGTGCTGCGCGGTCGCCAGCATGTCGATACCCAGCTGTCGATTCGCCATCAGGCCCTGAATACCGCTTCGGAATCCATCTGGCGCGGTGTCGCCGACGAGCGTTCGCGTGGCGTATTCCGTGGCGCGATCGTGGTGGCCGAAGGCGCCGACGGCACCGATGCCAGCCTCAACAACAAGAACCTGCTGTTGTCCGCGCTGGCCGAGATCGACACCAAGCCGGAACTGGAAATCTACGCCGATGAGGTCAAGGCCGCGCACGGTGCCACCATCGGCCAGCTCGACGAGCGTGCCTTGTTCTACCTGCGCTCGCGCGGATTGCCGCAAGCGGAAGCGCGTGCCTTGCTCACGACGGCGTTCTGTCGCGCGGTATTCGCCTCGCTGCCGAACGAAACCCTGCGCGACCATTTCTCTGAAGCGCTGCTTGCGCATCTGCCCTAAGAGACCAAAGACAGGCTCTTGTCACTATGAACGCCAAGCCCAGCCATCCTTCCCTCGACTTTGATGTGCAGCGCGTACGCGCGGATTTTCCGCTGCTGTCGCGCACCGTGCACGGCAAGCCGCTGGTGTATTTCGACAACGCCAACACCAGTCAGAAACCGCTGCCGGTGATCGAGGCGGTGGACCGTCATTACCGCGAGCACAACGCCAACGTGGCGCGTGCCGTGCATCAGCTGGGCGAGGAAGCAACCGCCGCCTACGAAAGCGCGCGCGACAAGCTGGCCGCCTTCATCAATGCCGGCTCGCGCAACGATGTCGTGCTGACCACGGGCACTACGCAGTCAATGAATCTGGTGGCCTATAGCTACGCCCTGCCGCGCTTGCAGCCGGGCGATGCGATCGTCACGACAGTGATGGAGCATCACGCCAATATCGTGCCGTGGCAGCTCGTCGCGGCACGCAGCGGCGCCACCGTCAAGGCTGCGCCGATCGATGAACGCGGTGAACTGATCCTGGAGAAATACTTCGAGCTGCTGACGCCGGAAGTGAAACTGGCCTGCGTCACGCACGTCTCCAATGTGCTGGGCACGGTCAATCCAGTGCGCGAGATTGCCCGCGAATGCCGCCGCCGTGGCATTCCGCTGGTGGTGGATGGCTCCCAGGCCATGCCGCATCGCCCGGTGGATGTGCAGGCGTTGGGTTGCGATTTCTATGCGATCACCGGCCACAAGATGCTCGCGCCCACCGGCACCGGTGCACTGTGGGCCAGGCGCGAACATCTGCAATCCATGCCGCCGTTCTTCGGCGGTGGCGAGATGATTCGCGAAGTGCGCTTTAACGGCACCACCTTCGCCGAGCCGCCGCACAAGTTCGAAGCCGGTACGCCGAACATCGCCGGTTTCGCCGGCGTCGGCGCGGCAATCGACTACGTGCAATCGATCGGTTTCGAAGCCTTGCGTGCCTGGGAGCACGAACTGCTCACCTACGCCACCGAACGCCTGCGCGAAATTCCCGGCCTGCGCCTGTTCGGCGAGGCCGCAGACAAGGAGCCGGTGATCTCCTTCCTGATCGAAGGCGCACAAGCTACCGACCTGGCCACCTTGCTGGATCTGGAAGGCGTGGCCGTGCGCTCCGGTCATCACTGTGCGCATCCGCTGATGCAGTTCTACGGCGTGCCCGCCACCCTGCGTGCGTCGCTGGCGTTCTACAACACCCGCGAAGAAGTCGATGCGTTCATTGCTGCGTTGCTGAAGGTGCGCAAGTTGTTGATGTAATCGGAAGGGCGGGTTGCCTCGGACTTGGTCCGGGGGTGACCCAACAATGTTTCGCTGCTTCGATGAATATCCGTTGGGTTACGCTGCGCTAACCCAACCTACCCAACCTACGCAACCTACGGGAGGGGTGTGCGGGGTGGGGCGGCACACTTGCCTCGCCACCCGGTGGCATTATCATCGGCCGATGATTTCCGATCTCGCCCCTGTTTTTCGTAGCGCGACTGCCGCGGATGTCGCGGCCATCGTCGCACTGGTCGAATCCGCCTATCGTGGTGAATCGGGCCGTCGCGGCTGGACCACCGAATCAGACCTGCTCGACGGCCGCCGCACCGATGCGTTGTTGGTCGCCGAACTGCTGGCTTCGCCGGATAGCGCCGTCCTGCTCGCGCAGGTCGGCGATCAATTGCTGGCCTGCTGCCATCTCGAAAAGCACGGCCATTCGGCTTATTTCGGCATGTTTGCGGTCGATCCGTCGCGCCAGAACGGCGGTCTGGGCAAGCAGGTGCTGGCCGAGGCCGAACGTTTTGCGCGGGATGTCTGGCACTGCGCCGCCATGCATATGAAGGTTATTGATGCACGCCGCGAACTGATCGCATGGTACGAGCGTCGCGGCTATCGGCGCACCGGCGAGTACTCGCCGTTTCCCTATGGTGACGAACGCGTTGGCATTCCGCGCCGGGATGATCTGCGCTTTGAATTGATGATCAAGGATTTTTCGGAAGCAATGCCATGAGTGAAGCGTGGGTGGAAGTGGGTACGCGTTCGGAATTGCTGCCCGGCGAATTCAAAGTGGTGTGGGATGGCGATACCGCCATTGCCGTGTTCAACATCGACGGCGATCTGTACGCGGTGGAAGATATCTGCACGCATGACGGCGGTGAGTTGGCCGGCGGTGAGGTGATCGGTTTCGAAGTGGAGTGCCCGCGCCACGGCGCACGCTTTGACCTGCGCACCGGACAGCCGACTTGTCCGCCTGCCTACGAGCCTATTTATCGGTTTCCAGTGCGTGAAAGCGATGGCCTGATCTGGACCCGCGACGATCGCTGATCGCCGCGCCGCTGGGTAGGTTGGGTTGTAACCCAACAAATCTCTACGAAACGACGGAACATTGTTGGGTTACGCTGCGCTAACTCAACCTACCCAACCCGTTTATTTTCCGAATTTCACAACCACGCGCTGGCCGATACGCAGCGGCGTGGCGGGTTGCTGGTCAAAGGCAAGCACGCATTCCACCGTGCGGGTATTGGCGCGTACTTGCGGATCATCTTCCAGCGTGCTGGCGCCGAACACATTGCCGATGCGCAGTACATGCGCCTTCATCGGCGCCATGCCGCTGCCGCTGTCGTCGTCGACTTCCGCCGCCATGCCGTCGTGCACGACACCGACGAACGATTCGTTGAGCTCAGCGCGCACGATGCGCGGGGAGTCAGGAAGCATCACGAAAATCGGTCCGGCGGCCGGTGATACGGAAGCACCGGGTTGCACCATGCGCTGCACGATCTGGCCGTCGATCGGCGCGAGCAAGCTGGCCAGGCTCAGCTGATAGCGAGCGCTGGCCACCTTCTGCGCGGCCAGCGCGACCGCGGCGTGTGTATTGGCCAGTTCGCCTTGCACTTGCTGCGCGGCATCGCGCGCGTCGTCCGCGCTCTGGATATCGCCGGCCCCGGCCTTGGCGGCCTGTTCCAGGCGCGAGGCGCGCAGCGTGGCGGCCTTGGCCCGGTCTTCAAGCACGCTTTCCTGTGCGGCAGCCTGTTGCTGTTCGGCCAGCGCGGCGTCCAGCGCCAGCTTGGCCGGTTCCGCGTTGAGTTGGGCCAGCAACTGGCCTTTGTGCACGTGCTCGCCTTCATGTGCATTCACGCTCTGCACAATGCCTTCGCTGGGCATGGAGAGCTTGAGCAGGCCGCCTTCGATATCGATGCGTCCGCGCGCGATGGCGGCATAAGCTGGCGCCGTTGCGTTGCTGGCCGCCGGCGCATCGTCATGCGAACAGCCGGCCAGTAGCGCGGCAGCAAGCAAGGCAAGCGGAAGGCGAAAGGGACGCAGATTCATGCAGAGGGCTCCTTGGCCTCAGATGCAATAACGGGCGACACAGAAGGAACATGGTCGCTTAGAATTCGGCCGTCTTCCATCGCCAGCACCCGGTCGGCGTGACCGACCAGGCGCGGGTCGTGGCTGACACACAGCACCGTGGTGCCATGGTTGCGGGCGATGCGATGCAGGATGTCGATCACGATCTGGCCGTTGGCCGCATCCAGCGCGCTGGTCGGTTCGTCGGCGAACAGCAACTCCGGTCGCTTGGCCAGCGCGCGGGCGATCGCCACGCGTTGCTTTTCACCACCGGAAAGTTCGGCCGGACGCAGTTGCATGCGCGGTCCAAGCCCGACTTCTTCCAGCGATTCGATCGCACGCTGGCGCGCCGTGCCTTTGCCCAGCCCCATATAGGTCAGCGGTAATTCCACCTGCTCCAGCGCGGACAGCGCCGGGAACAGGTTGAAGCCCTGGAACACAAAGCCCGTGTGTTGCAGGCGGAAATGTTCCAGTTCGTTGAGGCTCAGGCCGCTCAGTTCATGTCCCAGTGCGCGCACGCTACCGCCATCGGCGGGCTGCAGGCCGCTGAGAATGGCCAGCAACGTGCTCTTGCCGCAGCCGGACGGCCCAGCAATCAAGGTGAGCTCGCCGCCGCGCACATCCAGCGTCAAATCGTGCAGCACCGTGCTTTCGATGCGGCCGGATGCAAACGACTTGCGCACATTGCGCGCTTGCAGCGTCGGAGCCGGTGACGGCGATGTCTCGAAAGCGGCCGACATGCTCACCTCAACAAACTGGCTGGATCGGCGCTGCGCAGGCTGCGCAACGTCGCAAGTCCGGACACGATCGCCAAGGCCATGCTGACGGCCAGGCACACGGCAGCGGTCAACGGATGCAGCTCCATCGGCACGCTGCGGTTGCGGGCAATGACCAGCAGCAGCGCGCCGATAACGATGCTGCATACGATGCCCAGCGCACCCACCCAGAAGGCTTGTTCCATGATGACCTTGCGCAGCGCGCCACGGCCCACGCCAAGTGCATTCAGGGTGGCGTACTCGCGGATCGAGCCGATCACCGCGGCAATCAAGGTCTGGCTGGTAATCACCGCGCCGACCAAAAACACGATGCCAGCCAAAAACAGCACGCCCGCACCGGCGCCGGTGTCCAGCATCCAGTAAAGCTGCGACTGGCGTGCGAAATCTTTGGACGTCCAAACCGTGTAGGGCCCGAAGGCATCCGAACCATTCAGGCGCCCGGCGATCATTTTGGCCTTGGACGGATCGCGCAGCTTGGCGACGAAGTACGTCATCATGCCGGCGTCTTCCGGATCGATATCGAGCACCCGCGCCGTATCCAGCGAAGCAACGATATTGACGCCACCCAGCGCGCGCAGCCCGCTACCCACGCCGACCACGCGCACGCGCTGGCCATTGATCGCGGCGGTATCGCCAATGTTCACCCCAAGGCTATCCAGATCCGCCTTGTCGACAATCACCGCGCCCGGTTCGTTCAAGCGCGCGCGCAAGTCCGGGGCCAGGGCCTTGGAGAACATCATCGCGTCCGGGCTGGTATCGATGCCGGAGACGAACACCGACACCCCGCCGGTGTCGCGTGGACCGCGCCAGTCCGCATCGACCCAGCGGAACGGTTCCACCCGGGTGACGTCCGGATCCATGCGCAAACGCATCGCCACGTCTTCGCTGATCGGCCGGCCCAGGTTCACGCTCTGTGTGCCGGGATAGCCAGCCCACAAATCACCGGACGAGCCGGTGATGTAAACGCTCGCGCTGCCGAAAATACCCAGCACCAGCGCCGCTTGCAGCAATTGCAGCAGGCTGGCGAAGCCCACCGCGAGAATCGCCGGCAGAAAACGCCGCCATTCGTGCACCAGGGTTTTGCGTGCAAGGGCGACCATCAGCGGATGTCCTTGTCGCGCTTGGACGCATTATCGTAGTTCACGTTCACCGCGACATTGAGCGGCGGCAGCGGTGCACCACCCAGTGCCTTGTACAGCGACACATAGGCCAGATCGCGTTCGGCGCGCGTCGATATCAGCGCCAGCTGCGCATTCTGCTGGGCGATCAAGGCATCTTGCAGTTCCAGTGTGCTGCTCAAGCCCAGGTTGCGGCGCTCATCCAGCGCGGTGGTATTGCTATCGAGCGCCTGCACCGCCTGTTCGGCAGCCACTTCGCGCAGATGCAGCTGTTGCAGATCGCCCATTGCCGTTTCCGTTTCGGCCACACCCTGCAACACCGCTTGCCGGTACGCGTACACCGCGGCCAGCAATTCATGACTCTTCGCGTGCGCTTGTGCCACGCGCACGCCCCAGTCGAACAAGGGCATGTCCACCACCGGGCCCGCGGAGAAAATCCCTTCGCCGGAGCGGAACACGTTGTGGTGGGTGAGCAGGGTCAGCGACCAGTCCAGCGAGCTGCCCAGGCCAATATGCGGATAGACGTCTGCACGGCTGATCCCCGCCTCGCCCGCGGCGCGCAGCACTTCAGCCTCGGCGCTGGCGATGTCCGGATTGGTGCGCAGCAGATCGGCCGGTGCGCTAGTGATCTGCAAATCGCCCAGCTGCGGCGGCGGGCCGCTCATTTCCAGCCAGGCCGGATCCGGCTCGGGCTGCCCCACCAGTACGGCAAGCTGTTGGGCATTGGCATTGATCGCACGCTGCGGATCGCTCAGTGCCATTTCTGAACGCGCCAGTTCTGCTTTGGCGTTAGCCACGTCGGTGGGCGAGGCCAGCTTCAACTGCTCACGCACCTGCACCAGACGCAGCTTTTCGCTATTGGCATCGCGAACAGCGGTCAACAGCGACGCTTGCTCCTGCGCCGCGCGCAGCTCCACCCAGCACCGCACCACCTCGGCGACCAGCGTGACATAGGCGCCCTGCAATTGGGCCGACGTTGCGTCCACAGTGCCGTTGGCAAGGCGCCGGGTGCTCTTCAGCACGCCAAAAAAGGGCAGTTCCCAGATCGCGTCGAAGCCGGCAATGAAATACGAAGCAGTCGCGTTGGGCTCGATCACCTGATTGGTATCGGCCTTCAAACTGGGCAGGAATTTATCCGTCGCGTGCTTATAAAGCGTACGCGCCGCGATCACATGCTCGGTCGCCGCGGCCACGTCCAGGTTGTTATCCAGCGCGCGCTGCACCACGGCATTCAGGGCCGGATCGTTGAAAGCCAGCCACCAGCTGCGTAGATCCGGCTTGGCCGGACTTTCCGGGGAAACCGCCGTATTGCGCCAGGTTTGCGGAACCGGTGGCTTAAGCTCGGGCAATGGCGCGGCGCTGCATCCCGCCAGCACGGTCAGCACCAGCGCCGGAAGCACGCGCAAGCCACCCATTGGCAGGCCGCCAATACGAAGGAATTTGCGCAAGGAGAAATCGTCCACGGACGGGGACCGTTGTGAAAGGCATGCGGATAAAACGTAAGCATATCCGGTCGCGCCCCAGATTTGGCTTACTTATACGCAAGCTTTGCGCCGCTAGAAAGGAGACCGAAAGGGGCCGGTTGCGAAGATGCCCTACATCCCTAGCTGAACCTTGACGCCGGAGTAGCTTGCGCGTGACCGCCTGGAACATCCTCTGCGACTTCGACGGCACCATTTCCGTAGAAGACGTGATTGACTCGCTGTTGGACCGTTTCGGGCGCCCCGGGTGGGAAGCACTGGAGCAGGACTGGCGCGCCGGCCGCATCGGCTCGCGCGAATGCATGAGCGGGCAGGTCGCCTTGCTCGACATGCGTAAAGAAGAGCTGGATAGCCATCTGGACGGCTTGTGGATCGACCACGCCTTCCCAGCCTTCGTCGTCCGTTGCAGCGAATTACAAACTTCGATCCGCGTCGTCAGCGACGGCCTGGATTACGCCATCCACCGCATTCTCGGCCGTTACGGCCTGGATACGCTGCCGCTGGCCGCCAATCATCTGGCACCGGCCACGCCGCCACGCCAGTGGCAGCTCACCTCGCCATTCCAGGCCGAAGGCTGCCGCAGTGGCACCTGCAAATGCGCCTGCGCGGCGCAGGCAAGCAGCACCGGCGGCAAGACCTTGTTGATCGGCGACGGCGCATCCGATTTCTGCGCCGCCGATCATGTCGACTTCGTGTTTGCCAAGCACCGCTTGATCGAGCACTGCCGCGCCGCGGGTATTCCGTATGTGCCGATCACCGGTTTCGAAGATGCGCTGGAACTGCTGCCGCGCCTGCTCGATGGCAGCTTGCTGGCCGAGCATGAGCAGGTGTTGCCGGCAGTGTCGAATTTTTAATTGCGCGTACGGAGAACGATTGCCCTTGAGCTGTGCGTTCTCGTGACCTCGCGATCTCCGCAAATGCGTAATCCCCGTCATCCCCGCGAGGCGCTTCACAACAGCGAAGCTGGTCAAGCGGGGACCCATTTTGCTCTTACGCAAAAGCGAAGATGGATTCCCGCTTGCGCGGGAATGACGGCCAGGTGGGTTTGCAGGAATGACGGCCAGGTAGATTTGCGGAAACGACGACCAGCCAAACTCGCGCGCCGCCCAACCATCACACCCTTTCCATTCATTCCAGATTTTTCTTCCATGAATACCTACGACAAAAACGCCGCCGGCTACATCATTCCCGACGAGCAATTGCTTGCTGACGAAGCCGAGTGGAGTTCATTCGGCGACACCGTGCACTACGTCGACCCGCCCAAGATCTTCCGCTCCGGCGAGGGCAGCTGGATGTACGACACCGCCGGCGTGCCGTTCCTCGATCTGCAAATGTGGTACTCCGCCGTCAACTTCGGCTACGGCAACAAGCGCCTCAACGACACGCTCAAGCGCCAGATCGACGTGCTGCCGCAAGTCGCCAGCCAGTACCTGCACCAGACGCGCATCGAACTGGCCAAGACCATCGCGGTCGACGCGCAGAAAAAATTTGGCCTGAAAGGCCGCGTGCACTTCAACGTCGGCGGCGCGCAGGCGGTGGAAGATTCGCTCAAGCTCGTGCGCAACTACAAAAACGGCAAGAGCCTGATGTTCGCCTTCGAAGGCGGCTATCACGGCCGCACGCTGGGTGCTTCGTCCATCACCTCCAGCTACCGCTACCGCCGCCGCTTCGGCCACTTCGGCGAGCGCGCGATGTTCATTCCGTTCCCGTATCCGTTCCGCCGCCCGAAAGGCATGACCGCGGATGAATACTCCGACGCCTGCGTGCGCCAGTTCGAGCGTCTGTTCGAAACCGAATACAACGGCGTGTGGGACCCCAAGGTCAACCAGGCCGAATACGCCGCCTTCTACGTCGAGCCGATCCAGGGCACTGGCGGTTACGTCGTGCCGCCGCGCCACTTCTTCAAAGACTTGAAGAAAGTGCTCGACAAGTACGGCATCCTGATGGTCGTCGACGAAATCCAGATGGGCTTCTGGCGCACCGGCAAGCTGTGGTCGATCGAACACTTCGGCGTCACGCCCGACATCATCGTGTTCGGCAAAGCGCTCACCAACGGCTTGAATCCGCTCTCCGGCCTGTGGGCGCGCGAAGAGATGATCAACCCCACCATCTTCCCGCCGGGTTCCACCCACTCCACCTTCAACTCCAACCCGCTCGGCACCTCGCTGGGTCTGGAAGTGATCAAGATGGGCTACGAGCTGGATTACGAAAGGACCGTGCCGGAAAAGGGCGCGCACTTCCTCGATGCGCTGAGGGATCTGCAAAAGCGTCATAAGGAAATCGGTGACGTCGATGGCCTGGGTCTCGCGCTGCGCGCCGAAATCTGCACTGACGATGGCTTCACGCCCAACAAGGCACTCTTGGACAAGATGGTCGACATCGGCCTGGCAGGGGATCTTGAGCACAACGGCAAGAAGATCGGTCTCGTGCTGGATGTGGGTGGCTGGTACAAGAACGTCATCACGTTTGCACCGTCGCTGGACATCACGCACGAAGAAATCGATCTGGCGGTTGCACTGCTCGATCAGCTGATCACCAAGGCAAAGAAAGCTATGTGATTTTTCTCCCTCTGCGCGCCAGGGCGGGGGAGCGTTCAGTTCTTGTCGACATTTCCCGTGCAGGGGAAGCTGGCAAACCCGGCGGCGCTGGTGCGCCGCCGTCTTTTTATGTGTTTTCTTCATTTCGCCGAAGGGTCGAGCCCCACGCTTTTCTCTCTCTCCCTTCCAGGGAGAGCCCCGCTTTTTTCTCCCTCTCCCCTCTGGGGAGAGGGCTGGGGTGAGGGGCTGCGCTTGCCATATACACCATCGTTGCAGCACATCTTCGCTTTGATGTTTCTCGCTTACGTAGGCGTTCGCTGGGTTAGCGCGTTGTACCCAGCGCATGTTGCTGTCTGCGTTGTGGGTTGATGGTCTAGAGCTTTAAGAGCTTTCGGTCCCCAAGGGACCGAGTCACTTTCTCTTGCGTGCCCAAGAGAAAGTAACCAAAGAGAAGGGCACCCCCGAGGCCGCGCTTGCCGGGCATCCATGCCCGGCAAGTTCGTGAAGGGGCTACGGGGCTTTTCGACAGGGCTTCCTGCCCTGACGAAAAACAAGCCGGCATCCATGCCGGCTTCCCTGCGGGCTTTTCCTCCACCCCTTCACCGCGCCCCAGGGGCCCCGGGAAGAGCAGCGCGCATCCATGCGCGCACTTGGTGCCGGCGTGTGGCGCCGGTAAAAGCAAGGGGCATCGCGTAGCGCGACGAGCATTTCTCCCTCTCTCCTCTGGGGAGAGGAGAAAAAGCTGCGTGCGGAATCACACCATAATTGCGAGCAGTCACTCCCTCTCCCCTCCGGGGAGAGGGCCGGGGTGAGGGGCCGCGCTTGCCATAAACGCCGTCGTTACAACACATCTTCGCTTTGATGTGTCGAAGCTCCGTAAGCAACTGCAACGCCAGAGTGGCCCCCGTCTCAATCTCCAGATCAAGTCCGGGGCAGGCTCTCCCCGCGAAGGGCGCGGAGTAGAGGCCGTCCGTGCTTGCTTCCAATCCCCACCAGCCCGGTTGTCTCACCACACAACACGCTGGCACCCTGCACCAAGGTCCCAAGCCACAAAACCACAAATCCAGCTCAAACAAATTCAAATTTCAGTCTTGTACTAACTCGTATTAGTCCGAGTCTGATTATCCCGAGCCCCCTATCTCCCTAACATCTCCTTACCGATGCGCGAATCCCTGCGCAAGCACACTGTGCCGCCTATCACTGCACGCCATATTTCGTAGGTAGAGAGATATCCACATGAATGTGATGTATCGAATTGTTCAAAACACCGCCGCCGGCCAGTGGACGGTGGCTTCTGAATGGACGAATAACAAGAAAGCCACGCTGCTCATGGGATTGGTCGCGACCGCGGCACTAGGTTTTATCGCGACTGGCAGTGTGGCGTTCGCGCAGGCGAATGCAAACGGAGCACCTCAGGCGCATAACACCACGGAGATCACTCATCTCAATAACCGTGTGCCGGCAAACGAAACCGACACAACGCCGCTGCCATCGCAGACCGGCAACAACACGGCAGGCCAGGTGCAGCAGGATACGACCCGCGCGCGCACGCTGACGGCGTGGCCGATAGCGTTGCTTTCCGCAGCACCGTCGATGCAGTAAATGCTTCGCAGCCGCCCCGCAACCAGCCGCTGGATGCGCAAGCCTTGCCCCAGCGGCAACCGTCAGGGCGATAAGGGTGTAGGTGCGAGCATGGCCCGGTAAACCGCGATATCGCAGCAAACACCGCTGTACAAGCCATTTTTGCACCGGTCGCTTCGGCGGCTTTTTTTGTGCAGCGAGAGATGCGTAGCCTGCTGGTGCCGTTGCGCCGATTTGTTGATGTAAACCGCATCGCTGTGCGGTCGTGCTGCGCTAGCGCAGATGGCAACCGGCAGGTATGCCAACGACAGCGGCTTACATAAACGTACGGCAAAGCCAGCCAACGCCTACATACAGGAAGCGCCGCCACTCGGTACCTTTAGATGGTCATCGGCGCTCTCCGAAAATGCGTCAACGCCGATGACCCTGGCAGCAATGCTGGAAGGCGCGGATCGTGAGAGCAGGAACTCCCACGATCCGCTAAACCAAAACCAACATAGGACCTGTTGATAATGGCCTCCATTAATCATACGGCACGCGCGCACGCTCCGGTTCGCAACGAACCTCGTACTAATTCCACTGCATCGATCGACGGCACGCTCTATCCGCTGAGTTTGGAGCGGGAACGGCGGCTTACTAACCTGCAGCGACTGGCCGGCACGGCCCTCGCCGCGACGGTGATCGAAGGGATGCTGAAAGCGCATCGTGCCTTCCAGAAAAAGCACAAAAACGGCGAAAAAAGCGGCCTTTTACCGCTCGATCCGGCCCAGCTCAACGGCCTGAACGCCGCCCTCTACTTCCTGCGTCACTACGTCGACACGCTCCGCCCTGAGCAAGGTGGATAACCCGCGCGTGTCCGTGTGACGGCCATTTGCGGCACGCTGCCCAGACGCAGTGTGCCGCCTTTTTCCGAAAAGTTCGAAGGTCGACGCAGCTCGACGCTTCGGCATCACGGTGGCCGTCGTTCATCACACCACTGAGGCCAGCGATGGCGGATACATCGTGGCCGCACCCATGCGCGTTCGCGGAAACACCGGCCGTCGCACAGGGGTGTTGCAACGCCCTGCGGACGACTTCATCACGTGCAAGAGAGATCCCATGCCAACAAAAAACCATACACCGCCGTACACCAGCGAGCCGCACTATCGCCTCCCCGAATCCGCTGTTGCCGAGCTGGGCCGGATTCGCGACGAATTGGACATGCTCGCCGAACTCATCCTGTGCGCCTGCTCGTGCGATGAAAGCATGCACATGACCTCGCTGGCGTTTTCGCAGTACTTCCTGCAGATGTCGCAGGGCATCGCCGAAGCCGTGGACGCATGCGGCGCATCGGCCGATCACATGAATCCGGTGAGCCATTCGCGTCATTGACTTCCAGCGCAACGCGAAGCTGCGCCAGCCAAACCGTACAACATGGAGTGATGCTATGAACCAAGCAAAGCGAGCAGGCTTGCCGGGGCCCGGCTACCTGCTGACCCGAGAAGGTCGCCGTCAGCTGGAAATGTTGCGCGATCAGTTTTACCTGATGGCCGAGATCGCCTTTGTCACCACGCAGAGCGAAGAAGACCAACCCCTGCACATCAGCCGCTCCTTGCTAGGCATGTGTTACGAAAACCACGCCAGGCAATTGCACGAGATCCTCGATGCCGTCAAACCCACGTAATGCGTGGGTTGGGTAGGTTGGGGTAGGTTGGGTTAGCTTCGCGTAACCCAACGATGGTTATCGCTTCGATGGAATTCCGTTGGGTTACGCGAAGCTAACCCAACCTACGCCAGTCGCATGTGTTACCCATGTGTCCAGTCCGTACACACGGGCCAACCCAACCTGCCAAGGGGTCAGGTGTGCATGGCGGGGAATACGATTTCCACGCGTAGCCCGCCTTTTTGACTTGCCGCGAAATAACGCACCTTGGCGTTGTGCCATTCGGCGATGCGCTGCACGATCGCCAGCCCTAAGCCGCTGCCTTCTTCGGCGCTGCCCGGAACACGGAAGAAGCGTTCGCCCAGGCGCTCGATCCACGCGGGCGGCACGCCGGGGCCGTTATCTTCGACGACGAGGAAGATGTTATCGTTCTGGCTCGACAGCATGACCGTCATCAACGCGCCTTCACCGGCGTAGCGCAGGCCGTTATCGATGAGGTTGTCGAGCATTTCCTGGATGCGGTGGCGGTCGCCGTCGATCCATAGCGGGCCTTCCGGGCCTTCGTAGCCGAGGTCGATGTTGGCGGCGATGGCTTCGTGCACGCGCAGGCCGACGAGTTCGGGAATCACGACCGCGAAGTTGAGCGGTTCGCTGTCACCGGCTTCGTGCTCGGTGGTTTGCGCGCGGGTGAGCGCAAGCAGTTGTTTGGAGGTGCGGTTGGCGCGCTGGATCAGTCGCTGGATATGGTTGAGCGCATCGGCGATCGTGGCGGGATCGGCGCTGGCCTGCGCACGTTCGGCATGCACGCTCAAGCCGGCCAGCGGCGTGCGCAACTGATGCGCGGCGTCGGCGATAAAGCGTTCGTGCAAGGCGAGCATGCCGCGCAGGCGTGCGAACAGGCCGTCGATGGTGCGGGTGAGCGGCAGGATTTCCACCGGCACGTCCTGATCGCCGATGGGGGCCAGATCGTGCTCGCGATTGGCGAGCTGGGTGGTGAGCGGATCGAGCTGGCGCAAGCCGGTGCGCACGCCCAGCCATACCAGCATAAAGGCGGCGAAGATCAGCAGCGTTTGCGCGGGAATGCTCAGCAACAGAATCTGCTGTGCTTCGATGTGGCGATCGCGCAGGGTTTCGGCCACGTTGACTTCGAGTTCGTCGCTGGCATCGTGGGGATTGGTCATCTGGATGCTGGCGGCGCGCAGGGCGTGCTTTTCGATCTGGATGTCGTAAAGCTGGGTTTCGCTGCTGTCCTTGAACAGGCCGTCGGGCGGTCGCAGGGTGGGGTTGCCGGCGACCAGGCCGTGTTTGGCGCTGAATACGCTGAAGTAGTTATGGCCGTTCGGGTCGTATTCGAGCAGGAATTTCGCTTGCGAGGTGACACGGCCATCCGGACTTTCAGTGGCCATCAGCTGGACCAGGGTGAGCGTGTCGTCGATCAGGTTCTTGTCGTGCACGTGATTGGCGTAGATCAGCGCGCCGATGTAGGTGATCAGGCTGTTCATCAGCAACAGCAACAGCAGCGGCACCATCACGGTGGTAAGCAGACGCCGGCGCAGGCTCTGGCGTCCCCAGCGCCATTGACTCATGCCGGCTTGACCTCTTCGAGCAGGTAACCGAGTCCGCGGATGGTGCGCACTTGCGTGCCGGAATCGACCAGTTTGCGGCGCAGGCGGTAGATGGCGATATCCAGGCCGTTGTCGGTGAGTTCTTCGTCCCAGCTGCATAGTGCTTCGATCAATTGCGCGCGGCTGGTGACGCGGTCCGGGCGTGCGGCGAGTGCTTCGAGCAGTCCGAATTCGCGCGCGGTGAGTTCGAGCGGTGCGTCATCGACCCAGGCCCGATGGCCGGGCAGGTCCAGACGCAGCCGGCCGAGGGTGAGTTCGGGCGCGCCTTGCGTGGTGTAGCGGCGCAGCAGGGCACGCACGCGCGCTTCGAATTCGGCCAGGGCAAACGGTTTGACCAGATAGTCGTCGGCGCCCAGGTCCAGCACGCGCACGCGTTCGCGCAGACCTTCGCGTGCGGTGATTACCAGCACCGGCAGCCCGCTGCCGCGCCGGCGTACGCGTTGCAACACTTCGCTGCCATCGAGGTTGGGCAGCCCTAAGTCCAGCACCAGCAGATCGTAAGGGGTGTCTTTCAGTGCGGCGTCCGCGCGCACGCCGTCGGCCACGTGGTCGACGGCATGGCCGCCTTGGCGTAACGCGGCGCTGACGCCCGCGGCAATGGATGGATCATCTTCGGCAATTAGGATACGCATGGTTCTCTTGGCTCCCACAGGCCGGCTGAACTCGGGCGGTTTATCCATGAATATCAACGTCTTCCCTGACACCGCAGGAGTACCCCGGGCCTGGTGACACGCAGCTTAACGCCTGCGAGGAGATGCGCACAGGTGGGCGGCGGTTGCCGGTGGGGCAAGCGCGGTGGTGTGACGTTCGTTATTCATGGATGATCTCTCGCGCCCGTCGTCCGGCTTTGGGCGGGATAACGGGTGTTGGTGTGCGGTGTCATGGGGGCGGTCATGACGTATGGCGGATGCTTTCATCGCCATGCTTGATCCAGGCTCGATACATCTCTTGGGGAGATCGTTCGATGAGGCTTGCAACGGGTAGGGGCGGGCAGTGGCTCGCTGCGGTCGTTTTGTTGTGGTCTTGCCAGGTCGATGCACATACCGTTACGCCGGCTGGCACGCAACCCGCCACGGCGGCGTCGGTTGCGGCCGAAGCGATTCCGTTTGCACCGGCGCACGACACCATCATCACGCAAAAGAGCTCGCCCGATGCCTGGGGCGGCGAGCGTACCGGCAACGAGCCGACCCTGTCCGATCGTGTGGTGAGTTACACCATCGATGCGGATCTGGATGCCGCCAAGCATGCGGTGAGCGGCAAGGAACACATGACCTGGCGCAATCGCAGCGATCGCGCGGTGCGCAGCGTGTATTTCCATCTTTACCTCAATGCGTTCCAGAACCAGGGCAGCACCTTTTTCACCGAGCGCAATGTGCTGGACAAAGCGGGCGGATCGCGCGGGGAAGCGGTGCTGAAAAAGGGCCAGTGGGGCTGGATTCGTTTGCAGAGCGTGCAGCAGGATGGCACCGCCCTGACATGGCAGTTTGTGCATCCGGATGGCGGTCCGGAGTCGGATCAGACGGTGGTGCGGATCGATCTGGCGCAGCCGGTGCCGGCGGGTGGCACGCTGGCTTTGGATATCGATTTTCTCAGCCAGTTGCCGCGCGTGGTGGAACGCACCGGCTGGTGGGGAGACTTCAATCTGGTGGGCCAGTGGTTCCCCAAGATCGGCATGCTGGAACTGCCGGGCGAACGTGGCGCGACGCAGGTGCGCTGGAACGTGCACGAGTTTCATTTCAACAGCGAGTTCTACGCGGATTTCGGCCTGTACGACGTGCACCTGACTGTGCCCTCCGATTACACCGTCGGTGCGGTGGGTCAGCTGCAAGGCACGCCGGAACAGAAGGACGGCAAGACCACGTACCACTTCGTGCAGGGCGATGTGCATGACTTCGCCTGGGTCGCGGCCAAGGATTTCAAAACCCTGGATGGTTCTTACGTGGGGCCGGGCAGTCCGAAGGTGGCGGTGCGGGTGACTTATCCGCCGGAATACGTGGCCAGCGCGGCACCGACGCTCAAGTCGAGCATCGATGCGATCGGTTATTTCTCCCGCACGCTTGCGCCGTATCCGTATCCGACCTTGACGGTGGTGATTCCGCCTTATAACGCGGACGAAGCCGGCGGCATGGAATATCCGACCTTCTTTACGTCGGAAGGCTACAAGTATGTAGAGCCGGATACCTGGACGCAGATGGCCAGCGATTTCGTCAACATCCACGAATTTGGCCACGGCTATTTCTACGGCATTCTCGCCTCCAATGAATTCGAGGAGCCCATTCTGGACGAAGGCCTCAACGAGTTCTGGGACAACCGGATGTTGCGCGAGCGTCACCAGGATCTGGTGCTCGCCACGCCCTTCACCAAATGGCTGGGCCTGACGCCGCATATCAGCGGTTTCGCGGTTGAGCGTTTGACAGCGGGCTTGCAACACCCGCGTGATCCGCTGGCGCAGAACAGTTGGGATCGATTTTCCAGTTTCAGCTACGGCACGGTGTATTCACGCACCACGACCGCCATGCACGATCTGGAAGCCAGGCTCGGCCAGCCTGCGCTGGAGAAGGCGTTTCGTCTGTATTACCAGCGCTGGCGTTTCCGCCATCCCTCGGTCGCGGATTTGCGCGCGGCGCTGATCGACAGCTCCGGCGACGCCAAAGACGTGGATCAGATCTTCGATCAATACGTCTACGGCACGGGCGTCACCGACGATGGCATTTCGTCCATCGATACCAGCGAAGTGCTGCCGCAAGCAGGAGTGTTCTGGAAGGACGGCAAGCAGACAGAGGTGGTTGCGACGGAATTGGATAAGCAGATCGACCAGCAGCGCGATGCCTGGACAAAAGCCCATCCGCATCCGAAGCCAGGCGAAGCCGGGCCGTTTCCGTGGCATAGCACCATCACGGTAGTGCGTCATGGTGTGCCGGCGCCCGAGCTGTTGCGCGTGAACTATGCCGATGGCACGCATGAAGACGTGGTGTGGGACGACGACCGCCGCTGGGCGCGTTTTGATTTCATCAAACCCAGCAAGGTGGTGTCGGCAGAGCTGGATCCGGATGGCCATAACTATCTGGATACCGATCGGCTGAATAACAGCCAGAGCACCGAGCCCAATGGTGCGGCTTCACGGCGCTGGACGGCGGATGTCGCGGCCGTACTGCAAACCTTCTACTCCATGCTGGTGACCCTGTGATGGCCTACAACATGCCCCGTTCCGCTGGCTTGAATGCGCTGTGGTCGACGATGAAGGTGGCCGTGCAGTGGCGCTTGCTGCTGTTGTGGCTGCTGATCATGCTGATACCGGTCGGCGTGGTCGCCTTGCCGTTATGGCAGACGCTGGGTGGCTTGCTGGATACCTCGGTGCACGCAGCCGAGTGGGCCCGGCATTTCAGCGCCATGATGTTGATGGATGTGATTTTCGATCTGAGCGAACACGCCGAATGGTTCGGCGGAGTCGCTATCGCTGGACTGGTGCTGACCTTGCTGTTTTCGCCGTTCCTGAACGGCATGATCGTCGGCAGCGGCCGGGCGGGGCAGGTGCTGGGTTTCGGGGCGCTGCTGCAGAACGGCCTGCTTGAATACGGTCGTATGTTTCGCCTGATGCTGTGGTCATTGCCGCTGTATGGATTGGTGATGTGGGAGTCGACGGCGGGCATGCATATGGCCAATAACTATGCCGAAACCGCGGTGCTGGAGTCCAAGGCTGATCTGTACGCGAACGTGATGCATGTGCTCACGCTGATCGTGTTTGTGGTGATTCAGTCGATCATCGAATCGGCGCGTGCAGCGTTTATTGCCGACGTTACCTTGCGTTCGGCGACGCGTGCCTTGTGGCGGGGCATCAAGCAATTGATCCGGCGGCCGTTGCGGACGTTGTTGTTTTATCTGGTGGTGACGGTGGTGGGCTTGCTGCTGGCGTCAGTGTTTGCGGTGGCGCGTATTCATGTGACTGCGGTGGGTGGCGCCGGGTTTCTGTTTGCGTGGGTGTTGAGTCAGCTGATTGTTGTGAGCATTGGCTGGATGCGTGTGGCGCGGTTGTTTGCGTTGACCGTGGTAGCACGCACGGCAATGCCAAATGCGTAGGTTGGGTAGGTTGGGTTAGCGCAGCGTAACCCAACGGAAGCTGAGGGTTGCGGTGTGGTTGATGTTCTAGAGCATTAAGAGCTTTCGGTCCTGAAAGGACCGAGTCACTTTCTCTTGCGTGCCCAAGAGAAAGTAACCAAAGAGAAGGGCACCCCCGAGAGCGCGCTTGCCGGGCATCCATGCCGGCATCCCTGCGGGCTTTTCCTCCACTCCCCACCGCGCCCCAGGGGCCTTGGGAAGAGCAGCGCGCATCCATGCGCGCACTCGGTGCCGGCGCGCTGCGCCGGTAAAAGCAAGATGCATCACGTAGCGAGATAGGCATTTCTCCCTCTCCCCTCCGGGGCACGCGGGGAGCGCACATGGATGTGCTCGGCTTTGAGGAGCGAGGAGAGTGTTGGGGTGAGGGGCTGCGCTTGCCATAAACGTTGTCGTTGCGACGAATCTTCGCTTCGATGTTTCCCGCTTACGCGGGCAGATCCGTTGGGTCAGCGCTGTGTGCCCTACATATGTTGCGGTTTGCGTTGTGGTTAAAGCTCTGGCACTTCAACGACTCCGCAGCGCCAACACCCGTTGGGTTACGCTGCGCTAACCCAACCTACCGGGTACCGGTTTTTTGGGCAGGTGCACAAGCAGCAGCTCGCCGCCGCCTTCAATTCGCGCGCGGTCACCGGGCTGTGCATCCATCCACACGCTTGATCCCATGTCCAGCTCGGTATGTTCGTCACCGGCTTGCAGATGCGCATGACCGCTGAGCAGATGCACGAACCATAACCACTGTTCGCGCACGGGTAACCACATGCTGCCGTTCAAGGGGCGTGCGATCAGTTCGCCTTCTGCATTGCCACGCAGCATCAGGTTGAAGACGCGAGTGGCGCCCTCTGGGATTTGTACTCGCAGTGGACAAGTATCATCGATACGCGTGACGGACAGGCGTAACAGCGCAGTGTCTGGCTGATCATCACGCTGTAATCGCATCGGCGCATCCAGCGCAACGCATTGGCGTCGTATATCGGGGCAAGCAGGAAAAACGCTGTCGTGAGTGATGTCGACGATGCTCAGCTGCCACTGCCAATCGGTTTCGTCAGGCCCGCTTGCCAGGATGGTGACGGCGATGTCTGCATCATTTGCCCACGCCTGTGTCTGCGGCGCACCTGCCGGCACCAGCCGCGGACTGCTTATGCCCACGCGGCGCGGCGGGCTTCGCGATGGGGCGGGTAATAGGCGAAAACGTGGGTGTCGCTGCCGAAGAAGTCGATGTCTTCGACATGTTCGCCACCGAGGCGCGTGGCGACACGATCGGAAGCATCGTTGCCGACGCGCACCATGCTGATGACGCGCTGCATGTGCAGGTGTTCCCAGGCGAATGCCAGTACGGCAGCGCCGGCTTCGGTGGCGTAGCCGTGGTGACGGTGGATGGGCTTGAGCATCCAGCCCATTTCGACATCCGGCCAACCTTCCGGATGCAGCAAACCGGCGCGACCGATGAATTCACCCGTGGATTTCAATTCCAGCGCCCACATGCCGTAACCGCGCAATTGCCAGTGACCGATCAGCATGGCCAGCGAGCGCCATGCATTGGTGCGATCAAGCGGCAGACCGTCGCCGATCCAGCGCGTACTCTCCGGATCGGCGAGCATGGCGGCGTAGTCGTCGAAGTGATGTTCCGTGAGCGCCGTCAGACGAAGGCGTGCGGTTTCCAGGGTGGGGATCTCGATCATGTCGGATCAGTCGCTGAGACTTGCGTTATCCAGCACACGGGCCAGAGCGCGTGTCGTGGTCATCAGACTCTCGTACCAGGGCAGACCCACTATTTTCTCACCAGTGGCCGTGTCGATAAAGTCTTCGGCTTGGCCAGGGGGAAGCAGGTGACGATAGTCCACGGTAATTTCCATACCGGCGGGCAGATCGCGTAGAGCAAATACGAAACCCAGGTGCCAAAGGCCGGTCGGCTCGAAACTATGGTTGATGTAGCACTCGTCGGGCCAGTCCGGCGAGATCGTGTAGCGATCCTCGAACCAGCGCGCGCTGGCGTACATCTGCTCAGGCTTGGCCAGCAGTTCTTCAAACCGGAAGGTCTGATTAATGGTGTCGGGCGCTGTGATGATCCGGCCTGCGCCAACCGGTTCCTCCAGAAACAAGCCCTTGCCGGCTCCGTCAATCTGCGAAGCGTCGATGCGGTAGCGCGGAAGGATCATGTGGGTTGGCTGAGGTTGGCGACGGGCAGTTGATCGGCGCGGAGTGTAGCGCAAGCGGCACGGCCCGCCATGGGCCGTGCCGCTTGGTCATTCTTTGATCAGTTCTGCTCGCTGGCCTCGGTCGCGGCTGGCTTGGTCTTTTTGGCCGGCCTGGTCTTGGCCGGTGTTTGGGTTGCGGGCTTTGCACCTTCGCTGCTGAGCAGGATGGCCTCGTGGTTTCTTTCCAGCGTGGCCTGGCCGATGCCTTTCACCTGAGTGAGGTCGTCGGCGCTTTTGAAGGGGCCGTGTTCCTCACGGTACGCCACGATGGCCTGGGCCTTGGCAAGCCCGATGCCGTCCAGCGATTTGGCAATGGTTTCGGCATCGGCCGTATTGATGTTGACGGGTGTGGCGGCAAAGGCCGGTAGGGCCAGTGCAAACGCAAGACTGGCAGCGACAGCGATCTTTTTGAACATTGGAGATATCTCCCTAAGTTAAAAAAAGCGGCTTTCCCCAAACCGCGAACTCACTTTGCGCTGCAGCAGGTGTTACAGCCCAGTCAGCGAGGTGCTCGCAATCGCATCTGACTAAGGCTCCTTCTGTTGTCGGAATTTGCCTGATGGAACTGTGAGCGGACAGCCGTAAGTCACTGCTGGTAGCGAAACTGACGCTGTTAGAATCGTCTCTTCACCTCACCATGGAGTCCGCATGGACACCACGCGCATTACCCGTTTCGTCAGCGATCTTTGGGACGCTGAAATCGTCCCGCAGCTGATGGATTACATCCGGATTCCCAACAAGTCGCCGATGTTCGACAAGGATTGGGTGGCGCACGGTTACATGGATGCTGCCGTGAAACTGATGGAAACCTGGGCACGCAGCAAACTGCCGGCGCTGCCCGGCGCCACGCTCGAAGTGGTGCGGCTGGAAGGGCGCACGCCGCTGATCTACATCGAGGTGCCGGGTCAGAACGACGACACCGTGGTGCTGTACGGCCATCTCGACAAGCAACCGGAAATGACCGGCTGGTCGGAAGGCCTGGGGCCGTGGACGCCGGTGCTGAAGGGTGACCGGCTGTATGGCCGCGGCGGTGCCGACGATGGTTATGCGATCTTCGGTTCGCTGGCTGCGCTGCTGGCCTTGCAGGAGCAGGGCATTCCGCATGCGCGCTGTGTGATCATGATCGAAGCCTGCGAAGAATCCGGCAGCTACGACTTGCCGTATTACGTGGATCACCTTGCCGCGCGCATCGGCAATCCGTCGCTGGTGGTGTGCCTGGATTCGGGTTGCGGCAATTACGACCAGCTCTGGCTCACCACCTCGTTGCGCGGCATGACCGGTGGCGAACTGACGGTGCAGGTGCTGGAAGAAGGCGTGCACTCGGGCGATGCGTCGGGCGTGGTGCCGTCCAGCTTCCGCATCCTGCGCGAGCTGCTGTCGCGCCTGGAAGATCCGCAAACCGGACGCATCAAGCCGAACGAGCTGTATGCGGAGATTCCGCAGCAGCGCATCGATCAGGCCAAGGCTGCATCCGGCGTGCTGGGCAAAGCGATTTACGACAAGTTCCCGTTTGTCGAAGGCATGCATCCGGTGACGGAAGATCTCACCGAACTGGTGCTCAACCGTACCTGGCGTCCGCAGCTGGCGGTGACCGGCGTGGACGGTATGCCTCCGCTGGAAAGCGCCGGCAACGTGCTGCGTCCCAAGACGGCGGTAAAGCTCAGCCTGCGCGTGCCGCCGACGCTCGATGGCGCCAAGGCGGGCGAGTTCGTGAAGCAGTTGCTGGAGAAAGATCCGCCCTACGGTGCCAAGGTCAGCTTCAAGCTGGAGAAGGACGGCAGCGGCTGGAACGCGCCGCAGCTGTCGCCGTGGCTGGAGCAGGCAGTGGCCCAGGCCTCCGAGCATTACTTCGGCAGACCCGCAGCCTACATGGGCGAGGGTGGCTCGATTCCGTTCATGGGCATGCTGGGCGGCAAGTTCCCGCAGGCGCAGTTCCTGATCACCGGCGTGCTGGGACCGCACTCCAACGCGCATGGCCCGAACGAGTTCATCCATATCCCGACCGGCAAGAAGGTCTCGATGGTGGTGGCGGACGTAGTCGCCCGTCATTTCGAGCAGGGCAAGCAGTGACGGACGCCGCGCAACTGGCGGCGAACTGGGCTGGAGTACGCCGGCAGGTCGACGAGGCCTGCCGGGCCGCCGGACGTGATCCGGCGGAGGTCACCATTCTGCCGGTCAGCAAGACCTTCGGGCCGGATGCAGTACGCGCCGCCATGGCGCTGGGCCTGCATCGTTTCGGCGAGAACAAGGTGCAGGAGATTCGCGGCAAGGCTGCCGTGCTGGCGGGCGAAGCGATCGAGTGGGTGGTGATCGGCCACTTGCAGACCAACAAGGCCAAGGACGTGGCGCGGCTGGCCAGCGAGGTGCAGTCGCTGGATCGCCTGGATCTGGCCGAGGCGCTGGATCACCGCCTGCAGCTGGAAGGCCGCCGCCTGGACGTGCTGGTGCAGGTGAAGACTGCGCGCGAGGAGAGCAAGTCCGGCTTGCCTGGCGAAGCGCTGCCGGCTTTTTTGGAGCGTCTGCGCGCCTATCCCACGCTACGCGTGCGTGGCTTGATGACTATGGCGACGCTTTCTGAGGATGCCGACGAGGTGCGGGCGTGTTTTCGCCAGTTGCGCGAGCTGCGCGACCGTTGTGCGGCGGAAGGCCATGACTTGCCGCGGCTCTCGATGGGGATGAGTTCGGATTTTCCCCTCGCGATCGCCGAAGGCGCGACCGAAGTTCGCATCGGAACGGCTATTTTTGGTAGCCGTTCGAAGGCCTGATTTGTGAGGCCCATCCCGTTTTTGGCGTAAAGATTGCCTAAATTTTGGGGCCGGGTTCACCTAGTGACCGTAAATAAGCTGCTAATTATTGTTTAAATTCAATAATTTACACTGTTATGAAGTAACTGCCTGATTTTCCGAACGATAGAGTTCAGTTAACTTCATCCGAACATGTCGGCGGTGGTGCTTTGTTACTTTCACTCCTTCATCACGGCCACCCCGGGGGGGAGTGGTCGGATAAGTAACCGCCCAGAGATCCACAAATGCCCAACACGCGACTCGTACTCGCCGCGCTTGCCTCGGCTATGTGCTTTTCAAGCCCAGTCCTGGCAGCCCCGGTTGACGGTGGCATGCAGGCACAAGTTTCCGGAAAGATTTCCAGTGCTTTGATGAGCCCGCTGGCTGCGTTCTCCGCTGCGCCTTCCCTGGCGCTGTCCACGCTTCCCACCCAGCTTCCGATTGCTGCCCTGGCGCCCACCGAGGCTGCCGACCCGGCCGCACAGAAGGACGGTAGCGACGCCGTCAAGTTCAGTGACGCGCAGACCTCGCAGGACCTGCGCGACATGCTGATCGGCCTGGCCATGCAGCTGCGCCATGTGCGCTATGTGCGCGGTGGCCGCGATCCTTCTACCGGTTTCGATTGCAGCGGCTTCGTGCGTTATGTGTTCGAGCGTGCACTGGGCCTGGAATTGCCGACCAATTCGGCGTCTCAGTACCTGATTGGTCACGTGGTCAACCGCAACGAAATGAAGCCGGGTGATCTGGTGTTCTTCCGCACGGCCGCTGGCCGTCATGGCGGTGGCCGGATTTCGCATGTCGGCATCTACCTGAGCGATGGCCGCTTCATTCATTCGCCGCGTCGTGGCGAGTCGGTGCGCGTGGACAATCTTTCCGACAGCTACTGGTCGAAGCACTTCGCCGGTGCGCGCCGTCCGGACGCCATGGCCCAGATCGACTCGAGCTCGCATAACGGTTGATCGCTTTTACGGGATACGCAAAAAGGCCACCGCAAGGTGGCCTTTTTGCGTTGGCTCACGCGTGCTGGATACTAGTGCTCTGTCTATTGAGGATTGCCATGCCCACCCGCTTGCCGCCCGTTACTCGCAATCTGCTTATCGCCAATATCGTGGTGTTCCTGCTGCAACAGGTGATGGGCAACTACCTGCTGGTGCATTTCGCGTTATGGCCGTTGGGCCCTGATCAGCTGGCCCAGGCTGACGACGGCAGCGTGGTATCTGTAGGTTTTCGCCTGTGGCAGCTGGTGACGTATGCCTTCATGCACGGCAGCGTCATGCATATTTTTTTCAATATGTTCGCCCTGTATATGTTCGGTGGCACGATCGAGCGCACCTTCGGCCCGCGTGAGTTCACGCTGTACTACTTCGTGTGCCTGCTGGTGGCGGCGCTGACGCAACTGATGGTGGTGAAGTATTACACCCACGGCTTCGAGCCGACGCTGGGTGCATCAGGCGCGATTTTCGGCTTGTTGCTCGCGTTCGGCATGCTTTACCCGCAGGAGAAGCTGATGCTGATCTTTCCACCGATTCCAATTCGCGCGTGGCTGTTCGTGATCGGCTACGGTGCGGTGGAGCTGGTGCTGGGTGTCACCGGGCGGCAGGCGGACGTTGCGCATTTCGCCCATCTGGGCGGTATGCTGGGAGGCTTTCTGATGATCGAGTACTGGCGCGGCAAGCTGCCGATCAAACCCAAACGCCGTTTGATGCGCTGATTCAACGACGGACCACTGACAGGCTCACTTCATGACCCAACATCTCCAGCGCCGCCTGACGTCGCGCCTTATCACCTTCATGGCGCTGGGCATGGCCATCGGTGCAGGATTGTTCCTCGGCTCGGCCGACTCCATTAATCTGGCCGGCCCGTCGGTGATCTTCGCCTACATGTTCGGCGGCGCGATGATCTTCATCATCATGCGCGCGCTGGGCGAGATGGCGGTGCACGATCCGGTCGCCGGCTCTTTCAGCAGCTACGCACACCGCTATCTCGGCCCCTTTGCCGGCTACCTCACCGGCTGGAACTACTGGCTGCTGATGGTTGGCGTGGGCATGGCCGAGAGCACGGCGGTAGGCATCTACATGAAGGCGTGGTTCCCCGAGCTGCCGCAGTGGATCTGGGTATTCGGCAGCGTGGTGGCGATTGGCACCTTGAACTTGATGGCGGTGCGCGTTTACGGGGAAATGGAATTCTGGTTCACCATGATCAAGGTGGTGACCGTGGTGCTGATGATTCTGGGCGGTGCCGGCATGATCTGGTTCGGCTGGGGCAATGGTGGTCATGCGCTGGGCTTCAGCAACCTGTGGAGTCATGGTGGCTGGTTCCCGCATGGGCTGCAGGGCATGGTGTTGGCCTTGCCGATCGTGGTGTTTGCCTTCGGCGGTATTGAGACCATCGGTATGGCCGCGGGTGAGGCGGCGGATCCGGCGCGTAACATTCCGCGTGCGGTGAATTCGGTGCTGTGGCGCATCCTGATTTTCTACGTGGGCGCGTTGCTGGTGATCATGGCGATCTATCCGTGGGATCAGCTCGGCACGCAAGGCAGCCCCTTCGTCAGCACCTTCGCCAAGCTGGGCATTCACCAGGCGGCGGGTGTGATCAACTTCGTGGTGATTACGGCGGCGTTGTCCGGCTTCAACAGCACCACGTTCAGCGGCAGCCGCATGCTGTACAGCCTGTCGCACAAGGGGCAGGCACCGGCTTTCCTGGGCAAGGTGAGCGAGCAGGGCGTGCCGACGCGCAGCGTGCTGGCGTGCATGGCATGCCTGATATTGGGTGTGCTGCTCAATTACCTGCTGCCCGGCCGCATCTTCGCCATGATGATGTCGATCCTGTCCTTCAACACCGTGTGGACCTGGATGATGGTGCTGATCGCCCACTTCAGCTTCCGCCGCCGTTACGGCGCGACGGCGTTCCCTTTGCGCGTGTGGCCGCTGAGCAGCGTGATCTGCCTGGCATTTCTGACGTTTGTATTGGTGATGCTGGGTTACAGCCCGGATACGCGCGTGGCGCTCTACGTGGGCGCAGCCTGGGTGGCGCTGCTAAGCGTGGGCTATGTGGTGTTTGGCATCGGGCGGCGGATGAGTCTGGCCGCCACGGATGCGAATGCTGTTTAAGCCGATGTAGGGACGCGGTAGGTTGGGTAGGTTGGGTTAGCGCAGCGTAACCCAACGATGTTTGTCGCTTCGATGGAATTCCGTTGGGTTACGCTGCGCTAACCCAACCTACCCAACCACCCAACCTACGATGCTCAGCGCAGGGCCAGGAAATCCGCGCTTACCACAAAGCGCACGGCGTCCAGTCGCAGCCGTGCTTGTGGCAAGGCGTTGAGCAGGGCGGAACGCTCCTCTTCGACGCCGGTGACTTCCGCTTCGCTGATCGACAGGTTGATGGCCTGTAGCGCGCGCAGTCGTGCCAGTTCGGCGTCCAGTGCATCCCGGGCTTCGTTGATCGCGTCAGCAATGCTGCTTTGCGCATGCAATGCTGCTGCCGCTTCGGCCTTCTCCAGCATCGGCGGCACGAGCTTGTTGAGGAATTTGCGGTAACGCGGCACTTCGATATTGCGATCGCCCGCCTTGCGAATGGAGGCATCGCTGGGCTGGAATTGCGCGCGTTCGGTGAGTTTGGTGTCGATGGTGACGACGATCGGTTGCGTCGGCAGGAAGCGTTCCGCATCCAGGCGGTGGTCGGCCACGCATTCCAGCACGTAGACGGCTTGCAGCAGCGCGTTACGTGGCGGCAAGGCATCGTCAACCATGAAAGCGGCGTTGCCGCGTTCGCTGGAAAGCGCCAGATCCATGGCGCCCTGGATCATCGGATGGTCCAGCCGCAGCAGCGGCAGGTCTTCGCGCGCCAGCGCCACCTCACGCGAGAAGGTGATCGACATCGGACCTTCGGTGAAACCGGGCAGGGCATCCGTAGACAGGTATTGCGGATCGAGCAAGACGACCTTGCCGCCCAGGTCTTCGGCATGAATCCCGAACGATTCGAGCAGGTGCTGCTGGAAGTTGTCGCGCGATGGGTCCTCGTCTTCGCGGCGGAAGGCCTGGGCGAGTTCATCGGCGTGCAGGTCGCGGCTGGCGGCCAGCTCCAGCAGGTGATCGCGGCCGGCGCGGATCAGTTCGGCCATCTGCTCGTGGCTGGCGCGTGTTTCGGCCACGAGTACATCCAGTTCCTGATCGCGTTCGTCGTCGCTGCGGGCGTGTTCGTCGGCCAGTCGCGTCAACGGTTCACCGAAGCGGCGCAGCAGTTCGCGGCCGTCGGCCGGGCTGGTGCGGAAAGCGTCCACCCCTTCGTCATACCAGCGTGCGAGCGCGTGCTGCGCACTGCCGGCGACGGCGATGATGTGAATGCTGATGTTGTGCTTTTGGCCGATGCGGTCCAGACGTCCGATGCGTTGTTCCAGCAGATCGGGGTCGAGCGGCAGATCCCACAACACCAGCCGATGTGCGAACTGGAAGTTGCGGCCTTCCGAGCCGATCTCCGAGCAGATCAACAGCCGCGCGCCATCGACCTGGGCAAAGTAGGCGGCATTGCGGTCGCGCTGCACGATGCCGAGGCCTTCATGGAAGCGGGCGATGCCCGCGCCGGTGCGCGTGCGCAGCGCTTCTTCCAGTGCCATCACCTTGGCCTGGCTGCGGCAGATCAACAGGAACTTGTCTTGCGGATGACGCTCCAGCAGAGCGACCAGCGTATCGATGCGCGGATCGTTGCTGTAGTCCAGTTCAAGCACGGGAACGGGCTGCTGGATATCGGCGTGGAATTCGGCGAGCAGGGTCTGGCGCGTGTTGTCGTCCAGGCGACCGGCGTCGATCAACTCCCAGGCGGGCATGCGCTCGGGGAAGCCGCCGATGCCCGCGCGGCGGTTGCGGAACATTGAGCGGCCGGTGCCGTGACGATCGATCAGCGCAGCCAGCAGCTCGCGGCTGTGCTCGGGTTTGGTGGTGTCGGCCAGATAGGTTTGCAGCGTCGCGTCGCCCTCGAAGGCTTTGCGCAGCTGTTCCAGTTCGGCGGTTTCCAGGGGGTTGCGTTCCAGCAATTTGTCGGCGATATGTGAAAGCGACTGGAAGCGCTCGGATTCCGCCAGATAGACGTCGAGATCGTGATAACGCTGAGGGTCGAGCAGGCGCAGGCGGGCGAAATGGCCGCTGCGGCCCAGCTGTTCCGGCGTGGCGGTCAGCAGAATGACGCCGGGCGTCGCCGCGGCAAGCTGTTCGACCAGGGTGTAGCGAGGGCTGGCGGCTTCCGGTGTCCAGGCCAGGTGATGCGCCTCATCCACCACCAAGAGATCCCAGCGCGCATCCAGCAACTGGCTGGCCCGTTTGGGGCTGTGTTCGAGGAAACTGAAATCGGCGATGACCAGTTGCTCGTCTTCGAACGGGTTATGGCCGCTATCGGATTGCTCAACCGCCTCGCAACGTTCCTCGTCGTAGATCGCAAAGCTCAGATTGAAGCGCCGCAGCAATTCCACAAACCACTGGTAGACCAGCGTATCGGGCAGCAGCACCAGCACGCGCGAGGCGCGCCCGGTGGCGATCTGGCGGGCGATGATCATGCCGGCTTCGATGGTCTTGCCCAGGCCCACTTCGTCCGCCAGCAACACACGCGGCGGATGCCGCGATGCGGCAATGCCGGCAACACGCAGCTGGTGCGGCACCAGCCCGATACGCGCGGCGGCAAGCCCCCAGCTGGGCGAGCGGCGCGCTTCGGCACGGCGCTTGAGGCCCTCCAGGCGCAGCTCGAAATGGTGCACGGGATCCGTGCGGCCGCCGATCAGCCGGTCATCGGCCTGGCTGACGCTCTGCTCGTCATCCAGCTGTCCTTCGTGCAGCTCGCGGCCTTCGCCACGGTAGACGAGCAAGCCTTCGCGCTCCTCGATCCGCTCCACCAGGAACGCAATGCCCTTGCCGGCCACGCGTTGCCCGGCCCGGAATTCGGCGCGGACCAGCGGGGCAGAATCAACGGCATAGGGACGCAGCACGCCCGACTTGGCGAACAGCACCTGTACCCCGCGCCCTTCGACTCGTAAAACCGTGCCCAGGCCGAGTTCCGGCTCGGCAGTAGAGATCCAGCGCTGTCCAGGAACGTACATTGAAGAGCCACATAGCCTTTGAGGGCCATGAATTATCCGCGTAACGTCCGGTGCTGGCTATATGCAGGGTGGACATCGGGCCGGAACGCTGCGGCGTGAAGTCCGTATAGCGGGTGGCTGGCGCTGGAAAAAAGCGTGAAAGATGCGTCACAAACCGCAGGCGCAGGTTTTGATTCCGGTTGTTTTATCCCCGCCGCCAAGTACGGCGGGGTTATTCGAAAACCTCAAAGAACATTACTGCTGCCAGCAAGTAGTCGATTCGTTGGCCCCGCCTGAACTCAGCGCAGTCTTGTTGTTTGCATTATCGATACTGATCGATGCACAGGTGGTGTCTGCGGCCTGTGCGGAACCTGCAACGGGCGTGGCGGTAAGTGTATAGGTCGAAGTAGTCGCTGCTGCCGGCCCGATCGAGATCGAGTAATAGCCCTCTTGCGAGGTCGTCGAAATGTCCGTGCAATTGCTGGAGCTGGTCGCGACATTTTTGTAGTTGAAGGTCAAGGCGTAACACCGTTCCATCATGCCCTGCGCTTGCGACAGCGCCGCATAGGCGTCCGAACGCCGGCTGCTCTGCATGTACTTGGCGTAGCTGTTCATGGCGATGGCGCTGAGGATGGCCACGATCGCCACCACGATCATCAGTTCGATCAGCGAAAAGCCGTATGGGCGACGAGGACTTTGAGGTTGTCCTCGTCCATTGGTTTGCGTTGAGAGCATTGTCATGGACTCGCATGCCGTATTCATCGAATACCTCATTGAACCTGCCACCAGCCGACGCGGTTGTGTGAAGGGGTGGACAGGGTATTCTGCTGTATGCCAGCACCTGGCGTTGTCGTCGAGCCGCCACCGCTACTTGTAATAGCCGAGACCGTGCCCGAGCCCGTTATGACGGTGCTCGCCGAAGAGCTTGCGTTACTGGCGCTGAGCTCTACACCGGTGATGTATTGGCCGCCGGATGCGGTTGCCGTGCTCAGGCTCGTGCCGGGGCTGATCGCCGCACTGGTGAAGGCGCCGCCGGTAGCGTAGTTCGCATACATCAGATAGGAGCTGAAGCTACCGCAGGAGGTCGACGTCGAGTTCGGCGGGATATTGACCGTCAACAAGACGCCACCGTTCAGCACGGCGGGATTGTTGATAACGCGAGGAGCCGGCGCGGATGAGCTCGACGCCAGCGGCGAAAGGTCGAAGTACCAGCCTTCCACCGGCGTATAGGTGGTGGTGATACCGTTGGTGATTATCGATTCTGAAGCGTAGGTGAGATTCACCGTGTTGCTGGTATCGAGCACCGCTTCGACGGTGCTGCCGGAACTGGACGTATATGAGGTCAGCGACAGCGTCTGCGACTGCAGATTCGAGCGCGTATACGGCATGGTTGGTGCCGTGGTGTAGTTGGTCAGGTCGGAACTGTTGTCCCACACGCCATAGAAGCTTTGCGTCTTGGTACTGGTGAGATCACTGGTTTGCAGCAGCTGGCCCGTGCCGAAATAGACCATCAAGCCGAGGTAGGTCTTGCTGCCGACCGAGGGATAGTTGGGATTGAGTGTGACCGCCGGTGCGGAGGTGATCGGCTGTGCATTGCCCGAACTGTCCTTGGCCTGGAACAGCAGTTTCACGGTCCAGTTGGACGGCGTGGCGTTGCTGATGTTGATCGCCCACAAGTTACCTTGCAGATCGCCGGCATACACCATGTCCGGCGGCTGGCCTGGCAGGCCGCTGGAATTGGCGGTAGTGATGCTGGAGAGCCCGTTCGCCGCGCTGCTGCTGCATGCTGAGCTTTCGCTGGACGCCGTGCATAGGTCGATCTTGGCGATTTGAGCGCCGGTCGATGCATTCAGTGCATAGAGAACGGGGTGGTTGCTGCTGCTGTTGTAGCCGTTGCCGAACAGCACCGCAAAGCCATCGACGCTATTGTTGCTGGTGGCATCCGTCACGGTGATGGCTGGCGTGCGTACGATCACCGGCGTGCTATAGGTGTAGCCAATGCCAGAGTCGGAATACTCCCACAGCACGTCGCTGGCGACATTGGTTTCCGAAGTGTATCCGGAAGGGCTGGTCACATCGATGGCGTAGATGGTGTTGCCACCGGCGTTTTCTCCGCCGACCAGCAAGGTATGCCAGTGACCGTCGGAGAGCATGGCGTCATCCACATAAGGCGAGCCGTCTACGAAAAAGTGGTGGTTGTAGAGATAGTATGGACTGGTCAGCAACGGCAGGTTGGCGAACACCCCGTTGGGGATGAACGCCATCGCTTCAGCACCCGTGCTGGCATTGAAGCCGTGCAGCATGCCGTCATTGGCGCCTACGTAGATCATCGGCGTGCGGTTCGCATTCGTGCTTACAAATGTCAGGTAGGAGGCATCGGTGTAGGCGTCCGACGGCGCGCCGACATACGCAGGCGAGCTGTCGACGATATCGCCCAACAAATGTTGGCGCGTTCGGAATGTTCCGCCGTTGGCCAGATCGTGGGTGTCATCGCCACGGATGTAGTTAAGACGGTTCTGGCCTAGCGAGTCGGTGGAATTGAGCACGGTCTGCAACGTAGACGAAAGATCGGTCCACTCGAACGGCACGGCGGTTGGTGTAACCGTTCCCGATGTACTGGTGTGGTTCGGATCCCACGTGACGATGTAGCGGTTGGTGCCTTGGGTATCCAGCTGTGACTGCGCATCCCAAACGGACGAGGAGGTGGTGACAACGCCGCTGGATGACACCGCATAAGCTTGCAGGTCACCGGTCCAGGCATCGATGGTGGAGCTGCCCGGATTGAAGGTGGCCTGATAGATGTCGGAACTGGAGCTCAGCGAGGTGGAGTTGGTTGCCACCGCGCTTGATGAGGTGTTTTGAGCGGCGACGTTGTTGAGGATCGAGGCAAGGTCATTGACGAGCGTGGCAGGGCTGGTCGCCGGAAAATAACCTTGCGAGGTTACGCCTGCGGTGCCGCCCGCCACGGCCATGGCTTGCAGCGCCTGGGCCGCTGCTTCGTTGTCGGCGGGATCGACGCCCGCGCCCAGGCCAACCACATACACGTCAATACCGGCGGTTTTGAGCGCGGTGATCTCGGTGATGGTGTCGGTCAGCGCCTGGTCGTTGGTCGTGTTCAATGAGCCGTTGCTGTTGAACGTGGCTGTTACGCCATAGCCGGAAGCTGACGCACTGCCGAGCGGAGGCCAGAAGTTGCCGCTTAAATCTTCCGTCGGCAGGCCGTCGGTAATCAGGATGACATATTTCTTCGGCGTGGCGCAGTCGTACGAAGGTGCGGCGGCGGCGTTGAGCGTGGTCAGCGCACTCTTCATCAGGCCAGCCAGGGGAGACTGTCCGGCCAGTGCCTTGATTTCGCTGCTGCTGGCAGTGTTGGTTTCCGCATTGAGTGCACTAGTGAAATAACCGACGGCCGTAGCCACGGTAGTGCTGGTCGGCGATTCGCCCGCGCTGACGATCGAGTTGCCGCTGCTATCCGTCGCGACAACTTTGCCGCTGCCGCCGGTCGTGGAGTCGGTAGCGCCATAGCCGAATCCGCGCAAGGCATACATCACTTGCGGTTGATACGGAATGTAACCGGCGTTGGTCGGCGAGGTCTCGGTGACGAAGCTGGGTACGGAGTGGCTGTAGCTAGTGGTGATGCTTCCGCTTTCGTACTTGGAGATACCGTAGTACGTGTACGGGTTGGCCGGTGAGGGACCGCCGTAGGACACCGATACCGCCGTGCTGCCGCTGGCGTACAGCACGTCATTGATATCCGCGTCGTCGCTCGAAGCGCCGACGACCATGTACTGATCGGCGACTTGCGAAGAAGGCGAATAGAGGCCGGAATTTGCAATCGATTGACAGTTGCTGCTCACCGTCGAGGAGGTCGAGCTGCTGGTGTAGTTGTAGCAGGGGTTGGTGACGTACTCACCGCTCGTCGGCGCCGTATTGGTGAAGGTGAAGTCGCCGGAGGTCGGCGACATGTAATACACCCAGGTGGTGTACAAGGTCGGGCTCTTCTCGTTGTAATCCATCAGCCCGAAGTCGGTGCTGTCGAAATACTCCTGCATGATGTCCAGAATGGACTGCTTGGCGATGTTCAGACGGCTGGCGCTGACGTCGTACTGGACGTTGCTGCAAGTGTAGGTGTACTGGTAGGTGCTGCCTGAGACAGTCGGCGCCGTGCAACTGCTGTTGCCCAAGCCAAGCTGGGAAGGATTGAAGCCGCTGGGAATGGTGTAGTTCGTTGGCGAGCTGGAGTTGCTCAGTGAGCTGAAACTGCTGCTCAGCGCGCCCGAACCGGTCATGATTGCGCCCGAGAGGTCGCCGTCCATCGATTCGGAATTACCGAGCGCGATCAGCACCTGCGGATGCACGGAGGTCGTAACGGTCAACGGCGTCTGTGAAATCGTCAGCGTGGGGGTGGTCGCCATCGCCGGCGCAGGCAGATACAAGCTGCCCATGATCAATACGCCCCCCGCCGTGGTTGCCATGCGGGAAAGTGTGCGTCCGATGAAACGCTGCGGTGTGCGCATAAATGAAGCCTGGCAATGTCAGGAGTTGGGTAGCAGATAGAGCGTTTGCAACATCACGGCGCCCTGTTGGCTGGGGCCCACGACGCGTACGGTGATGCGGAAGACGTAGTCGTAATACTTGGCGGGGCTGCTGGAGGTGGTGCCTTTGGGCACCACGCTGGGCAACATCTCGATCATGTACTTGCATGAAGTCACCTGCATGCTGCCGCTCGGGCCCTGGCAGGTGATGGGAGGGGAATTGGTGAGCGCATTCCACGTGGCCGTACTTTCCCACGGCAGCGGCGTCGAGCTGCTGTAGTTGGTCGCCTCGAAGTAGTAGAAGCCACCGCTGTCCGCCAGATAGGTAGCTTGCGCGGTGGAAATCGCGCCGCTGTTGAGTTCGCTGATGACCGTGTCCAGGCCGGATTCGGCGGTCTGTATGTTGACATTCGCTACCGCCGCGTTACTGGCCATGCGGGTTTGCGAGCTGATCTGCTCCACGATGACCAGCGAGGCAATCGTCAGCACCAGCAGCATGATCAAGGTCACCGGTAGGACGATACCGCGCTGCGCGTTACGCGAATGGCTGGACAAGGCGATCATAGCGTCGCGTTCCGAGTGTTGACGGTCATGTAATAGATATGACGCATGCGCGTATCTGACGGTACGGAAAGCGAATACAAGGAGTTGAACATCTTGTAACTCCATGAGCCGCTGGGTGGCGTAGCAGAACCCGTGCCGCCCTCGACCAGAAAGGCCAGCTTGATGGTCGTCACATCTCCCAGGTTGCTGACTTCGCTGGCATCCACATACTCAGTGGCCGCCTCGTTGCCGCCGATGCCGTACAGCACTTTCATTGCCAGCACCCCTGGCACCATTTCGGTGACTGTCCATGTTGCCGAGCTCGCCGTTTTACCTGTGGGGATCGTCATTACACCTTCGAACAGACCGCTTTGTCCGCCGGATCCTTTGCCGACAAAGAACATGGTTTGTTGCAGAGGGATCAACTGCGCGCCCGGATTAAACCCGATCGACGGCGCATTCTGCAGCGTCACGGTTGTTCCGCTTACCGACGAGACGCCCAAGACGGCACTCTTACTGCAATCGGAAACCGCAACGACCTGCGGGCCGCCACTGTTGATGTTGGTCAGTTGCGTGCTGTCATTGACCGTCAGGGTGGCGCTTGATGTCGTGATGGCGTTCTCCACGCCGATCGGCCTGCTGAACGGTACGGCGCCGATCATTACCAGGATGTCACTACCTTGTTCGGCGCCGGCGGCGGTGTCGCCGGTGATCGATGAATCGAGCGAAGGGCTCCAGTCGCTGGCGGTCGAGACGTTGACGGCGTTGTCCTGAATGCTCGTGGGCAAGGTGCCCGTGTATCCCTGCACGGCGTAGGTCGTGTTCAAGGTCAATGGGGTTGGCAGTGAAGAGAGCGGATAAGGCGCACCCTGGCTGGTGATCGAACCGCAACCGAGGAAGCCCACGCCGCGCGCCACCGGACCGATAGTCGCGGCGATGGCATTGTCGGCGTCCTGCATCAACGATTGCGAAGACGAGCTGTTGTAGATCTGCTGCTGCGCCAGAAAAATCACCAGCACACCGGCGATGACGATCAGGCCGATGCCCATGGCGAGCATCAGTTCCAGCAGGCCGAAGCCGGCAATATGTCGTGGCCGCATGCGATGTGTCATAGGAGTGGCGTAAGTGACGTGACGACCGTATAGGAGCCGAGATTGGTGCCGTTGTTGTTATTGGTGGTGCTGTAGCCGCCACTGCCCTGGGCGAAGGCGCTGGTGCCGGCCGTGTCCTGCCATGTGATCGTGACCGTTACGGTAGAGATGCCGCTGGTATCGGTGGTGATCGTGATGGAGCCCAGGCCTTGCGGCAGATTTTGAGCGAGCTGCGTCTGCCAGTCCCACACATCGTAGGTGGCCATCTGGGCTGCGGTGCAGGTCGCGTCGTTGCAGCTTTGCGGTGAGGTTGAGCTCGGTGCCACTGCCGTAGCGGTATAGGCGCCGCCTGCTTGCGCTGCTTCCACTTGGTTGGCGCGCATGCGATCGATGATGTCGTAGGCGTATTGGACGGCGACTTGCCGGGTATAGCCGGACGTCGCGCCACGCACAGAAGCAAACAGCGTGGCGGCGATGCCGAGCATGCCGAGCGATACCACCACGACGGCTACCAGCACCTCGAGAAAGGTAAAGCCTTGTACGGAACGCTTAATCTTTATGTGGCGGTGCATACGATGGCCGCTCCGTCGGGTGTCTGACCCACCTGTGAAGATGACTGCACATAGCCAGCCGTATTGATTTCCACCGCACGGGCGTAAGAAGAGCCGCGTGAGTCGCACACGACAAGGACCTCCTCTCCGCCGGTCCCGGTGATGCCGGTCAGTGTTACCGTGCCGTTGCTGTTGAATACAAATGAAGTGCTGCCATTGACGACGGCAACGGCTGGAGTCGTACTCGCGCTGGACAGGCTGTGGGTGGCCAATTGATTGGCCACGGTACCGCCGCTGGCGGTGGTGATCACTTCCCAGCCGGTGCTCCAAGATCCACCTGGACAAGTGGTACCGGTGGGGACCGTAGTTCCCGGGCAGACGTAGGTACCCTGATTCAGATTCAGCGCCTCGCTGCGGGCGTAGTTCAAGGCGCCGACAATGTCGTTCACGATACTGTCGCGCCGCGAGTTCTCAATAAAAGTTTGCAGGTTGGGAAGGGCAATAACCGTGATGATCGCGGCCACCGCGATCGTGACCATCAATTCCACCGCCGTAAACCCGCGCGGCACGGCGCGCGATGTGCACTGGGTACTCATGGACGATGACTGCTCCAATAAATGACTGCGCGGCATCCCCTACGGTGCCTGGCATGCAAGCGTCGATGCATCATGAAATCCCCCTTGGGTTGGCTACCCGCGACACCACAGTGCGCAGACGCCGTTACCGGCTTGCTGCACGGTCGAGCACTATCACGGAACCCTCTGTGGGAAATCCTAGTATCAGGCTGACGCCGACTGAATAGCCTTTTATCAGATAAACCTTACCGTTTGTCGGAATAATCTTGATCCCCGTCAAGGAATAAGGCTTGGCGGCTCGATGCGATAGAGGAGAGAGGCCCATCGACGCTGTGCCTGGCATGCGGAGGCAAGGCTTGCTGTGAGAAGCAGCCGGCCCGCCGAGCCGTCCAATGCGGCTCTTACAGGTCGGACCACATTCTCAAAAGATTGTGGTAACAACCAGTCAACTTCACCCGCGCTGCCTCATCGCCACCGGTCGCCGTCAGTCGCTGAATGGCGTTATCCAGATCAAACAGCAGCGTGCGCTGACCATCGTTGCGCACCATGCTCTGCACCCAGAAGAAACTGGCCAGACGGGTGCCGCGCGTGACGGGATTGACGCGGTGCAGGCTGCTGGCGGGGTAGAGCAGCATGTCGCCGGCGGGGAGTTTGATGGTTTGCGTGCCGTAGGTATCTTCGACCAGCAGTTCGCCACCGTCATAGCTGTCGGGCGGGGCGAGGAAGAGGGTGGCAGAGAGATCGGTGCGGATTTTCTGGCCAGTGCCGGGGAGCAGGCGGATTGAGCCGTCGACATGGCTGCCGAAGTGCATGCCGCCCTGGTAGCGGTTGAACATGGGCGGGTACACGCGGTTGGGTAGTGCGGTACTGATGAAGAGCGGATGCCGCTCCAGCGCAGCGAGCACGATATCGCCAAGTTCGATCGCCATGCCCGAACCCTCGGCAAGCTGCTGGTTCTGCTTGACGTGGATGCCCTGGTGTCCGGCCGTAACACGCCCGTCCACCCAAGGGGCGTGATCGGCGGCAAGCTGCCGGCGAACGTGTGCCAGCTGTTCGCTACTAAGCAGGTTGGGAATGTGTACCAGCATGCTGACCTCTGGGTAGGAGTGAGTGGAGAGGAGTGAGAAGTGAGAGAAGAGCAAAAGACCCTCGGCCCGCTTTTCTCTCACTCCTCACTCCTAGTTCCTCTCTCTTAGAACTTATACGTAAACGTCACCATCTCCGTACGCCCGATGCCCGGCACCGAACGGCCGCCGTCTGACTGGATCAGCGCGTCGAAGTAGCGCTTGTTGGTCAGGTTCAGCACGTTGAGGCGGATGTCGTAGCGCGGTTGATGGTATGCCACCGTCGCGTCCCAGCGCGTGTAACCGCCCACGCTGACCATGTCGGTGTTGGCGGCGTAACGCTGCGACATATAGGTGGGGCCGCCACCGGCTTCCCAGTGTTCGGCAAAGGTGTAGGTGGTCCAGGTGGTAACCGTGTTGCGCGGGGTGTTGGCGGGGACGTTGCCCTGGGTGCCGTCCACCGCTTTGACGATCTTGCCATCCATAAAGCTGTAGCCGGAGAAGATCTGCCAGTTCTTCGTCAGGTGGCCTACTGCACCCAGCTCAGCGCCGCGCACGCGGATGTTGCCGTCCAGGGTGTATTCGCCGGTTGAAGTTTCGCTGCGTGCGTTGGTTTGTTCCAGGTTATACAGCGCGGCATTGATCGCCAGCGTGTCATCCATCAGGTTCCACTTGCCGCCGATTTCGTAGGAGCGGTTTTTTTCCGGCGCCAGATCCTGCGTCCCGTTGGTCAGCGTGAGCTGTTCCAGTGAGGGGTCGAACGAGGTGCCGTACGATACGTAATACGACTGCTTTTCATCCGGCTGGTAAATCAAGCCGCCACGCACGCTGGTGAAGTACACGGTCTGCTGCGCATAGGCGGGCAGCGAGACGGTATTGCTGATATGTGCGTCGAACTCGTCGCGGCGTACACCGGCGACCACCATCCACTGATCGTTGAGCCGGATCGTGTCGTTGGCGTACACGGCGGCGGTTTTACCGGTCGACTGGGCGTAATTGCCGACGGTGGTGGTGACGTTGGAAGGGGTGATTTCCTCGGCTGGGTCCAGCAGCGAAAGCAGCGGTAGGCCGTTACGCGTGTAGCCCTGGTTGTTATAGGTTTCGCGAGCGAGTTCCACGCCGGTGATCAACGTGTGTTGCAAGCCGCCGGTGTCGAACTGAGTGGTGAGGTCGGTCTGGCTATCGAGGATGGTGTCGTGAATAACGCGATCATGGCTGGCCAACTGCACGTACAGATCCTGCAACGGCAGGTCGGTGGGATTGCCAAGATTCTTGTTGAGCGTGACGCCGGTGTTCGTTACCACGCTGTTGGCCGCGGTTTCGCGCGCATTGGTGTCGTACTGGCTGTACATCAGCTGCGTACGCAGCTTCACGCTGTCGGAGAATACGTGCTCCAGGCGCGCATTGAACTCGTTGACGTTCTGATTGGTGCGGTCATCGGTAAGGCCGTACCAGTTCTTGTAGTTCACATCAGCCGGACGGCCGTTGATCGGCGGCAGGCCGTAATCGGGCATGTCGTGATTGCGCTGGATCAGCGCGGACAGCGTGATCTGCGTGGGTGTGCCGATGCCGAAGCGCAGCGACGGCGCGATGCCCTCGTCCTGATTCTTCTGCACATCGCGCGTGGTGTGCATGTCCTGGCCATAGACATTCAGGCGTACGGCAGCCGTGTCCGAGAGTGGCTGGTTGAAATCCGCGGTAGTGCGATAACGGTCATCGGTGCCGACGGTGGTGGTGACTTCGCCGAATGACTTCAACTCCGGTTCCTTGGTGACCTGGTTGATCACGCCACCGGTGGAACCCCGGCCGAACAGCATGGAGGAGGGGCCTTTGAGCACTTCGATCGCGTCCAGGTCGAACACATCGCGATAGTACTGGCCGGGATCGCGGAAGCCGTCGAGATAAATGTCTGTGCGCGCGGTAAAGCCGCGCAGATTGATGTTGTTGCCGATCTGTCCACCTTCGGCGCCGCCGATGGTGATTCCGGGCACATTGCGCAGCGCGTCCTGGAAGGATGTCGCGCCTTCCGCATCGAGCAGATCGCGATTCACGACCACCACGGTCTGCGGAATATCGCGCAGCGAAGTCGGTACCTTGGCGCCGACGCTGGAGGTGTCGGACTCGTAGTCGTTGCCGACGACGCTGCCGGTGACGTGCACCGAGCTCAGGGTCTTGGTTTTGGTGGTGGTGCTCTGGGGAGGCGTGGTTTGCGAGTTACCGCTGTTGTCAGTGGAGGCGGGAGCGGTTTGTGCGTGTGCGGCGGCAGGCAGGGTCAGGCCAACCAGCAGGGCGGCGTGCAGGGGAGATACGCGGAAGTTAGCGGGCATAGGTAACCGGTTCGGCAAGTTAAAGGTCAGTCCGAACAAGTGGTTGGCTCGCTTGAGCGCTTCGCTGGATCAATCCCCCGCGACTACGCATCAATCCCGCTGGCTGCCCCACATCTGGATATTCGGTAAATGCGAATCGTTACTATTATCACATTCAGTTATGAACTTGTGAAGTGGCTTCTGGCGAAGAGCGCTGTCGGGACCCCTGTGCGTCGCGTGGCTCAGGCCGTGGCGACGCGTACGGAAATATCGGGTTGTCAGGCCAGCGCATGAATCCATGTCGTTGGCGAAAACATGGTCGCTTGCCTTCAGCTCGGGCATGGCCGTGCCGGAAGGTGGCGCAGCGAAGTATGGATTTGGTGGAAAACGCCGTAGTCGATGCGATCACTAAGGCGGTCAGCATGCTCGCTGATGTTGATCGCTCATGCTTGGATAGTGACGTTGCCTAAATAGAAGGGCCCCGCATTCGCATGCGGGGCCCCTGGTCGGTGGATCGCAGCCATCACGCTGCGACAAGTCGATCGATTACCAGATCTTCACTTGCTTATCGCCCGAACGAACCATCGGATCGGTCGGCTTGCACTGGAACGCGTCGGCGAAGGCCGGCATGTTCGACGGCGCAGCGATGGCGCGCAGCGATGCAGGTGCATGCGGATCGATATTCAGGTACAACTCGGCCTGCTTCTCGCGGATGTTGTTGCGCCACACGCGTGCCCAGCTCAGGAAGTAGCGCTGGTCTTGCGTGTAGCCGTCGATCTTCTCCTGTGCTTCGGCCGGGTTCTTCTTGAGCGCGTTCTGTAGCGCGTCATAGGCCACGCTCATGCCCCCGAGGTCGGCAATGTTCTCGCCCAGAGTCAGCTGGCCGTTGACGTGCACGTCCGGCTTGTCCTTGAGTGGCGTGTAGTGGTTGAACTGGTCGACCAGCTTGGCGGCGCGGGCGTTGAATTGCGCCTCGTCCTGCTTCGTCCACCAGTCGGCCTTGTTGCCGTCGCCGTCGAACTGATGACCCTGGTCGTCGAAGCCGTGGCTGGATTCATGGCCGATCACCGCGCCGATGCCGCCATAGTTGATCGCGTCGTCACCGTTGGCATAGAAGAACGGCGGCTGCAGGATTGCGGCCGGGAAGTTGATCGTGTTGGTGCTCGGATCGTAGTAGGCGTTGACCGTCTGCGGCGTCATGCCCCATTCGGTGCGGTCAGTCGGTTTGCCGATGTGGCCGATGTCCCACTGATAGTTGAATCTTTCCGCAGCCATCACGTCGCCGTAGTAGTCGCCCGGCTTGATATCCAGGCCGTCCCAGCTGCGCCAGTGATCGGGATAGCCGATCTTGGGCAGAAACTTGTTCCACTTCTCGAGCGCCTTCTGCTTGGTGGCATCGCTCATCCAGTCAGCTTGCTCGATGTGTTCCTTGAGTGCCTCGCGCACGTTGGTGACGAGCTCTTCGGCACGCTGCTTTGCTTCGGGGGTGAATTCCTTGGCGACGTACAGCTGCCCCAGTGCTTCGCCCATCGAATCGTTCACGGCAAGCAGCACGCGCTTCCACAACGGCTTCTGTTCCGGCTGGCCGGACAGGGTCTTGCCGTAGAAGTCGAAGCGGTTGTCCTGGAAGGCGGTGCTCAGGTACGGCGATGCATCGTCGATCGCGTGGAAGCGCAGATAAGCCTGCCATTGCGAGATCGGCGCGGTGGCCAGCAGCTTGTCGAACTCGGCGAAGAACTTCGGCTGCGACAGCGAGAAGCCCTTGTCGATGGTCACGCCCTGCGCCTTGAAGAAATCCTGCCAGTTGAAGTGTGGGGTGATCTTGTCGGCCGCGTCCAGGCTGATGAAGTGATACTGGTTATCCAGGTCGCGCATCTCGGTGGGCGAGAACGAGGACTTGGCCAGCTGTGTTTCGAAGGCCAGCACGTCGCTCGCCTGCTTCTTCGCGTCGGCTTCGGCTACTCCGGTCAACTCCAGCGACTTGGCGATATACGCCTTGTACGCGTCACGCAGATCCGCGTGCTTGGGATCGGTGTAGTAGTCGGGGGTGGGCAGGCCCAGGCCATTCTGGTTGGTAAAGGCGATCTGGTTCTTGGCGTCCTTGAAGTCGGCGCCCGAACCGAACTGGAACACCTGCTGGTCACCTTCGGCAAAGCGGTCGGTGATGAACTTGGCGACATCGGCCGGCGTCTTCAGCGCGGCGATCTCATCCAGCTTGGGCTTGATCGGGTCATAGCCGAGCTTGTTGCGGGCATCCTCGTCCATGCCGGCCTGGTACAGATAGCCGATCTTCTGCTCGATCGAACCGGGCTTGGCCTGGGCGTCGTTCTTGGCGGCGTCCTCGACGATATCGTGCTGGGTATTCAGGCTCTTGTCGGCGAGCTGGTCGAAAGCGCCCCAGCGGGTGCGGTCATTCGGGATCGGGTTGGCCGCGATCCACTTGGCATTCACGAAACCGTTGAAGTCCTGGCAGGCATTGATGCTGTTATCCAGCTCACTCACGTCAAAAACATTGACCGGCTGGGCAGCGGTACTGGCCGTGGTGGCGGCTGCGGCGGGTGCGCTGGCGGCTAGCGCCGGGGCCGGTTTCGGCGCCTGTTCCTGCTTGCCGCAGGCGGCCAGGGCGAAGGTCACACTCGCGGCGAGCAACAATGGCTTCAGATGCTTGTAGGTCATGAATATCCCTCTTATGAGTCAATGACCGCCCGCAGGCGGCTCCAGGTCTGGCTGGCCGTTCCCGTGGACGCTCCCCGGCTCGACCATGACCCTCCACGCTAGGCCAAAGGTCATGGGGCCCATAGTGTCAAAGGTCAGGGTCTGGTTGCAGGTCACCGTCAACGTCTTGCTGAGGTTGCAGGGGAGTAGGTCGCACCAGGGTCATGTGGTGCAGAAGCTGCATCCATGAGCATTCAGCTGGCTTTGGCAGTGAACGGGTTGAGTGTGATGGGTGGGCAGGAGCCGGCTGCTCGTCACCCATCCTGCAGAACGCTTTCATCACGCTGCGGTTGCTGCTTACGGCAGCGGTCGGATTCGCCTGTGGTAACAGACAGAACAGCATGCAGGCTTTCATGGACTGCATGGTCTTCTCATGGCGTCATGAAGCTAAGTGCACTACGTGGACTCTCGCTTGCTGAGGACTCCGAAGTTTCATTCAGTTCGGCGCATCACCATCCTCAAAAAACAAATCGTTGTTGGCGTCGTCTTAATAAGAGACCGAAGGATTGCGTGATATCTGCGTGAAATCATTCTCGTAAGATAGGCCGTATCGAAATGCATGCGACGAGTGTCTGCACGGCCGCCGCGCGTGAGCAAGCTTGCGTCATCGGCGCTGGTACAGATGCCAATGACGTTGCGACGCACCTGTCATATTGGCCCGCTGCGTCCGTCGCCTGGTTGTTACAAGCTTGTCATCCGAGCTGAGTATGGTCGGTGGTTATCACGCTTAGGGGGGCGTGCCCATCGACTGTCATCGGAGACTGCCATGCGCACTCGTCTTGCCGTATGTCTTGCCGCAAGTTTGCTTACGCTGTCCGTTGCATCGTCTGCCCAGGGGCCCGACTCCGCCGATTATCAACATGGCGGAAACCAGGTACGCACGGCCACCCCGATCAAGCACATAGTGGTGATCTTTCAGGAGAACATTGCCTTTGATCACTACTTTGGTACGTATCCCTACGCACAAAATCTTCCGGGTGAGCCGGCTTTCTATCCCGCGCCGTTCACGCCCAAGGTCAATGGCTTTACCCCTGAGTTGTTGACGCATAACCCGAATGCTGCCAACGCCGGCAACGGTACCGGCGCCATCAATCCCTTCCGCCTCTCGCCGGCCCAGGCTGCGACGGCTGACCAGGATCACGATTACCAGCCGGAACAACAGGCCTTCGACGACGACAAGATGGATCTGTTCCCGGAATACACCGGCTCGGGTGAAACCCTGCCGGGTGCTACCGTTGCTGAAGAGAGCAACGGCCAGGTGATGGGCTACTACGACGGCAATACCGTCACCGCGATGTGGAACTACGCACAGCACTTTGCGTTGAACGACAACAGTTACGGCTCGACCTTTGGCGCATCCACGCAGGGTGCCATCAATCTGATTTCCGGCCAGACCAACGGCATCGTCGATTCGATCGACGCCGGCGGCGTGGAACTCGCCGACGGCCAGGGTGGCTACACGCTGGTGAGCGATGCCGATCCGACGGATGACATGTGTTCAACCACCAGCGGCGCACGCGTGCATATGGGCGGCAAGAATATTGGCGATCTGCTCAATGCCAAGGGCATCACCTGGGGCTTCTTCGAAGGCGGTTTTGATCTGAGCACGGTCAATACCAACGGCACCACTGGCTGTGCACGCAGCACGCTGTCGACGGTGACGAACACGGTGAAGGCGGATTACATTCCGCATCACCAGCCGTTCCAGTACTACACCAGCACGGCCAATCCGAACCACACGCGTCCGACCTCGGTAGCGATGATCGGTCACCAGGGTGACGCGGCCAACCACGAGTACGACATCAACGACTTCTACTCGGCGGTGCAGGCGCACAACATGCCGGCGGTGAGCTTCCTGAAGGCGCCTGGCTATGAGGATGGCCACGCCGGCTATTCCGATCCGCTCGACGAGCAGGCCTTCGTCACGCAAGTGATCAACTTCCTGGAGAAGCAGCCGGAGTGGCGCGATACCGCCGTGATCATTGCGTATGACGACTCCGATGGCTGGTACGACCACCAGGCTTCGCCGCACATCAATGGTTCGCAAAGCAGTGATGACTCGTTGACCGGTAACGGTCAATGCGCGGCACGCGGCATGCTGCCGGGTATCAACAGCAACGGTAAGCCGGTGGAAGGTCGCTGCGGCTTTGGCCCGCGCCTGCCGATGCTGGTGATTTCACCCTGGGCACGCCAGAACTACGTGGATCACACGCTGACCGACCAGGCCTCGATTACCCGCTTCATCGAAGACAACTGGTTGAATGGCCAGCGTCTGGGTGGCGGTTCGTTTGACGCGCTGTCCGGCCCGATCAATGGCATGTTCGACTTCAACATGCCGTTCCCGATGAATCGCCGCCTGTTCCTCAACGAGCAGACCGGCGAGCCGCTGGCGCACAACTGATAAGGTTGTTGCGCTGATCGAAAGCGGCATCAAGCGATCGTGCATCGCCCCATTCCGGTGGGGCGATGCTTTTTTGCTTTCCAAGGAATCTACACAGTGCCTCCATCACGTCGCGATTTCCTGAAATGGTCCATGTTCGGTCTGGGTGCAAGTGCGTGGCCCGCAAGCATGCTGGCGCACGACATGCAGTCGATGCCAAAGCCGAAGATGGGCGGCAGCATGTTGTGCAAGCATCTGGTGCAAGATCAGACCCATGTGCCGCTGCTGCTTGATCCGACCAAGCTGGCGCCGTTTGTCGACCCCTTGCCGTTGCCGCCGGTGCTGCGTGCCGATCAGGGCACGCTGGTGCGTGTCGATATGAAGGAAACCGAGCAGCGCCTGCATCGCGATCTGCCTCCCACACGAGTATGGACGTATGGCGGCTGCATGCCGGGCCCGACCATCGAAGCGCAAAGCGGGGTGCCCATGCGCATTGAATGGCGCAATGAACTGCCAAGCAAGCATTTCCTGCCGATCGATCACCGTATCCATGGTGCCGAGAAAGACAAGCCGGAAGTGCGTGCCATCGTGCACATGCACGGCGCCCGTGTGCAGACCGCCAGCGATGGTTATCCGGATGACTGGTACGTGCCCGGCCAATCACGTCTGCACACGTATCCGAACCAGCAGGATGCGGCGACGCTCTGGTATCACGACCACGCGATGGGCATCAACCGGCTCAACATCTATGCGGGCCTGTTCGGCAATCTGATCCTGCGCGATGCGCATGAACAATCGCTGGGACTGCCGAGTGGCGAGCGCGACATTCCGCTGACCTTGAGCGACCGCCTGCTCACCGAGGGTGCCCAGTTGTATTACCCCGTGTCCGGCAACAGCGAGGCGCCGTGGGTGTCGGAAGTGTTCGGCAATGCGATGCTGGTCAATGGTGCGCTATTGCCTTATCTCGACGTTGAACCGCGCCGCTATCGTTTCCGTGTATTGAATGCGGCCAACGCGCGTTTCTTCCATTTGAAGCTGGCCGGCGAGCCTTCATTCCAGCTGATCGGCAGCGACCAGGGTTTGCTGGCGGCGCCGGTGACCAAGACCCGGGTGCTGCTGGCGCCGGCTGAGCGCGTCGATCTGGTGATCGATTTTTCCTCGATGGCCGGCCAGCGGGTGGAACTGATCAACGATGCCTTGCCGATCATGCAATTCCGGGTCGGCAGTGGTCGGGTCAACGACACCAGCAGCGTGCCTGCCGTGTTGCGTGATGTGCCGCGCACACCCGAATCCGCGGCGACCAACCAGCGCTTGATGACGCTGGATGAATACGACGACTGCGTGGCCGAGCCGATGCTGATGCTGTTGAACGGCAAGCGCTGGCACGAGCCGGTGACGGAAAAGCCGGTGCTTGGCAGCACCGAGATCTGGAGCCTGCTCAATCTTACGGATGATACGCACCCGATCCATCTGCACATGGTGCGGTTCCAGATTCTGGATCGGCGGCCTTTCGACGAAGGTGAATGGTTGGCGTCAAAGACCATCCGCTATACCGGCCCTGCGCAACCCCCGCCGCCGGAAGAAGCCGGCTGGAAGGATGTGGCACAGGCATGGCCGGGGATGGTCACGCGGATCATCGTGCGTTTTGATGGCTATGTGGGCAAGTACGTCTGGCATTGCCATCTGCTGGAGCATGAGGCGAATGAGATGATGCGGCCGTTTGAGGTGGTTGCTGCGTGAGCCGGTACGGCCATGCCTGGGTTGGGTTACCCCGGACTTGATCCGGGGGTAACCCAACGATGTTTATCGCTTCGATCGAATTCCGTTGGGTTACGCTGCGCTAACCCAACCTACGCGTGGCGTTGCAGGCCTTATTTCGTGCCGAGTATCGCCAATTGCGCCGCATTCAGACGCAACACCGGATAGTGGCCCACGCTCTGCACGGTGTACCACGGCGAACGTTCGAAAAAGAATTCAAGGCGCGCGCGGCTATCCGCGGCAAACGCCGGATCGTCATGCAGCTTCTGCTCGAACTCGGCCTTCAGCTGTGGATCCCTCGCCATCATGTCGCGCGCCAGTTTTTCCAGTACGCGCGGTTCGCCGTATTCCTTGGCTTCGAAAATGGCGTTGAGATAACCCCAGTGCAGCAGGGAGTCGGGTGCTTGCGGTTCCAATAATTCGATGGCGACGTTGGCGGCGCGCTGATTCATCGGCACGATCACCGAGCCCGGTGGCAAGTTGACTTCGGTGGGCTCGATGCGCAGCGTGAAGCTGCGCAGCATCAGGTGTCCTTCGAACGGTTCGCTGGCCCAGACGGGATGATCGAGCTGGCAAGACTCGGCGTCGACTTTTTTCATAGTATGGCCGATGCGCCGATAGGCGATGCCATGGGCATTCAGCTTGTCGATAATCGTGGTCCATTCGGCGGGCACGACATATGCCGCGGGTGGCGTGATCGACAGGTCGGGCAGCAAGCCGTTCCAGTTGTCGATGCGATAGGTTTGCGGCTTGGTCGGGTCGTACTGGATCCAGATGTCGTTGGAAATATCGCTATGCGTTTGCGTAAACGCATAGCCCTTCAGTTCGAACGGAGTTGGCGTGGGATCGGATTTGAAGGTCAACGGCAGCGTCGCATTGGCGTCTTCGGCACGGGCAATCGTGTCTGCATCGGCCTTGGCGGTAGCGGCCAGCAGTGCTGCGGGATCGTGATTGATGTCGTCGAGCAGCACGTGCAGCAGATCGTAGATTGCATGCACGCGCACTTCATACGGCTTCAGCATATGTGTTTCGAGCAGCAGGGCAGGGCGATTCTGTAGCGCGGCGTAGCCGGTGGAGAAGCGTGGCCCGGAGCCGAAGTTTTCGATGCCTTTGCGCGGATCGCGGCCGTCCTTGAATTCCAGGTAGATCGAGGCGAGATGGCCGAGTTTTTCATACGCGGGCATGGCTTCATCGACGACGGTCTTGTTCTGCCAGGCGGCGATGGCGGGATCGAGTTTGTGCGGATCCTCGGTGTACCAGGTCAGGTCGTACTGGTAATCCGCGCCATCGGTGGTGTGCACATCGACCAGGAAATCCGGCAGCCAGGTCTGCCACAGTTTCAGCCACGCCAGCATTTCCGGCGCGTCGGCCTTGATGTAGTCGCGGTTGAGGTTGAGGTATTGCGACTGGCCGCGGAAGCCCATGCTGTCCGGGCCGTTCTGGTTGATGCGGTTGTACGGCGAACTGTTCTCATGTCCATCGACGCTGAAGACGGGAATGTAGACCAGCACCAGGTGATCAAGCAGGTGCGGGTATTTGTTCTTGACCGTGATGTCGCGCAACAGCATCAAGCCGGCGTCCTTGCCTTCAATCTCACCCGGGTGAATGCCGGCCTGCACCAGTACGATCGGCTTGTGCGCAGCGCGCGCTGCGTCGGGGCTAAACGTGCCGTCGCTGCTGGCAATCACGACCGTCATCGGCCGGCCTTGCGGCGAGATGCCGAAGCTTTCCAGCTTGATCTTGCCGGGTGCGGCCTGTTGCAGGCGCTCCAGGTAGGCGAGGGTCTGCTCGTAGCTGGGCGTGGTGTGGAAGTGCGAGGTTTCGGCGGGCGTGATCCAGTCGTTGTCTTGCGGGCTGGCGGCGTGGGCAGTCACGGCAAAAACTCCCAGCAGAATGGACAGAAACACGCGACGCCTCGTCATGCACGATTCTCGGATGGGTCGGTTTGCAGGCTGGCGGCTGACGCGGGCAGGGTATCGGGAGCCACGGCGCCGCCGGAGATGATAAAGGCCATGGCCTGGTCCATGGTCCAGTCGGTGGGTGTCAGCTCGTTGACCGGCACCACTTCCAGATAGCCACCGGTGGGATTGGGTGTGGTGGGGATATAGACGGCCGCCATCTCGCGGCCGGTGCCTTCCTCGATCATGACGCGCGTGACAAAGCCGACGACTTTCATGCCTTTGCGCGGGAAATCCACCAGCACCACGCGCTGCACGCCGCTGGGTTTGTTTTGCAGCACCGCCATCAGCTTCTTGGTGCCGCCGTAGATGGTCTGCACCAGTGGAATCCGCTGCAGCAAGGTATCGAAGCCAAGCAGCAGACGTTGGCCGATCACGCGGTTGGCCAGAAAGCCGATCATGTACAACGCCGCCAGGGTCAGCAGCAGTGCCAGGACATAGGTCTCCCAACTCTGGCTGAGCTGGTTGGCGGTCTGTGGTGCGACCACGCCCAGCGTGCCGAGCAACGCCGAAACCAGTGGTGCGCCCAGCTCCGCCAGCACGCCAAGGATGAATTTGAAGACCAGCCAGGTGACCCACAACGGCATGAAGGTCAGCAGGCCGGTGATGATGTAGCGCTTGAAGCGTAACCGCTGCATAGGGATAGGGGTGGGTTTGGAGGAGGAGGCTCATTGTAGGGGGCATGGTTGCGGAAATCTTTTCCGCGGCCGCAGTACACAGAAACCGCAAGCCGTGCTTGAGCCGCCAAAGCGCTTCGAATCAGAATGGGTGTTTACAGCGTGGACAGGGGAAGCGCATGGGTCGTCTTGCAGGCAAGGTGGCACTTGTGACGGGCGCGGCACGTGGTATTGGCGAAGCGATCGCGCGGGCTTTCGTGGATGAATGCGCCATCGTCATCCTCAGTGATATCCGCGATGCGGAAGGGCAGGCCGCGGCGCAGTCGATGGGGCCGAATGCCTCTTACAGCCATCTGGATGTACGGGTCGAGATGGCATGGAAGCGCGTGATCGTGCAAATTCTGCTCGATCACGGTCGGCTCGATGTGCTGGTCAACAACGCTGGCGTGACGGGACTGGAGGATGGCATGCGCCTGCATGATCCCGAGCATGCTTCGTTGGACGATTGGCATGCGGTCCACCGCACCAATCTCGATGGTGTTTTCCTCGGCTGCCGGCAGGCGATTCGCGCCATGCGTGAGCACGGCAGTGGTTCGATCATCAATGTTTCTTCACGCTCCGGGCTGGTGGGCATTCCTGCCGCGGCAGCCTATGCATCCTCGAAGGCAGCGGTGCGCAATCACACCAAGACGGTTGCTTTGTATTGCGCGGAACAAGGCCTGGCGATTCGCTGCAATTCGATCCATCCCGCGGCGATTCTCACGCCGATGTGGGAGCCGATGCTGGGGCGTGGCCCGGAACGCGAAACGAATATGCGCGCCTGCGTGCAGGACACGCCCATGCGGCGCTTTGGAACGCCCGAGGAAGTTGCCGCGCTGGCAGTGCTGCTGGCTTCCGACGAGGCAGCCTACATGACCGGCACCGAGCTCAATATCGACGGCGGTATCCTGGCCGGCTCGGCGGCTACGCCAACGTAGGGCCTGTTAGCACTATTGGCGTAGCTCGCGTTGCCGTGGAGTGGCCGTCAGGTGGTAGTGCGTGGCACCGGCTTGGCTGGCTGCCAAGTCAAGCCGCGCGCTACCGCATGGCGGCCACTCCATGGCAACCCGCAGGGCCGGGTCTGTTTGCCCGCCATCCGGCGTCATCGCTCAGTCGTGTGCCGACGTACACTCCCTCGCTCTTCCTTGGCTGGCGCGCAAACAGGTCCCGGCGCGGGCCACGCCAATAGTGCTAACAGGCCCTAGAAGGGGTCAGCGTTTCCCGGGGGCGCTCGCGTGGCTTCAGGCGTACATAGATCTGCTTGCGCACGATGGCGATAACTTCGCCAGCCGCGGTTTTGATCTGCACTTCGAACCAGTGCAGCACTTTCTCGCCGCCGGCCGCGGCGGCGCGCAGCTCATCCAGCACAGTGGATTCCAGCTTGAAGTGCGCATACACATCGCTGCGGCCGGGCGCGACGAAATCGATCGCGCCGGCTTTATCCCACACGTAGTGATCGTTGCCCAGATGTTGCAGGATCAGCAGCATCCAGAACGGGTCGGTCATCGCGAACAGGTTGCCACCGAACTGTGCCCGCACGTAATTACGGTTCCAGGGCCGCAGGCGCAGCACCACACGCGCCTCGGTGTAGTCATCGGCCAGGCTCAATACGCGAATGCTGTTGAACAGGAACGGTGGCCACACATTCAGCAGGCGGCGGAAAGTGGATGCGCGCATGGGGAGTGCTCCGGGAGGAGTACTCAGCCTACCATACTTAAGCGTATGGTGGTTTTGCGGGGGCTGTTCGCGAGAAGGGAGAGTCGGGGATGTGAAACGCGACGCGCTTAGGTGCCGCGTTTCAACGAGCCTGAAAAACTGTGCAATTTGCCAAGGACACTGCCGTTTCCGGTCAGAACAGCAGCGACGCCATCCGTCGGCGATAACGGCCGACCAGCTCGGCATCATCGAGCGTATTGAATGCCGCCAGCAGACGCTTCTTGGCCTGGCCTTCGTTCCAGTCGCGTGCTTTTTCGAGCAGCAGCAGCCAATGCTCCAATCCGGTGGCCGGATCGTTGCCGAGCAGCAGGCGTACGCCCAGCAGATCGTGCGCTTCCCAGTCTTGCGGATTGGTGTGCACGCGTTGCTGCAAAACGTCCAGCGAAGGCGTGCCTTCAAGCGAACGCACCAGATCGAGCTGGCTGCGCAGGCGAACCGCACGTGAATCCGTGGCCAGGTTGGCGGGCAGGGCGTTGAGCTCGGCTTCAGCGGCGGAAGCATGTCCGGCCTGGGCCAGGGCAATGGCCAGGTCGAGCTTGAGCTCGGCGCGGCCGGGATCGGCGGCGATCTCCTGTTGCAGGCGGTTGATGGCCTGCTCGGGCGATTCCAGCAAGGTTTCGTCTTCGGCGGCATCCTCGATATCGCCGTCCAGCGGTTGCACGTGGCGGGACAGGAACTCGCGCAGTTGGCCTTCCGGCAGTGCGCCGGCGAAGCCGTCGGCAATCTGGCCGTCTTTCACCAGCATGACCGTGGGAATGCTGCGGATACCGAACATTCCAGCCAGTTCCTGATTCTTGTCGACATCGACCTTGGCCAGGCGGAAGGCGCCGTTGTATTCGTTGGCCAGCTTTTCCAGCAACGGGCCAAGGGATTTGCAGGGGCCGCACCAGGTTGCCCAGAAATCCACCAGCACCGGGGTCTTGAGCGACCCTTGGAGCACATCGGCTTCAAAATTGTCGGTGGTCACATCAAATATGTGCGGAGTGGCGACGGCGGTGTTCACAAGCGGCTCCTTAAACGATGATCAGATCCATTCTCCGTAGATGTCGCCGGCCCAGTGTTGTTCGCCGCCCCCTGGAGCATCGACGAAGGCAGGCCGCCTTCGGTCGCGATGATGGGCCGACGGGATGCGGATAGTCAGGGCCGCTGGCACCTGCGGAGAATGGATCAGCAGGATTATCCCCACAAAAATCGGGGCTGCGCGGAGCATATCAAGTGCGCCACGCTTGCTGAGGATTTGCGAGAATTGGCGGCATGAATCCACCGACTTCCCATCCCGGGCATGTACCGTCAGCGTCGTCCTCGGCGCTGTTGATCTGCGAGCACTGTGACACGGTGTATCGCCGCCGCTCGCTGGCGCGTGGCGACGTCGCCCGTTGCGCGCGCTGCGACGCCGTGCTGGAGCGGCATCAGCGGATCGGCCTCAATGCCATGCTGGCGCTGGTGGCGACGGTGATGGTGGTGTTTGTGCTGGCCAATGTCTGGCCGATCATGACGCTGGGGCTCAATGGCGAGCAGATTCACACCAGGCTATGGGGCGTCATTCTCATGATGTGGCGTCAGCACGCGCAGGTCGTGGCGGTGCTGGCGGCGGGCACGCTGTTTTTCTTCCCGCTGTGCAAGATGCTGGTGCTGGGCTGGCTGCTTGTCCATGCCCAGCAAGGGCGGCGGGCGCCTGGCTTCAAGCAGCTGATGATTGTGCTGCATTACATCCATCCGTGGACCATGAGCGAGGTGTTTGTGCTCGGCGTGCTGGTGTCGATCGTCAAGGCTCAGCTGTATTTCGATGTCAGTCCTGACACGGGCGTGTTCGCCTATGCCGCCCTGGCCGGGTTGATTACCATCTTTTCCGGCATCGATCTGCGCCGGCTGTGGGACACGATTCCAGCCGCGGAGAACGCATCGTGAGCGCCATGCCGCGGGCGCATGAGCTGGGACTGATCGGCTGCCATGTATGCGGCCTGGTCTGCCGCGATACGCAGATTCCCGATGCCGCCTGTCCGCGTTGCGGCAGCGCGTTGCATCGGCGCAAGCCCAATAGCCGCATGCGGACCTGGGCGCTGCTGATTGCAGCCTTCATCCTGTACATTCCGGCCAATGTGATGCCGATCATGCGCACGGCGAGCCTGGGCGATGCGGACGACAACACCATCCTCAGCGGCGTGATCGAGCTGTGGGTCAAGGGGTCGCCGGGGCTTGCCGTTATCGTGTTCACCGCCAGCATCGTGGTGCCGATGATGAAGTTCCTGGTCCTCAGTACCTTGCTGCTGGCCGTGCACTGCGGCACCAACTGGGCGCGCATCCAGCGGGCCAGGTTGTATCGCCTGGTGGAGTTCATCGGTTATTGGTCGATGCTGGATGTGTTCGTGGTGTCGCTGTTGACCGCGCTGGTGCAGTTCGGCTTCTTCAGTGAGGTGGAGCCTTTGCCCGGTGTGGTGTATTTCGGCTTGACCGTGGTGCTCACCATGTTGGCTTCCATGAGTTTTGATCCGCGCCTGATATGGGACTGCAAGGAAGAAGATGACTGACGAAAACAAACCCAGCCTGGGAGATGGCCTGCCGGAGCCGGTGGTGCGGCATCGCCGCATCAATGCATCGCTGATCTGGCTGGTACCGATCGTGGCGGCCCTGGTTGGCCTGTCACTGGTCATCAGTGCGTGGATGCAGCAGGGGCCGAAGATCAGCATCAGCTTCCAGACCGCCGAAGGTCTGGATCCCGGCAAGACGGTGGTGAAATACAAGGACGTCGTGATTGGCAAGGTGACCACCATCCGCCTGAGTCCCGATCGCCGGCATGTGATCGTCAAGGTGGATCTGGAAAAGAGCGCGGCCGGCATTGCCGTGGCCGATACGCGGTTCTGGGTAGTGCGTCCGCGCATCGGGCTCGGCGGGGTCTCGGGTATCGATACCTTGCTGTCCGGCTCCTTCATCGGCGTGGATGTGGGGGACTCCCAGCAGGAGCAGACGGATTTTGTCGGCCTGGAGACGCCTCCTTCGGTCACGCATGACGAACAAGGCAAGAGCTTCATCCTGCACTCGGGCGATCTGGGATCGCTCGATATTGGCTCGCCGGTGTATTTCCGGCGCCTGCAGGTGGGGCGCGTGGCGTCCTACAAGCTCAATAACGATGGCAAGGGCGTGACGGTGCAGGTCTTCATCGAGAGCCCCTATGACAAATTCGTGAGCACCGACGCGCGCTTCTGGAACGCCAGCGGGGTTGATGTGTCGCTGAGCGCGGACGGCCTCAAGCTCAATACGCAATCGCTGGCCACCGTGCTGGCCGGCGGTGTGGCCTTTCAGGATCCACCCGGGCCGCATCCCGGTCTGGAATCCGCTTCAGAGAACGCTGTCTTTACCTTGTTCGACACCCAGGCCAATGCGATGGCGCCGCCGGATGGCGAGCCGCATTTCATCCGCATGCGCTTCAATAAGCCGGTGCGTGGCTTGGCGGTGGGGGCCCCGGTCGAGTTCCTCGGCATGAACATCGGCAGCGTGGTGTCGATCCGTATGGATTACGACGAAAAGACCGGGGATTTCCCGATCCTGGTCGGCGCCGTCATCTATCCGGATCGCCTGGGCGCCGCCCATCAGAAGCTGGCCGCGGTGGCCAAGTCGCATGGCGACAATGACGACATGTCCCACATGATCGGCACCCTCGTCGCGCATGGGCTGCGCGCGCAGGCGAAGGTCGGCAACCTGCTTACCGGTCAGTTGTTCATTTCGCTGGATTTCATCAAGAACCCGCCCAAGGCGAGCTACGATCCGAATGCGCATCCGCTGGAAATTCCCACCGCGCCGGGCAACTTCGACAAATTGCAGGAGCAGTTGGCCGATATCGTCGACAAGATCGAGAAGATCCCGTTCGACAGCATCGGCAACAATCTCAACCAGAGCCTGGCTTCGCTCAACAAGACGTTGACCCAGGTCAACGAGCAGGTGCTGCCGCAATTCCAGGGCACGCTCAAGGGCGCCAACCAGACGCTTGGTACGGCTAACAACGCGTTGTCACCGGATTCGCCATTGCAGCAGAACCTCACCAGCACCTTGCAGGAACTGCAGCGCATGGCCCGTTCGCTGCGCACACTGACTGATTACCTCGATACGCATCCCAGTTCGCTGATTCGCGGACGCAGTGCCGATGCGCCATTGCCGGCCCCGGCCGCCACACCTACCGCCCAGCCGCAGCAAGGGAGCAAGCCATGATTCGTATGCGACACCTGATGGCGGCATTCGGCGCGGCGGCGCTGGCAGCCTGTGCCTCGGCGCCGGTGCACTACTACACACTCATTGCTGCGCCGGACAGTGCTCAATCCGCACCGGCCGTACCGCCGGCCGCCTTTCAGTTTGAATTGCTGCCCGTAGGCATTCCCGCGCAGAACGATGTGCCGCAACTCGTCGTGCGGGAAGGTGGTCAGGCCGTGGCTTTGCTGGATGGCGAACGCTGGATCGCGCCATTGGCCGATGAGGTGCGTGGTGCGTTGTCGGTCGATCTGTCGCGCCAGTTGAACGCGCGGGATATCGGCAGTGGCCTTCCGGTCGATGGCAAGCCGGTCGTGCGTATCAAGGTCGATCTGCGCCGTTTCGATTCCTCGCCGGGAAACTACGCGCTGATCGAGGCCACGTGGTCGGTCCGTCCGCTCAAGGGTGACACCGTGCTCACCTGCAGCAGCCGCATAAGCGAGAGTCCGGGGCAGGGCTATGACGGGCTGGTCGCCGCCCATCAGCAGGCCCTGTCCGAGCTGGCCAATCAGATCGCCAGCGTTGCGCCGGCCCTGGCGGCGGGCAGCTCTCCCGCCTGTCCAGCTTCTTGACCTTGAACACGCCAGCGTAGCGTGGGGTGGCGCGGCGTAACCCAACCCATCGTCCGTATTCGTTGGGTTATCCCCCGATCACGTCCAGGGATAACCCAACCCACGCCGCCGGACGGCAATCCAAGCCACCCACCATTTCTGCTAGTCTGCCGCGTTCAACACAGCACACGGCGACGAACGCCCTGTGCTGGCGAAAACGCATAACGGCGCCGGATCATGCAGGACATTCAAGACCAGGGTTCCCACAACGACTACAACCCGCAGGCGGTGGAATCCGCTGCCCAGCAGTATTGGAACGCGCAGCACGCGTACGAGGTCAAGGAGGATACCTCCCGTCCTAAGTACTACTGCCTCGCCATGCTGCCGTACCCGTCCGGCGCGCTGCACATGGGTCACGTGCGCAACTACACCATCGGCGACGTGATCAGCCGCTTCCAGCGCATGAACGGCAAGAACGTGCTGCAGCCGATGGGCTGGGACGCGTTCGGCCTGCCAGCGGAAAACGCCGCGATCAAGAACAACACCGCGCCGGCCAAGTGGACCTACAAGAACATCGACCACATGCGCGACCAGCTCAAGTCGCTGGGCTACGCCATCGACTGGTCGCGCGAATTCGCCACCTGCCGCCCGGATTACTACCGCTGGGAACAGCAGATGTTCACCCGGCTGATGAAGAAGGGCCTGGCCTATCGCAAGAATGCGGTAGTGAATTGGGATCCGGTCGACCAGACCGTGCTCGCCAATGAGCAGGTGATCGACGGCCGTGGCTGGCGTTCCGGCGCGCTGGTGGAAAAGCGCGAGATCCCGCAGTGGTTCCTCAAGATCACCGATTACGCGCAGGAACTGCTCGACGGCCTGGACACGCTGCCCGGCTGGCCGGACGCGGTGAAAACCATGCAGCGCAACTGGATCGGCCGCAGCGAAGGTTTGGAAATCCATTTCGCGGTGGAAAACGAAGCCGAGCCGCTTACCGTTTTCACCACGCGTCCTGACACCTTGATGGGTGTGACCTTCGTGTCGATCGCCGGCGAACATCCGCTGGCGCTGAAAGCCGCCAGGAGCAATCCGCAGCTGGCTGCCTTCCTGGATGAACTCAAGCACGGCGGCGTCTCCGAAGCCGAGCTGGAAACCCAGGAAAAACGCGGCATGCCGACCGGCCTGTTCGCGATCCATCCGATTACCGGCGACAAGCTGCCGGTGTGGGTCGCCAATTTCGTACTGATGGGCTACGGCACCGGCGCGGTGATGGCGGTGCCCGGCCACGACGAACGCGATTTCCAGTTCGCGCACAAATACCACTTGCCGATCAGGCAGGTGATCGCGGTCGGCGGCGCCGACTACGACCCGCAGCAGTGGCAGGATTGGTATTCGGACAAGACGCGCGCCGATATGCGCGTGATCAACTCCGGCGCGCTGGACGGCAAGAATTACCGCGAGGCATTCGACTTTCTCGCTGACACCTTGCAAGCGAGCGGCAAGGGCCTGCGCCGCGTCAACTGGCGCCTGCGCGACTGGGGTGTCAGCCGCCAGCGCTACTGGGGCTGCCCGATCCCGGTGATCTATTGCCCCAAGTGCGAAGCGGTACCGGTACCGGAAGACCAGTTGCCGGTGGTGCTGCCGGAAGATGTGGCCTTCTCCGGCGTGCAATCGCCGATCAAGGCCGATCCCGCATGGCGCAAGACCACCTGTCCGCAGTGCGGCGGCCCGGCTGAGCGCGAAACCGATACCTTCGACACCTTCATGGAATCGAGCTGGTACTACGCGCGCTACACCAGTCCAGGTGCGAACGGCCAGGTGGACGAGCGTGCCAATTACTGGCTGCCGGTGGATCAGTACATCGGCGGTATCGAGCACGCGATCCTGCACCTGCTGTACTTCCGCTTCTATCACAAGCTGATGCGCGACGCGGGTCTGGTTAAGTCGGACGAGCCGGCTACCAACCTGCTGTGTCAGGGCATGGTGATTGCCGAAACCTTCTATCGCGAGAACGCCGACGGTTCGAAGGATTGGATCAATCCGGCCGACGTCGACATCCAGCGCGATGAAAAAGCGCGGGTGATCGGCGCGCTGCTGAAGGCGGACGGCAAGCCGGTGCAGATCGGCGGCACCGAGAAGATGTCCAAGTCCAAGAACAACGGCGTTGATCCGCAGACCATGGTGGAAAAATTCGGCGCGGACACCGTGCGCCTGTTCTCCATGTTCGCGGCACCGCCGGAGCAGTCGCTGGAATGGAGCGAGGCCGGCGTGGAAGGCATGGCGCGCTTCCTGCGCCGCTTCTGGCGCGAGGTGATCACGCACGTCGGCCAGCCGGATCATCCGGAAGTCGATCCCGCCGCGCTCGATGCGGGCCAGAAAGCGCTGCGTCGCCAGTTGCACGAAACCATTCAGAAGGTCAGCGACGATTTCGGCCGCCGCCATGCCTTCAACACCGCCATCGCCTCGCTGATGGAGCTGCTCAACGCGGTCAACAAGTTCAGCGATCAGAGCGACCAGGGCCGCGCGGTACGCCACGAAGTGCTGGAAACCATGGTGTTGCTGCTCAACCCGGTGGTGCCGCACGTCAGCCACGCGCTGTGGCAGGCGCTGGGTCATCCGCAGCGGGTGCTGGACGACCAGCCTTGGCCCAAGGCCGATTCGAATGCGCTGGTACGCGATTCGCTGACCCTGGCCGTTCAGGTCAATGGCAAGCTGCGCGGTACCATCGACGTGCCTGCCAATGCGTCGAAAGAAGAAGCCGAAGCCTTGGCCCGCGCCAATCCCAATGTGGCGGCTTTCCTGGAAGGTCAGGCCGTGCGCAAGGTGATCGTGGTACCCGGCAAGATCGTCAACATCGTCGCAGGATGAAATGCATGACTCGCGTATCGAAATCTCTGTTGCTGCTGTCCTTCTGTGCACTTGCGGCTTGCGGTTTCCATCTGCGTGGCAGCGCGGCCTTGCCCAAGAGCATGCAGCGCGTGCATCTGACGGTAGGCGGCGGCGGTGATTTCCAACGCAAGCTGGCGCGCGCCTTGCTCGCCTCGAATGTGGTGCTGGAAGACAAGGGCGGCCCGGGCATTGCCGAACTTCGTGTTCCGGCGCAGAACTTCGCGGTCCAGAGCCTGACGATCAGCGGCGCGGCTCAGGTGACCGAATACGCGGTGCGCTACCACGTGGCATTTACCGCAGTGGATCCGCAAGGCCAGACCATCGTTCCCTTGGAAACCATCGATCTGCAGCGTGAATACAGTTACGACGCCAGCCAGCCGGTCGGCACGCAGGCACAGTCAGAGCAGATCCAGGGCAGCTTGATCGATGACGCGGTTCAGGCCTTGCTGTTCCGTCTGCAGGCGGTTGCCAGGAACGGTGAAGCAGCGGCGGCGAAGGCGGCAGGTCCGTTGCCCGCCGATGCCAGCACCACCCAAGAGCCGACCCAATACTCGACACCTTTGGACCAAGATTAATCCCCATGCCGCTTAACCCCGCGCAGTGGCAAAAGGCGCTGGCTGCCGACAGCCTGAGCCCGGTATACCTGCTGGCCGGCGAGGAATTGCTGGTGCTGGAAGCAGCGGATGCCCTGCGCGCACAAGCACGCAAGCTCGGTTACACCGAGCGTGATGTGCTGGATGTCGGCGCGCACTTCGACTGGGATGAACTGGCGCGCTCGGCTGCGGGAATGTCCTTGTTCGCCACGCGCCGTCTGCTCGATCTGCGTCTGCCCACCGGTCGTCCCGGCGTAGAAGGCGCCAAGGCCATCACGGAGTTCTGCGGCAATCCGCCACCGGACGTCAGCCTGCTGATTACCGCGGTGGAGTGGAGCAACAAGCACGACGGCGCGTGGACCAAGCAAGTCGACAGTGTCGGCAGCATGGTGGTGTTCAACGCGCCACGGCCGAACGAATGGGAAGCCTGGATTGGCACACGCCTCGCTTCGCGCGGATTGAGTGCGGTGCCCGAAGCAGTCTCCCTGCTGGCTGAGCGCGTGGAAGGCAATCTGCTTGCCGCCGCCCAGGAAATCGACAAGCTGGCGGTGTTGCACGGACAAGGCAAGATCGATGCAGCCGAGATGGAACATCTGGTCGCCGACAGTGCCCGTTACGATGCCTTCAAGCTGACCGATGCGGCGCTGGGTGGCGATGGCGCGCGTGCCTTGCGCATTCTCGACGGCCTGCACGCCGAGGGTGAAGAACTGATTGCCTTGATGGGCTGGCTGGTCAATCAGCTCCAGCTCGCCCTGCGTCTGGCCAATGCCCATGACTTCGCCGCGCAGGCACGTGCAGAGCGTCTATGGCCGGCACGCGAACAGCTTTTCCGCAAAGCGTTGCGCCGCGCCCCCCGCGAACACTGGATGCAATGCCTGGCGCGCGCCGCGCGTATCGACCGAATCGCCAAAGGGCGCGAAGCTGGCGACGCATGGCTGGAAACCCAGCGGCTGATCGCGGCGATCGCCGAGCCGCGCGCGGCCAGGGCGCTGGCATGAACACGCCGGCCCGTTCTTTTCCGGCTCCTTGTCGGGAAAAGGGCTGGGCCAAGCGGTCGAGGCCTGCCATGAATGTTCTTCTTGCGCGGGCGTATTTCTCTAAAAACCGCGAGGAGATAGCAATTCTGCACGATTGCCTCCTCACTCCAACCCTGCTCCCAAAGGGGAGTGGGAGTAGCAAGCTGGATGCATCTGCATGAAACCGCTCGCAATCTTTGGTGGCACCTTCGACCCGATCCATATCGGCCATCTCAGCGTCGCCTGGGAAGCGGCAGAACTGCTCGACGCCGAAGTGCGCCTGATGCCGGCCAGCGTGCCCCCGCATCGCTTGCCGCCGACGGCAAGTGCGGAACAACGCGTCAACATGCTGCGAGCCGCGCTAAGCGGTCAGACACGTCTGACCCTGGACACGCGGGAACTTGATCGCAGCGGACCTTCCTACACCATCGATACGCTGCACGAGTTCCGCAGGGAATTCGGAGATCGACCGCTGGTACTGCTGCTTGGTGCCGATGCCTTCGCGGGTTTGCGCAGCTGGTATCGCTGGCGCGATCTGTTTGAGGTGACGCACATCGGCGTGCTCAACCGGCCGGGGGTTGAGGCCTGTATACCGGTGGAACTGGAGCGTGCCGTAGCGCCGCGGCGGACGGAGGATTTGAACATCATCCGGGCGCAACCGGCCGGGCGGGTGGTTGAGTTGATGGCGACGCCGCTGGAGGTTTCGGCGACGCGTATTCGTGAATTGCTCGCTGCGGGGCGGGATCCGCGTTATCTGTTGCCGGCTGGGCTGTTTGATGATTCAGCGTTGTTGGCGCCGTATCGGGAGTCGTTTGGGCACTGAGGTTTTTTGTGTCTGCATGGTGCCAAGGTGCGTGTATTTCGCTGATTGAGGCATTGCCTGCGGCGCTTTCGGCCTAAAGGCCGAGTCACTTTTCTTTGCTGGCCCAAAGAAAAGTAACCCAAAGAAATGGCCTGAAAGGCTCGTGGCGTGGGTGGGATAAAAGCCTGAGCGATGGCGGCGATGGAATAGTTAATGGCCTATGGTTATGCGCCCCCGCTATACCGCGAGCGTCGGGGCGCTGAGGGCTTAAAGCTCGCCGTATTTGTTTTATCGCCTCACCGCTTCGACGCCTCGCGGTATAGCGGCACTGTGTAAGCGTGGCCTGTTAACCAACAGGGCATGGCGTAATCGTTCAGGCTTGTAACCTGCACAGTGCCACGAGCTTTTGAGGCCATTTCTTTGGGTTACTTTTCTTTGGGCCAGCAAAGAAAAGTGACTCGGGCCCTTTAGGGACCGAAAGCGCCGCAGGCAATGCCTCAATCAGCGAAATACATAGCAATGCGACCCAACACCAATCGCATCAACTCACCCGAAACGCCACAAAACTCATCGCCACCGAATTCATGCAATACCGCAACCCAGTCGGCGCCGGCCCATCATCAAACACATGCCCCAGATGGCTATCGCATCCCGCGCAACTGATGGCAGTGCGGACCATGCCGTAGCTGGTGTCACGAATTTCAATCACATTCTGCTTGGCAATCGGCTGCCAGAAGCTCGGCCAGCCAGTGCCGGAATCAAATTGCGTGGCCGCATCGAATAGGGCAGTGTTGCAGCCCGCGCATCGATACAAACCTTTGCTGTTCGGTTTTTCGTGAGGACCACTGAACGCCATCTCGGTGCCCGCACGGCGCATCACGTAGAACGCCGCATCGGAAAGGCGCTGATGCCACTGTGCATCGGTCAACACCAACTTCTGCACATGGCATGGCCCAAGGTTGTGGCCATCGTCGTCGGCAAAGCATTCCAACAGCAGATCCTGGGCGGGTGCCGCGACGGGTGCGGCTGCGCTCATGACGCCTTGTCCTTTGCCGCCGCCGAGCCAGCGCAGGGCGGATACGCCGCTTATCGCCAGGACGGCACCACCGCCCAGCGCGGTGAAGAGAAAGCGGCGGCGATCCATCGCGTTATGGTCGAAGGTGGAGCCCATGCGAATCTCCTGTTGCTTATGTTGTTGCGATCAGCCGAAAGTGAAGGCGTAGGCGTGTACGCCCGGATCGAGGAAAGTGATTTCAACGACGCGGTCGCCGGTGCCGTGCGCCTGGCGTACCAGTTGATACAAGCGTTGACTGGTTACCGTGCCGTTGCCCTCGGCATCGATATCTGCGCCGTGATCGTCGCCGGGCGTCTTGCCATCGATCGTGATGCGAAAGCGCACGGGTTTGCCGTCTTTGCCCGGGCCCAGCACCAAGTGCATATCACGGCCGCTGAATCGATAGACGATGCTGCCATTGGGTTTGTCCAGCGAGGCGCTTTGTTCGCCGACCGTCCAGTCGCCGTTGAAGGCCCATTGATTCACTTGCAGCGTGGCAGGCGCGTGATAGTTCCAGGGATCGTCGTGGGCAATCTGGCCACCGGCGAAATTTTCGCTGCGTGCGTAGCCCACGTAGGTTTCCGGTGATCGATTGACATCTCCGGAGCTGGCCGCCTCTGCGCCGGTGGCACCCGGCTGTACATAGCCACCGGGAAGATTCTTGTAACCGGCGTCCGTCAGCAGGCGGCGAATCATGTCTTCACTGCCTGCATAGTCGCCTTCGCCAAAATGATGTGCGCGGATCTGGCCGTGCGCATCAATGAAGTAATGCGCCGGCCAGTATTCGTTGTTGAAGGCTTGCCAGATGGCGTAGTTGCTATCCACCGCTACCGGGTAGGTAATGCCGAAATCCTTGATCGCCTTGGCGACGTTGGCTGGATCCTTCTCGAACGCGAATTCCGGTGAATGTACGCCGATCACTACCAGGCCGTGATCGCGATATTTCTGCGCCCATGCGTTTACGTAAGGCAGCGTGCGGATGCAGTTGATGCAGGAGTACGTCCAGAAATCCACCAGGACCACTTTGCCGCGCAGCGATTCAGGCGTCAGCGGTGTGCTGTTGAACCATTGGGTCGCGCCGGCGAGCGAAGGCAGTTCGCCTTCTACCGGCAGCGCATCGCCGGCCTTGGGCGCAGGGGCTGCCGTAGCTGGCGCGGGAGTCACGGCATCGATCAGCTTTTGTTCGATGCTGCTGGTGCTGGCCAGCGAGACGCGCGTCAGCAGTCCCGTATCAGCACCAAGCGCAATCACGGCGACACCACAGAGCACCAAGGCGCCCAGTGCGCGGCGTATCCATTCCCCGGCACCAAGCGAGCGCTTCATCAGGCCAAAAACGCGGCCGCCGACCAGCAAGGCAAGCGCCAATGAAACCGCAGCGCCGGCGGCGTAGGTGAGCAGCAAAAGCGTCGTTTGCACACTGGCGCCCTTGATCGCGGCACCGGTCAGCAGCAATCCCAGGATCGGTCCGGCGCACGGCGCCCATAGCAGTCCGGTCGCCACTCCCAGTCCTGCTGCCGACCAGGGGGAATCGTTTTGTGCATCCGAATGTTCGGTCAACCGATTACCCAGCTTCACGAACGGTCGGGAGATCCATTCGGCAAAGTGCGAAGAGAGCAGGGTGATGCCGAGCATCGCCAGCACGATCAGCGCGATGTAACGCCCATATTGATTGGCGCGCACCGCCCAGCCGCCGCCGACTGCGGCCAGCGTGGCAACCAGCGCAAATGTGAGCGCCATGCCGATCAGCATCGGCAGGCCATTGCGCGCGAACGGGCGGTCGGCGCGTGCAAATACAAACGGCAGGACGGGCAGGATGCACGGGCTGAGAATGGTCAACACGCCGCCCAGAAAGGCGAGGATCAGCAAGATCATGACATCGGCTCTAGATTCGGCTTCTGGTGAGTATTCGCCAAATGGGGCGATACGGTTACAAGTGCGAGTCAGCTTATTGGCAGCGTAACCAGTGCTGCGCGGCCAGCGAATAAAGGCCATGTAGCAGCAAGCGGGATAACGCATGTCATGTCACCGACCCTGACTGCTGGCACCTTGACCTTTGATGGTCCGTGGGCCCTACTACGTGGGCTTCCACGCAAGGTCCCGGATACCGTCAAGGCTGTGTCAACCGAATCCATCAGTGCCAACGAGCAGGCTGACCGGCAGCGGGCGGCGTGGATGGCCGCCGCGCAAGCTGGCGACCAGCGCGCTTATTCGCGCCTGTTGAGCGATTCGGTTGCGCTGATTCGGGCGGTGGCCAGGCGACAAGGTGTGGCGCTGGATGCGCTGGACGATGTGGTGCAGGAAACCCTGCTTACCGTGCATCGCGTGCGTCACACCTTTGATCCGGCGCGTTCTTTCGATGCATGGCTGTCGGCCATTGCGAGCCGCCGCGCCATTGATGTGTTGCGCAGTCATGGCCGGCGCGACCGGCGCGAAGTCCACGACGAACTGGCTTACGAAATGCACGCCGATCGTGACGACGCCAGCGCGGATACCGAGCGCAAGCAGGAGGCCACGCGTTTGCGTGCAGCGATCGATACCTTGCCGCCCGGCCAGCGTGAAGCAGTGGAGCAGCTCGGCTTGAAGGAGCGCTCGCTGGCCGAGGCTGCCGAAAGCACCGGCCGCAAGACCGGCGCGTTGAAAGTAAACCTGCACCGCGCGCTGAAAACGCTGCGCGATCGCCTGAACGGAGAACCCTGAGCCCGATGTCCGAGCCGGTACGCCATCAAGCCCTGATCGACACGCTCGGTGCCGAGCTGACGCCGGTCCGGCGTCTGCTGCCGCCGTGGCAGCGTGCGCTCGGCTGGCTGGCAGTCGTGGCGGTGATTGCCGCGGTGCTATTCGTGCGCTACGGCGCGCACACCATGCTGCACCGTTGGGCTGTTGCGCCGGACCTCGGCTGGGCTGCATGCGGGGCGCTGGTTACCGCCGTGACGGCGGTGTTGGCGGCGTTCGTGCTGGCGGTGCCGGGGCGGCCCCTGGCCTGGGCGTGGCTGCCGTTGCCCAGTGCCATGCTGTGGATCGGGGCCAGTGGCCTGGGCTGTCTGCGCGCCCATATTCCCGGCTTGCCCGTGATGGATATGCACGAGGCCAATCATTGCCTGATCTTCATCATCAGCTTTTCGGTGCCGCTCTCGGCGCTCCTGGTCTGGCTTTTGCGGCGCGCTTGTCCGTTGCGACCGACGCTGACAGCGGTGATGACGGGGCTCGCCAGCGCTTCGGCTTCGGCTTGTTTGCTGGAGATCTGCCACAACGTCGATGCCACCGCGTCGGACCTGCTAATGCACGCGCTGGCCATCGCGATCGTGGTGGGCGTCAATGCGATGATGGGCGGCCGGCTGCTGTCCAGGCATTGAGCCCCCGGTTTCGGTGCTGCACGGCCCGGTTGATGTGGAGGCTCCGCGCCGGAGACGTTTCCGGGCGGTTGGCCTTGTCGCCACGATGGGATACCCCGCACCTGAAACATCCGCTTGACGTGTTGCCATGGCAGGGCGGATATACTGGGCTCGCGCGATCCCGCGCCGTCGATACGCTGAGAGGCCCTAGCTCTTGACTGCTGCCCGCCATACCAAGGCCGTCACCACGGCCGTCCTGCGCAAGTCCGTCATCGCCGCACTCGAAGATCTGAAAGCCAAGGACATTCGTGAGATCGATGTGCGCGGCAAAACTTCCATCGCCGACCTGCTCGTGATTGCTTCCGGCACCTCGGCACGCCACGTCAAATCCATCGCCGACGAAGTGGTCAAGTTCGCCAAAAAGGCGGGCGTGATGCCGCTTGGTGTCGAAGGCGAGCAGGAAGCGGAGTGGGTGCTGGTGGATCTGGGAGACGTGATCGTGCACGTCATGTTGCCGCGCATCCGTGAGTTCTACGGGCTGGAACGCCTGTGGACGGTGGGTGACCGCGACGCCCAGGGCGAAGCCGCCCTAGCCAGTTAATAAATCCGGCATGCGCGTTCGCCTTATCGCCATCGGCGAACGCATGCCCGCATGGGTTGCAGAAGGGTTTGCCGAATACCGCAAACGGCTCTCCCACGATTTGCCTATCGAACTGATCGAACTAAGGCCCGGCGCGCGTGGCAAGGGCCGTGACGATGCGCGCGCGATACAGGACGAGGGCGCGGCGATCCTTGCCGCGCTGCCGCGCGATATCCATGTGGTTGCTCTCGACGGACGCGGCAAAACGTGGTCCAGCGAAGAGCTTGCCGAACAACTTGCGAAGTGGCGCATGGCCGGGCGGGACCTGGCCTTTCTGATCGGCGGACCCGATGGCCACTCGCCCGATGTTTTGGCGCGTGCCGATCAAAAGTGGTCATTGGGTCCGCTCACGCTGCCGCATATGCTGGTGCGGTTGGTGCTGGCCGAGCAGCTTTATCGCGCAACAAGCTTGCTCGCCGGTCACCCTTATCACCGCGCATAGTGGCAGGCTTAGGCAAGCCTCCGTGTGCGTCTGCATCGCCACCGGAGTCCGCATGCGCTTCACGATTCATCAGGCCACTGTCCACCACCTTGACACACTTGTGCCGCTGTTCGATGGCTACCGGCAGTTCTACCGGCAGCCGCCGGATCCTGCACGTGCGCGGAGCTTTCTTGCCGAACGCTTTGCTCATCATGAATCGGTGATTTTGCTGGCTTGCGATGAGCAGGGTACGGGCCTTGGTTTCATCCAGCTTTATCCGTTGTTCTCCTCGGTGCGTGCAGTGCGCACTTACTTGCTCAATGATCTTTTCGTTTCCGTGCAGGCGCGCCGGCACGGCGTAGCCAAGGCCTTGCTGTTGGCGGCGGCGGAACATTCGCGCGCGCTGGGGGCTGCAAGCCTCGCGTTGACCACGGCACTGGATAACAAGCCTGCGCAGGCACTGTATGAATCGCTGGGGTGGGAGCGCGATCAGGTGTTTTGTGAATATGGCTTGATGCTGAGCTGATACATTCGTGTGCACAGCATGGAGCTGCACGATGACCATGACGCCCGAAAACATTATCCGAACCGGTGAGCCCAGTCGCACGGCGCTGCTAGTGGCCCTGCAGCGCGCTGCGCATCAGCTGCTGGATGAACCCATCGTGCTGGAGGACCCGCTTGCCTTGCCGATCCTTGGCGCAGAAACCGAGGCGGCCATGCGCGAAGATCCCTATCAATACAACGAACCCATGATGCGCGGCTTGCGCGCCGCGCTGGTCGTGCGCAGCCGGGTTGCGGAAGATGAATTGGCCCATGCGGTGCAAGCGGGCGTTCGGCAATATGTGGTGCTTGGCGCGGGCCTGGATACGTTTGCCTATCGCAATCCGCATGGCAAGACGGGTCTTCGCGTGTTCGAAGTCGATCATCCTTCGACGCAACAATGGAAGCGGCGCTGCCTTAGCCAGGCGGGAATTCCTGTGCCGGAAAACCTGATCTACGCGCCGGTCGATTTCGAGCATGGGACATTGGGGCAAGGGTTGACTGAGGCTGGCTTTCGTAGCGATCAGGCCGCCTGTTTCTCCTGGCTTGGTGTCACGATGTATCTCACCGAAGCCGCAATCATGGAAACGCTGGGCTTTGTCGCCTGCTTGCCGCAAGGTAGCTCGATCTGTTTCGACTATCGCGTGCCGGCGTCCATGCTCAATCCGATTGAACGGGTGATCGGCGAAGTGATGGGGCAGCGCGCGGCGGCGGCTGGAGAGCCCTGGGTTTCCGCGTTCGATCCGCAGGTATTGCAGCAGCAATTGCTGGATCTTGGGTTCAGCGAAGCCGAAACCTGCACACCGGATGTGTTGAACCGGCGCTATCTGTATCGCCGCAAGGATGGATTGCGCACCGGCGGACGAGTGATGTGCGCCAGGGTATAAGCGTGGCGCCTGTTTGACACGATGTCCCTGCACACATGTTGCAGGGACATCGCATGCAGATCGGCTTACATGCCGATAGCTGTTTCAGCCTTCACGTAGGGCAGGTTGTGAACCTGGGCCACCGGCTCGCAGGTGACCTTGCCTTCGCACACGTTCAGACCGTTGCGCAGGTGCGCGTCTTGCGCCAGCGCCTTCTTCCAGCCGTGGTTGGCCAGGGACAGGGCAAACGGCAGGGTGACGTTGTTGAGCGCAAAGGTCGAGGTGCGAGCAACCGCGCCGGGCATGTTGGCCACGCAGTAATGCACCACGCCGTCGACCACGTAGGTTGGGTCGGAGTGGGTGGTGGCGTGCGAGGTTTCCACGCAGCCGCCCTGGTCGATGGCTACGTCAACGATGACCGAACCCGGCTTCATGCTGCGCACCATGTCATGCGTCACCAGCTTCGGTGCGGCAGCACCCGGCACCAGCACGGTACCGATCAGCAGGTCGGCGCGGCGCACCAGTTCCTCAATCGCCGAGCGGGTGGAGAACACGGTGGAGATGGAGGTGCCGAACTGGGTGGCGAGGCGCTTGAGGGCTTCGGCCGAACGGTCGACGACCGTGACCTTGGCGCCCATGCCGACGGCGATGGTGGCTGCATGGGTACCGGAAACGCCGCCGCCCAGAATGACCACTTCAGCAGCGGCTACGCCCGGCACGCCGCCAAGCAGCACGCCGCGGCCGCCCTGGGCCTTTTCCAGCGAATGGGCACCCACCTGCGGTGCCAGACGGCCGGCGACCTCGGACATCGGGGTCAGCAGCGGCAGCGAGCCGTTGTTGGAGGTGACGGTTTCATAGGCAATGCAGATCGCGCCGGAGGCGATCAGGTCATGGGTCTGCTCGGCGTCGGGCGCCAGGTGCAGGTAGGTAAACAGGATCTGGCCCTTGCGGAGCTTCTTGCGTTCGACCGCCAGCGGCTCTTTTACCTTCACGATCATGTCGGCTTCGGCGAAGATCTGGTCGGCATTGTCGACGATCGTGGCGCCAGCAGCGATGTAGTCGGCATCCGTCAGCCCCGCGCCGATACCTGCATCCTTCTGGACCATCACCTGATGGCCGTTGTGCACGAGTTCCTGCACGGACGACGGAACGAGGCCTACGCGGTACTCGTGATTCTTGATCTCTTTCGGTACACCGATGCGCATGATTGTTCTCTCTAGAAAAGGGCTGAAGACGCGCCGGTTCTCCCGGCTTCGCGCGGGTGGCAGTATGATCGAGACATTGCGCAATTTCTCTTTTATTAAGGTGATCGATTTGCTAATTTTCCGCATGGGATGCGAAATATTCCGAAAGATGTGAAATCCATGACGAGTAATCATCCGCCTTTGGACGACCGCGACCGGGCCATCCTCCGATTGCTCCAGCAGGATGGGCGTCTGGCCAATCTGGACTTGGCCCTACAGATCAATCTGTCGCCGTCGGCTTGCCTACGACGGGTGAAGCTGCTTGAAGAGCGCGGGCTGATATCCCGCTACGTGATGCTGCTGGATGAAAAAGTGGCCGGCTTGCCAGGTACGGCCTTCGTGCTGGTGACGCTCGATCAACAGGGGCGTGCCGCCCTGGATGCTTTCGAGGCCGCCATCCAGCGGCATCCGGAGGTGACCGAGTGCTGCCTGCTTGCCGGCGCAGCTGACTACATGGTGCGCGTGGTGTATGCCGATTCCGCGGATTTCGAACGCATCCATACCGAGATCCTTACCCAACTGCCCGGCGTGGTGCGCGTGCAGTCGACACTGGCCTTGCGTACGGTCAAGAAGACGACCGCCTTGCCGGTGTAGCGGGAGCTAGGAGTGAGTAATGAGGAGTGAGAAGTGAGAGGGAAGCGTTCAGTGACACGCGCTTGCTTACTTCTCGGGGGCTTGATGCTTTTTAATCGATAAGGAGTGCGTGTGCTTTATTTGGCTTCGCAATCACCACGCCGCCGGGAGTTGCTTGAGCAGGTTGGCGTGGTTTTTTCAGTTTTGAATGTCGATGTGCTGGAGCAGCGGGCTGTCGGTGAATCACCGCAGGACTATGTGCATCGGGTTGCGCGCGATAAAGCGCGTGCCGGGCTTGCGCAGTTATCGCCGCACGATCGTGAGCATGCCATCGTGCTTGGCTCGGATACGGAAGTAGTGCTTGATGGCGATGTGTTCGGCAAACCGCGCGATGCGGATGATGCGGCGTCGATGTTGCATCGCCTGTCCGGCCGCACGCATGAGGTCATTTCCGCCGTATGGCTGGTGGCGGCCGAGCTTGAGCAGGGGGATATCTGTATTTCGAGAGTGCGTTTTGCGAAGCTCGATAAGGCTGCTATTACGGCTTATGTCGCCAGCGGCGAACCCTTCGGCAAGGCGGGTGCCTACGCGATCCAGGGGCGCGGTGCGGGCTTGATCGAACATCTGGAAGGCAGTTATTCCGGCGTCATGGGCCTGCCGTTGTTCGAGACTTCGCGCCTGCTGAAAAACTTCCATGCGGCCATCCCGGCGCGGGCATGAACGATCAGGTCGCGGCGAACAACGCGATCAACGCAAACAGATTGTAGACGCTGTGCGCGAGTATCGCCGGCCATAGCGAGGCCGATTTCAGGCGCAGCCAGCATAAGGCGGCAGCCAGCAACATCAGGTTCGGTATGGCATACCACTGAAAATCCAGCCCGCTTAGATGCACGGCACCGAACAAGGCTGCGCAGATCACCACTGACCAGCGTGTCGACAGGCGATGCATCAGTGCGGAAAGCAGCACGCCGCGGAACAACAACTCTTCGATCAGCGGACCCACCGTCACCGCCACGATCGCCAGGGGCAAGCGCAGGTTGCCGGACGCGTGGCGGCTGATTTCCTCGACGTTCTGCGTGACTTGCTGACCGTGCGCCAGCAGTTGCGTCATCACGGCGCCGATCGGTGGCATCGCCAATCCGATCAGCAACCCAAGCACGTACCAGTTCGCGGATGAGGGGGCCGTAAGGCCAAATCCCGGTGGTCTGGGATTTGCCCACAAGCCTGGCCAGGTTCGATGCACGAACCAGAGCATCAACAGCGCGATCAGCGGCAACACCAGGATGACGAGCAGGGCATTGCTGTCAGGGCGCTGGAGCAAGGTCATCACTCGCTCATGTACCTGCGCATGCGATAGGTCCGGATGACGGGCCGCTTCCAGCAGCGCTGCCACGAAGCTGACCATGGCGCCCGCCGCAAGCTGCAGCAGGAAATACATCACGATCAAGCCGAGCGCGTACACCACACGCGGCGCGCGCCCGTCGCCGTCCATCATGGGTGACGAAATCGGTTCGTCCGGCTTGATCGGCCACACTGCCATGATGCGTTGCTTTAACCGCCCAGCACTGCCCGGCCCAATCCCAGCGCGGCCATGACGACCAGCGCGGCCCAGCCCAGCATGCCTACCAGATAGCCGGGGCCGCGCTTCTTGGCATTCTGCAGATAGGCCAGCGCATACCAGATGCGGCCTACGACCCAAACCAGGCCGGCGACGCCTGCCCACAATACGTAACCGTAATGCGCGGCGAGCCACAGCGCAGGCAGAAACATCAGCGTGCTTTCCAGCGTGTTCATTTGCACGCGGTAGGCGCGCTCGAAGGCTGGGTGTCCGCTGGTCGCCGGCGCTTCGATACGGTATTTCCCGCGTGCATGCCCTACGGCATACATGGTGCCGAACTGCAGGATAACCGTCAGCAGGGTAACCAGGGCGGGCAGGTTCTGGATCATGATTACGCTCATTGACAAGGTGCCGTCACTGTAGCGGTTTGGTGCGAAGCTGTGGGGAGGGCCGGAGAGGCCCAACGACATATTGACGGCGCAGGACACCGGAGGACGTGGGGACGGGTTCAAAAGCCAGAAGTCAGAACGCCGGGATCGATAGCGAAAGCGATGGCCAAGGATTTTGCGATGACGTTTCCGAAGCTGGCGGCTTGTATCGCTTACTGTTCTGTCCAGCCGTTGCTGGCAGTTGCGGTCACGCTGCGGTGACAGCGGCTTCGTGCATGTCGAAGCGATAGATATCCATCGCCAGAAAACCCAGGTCGACGCCTGCATCGATGCGCTTTGCGGCAACGTGCTCGCCCGCTGCGCCCAGTGCGACATAAAGTGGCAGCAGGTGTTCGTCGGTAGGATGCGCACGTTCTGCGAATGGCGCTAGTCGGCGGTAATTGAGCAGTGCCTGGACGTCACCGGCTTGCATCGTTTGCTCGATCCAGTGGGTGAACGGGCGCACGTACGGTGCCTCTTGTTCTTCACTGTAACCGGCGCGGAAATCGTGCAGGTTGTGCGTGATGCTGCCGGAACCGATCACCAGCACACCTTGTTCGCGCAAAGGAGCCAGCGCGCGGCCGACGGCGTATTGATGCGCCGGACCAAGGTTCGGCTGGATCGACAATGGAACGACCGGGATGTCGGCATGCGGATAGAGCAGACGCAGCGGCACCCATGCGCCGTGGTCGAGCCCGTGTGTGGCGTCGAGCTGTGCTGAAAGGCCCGCATGCCTGAGTCGCTGCCTGATCTGCTCGGCGAGTTCCGGTGCGCCAGGCGCGGGATAGCGAATCTCGAACAGTTCGCGCGGAAAACCGTAGAAATCGTGGATGGTTTCCGGTTGCGCTGCGCCGCCAACGGTTGGCTGATGGGCCAGCCAGTGTGCCGTGGCGATCACAACGGCCTTGGGGCGCGGCAAGTTGGACGCCAGTTCAGCCAGACGTTCGCCGGTCTTGCCGGGATGCAAGGCCGTCATCGGCGAACCGTGTGAAATGTACAGGCTGGGCAGGGTGCTCATGGCGACGGCTTATGGATGCTCTGGTCCATAAGTATGGGCTGCCTGGGATCGTTGAAGTGGGCGGCGGTCTGGAACGCATCGTTGCTTGCCGCGAAACAATGGGGGCGTGGCTTTGGCCATTCGCCCCTCAAAGGACAAGTCGGTGCAACGTAAGTCGCCGACGTGTGCCAGGGTCTTCATCGAAGCGTGCCGCCATTCCCGCATCAGCGAAAATGACGGCTGGACGAAACTTCGCGGTGTTGCTTATTTCCGACGCGGCGGCTTCGCACCACCATGTCCATGCGGACGCGGTTTCCCGCCATGACCCCGCGTATGCGCGGGCCGGAACCCCGGTTTACGTGGCGGATGTTCGCCAGCGCTATCGTCGTTGCCATCCCACTCGCTAATGCGCAGCATCTGCTGGTTCACCCACACCTTTTTCAGATGCTGGAAGATTTCGCCCGGCATGCCGTCGGGCAGGTCGATCAGGCTGTAGTCGCCACGAATGCTAAGGCGGCCGATGTACTGGCTTTCCAGTCCTGCTTCGTTGGCGATGGCGCCGATGATGTTGCCGGGCTTCACGCCATGCTCGTGCCCCACTTCGATGCGATACGTGCGCTTGCCGGCTTCAGTGGCATGCGGCCGCACCTGGCGCGGTGCGAACTCGCGCTGCTGATCACCATCGCGATGACGCGGCTCGCGGGCGGGGCGGCGCGTGTCGCCGTCATGGCTGTGACTGGGGCGCGCTTCCTGCTCACGCGTGCGCTCGCGCTTCGCCGGAGGCTCCATCAGCAGCGGTCGGTCGCCTTGGGCGATACGCGCGAGCGCCGCGGCAATTTCGATCGCAGGAATGTTGCATTCCTGTTCGTACTGTTCGATCAGTTGCTGGAACTGTTCCAGGCCACCGAGTGCCAGGGTGTCGGTGATGTTCTGCTTGAAGCGCGAGATACGGCGATCGTTGACGGCCTCGACCGTGGGCAGCTTCATCTCCTCGATCGGTTGCCGGGTAGCGCGTTCGATCGCGCGCAGCATGCCTTTTTCGCGTGGCGTGACGAACAGGATCGCTTCGCCGCTGCGTCCCGCGCGGCCGGTACGGCCGATGCGGTGGACGTAGCTTTCGGTGTCGTAGGGAATGTCGTAGTTCAGCACATGGCTGATGCGCTCCACGTCCAGGCCGCGTGCGGCAACGTCGGTGGCGACCAGGATGTCGAGCTTGCCGTCCTTCAGCTGTTGAATCACACGCTCGCGTTGCGGCTGGGCGATATCGCCGTTGATGGCCGCTGCGGCCAGGCCGCGCGCTTGCAGTTTCTCCGCCAATTCTTCGGTCGCCTGTTTGGTGCGCGCGAAGATGATCATCGCGTCGAACGGCTCGGCCTCGAGAATGCGCGTCATCGCATCCAGCTTGTGCATGCCGCTTACCCACCAGTAACGCTGGCGGATGTTGGCCGCCGTGGTGGTGGCAGCCTTGATGGTGACTTCAACCGGATCCTTCAGATGCTGCTGGGCGATCTTGCGGATCGGCGGCGGCATGGTGGCGGAGAACAACGCGACCTGGCGCTGCGGCGGCGTGGCTTGCAGCACCTTTTCAACGTCATCGATAAAGCCCATGCGCAGCATTTCATCGGCTTCGTCGAGCACGATGAAGCGCAGCTCGGACAGATCGAGCGTGCCGCGATCCAGGTGATCGATCACGCGGCCCGGCGTACCGACCACGATGTGCACGCCGCGGCGCAGCGCCTGCAACTGCGGGCCATAGCTTTGTCCGCCGTAGATCGGCAGCACCTGAAAGCCGGGCATATGGGCGGCATAACGCTGGAAGGCTTCGGCAACCTGGATCGCCAGTTCGCGTGTCGGTGCCAGCACCAGCGCTTGCGGTTTGCCGGGGCGCATATCGATGCGTGAAAGGATCGGCAATGCAAAGGCGGCCGTCTTGCCGGTACCGGTCTGCGCTTGTCCCAGCACATCGCGCCCTTCCAGCAATGACGGAATGGTCGCGGCCTGGATGGGCGAGGGCGATTCGTAACCCACGTCGGACAGGGCTTGCAGCACAGCCGGCGTGAGCGCAAGCGCAGAGAAACCAGCGGAGGCTGGGGTGGAGTCGGAAGACGGGGACGACATGGGGAGACCTCGACGTGGCATGCGCGAAGGCATGCAGGAGAATAGTCACTATTGTAACAGCCTGCAGCGGCATACCCTTGCTGGTCTGATGCGCCTATCGGGACAACAGCATGAAGAATCGCCTGAAAGACCGTGTTGCCCTGGTGACCGGGGCTTCCTCGGGCATAGGTGAAGCGACGGCGCTGGCCTTGGCCGAGCAGGGGGCCAAGGTGGCGGTTGCCGCCCGGCGCAAGGACCGGCTTGACCAGCTTGCCGCCAAGCTCGCTGAGCTGGGTGCCGAACCGTTGGTACTGGTCGCCGACCTCGGCCGCGAAAGCGAAGCGCAGCGCATCGTGCAGGAAACCGAGCGGCATTACGGCCGCCTGGATATCCTCATCAACAATGCAGGTGTGATGTATCTGGAGCCCGTTGCCGAAGCCGATCTTGGCCGCTGGCGCAGCATGCTGGAATTGAACGTGCTGAGCCTGATCGCTTCGACCCAGGCTGCACTGGCTGGCATGCGTGCGCGCCGCGACGGGCATATCGTCAACCTATCGTCGGTGGCCGGCCGTGTCGCCAATCCCCTCGCAGCGGCTTACGCGGCGACCAAGTTCGGCGTGGTGGGCTTTTCCGAATCGCTGCGGCGCGAAGTGTATAAGGACAATATCCGTGTCAGCGTGATTGAGCCGGGAATGGTGGATACCGAATTACGCAATCACGTTGCGCACGAAGCAAGCCAGCGAAACGTAAATGCACGTGCGGGTGAAATGCGCCAACTGCAGGCCGAGGACATCGCCGACACGATTTTGTTTTGCGTGACGCGGCCGGATTACATGTGCATCAACGAAGTGTTGTTGCGTCCGACGGATCAGGAGCGGTGAGCGCACGTGTGATTACCCCGCCCTCGTTGCAAACACCACGCACCCATATCCGTCTGGCCGAAGAGGCGGATGCACCCAAATTGCTGCGCTATCGCCTGGAAAACCAGGCGCATCTGGCGCCGTGGGAGCCCTTGCGCGAGCCCGAGTACTACAGCTTGGCGCATTGCATCAGGACGATTACCGAAGGGCGGGCCCACGCCAGCCAGGATCGGGGATATCCGCTGATCGCGTTCGATCGGGACGAGCAGGGCATCCTTGCGACCTTCACTTTCGCCAATATCGTGCGCGGCGCATTTCAGGCCTGCCATCTTGGCTATGGCGTCGCCGCGCGGATGCAAGGGCAGGGCCTGATGCTGGAAATTCTGCGGCCGGGCATCGCCTGGGCGTTTGCCGAACTCGGTTTGCATCGCGTGATGGCGAATTACCTGCCGCGCAATGAGCGCAGTGCGAAACTGCTGGCGCAGCTGGGCTTTGAACGTGAAGGGTATGCCAAGCGCTATTTGCAGATTGCCGGGGTGTGGGAGGACCACATTCTTACGGCGCTGATTCGGCCCGATACGTAATCGACAGTAGGTTGGGTAGGTTGGGTTAGCGGAGCGTAACCCAACTGATGCTCATCGAAGCCACAAAACATCGTTGGGTTACGCTGCGCTAACCCAACCTACGCAAAGCGCGATTACGCTTTTGCAGCCGGACGACGCCCGCGCGAATGACGCTTGCGATTGCCCATGGCGTGCTCGCCGCCATTGTTGTGCTGCACGTGCGCGTGGGGACGATGCGACGATCCCCCTTGCCGTTGCGGACGTTGTTGCTGGCGCTGCCCTTGCTTCGGACGCGGTGCGTGCGCATCCAGCCGCAGCGGCGAAGACAGTTCGAAGCCCGGTACTTCAAGGATCGCGATGTCTTGGTTGAGCAGCTTGCGGATGTCGCGCAGCAAGCCGGATTCTTCATGGCTGACCAGCGATAGCGCGACGCCTTCGGCACCCGCGCGGCCGGTACGGCCAATGCGGTGCACGTAATCCTCAGCCACCATGGGCAGGTCGTAGTTGATCACGATGGGTAGCTGATCGATGTCGATACCGCGCGCAGCGATATCGGTGGCTACCAGTACCGTAATACGGCCGTTCTTGAAATCGGCCAACGCGCGCGTGCGTGCGTTCTGGCTCTTGTTGCCGTGGATGGCGGCGGCGCGCAGGCCGGACTGCTCCAGAAAACGCACCAGCTTGTCGGCACCATGCTTGGTGCGGCTGAACACCAGCGTCTGCCGGCGGCTGTCCTTGCTCAGTACATGCAGCAGCAGGTCGCGCTTGCGCGGAGCGTCGACCGGATGAACCTGATGGCTCACCGTGGTGGCTACGCTGTTGGCCGGCGTCACCGAGACTTCGCGCGGCGACTGCATGAACTGCATCGCCAGCGACTTGATCTCCGGTGCAAAGGTGGCCGAGAACAGCAGCGTCTGCCGCCGCTTGGGCAGTGCGCCGACGATGCGCTTGAGCGGGGGCAGGAAGCCCATGTCGAGCATGCGATCGGCTTCATCCAGCACCAGCACCTCGATACCGCTGAGGTCGATCGTGCGCTGCTGCATGTGATCGACCAGGCGGCCGGGCGTGGCGATAACGATATCCACGCCACGGCGCAGCGCCTGCATCTGCGGGCCCATGCTTACGCCGCCAAAGATGACCGCGCTGCTGACGCGCAGGTGCTTGCCGTAATCACGCAGGTTGTCGTGGATCTGGGCGGCAAGCTCGCGGGTGGGGGTCAGGATCAGGGCGCGCGGGCGGCGCGTGCCGGAAGGGGCGCTGCCCGACATGCGCTGCAACAGCGGCAGCGAAAACGCAGCGGTCTTGCCGGTGCCGGTTTGCGCGGCAGCCAGCAGATCGTGGCCTTCCAGTACGACCGGGATGGCGCCTGCCTGGATCGGGGTGGGTTCGCTATAGCCCTGTTCGGCAAGCGCGCGCAACAACGCAGGGGCCAAGCCCAGCGATTCGAATGACATGAAATGCTCCTGTGCAACCCGGAGCCTTCGTGCAGAACCGCGTTGCTGTAATTAGTTATGTAATGCCCGGGGCGTTGGGGAAACGCAGCGCCCGAATGGGCGTACCCGTTCGGACAGTATACATGAACAACTCATGGGCCGTCGGCCTCTGGGGCCGAAGGTGATAGCCTCCCGCAGTCGTTTACCGGGAGTACCGCATGTCCGTCCTGTCAGCCTTGCGTGAGTTGAACCACGAGCAACGGCATACCGTGCTGGCGAGTTTCCTGGGGTGGACGCTAGATGCTTTCGACTATTTCATCTTCACCTTCGTGATCGTCGGCATTGCGAACGAGTTTCATGTCGACCGTACCGAAGTCACGCTGGGCGTCTTTCTGACCCTGATGGCCCGGCCGGTGGGAGCGTTCCTGTTCGGACGGCTGGCCGACCGTTACGGGCGCCGGCCGGTGCTGATGATCGACGTGATTCTGTTTTCGATCTTTGAACTCGCGACGGCGTTTTCACCCTCGATCACGGTCTTGCTGGCGATGCGTTTTTTGTTCGGCGTGGCGATGGGTGGTGAGTGGGGCATCGGCGCGTCGCTGGTGATGGAGTCGATTCCGCCGAAATCACGCGGTCTGGTATCGGGGTTGCTGCAAAGCGGTTATCCCTGTGGCTTCTTCCTCGGCGCACTGGTGAATTGGCTGCTGGTGGACCACATCGGCTGGCGCGGCCTGTTCGTGGTGGGCGCGGTGCCGGCTTTGCTGGTGCTGTATATCCGCCGCAAGGTGCCGGAATCGCCGGCCTGGGAGGCGAGTCTGGCCGAACACGGCAAGCGCAGCCTGGGCGAGGCTATGCGCGGGCACTGGAAGCTGGCGATCTACCTGATGTGCCTGATGGCCGCCTTCAACATGTTCAGTCACGGCTCGCAGGACATGTACCACACGTTCGAGGAAGTGAATCTGCATCTGCCGACCGGCTCGAGCGCAGCATTCGTGTTGGTGGCATTGCTTAATCTGGGGGCCTTGGTCGGCGGCATTTTCTTTGGCGCATGGTCGGAGAAGATCGGCCGCCGCCGCGCCATGATCATCTCGGCCTTGTTGGCGATCCCGGTGATTCCGTTGTGGACGTACGGGGGCTCTCTTTTGCTGCTGGGCCTTGGCGCCTTTCTGATCCAGGTGATGGTGCAGGGCGCCTGGGGCGTAGTGCCGACCCATCTCAACGAACTATCGCCGGATGCGGTGCGTGGCACCTTGCCGGGTTTTGCCTATCAGATGGGCAACCTGATCGCGGCGGGCACGGCGACGGCGCAATCCTGGCTGGCCAGCCAGGATGGACTGGGGCTGCCACTGGTGATGTCGCTGTGGATCGCGGTGGTGGCGGTGTTGCTGGCGCTGCTGGTCTGGCTGGGGCCGGAGGCGCGTGGCGTGGGCTTCGGTCAGTCGCGTAGCTGATAGAATCGCCCCTTTCGCTTCTACCGAGAGACAGGCAATGAAGGCTGGTAAGGACAAGGTCATCGCGTTCCACTACACGCTTACCGTGGACGGCGAGAAGGTTGAAAGCTCGCACGAGGGCGGGCAGCCGTTGTGGATTCTGCTTGGCCACGGCCAGTTGATTCCTGGGCTGGAAAAGGCGCTGGAAGATCACGGTGCCGGTGACACGCTGCAGGTGGAGATTGCGCCGGCCGAAGGCTATGGCGAGCGCCAGGAAGGTCAGATCCAGCGCGTGCCGAAGAAGTATTTCCAGGAAGCCAGGCATCTCAAGCCGGGCATGGTGACGGTGCTGGCGCTCAAGCAGGGTGGTCAGCGTGCGGTGACGGTGCACAAGGTCGGCATGAGCACGGTCGATGTCGACCTTAACCATCCGATGGCTGGCAAGACGCTCAACTTCGATGTGGCGGTCCAGGAAGTGCGCGACGCGACCGAGGAAGAGATTCAGCACGGTCATGCCCATCCGCCGGGTGCCGAGGCGCACTGAGGCGCTTTTAAAATAGCTGCAAAACAACGGCGCCCAAGGGCGCCGTTGTTGTTTTCATCGCGGATAAAAATCAGACCAGCGAGATCTGCACATCCACATTGCCGCGCGTCGCATGCGAGTACGGGCAAATGTCGCGGTGAGCAACGTCCACCAACTCCTGTGCCACGGCGCGATCGATGCCGGGCAGGCTTACTTCCAGTTTCACCGCAATCGCGAAACCCGCCGGGTCACGCGGACCGATGCCGACATGGCCGGTCACCGAAGCTTCCTTCAAAGCAATCTTCTTTTCACGTGCCACAAAGCGCACGGCACCTTCGAAGCAGGCCGCGTAGCCGGCGGCGAACAGTTGCTCCGGATTGCTGCCGTGGCCGCCTGGGCCGCCCAGTTCCTTCGGCAACTTCAGATCGAAATCCAGCACGCCATCGCTGCTGTGGATGTGGCCTTCACGGCCACCCTTGGCGGTGGCAGTAGCGGTGTACAGAACCTTGGTTGGGTTGCTCATGGTCTTGGTCTCAGTCGTCGTCGGAGGGAGCGGCCAGCTGGGCCGCGAGGGATTTGAGTTCGTCGCGCAGGCGCACGAAGGCGTCGACGGACATACAAAGTCGTTCGGCCAGGCAGCGCGGCACTTCGGCCGCACGTTCGTGCAGCTTACGCCCGGCTTCGGTCAGCGTGATTTCCACTTCACGCTCGTCGCTCTGCCGGCGGCGGCGCTGCACCAGGCCGCTCTGTTCCAGGCGTTTGAGTAGGGGGGTGAGCGTGCCGGAGTCCAGTTGCAGGCGTACACCGAGTTCGCGCACGGTCAGCCCGTCACGCTCCCACAGCACCAACATCACCAGGTATTGCGGGTAGGTCAGCTCCAATGCTTCTAGCAATGGCCGGTAGACCGCTGTCATGCGGCGTGACGCGGCGTACAGCGCAAAGCACAGCTGTTCGTCGAGAAGCAGGGTAGGGGTGATGGGGCTGCTCATGGCAAATAACATAGCATCAAATTTAATTGTGTACAATTTAATTTTTGTGAAGACGGGCGAATGGTGCCTTCTCGGCTTACGGAGACAGGAGGAAGGCAAGGCGTGAGCGCACATGCCTGAAGCGTGGCTGGCCTGCGAGCCGCCCCTGGCGGGCGTGTTGTGCAGCCGGTCCTTGAATTAATCCAGCAACCGTTTGCCGTAGATGAAGTGATTGCGCCAATACGGGCCGTCAATGTCGTCCAGCCGCACCGTGCCGCCGCTGTTTGGCGCATGCACAAAGCGCCCTTTGCCAACATAGACGCCTACGTGGCTGATATCGCCGTCACTGCCGAAGAAGACCAGATCGCCGCTGATCAAGTCATCCATGCTGCGCACCTTCAGGCCGTTCATCTCAGCCATGTCGCGCGAGCTATGCGGCAGCATGATGTTGGCGGCGTTGCGGTAGATGTAGTCCACCAGGCCGCTGCAATCGAAGCCGCCGGCTGGGGTATTGCCGCCCCAGTGATAGGGGGTGCCGACCAGGGCCATGGCGCGGAACAGCACATCGTTGGCGGTACCTACCGAATTTTCCGGCGCGCGGGCCGGTTCGTCGGCGAGTTCCGAATGGGAGGGTTTGAAGGTGGCTTCCCGTCGTGGCGAACCGGCACAGGCTGCAAGCAACAGCAGCACACCGAGCAGTGCGGCGTGCCGCAGCACAAGCCAGGTCGATCTGTGTTTGTCGGCATCACCCCTGTTGGCCGGCGCCATAAAAACCCTCAGCGTGTTTTGCGTCGAGGTTATATCAAATCAATGATTTGGACGGAAGTCCTCAGGAACTGGGGGAGGTTGGGCAGGCGGATCGGCGCCCGCCAGGGGCAGTGTCGTCAGGCTGGAGAGCCACAGCACGCGTCTATGGGGCGGGAACCTCGATCTCCTGTTCCGACAGGGTGGCGCCACTGGTGTTCCAGGCGCGCAGGCGGTACCGCCCGGGATACAGGTAAAGCACGCTGTGGGAACGCGAGTGGGTGAAGGTGTAGCGGTCGGCCGGAACGGAACTGTCCGGCTCGTTGGCGTAGTAAGCATCGACCGCGCAAGGCAATTGTCCATTGCACAGGTCCAGTGAGATGCGAAACGGAACGCGTTTGCCGCCTAGCGTCAGCCAATCGGGGCGCTCGTCAATGTCAAAAGGCGGACGCGGCAGCACGACCTGGCGGCGCAACACGTCGCCTTTCATGATGCCGTGGACATCCAGATCGCCTTCGTCTGCCGCAGGAAGAATCACGCTGATGTCGTGACGTAGTGGATCGGAACTCCATATGTCGTTGGTACGGCGATTGCGCAAGGCAATCGGCACCTCTGGCCTGAAGCGCACGGCGACCGTGCTGTAAAAGCCAAAATCGAGACCGCCGACAGCCACGTCGCGAAATTGCACCTGGTCGACACACAAGGGGTCGTAACCGCTGAGCTGCTTCAGCAGCATGGCCATCGGCTGGATGCCGGGGCCCAGATTGCCGGGGGCTTTGTCCAGATGTGAATAGCCGGCATGCACGAACAACTTGGCCTGCGGATCTTTGGCGAACACCCGCTCGTAAAGGTTTTTCGCCTCCTCGGCATCGCGACTATCCGTCGTAGCGTTTTCCGGATCGTAGGGCACGATGATGTAGCCGAGCTTGATCGCCTGGCGGATGATTTCGCCGTATAGCGGTTCCATCAGGTATTCGGTGCCGGAGTCATCGGTGGCATAGCCGCGCTGCGTCAACTGTGTGTCCTTGTCGCTCAGCGCTTCTGCGGCGAAATAGCGATAACCCAATGCACGCAGGCGTGGCAACAAGGCCAGCGTGAGTTCCCGCGTGTGTGCATCGTGATGGGCTTCGTTGACCATCACGATGTGGCGGTTGGCGGCCATTTCCACCACGGCATCGGCGGCATTGATGCTGCGCCAGTCGTCGGTGTTGGGCAGCGGCATGGAGCGCGGAGGCGCTATGCGGTTGTCAAACGGGAAGGCCATGATTGCCTCGTCGTAGAGGCCAAGCTCGTTGTCCACGGTTGCCAGCAGTTGCTGGGCCAGCACCTTGTCGTCGCCTTGCAGTGTCGGTATGACGGCGGTGAGGTAGTCGTAGCGCGCCAGGCCGTTCGGCGAGGATCCGAATTTGGCCAGTAGTTCTTCGGTGGAGGGAGGGGCAGGCGTTTGCGCGTGCGCACTGGTGGAGGCCAGTAGCACGGTGGTGCAAAACAGGCACTTCACAATCGCTGCACGCATCGGAGTGGGGACTCGAGGTTGCGCGCCATCAGCCTGCGACGATGTTCGCTTCTGCGCAAGTACCCACCGTTCATAGGCATGCGCAAGCTGGTGGGGCCAGGTCAAGCGCCTGTCAACGATCCCCGGCTTGCCTTGGCGAGCTGCGTCAGGGTCGTAGGCCGGCTCTTTAGGGCGGCACGCGGGTCGCTACAATGCCGGGATGGATGCTTCCCGCAGTGATGTGTTGATTCTTGGTGGCGGTGTCGTCGGCCTGTCCTGTGCGTTGTATCTGCTGCAGGGCGGCGCCAGCGTGCGCGTGCTGGAGCAGGGCACGCCCGGTTGCGGCAGTTCGCACGGCAATTGCGGCACGATTACCCCCAGCCACGCAGCGCCCTTGGCGATGCCTGGCATGCTGGGTGTGGCGCTGCGCTCGGTGTTGCGTGCCGATGCGCCGCTGTACCTCAACCCACGTTTCGATGGCCCGCGTCTGCGCTGGCTGCTAGGGTTTGCGCGGCACTGCAACTGGCGCGATTTCGAGCATGCCGCTCAGGCGCGTTCGGCCATCCTGCAACGCTCACGACACTTGATCGGCGAGTGGGTCGCCAACGAGAAGCTCGATTGCGAATTCGTTGAGTCTGGCGTGATGTATGTCTATCGCCAGCCCGGCCCCATGAACGCGGATGAACATCATCACGTGCAGGTGCTGGAGCGCCTGGGCATTCCCGTACAGCGCCTGCGCGGGGATGAGGTCGAAGCGATGGAACCCGCGCTCAAGCCCGGCGTGAAGGGCGGTTTATTCCATCCCGGCGATGCACGTTTGCGTCCGGACCGTTACGTGGCCGAACTGGCGCGGCTGGTGCGCGAACGCGGTGGCGTGATCGAAACCGGTGCCAGCATCGAGCGTTTCGAGACAGCATCGAATCGCATCACGGGTGTCGGCACTTCCCGTGGCGATTTTGCCGGCGAACGTGTGTTGCTCGCCTTGGGTGCCTGGTCGCCATTGCTTGGAAAGAAGCTTGGCCTGCGCTTGCCGATGCAGCCGGGCAAGGGCTACTCGCTCACCTATACGCGGCCGGTGCATGCGCCGCGTCATGCTTTGGTGCTGCGCGATGTGTCGGTGTGCGTCACAACCTGGGAAAGTGGCTTTCGCCTGGGCAGCACCATGGAGTTTTCCGGTTATGCGGAAGGACTCAATCGCACCCGCATCGATGCCTTGCGCCGTGGCGCGGCGTTGGGTTTACGTGAGCCGGAAGGGCCGCAATTGCAGGAAGAGTGGTGGGGCTGGCGTCCTATGAGCGTGGACGAACTGCCGATCATAGGCCCCAGCACGCGCTGGTCCAACCTGCATCTGGCCACGGCACACGGCATGTTGGGCGTCAGCATGTCGGCGGCAACCGGTGAATTGGTTGCCGCGCAGCTCACCGGAGCGACGCCTGCCTTTGATCCAACGCCCTATGCACCCGCGCGGTTCGGTCTGTAGTCAATCAAGCCTGATCCAAACGACGTGAACTCAGCCAGGAGATGACGATGAGCGAACGCTTCGATCTGATTGTGCTGGGGGCAGGTTCGGGTGGATTGAGCGTTGCGCAGCGTGGTGCCAAGCTGGGAGCGCGGGTCGCCATGTTTGACGCTGACGCCTTGGGCGGCACCTGCGTGAATCGCGGTTGCGTACCGAAGAAGGCCATGTGGTACGCCGCGCAAATGGCGGACATGCATCGATTGGCGATCGACATCGGTTTCGAAACCACGCCGATGCAGCTGGATTGGGCGCGCTTTCGTGATTTGCGCAACCGCTACATCGCCGGCATTCGCGAGCGCTATGCGATCCGTCTGGATACGGCGGGCATCCGCGTTATAACGGATGCCGCACGCTTGATATCGGCAGATACAGTGGTAACCGCGCAAGGGATGCAGGTCAGCGCGCCGCATATCGTCATTGCGACGGGTGCGCGTCCCCGCCGCCTCGATATACCGGGCTTCGAGCTGGGCATGTTGTCGGACGACGTCTTCACGCTGGACGCCTGCCCGCGGCATATCGCCATCGTCGGAGGCGGTTATGTCGCGGTTGAATTTGCCTGCATGCTGCATGGCCTGGGCTGCTCAGTGGATTTGCTGGTACGCGAACACGTGCTGGCAGGCTTTGACCGTGAACTGGTCGATGCGCTTGTATCGCAGATGCAGACACGTGGCATCAGGATAGTGCGTGATACCTGGATCAAGGCCGCACACGGCAACCCCGGTGCCATCACCCTGGAAACCATCGGGGGCATTGAGCACGGTGTCTACGACGCGGTGTTGTGGGCCGTAGGCCGTGTGCCCAATAGCGGTGGTATCGGATTGGAACGTCTGGGCGTGGCGTGTGATCAAGAGGGTCGCGTACGCGTTGATGCCTTTCAGAACACCAATGTGCCTGGCATTTATGCGATCGGCGATGTGACCGATCGGAGGGCATTGACGCCGGTGGCGGTGGCGGCGGGTCGCGCTTTGGCTACTCGATTGGTAGGCGGCCATGCGGACGCGAAGTTTGATGACAGCGCCATCCCCAGCGTCGTGTTCGCTGATCCACCACTGGGTACGGTTGGCCTGACCGAGGACCAGGCACGCGCGCGTCATGGCGATGCTGTCAGCGTGTACAGTGGCCGCTATACGCCTTTGTTGATGATGGTGGCCGGGCATTCGGAGCAAAGTGTGGTGAAACTGGTTTGCGTGGGTGACGAGCGCAAGGTGGTCGGCATCCATGTGTTGGGACCGGGCAGCGATGAGCTGCTGCAAGGTTTTGCGATTGCGCTGCAAAAAGGGCTGTATTGGCGCGACCTGAAAGAAGCCATCGCGATCCACCCCACCGCTGCCGAAGAGCTCCTGTTGCTGCACTGAGTGCTGACGGGTCACACTTCCGGGATGGATACCTTCAGCCTCAAACGTGGCAGCGCTGCGCTGCTGATCAGCCTGCCGCACAACGGCAGCTATATTCCCGACGATCTGAGCTCTCGCCTGCGCCCCGAAGCCCGCCGTTCACCGGACACCGACTGGCATGTGGCGCAGCTCTACGAACCCTTGGCGGAAGAACTGGGGGCCAGCGTGCTCAAGCCGGTGGCCTCACGCTACGTGATCGATCTCAATCGGCCGGCCGATGGGCAAGCGCTTTACCCGGGGCGACGGGAGACCGGCCTGGTACCGACCATCGGTTTTGACGGCGAGCCCCTCTACCTGGACGGTCAGGAGCCTGATGCTGAAGAAATCCAGCAACGCGTCGAGCATTGGTGGCGCCCGTACCACCAGGCGCTGGTCGGGGAGATTGCCCGGCTCAAGGCGCAGCATGGGCGGGTCGTGCTGTGGGAAGGGCATTCGATTCGCAGCCATGTGCCGATGCTTTTCGAAGGGCGTTTACCGGACTTCAACCTGGGCACGGCTGACGGAGCCAGTTGCGGCGCTGACCTGCAGTGGAGCCTTACCAACGTGATGGAAGCCCAGTCGCGCTACGACTTCGTGCTCAATGGGCGCTTCAAGGGTGGCTATATCACCCGGCACTACGGCAAGCCGGCGGAGGGGGTCCAGGCGGTCCAGTTGGAGCTGTCCCAGTGCCGGTATATGGACGAGGAAAGCTTTGCCTGGGATGGGGCCAAGGCCCTGCTGGTGCAGGACACCATCCGCGAGTTATTACGGCAATGTCTGGCTTGATCCCTGGGGAAACTGCCGCGGAAGCCCGGTTCGAGTGACTTGCTCAATTTATAAGCAAATCTCGTGTTTTTCTTACTTCCGTTCAGTTCCGGTATGCCGAGACCGATGCATTGTTAAGGCCGTCACGCCGCCCGCGTGAGCCGGGTTCCGGCCGGGTCCGTGACAACCAAAAATCTCGAGGCTCATGATCATGATGCGTAAACTTGCGATCGCTTCTCTGCTCGTTGCAGGTGTGGCCCTCTCCGGCTCGGTGTTCGCTCAGGAACAGTCGTCGGCTGCCCCGGCTTCTTCGTCCACCGCGGCTCCTGCCAAGCACACCACCCACAAGGCGAAGTCGAGCACCTCGTCGACGACCCACAAGTCGTCGCACAAGAAGGCCGCTGCGCCGGCTTCCAGCAGCACCGCCGGGAAGTAATCGTTGTTGTAATACGGTTCGGTATACCGAGAAACCCGGTTGGTCCTGCCAGCCGGGTTTTTTAATGCCCGCGTTTCAGCCCGTCGAAGAGGGCAGTGCGGCGATGCATTTGAGTTCGATGGCGATGGGCGTAGGCAGGGCCGCGATGCCCAGCGTGGTGCGGCAGGCATCCACGCCTTTGAAGTATTCGGCGTAAAGCCGGTTGTAGGTCGCGAAGTCGCGGGTCATGTCGGTGAGAAAAACCGTGACGTCGACCAACTGCTCCCACTGCGCGCCGCTGGCTTCGAGGACTGCGCGCACGTTGGCGAAAACCTGCCGGCATTGCTGCTCGATGTCGTAATCGATCAGCTTGCCTTGCGCACCATAGACATTGCCCGGAATGGCATTCGTACCGGGTTGGCGCGGGCCGACACCCGAGAGAAACAGCAGATTACCCACGCGGCGCGCATGGGGGTAAGCGCCAACCGGCGCCGGCGCGGTATCGGTGCGGATTACCTCGCTCATCGTGGTTCCCCTGCGCGATGCATCAGCTGCTGCAGGGCTTGTTCGTAACTGGGGCGCAATGATTCGCGCGAGTCGACATGCATGCCAAGGTCATGCATGTGTCCGTTGGAAAGGCTGTAGCACCAGGCGTGCACGGCGAGTTTCTGGCCGCGCTCCCATGCCTCCATCACGATGGTCGTGGCGCACACATTCACCACTTGCTCGATAGCGTTGAGCTCGCAGAGACGCGTATTGCGCAAGGGCATGGATCTGAGCGAGCTGAGCATGTCGGTATGTTTCTGTGCGACGTCGCTGACGTGACGCAACCAGTTGTCGACCAGGCCCAGGCGCCGCTCGTCCAGCACCGCCTGCACGCCGCCGCAGCCGTAGTGACCGACCACGATGATGTGTTCCACCTTCAGCACATCCACCGCGAACTGCACGGCGCTCAGGCAGTTGAGGTCGCTATGCGAAACCACGTTGGCTACATTGCGTTGCACGAAGATCTCGCCGGGCGGCAGATCCACGATCTGCGTAGCGGGTACGCGTGAATCCGAGCAACCGATCCACAAATACTTCGGTGACTGCTGCTTGGCCAGGCGCTCGAAGAAGTGCGGATCAGCCTGCGTCACGGAAGCCGACCAGCGGCGGTTGCTGTCGATCAGGTCCTGCAATGGACTGCTCAAGGCGTTTTCCTCAATAGCGAATACAGATATTGCGCGGCTCGGTGAAGAAGCGCAGTGCTTCAGCGCCACCTTCGCGACCGACACCGGATTGCTTGGTCCCACCGAAGGGTGTGCGCAGGTCGCGCAGCAGCCAGCAGTTGATCCACACGATGCCGAAATCCAGCTGTGCGCCCATGCGGTGTGCACGCGACAGATCGGTGGTCCACAGCGAAGCGGCAAGGCCGTAGCCGGTGCCGTTGGCGATGGCGACTGCGTCGGCTTCGTCTTCAAACGGAATCAGGGTGACGACCGGGCCGAAAATTTCCTGCTGGTTGGTGGCCGTTTCATTCGGCAGCCCGTCGATGACGGTCGGCGCGATAAACCATCCTTCTGCGCAGCGTCCGGTCGGCGACAGGGCATGGCCGCCGATGAGAATCTGGCCACCTTCGTCGCGTGCCTGCGCGATGCAGCCCATCACCTTGTCGAAATGTTCGCGGGAGACCAATGCACCAAGATCGCTGGAGGCTTCCTCGGGATCGCCTACACGCAGCGCCTTTACACGTGCGAGATAGCGTTCGCGGAAGCTGTCATAGATCGAGCGCTGCACCAGCAAGCGCGAGCCGCACAGGCAGATCTCGCCCTGATTGGCGAAACCAGAGCGCACGATGGTGTCGAGGTTCTGATCGGAAAGATCGGCGTCGGCAAAAACGATGGCGGGGTTTTTGCCGCCCAATTCCAGCGATACCTTTTTGAATTGGGGCGCAGCGGTCGCTGCGATGCTGGCGCCCGTGCGCGTGCTACCGGTGAACGATACGGCCTTGATCGCAGGATGTTCGACGATGGCCTGGCCAGTGGTCGGGCCGCGACCTTGCACGATGTTCAGCACGCCGGGGGGAAAGCCGGCTTCGATACTTAACTCGCCGAGCAGCGCAGCAGTGCAGGGCGTGATCTCGGAAGGCTTGGCAACCACGGTGTTGCCGCTCGCCAGGGCCGGCGCGATTTTCCAGGTAAACAGATACAGCGGCAGGTTCCAGGGACTGATACAGCCAACCACGCCGAGCGGGCGACGCAAGGTGTAATTGATCGCGCCGCTTTCCATGGCGTGCGACTCGCTGTCCCAGGCGATGATCGCCGCAGCAAAAAAACGCAGGTTGGAAACGGCGCGCGGTATGTCCAGGCGGCGGGCGAGTGCGACCGGCTTGCCGCTGTCGCGTGACTCCAGTGCGGCGAATTCCTCTAGCCGCGCTTCGACCAGATCGGCCAGGCGGTTGATCAGCCGGGCGCGTTCTTCCGATGGCATGGATGCCCAGCCGGGGGCAGCCTTTTGCGCCGACTTCACCGCTGCATCGACGTCTGCGGCAGTGGAATCAGGGCAATGCGCAAACACCACGCCGGTGGCTGGCTCGTGAATATCGAGCCAGCGATTGTCCACGGGCGCCTGCAGGCGACCGTCAATGAGATTGGCGAGGCGTGTGCTTGGCATCATTGGAAGCTTAGAGCCTGCGCGCCAGGAATGCACCGGGCGCGGCCGTATGTGTGATGTGATAAACCCCACTCACCTTGCAGATGGGGCTTGCTCAGGCCGCATATGGAGCAACGAGGCAACTCGCCGCGCTCGCAACGAGCGTCAACTCAATGCCTTGGTCCGCCCGCCATCCACTGCAATGCTCACGCCGTTGACGTAGGCCGCCGCTGGCGTGCAAAGAAAGGCGATCACCGCCGCCACTTCACCCGGCTCGCCAAAACGGCGTGCAGGCACGGCAGCGAGCATTTCCTTCGCCAATTCATCTTCGCTGCGCCCGCTCTTTTGCGAATTCGCGGCGAGCAGGCCATCCAGTCGGGCCGTGCGCGTGTAGCCGGGCAGGACGTTGTTGACGGTGATGCCATCGGCCGCCAGTTCGCCCGAAAGCGTTTTCGCCCAGGAGGCGACAGCGGCACGGATGGTGTTGGAAACACCCAGGCCCGGGATCGGCTCTTTCACCGAGGTGGAAATCACGTTGACCAGTCGCCCGTAACCGCTGCTGCGCATGCCGGGCAGCACCGTTTGCAGCAGCACCTGTCCGGCAATCAGGTGTTGGCGGAAGGTGTTTTCGAAGGCAGCCGGTTCCGCGCTATGCGCAGGACCACCGGGTGGCCCTGCCGTGTTGTTGATCAGGATATGTATCGGATGCGCCGCGACGATGTCCGCCGCCGTGCTTTGCAGGCTGGCGGTGTCCTGCATGTCGACGCTGCGCCAGTCATGGCGCTGCGTGAGATGTTTACGCGACAGGCTGTCGGCAACAGCTTTAAGCTGATCGGCCGAGCGAGCCAGCAGGGTGACATCGGCCCCCAGTTCGGCCAGCTCGATCGCTGTGGCACGGCCGATACCTTGTGATGCGCCACACACCAGTGCGTGACGACCTTTCAGGTTCAAATCCATGCAGTCTCCTTGGCGTTTGGTTAGCTGCGGCTGTGCCACTGCACCGCCAGCGCGGCGATCCAGCAACCCCAGGCCAGCCATTGGCTGTAGCGCCAGGTGCGCCACAGGCGCGTGATCGAAACATCACCGATAGCGGCGATGGCCGGTGAGCGCAGCACGTGCTGCATGCGCAACCACAGTTGCGGCCCGTGGGCAGCCTGGGCGCCGGCACCGGTGTCCACGATCACTTTCCAGTGATGGGGGTAATCCTCACGCAAATGCTTGGCAATGCGAAACGGCAAGACGGCATGCGTGATGAAACAGGCCAGGCCGATCAGCAGCAACCCAAAATAGACCACAAACGGAATCAAAGACTGCTCCAGCTCAAATGGGCAGGGATGTCGTCGCGCAGGCTATGCAGCACGCCATCGCCTTGTGGGGCCTTGCCGCACACAGCCTTGTTCACGGCTTCAGCATACGACTTGTTCATCATGCCGACCCAGACCGTGCCGTCCGGCCCGTGCTGGATCTTGTAGCTGCCGCCCATGGTCACCGCCGCCGGCGTAGTGGTGCTGGTGGTGGAGAAGGTGCTGGCCGATTGCTCCCAGTACGTATTGTCCGACTGCTGCTTGCCGGAACTGTATACCACCACGTAACGCGCCTGCTTGTCGGCGATTGCAACGCTGCCGAATGCACCACTGTCGCTACTGCTCCAGCCCATGTATTCGCACAGCTTCACGTCTTGCGTGTCGATCGGCTGGAACGCATCGTTGAGCACCGCCACTGTTGGCGCGAACAGATAGCTGTTGTTGCCAGCCGAGCGACCACTGAGCTCCGATTTCAGCCCAATCTTGTAAGGCAGCTTGGCGTCGGCCGGCAGCTTGAAGCTCAGGAAATAGCTATGCACGCCGTTGATGGCCGCTACCGGAGTGCCGTTGCCCAGCACGAATTGCTGAGGTGTCCACGGCAGCTGATTCTGGAACGAGAAGTCGGCAAAGCTCGTGCAGCAGGGTGTGGCCTGTTCAAGCTCTTTCTTGGCATCAGCCAGTGACTTGGTCGGCGTACCTTGCGGCAGGATGTTGGGCAGCGCAGGCAGCTTGACGCTATGGCAGGCGGCAAGCAGCAGGGTCACAGCGAGGGTGAGTAGCAGTCGAAAACGCATAGAACGCATAGGCGGTATGGATCAGAATTCGGCACTCCCGGCCGCGCGGGGGTAAGGGATGGCATCGCGGATGTTCTGCAATCCGCAGACGTACACCAGCAGGCGTTCGAAGCCGAGGCCGAAGCCAGCGTGGGGCACGGTGCCGTAGCGGCGCAGGTCACGGTACCAACCGTAGGTGGCAGTATCGAGACCAAACTGGGCCATGCGGCGGTCGAGGTAATCCAGGCGCTCCTCGCGCTGGGAGCCGCCGATGATTTCACCGATGCCGGGTGCCAGCACGTCCATCGCCGCAACGGTTTTGCCGTCGTCGTTGAGACGCATGTAGAACGCCTTGATCTGTTCGGGGTAGTTCATCACCACCACCGGGCGGCCGATGTGCTTTTCGGCCAGGTAGCGTTCGTGCTCGGTTTGCAGGTCAACGCCCCAGGCGACCGGGAACTCGAAGTGGTGGCCGGATTTCTTGAGGATCTCGATGGCATCGGTGTAATCGATGCGCTCGAACGGCTGGGCGATGAACTTCTCCAGACGCTCGATGGCGTCAGGCAGCACACGCTCGGCGAAGAACGCCATGTCGTCCGCGCGCTCTTCCAGCACGGCCTTGAAGATCGCCTTGAGGAATGCCTCGGCACAGTCGGCGTTATCGTTGAGATCGGCGAACGCGATCTCCGGCTCCACCATCCAGAACTCAGCCAGGTGGCGCGGCGTGTTGGAGTTTTCGGCGCGGAAGGTTGGGCCGAAGGTGTAGACCTTGCTCATCGCCAGCGCATACGCCTCGACGTTGAGCTGCCCGGACACGGTGAGAAACGCTTCGCGGCCAAAGAAATCTTTGCGAAAATCGATCTTGCCCTTGTCATCGCGCGGCAGGTTGGCCAGATCCAGCGTGGAGAGGCGGAACATGTCGCCCGCGCCCTCGGCATCCGACGCGGTAATGATGGGCGTGTTGATCCAGAAGAAGCCCTGTTCGGTGAGATGGCGGTGAATGGCCGTCATCATCGTGTGACGCACGCGTGTCACCGCGCCGAACAGGTTGGTGCGCGGACGCAGATGGGCCACCTCGCGCAGGAATTCCATCGAGTGTTGCTTGGGCTGGATGGGGTAGGTTTCCGGATCGTCGACCATCCCGGTAACGACAACGCTCTCTGCCTGGAGTTCGAACGCCTGCCCCTTGCCCTGCGAGGGCACCAGGGTGCCGGTGACGATCACGCCCGCGCCGGCGGTGAGGTGCTTCACCTCGCTCTCGTAATTGCCCACGGTGGAGGGCACTACGGCCTGGATCGGATCGAAGCAGGAACCATCGCTGATATTCACGAACGACAGGCCAGCCTTGGAGTCACGCCGGGTGCGTACCCAGCCGCGTACCGTTACCGTGCTACCGGCTTCGATGTTGCCGGAAAGGGCCTGTTTGACGCTGACCACCGTCATGGATTGAAACTCCTGAGGATTGCGCCCATTTGTTAAGGGCGTGAAGGCAAGCGGGCATGATAATGTAGGCCTTGGCTGCACTGCGACATGCCATCCGTACCAAAAGCGCCAACTTAAGCGCCGGCTGAATTTAGAACCCTTGTCGTTATGACTATTTCGATTACCCCCTCTGCCAATCAACGCATGCGCCAGTTCCTCGCGCAGTCGCCTGCTGCTGCCGGAGTCCGCTTCGGCGTCAAGCGCACGGGCTGCTCGGGTTTCGCATACGTGGTGGATCTGGCCGATACGGCGAGCGCCGACGACCAGACTTTCCAGATCGATGGCGTCCCGGTGATCGTGGACGTCAACAGCCTGCCGCTGGTGGATGGGACCGTCATCGATTTCCAGCGTCAGGGGCTCAATGCCAGCTTCGTGTTCCACAACCCGAACGCGACGGGGGAATGTGGCTGCGGTGAAAGCTTCACCGTTGGCTGACATCTGGCGATCAGTCGGGCTGGCGTGCCTGCGTCCTTGACGCGCCCCATAACTGAGCCAATTCAGCTACTTGCACCGACTGGCTCATCCCGCTTACAATTCCGCTTCTGTCTCCGCCAAACAGGCGCGGGACGGTCCCTTGCCTCACTGCATCGGCAGGAGGCTGCCTGGCTCGTAAGGGCCACATCCATAAGGAGTTTTACCGATGACCTTGCGTCATTACGAAGTAGTGTTTCTGGTCCACCCTGACCAGAGTGAACAGGTTCCGGCCATGATCGAGCGCTACAAGGCGCTGATCACCGCCGATGGCGGCAAGATCCACCGCCTGGAAGATTGGGGCCGCCGCCAGCTGGCTTACCCGATCGTGAACCTGGCCAAGGCGCATTACGTTCTGCTCAACATCGAAGTGAGCCAGAGCGTGCTGAACGAACTGGAGTCGGGCTTCCGCTTCAACGACGCCGTGCTGCGTCATCTGGTGATCAAGCGCGACGAGGCCGACACCGAGCAGTCCTTCATCCTGAAGAGCAAGGAAAAGGACGACGCCAAGTCTTCCCGCCGCCGTGACGACGACGCCGAAGGCGATGACCGCCGCGTGGGTCGCGCCGATAGCGACGATGCCGACCTCGAAGACTGATTAGGAGCCCAGACCCATGTCCAAGTTCTTCCGCCGCCGCAAGTTCTGCCGCTTCACGGCCGAAAACGTCAAAGAGATCGACTACAAGGATCTCAACACGCTGCGCCAGTACATCACTGAGAACGGCAAGATCGTTCCCAGCCGCATCACCGGCACCAAGGCTCGTTACCAGCGCCAGCTGGCCACGGCCATCAAGCGCGCCCGTTTCCTGGCGCTGCTGCCGTACACCGACAACCACGACGTTTGATGTCGGTTTTCCTCCTCTCCCCAGCGGGGAGAGGATCGAGGTGAGGGGTAATCTTGCTGCGGCATTGTTCGAAGCCTGTTTCGGATGCTGATCAAGGCAAGAAGAGCCCCTCGCCCAACCCTCTCCTCAAAGGCAGAGGGTGCAAGACGATTTCGGACAACCGTCCACGGCTGCATCGGGCCACACCGGTGCTAACGAATTGAGGAATACCCCATGGAACTTATCCTTCTTGAGAAAGTGCGCAACCTCGGCAACCTTGGTGACAAGGTCAAGGTGAAGCCAGGCTACGGCCGCAACTACCTGCTGCCGCAGGGCAAGGCTGTGCGCGTGAACGCCGAGAACCTCGCCGCGTTCGAAGCTCGCCGCGCCGAATACGAAGCCAAGGCCAACAAGCTGTTGACCGATGCCGAAACCCGCAAGGCCAAGCTGGCTGACGTGACGGTGACCATCGCCGCCAATGCCAGCCCCGAAGGCAAGCTGTACGGCTCGGTGGGGCCGCGCGAGATCGCCGAGGCGCTGCAGGCTGCCGGTCACGACATCCACAAGGGTGAAGTGATCCAGGGCGAAGGCCCGATCCGCCACATCGGTGAATTCGACGTGCTGATCAGCTTGCATGCCGACGTGCAGAACTCGATCAAGGTGATCGTGGTCAGCGAGAAGTAAGCTGCTACGCCATCTTGTGATGGATGCAGACGGGCGCCGGTAGGCGCCCGTTTGTTTTGGGCGCGGCGCCAGGGTTATCCCCACAATCCCACAAGATATCCACAGACTTATTGTCTCGTCCCCTGAGACTGCGCCGCGTATGCTCGCAGCTTGTGCCTGCCTATATGGCTTTGTGCACCTTCCTTGCTACAGGGAATGTCCATGTCCTTCGTGCCCGAACGTAAATCCGGCAACAACAGCGCTATCGAAGCTTTGCGAGTACCGCCGCATTCCATTGATGCGGAACAGGCGGTGCTCGGCGGCCTGATGCTCGCACCCGATGCACTGGATAAAGTTGCCGACAAACTCGGCGAACAGGACTTTTATCGCAGGGACCACCGGCTGATCTGGCGCGCGATTACCGAACTGTCCATCAAGGGCATGCCGTGCGATGCGGTGACCCTGGGTGATTGGTTTGAGGCCAACGATCTGGCCGAAATGGTCGGTGGCGCGGGTTACCTGGTGGAACTGGCCAACAGCACGCCAAGCGCGGCGAACATCGCCGCCTATGCGGAAATCGTGCGCGAGAAATCCGTGTTGCGCCAGCTGATCGATGCCGGTACCGCGATCACCGAGGACGGTTACCGCCCGGAAGGCAAGAGCGTGCAAGAGGTGCTGGAAACCGCCGAACAGCGCGTGTTCCACATTGCCGAATCCGGCGCGCGCGGCAAGAAAGATACGGTTTCGATGCGCGAAGCGGTCAAAGACGCTTTCCGCCTGCTGCATGAGCGCTACCAGAACCGCGGGCAGCTCACCGGCATCTCCACCGGCTTCACCGATCTGGACAACCTCACTTCTGGCTTGCAACCGTCGGACCTGATCATCGTCGCGGCGCGCCCGTCGATGGGCAAGACGGCTTTCTCGGTCAACATCGCCGAAGCCTGTGCCTTGCGCGCAAAGAAGCCGGTAGCGATTTTTTCGATGGAGATGTCCGCGTCGCAGCTGGCATTCCGTCTTATTTCTTCGGTAGGCCGCATTCACCAGCAGCACCTGCGTAACGGCGACCTGGCCGAAGAGGACTGGCCGCGCGTCACCAACGCCATCGCGCTGCTGTCCGAGGCGAAGATCTTCATTGACGACACGCCCGGCCTCTCGCCGGTGGAGATGCGCTCGCGTTCACGCCGCCTGGCGCGTGAGCACGGCGGCCTGGGCCTGATCGTGATCGACTACCTGCAGCTGATGCAGGTGCCTGGCAACAAGGAAAACCGCGCTACGGAAATTTCGGAAATCTCCCGCTCGCTGAAAGGCCTGGCCAAGGAACTCAACGTACCGGTGATCGCGTTGTCACAGTTGAACCGCTCGCTGGAACAGCGTGCCGACAAGCGTCCGATGATGTCCGACTTGCGCGAATCCGGCGCTATCGAACAGGACGCCGACGTGATCATGTTCATCTACCGCGACGAGTACTACAACAAGGAATCGCCCGACAAAGGCCTGGCCGAAATCATCATCGGCAAGCAACGTAACGGCCCCACGGATACGGTGAAACTGACCTTCCTCGGTCATTACACCAAGTTCGAGAACTATAGTCCTGACACCTATACCGGGCATTTCTAAGCGGCGGCTGCCTGCACTTTGCCATCTCGCTGCCCTGATCCGCCCGCCAGTCAGCCGCTAACCTATGCTGCAGCGGGCGTGTGTTTCCACATGCCGGGATAGTCCTCTCGATCAAGCCAGGAATCATGAGCCGTACGACTGTCGCCACCATTCATCTGGGTGCCCTGCGCCACAACCTGGAACGGATCCGGGAGCTGGCGGCGCCGGCCAAGGTCATGGCAGTGGTCAAGGCGGATGCTTATGGGCATGGCCTGGAACGGGTGGCGCGCGCGCTGGACGGCGCTGCGGATGCCTTTGCCGTGGCTTCGCTGGGCGACGGTTTGCGCTTGCGCGCGGCAGGGCATCGGCAACGCATCGTGGTGTTGTCGGGTCCTGATCAGGCCGGTGATATAGCCGAGATGCAGCGGCTTGGCCTTGATGCCGCGATCCATCATGAAAGCCAACTGCACTGGCTGTCGGAAGCCTCGCCCACGCGCGGACGTCTGCGCGTGTGGCTGAAAGTCGACAGCGGCATGCATCGGCTTGGTTTCGCGCCGGAACGCGCAGCGTCCGTGCATGCGCAGTTGTCGACGATGACCGGCATCGATCCGGATATCGGCTTGATGACACACTTCGCCGAATCGGAAGTCTTCGATGGCGAGCGTACTCGCGAGCAGATCGAGCGCTTCCGCAGCGCGACGCTGGGCCTGTCGGGACCGCGTTCGCTATCCAATTCTGCGGCCGTGCTGGGTTGGCCGGGTGCGCGTGGCGATTGGGTGCGTACCGGTGGCCTGCTTTATGGACTCTCGGTAGTGGAAGGCAAAAGCGGTGCGGACTTCGGTTTTCGCTCGGCGATGACCTTGTCCACTCGCCTGATTGCCATCAATACGATCAAGCGCGGTGAACGCATCGGTTACAACGGGCTGTGGGAGTGTCCCGAAGACATGCCCGTTGGCGTGGCTGCTGTCGGCTATGGCGATGGCTATCCACGCAGCGCCGCAGCCGGTACGCCCGTGCTGGTCGGTAGCCAGCGGGTGCCGCTGATTGGCCGCGTCTCGATGGATCTCATCACGCTGGATCTGCGCGAGGCACCTCACGCCAAAGTAGGCGATCGCGTGGTGCTGTGGGGATCGGAACTGCCGGTGGAAATCGTCGCGGCCCAGGCCGGCACGATCAGCTATGACCTTACCTGCGGCATGACGCGCCGCGTGCTGTTCGTCGAAGACGACCAATAATCCTACGCGTCTCGCGGTCTGCGACCCTTGCAGGCTAAGCTCCTTCCATCCATTTCACGCGTGCAACCTCATGGCCAAAGCCAAAACTGCCTACGTTTGTACCGATTGCGGTGCGGAGCACACCAAATGGCAAGGTCAATGCGTGGAATGCGGCGCGTGGAACACGCTCTCCGAGTTCGTCGTGCAGTCCGCGCAGAAATCGTCAGGCGCTGCGCGGCAGGGCGGTTATGCGGGCGCCGCGAACAACGCGCCTCGGGTTACCCCGCTGACCGACGTGCTGGTGACGGCCGAATCGCGCACGCTGACCGGTATCGGAGAATTGGATCGCGTGCTTGGCGGTGGCCTGGTCGATGGATCGGTTGTGTTGATCGGCGGCGATCCCGGCATCGGCAAATCGACCTTGTTGCTGCAGATGCTCGGCACACTCGGCGAAAAACTTCCTAGCGTCTATGTCACCGGTGAAGAGTCACTGGCGCAAGTTGCTGCCCGCGCCCAGCGGCTCGATCTTCCCCTGAACCCCCTGCATGCATTGGCGGAAACCGGTGTCGAACGGATTCTTGAGCAAGTTGCCGCGACACGGCCGCGCGTGCTGGTGATCGACTCCATTCAGACCATCTGGACGGAACTGCTCACCGCGGCACCGGGCTCGGTGAGCCAGGTACGCGAATCGGCGGCCAGACTGACCCGCTTTGCCAAGGAAAGCGGCACCTCGGTCTTTCTGGTCGGGCACGTCACCAAGGAGGGCGGCATTGCCGGCCCACGCGTGCTGGAGCACATGGTGGACGCGGTGTTGTATTTCGAAGGCGAGTCCGGCAGCCGTTTCCGTGTGCTGCGCGCCTTCAAGAACCGTTTCGGCGCGGTAAATGAGCTGGGTGTGTTCGCCATGTCCGAAAAGGGATTGCGCGAGGTGCCCAACCCTTCCGCCATTTTCCTGTCGGCGCATAGCGGCCCGACCTCGGGCAGTGCCGTGATGGTCACGCGCGAAGGCACGCGTCCTTTGCTGGTGGAAGTGCAGGCACTGGTGGACCAATCCTCGCTGGGCAATCCACGTCGCGTGGCATTGGGACTGGAACAGAACCGCCTCGCGATGCTGCTGGCGGTCTTGCATCGTCATGGTGGTGTCGCCGCCTACGATCAGGATGTTTTCGTCAACGTCGTTGGCGGCATCCGCGTGCAGGAAACTGCCGCTGACTTGCCGGTCCTGCTCGCTGTGCTTTCTTCTTTGCGTGACCGTCCGCTACCGGAGAAAACCATTGCCTTTGGCGAAGTGGGTCTGTCCGGTGAAATCCGTCCGGTGCCCAATGGCGAAGAGCGCATGAAGGAAGCTGCGCATCATGGTTTTCAGCGCGCCATCGTTCCCAAGGCCAATGCGCCGAAGAAAGGACGTGTGGGGGAGATGGAAGTGGTCGGGGTGGAACGTCTGGCGCAGGCGATTGATGCCTGCCGCTAAGGTGAGGGTGGATCAATCGACCGCGCGATGCAGGATCAATTCCAGCACGAACTTCGAACCAAAGAACGCCAGTGCCAGCACGCCCATGCCGATCAGCGTGAGGTTGACCGCGCTGCGCCCGCGCCAGCCGTGTTTCCATCTTCCATAGAGCAGGGCGCCAAAGACCAGCCACGCGATGATCGACAGCACGGTCTTGTGCACCAAGTGCTGCCCGAAGAGGTTGTGGACGAAAAGAATGCCGGTGAGCAGTGTCAGCGTCAGCAGCATGAAGCCTGCGCCAATCAGGCGAAACAGAAGTGATTCGGTCAGCGTCAGCGGCGGCAGGGCGCTTAGCCACGGGCCCAGATGACGATGACGCAGGGCGCGCTCTTGCACGGCAAGCAGAATCGCCATCGCGGCGGCAATCGAAAGCACGCCAAAGGCCAGCAAGGCCACAGTGACATGCAGCTTGATTTGCCAGTCCATCGACATGGGGACCGTACGCGGTGCCAGGAAGCTATCCACCCATAGCAGCAAGGCGCTGAGTGGAAACACGATGACGCCTAGTGTGGCGACGGGCCGAGAGAGGTTGACCAGCAGCGTCAGCGCGCACACCACACAAGCGACCAGGGACAGCGCCGCGAAGAAGTGCAGGTCCAGGGCGCCGCGATGCATGGCCAGCAATCCGGCGGCATGTGCAACCACCGCCATTGCGGCAATGGCTAAGGCCGGACGGGCAAACCTTGCCGGAGCCGTCGAGCCTGCGCCAAACAGTGGCCGCGCCAGCATCAGGCTGGCGAGCAGGTAACAGGCAATGGCGAAGATCGAGAGGGCGGATAGCATGAGGCGCAAGTGTCGCATACGGCTTGGATAGGGTGAACGCGGCGAGTCGCCCCTGTGTTCGATGCCGGGCGCGATGCGTGGGATGGGGTGTTTCGGCGGGACGGGCGCTGCCGCACGCTTAACCGGGAACGAGAGGTCGTCCCGGATGGCCTTGGCAGGTCTGGTATATTGAGCGGTCAATCCTGCTATTCAGCCCTCACCATGTTCGAGTCGCTCAGCCAACGCCTCTCTGCCACCGTCAACCGCTTGCGCGGCCGCGGTCGCTTGACCGAGGAAAACATCCGCGAAAGCCTGCGCGAAGTGCGCATCGCCCTGCTCGAAGCCGACGTGGCCCTGCCGGTGGTGCAGGCGCTGGTCGAGCGCGTGAAAGTACGTGCGGTCGGCCAGGAAGTGCTTAAGAGTCTGTCGCCAGGCCAGGCGCTGGTGAAAGTGGTCAGTGATGAGCTGACCGCGTTGATGGGCACGGCGAACAGCGAGCTCAACCTCGCCCAGCAGCCGCCTGCCGTGGTGTTGATGGCGGGTCTGCAAGGTGCCGGTAAAACCACCACCGTGGCCAAGCTGGCGCGCTTCCTCACCGAGCGCAAGAAAAAGCGCGTGATGGTAGTGAGCTGCGACGTCTATCGTCCGGCCGCGATCGAGCAGTTGCGCACCTTGGCCGAGCAGGTCGGTGTGAGGTTCTTCCCGTCTGAAGGCGGCCAGAATCCGGTCGATATCGCCAAAGCGGCGATTTCGGCGGCGCGCAAGGAAGTCATGGACGTGTTGCTGATCGACACCGCAGGCCGCCTGCATGTCGACGAAGCGATGATGGCCGAGATCAAGGCGCTACACGCCGCGGTTACGCCGATCGAAACCCTGTTCGTGGTCGACTCGATGACCGGTCAGGACGCTGCCAACACCGCCAAGGCCTTCAGCGAAGCGTTGCCGCTTACGGGCGTGGTACTGACCAAGACCGATGGTGACGCGCGCGGCGGCGCCGCGCTCTCGGTGCGCTATGTCACCGGCCGTCCGATCAAATTCCTTGGCGCTGGCGAAAAGACGGATGCACTGGAGCCGTTCCATCCGGATCGCGTGGCACAGCGCATCCTCGGCATGGGCGATGTGCTGTCGCTGGTCGAGGAAGTGGAGCGCAAGGTCGACCAGGAAAAGGCGCAGAAGCTCGCCACCAAGGTGATGAAGGGCAAGCGCTTCGATCTCAACGACATGCGCGACCAGCTCGAGCAGATGACCAACATGGGTGGCCTGGCCGGCCTGATGGACAAATTGCCGGGTGTTTCCGGCCTGCCTGACAGCGTGAAGTCCAAGGTCGATGACGGCGAGATCAAGCGGATGGTGGCGATCATCAACTCGATGACCAAGAAGGAGCGCCGCCATCCGGACCTGCTCAACGGTTCCCGGCGCGCCCGCGTGGCCCGCGGCTCCGGCACTCAGCCTGCCGATGTGAATCGCCTGTTGAAGCAATACATGCAGATGGAAAAGATGATGTCCAAGCTCTCCAAGGGCGGCAGCAAGGGCTTGCTACGGCAGATGCGTGGTGCCATGAAGGGCATGGGCGGCATGGGCGGCGGCTTCCCTCCGATGCGCTGAGTCGCGTTACTTGACTGGCGGCGGGCTAACCCCTTCCTTTTTCCACAGATTTCATTAAAATGTCGCGTTTACCGCGTCCGTCCCAGGGCGCGTTTGCCGGGCCTGCCGGCAACTCTGGAGCTTTTACTATGGTTAAGATTCGTCTTTCGCGCGGCGGCGCCAAGGGCCGTCCGTTCTACCACGTCGTTGTGACCGACTCGCGCAGTGCGCGTGATGGCCGCAATATCGAGAACGTGGGTTTCTACAACCCGGTTGCCGCGGGCAAGGACAAGCGCCTTGAGCTGAACGTCGCGCGCGTTCAGGAATGGGTGTCCAAGGGTGCCCAGCTGAGCGACAAGGTCGCCTCGTTGGTGAAGGAAGCCGGCAAGCAGCAGGCTGCCTGAGCATGACCGCAGCCGGTCGGCGCGTCCTGATCGGACGCATCGTCGGGTTGTATGGGGTGCAGGGCTGGCTCAAGGTTGAATCCTGGACCGAGCCCCGCACGCAGATCTTCAAGTACCAACCCTGGCAGCTCTCATCGGCGCCGGGCCAGGAAACGGAGATCGAAGGTGTCAAGGGTCAACCCCAGGGCAAGGGCCTCGTGGCCAAGCTGCCTAGGGTGGATGACCGGGATGCAGCGGCTGCCTTGGTGGGACAGGACATCTACGTCGCCCGCGAGCAGCTGCCGCCGCCCGGCAAGGATGAGTACTACTGGGTCGATCTCGAAGGTCTCGAGGTCGTCACCACCGAAGGCGTGGCGTTGGGACGGGTGAGTCACCTGTTCGCGACCGGCGCCAACGACGTGGTGGTGGTGAGGGACGGCGAGCGCGAGCGGCTGGTCCCTTTCGTCCGGGGCGTTTATGTGCGTTCGGTGGATCTTTCCGGTGGACGCATGGTGGTGGACTGGGACCCTGAATTCTGAAGATTGAGGGTCCGATGCGCATCGATGTCGTCACGTTGTTTCCCGACTTCATGCGTCAGTGCGCCGCTGTCGGTGTGGTAGGACGCGCGCAGCAGCGTGAGCTGTTGCAGGTGGAAGCCTGGAACCCGCGCGATTACGCCACCGACAATTACCGTACCGTGGATGGCCGCACCTGCGGCGGTGGTCCCGGCATGGTGATGCTGATCGAGCCTTTGCGTGCGGCTCTCAAGGCAGTACGCGAGGCGGCACCGGATCCGGTGCATGTGATTTACCTCAGTCCGCAAGGAGCGCGGCTGACGCAGGGCAGGGTGGAAGCGCTGGCGAAGTTGCCGCGCATCGCTTTGCTCTGTGGACGTTACGAAGGTGTGGACGAGCGCCTGCTGGCGCACGAAGTCGACGAAGAGCTTTCTATCGGCGATTATGTGCTGTCAGGGGGCGAGCTTGGCGCAGCGGTGATCATCGATGCGGTGGGCCGTTTGCAGGAAGGCGCGTTGAACGACGCGCAATCGGCCGAGCAGGATTCGTTTTCGAACGGGTTGCTCGATTGTCCGCACTACGCGAAACCGGTGCATGACGCGCTGGGCGACGTACCGGAGGTGTTGCTTTCCGGCGATCACGCGGCCATCCGCCGCTGGCGTCTGAAGCAGTCACTGGGACGGACCTGGTTGCGACGTCCCGATTTATTGGCGCAGCGCGCGCTGGATAAGGAATCCCGTGCGCTGTTGGATGAATTCCGCCGCGAATACGCTCGAGAAGAGCAGGCACAGATGCCATCGCGGCAAAACGATGCGGTCAATGAAGACCGCAATCATTGAGAAAAGACAGGTGTTGCCATGAACAAGATCATCGAACAGTTCGAAGCCGAGCAGATCACCCGCCAGCTGCCGGAGTTCGGCCCTGGTGATACCGTGGTGGTCAACGTCAAGGTGAAGGAAGGTAACCGCGAGCGCGTGCAGGCGTTCGAAGGTGTCGTCATTGCCAAGCGCAGCCGTGGCTTGCACTCCGCCTTCACCGTGCGCAAGATCTCGCACGGCACCGGCGTGGAGCGCGTGTTCCAGGCGCACAGCCCGACCATCGAATCGGTGCAGGTGAAGCGCAAGGGCAAGGTGCGTGGCGCCAAGCTGTACTACCTGCGCGGTCTGGAAGGCAAGGCTGCCCGCATCAAGGAAGACATTGCTGCTTCCTCGTCGGCTGACTGATTCCGGTCGCCATCGCATCACGAAAAACCCGCGGAGCGATCCGCGGGTTTTTTCATTTCTTCTTGCCGTGGCTGGTAAGTCGAGTTACTGCAGCGTAACCCGGCAGTCTTTATCGGTTCAGACGTTGACCACCAGCGGCTGCGGCTCCTGCAGGAAGTTGCCCTGTACAAAGTCCACGCCGCAGGCAAACAGCAGCGAAGTGCTGGCTGCATCCTCCACCCATTCGGCCACCGCCATGCGCTTCATTTCGTGTGCTTGCTGGCAGATCTCGGTGATCTTCTTCTGATTTTCAGGATGCTGCGGAAGATCGGCCATGAAACTGCGATCGATCTTGAGGTAATCGGCATCGATGTGGTTGAGCAACTGGAAGGAATTCAGACCCGAGCCGAACTGCTCCAGCGCAAAGAAACCGCCGAGTTGTTTCCAGGCAGTGATGAATTCCTGCGCAGGGCGCAGCATGGTCACCACCTTGCTCTCGGTCATTTCCAGCACCAGCCGGCCGTTTTTCAGATTGGCCTGCTTCAACGTGCGATCCAGCCAAGGCAGCAGGTTGGCTTTCGGCTGCATCGAATCGGACGTGAGCTTGATGAAGAAGGTGGTGGGGAAGCCCAGTTTTTCGCGTGACTTGAGTGCAGCAATCGCCTGGTTCAGTACCCAGCGATCGATTTCAGCGTTGAGGCCATTCTTCTCTGCAATAGGCATGAAGAAGCCCGGCAGTACTTCGCCCTGCGGACCATTCATGCGCAGCAGGATTTCTGAATAATCGCCCTCGGCATCCTGCAGGCTGATGCTTTGCTGGTGGTAGAGCACGAATTCGTTCTGGGTAAGCGCTTGACGCAGCAGGCCCAGCCAATTGCGTTCGCGCTCGGCATCGGCCTTTTCGCGAGCCGCCGGATCATGCAGCTCGCTGCGATGGCCACCCTGACTCTGCGCACTGCGCAGCGCCTGGCTGGCCTGGTTCAGCAGCATTTCCGTGTTGGCGTTCTTTTCGCCCAGCAGGCTGCCGCCGATGCTGGTGCACAAGGTGATCGACTGCGTGCCGAGATCGAAAATCTCGCGCGAGATCGTCTGCTGCAAATCGCTAATCCAGGTACGGATGGCTTCATCGCTTTCCGTGTGCAGGATGACGCCAATGGTGTGGTCGCCAAGCAGGCCGGCAACATCTTCCTGCCCCAGCTGCATGCTCACGCGGTGCGCAAAGGCGGCCAGTAGTTCGTCAGCCTTGCCCAGGCCGATGCCATTGACGATCGGCGCCCAGTTGTCGGGTTCGATCAGCAGCAGGGTCTGGCCCTTGCGTCCCTCGCTGGCGGCGGCGACGGCATGGTCGATGTATTCCAGTGTGCGGGCGCGGTTAAACAGGCCGGTGACCGCATCGCGCTGCAATTGCTCGACCAGTGCCGGGTCGACCTGCTGGCGACGGAACACGATCTGCAGGCAGGTCTCGCCCTCGAAGGTGGCGTGCGTAAATTCGGCTGCGGCCGGGAAGGTGCTGCCATCGGCGCGGCGCGCATGCAGTTCGAGCCGATACTCGGCTTTCTCGCCGCGCGAGAGGGCGCGCAGCAGATTCTTGAAGGCTTCCGCATCGGTTGGGCCAATCAGGTCCAGTACCGGCAGGCCGAGCAGGTCTTCGTCGTCGGCGTAGCCAAAGGTGTCCAGATAGGAACGGTTGGCGCGCACGTGCATACCCTCGTGCACATAAGCGATAGGATCGTTCGAGGAGTCCAGCAAGGCATCGCAGCGACGCTCGGATTCGCGCAAGGCCGCTTCGAGCCGGCGCACCTGCCGGCGCGTATTGAGCGAATCGAACTCCCGCTTGATCACGGTGATCAACTGCTTGGGCTGGCTGCGCGAGGCTACGCCCTGCACGCCATCCTGAAACATATCCGCCACGCCCTGATCGTCGATCTTCGAAACGCAGGCAATCAAGGCGATATCGCGGGCGCTGGCCTCGATCTGCTGGGCCACATTGCGCAGCGGCAACCCATTTACGTTGGGGTTGAACAGCACAAGATCCGGGCCGAGCTCGTCGAGCGCCGTATGGATCTGTTCGGTGGTCGTCGCCCGCGCGGGGCGAACTGCGACCCCCGCGTTACGCAATAACGTAATGATCTGTTCCGCGTCCTCAACCGAATTTTCGATGAAGAGGATCTTGATGACGGAGTCTGTCTTCATGGGCGGGTCGTGCTTCCTTGGATATGGCCACCCATGCGGAATGTCCTCGGGCTGGCCGGCACTACACTAACTGTTTTAACGGATTCCGTTCAGCCTCGCTAGCGCCAGTTATGACATTGGTGACCAAGCGCATGGGCGGACAAGCACTTAGCACTCCCCGGCGGTCTTTACATAGGCCACGCCTGAGATCGCAAGCAAGGCGCCAAGTTCAAAGTGGCCGTTTCGATGGATCGCCGCCTACTTCGCGGACCAGCTTGGGAACAAGATAGCCGGGCAGGCATCCGCGCATCGCCTCGACCAGTCCATGCGCCCGATCGTCGCTCACTTCGAAGTGGGCCGCGCCCTGCACGCGATCGAGCTGATGCAGGTAATAAGGCAGCACGCCAGCGGCAAACATGCGCTCGGAGAGTGCCGTCAAGCTGCTGGCGTCATCGTTGACGCCGCGCAGGAGCACCGACTGGTTGAGCAGCGTCGCCCCCGCGTCGCGCAAACTTGCGCAGGCGCCATCGACCGCTTCGTCGAATTCATTGGCGTGATTGGCGTGCAGCACCACCACTTTTTGCAGCGGCAAGGAACGTAGCCACTCGATAAAGGGGGCGTCGATGCGCTCCGGCAGCACCACCGGCAAACGGGTATGGATGCGCAGGCGGGTGATATGGGGAAGGCCAGCCAGCCCATGGCTGAGCTCCTCCAGCTTGCTGGTGGCCAGAGCCAGCGGATCGCCGCCGGACAGGATCAATTCGTTAATCGACTTGTCTTGACGGACGTGCTCCAGCGCCTGGCGCCACTGGCCGGCTGCCGCCATCTCGTCGCCGTACGGAAAGTGGCGGCGGAAGCAGTAGCGGCAGTTGATCGCGCAACTGCCACTGGCGATAAGCAAGGCCCGGCCCTGATATTTATGCAGCACCCCCTGTGCCTCGCGGGAAGCCAGGTCGCCCACGGCATCCATCACGAATCCCGGCACCTGCTCCAGCTCCAGCAACTGCGGCAGGACCTGCAACAGCAGCGGATCGTTCGCGTCGCCCTTGCGCATACGCGCCACGAAGCCACGGGGCACGCGCAGGGCGAAGCCGGCATCGGCCGCGGGCAAGCGGTCGGCCAGGTGACCCAGATCGAGCAAGTCGAGCAGTTCGCGGCTGTCGGTAACCGCATCGCGCCAGAGCTGGCGCCAATCAGGCTGGGCTGACGATGTAATGCGGGCGCCGGGGCTTACGGTTATCATAGAGGGCTGTATACGGGCCCATGGCCCTTGAACGATCTATTTTAGCCGCTGATGGCAGCGGTTTCCTCATTGGAGCGAAGTGCATGGCCAGCTACGACCTTAATGGCGTCAAAAACGGTCTGAAGATCATCGTCGACGGCGATCCCTACATCATCACCGAGGCGGAGTTCGTCAAGCCGGGCAAGGGTCAGGCCTTTACTCGCATCAAGATCCGCAACCTGATCAACGGCCGCACCACCGAAAAGACCCTCAAGTCCAGCGACTCCTATGAGGGTGCGGACGTGGTCGATACCGACATGCAGTATCTCTATAGCGATGGCGAGTTCTGGCACTTCATGCATCAGGAGTCGTTCGAGCAGCACCAGGCTGACGCCGCCGCCATGGCCGACGCGGCCAAGTGGCTGAAAGGCGAGGAAGAGTGCGTGGTGACCCTGTGGAATGGCCGCCCGATCTCGGTCCAGGCACCGAACTTTGTCGAATTGAAGATCGTCGAGACCGATCCGGGCCTGCGTGGTGACACCTCCGGTGGCGGCGGCAAGCCGGCCAAGCTGGAAACCGGCGCCGTGGTGCGCGTGCCGCTGTTCGTGAACCAGGAAGAAGTGATCAAGGTCGACACCCGTTCCGGCGAATACGTCAGCCGCGTCAAGTGACGAACCGGCGCGGTCGGTAGGTTGGGTTAGCGCAGCGTAACCCAACGATTTCGCCAGGTTTGTTGAGTGGCCATTCCACCCGGCCACGCAGCATTCCGCCGAAACGACACGCAAAGCCTCTGGGGCGGACATCGTAAGATGTGCCGCCCCATTTCGTATCCCATTCTCCCGCAAGGCGAACAACGATGAGCCCAACCGCTCCGCAGACCGTCGATCTACTCATCGAGGCCCGCTGGGTCGTTCCCGTCGAGCCGCATAACGTGGTGCTGGAACATCACGCCGTGGCCATCGATGCCGATCGTATCGTCGGCATCCTGCCGATTGCCGAGGCGCGTAACGCTTTTGCAACACGCGAACGCGTTGAACTGGGCGAGCACGTGCTGATTCCCGGGTTGATCAACACCCACACGCATAATCCGATGACGCTGATGCGCGGCCTGGCCGATGACCTGCCGCTGATGGTCTGGTTGCAACAGCACATCTGGCCGGTCGAGGCCAAGGTGATCGGGCCGGAGTTCGTACGCGATGGCGTTGAATTGTCCGTAGCTGAAATGATTCGTGGCGGCACCACTTGCGCCAACGAAAACTATTTCTTCCCCGATGCGATCGGTGCCACTTACCGCAAGCTTGGTTTCCGTGCCGTGGTGGGTTTGCCGGTGATCCAATTTCCAACCGGCTGGGCACGTACGCAGGATGAATACTTCGAGCGCGCGACCGAAACGCATGATCTTTTCCGTCACGATCCGCTGATTCGCACGGCCTTCGCGCCGCATGCGCCGTATACCGTGTCGGACGAATCATTCGAGCGCATTCGCGTGCTGGCCGATCAGCTCGACATTCCCGTGCATCTGCATCTGCACGAAACGGCGCACGAAGTGGAGGAAGAGCGCAAGAAGAGCGGCCTGCGTCCCTTCCAGCGTTTGCAGAAGCTCGGCTTGATCAATGACCGCCTGATCGCGGTACACATGACCCAGCTCACTGATGGTGAAATCGCCACCTGTGCGGAAGCGGGCGTATCGGTTGTGCATTGCCCCGAGTCCAACCTGAAGCTGGCTTCGGGTTTCTGTCCCGCTGAAAAGTTGCGCAAGGCCGGCGTCAATGTCGCCACCGGTACGGATGGCTGCGCTTCCAATAACGATCTGGACATGTTCGGCGAAATGCGTACGGCCGCGTTGCTGGCGAAAGCCGTAGCTGAAGATGCCGCCGCATTCGATGCCGGCTATGCGCTGCGTACGGCGACGATCCATGCGGCGAAGGCGTTGGGTCTGGAAGACAGCATCGGTTCGATCGAAGTCGGCAAGCAAGCTGACCTGGCTGCCATCCGGCTCAGCGATATCGAAACCCAGCCGCTGTTCCATATTATCTCGCAGTTGGTTTATGCGACCGGACGCCATCAGGTCAGTGACGTGTGGATCGCCGGCAGGCGCAAACTGGCCGCGCGCGAACTGGTCGATATGGACGTCGCCGGCATGCTGGCGCGCACCCACGCATGGCGTGAGCGCATCGCTGCGCTGGATAAGGGCTGAGATGAATCGTTACCTCGTCATGCTTTTTCGCCGGCCGCAGGTTGATCCTGCGGTGGTGCCGCTGCATCAGCAATTTCTGGAAGATTTACGGGCGCAAGGGCGTAATGAAATGTCGGGTCCTTTTGGCGACAAGTCTGGTGGCGCCTATCTGCTACGCGCCGAGTCGATGGAAGAGGCGTTGAACATCGCGCATGGCGATCCGGCGCATACCAGCGGCGGCTGGGACGTCACGCTATACGAATGGCAGACGCGTTAAGCTTGTCGAACCGCCGGAGCGTTCTCACTATGCAAAGCACACATCAAAACGTCAGCCAGGATGAAATCGCCCGCTTCGATAAGCTGGCGGCACGCTGGTGGGATCCGGATGGCGAATCGCGTCCGCTGCACGATCTCAATCCGGTGCGTTTCGACTACGTGGCATCGCGCGTGGCGCTGCGTGGCGCCAAGGTTGCTGATGTCGGCTGCGGTGGCGGCTTGCTGAGCGAAGCGCTTGCACGCGCCGGTGCCGATGTGGTTGGTATCGATCTGGGCCTGAAGGTGATCGAGATCGCGCGGTTGCATCTGCACGAATCCAATCTCAAGGTCGATTACCGCAAGCAGTCATCGGCGGAACTCGCGGAGGCCGAACCGGCCAGTTTCGACGCCGTGTGCTGCATGGAATTGATCGAGCACGTACCCGATCCCGCTGCGCTGGTAAATGATCTGGCCGCCATGCTCAAGCCGGGCGCACGCCTGTTCATGTCTACCCTCAATCGCACGCCGGCAGCTTTCGGCGCGGCGATTCTTGGTGCGGAATACATCACGCGCATGCTGCCGCGCGGCACGCATCACTACGCGCAGTTCCTCAAGCCGTCCGAACTGGCGCGTTTGCTCCGCCAGGCGGGACTGGAACTGGAGGATGTCAGCGGCCTGGGCTACAACCCGCTCAATCGCAAGGCATGGCTGAGCCGCTTCACTGCCGTCAACTATCTTCTTTGTGCACGCAAGCCCGCATGAAATCGCTAACGCAAACGCCGCAGGGCGTACTGTTCGATCTTGATGGCACCTTGCTGGATAGCGCACCGGATCTGCACGCTGCGCTGGTGGCCTACTGTGGTGAAGCAGGGGCCTCCGTGCCTCCCTACGCGATGGTGCGCGAGGTCGTCTCGCGTGGCTCACGTGCGATCCTGCGCTGCGCTTTCAATGAAAGCGATGACCAGCTGCTGGAGCGCATGCCGCGCTACCTCGAGCTTTATCACTCCATGATGTCGCGTCACACCCGTCCGTTTGAGGGCATCGAGGCGCTGCTCGACGCGCTGGAGGTCAATGGTTTGGCCTGGGGCATCGTCACCAACAAGCCGGGCTATCTCACTGACGAGCTGGTGCGTCAGATCGGCTGGAGTGATCGCGCCTGCGCGGTGATTTCCGGTGACACGTTGCCGGTACGCAAACCCGATCCCGCACCGGTACTGCTGGCGTGTGAGCGCGCCGGGCTCGATCCAGCGCGTTGCCTGTTTGTGGGTGACGACCGCCGCGACATCGAGGCGGGCAACGGAGCGGGGCTGTATTCCGTCGCAGTGCATTGGGGCTATCTGGACGGTGGCGATCCGTATGTCTGGGGAGCCGATGCGGTGGTGGAACATCCGCGCCAGCTCGCCGAACTGCTCAAACTCAAGGTTGTGGCGTGAGCCCAGACGTTTCCCAGCACGGCGCATTGCAGAGCTATGTCGACAAGTGGCTGGCTGTGCAGCCGCAACAACGCGTGGCGCTGGTGTTTGTGGATCCGGGGAAGTACCCCGGGCATGTCGCACTCGCCGCGCTGGAGCAGGAACTGCTTTCGGCCGCTTATGGCATTCGTGAGCCCCAGGTCGCGGCGACCAAGCTCAATTGGTGGGCGGAAGAACTAGGCAGCGCCGCCGCGAGCGGTGGGCGGCATCCGTTGACACGCGTGCTGTTCGACGACGAGCGTGCGCACGCGATGTCACAAGATCGATGGGTGGCCCCGGTGCTGGCTGCCATGGCTCAGCTGGAAGAGGGCACGGCGGTGGATTTCGCCGCCCAGGTCAATGCCGCTTCCGCCTTGCACGGCGCGTTGGCCGCACTTGAGACCGCGTGGTGGTATGGCGATGCGGCCTCGTCGAGGCGAGCCGAGCGCGTTGCGACCTTGAGTCATCTGCTGTATGCCCTGCGTCGCCTGCAAGACGATCTCGAACGCGACCGCCTGCCGTTGCCGATGGCGCGGCTGGCTCGTTTCAGCCTCAGCCGCACCAGTCTGCGTGAACACAGTGAGGCGCGTGACCAGGCGATCAAGGCTCAGCTGGATGATCTCGGGGTGGCCTGGGGAGGGGCGGCGAGTCTGCCGGGGCCGCTTAGCGTATTCCGCGCGCTGGAGGCGGGTCAGGGCGAACGCCTGCTACGCAAAGCGGGGCGGGCGGGAGAACCCCTGGCCGTGCTGCAACAAGGCGCGTCGGATCGCGGCTTCCTGGCCACGCTGCGCGCCTGGCAGGCGGCACGTCGCTGGCAAAATCAGGTGGCCGGGTAAACGCACTGTTTCCTTGCCCGGGCTGTTGCGACGCGTCAGGCTGCCCCAACATATAGGGGTCTCGTGGCGCCCGACCGCCGGCCTGTTACAGGATCACCCCCATGCATACCCATGAAAACACCGTTCGTCTGATGCCCGATGTCGCCACCCAGGCACAGCCGCATCTGGCTGGCGCACTGGATTGGGTCGGCATGGACGGGATCGAGGTGCCGGTGCGCTTTGATGCCGGCGATGGCGACGTGCAGCGTTCCAGCGCCCAGGTGGGCGCCTTCGTCAACCTGACCCGGCCGGACCGCCGCGGCATCCATATGTCGCGTCTCTACCTGCTGGTGGACGAGTACCTGAGTGCGCAGACGCTGGACGCGAGCATGCTCGAATCGCTGCTGCGCGCCTTCCTTGATTCGCACAAAGACCTGGCCGATCGCGCGCGAATCAGCATCCGCTTCGATCAATTGGTGCGTCGCGCCGCGTTGCGCAGCGCCAACAGCGGCTGGCGCGCCTATCCGGTGTCGATCGAAGCCAGTCTGTGCGAGGAGGGTTTCCGGATCGAGCTGGGCACCGAAGTGGTGTATTCCTCGACCTGCCCGGCGTCGGCGGCGTTGTCGCGTCAGTTGATCCAGGAACAGTTCGCCAAGGACTTCGACGCCGGCAAGCCGGTGGAGCATGCCGCTGTACTGGCCTGGCTCGGCAGCGAGAAGGGTATCGTGGCGACGCCGCATGCGCAGCGCAGCGTGGCGCGGTTGCTGGTGCGCTTCGTCGATGGGGCGCCGCTGGATCTGATCAGCCTGCTCGATCGGGTCGAGCAGTCGCTGGGCACGCCGGTGCAGACCGCGGTGAAACGCGAAGACGAACAGGCGTTTGCCCTGGCCAACGGTGGCAACCTGATGTTCTGCGAAGATGCCGCGCGCCGTATCCAGCGTGCACTCGATGCCGACAACCGCATCGCGGATTTCCACGTTCGCCTCGAACACCAGGAAAGCCTGCATCCGCATGATGCGGTGGCTTATGCCAGCAAGGGTGTCGCTGGCGGTTACGGCGATCGCGCCTGACTTAACAGGCCCTAAGCTCCCATGCATGGCGCGGTTGCTATGATCCGCGCCATTGCAGACAAGGAGTTTCCATGAAGATTCGCCACGGCTTGCTGTTGATCGGCCTGCTTGCGCTAGGTGGTTGCAGCTGGATGCCGCACTTCGGCAAGAACAAGACGGCGGAACAGCAGACGCTGATGAAAGCGGTGACGGGCGAGGTCGACTACACCCTGTCGCATGCGATCCCCGACGATGCGTATCTTGAGGTAACGCTTGCCGACGTCAGCAAGCAGGACGCGCCTGCCCGGGTCATTGCGACCGACAAGATTGCACCGATCGGGCCGCCACCGGTTTCCTTCGTGCTGAGCTATGAGCCCTCCGACCTGGCTGGCGGGGTGGATTTTGCTGTGTCGGCGAAGATCAAGCAGGGGGACCGTACCCTGGCGGGTAGCGACACGCAGGTAAGCGTGCTTGGGAATTCCGGTAACGACGGTCCGGTGCGGGTGGTGATTTCAGAGATTCACTGAGTCTTGTCCTCCTCCCCCTTGTGGGGAGAGGAGGCAACCCCGAAAACCATGCCTACCGGTCAAACGCCAGGCGCTGACCACGCACACCGTCATCGACGCGCGAGCCATCCCACACCCGGTGGCCGTTGACGAACGTGGAAATGATCGAACTGCTGAAGGTATAGCCTTCAAACGGCGACCAGCCGCACTTGGAAAGTACCTCCTCGCGCTTCACGGTGTGCGGCTTGCGCGGATCCACCAGCACCAGATCCGCGGCATAACCCTCGCGCAGGAAACCGCGCTCGTGCACGTCGAACAACATCGCCGGTGCGTGGCAGACCGCTTCCACCACCCGCTCCAGGCTGAGCTTGCCTTCGGTAACGCGCTGCAACGCAGCCTGTAGTGCGAATTGCACCAGCGGCAGCCCGGACGGGGCCTTGTCGTAGAGCTCGCCTTTTTCCTCCAGCAGATGCGGCGCGTGATCGGTAGCCAGCACATCGATGCGGCGTTCCGCCACGGCCTTGGTGATGGCCTCGCGATCCGCCGCGGTCTTGATCGCGGGATTGCACTTGATCAGGAAGCCAAGCCGCGCATAGTCCTCATCGCTGAAATGCAGGAAATGCACGCAGGTTTCGGCGGTGATCTTCTTGCCTTTGATCGGGCCGGGCTGGAACAGCGCCAGCTCGTCGGCGGTGGAAATGTGCAACACGTGCAGACGCGTGCCGTGCTTCTGCGCCAGTGAAATGGCGAGCCGGGTCGACTTGATGCAGGCCTCGCGCGAGCGGATCAACGGGTGTTCGCGCGCCGGGATATTCTCGCCGTATTGCTCGCGCGCCTTGGCATGCAGCGCGTCGATCATCGGCGTGTCTTCGCAATGGGTGATGATCGGCGTCGGCGCCTCGCGGAAAATGCCGTCAAGGGTTTCCGGATTGTCGACCAGCATGTTGCCGGTGGATGCACCCATGAACACCTTGATGCCGGGTGCGGCTTTCGGATCCAGCGAGCGGACCGCCTCCAGGTTGTCGTTGCTGGCGCCCAGATAGAACGCGTAATTCACCGCCGAGGTTTCGGCGGCGCGGCTGTACTTGGCTTCCAGCGACTCGCGATCCAGCGCCGGCGGCCTGGTGTTCGGCATTTCCATGAAACTGGTGATGCCGCCCGCGGCACAGGCGCGCGACTCATGCGCGATGTCGGCCTTGTGGGTCAGGCCGGGTTCGCGGAAGTGCACCTGGTCGTCGATCATGCCGGGCAGCAGCCACAGCCCGGAAGCGTCGATCACCTGCTCGCCTGGACGCGCGTCCAGACTGCCGCCGATCGTCTCGATATGGCCGTGCTTCACGCGCACATCGGCGTAGAAGCGGCGGCCCTCGTTGACCAGTTCGGCGTTCTTGATCAGCCAGTCAGTGGACATGCGGTTCTCCATGGTTGCGGCAACGGGGGAAATGGAACTGTTCGGGGACGGGATCCTGCCCTCCTGCACACAGTGGCTGACAGCGTAATATGCGCCATCCGGCCAGCAGGCTTCCCCGCCAGGGACCAAAGCGGGAAACTGCAATCCGTGCATAATCGGAGCAAGTGGGGTAAAAGCGACAACGCTGTCCTAACAGAGGGCTGACGAAGCGCTTATAGATTTTGAGTAGTAAAAGGATTAATCGACTCACGGCATTCACACTGCCGAAACGCCTGTGGCACTTAATGCTGCAAGTATTCCAGAAGGACGGTTGCCGGTGTGAGGGGATTGGGCTATAACACCCGGCCGCCACAGCCAAAATGGTGAAGGTACATGGCGAAAACCACGCGTAATACCACCGCCGCCAAGAGTGCTCAGAAAGGAAAGGCGACGGGTAAGGGCAACGAGGCCAAGGCCAGCAAGGCCAAGGTCGCAGCGAGCAAGTCCGCGAAGACGGCCGCGCCTGCCAAAAAGGCAGCGGTGAAGAAAGCGCCGGCCAAGGCGGCTGCGACCAAGGCTCCGGCCCATAAGGTTGTCGCGAAGAAAGCCGTCGCCAAGGCCGCCGCCAAGCCAGAACCAAAGAAGGTTGTGCCGGTCAAAAAGGCCGCCGCCAAACCGGAACCGAAGCACGTGGTACCTGCCAAGCCGGCGCCCGTCAAGAAAGCTGTGGAAGAAAAGACCATCGCCAAGCCAGCTGCCAAGCCAAGTGTCGCCAAGCCCGTCACGAAGCAGGCTCACGCACCCGCCAAGCCGGCTGCGGTAGCCAAGGCGCCAGCCGCACAAACTGCAATACACCAGCCCGTATCATCCAAGGCCAATCCCCCCGTCTCGGGCAGGGTGGCCAGCGCCGTCGGCCCGACGGCAGCGCGTGTAGCCAATGCCACCGCGAATCACTCGACTACCAAGAAACAAAAGACCGCGCAGTCCTCAATGAATAGCACCGCTACAACTCTCGACAATGGCGTAACCCGTGAAGACGGCCGTTACGCGCTGCCTCTCACCACCACTATCGACCTGCCGCCGGGTTACCGGCCTTCGCAGGACGAGGAGTACATGAATCCGCGCCACCTCGCCTACTTCCGCAACAAGCTGCGGGATTGGCGCGAGCAGTTGGTGGAAGAGTCCCGCCAGACCATGGAAAACCTGCGTGACGAAGTACGTGATGTGGGCGACGAAGCCGAGCGTGCCACCCGCGAGACCGAAAACTCGCTGGAATTGCGTACCCGCGATCGTTATCGCAAGCTGATCTCCAAGATCGACAAGGCTCTGCGCCGGATCGAGGAGGGCCGCTACGGTTACTGCGAGGAAACGGACGAAGAGATCGGTCTGGAGCGTCTGGATGCGCGCCCGATTGCCACCCTGTCGCTTGATGCGCAGGAGCGCCGTGAGCACCTGCAGAAGCAGATGGGCGATTGAGCCGCTTCGGTACACGATGACATGCAGGGCCCCGCCAGCGTGCGGGGCCTTTGCTTTTTAGTCCCCTGTTTCGGGGGAGCTGCGTTCGGCTTACCCGACGGAGGGAGGAGGCTTTCTACTTGCTGCTTTCCAGTTCCGCAGCAGCGTAGGCCTTCAGCTTCGCCAGCATCGCCGCCAGCCCGTTCGAGCGCGTGGGCGACAGGTGCTTGGCCAGCCCGATCTGCTGGATAAATTCCGGTTCCGTCGTGACGATCTCGGCGGCGGGGCGGTCGGAATACACGCGCAGCACCAGCGCGATCAGGCCGGAGACGATGGCCGAGTCGCTGGTGGCGTCGAAGTGCATTTGTGAGGCGTCGCCGCTAGGCACCAGCCACACCATGGATTGGCAGCCATGTACGCGGTATTCCTCGGTCTTCCACTGGTCCGGGAAGGGCGGCAGCTGCTTGCCGAGATCGATCAAGTATTGGTAGCGCTCGGTCCAGTCGCCGAAGAAGGCAAACTCCTCGGCGATGTCTTGCTGGGCCTGGACGGCGCTGGCGTTGGCAATCGTATTCATGGGCCTATTATCGCGCGGTTCGGCTCATCGGGTCCGAATCAGCGCTTTACGACGCTCCAACGGGTGCCTTGAGCACCGTCCTCAATCACCACGCCCATCGCCGTGAGCTCGTTGCGGATAGCATCCGCCCGGGCGAAATCCTTGGCGGCGCGCGCGGCGCGGCGCGCTTCCAGCAGGGCTTCCACCTGCTCGGGGTCCACGCTTTGGCCACCGGCCTGCTTGAACCAGGTTTCCGGATCGTCCTGCAGCAGGCCCAGCAAGGCCCCGGCACCAAGCAGGGCGGCCTTGTTGGCGGGGGAGGGCGCTTGCCTGGCGGTATCGGCAAGCATGGACAGTTCCGCCAGCGCCTGGGGTGTGTTGAGGTCGTCGCTTAATGCGGCTTCGATCCGCTCGGGTACCGGCAGCGGCTGGGCTGCATCCAGTTCGATGTGGCTGAGCTCGCGCAACACCCGGTACCAGCCGTCCAGCGTGCTGATCGACTGCGCGATGGCTGCATCGGACCAATCCAGCGGCTGACGATAGTGTCCGCGCAGCAACAGCAGGCGCAGAGCTTCCGGCGGATGCATCTTCAGCAGCTCATGCACGTGCAGCACATTGCCCAACGACTTGGACATCTTGCGTCCGTCGAAGGTGAGCATGCCGTTGTGCAACCACCAGCGCGCAAACACCTTGCCGCCGTGGGCACAGGTTGACTGGGCGATCTCGTTTTCGTGATGCGGGAATTGCAGATCCACGCCGCCGGCATGGATGTCGATCGTTTCCCCCAGGTGCGCGGCGCTCATGGCCGAGCATTCGATATGCCAGCCTGGACGGCCACGGCCCCAGGGACTGTCCCAGCCGGGCAGCTCCGGGGTGGAGGGTTTCCAGAGGACGAAGTCGGTGGGGTTCTTCTTGTATGGCGCGACCTCGACGCGGGCGCCCGCGATCAGCTCATCGGTATCACGGCCGGAGAGCGCACCGTAGGCCGGGTAGGAGCTCACGTCGAACAGCACGTGTCCTTCGGCGACATAGGCGTGTTCCCTGGCGATCAGGGTTTCAATCATGCGGATGATCTGACCGATATGCGCCGTGGCGAACGGCTCGATATCCGGCGGCGCGATGCCGAGCTTGGCCATGTCTTCGCGGTAGGCCTCGGTAAAGCGGCCGGTAATGCTGCCGATCGGCACGCCCTGTTCGATCGCGGCGTTGTTGATCTTGTCATCCACGTCGGTGATGTTGCGGGCGTATAGCACCCGCGGGTAATGCCGGCGCAGCAGCTTGACCAGCACGTCGAACACCACCGGGCCGCGCGCGTTGCCGATATGTACATAGCTGTAGACCGTCGGCCCGCACAGGTACACCGTTACCCGGTTCGGATCGAGCGGAGCAAAGGGCTCGATGCGGCGGTTTAGGCTGTTATAGAGCGAAATCGGCATGGGCGAGGTCCGCAGCTTCCGGGTGGTGCTGGCAAATGGGTCGGCCATCTTATCAAGGTCTTGCGGCAAGGCAGTTGGAGGCTCGTTTGGGACCGTGCTGAAAGTTACATTTCTCAACCTAAAACAGTGCACTAAGTTGCGGTACTTCTAAGCCTGGATTCAGCGTGCATTTGCTGCAATTTCGCCATGCGCAAAACGCGCTTTCACCCCCTTTGCGGAGGCTGTCCATGAGTAAAAAGATGCTGTTGGTGTCGCTGCTTGCGCTGATTTGTGTGTCCACCGGTGTGGCTGCACAGTCCAGCTACGGCAGCTATCCACCGCCGCCCCCGCCCGGGGCTGCACCTCCGCCGCCGCCCGGCGCCCCCGCGCCCGACGCACCGGGTGCGGGCGCCGACAACGCGCACTATGCCTGGGCTGACGTGCTGCGCGTCGATCCGGTTTACGGCGTAGTTCAGACTTCCACCCCGACGCAGCAGTGCTACGACCAGCAGGTCACCCAGCAGACGCCTAGCAACAAGGGTATCGGTACGGTGCTGGGTGCCGTGGTTGGCGGCGTGCTTGGCAGCACCATCGGCCATGGCCGTGGCAATACTGCCGCCACGGTCGGCGGTGCCGTGGTGGGTGGCGCGGTCGGCAACTCGGTCGCCAGCGGCGGCCAGACCTACACCACCGACCAGACCGTGTGCCAGCCAGGCAGTCAGGTTACTCAGCAGCGTCAGATCATTGGCTATGACGTCGAGTATCGCTATCACGGTGACGTCTATATGTCGCGCCTCAGCTACGACCCGGGCGAGCGCCTGCGCGTACGCGTGAACGTGTCACCGGCCGACTGATCGGGCGGCGGTTTTTCTGAAGGCGACCGTGGCCTTGGCCCGGTCGCCTTTTGTTTTTCTCGCGCCCCAAGGCCGAACCCATGATGGGGTCTCACTGCGCGGGGCGCTTATTGAGATTTTTCCTGTTGCATGGCAGCGGAAATCCGGTCATGATTAAAGTTCAACCACCCGGAAGCCTCATGTCCTCAGCCGTCTATACCGCTACTGTGCTTACCAGCGCCCGCATGGCCGCTGGCATGACATCGCGTGCGCGTCGACCGCTGGACCGACATTCGGCCGGGTAGGCTGTCGCCACGTTGCATGTGTAATACGACGACAAAACCCGGCCATTGCGCCGGGTTTTTTGCTTTTTCGGACTGGAGTCAACGATGTCGCTTCGCCACTTCCTCACCACCCAGGATTACAGCCGCGCCGAGATCGACGCGTTGCTTGAGCAGGCTGCTGCATTCAAGCGCTCGCCGCGTGGCCAGCAGCTCGCCGGCAAGTCGGTAGCATTGCTGTTCTTCAATCCGTCGATGCGCACGCGCACCAGTTTCGAACTGGGCGCTTTCCATCTCGGCGGTCATGCCATCGTGCTGTCGCCCGGCAAGGACGCATGGCCGATCGAGTTCCGGCCCAATGTCGTGATGGACGGTGAGGCGGAAGAGCACATCGCCGAAGTGGCACGCGTACTGAGCCGCTACGTGGATCTGATCGCGGTGCGCGCCTTCCCGAAATTCCAGGATTGGTCGGTGGATCGCGAAGATGCCGTGATCAAGGCGTTTGCGCAGTACGCCACCGTGCCGGTGATCAACATGGAAACGATCACCCATCCTTGCCAGGAATTGGCACACGCGCTGGCGTTGAAGGAACGTTTCGGTGATCTCACCGGCCGCAAATACGTGCTCACCTGGACTTACCATCCCAAACCGTTGAACACCGCTGTGGCCAACTCCGCCTTGCTGATCGCCACCAAGATGGGCATGGATGTCACCTTGCTGTGCCCCACGCCGGACTACGTGCTGGATAAGCGTTACATGGCGTTCGGCGAGCAGAACGCGAAGGAAAACGGTGGCTCACTCAAAGTCAGCCACAACATCGAGGAAGCCTATCGTGGCGCCGATGTGGTCTATGCCAAGAGCTGGGGCGCGCTGCCGTTCTTCGGTCGTTGGGAAAACGAGAAGCCGATTCGCGACGCGCACAAGCATTTCATCGTCGACGAAGCCAAGATGGCGTTGACCAACAACGGTGTCTTCAGCCATTGCCTGCCGCTACGCAGGAACATCAAGGCCACCGATGCGGTGATGGATTCGCCGGCCTGCATCGCCATCGATGAAGCCGAAAATCGCCTGCATGTGCAGAAAGCGGTGATGGCCTCGCTGATCGATCAGCGCTGATTGGACAGAGGCCGTCATGTATCTGCCCAAGTACTTTCATGAAACGCGCACTGAGGTGCTGCATGCGTTGATTCGTGACTATCCGTTTGGAACCGTGGTCATGCACGGTGCCGAAGGCATGGTTGCCAATCATCTGCCGTTCGAGCTGGTCGGCGACACATTACTGCATGGTCATGTGGCGTGCGGCAATGAATTGGCCAAGGCGGATGGTGCCCAGGTATTGGTGATCTTCCAGGCGGCCGATGGCTATGTCAGCCCCAATTGGTATCCGAGCAAGCATGAAACCGGGCGCGAAGTGCCGACCTGGAATTACGCTGTCGTGCATGTGCACGGGCGCTTGCGTGTGACCGATGACAAAGCCTGGTTGCGCGAGTTGCTGGAAAGGCTCACCAATCGTCACGAAGCCTCTCAGCCAAAGCCCTGGCGGGTCAGCGACGCGCCGGAAGATCACATCGAGAAAATGCTGAAAGCCATCGCCGGCCTCGAAATCACCATCGAACGCATCGAAGGCAAGTTCAAGCTGAGCCAGAACCATCCAGATGCCAATCGCGCCGGCGTCATCCACGGTCTTGGCGAACGCGCGGGCCTGCGCGATGCCGAGCTTGCTGAGCTGATGCAACAAGCCGAGGAACGTCGTCATGGGGGATAAGCAGCACCAGTATCCGGTCGAAGTGGTGTGGACGGGCAATCACGGTGGCGGCACACGGACCTATCAGGGATATGGTCGCGAGCACGAAGTGCACGTTGCCGGAAAGCCGGTTATCGCCGGTTCGTCGGATGCGGCCTACCGTGGTGACGGCGCAAAACATAATCCGGAAGACATGCTGGTCGCTGCGCTGTCGAGCTGCCACATGCTCTGGTACCTGCATCTGGCGGCTGTCGCCGGCGTAGTGGTAACCGCGTATGTGGATAGCGCCGTCGGCACCCTGGTCGATCAGGGTGATCAAGGACGTTTTACCGAAGTGGTGCTGCGCCCGCTGGTCACGATTACGGCCGATAGCGACCCCGTCCGCGCGGCCGGCGTGCACGAGGGTGCTCACCATGCCTGTTATATCGCCAATTCCGTCAACTTCCCGGTGCGCTGCGAGCCACGCATTGTCATCGAATCTCCGTAAAAACCTTCTTTTGGATCTCGCATCATGAGCAAAGACATCGTTCTCGCCTTTTCCGGTGGCCTCGACACCAGCTTTTGCATTCCCTATCTGCAAGAGCGCGGCTGGGCCGTGCATACCGTGTTTGCCGATACCGGCGGCGTGGATGACGAAGAACGTGCCTATATCGAAGCGCGCGCCAAGGAGTTGAAGGCTGCCAGCCACGTCACCGTCGATGGCGGTCCGGCGATCTGGAACGGCTTCGTCAAGCCGTTCGTATGGGCTGGTGAGGGCTATCAGGGCCAGTATCCGCTACTGGTATCCGACCGTTACCTGATCGTGGATGCGGCGTTGCAGCGTTGCGCTGAACTGGGCACCAAGGCTATCGCTCACGGCTGCACCGGCATGGGCAATGACCAGGTGCGCTTCGACCTGGCGGTAAAGGCGCAAGGCGATTACGAGATTGTGGCGCCGATCCGCGAGATCCAGAAGGAACACACCGAGGTTCGCGCGTACGAACAGAAGTACCTGGAAAATCTGGGCTTTGGCGTGCGCGCCAAGCAGAAGGCCTACACCATCAACGAAAACCTGCTGGGCGTGACCATGTCGGGCGGGGAGATCGATCGCTGGCAGACGCCGGGCGAAGGCGCCGTGGGCTGGTGCAAGCCGCGCGCCGAATGGCCGTCCAAATCGCTGCGCCTTAAGATCAGCTTCATCAATGGCGAAGCCGTGGCACTCGATGGCGAGAAGATGCCAGGTCACAAGATGCTGGCGAAGCTCAATACCCTGCTGGCGCAGTACGGTGTCGGTCGCGGTATCTACACCGGCGACACCACCATCGGTCTGAAGGGCCGCATCATTTTCGAAGCGCCGGGTCTTACTGCACTGCTCGTGGCGCATCGCGCGCTGGAAGAAGCCGTGCTTACCAAGCAGCAGAATCGCTTCAAGCCAGATGTGGCGCGCAAGTGGGTGGAACTGGTCTATGAAGGCTTCTTCCATGATCCACTCAAGAGCGACCTTGAAGCCTTCCTGGCTTCCAGCCAGACCACCGTCAATGGCGATGTCACGCTGGAAACCAACGGCGGTCTGATCAGTGCCGTGGCGATCGAATCCAAGCACATTCTCAACGCCAAGGGCGCCACGTATGCGCAGGCGGCTGATTGGGGTGTCGCCGAAGCAGAGGGCTTCATCAAGCTGTTCGGCATGAGCAGCACCCTGTGGGCCGAGGTCAACCGATGAGTGCGGAACTCGGTAGTAGCGTCCTGCTTGATGCGACGTTGGAGCATTTGCGTGCGCTGGTGTCATTCGATACGCGCAATCCTCCGCGAGAGATCGGCACCGGTGGCATCTTCGATTATCTGCGTGAACACCTGTCGGACTTCGACGTGCGGGTGAATGATCATGGGGCAGGTGCGGTAACGCTGTGCGCCGTACGTGGCAAGCCGAAATACCTGTTCAACGTGCATCTGGACACCGTGCCGGATTCGCCGCACTGGACCCGTGATCCGCATGTGCTGGAGGTGACCGAGGATCGTGCCATTGGCTTGGGCGCCTGCGACATCAAGGGGGCCGCCGCTGCGCTGGTTGCCGTGGCGAATGCCACGAAGGGCGACATGGCTTTGCTATTGTCCACCGACGAAGAGGCGAATGATCCGCGCTGTATTGCAGCTTTCCTAAAAGAAGGTCACCGCTATGACGCGGTGATTGTTGCCGAGCCCACGCGTGGCGAAGCTGTGCTGGCGCACCGTGGCATCCACTCGGTGCAGATGCGCTTTGCCGGGCAGGCCGGCCATGCTTCCGGTGAGCAGCGCCCGAGCGACAGCGCCTTGCATCAGACCGTACGCTGGGGTGCAGCGGCGTTGGATTATGTCGACCGTCAGGCGCACGAACGTTTTGGTGGCCTCACCGGCTTGCGCTTCAACATCGGCCGTGTCGAAGGCGGCATCAAGGCCAACATGATCGCGCCGACGGCCGATGTGCGTTTTGGCTTTCGTCCGTTGCCGAGCATGAATCCCGATCATCTGCTGGAAACCTTCCGTACCCTGGTCGAGCCGCAGCCGGTCAGCTACACCGAACTGTTTCGCGGTGATTCCCTGCCAGCCGGCGACACGGCTACTGCCGAAAGCCGGCGTCTTGCCGCGCGTGATATCGCCGATGAACTGGGCATCCCGGTCGGCAACGCCGTGAACTTCTGGACCGAGGCCGCGCTGTTCTCGGCGGGCGGTTATATCTCCTTCGTCTACGGTCCCGGCGACATCGCCCAGGCGCACACCGCCGACGAATGGGTTGCGCTTGATCAATTGCAGAAATACGCCGAAACCATCTACGAGATCGTGAACCGTGGAAGCGCATAAGAACACTCGCCAGACCATTGTGCGCCTGCTCTCCGCCATGGGCAGCGCCAAGGAAATCCAGCAATACCTCAAGCGCTTCTCGCAGCTTGATGCCAAGCGCTTCGCCGTGGTCAAGGTGGGCGGGGCAGTGCTGCGCGACGAGCTGGCCGATCTGACCTCCTCGCTCACCTTCCTGCAGCAGGTCGGTTTGACGCCGATCGTGCTGCACGGCGCCGGCCCGCAGCTCGATGAAGAGTTGCAGGCAGCGGGCATCACCAAGCAGACCGTCAATGGTTTGCGCGTCACATCGCCCAAGGCGCTGGGGATCGTGCGTCGCGTGTTCCAGCAGCAGAACCTGCGTCTGGTCGAAGCCTTGCAGGCGATGAACACGCGCGCTACTTCGGTGCCCTCCGGCGTGTTCATGTCCAGCTTCCTGGACAAGGATGTGTACGGCATGGTCGGCAAGGTCGACAGCATCAATCTAGCGCCGATCGAAGCCAGCCTGCGCGCCGGGTCCATTCCGGTGATTGCGAGCCTGGGCGAGACTGACGAAGGCCAGTTCCTCAATATCAATGCCGATTTCGCCGCCAACGAATTGGTACGCGTGCTGGAACCCTACAAGATCATCTTTCTTACCGGGACCGGCGGCCTGCTCGACGACAAGGGGCAGGTGATCGATTCGATCAATCTCAGCACTGAGTTCGATCATTTGATGGCGCAGCCGTGGATCAACGGCGGCATGCGCGTGAAGATCGAACAGATTGCCGATTTGCTGCAAAGCCTGCCTTTGACGTCGTCGGTATCGATCACCCGGCCCTCGGAACTGGCGAAGGAGCTGTTCACCCATAAGGGCTCCGGCACCCTGGTGCGTCGCGGCGAGAAGGTGTTCCGCTTCGAAAGCTGGGAAGGCGTGGACCTTGAGCGCATGCGCACGCTGATCGAATCCAGCTTCGGCCGCAAGGTGGTCGACGACTACTTTGAGCGCACCACGCCCTATCGCATCTACGTGAGCGAAAACTACCGTGCGGCGATGATTCTGACCAATGAGGATGGGCTGATCTATCTGGACAAGTTCGCCGTGCTCGACGATGCGCAAGGCGAGGGCCTTGGTCGCGCCGTGTGGCTGGTCATGCGCGAGGAAAATCCAAGCCTGTTCTGGCGTTCGCGGCATGGCAACCAGATCAATCATTTCTACTACGCCGAATCCGACGGTTGCTACAAACAGGAGCGCTGGAAAGTGTTCTGGTATGGCCTGGATGGCTTCGACACGCTTGCCCGTTGCGTCGCCCATTGCGCCGTGCGCCAACCGACTCTGGTGGATTGAACGATCATGGTTACTGCAAAGAAACGAATCGGCATCGTGGGGGCTCGCGGTCATACGGGCGCGGAGCTGATCAAGCTGGTTGCTGCGCATCCTTCGCTCGAACTGGCCTATGTCTCTTCACGCGAGCTGGACGGACAGCGTGTGTATGAGCAGGTGCCCGAATACCAGGGTGATCTGCGCTATAGCTCGCCAGCGCATGAAGACCTTCCCGCACTGGATGCCGACGTCGTGGTGTTGGCGTTGCCCAATGGCAAGGCATCGGTGTGCGTGGGGGCTTTTGACAAGGCGGGCAAGGATCCGGTGATCGTCGATCTTTCTGCCGATTACCGTTTCGACAACGGCTGGCATTACGGATTGCCGGAACTGACACGCAACAAATGGCGTGGTGAGAGGCGCATCAGTAATCCCGGTTGTTATGCGACTGCGATCCAACTGTCCGTCGCGCCGCTCAAGGACGTACTGGCTGCGCCGCCGGTGTGTTTTGGCGTCTCGGGTTATTCCGGTGCGGGCACTACGCCATCGGACAAGAACAATCCGGAAAAACTGCGCGACAACCTGATGCCGTATTCCTTGACGGGACACATGCACGAGAAGGAAGCCAGTCGGCATCTCGGCGTCCCGGTGGAGTTCATGCCACACGTCGCACCGCATTTTCGCGGCCTGACCGTCACCACCAATCTTTACCTGTCGCGTCCACACAAGCGAGAGGACATGCTTGCCCTGTTCCGGCATGCCTATGCAGGCGAAAAGCTGGTGCGTGTGGTGGACGAAGCACCATGGGTCAGCCTGGTTGCAGGCAAGCATTACGCCGAGGTGGGGGGATTTGCGATGTCGGCCGACGGCAAGCGCGTGGTGATTGTCGCAACCTTGGATAATTTGCTGAAAGGCGCGGCCACGCAGGCGATGCAGAACATCAACCGGGCGATCGGCGTAGATGAATATGCGTCGATTCCGCTTTGACGTCCCCGAAGCATTGCCATCATCTCCATAACATTCGCTTCTACTGTTCGTCATTCCCGCAAAGCATGAATGCCGCCCTGGTGGAAATTGGATAAAGCTGAAAACAGAGGCCATAAACCATGACCGACCTCCTTTGGCAAAAAGCCGGCGTCGAAACCAATGCCAAGATCATGAAGTTCCTGGCCGGCGACGACGTGCTTCTGGATCGTGAGTTCTTCTTGCATGACATCACGGCCAGCAAGGCGCACGTCGAAGGACTGGCCAACATCGGGGTGGTCAGTCCCCAGGAAATGCAGGATCTCAAACGCGAACTCGACGCGCTGGCCGAGGATTTTCGTGCGGGCCGTTTTGTTCTGGACGAACACTATGAAGATGGTCACTCTGCGATCGAAGCGCGCTTGACCGATCGTCTTGGCGATGCAGGGCGCCGTGTCCACACCGGACGTAGCCGCAACGACCAGATCCTGGTGGCTACGCGGCTCTGGCTGAAGGAAAAGCTTGCCGAACTGGAAACGCATTGCACCACCATCGCCGAGGTGTGCTTGCAGCGTGCCGCGCAGCCTGCGTTGCCCTTGCCGGGTTATACCCATTTGCAGCGCGCAGTGGTTTCTTCGACGGCGATGTGGTTCGCCGGTTTTGCCGAAGGCTTCGTCGATAACGCATGGCGAGCGCGGCAGACCGCTGTGTGGATCGATGCCAACCCGCTCGGTACCGCGGCAGGTTATGGCGTCAATCTCCCGCTCGATCGTGCGCATACCACGCAAGTGCTCGGTTTCTCGCGCATGCAGGTGTCGCCGATCTACGCACAGCTCTCGCGCGGCAAGTTCGAAATGGCGGTGATGGAAAGCATTGGCAGCGCGATGCTGGACGCGCGTCGCCTGGCCTGGGATCTCTCGCTGTTCACCACTGCTGAATTCAACTTTGTCGCGCTGCCCGCTGAATACACCACCGGCAGCTCGATCATGCCCAACAAGCGCAACCCCGATGTGGTGGAGTTGCTGCGTGCCTCGTATGCCACGGTCGCTGCCGCGCGCTGCGAGATAGAGCAACTGCTGTCGCTGCCTTCGGGTTATCAGCGCGATCTGCAATTCTCGAAGGGTTCGTTGTTCCATGGTGTGACGCACGGGCTCGCCGCGCTCGAACTGTTGCCGGATCTGCTGGCGCGGATGCAGTGGAACGAAGCGGCCATGCGGGCGGCGATCGAGCCGGCCATGTATGCCACGGACGTAGCTATCGAGCAGGCGGCAGCGGGCGTGCCGTTCCGCGATGCGTATCGTGCAGCGGCCGAAGCGGCGACCGCTGCAGGGCAGGGGCGTACGCCCGAGACAAGTCTGGCGGCGCGCACCTCTCCCGGCGCCGGCAACGATCTGCAACTGGATGCACTAAGGCAGCGTCTCGCCAAACTCTCAACCTGACAAACCCATATGACCGCGATCAGCACAGCGAATGCACAGCACTACCAATGGGGCCAGGCTTGCGACGGCTGGCATTTGCTGGCAACGGATGGGCTGAGCGTGATCGAGGAACACATGCCGCCGGGCAGTTTCGAGCAACGGCACCGTCATGTGCATGCCCGCCAGTTCTTTTACGTGCTAGAGGGCGAAGCGACGTTGGAGCTGGAGGGCACGGTCTATCGTCTGCAAGCGGGACAGGGACTGCATGTGCCGCCCGGCACCGCCCATCAGATGCGCAACGACAGCCATGGCCAGGTGCGGTTTGTTGTCGTTTCCTCGCCAAGGAGTCACGGTGATCGCGTTGCCGCGCCATTGGAGTCGGCCCGCGCATGACGGAGCCGGAACGCCAGCTTCCCGAATGCCTGTTGCCCGGCTGGCGGCGCACGGTGCTCAAGGTCGGCAGTAATCTGCTGGCTGCCGATGGCGGTGGTTTGACGTCCCGCTACGCACGGGAACTGGCGGCCTTTATCGACGCCAGCCACGCGCTGGGTCGAGAAGTCGTGTTGGTGTCGTCCGGGGCGGTGGCCGCAGGCCGTGCCTTGATCCGTCAGCATGCCGCCGCCGGTGGCGATCTCGCAGCCAGGCAAGCGCTTGCTGCGCTCGGTCAGGCGCCGATGATCGCCTTGTGGCAGAGCCTGTCCGCACGACCGGTGGCGCAAGTGCTGCTGACCCACGATGACCTGCGCAATCGTCGTCGTTACTTGAATGCCCGTGCCACGCTGCGTGAACTGCTGGCCCTAGGTGTCTTGCCGGTGGTGAATGAAAACGACACCGTCGCGGTGGACGAACTGAAGCTTGGTGACAACGACAACCTGGCGGCCATCGTGGCTGCGTTGGTGGATGCGGATCTGCTATTGATTGCCTCCGACGTGGACGCGCTGTACAGCGCCGATCCACGGCGCGATCCCGATGCGCAACCCATCGGGCATGTGGTGCAGCTCACGCCTGAGGTGGTGGCCATGGCCAGCGGCAGTGGCACGGCGGTCGGCACGGGGGGCATGCTTACCAAGTTGCAGGCTGCCGCCAAGGCTGCGGCTGCGGGGATTCCCACCGCGCTGTTCAGCGGTCGCGATGGCGCTACGGTGAAAGCGCTTGAACAGGGCCGATTGCGTGGCACCTTGATCGATGTAACCCGCAACCGCATGCAGGCGCGCAAATACTGGTTACGTCACGCGCCGGCCGGCAATGGCAGCATCCGGATCGATGCCGGCGCCGCACGGGCTCTGCGGGGTGGACGAGCCTCCCTGCTGCCTGGGGGTATTCTTGCTGTGGCAGGCGACTTCCATCGCGGCGACCTGGTGGAAATCCTGGATGCGAACGAGCAGCCCATTGCGCGCGGCCTGTGCCAGTACGGCGCGGCGGAAGTGCGTCGCCTGGCCGGACGGCACAGCCGTGACATCGAGGCGGTGTTGGGCTACAGCTATGGCGCCGAGATGGTGCATCGAGACGATCTGGCTACGGTCGTAAATCCGGAAACAGCGGAGGGGGGAATGGAAGCATGAGCGACATTCGTACACTGGCGTTGGCCTGCCGCGATGCGGCCCAGGTCATGTTTGCGCTCGACACCCAGACCAAGCGCAAACTGCTGCACGATATGGCCGATGCGCTGGAAGCGCAGCGCGATACCATCCTCGCCGCCAATGCCCGAGATCTGCAGCAGGCAGCGGCGAAGGGCATCCAGGGCGCCATGCTGGACCGGCTGAAGCTGGACGAGTCACGCATTACCGGCATCGCCAACGCGGTGCGCGAGATTGCCGCCTTGCCCGACCCGGTCGGCCTGGTCACGCGCCGCGACACCCGCCCGAACGGCCTCGAGGTCGAGCGTGTACGCATCCCGCTTGGCGTCATCGCGATGATCTACGAAGCACGCCCCAACGTCACGGCCGATGCCGCGGCGCTTTGCCTGATGGCGGGCAATGCCGTCATCCTGCGCGGGGGGTCTGAAGCGCTGAACTCCAACATGGCCATCGCCAAGATTCTGCGCGATGTGATGGAGCGGCACGACATTCCCGCCGCGGCGCTGACCCTGGTCGAAGACCTGCGCCGCGAAACCATGATCGAACTGCTGCAACTGAACGATATCGTGGATCTGGCGATTCCACGTGGTGGCGAAGGCCTGATTCGTTTTGTCGCCGAACACGCGCGCGTGCCGGTCATCAAGCACTACAAAGGTGTTTGTCATCTTTACGTGGATGCATCAGCCGACGAAGCACTGGCGCTGAATCTGCTGATTGACGGCAAGACATCGCGCCCAGGTGTCTGCAATGCGCTCGAGACACTGTTGATCCATCGCGATGTGGCGGAATCCTTCCTGCCCAAAGCGGTGCAGGTGCTCGAAGAGCATGGTGTCGAACTGCGTGGCTGCGAACGTTCACGTGCCCTCATGCAGGGCATGCACGCAGCCAGTGATGAAGACTATGCGGCCGAGTTTCTCGACCTGATTCTCGCCGTGCGAGTGGTTGATGATCTTGGCGCAGCGGTTGGGCATATCCAGCGCTTCGGTTCTGATCACACCGAGGTGATCGTCACCCGTGACGATGAGGCCGCACGTCGTTTCGTCCAGGCGATTCGCTCGGCCGTCGTGATGGTCAATGCATCGTCGCGGTTTTCCGATGGTGGCGAACTGGGGCTTGGTGCTGAAATCGGCATTTCCACCACCCGCCTCCATGCCTATGGCCCGATGGGTGCCGAGGCGCTGACCGTGGAGCGTTTCGTGGTACGCGGCGAGGGGCAGGTGCGGCACCCCTCCAGCCGGGTGGGCCGGACCTAGCCGACAGAACGTTTCAAGTTTCGCCCGCTTCCCGCCGATAGACGCTTGGGATCAATCAAGCCGCAAGGGGGAAACATGGATATCGAAAAATTCAAACGCGAACATGTAGATCTGCTGGCTGCGGTTACCGATCTTCGTGAACTGGTGCAGGCGGGTGTGCAAGAACATGCGGAAGCCATCGTCCATCAGCTCGTCACGATGAGCTCCGTCATCAAGCTGCATCTGGCAGCCGAAGATCGTGTGCTTTATCCGGCATTGATCAATGCCGCTGATCCGCGGATTGCGCATACCGGTAAGCAGTTTCAGGAAGAGATGGGCGATCTGGCTCAGGCCTATACGGCCTTCGTCTCGCGCTGGAATCTGCCGGCAAAAATCAGCAAGGACCCGCAAGGGTTCCGCAGTGACGCCAACAATGTATTCAAGGCACTGCATTTGCGCGTGCAGCGGGAGAACCGTGAGCTGTACCCGCTGGCAGAGCGGGTATAACCGTTACCTACCTGCACGAAAGCCGCCTGCGGATGGCGGAGGACAAAGGCCTGTTCTCTGCCATCGATGGGCTCTACGGCTGGGCTGCGGTAGGGCATACTGCCCTCACTTGGTACCGGGGCTGGTCCATGAAAGAGGGTGTTATCGCAGTGCCAAAGCGATTGCTAGGGTTGTTCTTGCCGCACCGGGCGGCTGTGCCGTCCGAGCAGGCCGATGCATCGACCACGGCGGAATCCGTCGTGGCGCAAAACACCCAGTCCATCGATTCGCAAGGGCTGTTCGTACTTGGCGCAGCGCGCAGCGGCACTACCGTATTGCAGAACGCCCTGAATGACTCGCGCGATATTTTCCTGTTCGGCGAGCCGTCGTTCCAGGATGACCCGGGCAAGGCGGATTTTGCAGCGCGCTATAACGCCATGCACCGGGCCTGGGGCAACCAGGAGACCAAGAGCAGCTTCTGTCCTGCCTTCTTCGGGGGCGATGCGCCATGGTCGGATTATCTGCGGCACCTGGCGACTCTGTATCGCTATGTGGGCAGCAAGATAGTCGTCAACCCCGAAAAGTCACAGGCAACCTGTCAGCGTGTTTTCGATTTCCATTGTCGTTATTTTTATCGCTCGCATTACATCTTTACCTTCCGCAATCCCATCGACGTATTGATGTCTACACGTGGTCTTGCCGAGTTGAATGGCGATGTGGCGGCGAGCTATGAGACGGTGCTGAGCAGCTTCGTGCGGGTTATTGCGTTATACATTCGCATGCTGCGCAACCTGCCTTCGGTTCATGCGGTGTTTCACGAACATATCGATGAAACCATCTTTCGCGACCTGGGATTGAAGCTCCGCGTTGATCTGGCGCACGCTGCCAGTTACTACGACAAGAAGCGGGTCAGGCACTACTCGCTTGATGATATTCCGGTGGATGCACGCGAATCGGCCAGGACGGTGGCTGAGCTTTACGAAGACCTCCGCAAGCACGCACTGGCTGGATTTGGATTAGTCCAACTCGAGCAAAATTCCGGGCACTTCGACATAGCCCATTACACGCCGCTAGGGGCTTTGCAGCGGCGTGTTGATCAATGGTTGGCGCAGCGTTGATGCCACGCTGCGCGGGCATGCATTCATGCCATGCACCGCATCCATAGCAGGATGGCCTTATTAGTACAGGGCATTCTTAAGCTCATCTTGGGCCCGCCTGAACGCGGCGGCGGCGGTACTATGCGCGTTCACTTCAGATAGCCACTCGGCTTTAGCGGTTTGCCGCGAAATCTCATCTGGGGCGGCGAGGACCTTGTTGTGGGCCGTAGTAACACGGTCTTGGATAAGAGCCAGCTCCACTGCCGCCTGCTGACAATTAACTCGAGCCTCACGGAGCCGGGCTTCGCGATCCTCTGGACCGTACTTCACTCCGCCCTTCAATCCGCCGTCGCGCTGCCAGCCGCCTTGGCCATCGGGCATTACTCGTTTGGAGGACTGCGTGTATACACCGGTGTCTGGATCGCGCGTATAGAGCGGCCGCGGACCAGGCTTGGGGTCGTTCTTCACGTAGAAGCCGGACAGCTCGCCCTGCAGCGTTACGGGAGCAAACAGGTTCCCCAATAGTCCGCCGGGTTGGCCGCTTGCGCCATGAGAGGAAAAATCCACTCCGGGGGTTACCGATACCGGGGTCAGGGCGTGTGGGATGTCCGCATGATCCACCTTCGGTGTGTCCGTGTGTGGATGGATATCTGTCGGGAGATGTGGCGAGCTGTGCGTGGAAATATGAAACATAAAGTGTGTCCTCCATGATGGAAAAGCAGTCCATTGCATGTCTCCTGATGCGTGGCCAATGAGGGAAAGTAATACTCCCTCCATACTCTGCGGCATCAAAGCGTGCATGGGATGGTCGCTTATCAAGCGACTGGTGTAAGGATAGGCGTGAATGTGCGTAGCAGTGGAATAGGTCTGCACTACGCATGATGAAATACCGACACATGCACGAAAGTCCGCCAAGGCTACGCAATCGCATGATTTGGCATGATCAGCCAAATGCGCTGGGATCTCTTCATATAGTCAATCCGTTTGTTCGGATGCACTACGAAAACGAGAGCGCCCTTTACAACGGGCGCTCTTTAGCGGTGAAGATGCACAGCAAAAGATTGCTGAACGCTTCGGCTCTCGGTAGTAAACCGACTTCTTCGCTCAAGCGGTGTTTTTCCATTGGCGTACTGCTTCAGCAAACGCGAGGCAATCGGTAAACCGGTTATAGAGCGGTGCTGGTGAAATGCGGATCACATCCGGCTCGCGCCAGTCGCCGATGATGCCGTGATCGATCAGGTATTCGAATAGCGCACGCCCTTGCGCACGTCCACCAAGCACTCGGATGGAAAGCTGCGCACCGCGCTGTGCGGGATTCTTGGGGGTAACGATTTCCAGCACATCCGCCAGCTGGCTCTGCACCAGCCATTCCAGGTAGCCGGTAAGCTGCAGCGATTTCTCGCGTAAACGTTGCATACCCGCGCGGTGAAAAATTTCCAGCGAGATACGCATCGGCACCAGGGCAAGAATCGGCGGGTTGGAAAGCTGCCAGCCATCCGCACCCGGTGTGGGCACGAATTCCGGTCCCATCTGGAAGCGTGTCGTCTTGTCGTGTCCCCACCAGCCGGCAAAGCGGGGCAGGGCAGCACGCGCGTGGCGTGCATGCACGAAGGCGCCACCCACCGCGCCGGGGCCGGCGTTGAGGTATTTGTAGCTGCACCAGATAGCGAAGTCGGCGCCGCTGTCATGCAGTTGCAGCGGCAGGTTGCCGACCGCATGCGCAAGATCGAAGCCCACCACGCAGCCGTGCCGATGCGCCAGTTCGGTGATGGCTTTCAGGTCAAACGCCTGACCCGTGCGGTATTGCACGCCCGGCAGCATGACCAGCGCGATGCGTGAGCCATGTTCGGCCAGCGCACGCTCGATCGCCGCCATGGAAATGGTGCCGTTCGGCTCATCGGCTTGCAGTTCGATCAGCGACAGCTTGGGACTGAAACCGTGGTAGCGGATCTGCGATTCCACCGCATAGCGATCGGTAGGGAACGAGCCCGCTTCAATCAGGATGGCATGGCGGTCCGGCGTGGGGCGATAGAAGCTCACCATCATCAGATGCAGGTTCACGCCCAGCGTATTCATCGCCACGACTTCTTCGGGCTGTGCGCCGACGACTTCGGCGAGGTGATCGCGCACGAATTCGTGATAGTCCATCCACGGCAAGCGGCCCTTGAAGTGGCCTTCCACCGCCAGCTCGCCCCAATAGTTCAGTTCGACGTTGATGGCTTCGCGTACGGCACGCGGTTGCAGACCCAGCGAGTTGCCGCAGAAGTAGTGGCTCTCGCCACCTTCGTGCGGCGGAATCAGGAATTCGTCGCGAAACGCGCGCAGTGGATCGGCAGCGTCGCGGGCCTGGGCCCAGGCAGCGGTGGCTTCATAGGAGGTGGACATCAGTGCATTCCAGCTTGGTTCGTGCAGGCCCCGTGCAAACCGGGGCGTGGCAGAGAGACAACGCGCAGGCGGTCAGGTGCCGAGCGTAGAGGCAATCGAGCTACAGTCCCGATCGAAGGCCGTAGCCCAGGCTTGTCCGGCCTGGCTTGCCGATGGGCGGGCGCAGCGCAACTGGATCGCATGACCGTCGCGGAACCAGTAGTGCTCCACATAAGTGTATGGCGAACCGCTTTCGCTGGCGGTGTAGACGAAACTGTTCTGTTCGCTCGAGGCGCTCTGGCTGGGCTGGTAGTCCTTCAGCTGTTTGGCCTTGGCCACGCCGTCGCCGACGTAGCTGTTGAAGTCTTGCAGGTTGGCCACCTGTTTCACGGTCACACTGACGCGTGCCAGCGTGCTGCTTGCGCTGGGCGAGGGATCGGGTACCTGGAACACCCGCACTTCCGGGTCGCCGTCGGCTTGCATGATGCCGACCCAGTTCGACGGTGTGCTGAAGTGCACGCTGCCGGATGCCATGCTGACATCGTCGGCTTGCGCTACGGCAATGCCGGCCAGCAGCAATACGGCAGTTACCATCATGTAACGCCTGAAATTCATGCGTGCTCCTGAGTTTCTGAATTGAACCGTTGTTGCGGCAGTCCCAGCCATTCCAGGGCAGTGCCGTGAAACAGGCGGGCGCGGGTAGGGTCATCCAGCTTCAGCGACTCGATGCCGCTGCCCGGCTCCTGCTCCCCCAACGGGAAAGGATAGTCGGTGCCGAGCATCACGCGATCGACCCCGGTCACATCCAGCAGATAACGCAGGGCCTGCGGGTCGTGCACGCAGGAATCGAAGTACAGGCGCTTGAGGTATTCGCGCGGGTTGCGTGGGTTGTCGGTGGCCACCAGGTCCGGGCGCATGCGGAAGCCGTGCTCGATGCGGCCGATGGTCCATGGAAAGCTGCCGCCGCCGTGGGCCAGCATCACGCGCAGCTTCGGCAACCGTTCCAGCACCCCACCAAAGGCCAGGCAACACGCGGCGCGCGATTGCTCGGCCGGCATGCCGACCAGCCATGGCATCCAGTACTTGGGCATGGTGGCAGCGCCCATCATGTCCCAGGGGTGCACCATGATCGCGGCGCCCAGGTCGGCCGCTGCCTCGAAGAACGGGAACAGTTCGGGCGCATCCAGATTCCACTCGTTGCAGTGCGAGCCGATCTGCACGCCGCACAAGCCCAGCTCGTCAATGCAGCGTTCCAGTTCGCGAATGGCCAGTTCCGGTGCTTGCAGCGGCACGGTGCCGATGCCGGCGTAGTGCCTGGGAAAATCCCGGCACACTTCGCCCATGTGGTCGTTAAGGTGCCGATGCAGTTCCAGCGCCTGATAGCCCGGCGCCCAATAGGAAAACAGCACCGGCACGGTGGAGATCACCTGTACGTTCACGCCGAAGCGGGCGTAATCGTTGATGCGATGCTGCGGGTCGAACGAGGACTCCCACACTTCGCGGAAGAACTTGCCGTCCTTGTAGATGCGATGGCGGCCGTCGTGATGATTCATCACCGGAAAGGCGTCATTGCCGTATTTGGCGGCGAGATTGGGCCAGTCGCGCGGGAGGATATGGGCGTGGGTATCGATTTTCAGCATTCGCCAAGTGTAGCGCCTGCGGGCTTCCGGAGCCTGTGCGGGGACTTGCCGCAGCGCGGTTTGGGACCGGCGTCTTGAGGGGTGTACTTGCTTGTCTCACGGGGCGTGGTCCCATGGGACGCGTCCGGGAGGGGCGCAATTCGATAATGCGTCACTCAGGGACGCACGTGCTGACTGCCGTGTGCGGTGATCGACTCCTGCGGTCCCCGCCCGACCACATAGGCAAGCGTGTTGATGTTGTCCACCAGACGGTCGCTGATGCGCACCAGCTGTTCCGCGCGTGGTTTGTCGTCGGCCATCGCGAGCAGGGTGGCCAGGCTGCGTTGAAGCTGGCGAAGCTCCGGCGCCGCCGGCGGCAGATGGTTATTGCGTAAGGCTATGGCCAGCGCGTGCAGGTGCGAGGCGGATCGATCGATGAAGTTGGTCACTTCCACCTGCTCCGGCAGGCTGTCGCGATCGTGCAGCAGGGCTTCCAGGGTCATGGTCGTGCGCACTAGCCGGTTGCCATTGAGGAACAGGGCATTGGCCAGTTCCAGCAAGGGCAGTGGCGTAGCCGGCTCGGCTTGCATGCGGTCCAGTGATGCCTGGGCATTCGTGCGCGCGGTGCGGGCGGCCGTGCGGGCCTCGCGATGGCCGTCACGGTGTTCCGGATGGGCCAGCGCGAGCAGGTAATCCGCATACGCGTCGAGCATGGCCGACAGCGCGGCGCGTGCGCGTCCGCGTTCCCAAGTGGGCCACGCGACGTAGGCGAGCAGGGCCATGCCGCTGCCGAGCGCGGTATTCAGCACGCGATCCAGCACCGCCGTGCCGGAATTCACTCCCTCGAATGAAAGAAAAATCACCACTGTGCCGGTCAGCGCGGCCACCGCAATGCCGTAGTGGGCGGTGGCGAGATAGCGAAACGCCATGCACAGCACCGCCATCAGGGCCAAGTGGGCCCAGGGGTCATGCGGGGTGATACGCAGCAACGCCGTCGTTATCACCAGGCCGAGAATGGTGCCGAGCACGCGCAGCAAGCCGAAGTTGAAGGTGGCTGCAAAATCGGGTCGCAACACGATGGCGGCGGTCATCGGCAGCCAATAACCATGCGGCAACTGCCAGACGCGCGAAACAAGCAGGGCGATGCTCAGGCACACCGCGCAGCGCATCGCGTGGCGGAATGCCACCGAATGCGTGGTGAGATTGGCGCGCAGGATGCTGAGCGCCGAGTCGCCGCGCAGCGCGCGAGGCAAGCGTGTTTCCGCGGCGGCGGCGCGTGTTTCGCCGCGCGATCCGGCCCAGTTCGCATTGCGTACTGCCGCCGCCAATTGGCCGGACAGCGCATGGATGTGCGCGGCGATGCTGTCATGGCGTGAACGATTGTCGAGCAGGGCGCGTTCGCTGGCCTGTAAGGTTTGCAGGGCACGTGAGGCTTGTTCGGGTGATTCGCCCGCTTCCAGCGCTTCGGCGATCGCCGTCAGCACGCGCGCGGCATCGGTGCGGAACATCGCGATGGTACTGGTTGCGCCATGCAGGTCGGTCATGGCGATCAATTCCAGCCGGATACGCTCGGCCAGTTCCAGCAGCACGGCAAACGCCTCCATGGCGCGGCCGCGCGCGTGATGCCGGCCAAGCAAGGTCTTTTGCAGGGTGGTCATGGCCTCGGTCAGCGCGGGGACGTCGGCATCATCCTGAGCGTGTTCCCTGGCAAAGGCCGCCAATCCGCGATAAACGGCGGCGAGGGCGTAGCGTTCAGGGCGATAGCGTTGCAGTGGCCATGCGGCGACCGAGAACAACGCCAGCAGCAGGCCGCCGGCGAAAATCAATACAGCGCCGCTCACCGATTCGTGAAGTGTCGCGGGCGACGCCGCGGTGACCACCAGCAAGATCATGCTGGTCATGCCCACGCGCGCCATGTCGGTACCGAACACGACCAGCAAGCCACCGAAAAAGCCAAAAGCTGCGGTCGCCAGCGTGATCGGCACGAGTTCTCCGCCGATCAGAAAGCCACACAGCGAAGCGAGTCCGGCGGCCAGTGAGGCCAGCAACAGCTGCCACAACCTTTGACGGTATGGGCCGGGCTGATCGGAGAACATGGTGTCCAGAGCGCCCGCGGCAATCGCCAGGCCGATTTCGTGATGGCCGGTCAGCATGCCGACCGCCAAGGGGAGCACGACCGCAGCGGTGTTGCGCACGACCACCCATGGCGGCACATCCGGACGCTTGGTCGCGGTCAGGCTCTGCAACACGCTGGCGCGTAGCGAATAGGCTCGGTTAGACATGGCGGGGAACGATGCCTTCGATGGCCCGATTCTGCCTTACCGGTGAGGACGATGTCGCCTGTCGATCAAATGACAAAGCAGTAGGCGTATCACCCTCTCCTTGAAGGGGGAGGGTGATACGCCGTAGTCTCAGGCGCGACCGGCAAATTCACCCGTCAGCGTATTCACCCACACCTTCTCATCGTTGGTGATGTACTCAGGTACCTGGATTTCGATGCCGGTGTTGAGCTTGGCGGGCTTGGTGCGCTTGGTGGCGCTGGCGCCCTTCAGCTCCGGGGCGGTGTCGACCACGGTCAGCATCACGCTGGTGGGTACCTGCAAGCCGACCGGCGCATCGTCGATCACTTGCACGTAATAGCCTTCCAGGCCTTCCACGATGTAACCGGCGTTGTCGCCGACCACTTCCGGGCCAAGCGTGTATTGCGTGTAGTCCTCGTTGTCCATGAACACGAACGCATCGCCATCCATGTACGAGAAGTTGGCCGGTCGGCGCGCCAAATCCACTTCTTTCAGGTCGTCGTCAGCGCGCAGGCTGAGGTCGAACTTGCGCCCGCCCGGAATCGAATACAAGGTGAAGCGGAAAGTGACGTTGCCGCCACGCGCCGTTGGCGAGCTGCGCTCGATATCGCGCACCTGGTAGACGGTACCTTCGTGTTCGATGACGTTGGCTTTCTTGACGTCGGAAGCTTTCATAAGAGCGAAGAGTGAGTAGTTAGTGAAGAGGAGTAAGAGAAAAGCTTGCGTAAATGACGAATGGGGGAGTGAAGCGAGTCAGGGCCTTTCTACTTCTCACTCCTCTCCACTCACTCCTGTCACTTGGGCTGCAACCGTACCGCGCCATCCAGACGAATCGTCTCGCCGTTGATATAGCGATTGCCAAGGATAAACGCGACCGTCGAGGCGTATTCGTCCGGCTTGCCCAGGCGCGAGGGGAAGGGGATCGATGCGGACAGCGATTCCTGCACCTGCGGCGGCATGCCGTCGACCATCGGGGTCCAGAAGATGCCCGGCGCAATGGTCGCCACGCGAATGCCGAAGCGCGAGAGCTCGCGTGCCATCGGCAGGGTCATGCCGACCACGCCACCCTTGGAGGCGGAGTAGGCGGCCTGGCCGACCTGTCCTTCGTAAGCGGCCACGCTGGCGGTGTTGATGATGACGCCGCGTTCGCCGTCTTCACCGACTTCATTGTGTTGCATCAGCGACGCACCAGCCTTGGCGACATTGAAGCTGCCAACGAGGTTCACCATCACCGTGGTGGCGAAGGTACCCAGCGCCATCGGGCCTTCCTTGCCCAGCATGCGGCCGGCCCCCAGGATGCCCGCGCAGTTGACCACCACATTCAGGCCGCCCATGGCGTCACGGGCCGCCGCCACATTGGCGGCGACGCCGTCTTCCGAGGTGACATCGGTGCGGAAGAAGCGTGCGCTGCCACCCAGGGCTTTGGCGGCTTCCTGACCCTTTTCCTCATTGACGTCGAACAGGGTGACCTGGCCGCCGTTCGCTACCAGGTGCTGGGCGACTGCGTGGCCGAGGCCGGAGGCGCCGCCGGTAATGATGGCCTTGACTTGATTGAGCTGCATGGGCGTTCCCGGGAACTGAAAAACGCAATGGTAGCGCACCGGCCACGGGGACCGCTTCGGGTCCTCGGCTGAACAGCGCGACGGAATATTCACGTAGCATTCGGGACGCTGACGCAATCTTGTCGTTCGCATCGAGGCCATGACTTCGAGACGGCACCAGCAAAGCCATGGATTGCCGTACCCGCCACAAGGAGAGTGTCCCATGCGATTCCCGTGCAGTTTTATCCCAACGAGGAGTACGTCATGAAGAAACAACTGGGAGTGATCGCCTTTTGCGGCGTGATGCTCGTCTCGTCACAGTTTGCCCTGGCTCAGGCTTATCGCCCTGGCCCGCCGCCCCCGCCACCGGCGCCTCGCTATCGCGGCATGTACGACCAGGGGCGCCATGAAGGCTGGTACAAGCGCGGCGGCTACGTCCCTGCACAATATCGCCGCGGCAGTTACGTGGTCAGTGATTGGCGCCGCTATCGCCTGAAGCCGCCGCCGCGCGGTTATCAATACATCCGCAGTGATAACGGCGATTTCCTGCTGGCAGCGGTTACGACCGGCGCGATTCTGAGCATTATCGCGGCCAGCCACTGAGCGTGACCCCTGTGGGAGGAGGCAAGCCGCGGCGGGTGTCGCCGCGGCTTGCTCTGTATGAGCGTGTCGCTCAGAGACAATCGATCAGGCCGTCGAAAAGGGACTCATCGGTCTGTGGGAGTTCGCTAAACAATGGCCGCTGATTGGCAAGTGCCTGAACAAGATCGACTGCATGCGTCTGCGGAGCGAGCGGCGAGACGCATGCCCATATTTTGGGCTGTGCAATGATTTTGCCATCGATTGGGTTGATCTGTTCCTCACTCGCGGCAAACAGCCAGGCGCATTCACCCACTATGCCTGTATTGGCATCGACCGAGCAGCGATATCGCAATTCCTGGATATTGGAATACTCGCCTTCGCAGAAGGTATCGCCGCAAACGTCGTTGAAATTTTTCATCAGAAAATAGGTTGCATCCGACCAGGCGTCCCGCTGTGAGCCCTGCAAGTAGTCATCCATGTCGACATAAGGTCCGGCATCACGTGAGTATGATCCGGCCGCATTTTTGGCCATGACTTGTGCCGTCATGCATAAAACGACAAGTGTGGTCAGGCCCAGGAACACGATGTTGAAGTTGATTGAACGAATACCCATAAGTCCATCTCCATTTGATTGAAGGGCGCCGTTGTTGACGCCGGACTATTGCGCACTAATGCGTCGATCTTTGGCATGCGCGCAATCCCAATCGGGATGAGGGCTTTTAATGCGGCGTGTGTCGGTAACTCCGCAGAGGCGTGTCAGTGATGGCTGGGTTTCGGGGCGTTTACGCTGATGGCCACCTTTGCGGGCAGTTTGCACTGGCGCGGCGCGATGGCTCTCGCGTGCCTGCAGGCTTCTTGGCCGGCGACGTAGGCTTCAGATCTGGAGCGCGCGGTGCAATGCCGTCGATGGAAGCATCGACGAGAACGCAAGGACTGCCGACGGCGGATTGGCTGGTGGCTGCAATTCCTTCTGCCACACCCCTACATCCCACCATTGTCCGAGCTTGTATCCGGCCTTGCGCCAGACGCCTGCAGTGGTGAAGCCCATGGTTTCATGCAGCGACACACTCACGTCGCCAGGCAGCGTGATCACGCCAACAGCCTGGTTGATGCCTTGCAAACGCATCACATCGAGCAGCACGCGATAAAGATGTCGTGCAATCCCGCGGCGCCGGGCATTGGCATGCACATAGATCGACGTTTCGGCAATCCAATCGTACGCAGCACGTTCACGGAAACGCGTGGCGTAGGCATAAGCCAGCACTTCGCCGTCTTCTTCCCACACCAGCCAGGGATAGTGTTGCAGGCGGGTCAGAATGCGTTGGCGCATCGCTTCCGCACCGGGTAGCTCTGTTTCGAACGTGATCGCCGTATCGGTAATGGTGGGTGCGTAGATAGCGTGGATGGCTTCGGCGTCTTCGGCGCGAGCGATGCGGATCATTTCATGTATTTCCAGTTACGGTGTTTGCCTTCAGCCAGCCATTCTAAGGCGGTGGCCATGCGTTTTTGCCGGGTGGCATCGGTCTTGGCTTCGATGATCCACTCGACGTATTCGCGTTGCGCGCTGGGGCTGAAGGCTTCGTAGTGCTTGCGTGCGGCAGCGTGCTTTTTCAGTAGCGCGCCGAAATCGGCGGGTAGCTTCGGCGGCGGCTTGGGCCCGACCTTTGGGCGAAGCGCCTGGCTGCCGGTATCTTTCAAGGCCATCGCCTTGCGGATGTAAGCAGTGAGTTCCTTCTTGCTCGGCAGCTCTTTCACCGAAACGATTTTGCCGAACTGGCCCATGCCTTCGTCGGCCGAGGTGCCAACCACTTCCCGGTAGTGCCGGAAGTGAAAACCACAGTGCTGCTTGAACGCCGCCATGGCGCATATCAGGCTTCCTTTGTAGCTGAAATGCGGGGAGCGCCACTTGATGGCTTCTTCCACCTCCGGACAAGTGGCATGAACGACAGCGCGCAGATGTTCGAGGATGGGGCGGGCAAAGTCGGGCGCCTGTGCGATGTAGGCATCGACTTCAGGATCGTAGTGGGGTATGGCCGATCTCATTCGGTGTACCTCATGTATCACAGCCTGTCGTGCCGGCGAGGGCGGAGGGCTTTACCAAGGCAAAGCGGGTTATCCAGTTTTTTGGTGACTTTACAGCTCCAGAATATAAAAGCGGTCGCAGCTGAAATGCCCGGTGCCACCCATGGGTGCAGCCAGCGTCGTGAACCCGTGTTTCCGATACAACGCCTGCGCGGCATCCATGCCGGTGAGGGTTTCAAGGTAACAACGCTTGAAATCGAAGCGGCGTGCGGCATCCAGGCAACGTTGCATCATGCTGGTGCCGGCGCCAATGCCGCGCGCTGCGGGCAGAAAGTACATCTTGCGCAGTTCGCAAACATCGGCGTCGCCGCCGTCCAGCGGGGCGATACCGCCGCCACCGATCACGGCGCCATCGCGCTCCACCACGAAGTAGGCACTACGTGCGCGTGCATAGGATGCGTGCATATCATCCACTTCGGCGTCATGGATGGCGAAGCCGGGACCGTCGGCGCCGAATTCTGGCATGACGGTACGGATGATGGCGGCTACCGCGGCATTGTCGCGCGGCTCGATCGGGCGAATGAGAAAATTGGGCATGACGACAAAGTACCAGTTCGCACCCAACGCTGAGGAGTGACGATCGTTGGGTTGCCTGGGTTCACCCGGATCACATCCGGGATTGAACCCGAACTGCTTCTTCAGGCGGTCGTACGCGCCTTGGTCACGCGGCTGGCGGTGGGCTTGTTGAGTTGGGCAGCCAGCCATGCGCCGGTGGCGACCAGCAGATCCAGATTGATACCGGTCTGCATGCCGATGCCGTGCAGCATGTACACCACATCCTCACTGGCGACATTGCCGGTAGCGCCTTTGGCATACGGACAGCCGCCGGTTCCGGAGACGGCACTGTCAACCACGCGCACGCCTTCATCCAGGCAGGCGAGGATGTTCGCCAGTGCCTGGCCATAGGTATCGTGGAAATGCACGGCCAGGGCGTGAATCGGAATTTCCTGCGCGACAGCGTGCAACATGGCGCGTGCCTTCACCGGCGTACCGACGCCAATGGTGTCGCCCAGCGAGATTTCGTAGCAGCCCATCTCGTACAGGCTCTTCGCCACGCGGACCACGTCGGCCACCGGCACCTCGCCTTGATACGGACAGCCGAGTGCGGTGGATACGTAGCCGCGCACTTTCACGCCATCTGCCTTGGCGCGTTCCAGCACCGGCTGGAAGCGCTGCAACGATTCAGCGATGGTGGCATTGATGTTGGCGCGGTTAAACGCTTCCGAGGCCGCCGTGAATACCGATACTTCGGTCGCACCGGCCGTCCGCGCAAGGCGGTAGCCATGTTCGTTCGGCACCAATACGGGATAGCCTACGCCCGGCACTTTGCGGATCTTGCGGAACACTTCATCCGCATCGGCCAGCTGCGGCACCCAGCGTGCGCTGACGAAACTGGTGGCCTCGATGGTTTTCAGTCCGGTGGTCGACAGCCGGTCGATCAACGCGATTTTTACATCAGACGGCAGCAAGGTCTTCTCGTTCTGCAGCCCATCGCGCGGGCCGACTTCAACGATGCGGACTTCAGAGGCGTTCATGCGAAGCTCCTGCTACCGGGCCAATATTCACGTTCACGGTTTGAAACGAACCAGCACGGTGTCTGCTTCCACAAACTCGCCCTGCGTAGCACTTACGGCCTCAATGGTGCCTGCGCGGGGTGCCTTCAAGGCCAGCTCCATTTTCATGGCTTCCATCACTAGCAGCTCCTGGTCTTTCTCAACGTTGTCGCCGATCTGAGTTTTTACCAAAACAATGCGTCCAGGCATGGGTGCAATGATATGGCTCGTGTCGCCGGCTTCTTTCGATTGCCAGATGAACGCAGGTGCACGAACGAATGCGTGGCGCTGTCCGTTGACATCGTGCAGGGATATTCGCTCCTGGTCGGCGTGCACCGGTACGCGAATGCCCTCGCCGTCGATGCGCACGCTGAGGATGCCGTTGGCATGGCGCGCACCCTGCACCTCGCCGTGTGACTCGCCGTACTGCAATTGGTAGTTGCCGTCATGGCCATGCGCTTCGATTTCGTAACGCTGCTCGCGCAACGAAAGCGCCACGATGCGCTTGCCGGCGTGGCCGATGCGCCAGGCATCGGCGCGCGACCACGGTGAATAGGGATCGTCGCTGCGCAGGGCGTCGTTGACGATGGTTTTTTCATCGTGAAGCAGGGCAGCGGTGGCGGCAGCAAACAGGACATGATCCGAGGGTGCGGCATCGCCGGTAAGAAATTCGCTAAGGTGGCGATCCAGATAGCCAGTGTCGATGCGGCCTTCGATCACCACCGGATGGCGCACCAGCCGCTCCAGGAAGGCGATGTTGGATTTCGGTCCGACGATGTCGCACTCGGCCAGCGCTTCACGCAGGCGTTGTAAAGCCTGCGTGCGATCGGCGTCGTACACGATCAGCTTGGCGATCATCGGATCATAAAAAATCGTTACCGTGTCGCCTTCGACCACGCCGCCGTCCAGGCGGACATGACGGGAAGGCGAGGGCAGTTTGAGCGTGCGCAGCTTGCCGGAGCCGGGCAGGAAGTTCTGGTCGGGATCTTCCGCATACAAGCGCACCTCGATGGCGTGCCCGCGAGCGCGGATCTGCTCCTGCTGCAACGGCAAGGTTTCACCCGCGGCAATGCGTAGTTGCCACTCGACCAGGTCCAGCCCCAGCGTTTCCTCGGTAACCGGATGCTCCACTTGCAGGCGGGTGTTCATCTCCATGAAGAAGAACGTGCCGTCCTGCCCCACGATGAATTCCACCGTCCCGGCGCCGACGTAATTCACGGCCTTGGCCGACGCCACCGCCGCTTCGCCCATCGCTTTGCGGCGTTCGGGCGTGAGGAACGGCGACGGTGTTTCTTCCAGTACCTTCTGATAGCGGCGCTGCGCGGAGCACTCGCGCTCGTTCAGATGGATCACGTTGCCGTGGGTATCGCCGAACACCTGGAATTCGACGTGGCGCGGATGCTCGACATAACGCTCAAGGATCACCCGCGTATCGCCAAATGAACTGGCGGCTTCGCGTTGCGCGGACGCCAACGCGTCGGCGAACTCCTTTTCGGTGCGCACGATGCGCATGCCTTTGCCGCCACCGCCCGCCGCCGCCTTGATCATCAACGGAAAGCCGGTCTTGCGTGCCTGTTCCTCAAGGAAAGCGGCGTCCTGATTGTCGCCGTGATAACCCGGCACCAGCGGAACCTGATGCTTTTCCATCAAGGCCTTGGCCGCTGCCTTGGAACCCATGGCATCGATGCTCTCCGGGCGCGGGCCGATAAAAGCGATGCCGGCATCGGTACAGGCGCGTGCAAAACCGGTGTTCTCGGACAGAAATCCGTAGCCGGGGTGGATGGCCTGCGCACCGGATTTTTTTGCGACGTCCAGAATCGCATCGCCGCGCAGATAGGAGTCGGCCGGGCGCGGGCCGCCGATCGGCCACGCCTCGTCGGCCAGCCGTACGTGCTGCGCGTCCTTATCTGCTTCCGAATAGACCGCAATGGTGTGGATACCCAGCCGACGGCAGGTGCGGATCACGCGGCAGGCGATCTCGCCGCGGTTAGCAATCAGTACGCGCTCGAACATGCGGGGTCCTTACGGGCTTACAGAATCTGCAAAGCGCATAAAACTAACAGATTTGCGTGTCTGATCCGATGCGCGGCGCAGCATTCCACCGCCCCTTCGTGGCTTTCACACTCCGATAATTCAGCAGCTCTCGGGTAGCCAATCACGCGCACTTGCCGTAGCGAGCCGGCACCAGGTGCTTGGTCCGTTGCGGAGGCAAGCTATTCGCCGGGGCGGGATGTTCGCCGATCTTCGCTCCAGGCGAATGGCTTACGGTGAAGTAACGAAGTTCGGCAGCGCCGGGATGATTGGGCGCGAGGTTCCCGTGCCGTCCCAAAGCAGCCATGAGTGGCAAAGGGAAGACGGAAAAGTAACGTGGCTTTGACGCCAGACTTTCAGCTATTCACCTTCCCAATAATCGACATTCTCGCCCTGGCGCACGACGACGCGGATAACTTGCGGCTTGCCTTCCTGGTCAGCGCCAAATTCACCCAGAATGCCGTACTTGTTGGAATCGGGGTATTCGCAGATCTCCGGCGAAAGCTTGCTGCTTACCGCCAGGTAGCGCATTTCGACGGTGCCGGTGTTGATGATCTGGTGCGCGCTTTCAGGGCCGCCGGGCGGGCAGGCGATGATGTCGCCTTGGCGGATCGGATACCGCTCGGCACCGATGCGAATTTCGCCTTCACCTTCCAGGACAAAGAACATTTCTTCGTTTACGCGATGATTGTGCAGGGGAAATGCGCGCTTCCCCGGCGGTACGGCCGTGACGTTATAGCCCAGCCTCTGTGCGCCAAGCGCCAGCGAGATGCGGCCCATGCGCGCCTCGAAACGTTGCGCAGTGTCGCCCGTAGGGCCAAAGCCCGGTGGGAAGGGTTGCAGTTCGATATCGGCGATATTGAGGATGCGTTTCATGCGGCGACTCCGAATCAAGCGTTGAAAGGCAGGTGCCGATAGCCTTGCACAGCCTGCTGCCAGCGTGATGTCAGTGGTCGTGCGTCCAGGCGGGCGCACGTTTGTCGAGGAAGGCGCTGAGCCCTTCCTGTCCTTCCGCCGATACGCGCAAGCGCGCAATCAGCGCGGCATTGTCATGATCGACACGCTCGACGACGTCTTCCGTCTGGCCGTGCATGCCAAAGGCCAGACGCTTGGCCTCGTGCTGTGCCACCGGCCCGGCTTTGGCGAGCATCTTGAGTACGTTGTGTACCGTGTCATCCAGGTATTCCGCCGGTACGGCCTGATGCAGCAAGCCGATCTGCGCGGCGGTATCGGCGTCGAAGATTTCGCCGGTCAGGAACAGGCGGCGCGCATGGCGCATACCGATCGCCGCAATGACATACGGCGAAATCACAGCGGGCACCAGGCCAAGCTTGACCTCGGTCAGGCCGAACTTGGCCGTGTTCACGCCAATCGCGATGTCACAGCAGGCAATCAACCCCACGCCGCCGCCGTAAGCAGCGCCGTTGACGCGGGCGATCGTTGGCTTGGGCAGGAATTGCAGGGTGCGCATCAGCGCCGCGAGGCGCAGCGAATCCTCGCGGTTTTCCATCTCGCTGGCCTTGGCCATGCCGCGCATCCAGTTTAGATCGGCGCCGGCGGAAAAACTGGCGCCCACGCCGGTCAACACCACCACCCGCACGGCGGGATCCTGGCCGGCTGCCTGCAGGGCGGCAGTCAGGTCGGCAATCAACCGGTCGTCGAAAGCGTTGTGCACTTCTGGGCGGTTGAGACGAAGTTCGCGGATGCCGGCATGGTCGGCGACTTGGACGGAGGAGGACATGGGTGAGAAATCCTTGGTCGGGCCGGCGCATCTTAAAGGAGCGCGGGCGGATAGCGATGTCGCCTGGGCATGGCGCGAAGCGCGTCTGCCACGACAACAACCTTGCCGGTGTTACCGGAACCCAACTCGAGCGAATGTACCTGGACCCGCACCGCTCGCCCCCTCCCCGCAGCCTATCCCTGACTCCCCACTGCAACGTACGTGAAAAACCAGTACAATGCGAACCATTCTTATTTAGAAGCGTAACAACCGTGCGCCTGTGTGACTTGCCGAAAGGTGCTTCTGCTGTGGTTGAACGAGTTGAAGATGCCCAAGCCAATGACCCGATCGCGCAGCGCCTGCGCGACCTGGGCTTTGTCGAGGGCGAGCAGGTGAGGCTGGTGGCGTACGGGCCGGTGGGCGCGGATCCGCTGCTGGTCCAGATCGGCTATACCCGTTTTGCCCTGCGCCGCACCGAGGCGGCGCGCGTCACCGTGCAGGAGGTTGCATGAGCACCGGCACCCTGCGCATTGCCCTGGTTGGCAATCCCAATTGCGGCAAGACGGCGCTGTTCAACCAGCTCACCGGCGGTCGCCAGAAGGTCGCCAATTACGCCGGCGTGACGGTTGAACGCAAGGAAGGCCGCTTCACCGCGCCGTCCGGTCGTGTGCTGCAGATCCTGGATCTGCCGGGCACTTACAGCTTCGACGCCACCAGCCCCGACGAGCAGATCACCCGCAACGTGCTGGAAGGCAATTATCCCGGCGAAGCGGCACCGGATCTGATCATATGCGTGGCCGATGCCACCAACCTGCGCCTGCATCTGCGCTTCGTGCTGGAAGTGAAGCGCCTGGGTCGCCCGGTGGTGCTGGCGCTGAACATGATGGATACCGCGCGTCGTCGCGGCATCGAAATCGATATTCCAGAACTGCAGCGACGCCTCGGCCTGCCGGTGGTGGAAACCATCGCCGTGAAGCGTGGCGGCGCAAGCGCGCTGATCCAGCGCGTGGATGGCGAGGTGCCGGTCGCCGCTCCGGCGATGCCGGACGATGCGGCCAGCCGTGCCGGCCTGCATGCGCAAGTGCGTGCACTGCTGGATGCGACCGTGCGCATGCCGCGCGCAACGGCGGCCTTGGATGACGCGCTCGACCGTTGGGCGCTGCATCCGGTGCTCGGTTTGATGATTCTTGCCGTGGTGATGTTCCTGGTGTTCCAGGCGGTGTACTCGATCGGCAAGCCGATGAGTGATGCGATCGGTGATGGTTTCGACTGGATCGGCGCGCATCTGGCCATCTGGCTGCCGGAAGGTCCGCTGCAAGGCTTGCTGAAAGACGGCCTCTGTACCGGCCTTGGCACCGTGCTCGGCTTTCTGCCGGAAATCCTGGTGCTGTTCTTCTTTATTCTTGTACTGGAAGAATCGGGCTACCTGCCGCGTGCCGCGTTCCTGCTGGATCGCATGATGCTTTCGGTGGGGCTTACCGGGCGCTCCTTTATCCCGCTGCTATCAAGCTTCGCCTGCGCGATTCCCGGCATCATGGGCACGCGCAGCATCCAGGATCCGCGCGATCGACTGACCACCATTCTGGTGGCGCCGCTGATGACCTGTTCGGCGCGCCTGCCGGTGTATGCGCTGCTGATTGGCGCCTTCATTCCCATGCATCGCGTGCTCGGCGTGTTCAACCTGCAGGGGCTGGTGCTGTTCGCACTGTATGTCGCAGGCATTCTGGGCGCGATGCTGGTCGGCTGGGTGATCAAGCATATGCGCAAGGACCGCAGCGAACATGCGTTGCTGATGGAACTGCCTTCGTACCGCGTACCGCAACCGCGTGACGTGGTGATCGGACTGTGGGAGCGCAGTGTCATCTTCCTGAAGCGCCTGACTGGCGTGATTCTCGCGCTGACCGTGTTAATGTGGTTTATCTCCACGTTCCCGTCGCCGCCCGCGGGTGCTGCCGGGCCGGCCATCGATTACAGCATTGCCGGTTACCTGGGGCGTGGGTTGCAGTTCATCTTCGCGCCGCTGGGTTTCAACTGGCAGATCAGCCTCTCGCTCATTCCTGCCTTTGCCGCGCGTGAAACTGCGGTGGCTGCGCTGGCGACCGTCTATGCCGTGGGTGGCGATGCGCAAACGGGTGGACTTGCGCATGCCCTGACCGCGAACTTCTCGCTGGCCAGTGCGCTGTCCCTGTTGGTGTGGTTTGCCTTCGCGCCGCAATGCATGTCCACGCTGGCGGTGATTCGTCGCGAGACGAACTCCTGGCGCAACGTGGCGATCTCCTTCAGTTACATGTTCGCCGTGGCGTATGCGGCGTCCTTTATCACCTATCAGGTGACGAGGTTGTTCCTGTGAACACGAGCCTGCTTATCCAGTACATCGTGATCGCGCTGATCGTGCTGGCCAGTGCGTTGTACGCGTTCCGCAAACTGGCACCGCTGCTGACCAACCGCTGGCTGGCCTCCGCGTCGATTCACCTCAGTCAGCCGGGGCACTCCACCGTGGTGCGTGCCTTCGGCCGTCACTTGCAGCCGAAGCAGGCCACCGGTAGTTGCAGCGATGGTTGCAGTACCTGCGGCGCTTGCGGTCCGAAGCCGCCGGCGAACGCGAAGGGTGATGCGGTGCCGTTGGAATTTCGTCCGCGTCGCGACTAATCCTACGTAGGTTGGATTACCCCGGACAAAGTCCGGGGCAACCCAAGCAACACCCTTATCTCCCCGGCTTTCCTCCCCTGCGAAAAGGGGGAGCCTGAAGCCTAGAACTTAAATCACTCCGACCAGGGCGTGCCGCCCGAGTAGTCGCTGCTCATCGTAGTTTCGAGCCCGGAGATAATGCTCGTATTGGTCGTGGTCAGGCCCAGCTCGCGGTTCTTGGTGAGCGAGGCGCTGGAGAAGTTCTCCGAACCCACGAAGGCAACCTGGTTGGATGCGCCGTAGTCGGCCACGATGGCCTTGGCGTGGATGTACAGCGAGGTACTGTTGTCCGGATAGGTGCTGATGTTCACCCCGGCGTCGGCCAGTTCATCGAATTCGCTGGCGTATTCGTTATCGTCGTTGGTCATCACCACCGTCACACTCACGCCATTCTCAGCGGCATTTTCCAATGCCTCGACGATGGCGCTGTCACTCATCTCTTCATTTTCGACCAGCAGGCTGGTCTGGGCGTTGTTGATGATGGCGAGCAGGGACGATTCGGAGTTGGTCGGGCTCCACACCAGGTCGTCGCCATCAGGCGGAGTGACCGTCGCGTGCGCGAAGTCCTTGTTGAAGGTGGTTTCGATCGCGGAGATGTCGTTGGCATCGTTCTCGAACACCGCAAAGTCGCGGGTGGTGCTGTAGTAGCGGCTGGTCAGGTTCAGCGTCATGATCGCCGTCTGTGCGTTCGAGGTCGCGGCGTCAATGGTGATGGTCTTCTGGTGCGTGGCTTCGTACTTGGTCCAGGCCCATTCCACATTCACGCCGCAATCCTTCAGCTGACCGTAGGCGGCGGTGTTGTTGCTCTCCTCATCATTCACGTCGAGGATCACGCGAACGGTGACGCCACGAGCCGCAGCGTTGCAAAGATCATTCTGCGCGGTGGTGTCCTGCAATTCGTACATCGTCATGTCGATGGTCGACTTCGCTGAGTTGATCAGGTTGTAGACCGACGTCATGCCTTGATCGGGTTCAATCAGCAGCGTCTGCGTGCCGGTCTGCGCCGCAGCGGGCAATGCAGCGCCGAAAGCGCAGGCAGCGACCAGTGCGGCGGAAAGGGCGGTCTTTGCGAAGATGGAACGCTCACAACGGCTTTTCATGATTTGGTCCTTATCGTCGAATGAAAGTGGACGCATCTCCCTGCGTTATCGACTGCCGCTCTCCCTGGGCGGCTTCGGCCGACCGGTCCATCCGGTCTTTCCCAATGACGGCGCACATGCGCGCCGCAGCCGAAGCGGCGATATGAACTGCCGCGGATGACATGGATCTTTCTGTGGGATTGCACGCGCCGTGTCTGTTTAAGCGGTGTGCGCCTTCGTCACGTTTCGGTGAACGTGAATAATCCGTGGATGTGATGAAACGGTGTACGCGAACTTGCGCAACGCTTACGCGACACGAGCATGTTCGACTATCGGCGCGCCAGTTTCGGATGCAGGTGGGCGCGATGACGCCACATGTCTGCAAACCAGGTGCCGAATGTGATGCAGACGGCAGCGGTCATGAACGGCAGGTCGGAATCAATTTGCACTTGCGTGAACGCGTTGAAGATGACGATACATAAGAAGGCGATTCCCGGCGCCGTCGCGCCGATGCGCCATGCCCGTTTGGAGGTGCGCTGGATGGAACGTCTCCGGAATCGGCGCACTGCCAGCACGAGGCTCGCAAATACCAACGGGCCTGCGAGAAAAGTTGGGGCACCTGTCTGGTACAGAGTGAAGCCGATAGCGCAGAGCACCGGGATGATCAGTCGCCGCAACCAGGGCAGACGGGATGGTGCGGATTCCGGAAGGCCCTGCCAGTGGTCCACATATATCCAGCCTGCGAAGAGCAGCCAAAGGCTGATCAGGCTGCCCATGATGGTGAGCGAAAACGTGGTGGAGAAGCGTAGTGCATCCCTTCCTGGCATGCCTCCTGTCGCAAAGTCGGCAAGGAATACGGCGGTGGTAAGCAGTGCGCACGCAAGCCCGATAGCCGTGACGCGCAATGAGTTGATGGCGAAGCGCGGCCAGCTCATCGCCCCGGCGCGCGGCGTGGCCTTGTACCAAAACAGCACGCTGCGTTGGTTGAATGAAGCGGGCAGATCATTGATGTGCCCTTGGCAGAGTGCGTATAGAAAGTGCCCGATGCGATCGACGGCGCCTCGATGCAGAGCTATCTTCACGGCCTTCAACCAATCAAGAGGCTGCTGCAAAAGTTGCAGGTATAGCTTCAGGGTCTCCATGTCCGGCCGGCCATGACGTCGCAACTGGATTCGTTGCGCAAGCTCGTAGTGATGCTCCGGCATCAGCTCCCACTGCAAGGATTGCTGCCGTCGCAGCCGCTGCAGCGCAAACGGATTGATGCCCGACAGCACGTGATCCAGGTCGAAGAAGCGCAACAGCGTGTCCAGGCAGTCGGCAGACATCGATTGCGGCTGTTGGAACAAGCGCTGTATGACGATTTGGCCAGTTTGCTGTTTGACCAGAATGGACCAGAAATCCTGGCGCGATTGCAGCCAGGAACTGAGGTCCCGGCTGCTATCGGCATGTATCGCAGTGCGAATCACTTCATGGGCGAGCGCGCCGATATTGACGATTGGCGCCGCCGGTGGCGCTGGTTGCGTGATGGGTTCGTGCGTGCGTTGTGCTGCGCCAGCCGGGGTGTCGCCGGCTGCTGCGGGTGATGGCGAGCCGGTGCTGGAGAGGGTTTGCTCGCTGGGCTGTGCCGCAGGGACGGGTGACTTGCCCGCCTTCGCCAAGGCTGATTTGTACGCCGCGTGCAGCCGCTGGAACGCTTCAGGATCGTCATCGGGCCGTGTCGTACGCAACAGGCGAGCATAGGCGCGCTTGATGCTTGCGGCGTCTGCATCCAGGGGCAACCCCAGCAACTCGAACGCCCAGTTCAAAGCTTCGCTTCCAGCGAGTCCAGGGCGCTGCTGAAGTTCTGTCGGTGTTCCTGGATCAGTCGTTCATCCTGGCTTTCCAGGGTCTGGCGGAACTGCCCGATCCATTGTTGCAGCACTTGCCGTGCCGCGAGGTGTTCTTCGAACAGGCGTTCCGCGCGCGCCAGCAGAGCAATGTTTTCCTGCTTGATACGTGGGTGGATTTTCAGTTCCGACAATACGGCGAGACGCGAGTGGATCTCTGCCGCGCTCAACATGCCGGGATTCTGCTCCAGCACCAGTTCGTGTCGCAGCCCGCTGGCTTTCGGCGTGGCTTCGATCTGCAGCACGCCGTTGATGTCATAGGTGAAGCGGACGACCACTTCATTCTGCGTGAGGGGCAAGTTCGGGTTGAGTGGAATATCCAGCTCACCCAGCTTGATGTTGTTGGCGACCAGTGGGTTTTCGCCCTGGTATACCTTCAGGGTCAGGCGAGCCTGCTGCTCGATCATCGGCCAGTAGCTGCTTTCCCGGCTGATCGGTACCACGCTGTTGCGCTGGATGATCGGCGAGAACAAGCCATTCTGTACATGACCTTGTGCATCGCGTTGCCCGACTTCCACGCCCAGGGTGTAGGGGCATACATCGGTCAGGATGATTTCTTCCAGTTTGGCATGGCGGCGCTTCAGGCCTGAGGCGACGCACGCGCCCAGCGCAATGGCTTCATCCGGATTGATGTGACGCAGCGGGAGTTTGCCGAACATGCGCGCAATCAGGCGTGATACGAGCGGCATGCGGCTGGCGCCGCCAACCAGCACGATTTCACTGAGCTGATCCGGGCGCAGCCGCGCATCGCGCAGTGCGCGTTCCAGCGGCGCCCGCATGCGCTGCAGCAGGGGATCGGCCAGATACAGGAAACGGCCCTGATCGATGTTCCAGCGGATGTCATGCCTGCCGATCTGGCACTCGATGCTTGCCTCGTGATGTTGGCTGAGGCTGCGCTTTGCCGTTTCCAGACGGCGGCGCAACACGCCGCGCTCCACCGGTGAGAAATCGTCGGCCTGAAGTTTCAGGTCGGCCAGGCAGGCGTTTTGCAGCAGCTCAAGAAAGTCTTCGCCACCCAGATAGTTGTCACCGGCGCTGGCGTGCACTTCAACTACGCCTTCGAACATCTCCAGCACTGATACATCGAAGGTGCCGCCGCCGAGATCGAACACCAGGAATCGGCTGCCTTCCTGTCGCTCCTGCAAGCCGTAGGCGAGCGCGGCGGCGGTGGGTTCGTTGATCAGGCGCTCCACCTTGATGCCGGCCAGTTCTCCTGACGCACGAGTCGCTTTGCGTTGCGCATCCGAGAAATAAGCCGGCACGCTGATAACGGCCTCGCGTACTTTTTCGCCCAGTGCCGCCTCGGCATCGGCAAGCAGGGAGCGCAGCACCAGGGCGGATAATTCCTCCGGGCGGAAACGGCGTTCGCCCAACTGTGTTTCGCGAGCCGTGCCCATCCAGCGCTTGAACGCGGCGACAGTCGAGGCCGGATGGCTGATCAGACGATCGCGTGCCGCATCCCCGACCAGCATGTGCCCGTCTTCGTCGACGCTGACTACCGACGGTGTCAGGAAGTCACCCAGTGCGTTGCGAAAGAGCTGCGGTCCCGCATCGCTGTAGTAACCGATAAGCGAATGCGTGGTGCCCAGATCAATGCCGACGATCATGCAAAAACGTCCCCCTGAAACATTCCTTGGCTACGTGGTCGTCCGGCCATTGGGCCATGGATGCCGATTACATGCGGAATACACCGTAGCGTTGTGGCTCGATCGGCGCATTCAAGGATGCAGAAATTGCCAGCCCCAACACGCGGCGCGTATCGGCCGGATCGATGATGCCGTCGTCCCACAAGCGCGCGCTGGCGTAGTAGGGATGCCCTTGGCGCTCATACTGGTCGCGGATCGGCGTCTTGAAGGCATCTTCTTCTTCCGAGCTCCAGCTCTTGCCGGAGGCTTCGAGGCCATCACGCTTGACCGTCGCCAGCACGCTGGCCGCCTGCTCGCCACCCATCACGCTGATGCGCGCATTCGGCCACATCCACAGGAATCGTGCGCCATAGGCCCGGCCGCACATGGCGTAGTTGCCGGCGCCGAAGCTGCCGCCGATCACCACGGTGAATTTCGGCACATGCGAACAGGCCACCGCGGTGACCATCTTCGCGCCGTCTTTGGCGATGCCGGCGTTCTCGTATTTCTTGCCGACCATGAAGCCGGTGATGTTCTGCAGGAACACCAGCGGCACGTTGCGCTGATTGCACAGCTCGATGAAGTGCGCGCCCTTGAGCGCCGATTCGGAAAACAGGATGCCGTTGTTGGCGACGATGCCGACGGGGTAACCGTGAATGTGCGCGAAGCCGCAGACCAGCGTCTTGCCGTAGCGGGCCTTGAATTCGTGGAACTCGGAGCCGTCGACAATGCGAGCGATCACTTCGCGGATATCGAACGGGCGGCGCGTGTCCAGCGGAATCACGCCATACAGCTCTTCGGCGGCATAGCGCGGCTCGGCCGGTGCCTGCAGGGCAAGCGGCATGCTCTTCTTGCGGTTGAGGCTGGCGACGATATCGCGCGCAATCGACAGTGCGTGGGCATCGTTTTCGGCAAAGTGGTCGGCCACGCCGGACGTGCTGGTGTGCACGTCCGCGCCGCCCAGTGCCTCGGCGTCCACCACCTCGCCGGTCGCCGCTTTCACCAACGGCGGGCCGCCGAGGAAGATGGTGCCCTGTTCGCGCACGATGATGGTTTCGTCGCTCATGGCGGGCACGTAAGCGCCGCCGGCGGTGCAGGAACCCATCACCACGGCGATCTGCGGAATGCCCAGGCCCGACATGCGCGCCTGGTTGTAGAAAATGCGTCCGAAGTGTTCCTTGTCCGGAAACACCTCGTCCTGCATCGGCAGGAAGGCGCCGCCGGAATCGACCAGGTAAATGCAGGGCAGGCGGTTTTCCAGCGCCACTTCCTGCGCACGCAGATGCTTTTTCACCGTCATCGGGAAGTAGGTGCCGCCCTTGACCGTGGCGTCGTTGGCCACAATCACCACTTCGGCCCCATGCACATGGCCGATGCCGGTGATGATCCCGGCCGCCGGGGCCGCATCGTCGTACATGCCGTGTGCGGCGAGGGGAGACAGTTCGAGGAACGGCGAGCCTGGATCGAGCAGGGCGCGGATACGTTCGCGCGGAAGCAGCTTGCCGCGGGCGGTGTGCTTGTCGCGCGCCTTGGCGCCACCGCCTTCGGCGCTGCGGCCCAGCTCACGATGCAGGTCGTCGACCAGGGTGCGCAGCTGCGTGCTGCTGGCTTGGAATTCGGGGGAACGGGGATCGATCTGCGAGGTGAGGACGCTCATGGTTTCGTACTGCGACCGTCGGGGGTAAATGGTGGATGATAACGGCGCGGATAGTCCTTCTGCATTTGCGCTCGCAGCTTGACCCGGCGCAAAAGTGTCCCGACCAAGGCCCATAAAAAAACCGGCCGCCAGGGGCGGCCGGTTTCATGGAGGCCTGAAACGAAGGATTAGTTACCCTTCGAGGCGTCCTTGGCAGCAGTGCTCTTCATCGCATCGCCAGCAGCCGGAGCAGCAGCAGCGGTGGAAGCCGGGGCGGCAGCCGGAGCAGCGGCGGTGGAAGCCGGAGCAGCAGCCGGAGCGGCAGCGGTGGAAGCGGAAGCAGCGGCCTTCTGAGCCTGGTCAGCAGCCTGCGAAGCTGCTTGCTGGGCCTGATCAGCCGACTTCTGTGCGTCCTGCGCGGCATCCTGCGCGCCATTGCTGCAAGCCGCCAGCAGCGCGACAAGCGCGGAGGCGAGAAGGGTACGCGTGAACTTCATGATGGAATCTCCTTAGCCGTGGAATGCCAATTGGCACGATTATTAATAGCGCGTTCGTGTTAAGGGCGCTACCAGTTTTATGAACAACTTTTATGCCGCATTAACCCGCTGGCGAGAGATTGACCACCCGCCAGACGGGATACGCGGGGAGACAGTCTAATCCAGACGCTCCACCGCGATAGCCGTGGCTTCGCCACCGCCGATGCACAGGGATGCAACCCCGCGGCGCAAACCACGCGTTTTCAAGGCGTTGAGCAAAGTGACCACCAGGCGGGCGCCGCTGGCGCCGATCGGATGGCCCAGTGCACAGGCACCGCCATTGACGTTGAGCTTGTCATGCGGGATGCCCAGCTCACGCATCGGCGTCATGGCCACCACGGCGAAGGCTTCATTGATCTCGAACAGGTCCACGTCACCCACTTTCCAGCCGGCCTTGTCCAGCACCTTGCTGATGGCTGCCACCGGCGCGGTGGTGAACCACTCCGGTTCCTGCGAGTGGGTGGCATGGGCGACGATGCGGGCCAGCGGCTTGATGCCGCGAGCCTTGGCATCATCGGCCGACAGCAGGATCACCGCGGCCGCACCGTCGGAGATGCTCGACGAACTGGCGGCGGTGATGGTGCCGTTTTCCTTGCGGAACGCGGGCTTGAGCGAGGGGATCTTGCCGATGTCGGAGCGGCCCGGCTGTTCGTCGGTATCGACCTGCACGTCGCCTTTGCGGCCGGACACGGTCACCGGCACGATTTCATCGGCAAACGCGCCGGAAGCCTGGGCAGCCTGGGAACGCCTCACCGATTCGATGGCGTAAGCGTCCTGCTCTTCACGGCTGAAGTGGTACTTGTCGGCGCACAGTTCGCCGAACACGCCCATGGCCTTGCCGTCGTAGGGATTGACCAGGCCGTCCCACGCCATGTGGTCGACCAGCTGGCCGTCACCATAGCGGATGCCGCCACGGGCGTTGACCATGTGCGGAGCGTTGGTCATCGACTCCATGCCGCCGGCCACCACGACGGCGGCCGAGCCGGCCTTGATCAGGTCATGGCCCAGCATGATGGCCTTCATGCCCGAACCGCAGACCTTGTTGACCGTGGTGCAGCCGGTGCCGACCGGCAAACCGGCGTGCAGCGATGCCTGGCGGGCGGGGGCCTGACCGAGGTTGGCAGGCAGCACGCAGCCCATGATCACTTCGCTGACATCGCCGACAGCAACGCCGGCCTGTTCGAGCGCCGCGCGAATCGCGGTTGCGCCGAGCTTGGGGGAGGGTACGCCAGTGAACTGGCCGAGGAAGGAGCCGATGGCAGTGCGCTTGGCACCTGCAATAACAACGCTGACGTCCGACATGATGGTCTCCGAAGGAGCTTTGATGCGCACCCCGCCAAGGGCAACGCTGGGGGAAAAAACTTGCGGAATTATCGCGCCTTCGATGCAAAGCAGCAAATCCGGGTTTTCGTGAGAAATCACGTGCTCGGGAGCTCCCAAAAACACAAAGCGAGCGAATAAGCTATAGACCGGATGTCGTAACTGGAGTAGCGGCAATCCGACGTGTTGTGGGGACCAACATTGCGGACTTAGGGGTAAGTTCTATGGCAATGGGAATGCAGGTTTTGCGTCGCCGCGAAATCGCCATCCTGATTTCGCTTTCGCTCGGTTTAAGCGCCTGCGGAGGAGGCGGCGGCAACAGCAACGTGGCGCCGTCGCCGTCACCCACGTCCAGCAGCGTTACCGTCACACCGCAACAGCAGACGGCACAGATTGCGGAAACGAATGCCGCCGCCGCACACAATGCCGGTTATACCGGTGCAGGGGTCACCATCGGCATCGTCGACAGCGGCATCATGCCGAACAATCCGGCTGTCGCCGGACGCGTGATTCAAGAATTCATCGACGTCGATCCGTCGACCAACAACACCAGCATTCCCGACGTGGTCGGACATGGCACCTGGGTGTCGGAGATTGCCGCAGGCGTTCCTTATCAGGGCTTTGCCGGTGGTATTGCGCCAGGCGCCGACCTGGTATCGGCACGCATCATCGACGACAACGCGCCGGACGATAACGGCTCGACTCCGCCAACCCAGGTAGTACCTTCCGACGCCACGCCGCTGGGCCAGGTCAACCAGCAATTGATCAGCGCCGGCGTGCAGGTCATGAACAACTCCTGGGGCGGCATTACCTGGAGCAGCTCGGATACGGCGACGACCGCGGCCTTCGATCAGGCTTATGCGCCCTTCGTCGAGCAGCACAACGGCCTGGTGGTGTTTGCGGCGGGCAACGACTCGGCAGCCAATCCAAGCACCATCGCGTCGCTGCCCTCCGTCGCGAACGATCCTGCGCTTCAGCAAGGTTGGCTGGTGGCGGTCGCGCTCAACAGCAACAGTCCGACCCAGCTCGACAGTTATTCGAACAAGTGCGGCATCGCCATGAACTACTGCCTGGCTGCGCCGGGTGATGTCGTGGTGCTGGATAAAGATACCCTCGCCTCTACCACCAATCCGACGTACTACCTGGTCGAAGGCACCTCGTTCGCCGCGCCGCAGGTATCGGGTGCGGCGGCGCTGGTGTGGCAAGCCTATCCGTATTTCTCCAACTTCCTGGTGCAGCAGACGCTGTTGGGCACAGCCACACCACTGGGCGGTTCGCAACCCAATCCCACGTTTGGCTACGGCGCGCTCAATGTGGGTGCGGCGGTAAACGGTCCGGAGCAGTTCAACTGGGGCAATGTCACGGTCAGTTTCAGCGGTACATCGAGCTGGAACAATCCCATTTCGGGTGCGGGCGGCTTGACCATGCAGGGCCCTGGTTCGCTCAACCTGACGCAGGCCTCAACCTTCACCGGTGCAACCAGCGTCACGGGCGGTACCTTGAATGCGATATCGCTCGCTTCGCCAACGGTGAGTATCGGCGCCAGCGGCACGCTCGCCATGTCGGGCGCTTCCAAGATCAGCGGCAGCGTGCAGAACGCCGGAGCGCTGGTCGTCGGCAGCACCAACCTCACGGTTGGCGGGAATTACACGCAGACGGGTGGCTACCTGGCGGTGCCGCTGGGTTCTGAATTGGCGGTATCCGGCACCGCTTCTCTCAGTAACAGCGCGGGGCTGGACGTCTACGGTGCGGATTCGGGTTACCAGACCAACTCACATACGTTGGTACTCACCGCCACCGGTGGTTTGACCGGCCAGTTTTCAGGCATCACCACGCCGCCCTCGGTCGCGCTGAAGGCCACGCTTGGTTACGACGCCAATGACGCCTACCTCAATGTCCAGCAAGTCAACCTGACGCAGATCACCGGCCTGCCATATTCCACCGCTACGTATGCGGCGGCCGAACGCGTGCAGAGTGCTTTCAATACCATTAACACCGCCATCGCCAGCGGCGCCAATGCGCAAGCCTTGCCCGGCAGCTTTGTCAGTGGCGCCGCGAGCATTCAGCAGACGCAAACGGCGGCGGCAATGCAGCAGTCGTTGAATAGCCTGTCCGGCCAGCTGTACGCGGCCAGTGCGGCGATGACCTTCGAAGCCATCGATGCCGATACGCGGGCGCTGTCCGACCGTTTCGATGAATTGCTCGACCATCCGCAGTTGCTTAGCCTCAACAAGTTCCAGAGCTGGTCGCAGAACCTGGGCTACCAGGGCAGCATGTCGCGCGGCGGCTTTGACAGCCTGGGCTTCCAGCTCAACGGCGCGATGGTCGGTGGCGATCGCGCGCTCGGCAACGGCGCGATCGTGGGTTATGCGATCAGCCAGAGCCAGGGTCTGGGCAACATCGAACAGAGCGCGGATGAGGGCTTCAGCCGTGCGCTGGAAGGCATGGTCTACGGCGGCTTCGTCCAGGGTAACTGGTATGCGATGGGGCGCTTCGGCGTCGGCAGCGATTGGCAGGATACGCGTCGCGAGCTGATTCTCGGCAGCCAGACGGCTGGCGTGTCGAGCTTCAGCAACGGCAGTTACAACGTGGTCTACGGCGAGAGCGGTTATCGCCTCAACCTCGGTGGCTGGAAACTCACCCCGTTCACCAATCTTGAATACGCCAGCCTCAACCGCGACGGCTTCGATGAATCGGGCGGCGACGGCTTTGGCCTGATCTCGCAAGCGCAGTCCATCCAGCGCTGGCAAGGTGGCTTCGGTCTGCGCAGTTCGCGTCAATGGGTGATGGCCGACGGCACCAGCCTGAGCTTCCAGGCGCGCTTGCTGTGGCAGGACGCATTCGCGATGCACGGCGAACTGCCGAATGCCAGCTTCACGGCCGTGCAGCAATTCACGCCGATCGAAGGCATCGGCCTGTCGCGTTATGGCACGGTCGGTGGCGTGTCGCTCGCCTGGAGCTTCTCAATGCGTTCGAACCTGTCGTTCGGTGTCGATGAGTACGATGCGCAGCATGAACACGCCACGATGGGAACCTTGAACTACAGCCTGCATTTCTAGGCATTGCCCGCCATCCTCTCCTCTATGGGGAGAGGATGGCGGTGAGGGCGAATGACGTTACGCCTTGCCGTGGAACAGCTCACGCCCGATCAGCATGCGGCGAATTTCATTGGTGCCCGCGCCAATCTCGTACAGCTTGGCATCGCGCAGCAGACGGCCGGCGGGAAATTCGTTGATGTAACCGTTGCCGCCAAGCGTCTGGATGGCTTCCAGTGCCACTTGCACCGCGTTCTCCGAGGCGTTTAGCAGGCAGGCGGCGGGATCGATACGCGACTTCACGCCAGCGTCGAACTCCCTTGCCACCATGTACGCAAAACCACGCGAACTTTGCAGCTTGGTGTACATATCGGCGATTTTCGCCTGCATCACACCAAAGGTACCAATCGGCGCATTGAACTGCTTGCGTTCACGCACGTAAGGCAAGGCAAGATCGAGCGACGCCTGCATCAGCCCGATCGGTCCGCCGGAAAGCACCAGCCGCTCCGTATCCAGGCCGCTCATCAGCACGCGCACGCCTTCGTTCACTTCGCCGACGATGTTCTCCGCGGGAATCTCGCAATCCTCGAACACCAGTTCGCAGGTATTGGAGCCGCGCATACCGAGCTTGTCGAGCTTCTGCGCCGTGCTGAAACCCTTCATGCCTTTTTCGATAATGAAGGCTGTCATGCAGCGGCTACCCGCCACGCGCGGTGCAGTGCGCATATACACCAGCAGGACGTCTGCATCGGGGCCGTTGGTGATCCACATCTTGGAGCCGTTGGCCACCCACACATCACCGCGCTGCTCGGCCTTGCAGGTCATCGAGCCGACGACATCGGAACCGGCGCCGGGTTCGCTCATCGCCAGTGCGCCGACGTACTCGCCGGAACACAGCTTCGGAATGTATTTGCGTCGCTGCGCTTCGTTACCGTTATGGAAGATGTTCTGCACGCACAGGTTGGAGTGAGCGCCGTACGACAATCCCACCGAGCCGGACGAGCGCGAGATTTCCTCCATCGCCACCATATGTGCGAGGAAGCCCATGCCGCTACCGCCGTACTCTTCCGGGACGGTAATGCCGAGCAAACCCATGTCGCCCATCTTGCGCCACAGGTCGTGCGGGAACTGGTTCTCACGGTCAATATGATCGGCGCGCGGCGCGATCTCCTTTTCCGCGAAGGCCGCAACGCTATCGCGCAGCAGATCGATTTCTTCACCGAGCGGGAACGGACGCATCACAAAACTCCTGGGGAAGGGGATTTAGCCAGGGAATTGTAGCGCAGCGGGCGTTAGGGACTCTGACGCAACGCATCAGGTGGGCCGCATTAGCCCCCTCTCCCCTTTGGGGAGAGGGGGCAATGCTGGCTAGATGGGGGTTTACTGCTTCCGCCTTTCAGCACAACCCACCATTCACCGCGAGCACCTGCCGCGTGATGTAACCAGCTGCCGGACTCAGCAAAAACTGCACCGCGGCAGCAACTTCATCGGCGGTACCGGCACGCTGCATGGGTATCATTTTCATGATCTCGTCAAGCGGTACGTCGTCGCTGATCATGTCCGTATCGATCAAGCCCGGCGCCACGCAATTGACGGTGATCTTGCGCTTGGCCAACTCCACCGCAAGCGCCTTGGCGGCGCCGATCACGCCGGCCTTGGATGCGCTGTAATTCACCTGGCCGCGATTGCCGATCAGGCCGGATACCGACGTGATGCATACGATGCGTCCAGCGGCGCGACGACGGATCATCGGCATGATGATCGGATGCAGCACGTTATAGAAACCATCCAGATTGGTACGTAATACCTGATCCCAATCTTCGTCGGTAAGCGCAGGAAAAGCTGCGTCGCGGGTCAGTCCTGCATTGCAGACGATGCCGTAGTAAGCGCCATGTGCTTCCACATCCGCTTCGAGTGTGGCAGCGCAGGCAGCGCGATCGGCTATGTCACATTGCAGGATGCGTGCATGGCGGCCGAGCTGTTCGATCGACGCCTGCACCTGTTCGGCTTCATCGCGCCGGCTGCGGCAATGCAGGATCAGATCATAGCCTGCCTGTGCCAGGCGCAAGGCAATCGCGCGCCCGATGCCACGGCTGGAGCCGGTGACCAGAACCGTATCAGTCATGCTGTGTTTCTCCGGCGATCTGTTTAAAGAAGGCATCTGCATCGGGCGGACGATAAACGTTCAAGCGAGCTTCGGCGTGAATGCCCGGCGCGTCGATGCGGCAGTTGAAAACGCCCATGCCGTGCTCGTCGTGGAACGACCGTTCCGCCTCGATGCGCAAGCAAGTGCCGGCCGGGAATGCATCGACATTGCAGGCGTAGTGACGCGTGCCGAGCAGAAAGCCCAGTTGTACCGGTTGCTGATCGGCACGGGCGCGGCAACCGGCCCAGGCGGCGATGCTTTGCGCCATCAATTCCACGCCCACCCATGCGGGCAGGCTGCCGTCGGGATCTTGAAACAACCCATCTGTTTGCAAGGTTCTTGTACAAACGATGCGGTCGGCTTCGAGCTCTTCGACGTGGTCGAGCAGGATCATGTCGCCGGCGTGCGGCAACACCTCGGCGATCGGCCACGGCGTCATGCCGGATCCCCAAGAATCAACGCTGTATTGTTGCCGCCGAAGGCAAAGGAATTGCTCATCAGATAGCGACGGCCGCCCGCGGGCAGATGGCCACCGGCTTGCACGAAGTTCAGCGGCGGCAGGGCCGGGTCGGCCTCGCCATCCCATCGATGCGGTGGCAGACGGCGCTCCGCGCGACGGTCGCTCAGGCTCAACCAGCAGAATGCAGCTTCCAGCGCGCCAGCGGCGGCCAGGGTGTGGCCGGTCAGCGATTTGGTGGAAGAGCAGGGCACGGCATGCGCAAACGTGGCGGTAACCGCCAGGCTTTCCATGCTGTCGTTGTGTTCGGTGGCGGTGCCGTGCAAGTTGATGTAGTCGATCTGCTTTGCATCCAGTCTCGCGTTGCGCAGCGCATCCTGCATCGCCTTCTGCGCACCGGTTCCGTGTGGATCGGGTGAGGACATGTGATACGCATCGGAGCTGGCGCCGCCACCGAGCAGTTCCACCGGACCGTCTTCACGCGTCATCAGGAACAGTGCTGCCGCTTCACCGATATTGATGCCGCGGCGGTGCCGGGAGAATGGATCGCAGCGCTGCAAGTCCACGGCTTCCAAGGCATGGAAGCCGTTGATCGCCAATCGGCACAAGGTATCCACGCCGCCACACAGTACCGCGTCGCACAGGCCGGTCCGCAGCAGGCGTTGCGCACTCAGCAGCGCACGCGCACCTGAGGTACAGGCGGTGGAAATGCTGTAGCAGGGGCCGCCCAATCCCAGCCATTCAGCGAGGAAGGCAGCGGGTGCGCCCAGCTCCTGGTGTGCGTAGCGATAATCCGCCGGCCACGTGCCATCGCGGCGATAGGCACCGATCCCCTGCGTGGCTTCCTCGATGCCGGTGGTACTGGTGCCCAGCACCACGCCGATGCGTTCGTGACCATAGCATTCGATGGCGGCACGGATATCTGCCTCGATCTCCTGCGTCGCGGCAAGCAGCAAACGGTTATTGCGATTATCGCGATGGCTGCGCAGTGCTTCGGGTATCGGCGGCAACGCCACATGCACGCGGCCCAAGGGCGGGGCATGGCCGGGAATCCAGTCCTGCTCGGGACGAATGCCGCTGTCGTCGCCGGCGAACAGTGCTTCGGCAACGGCGGATTTGCCTGCGCCGAGATTGCAGATTACGCCTAGCGCATTGAGGTAGGTGTTCATGCGAAACCTCCATTCGCCGGGGCGACGGTGAGGTAACGTTGAAATAGCTGATCAATCATGGGCCGGTTTGCGTACAGCAGCATTAACCAGGGTTTCTTCGCGCTGTCCCGGTGGCGGCGGCGCCCGTAGGCCCCAGCGTTCGAGCAGGCCGAAATCCTTCGAGCGACTCCACCACAGATAAGGAAAGGACACATTCCGCGGGCCAAACGCAAAACCTTGCCCGCGCAGCATGTTCAGATATTCGTCCGCGCTTTTTTGCACGTGCATGGGATGCCGGAAAAACCAGCGGATCACCCAGGTATCGATGTACGCCTTGGTGGATTCGGCGAACAGCAGCCAGCCGCCCGGCTTCAGTACGCGCCAGAACTCGGCAAGTGCACGCTCCTGCTCGACCAGATGATGGAAGGTCTGGTGGCAGAACACGATGTCGACGCTGCTGTCGGGTAGCGGGATCTCGGCACAATCGGCGGTCAGCAATTCCACGCGGATGCCTTCGCGCGCGGCTTCTGCTTCGGAAAGGCTCAAGCTATGCGGATCAGCATCCAGTCCCAGCATGCGCACCGGCTGAAAGGCGTCACGCAACAAGCGGAACGATTTGCCCTGGCCACAGCCCGTGTCCAGCAGGGTGCCGCCTTGCGGCAGCGGCTCGCCGATCAGGCGCTTGAGGTCGTTGATTGCCACGCGCAGAACATGATGCTGCCAGGTGTGGCTGCGCAGGAAATGGAAGCCAATGCGCGTTTCCTCGACATAAGTGGGGCTGGCGTAATTCATGGCGTGATCACGGGGGAAGGAGTTTGCGGAGGGTTGCGCAGCCGGCGTTCCACCGCCTCGATAAAGACATCCGGCGAGACCAGCTGCATTTCGCCATTGGCGATTTTTACCGCGACTTGAATGCTGCTCGCGCGGGTGATGCGCTGGCCGGTGGCGGCATCCTGGATCAGGTAATGGATGCGCAGACGGTTTTGCCATTCGATCAGGTCCGCGCGCACGTGCAGCCGCTGGCCGAAACGGGAGGCCTGCACATAGCGCAATTGCAGATCGATCACCGGCCAGACGTAGCCGGATGCCTTCATCTGCGTGTAGTTATGGCCGATCTCGTCGAGCAGGGCACAGCGCGCCACTTCCAGATACTTCACATAATGGCCGTGCCAGACCACGTCCATCGAATCGACATCGAAGAACGGCACCACCACGTCCACCGTGGCATGCAGAACGCCGCTAGTTCGCATCGGTGGCCTCCGTGTCGGCCGGTTGCCAGTAAGCGTAGAAATTGAACCACTGTCGTGGCGCCATCAGGCATTGTCCGGCGAGATGATCCGCATAGCGTTGCACCCACGCCTGCACGGCTGCATCGCGCTGACCACGCTCCCAACGGGCAACATCCAGGAACGGGTCCAGATGGATGCGATAGCGGCCATCCACTTTCAAACAGCAGAGCAGGTTCACCGGGCAGCGCAATAGTCCGGCCAGCAACCACGGACCTTGCGGAAATGTGGCCGGATGTCCGAGGAAATTCACCATGACGCGTCGGCCATCGTGCAACGGCACGCGGTCGCCGGCCATCGCCAGCCATTCACCGCGCTCAAGCCGTTGCGATAAGTCCATCATCATCGCCGTATCCAGTTCGCTGACCTGGATCAGCCGCATGCTGCGGTCGCCGGCTTCGCCCAGCAGGCGATTGAATTGCGCGACATGCCGGTTATGTACCAGCACGTTGAGCGGGACCTGTTCGCCCAGTTCCGCCATGGCGCGGCAGACATCCGGATTGCCAAGATGGGTCACCACCAGGATCTCGCCGCGCCCGCCATGCTGGCTGCGCAACAGGCGCGGGCGGATGCCGGAAGGATCGACCAGTTGCACCTGTTCGAAGCGCAGGCGGCCGCGCCATACATCCAGGCGATCGAGCAGATTGTCCGCGAAGGCGATGAACTGCCCGAATACGCTGCCGAGCGAGGGATGGAGCGCCGGGTTGCCGCTCCAGTCCGCAAGATATGTCTGGTATTGCCGGATATGGCGCCGCGCGCTGCGCGCCGAGACAAAGAAGTACAGCACGATCAGATACAGCACAGGCGCCAGCAGGCGGCGCCCGAACATGCGCACGCTCAAGGCGGTCAGGCGCATCAGGAACAGGCTGCCGCGTTCCTTCTGTGTTGACCAGTGACGCTCCTGTGCAATCTGTTCGTTCATGACGTGGCGCTCCATGCCAATCGACCCGAGGAATACGCCTTGTCGCCATGACGATAGGCGAAATGTAGTTTGTTGCGCGCCGCATCGTGGTGCAGAGTCAAATCCGCGCGATTACCCGGACGCAGCAATTGCTGAAACTTCAGCGCTTCCATCATCTGGCACCGCGCCGGCGTGCCGAGACGTGTGGCGGCGAAGCTCAGCGCCCACGCGATCTGCACTGCGCCTGGCAACACCGGGGCTTGCGGAAAGTGGCCGGGGAAATAGACCAGATCGAGCGGAATGCGCAGCGCCAGCGTCCAGACACCGTCATGCTGTTGCTCGTCCAGCAGCAAGGCTTCACGTGGCAGCGGCGCTTGCAGCCAGGCATCGATCTGCTGGGCAGATGCCGAGGCGGGCAGGGTGTCAAGCAGACGCCACGTCACCGGCTCGCCGGTGTATTCGATGTCACGCTGCAAGCGGTCGATCAAGCGTGAGCGGCCCAGGCGGCAAAGCGCGTCGATCCCCGTACTGTGCAAGACCAGCACGATGCCCGGCGCGTTCTCGCCGGCATGTCCGCAACGCGCATCGGCGACCCAGGCATGGGTGCGCAAACGTTCGGCGGTGCAGACAAGTTCCATGCTCACGCAGTGCCTCGCAAGCGTCGGCGCAACAGCCACTCACCGATAAACAGCGTACCCATAATGAAATACACCAGCAGGCCGTTGTACAGCGTCCACCAGGCCAGGGGTGCCCACAAGGTGAGCACGGCGGAGACTGCGCCGTTGAAGACAAAAAAGCCCACCCAGACCCAGGTGACCTTGCGCGTATAGGGAATCGCGGCGTCGGGCAGGTCCGGTTCGCGCACGCGGGCGATGCGTTCGACGATCGGCGGGCCGTATCTCAGGCTCAGACCGAACGCGCACAGCAGCAGGGCGCTGATCAGGCTGGGATACCAGCGCAGCAGCACGGCTTCGCCACTGAGCGCCAGCAGCGCGCAATAGACCAGCGCCGCCGTCAGCATCCAGCGTCCGCCGGGCTGCTTCAACAAGCTGGGCGCGCGGATCAGCCAGATGGCGCCAAGCACCAGCGCAAACATCGGCGGCGGCACGCGGTCCATGCCGAAATACACCACGAACGGGTAAAGCACACCCGCCAGCGGTAACAGAATAGAGGTTATTTTGCGCATGCGTCCCGCTGCGATTGCACGAAGGCGGCGAGACTGGCGACCGTGGTGAAATGCTGGCGCGCGTCTTTCGAATCCGAAGCGATACGGATGTCATAGCGCTTCTGCAAGGCCAGAGCCAGTTCCAGTGCGTCGACCGAATCAAGGCCAAGCCCTTCGCCGAACAGCGGTTGCTCAGGCGGAATATCCGCAACGGTGACATCCTCCAGATTGAGGGTGTCGATGATCAGCTGGGTGATTTCTTGCTGTAGGTCATTCACGATGACGCAAGCTCCCTCAGGAAAAGTTGATGCAGATGTTCGTTGAGCCGGCGCGAGGCGATCGGCATCGCGGCTTGCGCATTGAACGTATTCGGATCGATGTCCTTGCCCACGCGTAGCGTGATCTTCACCCGTCGCGCCGGAATGCGATACCAGGGCTCGGCCTTGGTCAGCGTGGTCGGCTTTACGCTGATGAACACAGGCGTGATGGTGCGTGCGCCACGCAGCGCAATCGCCGCCGCGCCACGGTGAAATATCGGTGCGCGGTTTGGCGTGGTGCGCGTGCCTTCGGGAAACACGATCAGGGTCTCGCCCTCGCGCAGCGCGTCGGCCGCCTGCTCCAGCATATCCGGGCTACCATCGTTGCTGATGTATTGCGCCCGGCAGACCGGGCCGCGCGTGAACGGATTGCGCCACATGCTTTGTTTGACGATGCAATTGGCATCGCGGATATGCGCGATCAGAAACACCACATCGATCAACGAGGGATGATTGGCAATGATCATCTGACCCGGACAGCCAAGGCGCTCGGCGCCCTCGAACACGTATTCCAGCACGCCGCTGCGATACATGAACTGCACATGCAAGTAGAACGCCTTGCTGATGGCGGCGCGTGCGCGCTGGCGGCGAGTTCTGGTGTCGCCCGGCAACAGGCCGAGCAAGGGCAGCAGGATCAAGCGCAGCAGCAGTCCGCCCAGGCCGAACAGTGCGAAGCTTGCGCCGGTGGCTAACAGCCGCCAGACGTAATTCCCCGCACTGAAACGCCTTACGGAGTTCGCTGCCAGATCCATCGACGTGTCTTCCATGTGTGTACAAGTGTGTCGTTGTGCTGATGCAGTGCACCCACAAATTGCAGCGCATGCGGCCATGCAGCGGGAGCATCATCGCCACGATTCGGTTCCAGCCGCAGCTGCCATCGCGCGCCGGCCTGCTTGCTGTTATCCGCCTCGATTCCCCTTACCCTCAGTGCCAGAGCATACGAAAACGGTACATCGTCGATCCAGTCTCGGTAGGGTTCGGGTGGGTATTCCTCGGCCACCACCACCAGCACTGCCGGTGCGCCTGTACTTAACAAGGCTGCGGCTTCCACCATGGCGTGCTCAAAGGTATCGGCTTCCCCCGCGATGGCGACGGACTCACCGTGCTGACCACGCAGAATCGACCATTGCCCGGCGATGGCGTTATGCACCGACAAACCGAACTGCGTCGGCGATAGCGGTTGCTGATCGGCCACATCACTCAGCAGCGCATAGGTGCGGGGTGTTTCGCCGTGACGCGAGGCAAACACGAACGGCAACTGCTCGGATTCACCGCACAGCGGCCAGGCGACATGCAAGGTCATACGCGCCAGGCGGCTAAGGCGCCGGCGTTGCATGGCCGGCAGAAATTCGCAGGCGGGTTGGGTATCGCCATCGGCGACGCGCACGGGATTCAGCGACCAGGCCTGCCAGGCCTCGTCGCTATCGAGGCCCGGTGCCCATGCGCGCCATGCATCGATTTGGAAATCCATCATCAACCCCCGTCACCGCGTACTGCTTTTCTCCCTCTCTCCGCAGGAGAGAGGGAGAAAAGCAGTTTCAGTTCCACGCCTTGAAAATCAGCGAGGTATTGATCCCGCCAAACGCAAAGTTATTGTTCATCACATAATCCGCCTGGATCGCACGTCCCGCTCCAACGATGTAATCCAGTTCCGCACAAGCCGGGTCTGTTTCCGTCAAATTGATGGTCGGCGCAAACCAGCCTTGACGCATCATCGCCACCGCCCACCATGATTCCAGCGCGCCACAGGCGCCCAGCGTGTGGCCGACATAGCTCTTCATCGAGCTGACCGGCACGCGCGTACCAAGCACATTCGCGGTCGCATGACTCTCCGCGACATCACCACGATCCGTAGCGGTGCCATGCGCACTGACATAGCCGATGGCGGCGGGCGAAAGCTGTGCGTCCTGCAAGGCCAGCTGCATCGCTGTGGCCATGGTTTCGCTGGTTGGTTGGGTAATGTGATTGCCATCGGAGTTGCAGCCGAAGCCGACCACTTCCGCGTAAATGCGCGCGCCGCGTGCGCGCGCATGTTCGTATTCCTCCAGCACGAGCGTGGCCGCACCTTCGCCGACCACCAGTCCATCGCGGCTGCGATCGAAGGGGCGCGGGGTAAGGTTCGCTTCGTCATTGCGCGTGCTGGTGGCGAACAAGGTATCGAACACCGCCACGCTGGGACCGGACAGCTCTTCCGCGCCGCCGCACAGCATCAGCTTTTGCTTGCCCTGCTGGATGGTTTCGTAGCCGTAGCCGATCGCCTGGCTACCGGAGGTACAGGCGCTTGACGTAGGCAGGATGCGTCCCTTCAAGCCGAAGAACACGCCGACATTCACCGCCGTGGTGTGCGCCATCATCTGCACATAGCTGGTTGCGGTAACGCCCTGCATGGAGCCGGTTTCCAGCATGCGGCCCATCACGCGGATCGGATCGATGCTGCCGCCGGATGAGCCGTACGCCACGCCCATGCGCCCGTCGCCGATGCTGGCATCGCCGTGCAAGCCGGCGTCGCGCAAGGCGTGTTCGCTGGCCGCGACAGCCAATTGGGCGACGCGGCCCATCGAGCGCAGATGCTTGCGCGGCCAGTCAGGCAATTGGAAGTCATCGACCGGACAGCCCAGCCGGCTATTCAAGGAATCGAAGAAATCCCACTCCGGCATCTTGCGCACCGCATTGCGGCCCTCGCGCAAGCGCGCTTCGATCTGTGACCAATCATGTCCCAGTGGCGTGATGCCACCCATGCCGGTGATGACGACACGTTTCATCGGCGAATGCCCCGTGCGAAGTAAACAATGTTCATGAGGAAGTGGCCCGGTGTATCACGCTGGTCGGTACGAGCAAGGCGGTAAAGCCGATACCCAGCAGCAAGGTAAGGCCAAAGTCGCGCAGCGCGGGCATAGAACTCAACGCCAGCAAGCCGAACGACAGCAAGGCGGTGATCGCGGAAAGCAGCACGCTCGCATACATCGCACCCGGGCGATGTACCACGTGCGGTTCACCCTCGCGCAGGAACACGGCGTAGTTCGCGCCGACGCCAAGCACCAGCATCAGCGCCATCCAGTGAAACAGGGTGAGCGGCTGATGCAGATAACCCAGCATCGCCAGCGCCAGGCCGATACCGAGCACCGGCGGCGCCAGCACACGCGGCACATTGTGCAAGCCATAGCGCCAGCCAAACACCGGCACGATCAGCACGATCGCCGCCAGCAACCAGATGCTGGCGTAGTGACGATAACGGCCGAACAGTGCAGAAATGCTGGCAGGTTTGTCGACCAGCGTGACGCCAGGCAAGCCGGAGGCGGCGTGTTGCAGCAGTGCGCTCGGAGCATCGCCTTGCGGCAACACCAGGGACGCGGCGCCATCGTGCACCGCATCGCCCATCCACAGATAACGGAATGGTGTGGCGAGTGGGCTTTTCAGCCATGTCTGCAAATCAAGCGGCGTACCTGGCCAGGCATCGATGAAAGGCTCGATGTCGGCAACGCGAAAGCCTGCGCTGCTCAGCCATTGGCGCATACGATCGGGTTGGGTGAACAGCGGCGCCAGCAAGCGCTGATCGGCTCGCTGCCGTTGCAGCGAAGGCACCATGCCGGCCAGGCCCAGCCACCCCTGCAACCGGTTGGCGTCGACTAGCTGTTGCAGGCGCAGTTCCAAGGCTTCTTCGCGTTGCAGAACCTGCTCCTGGTTCGCGCCTTGCACCAGATAGAACTGCGTGCCGTTGCCCAGGCCGGTAATGTCGCGGATTTGTCTTTCCTGCTGGGACAACACCGCAGGCGGCGAGATCAGCAGATGCACATCGTCGTCGTGACGCAGCTGCCACCAGCCGGGTATGGCCAGCAGCAAGGCGACGACCGCGAGCGCGATGCCGCGCTTTCCCGATGCCATGCGTGCGACAAGATTCTGCACGGCAAGCGCACCACGCACCGACGCCTGCGACAACGGTTTGGCCGGACCTTGCAGCAAGGCCGGCAACAAGCCGAACACGCTCAGGCATGCCACGGTCATGCCGGTCATCGCGAAGCAGGCCATCTGGCGCAAGGCCGAAAACGGCACCAGTCCGAGCAAGGCGTAACCCAGCAAGGATGTTCCCAGCGCCAGCAACAGGGCAGGGCGCACCTGACGCAGGCCCTGGCGCGGTTCCCACGCATCGCCGGCATTCGCGCGCGCACTCAGATACTGAATGGAATAATCGACCGCTTCACCCAGCAAGGCTGCGCCGAACACCAGCGTGAGCAGATAGATCTGGCCAAAGATCAGCACGCTTACGGTGGTCGCCGCCATCACGCCGATCGCGGTGGACAGAAACGCCAGCAGCAGCGGACCGGGCGAGCGGAACACGCCCAGCAAAAGCAGAGCAATGCCGAAAGTGGAAACCAGTCCGACCAGATGCACATCATGTTCTGCGCCAGCGCGTGCAGCGGCAGCGTAGAACAGCGCGCCGGTGCGCAGCACGCGCGTGCCAGGTTGATCGTGTTCGATCGTGCGTTCGGCATCGCCCAGGGCATGCAATGCGCGTCTCTGGATGGCGTCGTCATAAGCGGAACCATCCAGCGTGGCCGTGACCAGCACGTAGCTGACGTTATCGCGATGCGCCGTCAGCAGATTGTCTTCCGGCACCAGTGGCGAGCGGCTCCACGGTTGCTGATCCAGCCAATGTTGCAGCCAACCGAAGGGATCGTCCTGCAAGCGTGTACCTACGCCGGTCGCGAACGGTTCGTTGACGCGCTGCGCCAGGGCCTGCGCCGGGTCGTAGCTGGCGTTTGCCAGCGCCGTGCGATCGGCATCGGTAAGCAGGCTGAAGCGATGCGCCAGGTAAGGGGTGATCAGCTGTTGCAGATCGAACGGCGGTAATTCGGCGGTGACCGAGGCAAACACATCGTCATGCGCCAGTACATGACCAAGCTCGCGCGCGGCGGCCTTGGCGCGATCGTCATCGGCGTTGGCGACCAACACGATGACCCGATCACCATCGGCGTGCGCCAATCGCTGCGCGGCCACTTCCGCCAGCGGGTTGCGTTCGGTGGCCGGCAGCATGGCCAGCAGATCGGTCTGGATCGGCGAACGGTCGCGGCCGAATAACAGCCACGCGCCGAGCAAGGCGATCAGCAAGGTCGCCACCGCAAACCATCCTGCGCGCAGCCACAGACTTCGTTGCTTCATGGCAGGCCGAGCGCGTGCTTTTCCAGCTCGCTCAGCGGGCCGGCCTCGCGCGTATTGGTCATGCGGATATCGGTGAGCGTGCCGTCCTGCATATCAATGCGAATACCTTGCAGATAGGCGTCGCCGTCAAGCTGGATGCTGCGCAGCACCTGCGCCACGCGCGCCTGCTTGGGAGTGAAATGCAGCGTCCATTGCGCGGCCGTGCCATCGGCGCTGACGTTGAACTGCCGCATCACCGCATCAAGCTGGCCGGCCAGCATGGATTGCAGCATCTGTGAAATCTGGCTGACGCCGCGTTCATTGCGCACGGGTTGGACATGGCCAGATGCATCGATTCGTACGGTCTGGTTGCCGGTAAGCGCCAGCGTTTCCTGATAAGGCTGCTGCACTTGCCACAGCATGCCGTGACCGGTCACGAACAACAGCTGTCCGCTGCTGTTCTGCGGTGTTGCCAGGGCAGGGTTCTGGCGTTGCTGGGTGAAGGCGGCGCGTACGGCGGTGTGTTGGCTGAGCTGGTTCAGGACTGTGTGAAGCAGGACCGGTGATTGCGCTTGGACGTTGAAACAAGCGAACAGCATCAATAACAGCGCAATCCAGCCACGCATCGCAAACCAGCTCCCTCTCCCCTTCGGGGCACGCGGGGAGAGCACATGGATGTGCTCGTCTTTGAGGAGCGAGGAGAGGGCTGGGGTGAGGGGACAGTCTTGCGATGAAGGTGCTTTTTGCGAAAAGCCAAAATCATTGTCGTGCTGGGATGAGGGTCTATCGCAAGATTGGCCCCTCACCCCAGCCCTCTCCCCGAAGGGGAGAGGGAGTTTGCGGCTCAAGGAATAGATGGTCATGCCACCCATGCCGCCCTCCTGCGCTTGCGCCACAACAGCATCGGCGCGCGCGGCAGCATCCCAAGCAGCAGGCGGGTATGCATGGCGGAGATGCGCAGGTTGTCGTGCAGCATGCGGAAATGGGAGAGGCCGTTTTCCGGGTAAATCACCCGGGTAGGTAGATTGCGCACCGGTACGCCGCGCCAGATCAGCCGCACCGCCACCTCCGTATCGAAATCCATGCGCGCGGGCAGTGGCGCGCGGTCGATTTCGGCACAGGTTGCATCCAGCGGGTACAGACGGTAACCGCACATCGAATCACGCAGCGTGAACGACAGCGTTTCCAGCCACACGCAGACATGCGTGACATAGCGCCCATACAGCCGTGCGCGCGGCACACTTTCATCGTAGAGCGGGTGGCCGCAGATCAGCGCGTGCGGATCGTTTTGGCCTTCGGCAAGAAATCGCGGTACGTCGCCTACGTTGTGCTGGCCGTCCGCATCGATCTGCAAGGCATGTGTGTAGCCGGCATCGCGCGCCGCGATCAGTCCCGCGGTCAAGGCGCGGCCTTTACCGCCGTTGCGCGGCAGGCGTATCAGTTTGACCGCGTCTTCCTTGCTGGCCAGCGCACGCAGCACTGCGCGCGTGGCGTCGTTGCTGCCGTCATCCACGATCACCACCGGCAGACCGTGCGCGCGCAGCCCATGCACCGTTTCGGTGATGGTGTCCTTGTGGTTGTAGATGGGGATCAGCGCGCAGGGCCGGAAGCTTGCTGCGACGGATTCGGGCGCATGCAGCATGAACGTCGTCAGCGCGTCAGCAGCATACGGACCGTGGCGACCACGTCGCCCACCGTTCGTACGTTCTTGAAGTCCTCGGGCTTGATGCGCATGCCGGTCATGTCCTGCACCTGGATCGCCAGGTCGACGGCATCAATGCTGTCCAATTCCAGATCGGTGAACAGGTGAGTATCCGGGTGGACCCTGGACGGATCGATCTCAAACGTCTCGCGCAGCACATCCTTCAGCCTGAACAGGATGTCCTCATCGCTGATCCCGGTTTCCATGATTGCGCTCATACCTACTCAACCTGCTCTTGTATCCCGCGTTTCCCACGCGTACGCGAATCCATTGCCGGCTCCCCAGCCCTCCGTAACCGTGATGGTAAACAGAAGACAGCCGGTGACGCGTGGGCCGTGAAGATATTTTTTGTACTGCACCCGCGAAGCGGGCCCCCTTAGCGCTCGAAATAGGCCGGTTTTTTGCCGGTTCGGGCAAAGACTTGCGGCACATTTTCTTACGAGTCGGGAGTCTAGCAGAACTGTATGCGCCGGACGTTGAAGAACGGATTTCTATACGCGGTGGATCACATTTCAGCGCGGATCCTTACCTTGAAAACCGGTATGCGCCGACACCCGTAGTGCCAAAGGCGCGGGCCGGGTATCACCCCAGTTGGGTTGGCGCGTGGGTGGCGCCATGGTTCACCCATGGGGAGGCGGCCTGGATGGGACCGCTTGCGGATTTGACCCGGCCGTGCAAGTTTCATCGGGTCAATAGGGGGAAGACATGACTGCGCGCGTGCTTTGGCTGTCGCTGGCAGGAGCCGTCTTGATCGGCGCCGCCTGTTTTATGTCCCATCGGCTTTCAAGGATCGAACCAACGGCACCGGCCGTTCCCCGTACCGTGTTTCGGCGGCCGCCGCCCTACAAGCCACCGAAGCCGCTGTTTTCCGACGCGCAACTTCAGCAGTTCCTGAGCGACGCGCGGAAAGCCGAAGCCATCGCCGATCCCTTGCAGCGTTGCCTTGCATATCCCAATCCGCCGGGGCTCGATTGGTCCGATGCGGCGACGAGCGCGTATTGCCGTTACGCTTTGGATCCGGCCATCAAGCAGGAAGAAGCCTTTCAGCTGATCCGCGCCGGACATACAGCCGAATTGGATCGCCGCCTCGATGACATCATGCGTACCCCGCGCACTGCGCCGGATGCGCAAGATGTGCTGGACCGTACCTTCAACATCGACTTCGCGAATGGATCGGATACGGTCCGTGGGCTGATGGATGCGTGGAAGCGTCAAGATCCCAACAGCCCCTTTGCGCTGGCGGCAAGCGGCATGGCTTATGTCGCCATGGCACAGCAAGCACGTGGCAACGATTACGCTGCCAACACGCCGCAATCGGCGCTTGATTCGATGGACCGCTTGTTGCAACGGGGACGCGCCGATCTGGATGCTGCGGTCAAACTTGAACCGCGGATTACGCCTGCCTATGGCGCCATGATTTACGCTGCGGCGCTGATCAGCGACACCAGTTATGCAATAAGCGCTGCCAGGCAAGGCCTTGCGGTCGAGCCGGCCAGCTACATGATCTACGCGCGCATGGTGTGGATGGCGCAACCCAAGTGGGGCGGCGACGTTCCCACGATGCGGGGCTTGATCGCATCCGCTCAGCGGCACGTGAAGGAAAATCCACTCTTGCTGGTGCTTCGCGCCGAAAGTACGGGCGGCGAGCAGTTTGTCGAGGACACGCCGTGCCTACCCGCCAGCGAGTACGAACTTTACAAAGTTCTCTACGCCCAGCCGGGCAAGGTTGGCATGCTTATGAGCGCGGGCTGGTGGGCAAGACATTGCTACCGGTCGGACCTGTCGCTCATCTTCCGCTCCGAGGTGCTGAGGTTTGATCCATCAGCCATCGTTCAACGCCAGATGCGCGTATCCGATCTGGTAGACCTCGGGCAACCCCAGTGGGCGTTGTCGGAAGGCAATGCGCTGGTTGCCTTGGCGCCGCAGGATGAGAACAGCTATGAAGCGCGCGGTGTCGCCTACGAATCGATGGGGCAGACGGATGAGGCCATTGCAGACTACGAGCAAGCCATGCGCATCAATCCGGATGACAGCTGGGATCTGATCGAATTGGGCAACTTGTACGTCAACTCGAAACACGATTGGGACAAAGGCTGGGCGATTGCCGATCACCTGCTGCAGGTCCATCCCGAAGAGCCGCGCGGCTGGCTGCTGCGGGCACGTATCCAGCGCGAGCAACCGCGCGCTGGATTGGATCAAACCGTATCCGATTTCATCGCCAGGTTCGGCAATGGGCCGGACCAACAGATATGGATCATGCAGATGAAGCCGCCATCAGTGCCATCAATGACGCACGCGGCAGCGAGCGGGCACGGATGATCACGCCATAAAAAAAGCCGCCGGAAACCGGCGGCTTTTTCGTTACATCAACTGCGTCGATTACTGTCCACGCATGCGGCCGGCAAAGCGCGGCGCGCCATTGCCCATGTGCGGCAGCTTGATCTTGCCGATGGCGTCGATACGCTCTTCGGCCAAACGGTCGGCTGCCTTGTAGGTCGCCACGTTCTGCGTCTTGCTGATTTCGAAGATGCGACCCAGGTTGTAGTAGATCGTGCGCATCATGCGCATCGCACGTTCGCGGTTGTAGCCGTCGATTTCCAGCGACACGTTCATCACGCCACCGGCGTTCACCGCGTAATCCGGCGCGTACAGCACGCCGCGGCGGGTCAGCTCGTCGCCGATCGCGTCGTTGGCCAGCTGGTTGTTGGCCGCGCCGCAGATGATCTTGGCCTTGATGCGGTCGATGGTCTGCTCGTTGACCGTACCGCCCAGGGCGCACGGCGAGTACACGTCGGCGTCGACGTCGTAGATTTCGTCCAGGCCCACGGCTTCGCAGCCCAGCTCATCCACGCAACGCTGCACCAGATCCTTGTTGATGTCGGTGACGAACACCTTCGCGCCCTGTTCGCGCAGCAGCTTAATGAATTCGCTGCCCACGTGGCCCGCACCCTGCACGGCGTAGCTGTACTTGCCCACGTCTTCGTTGCCGTGCTTGAAATGCAGCGCAGCCATCAGGCCCTGCAGCGTGCCGTAGGCGGTGAACGGGGAGGGGTCGCCCGAACCGCCATGCACCTGGTGCACGCCGGTCACGTATTCGGTTTCACGGAACACGTATTCCATGTCGTTGACGTCGATGCCCACGTCTTCGGCCGTGATGTAGCGGCCGTTGAGCGAGTTGACGAAACGGCCGAAGGCGCGGAACAGCGCTTCGGACTTGTCCTTCGACGGATCGCCGATGATCACCGCCTTGCCGCCGCCCAGGTTCAGACCTGCCACAGCGTTCTTGTAGGTCATGCCGCGCGACAGACGCAGCACATCGTTCACTGCATCTTGCTCGGTCTTGTACGGCCACATGCGCAGGCCGCCCAGTGCCGGGCCCAGCACCGTGTTATGGATCGCAATGATGGCTTTCAGGCCTGCGTCTTTGTTATGGCAGAAGACGACTTCTTCGTGGCCTGTTTTGGCGATGGTTTCGAAAATCATTGGAACTTGAACTCCACGTATGACGGTGCCAGGGATGGCAACCTACTATTGGAAGCGCTTGGCCCCGCCAAGGACCTGACGCCTGAAACTCAAAGCCCCAGCAAGAGGCTGGGGCGGCGAGTTAGCCCCGTAAGTTTAGTACGACTCGACTTGAGGTGCTGATGCGCCGCAGCAAAAGCCTTGCGGTGCGGGGGCGATGTTGCCTCATTCGCTACGGCCTGCGTGGTGTAACCCTTCGATTGCCGCCTGCTCAGTGGGCCATTCGGCGCGCCCTGTTCCCGCGCTTGCGCAGGACATAAAAAAACGCCCCGCTGAAGCGGGGCGTTTCGAGCCTCACGGCAAAGCCGTCGATCAGCCGGCCACCCAGATACCGGCACTGAAGTGCCAGCCACCCGGACCGCGTTCCCAGTGCGGATGCACATAGTGGTAACCCGGACGGACCGCTTCCCAGTGACCGCGCACCGCCACATAGCGGGCGCCGTCCCAGTGCCAGTAGCCACGTGCCCAGATATAGCCATGGCGCGGCGGCGGGATTTCTTCCACCACGGCAACCGGCGGCGGCTGCGGGGCGACGACTTCAACCACCGGCGGCGGGGGCGGCGGTGCTTCATAGACCACGCGGCGCGGCGGTGGAGCAGGTTGTTCCACTACGCAGCCGGCGGTAACGGCAGTAACGCCGGCCAGGGCCAGCAGGGTTGCAAGACGTAATGACATGGAATCTCCCCAGATGAAAGGTTGGATCGAAGAATCTATCGAACCAAAAGCGGTTCGCAAATTTAATCGCCCTTAGCCCGCTAAAACCTGCGCCCGATCACGCGATCGGGCGCAGATTGTTACGCGATCAGCGACCCCAATAGCCGTCACGCCAGCGCCAGCCACCACGGCCCTGCACCCATACGCCCTGGTGCCAACGCCAGCCCGGACGGGCCACCATCCAGGTGCCCGGCACCCAGACGTGACGATGCCAGCCTGGATTCCATTGCCAGTAACCCGGCACCCACACATAGCCCGCGCGCGGCGGCGGAACCACTTCGTAGCGCGGGGCCGGCGGCGCCACGCCGATATTGACGCCTACACCGACCGATACCTGCGCGGCGGCGGATGGGATGTAACTCACACTGGCCAGCGCAAGGCCGATGCCTGCAACAAGGGCCAATTTGCGGGTCATGCTGATCATGGTGTCCTCTCCATTATTAAAAGCAGCCGCGACAGGGGCGGCTTGCAGTACGGGAAACGTAATCGTATTTCGCGATGTTGACGTTATTGCTTTCGCTTGTTCAGGAATCAGCCGAATTACTTGCGATCCCGCGGCGCGCATGCCTTTCCATCCCCCTGGTGTCGTGTCCGCCTCGTCGGCGGCTTCAAAACGTAAGTTGATACCGGGCGAGGCTGACCTTTGGCTTACCAGAAGGCAGCGATGTGTTTTCCTGCCGATGACGTCACAGACCTTGCCCGTCGCCCCGGCGCAGGCCCGGGCCCAGCGTCTTTGTGCGCCTCAAAGTCACTAGGCCCCGGCCTGCGCAGGGGTGACGGGAGGGTTGAAATAATACGAACGGTCGTGCTATTTTTGCCGCCCATGAACCCTGCCATCACCCCCGGCAAAGGCGCCGCCACCCGTGAGCTGATCCTCGATCACGCCTACGAACTGGCCCGCCAGGACGGCCTCGAAGGTCTCTCCATCGGCGCCCTGGCCTTGGGCGTGGGCATGTCCAAGAGCGGCGTGTTCGCGCATTTCGGCTCGCGCGAAGAACTGCAACTGGCCTTGCTGGAATCCGCCACCCGGCGCTTCATCGAATTCATCATGCGTCCGGCGGTCAAGCAGCCGCGCGGGTTGAAGCGCCTGCGCGCGATCCTCCAGCGCTGGTCCGAGTGGTCGCATATCCATCAAAGCGGCTGCGTGCTGATCAGCGCCGTCGTGGAATACGACGGCCGCGAAGACAGCCCGATGCGCCAACGCGTGAAGGAACAGCAAGCCGGCTGGCGCGCGGAGTTGGCGCGCGCCATCACGCAGTCGATCGAAGTCGGCGATCTGCGCGCCGACACCGATGCGGATCAGCTCGCCTTCGAGGTCTATGCCCTGATGCTCGGTTTGCAACACGACGCCGCCCTGTTTGGTTTTGAACAAGCCAATCGCCGCACCTGGACAGCGCTCGATCGTCTATTTGCCAGTTATCAATCCTGAACATCGGGAGGTCGCCATGACACGCCAAGCCACTCACTCACGTCGCCACAAGTCGCATGCCGCGTGGAAGCTTGGCGCGGTACGCGTTGGCTTTGCGCTCGGCGGCCGGCTCGCACCGCGACGCACGGTGGAGCGTGCCGCGCGCCTGTTTGCCACCCCGTTCGCCAGCAGCCGCAGCCGTGCACGCGCGGCCAAACCCGATAGCGACATGCAACGCGGCCAATTGCAGGTCCGTGGCGAGACCATCGCCACCTATGTATGGGGCGATCCCGCGACGCAGCCCTATGCATTGCTGGTGCATGGCTGGTCCAGCTTCGGCCTGCGCTTTCTGGCGTGGGTGAGCAAATTGCGCGAGCTGGGTTTTGCCGTGGTCAGTTTCGATCAACCCGGACATGGCGCCAGCACCGGCGGCTTGTGCACCTTGCCCGATTGCATCGTCGCCACGCGCGAAGTGGGCAAGCACTTCGGCACCGCTGCGCTGGCGATTGGCCATTCGATGGGTGGTGCGGCACTTACGCTGGCGCAAGGCGAGGACTGGCATGCGGAACGCCTGGTGTTGATCGCACCCGCAGCGGACCTGGAAGCCGCGGCCAATCGCTTTATCCATTTCGTGCATCTGGGCGAGCATCTGCGCGATGCCTTCTACCACTGGTTCGAAAACCGCACCGGCTTCGCACCGCGCGATCTTGCCGCGCATCATCACGTACCCATGCTCGGACAACCCGGCTTGATCGTGCACGATCTCAACGATCGTGAAGTGCCGTGGGAAGAGGGCGAGCGTTACGCGCGCTACTGGCCTGGCGCACGATTGTTGACCACGCAAGGTCTGGGGCATCACAAAGTGGTTGATGCGCCGGAAGTGATCGATGCCACCCTGGCGTTCGTAAGCGGCCAGTGCATCGGCGACCGCATCGTGGCATCGCCCAATCTACCGTTCGGCCTTGCCTGACGGCTCTTGCTCTCTCTCGCGAAAGAGAAACAGCAGCGCTCCGCTTTTGCTCCCTCTCCCCTTTGGGGAGAGGGTTGGGGTGAGGGGCAACCTCGCGCTGATGTGGGCGCGTAGCGTGAGCAATTAGAGAGACATCGCGCGGTGGCCATGATGTTCGAGGCAAGCGCAGCCCCTCACCCCAGCCCTCTCCCCGGAGGGGAGAGGGAGGAAAACAGCGCTGCACTTATGCCTGGTAGTGACACGCCGCATCACGTGATCGCTTTGCTCCCTCTCCCCTTCGGGGAGAGGGTTGGGGTGAGGGGGCAGCCTCGCGCTGATGTGGGCGCGTAGCGTGAGCAATTAGAGAGACATCGCGCCGTGGCCATGATGTTCGAGGCAAGCGTAGCCCCTCACCCCAGCCCTCTCCTCGCTCCTCAAAGCCGAGCACATCCATGTGCTCTCCCCGCGTGCCCCGGAGGGGAGAGGGGGCAAAGCTACGCCTGGTAGTAACACGCCTCATCCAACACCCCTTCCGACTTAGCCACCATCACCGCCGTCACGCTATCGCCGGTGACATCGGCCGCGGTGCAGCACACGGTCATAAACGCGGGCCATCTGCGCTATCGCAACAGCTCAAGCCCTATCCCCAGTCCCCGTGTCACCTAGGCTGCACCGCCCCCACACCCCTGGCAAAACCGTCAGCGGCCAGGCCGCCACGAGCCATCCATCCCCAACCACACTAGAATGGCCGGATTGAACGCACACGTTGTCGGAGTCCCCATGAGTTCCCCCGCCAAGCATGTCCCTGCCAGCACCGCGCAGGCAGAAACCAGTCCGTTGCGCTTTGTCACCGCCGCCAGCCTGTTCGATGGCCACGACGCCGCGATCAATATCATGCGCCGCATCATCCAGTCGCAAGGCGCGGAAGTGATTCACCTCGGGCACAACCGCTCGGTGGAGGATGTCGTTCGTGCTGCACTGCAAGAAGATGCCGACGCGATCGCGCTGTCCTCCTACCAGGGCGGCCACGTCGAGTACTTCAAGTACATGGTGGACATGCTCAAGGAGAAGGGTGCCGGGCACATCCGCGTGTTCGGCGGCGGTGGCGGCACCATCACCCCGGAAGAAATCCGCGAACTGCAAACCTACGGCGTGGAGCGTATCTACCACCCGAACGACGGCATGAAGCTCGGTCTCACCGAGATGATCGAAGACGTGATGAAGCGCGCCGGCAACGCCTCCGCCCAGCGCGCACAGAGCGACGCCAGTGTGCCCGCCAAGATCGACATCAACGACGAGATCAGCATCGGCCACATGCTCTCCGCCATCGAGGAAGGCAAGCTGGGCGAAGCCGAACTCGCACGTCTGCGCAAGGAATGGGCGCTCGCCGGCAAGCAAACCCCCGTGCTCGGCATGACCGGTACCGGCGGCGCCGGTAAATCCTCCGTGGTGGACGAACTGCTGCTGCGCTTCCTGCACGCCTTCCCGCACATGCGCATCGCTGTGCTCGCGGTCGACCCAACCCGCCGCCGCAGTGGTGGCGCCTTGCTCGGCGACCGCATCCGCATGAATGCGCTGCGCAGCCATCGCGTCTACATGCGCTCCATGGCCACGCGTCGCCAGCACGCTGCCACCAACGAAGTGCTGCACGACTGCATTAACTTCCTCAAGGCGCAGCCCTACGACCTGGTGATCGTGGAAACCGCCGGTATCGGCCAGAGCGATTCGGAAATCGTCGACCTGGTCGACTTCCCCGTCTACGTGATGACCAGCGACTACGGCGCCGCCAGTCAGCTCGAAAAAATCGACATGCTCGATTTCGCCGAACTCGTCGTGCTCAACAAATTCGACAAGCGCGGCGCCGAAGACGCCCTGCGCGACGTACGCAAACAGTGGAAGCGCAACCGCACCGCCTTCACCCTGAAAGACGAAGACGTGCCGGTGTATCCCACCATCGCCAGCCAGTTCAACGATCCAGGCGTCACCTGGATGTTCACCAACCTGTGCCGCCTGATGCACGGCAAGCTCGCCAACAAGAGCGAGCACGGCATCGAAAGCGAACACTGCAACTGGCAGCCGAAACTGGACACCACGCTCAAGGAGCCGCGCGCCACCGTGCTGATTCCCGGTGCACGCGTGCGTTACCTCGCCGAAATTGCCGAGCAGGGTCGTGGCATCAACAGCCAGATCGAGAGCGAAGCCGAATTCGCCAGCAAGGCGCAGCACTACTACGAAGCGCTGAAAGAACTCGGCGATGAAAAGCTGCCGCACGAACTGGAACGCTACGACCACGAAGCCACCCACGACGCCAACGTCGACCGCAGCCTGCTGGTGCTGCGTCAACGCTACAACGCCGCCCTGCGCGAGCTCAGCCACGAAGCCGTGCACCTGCTGCGCGACTGGCCCAAGCTGTACAAATCCGTCACCGACGAGGTGAACGAATACAAGGTGCGCGACAAAGTCATCCGCGTCGAAAACTACCGCGAATCGCTCAGCCACCAGAAAATCCCGAAAGTCGCGCCGCCCAAGACCAAAGACTGGGGTGACCAGCTGCGCTTCCTGATGCGCGAAAACCTGCCCGGCCATTACCCCTACACCGGAGGTGTGTATCCGTATCGCCGCAGCGGCGAAGATCCCACCCGCATGTTTGCGGGCGAGGGCACGCCCGAGCGCACCAACCGCCGCTTCCACTACCTCAGCCAGGGCGGTGCCGCCACGCGCCTGTCCACCGCGTTCGACTCCGTCACTTTGTACGGCGAAGATCCCGCACCGCGTCCCGATATCTACGGCAAGATCGGCAACTCCGGCGTCAACGTTGCCACCCTCGACGACATGAAGAAGCTGTACTCCGGCTTCGACCTCAGCGCGCCGACCAGCTCCGTGTCGATGACCATCAACGGTCCCGCGCCGATCATCCTCGCGATGTTCATGAACACCGCCATCGACCAGAACGTCGAGAAATACCTCAAGGAAGATCCCGCCCGCTGGACAGCCGCGCAAAAGCGCCTCGACGAACTCTTCACCGGCAAAAAGCGCCCGCAATACTCCGGCGGTCTGCCCAAGGGCAACGAAGGCCTAGGCCTCAGCCTGCTCGGCGTTACCGGCGATCAATTGGTGGATGCTAATACCTACGCCCGTATCAAAGAGGAAACCCTGCAAACCGTGCGCGGCACCGTGCAGGCCGACATCCTCAAGGAAGACCAGGCGCAAAACACCTGCATCTTCAGCACCGAATTCGCGCTGCGCATGATGGGCGACATCCAGCAGTACTTCGTCGACCACAAGGTGCGTAACTTCTATTCGGTCTCCATCTCCGGCTATCACATCGCCGAAGCCGGCGCCAACCCGATCAGCCAGCTCGCCTTCACCCTCAGCAATGGCTTCACCATTGTCGAGTACTACCTTGCGCGCGGCATGAACATCGACGACTTCGCGCCGAACCTCAGCTTCTTCTTCTCCAACGGCATGGACCCGGAATACACCGTCATCGGCCGCGTCGCCCGCCGCATCTGGGCCCGCGCCATGCGCGAACGCTACGGCGCCAGCGCCCGCAGCCAGATGATGAAGTACCACATCCAGACGTCGGGCCGCTCCCTGCACGCGCAGGAAATCCAGTTCAACGACATCCGCACCACCCTGCAAGCGTTGTATGCCCTGTTCGACAACTGCAACAGCCTGCACACCAACGCCTACGACGAAGCCATCACCACGCCCACCGAAGAAAGCGTGCGCCGCGCCGTAGCCATCCAGATGATCATCAACAAAGAACTCGGCCTCAACTTCAACGAAAACCCCTGGCAGGGCAGCCACGTCGTTGATGCCCTTACCGACATCGTCGAAGAAGCGGTCTATAAGGAATTCGAAGCCATCAGCGAACGTGGCGGCGTGCTCGGCGCCATGGACACCATGTACCAGCGCGGCAAGATTCAGGAAGAATCGATGTACTACGAGCAAAAGAAACACGACGGCAGCCTGCCGCTGATCGGCGTCAACACCTTCCTGCCCAAAGATCACGGCGGCGAGATCGCTACCGAAATCGAGCTGATTCGTTCCACGGAAGAAGAGAAGGGCCAGCAGATCGACAACGTGCAGGCGTTCGGTAAAGCCCGCAACGGGCTGGCGCCGGAAAGCCTCAAGACGCTACAGAACACGGCGCGTGAGCGTAAGAATGTGTTCGAGCAGTTGATGGAAGCCGTGAAGTACAACTCCCTCGGGCAAATCAGCCACGCGCTCTATGAAGTGGGCGGTGAATACCGCCGCAACATGTAACACCGCCGCAAATCAAACTCCCTCTCCCCTTCGGGGAGAGGGCCAACCCCGGACTTGATCCGGGGTTAGGGTGAGGGGCCATCCGAAGCGCCATACCAAGCTCCAAACAAACCCGCCAACACACAACCGTCATTCCCGCGAACGCGGGATGTTTGAAAAACCCTTTCCGCATACCGCATCCATGCCGAGCGAACGCCCAAAAGGTCAGAAAGAAGGATTCATGAAGTTCCTCGTGGCCACCTTGTCGGTGGTCACGGTGATCAAGCAACT